>NZ_CP020555.1:0-2400000 GCF_002080455.1 Streptomyces sp. Sge12
GGCACCCACTGCGGCATGGAAAGAATCTCGGGCAGACTACGCCGTGCCACTGTGGCTTGAATGCTCAGATTGCCCCGTTCTACGGCAGGCATGGTGCCTGCCGACAGGAGCGCGCGCCGAAGGTCGCTGTGTCCGATCGTGATGTCGAGCTGGGGCGGGATCGGGGTGTTCTGGCGAGACCCGGTGATGAGGATCGGGATGGCCGTGGTCCGGACCCAGTCTTCGAGGTAGCCGAGTTCCTTCAGCGCGATGTTCCACACCCCGGTATGAGGACGCTGCAAGCAGACGGGCGGGAGGATCGACAGCTCGATTCGGGCACCGCGGGGACCGCTGGCCAGGATGTCTCCGGGTTGGAGAGCGAGGCCATATCCGGGCTGGGGGTTGCGCTCCAGAGGTAGGGCGACAGTGAGATCGGGGTGCTGGCGGTCGGGGTAGACAGCGCCGAGGCGTGTGGCCGCCACGGCGGGAGTGCGGTGCTTGGCCAGGTTGGTGTGCTCGGCCAAGAGGCGAAGTGGATGGTCGTCGACGTCTCGGCGCTGGAAAGGCTGGAGCGTTCGAATGCGCTCGGCGAGCACACCACCGGCGGCAAGTGGGGGTAGCTTGCGCCGGCGCCCGTGTGCGAGCCACTCCTCGAAGCGGGCCTGGTCGGGGCAGGCGGGCATCTCGATGGTCCGCGCTTCCTGGTCGGTGAGCGGGCGCTGCAGGAGGTGCTCGACCTCTGCGTACAGGGCGTGCTCCAGCGCGGCGCGGAGTTGGGTGAGGGCATCCGCTACAAGGCGGGGCATCACCTCGGGTATCGGTGCGATGGCGGTCACCTTGACTTGGGACCGATCGCCTTGCACAACCTCAGTGAGGGTCAGCGGATCTTGGTCGGTGTAGTCGTGGACGATCCGCGTAATGTCGGCGATCAGCTGGTCCACATGGGCAAGGGTGGGCACTACGTGGAGCTGGTGGTCTGGTAGCCAGCCGTAGTCGGCGAGAGTCCTCATGACCGGGAGCGTAGCCACGGCGCGCTCGCGCTGGCCTGTGGGTTTTCCTCACCAGCGATGGCATGGCGCAGGAATCGGCGTCAGTCCCATATCAGGTGCTCGTCGGGGAAGTGCGGCCACGGCTGCCAGCCGGCCGGGCCTCGGCGGAGGAGCTGTTTGATGCCTTCTGCCCAGGTCGGCAGGTCGGTCAGCTCCAGGAGCAGCCGTTCGATCTCCCATCTGGTCATCGTGGTGCGGTGCCCGTACCCCTCGATCTCCACGACGGCCTCGTCCGGGCCCATCTCGCGGCCTTCCGGCAGGACCCAGCGCGCGTCGAGCCCGGCTTTGCATGCCTCCTCGATGAAACCGTCGGAGGATGTTGTGACGGTGAAGACCAGGACATCGGCGATGAGGCCGGCGCACTCTGCTGGTTGGAGCGGGTAGATGCCCCAGGGCGGCAGCAGTGTGTTGCGAGAAGCCTGGTCCCCGCTGCTGAAGCAGACCCGCTGTCCGGTCAGCCTGGTACGGCGGAGCAACGCCGCGTAGGCCGATTTGAACTGCCGGGTTGCTTTGGGCATGTCCCACCTCTTGTCCGCGGCTGCGATGTCCATGGCGACCAGGCCGCGCTGCCCCGGCACTCGCATCGTCTTCAGGCCGTCCTGGTGAGCGAATGCGAAGGCGTCACGGAGGACGTCGAGGTGTGCCTTGTACGGAACGCCGGTGTCAAAGAGGTGGGCCTTCTCGTGCCCGGGCAGAGGCCCGTTCGTGTGGAGGGCATCGGCCGCCATACGTGTGCGGATGAGCTGCGCGCTTTCCCGCCTCCGCGGGTTCGTCTTGAGCTCGTACAGCAGGATCTCGCGCTTGCCGTCCTCGCCTCGGTGATCGAACACGGTCGCGTCGCCGATGCGCAGGCAGTCGGTGAGGTCGTGGAGCATCGCGAAACGGCGGTGTTCGCTCCACTGCTCCTGCGCGAACTGGATCTCGTGGCGCGTTCCCTCCTTGCTGATGGTCATCGGGCCCGGCGACTCGTTGCGGCGCAGCGCGAGGATGTAGCGGCGGTCGTAGGCGAACGCGCGCCAGGCCATGGCGTCGCCGATGGACCTCAGCTGTCGGCCGACGCGCTCAAGGACATCTGACTCCAGGCGCCAGTCCTCGATGTCATGCTGATCGCCGACGGCGAGTTCGGGAGCGTCGGCCGGAAGCCGTTCGCCCTTCCTCAGCCGCTTGATCACCCGGGACCGCTGTGCCCGTGCCTCACTGGCTGCGAGAGTGGCGACGAGTAGTTGCTCCTGGAAGGCGACGAAGTCCTCAGGGACATGGCATTGGCGCAAATCGCGGATGAGACTGACCAGCCGCTCACCGGTCTCCCGGTGAAAGGGATGCTTGATCAGCGCGTCCAGCCGGTCCAGCGGCAAATCGGTCAACATCACGGGCATGGTCCCCATCTTCCTGAGCGCCTGACCGCGACTCCATCGAATTCGGAGATCCCAGCCCACGCACCAGCTGCGCCCCTGTCGGACGGGGGCGCAGCTGGGGTACGGCGGGCGGGGGTCCGGCGCGATACGGACGGAGGAGACGTAGGCGTAGGCGGCGTAGTCGGAGTCGAGGTCGGTGATGACGTCGTCCCAGATCTCGCCCACCAGTGCATCGCCTTGAGCAGCCAAGCCAATAGCAAACCAGGTCCACCCGGGCTCCTAACTAATCGCCGTCAACCTGGGGCACGGCGGTAGTGGGGTCGGGCACCATATGCCGATGAACGACGCGCGCTTCTTCAACGATGAGCCCTTCCTCGACGACGAGGGGACCGACCTGCTGGGGCGTGCACAGTACGCCGGGCACGCCGTGGAACTGCTGGGACGTGTCCGCGCCCAGACCGAGACCGGTGTTCTGGCCTTGATCGGTCCCTGGGGTTCCGGCAAATCGTCCGTCCTGGGCAAGGTGATACGTCTCCTGCAGAGCAGGAACGGCAGCGATGCCTGGCTGGTTGCCGAACTCAATCCATGGCTGTACTCCGACCTGGAATCGCTGACCGCTGCGCTGTTCAGCGAGATCCGCGCAGCCCTGCCCAAGGAAGAACGCTGGTCGGAAGCCTGGCAGAACATCGGGCGCTTTGGACAGGCCATCAGCCCCTTGGGGAAGCTGACCGCGCTAGCCGGCTTGGACTCGGAAGGCCTGGTCAAAGCCGTCAGCGACCGCATCAGCAGAGACACCAGCGCCTCTGCCGCCAAACGGAAGGCCGAAGACGCCTTGCGGAAGGCAGACCAGCCCGTCCTGGTCATCATGGACGACCTGGACCGCCTCACCCCCGACGAGCTGCTCCTGGTCTTCAAGCTGGTACGCCTGGTAGGCCACCTTCCGAACGTCTACTACCTGATCAGCTTTGACGAGCAGACGCTGATGGACGTCCTGCAGCGCAGCGACCTTGTAGGAAACAGCGAGACCAGGGCCCGGGAGTTCCTGGAGAAGATCATCCAGGTGCGGCTCGACCTACCCGCGTTTCGCGAACGCGACGCTGCCGCCATGAGCAACCGCGCGCTCGACGCCCTTCTGGACTCGCACGGCTTGTCCATGGCGTCGGGCGAGCAGCAACGCTTCTCCGAAGCCTACTTCCGGCACCTGCAGGAGAGGCTTCAAACGCCCCGGGCTGTCAAACGCTACTTCGGTCAGGCTGACGCCTCCCTCGGCTCCCTCGTCGGAAACGTGGACCTCGTCGATTTCCTCATCGTCACCTTTCTGCGGACCACTGAGCCGGGGGTCTACCGGCTTCTGAAGCGATACCGTGCCGAACTGACCGGTACCAGCTTCGAATGGGCCCAGCGACACAGCGCACAGCGGCCCGGGGAACGAGCCGAGCGCTGGCACATCCGTCTACGCGAAGCCGGTGTGGCCGAACAGCACGTCAAGGGCGTACTGAGTCTGCTCGCCCAGTTGTTCCCGGCAGTCCAGACAGACCTCGGTAACGGCAACGACACGAAAGCCGTCGCCCAGCGCCGCGGGATCGGCAGCCCCGACTACTTCGACCGGTACATGGTCTTCGGCGTCCCAGACGACGACCTGACCGAAGCCGCCTTCGACGAGGCCCTGGCCCAACTGTCTACCGATGCTCCTGGCGATGAGGCAGCCGAACTGCTGCTCCGCCTCCGTGACGACACCCACCGCATCACCCGCCGAATCGAACAGCGCCGCAGTGCGGGAGTCTCTCTCCCTACTGCCGCGCTGCTCAATGCCATTGCGGACAGCTACGGGCAGCTGACCGCCGAACCGGAAAGGATGGGCCTGGTCAGCGGCGACATGAGCTTGCAATTCCTGGCCCGGGATCTCCTGACCGACCTCCCACAGGATCAGCGGGCTCCTGCACTGGCCGCGATGGCCTCCACTCCCGACGGAGCGGTCCTGGCCACACGGATCCTGCATCGCGCGACCAACCCCGGCGACAACGACTCCGAGGAAGTACAGACCACCGAAGACTGGTCTCTCCAAGCCCGCGACACCGTGGCCGAACGGATCGCCCAGCACCTCGCACCCACCACCACCAGACCCGCCGAGGAACTCACCGAGTCCGAGACCGACCTGATCTGGATGTGGCGCCACACGCATCCCGACAATCTGCGTCCCTGGCTACGCCAACGCCTCGACAACGGATGGGAAGCCCTACCCCTGCTGGGTAAGCTCCTCCCCTCTGGGTCACGCTCGCGGCTTCTAATCGATGAGAGCGTCCTGACCAGCCTCGACGCAATGTTCGGTCTCGACGACCTCTACGCACGCCTGGAGCATCTACTGCAGGCCCAGAGCAGCATCAGCCCCGCTGACGAGCACCAGGCCAACATCCTGCAAGCACTCCGCGAGCACGCGCCTCCTGGACTCCGAGACCGGGGTTAGACGCCACACGGCAGATGCGCCTCTACTTGTTTGGCTCGTCGCCTGTTCCCGCGTCGGTGCGCAGCTTGAGGACCGGCATGTCTGCCGCTTTGGCGCGCATGGCCTGGCCCGTGTCGTAGGTGACGAGTTGGGCCGGGCCGGCTGCGATGGCGCGGGCGGCCAGGGCTCGGTCGATGATCTCGTCGTCGGCGAGCGGCAGGCGGGTGTGCCCGGGCGGGTCGAGCAGGACCTCGACCTCGTGCGGCGCGCCCGTGCGGTCGTCGAGGAGCTTGTCGAGGATGGCGAGGGTGTAGCCGGCGCGCCATCGCACGTGCTTGTCCCTGCTTTCCTTCAGCCGGTCCAGTTCATCCACGACGACCATGGGGAAGAGCACGCGGACGGGACCGGTGGTATTGGCGAGCGCCGCGAAGTCGGTGTCCAGGAGCTTCGTGGGGTGCTTGATGTAGAAGCTGGTGTCCGGCACGAGGAGCGAGACCCCGCCCGGCCACCTCGCCATCTGGTCCTGGAGGGCGTCGATGGCGTCGCCGAGGGCGGCGATACGCTGCTCGATCTCCAGGCTGACGAGCCCGTTCACCAGTCGCTGTTGGCTGCTGCCGGCCAGGTGGCCGACCCCGTCCAGCAGTGTCTGGTGTGTCCGTGTGCGGACCAGGCGATCGATGTCACGGCCGCTGATCTGGGAGGTGAGCAGCCGCACGGAGTCGTTCGCCCACACCAAGTAGGTGAGCAGCCTCCCGTACGCGTTCTCCGGTCCTCGCCCGTCGATGTTCCCGGCGGCCATGTGTACGGACTGCAGGGTCTTCAGCACGTTGTCCCGGTGCGCGCCGGGTACGGGTGTGACAAGCATCCGTCAATGATGTCAACGTGCCGGATCACAGGACACGGGATTTCCGAACGCGGGCAACTCACCGCTGGCCAAAGGCACCGCAAACAGTTTCCGCGCATAGCTGCGCCCCCCGGCCTGTGAGGCGGGGCGCGCAGCTCGGATATGGCGGCCTGGGTCAGGCGCCGATGCCGACGGAGGAGACGTAGGCGTAGGCGGCGTAGTCGGAGTCGAGGTCGGTGATGACGTCGTCCCAGATCTCATCCACCATCGCCTCGTCACGGGCGGCCCAAGCACTCACGAGGTCGGGCCAGATGTACCGGACCGTGATGGACCGGTCGCTGAGGGGCCGGCTGTACTTGGAATCGACGTGGCTCTGGTCGATGGGGTAGATCTCCATGCGGCTGCCGCGGCCATCATTGTCGAGGTGGCGGACGAGCCAGCCGGAGCGGATCAGGTTCTCCCGCCGGCGCCACCAGTACGCCGCGTCGATCCGCTCCCTGCTCGCCGGGGACGGCGTGGCCTTGCCGCGCGTCCAGGAGCGCAGCGTGCGGGTGCTGATGCCCTGTTCGGCCAGGGCCTCGCGGCCGGCCGCGCTGTCGAGGTACCGCAGGCGGGCGGCCAGGCCGCGGCGGGAGGTGACGGGCGAGGTGATACCCGAGGAGTGGACGATCCGGTTGAGCTCCAGGATCAGGGCCTCACCGCCCTTCATCCCGCGGGCGTCGTGCTTACCCCAGTCACCCCAGCGAGCCCACAGATTCTCGGATCCTGCCATCAGCGCTTACCCCCCAGCGTGTAAGTCTGCTTTTCCTTCACCTGATTCAGGTCACGGCCCTCGGCGAAAACTGTCCGCCAATCGCCGATGACGTGCAGCTCGTCCGTGCCGGAGATTTCCACGACCTGGAGTCCCGCCTTGTGGATTTTGTTGGCCTTCATCCACAGATTCGCGAATGCTTTCGCTCGCATAATGTGCATCCAGTCCGGGCGCCGCATATCACGATTCGCGGTGGACTCGCCCAGGGTCGAGACCAGCTTAGAATACATGGATTTCACGTAGTTGACGGTCAGTTCGTCGCCCTCGGCAAGAGCGGTTTTACGAACTTCCGCCAGGGCGCGTCGGAGTTTTTCCAGCAGGACTTCTGTGCCGCCGGAGACGAGCGAGCGGTGAATTACCGGGGCGTCGGTGAGGCCTTCGCGGGCGCAGTCGAGGAGCAGTCGGAGGGTGGATTCGCTGACCCACAACTCCCCCGGCTCCATCCGGTTGCCCAGCGGGTTGGGCAGGTCGGTGTGCTCCCACTCGGCCGGAGTGAGCAGGTGGATCCCGGACTTCTTCCGGTCGTGGACGCCGCTGGTGTCCTCGCGGAGCTGTCCGATCGGCAACCAGCACTTGAACGCCGACAGGTAGGCGGCGTTCATGTCCAGGGCCGTCACCTCGAAGGTCTCGCCCTTCCTGGCCGCCTGGAAAACATGGGGGTTGCGCCACTTCGGGCGGCCCTCCCAAATCTCGTCCGCGCCCTTCTGCGAGCGCTTGCGCAGCACGTCGGCGGTCGGCGGGAACTCCGAGTGCTCGTACCGGCCACCCACCCGCGAAGCCTTGAACAAGGCCATCACGTCCGGGATCGCGGACTTGATGAGCGCGGCCTGGGCGGCGGCCAGGTCCCCCGTGCACTCCTCCAGCACCTCGTGCACCCGGCCCGTGATCTCGTCGACGAGCGTCCCGGAGGCGTAGGCCCGGGGCCCCCGCACCACGGCCGGCCCCGTCCTGGCCAGCTCCGGCGCGGGCTCGACCTCGACCTCGACCTCGGGTGCAGGCTCCGGGGTGACGGGCTTCGGGGCCGGCGGCTCGGCGGGGAGCTGCTGCGGGACGGGGGCCGGTACGGGTGCTGCCGGGGCCGACGCCGGGCCCGGGGCCGGGGGTACGGCGGCGACGGCGGCCGCGCACTCCTCGGCGCTCAGGTGCTGCGGGAACCCTTCGAGTTCATCACCCGTCGGCTGCCCGCACAGCACACACAGCCCCACCGGTGCCGCGGCGGCGGCCGGCTCGGCGGGGAACAGGGCGGCGGCGGCCGGCTGCGCGATGGCCGCAGGAGCCACGGCGTCCGCGGGGCGCAGGGCGGGGATCGAGCCGTGGAGCACGCCGACCGCGTGCGTGGGGCCGGCCAGCAGGTCCAGGAAGTGCAGACCGAAGTGCTCGGCGAGCCGGTCAACGTCCTCCAACGACCAGTGCTGACGGCCCGCCTGTTTGCGTGAGACCTGCGCTTGGGACAGGCCGAGGCCGTCGGCGAGGTCGTTCTGGCGCTCACCGGTGCGCGTCATCAGCGCTGCAACCGTGAGCCTGAGGAGATCCTCAACACCCATCATGATGCAACTCTAGCATGGTAGATACTGATTTCGCATACAGCATGCATAAAGAGGTGATGCTTGCAGGGTGATCATGGTTCGGGCGTCACTGACCGCCGGCGGCGACGTACGACGGCGAACGCCGAAGCACCTCGGCGTCCCTGCGCCCGGACGCGGCACGGCTCCGGCGCTATCGCGGGGCCCAGGCCTCCATCCCGTTCCGGGCGTTGTACTGCGTGACCCACTCGGCGACGTCGGAACAGTCCGCGGGCGGGTAGGCGACGTCAGGCCCGAGCCGGAGCGCCCCGGGGACGTTCACGCCTGGGTGCATCTCGCGGACGTGGTCCCCGGCCCGGGACATCGCCCGGTCCAGCCGCTCGTCCTCAAGGACGAGCTCTCCCATCGCTCCGCACTGTGCGCACCGGACGTACGTCACCGTGACGGGGGTCCGTATCCCCAACGGCAGTTGCTCCACAATCTCCATGCCATGCCCAACGCGGCGGGGTCACGCCTGTACGCCGTCGGACCGGCACGGCGTGAGCAGGAGGGGTTAGGACTGTTCCACTCCCGTCACGAGGAGGCGGAGGGTCAGGGGGTGCTTTTCCAGTGGGAGGGCGTCCAGCGCGGCGCGGGCGTGGGCGGTGCCGGCGGCGGTGTCGCCGGAGCGGGTAAGCATCAGGCCGCGGTGCATTTCCAGGTGGGTGGCGAACCGGGGCAGGGTCGCGGGGAGCTCCGCGCGGGCTGCGTCCTGGGCGGCGACGGCTGTGGTCTCGTCGCCGAGCCGGGCAGCGAGCAGGGAGACGAAGATGTTGAGGCGCCAGTGGGGGACGGCGTAGTGGCATCCGCAGCCCGCTTTCGCGCGCTGAACAGCAATGAGGTGGCTCCGCGCGCGATCCCCGAGAGAGCAGGGCGTGACGTCCTCTCAGAACTGCTGAGAGGACGGGCGTTTGAGGGCGAGGGGCCGGGTCACACGCGTTGGTGTCGGAAGCGCACACCTTGGGGGTGGGCCTTCCGGAGCAGGCCCCGCCCCTGTGACGCCCCTTCCCCCCGGCGTCATGGGGCAGGCCCGCCCGCACGACGGGCTGCCGCCCGGATCCGTACGGCACCCGGACACCCCGCATCCCGGCCTCCTCCCCGGCCGGGACCCGGGGGTGTCCGGCGAACCCCCGGCACCGGCGCTCAGACCACCGGCCCCCGGGCAACGGACCCGACGGCAGCAGCCCGCCACATGAGGTGCGGAGCACGCTGAAAGGGCTCAGCGGGAGGCGTAGCGGACCCAGGCATCCGTGAGGTCCTGGAGCGCCGCTGGAGTGGCATGGCCGCTCTCCAGATGCTCGGTGAACGTCTCCAGCCGGTCCGGTTCCTCGGGCCAGTCCGGATCGGCTGCGGCCCTCCTGGCGAGCTCGCCGAGGGCGTCGTGGTCCGTCACATGCTGCAACAGCCAGGCGGTGAACCCGTGCATCGACCCATCCCTGCTTTCGGTGATCACCAGCCCCCGCCCACACATCCGAGGCCCCGTGAGTGTGCGGCGACCGCCTTGCGCCCGCCGCCGACGGGCACGGTGAAGACCACCTGCGGCCGTCCAGCCGCCTGGGCAGCACCATGCAGCCGGCCACTGCCGAAACTACTCCGTCGCCGCTGCCCGCCGGTACGGGCGCGGCAGATTCCAGCCGGTGGGCGCCGACGACCGCCGCGCACAGCGGCGGAAGATCGACTTATCTGCTGCGGGCCGTTCCGGGAAACTGAGGACTGGCGATCCCTGTGAGGAAGGTGAGGCGCGGGATGGCGGAATCGGAGGATGCCGTTGCCATCCGCCACGTCACCGAGCGGCTGATGAAGGCGCACCCTGAACTGGACGCGGGGCTGGTGCAACGCTCGGTACAGACGGCGTATGAGGAGCTCAGGTACGCGCGGGTGCGTACCTACCTGCCGGTCCTGATGGAACGCAGAGCCAAAGACCTGCTGCAGCCCGACGACCACACTGAACGCCCCAGCTGACCCCGCCGCGCGACCGTCCTTGGTGCGCAGGCGCCTTGGGCCCACTCCATTCGGATCTTGGTCGCGGCGGAGCAGTACAGTGCGCGCTGTGGATATACCCGACTGGTACGTCTGGATCGCTCTCGGTCTGGCCGTCCTGCAAGCCCTTGGCCTCGTCCCCATCGTCCGCCGGCTGCGCGGACCCGACCTCGCGCTGCGCTCCCAGGCGCGTCTCGAACTGCTGGAGACCGTCGGCACCCTGCTGCTCATGGGCGGGCTGCTGCTGAGTCTCACGGTCGCGGAATCCTGGTTCTGGATCGCTGCCGTCGGCTTCACGCTCATGGCCGCCGTCTACGCCGTCAAGGGTGTCCGCCGGCTCCGCGCCCACCGCAGCACCACTTCCTGATCCACACGACAGGCCGCAGGGGCCGGCGGGCGGGCGCCCGCCATGAAACCGCTGCTGCTCTACCTCAGCCGAGCCAGACGATGCCCAGGACGGACAGCTTCCGAGTGAGCCGGTTGACCACGTAGACGACGGACAGCTGGCCCACGGACGCGGCACGGACGCCTTCGCCCTCGGGATCACCGGCGTTCCACTGGGGCCAGCCCCACGGGGAACGCACCGCGATGTCCAGGACGTCGCGGACCATCTCCCGGTGTATTGATCACGAGCGTTGTTAACGGTGCTGGCAGAAGCCGGCGTCGACCCGGCAGGACACCACCCGGCAGCGCCGTCGGCGGCGCCGGACGCCGCGATCCCTGGCCCGGACCGCCGGACACGGCATCGTCCGGGGAGCGGCAACCGCCCTCGGCACGTCCCTCATGGGCTGGATCATCTGGTGGGTCCAGCAGCGCTGACCGGGCGCAGCTGCCCCTTGGCCGCCCCGGGCGGCTCCCACGAGGCTGGGCGGGGCGCAAGGCCGAGCGGGCAGCACCCTCTTGGACGTTCGCCCCGCGCCGGACGGGCAGCGGGGCGCATCTCCGACTCCGCGGCCGGTACGCGCATGCCGCCCTGCGGGGGGTGGCCGTGCCGAGGGCGCCCCTCGGACGAGTGGGGCCGCTGGCCCCGGGGGCGCAGCGCGCGCCCGGCACGGGGCATGCGGCCGGCGGTCCGTGTTGCCCAGGCCGGCTGTGTCCTGCCGCGGTGAACGATCCGGCAGGCTGTCTCCTACGTGCGGGGTGCGTAGGGGCGCTCGATGCCGTGAGCCTTCAACGCGCTCTCGTAGCGGTCCATAAGTTCGTCGACGTTGGCCAGGAGGAGGGTTGCTGCCTCGTGGGCGTCGTCGACGTCGCCCTGAGCGCACGCCTCCACGATTTCGGCAACGTCGCTGCGGATGATCGACAGCGAGTCGCCCTGAATCAGCACTCCCGGGAAGCGGCGTGGGGGCAGGCGTACCACCGCGTCGTTGCCCGGATCCGTGAACAGCTCAGCCTCAATGAGTTCCATCGGGTCATCCAACAGCAGGTGCCGGACACCATCCAGCCGTAATTCACGGAAGCGGGGTCACAGCCGGTCACTCCCCCGTGCGGCGATCGCGGTCCTTCCGGATCGATGGCGGGGCTGCCTGCCACCTTCCTTCCTGCAGCGCGGCCGCGAGGAGGGTCACAAGTAGCTGCATGCTGTCGACCTGGGTGGTGCCGGCACAGAGTGCTCTCCCCCGACGCTCCGCCTATGACCGAGGTGCCCGACCCGTCTGCGGCGCCCGCGGGGCGGCCGCCCGCACCCGGCACATTGCAGAGATCGACACCCTTGAGGCTGCGGCCCCGATTTCTCCTCATGGTCCACATGACCACGAGGAGACAGGGGCCACAGCCTCAACCTCGCCGGCCCTGAGCGGCACAGAGCCCAGGATTCTATTGCCGATTTTTTGGCGAACCAGACTATCGAGCACCTGACGAGATAAACAGATTCACCAATTAACCGAAAGAGCAACCCGCGCTCGGGATCGGCTTCTTAACCCTTCAAAGCACCCGACATGAACCATCAGGCGAAACTTTTCACGCCAAGCAATTCACTCGCCCGAGTAACGCTCCGCTTGAACCTTGACGGATTCAACGCTGCTAGATTCTTCAGATGCCACCCAATGACCGGCAGACACCAATCCACTCTCGGGAATCATGAACGTCTCCCCTCCCACGAGGACAGCATAAATAATTCCATCCACATCCCTACTCTTACCCAAGACTACACCGGTAGAGCCACCGACTCCAAGCTCTACGGCATGGCTGGTTTCCAGCACGAACACGACTTCATCGAAGTCCATCTCTGTCACTTGTGAGTCACCTCGCCAAAGGGATCTACGTTTACATGCTTATCGTCGCGCGAAAGCCATCCAATATTATCCTTCCCTGTCTTCGACAGTTGCACATCCCACTCGAATGGGTGTCCTTGCGTGCGAGAGGGGCCCACTGTCCATTCATTACCGAAGCGATCCACGTATCCTCCGCTACGGCCGCGAGGTAGAGGGCTAGCAGGGTTGTACCCTCTCGGCGGAACGTACCGAATTCGACCCTGACTAGGCAGGCCGAACTCACTTCCCGGACCCGCCGCACGCATTCTACCCTTAACGGTCCATTTTGCGCCGCTCAGAAAACCTGACTTCAGCCCCCTAGGACCTGGAATCGGTACGACCATTGCTGCAATGCCGCCCGCAACGGCTGATCCTCCTTCGGGGTAGACCCCCTGTTCCATCGCCCATGTATCGAATACCTCACCCTCGTTGCATTCGGGTGCACTACTGCCGAAACACTCACCAGAAATAGTCACTTTGGCGAGATTGCTAAAACCGTGAATGGTTCCACTTACGAATGAAGTCACTACATTAACAACCGGCTCCCCATCAATACCCTTGGGAGGGCAGAAACGCACGCCGACGCAACTCATATCCTTTTTCTTCGGCGACTTGGGATTCCCACAGTTCTTGCGACAAACAGGCGTTCCGTATCCCTTGGTGTACCTGGTCGCAGCTTCGACAACGCTCTGAGGGCTCGACTCGAAGCCGCCGTCGCTATTGTTGCCTTCGTAGTACTTGAGGCCGTCCGGGTCGGAGAAGGTGAAGGGGTTGTTGGCGGAGTAGGTGTATCCGTGGAGCTGTTGGGAGTCCTTGAGGTCCATGATTGGGTCGACGGATATGAATCGGCCGGTCAGGGGGTCGTATTCGCGGGCGCCGATGTGGGTGAGTCCGCTGTCGTTGTCCTTGGTGCCTCCGACGAAGGTCTTCTCGCCGGTCCAGGTCGTGGGCTGGGTGCCGCGGGTTTCTCCGAAGAGCCCGGTCTTGCGGCGGGTGACGGCCTGGGTGGCGTCGGCGGTGATCTGGGTGGTGCTGGTGTTGTGGTGGTCAGCGAGGGTGAAGGTGAGCTTGCCGCCTGTGCGCATCGCGACGTCGCCGTAGTAGCGGGTCCCGGTGACTGCGCCCGTCTTGTCAAGCTTCAGTTCGTTGCCGGCGGGCAGGTAGAGCGTGGTGGCGTCTTTCTCCTTGCGCAGGAGGCGGTTGCCGGCGGTGTCGTAGACGAACGAGTTGCTGGTTGTGCCCTGGGCGAGGGACTTGAGGTGTCCTTCGGCGTCCCAGTCGAGGTATTGGGTTTCACCGGTGCCGCTCTTGCGGGTCTTGGTGTTGCCGGAGGCGTCGTAGGTGAAGGTTTCCTCGTGCGGACTGGTGCCGATCTGAGTGACCTTGGGCAGGTCATGCTTCCCAGCCGTCGGCGGCGCGTAGGTGCGGGTCGTGTCGGCAGTGGGGCCCGAGGCGGTCGTGTGCTTGGTCTCGGTCTTACGGTTTCCGACCGCGTCGTAGGTGTACGTCGTCCAGTACGGGTCCTCACCACCAATGACCGAAGCCGACGGCGCGGCCGCGCAGGTCTCGCCCTTGTTGGTCCATGCTTGGGTGATGCGGCGCAGGGCGTCGAGGTTGACGCACTGGGTGTCGGTCGTCCGGGCCGCGTCCATGCCGTATGCGGTGGCGATCGCGGTCAGGTTGCCTACGGAGTCGTTGGTGTACTTGGTGTCTTCGACCCTTGTCGGTGCGACGTCACGGTCGATGACGGTGCGGGTGAGAGCGCCTGTGTGGGGGTCGTACTCGTTGCTGCGGTAGAGATTCTGCCCGGACGAGCCGAGTCGCTGGTTGATGGTGCGGCCGTAGGGGTCGTAGGTCATCGCCGACACGAGACGGGTGCTTCCGGCGGCCATGCTGTTGAGCAGTCCGGAGACCGTTTGGTAGGTGCTGCCGACGGTTTCGGCCGGAAGTCCGCCCATGGCGGGTTGGACGGTCCTCAGGACCTGGCCTGCGATGTTGTAGTAGATCGTCCACTTGTAGGTGCCGGCCAAGGCGCCGGTGTCGGGGGTGGACGGGATGGTGACCTGGGTCTCCAGCGGCTGGTAGAGGTCGTTGTACTCGAGGACTTCGGAGGTGTAGGCCTTGCCGTCGACGTAGCGTGTGGACTTGGACAGTTGGCCCTTGACGACGGTGTCGTAGAGGGACGAGGTGAGCGTCGTCGCGCCCTGCTTGGTGGCGATGGGACGGCCGAGGTCGTCGTAGTCGGTGTGCAGGGTGACGCCGCGGGCGTCGGTGACATCGCTCACGCGGCCGCCGGCGTCGTAGGCGGTTTTGGTGA
The DNA here is from genome assembly GCF_002080455.1 of Streptomyces sp. Sge12. Lineage (NCBI taxonomy): Bacteria > Bacillati > Actinomycetota > Actinomycetes > Kitasatosporales > Streptomycetaceae > Streptomyces > Streptomyces sp. Sge12. Next base: position 14,593 of record NZ_CP020555.1, read on the forward strand.
CGCCCTTGTCCGGGTCGTTCACCTCGGTCTGGCGGGCGCGGACGTCGTAGGTGTACGTCCACTTGGCGTTGCCGGGGTCGGTGACCTGGGCCAGCTGTCCGCGCTTGTTGTAGGTGTAGGTGGTCGACTGCGAGGTTGTCCGCGCCGCGTCGGTGTACTGCTTGGTCTCCACCGTGCGGCCCAGTGCGTCGACGACGGTGGTGGTCGTGGTGCCGCCCTGCGGCGGGACGACCGTGGTGGTGTCGCCGGTGTAGCTGGTGGTGGTGCGCTTGGTCTCCTTGCCGAGGTGCTTGGCGATCACCGTCGTGGGGCGGCCGGCGCCGTCGAAGAGGGTGTCGGTGGAGGCCGGGTAGGTGAGTTCCTGTCCCGTCACCAGGCCGGGTGACGGTGCCCCGTCGGCGTAGTAGATGCCGGAGTTGCGCCAGGCCAGGCCGCGGGTGTCGTAGAAGGTCTCCGTGACCAGACGGCCGCCCTCCTCAGGGGTTTGTGTCTGGGTTTGTGTCTGGCGCTGGCGGAGCAGTCCGTCCTGGATGGAGTGGACGACGGAGTACTTCTTATCGTGGGTGAGCGTCTTGGAGGTGACGACGTTGGGTCCGTCATTGCGGACGGTGTACTCGAAGACGCGGCTCGGCTGGTCCGGGTGGGCCTCGGCCGTCCAGTTCGGGGCCCAGACTCTCGTCACCCGGCCGAGCGCGTCGTAGGCGGTCGTGGTGATCTTGCCGTTGACGTCGGTGATCTTCGTAGGCTGACCGCGGAGCGGGTCTATCTGGTTGCTCACGGCGTGGCCCAGGGGGTTCGTCGTCGTCATCGCAGTGACGGTCTCGCCCGTTGCAGGCGTGTAGGCGGTGCTGGTTACCTTCCCGTAGGGGTCGGCGGATGCGAGTGCGCGGCCGTAGAGGTCGTAGCAGAGCTCGTTCTGGGCCGTTCCGCAGGTGCTGGGGACGGATGACAGGGTGTCGTAACCGTCGCCGTTGCCGTTGATGGTTTCGGTCTTGGTCGGCAGGCCGCGGGCCGGGACGGTGCCGAGCGTGCTGTTGTCGTAGTAGGTCCGGGTGTCGCTGACGATGTCGGCCGGGCCACTGGCCGGCGTTCCGCACGGCGTGGCGACGGTCTCGACGCGGCTGCGCCTGTCCAGGATCCAGCTGGTGGTGTTGCGTGCGTAGCTGGTGGTGGTGCAGGTCTCGTCGCCGGGTTTGGCGGTGTCGCCGGTGTTCGACTCCCAGTCGACCATGCCGTAGTCGTCGAAGTGACGGCTGGTCTCGGTCGTGCGGGTGCCCCCGGTGATGGTGGTGCGGGTCGACTCCTTCTCGGTGCCCGTTTTGTAGGAGACGAGGTTGGGCAGGCCGGGACGGGTCCGCTTGGCCACCTCACCCGAGCGCCACGGGGTGCTGGACGTCGCGCTGACGAGTTTGCTGGTGTCGTCGCCGTCGTAGGTGGCGGACTCTCGGACCATGCCGGCGAACTCGGGCCGGTCGATAACGGCGGCACCCGTGCCGTCCTTGACTTCCTTGCCGTCGAGGCCGCGGAAGTAGCGGGTCTCGGACAGCGTGCGGGGGTCGCTGGCGGCGCCGGTGCGGGTCTGGACGAGTCCGTAGCCGCGTGCGACGGAGTGGACGCGGTCGTCGGCCTTGGTGAACTCGCCGGTGTCCTTGTCCCAGGCCGCGCCGCCGAGGTAGGTGTATGAGGTCACCTTGTCGGGCGTCGAGGCGAGGTTGTCGCCCTCCACGATCTGGGTGACATCGTAGGTGTTGAACCAGTCGAGCTTGGAGGTGTCGCCCTCCCAGGCCCACTTGACCGGGTAGCAGCGCTTGGTGTTCGTCGCGTCAGCGGCCGGGAGCGTGGTGGGGGTGCAGTCGGGCTGGGAGTAGGTGACACCGATGGTGCCACCGGTCTCGGTGTTGACCTGCGACATACGCAGCCGGATGTAGGGGGCGAGGCCGTCGCCGGTCTTGTCCACCCGGTTGGGGCGCTGCTCTCCCGCGAAGGTGACGGGCGGGAGCGTGATGTCCTCCGCGGCGCCGGCTTTGGCGGTGCGGGTGATGGACTTCAGCCACATCGGGGTGGAGATGCCGTCGCCCGCCGGCGGGAAGTTCTGGTCCAGGGTCCAGGAGTCGACGTCCTGGTGCGCGCCGCCGGTGAGCACCTTGGTGTGGATCCCGGTGAGGCGCATGCGTGACCAGAACGTCGGCGAGTACTGGCCCTTGCACTCGGTGGAGCCGTCCTTGCAGAACAGGTCGTACGGGGAGTCCGGCCAGTTCTTCGCGTTGGCCTCGTCGAAGGTGCCGCAGTTGGCCAGGCAGCGCTCGCTGACGCCGAACTGCACCTGGGCCATGGCCTTGGCGGTGTAGATGGTGTCGGAGCGCAGGCCGTAGTCGATGTGGTCGAGCCAGCCGCCTCGGATGTACTGGGTGACGGTGGCCTTTCCGGTGGTGTCCGAGACATTGCGGCCGTAGTTGTTGGTCTCGGTCTTCCAGTAGTACGCCATCGCGTCGCCACCGGGTGTGACGACGTAGTCGAGCTGCCAGCGCCAGGCCTGCTTGCACCAGGCGCTCGCGAACGAGGCGTTGTAGCAGGGCTCACCGGCCTGGTTGCCGAAGACGGGGGCGGTCCAAGCCGAGTTCGTCGTCGGAGTCGACGCGTCCTTCCAGCCCGGCAGGCGGTTCAGACCGAAGAAGTACTGGGTTCCGTCGGTCGTGGTGATCTTCCAGTGCTCACCGTCGTTGTCGCCGTTGACGGCGCCGGTGAGCTTCTCGACCTTCTCGCCCGAGTCCGAGGCCGGGTGCCAGCCCTTGCCCTGCTCGTAGACCAGCTCGGTCGACTTGCCGCCCAGCGACAACGTGGCGTTGTCGTTGAACCAGCACTGGTCGCCGACCTTGGTGGTGTTGGTGCCACCGGTCTTGTCGTCGTTGCAGGATTTGTACCTGCGTTCGATGAAACCGGGCTCCCAGCCCCAGCCGTCACCGATCCACGAGCCCTGGCTGTTCGACATGCCGGTGCGGCCGTCGACGGACTGCGAGTTGTAGCCCAGGGAGATCTGCGGCGCCAGCCCGCCGGGCACGGAGGGTGTCCCGATTGGGTAGGACCAGGAGAACGCGCCCGTGGAGCCGCCCGCGCTCCAGGAGCCGGAAGCCTGCAGCGAGGTCGCCTTGTAGTCACCCGTCGCTCCCGCGTCACCCGCCGTCGCAGCAACAACGGTCGCACCGCCCGAGGTCGCGGCAGCCGACTTGGCTGCCGGCGCACCAGCGGACTTCGGCGAGGCGCCGGAAGCCGTTGCAGGTGTGGTCACCTGAGCCGAGAGCTTGCCCGTGCGCGTGTCGTTATGCGTCTGCAGCGGCTTCTGCGTACGGCACTCCGCGCGCTCCGGAGTTGTCAGAGCGCAGGCCGGGAGCTCGACCAGGCGCAGTCGGGTGGCGTAGTCGCCGCCGTAGGCGCCTCGGAAGGAGTTGTAGTCCACCTCGACCTTCGCCGAACCGGCTTGCACGGCGCCGTCGGATCGGCCTACCGAGAGCAGGACGCCGTCGACGCCTGCCTTGCGGGCGGCGTCCTTGCCTGCGACGGAGACCTTCACCTTCGACGGCGCTTCGGCCGCCTTGCCCGGCGCGGCGTGGACCGCGACCGGGAGCTTGCCCGCCTGTTGCGGACCCGAGCCGATGGTCGGCCCCTGAGCGGATCCGGACAGGAACGACTTCGAAACCGGACCCGTGTTGGGCGTCAGGTCCAGCTCTGCCGAACCGGCCGCCGGCCAGGAGACCTTCGGTGCCTTCCACGGCGCCGCGGCGTCGTCGGCCTTCGGCGCGCCGCCCGAGCGGACCGGCTTGACCGCTACCGCCTTGGGCTGCTTGAGCTCCGGCAGCGACGGCTTGGATTTGCTGTCGGCTACGGCAACCGAGCCAGGCAATATGCCCGAGAGAACGGCTGTGGCCAGCGCCACGGAAAGCCCTCTCATGCGAAATTTTCTCACACCCCACCCCATGCTTCAGAACGAATTACCGGCGCAGGCTAACAGCCTGAAACCTTCTGTCTGGCATTCAGTCAGCTGTCTGAAGTCCACTCTCTCCAGCTGTTGTTACCGCGAAGTAGACCGTTTTGGATCAATCAGACAGTGCGGATTAATCGCCGCAAACATTGCAGACGTATGGAGACATCCGGCGCGCGGATCCCAGGTAGAGTCTCCGCGGATATCGGACAGATGGAGTTTGCGTGAGACAAAGAGAGGCCCAGCTCGGCGTACCGGGTGGGCGGGCGATTTCACGAGTAATTGCGATGGCCCTGATAAGCGGAATAGCAGCTACCGGATTGGCTGTAATACATCCCTCTGCGATTGCGGTGGCCGCCACCGATCCTGTCGCCGAGGGCTCGATGAGTGCGGCGGACTTCGCGCTCGCCAAGGCCAAGGAAACTGGTCAACCCTACGAGTTGATGTCCGCGCGGACCGAGACGTCGGACACGTGGGCGCTGCCGACCGGCAAGTGGTCGGTGAATCGTCACGGGACGACGGTGCGCGTTCGACGCGGCGGTGGCTGGGTTGCGACCGATCCGACGCTGGAGTTCTCGGCGGACGGAAAGGTGCAGCCGAAGGCCTCGGCCGTGGCGATCGCCTTCTCGGGCGGGGGTACCGGTCCACTGTTGAGCGGGGTGAAGAACGGGCGGACCCTGTCGCTGACCTGGCCGAAGGCGCTTCCCAAGCCGACGCTCGCCGCGAACGTGGCGACGTACGCCGATGTGCTTCCGGACGTGGACCTGCAGGTGAAGGCCGAGGTCGAGGGGTTCTCCCAGCTGCTGGTCGTCAAGACCGCCGCGGCGGCCAAGCACCCCGACCTCGCGACGATGAAGTTCAAGCTCGACACGGTGGGCCTGGACGTCACCAAGGACGGAGCGACCGGACTGCTGACCGCGGTCACGCCGGCCGGCGAGGTGGTCTTCACGTCGCCGAACCCGGTGATGTGGGACTCCACGGCCATCGCCGGATCCGCGACCCCGGCGCCCGCGCGTGCGGCTACCGCCGACAGCGGCTCGAGGGCGAGCGGCGCCCCCGGTGATGTCTTCGTGACACCGTCCGGGGCGAAGAACGCCCAGATGCCCACCACCATCACGGGCGGCAATCTCGAGATCAAGCCCGACCAGGCCCTCCTGGCAAATGCCGCGACCAAGTACCCGGTCTACATCGATCCGTCGGTGACCTGGGGCGCACGGCAGAACTGGGCATGGGCCTACCGCACGTGGGAGAACAACTCCTACTGGAACACCCAGGAGGACGTGCGGGTCGGCTACGAGAGCCAGACCAACGGGCTCTCGCGGACCTTCTTCCAGCTCGACACCTCTGCCGTCAAGGGCGCTCAGGTCTCGAAGGCGACGTTCCGGATCAAGGAGACCTGGTCCTGGTCCTGCACTCCCAAGCCCGTGGAGCTGTGGACCACCGGACCCATCTCACCGCAGACCACCTGGAAGAACCAGCCCGGCAAGCGCAACAAACTCGACACCGTCAATGCCGCCAAGGGCCGGCCCGAGTGCGCCGCCGGCAACCTGGAATTCAACACCACCGCCGCCGTCCAGGAAGCCGCAGCCAACGGCTGGACCAACACGACCGTCGGCCTCTACGCCTCCAACGAGAGCGACGAGTACCACTGGAAGCGCTTCGACCCCAAGACCGTCACCCTGGAGATCGAGTACAACAACCCGCCCAACACGCCGTCCGACCCCGGAACCTCACCATGGCTGCCCTGCGAGCAGGGCGGCTCGGTCGGCAACACCAACATCGGTCTCTACGCGACGATCGCCGACCGTGACTCCGGGAACCTGAACACCGAGTTCCAGATCTTCAAGGCCGGCCAAAGCACTGCCTGGGCCAGCCAGAAGATCGCGGGAAACAACGGCCAGGTCACCACCTGGAGCGTCCCGGACTCATCCCTCCCCGACGGCAGCTACACCTGGCGGGCGCGCACGACCGACCAGGACGGTGCGCAGTCCGGTTGGTCCCAGACGTGCAAGTTCACCGTGGACCGCGCCCGGCCGGCCGACGCGCCGAAGATCACCTCGACGCTCTTCCCCGACGGCACCAACGGCTGGCCGACAGGAACCGGGAAAGCCCGCCAGGAAGGCGACTTCACCCTCTCCGCCAACGATGACAAGGATGTCGTCTGGTACGGCTACTTCACCGACTGGGACTCGCAGGTGAAGAGCACCTCGGTCTCCGCAGGTGCATCCTTCACGGCGAAGATCACCCCGCCCAGCGCAGGACCGCACTTCGTCTACGCCTTCACCCAGGACGCCGCCGGAAACCGCTCCGACACCGCCGTCTACCGCTTCTACGCGGCCCGCACGGCAACGAAGGACGGGCCCCACGACCTCAACGGCGACGGCCACCGCGACATCTGGAACAACGACCTCTTCGGCACACTCCTCACCTACAGCGGCCAGGGCAACAACAAGTTCTCCGCCATGGTCAGCTCCCCCGCCTCCTTCTCCGGCGCCCAGGTCGCCGACCTGGGCGACTGGGACGACGACGGCTACAATGACATGCTCGCCCTCGAGAAGCCGTCCGGCTCGTCCACCAAAATGCTGTCGATCTACCGCAACAACGGCCAGGGGACCGTCGACAACGCCGTTGAGACGACAGTCAACCGGCCCTCGGAGAACAACCACTGGGCCGACGCCGAGCAGATCATCGCCCCCGGTCGGCTCGACAGCGACGAACTCCCGGACATCCTCGTCAAACAGGGCAACAAGCTCTGGGCGTACTTCAACTCCACCTACGCCAACTTGGATGACGTTGACCCCGCGCTCGTCGGCGGCACGGACTGGGACAAGTACACGGTCATCGCCCCTGGTGACCTCAACAAGGACGGTGTCCCCGACCTGTGGCTGCGGGACAACGCCACCGGCGACATCCTGCGTACCCAGGGTAAGAAGAGCCTGGACGAGGGGCAGGCGGTCGACCTGGCCACCTGGGGCGCCCAGACTCGCACCAAGGTGGGCTCCGGCGTCACCCTGGCGGGCTATCCGCAGGTCGGCTCGTCCGGGGACCTCAATGGTGACGGCGTCCCCGACCTGTGGGCCCGCGCGGCCGACAACACCATGGTCGGCTGGCCGGGCAAGCTCGACGCCGACGGCAAGACCGTGGGCTCCTTCGGCGCGCGGTTCGAGATCGAGGGCGTCCCGGGCGCACGCATCCCCACCGGCACCACCCTGGCGTCCGGGCAGGAGTTCTCCAGCGGCAACTCCAAACTGCGGATGCAGGCCGACGGCAACCTCGTGCTGCTCAGCAAGGACAACAAGCAGCTCTGGGCCACCGGAACAGCCGGAAACCCGGGCGCCACGGCCCGCATGCAGAGCGACGGCGACCTCGCCGTCATCACGGCCGATGGCAAGACCGTCAAGTGGCACAGCAAGACCAGCATCCCGGGCTCGTACGCGGTGCTGCACCCCCGCGGCGTACTCGTCCTCTACAGCCCCTCCGGGCAGAGCCTGTGGACCAGCGGCAGCCAGAACCGGCCCGACTACAACGGCGACGGCTACACCGACATGGCGCTGCGCGATGCCCACGGTGACCTGTGGATCTATCCCGGCACCGGCGGCACCGGAACCAGCACCTTCGGCAACCGGTACCTCGCCGGCAACGGCTGGTGGCGCGACGACTGGGTGAACGTGCACAGCACCGACTTCACCAACGACGGATACACCGACATCATCGGACGGACCCGTGACGGGAACCTGTACGTGTACCCGGGCACCGGCCGAACCGGAACCGAGACCCTCGGCAATCCCATCCTGATCGGCACCGGCTGGAACACCTACGTCGACCTCGGCTTCGGCGACGTCAACGGCGACGGCCGCACCGACGTCATCGGCCGCGACACCGGCGGCCTCCTGTGGGGCTACGCAGGCAACGGCGGCGACGGCGCCCAGGCCCTCAACCCCCGGACCCTCCTGGGCAACGGCTGGTGGCCGGCCGACTGGCCCACCTTCCGACTGGCCGACCTCAACAACGACAACAAGATCGACATCCTGGCCCACAACACCGACAGCAACCTCTACCTCTACCCGAACACCACCAACAACGGATCCATGACCTTCGGCACCCCGAGCGGCGTCTTCGGCAAGGGCTGGTGGACGAGCGAATGGACCCCCTACACCACCGACCTCAACAACGACGGCACCTCCGAACAAGCCGGCGTGACCCGCACCGGAGAGCTCTACAACTACGCGCCGAACCGCACCCTGATCAGTAACGGCCTGAACGGCTACGACATCATCCTCTGACCGGTACCGACACAGTGAGGGGTGAGGCCTCGTACCAGGCCCCACCCCTCACCCACTCTTAGGACAAAAGAACCATCAGCGCCTGGATCACGGTGACGGGTGGGACGGAGCTCACGCCCATATACGGGCCGCGGCCCTGCCTGCGATCGACCCGGACTGGAAGCGGGGATCGAAAACGATCGCCCGCTACGGCCGCGTCGACCTTCTCTGCATCGACGAACTGGGCTATCTCGAACTCGACCGGCGAGGAGCCGAGATGCTGTTCCAGGTTTTGACCGAGAGGGAGGAAAAGAACAGTGTCGCCATCGCCTCCAACGAATCCTTTGGAGGCTGGACGAAGACGTTCACCGACCCTCGTCTATGCGCCGCCATCGTCGACAGGCTCACCTTCAACGGCGCGATCATCGAGACCGGCACCGAGTCCTACCGTCTCGCCCAGACCAAGGCCAAGCTGGAGAGGACGCACACCCGCTCAGCCTGAAGGGCTACCCGCACCAGCATCGGATCACGGCCGTCTCTACCATCACCGCATGACCGACGCATCAGCCCTGGCCCCGTTCCACCTGGACGAAGACAGCGAAGCCGACGGCTCCCACTGCCTCTACCTTTTCGACGGCGACATGGAGCAGGTCGCCGACGTCTTCGAACGGCACAACGCCGAAAGCCACGGCTACGGCTGGGACGGCCTCGCCCGGTCACTGGCCCACTCCCACATGCCCGACAACGGCGACAAAATCCAATTCTTCGGATCAGAGGCCGGCACCTTCGTCGTCACAAGCCCCGACCTCAAGGCCCTCGCGGACCTGGCCGTCCTCCTGCATGCCGCCTTCCACAACCGCGAACTCCTCAGCCACTACATCCAGACGGCCGACCCACGCTTCCTCGACCGATAGAACCCACGAGCGGGGCCAGAACAGACCGGAACCCGGAGCCACCGCAAACCGTCCCGACAGCGCCCGCACGCCATCAATGGAGCCACCTCAGACCGGAAAAGTGGGGCCGGAACAAGGCGTTAAAGCCAGTGGACGGCCTTCTTCAGCTGCGGCGGGTCTTGCGCCAGCCGAAGGGGCCGGGAAGGTTCATAGACGTGGTGCGGGACCCGTTACTGCTGCGGGTGCGGCGGGGTCCGTGCTTGCCGCCGGTGGTGATCGACCACGACTTGCGGTTGATATTGAGCCGGACGCCGGGCAGGATCCTGAAGCTCTTGCGGAATGTCAGGGGCACGACCCTATCTCCCTCGTAGACGCAGTGGCGGCCCGAACTGCCTGAATTCAAGGCCGGTTGCCATACGTGTGTCCCTTGCCGCCCTTTTCATGCGCCGACAGCTGGCACCGGGGGACGCTCCGGCAGGCGCAGCGGGGCTTGGCTGACGGGTGCACCCGCTGGGGCCGTCCCACTCCACCAGCTCGGCCACCCTGCCCCGCCCAGGCACCGGCCCACCCCACGGCGCACAACCCCACAACGCCTTTGGTTGGACCGCCCGGACACGCCGCGGTCAGCCCCGGGGCGTGGTGACGCTGAGCGGCGGCGTCATCGTCAACGTTGACGTCAACGCCTGGATGGCCGGCCACTTCCACGGCGAGGACGGCTGCACCGGCTGCCAGGACAAGCGGCCCACCGGCACCGACTGGCAGGCCCGGACGGACACCATCAGCGCCATGCAGCCCGACATCACGAAGTGGTTCAACCGGGAGGTCTGGACGTCCGCCCTCAACGACACGGGCTACGGCGTCACCCGACGCTGACCCAGGGCGTGCTCACCCAGTGGCCGCGGAGCAGGCGCCGCTTCGGGGGCCCGGCGGTGGCGCCGCTCCGGTCTCAGCCGCGCGGCCGGTTCGGGCGGTGCGGACGGTGGGGCCGGTGGGGCCGGCGCCTGCCCGGTGAGGGGTCGGGGGCGGCCTGCGGTGAGGAGAACCCGCCCGGTACCGCGGTGCGCTGCGCCGGCTGCTCCACGGAAGGGGCCGCCGGGGTGGGGACGGCCGGCTTGGCCGTGGCCAGGATGGTGATGTGCGGGATGTTCCGGGCGCAGGTCTGGCAGACCTCGGCCAGTGTCCAGACCTGGCCGACGGCCGGGTTGTGGACGAGGACCCGCAGGCTGGTTCCCGCACAGTGGACGGGGTTCTCGTGGAGGGCGCACTGCGCGCTGCCGCAACTGCAGGCGGCGTTGGGGCGGGTGCCGGCGAGGCGTCCGTGGGCCTTGATGTGCTCGGCGGCGAAGCGGCGCATGCCTGCGGCGTCCTTGGAGCGGGGCGGCATCCGGCACGCGGCGGTGCTGCAGGTGACGGACACGGTGTGATCGTGGTGGCCGGTGAGGCGGACCGTCCAGGTCCGCCCCGGCACGCGTGCTCCGGGCATCAGGGTCAAGTCGGGGTCCCGTCGTTGGGCTGATACGTGCCGACGTTCTGCCGGCTCGTGCAGGGGGACGCCGTGCCGAGGGAGAACGTCCCATGGGCGGCGCGGGGCGCTCTGATCAGAGCGCGCGCAGGACGGCGACTACCGTGCCGAGGATAACGGCGTCGTCGCCGGGGATTCGGCTGATGCGCCGCGTTGTGCGGAATGAGCCAGACCCGGCCGTTCTCGCGGCGCAGCCGCTTGACGGTGGCTTCGCCGTCCAGCATTCGCGGCGCCCGAGCGCCCGGTAGAGCTGCTCCAGCACGCACACCACGTAGGCGTCGCGGTCCACCGCGCCCGGCGGCAGGTGGGGGTTGGAGAACACCGCCTTCTTCCACGCCGACGGCACCAGTTTCTGGACCACCTCGCGCGGCAGCAGCGGCTTCGCCTTGCGCCGCGCCGGCGCGGGCAGCCGCTTCACCGCCTCCGGCACCCGCCGCCCGCCCGAGACCGCCCCCAGCGCGGACGACTCGCCGAGCAGGGACAGGAACAGTCGCACCGTGTTGTATCGGCCGGCCGGCGCGCGGCGCACCTGCGCCTCCGCCTCGTCGTCCCCGGGCGGCAGCAGCTCGTCCAGCAGCGCGCCGCTGCGGCCTCAGCCTCGGCGCGCGGGGTGGCCTCCTCCTCCAGGCCAGGGCCCGGAACATCGCCGCCGCGTCCAGATCGGCGCCCGTCTCGGCGACCAGATCCCGCATCGTCGGCTTGCTGGCCGTGGACCGGAGGACCGGCATGCTGTGGGGGCCCGCGGGCGGCGGCAGCATCGGCATCTTCTGAGTCGGCGGTGCGGGTGGCTGCGTAGGTCAGAGGCTCCCGCACTGGCCCTCGACCGGATCCCTGTTGCGGCGCGCGACTCGCCTCGCGGGCCTCCTGGACATCGCCCATGCTGAGGAGCAGGGCGCTGTCGGCCCGAGACTTGTCCTTGAAGGGGCCAGGAGCGCCTGAGAGGAGGAAGTCATGCGCATGAGAAGAATGCTGGGACTCGCCCTGGCCGCAGTCACCCTGGCCGGCGCGAGCGCGGTCGGTGCTGTCAGCGCTCAGGCCGCCGTGTCTCCGACCATCACCGGGGAAGAATGCGCGGCCGCGGGTGGACAGGTCAAGGAGAACCCGTACAGGGCCTCCACCTGCGTGTTGCCTGACGGAAGTCAGCAGACGATCACGGTGGGTTGACGTCAAGTTCGTCAAGTTCAAGCCGTGAGGCCATTACATGGCCCCTGCTTGGGCCATCCCCCGCGGGCGCGGGGTCGACAACGCTTCCTGAGCTGCTGTTTCATCAGCCCGGGTGGCTGTTCCCATTCAGTTGCTTCGCGGCGGAGGAGACCTGCCAGTACAAGTTGACAATCTTTTATCGGCGGAGCGGCGCGGCACCACGCTATCGCCCCGCCGACCGCAATCCGAGGTCAGCGCAGGAGCTGGGTGCCCCCGGTGCCAAGTCTTCGCTTCCCCCAACCGGACCACGCCGTCATCGCCGCCCGTGGCAGCTGCTCACGGGTGCACGTCCTGCTCCCCTGGGCCCGGGGCGACTGGGGTGAAGCCGGCTGGCGGGGAGCGGCAGCCGGCCATGACGGTGTGCACGGCCAGCCAGCGAAGGGGCGGACCACCTCCAGAAGTGCGATTTCCTGGGCGTCGTGCAGGGGGACCGTGGTCACCCCACCGTGGCGCTTGTAGTCGATGTCCACGGAGCCGACCGAGGGTGATCCACCCCAGGCGCACCACCTCGTCGAAGTCGACCCGTCGGACGCCGAGTCTCCGGGTGGCCTGCTCCGGGCTGCGCCCCGGGAAGCTCACGCCCAGTCCACGATGCGGACGCCGTCGCCGGGGACCAGGACGTTCGTGGGGAACCAGTCCGTGTGCAGCAGCGCGTCGCCGTCGAACAGGGCCGGGTTGGGTGTGTGCTCCCACATGCGGTCCGGCATGGTCCGCACGGTCACCCCGGCGGGGGGCCGTGAGCTGCGACGGCCGGGACAAGGTCTCGGCGACCTGCGGGAGGTCCGGGGAGCCGGGCGTGTAGTCGGCATGCCGGCCGTCACCGTTGCTCACTGCGGCTGGAGTGGAGATGGAACGACTACAGCTACCGCCCTGATCCGCCGGACAGGTCCTGGGCGCCGCCGACGCGCGGGGTCCTCGATACCTTGATGAGCGCCGGCTGGGTGACGCCTGTCGCGCGGAGAGCGTCGATGAGGATCTCAGTGACCCAGGTGGCGCAGTCCAGCGACCACTCGCGGGCGGTGCAGCGGAAGGACTGCCCGTACCGGAGGTGGCCCGTTTCCGTCTCCCCGGCCAGGGGCAGCGCCAGCCCGGACTCCGGGGTGGCGTCATCGGACGGCTCCGGCTCGATGGTGAGTTGCCCGTACGAGCTCTCACGGGCGGCCGCGAGGATCTCGGGCATTCGACCTGGGAGGTCGGCGGTCTTCGTGCCGGCGACCGAGACGGTGAACCCGGCCGAGCCGACGGGATCGGCGAGGGCGAACCACTCGGCGGCCACGGCCAGGTCGGCGCGGGCGTCCGGTGCCTCGTACAAGGGGGCTACGGTGTGCAGGCCGGTGAGGCGGAAGCCGCCGACGCGGTGGAGGGCGTCGCCGAGCACTGTGGCCATCGGGAGCACGGGCAGGCGCTGCCCCGGCGGTGCGTCGGCGACATCGACCTGGAGCCAGGCGAGTTGGCGCACCCTCTCGTCCTCGCCCGTCCGACGGTCGCGCCCCTCCTGTCCCCAGTCGCCACCAGCGTCGTTGTGGCCCCAGCGCACGCCGTGCGGCCCTGCGGCGTGGAAGGAGCTCCAGCCGTAGGCGACCGCACGCCTGACCGCGAGGGCGAAGACGTCCTGGGTCTCGGCGTCCACCCACGGGTGCAGGGCGAGTACGCCGTGGACCCCCATGATCATGGGCGCGGGAATGGAGGCTTCCGGCACGGCGCTCTCCTCGGGCTCGATCGGGCGGTGTCCTGCCCCCGATCGCAGGGGCAGGACACCGAGGTTGCGTCAGAACGACATGTCAGGGCGTCAGAACGCGCCGCACCACAGCTTCTGGGTCTTGGTGACGGCCTTCTCCGGCGAGTCGTTGACACCGATGATGTCCACGTCGATCCGGCTGCGCCACTGCACCTGCATGATGCGGTTCGTGCAGACCTTGCGGGCGGCGGCGCGGTTGGCGCTGCCGGTACCGGAGTACACCGTCTTGCTGCCGGTGGCGACGGTCTTCCACTTGTTGTCGCGGTAGTCCAGTGCCTGGAGCTCGATGGTGACCTTGGCCTTGGTGCCGGGACCGCTGATCTTGACCCACCAACCGTGCCCGGACGCGGCGGCCGGGGCCGTGCTGGATATGTGGACGTTGTCGCCGTTGGTGTAGAAGACGCCGGCGCTCGGAGCGCCCTGCGGCTGCGAGACCGCGGCGGAGTCAGGGCCCTCTTCGCCGAAGATGGCCCCCTCCTCGGAAAGGTCGGCGGGCGTGAGGTCCTCGGAGACGAAGCCCGTGTCCGCCAGCCCATCGGGTTCGGCGGCGTGGACGGGCGCGGCGGTGGAGAGGCCGAGAATGATCGCGGACGAGACCGCGGCAGCGGCTGCGAACGTGCGCATGGTGGTGGATCCCCCTGTGGGCAGAGCCGCCCGAGGCGAGCTCTCATGTACTGGTCGCCCGCCACCCTACAGACCGAAGGGACGGCGTACGCAGGTGATTTCCGCCCCGTGGATCACAGCGGGCCGGGGTTCGGCGCTCATGGCGATGGCGCATCCTGAAGGAGTGTCGAGAGCGGTCCAACAGGGTTGCTGTTCGCATGTAGTTGCTTCTGGGGGCTGGGGACAGCCTGGGCGTCCGGCGATCGCCGGACATCGCGTAGCGACGGGCTGCGAGGCCGTGTTCGAGGGGTTCGACGATCTGGTCGCACTGAGAGGTGGCCGGGGCGACTTCGAGCATCAGCTCCCCGATCTCGTGGCTGCCGTCGGCGAGGTCGTCGACGACGCGGCGCAGCGCTTGGGTGTCCAACACCAAGACCCGGCGCGACAAACTCACCGCCGACCAGCTCGCCGCCCTCGCGCAGCTCGGTGTGGACTGGGCTGGCCGTAGCGGCACCCGAGGCCTCCTTTCCGGTCCGGTCCGGGGGAGACATCGGGGTGAGGCCCCAGCGGGCTTCGAAGGCGCGGGCGGCAATGTGCATGGGCAGCCTGTCCGAAGGCGGCTCCCCGCAGTCCATATTGCACCCCTCTTCCCAGTAGGGTCTGCCGTTGACGCGCTGGGACGAGGCGGGGTCCCACCTGGACAGCTCGCATCCAGGCGTGGCGCTGCTGAGCCGAAGCGCGAGAGTTGTCACCCTCGGGGTGGGGTGAGCCGGCCGTTGGGGCGTGTGGAGCAAGCTGGTTGTCACCGACGAGGCACGCGGCCTGTCACATCAGCCTTCTTTGCCTTCTTTCGTCCCGGCCACCGATCACGGCGGTGACCTCTCCGGTTGCGGGCAGGTGGTTATGCGAACAGGGGAAATCGGGCGGCGTCCGCACCCAAGCGCTGTCGGTCGCTACCGGACAACGACGCGCGTCCGGTCGCCACGCGCGCGTACTGCGCGTCGTCCCACGGCACCGGCGCCGGGTGGCCGAGTAGCCCGTCCAGCGTGCGGCGCGTTTGACCGAGCCCTTCTGCCGAGGGTCCTGGTGCATCGGGAAGCGACACGACGAGGTCAAGGTGGTGGATCGTCGCCTCGACGGCCAGCGTGCGGATCAGATCACCGGCACTCAGTACGTGGCCCTGGGTGGCGACGTACTGGTCGGGCGCGGCACCGGCCGCGGCGTCAACCACTGCGGCTACCGTCTGCGAATACAGCTCGCACAGCTGGTCGACGTGCAAGAACATGCTGGCGACGACCCGAGTGAACCTCCGGCCGTTGGCCGCGCCCACGGCGTCCGGGCGCCAATCCTCCCAGTAGGTGACCGCGTCACGGTCCGGCGTCCGTCCGGCAGGCGTGTGCAGCGCCACCAGGCCGCGCTGCGCGTCGCTCAGGCAGTGGAAGACCAGGTCGCGCACCGACCATCCGGCGCAGCCGGTCGACAGCCACGAGCGCTCATCCGTGATGGTCGTGACGACGGCGTCGAAGGCACCGTAGGCCGCGCGCAGTACGTCGGCCGGACACTGTCCTTCCTCCTCGTAAGGCATGCCCGCGAGGATAAGACGGCTGCCTGTCGAAGAACACCCCGCCGGCCCACCCGCCCGCGTCGGAGAGAGGTGCACGGGCATTGTGCCAATCCACTCGATCCGTGCGCCTTCCGGTGGTGTTCGCCAGCACGGTGACAGCAAGTGCACCCTTGTAACGACCACCTCGGCTCAGCTGCCGGGTCCGCTCCACCGGCGGCGGGTGGGGTCGGAAGGAGACGTCGAAGAGTCGATGTCGGTGAAGTGCGGTGTAGCCGGAGCGGGCCCGGGTCTCCACCGTGATGCCGGTGCTGGTGGCGGCCTCCCGGCGGCGGCCGCGTACTACTGGCTGCCAGTGGGCGCGTACGTCTGTGTCGATGCGGTCCGCGACCGGCTAGGGCGGGATCTTGCGGTAGCGCTCGACCGAGCGCTGGCTGACGCCGAGCTCGGCGGCGGCGTGATCGGCCCCGGCGAGTACACGGCACTCTGCCAGGCCGTCAGCGGGGGCAGCGCCGCGTATCCGACATGCCCTCCCCCGCTGCACCTGTTACAGCGATACAAGCGATGACCACGAAGTTCACCACCTGAGCAGTGGCCGCGCCCGAAGCTGCTGGCCGATGAAGGCGCGGCAGTGGACCGGCGCGGCCAGGGCCCCGCACCGGCCCACCCGTCGACTCGCCGGTCAGGGGGCGTCGATGAGTACTCGGCCGTCGGTCGGCACCGTTGCCGCGAGCCCGTTCGCGTACGCGTTCTGCACGCGGGAGCGCTCCGTCGCGTTGGGTACGGCGTTGGTGCAGGCCGTTCCGGCGCTGGACCCGGACATCAGCTGAGAGCACGGCCCCGGCTTGGTGTCCGGGAGGCCCAGGCTGTGGCCCAGCTCGTGCGCGGCGATGCGCGTCTTGTCGTACCCCTGGCTCACGGCCTGCGCGCCGAGTTCGACTCGGACCTGCCGTCCCGGACGGACCGGGCCGAGGGTGGCCTGTGGCCAGCCGGTGGTGGCGACGATGACGATCTCGGCCCGGGCCCCGGGCGCGGCCTCCACCAGCCGTACGTTGCTGACGTTGGCGTTCCAGGAAGCGACGCCGGCCGCGATGGCCGCTTCCCAGCCGCCGGCCCGACTGTCGTCGTAACGGAGTGTCACTACTGCTGCGGTGGCGTCGGGTATGGGTGCGGGTGCGGGTGCCGCGGTCGCGGCGGTTGCCGCCGCGAGGACCAGCGCGGCGGCGGAGGTGCCGACTTTCAGCCAGGTGCCCAGAGACATGGTCGTCTTCCTTCATGCGTGGGGGGGCCGGCCCCTCGGCGGAGCCGGGGCACTGGAGATGCCGCCACCTCCCGCCTGTGGCACGCGGGTTCGGCCAGCCGCCTCTCCGGAGCCCTAAGAAGGTAGCCCCGAACTCCACCAACCGGTCATGCACCTGCCAGCCAATTCCCAGAGGACTCCAGCCGATGCCCGGTCAGCGGGCGGCACCATCCAGGGGCTCGCGCGACTGCGCCCGGCGAACGGGCTACAGACGGCCACGTCGGCGCAGCCATACGGCTCGGACGGCCCGGCCGTAGAAACAAGGCGGACGCGACGCCAGTTGCTCAGCGGCCGGCTTTCCGCGCCGGGACTGGACCCCGTCGACCACGGGTTCGAGCAGTACCTCGCGCAGCGCAGGGCGTACCACGAGCTCCACGGCACCCTCGGCGCGCTCCGCCGCCTTCGGGACCATCCCCGCGAGCACGGGGGGGCGACACTTTCTGAGCTGCTGTTTCCGCTCCCCTGGCCGGTGCGGCTGCTGCCGGTGGGCGAGGACGGCACCGCGGCCGGGTCCGGCCGGGCCACGCTGTAGTGGGGGTGGTGATGGAGCGAAAGCGGGCCGGCGCCCGAGAGGCGCGGGGGCCGGCGGGTACCGGGAGGCAGGGCGCGCAGGGTCCGGTCGACCATGCGGCCCGCGAGTTCGCAGGACGACTGCTGGTGCCAGGCGGTGTTGTCCATCGGCCCGGCTTTCCACCGGCCGGGGAGCCCCTGCTCGCCTTCGGAGCTTCGGGTGGTGTCGGCCATGCGGGCCGCGAGCAGGGGCGCGAGACCGGACTTGATCATCATCGCGGAGGCGGTCACTCACCGAGGCTGGTTCCGCGCTTACCTGCGACGATGCGGCATCGGGCGCACGACCTGGAGAAGAACGTCCAGAAGCAGCACCGCCTCCCGGCGCGGCGGCCGGTCCACAGGCTTCGACCGCGCGACCTACTGCTGCCGCAAGACCGTCGAACGCTGCTTCGGCCAACTCGGACGCTTGCTCGGCATCGCCAGTCGTTATGAGAAGACCGCCACTTCCGACGAAGCAGCGGTCGTACTCGCAGCCATGCCGATCCAGGCAAGATCATTTCGAGGACGGGGCCTGGTCCGCCGGGGCCCGTGGATGCCCGGTCGGGCGTCCACGGCGATCTGTGACTACACGGCCAGTTCCTGCTGGGCTGCTGCGGGGGCGGGCAGGTCTTGGCCCGACCTGTTCTTCACGAGTTCGACGTTCTCGACGAACAGCTGGAAGAGCAGCTGGCTCGCGCCGAGCTCACGGCCGTTCTTGCCATTGTTGCCCTGCGCGATGCCGAGGCTGTAGGGCTCCTTGTCCTCGGCCTTCACGCCGATGTACCCACCGAGCGTGCCCTCGTTCGCGTTCGCGTTCTGGTAGCCGCCGCCGTTCGCCTTGCGGATCAGGTCGTTCTTGTAGCCCGGACCGAGTGCCATATGGTCCTGGTTGAAGAGGAGTTCATGGGCGCCGGGTTTCAGGGTGAACTTCAGCTGGACTGCGTAGGGGGGACCCTGGGTGTCGTAGTACCCGTCGGCCTGGCCCTGGTCGCCGAGATGGGCACCGATCGTCATGCCGGAGTACCCGTTCTCCCTGAATCCCTTTGCCGTTCCCTGGCCGCCCGCTACGTAGTCCGTCATTTCCTTTCGTGCGGCTTCGTCGCCCCAGTAGGTGAGGGTGCTGTAAGCCTCTTCGAAACTCATGGAGCGGTACAGCTCCATCCGCCCGGAGGTCTCCGGCATCTGCGCCAGATCGGCCAGAAGCCGGGGGCCGACGGACGTGATGATTTCATCGATCCTGCGCGGAGGCTTGCTGGCTTTGAAGCCCTTCGCGCTCTTCTTGGAAGCGGCGATCTGCGTGGACTTGGCCTTGGCGGCGGAGCTGCTCGATCCGCCCAGTCCCGCCTGCTCCTCCCAGTACTCGACCGTCAACCGGTCCTGAGGGCTCGCGACGCGCTGCACCGAGTGGTGAGAACCGTGAGAACCGGACACGGCCGACGGTGCCGCATGACGCTGCACCTCCGCGGTGGCAGCCTGGTGGCCGGGTGCCATGACCCGGCTGGCGTTCGCCTCCGCCTCCCGCTCGAACCGGTCCGACGGGTCGGAGACCTTCAGCCCCGATCCGTTGTCGGTCCCCGCGACCGGCCCTTGGCGCTGCTGGATGACGTGGGTGAGTTCGTGGGCGAGGGTGTGCTTGTCGCTACCGCCGGCGCCGATGACGACATGGCTGCCCGAGGTGTAGGCGCGCGCCCCCACCTCGGCGGCGGAGGCCTTGGCGGCGCTGTTGTCATGGATGCGGACGTCGGAGAAGTCCGCACCGAGGCGGGCTTCCATGTCGCTGCGGGTGGCGGCGTCCATGGGGCGTCCGGGGGCGCGCAGTACGTCGTGAACGGCGACCCGCTGCACCTCGTGCTGTTCGGACTGCTGGTGTCCGCATCCGTCCGTGTGCTGGTGCTGCTCCTGGTCCCGCCCGTGACCGGCCCGCCGGAGCATCTGCACGACCGCGGCGTTGCCCGCACTCGCCTGGAGCCCCATCAGCTCCGCGGATGCCGCGGCCCCCTGCTGCGGGGCCGCGGTACGGCGGGTGGTCTGCAGCAATTGGTCGTCGGTCTTCTGCGTCGGACGGGGGTGCTTGGGACTCACGCGATCGCCTTTCCGGTACGTCGGGGAAGCCGCTTCGCACGGCTGCCAGGCCACACCCCCACCACACCCCCAAGGGGCGGTCACCCGTCGTGACCAGGGGTTCTGAAGCATTATCAGCCAGCCTGCCGACGTGTGGGCCGTGATCGGCGCCTGGCGTCGACTCTCTGCCCGGACGTACATCCGGCCATGCAACCGGAGTGCCCGTTGAGGCAGACCCACCAGGCCCCACCGCGTCGGGCGACCTCCGTGGCTACGTCGCCCCCTCTCGATGCCGTCGATCTGCAGGGGTGTCAAAGGCGATGAAGAACGCGGGGTTCTTGGCGGCGAGCGCGGTGGCGGTGCGGCCGCGGGCGGCTGGCTGCCCGGCGCTGGAGCGCTGGAGGGCCTCGAAGGGCAGCCGGTCGGCTGCGGTGTCCCGGACGACGAGCGCGCGGACCGGGCTCTGGGGCAGTTGCTCGGCGGCCGTGGCCAGGTCGGGGAACCGGTCGTGCACCAGGGCGCCGCGGTGGGTCTGGATCAGCGCCCCGCCACCGGAAGCGGGGGCGGTAGACAGCAGGGCGCGTCGCAGGCTGACCGAGTCGATCGCGCATCGCGACCAGTCCAGCTCGCCGTGGGCGCCGAGTTCGTCCGGACTACGCGGTGGAGCCCGGTCCAGACCCGGGCCTGGCTCCACTGGGCCGAACGTCGGTAGACCGTCTGCCGGCTCGGGCCGAACGCTGGCGGCAGCTGCCGCCAAGTGCAGCCAGAGGTAGTCACGAAGATGGTCGCGGCCAAGGCTTCACGGTCACCCGCTCGACGCCGGCCGCCGCCCTGCGGGCGTATGGCCTCCGTCGACGGCACCACCCGCTGGAACCGCACCCACAATTCGTCCGGCGCCGGGCCGCTCAACCAGATCGGTCATGCACGGTTCAATGAACGATCAAGCCAAAAGAAACGACGTCTTAGGAACAGGACCCCCGCCGTGAGCAACGCCCTTGCACGTCTCCTCGAAATCGTCCCGGCGCCGAGCCGGTCCCGCGACAAGGATTGGGGTGGGGTCGAACGCGCCCTCTCAGTGGAACTCCCAGATGAATACAAGGAGTTCATCGACGTCTATGGAGGAAGTAACTGGGACGACTACCTCTACGTCCTGGAGCCCGACTGTCCCAACAAGCACTACGACCTCCTCATATGGGCCAAGTACCAGTTCGAGGACCTGCAGGACCTGTGGACGGTCGAGAAGAAGCCGACAGAACTGGAGGCCGAGGGATCCGTGCTCATCGCGTGGGCGACCACGGACAACGGAGAATGCCTGTACTGGCTCGTTCTTCCGGGCGTTGAGCCGAACGAATGGACCGTCATGGCGAACGAGGTGAGCGACCGATGGGAACATTATCCCGTATCGTGCACGGAATTCCTCGCGTCCGTCCTTACCGGAGAGTTGCAGTCGAACATCCTCTCCTCCTTGTTCCCCCTGGCCACGCATGAATTCCGCCGCCTCGGTCCGGTGTGACGATGCGGCACTCTGCCGACACACGGGCACGCGCGGCCCGGCGGGATGCTGGGCGGAGCAGCCGCCGATACGCCTGACGGCGCGGCGACCGGGGCACGGAAGGGCCTGCTTCGCACCGCCCTGCTGCACAGGGTGAGGTGGGAACAGTAACGGCCTGCTGATCAGCGCCGCCTTCACGGTCATCGTGCTGCCCAGCCCCGCCGTGACCGAGCTCGCGTCGGCGAAGCCGTGCAGTAGCGCCCGCCCATCGGGAGCGGGCCCTACGTCGACGGAGAGGGACGGCGCTGTTCCGCGCCGGTCGGTCTTCGAGTTCGTGGCGGCGTGCGAGGACGGGAAGAGACGCCCGGGAACCCCAACAGAGCCGATGTTGCGAAGCCGGTCATCACCGGTCCTGTGCGGCGAGGTGCACGGACAGGGCATGGGAGTAGGCGGTGCCGAACCCGTCGGCGACCTTCTCGGCGGACAGGCCGTCGCTCGCGCGCCTTGGCCAGGTCCGTCGTCTGCGGGCACGGCGTCCACGGGGCCGTCAGGGCGTGCTCGCCGAGCACGCCGCAGCTCCGCCGGTGATCGTGGAGGGCACCTTCGCGCTCGCTCTGCCCGAGCTCATCGCCGTGGCCACGCTGACCGTGCATGTCGGCCTGGGGGTGCGGACTCCGCCGAGCTCGCACCCCGTCCCGGTCAGGTCGTGTTCGGTCGTGTGCGACGGCGCGGGACGCGCTCAGCCGAAGCGGTTGATTTTGGGGAACTTCGCGGTGGTGTCGACGTAGTACTTGCGGACCAGGGGGCCGAAGCCGTCCTCCTCGTCCCCGAGGATCATCGACTTGACGACGCCCAGGCTCTTCGCCGCGGTGAACTCCTCCGGCTTCGTCTCGGGCTCCCCCGCGACCAGTGCCTTCCACCCCGCCCGGGACTCCGCCGTGGCGCTGACGTCCGGGTCGAGGCCCAGGTAGTAGACGCGGTCGTCGGCGTCCTTCCCGACGGCCAGGAAGACGATTACGTGGAATCCGGTGGTGAACTTGCTCTTGGCCCCGCCCACGTGCTCGGCCGGACCGTTGACGTACACGGCGCGCTCGGCCTTCAGGGCCGTGTCGATGCCGGTCCACGCGGCCGAGGCACTGCGCACCGACCCGAGGTCGGCGGGCGTGAAGAGCCCGTCCTTCCCGGGGCTCAGCAGAGCGCCGACCTCCTTGGCGCGCCCCTGGCAGTTGCTGTCCATCATCTTCCCGAACGCGGAATCGACCGGCATCTGCAGCCAGCACGCGAGGCGCTTGAGACCGGTGCTGCCCTCCGTCGCGTCCACCGCCTTCGCGATCCGGTCCCTGATGTCCTTGAGCGTCGGCGTGGGCTTGTCGCCGGCCTGAACGTACGCCTGCTCGATCACGAAGCATCCCCCCGAGTCCGGGCTCCTATGACGCACGGAGCGTACCCACGAAGGAGCGGAGCGTGAAGACCCCGGGACGACCGACACCGCGCCGCAGGCGGCCGAAACCACAAGGTGCGGCCCATGAAACTCCGCCGCGGCACTCGCGGATGTCGCCGCCTGCACTCGCGAGCCGCTGGCGGCGATCGACGTCAACGTCGCGGGCACTCGGACCGTCCTGGACGCGGCGGCGGCCAGCGACCGCGTCCGGCGGATGGTGTTCGTGTCGTCCGCCGGCGTCTACGGCGACGGAAGTCCCGA
The DNA here is from genome assembly GCF_002080455.1 of Streptomyces sp. Sge12. Lineage (NCBI taxonomy): Bacteria > Bacillati > Actinomycetota > Actinomycetes > Kitasatosporales > Streptomycetaceae > Streptomyces > Streptomyces sp. Sge12. The sequence goes on from NZ_CP020555.1 coordinate 37,455, forward strand.
GGAGACTCACCTCCAGGACCTGCTGACCATGCGGCAGCTCCTGGAGGCCGTCCACGGGGGGATTCCTCCCCGGTTCCACGAGGGCCACACCCTGCGGCCGGTCTCCGTCTGCGGCAACACCAAGGTCTGGGGCAAGGAGCAGACCAGGGTGGTGCTCGGCGAGGTCGGCGTCTCGTTGTACACCGAGGAGAAGATGACGTCCGGTGGTGGTGCTGCCTCCGGAGCGCTCTGGCCACCGGGCTTCGTCCACGCCGCAAGTCGAGGTGATCGTGCTCGTTTTGCGGCGACCGTCCTGCCACGGCTGGTTAGTCTCGGGGCATGCGGATCTCTGTTTCCTCGGACATGGACGAACCCGTGGCTCGCGCGCTCCTCGGGCAACTACGCGACCGCGGACACGAGGTGATGACGTACGGGGCGCTCAGCCCCGGCGATGATCCGCAGTGGGCATCCTGCTCGGAGGCGGCGGCCCGCGAGGTGGCCGCGGGGAACGCCGACCAGGCGGTCGTCTGCTGCTGGACGGGTACGGGCGCGTCGATCGCGGCGAACAAGGTTCCCGGTGTACGTGCAGCCCTGTGTACGGACGCCTACACAGCGGACGGTGCGCGCCGCTGGAATGACGCCAACGTGCTCGCACTCAGCCTGCGTCTGACCTCGGAACCACTCCTCAAGGAGATCCTCGACGCCTGGTTCGCCGCCGAGGCGAGCGCGGACGCCGAGGACCGAGAGAACGTGGCGCGCGTCAATCGGCTCGACGACACGAGAACCACACCCTGAAGGTAGGCGGCGGCGCCGGCGGGGTGCTTCCCGGCTCGGCGAACTCGGCGTGAAGAAGGCCCCACACGCCCGCAGGACGGCGGCGAGGACGGCCGCGGTGTCAGGACCGGGCGCGGGTGGTACGGCGTTCCAGGGGGGTTTGCCGGGACGTGGGCGCGGGCGGCGCAAACGGCGGCGTGGACGGCGGCGTGGTCAGGGCGTGGAGGGTCGCGTCCACGAGGCGGCCCGCCTCGGCCTGGCCGTGCCCGGGGCCGTCAGGCGGTTCAGGTGCCGGACGACGGTGTGTGCCGTCGCTCTCGCCGATCTTCTGCATGCGGGCGGCCGGAGGAGTCAGGACTCCAGGGCTAGTACGAGCGCTACGCTCCGTCCACCACCCCAGAAACCGCCGTCCCGGCCGGAGGCTGCCACCGATGACTTCCCGTCCCGAGACCGCCCGCACCCTCGACCTGGAACCCCACCCCGAAGGCGGCTGGTACCGCAGGATCTACACCTCTCCACTCACCGTCCCGCATCCGACCGGCCGCGGTCGGCGGCCGTCGGCCACCCTCATCCACTTCCTGCTGGCACCGGAGGAACGGTCCCAGTGGCACACGGTGGCCAGCGACGAGATCTGGCTCTGGCGCGACGGCGGCCCCCTCGCCCTGTACATCAGCCCGCCCGGCCCGACACCGACCACGGTCACCGAGTACCGCCTGGGATCCCACCGCTCCCCCGGCACCGAGCTGGAGGTGTGTGTGCCCGCCGGCCACTGGCAAAGTGCCTGCCCCGCCAGTGACGAAGAGGTCCTGGTGAGCTGCCTGGTGACACCCGGGTTCGACTTCGCCGACTTCACACTCCTCACACCGCCGTAGGGGGCGCAGGACTGCCCTTCGGCGAGGCGGACGCTGTGGGGGGCGTGGCGTTGTCTGTCCTGCGCGGTCAGGAGCATGATCTGGGCCTGGGGGCGGGTCGTGCCGAGCGCGGTAGCCACCACTTCAGCGGGCATGCCGGCGGCGCGCAGCGCGGCGCGGGGTGAGTCCGTGGCGGTGGCGGTCAGTTGCTCGGCGGTCCTGGCAGGAGGGCGGTACTGCGGCGGCGCGGACGACGGACAGGTGCGCGGTCCAGTCCGCGAGCGGTCCGGTGAGGTCGACGTCCGCCTGGGCCGGGCCGCGCCATCCGCATGCGCATACCGCCCGGAGGGCCTCGGCGCGCGGGCGGCGGGACCGGCCGTCGTACGCCGACCAGTGCGTGGTCGACGGCATGTCCGGACCACTGCCGACGTCGAAGTACACCGGACCCGGCTCAGTGCCGGCGACCTGCACACCCTCCTTTCCCACATCCCCGCCGCCACCGCCAGCCGGATCCCGCCAACAACCGACGCCGTTGGATGCCGCCTCGGCCGTCGATCGCAGGGAGGAGGAATGGAGGCCATGGGGGACATCGACGACGCCTTGGAGCGCGCGGACCGGGAGTTCTTCATGCGGGAGACGGCCAAGGGGCTGAAGGCGCGCATCAACTTCCTGATGGGCAAGCTGGAGACGGCCAAGGCGGTATCGCACCGGGGAAGGCAAGACGCCGCCCGGGGCGATCACCGACCGGATCGTCGCTGCCGTGCGGGCGCGCCGGCGGCCCGAGGTCCGTGACCGGCGCCGCAAGGAAGCCGCCACCCGCACCGGGATCACGGTCGAGACCCGCGCCCGGTCCGGGCACACCGAACCCATCGGCACCATCGGCGACGGCCGGATGCGCCGGCTCTCCGTTCGCCCCGCCTACGCGCAACGCCTCTTCGGCGTCCAGCAGCAGGGCGCCGGCGATGCGGAACTGCGGGCGATCGTCGCCCAAGGACTCCAAGGGACCTGTTCAAGGACGGCGGCACCCGTGCCGACCGGCTCGGAGTCGAATTCACCGACATCGACTGCATCGACGTGCCGTTCCCAGGCAGTCACGTCCACCCGGAGCACTTGGTGTCACAGGCTGGGCGGCGCGCCCTGGATGCCCGGCGGTGTTCTGGCGGTGGGTGCGGCAGGGAGTGGGCCGATGGGGTGCATTCGCGGCGGTCGTGTCAGTTCGTTGATGGACGCGGGCCCGGCGGTCGAAAGGGCTGGCTCGCTACCATGGCCCGATGGCCGGGACGAGCAAGCCGAGCGACACGCCAGCGCTTCGCGTTCTGGCGCGCGCCGCCGGTGCGAACCTCGGCGAGTTCGAGCACCGGGTGCGCCGCCGCCCCGGCCTCGGCGGGGCGGCGGCGTGTCTGGTGATCCTCGTCGTCGTCATGAACTTCCTGGTCAACGGGCCGGAGAACGTCTGGGGCCGGGGCGTTGTGGTGGTCGGCCTGCTGATCGTCATCACATGGGGTTATGTCTGGTTTCAGCGCATGCGTGGTGGGCTCTACCTGTTCTCGGAGGGTTTCGTCGACGCCGCCGGTAGACGCGTGGTCAGCGTGGCGTGGTCGGAAATCCGGTCGATAGAGGGCGAGAAGACGCAGTTCGCCATTGGCTCGCTTCCGGCGGGCAGTGCTTTCGCCTACGAGGTGGCGTTCACGGCGCGGGTGACCGGCCGCGAAGCTGTGTGGAGGTTCAACACCACGTACAGCGACGTAGGTGGGCTCGCCGGACTGATCTCCCGGCGTTCCGGTGTCCCGGTGACCGGCCTCACCGACCCGTACCAGCTGTGAAGTGGTGTCGGGCAGCCCCTATGTGGCGATGACAGATCGGCCGGCTTTGAGCCCTTGAACGATCCGGCTCATACGCCTCGCCAGCTGCGACGTGTCCGGTGGCGGTAAGCCTGCCTGGCCCCTCGCCGATGACAGGTACCGCAAGTCCAGTGACAACTGCCTTGCTGTACCTGACACAAAGACGCGGATCAGCGCCCCTCACCGGTGACATCTGTCGGGTTTGCCGCATTTCCAGGGGACGAGCGGCGGCGGTCACCGTGCTGGTGACAGCCGCCGCCGTTTCCCCACGCCATCCCTTCCGCCGTGCTCGGGGGGCGTCGGGAGGCTCTTCGCGGCCGACGGCGAAAGGCGGGCCGCGTACGGCTGCAGGCTCACCGGCGCCTCCGGCCACGGAGCTCGGCCGTGTCCATGAACCCGGCCCGGTCGCGGCGGGAGGCCATGAACGCGTTGACCGCGGGGCGGGGGCGAGGCGGGTCTGCCGGGCGTGGACGACCTCGTACAAGGTGTTCAAGGAGAGCGTCCGCCGGGTCTCCTCCAGCGCCGCCGCCCACTCCTTCTCGAACGCCGGTGCCCACCGCTGCGCCCGCCGATCGGCCGGAGCCGGGCGAGGAGTTCGGCCGCACCCTGGGCGCGGGCGCGTACGAGGTGGTGGGGTGGTGCTGCGCCGGCTGTTCCACGTTGCGGTCTGGCCGTCTTCAGCGCTGCAGCTCGGCTGTGCGGCGGCCGGCTTCCACGGGACAGGTCGGTGCAGCGGATCCCCGCCGCCGGTGAGCGAAGTCGGTCGAAGGAGCAGCGGGCCGCGCTCCCGCCCGGGAGCGATCGCCCCGGGAGCGATCGCCCCGGCGCCATGTGGCCACCGCTGGTGCGCAGCAGGCGATGCGACCTTGATGAGTCGCCGCCAGGCAGGGGGCTTGAGGGCGCCGGCTGTCTGCGCGCTGCGACGGTGGGTCAGATGATGGCGAGCCGGTCCACCAGCAGCTCCACCCTCTGCTCGGTGTCCCCCGGCGGCAGCCGTCCCGCCCGGGTCAGGGTCGCCAGTCCGTGCAGGGCCGCCCAGAACACCTCGGTGAACAGCCCCGGGTGAATGCCGTCCCCGGCGACCTCGCCCAGGCTCTCCAGTAGCGCGGCGAAGGCGTCCTTCAGCGGCTCGGGGGTGTCCTCGTGCGCGAACGCCAAGCCGCCGTCGAGTTGGAACATGGCGTCGTAGACCGCCGGGTTGCGTGTGGCGAAGTCGAGGTAGGCGCGGGCGAGGGCGGCGACCCGGGCGCGGGGGCCGGGTACGGCGGAGGCCGCAGCGCGCACCGCGGCGGCCATCTCGGCGGCCCCTTCGAGGGCGACGGCGCCGATGATCTCGCGTTTGCCGCGGAAGTGGCTGTAGAGGACCGGCTGGCTGTATTCGATGCGCTCGGCGAGCCGGCGGGTGGTGACCGCGTCCCAGCCGTGCTGCTCGGCGAGTTCGCGGGCCGTCGCCACGATGAGGCGCTCACGGTCCGCCCGTTCGCGTTCCTTGCGTTCCTGTACCGACATGATTCGACCCTAGCATCGCTAGACAATCGAGCGGCAGCAGTACTAGCGTTGCCTCATCATCTAGCGGCGCTAGATCCCAGGAGGGGTCATCATGCTCCACGCACTCCAGGTCTTCACCACCGTGGTCGTCGGCGTGATGGTGGGGGTGGAGTTCGCCGTCGCCTTCGTCATCAACCCGATCCTCAACGCCCTCCCCGAGGACAGTGGCCAACTCGGCCGCGCCCACGGGGGCCGGATGCTCGGCGCCGTGATGCCGGTCTGGTACATCGGCTCGCTCGTCCTCGTCGCGGTCTGGGCCATCGTCGGACGGCACCACCACGGCACCGGCCTCGTCGTCACCGCCGGCGCGCTGCTGATCCTCAGCGTGATCATGTCGATCCTGCTGCTCGTTCCGATCAACAACCGGAGCAAGACGTGGACCCCCGAGAACCGGCCCGCCGACTGGAAGCAGCAGACGAACCGCTGGGACCGCTACCACTACGTCCGTGTCGCCGTGATCATCGCCGCCTTCGCCCTGCTGGCCGCCGCCCTCGGCTGACCACCCCGCGGGCCGACACCGCGGGCCCACACCGCGGGACACTGCGGACACCGCGCCGGTGGCGCACACTCCCCACTCCCCGGGGGCCGCGGCGGGCCGGCGAAATCCGGCATCGGGAAGGCAACGGCCGCTGAAGGCCCGCACCCGGGTCGGGCGACGGGAACGCGCAGGCCGACGGCGACAGCCGCACGCCGGCATCCCGCACGGACGGCGGCCGGCTCGGCCCGCACCTCCGTCCCCGACACCTCACCGGCGGCCGCCGAAGGCCCTGGCGGCTGCCGTGTGCAGTTCGGCAGCTTCAGCGACCGCGCCGACCAGCCGGGCCACCTCGGCCGGCCCGGACACCGACCGGTGGGCATGGACGCCGCCGAGCATCCCGGGCACCCACCCTCCGAGGGCACCCCGGATGCACTCGCACCACCCGTCGACACCCGCATACGGGCCCTCGGGCGCGACACCGGCGCTCATCTCCTCCCCATGGCCACCGCCGCCACCGACAACACCCACGACAGGAGCGCGGCGGACCGGGCCGGAACAGCCCGCACACGCTGACCTCGAAGTCGCCCACGTGCGCAGGGCGCCGGAGATGCGGGCGAACGCCGGTCGCTGCTCCACGGCGAACTCGTGGAGGACGGTGGGCCACCGGCCGAAGCGGCAGACGGAGTTCCGGGACCCCGGCGGGCGGTAGCCGGTACCACCCGCCGGGGCGCTCGCCGCGTCGCGTCGCGCCGGACGGTTGCGTCCCCGGGTCGCCTCCGCCCTCGCCGCCGCGCGGACCGGGCCCGCGGGGACGGCCGAGCGGCAGCGGCGGCCGGGGATCCGTGAGCGGCGCAGGGGCCCGTCCGGCCGCCTGCGGGCATCAGTCCCGTCCGACGATCCCGGCTTCCCAGGCGAGGACCGCGGCCTGGATCCGATACTCCAGTCCAAGTCGTTGGACCAGGCGCGAGACGTGTGTCTTCACACGGGTGATGGACAGACGGCACTCATCGGCGATCCGCTGGTTGGTGTGCCCGCCACCGATGAGGGCCAGCATCTGCCGCTCCTCGTCCGTGAGGTCGCCGATCCTCCCCAGCAGATCATGGGAGCCCGTGGAAGGACGGCCTCGAGTCAGCGTCTGCATGATCCTCGGGTCCAGGACGATGCCGCCGGCAGCCACGATCCGCACTGCGTGAGCCAGCTCGTCAGGGCCGCAGTCCTGCACGACGAAGCCCGAGGCTCCGGCGCGGAGCACCTCAAGGACCCTCCCGTCCGGGCTGGAGGTGGTCACCGCGAGAACCTTCGGGGGGAAGCCGAGCCCCAACAGCTGACCGGTGGCCTCGACCGCCCCCTGGCCGGGAAGGGACACGTCCATGATCACGACATCGGGCCGGTACTCCTTGGCGGCTTTGACGGCCTCCACCGCATCAGCTGCTTCACCCACCACCACCATCGCATCGACGGCTTCCAGTACCGGCCGCAGGCCGGACCGGTCATGACTTTCGACGATCAAGACGCGACTCACACGCTTTCCTTTCATCCCGGCGTTGCGACGCCGCTGCGAGTTGGCGCCGTGACCAGTACCCCCCGCGGCACCCGGCGTACCGGCCTGGACCGACTACAACGCCCCCGGCCCAACCGACTCGCTCAGCCCGGCGACCGGGTGTGGCAGCGGAACAGCACAGCCGGCCCCTGCGCCCCGGTGCAGCCGCAGGCGTGAGCGTGTCGCCCGCCCGGCACAACCTCCCCCGTGCCCGGCGCGCAGCGCGGGTTCCGACCGGCTGAAGCGGTCACGGCCGGGTCCCGCCACCGGAACCGGATGGCGCCACGGACTCCCCGCACGCCCCGTCCCCCGTCCTCTCCAGTGCGGCTGTGGATCACAGGACGGAGCTCCTGGACGCGGTGCGCACCGCTCTTCGCGAAGCGGGGTTCGATCCGCGCAGGCCCCCACCACCGGCGTGAGAGCACCGCAGCACCGATCGCTGTGTCCTTTGCCCGGTGCCGTCACAGCCCTCGAGCACGTACCCCGTCAGGCGGGCGAGAGCGGGCGGGTGTCGGTCGGCGCAACCGGCCGGGAGCTGCGTACCCGGACCGGGGCGTCCAGGAACGCCGCACGGTGAACAGCCCCAGCGCGATGAGGTGGCTCGACCGCATCGGGTCAGGAAGCGCTGAGCCGGGCTCGCCCGTCCGCCGTTGATCCGGTGCTGGTAGGGAGCTGATCGGGTTCGACCATCAGGGGCGTGACGTCGTGTCCGCCCGTGGCGGATCTGCCGGGGGCAGAGGAACGGCGTTCGGGGGGTTCCCCGGGTCAAGAGTGGAGTCGACGGCATCCCCCCTCGACAAGGAGAAGAGATGACTCCCCTCACCATGTTCGCGCCCCGCGCGGAGGAGGGCGACAAACAGCCCGGCCGCTTCGACGACCACCTCGCGGCACGGCTGCTCGACCAGCGGATCGTTCTCCTCGGCACCCAGGTCGACGAGGTGTCGGCCAACCGGGTGTGCGCGCAGCTGCTGCTGCTGTCGGCGCAGGACCCGCGTTCCGACATCGGCCTGTACGTCAACAGCCCCGGCGGGTCGGTCACCGCGGGTCTCGCCATCTACGACACGATGCGGCTCATCCCGAACGACGTCTCGACGCTGGCGATGGGCTTCGCCGCCAGCATGGGCCAGTTCCTGCTCACCGTGGGGGCGCCCGGAAAGCGGTTCGCGCTGCCGAACGCGCGGATCATGATGCATCAGCCCTCGGCGGGCATCGGCGGCACCGCCGCGGACATCGAGATCCAGGCGGAGAACCTCCAGTTCACCAAGAAGGCCGTCGAGCGGATCACCGCCCAGCACACCGGGCAGAGCGTGGAGACGATCGCGCGGGACGGCGACCGGGACCGCTGGTTCACGGCCGAACAGGCCAGGGAGTACGGGATGGTGGACCGGGTGGTGGAGTCGCTCGCCGACATCCGCCCGGCCACGCCGCGCCGACGGACGGGGCTGTGACATGGGGTCGTACACGGTTCCCTACGTGATCGAGCGGACCGCGCAGGGCGAGCGGTCCTACGACGTGTTCAGCCGGCTGCTGAACGAGCGGATCATCTTCCTCGGCACCGAGATCGACGACGGGGTCGCCAACGTGGTCATCGCGCAGCTCCTGCACCTGGAGTCGGCGAGCCCGGAGCAGGAGATCTCGATCTATCTCAACTCGCCGGGTGGATCGTTCACTTCGCTGATGGCGATCTACGACACGATGACGTTCGTGCAGGCGCCGATCTCCACCTTCTGCGTCGGTCAGGCGGCGTCGACGGCGGCGGTGCTGCTGGCGGGCGGAGATCCCGGGCGACGGTTCGTGCTCCGGCACGCGCGGGTGCTGCTCGGCCAGCCAGCCAGCGGCGGCCGGCAGGGGACGGTCTCCGATCTCAGCCTCGCGGCCAAGGAGATGGTCCGTATCCGCTCGCAGGTGGAGGAGGTCCTGTCCCGGCACACGCACCACGACGTGGCGACGCTGCGCGCGGACATGGACCGGGAGAAGGTGTTCACCGCCGAGGAGGCCGTGGCCTACGGGCTCGCCGACGAGGTGCTGAGCCGACGGTTCGCGTTCGTCTGAGCCCGCTCGGCCGTGGCCGGCGGGGCGGCGGGGCGGCCGGTACGGCGGGGGCGCGCCCCCGTCGTACCGGCCGGCGGCCCGGTCCGGAGCAGTCCGGTCCGGTCAGGCGGCGAGGCAGAGGCCGTCGTACTGCGCCGTGGGTGACGTGCGGCCCCGGACCATCCGGCTCCGGGCGTGGAGGGCCAGCTCGTCACCGGCGCGCAGGAGCAGGTCGGCGAGGCCGAGTCCGAGGGCCTGGGCGGCGGCCGCGAGCACCTCGGAGGATGCCTCCTTGCGTCCGCGCTCCACCTCCGACAGGTACGGCATCGAGATCCGGGCCGCCTCCGAGACGTCCTTCAGCGTGCGTTCCTGGGCGAGCCGCTCGCGCCGCAGCACGTCGCCGACGAGGTGACGCCACAGGGGCTCCCTCGGCGGTGGACCCCCCACGGGTCGTCGCGGGGCGCCGGCCGGCCCGCCGGAACCGGGCGCCGGGGCTTGCGGGCGCAGGGGGATGACGCGGGACTCGTTCGGCGCATGAGTGCTCACCCCCCTCACCCTAGGGATCCGGGGCGCGGGGGGAAGGGAGTGGCCTTCTGCCCTGGGTGAAGCCCGCCGGTGCCTGGGGGTGGGGGGTGGGGCGGGTCCGGCGCCAGAGCGTGTCCGCAACGCCCGGAAGGAACCGGACAGCCGACCGGGCATACGGCTCAACTCCGCCGGCACTCCCCCGCAGACCGTCAGTGGGCGTAGTACCGACTGAGGTCCTTGACTGACGCAGCGAACACGCCGTGAAGTTCCGCGGTCCCTGTCCCGGTCCCGGCGGCCGTCGGTCTGCGCGTCCGGGTGGCCGCGGCGGTACGGGAGGCTCGGTGGAGATGTTGTGCACCGGGGCTTGTCACTCGGCGCTGAGTCGGCCGCTGATCCATTCGAGGGCCGGCGGGATCTCGCGGTTCCAGGTGTTGAAGCTGTGTCCTCCGCGGTCGAGCGTGATCGACGAGACGCGGGCCGGGGCCTTGACCGCCTTGATGAACTGCTGGGTCGGTTTGTAGTTCTCCTCGCCCTGCAGCGAGGTCGTCACGAGGAACGAGGATGCGGCCTGTGGCCGGTTGGCGAGATGCCACAGCAGGTCGGATCGTTTCTCCTCGTCCTTGTCGCCGTGGAAGAGGTCGCCGGAGTCCTGGTCGATCTCCGGCTTGTAGTCCGCCGAAAGGCCCACGCCGGCCGCGTAGGTCTCCGGGTGCTGCACCGTCATCTTCAGGGCGCAGTAGCCGCCGGTCGAATCGCCGATGATGCCCCAGCTCCGCGCCGGGGTGCCGGCGCGGTACGTGCTCGATATGGCCCGGGGGACGTCCGTACCGAAGAAGGTCTCGCTCTGCGGGCCGCCGCCGCGGACGTCGATGCACTGGGTGTTCTCGGCCGAGACGGTGGGCCGCATCATCACCAGGATCATCGGCTGCGCCTTCTTCTCCTTGGCCAGGGTCCAGGCCGTCTTCGGGTAGCGCAGCCCCTTCAGCAGGTTCTCCGCCGTGCCCGGGTAGCCCGTCAGGACCACGGCCGCGGGGAACCTCCGCTGCTCGTTGCCCTTGTGGAAGTACTCCGGCGGCAGGTAGACGTAGGCCTGGGCAGCGCTCCCGGAACGCTCCCCGTGCAGGGTGACCTTCTCGATCACGCCGCTCACCAGGGGGTTGCCGCCGCCGGGCACGTTGGGAGCCTGCCGTCCCAGCACCTCCACGGCCACCCCGCCGCGCACGGCCTCCTGGCGTGCACGTCCGGCCAGGTCGGCCCAGGACCCGTAGATCAGCAGGCTGCGGTTGGCCGCGAGGGCGACCGAGGCGAACAGGAACGCCTGCACGAGGACGATCAGCCCCATGCGCCCGAGCACCCGTGTCCGGCTCCTCCGTGCCAGCCTCGGCCAGAGCCACACGGTGACCGTGAAAGCCAGTGCCGTGCACAGCACGGCGCACACGAGGAGCTCACTACTTGTCAGACCCATGGAACAGCGGAACCCTCTGCGACGTCTCGGTCTGGACGCACCGGTCCAGAGCACCGCCAACCGGTGCGCATCAGGCTAGAGAGGTACCGGGGCGAAAGCGTTCCACCGACTCCGGCCCCGGGCGGGCGCGGCTGGGCTCTGCTCCGGCGGGCGGGGCGCTGTGGGGCGGTGGCGTTATCCGTCCTGCGCGGTCAGGAGCATGATCTGGGCTTTGGAGCGGGTGGTGCCGAGGGCGGTGGCCAGTGTTTGGGCGGAGGTGTCGTCGTCGCGCAGGGCGCCGGCGGCCTCGCGGCCCACCAGGGTGGCGATCCGCTCCAGCATGCCGGCGGCGCGCAGCGCGGCGAGGGGTGAGTCCGCGGCGGTGGCGGTCAGTTGCTCGGCGGTCCGGGCCAGGAGGGCGGTCAGCGGTTCGGGCAGCGGTACCGCGTTGTCGCGGACGACGGACAGGTGCGCAGTCCAGTCGGCGAGCGGTCCGGTGAGGTCGACGTCCGCGTCGTAGAGGGGTTGGTCGCCGATCGTGTTCCAGTGCAGGGGGTACTGGGCCGGGCCGCGCCATCCGCAGGCGCACACCGCCCGGAGGGCCTCGGCGCGCGGGCGGCGGGCCCGGCCGTCGTAGGCCGACCAGTGGGTGGTCGACGGCACGTCCGGACCGCTGCCGACGTCGAAGTACACCGGGCCCGGCTCGCTGCCGCCGACCAGTACGCCTACCGCGCCCGCGTGCGCGTCCCCGAAATCCACCGTCCACCAGTCCCAGTCCACCGGCATCACCGCCCCTCTCGCAGGTCCCCGCCGACGGGCCGGAGGGGATCCGTCTGCGACCCTGCCCCGGCGGCGCAGGCCCCCACACCTGAACGGCCGCAACAACGGCAGCAGTTGGAGTTGCGCCTGTGCTCGGCATCTCGCGGGCCCGGCGGACGTGGCCGGGCCCCGACCCGGTGGAGGCGGTCGGGGCCCGGGGGCAGTGGCGAGCCGGGGGCGCGGCTCAGTGGCGGAAGGTGTCCTTGATGTCTTCCTTGGCCTGGCGGGCGTTGCCCTTGGCCTGGTCCGCGTGGCCTTCGGCGGTCATGCGCTCGTTTCCGACGGCGCGGCCGAGGGTCTTCTTCGCCTTGCCCTTGGCCTGCTCGGCGTGGGCCTTGCTCTTCTCCGTGCCCGACATGGGGACCTCCTCGTGATGTACCGGATTGGTCGTGAACGCTCTCCTGCTCGCGATCGCTGCCCGTAAACCCGCGGCGTGCGGGCCGGTTGCCCGTCAGCGTCTGCGGCCCCATCCGCGGGCGGGGCGCGCGCCGCCGATGCCGGCGACGTGCAGGGCGAGTACCGCGAGACCGATCAGCATGAAGTTGGTGGAGCTCAGGACGTCGTTGGTGGCGATGTCGGCCGCGTTGATGAGGAAGGCGATGAAGAACAGGACTGCGGCGGCTATGCCCAGCATGGTCGGGCTCCTTTCGGTCGGTGCCGACCATGTGCCCCGTGCGGGCCGGACCATGTGCTGCCGGTTGCGTTGCGGCGTGGGTGTCACGGCGGAGTGGAGGCCGTGGGCCGGCAGCGTGGCGGGGAGAGCACCGGTTTCGGAATCTCCGATTCCGGGGACGGTGTCCCAGCATCTGCGTGATTGTTCCCGCGCCATGACGGCGCCTGACGCGACAGCCGAGGAAGAACCATGGGTGGGAAGAGCAGACGCCGGACGACCGCGCCGGCCGCACTGGTCGCAGTGGCCGCCCTGGTGCTGGCGGCTGCGCCCTCGGCCGGCGCCGGGCCCCGGACCGGAACCGGGACCGGGACCGCGCCGTCGCCGGCGGCCGCGGGCGCGGGCGCGGGCGCGGGCGCGCGGCAGGGTGCCTCGGACGCCTCACCGACGCCGCCCGTGCCCCGGCTCCCCCGCGACTTCCGCGGCAAGGGCAAGTGGATCGTCCGGGACCTGGACATCACGGTGCCGTTCACCTGGGAGGGGAGGGACGGCGACAGCCAGATGACCGCCGGGGGGCCGCAGTACCCGATCTGGTTCACCAACCTGATCTACCGCGACACGCTCTACACGCTGACGTACAAATGGCCCGGTCTGGACGAGCATCCCTGCTCACGCATCCCGGGCTTCAACCTGGAGGCGCTGAACGAGGGGTTCGAGAACGCCCGGTTCGTCGGGCCCGAGACCCTGCGGAGCACCCCGCAGCGGCGCGTGAACCACTGGAGGGTGGGGGTGGTACTCCCCCAGCTGCCTCCCGGGAACCACCCGCGTCTGCCGCTCGCGCTCGGCGACATCTACGTCGACGAGGACAACCGGGGCACCTTCTGGCAGGTGCTGCAGTTCGGTGTCCAGAACCTCTACGACCCCGAGCTGGACGAGTGGCTCGTCATGGACACCTTCGAGCACCGGCCCGGGACCGTGGCGCTTCCCCGGCGGTGCGAGCCGCCCCGGCCGCCCGACGGCGCGTGGTGAAGCCGCCCGGTGCGACCGGGCGCTGTCGGGCCGTCACCGGATCGGGCCGCGGTATCGCGTTCGCCCGGCGCCCGGCCGACACCGTACGGTCTGCGCATGACCAGGACCACGCCCCGTAGACCGGTGTCCGTGGCGGCCGTGTTCCCGGAGCCGGCCCCCTACCGGGGTCGCACGACCCGTCTGCACCCCCGGCCGGGACGGCCCGGCAGGCACGACAGCCATGTCGGCGGGCCGATGCTGTGGCCGTACGGCGAGCCGTGGCCGATCTGCCGCGAGCCCCACCGCCGCGGGAGCGAAGGGTATGCGCCGGACGGGCCGGTGCCGTTCGTGGGGCTCGCCCAGCCGTGACCGGGACCTGCACGTCTTCACCTGCCCGGCAGATCCCCGGCACACGCCCCGATGGGTGCTCTCCTGAGCCGTGTCGGCAGCCGGGCCCGGTGGGATGCGGCGCGTGGCGCACGCCGTTCAGGGTGCGGGCAGGCGGCGGGCGGTGAGTCTGCCGTCGGGGGTGAGGGTGAAGACGGTGGGCTGCATCGTGCTGGTCGTGCGGGCCGTCTTCCCGTAGGCGTGCAGGGTGAGGTCCTCGGCCTTCCCGAAGTGGATGTCGGCCTGGGCCGCGTCGCCCCAGGTGTTGACCCGTACGTGCGCCGACCAGCCCTCGATGCCCCCGTCGGTCCAGGGGCCCCAGCTGCGTTCGGGCAGGAGCCCGGGCGCGCGGCCCTCCCGGACCGCGACCACGGCCCCGGCCGACAGCAGCACCACGAGGACGGCGAGGAGGGCGAAGGTGCGGGTGCGACGGGACGGGGGCGGCACGGTGGTTCTCCTGTCGGACGGCCGGTCGCGACCGCCGGGGGCGGTCTTCGTCCGGGAAGAGGCGGACGGCCGCGGAGGCGTTCCCTCCGTCCGGCACGTGCCATGCGTCCGGCGTGTCGTTGCGGGCGGTCATCGGGACCCTGTCCCGGCGGTCGCCGGCGAGGCGCGTGTAACAAGCCGGTGCGGCGCGCCGGGGGGTGGGGACGGCCGAAGGCCCCCCGCCGTGTCGCACGGCGGGGGGCCTTCGGGGACGGGGGGGGAGGTGGGTGTCAGTCCTCTCGGCGGACGGGGGAGAGCATCGGACGGGCGCGGTGGACGCGCCTGTTGGTCGCGTGCTGGAGGGCCTTGGTGGCGATCTTCTGCCGCATCTCGGTGGCCTCCAGGACCCGACGGGCCTGCAGCCACTGGTCGTACTCGGGGTCATCGGGGCCCATGCCGAGGCCGGCGAGGATCCCCTTCAGCGCGTTCACGCTCGGCACGATCTTGGCGTTCAGGACGTCGGAGATCGTGGTCTTGGCAACGGGCTGGTCCTGCTTGCTGGCGTGGTGGGACATTGCCGCATAGGTCGGGCTGCCCCTCCAGATGCGCAGTTCGCGCAGACCGACCGCGCAGGTGTGCTTGTCGAGGACGGACGTCGGCATCATGCGCTGGTACGGGGCGCGCTGGGCGGGATCGGCGGGAACGCCGGCCTGGCTGCGCTGCCGCTCGGTGGCGCACATGTCCCACTGCGGGCGCCAGTCGTCGGGGTCCTCGCCGAAGGCGGTCAGGTACTCCAGCATCGTCTTCCAGGACGGGCACTCCGTGGCCTTGGTGGCCCTGGAGAGCGTCGACGCAGAGATGCCGGTGAGCTTCGCCAGGTCGGCGAGGGTGGTGTTCCGGGGCCGGAGCTCGGAGAGCTGCCGGGCGAGGCGAGCGTGCTTGCCGGTGTCGGCGCTGATGTCGCGACGGGGTCGTCCCATGGTCGTCCTCCCCTTGAACCGGGAGCGTCCGAAGGGGAGGAGCACCGAGGTGCTCCTCCCCTGATGGACACTTCTCAGTTCGCCCGGCCGGGCTGCTCGTCGGCCGGGGCCGTGGTGGACGGGGGAACGCGGCGCTCGGGCTCGACCGCGGACGGCTCGACCGCGGAGGACTCGGCCGCGCAGGACTTCGCCTTCCGCTTCTTGCGGCGGTCGGCGAGGAGCAGGGCCGTGACCGTGGCGGCGCCGACCTTCCCGGCGGCCGCCGTGACGGCGGCCGCCGTGTGCTCCTCGTAGCCCAGCTCGATCATGCCGAGCGTGGCGGTACCGGCGAGGGCGACCGCGCCGAGGGTGACGCCGATCTTGACGGCGATGCCCTTGCCCGCCGCGCGCAGGCGGCGGAAGCCGAAGCCCCCGCGGCTCGGGGTGCCGATGACGCACCCCGCGCCGGACGCGGAAACCGGAAGGTTTCCGATCCAGTTGATCTTCATCATGAGCTTTCCTCTCAGGCGCTCTCACTTCTGACGACCCGGACGTTTACCGCCCGCTTTCCTTGCGTGTGCCGAGATGCCCTCTCTGCACAAACACGAGAATCGCACGAGCACATACAGGTCTACAAGTTCCTGATCCAGTGGGTGCGCAATAAAGGCAAAGTCGATCTAGAAAGGCCCGATGCTCCGCACAGCAATGGCCAACGCTTCCCTTTTTTCTTGACGTTCGTTCAAAAGGAATTTCTGAGAGTAATCAACTAATTGCGGAGAGCTATTTATGCAGCTCAGAGGCACCATGTGGGCACGATCGAGAGAGGAAGGGGCTCCGGATATTTACCGGCGATAAAGTAGCGTTCGATGTGATCGAAAGGTGCGGGATAAGGCTTAGGTAAGCAAGGCGACCCTTCCTTGCGATAATCGCTGCCGCATTCCTGCCGGACCCGCCACCGCCTTCCGGATCCACCCGGCGAGGGGGCGAAAATCCCCGACAAATCGGAGACGCTCCGAAGACGCCGACACGCGCTTTTTTCCATGCAAAAAGAAACCTGGAACAATGTGAAAAATGCAGGTGGAAGGCTTCCTCCCGCAGTCTTTTTTCGCGTTGTTCGGCTCTGGGCGGATGAGGCGGCTGCGCTTGCTGTGGGAGGACCCGGTCCGCGAAGGTTGTGGCCTCGGACTGATGGGGGCACCCGGACGTCCGGTCTCTCAGGCGCCTTGCTTTGACCCGGACAGGCGCCGCCCAACCTGGCCAAATGCCCTGGCCACGGTCGCGGTGCGCAGCCTCTTGCGTGCCGCCCCGACGTGAAGGAACAGCCGCTCGACAGCAGTGATCCGGCCGGCACGAACGCCGGAGACCGAAGACGGCACGACGGAAAGGGACAGCGATGACACAACTGGAGCCATCAGCGCTTCTGTTGGCGCTCGTGGTATGCGCCGCCTGCGCCGTGCAGCCGCGCCCGCTGACCGTGTCCGTGCTCTCCAGGTCCCGGACGGCACGACGGCCGGCACCGGCATCCAGCTGGGCAGGACCAGGACGGCAACGCCGGAAATGGGCCGCACAGCTGCACCCCGGCAGCGGGCCCCGGCAGCGCCCTCCCCGGCCATAGCCGGTCCGCGCATCCTGCTGAAGTCCCTCCCGAGCGCCCGCACAGGGCCGCGCACCGGTATCCGCCGCCTGCACGGCCCCTGTCCCGCGTCGTCCTGCGAGGAGAAGCGGTACGCACGCAGCACAGCCCTGCCCGCGGCCTCCCACGGCCGACAGGGCGGGCTCCCGCGCGCCCGCACGTTCCCGCGCCCCGCGAACGGCCCGGCCCGCACGGCAGTCCGCGGGCGGCCTCCGCGCGCCGCACCGCCGCAGACCGGCCGGCCCGCCACCGCGCTTCCCGCGCCGGCCACGGCCAGGACATGCCGCCGCCCCGGCTCCTGAAGGCCGCCGGGCGGATCCCCCGCCGCCCCTTGCCCGCACTGCGCCGAAGGCCCGGTAGGAGCATGCCGGCGGGCTACCGGCCCGCACCGGCGTGGGTACGCCGCCACTGAGTGCTGCCGCTGGGCCCCTGCCCGCCTCCCGCGAGCGGCTCCCGGGAAACGGTCCACGAGGAGGGGTACGGGCGGCCCGCTCACGGCCTATGCGCCTGCGGAGTCGGTGGCCCCTCCCCCGGACACGACCGGCGTACCGCAGGGCCGCCGTACCGCAGGGCCGCAGGGCCGCCCGGGAAACACCGTCGAACCGCCTGCCGGGGCCCTGGATTCCGCTTCCGTTCTTTCATGCCGTTCGGCCAGATCCGGCGAACTCCGCCGTCCCCCCGGAGTGGCTTCCGTCACCCGCCGATCATCGTCCTCGGGTCGACCTGGAGAATGTCACGGTATGAACTCCCCTTCACCGCAGGGCCCTTGGCACAGACTGCTGCGCACCGTGCGGCAGTATCCGCGCCGTGCGCCGCTGACCGCCGCCTATGTCTGCCTGCTCCTGGTCAGCCATGCCTGGGTCCTCTACGGGTTGTCCGCCGATCGTTCGGCCGCCGTGCTGGGCCACGTCAGCACCAACCTGGACAACCTGCAGGACCATCCGCTGTCCTCGCTGGTCGGCAGCGTGCTGTTCTTCGACGGCACGCTCACCGATGTCGCCTCGACCGAGTTCGTGGGCACCTTCATCACCCTGGGTCTCGGCGTCTGCTGCTTCCTGGCCCGGGCGGAGCGCCGGTGGGGTAAGCGGCGTGCCGTGGCCGTGTTCCTCGGCGGGCATGTCGCTGCCACCCTGATCACCGCTGCCGTCATCGCCGTCGCGCTGCAGCACGACTGGTATCCGGCGGCCGTGCGGCAGGCCCTGGACTACGGGGTCAGTTACGGCGCCCAGACCGTGCTGGCGGTCGGCACGCTCGCCCTGCCGCGCCGGGGCCGCCTGCCGTGGGCCGTCTTCGTCCTCGGATGGCCTCTCGGCGGTGCCGAGTGGACGACCGGGCCGCTGCCGGACTTCACCACGGTCGGCCATCTCACGGCGGCGGTCCTCGGCTTCGGGCTGTTGGCCGTCCCCGGTTTCCGGCGGCAGCGGGTCCGCGCCACCGGGCCGTCCGCCGTTGCGGAACCGGCTTCCCCGGCAGCCGGAGGACAGGCTCCCCCGTCGCTCTGAGCGCCGGCGGCTCCTCGTGGGCGGCCGCGTGCCGGAACACCCGGGTGCAGCGCACGCCGGGACGGGCAGCGATCCGGTTTCCGTCCACCCGCGGACCCGGGGGCGGCTCAGGCCAGGCTGGTCAGCAGGGCGTGGCCGAACACGGCCGTCACCCAGGTCCACAGGACGGAGAGGGCGACGTGTCCGGCGGTACGGAAGCGGTCTCCGCGCCACAGGGCGGGTGAGAAGTAGAGGAACTGGAATGCCCAGCGGGCGCCCCAGAACAGGGTCTGGCCCGCCAGGAGCGCCGTACCGAGTGAGGTACGGGCCAGGAGTGCGGGGGCGTGGCACAGCGGCAGCAGGCCGAGCAGGACGCAGGTCAGGCCGATGAAGAAGAGGTGGGCGTAGGAGACCTGGCGGGTCAGCAGGCTGGTGGCGGCGAGGTCGGCGGGCCAGTCGACCAGGCGGGGCAGGACGATGTGGAAGACGCCCATGGCGACCAGGGCGAGCCCGACGAGCCGGAGTTGGCCCTCCAGGGTGAAGAGGTGGTTCATGCGGAGCTCCGTCGGAAGGTGAAGGCCGTGACGAGGGTGGCGATCTTCGTTTCGGCGACGGCGTGCAGGCCGGCGCCGCGGGCGAGGCGGAGCCATTCGCGGCGGGGCATGAAGTGCCAGGCCCCGGGGCCGAAGGCGGCGGTGTTCGGGCCGTCGCGCAGGTGTTCCACGAGGACGAGGGTGCCGCCGGGGCGCAGGGTGCGGGTGATTTCTGCGAACAGTGCCTCCCGGTCGGGTGCCAGGCGCAGTTCGTGGGCGGCGAAGACCGCGAACACGGTGTGCTGGGAGGCGGTGGCGACGGGGAGTCGGGAGGGGTGGCCGGGCAGGGTTCCGGGGCGTGGGGGTACGCGGCGGCGGGCGCGGCGGATGGATCCTTCGGTGGTGAGGGCCGGGTCGTAGAGGTCGACGATCTGCTGGCGGGTGCGGGGGTGCCGCTCGCTCAGGGTCCGGCTGGTCTCGTCGAGTCCGGTCGCTATGACGAGGTGGTCGCCGGGGCCGTCGGGGAGCAGGTCGCCGAGCCAGTCGAGGGAGTGGAGCGCGGAGCGGTCGTAGACCCACCAGCTTGCGGCGGTGCTGCCGGCGAGCAGGGCGGCGGCCGTGAGCGCGCCGGTGCGGGCGAGGGCGGCCGGGATGCGGGGAAGGTGCGGTGCGAGGGCGAGGCCGGCGGCTGTCGCGCCGAGCCCGGCCGCGTACAGGGGCCAGTTGTAGCCGATGACCTCGCGGACGCCGGAGGGGCGCGGGGGCGGTGGGGCGGTGGGTGTGCTCACAGGGCTCTCCCGTCCAGGGCTCTGCGGTGGCCGCGCTCCCAGCCGTAGCGGAGGTCGCTGACGTGGAAGGCGTTGGCGAGGACGGGCTCGCATCCTGCGAACGCTCCGGATGCGAAGAACGTGAGGGTGGGGACGTCGACGGTGACGGGGACCGGGTCCCAGTGCGTGCGGGTGGCCTTGACCACGATCACCGACCGGGTCTGCGGCTCGTACTCGAAGGTGTACGGGAGGGGGCCGGCGTAGCGGCGGGCGTCCTTGGCGTTGGCGAAGGGGCTCCCCGGGGGAAGCGGGGCGGGGGTGTCGGCGAGGTCGGCGCGGACGTGGAGGTCGGCGCGGCCGTCGGCGCTGACCACCTTGAACTCGAGGGTCCGGTCCACGGTCCGGGTGGCGATTCGGGCGAGGTGGTAGTTGTAGCGGGAGAAGAGGTTGCCGCCGTGGACCATCATGCGGTGGTCGGTGTCGCTGCGCAGGATGCGCAGGCCGCGCATGGTGCGTCCGCCGGGGGTGGGGAAGCGGGTGAAGATCCGGTAGCCGGTGAGGATGAAGTCCCGGCCGAGGCGCTCGGGGAGGAACGACGGGCGCAGGGCCCGGGTGTCGACGACCGCGGCGGCGACGAAGCCGTGCTCGACGCCCTGGGTGTCGCGGTAGGTGTCGAGGGTGAGGCCGGGAGGGATCAGGGGGGTGAGCAGTTGGGGAGGCAGTGCGTAGGTGAGTACGAGGGAATGCGCGAACGAGGTCTGCATCGGCAGGGGATGGCGTTGCAGGAGGTGCCTCATGAGTCGGTCCTTCGGGCGGTCGCGCCGGGTGCGGGCCTGGGTGCGGTCGACCGACCGGTGGGGCTGTCGGGTCGTGGGCGCGCGGGACCGCCGCCGGGGGCGGTGTGGGGTGCGGCGAGGTGGTGGGGTGGTGCGGTGGGGCGCGTGGGCCCCGGTCGGGCCGGGCCCGGTCGGGCCGGGCGCCGGTGTGCGGCCGTGCGGGGCGTCGGCGTGTGGGGGCCGGGCCGGGTGTGGGGGCGGGCCGGTGCCCGGGACGCCGGTGTGCGGGGCCGGGCCGGTGTGCGGTGCGGTGGTCAGGCGGGCTGGTTGCCCTCGGTCTTGCGCCACTTGGTGTGGCGCAGCACGACCTGCTCGGGGCAGACGGCGCTGAGGAAGCGTCCGATGTGCATGGCCAGTCGTTCCTCGGCCAGCGTGTACAGGATGCGGTT
Organism: Streptomyces sp. Sge12; assembly: GCF_002080455.1. Lineage (NCBI taxonomy): Bacteria > Bacillati > Actinomycetota > Actinomycetes > Kitasatosporales > Streptomycetaceae > Streptomyces > Streptomyces sp. Sge12. Next base: position 58,314 of record NZ_CP020555.1, read on the forward strand.
GCCGTCCCGGCGTTCGGTGACGAGTCCGGCTCCCTTGAGCACTCCCAGGTGGCGGGAGATGGAGGGGGCGCTGATGGCGAAGCGGCTCGCGATCTCTCCGGCCGCGAGCTCGCCGTCGCGCAGGTCTTCGAGGATCTGACGTCGCGTCGGGTCGGCGAGTGCGCGGAATGCGCCCGTTTCGTCCTCGTGTTCTGTGCTCATGCCGGGGAATTTAGCATATTGGCTAACTACGAAAACAGGCTGTGCCGGTTCTTCGTTCCGTACGGGTGGGTCGACCGTTGCGTAACAGTCGTGACGGGGCGTCGGTTCCGCCGTGTTTCTTGATCATCGCCTGTGCTCCACTGTGCGGGCGGGATCGGGGCCCGCGGGGAATGAGGGGGAGGCGGGGGTCATGGGGAGAACGGGACGGGTGGCGCTCTGGTTGGCGATCGCGCTCGTGAGCCTGCTGGCGGGGGTGATGTCGGCGCTGGAGGTCCGCGGGGCGCTGGGGCGGGAGCGGGAGTACCTGGCTTCCCCGGCCTGCGCCTCCGTGCCGGTGACGGCATCGGCCTGTGTGTGGGAGCAGGGGTTCACCGTCCGCGAGAGCGACCTCCACACGGGCGAACGCGGGGAGGTGCCGTCGGCGACGTTGCTGCTCCCGGACGGCACGCCGTGGAAGGTGGAGTTCCGCGACAGCGAGCCGGTGGCGTCCGGGATGCGGCCGGGCGCCCCGGTCGTCGGCGTGGTGTGGCACGGGCGCATCGTGGAGGTACGGGACTCCGGCGCGCGGCGGCAGCAGACGGCCTTCGGCCCGGTGGGGTGGCCGGCGGACCGGCTCGGGGGCGCGCTCGCCTTCCTCTCCTTCGGCCTGATCGCCCTCGCCGGTTCCCTGTGGGCCGTCGTCAAGCGAGGCGACCGGCGGCACGGCCGTGCGGCGGCCATGGTGCGCTGGCACGGCGCTGCCGTGGGCGTCACCGCCCTGCTGACGCTGTGGGCGCAGGCCAACAACGGCTGGCCGCTGTGGGTGATCTGGGCGGTCTGGGGGCCGCTCGCGCTGGTCCTGCTCGCCACGATGACGGCCTCGGCCGTCGCCGCGCTCCGCGGCGGCGGGGAGGGCTACGACCTGTTCGACGAGCCGCCGGCGCGGCCGCCGGCCGGGGAGGGCGGGCCGGTCCCGGGCGCCGGGGGCCTGCCGCGCGAGTACCGGATGGACCGGGGCAGGCGGAGGGTGCTCATGGCCCTCCTGGCCGCCAAGGCGGCCTTGCTGATGTTCATGGTGTGGACCGAGGACATCCCGCCCCTCTGGTTCCAGATCGGCCTGAGCGTGCTCATGGCACTGCTCCTGATCGTCTTCGTCGTCCGCACGCCGCGGTCCGCCACCCTGGTCGACAGCACCGGGATACGCATCCGCGGCCTGACCCGCACGCGACGGGTGGCCTGGGAGGAGGTCCGGGAGATCAGGGCCCAGCCCCTGCGGGGGTCCGACGGGGGCATCGCGCCCCGCATGATCGCGTACGTCTACCCGACGAACGGCCGGCGCAAGCTGCTCCGGAATCTGGACGACCACGGCTACGACGTCGAGCGTGAGGTCGCGGTCCTGCGTGCCGCCCTGGCGGAGCACCGCGGCACGGATACCGCGCCGGACGTGCCGGCCGCCTGACCGCCCGCCCCGCACGACCCCGCCCGGCCCGGTCGGACGTCGTCAGGCGCGGCCCGGCCCCGCACGGCCTCGTCCGGCCCTGTCGGGCGCCGCCGGATCGGGATCGGGGTCGCGGTGGGCGTGACGTTCGGCCGTCCGGGTCGTTGAACCGGCAGGTCAGCGAAGTGCACGAGGGCCCCGGTGTCGATGCCGGGGCCTTCGTGGTGTCCGCCGTCCGTCCGGTCGCAGGCGCGGCCGAAGCGGGCGGCGAGCCGGGCGGGGGTCGCGCCTACCGGGGTCCGGGGGTGCCGGCCACCCCGGAGCACTCCCCCTTTGCGGACGAGTAGCGTCCGCAAAGAGACGGGACGTTTCGTCTGTGGTTCGACCCGCCGATGCGCCGGGGTTCCGGGCCTGGTGGGGCGGCCGGCTCTGATCGTCAGAGCGCTATGCCCTCATTACGTAGATATTCTGTGAAGTGTGATCGAGTCCGGAAGGCCGCGGCACCGCCGGCGCCAAGGCCCGGGAAGACTTGTGCGGCTGTCGCCGGTCATCCTGACCGTCGTCATCGCCAGCCTGGCTTACGCCACTCCGCCGGAAATGGCCTTCAGCCGCCTGCTGCCCGCGGCGCCGGCCCTCGCAGCTGCCATGTGGCCGGTCCTGCCCACCGTCCTGCTCGGCACGGTCTGCCTTCTCCTGATGATCGGTCTCGGTCTCGTCTTCCCCGACCTGGGGACGTGGTGGACGGCCGCGGGGATCATCGCGGTCACCGTGGCCGCCGCGTACGGAAGCCACGCCCGGCTCCAGCGGGAGCGCACCCTCTTCCAGGTGAGGCTCGTCGCCGACGCGGCGCAGCAGGTGGTGCTCAGCCCGATGCCGCGCCGCTTCGGCAACATCGAGATCGAGTCGCTGTACCTGGCGGCCGCGGCCGAGGCCCGTATCGGCGGGGACTTCTACGAGGTGGTCGACACTCCGTACGGGGTCAGGCTGCTCATCGGTGACGTGCGGGGCAAGGGCCTGCCGGCGGTGGGGGCGGCCGCGGCGATCGTCAACGCCTTCCGGGAGGCCGCCTACGGCGAGAGCGACATGGTGGACGTCGCGCGCCGTATGGACGCCAGCAGCACCCGCTACAACGCCGCCTTTCCACCCGAGGGGCCGATGGAGCGTTTCGCCACCGCCCTGCTGGTGGAGATCCCGCACGAGGGCCGGCAGATCGGCATCCTCAACTGCGGGCATCCCCCGCCACTTCTCCTGCACGGCCGGGAGCTGCGCGCCCTCGACCCGACCACTCCCTCGCCGCTGCTCAGCCTCGCGGACCTGATCGGCGACCGTTACAGCGTCGACTTCTTCGAGTTCGCCCCCGACGACCTGCTGCTGCTCTACACCGACGGGATCGCCGAGGCCCGCGCTCGCGACGGTGAGTTCTTCCCGTTGGCGGCGTGGATGGGCAGGCAGCCTCCGACCCCGCCCGGCGACCTGCTGACGGCTCTTCACCGCGACCTCCTGCGCTACAGCAGGGGGCGCCTCGACGACGACATCGCCGCCCTCGCCGTACGGCTGTGCAGGCCCTGAGGCCGCGGTTCGGTGCGTGGTGGGGCGGGGGGCGGTGCGCGGGTGCGCGCCGCCCCCCGCGGGTCACTCGGTCACCCGGTCACACCCGGTCACTTGGACTGGTAGACGCCGAAGACGTCGAGTACCAGGTCGGCGTCCTGGTAGCCCTGGTTCCAGAAGGTGATGACGCCGTGGTCGCCGTCGCTCGCCTGCACCAGGTTCGGGACGGTCGTGCCGGTCGTCCAGTTCAGGGTGGAGGAGCCGGGGCGCGGGCCGGCGGGTGCGGCGGGCTCGCCCGGTGCCGGCAGTGCGTAGGGGCCCGGTGCCACCGAGAGGTATCCGTCGCCGCCGGTCTCGGTGACGGTGGTGTTCAGGACGTAGGCCTCGACGCCGGTGGCGGTCGCGTTATCGGGGGTGAAGCCCTGCGTGATGTACTCGCGGGCCCGGAACCTGCCGCCGGGCCAGCCGTAGGCCTCCTCGCGGGTGTCGAGGGTGCGCAAGGGGGCGAAGGGCAGGAAGGCGGCCTTGCTGTCCTTGCTGTAGTAGCCGACGACGTCGACCACCACGTGGGCCGGCAGATAGGCCCCGTTGAAGATCTTGATCGTGCCGTCCTCGGCGACCGGCACGATCACCGCGTTGGCGATGGTCTGGCCGGCCTGGAAGTTGAGGTTCGATGCCGTCGGGACCGGGCCGGCGCCGGAGAAGGCGGTCAGGTGGCCCAGTCCCCCGGGTTCGGTCACCGTGACGTTCAGCGCCACGGCCGTGATGCCCTGGGGCACTCCGTGCAGGCCGCCGATGCGGGTGCTGAACGCGCTGCGGGCGGCGAGTTTGCCGCGGGCGGTGCCGAGGCCCTCGCGGGTGTCCACGAACCGGGCGGGTGTCATCGAGGTGTAGCCGCCCGCGGAGGCCCGGGTGAAGTAGCCGGTGACGTCGGCGATCAGGTCGACCGGCTGCTGGCCTCCGTTGTAGAGCTCCACGTACCCGTCCTCGCCGACCGGCACGATCACCAGGTTCGGGATGGAGCGGCCGGCCGTGTAGTTCAGGTTCGAGGTGCCGGGGCGGTCGTAGCCGGCGCCGGGCCACGCGGTCACGTAGCCGCTGTCGACGGTCTCGGTGACCGTGACGTTGAGGGCGACGGCGGTGACTCCGGCCGGGACGGCGGCGTTGCCGGCGACCTTCACCCGGGCGGTGCCCGCTCCGGGGACCTTGGCCGCGGGTGCGCCGGTGCCGTTGCGGGTGTCGAGGAGCCGGGTCGGGGTGTGCGGGGTGAAGTCGGAGCCGGGGGTGAGGAAGGCGCCTCCGTTGGTGGCCTGGACGGCGTTGGCGGTGTCGGTGACCGTCACCTTCACCTGGTATTCGCCGGACTTGTCGTACGTGTGGGAGTGGTGCAGTTCGGCGGGGCCCTGGGCGGTGGCCGTCTCGGTCTTCCCGTCGCCCCAGTCGATGACGACGCCGAGGGCGAAGTCGGCGCTCGTGATCAGGGTGGTGAGCTCGATGCCGTGGGCGGTGTAGCTGGTGCCGCTGACGTCGACCGCGAGGGTCGGGTTGGCTCCCGCGTCCAGTGCGGCCGCCGGTGCGGCCGGTGCGGCCTGCGCGGCCTGTTCGGCCGGTGCGGTCTGTTCGGCCGGTGCGGTCTGTTCGGCCGGTGCGGTCTGTGGTGCGGCGGTCTTGGCGTTCGCCCTGCCGCTCCCGGCGGCGGTGGGCAGGGCGGTACGGATCGTGCGGTCGGCCGGGCTGTGGAAGCCCTCGGAGGTGGATGCCTTGGCTATGGCCTCGGCCACGCCGGCCGCGACAGGTACGGGATCCGCCGCCTGCGCGGTGCCCGGGATGATGCCGAGACCGGCGGCCACGAGGGCAGCGGTCATTACGAGTCGGTGGTTGCGCACCGGCCCCCCAGTTGTGGTGATGAGCGAAGAGTGGCCACCGTATGGAAGGTTCCGGCCAAGGGTCACGGGCTTGCGGCGCCGTTCACTCCTTAGGGGTCCATGCTTTACCGGCTGTGCGGTTTGTGATCGACAGGAGGTCGCCGGAGAACGGCGGGCGATCGGTCACAGACCGAAGGCGCCGCCCTCGACGAGGATGAGCAGGCCGATGCCGATGAGGACGAGCGGCAGCAGGACATGGCCCCAGCGGGCAAGGGCCCGGGCGACGACCGGGCGGGTGGCGAAGAACCGGCCGGCGAAGCACCACACCGCCACCAGGGCGAGGAAGACGACCGCGTAGGCGGTCATGCCGCCGATGCCGGCGGTGGCGAACACGGGCACGTAGACGCCGATGTTGTCGCCGCCGTTGGCGAAGGTGACGGCGGCGACCTCCAGTGCGCCGGGGCCGCCGCCCGGCTCGGCCCCCGTGTCCTCCTGGTCCCCGGCGCCGTTGCGGTGGCTCTTCCAGGCCTGCCGGGCGGCTTTGAGACCCAGGGCGAGCGGGAGCAGGCCGAGGTAGGGGACGGCGGATTCGGGCAGGAAGGTGGCGCCGAACGCCGCGGCCACCGCGACGGCGAGGATCGCGGTGAAGCCCAGGTACTGGCCGAGCACGATGCGGCGCGTGGAGCCGGGGTGCCCGGCGCCCCGGGCGAAGAACAGCGCCAGGATCAGGATGTCGTCGATGTTGGTGACGGCGAACAGCCCTGCTGCCTGCCCGAGGATGCCCAGGTCCACGATGTGGCTTCCGCTCCCCCGCCGGTGTGGTGTCCCGGTGACGCTACCCCCCGGGGACCGTGGTGCGGCGGCCGAGGGGCAGGAGGTACTGGAGGGGCTGGTCCGGGTCGTGGAGGCCGAGGAGCTCGTGGGCCAGGTCGTCGTGGAAACCGCCCAGCGGGGTCCCGCCCAGGCCCAGGGCCGTCGCCGTGAGCAGCAGGGTCTGGGCCAGGTGGCCGGTCTCCAGGAGGGCCAGGCGCAGTGCGCGCAGTCCGTAGCGGCGGCGCAGCAGGCCGAGGTCGGCGTAGAGGGCGAGGAGTACTGGTGCCTGCGCGATGCCGATCCAGTCCGGGTCGGCCGAGGAGCGCGAGAGGTAGGTCGACAGGGCGGTGATGTCCGCCTGCGGTGCCACCGGGCCGATGCGGCGCAGGGTCCGGCGCTCGGGGACGCAGTCGTAGGTGCCGGCCGCGAGCCCGTCCACGTCGAGGACGAGGAGGCGGACGCGTGCCGTGTGGAGGGCGCCCGCGCTGGGGTAGGGGCGGTGGGTCAGGGTACGGGTCGTACCGTCGGCGAGGTGCTGTTCGCTGCGGCCGCTGTCGGCGAGGGAGTGCCACAGCAGGGCGCCGAGCGTGCCCGCGTCCAGGGGGCCGGTGAGGGCGCCTCGGAGGCAGGAGCGGGCGGCGAGGACGGCGGTCAGCGACACCTCGGGCAACGGGGCGGCGGGCAGAGGAACTTCGGTGTCCGGCGCCGTGGCCGTGGCTGTGGCTGTGGCTGTGGCTGTGGCCGTGACCGTGGCGGGGCCGCTGTCGGCGGCCGGGGCGTGCGGGCGCAGAGCCGAGTCCTCGCCGCGGCCGATCTGGAACTTGCTGCGTTCCAGGTACTGCAGGTCGGGGGCGGTGTGGCCGGGTGGGAAGAACCCGGCCGGTGCGTCGCCGGTTTCCAGCAGGGTGCGTGCGGCCAGCCGGCACACGGCGCGTTCCTCGTCGGGGCTCACGCCCAGCCGGTTGAACAGCATGTGCAGCTGCGAGCCCCACACGCCGGCCCGGGTCCGCTCCCCCAGGCCCTCGAGCCGTGCGTCGGCCTCCCGGACGTGTGCGGCCCAGTGCTCCAGCCAGGGCGCCGCCGTGCCGTGCCGCAGACGGTCGCGCAGGTCGGCGGCGCGTGCGCCGAGGGTCGTGCGCTGCGCCGCATGGACGGTGTTGACCCGGGTGTGGATCGCGGCGGCGGGCAGCAGCGGTACCTCGGTGACCCAGCGCCAGCCCGCCGCGTGCGCGCGCAGCCAGCGTGCGGCGGCGAGCCGGTCCATGCCGAGTGCGTGGGCGGTGGTGTGGGCGAGGTCCGCGGCCGCGGTGAGCCGGGAGGCGGCCGCGGACCCGGCGGGCAGGGCCCGCAGTACGTCGAGGGCGGTGCGTGTGGAGGTCGCGAAGACGGCCTCGGCGACGGGCAGCGCCCGCGGGCCGCCGTAGCGCCGGGTTTCGGGTGCGTAGGGCACGGCGCGGATCTCGCCGTGCCGGGAGGGCCAGGGGCCGGGCACGGCGGGCACCCGGCGCGCCCTGTGGGCCAGCAGGCCGGGCAGTTCGAGGAGTTCGGGGAGTTCGGGGTGCTGTGCGGTGGTACGGACGCGGATCCGCAGGTGGGGGCCGTCCTGCCCGTAGCGGATGTAGAACCAGTCGGTGGCTTCGCCGGCGGCGACGAGGCCGTCGAGGAGCGGGGCCGCGTCACGGACCAGGAAGTGGTCGGTGTCCTCGGTGGTGGCGTGCAGGAAGAGGTGGTGGCTCTGCCAGGTGCCCGTGTCGGTGTCCGTGTCGGTACCGGTGTCGGTGCCCGTGTCGGTGTCGGTGTCTGTCGTCGTCACGTCGTCCGGTCCTCGTCGTCGCAGGTCGGGTCAGGGGAAGGGGTGGGGGTGCAGGGGCAGTTCCTCGTGGCGCGCGGGCCGGGGGGTGCGGCCCAGACGGTGGGGCACGTCCAGCAGCCGGGTCAGGCCGAGGGTGCGCCGGTTGACGTGCCCGAAGGTCATCGGGAGCGCGCCGGGGACGACGGCCTTCACGCAGTGCAGGCCGAACCTGTCGCGCAGTCCCGGTTCGCTCTGGTCGACGGTGATGACCTCCAGTCCGGCGCGGGCCAGCCGCTCGACGGTCCCGGTCAGGAGGTCGCTGAGGTCGGGCACCGGCTCGGGGGCGCCGGGCCAGGCCTCGGCGACCGGCACGGCCGGGGTGTCGGCGAAGAGGAACTCCAGGCGGGGGGCGGCCTCGGGCAGGGTGCCCAGCCCGACGTGGTCGTCGAGGGTGAGGACGAGTTCCGGGTGCTCCAGCATGGGCCGCAGCCTCTCGGCATCGCGCGGTCCTCCCTGGGCGAAGGAACGGTGCGGTGCCTCCAGGACGTTGGTGACGACCTCGGCGACGGCGGAGCGGATGGCGGCGCGCGGATCGTGGTGGGCGCCGGCCGCGAGGAACATCCGCGGTGCCTGCCGATGGCCGCCCTCGTAGCGGCAGACCGCCAGGACGGCCGGGACGGCGAAGTCGTTGGTGGCGTCGAGGAGGAGGAGCCGGTAGCCGGCGGCCGCGGCCCGGTCCGCGAGGAGCAGGGTGTCGGTGTCGGTGTCGTCGGCCGGCAGGTGGATGCGGCGCAGCGGGGTGGCGGCGTACCAGGCCATGAGGAAGGCGTCGCGTTCGGCGACCTCGAACAGCCCGTACAGGGCGGCTTCTTCGGGGCTGTTGCCGAGGCCGCAGCCGTTGGAGGACTCGTACACGACGCGCGGGCGGTCCGGGCCGGGCACGTCCCAGTACGCGACGTGTTCGGGGACCGCGGTGGGCCTTCGGTGGGTGAGGGACCAGCCGTGCACCCAGTGGAGCGGCAGGTCCGGGGTGTACGGGACGGTGGGCGAGCCTGGGTGGCCGTGGTGGGCGGGGTCGGGCAGGCCGAGCCGTTCGGGGTCCAGGGCCCGTTCGGGGCCCAGTTCGGCGAAGGACGCCCGCAGGGCGGTGCGGCGGCCGGCCGGGCGCATGCCGGCGTGGCGTTCGACGGCCTCGAAGAGGGCGATGCGCTCGCTGTCGGGGTAGGTGCGGGCCCGGCCGTGGCCGCCGTCGTCGACGGACCGGCCGTCGGTGACGATCGCGCTGGTGAGGCTGAACGCCGAGTCCTCGAAGCGGTGCAACAGCCTTACGGGCCCGAACCGTTCGTCGTGGAGGGCCTCTCGCAGTGCGGCGCCGGTCGTACGGGGGTTGGGTGCGCGCAGCAGGGCCGGGTCGGGCAGCGGGCGCGGCCGTGAGGGCAGCGGGTGGAGCCGGTCCGGTGTGTCGGGGGGCAGGGGGTGGCACACGGCGCAGCCGCCGACGGGGCGGAGCCGGTGGGTGGACCAGGTGGCGCGGCCCTGGTGGACGATGTGGACGACGGCCGAGTCGTCCTCCCCGGCGTGCGGGGGTGGGGGTTCGAGGAGTTCCTGGACGAGGGCCAGGGCGGCCGGGGTCAGGGCGGGCGAGGGCACTCCGGCCAGGGTCAGCTTCGGGCTCTGCCACGGGACCCGGCCGCCCGCGGTCGCCAGACGCTGGTACTCGGTGCAGACGAGGCAGGCCGCGCCGCCCGGCCGCAGGACCGGGCCGATCACGGCGAGGGCTCCGTCGTGGCGGACCGGGACCAGGGTCAGGGGCCGGCTCAGGGCGTGGCGGCTCAGTTCCTCGGCGAGGCCGAGCGTCCAGTGGGTCAGCAGGACCGCGGCCCGGCCGCTGGTGGCCGCCAGGGCTGCGGCGGCGTCCAGTACGGGGACGGCTGCACGGGCGGGGGCGGTCGCAGGGGCGGGGGCGGTCATCGGGCCTCCTCGGCGGTACGCAGCACGGTGAAGCCGAAGGAGCGCAGCAGGCCGACAAGTTCGGGGGTGGGGTCCGGGGGGTTCGGGGGGTTCGGGGTGGGGCCGGCTCCGGACACCCGGTGCAGGGTGTCCTGGAGGGCTTCCTCGCGGCCGGCCAGGTCGGCGAGCCAGCCCCCGCTCCAGCCGAGGTCCTCCCAGGCGGCGGTGCGTGCACCGGCGGCCGCCAGCGGGGCGATCGCGCCGCCGCAGGGCCGGGGGCGGGCGGCGGACGGTTCGGCCGCGGCGGTGCAGACGGCGGTGACGGCGGCCAGGGCGGCGAAGGCGGCGGCGTCGCCGGGGGTGGCCTCGACGGCCTCGCCGAGCACCAAGCCCGGCCCGGGCCCCGGGCCGGTCGGGGTGCGGCGGACCACGGCCCGGTACGCCTGGGCGCCGGGGGCCGCCCGGTGCACCTCCAGTCGCGCGGTGACGGCGAGCCGGTCGGTCAGGGTCGTCCACCAGTGGCGGAGCTGCGGGTGGCCGGACCATCGGGCGGGGTCCACGGCGGTGCGCCGGTCGGGGGCGGCCGCGGCGAGGCGGAGTGCGGTGGCGTGGCGCAGGGCGCGGCCGCGGGCGTGCCCCGGGTCGGCCCCGACGGTGAACGTGTCGTCCCCGAGCAGGAGTTCGGCGGCGCGGCAGAACAGTTCCAGTCGGGCCAGGTCCAGCCGGGGGGCGCCGCCGGTCAGGGTGCGGGGTGCCCCGGTGTTCCGCGGGTCGGCGTCGGGGTCGGGGTCGGGGTCGGGCAGGGTGCAGGTGGCGAGGGGCACCGGGAGTTGGGGCAGGTCCCCCGGCAGGGGTGCGGGCAGGGGGCCGCAGCGGCGCTCCCCGAGGGCGGCGATGCGCCGCAGCGCCTCGGCGAGATCGGCCGGGGGCGCCAGGCGGACGTGGCGGTCGGCGTCGATGCGCCGCGGGCCGAGCCAGCTGTGGTGGTCGGCGCGCGGGGGGCGGGCGTCGGCGAGGAGGACGGCGGGGATCCCGGGGAGCAGCCGGGGGTCGTCCCCCTCGGCGGCCGGGTCGGGCAGTCCGGCGGCCGCGCACAGCAGCCGGTGCGCGGCGGCGCCGGTCAGCAGCGCGGTGAACGCGCCCGGGATCTCGTGGGGTTGCGGTGCACCTCCCTGCCCGCCCTCCCCCTCGGTGCGTGCCCGGGCGATGTCGGCGGTGCGGGTGGTGCGGGTGAGTCGGGCCTCCAGGGCCGTGGCGTCGGCGCGTGCCTGGGCGGGGCTGCCGGGGGCGGTCACGTATCCGGTGGTGCCGCTCCGTCCGGCGGCGACGGTCCGGGCCGGGCCGGCCGTGCGGACGGTCAGCAGGACCCGGTCCGGGGGCAGTGCGGGGTCGGTGGCGGCGGTGACGGGCAGGCCGCCGGCCTCCAGGGCGCGTACGGCGGCGGTGGCGGGCGGGGAGGCCGGGTCGCGGGCCAGGACCTCGGCCCGGGCGGTGGCGAGGGCGGCGGCCGCGTCGGCGGGGTGCCCGGCCGTGGCGTCGATCCACCGTGCGACGGCGGGGTCGGCCGGGCCGGTGGGGGCCGGGGCGGGGAGGAGGAGGTCGTGGTCGGCGAGCCGGCCCACGAGGGTGTCGACGGCGGTACGGACGGACGAGCCCGGCTCCAGGCCCGCCCGGAACCGTGCGAGGCCCCCGGTGCGCAGGGGTTCCTCCAGCAGGCCCCACACCACCGGGACGGCGGTGCTGCCCTCCAGGGTGACGCTGCCGCGCCGGCCCCGCAGGTGCAGACCGGCACGCAGCGGTGTGACGGCGGTGCCGGGCCGCAGCCGGTCACCGGAGTCCAGCCGGTCAACGGGGTCCAGCCAGTCGCCGCCGCTCGCGCGGCCGCCCGTGCCGGCGCCCGTACTCGGGCCCGTACTCGACCCGGTACTCGGGCCCATGCTCGACCCGGTACTCGGGCCCATGCTCGGGCCGGTGGTCGGGGCGGTACTCAAGCCAGTGCTCAGGCCGGTGCTCAGCCCAGTGTTCGGGCCCGTGCTCGGCTCGGCGTTCGGGCCCGTGATCGGGCCCGCGCTCGGGGCGGGGGTTGCGCCCGTGGTCGGGGCGGGGGGTGGGGGGGTCATGTTTGTGTCTCCGTCGCGTTGATGACGGCGTCGATCTCGGTGCGCCAGTCGCAGCCGGTCAGGGCGGGCACGGCGCGGACGACCAGGTGCGCGGCGAGGTAGCGCTCCAGCGGGCGGACGTCGCAGACGGTCAGCAGCCGGTACAGGGCGTTCGTGCAGGCCCGGTGGATGAGGTAGTCGGGCCGGCTCCACATCGCGCCCTGCGGGTCGGCGCGGCGCAGCAGTCGGTGGAACTCGCTGTAGCGGGTGCGGATGTCCTGGTTCCAGCGCTCGTACGCGGCGGCGTCCCCGGTGGCGGCTGCGCGGGCCCGGTAGGCGAGGGGGTTGCCGTGGAGGTCGGCGCCGGCGTCGTGGCGTTGCTGCGTGAGCCGCCAGGCGCCCTGCGAGAAGCCGGCCCAGGCCTGTTCCCAGTCGTCCGCGTGCCCGTCGGCGATCCGTCCGACGAGGGCGGTCACGGTGTCCCCGGCGCGTTCCGCGTGCCGTTCGAAGGTGGCGCGGAGCCGTCCGTCCGGGTCGTCGTGGAGCAGGAAGTCCTCCAGGTGGGAGACGTAGGACCAGTGCCCGCCGGTCAGGCCGCCGGGGTGGGCGCAGGCGTGGGCCGCGAGGGCGGTCACCGCGAGGCGCAGCCGGGCCCGGTCGGTGTCGCCGTGCCGGCCGAGGAAGTCGGCGCCGGAGCGCAGCGCGTCCAGGCCCGCGTGCAGCAGGTCCTCCCGCAGTCGGGTCCCGTCCGCGCCGAGCAGGTCCCGTACCGGGGAGCGGTCGACGGGCTCGATCCGGACGGTGTTGTCGGGGTGGACCGGACCGTAGGGCGGGGGGAGGAGTTCGGCGCGTCCGGACTCGGCGGCCCGTTCGAGGAGTTGGGCATCGGTGAGGTCGCTGTGGGAGGGGTGGGCGTGCAGCCAGGTCCGGATGTGTGCGGCCGCGGCCTCGGCGGTGTGGGCGACCCGGGCGGGGTCGGTGCCCTGCAGGCGCAGCCGCAGGTGCGGGCCGTGCAGCCAGTGCCGCTCGACGTGGGCGACGATCCCGTCGGCGGAGGCGGAGGTGGCGGTGGCGGTGGCGGTGGCGAGTGGCAGCATCACCTCGCGCAGCAGTGGGGCCTTGACCGGGTGGTGGTAGTGGGCGACGACGTCCAGCGCGTTGCGGTCGTACGGGGCCTCGCCTGCCGCGGGGGCTTCGGGGTCGGGGGTGGGCATGTCCGGTGTGCTCCTCTCCTGGTGCTGCGGGCCGGGCGGGCGGGTCATCGTGGGCGTCCGTCGCGGTAGACCTCGAGGACGAGTTCGACGGTCCGGGCGGGCTCGTCCAGGCCGCCGGGGGCGGGCAGGGCCTCTTCGAGGACGACGCCTTCGGGGTGCCGGGACAGCCATTTGGCCAGGCAGCGCAGGTGCAGGGCGTTACCGAGGTCGGCCAGGTGCGGTTTGGGGCGGGCCAGCCGGCTCAGGAAGTCCTCGGTGGCCCGGCCGGTGGGGGCGCCGGCCAGCGGGTGCAGGAAGACCTGCTCGGGCAGGCCGAGCAGGGCGCGCCAGTGGGCGGTGGCGGCCGCGGGGACCCGCCCGGGGCCGGTGTCGGCGGCGAGGTCGGCGCGCAGGCGGGCCACGACGCCGGGCGGCAGCAGCCAGCGGCGGCGCTGGAGCACCAGGTGCCGGTGGCGGAGCCGGGAGCCGACGGTGACGGTGCCGCCGGGGGCGGGCAGGGCGCGGCGGGGGGCCAGGGGGCGGAAGTCGACGACCCCGCCCGGGTGGTCGCCGAGGTGGGGGGCGATGCGGGCCGGCAGCAGTACGGGGGCGAGGAAGCCGGGGTAGAGCACGTCGAGCGGTTCGCCGGTGGCGCGCAGGCGGATGCGGACCTGGTCGGTGGCTTCGTCGTGGACGAGTTCGAGGTCGGCCTCGGCGATCGGGGTGCGGTGCCGGTCGGGGCCGATCTCGTCGGGGACGAGGAGGGGGTGGAGGTTGGCGTTGAACCCGCCGACGGGGCGGATCTGGGCGGGGCGGGCGCCGCGGCCGAGGCCGCGGCGGATCTGCCGGGACACCTCGGCGGTGGCGCGGGGGTCCAGGGAGTCCAGGAAGCGGCTGGCGAAGCGGCCCCAGCCGCCGTAGACGTGGTTGACGGCGAGGAGTCCGCGGGCGGGGTCGCGCTGGAGGAAGTAGGCGTAGCTGAGGGGTCGTTCGACGGTCGGGGCGGGCAGTCGCTCCCCGAGGGTCTTGAGGATGTCCGCGGGCAGCGTCGCCTCGTCGCGGGCCTCGGCGGGATCGTTGCGGTCGCGCAGGGCGTCGGCGAGCTCGGCGCGCAGCCGGGCCAGGGGTTCGGTCGCGCTGGGGAACGCGTCGCGGTCGGCGGGGTCGAGGAGGGCGATGCGTCCGGCGGATTCCCAGGCGGCGGTGACGTCGGCGCCGAACTCCCAGGGGTGCGTGCAGCGTCCGCCGGCTCCGTAGCGTTCGACGAAGCGGTCGCGGACGGCGCGGCGGACGAGGTGGCCGAGGTCGAAGAGTTCGGCGAGGGCGGTGACCTCGCCGAGCGCCTCGTGGTCGGCGGCGCCGAGGAAGCCGTCGAGGGCCAGCGGGTACGGGGCGACCACGTCCTCGGACAGGACGGTCAGCGGGGCGGAGGCGGTGGGGACGGGCCGTCCGGCGGCGGCGAGTTCGGCGGTCCAGCGCCGGGTGAGGTCGGTGAGCCGGTCGGGGCGTTCCGCGGCCGGGGCGGCGGCGAACCGGGCGGTCAGCGAGCCGAGTTCGGTGATCCGGTGGGCGCGCTCCGCGTCCTGGGGGTGGCCGGGTGCGAAGGTCCGCAGCCAGGCGGCGAGGTGTTGCAGGGGGTCGGGGTCCTGTGGGGGGACGGGGTCCTGCGGGACCAGCAGGCCGGCGTGGGCGAGCCGGTCGAGGAAGGCTGCGGCCGCGGCCGGGCCGGCTCCGCCGTCGCCGTCGGCGTCGGCGTCGTCGGCGTCGTCGGCGTCGTCGGCGTCGGCGTCGGCGTCGGCGTCGGCGTCGGCGTCGGCGTCGGCGTCGGCGTCGGCGTCGGCGTCGGCGTCGGCTTCGGCGTCGGCGTCGGCTTCGGCGGCGTCGGCGGCTTCGGCGGCGTCGGCGGCGTCGGCGGCTTCGGCGGCGTCGGCGGCGGCGGGGCGGAGCGCCGCGGCAAGCTGCCGGGTCAACTCCGTGAGCGGTACGGGGTCCTCGGCGAGGCCGGTGAGCAGGCGCAGTGCCGCGCCGAAGGCCACCTCCGCCTCGTCCTCGCCGGGTACGAGGTAGCGGCCGCCGGCGAAGGAGGGCCGGTCGCGGGAGTACGCGGCCCGTCCGCCGGCGGTCCGTGCGGTGCTGGTGATGCGGTGGGGCAGGGTGGTGCGGCGGTGCGGGGCGTCGAGGAGGGCGAGGGTCAGGGCGGTCGTCAGGGTGCGGTTGGTTTCCACGACGGAGCGCAGGGGGCCGTCGAGGAGGGGTGCGGTACCCCAGGAGGTCACCGGGTGGGCCGGGCCGCCACCGGAGGCGGGACCGGGGCCGGAGCCGGGGGCAGGGGCGGGGCCGGAGGCAGGGGCGGGGCCGGAGGCAGGGGCGGGGCCGGAGGCGGGACCGGAGGCAAGGACAGGGCCGAAGCCGGAGGCAGGGCCGGAGGCAAGGACAGGGCCGAAGCCGGAGGCAGGGCCGGAGGCAAGGACGGGGCCGGGGGCGGGGTCGGGGGCGGGGTCGGAGGCAGGGCCGGGGGCGGGGTCGGAGGCAGGGCCGGGGGCGGGGTCGCGGGTCAGTGGGCCCCAGCCGACCGCGGTGAACCACGACAGCGGACTGGTCTTGGTGCTGGCGCGCAGGGCGTAGCGCAGCACGGTGGGCTCCTCCTTGCGGGCCCGGCGGTCGTCGGCTGCGGTGGCGGCGCGGTTCACGGCGCGCAGCAGGTCGGCGCTGGTCAGGGCGGTGGCTTTGGCGAGGGCGGGTTGGCGGCACAGGGCGGCGAGCGCGGCGCGTTCGGCGTCGAGGGCGGGGCCCGTGGCGGCGTCGAGGGCGGTGAGGAGGGTGTGGCGGTCGGCGCGCAGGGTCAGCCAGGCGGCGAGCCGGGGCAGGCGGGCCGGGAGGTCGCCGAGGCGGGCGAGGACGGCGGGGCGGGGTTCGCGGCCGTTGTGCAGGGCCCGCCGCAGGGGCAGGACGACGTCGCGGTGGAAGTCGGCGGGGTGGCCGTCGCGGGCGGCGTACAGGTCGTCGCAGAGCGGGGCGGCGGTCAGGGCCAGTTCGGTGTCGAGCCGGTGGAGGCGGGCCAGCAAGTCCCGGAAGGCGGCCGGGGCCGGGTCCTGGGCCGGGTGGGCGAGCACGGTGACCCGGGCCAGCGCGTAGGGCGCGGACCGTACCCGGTAGCCGTCGGCGCCGGGGATGGGGTGCGGCTGCGGCTGCGGCTGCGGGTGCGGCATGGGTTCCCGTCCTGTGGGTGGGGTGCGGCGCGCGGGCTTCCCGCCGGGCACGGGGGCGCGGCGGGAAGCGTCTGCCGAGCGGTGGTGCGGTCGTGCGGTGGTGCCGTCATGCCGTGGTGCGGGTCATGCGGTCATGCCGTGATGCGGCTGTGCGGTGGTGCGGTCGTGCGGTGGTGCGGTGGTGCCGTCATGCCGTGGTGCGGGTCACGCCGTCATGCGGTCACGCCGTCATGCGGTCATGCCGTCATGCCGTGGTGCGGGTCACGCCGTCGTGCGGTCGTGCCGTCATGCCGTGGTGCGCCGGTGGTTTGCGTTATACGGGGAGGTCCGGCAGTTGCGGGTGGGCGCAGGAGGACGAGCCGCAGGAACAGGAGCTGCCTCCGTTGGACGCGCCGCCCTCGGGCAGCGCGACGGTGTCCCGCATGGAGGTCACGGTGAGTTCACCGAGGTCGAGGTCGTCGAGGTCGAAACCGGATGACCGGGTGATGTCGTTCATGGGTTTCCTCTCGTGTGGGGGGCGGGTCAGGCCTGGAGGGCGACCGCGTCGTGCGGCTGGGCGCACGACGAGGAGCCCTGGCAGGAGCAGGAGCCCCAGGACGCGCCGCCCTCGGGCAGTGCGGCGGTGTCCCGCATCGAGGTGACGGTGAGGTCGCCGAGGTCGAGCTCCAGGTCGTGGAGTTCGACCCCGGGGGTACGTGCGGCGTCGGACATATATGTCTCCCGGGATGTGGAAGTGGAAAGCCGAAAGTGCACTGAACGTCGGTCGGCCGGATCGTTCGAAAGCATGGCGAGGTCGTCCGGAGGGCGGCAAGCACGTGGGACTTCCGCCCGCTATCTGGGCAAGTCCGGTTCGACTCCGTCACGTTGCTGTCGGCCGAAACCGGCCGTAAGGGGGTGTGCCGGCCGGTGTTCCGGCCGCTCCTCAGTATTCCCCGGGGTCCCTCGAGGCCCGCCGGAGCGTAAGCGGCCGCATTTTTCGGTGGGGGTGCGGAAATTGCGAGGTGGGGGGTGGTGCCGGGCCGGACGGTGTACGCCGGGGGCGGGCCGGCGACGCCCGGCGGACCGAAAAGCGGTGGTCCACGGTCCGAAGCGGCCGGGTGGACGTCCGGTCACGGGACGATGGTTCGGCCGTACCGGGATTTTCGTTCTGCTTTCTGCGGTCGCTTTTCCGTCACAGCGCGGAGGCAGTGGAATCGATTTCTCGCCACTCGGGGTCCGCCCGCCGATCGGATTTCATTCATCATGCATTTATTGGATGGCGGCATGCGGCCGCCGAGTTCAATCGTCCGATTCCGACAACGATATGACGGAGTATCTTCTTGACCACTCACCTCGGGCCCGGCGCCGGCCCACGGATGTTCCTGGCGCTGATCGCGGCCCTGTGCACGGTCATCGGCGCCACCTCGCTCGGCACGGGGGCGGCGGCAGCAGCCGATCAGCGTCGCCCCGTCTACGCCGTCGCGCACCGCGTCGACACCCTGGACGGCGTGGACGCCGCGCTCGAGCACGGCGCCAACAGCATCGAGATAGACGTGTGCGCCTGGTGGAACCCGAACGAATGGCGGGCCTATCACGACTGTTCCTCGGCCGGCGACAACCGGCTGGGCCCCGGCTTCGACAGCATGGTCGACCGCATTCTGTCCCACGCCGCCTCGGGGCGCCGCCTCGCGCTGGTCTGGCTGGACATCAAGGACCCGAACTACTGCGGGGAACGGGAGAACCGCGGGTGCAGCGTCGCCGGACTGCGCGACAAGGCGCAGCGGTTGACGGCTGCCGGGATCCAGGTGCTCTACGGGTTCTACGAGTACCACGGCGGCAGCACCCCGGATGTCGGCGGCAGGGGCTGGAAGAGTCTGGAGGGCCGGCTCGGCGGCCTGGAGGGCGTCACGACGACCGGGACCCGCGACCGGGTCCGGGAGGCGTTCGACCGGTCCGGTTCCGGATTCCCGGCCGGTCGGCGGGTGATGGACTACGGCGACAGCGACATCACCAAGGGGTTCGGCAACTGCACGGAGTCCACGTACTACACGTGCGCGGAACTGAAGAAGGGCGCCGGGGACCGTGACGCGGGGCGGCTCGCGGCCACCCTGTCCTGGACGACCACCTACAACGACCCGTGGTACGTCGACAAACTGCTGGGCGAGGGGCGCGTGGACGGCATCATCGCGGGCTACGGGGCCTTCACCGGCGTGCGCGAGTACGACGACAGCTGGCAGTGCGCCAACTCCATCGGGCTGATCCGCGACTGGGTGAACCGCCACGGCGGCACGCATCGCATGGCCGTCGCGGGTGACCGCCTGTTCCGGTAGGGCACGCGCAGCGCCGGCCGGCTCGTCGGCCGGCCGGGGTGCGCTCCCGCAGGAGTTCCGCACCTGCTTCGCCGCCGCCAGGGCTGCGCGTGGAGCGGCGCCGCCGACTTCGCCGGGGTACGGCTGGTCCGGGAGACCGGCCTCGCCGGTGCCGCCCGGACCGTCCTGGCCCTGCGCGACGCGGCCACCCGCTGACGCACGCGCTCGCGTTCCCCTGATCCGGCCGGCCTCTTTGCGAGAATACGGGCGGTTTGTACGGGTTTTCGGTGCAAGGGTCCATGCGGGCGACGGCGACAGGGGTGCAGGCGTGCGGAAACCGGCGGTCATCGAGGCGCCGTCCGTGCTGGGGCTGCGGCCCTCGGGGGTCCAGGACCTGCCGGCGGCCCTCCTGGGAGCCGGTCTGGCCGAGCGGCTGGGGGCCGTGCGGGCCGGCCGGGTCGAGGCGGCGGCGTACGACGCGAGGCGGGACGAGCGTACGGGGATCCTCAATCCGCTCGGTATCGCGCGCCATGCCGTCGCCCTGGCCGACGCCGTCGCCGGCGTGGTGGACGGTGGTTTCTTCCCCGTGGTCCTCGGCGGCGACTGCAGCATCCTGCTGGGCAACCTCCTGTGTCTGCGCCGCCGCGGGCGGTACGGGCTGCTGTTCCTCGACGGCCACACCGACTTCTACCAGCCGGCCGCCGAGCCGACCGGTGAGGCGGCCTCGATGGAGCTCGCTCTGGCCACGGGCCGCGGGCCCGGGCTGCTCGCCGACCTGGAGGGCCGCGGGCCCCTGGTGCGCGACGAGGATGTCGTCGCCTTCGGCTTCCGTGACGCCCTCGAGTCGGCCGGGGCCGGAATGCAGCCCCTGCCTCCCGGGCTGCATCGCGTCGATCTGGAGGGTGTGCGTGCGGTCGGTGCCGGTGCGGCGGCGCGGTGGGCGCTCGGGCGTCTCGGGGAGGGCGGGAGCGCCGGTTTCTGGGTCCACCTCGACGTCGACGTCCTGGACGACGAGCTCATGCCGGCCGTGGACTACCGCATCCCCGGCGGGCTGACGTGGGCGGAGCTGGAGAGCGTGCTGCGGATCGCGCTGGCCGACGAACGCGCCGTCGGACTCGACGTCACGATCTTCAACCCGCGGCTGGATCCCGGCGGGACCCTGGCCGCCCGCCTGTGCGAGTGCCTGGGGCGGGGGATGTCGGCGCGGGGCGGTCACGGGAGTTGAGCGGCCGGGCGCGCCGGGGTACGGGCGGCGGGAGGGGTTTCAGGCGGGCAGGGCGGCGAGCCAGTCGATGAGGAGCCGGTTGACCTCGTCGGGGCGTTCCTGCTGGATCCAGTGGCCGCAGCCGTCGAGGATCCGGGAGGAGAGCAGGCCGGGCAGGGTGGTGGGGTAGGCCTTGATCGCATCGGCCATCCATGTGGTGGAGGCGTCCAGGGCGCCGCCGGCGAACAGGGACGGCTGGGTGAGGGGGGCGCCGTCGAGGTGGGCGAGGTCCTCCCAGTCCCGGTCCATGTTCCGGTAGCGGCCCAGGGCGCCGCTCAGGCCGGTCCGCTCGAACTCCCCGGCGTAGACGTCCAGGTCCTGCTCGCCGAGCCAGCCGGGCAGCGGGCCGGTGGGGAAGCGGTCGCGCAGGCGTGCGCCCCGGCCGAGGAAGTGCGGGGCGGGTGCGTCGGGGGCGGGCATGGTGTCGGCGGAGAAGGCGGCGTAGAAGCCGGCGAGCCAGCCGCGCACGTCGGGCTCGATCTCGGCCTCGGCCCGGCCGGGCTCCTGGAAGTAGGAGACGTAGAACTCCTCGTCCCGGTCCGCGCCCAGCCGGGTGAAGACCGTGCTGGGCCGCGGGCCGCCGCGCGGGGCGTAGGGGACGCTGAGCATTCCCACGGCGCGGAAGACGTCCGGCCTGAGCAGGGCGGAATCGGCGGCGATGACCGAGCCCCAGTCGTGGCCGACGATCACCGCGGACCGTTCGCCCAGGGCGTGCACCACGGCGGCGTTGTCCGCGACCAGTTCCGGCATCCGGTACGCCGTCGGGTCTTCGGGCCTGGAGGAGCGGCCGTAGCCGCGGACGTCGATGGCGGCCGCGCGGTATCCGGCGGCGGCCAGGGCCGGCAGCTGGTGGCGCCAGGAGTACCAGGATTCCGGGAAGCCGTGCACGAGCAGTACCAGTGGTCCGGTGCCCTGTTCCACCACGTGGGTCCGGCCCGCGGGCGAGGGGACCAGGCGGTGTGTGGCGTGCGTGGTCTGCTGCGACATGAGTCCTCCGGGGGTGCCGACCTGCCGTGTGCCAGGATCGCTGCCCCGATCATGCGAAGGGCGGTGCGGGAGCGGCGAGTCCTGTTGCCGGTTCGGCAAAGAGCGTGCCGGTGGCGGACGGTTGCGGCCGCCCTCCCCCGCCGCTACTCGGCCTGCAGTGCGGCCAGCCGTTGTGCGAAGGGCACGATGGTGAAGCCGTTCGCCGGATCCGTGGAGGTGATCGCGCCCGTCGTGGAACGGGGTGCGATCGCGGCGGCGGTGTCGACGTCCGGGGCGGTGTCCCGGGAGGCGGCCGGGTGGGCGGCGGGTGCCATGAAACGTGCCAGTTCGGCGGCCGCGCGGGTGATCCGCCGGTCCAGTCCCTGCTCGCCCCAGTCCTCCGAGGCCGCGTACACGGCGGTCGGCAGGGCGAGGGCGCGCAGGTAGGTGAACAGCGGGCGCAGGGCGTGTTCGGTGACCAGGCTGTGGCGGGCGGTGCCGCCGGTGGCTGCGAGGAGGACCGGTGTGCCGGTGAGGGCGTCCTTGTCGATGAGGTCGAAGAACGACTTGAACAGGCCGCTGTAGGAGCCCGCGAAGACCGGTGTGACGGCGATGAGGCCGTCCGCGGCCGCCACCGTGTCGAGTGCGGCGGCCAGGCGGGCGGGCGGGAACCCGGTGACGAAGTGCTGGGCGATCTCCGCCGCCAGCTCCCTCACCTCTATCACCTGGGGTTCGGCGTCCACGTGCTCCAGTGTCGCGGCCGTGAGCCGGTCGGCGAGCAGCCGGGTGGAGGAGGGGGAGCTCAGCCCCGCCGATACGACGACGAGTTTCATGCCTGCGTCTCCTCCTTCGGGGTGCGGTGGGCCGCGGCGACGCGGGCCGGGTGGGTGGGGGCGTCGGGTACGCCGGCCGGGCGCAGGTTGGCGAACTCCTTGCGCAGGACCGGTACGACCTCTTCGCCGAGGAGGTCGAGCTGTTCCAGGACGGTCTTCAGGGGCAGGCCGGCGTGGTCCATCAGGAACAGCTGGCGCTGGTAGTCGCCGGCGTAGTCCCGGAAGGACAGGGTGCGTTCGATGACCTGCTGGGGCGAGCCGACGGTCAGGGGTGTCTGGGAGGTGAACTCCTCCAGGGACGGGCCGTGGCCGTAGACCGGGGCGTTGTCGAAGTAGGGGCGGAACTCGCGGATCGCGTCCTGGGAGTTCTTGCGCATGAAGACCTGGCCGCCGAGGCCGACGATGGCCTGTTCGGGGGTGCCGTGCCCGTAGTGGGCGTAGCGCTGCCGGTAGAGGTTGACCATCTGCTCGGTGTGGGAGGCGGGCCAGAAGATGTTGTTGTGGAAGAAGCCGTCGCCGTAGTAGGCGGCCTGTTCGGCGATCTCCGGCGAGCGGATGGAGCCGTGCCAGACGAAGGGTGCGACGCCGTCGAGCGGGCGGGGGGTGGAGGTGAAGGACTGCAGCGGGGTGCGGAACTTGCCCTTCCAGGTGACGGTGTCCTCGTCCCACAGGCGGCGCAGCAGGGCGTAGTTCTCGATGGCGAGGTCGATGCCGTCGCGGATGTCCTTGCCGAACCAGGGGTAGACCGGTCCGGTGTTGCCGCGGCCCATCATGAGGTCGACGCGGCCGTCCGCGACGTGCTGGAGCATCGCGAAGTCCTCGGCGATCTTCACCGGGTCGTTGGTGGTGATCAGCGTCGTCGACGTGGACAGGATGAGGTTCTCGGTGCGTGCGGCGATGTGGGCGAGCAGCGTCGTCGGTGAGGAGGGGACGAACGGCGGGTTGTGGTGCTCGCCGGTGGCGAAGACGTCGAGGCCGACCTCCTCGGCCTTCTGTGCGATGGCGAGCATCGCCTTGATGCGTTCGTGCTCGCTGGGCACGCGTCCGGTCGTCGGATCGGCCGTGACGTCGCCGACGGTGAAGATCCCGAACTGCATGGCTCCCCTTCCAAGATTGTTGACTGTTCAACTATACCTCGGAACGGGGGGTGCTCACGGGATATTCCCGAGGGCCGGGGAGGGGGGAAGGAGGGAGGGGCAAGGGAGGCGGCACGGGGACGCCCCCGCCCCGCCGGGCCGGGCGGAGCGGGGGCGGGAGCGGGGTGGGGGCCGTCAGCCCTGGCAGAGGCCGCGGGCGTGGTCGTAGGTCGCGGTGGCCTGCGAGTACCGCCACTGCGGGTCGAGCAGGTCGCTCTTCAGCTGTCCGGCCGCGGCCGGGCTCTCGACGATGTACCCGAAGTCCTGGAGCCAGGACGGGTACAGGTTCTTGGAGCCGATGTAGAAGGCCGCCCCGTCGACCGAGACCAGCTTGTGGTGCTGGGCGTACGGCTTGCCGTCCGCCCAGGTCGGCCGGTCGGAGGAGCGGAAGGTGGCCAGCTGGAGGTTCTCGCACATCGCCGTGCGCGCGCGGGCGCCGTCGCCGGTCAGGGCCGCCAGGCGGCCGCGCAGGGCGTCGGCCACCTCGGAGAGCGACTTGATCTGGGAGTAGCCGCCGCTGCCGATCGTGCCGCGGTTCGCCGGGTCGCTCACGACGATGCGGACCTTCACGCCGGAGGCGAGCTTCGCGGCGAGGGCGTCGTAGAGGCGTACGTCGTAGCGGGGCAGCGGCGGGCAGGTGGCGTGGACGTCCTGCTGGGAGATCTCGATGTGCGAGGTCGCGCTGGAGACCAGGGCGCGCAGGGCGCTCTCCTCGGGGTTGACGGTGTCGTAGTCCCGGTCGGCGTTGGTGTTGTCGTGGAGCCCGATGCCGCACTTGGTGTCGGCGGCCGTGGGCAGGACGGGGTTGAAGGAGGAGGCGGGGTCGCTGCGGCGGATCCCGACGCCGAGGCCGCCGACGGCGAGCGCGGGCGTGTCGCCCCCGCCCAGGGGGGCGGCGGGCCGGGGCAGGGAGGGCATGCAGTCCGCGCCGGGCGAGGCGGCGAACCAGACCGAGCTCCAGCTGTTCCTGTTGCGGCAGGTCCAGTCCCACAGGGAGTCCAGGTAGCGGCCCGCGGAGCCGGCGGCGGGCCCGCTCAGCGCGAGGTCGACGTCGCTCACCGGGTGCGAGGTCTCCAGGTAGTCGCCCTTCCAGCTGTTGATGCCGCCGGTGATCACCGAACTGCCGTCGACGACGACCAGCTTGGAGTGGTTCCAGGAGAACGCGGTCTTCGAGGTGGTCATCGAGGCCACGTTGAGGGTGATGCCGGCGGCTGCGTCCGGGCCGAGCTTCGTGAGGAGCTCGTTGCGGTAGGACGAGGGGATGACCGTGGAGTGGTAGACGGGCGCGGCGCCCACCAGGATGCGCACCTTCAGCCGGTTGCCCCTGTGGGCGGATTCCTTCAGGCCCGCGACGATCGCGTCCTGGTAGCCGCCGTCGGGGAAGGGCGCCAGCGTCGATATGTCCACCGTTTCGCGGGCGGCGGCGATGTCCTGGCGGATCTTGTCCAGGAGGCGGCGGGTGCCGGGCCGGTCGGTGCAGGCGGCGTCGCCCCAGCAACCGGGGGTCTGGAGCAGCCAGTCGGCGGCGCCGGGGGCGGAGGAGCCGAGGCGGTTCCCGGCGGTGCGCTCCCACACCGAGCCCTCCAGGCCCGGCGAGACCTGGCGCAGGGTCTGCTCGACCGAGTCCAGGTGCGGCGTGGGTGCGGCGTCGGCGGCGGCCGCGGGGGCGGCGGAAGCCAGGAGGGAGAGGCCCAGGGCGAGGGCCGTGGTGGAGACGAGGGCCGTCGTGCGGACGGTGCGTGCCAATGTGGTTCCTTGAACTGGGGGGTGGCTCCGGCCGGGAGCGTGGCCGGCCACACCCCGACCTTGATCAACTCGCGCAAGTTACCAAGAAGTAGCCCGCTGTTCACCCGCGTCGATCGAGTTCCGGCCACCCCCGGCCGGGCCGTCCGCGGGGCGGCGCCCGTACGATGCCGGACGGGCGGAGCCGTAGCGCAGAGGTCGACGCGCGCGGTCTCCAAAATCGCGAGGACGCCGGTTCGACTCCGGTCGGCTCCGCCCGCCCTGACCGCCCAGCCCGCGCAGCCCACGCAGCCCGCCCGGCCCGCGCCGGGCGGTTCGGCGCACTGCGTGCGGTCAGGCGATGCGGATCACGCTCTTGCCGTGGGTGGCGCCCTCGGCGAGCCGCTGCACGGCGGTGGCCAGGTCCGCGAGCCCGTACTCGGCGGTGATGTCGATCCGTACGCTGCCGTCCGCGACGAGGCGGAGCGCGTGGCGGGCGCTGTCGGCGAGGCGTTCGGGGTGGGTGCGGCTGAGCAGGTTGCTGTTGTAGGTCAGGAGCGATGTGCCGTGCATGAGCAGGTCGTTCGGGTCGGCGGGGGCGGACTCGTGGGGGCCGAGGTTGCCGAAGGCCGCGAGTCGTCCGTGCTCGGCCAGCAGGTGCAGACCGGCCCGGCGGGTCGGGCCGCCGACCGGGTCGAGGATCACGTCGAAGCGTTCGGCGTGGAGAGCGCCCGGGAATTGTTCGCGCAGCAGGACCCGGTCGTAGCCGAAGGCGGCGGCGTAGTCGGCCCTGGCGGCGCTGCCGGCGACGCCGACGATGCGGCCGGCTCCGGCGAGGCGGGCGAACTGGGCGGCGAGGGTGCCGACCGAGCCGGCCGCGGCATGGATGAGGACGCTCTCGCCGGGGCGCACGCGGGTGGTGGTGTGGATCAGGTCGTAGGCGGTCGGGGCGCCCCAGCCGAGGCCGGCGGCGGTGCGCAGCGGCAGGTCGCCGGTTTCCAGGGTGAGCGCGGCGGGCGCCAGGGCCACTTCGGCGCAGGCGCCCGCCGCCGTCAGTGCGGTGACGGGCCTGCCGATGCGGGCCGGGTCGACGCCGTCGCCGACCGCGGTGATGTGCCCGGAGGCCTCGAAGCCCGGGACGAAGGGGCGCGGGAGGGGGAAGCGGCCGTCGCGGGCCATGGTGTCGCCCCACTGGATCCCGGCGTAGGCGACGCGGATCGCCACCTGACCGGGGCCGGGGGTGGGCTCGTCGAGTTCGGTGACGCGGTAGTGGTTCTCGGCGTCGAGGAGGACAGCCTTCATCGTTACAGCCCCTTGTGCTGACTCAGTATCCTTATAGTCGAGGACAGTAGGTATATAAGGTTCCTGAGTCAACCCATGAACCTGTTAGTTGAGTGGGAGTGCGTGATGGAAGCCCCGGTCGATGAGTCCCTCTGCACCCGGATCAGGCGCTCGGAGCAGGCGCTGATGGCGCATCACGAGGCGGTGCTGCGCGGCTACGGGCTGACCATGACGCAGTACACGGTGCTGCTGGCCCTCTCCCGCGAGGGCGGCATGTCGGGCGCCCAACTGGCCCGTTCCTGCGGGGTGACGCAGCAGAGCATGAGCAGCGTGCTGGCCAACATGGAGGCCAAGCGACTGATCCGCCGCGAGGCGTCCCCGGTGCACGCCAAGGTGCAGATCGCGAGCCTGAGCGAGGAGGGCCGGGAGCTCCTGGACCGCGCCTACCAGGAGGTGGCCGTCCTGGAGCGGGCGCTCGCCGACGCCTTCACGCCCTCCGAGCACGCGGCGCTCGGTGAACTCCTGGACCGGGCGACGGCCGTGCTGATCGGGCAGACCCGCCGGACCGGGGCCGCGCCCGCCTCCTGAGCCCCTCTCCCCCGCCCCGGTCCGCGCACGGAACCCGCCCGGGGGCGGGGCCGGGGCAGGGGCCGGGCAGGTTCCGTGCGGGCTGCCGTGTTCAGGAGGCGGCCAGGGCCTCCAGGGCGGGAACCGTCTCGGCCGGGGTGGGCAGGGCCGTGTTCTGCTCCCGGAGGCGGGCGGCCGCCTCGCGCAGGGCCGGGTCGGTGATGAGCCGGGTCAACAGCGGGGCGTCGACGTCGTCGGAGGCGGAGCGCAGGGCGGCGCCGGTGGCGGTGAGGGCGTCGGCGTTGGTGAAGTGGTCGGCGCCCTGGGGAAGCAGCAGCTGGGGCAGGCCGGCCTGCAGGGCGGTGAGCAGGGTGCCGGATCCGCCGTGGTGGATCAGCGCGTCGGAGGCGGTCAGCAGTTCGGCGAGCGGCACCCAGGGCAGCGGGCGGACATTGTCCGGGAGGGTGCCCAGCGGGCCGAGGTCGGCTCCGCCGACGGCGAGCAGGAACTCGGCGTCCACCGATGCGGCGGCCTCGATCAGGCGGACGATGGCGCGGACGCCGTCCAGCTCGGCCAGGACGGTGCCCAGGGTGACGGCGACGCGCGGGCGGCCGCCGCGCCGCAGGAGCCCGGCGGGGACGATGCCGCCGCCGTTGTAGGGCAGGTAGCGCATGCGCAGGCCGGCCGGGTCGCCGCCGAGGGAGGCGGGGACGACGTTCAGGGCGGTGGGCTCGGCCGGTCCGGCGACCCCGTACGTCTCGTAGGCCTCGGTGAAGTGGGCGGCGAGCCGGCCGATCATGTCGAGGCCGGAGGTGACGCCGAAGTTGTGGACCACCGAGGGGATCTTCAGCTTGGCGGCGACCAGCGGGGCCGCGGCCTGGAAGGAGTCGTGGATCAGAAGGTCGGGGCGCCAGCTGTCGGCTATCTCCAGCAGTCCCTCGACGGTGGAGCGGGAGACGAGCGCGAAGCCGTGGGCGGCCCTGCCGAGGATCTGCTCCGGGGTCATGTCCGGGGCGACGTAGCGTATTTCCTCACCGGTGGACTGCTCGAACACCTCCCGGATGCTGCGGCCGTCGCCGATCTCGACGATCGGGAAACCGGCCTCGCGGAGCTGGTCCAGCGGCTGCGAGCCCGCGAACAGCACCTCGTGGCCCGCGGCCCGTAAGGCCTGCGCGGTCGGGATCATCGGGAAGAGGTGGCCGGCCGCGGGCGGGCCGGTGAAGAGTATGCGCACGGTCTCTCCTTGCTCATGGTCTGCCGGTCGGGGGCGAGTCGTGCGGGCGCGCCCCCGGTGCCGTTCGGTGAACTGACGGGAATGCGCGTT
The DNA here is from genome assembly GCF_002080455.1 of Streptomyces sp. Sge12. Lineage (NCBI taxonomy): Bacteria > Bacillati > Actinomycetota > Actinomycetes > Kitasatosporales > Streptomycetaceae > Streptomyces > Streptomyces sp. Sge12. The sequence continues at coordinate 85,782 of NZ_CP020555.1, forward strand.
GTGTTCCCTTCGGGGGGTCGATAATCAGACGTTCTGGGACGCCCGGTGTCCGGCCGACGGGCCCGGTCCACGGGAATGGGCCGCCACCCCCGTGCGGGGGTGGCGGCCCATTCCCGTGGACCGGAAGCCGCCTACTTGCGGAAGATGTTGCCGGTCCACTGGCCGGCGGCACCCTTGAGGGCCTCGTTGCTCATGATGTGGGTCGCGGGCAGGGTCGCCATGCCGATGTCACCGGCCGGCGCCGCGCCGTTGTGGGAGCCGACCGTGTTGTCGTGGCCGGCGTTGAAGACGTCGTCGCCGGCCACCTGGCTCAGGTCGCCGAAGACGATCGAGTACGTGTTGCTGATCGGTGCGTAGACGGTGAAGGCGTCGTCGGCGGAGGCGGCGGAGGCGCCCGCCAGGAGGATGCCACCGGCGGCGAGAGCGGTCAGGGCGCAACGGATCGATCGCACGAGTACTGCCTTTCGTGAGGGGTGGGGAGCAGTGCGAACGTAGGCCGCTTCGTGCGGCGAGGGCCCGTACCGGCCGCCGTACGGCCCGAGTCCATCCGTACGGCGCAGCCCGCTACCGCTCCTCGACCTGTTCGGCGACGGCGAAGGCGGCCCCGCAGTCCGGGCAGGTCGCCCGGCCGAAGAGGTACGTCAGCCCGAGCGCGACCTGCGCGTGGCCCGCCCGCGACGCCGCGCGGTGCAGGCGGGCGGGGAGCGGGCCGAGCGTGGCGGGATCGGCGGGCAGGAGCTCCGCCCGGGCGGGGTCGGCCGTCACGTAGTCACCGGCCGCGGCGAAGGTCCCGTGGTCGCCGAAGGCGATGAACAGCTCCGACGTGCAGTGCGGGCACTCGATCTCGTACTCCTGCACGAACAGGCCCTCCAGCCGCCCGGCGCTCCACACCCGCTCGCCCTCGAAGGCCAGCACGCACTGGAGGAGGTACACGAAGGTCGGCGGATGGTCGGTGGCCTCGTCCAGGAGGCGGCGGGCGACCGGCAGCAGCGCGGACACCTCCCCGGCGTAGCGCGCTGTGTGCTCCTCGTCCGCCGCCGAGGCGATCAGGCCCGCCATCAGGACGGCCTCCTGCGGTTCGCCCGGGGCGCGGCCGGTCGCGATCGCCGTCAGGTGCGGGAGGGCGAGGAAGCTGTCCTCGTCGACGGATTCCTGATGGCACAGGTCGCTCCAGAGGTCGCTCCAGACCTGCTGGTCGTCCTCACCGCCGAGGCGGGCGAAGGCGGCGGAGGCGGAGCGGGAGGGGGCGGCGGCAGCGGGGGCGGCGGTGGTCGGATCGCCGGAGGAGTGCGTGCTCATGCGACCGCATTCTTGCGGACGCCTCGCAGGTCAGCGTGGCCGGAGGGGTGTTGCGGTCACCGGTCCTCCCGTGCGGCGACCGCCGCGCCGAGGAAGGTCCAGCCGTCGACCTTCACCTCCCGCCTCTCCCCCGGCTGCCAACCGCGGGCCAGCGCCGCGTCGAGCAGGACCCGTACCGTGCCCGGTTCGTGCAGGTTCAGCGCGCCGACGCCGCTCTCCCCCACCTCGCCCGAGCCCGTGGTGAATCCCGAGACGTACCGGCCGGGCCCCTCGTCGAAGACGAAGCGCAGCAGGCCGCCGGTGCCCGACGGGTGGGAGCGCAGGGTGAGGGTCTTGCGGCAGCCGTCGTCGTCGAGCACGCGGTGGCCGTGGCGGATCGTCCACAGGTAGGTGCGCCCGTCGGCGACGAGCCGGCGGGCCTTCTTCGGGGAGCGGGGCATACGGGCGAGCGTACGGGCCGGGGCGGGAGCGCCCCCAGGGGTTTTCCTCCCCGGCCGGGGAGGGGGACGAGGGCCTGCGGTGGGGGCCGTCGTCGGCCCGGCGACCGGGTCGGCGTGGACGCCTGCGGCCGCCCCGGGACCACTGGGGCGGCCCGGACTACCGCCCGCAGTGCCGACCGCCTGTCAGGATGGTGCCGTGATCACACGTGATGCGTCGGCGGGCCCGTGGCACGGCAGCAACCGGTCCTGCCTCTCGCTCTGGTCGAAGGACTCGGTGCTGTCCATCGGCTCGGTGGGCTCGGTCCTGTCGATCGGTTCGGTGGGCTCGGTGCTGTCGATCGGGTCCGTGGGCTGCGCCCTGTCCGCCGCCTCCATCGGATCCTCGCTGTCGGCGCTGTCGGCGGCCTCCTGGCTCAGCACGGGCTCGGTGCTGTCCGCGCAGTCCCGCTGGTCGGTGCTGTCCTGGCGCGCACGCGGCGGTTTCATGGCGGCCGGTGTCGTCGCCGCGAGTGCCGCGGCCGGGCTCGCGCTGCACTTCCGGGAGGGCCGCGGCGGCCGCTAGCCGCCTCTCCGAGCGGGGGCCGGGGCCGGGGGCCGGGGGCCGGGTACGCGAAAACGCCCGGCCGGGGGTCCGGCCGAGCGTTTCGGTGCGTCTGCTGTCCGCTGGTGGCTCAGTACCAGTGGTGGGACTGCCAGAAGTTCCAGGCGCCGACCGGGCTGCCGTAGCGGTCGTTCATGTAGTCCAGGCCCCACTTGATCTGGGTGGCGGGGTTGGTCTTCCAGTCCGCGCCGGCGGAGGCCATCTTCGAGGCCGGCAGGGCCTGGACCAGGCCGTAGGCGCCGGAGGAGGCGTTCGTGGCGGTGTGGTTCCAGCCGCTCTCGCGGGAAACGATGTTGTTGAACGCCGCGAACTGCGCCGGGTCCTTGATCATCTGCTGGGCGATCGCCTTGGCGCTCGTCGGGGCCGCCTGGGCGGGAACCGTGGCGAGCATGGAGCCGGCGACACCGAGGGCGACGACGGTGCCCGCGAGGGCCTTCTTCGAGGCGGCGATGCGGCGGATGACGGAGTGGGACACGGGGGAAACCTTCCACAGGGAACAAGGGCGGTCGCGGCATGCCGGAGGCATGCGTGAGCCACTCACGCGCTGGAGAGGGGTTCGTCGGCGGCGGGGTGAAGCACCCGTGCCGCCCGGCGACTCATCCAGTTCTACAGACGCCCCGACCCCCTGGCAACGGCCCCTCTTACTAGGGGGCCTCGGAGTGGGGGACCTGCGGCCCCCGGGCGGGCGTGGAGGGGTCCGTGCTGGTGGGAGTCGGTTCGGGGCAGCTGCGGCGGGGCCTTCGCAGGCTACTATCCCGGCTCGTATGTGACGTGGGCCCTATGGGGCGGCTCACCCTCACAGCGCCCGAATGTCACTGAATGTCCCTCTATGTACACCTTTGAGAGGTGTGGTGGGATGCCGGAATCGCCTCGGGATCGAAGGGAACGGGCGGGGCGGGGCCCGGCTCCGGAAGGAGCGGGGGTCAGGGGCCTCAGGGGCTGCGGGGGCCCGGCTCCCGGGCGGCGGCGTCGTCCGCCCGCAGGGACAGGGGCGGGACCCGTCCGAGCGTCACGAGCCGGTGGCGTACGGCCATGACCACCACCGCCGTCGCGACGATGACCAGCCCGCCGAGGCGCAGGATCGCGTCGTAGGCCTCCTCGGGCGGCCGCTGCGGGGTCATCGCGGAGATCGCCGCCGCCGTCCCGGCCAGGGCGATCGCGCCCAGCGTGACCAGGAACGTCAGCAGCACGCCCGACGCCTCCCCCGCCCGGGCCGGTGCGACGACCTGCTGGGTCGCCACGCCGGAGTACGTCCAGCCCAGCCCGAGGCCCAGGCCGCACCACGCGAACACCGGCACGTACAGCCACCACGCCCCGACCCCGGCCAGGGCGTACATCCCCGTGCCGGCGACGGCCCCGGCCAGCGCCATCACCGCGGTCGGCCGCATGTGCCGGCCCAGCCGCGCGCCGAGCGGCCCGCTGAGCGCCACCAGCACGGCCGGGGCCAGGAACACCGTGCCCGCCAGGAGCGGCGAGAGGCCGCGTACGCCCTGGAGGTAGAGGGTGGCGAGGAAGACGGTGACGCCGTAGCCCATGTTCGAGAGCGAGCCCATCCCTGTCACCAGGACGTAGGGGACGTTGCGGAACAGCCGCAGGTCGACCAGCGGGTGCCGGGCGCGGCGCTCGCGCACCAGGAACAGGGCGCCGGCCGTGACGGCCGCGGCGAAGCAGCCCAGGGTGCGGGCGCTCCCCCAGCCCCAGGCGTCCCCGCGCTCCACGGCCAGGGTCAGTGCGGCCAGCGCGCACACGATCAGGGCGCAGCCCAGGAGGTCGAGCTGGCGGGGCGCGGAGGTGTCGCGCGAGTCGGGTACGCGGGCCAGGGCGATGAGCAGGGAGAGCAGGCCGAGCGGGGCCATCAGCCAGAAGATCCAGCGCCAGCCGGGTCCCTCGGTGAAGCCTCCGCCGACGAAGGGGCCGATCGCGGTGCCGATGTTGGCGATGCCGAATGCGGCGCCCAGGGCCTTGGCCCGGCTCTGTTCGGGGAAGGTGTTGGTGATCACGGCCACCGAGACCGGGAAGACGAAGGCCGCGCCGATTCCCTGCGCGATGCGGGCCAGGACGAGCGGGCCGAGGGCGGGTGCCAGTGCGCAGCCCACGGAGCCGGCGGTGAACAGGGCGATGCCGGCCAGCAGGGTGGCGCGCCGTCCGAAGACGTCGCCGACCCGGCCGCCGACGATGAAGAAGCAGCCGATGGCGAGCATGTACGCGGACAGGGTCCACTGCGCGGCCGAGACGGTGACGCCGAGCTCGGCGGCGATGCCGGGGATGGCGAGGTTGAGGGCGAAGAAGTCGAGCTGGATGCAGAACAGGGCGACGGCGACCGCGGCGAAGGCCCCCGTTCTCCGCGCGGCGGGTGAGGACTCCGCGCGCATGAGGGTGTTCCTCTCGGCCGACGCAGTCAGGACACCGCGGGGCGGCCGCCGCCACCGGGGCAGGGGCCGCACGCATGCCGTTCTCCCATTGTGGGGCGGCCGGCTGCGGGGCGCAGCGCGGCCGCGGCAGTGGCGCGGCGGGGCGGCGGCCCCGGGGGCGGGCGGGGCTTTGTCGGTGCCTCCTGGCAGGGTTGGCCGGGACAGGGGGTGTCCCCGTCCGCAACGACCGCCGGGGCGAGGGCTGATGGGCGACCACTTCCAGACGATCGTCGATATCGATGCGGCTCCGGGGCAGGCGCAGGAGCTCGGGGCGCGGGTGGTGGCGTGGCTGGTCGCCGAGGGGGTCGTCTGCGCCGAGCAGCGGTACGAGATGCTCGGCAGGCCGGTGTACTCGCCGGGGCCGCGGTGGGACGAGGTGGCGCAGTGGCCGGCGGGGGACGGCTGTGACGGGCTCGCCGTCGTGACCGGCCGTACCGTCTTCTGGGGTTCCCCGGGGTGCGACGGTGCTCCGCTGTGCCCGGGCTGCGCGGCGCCCGCGCCCACCGCGCCGTGGCCGCAGGCGGTGGACGACTGGTACCGGACCGGCGTGGCCGTGCTGCGCTGTCCGGGGTGCGGGGATGCGCAGGCGCTGCCCGAGTGGGGGTGGCAGGAGGACCGTTTCGCTCTGGCCCATCTGGGATTCGAGGTGTGGAACGCGGCCCGGCTCCGCCCGGAGTTCGTCGCGGGGTTCGCCCGGGTCCTGGGCCACCGCATCCGTACGGTCGAGGGGTGGCTGTGACGCCACGCGCTGTCCGGGGCCGGCCACGTGGAGCGGCGGCCCGGTCGTGGTGTGCCGCCGGGTGGTGAAGTGGCCTCCAACCGGCGGAACCCGAACGGCCGTTCGCTCGTCTAGCAGCCCGGTTGGGGCTGCCCGGCGTTCTCGCGACCGCACGGGGCGCGTGGTGGCTCCGTCCACGCACAGCGTCTTTCGAGAGGTTCCACCATGCACGTGTCCCCTGCCCCGTTCAGCGTCCTGTCCGAGGACTTCGCCGCTGACCCCTACCGCTACTTCGCACAGCTGCGGGAGCAGCTTCCGGTGCACTACGAGCCGGAGATCGACAGTTACTTCCTCTCCCGCCACGAGGACGTGAAGCGGGTCCTGACCGACCATGATGCCTTCACCACCGAGACGTTCCAGGCGCGCGCGGAGCCGGTGATGCGCGGGCCGGTCCTGGCCCAGATGTCGGGAGCCGAGCACACCGCCAAGCGGGCGGTCGTCGTACGGTCCTTCACCGGCCGGGCCCTGGAGAGACAGGTGCACGCCATCCGCGCCAACGCCGCCGAGCTGATGGCTCCGTTCCTCCCCGCGGGGCGGGTGGACCTGGTCAACGACTTCGGCAAGCCGTTCGCCGTGCAGGTGACGCTCGACGTCCTCGGCCTGGAGAGGAAGGACTGGCCGCAGGTGGCGGCCTGGTACGGCGGGGTCACCGAGTTCATCACCAGCCTGACCCTCACACCCGAGCGTCGCCGGCACTGCCTGGAGTGCGCCGAGCAGTTGGAGGCGTATCTCGCTCCGATCATCGAGGAGCGTCGCCGCCGTCCCGGCGAGGACCTGATATCGGCGCTGTGCAGCACCGAATTCGGTGGCGCGGCCATGAGCAACCGCGATGTCACCGCCCTGGTCATCAATGTGCTGCTGGCTTCGGCGGAGCCCGCCGACAAGACGCTCGCCCTGCTCTTCAAGCACCTGATCGACCATCCCGAGCAGCTGGCGCAGGTCCGCCGCGACCCGCAGCTGCTGGGCGCCGCGATCGCCGAGACGCTGCGCTGCACCCCGCCGGTGCAGCTCATCCCCCGCCAGGCGGAGCACGACGCCGTCTTCGCCGGCACCGTCGTCCCGGCCGGGGCCACCGTCTTCTGCATGATCGGGGCGGCCAACCGCGACCCCGGCGCGTTCACCGACCCGGACGCCTTCGACATCCACCGTGCGGACCTGGGCACCGCCCGCTCCTTCACCGCGGCGGCCGAGCACCTGTCCTTCGGCAGCGGCCTCCACCAGTGCGTCGGTACGGCCTTCGCGCGCGCCGAGATCGAGACGGTGGCGGCCATGCTCCTGCCGCTGTTCGACGAGGTGCGCTACAGCCCCGGTTTCCGCTACCGGGAGGCCGGCCTGTACACCCGTGGGCCGCTCTCGCTGTCGCTGGACTTCACCCCCGTCCGCTGAGACCGCGGCGCCCCGCGCCCTGTGCCCGGCGCGCCCCCGCACCCCTCGTACACCCCCCACTGCGTTCAGGACATGACGATGACTTCCACCGACATCAGCCGCGCCATCAACGACCTGCTGTTCACCCCGGGCCTCGACCTCACCGAGGCCATCGACCGGCACTTCGCCCCCGACTACCGCCAGCGCACCAACGGCGTGTGGAGCGACCGGACTTCCTTCGCCCGGCACATGACGCGCCTGCGCTCCCTGATCCGCGACGGGCAGGTCGAGGTCCAGGACGAACTGCGCGACGGGCTGTCCTACGCCGACCGTCACACCGTCACCCTCACCCACCACGACGGCCACGTCTCGCGCACCGAGGTCTACCTCTTCGCCCGGATGGCTCCCGACGGCCGCTTCCGGTGCGTGGAGGAGACCACCTTGCTGGTCACCGGCGAGGGCGACGACTCTCAGCTCGGACTGATCAATTGACAAGCTCCGCAGCGAGAGGGAAGGGAGCCGCCATGGGGTCCGTGGGGGAAAGACTGAGCAGGGCGCGCGTGCAGGCGTTCGTGGGCCGCGACGAGGAACTCGGGCGCTTCGCGGCGGCGTTGGCCGGTGATCCGCAGGCGCCGTTCGCGTTCTACGTGTACGGGCCGGGCGGTATCGGCAAGTCGACGCTGCTGCGGCGTCTCGCGGACCACGCGCGGGCGGCCGGGCGGTTGCTCGTCGAGCTCGACGGGCGGTTCGTCAGCCGGGACCCGGCCGATTTCGAGCGTGCCGCCGGGCCGTTCCTGGACGTGCCGGGGACGGTCCTGTTCGTGGACTCCTTCGAGCACTGCCAGTGGCTGGAGAGCTGGCTGTGGCACCACTTCCTGCCGCGGGCCGCGGACGACACCCTGGTCGTGCTGGGCGGGCGGCGCGCTCCGCAGCCGCAGTGGGCCGCCGATCCCGCCTGGTCCCGGCTCCTGGACGTGAGCGAGCTGGGGCCGTTCTCCTCGGAGCAGGCCCGCAGCCTGCTGGTGGCGGCCGAGATCCGGCCCGAGCTGCGGGACCGGGTGCTGCGCTTCGCCGGGGGCAATCCGCTGGCGCTGTCGCTGGCGGCGGCGGCCGGGTCGGCGGGGTGCGGCCGGGAGGAGATCTGGGCGCCCACGGCGGACGTGCTGCGCACGCTGCTGGCGGGGCTGATCGGGGAGGTGCCCACGGCGGCCCACCGCCGTGCCCTGGAGGTGGCGGCGCAGGCTCACTCGACGTCGGAGGAGCTGCTGGCCGCGGTGCTGCCCGGGGAGGACGCCCATCCGCTGTTCGCGTGGCTGCGGGAGCTGCCGTTCATGGAGTCCACCCTGCGGGGGCTCCACCCGCACGACGCGGCACGCGAGACGCTCGCCGCCGACCTGCGGTGGCGGGCGCCCAACGCCTTCGAGTCGATGCGCCAGCGCCTGGCGGACGAGTACCTGCGCATCCTGCGCGAGGCGCCCGAGGAGCGGGTGTGGACGGTCACCGACGATCTGTTCTACCTGTTCCGGGAGGGAGAGAGGCTGGCCCGGCTGCGGTCCTGGTCCCGTGAGGACGAGGTCCACGACCGTCCGCTGCACCCGGAGGACATCGATGTCGTGCTGCGCATGGCGGCCGAGACGGAGGGGCCGGCCTCGGCGGAGCTGGTCCGCTACTGGGCGCAGGCCCAGCCGGAGGCGTTCAGTGTCTACCGGCTGGTGAGCACGGGCCGGATCGTGGCGTTCACGGCGCGGCTGGTCCTGCCGTCGCCTCCCGACCCCCGGGACGTGGCCACCGATCCGGTGGTGGCCGCCGCGTGGGAGTACACGCGGGCCACCGCGCCGGTGAGCCCCGGTGAGCACATCGGCGTCAGCCGGTTCTCGGTCTATCCCGAGCAGTACCAGGTTCCTTCGCGGGTGATCGACCTGAGCAGTTCCCGGGCCCAGGCGGAGGCGGCGCGGGCGCGCGGGCGGGCGTACGGGTTCGCGGTGTTCCGGGACGCCGAGACGTGGGCGGAGCGCGTGCGGGGCACCCTTCAGGACACGGGGGCGCGGCCGCGGGTGGGTGAGTACACCTACGGGCTGTTCGGTGTGGACTGGCGCCGGCTGCCGGTGGAGGCGTGGCTGATGCACTTCATATCGGCGACGGAGATGCCGGCTGCCCCGGCGGGGCCGTCGCCGCTGTCGCGTGCGGCGTTCGACCAGGCGGTGCGCGAGGCGTTGGCGCACTGGCGGGACGCGGTCGCGTTCGCGGCGTGTGCGCTGCTGCGTACCCGGCTGGCGGCCGACCTCGGTGAGCCGGTCGGGGAGTTGCGTGCCCTGCTGCGGGGGGCGGTCGACGAGCTCGCGGGTGACCCGCGGGGGGTGCGGGCGCGGGATGCGCTGGCGGCGGGCTATCTGTCGGGGGCGCCCACCCAGGAGGCCGCTGCCCGCCGGCTGGGCCTTCCCTACGGCACCTACCGGCGTCATCTGCGCCAGGGCCTGGACCTGCTCTGCGAGGCGTTGTGGGAGCGGGAGTTGCACGACCCGCGGTAGGGGTGGTGGTGCGGGTGGACAGGTGCGGACAGCAGTGGACAGTGCGTGGCGCTGCCGGGTCTGGATAGTGGACAGCGTCCGCGCCGAGTCTGTGTGCCGTGAACGTTGCACGCAGGTACGCGGACGGGCCGGGCGGTGCGCCGGGTGTCGGCCGCGGCGGGTGCGGTGCGGGGGCCGGGGGCGGTCGGTGGTGCGGCCACCCCCGGCCCCCGGGGCGGGGGCTTCCCCGGTCCGTGCGCCTGGGGTGACGTTCTCCACGGGCTGTCTGACTTTGTGTCACACCAATGAGAAGGATTCCTGCCATGACGACTTCGAAGCCGTACCTGACCGGCCATTTCACACCCGTCGCCGAGGAGGTCACCGCCACCGGCCTGATCGTCGAGGGCACTCTGCCCCCCGAGTTGAACGGCCGGCTGGTCCGCAACGGGCACAACCCCAAGCCCGGGGTGACCCCGACGCACTGGTTCAAGGGCAGCGGCATGGTCCACGGGATCCGGCTGCGTGAGGGGCGCGCGGAGTGGTACCGCAACCGCTGGGTGTACACCCCCGCGCTGGAGGGGGCTCCGTACATGACCGAGCGGGGGCCCGACCTGACCGCGAGTGCGGCCGGTACCCACATCATCGAGCACGCCGGACGTCTGCTGGCGCTGTGCGAGGCGAACCTGCCGTTCGAGCTGACCGCGGAGCTGGACACGGTCGGCGCCTACGACTTCGGGGGCAAGCTGCGCGGGGCGATGACCGCGCACCCCAAGGAGGACCCGGTCACCGGGGAGCTGCACTTCTTCGGGTCCTCGCCGTTCCCGCCGTTCCTGACGTACTACGTGTCCGATGCCAAGGGGCACATCGTCCACGACGCCGAGGTTCCCGGGGCGACCGCCGCGCTCAAGCACGACTTCGCCCTCACCCGCCGCCACGTGGTGTTCGTCGAGGGCAATGTGACCTTCGACCATGCGGAGGCATCCGGTATCCCCTACAGCTGGAACGACCACCAGCCGTCCCGTATCGGGGTGATGCCGCGCGGGGAGGACGGCGCCGGGCGGGTGCGCTGGTTCTCCATCGAGCCGGGCAACATGCTGCACGTCTCCAACGCCTACGAGGACGGGCAGGGCCGTATCGTCCTGGAGGGTCCCACCGTGGACCGCGAGGGGTTCCGGCTGTCGTGGAACTGGTGGGTCGGCGCGCCGGGGCGCGGCAGTGAGCCCGTCTCCCGCTCCTACACCCGCCGTTGGGTGCTGGACATGGCGGCCGGCACGGTCGACGAGCAGATCATCGACGACCTGCCGGTGGAGTTCCCGACGCTGAACGAGGAGTACCTGGGCGCCGAGAACCGCTACCAGTACGCGATCTCCTTCCCCGACGAGAACGGTCTGGGCGGCTACGGCGTGGTCAAGTACGACCGGACCACCGGTGCCCGGCGGGTCCACCGGGTGGGTGATGCGCGGCTGCCGAGCGAGGCCGTGTTCGTTCCGGCCGCCGACGCCACGGGCGAGGACGACGGCTATCTGCTGACCGTCGTCTCGGACCTCAAGCAGGATGCCTCGCAGCTGCTGGTGCTGGACGCCTCCGATCTGGAGCGGGTCGCCACCGTGCACCTGCCGCACCGGGTGGGCGCCGGGCTGCACGGCTCCTGGATCCCCGACAGCCGGCTGGAGGGTTCCGCGGGCTGACGCCGATCGTGGACGTGCTCGCGGCTGCCCCGGGTGCGTCCACCACTGCCGGCCCGCGGAATCCCCTGCCGCGGGCCGGCCGCCGGAGCCGCGAGCCCCCCTCGCGGCTCCGGCTCCGCCCGTCGCTCAAGACATGCTGGAGGGTCGCTCGATTCCCCCGCGACGCGGGCCGCCCCCGCCCGTATAGTCGCCATGACTTGACGATTCGATGACCCGTTCCCGAAGAATCGATGACCGAGAAGCTCCGTGGACGGGCGAGCAGGGGGACACACGATGGAGACCGCACGCCTGGCCTCGCTCATCGCCGCCACGGTCACGATGGGGTTGGTCAGTGGCCTGTTCTACGGCTTCTCCGTGTCCGTGATGCCGGGGTTGAAGCGCACGGACGACCGGACGGTCATCGAGGTCATGCAGCACATCAACAAGGCCATTCTCAACGGCTGGTTCGTGCTGGGCTACATCGGTGCGTTCCTGTTCACGGCTCTGGCGCTGGCGCTGCACATTCCCTCGGACGGCCGTGACGTGCTGCCGGCGCTGATCGCGGCCCTGGTCTGCTACATCCTGTCGATGGGCCTCACCAACAAGGTGAACATCCCGTTGAACAACGCGCTGGAGAAGGCCGGTCCGGTCGCCCGGATCGGGGACCCGGCCGCGGTGCGCCGCGCCTTCGAGGGGCCGTGGACGCGGGCCAACGTCTGGCGGACGCTGCTGTGCACGGCCGCGGTCGGTTTCCTGGCCTGGGCCCTGTACCTGCACGGGCAGAGCGGCTGAAGACGTACGGGAGTCCCCCGGCCGGGGCGGCCGGGGGACTGCGGGGCGCGGGACTCGCCGTTCAGCGGGTGGCGCGCCCGTAGAGGACCAGGGCGCGGGAGAGGGCGGTGAGGGCCACCGTGCACAGCAGGGTGCGGATGATGTTGGTGGAGACCCAGGTGCTCTTGAACTTCTCGACGATGGAGAAGTCGGTCAGCTTCGTGGCGTCGCCCGCGTCGGCGAGTTCGTTGTTGAGGGGGATGTTCACGGAGAAGGTGATCATCAGGACGACGAGGTAGGCCACGGTGGCGACGGCGACCCAGACGGCGACGTTGCGGCGGCCGGCCCGGAACTCGACGATCGCGGAGGCGGCGGCGATCAGCAGGGCGAGGACGAACACCATGCCGAAGAGCCCGTTGCCGTCGATGGCGGCGTTGAAGTTCTGCATCGCCGTGACGTAAGTGCGCTCGTCGCCGGCCGCAAGCCCCGGCATGACCGAGACGTCGAAGGCGAAGAAGAGTCCTGCCATCAGGCCCACGAAGACCGTGGAGACCAGGAGGAGGACGGTGGCCGCCTTGCCGCGCCCGGCGGCCTGCGGCACGGATGCCGGCGGGCCGGGCTGCGCCCAGGCGCCGGGCGGGGCCGCGTAGGGACTCGGGCCGCCGGCGGGGTGCTGCTGGGGGCTACCGGGCGGATTGGGGTTCATGGGTCATCCTCATCTGCGGTGGTGGGAGTTGTGCTCGCCCTCGGCACGGACATTTTGATCGTGGCATTCCCCGGGGTGCCCGGCCATGGGGTTTCCACCGGCTCTCGAGCGGTGCTCGAGAGCCGGTGGCGTGATTCGTTCGGTCAGTAGCGGTAGTGGTCCGGCTTGTAGGGGCCGTCGATGTCGACGCCGATGTAGGCGGCCTGTTCCGGGCGCAGGGTGGTCAGCTTGACGCCGAGGGCGTCGAGGTGGAGGCGGGCGACCTTCTCGTCGAGGTGCTTGGGCAGGACGTAGACGTCGGTCGGGTACTCCTCGGGCTTGGTGAAGAGCTCGATCTGGGCGAGGGTCTGGTCGGCGAAGGAGTTCGACATGACGAAGGAGGGGTGGCCGGTCGCGTTGCCGAGGTTGAGCAGGCGGCCCTCGGACAGGACGATCAGGACCTTGCCGTCGGGGAACTTCCAGGTGTGGACCTGCGGCTTGACCTCGTCCTTGACGATGCCCTCGATCTTCGCGAGACCGGCCATGTCGATCTCGTTGTCGAAGTGGCCGATGTTCCCGACGATCGCCTGGTGCTTCATCCTGGCCATGTCCGAGGCCATGATGATGTCCTTGTTGCCGGTCGTGGTGATGAAGATGTCGGCCGTCTCGACGACATCGTCGAGGGTGGCGACCTGGTAGCCGTCCATCGCCGCCTGGAGCGCGCAGATCGGGTCGATCTCGGTGACGATGACGCGGGCGCCCTGGCCGCGCAGGGATTCCGCGCTGCCCTTGCCGACGTCGCCGTAGCCGAAGACGACGGCGGTCTTGCCGCCGATGAGGACGTCGGTGGCGCGGTTGATGCCGTCGATGAGGGAGTGGCGGCAGCCGTACTTGTTGTCGAACTTGGACTTGGTGACGGCGTCGTTCACGTTGATCGCGGGGAAGAGGAGGGCGCCCTCGCGGTGCATCTCGTAGAGGCGGTGGACGCCGGTGGTGGTCTCCTCGGTCACTCCGCGGATTCCGGCGGCCAGGGTCGTCCAGTCGATGCTCGTCCGGCCCAGCAGGTCGAGGACCAGCGCCATTTCCTCGTTGTCGGCGGTGGAGGGGTCCGGGACGCGGCCGGCCTTCTGGTACTCGACGCCCTTGTGGACCAGGAGGGTGGCGTCGCCGCCGTCGTCGAGGATCATGTTGGGGCCTGCGTGTCCGGGCCAGGTCAGCGCCTGCTCGGTGCACCACCAGTACTCCTCCAGCGTCTCGCCCTTCCAGGCGAAGACCGGGATGCCGGCGGCGGCTATCGCGGCGGCGGCATGGTCCTGGGTGGAGTAGATGTTGCAGGACACCCAGCGGACCTCGGCGCCGAGCGCGACGAGGGTCTCGATGAGCACGGCCGTCTGCACGGTCATGTGCAGCGAGCCGGTGATGCGGGCGCCGGCCAGGGGCTGCGTCTGGGCGTACTGCTTGCGGATCGCCATCAGGCCCGGCATCTCGTGCTCGGCCAGGGTGATCTCCTTGCGGCCGAACGCGGCGAGAGAGAGGTCTGCGACCTTGAAGTCCATGGGTTCTACTCCGTGATGGTGGTGGCTGGGTCGTGGCTGGGGTTCAGGTTCTGGTGGATCTCTAGCGTCGCGGTGGACTTGTTGAGGGTGATGTAGTGCAGGCCGGGTGCGCCCTCGGCGAGGAGGCGCTCGGACATGTGCGTGGCGTAGTCGACGCCGATGCGGTGCCCGGCCGCCGGGTCGTCCTTGGCGGCTTCCAGCCGCTGGGCGAGGGCGTCGGGGAAGCGGGCGTCGCTGAGCTCGGCGAAGCGCCGGATCTGGCGGAAATCGGTCGCCGGCATGATCTCGGGGATGATCGGGGTCAGGCAGCCGACGGCCAGGAGCCGGTCCCGCAGCCGCAGGTAGTCCTCGGCGTGGAAGAACATCTGGGTGATGGCGTAGTCGGCGCCGGCGTGGCACTTGGCGGCGAAGTGGCGGATGTCCTCGGTCCAGGAGGGTGAGCGGGGATGCCGCTCGGGGAACGCGGCGACGCCCACGGTGAAGTCGCCCAGCCGGCGGATGAGCGAGACCAGTTCGTGGGCGTGGGTCAGGCCGTCCGCGTGGCGCATCCACTCCCCCTTCGGGTCGCCGGGCGGGTCGCCGCGCAGGGCGAGGATGTCGCGGATGCCGGCGTCGGCGTACTGGCCGATGATGTGGCGCAGTTCGGCGGTGGAGTGCCCGACCGCGGTCAGGTGTGCGACCGGGCGCAGGGTGGTCTCGGCGGCGATGCGCTTGGTGACCTCGACGGTGCGGCTGCGGGAGGAGCCGCCGGCGCCGTAGGTGACGGAGACGAAGGAGGGGGCGAGGGCCTCGATGCGGCGGATGGCCGCCCACAGGGTGCGCTCTCCCGCGTCCGTCTTGGGGGGGAAGAACTCGAAGGAGAAGGTCCGCCGGCCCTGGGCCAGCAGTTCCCGGACGCCGGGCGGGGCGGGGGTGCGGGCGGGGGTCGGTGCGGGGGTGGGGGCGCGGGACGTGCGGGGGCGTTCGGCGGTGGCGGCCGGGGCAGCGGGCATGTCGGACTCCTTTCCGGCTGGCGGGGGTCAGCGCGCGTTGAAGTAGTTGGCTTCGGGGTGGTGGATGACGATGGCGTCGGTGGACTGCTCGGGGTGGAGCTGGAACTCCTCGGAGAGCTGGACGCCGATGCGTTCCGGCTGGAGGAGGTCGGCGATCTTGGCGCGGTCCTCCAGGTCGGGGCAGGCGGGGTAGCCCAGGGAGTAGCGGCAGCCCTGGTACTCGGTGCGGAACATGCCGGCCATGGACTGCGGGTCGGATCCGCCGATGCCGAGGTCGGCGCGGACGCGGGCGTGCCAGTACTCGGCGAGGGCCTCGGCCAACTGCACGGACAGGCCGTGGAGTTCCATGTACTCGCGGTAGGCGTCGGCGGCGAAGAGCCGTGCGGTCTCCTCGCCGATGCGGTTTCCCACGGTGACGACCTGGAGGCCGACGACGTCGCTCTCGCCGGACTCCTCGGGGCGGAAGAAGTCGGCGAGGCACAGGCGGCGGCCGCGCTGCTGGCGGGGGAAGGTGAAGCGGGTGCGTTCCGAGCCGTTCTCGCCCAGGATGATGAGGTCGTCGCCCTTGGAGACGCAGGGGAAGTAGCCGTGGACGACGGCGGCTTCGAGGAGGCCGTCGGTGTGGAGTTTGTCCAGCCAGCCGCGCAGGCGGGGCCGGCCGTCGGTGGCGATGGTGTCGGCGTCCTTGAGGCCCCATTGGCCCTTGAACAGGGCGGTCTCGTCGAGCCAGGAGGCGTAGTCCTTGAGCGGGATGCCCTTGACGACGCGGGTGCCCCAGAACGGCGGGGTGGGGACGGGGTTGTCGGCGGCGACGTCGGAGCGGCCGGCGTCGACCGGTTGCCCGGCGGCCGGCAGGGGTGTGGCGCGTTTGGGGACGCGGCGCTGTTTGAGGGGCGGGAGTTGGGCGCCGGGGACGCCGCGTTTGACGCCCATGAGGGCGTCCATGAGGCGCAGGCCCTCGAAGGCGTCGCGGGCGTAGCGGACCTCGCCCTGGTAGATCTCGTGGAGGTCCTGTTCGACGTAGGCGCGGGTGAGGGCGGCGCCGCCGAGGATGACCGGGTAGTCGGCGGCCAGCTTGCGCTGGTTGAGCTCCTCCAGGTTCTCCTTCATGATCACGGTGGATTTCACGAGGAGGCCGGACATGCCGATGACGTCGGCCTTGTGTTCCTGGGCGGCTTCCAGGATCGCGGAGACCGGCTGTTTGATGCCGATGTTGACGACGTTGTAGCCGTTGTTGGTGAGGATGATGTCGACGAGGTTCTTGCCGATGTCGTGGACGTCGCCGCGAACGGTCGCCAGGACGATGGTGCCCTTGCCCTCGTCGTCGGTCTTCTCCATGTGCGGCTCCAGATACGCCACCGCCGTCTTCATGACCTCGGCGGACTGGAGGACGAACGGCAGCTGCATCTGGCCGGAGCCGAACAGCTCACCGACGACCTTCATGCCCTCCAGCAGGGTGTCGTTGACGATGTCGAGGGCCGGGCGGGTCTGGAGGGCCTCGTCGAGGTCGGTCTCCAGTCCGTTCTTCTCGCCGTCGATGATGCGCCGCTGGAGCCGTTCGTCCAGGGGCAGGGCGAGGAGTTCCTCGGCGCGGCCGGCCTTCAGGGACTTGGTGTTGACGCCCTCGAAGAGCGCCATGAGTTTCTGCAGGGGGTCGTAGTCGCCCTCGCGCCGGTCGTGGATCAGGTCGAGGGCGGTGGTGACCTGTTCGTCGTCGAACCGGGCGATGGGGAGGATCTTGCTGGCGTGGACGATGGCGGAGTCCAGGCCGGCTTTGACGCACTCGTCGAGGAAGACGGAGTTCAGCAGGACGCGGGCGGCCGGGTTCAGGCCGAAGGAGATGTTGGAGAGGCCGAGCGTGGTCTGGACGTCGGGGTGGCGGCGCTTGAGTTCGCGGATGGCTTCGATGGTGGCGATGCCGTCGCCCCGGGACTCCTCCTGGCCGGTGCAGATGGTGAAGGTGAGGGTGTCGATGAGGATGTCGGACTCGCGGATGCCCCAGTTGCCCGTCAGGTCCTCGATCAGCCGCTCGGCGATGGCGACCTTGTGCTCGACGGTGCGGGCCTGGCCCTCTTCGTCGATGGTCAGTGCGATGAGGGCGGCGCCGTGTTCCTGTGCGAGGCGGGTGACCTGGGCGAAGCGGGACTCCGGGCCGTCGCCGTCCTCGTAGTTGACCGAGTTGATGACGGCGCGGCCGCCCAGCTTCTCCAGGCCCGCCCGGATGACGGGGACCTCGGTCGAGTCCAGGACGATCGGCAGTGTGGAGGCGGTGGCAAAACGACCGGCGAGTTCCTCCATGTCGGCGACGCCGTCGCGGCCGACGTAGTCCACGCACAGGTCGAGCATGTGCGCGCCCTCGCGGATCTGGTCGCGGGCCATCTCCACGCAGTCGTCCCAGCGGGCCTCGAGCATGGCCTCACGGAACTTCTTCGACCCGTTGGCGTTCGTCCGCTCGCCGATCGCCATGTACGAGGTGTCCTGGCGGAACGGAACCGTCTGGTAGAGGGAGGCCGCGCCCGGCTCGGGGTGCGGATCGCGCACGGTCGGGGTGAGTCCGCGGACCCGCTCGACGACCTGGCGCAGGTGCTCGGGGGTGGTGCCGCAGCAGCCGCCGACCAGGGAGAGCCCGTAGTCGCGGACGAAGGTCTCCTGGGCGTCGGCCAGCTCGCTGGCGGAGAGCGGGTAGTGCGCTCCGTCCTTGGTGAGGACGGGCAGGCCGGCGTTGGGCATGCAGGAGATCGGGATGCGGGCGGTGCGGGCGAGGTAGCGCAGGTGCTCGCTCATCTCGGCGGGGCCGGTCGCGCAGTTCAGGCCGATCATGTCGATGCCGAGGGGTTCGAGTGCCGTCAGGGCGGCGCCGATCTCGGAGCCGAGGAGCATCGTGCCGGTGGTCTCGACGGTCACCGAACAGATCAGCGGGACGGTGATTCCGAGGGCCTCCATGGCGCGGCGGGCGCCGATGATGGAGGACTTGGTCTGGAGGAGGTCCTGGGTGGTCTCGACGAGCAGCGCGTCGGCGCCGCCGGAGATCAGGCCCTCCGCGTTGATCTGGTAGGCGTCACGGATCTGGCCGTAGGAGATGTGGCCCAGCGTCGGCAGCTTGGTGCCCGGGCCCATCGAGCCCAGCACCCACCGCTGCTGCCCCGTGCTCGCGGTGAACTCGTCGGCCACCTCACGGGCGATCCGGGCACCCGCCTCGGACAGCTCGAAATTGCGGTCGGCGATGTCGTACTCCGCCAGCGCCGCATAGTTCGTACCGAAGGTGTTCGTCTCGACGCAGTCCACACCCACCGAGAAGTACGCCTCGTGCACCGAGCGCACGATGTCGGGGCGGGTCACGTTCAGGACCTCGTTGCAGCCCTCCAGCTGCTGGAAGTCCTCCATGCTGGGGTCCTGCGCCTGGAGCATCGTCCCCATGGCCCCGTCGGCCACGACCACACGGGTCGCGAGCGCCTGCTTCAGGGCGGTCACCCGTTCGTGCGCGTTCGGCGCGTGCGTCGTCGTCATGCCGGCTGCTCCAGCTTCGGTCCCAGCAGTCCGGCCGCCTGCTCCCCGTACACCGTGCGGACGGTGGCCAGGAGCGGTGCGGGCCGGACCTCGTAGGACTGCGAGCCCACGGCCTGGAGGGCCAGGGCGGACATCGTGCAGCCGAGTTGGGCGGCGGTCTCCAGTGGCAGTCCCCAGCCGACGGCGGCCAGGAAGCCGGAGCGGAAGGCGTCTCCGACGCCGGTGGGGTCCTCGGCGCGGACGTCGGGGACGGCGGGGACGGTGAGGGTGGGCGCGCCCTTGGTGTCGATGCGGACGCCGTGTGCGCCGAGGGTGGTGATCCAGGTGCCGACGCGGTCGAGGACCTCCTCGTGGCTCCACCCGGCGCGTTCGCGCAGCAGCGCGGACTCGTACTCGTTGGTGAAGAGCCAGCGTGCTCCGGTGACGAGGGTGCATACTTCGGCGCCGGTCAGACGGGCGAGCTGCTGCGAGGGGTCGGCGGCGAAGGCGATGCCCAGTTCCCGGGCCTGTTCGGTGTGGCGGACCATCGCTGCGGGGTCGTTGGGTGAGACGAGGATCAGGTCGAGGGGGGTGCGGGCGTGCAGGGCGTGCAGGTCGATGCGGGCGGACTCGGCCATCGCGCCCGCGTAGAAGGAGGCGATCTGGTTGGAGTCCTGGTCGGTCATGCACATGAAGCGGGCGGTCTGGTGCTCGGCGGAGACGTGCACCGCGCCGGTGTCGACTCCGTGTTCCTTGAGCCAGACCTCGTACTCGGCGAAGTCGGAGCCGACGGCGCCCGCGAGGAGGGGGGTCAGGCGCAGGCCGCCGAGGCCGTAGGCGATGTTGGCGGCCACTCCCCCGCGCCGCACTTCGAGGGTGTCGACGAGGAAGGACAGGGAGATGTGGTGCAGCTGGTCGGGGAGCAGCTGGTCTACGAACCGGCCCGGGAAGGCCATGAGGTGATCTGTGGCGATGGATCCGGTCACCGCGATACGCACGTGGACTCCTGTGAGCTGGTCTGTTGCCGGCGGGGCGGGGTGGTGGGCTGGGGGGCGGGGCAGGGGGCGCGGGGTGTTGCGGGTGGGGGTGCGGGCGGGCGGCGGCCGTCGGCGCTCGGCGCCGCCCGCCCGCACCCTCTGGGGGGGTCAGGCGCCGGCGGCGGCCTTCAGCTGCTCGGCGCGGTCGGTGCGCTCCCAGGTGAAGTCCGGCAGTTCACGGCCGAAGTGGCCGTAGGCGGCGGTCCGGGCGTAGATGGGGCGCAGCAGGTCGAGGTCGCGGATGATGGCGGCCGGGCGGAGGTCGAAGACCTCGGTGATGGCGTCCTGGATCCGGGTGATGTCGGTCTTCTCGGTGCCGAAGGTCTCGACGAACAGGCCGACGGGCTCGGCTTTGCCGATGGCGTAGGCGACCTGGACCTCGCAGCGGGAGGCGAGGCCGGCGGCGACCACGTTCTTGGCGACCCAGCGCATGGCGTAGGCGGCGGAGCGGTCGACCTTGGAGGGGTCCTTGCCGGAGAAGGCGCCGCCGCCGTGGCGGGCCATGCCGCCGTAGGTGTCGATGATGATCTTGCGGCCGGTGAGGCCGGCGTCGCCCATCGGGCCGCCGATCTCGAAGCGGCCGGTCGGGTTGACCAGGAGGCGGTAGCCGGCGGTCTCCAGTTTGATGCCGTCGTCGGCGAGTTGCGCGAGGACGTGCTCGACCACGTGGGCCTTGATGTCGGGGGCCAGCAGGGCTTCCAGGTCGATGTCGGAGGCGTGCTGGGAGGAG
Source organism: Streptomyces sp. Sge12 (assembly GCF_002080455.1). Taxonomy (NCBI): domain Bacteria; kingdom Bacillati; phylum Actinomycetota; class Actinomycetes; order Kitasatosporales; family Streptomycetaceae; genus Streptomyces; species Streptomyces sp. Sge12. The sequence goes on from NZ_CP020555.1 coordinate 106,107, forward strand.
ACGACGACGGTGTCGAGGCGGACGGCCTTGTCGCCGTCGTACTCGATGGTGACCTGGGTCTTTCCGTCGGGGCGCAGGTAGGGGAGGGTGCCGTTCTTGCGGACCTCGGTGAGCCGGCGCGAGAGGCGGTGTGCCACGTCGATCGGCAGCGGCATCAGGTTCGGGGTCTCGTCGGTGGCGTAGCCGAACATCAGGCCCTGGTCGCCGGCGCCCTGCTTGTCGAGTTCGTCCTCGTCGCCCTCCACCCGGTTCTCGTAGGCGGTGTCGACGCCCTGGGCGATGTCCGGGGACTGGGCGCCGATCGAGACGGACACGCCGCAGGAGGCGCCGTCGAAGCCCTTGACGGAGGAGTCGTAGCCGATCTCCAGGATCTTCTCGCGTACGAGCTGCGCTATCGGTGCGTAGGCCTGCGTCGTCACCTCGCCCGCGATGTGCACAAGACCGGTGGTGATCAGTGTTTCGACCGCGACGCGCGAGGTCGGGTCCTGGGCGAGCAGCGCGTCGAGGATCGTGTCGCTGATCTGGTCGGCGATCTTGTCGGGGTGTCCCTCGGTCACGGATTCCGAGGTGAACAGACGACGGGACATGTCACTCCTGGTGGTGTGGGACGGGGTCGGGTCGGGCGGGGAGGGTGGTCAGGGCCGGACGGTGGTGGCTGCGGCCGTTTCCAGGGTTCGGGCGAGGGCCCGGACCGGGTCGGGGTCGGGGCCGTCGTCGCCGTCGCCGTCGGTGGTGGGGGCGGTGAGGGCGCCGCCGATCGCGACGAGGGGCGGGTGCCAGCCGTGCGAGGCGATGCGTTCGGCGACCGCGCAGGCGAGGGAGCCGGCGCCGGAGAAGCCGCCGAGCAGCAGGGGTTCGCCGCGGGCGAGGGCGGGGCGCAGGGCTGCGAGGACGGTTTTGGCGTCGGCGGGCGGTGGCACGGTGGTCAGTGCCTGGGGGCCCGCGTAGGCGGTGGCGAGTGCGTCGTAGCAGCCCGGTGGTGCGTCGGGCGGGGGGACCAGGCAGATGGTGCCGGCGCCGGTACGGGAGGCCGCGCGCAGGATCCGCAGGGTGCGGGCGGTGGGGGCCGCGACGCGGGGTACGGGGCTGCCGTCGAGCAGGGCCAGGGCGTCGGCGACGGTGGCGGCCGTGCCGGGGACGCGGGGCAGTTCGCGCAGCAGCAGGGCGGTCTGGGCGAGGGTCTCGGCGGCGTCGGGGTCGGTGATGCGGGTGCGGTCGTGGACGCAGGTCAGGACGAGGCCGCCGGCGGCGTCGTGGTGTGCGGTGACGGTGAGGGGGTGTGCGGTGTGCGCTGCGATGGTTTCGGCGGGGCCGACGCGTACGCCCTCGGTGGCGAGTTCGGTGTGGGCGGGGTCGTCGGCGGGTCCGGGGGGTGGGGTGGCTTCGAAGGCGATGAGCGAGTCGGGGACCGGGTGGGGGGCGGGGCCGGGGTGGTCCGTGGCCGGCGGGGACCACCGGGCGGCCTGGCCCGGGGAGACCCATTCGTGGGAGGCCGCTTCGAGGGCCTGGCCGGCCAGGGTGGTGAGCAGGCGGGTCAGGGGGGTGGCCGGGTCGATGCGGGCGTGCAGCGGGAGGGCGCCGCGCAGGGGGCCGGGGAGGCGGTCGGCGCCGGGCAGGGCGATGCCGCGGCCGGAGACGGCGGCGGCGAAGGCGACCGCGGGGGCGGTGGGGTTGGCGCGGTGGAGCTGGAGGGCCCAGACGGTGTGCAGGGCGGTGCTTTCGGTGGCGCCGCGGTCGGCCGCCCAGTGGCGCAGGCGCAGGGCCTCGTGGGGGGTGAGGCGCCCGCGGGTGCGGCCGTGGCCGCGCCGGCGGGGGCCGGCGGTGGGCTGCCGGTCGGGTCGGGTCGGGTCGGGTCGGCCGGGGAGGCCGGCGGCGCCCGCGGGGGCGCCGGAGCGGGTCCAGAAGACGCGGGCGGGTGCCTGGTTGCGGCGGGCGAGCCAGTGCATGTGGTCGCGGATGTCGGGGCGTCGTTCGCTGCCGAGGGGGCGGCCGTCGGCGAGGTAGGCGCGGTGCAGGGTGCGTTGGAGCAGCCGTGCGCTCCACCCGTCGAGGAAGGCCTGGTGGTAGGTCAGCAGGATGCGGAACACCTGGCCGGGCTCCTCCAGCAGGGCGATGCGCAGGGCCGTGCCGGGCCGGTGGAGGTCGAATTCCCGCATCCGCTCGCTGAGCAGCAGCGCGTGCCAGTCCTCGCTGCCGCGGGGGTGGCGTTCCAGTTCCGCGGCGGCGTGCGGGTGTACGGCGATCAAGGGGCCGGTGCCGGGTGCTGCGGGCCGGGCGAGGGCGGTGCGCAGCACTGCCTCGCCGGCGTGGAGGGTCTGCCAGGCGGCGGTGAACCGGCGGGCGTCCAGCGGCCCGTACCAGCGCCAGTGCAGTTGTTCGACGTGCAGGCCGGCGCCGGGGTGGGTCATGGCGTCGAGGAGGATCTCGCGTTGCAGGGGTGTGGTCGGTGGGGGCCTTTCCGGTTCCGCGGTGGCACATCCGGGATGGGTGGCGCAGCCGGCGTGGGTGGCGCATGCGGGGTGGTGGGCGCATGCGGGGTGGGTGGCGCGTCCGTGGTGGCGGGCGCATTCGGGGTGCCGGGTGCAGGGGGTGCCGGCCGGTTCCCGGGCGGGGCGGTGCTCCGCGCCCGCCGCCGCGGCCCCGGTCAGCAGGTCCGACAGCCGGCCCGCGGGGAACGGCGGCGGGGGCAGGGTGAGGGTGTGGTGGTGGTCGGTGTGCCGGTGGAGCGTCGGGGTGCACGGTGGCAGCGACGCGAGGGCGGCGGTGAGCGCGGCAGGGGTGAGGCTGCCGTGGAGGTCGAGGGAGGTGGGAGGGCCGGGTGTGAGCACCACGGTCATGGCCACGGTGCGGGCCATCGGCTTCCCTCCTCTTCCCTTTCGGTTTCGGACGCATGAGGGACTCGTGGGGGACACGGCCGGACATGGTCTGTTGTCGAGGATTCTTGCGCCCGGTCCTCGGCCCGTCCTTGAGCGCGCATCGAGTCCGGATCCCTCAGCGGATCCGGAAGTTGGCCATCATTCCCATCGCCGAGTGGTCCAGCAGGTGGCAGTGGTAGACGTAGGTGCCCCTGTACGTGTCGAAGGTGGCGTGGAGTTTGACGGTCTCGCCGGGGAAGAGGCGGACGGTGTCCTTGAGGCCGGCCTCGGCCGGAGCGACCGGGGCGCCGTTTCGTTCCAGGAGCCGGAACTGGACCAGGTGCATGTGGAAGTTGTGCGGGACGAGCTTGTTGGCGTTGGTGACGGTCCAGATCTCCGAGGTGCCGTGCGTGATGGTCTGGTCGATGCGGTGGTGGTCCCAGGTCTGGCCGTCCATGAAGGCCCGCGGTTCCTGGCGGCCGTCCTCGTCCATGCTGAGGACGACGGTGCGCGAGACGGTGGCGGGCGCCAGGGCCGGCAGGGTGCGCAGCACGTTCGGGACGCGGCTGGGGTCGGGGGCGGTGCGCACGACGTCGAAGCGCAGGACCTTGCCGACCTGGTCGGGGGTGCCGGGGCCGAGGGTGTTCTCCAGGACGATCCTGGTGCCCACGGGGTAGCGGGAGAAGTCGATGACCACGTCGGCGCGTTCCGCCGGGGACAGTGCGACGGTGTCGGTGGTGAAGGGCCGCTCCAGCAGTCCGCCGTCCGAGCCGATCTGGATCATCTGGCCGCCGTCGGACAGGCGCAGCTGGAAGAAGCGCATGTTGGAGGAGTTCAGCAGCCGGAAGCGGTACTTGCGGGCGGCGACCTCGAAGTAGGGGGTGGGGCGGCCGTTGGCGAGGATGGTGGTGCGGCCGAAGACGTCGTCCATGACGTAGACGAGCTGTCCGGCCTCGTCGAAGCGGGCGTCGCGCAGGGCGATGGGGACCTCGTACTGGCCGGCGGGCAGCGGCAGGGAGCGTTCGGTCTCGTCGGAGAGCAGGTAGGTCGCGGACAGGCCGCGGAAGACGTGCTCGGACTCCATGTGGTGGGCGTGGTCGTGGAACCAGAGGCCGGCGCCCGGCTGCTGGTTGGGGTAGGTGTAGGTGCGTGAGGTGCCCGGGGCGAAGGTGTCCATGGGGCCGCCGTCGTTCTCCGGGGAGACGCTGCCGCCGTGGAGGTGGACCGCGACGGGCATGGTGAGGGTGTTGCGGTGGCGGATGACGACTTTGCGTCCGGTGCGGGCCCGCAGGACGGGTCCGGGGAAGTGTCCGTCGTAGGTGAGGACCTTGGTGCGCACCCCGGGGATGATCTCCCGTGCGGCTTCCTTGATGGTGACGGCGTAGGTGTCCTGGCCGCCGGGCCCCGATATCGGTGCCAGGACCGGCAGGGTCGGCATCCGCACGGTGAACGGCGGTGGGACGGTGACCGGGCCCGCGGCGGTGGTGGCCCGGGCGGATCCGGAGCCGAGCAGGGGCGTCAGCCCGCCGGCGGTGAGCAGGCCGGCGCCGGTCGCGGCGACGGCTCCGCCGAGCAGGCTGCGTCTGGTGACCATGGGATGTCCTCCTGGAAAGGGGTGGGTGCGCGGGCCGTCCGCGAGAGGGGGCGTGCGCGCTGCCGGGGCCGGCGCAGGGTGGTGCCGCGCAGGTGGCGCGCCGCGAGTGCACCAGATGCGGCTTGCGCACCGCTCGAGCCCGGATGGTGTGCGGGGGTTCGGCGTTGCGCGGGCCTTGCGGGGGCTGGGCAAGGCTCCTCGTGCGTACGTATGACCGCGTACGCGCGACTGTGCCGCCGATCGGGGCGGCCGCTGGGGGGAGGCACCCGTGGACCTGAGGGACCTGCACGACTTACGCGACTGGCTGCCGCGCGCGCTGGGCGTGGCGGAGCGGTGGGGCGGCCAGTTCGGCCCGTACGAGGGCCATGACGCGCACCGGGTGCCACCCGAGGCGTTCGGGGAGGCGTTCGAGCGGCTGGCCAAGCGGATGGACCACAACTATCCGTTCTTCCACCCGCGTTACGCCGGACAGATGGTCAAGCCGCCGCATCCGGCGGCCGTCACCGGCTATCTGACGGCGATGCTGTTCAATCCCAACAACCATGCCGCCGAGGGCGGTCCGGCGACCACCGAGATGGAACGCGAGGCGGTCGCCGCGCTGGCGGGCATGTTCGGGTTCGACGCGCACGTCGGTCACCTGACCACCAGTGGCACGATGGCCAACCTGGAGGCCCTGTACGTGGCCCGGCAGGTGCACCCGGACCGTGGGATCGCCTACAGCTCCGAGTGCCACTACACGCACGAGCGGATGTGCCACGTGCTGGGCGTGGAGGGCCACCGCATTCCCGTCGACGGGTTCGGCCGGATCGATCTCGACGCGCTGGAGGGTGCGCTGCGCGGCGGGCGGATCGGCACCGTCGTCGTCACCACCGGCACGACCGGGCTGGGGGCGGTCGACCCGGTGCACGAGGTGCTGGCGCTGGCGCGCCGGTACGGGGTGCGGGTGCACGTGGACGCCGCCTACGGCGGGTTCTACGCGGTCCTGGGCCGTGCGGGGGCCGAGGGTGTCGAGGCGGCGCCCTGGCGGGCGATCGCAGGCTGCGACTCGGTGGTGGTGGACCCGCACAAGCAGGGGCTGCAGCCGTACGGGTGCGGGGCGGTGCTCTTCCCCGATCCGCGGGCCGGGCGGCACTTCGCGCACGATTCGCCGTACACCTATTTCACCGATGCCGACCTGCACCTGGGCGAGATCAGCCTGGAGTGCTCGCGGGCGGGGGCCGCGGCCGCCGCGCTGTGGCTGACGCTGCAGCTGCTGCCGCTGACCCCGCAGGGTTTCGGGCGGATCCTGGCGGCGAACCGGCGGGCCGCGCTGCGCTGGGCGGAGCTGCTGGAGGCTTCCGAGGAGCTGGAGCTGTACCAGCGCCCGGACCTCGACATCGTCACGTACTTCCCGGCGACCGCCGAGCGGTCCCTGTCCTCGATCGACGCGGCGTCGGAGCGGCTGCTGCGGGCGGGCATGACGGCGGAGGCGGACCCGGTGTTCCTGAGCGTGCTGCGTGCGGACGCGGACGCGTTCGCACGGCGTCATCCGCGCGTGGTGCGGGACGCGCAGGCGGCGCGGGTGATCCGCAGCGTCCTGATCAAACCGGAGTCCGAGCACTACCTGCCGACCCTGCACGCCCGTGTGGCGGAACTCGCGGCCGACGCCCGGGCCACACCCTGACCCCGCTCCCCCGCTCCCCCGCTCCCCCGTTGCTTCTTCTGCCTTGCTTCTTCCGCCGTTCCCTGTTCCGCCGTTCCTCCATCCCGTCACCTGACCGGAGGCCTTGCCTTGTCTGCCCTGCCCGTGAACCGGCTGAGCCCATCGGCCGTCACCGATCTGTCCGACCTTCTCGCCACCTGCTTCCAGCAGGACGCCCTGACCCGCTGGATGATCCCCGGCGAGCAGCGGCGCGCCGAGCTGCTGCCCGGGTTCTTCCGGGTGTTCGTGGAACTGTCCGCCGCCTTCGACGGGGTGCTCACCAGCCCGGACGGCGACGCGGTGCTGCTGTTCCTGCCGCCCGGCGCCGAGCCGGACGAGAAGGCCCTGGACGCGGCGTTCGCCGATGTCCTGGGCGAGTACGCGGATGCGATGCGCACCATCGCGGGCCTCCAGGAGGAGGCCCATCCGCACGGCGCGCCGCACTACTACGTCTCCTTCGGGGCGGTGCGCCCCGGCCGGCAGCAGAGCGGGCTGATGTCCGCCCTGCTGGGCCGGGTGGCGGCCCGTGCGGACGCCGAGGGGGTCGGCGCCTATGTGGAGGCCAGCTCCCCCGGCGGTGAGGCCACCAGCCGGCGTGTCGGTTTCGGACTGCTGGGCACGGACATCGCGCTGCCCGGCGGAGGACCTGTACTGCGACCCATGTGGAGGGACCCCCGATGAGGGGAGACGATCTGATCCAGTCGTGGACCGCCGGCGAGATAGCCCGCGGTGAGGCTCCTGCGGAGCACCTCGGGCCGTTGCTCCAGGTGCTGATGTGGAGCCGGGAGTTCCTGGTCTCCAGCCATCCCGAGCTGGGGCGCACCGGTCCGGTGTGCCCGTACACGCAGCCCTCGCTGCGCAAGGAGCTGTTCCATCTGGCGGTGCCGGCGGCGGGGTGCGAGGACCTGGCCTCGGCGGTGGACTCGCTGCGTACCCGTCATGCGGTGCTGTCGCAGCGGCTGACGCCGGAGGACCGTGAGCTGTTGACGATCCTGCTGGTGCTGCCGGGGTTCGATCCGACGGATTCGGTGGAGCTGGACGAGTTGCAGCGCAAGGCGAAGGACGAGTTCGTGGCGGAGGGGCTGATGATCGGTCAGTTCCATCCGGTGTGCGAGGAGCCGGGCCTGTACAACGAGGCGTTCAGGCCGCTGCGCTCTCCGGTGCCGTTGCTGGCGGTGCGCAAGCTGCTGGTGTTCGATCTGCCGTTCCTGGTGGGCGACGACGCGCACATGGACCACTATTTGCAGCGTTTCGCGCCGGATCTGCCGTCGCGGATCCGTGACCAGTTGGTGAGCCGGGTGGTGGCCGTCTGAGGCGGCCGGTGCACGGCTGTGGCCCCGGTGGCGTCTGCCACCGGGGCCTCGGTCTGTCGGGCGGTCGGTCGGGCGGTCTGTGGGGCGGGTGGGGCGGGGGCGGCTCAGTGCGGGGCGGTGCGCAGGCAGTCCTCGAGGAAGGTCAGGACGCGCAGGTGGTAGGCGGGGGCGGTGTGGCCGAGGCTGATGTTGTGGCCGGAGGCGGCCAGGTGGTCGACGGTGACGCTGGGGGCGGCCGTCAGGCGGGAGGTCATCGCGGTGAGGGTGGGGGCGTCCAGGTGCCACCAGGCCTCGTGTTCGGCGAAGGTGAGGCGGACGGGGATGCGGACGTGCGGGGCCAGGGCTTCGTACTGGCCGGGCCAGCGCAGGGTTTCCGCGGACTCGCGCGGTGGTGTGGGGGCGAGCAGGGTGCGGCTGGCCCGGAAGGTGCCTTGCGGGTAGAGGTTCAGGGGGCCCCAGTTGAGTTTGGTGGCGCCGGCGCCCAGGGTGGAGGGGAAGTGCAGGGCCCGGGGGTTGTAGTGGTGGCCGACGCCGGAGGCGTCCAGGCCCAGCAGGGGGGTGCCGCCGCCGTCGGCGGCCGCGGTGTGGAGGGCGACCTTGCCGCCGTCGGAGTGGCCCAGCAGGAGGATCCCGGCGCCGATGTCGTACTCGGCGGCGTGTTCCTTGAGGGCGGCGTGGAGGGTTTCGGCCTGCTCGGCGAGGCTCTGGCCGTCGGGCAGCTGGTCGGTGGAGTCGCCGTAGCCGGGGCGGTCGACGGCCAGGACGGCGTGGCCCAGGGCGGTGGCGAGGGGGGCGAAGGAGTTCCAGTAGGCGGCGCGCATGCCGCGGCCGTGGATGGCCAGGATCGTGGAGCGGACCGGTGTGCCGTCGGGGGGCAGGCTCAGGAGGGCGGAGAGGGTGATGCCGCCCGCGTTGAGGGTGTGGGGCCGGGGGGTGGGGTGCTGGGTCGTCACCTGTGTCGTCGTCTGTGTCGTCGTCATCGCAGGGCCAGCCCCTTCCGGGTGCCCGCCATGGCGTCCACCCAGGCCGCGGGCGATCCGGTGCGCAGCAGTGAGGTGCCCACGAGGAGGCCGCCGAAGCCGGCGTCCAGGAGTGCGGCGGCGTTCTGGGGGCTGTCGATGCCGCTGGCGCTGACGGGGCAGGCGGCGCCGGTGGCGGTGACGGCGGGCAGCAGGTCCAGGGAGCGGCCGAGGTCTCCGGCGCCGCGTTCGCGGGTCTTGATGTCCTTGTTGTTGACGGCGATGACGCAGTCCTCGGGGTGGTGGACCGAGGCGAGTTCGCTTTCCTGGGTGATCTCGACGAAGGGGGTGAGGCCGGAGAGCAGGCATTCGGTGACCAGGGTCCGCATGCTCGACGCCGGCAGCAGTGCCGCGGTGAGCAGGACTGCGGAGGCGCCGAGCTCCTTGGCGGTGCGGATCTGGTCCTTGCGGGTGATGAAGTCCTTCTGGAGGATCGGCAGTGCGGTCAGTGCGGCCACGTCGCGCAGCAGGGCGGGTGAGCCGCCGAACCAGCGGCCCGTGACGACCGAGACGCAGGGTGCGCCCGCGCTCTCGTAGGCGGCGACGATGGCGGCGGGGGTTCTGCCGCCGAGCATGTCGTAGCCGTGGGCGTCGCGTCGTTTCACCTCCATCACCACGGGGGTCGGGGAGGTCAGGAGGGCCTCGAGAAAAGGGAAGGCGGTCCGGTTGTCCTTCGTCATCGCGACAGCTCCAGTCGGGGGTGGTCGGGGCGGGGGGTGTGGTGGGTGTGGTGGGTGTCGGTGCGCCAGGCGCGGGCCAGGGCGGCGATCTGCGGGACGCCGAAGCCGCCGGTGGTGGTGCGGGCGGCGGTGTCGACGTCGATGCCGCGGAATCCGGGGTGGTGGACGACGTCCTCGTAGGCGGGTCGGTTGGTGGGGGTCAGGCCGCCGGCGAGGAGGAAGGGGCGGGTCAGGCGGGGCAGCAGGGCGGTGACGCGGTCGGGGTCCAGGGCGGCGCCGGTGCTGCCGATGCGGCCGTCGCCGGTGGCGGTGTCGAGGAGGAAGAGGTCGGTGCCGGCCCGGTCGTAGGCGCCGATCAGGGGGCGTTCCACGCAGCCGCCGTTCTCCTGGACGTGCAGCACCTTGACGATGCCGACGTCGGCGGGGAGTGCCTGGCGCAGGGCCCGGACGAGGGCGGGGGGCTGGTAGGCGTGGAGTTGGATCCAGCCGATGCCGGTGTGCGCCGCGATCGCGGCGAGTTCACCGGCGTCGGACAGGAACGTCACCAGGACCGGCAGGAGGCCGGTGGAGCGGGCCGCCGCCGCGAGGGCGGCGAGCCCGTTCCGGTCCAGTTCGCTGGGGCCGCCGGGTACGCCGTGCCAGAGGCCGACGCAGTCGGCCCCGGCGGCCGCCGCGGCCTCGATGTCCTGCGGGGTGGTGGCTCCGCAGACCTTCAGCAGGGTCCGGGACAGGGGGCGGGTGGTGCTCACTTGCCCAGTCCCAGCATCGAGGCGATGCGGTTGTACTGGATTTCGTTGGTGCCGGAGTAGATCGTGCCGCCGACCGCGTTGCGCACGTCCTGCTCCAGGCCGAACTCGGCCATGTAGCCGTGGCCGCCGAAGATCTGTACGGCGGTGAGGCTGGTGGCGAGGTTGGACTCGCTGGTGACGATTTTGGAGATGGCGAGGTCGGTGGTGACGTTCTCGCCGGCCTCCAGTTTTTCGCCGGTGTCGTAGAGCCACTTGCGGGCGGTCTCCAGCTGGATCTTCGTGTCGACGATCTTGTTGGCGATCGTCTGGTACGAACCGATCGCCTTTCCGAACGACTTGCGTGTCCTGGCGTATTCGACGCAGCGTTCCAGCCGGTGCTGCATCTCCCCCACGTTGACGATGAAGGAGAAGAGGATTTCCCGTTTCATCACGTGGTCCAGGACCAGGAAGCCTCCTCCGACGCGGCCGAGGACCGCGGTTTTCGGTACCCGTACGTCGTCGAAGAACAGCTCGCTGAGCGGTGAGGTGCGCAGGCCCATCTTCTTGATGGGTTTGCCGGCGCTCAGGCCGGGGGTGTTGCGGTCGACGAGGAAGGCGGTGGTGCCGAGCGGGCCGCCGTCCGGGTGGGTGCGGGCGTAGACGACGATCACGTCGGCGATGGGGCCGTTGCTGACGAAGACCTTGCTGCCGTTGATGACGAAGTCGTCGCCGTCGCGTACGGCCCTGGTGGCCATGGCCATGGCGTCGGAGCCGCCTTCGGCCTCGGTGATGGCGTGGGCGCCGATCGCCTCGCCCGAGCAGATGCGGTGCAGGTAGCGGTCCTTCTGCTCGGTGGTGCCGAAGTGCTGGAGGGGGATGCCGGTGGAGCAGATGGAGGTGGTGATGCAGAAGCTGAGGCCCGCGTCGCGGTTGTACTCGCCGAGGCCCTCCAGTACGTACATGGTGGTCAGGAGTGACTGTCCGAGGCCTCCGTGGTCCTCGTCGAAGGGCAGTGAGAGGATGCCGGTCTTCTGGACGAGCTTCCACTTGTCCTCGGAGAAGGCGGACTGCTCGTCGAGTTCGATGTGGTCTGCGCTGAGTGCGTCTCCCCACCGCTCCAGGCCGTCGCGCAGTTCTGCCTGGTCGGCGTTCCAACGGATCACGAGGGACCCCTTTGATTCGGTGATGGTGAGGATGGGTGCTGCATCGGGTGCCTCAGTAGGCGGAGGAGCTGTGGGCGTCTAGGCTGTGGACCTCGTCGCCGCGCAGGGCGGGTGAGAAGACGCAGACCAGGCGCAGGTCCTCGTGCGGGCTGGCGACGAGGTAGTGGGCGTCGTGCTGGTCGAGTGCGTACATGCGGCCCGGGACGATCTCGTGGGAGGTGCCGTCGAGTTCGATGACCTCGCCGGAGCCCTCGATGCAGTAGCAGGCCTCGAGGTGGTTGACGTACTCCAGGCGGGACTTGGTGCCGGCCAGGACGGTGGTGTCGGTGAGCGAGTAGCCCAGGCCGTCCTCGGCGAGGAGGAAGCGGCGGCTGAGGCCGTTGCCCCACTCGACGGTCTTCACGGACTCGATGTCGCGAACGATCATGGCAGTCTCCTGGTGTGAGGGTGGTGCACGGGATGGTTCGGATGAGGGGTGGAGATCGTGTTCCCGCCGGTCAGGCGGTTCGGTGCGGTGGTTCGGGCAGGATCTGCCGGACGAAGGTGCGGAAGGCGGCGACCGTGTCGGTGCCGGTTTCCAGGGCTCGTTCGACGGCGGCGACCGCGGCGGAGCCGATGATCGCGGCGTCGGCGCCGGCGGCGCCGACGGCCTGGACGTCCTGCCGTGTGCTGACCCCGAAGCCGACGGCGATCGGGGACGTGGTGTGGGCCCGTAGGGCGGTGACCGTTTGGGCCAGTGCGGCGTGGCCGGTGGCGGGTGCGGTTCCGCTGCGTCCGTAGTGGGCGACGAGGTAGAGGTAGGCGGAGGCCTGTGCGGCGGCCTGGGCCTGGGTGGCGGGCGGGCTTTGGGTGTAGCAGGTGGTGACGACGGGCAGGCCGGCGGCGGCGGCTGTTTCCAGGTGGGTGGTGCGCAGCCGTGGGGGCAGGGCGTGCAGGAGGAGTCCGTCGGCGCCGGCGGCGGCGATCTCGCGGGTGGTGGTGGCCAGGTCCCGGTGTTTGAGGGAGTGGCTCCAGTCGGCGAGCAGGGCGATGCGCAGGTGCTTCAGGTGGGGCCGTACGTCGGCGATGAAGGCGAGTACGTCGTCCAGGTCGGCTCCGCCGGCTTGCAGTGCCCGGCGGGCGGAGCGGCGGATGACGGGGCCGTCGGTGACCGAGTCGGGGAAGGGGACGGCCAGTTCGAGGCAGGCCACGCCCTCTTCGTCGAGCATGAGGACCAGGTCGCGCAGGACGGGCAGGGGCGGGTCGCCGGCGTTGAGGAAGAGGGCGAGTGCGGGGGGTCCGTCGGGGGTGCGGCGGGTGAAGAAGGGGGCGGGGGCCGGTGTGGTGGTCGGGGCGGTGTCCGTCCCCGCCGTGGGGGCCGGCGCTGTGGGGCTAGGCACCGGTCACCGCCAGGGTGCGGGTGGGGGCCGGGGCGGTGGCGAGGCGTTGTGCGAGGGCGTGGGCGGCGCCGGAGCGGATGGCGTCCTCGGCGACGGAGACGGCCGAGAGCCAGTCGCGGCGGGTGCCGGAGGCCACGACCAGGGCGGCGGCGCCGAGGCAGACGGTGCGGGTGGCGACGCGGCCGGCGTCGCCGGCCAGGACGGTGAGGAAGTGGGCGACGGCGGCGGTGGGGTCGGTGGCCGGCCGCAGGTCGGCGAAGGAGCCGTCGCCGGGGGTGAGTTCGCCGGGTCGGATGATGCGGGTCAGGGAGTTCTCGCCGTGGATGGTGTTGGTGGCGAAGGGCAGGAGTTCGTCCGCGCCGGTGTCGTTGGAGGTGAGCCAGATGCGGCGGGTGGTGGTGGTCCGGGCGAGGTGGCGCAGGGTGTCGAGGGGGGCGGCCGCCGAGACTCCGGTGACCTGGGCGGTCACCGGGAGGTCGGCGAGGAAGGGGCCCAGGGCGTTCAGGAACCGGCCGAAGGGTTTCATGCTGTGGGGGGCCACGGTCCGTGCCAGCCGGGTCAGTTGGGTGGGGTAGACGAACGGGCCGGCGAAGGCGATGCCGTGGGTGGCGAGGGTGTCCTCGGTCTGGGCGTGGGAGGAGGTGAGACGGACGCCGAGCCGCTCCAGCAGGTCGACGGAGCCCAGTGAGCTGGTGTAGGCGCGGGAGCCGGTTTTGACGACCTTGACTCCGGCTGCGGCGGCGACGAAGGCCGAGGCGGTGGAGATGTTGAAGGTCCTGGGGCCGCCGCCGGTGCCGACGACGTTCACGGTGCCTTCCCAGGCGGTGGTCGTCGCGGGGGCTGCCGGGCGGCGCTCGGCGAGCGAGTCCAGCAGGTGGCGCAGGGTCTGGTGGTCGGGGAGCCGGCTGGTCAGGGAGGCCAGCAGGGCGACGACCTGGGCCTGGTCCAGGCCGCCGTCGCCGAGCTGGTCCCACCAGGACCGCCAGGTCTCGCGGCCGACCGGGGCTCGCTGTTCCAGCAGGCCGGTGAGTGCGTCGTGCACGGTCGGTCTCCGTCTCGTCTGCGTCGGGTCGGGGTCGGTCGGTGGTGGGCGGGTCAGGCGGCCGCGGTGCGCCGGGAGGCGGTGATGAAGGTGTCGATGGCCTCGACGCTGCGGAAGTTGTTGGGGTCCAGGTCGGCGTCGCCGATGGCGAGTTCGAAGCGGTCCTCGACCCAGGCGATGAGCTTGAGGACGCCCAGGCTGTCGATGACCCCGTCGTTGAGGAGGTCGTGGTCGGTGGCGAGTTCGGCGGGGGTGGTGCCCGGGAGGAACTCGGTGATGACGAAGTTCTTGATGGTGTCGATGTTGCTCATGACGGGATTCCTTCGGCGAGAGGTGTGGCGACGGGTGCGGGCGTGGATCGGGTGGTGCCGGTGGTGCTGCCGGTGGTGGGGGCCGGCCGGTCGAGTCGGTCGAGTTGCTTGCGGTCGACTTTTCCGGTGGCGGTCTTGGGCAGGGGCTGTTCGGTGACGGTGAGTTGGTGCGGGACGGCGGCCCTGGGCAGGTGGCGGGCGCAGTGGGTGCGCAGTTGCAGGCCGGTCAGGGTGGTGCCGGGGGCGCGCTGGACCGCGGCGACCAGTCGTTTGCCGGCGATGGGGTCGGGCAGGGCCGCGACGCCGGCTTCCAGGACGTCGGGGTGTTCTTGCAGGATCCGTTCGATCTCGGCGGTGTTGACGGCGACGCCGCGGACCTTGACCTGGAAGTCGGTGCGTCCGGTCAGGTGCAGGGTGCCGGCGTCGTCGCGTCGTACGAGGTCGCCGGTGCGGAACCAGCGGCGGTCGTCCAGGCCCAGGGGGTGGCCGGTGAACTTGTCGGTGTGGCGGGTGCGGTCGAGGTAGCCGCGGGTCTGGAAGGGCGTGGAGACGAAGAGTTCTCCGCTGCCGGCTCCCTGGACGGGGGTGTGGGTGTCGGGGTCGATGATCAGGGCGCGTACGCCGGGCAGTGGGCGGCCGATGGGGACGGGTGTCGTGGGGTGGGCGGCCGGTGCGGTGTCGACCTCGTGGATGAAGCTGTCGTTGGTCTCGGTGCATCCGTAGATGTTGTGGATGCGGGCGTGGGGGAAGAGCTGGGGCAGGGCGGCGAGGGTGCGCTCGGGTATGGCGTCGCCGGTGAACATGACGTGTTCGACGCCGGGGAAGGTGTCGCCGGTCTTGGCGGCCGCGTCCTGGAGGAGTCCGAAGGCCATGGGGACGGCCTGGACGATGTCGACCTTGTGGTGCAGGACCAGGTCGCGCAGGTGGCGGCCGTGGGCGGCCAGGGCGGGGTCGACGAGGACCACGCGTCCGCCGCGGGCGAGGGTGGTCCACACGTCGAGGAGGCAGAGGTCGAAGTTGAGGGGGGCGTAGTTCAGGACGGTGCGGCCTGCTGTGATCTGGAAGGTGTGGCCGGCCCAGCGGGTGAACCGGTCGACGGCGTCCAGGCCCAGCGGGACGATCTTGGGGAGGCTGGTGGATCCGGAGGTGGTGAGCATGAAGGCCACTTCGGCGGCCTCGGCGGCGGGCAGCGGCCGGGCGGTGACCTCGGGGTTGGGGGTGACGCGGGCGCTCTGCCCGTCGGGGGCCAGGACGGTGGCGCAGCCGGCCTGGGCGAAGAGGTCGGCCAGGAGGGTGTCGGCGAGGGCCGGGGAGGGGAGCAGCAGGGGGCGTCGGGCGAGCAGGCAGGCCAGGACGAGGGCGAGGGCGGCGGGTGACTTGTCGGCGAGGATGCCGACCGGTTCGCCGGGGGCGAGGTCCAGGTGTGCGAGCCGGTCGCGTTCGCGGCCGGCGAGCTCGTACAGCTCGCGGTAGGTGGTCTCCTGGCCGTTGAACAGCAGGGCGGTGGCATGGGGGCGGTCGCGGACCTGGGTCAGGAAGCCGCCGAGGAGGCCGAGTTCGACGGTGGGGGCGGTGCGGCCGGGGGCTGCGGGGGTGGTGCGGGGGGTGCGGGGTGCGGTCATCGGGGGCCTCCCGGTGCGGGGTCGGCGAACTCGATCCAGCCGGACTTCACGGCGGCCCCCTTGGGGGTCTTGCAGGTGAAGCGGACGACGCGGGCCTCGGCGTCGGGCTGGAGGGTGATCTCCAGCGGGATGCCGGGGGGTACGGGGGCGGAGAAGCGGCAGCCCAGGCCGCGGACGCGGGCGGAGTCGCCGGCGGCGAAGCGGTCGGTGGCCTCCTCGACGGCGAGGGCGACCACGCTCATGCCGTGGGCGATGACGGTGTCGAAGCCGGCGGCGCGGGCGGCGTCCTCGTCGAGGTGGATGGGGTTGAGGTCGCCGGAGGCGTGGGCGTAGGTGGTGATCCAGTCGGTGGTCAGGGCGTGGACCGCGCTCTGCGGCTCGCCGGTCCCGAGCGGGGCGGGGGCGGCGGGGCCGCCCGAGATGTCGCCGAAGGGCTCCAGGAGGGTCGCGCCGACCAGCAGGGCGGAGATAACCAGTTCCGCGAAGGGGTCGGGGCCGTCCTCGCCGGTCAGGCGGATGTGCAGGGCGATGCGGGCGCCGCGGGCCTCCTTGCGGATGCCGAGGACGTCCAGGGTCACGGTGACCTGCTCGCCGGGGCGGACCGGGCGCAGGGTGCGGATGTCCTGGCCGAGGTGGACGACGGATACGGGGCCCGGTTCGGCCGCGGTCAGTGCGGCGACGGTCTGTTCGGCCACGGTGTGGGCGAGGACGAAGGTGTGGACGGGGGATGCCTGGCCGGGGCGGGCGGTGGGCAGGGAGCGGCGGGCGGCGCCGCGGTAGTCGGTGATCTCGGGTTCGGTGACGGTGAGCGTGCGGACCGGGGAGGGCAGGGAGAGGGTCGTCATACCGGCGTCACCACCACGGAGGAGTTGTGGCCGCCGAATCCGAAGGAGTTCGTGATCGCGGGTCCGGGGCGCACGGCGCGGGGTGCGCCGTGGACGACGTCGATGTCCATTCCTGGCTCCTGCTGTTCGTGGTTGGCGGTGGGTGGCACCTCGCAGTGGTGCATGGCCTGCACGGTGGCGATGAGTTCGACGGCGCCGGCGGCGCCGATGAGGTGGCCGATGACCGACTTGGGTGCGGTGACCGGTGGCTGGGCGGTGCCGAACACCTTGGTGAGGGCGGCGGCTTCGGACCGGTCGTTGTAGGGGGTGGAGGTGCCGTGGGCGTTGACGTGGACGATGTCGGTGGGGTCGAGGCCGGCGTCGGCGATGGCTCCGGCCATGGCGGCGGCGGCGCCGGCGCCGTCGGGCAGCGGCATCGCGAGGTGGTGGGCGTCGGCGGTGGCGGCGTATCCGGCGACCAGGCCGTAGGTCTTCGCGCCGCGGGCCCTGGCGTCGTCCAGGCGTTCCAGGACGACGAATCCGGCTCCCTCGCCCATCACGAATCCGTCGCGGTCCTTGTCGAAGGGGCGCGAGGCGTGCTCGGGGTCGTCGTTGCGGAAGGAGACGGCGCTGAGGTTGCCGAAGCCGGCCAGGGTGACGGGGGTGAGGGTGTGTTCGGTGCCGCCGGCGATGACGAGGTCGGCGCGGTGGGTCTGCAGGAGCATCAGGGCGTGGCCGATGGCGTCGGCGCCGCTGGCGCAGGTGTTGGCGACGGTCAGGGCCGGTCCGGTCCAGCCGAGCCGGATGGCGATCTGGGCGGCGGCCGCGTTGGGCATCGTCATCAGCGGCATCAGCGGGTTGACGCGGGCCGGGCCGCCTTCGGTGAAGTGGGCGGACTCCAGGTCGCTGGTGGCGCGGCCGCCGACGGCGTTGCCGACGACGATGGCGGTGCGGCCGGCTTCGGCGGTGGGCGCTCCGGCGTCGCGGTGGGCGGCGAGGGCGGCGGCGGTGCCGTAGTGGGCGAAGGGGTCCATCCGGCGGGCTTCCTTGGCGGGGACGAGCCCGGCGAGGCCGTCCAGGCCGCGGACCCGGCAGCCGATGCGGACGCGGTGGCGGCTGAGGTCGATGTGGGTGAGGTGGGCGGCGGTGGAGCGGCCGGCGCGCAGTGTGTGCCACAGCTCGTCCGGGGTGCACCCGCCGGGGGTGACCACGCCCATGCCGGTGATGGCTACGGGCGGCCTGGCCGTACTGCCCCTGGACGGTGAAGGCATGTCTGCTCCCTGAGGCGGACGAAGTCGTATGGAGGGGTGCGCGGTGGGCGCGGTGCGCGGGGGGTGGCCGGCGGGGCGGTCAGATGATGCGGCACTCGCGGGCCGAGGTGATGAGGGCATCGGCGGCGAAGTCGATGTCGGAGGTGGTGTGGGCGGCGGTGATGGCGATGCGCAGCCGGGCCAGGTCGTTGGGGACGGCGGGGGTGACCACCGGGAGGCCGATCGCGCCGTTCTTGCGGTAGGCGGTGGCCAGGTCGTAGGCGGATTCGTCGGATCCGGCGATGACCGGGACGACGGCGGTCTCGCTGTCGACGGTGCTGATGCCGGCCTGGTTGAGGATGCTGCGGAAGCGTGCGGACTCGCGCTGGATGAACTCCACGCGCTGCGGTTCGCGCTGCATGATCCGCAGGGATTCCAGGGCGGCTCCGGTCTGGGCTCCGCCGAGGGCGGCGGAGAAGAGGAAGGGGCGGGCGGCGTAGCGCAGGTGGTGGACGAGTTCGGCGGAGCCGGCGACCCAGCCGCCCATGGAGGGGATGGCCTTGGAGAGGGTGCCGAGCTTGATGTCGACCTTCGCCTCGTAGTGGAAGTGCTCCTCGATGCCCTTGCCGGTGGCGCCGATGACGCCCAGGGCGTGGGCCTCGTCGACCATCAGGAGGGCGTTGTGGGCGTCGCAGACCTTGCGCAGGTCGACCAGGGGGGCGATGTCGCCGTCCATGGAGTAGACGCTGTCGACGATGACGAGGCGGACGCCGGTGTCGGGGGCGGCGGCGAGGCGGCGCTCGAGGTGGGTGACGTCGTTGTGGCGGAAGCGGGTGACGGTGGCGCCGGAGAGCTTGCAGCCGTCGACGATGCTGGCGTGGTCGTACTTGTCGATGAAGACGGTGTCGCCGGGGCCGACGATGGCGCCGACGGTGCCGACGTTGGCGGCGTAGCCGGAGCCGAAGACCAGGGCCCGTTCGCGGCCGGCGACCTTGGCGACCTCGGCCTCCAGTTCCTCGTGGAGGGGGGTCGTGCCGGCCAGCGCGCGTACGCCGTGGTTGCCGGTGCCGTAGCGGTCGACGGCGGCCTTGGCGGCGGAGACGACGCGCTCGTCGCCGGCGAGTCCGAGGTAGGAGTAGCCGGACATCATCAGCAGGCGCCGGCCGTCCTGGTCCGCGTAGGCGGAGTCCCGTTCGGCGGTGTAGGCCACGAAGCTGTTCTTGCGGTTGGGTTCGTACTCCAGGGAGCGGACCCGGTCGCGGAAGTAGGCCAGCTTCGGCTCGAGGCGGTCCCAGGCAGCGGATGCGTTCACGTGCTTCTCCTCGTCGCGATCGTCCGGCGGACCCGGAACTCCATCGATGCCCCTGCCGTTTCTCCGGCCGGGCTCTAGTGGAATTCCATTAAGACTCGGGGGGCGCAATAGCAGCGCAAGAGGCGGACTGCAGCGGGACTGCACCGGTACTGCACCCGGACCGCAGTGGTGCTCGAAAAGCGAAAGGGAATGCTCGGACCTCGGGTTTCATTCGGATGGGAATGTTCATCGGCCGCTGTTGACATGCCGAGAAGGCCCGCCGGTATCCTCTGAATCGCACGGACTTGGGGGACACGGCCGGAAGCCGACCGTTTCGGAGTGTGCATAGTGCTGATCAGACTCATAGGTCTTGTCACGATCGAGCCGGACGGAGCACCGCCTCAACACCTCTCGAGCGCACAGGCGCAGGTCGCGTTCGCCCGGCTGCTCCTGGAGCGGGCGGGCGGTACCGACCGTGACCAACTGGCCGAGACCGTATGGCCCGAGGGGCTGCCGGACACCTGGGCGTCGGCGCTGCGCAGCCTGGTGAGCCGGGTGCGTACGTTCGTCACGACGCCGCAGGATGCTCCGGGGGCCACTCCCCTGGTCTCGCAGGGCGGCCGCTACCTGCTGCGGGTGCCCGATGATGCGGCCGTGGACGTGGAGGTCGCGGAGACCGCGCTGGCCGAGGCCGCGGAGGCGTACGCGGAGGGGGCGTACGCGGTGGCCCAGCAGTTGGCGGCCGGCGCGGTGTCGAACCTGCGCGGCTCGTTCCTGCCCTCGCACGAGGGCGAGTGGGTGAATGCGATGCGCGAGCAGTTGGAGGAGCTGCGGTTGAAGGCGCTGGAGACGGCGAGTCTGTCGTCGTCGGCGCTGGGTGACGAGCATCATGCGCTGCGGTACGCGGAGGAGGCGGTGCGCCGGGCTCCGTTTCGGGAGAGTGCGTACCGGTGCCGGATGGCGGCCCATACCCGGGCCGGCAACCGGGCGGAGGCGCTGCGCAGTTATCAGCAGTTGCGGGAGGTGCTGGCGGAGGAGTTGGGGATCGATCCGGCGCCCGAGACGGAGGCGGCGTACCTGGAGCTTCTTCGGACGCCCGAGCCGCGGCCGGCGGTGCGTCAGCAGACGTGTCTGGACCCGGTGTTGATGGGGGTGTTCGAGGTGGATCACCGGATGCCGGTGCCGCGTCCGTGCTCGTTGGCCGACCACGGGTGTGTCACGCACCGGATGTCGTCCTCCCCCGCTGCCTGACCCCGGGTGTGCGGGAGCCGCCGTCGCGCAGGTGCGCGGCGGCGGCTCCGTGTGCCCGCACGCTTGGGCGCGTACGGACGCGCGCACCCCCGCACGCAGGCGTGCGGGGGTGCGGGTGTGCGGGTGTGTCGGGGGGGACGGGGGGCGGCCCCGGCCTCCTCCGGGGGGAGGAGGAGGCCGGGGCCGGAGGGGAGCGGCGGGGGGATCAGGTGATGGACACGCCACTGTCGATGCTGATGACCTGGCCCGTCATGCAGTCCTGGTCGAGGAAGAGGCCGACGCTGCGGGCGACTTCCTCGACGGTGACGAACCGCGGGATGGGGGCCTTGTCCTCCATGCCCTCGATGACCCGGTCGGGCAGGGTGTTGGTCATGCCGGTGATCATGAAGCCGGGTGAGAGTGCGTTCACCGTCACCCCGCGGCGGCCGCACTCCGAGGCGAGGGTGCGGGTGAAGCCGATCAGTCCGGCCTTGGAGGCCGAGTAGGCGGTCTGGCCGGCGGTGGCGATGATGCCCGACGGTGACACGATGTTGATCACCCGGCCCCAGCGCTGGCGCAGCATGTACGGGACCGAGGCCCGGGCGGTGTGGAAGGAGCCGATCAGGTTGGTCTGGATGACCTGGGCCCAGTCGGCCGGGTTCTGCATCGCCATGAGGCTGTCCTTGCGGATGGCCCCGTTGTTGACGAGGACGTCCACCGGGCCGAGTTCGGCCGAGATCTGCGCGTGGAGGGCCTGGGTGGCCTCCCACGAGCCGACGTCGCCGGTGACCAGGACGGACGGGTTGGTCAGCTTCTCCCGGACGGCCTCGGCTCCCTGCCGGGAGCTGTTGTAGTGGACGGCGACCCGGCAGCCCAGCGCGTCCAGTTCCAGTGCCAGGGCCTGGCCGAGGCCGCCCGAGGCGCCGGTCACCAGCGCGACCGGGGAGGCGGGCCGTACGCCCGCACCGTTCTTGCTCATGCCGCGACACCGCCCCACTCCATCAGGATCGAACCCCAGGTCATGCCGGCTCCGAAGCCGGCCAGCAGGACCTTGTCCCCGGACTTGATCCGGCCTTCCTCCAGTGCCTCGGTCAGGGCGATCGGGATCGATGCCGAGGCGGTGTTGCCGTACTTCTGGAGGTTGGTGATCAGCGCCTCGGGGCGCAGGCCGGTGTGGGAGAGGATCGAGTTGATGATCCGGATGTTGGCCTGGTGGGGTACGACGTGGTCGATGTCCGCGGCGTCCACCTTGGCGCTCTCCAGCGTCTCGCGGACGGTGCGGACGGTGTAGCGGACCGCGTTGAGGTAGATCTCGTTGCCGTTGATCTGGGCGTAGTGCAGGCCCGCGTCCAGGGTTTCCTGGGTGGTGGGCATGCGGCTGCCGCCGGCGAGGACCTTGAGGGAGCCGGTGCAGGCCCCGTCGGCGCCCAGGTTCCACGCCTTGACGCGGTTCTCCGGGCCCGGCTGCAGGACGATGGCGCCCGCGCCGTCGCCGACGAGGATGGACAGGTCCCGGTCGGCCGGGTTGGCCGTCAGGGTGTGGGTGTCGGAGCCGATCAGCAGGATCGGCCGGGGGTCGATGGCGATCAGTGCCATGGCGGACACGAGCCCGTAGACGAAGCCCGCGCACTCGGAGTTGACGTCGTGCGCGCTGCCGGCGATGCCGAGTTCGTGGTGGACGAACGCGGAGGTCGCCG
The DNA here is from genome assembly GCF_002080455.1 of Streptomyces sp. Sge12. Lineage (NCBI taxonomy): Bacteria > Bacillati > Actinomycetota > Actinomycetes > Kitasatosporales > Streptomycetaceae > Streptomyces > Streptomyces sp. Sge12. The sequence goes on from NZ_CP020555.1 coordinate 127,786, forward strand.
GGGACGGCTGCTCGGGCGTGGCGGTCGCGACGATGAGGTGGGCGATGTCGGCGCCGGTCAGGCCCGCTTTGTCCAGCGCGCGCCGGCCGGCCTCGACGGCCAGGGAGGCGGTGGTCTGCCCCGGGTCGACCGCCCGCCGCTCACGGATGCCGCAGCGGCTGACGACCCAGTGCTCGTCGACGCCGAAACGTTCGGCGAGGGCTGCACTGGTGACGATGCGTTCGGGTACGGACATGCCCCACCCGGTGATGTCGAAGCCGGTCACGTCACCCCTCGCTACGCCTGAGCCGGGACGAGATCGACGATCTTCGCGTACACGTCACGCAGGGTGGTCGTGTCGTCGAGGTCGGCGAAGAGCGACTCGTCGGCCGGAATGTGCGGGTACTGGTTCTGGAATCCGTACAGCCACTCCATCAGGTCCAGCGAGTCGACGTCCGCGATGTGCTGGAGCGGGGCGTCGGGGCTGACCTCCGCGGCACCCGAGACGGCCTCGAGCTGGCTCGCCAGTTCTTCGATGGTGGGCAGCGACATGGGGTCGGTCCTCTCTCGGCAATGCAACTCGGCAGTGCGTGTCTGGTTTTCGAGAGTGATGAAATCCGGGCCCCCGCAAGGAAGCCGCAACACGGTCGTGGTCCGTGTGGGCGGACCGTCTTGCGCGCACCTTGCGGGGGATCCGGTTTTCTCGACGCGAATTCGGAAATCAAGGCCCGCCGGACACGCAGGAAAGAGGATCAGGATGACAACGGTCGCCCCCAAGTCGGTGGACCCCGAGGTCGATGCGATCAGGCACCACTACGAGGTCAGCAACGATTTCTACCGGCTCCTGCTGGGCCCCACGATGATGTACTCCGGCGGCTACTGGGAAGACGGCGAGGACCTGGTCGCCACTCTCGACGAGGCCCAGGAGCGCAAGCTCGACAAGTTCGCCGAGCTGGCGGGCGTCGCCGCCGGCCGTACCGGGCGTGTCCTGGACATCGGCTGCGGCTGGGGCACGATGCTCAACCGCCTGACGACGGTGCACGGTGCGGAGCAGGCCGTCGGTCTGACCCTGTCGCGCACGCAGGAGGCGTTCATCGCCGGCCTGGACAACCCGCGGATCACCACGCTGGTGCAGAGCTGGGCCGACTACAAGGTCGCGGACGACAGCGAGAAGTACGACGCCGCGTTCTGCATCAACGCGCTGGAGCACTTCGTGTCCTCCAACCTGCCGCCCAAGGAGCGCACCAAGCGCTACCGGTACTTCTTCCAGCAGGTCGCGAACGCCCTGAACCCGGGTGCGAAGTTCGTGCTGCACACCATGACCGCCGAGGCGCTGCCGATGAACCGGGCGCTGCTGGACGACCTGAAGTTCCTGCAGCGCTCGGAGTTCGAGGGCTGCCACATTCCGCACCTGAGCGAGCTGTCCGCCGCCGCGGAGGGTCTCTTCGAGATCGACGAGATCGTCAACGAGCGGGAGTCGTTCGCGATGGCCTGCCGTGCCTGGCTGGTGCTGCTGGCCGAGCGCCGGGACGAGGCCGTGGCCCTGGAGGGCGAGGAGGTCGTCTCGCGGTTCGAGCGCTACCTCGACATCTTCGCGTACACGCTCGAGGACAAGTTCTTCAACAACTTCCGCGTCACCATCACGCGCCGTTAAGGAGGTTGACGTGACGAGCATTCTCGAACCGGCCAAGGACGGCGGGGCACGTACGGGCACCGAGGAGCGTCCCGGCGGCGGTGGCCCGACCCGGCATCTGCGGGTCGCGGTCATCGGCACCGGCTTCTCGGGTCTGGGCACCGCCATCCGGCTGCTGCAGTCGGGCATCGACGACTTCCTGGTGTTCGAGCGGGCCGACGAGGTCGGCGGCACCTGGCGCGACAACAGCTATCCGGGTTGTGCGTGCGACGTCATGTCCCACCTCTACTCGTTCTCCTTCGCCCGGAACCCGAACTGGAAGTCGACGTTCGCCTCGCGGGACGAGCTGTTCGCGTATCTGCGGGACACGGCCGACCGTTTCGGGGTGCGTCCGCACATCCGGTTCGGGCACGAGCTGGAGGCCGCCCGCTGGGACGAGGGCGAGCGGCACTGGAGGATCGAGACCTCCCAGGGCCAGTACACCGCGCAGTTCCTGGTGACCGGTACCGGCTACCTCAGTGAGGCGGCCGTACCGGACATCAAGGGGCTCGCGGACTTCGAGGGGAAGGTCTTCCACTCCTCGAACTGGGACCACGACCACGACCTGGCCGGCCGCCGGGTCGCCGTGATCGGTACGGGGGCCTCGGCGATCCAGTTCGTGCCGGCGATCCAGCCCGAGGTCGGGCACCTGGACCTGTACCAGCGCACGCCGGCCTGGATCGGGCCCAAGCCGGACAAGGTCAACAGTGCGCGGCACACCGCGATGCTGCGTTCGCTGCCGGGCTACCAGCAGTTCCGGCGGGGTTTCAACATGTGGGGCCGGGAGATCCTGGCGTTCTTCTGGAAGCGGCCCAAGCTGGCCGAGAAGGTCCAGAAGATGGCCAGCGACCACTTGGAGAAGTCGGTGGCGGACGAGGCGCTGCGCAAGCGGCTGACGCCCGACTACCTGGTGGCGTGCAAGCGGCTGCTGTTCTCCAACACGTGGTACCCGGCGATCCAGCAGCCCAATGTGGAGATCGTCACGGACCAGATCGCCGAGGTCCGGGCGAAGTCGATCGTGGGGTCGGACGGGGTCGAGCGCGAGGTCGACACCATCATCCTGGGTACCGGTTTCCAGGCCACCGACCGTCCGGTGGCGCGGCGGATCTGGGGTAGGGGCGGGGCGCAGCTGCGTGAGGTGTGGAAGGACGGGATGTCCGCGCACCGCGGTACGACGGTGGCCGGGTTCCCGAACCTGTTCATGCTGCTGGGTCCGAACACGGCGCTGGGTCACTCCTCGCAGACGGTGATGATCGAGGCGCAGGTCCAGTACGTCGTGGACTCCCTCAAGCAGGTCGAGAAGCGGGGCCTGGCCAGTATCGAGGTCCGGCAGGAGGCGCAGGACGCCTACAACCGCAGGCTCGATCGGCATCTGGAGGGCACGGTCTGGATGTCGGGCGGCTGCAAGAGCTGGTACCTCGACGCGAACGGCCGCAACACCTCGATCTTCCCGACGTACACCTGGCGCTTCCGCCGGGGCACCAAGCGCCTCGACCTGAGCGAGTACCAGCTCGCTTCCCAGGTACGCAGCACCAAGCCGGTACCTCACCAGTAGGAGACGTACGAAGATGAGCAGCACCCACAGAACTGCCGCGGGCACCGCCGCCGAGCCCTCCCGCCGCCGGGTCCTGGGCGGGATCGCGACCACGGCCGTCGCGGTCGTCGGCTGGAATGCGGTGTCCCAGACCTGGGCGACGGCCGCCGAGGCGGCCGGGAACTCGGATGTGGTCCCGGTGCCGGGGCTGGTCGGGACCCTGGAGACGACCCCGGGCGTGGTCGACGCCTTCGCCAACGACTTCGGTCACCTCTTCGACGGTGCGCCGAGCAAGCCGTGGGCCGTGCTGCGGCCCGGCGGTGTGGACGACATCGTCAAGATCGTCAATTATGCCCGGGCGAACAACATCAAGGTCGCCGTCAACGGTCAGGGCGGTACCGGGAACGACATCGAGTCGCACTCGGTGTACGGGCAGGCGCGTGTGCCCGGCGGTATCTCCATCGATGCGAAGGGGATGTCGAAGATCCTGTCGATCGGCGGCGACCACGCGGTGGTCGAGGCCGGTGTGACCTGGGGTCAGCTGACGGATGCGGCGCTGCAGGTGGGCAAGACCCCGCCGGCGCTGCCGGACTACCTGTACATCTCGGTGGGCGGGACCATTTCCATCGGCGGTATCGGCGGCACCGTGCAGCGGTACGGTCTGCTGTGCGACACCGTGCAGTCCATCGACATCATCACCGGTGACGGCAAGCTGGTCACCGCGACGGCGACGCAGCGCACGGAGTTGTTCAACGCGGCGCTGTCGGGCGGCGGTCAGGTCGGCATCATCGTCCGGGTCAAGGTCAAGCTGGTCCCGGCGCCGAAGCGGTCGGTGATCTTCAGCCTGTTCTACGCGAACGTGGAGACGTACCTGGCGGACTCGGAGAAGGTGCTGGCCGACGGCCGGTTCCAGGTCCACGCGGGCGAGATGCTGCAGAAGCCGGACGGCAGTGGCTGGCGGTACAAGCTGGAGGTCGGCGCCACCTACAACACGACGCCGCCCAACCGGGAGACGTTGCTGTGCGGTCTGCAGGACGTGCGGGCGGACGCGATCATCGAGGACGTGGCGTTCCGGGACTACATGTTCCGGCTCGACGCGTACGAGGCGGTGCTGAAGGAGGGCGGTCACTGGTACACGCCCAAGCCGTGGCTGAGCATGTTCCTGCCGGCGTCGAAGACCAAGCAGTTCATGAAGCGGGTGGAGCAGGAGCTGGACGCGAACTCGCTCGGTGGCGGGTTCCTGCTCTTCTACCCGTTCTTCACCTCGAAGATCAAGCGTCCGCTGGCGATGATGCCCAACGAGTCGGTGGTCTACCTGTTCGACCTGCTGCGCTTCCCGAACCCGGGTGAGACCGGCATCCAGGCCATGATCGACCAGAACCGGCGGCTGTACGACATCGCGGTGGGTCTGGGGGCGAAGCGCTATCTGGTGGGTTCGATCCCGATGTCGAACGCCGACTGGAAGAAGCACTTCGGCAACCGGTGGGCCGGTTTCGTGAACGCGAAGAAGAAGTTCGACCCCAACAACATCTTCACCCCCGGTCAGGGCTTCTTCGCCTGACAGCGGGAGCCGGACCGGTTGTGAAGTCCCGGCGGCGGGGGCGGGGAGAGGGACCCCGCCCCCGCCGCTTCCTTGTTTTCCCGTATCCAGTGGAGGCTTCGGCATGACGACGTACGACCTGATCGACGAGGCGGTGATCGACGCCCCGGCGGATGCCGTCTGGGACGCGCTCGTCGCGGAGTTCCGCGGGGCCCGCAAGTGGTGGGTGCCGGCCAACACGTTCACCGCGGTCTCCGGTGCCCCCGACGAGGTCGGCGGCCTGGTGGGCGTGACGGTGCACACCAAGGGTTCCGACAACGGGGGGCTGAAGCTGCGCTTCACCTCGCGGACGGTGGCGGTGGAGCCGGGGCGCCGGCTGGACATCGAGTACGTGGAAGGGGTGTTCCGCGGTCCGAGCAGCTTCCGGCTGGAGCCGTTGGCGGACGGCCGTACCCGTATCTCGATGCATTTCACGGGCAGCCCGCACGGCTGGCTGAAGGTGCTGGCGAAGGTCGCGGACCTGGGTGCGGAGCATTCCAGGGGGACGCTGGCCGCGTTCGAGTCGTTGGGCCGGCAGCTGTCGGCGGTGCCGCGGTGAGCGTGGCGGCGGTCCTCTCGCGCGAGCTGACGGTGCGCACCGACGACGGTGCGGCGCTGGAGGTGACGGTGCTGGCGCCGCTGGCGGGCACGCCCGCGGCCGCGGACGTGGTCCTGGTGCACGGCTGGGCGCACACCCGCCGGGTGTGGGGCACGGTCGCGGACCGGCTGATCCGGGCCGGGCACCGGGTGGTGTTGTACGACCAGCGCGGGCACGGCGCGTCCACGCTGGGCCGCACGCCGGTGTCGGTGGAGCGGCTGGCCGCGGACCTGTCGGCGGTCCTGGGTGAGACGGACGCGCGGGAGGCGGTGGTCGTCGGGCATTCGGGCGGCGGGTTCGCGGCGCTGTCCTACGCGGCGACGTCGCCGTCGGCGGGCCGGCTGCGCGGGCTGGTGCTGCTGGGTACGGCGGGGCACGGGCAGGACACCCCGGACAGCGAGGTGAAGATGATGGGCAGTGCCGTCTTCTCCGCGGCGCTGCGCCGGCCGTGGCTGGGCCGCAAGCTGCTGGCTTCCACGATGGGCAAGGACGTGGATCCGGTGGTGCGGGACGTGAACCGGCAGTTGTTCTCGGCGGCGGTGCCCCGGGTGCGGGCGGAGTTCTTCCGCTGCACCCGTGGCTGGGACGTGCGTGAGGCGCTTGGGGGTTGCTCGGTGGCGGCGGTGGTCCTGCACGGGGAGGCCGACAAGGTGATCGACATCGAGTTGGCGCGGGCTCTGGCGCAGGTGATGCCCGGTGCCCGGTTCGAGCAGGTCGCGGGTGCGGGGCACATGCTGCCGCTGGAGCGGCCGCTGCTGGCGGTCTCCGCGGCGATGGAGCTCGCCTCGCGATGATCGAGGAACTCCTGCCTTCGGGCGTCACGTCTTCGGAAGCCTTCGACGACGCGGCGCCCGCTCCGCTTTTTCCGGCCGAGGCGGCGCTGATGGTGGGCCGCCGGGAGCGGCGGCGGCGTCAGTTCGCGACGGCGCGGGCGTGTGCCCGGCGGGCTCTGGCCGACCTCGGCCGGCAGCCGGTGGCCCTGCTGCCGGGCCCGGGCGGGGCCCCGCAGTGGCCGTCCGGGGTGGTCGGCAGCATCACCCACTGCGAGGGGTACCGGGCGGCGGTCGCGGCGCCGCGGGCGGTGGTGGCGGCCCTGGGCATCGATGCGGAGCCGGCCGGGCCGCTCCCGCGGGGGGTCCTCGCCCTGATCACCTCGCCGGCCGAGCGCGCCCATCTGGCCGACCTGGCCGCCGCCGACAACTCGGTGCCCTGGGAGCGGGTGCTGTTCTCCGCGAAGGAGGCTGCGTACAAGGCGTGGTATCCGGCGACGGGCATCTGGCTGGGTTTCCGGGATGCGGCCTTGGTCCTCTCCCCCGCCGGTACGTTCACGGCGACGCTGCATCCGCCGGCGGGTGCGGCGTCGGTGGATCCGGTGTACGGGGGGCGGTGGCTGGCGGGGCGGGGTCTGGTGGTGACGGCGGTGGCGCGTCCGGTGCACGCCGGCGCCCGGGTCTGACCGGGGACTCCCCGGGGGCCGGCCGGCCTCCACCGGGCGGGGGTGGCCGGGTCGTTGCGGGTGCGGGTGGTTCAGGGGTGCGGGTGGTTCAGGGGTGCGGGTGGTTCAGGGGGCGGGGAGGACGACGGTGCGGGGCGGTTGTGCGGCCTGGGGGGCGGTGGCGGGGGCTGCGCCGGTGCGGTACTCCTGGGGGCTGATGCCGCGGACCCTTTTGAAGGCCGTGGAGAGGGCGAAGGCGGAGCTGTAGCCGACGCGGCGGGCGACGCCCGTGACGGTGGCGTCCGGTTCGCGCAGCAGGTCGGCGGCCAGGGCCAGGCGCCAGCCGGTCAGGTAGGCGACCGGGGGCTCGCCGACGACGTCGGTGAACCGGCGGGCCAGGGAGGCCCGTGAGACGCCGACCTTGAGGGCGAGTTCTTCCACGGTCCAGCCGTGGAAGGGGTTCTCGTGGAGCAGCCGCAGGGCGGGGCCGACGACGGGGTCGCCCTGTGCGCGGTACCAGGCGGGGGCGCCGCTGTGGGGGGCGGCGAGCCAGGTCCGCAGGACGCCGATGAGCAGCAGGTCCAGGAGCCGGTCCAGGACGATCTCCTGGCCGGGTTCGTCCTTGGAGATCTCCGCGGTGAGGAGGGTGACCAGGGTGTTGTCGGCGGCTTCGGCGGGGCGGACCAGGATGGTCGGCAGTGCGGTCAGCAGGCGGCGGCCGATCTCGCTGGGTGCCTGGTAGGTGCCGCTGAGCATGATGGCGGAGCCGTCGTCCTGGAAGGCCTCGCCCCAGGTGCGCACGCCCAGGGCCATGGTGTCGGTGACGTCCTCGCCCTCGGTGGTGTTGCAGCGCTGTTCGGGGCCGACGGTGATCTGGACGGGGGTGTCGGGGGCGTCGGCGACGGTGTAGGGGTCGGGGCCGCGTACGACGGCGACGTCTCCGGGGCGGATGAGGACGGGGGTGGCGTGGTCGGGGAGCAGCCAGGCGTCGCCGTGGACCATGGTGACGACGGAGAGGGGGGCGCGGTCCTCGACGCGCAGGGACCAGGGCGGGTTGAGGACGGACTTGAGGAGGAAGGCCCCGCGGGCTTTGGGGCCTTCGAGGAGGCCGGTGAGCGTGTCCATGTCCTCATCCTTTCGGACGGCGTGGCGAAGCGCCCGCTCTCCCGCGGGGGACGGAAAGAGAGCGGGCGCCGTTCGCGGGGTGGGGGGTGGGGCGGTGGCGGACGGACGGGCCGGTGGTGGGCCGGGGGTGTTCTAGGTGGCGGAGGCGCGGCCGTGCAGGGTCAGTGCGCGGCCGAGGGCGGCGAGGGCTGCGGTGCAGGCGAGGGTGCGGACGAGGTTGCCGGTGCTCCAGCGGCCGCCGAAGCGGGTGCGGGCGGTGCCGGCGTCGGCGCCGGCGCGGGCGAGCTGGTTGTTGAGGGGGATGTTGACGAGGGCGGTGACGGCCAGCGACAGTCCGTAGAGGGCGAAGGCGATCCAGCCCCAGCGGGCGGCGTCGGGGCGGCCGCCGCGCTGCTGCTGGGTGGCGGCGAGGCCGGTGGCGAGGAACGCGCCGAGGAAGAGCAGGCCGAACAGGCCGTTGTCGATGGCGTCGTTGATGTTGCGCATGGCGGTGACGTAGGTGTGGTCGTCGCCGCGGCCGAGGCCGGGCATCACCGAGATGTCGAAGGCGAAGTAGAGGCCGGCCATGAGGCCGGTGCCCACGGTCGCGGCGACCAGGGTCACCGATTGGGTGCTCGTGCCGGTCACTTCAGGATCCCCTTCAGGGTGCGGGTGTAGCGCCGTTGCAGGAGGGTGGAGCCGATCAGGCGGACCGGTGGCGGGATGGTCGCGGCGACGTGGGCGACGGAGCGGCGGGGGGCCTGGTCGAACATCCAGGGCTGCAGGTGGGTCATGACGCGCATCGGGGCGCTGGAGACGACTTTGCGTTCCTCGGCCAGGTAGGCGCGCTCTCCGAGGCGTTCGAAGACGGGGAAGACGATGCGTTCCTCGTCGCGGAGGTGGTCGCGCAGGACGCCTTCGAAGGTCTGGGCGGCGCGGACGAGGCCGTCGCCGCGGTGGGCGATGGCGGTGGAGACGGCGTGCATCGCGGCGTCGAGTTCCTCGTGGTCGTCGTGGAGTTCGCGGGCCTGGGCGTCGAAGTCGGGGTCGCGGTGGCGCAGTCCGGGCCACAGGACGTCGTCCTCGCTGGTGTGGTGCCATTCGATGGTTTCGCGCAGTTGCTGCCACCAGGGGGTTCCGGCGCCGTTCCACGCCGGGGCGGCGGTGCGCAGGCGCCCTGCGTCGCGGCGCATGGCGATGTGCATCAGGGCGAATCCGTGGAAGTACGGGGGGAGGGTGTCGAGTCCGTTTTCGCTGGAGTACGTCCGGGGCGTGGGCAAGGGAACCTCCTGTGCCCCGAGTACCGGGCGGCGGCCGTACCAGAGTCGCCGCCCGGTCAAGGAGCGAAAGGGATGGAGCCGGTGGTGAGTGGTGTGCCGGTGGGGTCAGGCGTTCCAGACTCCGGTGGCCGCGGCCTCGCGGGCGAAGTCGGCGAAGTCCTTGGGCGGCCGGCCCAGGGCTTCTTCGACGCCGTGCACCAGGTGGGCGTTGCGGCCGTCGAGGATCATGGTGAAGAGGTCGGCGAACTCCTCGGGGAGGCCGTTCTCGCGCAGGACGGCGCGGTATTCCTCGTTGGTGACGGAGATGTACTTGATGTCGCGGCCGGTGGCCTTGGACAGTTCGGCGGCGACGTCGCTGTAGCTGAGCAGGCGCGGGCCGGACAGTTCGTAGGTCTTGCCGATGTGCTTGTCGTCGGTGAGGGCGGCGACCACGACGTCGGCGATGTCGTCGGCGTCGACGAAGGCCTCGACGGCGTCGCCGGTGGGCAGGGCGATCTCGCCGGCCAGGACGGGCTCGAGGAAGAAGCTCTCGTTGAAGTTCTGGTTGAACCAGCTGGAGCGGACGATGGTCCAGTCGGCGCCGGAGGCCTTGAGGTTGTTCTCGCTGACCTCGGCGGCCTCCTCCCCGCGGCCGGACAGGAGCACCAGGCGGCGGGCGCCGTGGGCGACGGCGACCTTGGAGAATTCGGCGACCTGTTCGGCGGCGCCGGGGAAGGCGAGGTCGGGGTAGTAGGTGACGTAAACCCGGTCGACGCCTTCGAGGGCCGGTACCCAGGTGGCGGGCTCGTGCCAGTCGAAGGCGGGCGTGCCGCTGCGGGAGCCGATACGGACCTGGCGGCCCTGGGCGGTGAGCTTCTCGGCGACGCGTCGGCCGGTCTTGCCGTGACCGCCGATGACGAGGGTGATCTGCGTGTTCTGCGCGTTCTGAGTCATGAGTACAGTCAAGTCCAGTCTCGCGAGACGGGCCATAGCCGCAAAGCTCAGTTCCATATGCGTGCGTCTACGGGTGGTGGCCCGGGGCGCGGTGGTGAGCGGGCGGCTTCGGCATGAGCGCGAGAATCGTAGGCATGGCCGCGGGGGGCGGGCCAGGGCGGCCCGAGTGGTTGTGGACGGGTTGTGGAGCCTTCTTCGAGCGGGTCTCGAGCGGTCCTGGGCGGGGCCGGGGGCCGGTGGTGTGCGGCGGGACTTGAGCGGTTCTCATGCGGCGGCGGGCAGCATCTGCGGTGTTGATTGGACCCCGCTGCTGGGAGGCCGCATGAACGCCGTTCCGGATCATCCGGAGCTCGACCGGTTGTCCGCCGATGTGGCCGGGCTGCTCGGACGGGTCGGGCTCGATCCGTCGGGCGGGCGGCCGGTGCGCCGGGACCGCATCGACGTCCGTTTCGCGGCGATGGCCGCTCGTCATCCGGGCCGTGTGGCCGTGCGGGACGGGCAGGCGCAGGCGACGTATCTGGAACTGGAGTGGCTGGCGGACGAGATCGCGCGGCGGCTGTCGGGGCGTGCGGGCCCGGGGTCGGCCGTGGCGGTGCGGGCCCGGCGTTCGTGTCTGACGGCGGGCGCCGTGGTGGGTGTGCTGCGGGCGGGGGCGGCGGTGCTGCCGCTGGAGCCCGGGCACAGTGCGGGTCTGCAGGAGTTCTTGATGCGTGACGCCGGGGTGTGGGTGGTGGTCTCGGACTGCGGGCTGCTGGGCGGTGAGATCCCGGTGGTCAAGACGGGCCGGTTCGTCATCGCGGTGCGGCCTCCGCTTGCGGTGCGCCGGGAGGTGGCGCCGGGGACGGCGTTCATGGCGCTGCCGGCGGGCGGGGATCCGGGGCGGGCCCTGGCGGTGCGGCCGCTGCCTCACGCGGATGTCCTGGCGTGGGTGGACGGTTGTGTCCCGATGCTGGGGGCGGGGCTGGACGATGTGTGGACCTGGTTCCACTCGCTGAGCCTGGACCTGGGGATGCGGGAGATGTGGGGGCCGCTGCTGTCGGGGGGCCGTGCGGTGGTCGTGGACGGGGACACGGCGTGCGACCCGCGGGCGTTCGCCCGGCTGCTGGCCCGTCAGGAGGTGACGGTGGTGGCGCAGTTGCCGTCGGCGCTGGCGCGCCTGGGTGCGGCGGCCCGCGGGACGGTGCTGCCGGCGCTGCGGCACGTACTGCTGTCGGACGAGCCGGTGGACATGGGCGTGCCGGCGGCCTGGCGGTCGGCGGGGATCGCCCCGCACGCGATGACCTGGGACGTGTCGGGGTCGCCGAAGGTGTTGTGAGGCGGCCCAAGTGGTCGTGGCAGGGCCCCCGGACGGTGACCGTCCGGGGGCCCTGCCGTGCGTGTGGGGGTGGGGGTGGGTCAGGTGGGGGGTGGGTCAGGTGGGGGGTGGGTCAGAAGTTGCCCAGTCCGCCGCACACGTTGAGGGCCTGGGCGGTGATGGAGGCGGCCAGGTCGGTGGTCAGGTAGCCGACCAGGCCGGCGACTTCCTGGGGGGTGGAGTAGCGGCCGAGGGGGATCTTCGACTCGAGTTGTTCCTGGACGTAGTCCTCGGTGGTGTCCCAGACCTGGGCGTAGCCGGTGCGGACGCGGGCGGCCATGGGGGTTTCCACGTAGCCGGGGCAGACCGCGTTGACGGTGGTGCCGGTGGGGGCGAGTTCTTTGCCGAGGGCTTTGGTGAAGCCGACGACGGCGTGTTTGGAGGCGGAGTAGGGGGCGCCGAGGAGGACGCCCTGTTTGCCCGCGGTGGAGGCGATGTTGATGATGCGGCCCCAGGGTTCGGCGCCGAGGCCGCCGCTGGTGAGGACCTCACGGGTGAGGAGGAAGACGCTGTTGAGGTTGGTGTCGATGACGTCGTGCCACAGTTCGTCGGTGATGTGGGCGGTGGCGCCGCCGCCGCTGCGGCCCGCGTTGTTGACCAGGATGCTGACGGGTGCGCCGTAGGCGGCGACGGCCGCGGCGACCAGGTCCTGGACGGCCGTGCGGTCGCGGACGTCGGCGGCGGTGCCCTGGACGGACAGTCCTTCGGCCTGGAGGTCGGCGACGGTCTGTTTGACCTTGACCTCGGTGCGGGCGCAGACGAACACGCGGTGTCCGCGGGCGGCCAGGTCCCGGGCGACGGCCAGTCCGATGCCGCTGGTGGCTCCGGTGACCAGGGCCACGGGCCGTTCGGGGGCCTTGTCCATCGCCTTCGCCGTCATTCTCGTCCCTCCGTCACTCGACTCTGCCGGTTGCAGCGTGGCGCAGGGAACTCGTGGCGCGGCGGAAGGGGGATGGAGGCGGCCCCCGGCCCCCCGGGCGGGGGGTGGTCGGGCGGGCGGGGGTGGCGTGTTCAGTGGGGCCGCCAGCTGCCGGCGCGGTGGGGGCGGCCGGGCGGGTGGCGGTCCCAGGCGGCGGGGGCGGGGGGCGGCGGGGGTGGTGCGGGGGGTTCGGCGCGGCCGAGCAGGAGGGCGGTCAGGACGGCGAGGACGGCGGCGGTCTCATCCGCGTCGGGGTGTCCGCGGTGGATCCGCCAGGTCTGCGGGGCGCGGGGGCCGGCCGCTTCGGGGGCGGTCATACGGGCGGGTTGCCGTGCTTGCGCGACGGCAGGTCGGCGTACTTGGGGCGGAGCATGGCGAGGGCGTCGGCGAGGACCGAGCGGGTCTCGCCCGGGTCGATGACGTCGTCGACGAGGCCGCGTTCGGCGGCGTAGTAGGGGTGCATGAGTTCGGTCGTGTACTCCTTGATCTTCTGTGCGCGCATGGCGTCGGGGTCGGCCGCGGCGGCGATCTCGCGGCGGAAGATGACGTTGGCCGCGCCCTCGGCGCCCATGACGGCGATCTCGTTGGTGGGCCAGGCCAGGGCGAGGTCGGCGCCGATGGAGCGGGAGTCCATGACGATGTAGGCGCCGCCGTAGGCCTTGCGCAGGACCAGGGAGATCCGCGGGACGGTGGCGTTGCAGTAGGCGTAGAGGAGTTTGGCTCCGTGGCGGATGATCCCGCCGTGTTCCTGGTCGACGCCGGGCAGGAAGCCGGGTACGTCGACGAGGGTGACCAGGGGGATGTTGAAGGCGTCGCAGAACTGCACGAAGCGGGCGGCTTTTTCGCTGGCGTGGATGTCGAGGACCCCGGCGAGGCTGGCGGGCTGGTTGGCGACGAAGGCGGTGACGTGTCCGTCGATCCGGGCGAGCGCGCACACGACGTTGGTGGCCCAGGCGGGGTGGACCTCGAAGTAGTCTCCGTCGTCGACGACTTCCTCGATGACCTTGCGGATGTCGTAGGCCTGCTGCGGGTTGGCGGGGACGATCGTGCTGAGGGCGTCGGTGCGGCGGGCGGCCGGATCGCCGGTGGGTTCGCGCGGCGGTGTCTCGCGGTTGTTGGCGGGCAGCAGCGACAGCAGGTGGCGTACGTCCTCCAGGCAGGTGGGTTCGTCCTCGTGGGCGAAGGCGGCGACTCCGGAGAGCGCGGCGTGCACGTCGGCGCCGCCGAGCCCGTTCTGGGTGATCTCCTCGCCGGTCACGGCGCGGACCACGTCGGGGCCGGTGATGAACATCTGCGAGGTGTCGCGGACCATGAACACGAAGTCGGTCAGGGCCGGGGAGTAGGCGGCGCCGCCGGCGCAGGGGCCGAGCATCACGCTGATCTGCGGGATGACGCCCGAGGCCCGGGTGTTGCGCTGGAAGATGCCGCCGTAGCCGGCGAGCGCCGAGACGCCCTCCTGGATACGGGCGCCGGCGCCGTCGTTGAGGGAGACCAGGGGCGCGCCGGCGGCCAGTGCCAGGTCCATCACCTTGTGGATCTTCTCGGCGTGGGCCTCGCCCAGTGCGCCGCCGAAGATGCGGAAGTCGTGGGCGAAGACGAAGACGGTCCGCCCGTCCACGGTGCCCCAGCCGGTGACCACGCCGTCGGTGTAGGGCTTCTTGTTCTCCAGGCCGAAGCCGGTGGCGCGGTGGCGGCGCAGGGCCTCGATCTCGTGGAAGGACCCTTCGTCCAGGAGCAGGCCGATCCGCTCGCGGGCGGTGAGTTTGCCCTTGGCGTGCTGGCGTTCGGTGGCCCGTTCGTCGGGGCCGGCCACCGCCTGGGCCTTGAGGGCGGCGAGTTCGGCCGTGCGGTCGGGGGCGGGTGCGGGTGGCGCGTCGGTGATGGTCATGTGGCTCCTCCTGGTGGGGCGGTGGCGGGTCGGTGGCTCAGTTCGTCCGGTGCAGGGTGAGGTGGCCGCGGCGGCGGGCCGGGCGGGCGGTGCGGTACGGGAACGGCTGCGGGCCCGGACCGGCCGGTACGGGCGCCGCTACGGCGGCAGGTCCCGCGGCGGCGCGGCCGGCAGGTCCGGGCGCCGGTGCGGCGGTGGGTACGGCGGCGGCGCGGCCGGCAGGTCCGGGCGCCGGTGCGGCGGTGGGTCCGGCGGCGGCGCGGGCGGGGACGGCGGCCGGTACGGCGGTGGGTCCGGCGGCGGCGCGGGCGGGGACGGCGGCGGCGTGTCGTTCCTCCAGCAGGACCTCGGCGAGCGCCCGGCGCAACCGGTCGATGTCGTGCGGGGTGTTGTCGTGGTGGACGCTGGCGCGCAGTGCGGGAGCGGCGACCCGGCCGGCCGGGTGCAGGGGGTGCTCGTGCGCGACGGTCTTGGCCAGGACGACGCCGCGCCGGGCCAGGCCGCGGCGGATGGCCGCGGCGGGGATCTCGGCGTGCCGGAAGGCCAGGACGCCGGCCTGCCGGCCTCCCGCGGCGAGCAGTTCCATCCCCGGGGTGTGGTGCACGGCGGCGCGCAGCAGGGGCAGGAGGTCGGGTTGCGGGGAGCGGGCGGCGCGGGCGTGGTGGGCGAGGGCGGTGCCCAGCGCGACGACCGCGGCCGCGGTCGGGACGGGGGCGGGGGCGGGCGGGGGCCCCGCCGCGGCCGGGGCGCCCGGCGGGTCGTCGTGGGGGTGGGGGGCGAGGTAGGCGAATCCGATGTCCTGCGGGCCGCGCAGGAACCGCCAGCCGTCCGCGGTGAGCAGCCGGCAGCCGATGCGCCGGGCGTCGACGGGCAGCAGGCCCACCGAGTGGGAGGCGTCGAGCGTGTACTGGGCGCGGTGGGGGGCCAGCAGCCGGCCGATCTCCTCGACGGGGTTGACGGTTCCGCAGGCCGCGGAGAGGTGGACGACGGAGACCAGGGCGACGTCCTCGTCGAGGTGGGTGCGCATCCAGTCCAGGTCGAGGTCCCCGTCCGGGCGCAGCGGGACCACCTCCAGCCGGCAGCGGGTGCGCTCGCGCAGGGCGTGCAGGGCGTGCAGGTGGGCGACGCCCTCGTGGGGTGTGGTCCAGATCCGGTCGCTCGGGCGAAGGACGGTGGTGCGCGTGAACGCCTCGAAGGCCTGTGCCGCGCCGGTGGTCAGGACGGTGCGGCCGGCGGGGACGCCGAGCAGGTCGGCGAGGCGTGCGTGGACGCGGCGGTGCGGTGCGCCGGGGGGGCTGCCGCGCAGTGCGGCCGGCCCGTAGCGGTCCTCCAGGGCCGTGGCCCGGGCGAGTACGGCGTGCACGGCGTCGGGCATCCGGGCGGTGCCGGCGGTGTTCAGGTGGGCCGTTCGTTCCCCGGATTGCGTCGGCGTGTTCATTTCAGGGGCCTCCCCCCGCCGTGGGGCCGCCGGTTGTCCACGGCCCTCGCTCAACAGGCATTGCCAATAGGCTTGGCAATACATTGCCCATCGGTTGGCAGTTTTGGCAATGCAGGAATGCGGGCGCTCCGGCGAGGCTCGAGTTTCTCCCCGCGTTCCCGGCGGGCCATGAACGGCGATGTCCTGCCGGGCTGTTGATCGTGGTTTTCCGTGCAGGTCATCATGTTTTTTGTGGGGCTCTCCACCGTGTCTCGAGTGATGTCCGAGCGAGTCCCGAGCGGGCATTGCCAAGCTTCTTGGCAGAAGAGTTGCCAAGAAGAATCAAACAATTGCCATGGAGGAGTCATCATGAGGAACATCGCCCGCGTCGCCGCCACCGCCGCTCTGGTCTGCGCCGCCGTGCTCGGCGCGGGCGCGGCCGCCCAGGCCGACCCGATCGACTGGCCCGTGGTCCCGGCCCAGGCCGGCCCGATCGACTGGCCCGTGGCGCCGGGTGCGGCCGCCGGCCCGGCCCGCTCCGCGATCGACTGGCCGTAACCGAAGACGGCTCGAAAGCCGCTGGAGGAAAGGGATGGAAAACATCCACCGCGGCTAGCGTGCGCGACACGGGGGCAGTACCTCCGCCACCGGTGGCAGAAAATCGCCGGGGAACTCGACGAGTTACGGAGGGGAGACCGTGAGGATTCAGGTTCTGGGTCCGTTGAGTGCCGAGGTCAACGGGGGATCCATCGTTCCGTCCGCGGGAAAGCCGAGACAGGTCCTGTCGCTGCTCTCGCTGTATCCCGGGCGCGTGATACCCGTGCCCACCCTCATGGAGGAGATCTGGGGGACCCAGCCGCCGCAGAGCGCGCTGACCACCCTGCAGACGTACATCCTGCAATTACGCCGGCGCCTGGGCACCGCGATGGGCCCCGACGCCCCGGGCGGCGCCAAGGACGTCCTGGCCACCCGGCACGGCGGCTACCTGCTCCAGGTGCCCGAGGAGAGCGTCGACGTGCACGACTACGAACGCCTCTCCCGCGAGGGCCACAGCGCCTTCGAGCAGGGCGACGACCGTACCTCCGCCGACCGCCTGCGGGCCGCGCTCCAGCTGTGGCGGGGCCCCGCGCTGGTCGACGTACGGGTCGGCCCGATCCTCGACATCGAGGTGCTGCGGCTGGAGGAGAGCCGTCTGGTGACGGTGGAGCGGCGGATCGACGCCGACCTGAGGCTGGGCCGGCACTCCGAACTGATCGCCGAGCTCACCGACCTGACCGCCCGCCACCCCCAGCACGAGGGGCTCCACTCGCAGGTCATGGTGGCGCTGTACCGGTCGGGGCGGCAGGCGACCGCCCTGGACGTGTACCGCAGGCTGCGGGCCCGTCTGATCGAGGACCTCGGCGTGGAGCCCTCGCCGCAACTGCAGCGCCTGCACCAGGCCATGCTGGCCGTCGACCCGCAGCTCGATGTGATCGCCGGACCGCGGCACACCTCCACCTTCGACCTGTTCGCCGCCTGAGAGCGCTCCCGCCACCGCCGGACCGGAGCCGGACGGGGAGCCCGGGGGTCGGGGGCCGGGGGTCGGGGGCGGTCAGGGGCGGGGGCGCGGTCGGTGCGCCTCGCCGACCAGGTAGCGGTCCTGGACGAGGTGGGCGGTGAAGCTCCACTCCCCCGCCGCCTCCTGCGCGAACACCGCCCCGTCCCGCGCGGCCCGGTCCCGGGCCGCGCCGTCCTGCGTCGCCCCGTCCTGCGCCGCCGTGGTCGGGACCGTCGTGGTCGGGGCCGTCGTGGTCGGGGCCGTCGTGGTCGGGGCCGCCGTGGTCGGGGCCGCCGTGGTCGGGGCCGCCGTGGTCGGGGCCGTCGGCAGGGTCAGCAGGCGCAGCAGGTGCGTGCGGCGTTCGGTGGCGGGGAGCGCGTCGAGGGCGGCGGCCTCCTGCGCGGGCAGGTGGCCGCGCGGCAGGAGGCGGTGGGGGTCGAGGTCGGCGGGCTGGGCGTGGAGGCGTATGCGTCCGGTGCGGCTGACGCCGACCACGATCAGCTCGCCGGTGTGGGCCAGGGCGATCTCCACGCCCGTGCCGGGCCCGCGCAGCACGGGGTGCCCGTCCGGCCCGACGCCCAGTTCCACGGTGTGCACGGGCACGTCGAGGGCGGTGGCGGCGGCGTACTTCATGACGTAGCGCGAGACGGCGAAGCGGATGCGGCCGGCTGCGGCCGGGGTCCGGCGAAAGCGCGGCCAGTCGTCCCCGAGCAGCGGGCGCAGGCCCGGGTCGAGCAGGACGGCGGTCAGCCACTGTCCCCAGGTGGTGCAGACGACCGCGCGGCCGGTGTCCTCCAGCCGGTCCCCCGCCTCGTCCCAGGGGCCCTCCACACCCTCGGGGCCCTGGAGGTACAGCGGCGGGGCGGGGGCGTGTGCGGCGGGGTGGGCCGGTGCCATCGGCGCTCTCCTTGGCGTGCTCATCGCAGGCGGCGCACGGCGGTCCGGGCCCGCCAGCCGGCCAGGTGCAGCGTCCGGGTGCTCGCGTGTCCCAGCCGGGTCCGTACCTGGCGGCGGGTCTCGGCGAGGCCGCCCGCGGCTCCCGGATCCCACCGGTCCTGCCGGTCCTGCCGGTTGTGGGGGGTGTGGGGGTCGTGGAGCAGGACCTGTTGGGCGCAGACGACCCGTACGCCGTCCCCGTCGGGGGTCAGGGACCATTCGCCGGTGTGGGCGGCGATCGGTGCGGGGGTGAGGAGTTCCTTGAAGACGATGCGGGCGGCGGCGGGGAAGCACAGGCGGACCCCGCGGGTGGTGCGGGTGAGTCCGTCGGGGGCGGCGCTGGTGTCGACGGCGGTGATCTGCACGCCGGGGGCGTCCTCCCGGACGTCGACGGCGTCGATGTGCGGGAGGCGTTCGGGCCAGTCCTGGATGCGGTGGAGGAAGTCGTAGACGAGTTCGGCGGGGCCCTGGAGGTGGACGCTGTCCTCGAAGGACAGCAGGAGTTGGTCCAGGCGCTCCCAGCGCTCGGCGACGGCTCTCAGGTCGGCGATCCGGTCGGCGCTTTCGCCGTCCTGTTCGCGGTGGCTGCGCGCGGTGGTGGTGGCGGTCAGCCGCTCGGGGGTGCGGTCCTGGCGCAGGGTCACCCGGCAGTGGGTGTCGCCGTCGGTCTCGATCGTCCAGGTGCCGGTGGTGGGTGCGCCGGGGCGGGCGGTGTCCTCCTGTTCGAAGACGACGGTCCGCGCGTGGGGGTGCAGGATGCGGTTCAGGTGGAAGGAGCGGACCCGTTCGCCGTCGACGTCCCACAGGCGCAGGCGTTCGCGGACGCCGTCGAAGTCGATGCGCTCGACGTGGACGGGCGCGGGCAGCAGGAGGGGCCAGCGCACGGCGTCGGCGAGCAGTCCGTAGACCACGCCGGCGGGGGCGGCGATGCGTGCCGTGTGCTCGCTCGTGCGTACGCGCTGCGAGGGCATGGCGGGCCACCTCCCCTGATCGTGTGTGCGGGTGCGCCCAGCCTGCCCGAGGGGACTCGAGGCTTCCTCAACCCCCCACGGCCGCAGCCGCGGCAGCCGCGGCGGTCGGGGCGGTCGCGGCGGTCGCGGCGGTCGGGGCGGTCGCGGCGGTCGCGGCGGTCGGGGCGGTGGGGGTGGGGGTGGGTGGGGTGAGGGCGTCGGCCAGGACGCGCCAGATCTCGGCGGCGAGGTCGATGTTGGCGTCCTGCTGGGCCTGTTGGGCCAGGGCGCGCAGTCCCGGGACGCCGGCCGGGTCGCCGGCGAGGATCAGGAGCTGGTGGCGCAGGATCTCCAGGCGGACCTGGCCGCGGTAGGTCATCCTGGGCCGGTCGGCGGCGAGTTCGCCGAGCAGGGCGCGGGCGTCGTCGTGGCGGCCGGTGGCGAAGGCGAGGTCGGCCTTCAGGGCGGTCAGGTCCTGGCGCAGGGCGGGGGTGCCGACCAGGGCGAGGGCGGCTTCGGCCTCCTCGGCGCGGTGTTGTGCGCGGGCGGGGTCGGCGGGCATCTTCTGCAGGTGGAGCCGGCCGGCGGCCAGGCGCAGCCGGATCCACAGGATCAGGTCCTCCTGGCTGGTGAAGCGTTCGAGGGCGTCGTCCAGGCAGGCCTGGGCGCCGGGGTAGTCGCCCTGGCGCATGCGGACGGCGGCGGCGGTCCACATGGCTTCGGCGAACAGTGCGTCCGAGCGGCCCTGGACCAGGGCGGTCAGTTCGTCGGCGTGGACGCGGGCCTCGCCGGTGCGGCCGGCCTCGGCCTGGACGGAGACCAGGGCCAGCAGGGCGGCGGCGCGGTCCTCCACGCCGAGGTCCTCGTGCAGGGCGATGCGGTGGGCCTGGACGGCGGCGTCCACGGCGGGGGTGATCTCGCCGATGGAGCGCAGGCAGCGGGCCAGGCGGGTCAGGCCGCGCACGCGCAGTTCGCTGACTCCCACCTCGTCGCCGAGGGCCACCAGGTGGGTGAGGCAGTCGCGTTCGGTGGTGTGGTCGCCCTGGAGGCGGGCGGCGCGGGCCAGGAGCCACAGGGCCTGCCAGCGCAGTACGGGGCTCTCGTGGGCCTCGGCGGCCAGGGCGCGGCGCAGGGCGACGACGGCGTCCGGGGAGCCGGTGGAGGAGGCCAGGGTGAGGGCGTGGGCCAGGGAGCCGGTGGCGGGCTCCTCGAAGTCGCTGCTGTGCAGGCCGAGTCGGTCGGCGAGGTAGCCCACGGCCCGGTCGGTGGGCTGGCGTGCGCCGGATTCCAGGCGGGAGAGGTAGCCGGTGGACATGCCCTCGCCGGCCAGCGCCGTCTGCGACAGGCCCTGGGCCAGCCGGAGCTTCTTGAGGCGGTGTCCGAAAGCGGGCTGTCGCAGCATGGGCCGTGTCCTTGGGGTCGCGGGCAAGGAATCTGTCGGGAACCGGCACCGAGCGTAGGGTCCGCGGCAACAGCCGGGCAAACCTTTGCCACCGGTTCCGGGCCCTTCTCGTGCGCATCTCGTGCGGGCTTCCTGTGTTCCTCGAGCGGTCCTCGACCCGGCCGAGGCAGACTCTCCAGAATCCGGCCCGGTACCGGGCCGGCGCCCTGTTCCTCCCGTATCCAGCGCCTTGGAGTCGACGATGAGGCCTTCGGTGTGCGCATCCAGCGCGTCCTCGACGCCCGCCGCACACACCGCGGCCCCGGCGGCCGCTGCGCGGACCACCGGGGCACGGCGACAGGAGCAGCCGGACGACGACATCGGCTGGCCGAAGCGGTAACCCGCACAGGCACCCGGACCGGGACCGGGGTCGACGCCGGGGCCGGGGCGGCGCAACGGGCCGTCCCCGTCGGCCGGTAGGGCCTCGGGCACGGCGCCGGGCGCGGGGGCGCGGACGGGTGCGGTGCCGCGCGGCGGCCGCGGGCCGGCGGGCGCGGTGATTCGGGCGTACGGGTACGCGGGTACGCGGGTACGCGGGTACGCGGGTACGCGGCGCAGCCGGGGTACGCGGCGCGGCCCGTGTCCGCGCCGGGGTTCGTTGTGGTGTGCGGTCGTGGTTCGCGCGAGGGGGCCGGGGCGCGGGGCGGGTGTGGGGGTCAGCGGGCGTAGAGGTCGAAGGTGGAGGCGCGTCGGGGTCCGGCCCGGACGGTGAGGGCGGGGTCGACGTTCAGCACGGCCTGGTGCAGGCGTTGCAGGGGTGGTGAGGGTTCGACGGCGAGGTCCTCGATGAGGCGGGTGCGCAGTCTGCGGTAGACGTCGAGGGCTCGGGCCTGGCGGCCGGAGCGGTAGAGGGCGACCATCGCCTGTGCGTGCAGGGGCTCGTGGCGGGGGTGGCGGGCGGTGAGTTCGGTGAGTTCGGCCAGGAGCTGGGTGTGGCGTCCCAGTCGCAGGTCCATGTCGATGCGTCGTTCCGTGGTGCCCAGGCGGCTTTCCTGCAGGCGCAGTACCTCGATCCGCAGGATCGGTCCCGTTGTGACGTCGACCAGTGCGGGGCCCTGCCACAGGGCGAGTGCGGTGCGCAGGGCGGTGGCGGCGCTGTGGTCGTCGCCCTGCTCGTAGCTGCGGTGGCCGTGAGCGAGGAGGCTCTCGTAGGTGTGGACGTCCACGGACGGGGCGGGGATCCGCAGCAGGTAGCCGCCGTGGCGGCCGGTGAGGACGTCCTTGGCGCCGCGGGGTCGGCCCCCTCCCGTACCGGCACCCGTACCCGTACCCGTACCCGTACCTGTGTTGGTGGTGAGGGCGGTGTGCAGGTGGCGGCGCAGTTGGAGGATGTAGGTCTGCAGGGTGGCCGGTGCGCCGGGGGGCGGGTCGGTTCCCCAGATCTCCTCGATGAGGGTGCCGGCGGGCAGCAGCCGTCCGGGGTGCAGGGCGAGGAGGGCGAGGAGTTGGCGGGGTTTGCGGGCGGTGGGCAGGACGGAGTTCCCGTTGATCTCGGCGCCGAGCGGGCCCAGGAGCTGGATCCTCACGGTCTGCCGGCCCCGGTTCCTGCGGGGCGGGGCGTGTGCGGTGGGCGGGTCGCGGTGGTGCTCACCATCCGATGCGGACGGCCTGGGCGCCGGTGAACTCGGCCTCGGTCTGGTATTCGCGTTCGCGTCCGACGGCCACGAGGCTGGGCAGCAGCAGGGCCCACAGGGCTGCGACCTTGCCCTGGAGTTCGGCGTAGGACATGCCGGTGGCGGACATGGTTTCGATGCCGCAGGCGGCGGCTGCGACCAGGGCCTGGGCGCTCTCCCAGCGGCGGCCGGCCGCGGGGAGCTCGCCCGCGTCGCGGGCCAGGCGCAGCAGTGTGGAGACGGCCGAGATCCAGGCCCGGTGGAAGTCGACGACGGCGGGCCGGGTCGGGGTGCATCCCCGCGGGGCGGGTTGGCCGCATTCCTTGGTGATGCGGAAGCTGGCGGGGATGGCGGGTTCCTCGTGGAGGGTCCAGGCCAGCCAGTGGGTGATGTCGATCAGGGCCTGCAGGGGTGAGACGCCGTCCTGGCGCAGGGTGCGCACGGCGTCGTGGAGCAGGGCGCAGCCGCGTTGCTGGACGGCTTCGGCGAGTTCGTCCTTGGAGGCGAAGTGGAAGTAGAGGGCTCCCTTGGTGACCCCGGCGGCGGCCGCGATCTCGCCGAGTGTGGCGTTGGCGTAGCCGTTGCGGTGGAACATTTCGGCCCCGGCGTGGACCAGGCGCCTGCGGGTCCGTTCCGACCTCTCCTGCACCGCGTCGTCTCCTCTCGCCCCGTGGAGGTCCTCGTGTTCCCGGCCGCGGGGACCTGTGGTGTGTCCCGGGGCCGGGCCGGGTCGTGCCCCTTTTTCGGCCGCCCCCGGCGGGCGGGGGTGGTCGGGCGTCAGACCCGTACGAGCCTTTCGCCGCCGGGCTCCGCGTGGGCCTCGGCCGGGCTCTCGGGTCCGGCCATCAGGATCGAGCGCTGCAGGCGGCGCAGGGCGATGGAGGGTTCCAGTCCCAGTTCGCGCACGAGGGTGGCGCGCAGTCGCTGGTAGACGTCCAGTGCCTCGCCGCGGCGGCCGGAGCGGTGCAGGGCGAGCATGAACTGTCCGTGGAGGTTCTCGTGGGTGCGGTAGCGGGTGACCAGGACGGTCAGTTCGGCCAGGAGTTCGCGGTGGCGTCCCAGTCGCAGGTCGGCCTCGATCCGCTGGTCCAGGGCGCACAGCCGGGTCTCTTCCAGGCGTCTGGTCTCCATGTCGAGCTGGATTCCGCCCTGTACGTCGGCGAAGGCGGGTCCGGACCACAGGGCCAGGGCCTCGCGCAGCAGGCGGGCGGCGCCGGGGAAGTCGCCGGCGTCCATGGCGCGGTAGCCGGTGCCGGCGAGGCGGTCGAACTCGCGGACGTCGAGGGTTCCGCCGCCGCTGCTGAGGAGGTATCCGCCGGGCAGGGTGACCAGGATGTCCTTGGCGGTCCGCACCACCCGCCCCGCACCCGCACCCGCACCCGTACCGGTGGGGGTGTCGTCGTCGGCCCCGGCGTCGGGGCCGGTGGCGGTGGCGGTGCCGCGTTCGAGGGCGCCGGCGATGAGGGCGCGTAACTGCAGGACGTAGGTCTGCAGTGTGGTGCGGGCACTGCGCGGCGGTTCGCCCGCCCACAGTTCCTCTATCAGTGCCGATACGGGTACCACCTGATCGGCATGGAGGGCCAGGAGGGCCAGGACCTGCCGGGGCTTGGGGGCGGTCGGCGTGATGGAGATTCCGTTCTCCCGCACCGCCAACGCGCCCAGTACATCGATGTCCACGCCGTACTCCCCTGTCCTTGGATGAGTCGCACAGCCAGTAGAAAACAGGACCGGCGGTTTGTCAATATCAAACCGGTCGTGCTGTTTTGATGGTCGATCATGTCCGACGGAACGTCAGAAACCTTTGCTGGCCTGGAATTTCGGGTGGGTTCGGGTGCGGTGGGGCGGCTTCAGGACGCCTCGATCACCCCCTCGACGAGGGTCACAGGAGGGTGGCGGACCCCACCTGAAAGAGACCGTTCAGTCTGATTCGGTGTCCGGGTCGGGGGGTGGGGCGGCACTGCCGGGCGATCCCTGCGGCAGCAGGGCGTCCAGGGCCGGGGGCGAGGCGAGCCGCGGCAGCATCAGCGTCCAGAACCGGGTCAGGGTGTGCGGTGCGAGCCACTGCCGGTCGTAGGCGCCCAGGACCTCCAGCCCCACCGTCGCGGCCACCACCCCGCGCGCCGCGTCCTCGGGCAGGAGCCCCTCGGCGAGCAGGCCCTCCCGGGCCGCGGCCGCCACGGCCGCCTCGACCCACAGCCGCCACTGCCGGCGCAGGTCCGCCGTCCCGTCGAAGGAGGGGTCCGCGCACAGCGCGAACCCGGCCCGCACCACCGCGTCGTGCGCAAGGAGGGCCATCAGCCGGTGCGTGGAGTCCACCAGCACCTGCAACGAACCCCCGCCCGAACCGGCGCCCGCACTCCCGCCTGCGTTCCCGCCCGGGTCTGCGCCGGTGCCCGCGCTCCCGTCCGGGCCCGGGACGGGGGCCGGGGTGGTCGCTGCGGAGGCAGGGCCCGGTGCGGGGGCGGACGGGGCGGAGGCGGGGCCCGGGGCGGAGGCGGGGGCGGAACCCGGGGCGGAGGCGGGGGCGGGGCCCTGGGCGGGGCCCGGGGCGGGGCCCGGGGCGGAGGCGGGGGCGGTCGGCGCGGATGCGGGAGCCGGACCCGGCGCGGAGGCCGGACCCGGCGCGGGGGTGGTCCGGGCGGTGGTGGTCCGGGCGGTGGTGGTCCGGGCGGTGGTGGTCCGGGCGGTGGTGGTCCGGGCGGTAGTCGGACCCGGTCCGGGGGTGGTCGGGGCGGAGGCGGGGGCGGTCGGTGGTACGGCCGGGCCGGCCGTGATGCGCGACAGGGCCTGCGCGGCCCGGTCCTGGACGGCGCGGGCCAGGACGGTCTTGCCGGCGAAGTGGAAGTGCAGTCCCCCGGCGCTGACCCGGGCCCGGCGGCTGATCACCGCGATCGACGCGGCGGTGAACCCCTCCTCGGCGAACACCTCCGCGGCCGCACGCACCAGCGCCTCCCGCGTACGGGCCGCACGTTCCTGCTTGACCATGGAGTCTCCACAAACCGCCAACGCGGTTTGCCCAAGGGGGTGTAAAGATCGTTCCGGTCACGGTCCGCGCCGCCACCGGAGCCCCGCTCGCGTCCCGCTGGAGCCGGCCGGCCCCACCGGCCCCACCCGCCCCACCGGGGGCCGCCCTCGGGCGGGCAGGGGGCGGGCGGGCCTCAGGACAGGGCCGGTTCGCTCTCCTGCGCCGCCCCCCGGCCGGGCCCGCGCCGCATCTCCGCGCTCACCCGCTCCCCCCGGTCGCCGGCGATGTCGAGCCTGGCGAGCATCGCGGGCGTCGCGATGCTCGGGCAGATGTGCTGGTAGACGGCGGCCACCCGCTGCTCGATGTCGCTGCGGTCGCTCAGGGTCTGCGAGTAGATCTGCGCGCCCGTCCAGCAGGCGGACAGGATCCAGGCCGTCTCGGCGGGATCCACGTGCGGCAGCAGCTCACCCTGCTCCTTCGCCCGCACCAGCAGGGTCCGCGTGAACTCGATCCAGCCCGGCACCGAACCCCCGCCGAAGATGTCGCGCATGCCCGGCCCCAGAGAGAGCCGGGCACCCGCGCTGAGCATGGGCTCGCGCTTCATCCGGTACGCCAGCACCATCGCGACGTCCACCAGTTCCTGCAGCTTGCTCTCCCGGTGGGGCACCCCGCCCTCGGCGAACTGCTCGTCCAGGACGCCCTGCGCCAGCTCCTGCTTGGAGGAGAAATGGAAATACAGGGCGCCCTTGGTGACGCCCGCCCGCGCGAGGATGTCCGCGATGGTGGCCGCGTCGTAACCGCGCTCGTCGAAGACCGCCGCCGCCGCTTCCAAGATCGCGCGACGCGTACGTACCGCACGCTCCTGCCGTGCCACCGGTGCCTCCGTTGTCCATGGTCCAATACGGCCGGATCCACCGCGCGGATCCACCGCCCCATTAAAACCAACCAGAAGGTCCGATTCTTTTCAAGCAGGCCAGGCGTCGCCCCGACGCGGTCAATCGGCCACGGGCGCCCTGGGACCCAGCACCACGGGCAACTCCCGCAGCCCGTTGGAGATGAACGACTCCACCCGCCCCAACTCCCCCGCCCCCGCCAGAGCCGCCGCCGGGAACGTCTCGAAGAACCGCCGCACCGCCACCGCGCACTCCAGCCGCGCCAGCGTCGCACCCAGGCAGTGATGCGTGCCGAACCCGAACGACAGATGCTGCCCCCGCGTCGCCCGCAGCACGTCGAAGCGGTCGGCGTCCGCGCCGTGCACCTCGGGATCACGCCCCGCCGAACCGAAGGAGATCAGGATCGGATCACCCTGCCCGATCACCACCCCCTCCCCCATGTCGATGTCCTCCACCGCGAAACGCAGCAGCCCGTAGAAGGCCGGCGGCTCGATCCGCAGCGCCTCCTCCACCACGTCCTCCCACGAAGCCAACCCCGCCCGCACCAGCGCCAACTGCGCCGGATTGCGCAGCAGTTCGTGCAGGGCCGTGCAGATCAGGTTGACGGAGGTCTCGTAACCGGCCGTGAAGAGCAGGATCAGGCTGTCGACGAGCTCCTTCTCGCTCAACCCCGCCCCCTCCGCACCCGCACCCGCACCCGCATCGGCGGCGGTAGCGGTAGCGGTACGGGCGTCGGTGGCGGTACGGGCGTCGGTGGCGGTGCGGGGGTCGGTGGCGGTGCGGGGGTCGGTGGCGGTGTCGCGGGCGGCGATGAGTGCGCTGGTCATGTCGTCGCCGGGGTGGCGGCGGCGGTGGGCGACCAGGTCCGCCATCACCACGTCCAGATCGGCCGCGTTGCGCTGCGCCTCCTCGGCGGTGATACCGGTGTCGAAGAACGCGTTGATGATTTTGTGCAGCGGGCCCCAGGAGTGCTCCGGTATCCCGAACAGCTCGAAGACGATCCGGGTCGGCAGCTCGTGGGCGAACCGCGTGCGCAGGTCCACCGCGCCACCGGGCGCCGAGGCGGCCAGGTCCTCCAGGAGTTCACCGACCACCTCCTCGATCCGGGGGCGCAGGCCGGCCGCCCGTCGGGCGGTGAACGCGGCCGCCGCCGGTCTGCGCAGCCGGGCGTGCTCGCTGCCGTAGGCGGTGATCATGTTCTGCACCGAGACCCAGATCGCCAGCGGCCACTGCTCCCCCACCTCGCCGCTGATCCAGGCCGGCCAGTGGCGGTAGGCGTCCTTGGAGACCCGCGGGTCCACCAGGAGCCGGCGCATGTCGGCCGCGCGGCCCACGGCCCAGGCACTGACCCCGCCCGGCAGCAGGACCCGTGTCGCGGGCCCCTGTTCACGCACGCGCGCGGCCTCGGCGTGCACGTCCCCGCCCAGGGCGTCGATCGCAAAAGGGCACTGACGGTTCATCTCACAACTCTCCAGGATGGACGGCGGCAGATCGGCGACAGGGTGCAGCGGCGTGTCCACACCCCGTATTCCAAAACCGCCCATCCGGTTTCTGTTTCACCGGCGGCGGCCCCGAGTCTGACACGACCCGACCCGCATGCCAATGGTTTTCGGGACCCGGCCCGCCGCATCCGGTCCCCCGAAGTCGCCCTGGCGGGGGCCTGGTTGAACGGACGGCGCCCGCACCCTGTCCGACCGGCGCATATGACCGGAACCACGGTTCCCACTTGGGGCGGTGGTGTGCGCGTCCCCTGCGGCCGCACCCTGTCGGATATCCGCTGGTCCAGGTCCTGACAGCCCTCCCGGAGGGCGCCCGGCGGGCCGCCGGGGCGACGTGCGGGCCGCATCCTGCCCGGCTGAGCTCCTTGCAAACAAAACCGGAGAGTACGTATCTTGCGTCTCGCGAGCGCAACCCGTCCCATCCGTCGAACGGCTCTGCGGGAGAAGTCATGACCATGCTGACGATCGGAAAGCACGCGCCCGTCCTGCCCCTGCCCGGGACGGAGCAGCCATGGATGCGCTGCAACGACGCCCGCCAGCTGACCACCACCGTGCCCCGGGAATACGTCCACCGCAGCTCACTGGCCGAGGTCTTCCTGACCGGCTGCGAACGCACCGGCCAGGACACCTTCACCCTGACCGGGCAGTGGCCCCGCGCCCACACCTTCTTCACCAGCGCCGACGGCACCGGCCACGACCCCGTCCAGGCCGGCGAGACCGTCCGCCAGGTCGGCCTCTACCTCTGCCACGCCGTCTACGGAGTCCCCCTCGGCCACAACGTCCTGCTGTGGAGCCTGGACTTCACCACCCGCCCCGAACACCTGCGCATCGGCCGCGGCCCCAGCGACCTCACCATGAACGCCCTGTGCACCGACTTCGGCTGGAAGGGCAACCGGTTCTCCGGCTACCTCAGCGTCGACATCCACCGCAACGGCGAACTCGCCGCCCGCGGCACCGCCCGCTTCTCCTGCGTCGCCCCCGCCACCTACCGCCGCCTGCGCGGCGACCGCGGCCGCCTGGCCCTGACCCGCCCCCTGCCCCGCCGCACCCCCGTCCCCGCCCACACCACCGGCCGGCTCCTGCCCTTCGACGTCGTCCTCGCCCCCACCGACCACCCCGGCCGCTGGCAACTCAACCCCGACCTCGACCACCCCATCCTCTTCGAACACGCCAACGACCACCACCCCGGCATGGTCCTCGTCGAAGCCGCCCGCCAGGCCGCCAGCGCCCTCCACGCCCCCGCCACCTTCACGCCCGCCGCCATCGCCACCGAATTCCACCACTACGCCGAACTCGACGCCCCCTGCTGGATCGACGCCACCCTCACCGCCCCCGGCCACGTCGCCATCACCGGCCACCAGGAAAACCGCACCATCTTCCGCTCCACCGTCACCGCAACCACCACCTGACCACCGCTGTCCGGCGTCCGACGTCGGGGTCGGGCCGCGGGCGTCGGGGTCGGGGGTGCCGCGGGAACGGCGGGGGCAGCGCGGACATCGGGAGCCGGGGCGGGGCGAGCCGACAGGCACACACCCCGCCCGCACAAGAGCGGGCACACCTTCCCCGGAGGGCGGCTTCACCACCGCGACCGGGCAACACCCCCAGCACGCAACACCGTTCACACCGGGGGCCGGGGGCGGACAGGCAGGCGCACACCCGCCCGCACAAAAGGGGAAACACCTCCCCCGGCAACGGCCTCGCCACCCCCGACCGGACAACACCCCCCACCACGCGACACCGTTCACACCGGGGGTCCCGCCCCATGCCCCCGCACACCACCGGCCCAGTCGGCGCCGCAGGAACCCCCGGCCGGAACACCGGCGGGGACCACTCCCAGCGGCACCGAACGCCCCCCACCACGGGGCGCAGCACGCCCAACAAAGGGGGGAGCCGACCCGGGCAACCGACCGGACACCTCCCCCGCAGCAGCCCGCGTCCACACCGGGCCCCCGTCCCTGAACCAGGGGGCGCGAACACCGGGGGCACCGGGATGGACTCGCATCGGCTGCCCGGGGACAGCACCCTTTACCGACAACGACGTTCACGCCAGCCGGAGCCATGACGGCGCCAAGAGCGCGCCCAGCGCAGCCGGGGCTCCGGTCCGGGGCGTCGTGCCGGCCCCCTCGCATCAGCCGCTGTCCACGCCGGGCCCCCGCAGCAGCCCGTGGTTCACGCCAGGACCATCGCCCCGCACCACGGCGCGGGCAGGCACGCCGCACCAGAGTGTCCGGCCGGGACCTCGGAGCGGCCCCGCACCCCAGCCGCCGCCCGGGAAACCCGGCACGCAGCGGCCGAACACGGTGCGGCCGCCCGGACGGGATCGGTCGGACCCCCTGCAGCAACCGCAGTCCACACCAACGCCCCGGCACGGCACGGCACGGCACGTGGGGGCGCAGTCCCCGAAGCGGAGGAGGCTCATCCGCGGACGGCCGCCCCGACAACCTCCCCCACCACCGCCCATGTTCATGCCGGAGCCGCCGCCCTGCGCACCTGCACCACACCGAAACGGGGGTGTCCGGTGCCGGGCGAGCAGCCCGACAGCCCCGCACGGCAGCCCCGTTCACGCCAGGGCCCGTAACGAGGGCCCGGAGGGGCGCAGGCAACGAAACGCAACGGCACGCAACGGAACGCAGGGGCGACCCGGCCCGGACACCGACCGCACCACACCCGCCCAAGCGCACGATGCGCACGCCCAGGCCCTGCCGGTAAACCAGGGGCGTGCGGGCACGGGACGGGATCCCGCCCCGGGCATCGGGACAGACACGCCCCTGCGGCAGCCGATGTCCACGCCGGGGCCGCAACCCGGCACGAAAGTTCAGGCACGAAACCAGGGGCCGCCCGACCCGGGCGACCGACCCGACAGCACCCGCGCCCATCCGGTGTTCACGCACGGCCACGACCCAGGACCCGGGACCCGGGCCACCGGTCCCCGGACAGCAGGGTCACCCGGCCCAGGACCTCCGACCGGCCACCCCCTGACGGCAGCCCGCATCCATACCAGGCCCCCCGCCCCGGAACCAGGGGACGCAGACACCGGACACAAGGACGACCCGACCCGGCTGCCCCCGGCCTGGCAACACCCCCGGCGGCAGCAGAAGTTCACGCCCACCGAGTGGGATGTGGCGGCGTCATGGGCCGCGGGGCGCCGAAGCCGGGCGTGCCCCCGTCCCCGGGCGCCGCACCGAGCCCCCTGGCGGCAGCCCGTGCCGGCATACGGCGACAAGGGCTCAGCCGTGTACGGGCGAACGTGCTCAGCCGTGGGGCGGCGGGCACGGCAACCCTGCCGCGGTAGGGGGTGTCCGCAGGCGACCATGACGCATCGGCGCTCCGCACCCGCAGGTCGCGGGCGTAGGCTCTGCGGGATGCGGATAGGCGAGCTTGCCCGGCGCACGGGCGTGAGCCCGCGCTCACTGCGGTACTACGAGGACCAGGGGCTGCTGACCAGCTCACGCTCCGACGCGGGGCAGCGTCACTACGCCGATGCTGCGGTCCAGCGCGTGGCGCTCATCAGGCAGTTGTTCGACGCGGGGCTGTCCAGCCGGGTGATCGCGACCGTGCTGCCGTGTGTGGACATCCCCGGTGACCCGGGCGTCGCCGAGGAGACGTTCACGGCGATGATGCGCGAGCGCGACCGGATCGACGCCGATATCGCGCACCTGATCGAGACCCGGGATGCACTCGACGCACTGATCAGGGCCAACAGCCGGCACCGGGCGCAGCTGTCCACGGCCCCGACAACCGGCGGCGCAGCCGACCTGATGCTGTGACCTGCATCTCATCGTGTTGCCCCTGACATCAGTGGCAGGGGTGAGGGTGGCGACAGCGCCCGCATTCAGCGGGCCGGTCGTACGAGAGGCGGCGGAAGATGGGACAGGCATGGGGTTTCGACAGGCACGGCGGGCCCGAGGTGCAGGCGTTCTTCGATCGCCCCGATCCCGTACCCGGTCGCGGTGAGGTACTGATCCGGGTCGACGTCGCCGGCGTCAATCCCCTCGACCACCTGCTGCGCTCGGGCCCGGTCGACGGGCTCGACGGCGGGCGTCCCTTTCCCCGCGTGCTGGGCATGGAGGCAGCCGGAACCGTTCTCGCCCGGGGCCAGGACGTCACCGGGCTCGAGGTGGGCGACGCAGTCTTCGGCTTCGCGCTGACCGGTGGCGGCACCTACGCCCAGACCACGGTGCTGTCCGCGGCGAACACCGCGCGCATCCCGGCGGGCCTGTCCGCAACCGTGGCGGCAACACTGCCGGTGGCCGGGACGACCGCGGTGGACGTCCTCGACCAACTCGGACTCCCCGCCGGCGCCACGGTCCTGGTCAACGGAGTCGGAGGCGGAGTCGGCCTCGCCGTCACCCGGCTGGCCATCGGACGCCGGCTGCACGTGATCGGCACCGGGAGCACCGCCAAACGCGAACACGCCGAGAGCCTGGGGGCGCTCTTCATCGACTACACCACCCAGGACGTCGCCGCCGCGGCACGCAAGCTCGTTCCGGACGGCTTCGACGCGATCGTCGACCTGGTCGCAGGCACCTCACTGCGAACCATCGCTCCCCTGGCCCGCGACCCCCGCAACATCATTGCCGTCAGCGACACATCCGTGCCCGATCTCGGCGGGCGCTTCGTCGAGCGCCGCCTCGACCGCAAGAACCTGGAGCGATCAGCCCGACTCGCCCTCGACGGACTCCTCACACCCGCAATCACCGCAGTCCATCCGCTCTCCGAAGCCCCGGCCGCCCTCGCCGCCGTCGAGAACGGCCACACCACCGGCAAGACCGTCATCAAGGTGACATAAGAAACACCCGGCCACCCGACAACGTCAACCGGCCAAGGCGGACCGCCAAGAACGACAACCTCCCGAGGCAGAGCCGGGACGAACGTGACCCACGGTCGGCGCACCATCGACCGAGCACATTCACCTGTACCGAGTCGAACCCCTTCACCGGTACGCCACCAGCCCGCGCCCACACCAAGCCACCACCCCACCACCCGGGGCCCAAGACACCGGACACAAGGAAGACCCAGCCCGGCTCTCCGGCGGACAACACACTGCGTGACACACGATGTTCACGCCCTGCCAAACCCGTGGCGGCGCCCAGGGCGCATGGGCCGGCCCAGGAGGGGGAGAGCATCGGGGCCGTCAGGCAGGGTTCCCGCCCGACAGCACCGACCGGTACCACGGAGCACACTCCGCGAACGCCTCCACGAACCCAGGCCCCGGCGAAACCCTCACCTGCGACCACAACCGCCCACTGTCATACCAGCGATCAACGCCCACCAACCGCACCCGCCGCGCCAACACCCCACCCTGCGCACCCCCCACCCACTCCAACGCCCCGCCAGATCAACCTCCCCCACCGGCAACCCCAACCCCAACGCACCCGCAACCGTCTCCACCAACACCCGCACACTCACCGGCTCCGGATGCCCCGCATGCAACACCCCACCCCCACCCGCCCACCCCCACCGCCAACTCCGCCAACACCCCCGCCAACACATCCACCGAAACCAACGACAAACGCGCCCGCCCACCCTCCACCCACACCGGCACACGCCCCAACAACTCCACCAACCCCGGCACCACCCACCGATCCCCCCGCCCGAAAACCAAATGCGGCCGCACCACCGTCCCACCCGCCGCCAACACCAACCGCTCCCCCGCCAACCGCGTCACACTCGTCACCGACCCCGGACACTCCACCAACTCCCCCTCCACCACCCCCGATGCACCCCATCCCCATACACCCCCGCCGTCCCCAACTGCACCACCCGCTCCACCCCCGCCCGCGCCGCCTCCCCAACAACGCCCGCGTCCCCTCCACATTCACCGCCTCCAACTCCCCCACCGACCCCCCGATCCGCGACGCCAAATGCAACACCGACGACACCCCCTCACACACCCCACGCAACGAACCCGGCCGCACCAAATCCCCCGCACCACCTCCACCCCCACCCGCGACACCCCCGCCCGATGCACCAACACCCTCACCCCAACACCCCACCCCACCAACCTCTCCACCACCACAGAACCCACAAACCCCGCACCCCCCGTCACCAACACCAACCCACCCCCACCGAACACCACAACCCCCCAATCCACCGTGTTACCGTCACGCGATGACCGCCGGAACCCAACCCAAGCTCCTCGAAGGCAGATCCGCACTCATCACCGGCGCAAGCTCCGGCATCGGAGCCGCCGCCGCCCGCATCTTCTGCCGCGAAGGCGCCGCCGTCACCCTCGTCGCCCGCCGCGAAAAACAACTCGCCGACCTCACCGACGAACTACAAACCCAAGGCCACCACGCCCAATACGTCATCGCCGACGTCACCCACACCGAACAAATCGCCCACGCCGTCCAACAAGCCATCACCACCTACGGCCACCTCGACACCGCCTTCAACAACGCCGGCATCGGCGCCACCCCCGCCCCCCTCCACCTCCTCCACGAAAACATCTACGACACCATCATGGACACCAACGTCCGCGGAATCTGGAACAGCATGCGCCACGAAATACCCGCCATGCTCACCCACGGCCACGGCACCATCATCAACAACAGCAGCACCGCAGGCCTCGTCGCAACCCCCGTCACCGCCCCCTACATCGCCTCCAAACACGCCGTCATCGGCCTCACCAAAGCCGCCGCCTACGAATACGCCACCCACAACATCCGCATCAACGCCATCGCCCCCGGCACCACCCAAACCGAAATGATCACCAACTGGCTCCAACAAAACCCCACCATCGAAACCACCCTCCTCAACCACACCCCCCTCCCCCGCCACGCCCACCCCAACGAAATCGCCGAAGCCGCCGCCTGGCTCTCCAGCAACCGCGCCTCCTACATCCACGGCACCACCCTCTCCATCGACGGCGGCTGGACCACCCACTGACCCCCACCCACACACCCGACTTCGATGCGGCCGAGACGAATGAGGTACCCGGCCAGGTCGTGGCTATGGGCAGGGGTGTGGGGTCGAAGGACCGCGACAGCCTCCTCGAACCGTGTGTTCGGCACCGGTCAGCAGCTGGGCAACGTACGACGCCGCGTGCCAGGTACTGCTTCTCGGAGTGAGCCCGGAGAATCTCCATCCTCGATCGCCTCGTCCCCGCGGCCGTGCCGTGCCCGGAGGTGGTCGAGCCGCACCGTCTTGTTGCGGTGAACTGCTCCACGAGGCGCTGGGCGGCGCACCCGAGGTCGGTCGTGCCAGCCAGCGAATCGGTGCCGGCGTGACAAGCGGGCCAGTGCGTTCTCCGTCGGCGGGACCTGAAGAAGCAGCGGCGTCGACCGGCCGACTCCCCGGATCCGCACGGCACATCGGGCCGCCGTGCAGTTGAGGGACCAAGCGGTTGCGTTGCAGATAGGCGACCGCGCCAGTGCTCACTGGATCGCCAGTCATCGCTACACCATCTCCACCGGTACCAGGGTTCAGGCGTCCGCCAGTCCGCGGGCGTGAGTCCAGTGGCCGGCCCGGAGGCGGCCCTCGGGAATCGAGAAGGAGAGCGCCCGCGCCTAGAGCGTGTCTCGTTGATCGGTTGGTCAGTTGATCGGATGTGTCCGTCCGGTTAGTGATCACTGATGTGATGTGGGGCCGGATCGAGCCGCTGGTGCCGGCCGATGCGGTCCGCGGTCGGCGGTGGGCCGATCACCGCCGAACCCTGGAGGCCATCGCGTGGAAGTACCGCACATGCTCACGCTGGCGCGATCTGCCGGACGAGCTCGGCTCGTTCCGGACTGCTCTCAAACGCCTGATCAGGTGGGCCGTGGACGGCACCTGGGAACGCATCCTTGCCGCGGTCCTGGCAGCGGTCGAGGGTGCTGACGACATCGGCTGGACCGTGTCGGTGGACTCCACTGTCTGCCGAGCTCACCAGCACGCCGCCGGCGCCAGGAAAAAGGGGCTCCAGGCCGGGCCGAACCCGACGACCACGCACTCGGACGCTCCCGAGGCGGCCTGAGCATGAAGGTCCACCTCGCCAGCGACAGCCGTGCACGGCCCTTAGCCGTCCGCGTCACCGCAGGCCAGGCGGGCGACGCCCCGGCCTTCGAGACCGTCATGGCCGCAATCCGTGTTCCGCGGAGCGGACCGGGAAGACCGAGGACCCGACCCGATGCCGTCCTGGCGGACCGCGCGTACTCATCCCGCGCGATCCGGAACCACCTCCGCCGACGCGGAATCCGCGCGGTCATCCCCCCAGCCGTCCGACCAGGTCGGCCACCGCCTGCGGCGAGGCCGTGCGGGCGGCCGACCGCCCACTTTCGACGCGGAGGCGTACAAGCAGCGCAACGCGGTCGAACGGTGCATCAACCGGCTCAAGCAGTGGCGCGGCCTGGCCATGCGGACGGACAAGCTCGCCATCGCCCACCAGGCCGCACTCCACCTCGCCGCCATCCTCATCTGGGCCCGGCGATAGCCCACTCAGCGATCGGCCACCCAGCGCGCGTCCGTCGGCCAGGACCCTGTGGCAACGATCTGCTTCACGAGCCTGAACGCCTCACGGATGGGGACGGTGTCCTGATCCGGATACTCGTCGTCCTGCCCGTTGGAGAGGACGAACCCGCCGCTCGACCCCTGAGCCCTGGGCTCCACGGCATGCTCGCCGGGATCGCCCTCGTCTTCGAGCAGCATCACCATCGCGCGCTCGGTGTTCGTCACGAAGGCCAGCGACCGTCCGGACGAACTGGTCAGCCACGTCTCAAGCTCACCTCTGTCGATCCTCGACCGAAGAGCCTCCGGCACCACCTCGGACGACACAGGGATAGGGCTGTCGTCATTGATCACCCAAGACTCGATCACGAGCACGACGATCTCACGGGCGGATCTGAGAGACAGTCCCTAGGTGTGTTGTCCGGGGAGGTTGGTGACGCGGCTGGCTGGGGTTTGGCCTTGGATGCCGGTGTGGGGTCGGTGGTGGTTGTACCAGTCGATCCAGTCGGTGAATGCTTCCTGGCGTTGCCGGTCTGAGGTGTAGGGCTGCTGGTAGGCCCATTCCTCGAGCAGGGTGCGGTGGAAGCGTTCGACCTTGCCGTTGGTCCGGGGGCGCCAGGGGCGGGTCCAGCGGGGTTGGATGCCCAGGTCATGGCAGGTCTGGCGCCAGGTGTTTCTGCTGTAGGCCCAGGCGTTGTCGGTCAGGACGCGTTCGACGGTGATCCCGAGGGACGCGAACCAGGCGGTGGCCCGGGTGAGGAACGCGGCGCAGGTGGGGGCGGTCTCGTCGGGCAGGTCTTCGGTGTAGGCGAGGGGGTGTGGTCGTCCAGTGCGGTGTGGAGGTAGGCCCAGTCCGCGCCGGTCTTGTTGCGGCGGCCCTGGGCCCGGCCGAGGGATGGTGGCCGCCGCCGTCGGGGATCCGGCCGAGTTTCTTGACGTCGATGTGTACCAGTTCGCCGGGCCGCTGCCGTTCGTAGCGGCGGACCGGTTCGCCGGTGGCGCGGTCCAGGGCGGCCAGTGGCGGCTGGCCGTGGCGAATCAGGATGCGGTGCGCGGTCGAAGGTGCGATCCCGCAGCGGGCAGTCGGCCTCAACGGCCCGATCCGGTGCTCGCGGCGCAGCCGCAGGACGTGTTCCTCGATCTCGGCCCGGGTCCGCAGCGGCTCGTGGTGCGGGCGGCTGGTCCGGTCACTCTTTCCGGCGACGCCCAGCGCGCGGTAGCGGCCGGCCCAGCGGGCCGCGGTGGTGTGGCTGACCTGGAAACGCTCGGCTGCCCGCCGCACGGGCCAGCCGTCGTCCACGACACAACGGGCCAGACGGAGTCGTCCGGTCTCGGTCAACGGGGCATTACGGTGGACCACGAGGGCCTCCTCGGATCGGTGCAGATGTCGCAATCCACACCGAACCCGGAGGCCCTCACCCATTTCAAGAACCCGACACGCGTGTCACCAACGTCCCGGGACAACACACCTAGGCCGTCTCTTTCGGATCTTGTCGGATCAGCCCGGGGCGTCCGGTGCGGTACAACGCAAGGCGGAGGGGCGCCCGAGTACTGGACGTACTCGGGCGCCCCGACGACGCGGCGCGGCGCCGTGCCGGGCGACCCGGGCCCGACAAGATCCGGAAGAGACGGCCTAGCGGCGCTTGGTGCAGAGGGCCGCGTCCACTGCGCCTTGGAGGTGACGGAGGCTTTCGCCCTCGGCCGCCCAGGTCGTCGTGTAGACGGTCACGGTGCCGCGGCCTCCCGTGGCCCGGCCGCCGCCCACCGAGTTGCCGGGCAGATCGCCGCCGTGGCCCCAGTAGACGCCGCCGCAGCTGAGCGGGGTCGAGGCGATGCCGTAGCCGTAGCGGCTGCCAGCCGGGTAGACGTCGCGCCCGCCGACAGCGGTGGTGTCCTGGGTCATCTGGCGCACCGCCCAGTCGGGCAGGAGGCGGCCGCCCAACAGCCCGTCCCAGAAGGCGTTGAGGTCCTTGGGCGTGGAGACAAGGCCGCCGGATGCGCCGAATTCGTATCCGGGAAGCTCGGTGACGTCCACCCGGCCGGCTTCCGGGGCAGCCGGGTGGATGCCGTAGTTGCGGGCGTGCGGTCCGCGCAGGGACAGCTCGCCCGGCGCGGGCCAGTAGGTGTCGTCCAGGCGCAGCGGGCGCAGAATCGTGCGCTCGATGTACGTCCGGAAGCCGACACCCGACGCCTGGTCGATCACCATGCCGAGCGCCAGGTAGTTGGTGTTGGAGTAGCCCCAGTCCGTGCCGGGCTCGAAGGCGGGCTTCTCCTTGAGCGCGAGGGCCAGGTAGTCCTCGGGGGTGCCGGGCCGACTCCAGTCGGCCAGCGTGGCGTACTCCGGCAATCCGCTGGTCTGCTTGAGCAACTGCCGGATGGTGATGGCACGTTCGGCGAGTTGCGGTACGTAGCGGCCGGCGCGGTCGTCGAGCCGTATCCGCCCGTCCGCCACCAGGCGC
The DNA here is from genome assembly GCF_002080455.1 of Streptomyces sp. Sge12. Classification (NCBI taxonomy): domain Bacteria; kingdom Bacillati; phylum Actinomycetota; class Actinomycetes; order Kitasatosporales; family Streptomycetaceae; genus Streptomyces; species Streptomyces sp. Sge12. The sequence goes on from NZ_CP020555.1 coordinate 166,195, forward strand.
ATCACGGCTGCCGCGGTGAACGCCTTGGTGTTGCTGGCCAGTCGGATGCGCCCGCGCGCATCGACCATGGGACGGCCCGACTCCTCGTCCGCGACACCGGCGGTACGCGTCGTCCTGCCGTCGTACGCCAGGGCACCCGGGACCCCGTCGCTGTTGACGAGCAGATCCAACTGCCGCTGTACCGGGTCGAGTGGCCTGGCCGCCGCCGCGGGGACGAACGCCCCGATGGTCGTTGCGGCGAGGAGAACGGTGGTGGCGATGCGCTTGCGGTGCACGAGGCTTCCCCCTGGTCGTGGTCCGGCCCGCGTGGGGCCGATCGGTCACTTGCCGACGACTCTGCCAGGATGCCGACGCAAGATCATTGCGCCGGGCCCCCGGACGAGAAGGCGGCCACCCCCCTTGACACGTCGCATCCCCCGGGTCGGGAGCGTGCCACTCCCCGGCGAACGCCCGCCGCCAGCCGCTGCCGAACAGCGGAAGTCCCTTCCGCGATCGGGCGGTGTTTTCTTAGCATCAGAGGCCAACAATTCTCCTGGCCGCCACCCGGACGACTACAAAGGAACGCATCGAACCGAACCCGTCAGCGGTCGGAATGATGGCGAAGGTGGTGATGTGCATGCGCGAGTGCAGCAGGATCCATGAGATTGCGGTCAGATTACCAACGGGAACTCCGATTTCTGGACATCTCCCCTGACAGGGCGGCCGCGATGCTGATACCGATACTGTTTTCCCCGGCTCTCGCCTCGGCCGACGAGTACCGATCCCTGACATCGACCATTCGGTCGAAGGTGGCGGATGCGCAGGGATTCTTCGGCGGAGCCGGGCGAAAGGAGGGCGAAATGCTGCCCTACCTTCCCCTTCATATCCAACTGCGGGGTCTGTTCATCGAGCTGTACATCGAGCTCCGCCCGCGTAATACGAGCCTGCGTCTCGCCGGATTCCGGAACATCTTCGAGAACGGCCAGGCCCCACCGGAGGCGTACGTACGTCACGTGCGGGACTCGGTCGCCCCGCCGGGCATCCCCCGAACGGAAACTCTCCCGTTCGGCGGAGGCCGTGCCGACCTGGAGACGGCCGCCGCCGTCCGGCGCGCGGGGATCCTGCTGGGGCGCCGGCCCCTGACCGACGCGGTCGTCCGGCTGCACGCGAACCGCAATCCGCGGAGCACTGCCCACGGAATGCTCGTGCTGTCGGAAATGCTCTGCGAGGCCGCCCGATACCCCGCCCTGGCCGATGCGATGTCACGCATATGGATGACTGGGGGACGGCTGTAGTTCGGAGCGGTCGCCCGCTATTATCACACGGTCATCATTCCAGAGGTGTTGGGCACAACGAACGAGCCCGCCTCAGGATCACATCGAAATTCCGGCACCATCCGGGATTCCTTCTCGCCAGCGCAGCATCACGTCAGAACCAGCGCGTTCCGGCATTGCGGAGCGAGTCGGCCGCTGAATGGCCGAGGCCAGCGCTGTCGTTTGCGCAGAAGGCTCGGCGGCTCCGCAGGCAGGGCAGAGAGCCGGGCTGCAGCCCGGAAGGACAAGGGCCCTGGAAGTTCAGTGAGCATCCAGGGTCCGCGGTCCGTCGGGCCTCCAGCAACAGTGGGCACACGCCTCGCTCGTCGAGAGCGTCTGTCACCATGGCCCGGATCCGGTCGTAGGGCGAGGTGCGGGGCCGGCTTCGGCGCGGGCTGGGCGGTGGTGACGGCGGTGACGTCTCGGTCGACACCCAGCCATGCACGTGCGGTTGCCGGTGCGCGTCGGCCACGGTCTGTCCGACGTCCACACCTGGGACGCGGCGATCGTGGCGCGGACATCTACGTGGCGCGGCGCACCAGCCGGCGGGCCAACTGCGGCCGGTCCGCCGCGCCATCGACTCGCCCAGGAGGGCGTTGTCAGGCACGCCGCGCGGGCGCACAGCGGAGCATCCGGAGCCATCGCCCCGGCGGCAGTCCAGGGTTAGGGCGAAGGCAGCGGAACCAGCCCGAGCCGCTCTCCCCCCTTAGGCGCACAGCGCAGACCGGATCCATACGGCCTAGTCCGGGATGCGGCACCTGCCGGGGTTGAGCACGCTGGCTGAGACCCCCGCGTGGGCCCGTCCCCAACACTGATGATCAATCCGTCGCCATCCCGGTTCTCGATCCCCATCCGGCTACGCGCCCTCCTGGGCGGGTGGCGTGGCACCGTCACCGGCGCGCGGGGACCTGAACCCCCCATCAGCCGTCAGAGGTCGCCCGTGGCGGCGGAGAGGGGCAGAGGCGGCACCAAGGACCTACGGTGCCCTTCTCATCGCCGACTACCAGGCACGGCCAGACGGGCCGAGGAGGAATCGTGGCAGATCTGGCTCGAATTCCGTTGGACGGCGGGGGCTACGTTCTGATCGAGGCTCCGGCCGGGCCGGACGGGCCTGTGAAGGCCGGACGACTCAGCGATGCCATCCGCGACATGCCGGGAAGCCTTCAAGAGGCTCTGAAGCCGGTCACCGCGGCTGCGCACGCCACGCTCGAACAGGTGCGCAAAGCCGCTCCGGACGAGGTCACGGTCGAGTTCGGCGTCGACCTCGCGGTCGAGGCAGGGGCCGTGATCACCAGGACCGGCGCCCACTGCCACCTGAAGGTGACGGTCAAGTGGAAGCGCAACGCCTTCGACCAACCTCCTTCCCAGGAGAGAACGGACTGATCCCATGTACGACGATGGGACGTCGGGGCTGCCCTCAGCCGTGGCCCAGGTACTGGGTCCGGAAGGGGAGGTCGTGGGGGCTGGTTTCATGGTGGCTGAGAGACTGCTGGTCACCTGCGCACATGTCGTACGTGGAGCCGAATCCGGGCCCGGCGGAAGTGTCTGTCTGTTGTTCCCCCACGCGGCCGGTGCACCTCGCGTCGACGGACAGGTCCTGGACGGCCCGTGGCGCGCACCTGAGGGCGAGGACGTGGCTCTCGTCCATCTGCAGGATGCCCCGGCGGGCGTAACCCCGCTTCCGCTCGGATCCGCCGCAGGCTGCCGCGGTCATCAGGTGCGTTCGTTCGGGTTTCCCGCGCAGGCCCCACCGGACGGGCACTTCGGTTTCGGTGTCGCCGGCGATCTGCTGCCGGCCACCGAGAACAGGGGCGCACGCCTGCAGCTGACCGCCGCCAATGACCTCACGACCGGGTTCAGCGGTGGTCCGGTCCTCGACGAGGTGACCGGACTGGTCATCGGCATGCTGACCGAGATCACGGCTCCCGACGAGCACGAACGGGGGCAGGGCGTCGCCTACGTCACTCCCACCGGCGTGCTGCGGGAGATCTGGCCGGACCTGGCCGCACAGGACCTGTGCCCCTACCGGGGACTGGAGACATTCACTACGGAGCACGCCCGATGGTTCGAAGGCCGCAAGAACGCGGTGGAGCAGGTGCTGGCCAACCTCACCCAGCAGCAGCTGACCCTGATCCTCGGACCTTCCGGCTCAGGCAAGTCGTCCCTGATCCAGGCAGGCGTCCTGCACGCACTCGCGGCCGGCGAACTCCCGGACAGTGACCGGTGGCTCCCCGTCCTCGCCCGGCCCAGGCAGGACCTGCCGGCCGAACTCGAGCGCGCCGGCCTGGCCGGTGCCGCCACGGACGGGATCGCCGCAGCCGTCACCCGCAGGCTCGCGGCCAAGCCCGGCCATCAGCGCGTCGTACTGGTCATCGACCAGTTCGAGGAGCTTCTCACTCAGTCTCCCACTGGCCTGGCCCTCGCGGACCAGATCGCCACGGCGGTCAACTCGAACGCCGAGCTCTACGTGGTCCTGATCATGCGGGACGATTTCTACCCGCAGCTGGCCGCCCTTGCACCCCGGCTGTTGGAAGCAGCCATGCCGGGACTCCTCAATGTGCCGGGCTATCTCGACCGGCAGGACTTGCACGACATCATCACTCTGCCCGCCCAGGACGTGGGGCTCCACTTCCAGGCCGGGCTGCCGGAGCAGATCATCTCCGATGTCCTGGCCACCACCCCCAAGGGCTCCGCAACACGCCAAGCCCCCGTCACGGTGCTACCGCTGCTGGAACTGGCGCTCAGTCAGCTGTGGCACCGTCGCCACGACGGATACCTTACCCACGAGGCCTACCAGCGCGCCGGAGGAGTCACCGGAAGCCTGACCACCTGGTGCGACACCGCCCTGAACCAGCTGCCGGCCGACCAACGACCCGTCGCTCGGCGCATCCTGACCTCCCTCGTACGCCCTGCGGATCCGAGCCGCGGTATTCCCGCCATCCGCGCCCAGGTCCCCCTCGACGAGTTGCGTGACCTGGCAGCCAGCCCCGACGGCGCTCCCGACGGCGACCCTGCCGTTGACGAGGTCATCGCCGTCCTCACATACCACCGGATCATCACGACCCAAACGCTCCGCAACCCCAAGCGCCCCGATGCCACTCCCGGACTACCGGTGGCCGAACTGATCCACGACGCTCTGATCCGCGACTGGGGCACTCTACGCGACTGGGCCAACCAGGACCGTCGATTCCAGGTCTGGCTCGACCGCATCCGCCCACGCGCCACTCACTGGGCGGCAGACGACGACCCGGGAGACTTGCTCGGAGGAGCAGCGCTCGCGGAAGCACTCGAATGGTCACTGCAGCGCCATCTGCCCGCCGAGATCGCAGCCTTCATCAGCGCGAGCAAGCAGCGCCAGCAAGCCGTCGCCCAACGCAGCAGACGCCTCAACACCATCCTGGCCGCACTGCTCGCCATCGCGCTCGTCGCCGCGGGAGGCACCCTCTGGCAGTGGCGGACGGCTGTGTCCCAAGGGCGAGCAGCCCTGGCCCAACGACAAGGCGCGTTGTCGAGACAGCTCGCCGCCCAGTCCGGCACGCTCACCGGAACGGACTCCGAACTCGCTTCCCTGCTGGCTGTCCATGCATACCGCACCAGCCCCACTCCGGAATCCTTGGCCGGCCTGCAGACCGCCGCAGCCCTCCCGCGCCACCGGCGCTTGTCCGGCCATACGGCAGAGGTCGTCGCGGTGGCGTTCAGCCCTGACGGCCGCACCTTCGCCACCGGGAGTGCCGACACCACCGCACTCGTGTGGGACGTGGCCACCGGCAAGATCCGCGCCACCCTGACCGGGCACACAGACGTTGTGTTCTCGGTGGCGTTCAGCCCCGACGGACGCACCCTCGCCACCGGCAGCGGCGACAACACGGTGCGACTCTGGGACCTCGCCACGGGCAAAAGCCGCACCACCCTGACCGGGCACACAGACCGTGTGAACGCGGTGGCGTTCAGCCCCGACGGACGCACCCTCGCCACCGGCAGCCACGACAACACCGTGCGACTCTGGGACCTCGCCACGGGCAAAAGCCGCACCACCCTGACCGGGCACACAGCCCTGGTGTTCTCAGTGGCCTTCAGCCCTGACGGCCGCACCGTGGCAAGCGGCAGCTACGACTGGACCGTGCGGCTGTGGGACGTGGCCACCGGCAGGAGCCGCACCTTGGAGGGGCACGGCGACACGGTGGCCTCCGTGGCGTTCAGCCCTGATGGCCGCACCCTGGCCGTCGGGAGTGACGACGACACGGCCCGAATCTGGGACGTGGCCACCGGCACGATCCGAACCACCCTGCTCGGGCACACCGAGTTTGTGAATGGGGTGAAGTTCAGCCCTGACGGCCGCACCCTCGCCACCGGCAGCAGCGACAACACGGTTCGGCTGTGGGATGTAGTCACCGGTGCCACCCGCACCGTCCTGGAAGGGCACACCGATGAGGTGTTCTCCGTGGCGTTCAGCCCCGACGGCCACACACTCGCCACCGGCGGCGCCGACGGCATCGTGCGGCTGTGGGACGTGGCAGACACGATCCGCTCCACTCTGGCCGGGCACACGGACGCCGTATACGCGGTGGCGTTCAGCCCCGACGGACGCACCCTGGCCACCGGTGGCCGCGACCAGACCGTGCGGCTGTGGGACGTGGCCACCGGCACGTTCCGCTCCACTCTGGCCGGGCACACGGACTCCGTGTACGCGGTGGCGTTCAGCCCCGACGGACGCACCCTGGCCACCGGCAGCGCCGACAGCACCGTGCGGCTATGGGATGTAGCTTCTCGCAAAGTCCGCACTACCCTGCAAGGGCACACGGACCTGGTGAACGGGGTGGCGTTCAGCCCCGACGGCCGCACGATCGCCACCGGCAGCGACGACAGCACCGTGCGGCTATGGGACACCGGTACGGGCAAGGTCCGCAGCATTCTGAACGGCCACACCGCCCGTGTGATCGGGGTGGCCTTCAGCCCCGACGGCCGCACCCTGGCAAGCGGCAGCTACGACAAGACCGTAAGGCTGTGGAACATGGCCACCGGGGCCACCCGCGCCATCCTGGAAGGACACACCGACGAGGTGTTCTCCGTGGCGTTCAGCCCCGACGGCCGCACGATCGCCACCGGCAGCGGGGACTGGACCGTGCGGTTGTGGGACGTGGCCACCCGAACGACCCGCACCACCCTGATCGGCCATACAAAAGACGTGTTCGCGGTGGCGTTCAGTCCCGACGGCCGCACGATCGCCACCGGCAGTTACGACAAGACGGCGCGGCTGTGGGACGTAGCCACCAGTACGACGCGCATCATTCTGACCGGGCATATGGACGAGATCCACCGGATGGCCTTCAGTCCGGACGGCCTCACCCTGGCCACCAGCAGCCTCGACAAGACGGCCCGGCTGTGGAGTGTGGTCCTCCCCGCACCTGCCGCAGCCATCAAGAAGATCTGCGGAGCTGTCGACCGCGACCTCACGCCGGGTGAGCGCACGGCGTACCTGCATGGTCAATCAGACCGCCCCGTGTGCCCACCAGGATGATGCCCCACCCCCGACGGCAGACGACTAGCGCCGCCGGCCGGCTCCGAAAGTTTTCCTTGAAGGCGGTAAACGCGGAGGCCTGCCGCGGGTGTTCAGCCGTGTTGCAGTCGGCGGGGCATCTGCCGACGTTACGCGGTCGGCAGGGGATGTGGTCGGGTATGTGGGAATCGGTGGTGTTGGCAGTACTCGCCGCTACGGTGAGGATCGCCCTCCAGGTGGTGGCGTGGCGGCGGGAGTTGGCCCGTGAGCGTGAACGGGGCCGGCTGGTGCTCGAAGCGCTGCGCCTGGCGGGTCACGGTGTCCGGATGGAGGACCGCCGCTCGGACGGAGACGTCCTGATCGTGCGGGGCGACGGCCTGGGCGCGTCGGCCGGTCAGGAGGGGGAAGCACGATGAGTGGTGGGACGGGCCGTGCCCGGGCCGGTGCGCATGAACCGGCCCGGGAGGGTGGCGCCGAGCCGCCGGCGGGCGGACGTACTCCCACCGGCTTCGACGAGTTCTTCACGACTCACCGCCCGGCCCTGCTGGCCCGGGCGGTGATGTTGTGCGGCAACCGTCAGGACGCGGAGGACGCCGTTCAGGACGCCTTCCTCGCCGCGCTGGAGAACTGGGACCGGATCAGCGGCTACGAGCAGCCGAACGCGTGGGTGAATCTGGTGATGCGGAGAAAACTGTGGCGCGTGCTGCGTCTGCGCCTCAAGGCCAAGCGCGCGGCGCTGGACGTGTCCGTGCCCCGCCAGGCGCTGCCGGACGAGACGGCGCAGGCGCGACGGGTGCTGACCGCGATGGCCGCGCTGCCGCCGCGCCAGCGGATGGTGCTGGTCATGTACAGCCTCTACGCCATGACCCATGAGGAGATCGCCGATGACCTGAACATCGCGCCCTCCACGGCACGGGGGAACCTCCGCAAGGGGCGCGAGAACCTCCGGCGCATGCTCGGTCTGGACCCGGACACCACTCCCCTGGGTGAGGTGCCGCTGGTGGGAACGGGTGGCCCGGCGCCCGGGGACCGGCTCACCGAGGCCCTGAGCGCCACGGACTCCTGGCTCTGCTCGGCCTTCGAGGAAGACGAACAGGCGCAGCGGAAGTGACAGGGACCAAACCTGCGGCGATCACGTCGCGTGCCCTGCTCGGATGCGCCCTGATGGCCGGGGTCCACCTGCTCGCCGTTGCCGTCCTGACCACCCAACTGCTGCTGCTCATCGCCATCCTCAGCGCGGATACCTGGCAGATCGCCGCGCTGGGTGCCCTCACCGTTTTCCCCGTCTCCACCCTGGCCTACGGGCTGCTCGCCGGTACGTCCGCCGTCGTGCCCGAGGGCCCCCGGATCGAGCTGACCCCTCAGGAGCAGCCCGAACTGTGGGCCCTGACCGTGCAGCTCGCCGCCGAGCTGGGTACTGCCCCACCCGCGACGATCCGCCTGGCCGACAGCTTCAATGCCTACGCCGGCGAACGCGGCAGGCTGCTGGGCCTGGTGGGCGGCCCACGCACCCTGGACCTGGGGCTCCCCCTGCTCCTGGGGCTCACCGGGGACGAGCTGCGCGCCGTCGTGTGCCACGAACTCGGGCACTACGCGGGGCGGCACACCCGACTGGCCGCCGTCAGCCACCGCGGCAGCGTCGCGCTGGAACGCACCGTCCGCCACCTGGAGATCCTGGAGACGGACCAGACCAGCTTCAAGCCGCCGGTGAGGCTTCTCCTGCGGCTCACCAAGGCGTACAACGGCATGTACCTGCGCCTGACCCTGGCCGTGCGGCGCTCTCAGGAGCTCGAAGCGGATGCCGCCGCGGCCCGGATCACCGGGGCACACACCTTCGCGCAGGCGCTACGGACCGTGCACGCCCTGGCACCGCTCTGGGACGGGTTCACCTCTCACCCGGCCGGGTCGCAGGGGGCATCGGCGCCCTCTGCGGGGAGGGGCGGTGACGGGCCGCTGCCCCGGCTGCTGCTGCCCGACGGGGTGTTCCGGGACTTCGCGGACCGGCTCGCCCACCCGGTGGGCCGGCCCTTCGCCGACGGCGGACGGGCCTCGGCCCTGAACGTCGTCTCCGCGGACGGGCTCGGCAGTCACCCGCCCCTGGAGGTCCGGCTGGCGGCCCTGTGGCCCGACGGCGAACCGGACGGCGCCCAGCGGCCGGCCGCGGGCGCGGGCGCCTGCACTCCTGCCGCAGGTCTGCTGCGGGACCTGCCCGAGCTGGTCGAGTCCTTGCAGGACACCCTGCGCCCGGACGGGGATACGACCGCCGGCCGGGCCGGCGCCACCGTGTCCATGGAACCCCCTCGGCGCAACAGGGCCTTCCTGCGGTTCCGATTCAAGACAGCCCTCATCGGGATGTTCCTGATCCTGGCGGCGAGCGTCTTCGTCCACACCGTCATTCACCCGCCCCGCACCGATCCGCCGCCGTTCCCCCCACCGCCCGTCACGCGGGATGTCGGGCCGCAGGCGTCGCTCCCGCCGCTGACGCTTCCGACGCCGACGCTCCCGCCCCTCCCGACGCCCGGCCGGCTCACTCCCCTGCCGCTGCTGCCGGTGGAGTAGCCGGCCGGAGCGGCCGACCGGTCACGTCACCCTTCGAGCAGGTCGGGCACGACGCTGCGCAGGGCCTCGGCGCTGATCGCGCCGGCCCGCCTCAGGACCGGTACCGGCCCGGTGAGGTCCACGATCGAGGAGGCGACGGCCGCTTCGGTCGGCCCGCCGTCGAGGTACACGGCGACCGAGTCGCCGAGCATGCCCTGTGCGGCGTCGCAGTCCTGGGGCGAGGGCCGGCCGGTCAGGTTGGCGCTGGAGACTGCCATGGGCCCGGTTTCGGCGAGCAGTTCCAGTGCCACGGGGTGGGACGGCATCCGGACCGCGACCGTGCCGTTGGTCTCCCCGAGGTCCCAGCTGAGCGAAGGGAGATGGCGGGCGACCAGGGTCAGCCCGCCGGGCCAGAACGCCTCCACGAGGGCCCACCCCTGCTTGGGGAACTCGTCGACCAGGTCGTGCAGGGCGTCCGGGGAGGCGACCAGCACCGGCGAGGGCATCGCACGGTCGCGGCCCTTGGCGGCCAGCAGCCGGTCCACCGCGTCGGGGTCGAAGGCGTCCGCACCGATGCCGTAGACGGTGTCCGTCGGGAGCACCACGAGCTCGCCCCGGCGCACCGCCAGGCCGGCGTCACGCAATCCGTCGCTCCGACCCGATGCCGTCGAGCAGTCATACCGCAGGGCCATCCGGCCACCTCCATCCCACCGGGCACTGGGCCCGGGCCTTCTCGCGTACCCCGGCAGGGTAGCGGGAAGGACACGACCCCTTCTCCGCGCACGCCGGTCGAGCCGTCAGGTGGTCAGTGGCATCAGGAGGAGCGGGGTCGTGGTGGGCTGTGCGGATCCTTCGGCGGGTTCGAGGGTGAGCCCGACCGCGGTGGCGCCGGACGGACTGCCGTCCATGAGGACGGCGCCGTCACCATGGATGAACCCGGCCGGGCGCATGGCCCCGTCGTGGGCGAGCCACAGCTGGTAGGTCTTGCCGGCGGCCGGTGCGGGTAGGCCGGCGGCGGCGAAGACGGCCGTGTCCAGCTGGTCGGAGGCGATGACGGTGCCGAGGGCCCCGTTGCCGGCGCGTCCGTGGACGGTGCGGGCGTCGGGCGCAGCGAGGACGGCGCTGACGGCGTCGAGGCGTTGCTCGGCCTGCCGGGCCCGGTGCGCGATGTCATCGCCTTCCTGGTGCTGCCGGGCAGTGAGGCCGGCGAACGCCACGGCGGCGGCCAGGCCGGCCACCAGCGCGAGGGGTACGGACCTGCGCCTGAGGCTTCCTCCCAGGGCGGGTGCGGGGGCGCCCGCGGCGACACGGGGAGGGAGTTGGCGCACCGCGTCGACTGCGGCCATCGTTCGCTGTCTCATGGCGTTCGGCGGGGCCTCGGCCACGGCGGCGGCCATGCGCGCGGCGGTGGCCCGGAACTCCGCGGTCTCCCGGCGGCATGCCTCGCATGCTGCGAGGTGGGGGGTGAATGCCTCGCGCTCGGCGGGTTCGAGGGCGTCCAGGGCGTAGGCGGCGGTGAGGGTGTGGAGGTCGGTGCGCCGGTGGCTCATGTGGTCACCCCCATACAGTCGCGGAGCCGGATGGCGGTCAGTGTGCCGGCCAGGTGATCACCGCGATGACCTGCTTGCCGTGCGGTGAGGTGCTGACGAAGAGTTCGGCGCCGAGGGCGTGGATGATCTGCAGTCCCCGGCCCCGCGTCGTGAGGACCGTCGTCCCGGGGTCGCGCCGGCGGGGCAGTCCGGGTGAGGCGTCGCTGAGGGCGATGCCGGCTCGGCCCGGCTCCAGGCTGAGGGTGAGGGCGTAGGGGGGCCTGGCATGCCGGACGGCGTTGGTGGCCAGCTCGGAGACGATGAGAAGGATGTCCTCGGCAGTGCCGTGCGGGCACTGCGCAGGCCGCGACGTGAGTATCCGGGCGGCCGAATGGCGGGCTGCTCGGGCAGCCTGCGGACCCGCGGGAAGCGGGCAGTGGACGGTTGCCGACCGTATGGAGGGTTCGAGTGCGGTGTTCATGTCGGTTCCTCATGGTCGGTGCGGTCCCGGCCACTTGATACGAGGGGAACGAGGGCAGGGGCTCCGGGTCGGTGACCCGAGAACCCCTGCTCCCTGCCGTTCGGGGTCACCACTTGTGGTGGCAGTTCCAGTGAGCCGGAACCCAGTGCTTGGCCCAGTGGCCGGGTACCCAGTGCTGCTTCGAGTAGCCCTTGCCCCACCAGCCGTCGTGCCACTTGCCGTGGTGGTCGCGGTGGCCCTGGTGCCAGGTGCCCGGGTGCCACTTCCCTTCCCAGTGGCCCTTGACCCATGTGGCGGCCCAGTGGCCCTTGCTCCAGGTGCACCGCTCGTGGCGGTCCCAGCGGTCGTGGCGGTCGCGGTCGCCGGTGAGTGCCGAGCCCACCGTCGACGGCGCGGCCGGGGCGGCGTTCGCCGTGCCGGACAGTCCCAGGATCGACCCTGCGGCCAGCAGCCCGGCCGATGCGGCGGTGGCCACCAGCCGTCGCACGTACAGCGAAGCGGTCATCGCACTCACCTCCTTCCTTCATCGGGCGGTCGGATTGATCCGCTCCCCAGAAATGCAGGAGCGTCATCGCAGATTCGCCGCGAAAGGCATGAAGGATTGGAAATCCGTCAAAATTGCCCGATACGTCTTCGCGTGGGGACGCATCCCGGATTCACTCGTTCGGGCAGTGACCAATCCTCCTGCCGCCAGGCTGCCGAATGCGGGATGTGAGCAACTTCCGCAGCACCCTCTCCCGAGCCGCCAAGGGCGCGCCGACCGGCCTGTTGGCCGCGTTCACGGCCCTGGCCGTGGCCGAACCGGTCGCTGCCCTGGTGCGGCCCGCCGCCGGGCCGGTGACGGTGGTCGGGGGCTCGGTCATCGACCGCACCCCCGCCCCGGTGAAGGACTTCGCGATCCGCGCCTTCGGGGAGAACGACAAGCTCGTCCTCCAGCTCGGCATCCTCGTCCTGCTGGCCCTGTTCGCCGTCGCCCTGGGGGTCCTCGCACTTCACCACCGGCGCGCGGGTGCGGCCGGTGTCCTGCTGTTCGGGGTCGCTGGTGCGGCCTCCGCCCTGAGCCGGCCCGACTCCGCCGGTGCAGGCGACGCCCTGCCTTCGCTGGCCGGCGCGGTCGCGGGCGCTGCGGTGCTCTGCTTCCTGGCGGGGAAGGCCGCACGCCCCGACTCCCCCTCAGGGATCGGGGGCAGCGGGGGCGGCTGGAGTCGCCGGGGGTTCCTCACCGCCGCGGCTGCGACGGCCGCGGCTGCCACCGGGGCCGGGGCGCTGGGCCGGTCCCTGTCCGGCCAGCGGGGGCGAGGAGCCGTCGCCTCGCGCAACGCCCTGACCCTGCCCGCCCCCGCCTCGCCCGCTCCCGCGGTTCCGGCCGGCGCCCAGCTGGAGGTGGCCGGGATCCGCCCGTTCACCACGCCCGTCCGGGACTTCTACCGCGTCGACACCGCCCTCGCCGTCCCCAGGATCGACGCCGGAACCTGGCGGCTGCGCATCCACGGCAAGGACGTCGCCCGGCCCCGCACCTACACCCTCGACGACCTTCTCGCCCGACCGCTCATCGAACGCGACATCACGCTGACGTGCGTCTCGAACGAGGTCGGCGGTTCCTACCTCGGCAACGCCCGCTGGCTCGGCGTCCCTTTGGCGGACCTCCTGCGCGAGGCCGGCGTCCGGGCACCGTCCCGGGGCGGCACGGCCGACCAGCTGGTCGCCCGCTCCGTGGACGGTATGACGCTCGGCTCACCCGTCGAGGACCTCATGGACGGGCGCGACGCGATCCTCGCGCTCGGGATGAACGGCGAACCCCTGCCGTTCGACCACGGCTTCCCCGTCCGCATGGTCGTCCCGGGACTGTACGGGTACGTGTCGGCGTGCAAATGGATCGAGGACATCGAACTCACCACCTTCGACGCCTACGACCCCTACTGGGTCACACGCAAGTGGGCCCGCCGGGCGCCGATCAAGACCCAGTCCCGCATCGACACCCCCAGGCCCTTCGCGCGTCCCGCGGCGGGCACGGTCGTGGTCGCCGGCGTCGCGTGGGCGCAGCGCCGCGGCATCACCCGCGTCGAGGTCCGCATCGACGACGGCCCCTGGCAGGACGCCGACCTCGCCGCCCAGGACACCGTCGACACCTGGCGCCAGTGGTCCTACCGCTGGAACGCCGCCCCCGGCGGACACACGATCACCGTCCGGGCCACCGACGGCACCGCAGCGGTGCAGACCGAGCAGCGCGCCCGGACCGCCCCCGACGGCGCGAGCGGCCGGCACAGCGTGTTCGTCACCGTCGCCTGAGACCCCGGGACGCCGGGACCCCGGAGCGCCGGAGGGCACAGCGCCGGAGGGCACAGCGCCGGAGGGCACAGCGCCGGAGGGCGCAACGCCGTGAACCTGCCGCTCAGGCCGTTTCGTCGCGGATCGCGTTGCGGTGTTCCTCGTAGGCGAGTCGCGCGTCGTGGTTCGGGAGAGCGGGGGTCGTGAGGCCGCAGGCACAGGTCACCACCAAGAGGTCGGACAGAGCGCTCGGGGGGTGCTCCTCGGGGTGGGTGCGGGGCGCCTCCGTCGGCCTCTTGTAGCGGAGGTTGTGCAGGTAGTGGGGTGGGCGGACGGTGTCCGGGGCGAGGCCGGCGCCGGCATCTTCGAGGGTGAAACGGTGATCGCTCATGGGTCCAGTGTCGTCTGCCCGGAGGCAAGTCGCCCGCGCCCGCGCGGGAGGACGTGACGCGAGCATCAGGGAGCCGCGCGCCGCAGGGAGAGCGCGAAGGCGCAGCTGGTGACGGTGAGGACGACGATCGGCGGAAGGGGCAGGAAGACGGCGGATACGGCCAGGCCGGCGAGCGAGGCGGCGAGGAGTGTCCATCCGAAGGCGGTGCGGCGCTCGACCAGGGCCGGGGAGTGCCGGGCGGCGAACAGGGCGAGGAGAGCACAGGAGATGACGAACAGGGCCATGGCCGCGCTCATGCCGTTGACGACGTCGAGGGTGCTGCGTTCCAGCCCCAGCAGCGTCATGCTCGTCTCCCGCATGGCCGCCGAGGTGGCTTCCTGCTGCGGGGTCGGTTCGCCCCACGCGGCGGCGCCGGCAAGGGCGAGGTGGCCCGTACCCAGCAGCACGAAGCCGCCGGCCCCCACCTTGAAGGGCCGCAACGCCTCGGGCCTGCGCCGGAGATCAGGCCGGAGTACAGAGGGGACGGGTGTGCTCATGGTGACTCCTGAGGCCGGACCGCATGCGCCTCTACAGATGTAGAGGCGCGGACGAGCCGCACTCTACACCCGTAGAGGACGAGGAGTCGCGCGGGTCAGCCCACGAGATCCGGCGCCCGCAGCACGGCGGACGGAATGCCCCAGGCGTCGACGAGGTCGACCGCGACAGGACGCACCTTGCGGCAGAGGTCGTTCACCTCACGGCTGATCGCCTTGGAACGCTGAACCGTCAGCCGCCCGTGCTCCATGAACCAGGCCCGGTCCGCCTCGATCGTCGACAGGGCGAACAGGTCGCAGAGGAGGGCGAGCGCCGCCTTCTCGCCGCCTTCGGGCAGGGAGCGCACCTTGTCGACGAAGGCCTCCGTCACCAGCCGCTCGACGTGCGCCCGCGCGAGAGCGATGACGTGGTCCTGCACCTGCGAGAAGACGGTGCCGGGAGCGCCCTTGCGGTCGATCCCGCGTTTGATCCGCCGGGCCAGGCCGGCGAGCATGTGCTCCTCACGGAAGCGGACCATGGCGAGCTGGTACTCCGAGTCGAGCAGGCCCGCCTCCCGGTCCCACTCCTCGCCGCCGGGCAGCAGGTCGCGCACCCGTTCCAGGAGCTTGTGGGCCGAGGTCCGCTCGATGACCGTATCGACGGCGAGGCCGGTGACGTGGCGGACCATGCCGAGCTGGTCGAGGTCCTCGAACTCGCTCGCGTAGTCGGTGAGCAGCCCCTTGGCCACGAGCTGCAGCAGGACGTGGTTGTCGCCCTCGAAGGTGGTGAAGACGTCACTGTCGTTCTTCAGGGCGGCGAACCGGTTGACGGCCAGGTATCCGGCGCCGCCGCACGCCTCCCGGCACTCCTGGACGACCCGGGTCGCGTGCCAGGTGCCGAGCGCCTTCATGCCCGCGGCCCGTGATTCGAGCCGGCGCCGGGCCTGCGCGTCCTCCTCGATGCCGGAGAAGACCTCGTGCAACTGCGTGCGCAGCACGTCCTGCGCCACGTGCAGGGCGTACGTGCGGGCGATGAGCGGCAGCAGGCGGCGCTGGTGCAGACCGTAATCGAGGAGCAGCTGCTCCTCGGTGTCCGGGGCCGCGTCGAACTGCCGGCGCCGCACGGCGTACTTGGTGGCGATCGCCAGCGCCACCTTGGCGACGTTGATCCCGGCGCCGGCGACGCTGACCCGGCCCTGGACGAGGGTGCCGAGCATGGTGAAGAAGCGCCGATTGGGGTTGTCGATCGCACTCTCGTAGACGCCCTCGGGGGTGACGTCGGCGAACCGGTTGAGCAGGGCCTCGCGCGGCACCCGCACGTCGTCGAACCAAATGCGGCCGTTGTCCACCCCGTTGAGCCCCATCTTGCGGCCGTCGTCCTCGATGCGGACGCCGGGCGCCGGCTCGCCGCCGATCCGGACGGGGACGACGAAGGCGTGCACTCCCCGGGACCGGCCGTCCACCTCCAGCTGGGCGAAGACGACGGCCAGTTCGGCATGGCGGGCCGCATTGCCGATGTAGTCCTTGCGCGCCCGGTCGTCGGGGGTGGTGATGACGAACTCCCGACTCGCGCTGTCGTACCTCGCGACGGTGCCGAGCGCCTGGACGTTGGAGCCGTGCCCGGTCTCGGTCATCGCGAAGCAGCCCATGAGCTCCCCCGTGATCAGACCCGGGAGGTGGGCGTCGTGGTGGCGTTCGGTGCCCAGGTGCAGGATCGCGCCGCCGAAGAGTCCGAACTGCACGCCGACCTTCACCAGGACCGACAGATCGCCGAAGGCCAGCGTCTCGAACGCGGCGATCGAGGCACCGACGTCGCCGCCCCCGCCGTATGCGGTGGGAAAGCCCATGCCGGTCTGGCCCGTCGCGGCCATCTTGACGACGATCTCGCGCACCCGCTCGCGAAACGCGTCGAAGCCGAGTTCGTCGGCCTCTTCGAGAACGGAGGCGTACGTCACCAGGTTGGTGCGGACGAGGTCGCGGATCCCGGCGTACTCGCCGTCGAGCACCTCGGCCAGCGCAGAGACGTCGATCTCGGGCTGCACGTAACCGGTCGCAGGGGTGGAAGAAGCCTTCTCTTGGTCCATGCCGCTCCGCTACCCGACCGCGGGGCGATCAACCGGGTCGAACGAGTGGCGGGCGAGCGCGCAGTGCCGGCCGCCCGCGCCCGGAGCACCTCACAGGGCTCCGGACGCAGGCGGCGGGGGCGCGGGCGCGGGCGGGTCAGGCGTTGTCGGTCTTCGGCATGGCACCGATCATCTGGGCCAGCACGCTCCGCCGGTCCTCCCCCGGGCGTGCGCGCAGGGGACGGGCCAGCCGGTCGCTGTCGTAGTGCCAGCGGTGATCGAGGTCCCGGGGCACCGCTTCGGTCGTGCACACGTCCGCACGGGTGCCGAGCAGCTCCGTGAGGTCCAGGGCCAGGTCCTGCCAGGACACGTGGCCGCTGCACGCGTTGGCGACCCCGTGCACGGGCCGGTCCAGGCACTCGGCCACCGCACGGGCCAAGGCGGCGGCGTGCACCCAGGCGACTCCGTACCAGCCGTGTCCGCCGGTACCGGGACGCGGCAGGTCGATCGGCCGGCCCTGGCGGGCCGACTGGTAGAGCGTGCCGATGGCGCCCCAGCGCAGCTGTTCGCGCAGCCGGTCGTGCCCGCCCCAGACGATCGGTGACCGCACGGCGCTCGCGCCCCCGCGTCCCTCGGTCCCCGCGGCGCGCAGCACCATGGCCTCGCAGTCGAGCTTGGCCCTCCCGTACGGGCTGACGGGCTCGTGGGGCGGCGACTCCTCGGCGACCCGGTCCGTCCCGGGGTGCCCGTAGGCGTCGACGCTGCTGACGAAGACGAACGGTCCGCGCCGCCAGGCACCGACCATCGTCTCCATCGCCGCCAGGTCCACGTCGTGCCGGGTGAAGGTGCAGGCGGCGTGGACGACCGCGTCCGCCTGGGCGACGGCGTCCCGCAGCCCGGCCAGGTCGGAGAGGTCGCCCTCGATGACGTCGACGCCCTCGGTGTCGATCAGATGGGCGGACTCGGGCCGGGCCAGGGCCAGTACGGGGCGGCCCCGCGCGGCGAGTTCACGTACGACGAACGCGCCCACGCCTCCGGTCGCGCCGGTGACCAGCACCGTGCCCGGCCGGATGTCCCGGGAGCGGGGAGCCGGCCTGCTCGCGGCCTTCGCGGCGCTCTGCTGTGCCGCCCGTTCGTCGAGGAGCGCGGTCAGGGCCCGGGGCGTGCGGGCCTGGAGCACGTCGAGACCCGTGAGCGGCAGTCCGAGGTCCGTACGCAGCCGTTCGGCGAGCTGTACGGCCTTCAGGGAGTGGCCGCCGAGGGCGAAGAAGTCGTCGTCCGGCGACGGGGGGACGCCGAGCACAGCGGTGAAGGTGTCCCTGACCGCTTCGGCCCGGGGCCCGGACGGGGCGTTCGGTGTGGGCGGCCCGGGCAGCCGGGCGGGTTCGAGGGGGCCGGCTGCCGAGCGCGGCAGCGCGTCGAGCAGCGTGACCGTGGCCGGTACGGCCTCGGGCGCGAGCGACCGGCGCAGCAGGCCCAGCAGTTCGTGCCCCGACGGGCCGACGCTGTCGTGCAGGACCGCGTAGGCCACGGCCGGCCCCTGCGCGGGGCGGACCACCGTGGCGTCGGCGACGCCCGGGTGGGCGAGCAGGGCCTGCGCGGCCGGGTGGCGGTCGCCCTCCCGGTCGGCCCCGTCACCCGTACCGGAGCCGGAGCCGGAGCCTTCGTTCGGGCCGGGAAGGGGCAGCTTGCTCAGGGCCAGTTCCGGGTCGGCCGCGGCCGCGTGGAGCAGGGCCGCGTAGTCCCCTACGGCCGCCTCCGCCACGGTGTCGTCCAGCGCGTTCGGGTCGTACTGGACGAGCGCCCGGGGCTGTCCGGCGTCGTCGCCCGGCACCAGGCCGTAGGACAGGGTGAACTTCGCGCCGTCGGAGGGGACGTCGACGTACTCGGCCGACGTCCCCCGCAGCCGCAGTACCGTCGGCTCCCCCAGGACGTCGCAGGTGACGCGGACCAGTGCGGTGCCGTCGGCGCCGCGGGCCCCGGCGCCGAGGCGTTCGAGGACCAGGTCGAAGGGGATGTGCCGGTGGCGCTGGGCCTCGAGGAGCGCGTCGCTCACCCGCCGCAGCAGTTGGGCGAAGGACGGGTCGCCGGAGACGTCCACCCGCACCGGCAGGGTGTTGACGCACAGGCCGACCAGGCCGCGCATGGCGGTACCGCTGCGATGGGTGCCCGCCACGCCGATGACGAGGTCGTCGTCGCCGGTGACGCGGTGCAGTGCCGCGAAGGCCGCGGTGAGCGACACCGCGAAGAGCGTGGCCTGCCGCTGGGCACCCAGCGCCCGCAGGGCCTCGGGCACGGCGGGCTCCAGCGGGGCCGTGCGCACGGCTCCGGGACGCACGGCGCTCTGCGGCGCGACCGACACAGGCCGGGGCAGGCGCGGTGGGGCGGCGTCGGCCAGCAGGTCGCTCCAGCGCTCCAGTTCCGCCTCGACGCCGGGCAGGGCCTCGTGCTCGCGGCGCGCGTGCTCGGCGTACTGAGGCGGTGCGGCGAGTGCGTGCCCGCCCGATCCGTCGACGGCCGCCGAGTAGAGAACGGCGAGTTCGGCGGCCACGGTCTCCAGCGAGGCGCCGTCCACCGCGATGTGGTGGAACGTCAGCAGCACGGTGTGGTCCTGCGGGCCGTGGCGCAGGACCAGCGCCCGTACGGCGTCGCCGGCCGCGAGGTCGAACGGCCGGGCCGTCTCGCGCCGCAGCAGCCCCGGGGCGTCCGCCGCGTCGGTGTCGACGACGTGCACGGGGACCGTCCGCGGCGTCGGCAGCACCTCCTGGCAGGGCTCGCCCGCGCGCTCCGTGTAGCGGGTCCGCAGGATGGCGTGCCGGGCCACCAGCCGGGTGAGGGCGGTGGCGAACGCGGCCACGTCGAACGGACCGCGCACACGGGTGGCGAACGGGACGTGGTACGAGTCCCCCGCGCCGCCGAGCCGCTCCATCAGCCACATGCGGCGCTGGGCGCGGGACAGCGGAACGCCCCCGGCCCGCGCGGCGGTGTCGGTCGTACCGGAGGGGGCGGTGTCCTGCGGTGCCGGCCCGTCCGCGCCGGCGCTCGCACCGCGGGCCGGCTCGGCCGGCGCGCGCCGGGCGGTTCCGGCGCGGGCCCGGCGCAGCAGCTCCTGCTGGAGTTGCCGGCGGCGGTTGCGGGCCGCGGAGTCGGCGTCAGTGGGCATCGCTGTGCTCCGGGGACTCGGGGTGGAGGTCTGCGTGGGCGGCCAGGAGGGCGCGTTCGACGAGCGCGGCCTGCGCGGCGACGGTCGGGGCGGCGAAGAACTCGGCGAGGGAGAGCTCCACACCGAGCTCCTCGCGCAGGTCGTCGGTGACGGCGAGGGCGAGGAGGGAATGGCCGCCGAGGAGGAGGAACTCGTCGTCGGCGCGTGTGACCTCGATGCCCAGCGCCTGGCTCCACACCTCGGCGACGGCCTGTTCCAGGGGTGTCAGCCGCGCCGCCGGCCCGTCGGCGGGCGGGTGCTCGGCGGCATCCGCGCGCGTGGCGTGCGCACGTGCGGTGAGCGCGCGCCGGTCGACCTTGCCGGCCGGGGTGAGGGGAAGCCGCTCCAGCACGGTGACCGTGTCGGGAACCAGGTGGGCGGGCAGGACCGCGGTGAGCCGCTCGCGCAGCGCTGCGCCCTGCGGTACGGGGCCGGGCGCGGCGACGGCGAACGCGACGAGGCGCGCCTCGGGGGTGCCGGCGCCGTCGACGGTGACGGCGGCGTCGTCCACGTCCGGCTGCTCGCGCAGGGCGTGTTCGACCTCGGCGGGTTCGATGCGGAAGCCGCGGACCTTCACCTGGTCGTCGTTGCGGCCGTGGAACTGGAGGATGCCGTCGGGCCGGAGGGACACGATGTCGCCCGTGCGGTAGAGCCGCCGGCCGGCGGCGGGATGCTCGACGAACCGTTCGGCGGTGAGTGCGGGCAGGCCCGTGTACCCGTGGGCGAGCCTGCTGCCGCCGATCCACAGTTCGCCCCGGTCGCCGTCGGCCACCGGATGGCCGTCGACGTCCAGGATGTGCGCCGTGGCCCCGCAGATGGGCCGGCCGATCGGTATCGGCCCTTCGCAGTCCTGCCCGGTGACCCGGTGGGCGGTGGCGAAGGTGGTCGTCTCGGTCGGCCCGTAGCCGTTGACGAGCTCCAGCCAGGGGAAGGCGGTGAGCACCTCGCGGGCCTGTGCGGCGGCCATCGCCTCGCCGCCCACGACCACCGAGCGGAGCTGGGCGAAGACGCGGGAGCGGCGTGCGGCGAGCTGGTGGAAGAGGGCCGTGGTGAAGAACGCCACCGTCACGCCGTGCCGTTCGACGTGCCGGGCCAGGTCCTCCAGGGAGGGGCGCTGCTCGGTGCAGACGACGACTGCGGCGCCGTTGGCGAGCGCGGCCCAGACCTCGAACGTCGAGGCGTCGAAGGTCATGGGTGAGTGGAACAGGACGCGGTCGCGGCCGGTGAGGGTGACGTAGTCCGGTGCGGTGACCAGCTCGGCGATGGCCCGGTGCGGCACGAGGACGCCCTTGGGGCGGCCGGTGGAACCGGAGGTGAACATGATGAATGCCGGGCTGTCCGGGTCCGACTCGTCGACCGGCCGTCCGCTCGTGAGCGGCTCCTCGGGCAGGGCGAGGACGGGGCCGGGGAGGGTGGCCGCGTCCAGGAGCTTCGCGTCGCCGACGGTGAGCGTCACCTCGGCGTCGGCGATCATCGCCTCGGTGCGCGGCCGGGGCTGGGCGGGGTCGAGCGGCACGCACACGGCTCCGGCCAGCCACAGCCCGAGCTGCGCCACGATCGTGCGGGACGACCGCGCGGTCAGGAGCGCGACCCGGTCGCCGCGGGCGACCCCGTGTTCGCGCAGGTGGGCCGCGAGGGCGCGGCCGGCCCGCTGGAGTCGGCCGTAGGTGAGGGTGGTGTCGCCGTCCACGACGGCGAGGGCGTCGGGGGTGAGTTCGGCGTGCCGCGCGACGAGGGCCGGCAGGGCGGTCGCCGGGGTGGCGGGCTGCGCGGTGGCGGGCAGGGCGGTGGTGAGCAGGGCGGTTGCGGGTGTCATGTCAGGCTCCTTCCGGGCGCGGGGTCCGGCGCTGGTCGAGGAGGGTGGCGAAGGCGCGCAGGTCGGTGCTGCGCAGCAGTTCGGGGGCGCGCAGGCGTACTCCGGTCTCGCGTTCGACGGTTTCCAGCAGTCGTGCGGCGACGAGGGAGGTGCCGCCGGCGTCGGTGAAGTGGTCGCCGAGGCCGGTGCCGGGCCGGCCGAGGAGCTCGCGCACGGTCGTCAGTACGAGTCGCTCGGTGGCGGTGGTGGCGGCGTCGGCGAGGTCGTCCGTGGTGGCGGTCCGGGGCGGCACGAGGGCCGGGTCCGGGGTGTGGGCCAGGGCTGCGAGGGCGGGCCGGTCCACCTTGCCGTTGGCGTCGAGCGGGAAGCCGTCGACGATCCGTACGGTCGTGGGGACGGCCTGCTCGGGGAGCCAGGCGCGGACCGCGGCGAGGAGATCCGCGGCCTCGGGCGCGGCACCGGCGGCGGGCCGTACGTGCGCGACGAGGCGGCCGTGGCCGGAGCTGTCGCGCAGCACGGTGACGACGGCCGTGCGCACGCGGGGGTCCTGTTCGAAGGCGGCTTCCACCTCGGCCGGTTCGATCCGAACGCCGCTGATCTTCACCTGGTCGTCGAGACGGCCGAGGAAGTCCAGGCTGCCGTCGGCATCCATCCGTACCCGGTCGCCGGTGCGGTAGAGGCGGTCGATCGCGGGCAGCACCGGTCCTGCCGGCGGCGGGGTGAACCGGCGTGCGGTGAGTTCGGGGTCGAGGTACCCGAGCGCCAGGCAGTGGCCGCCGACGCGCAGTTCGCCCTCCTGTCCGCGGGCGACGGGGCGGCCCTCGTCGTCCGTGACGACGAGGGTGACGCCCGGCAGGGCGGTGCCGATGGGGGGCGGGGCCTGGTCACCGGCCTGCGGGTCGGTGCCGCGCATGGTGTGGGTGGTGGTGACGACGGTGGCTTCCGCGGGGCCGTAGGCGTTGTGGACGGTGGCGGTGACGTCGGCGCCGGGGCGCCGGCGCATGCGGTCGCCGCCGACGACGAGGTGCCGCAGCTTCAGGTCCTGCGGCCACGGCCGGTCCAGGAGCGGTTCGACGGTGGGCGTGGCCGCCACGGCGTGGGTGAGGCCGGTGTCGCGCCACCAGTCGGTGAGGACGTGCGAATCCCAGCGGGTGTCGTCCGGGGCCGGGACGAGGGCGGCGCCGGAGGTCAGGGCGGACCACAGTTCCAGCAGGTGCGGGTCGAACGCGACACCGATGAGCAGGGACTGGCGGTCGCCCGGTGCGAGGCCGGTCTCGGCCCGGTACCAGTCGAGGGCGACGGAGAGCGAGGACTCGGCCACGGCGACCGCCTTGGGGCGGCCGGTGGAACCGGAGGTGAGGACGGCGTACAGGGCCCCTTCGGGCGCGCGCCGGGTACCGCGGACGGAGTCGGCGAAGGCCGCCACCGCGGCGGCGGGGGCGTTGACACCTTCGGTGGGCAGCAGCAGCGGGCAGTGCTCCCCGCTGCGGTGTTCCGCGGGCAGGACATCGGGGTCGCCGATGAGGCAGGCGACGTCGAGGTCCTCGGTGACGGCCCGGATGCGGCGTTCGCCGGGGCGGGGGCCGAGCGGCAGGTAGACGGCGCCGAGCCGGGCGAGCGCGACGGCGGTCACCACGAGGGCGGTGGACCGGTCGAGGCAGACGCCGACCAGGTCACCGGGCCGTACGCGGTCGGCCAGGTCGGCGGCGACCAGCGCGGCCGCCGCGTCGAGGTCCCGGTAGGTCCAGATCTGTGTGCCGTCGATGACCGCCGGGGCGTGCGGGGTGCGTCCGGCCCAGTCCTCGAAGCGGGCGAGCACACTGGTCGGTTCGGCGGCGGGGCCATGGGCGATGCTCGGCGCGGGGCCGGTGGCGAGGTGGCCGGTGGCACGAGGGGCGGCGGCGCGAGGGGCGGCGAGGACGGGCGCGGTCGGGGACTGCATCATCACGACTCCGTGGAAAGGGTGGTGGCGGCGGCGAGGGCTTCGGCCTGGTCGGCGAGCACGGGGTTGCGGAAGAGCACCCTCAGCGGCGGGCGCGTGCCCAGCCGGGGCTCCAGCCAGGCGGCCAGCTCGGCGGCCAGCAGGGAATGGCCCCCGATGTGGAAGAAGTGGGAGCGGGCGTCGAATCGGTGGTGGCCGAGGACCTTGCGCCAGCCTTCCGTGAGCAGAGTCGTCATCGGATCGTCGGACCCGGCGGATCCGTCGGACCCGGCAGGCCCGGCGGTGGCCGTGGGCCCGGGCTCAGAGCCCGTTCCGGGCTCGATGGCCGCGGCGTGGTCGGCGTCGTCGGGGTCGAGGGCCGCCGCTCGGCGGGACAGTGCCGTACGGTCGGGCTTGCCTCCGGCGAGGGTCGGCATGCTCTCCAGCCGTGCCCACCGGGCGGGCACGAGGGGGCCGGGCAGTCGGCGGCTCAACTCGGCGTGCAGCGCCTTCTCGTCGAAGGACGCGTTGTCGGCCCCGTCCTCGAGGAAGCCGACGAGCCGGGGCCCGCCCGGGTTCTCCCGGTCCAGTACGACGGCGCAGGACCGGCCGCCCAGCACGGCGGACGCCGCCGCCTCGATCTCCTCCAGCTCGATGCGGTGGCCGCGCAGCTTGATCTGGTTGTCGCGCCGCCCGAGGAAGTACAGCAGACCGTCCAGTCCGCGGTAGCCGAGGTCGCCGGTGAGGTAGACGCGCTGCCCGCCGAGTGCGTCGACGGTCACGAACCGGGCGGCCGTCGCCTCCTCGTTGCCCGCGTAGCCCTCGGCGAGACCGGGCCCGGCGACGGCGAGTTCACCGACCGCGCCGGAGGGCAGCGGGCGGTGGTGGGCGTCCAGTACGTGGATGCGCTCGCCCGGGAGCTCGGTGCCCAGGGGGATCTCGGCGCCCTCGGCGAGGGCGTCGCGGGAGACCTCGTGGACGGTCGAGCTGATGGCGGCCTCCGTGACGCCGTACACGTTGAGCACGGTGGCGTCGGTGTCGGCGAGGACGCCGCGCAGTGCCTCCACGGGAAGGCGCTCGCCGCCCAGGACCAAGAGCCCGGGGGCCCAGCTCCCGTCCCGCAGGGCGGGACGCAGGTCTTCGCGGGTGGCGAGGAAGTAGCTGGTGGGGAGGTTGGCGACGGTGACCCGGGCGGACACCAGCAGTTCGGCGAGCTCCGCGCCCGTGGGCACCTCGTACTCGGGCAGGACCAGGCAGGCGCCGGCGTGCAGGGTCGGCAGGACCTCTTCGAGGGCCACGTCGAAGGACGGCTGGGCGAACATCAGCACCCGGTCCGAGGTGGTGAGGCCGAACCGGTCGGCGGCCGCCGTCATATGGTGCGCGAGCGCCGCGTGGCCGACCGCGACCGGCTTCGGCGTCCCGGTGGAGCCGGAGGTGTGGATGACGTAGGCGGTGCCGGGAAGTTCGGCCGTTCCGCGCGCGGGAGGCAGTTCGGGGGCGTCGATCCGTGCGGTCGGCAGGGCTTCCGGCAGGGCCGGCGTGCTGTCACCGGTGAGGACCAGCGCCGGGGCGAGCCGCTCCAGCAGCAGGCCGAGCCGGGCCGGCGGGTCGGACGGGGACAGCGGGCAGTAGACGGCGCCGGTCCGCAGGCACGCGAGCAGGGCGACGAGCGAGTCGGTCCCCCGGGGCAGGACCACGGCCACCGGCCGGCCGGGCGTCACACCGGCGGTCTTCAGCCGCTCGGCGAGCGAGCCGACGCGGTCGTCGAGCTCGCCGTAGGTGAGGCGGCGGGCGCCGCACAACAGGGCCGGCAGCGACGGGTGGTGCGCGGCCACGGGGTCCAGCGGATCGCGGTCGGCAGGGACGGACACGGGGTCGGCGGCCGGCTCGACGGCGGTCGGCTCCAGGTCGGCGAGCGGGGTCCCGGGGCTGTCGAGATAGGCGCGCAGCAGGTCCAGGAAGCGGCCGGAGAGCAGCCGGGCTACGTCTTCGCCGAAGAGGTCCATGTCGTAGTCCCAGACCAGCGTCATGCCGGGCGAGCCGTGGCGCGGGGTGACGCCGCGGCGGTCGTCCGGGAGCAGGACCACGTCGAGGTCGAAGCGGGTGGTGCCGGTGTTGAAGCCTTCGAAGAGGGTGATGTCGAGGCCGGGTACGTCGATCTCGGGCAGCGGGGCGTCGTGGGCGCTGAACATGACGGAGAAGAGCGGGTTGTCGGCGCCGGAGGTGTGCATGCCGAGCGCCCGGGTCAGCTCCTGGACCGGCACGTCCTGGTGCGGCAGGGCCCGGATGAGGGTGTCGGTGACCTCGTCCATGGTGTCCTGGGCGGGGGCGGCGCCGTCCAGGGTGAGGGGCAGCGGGATGGTGTTGACGAACATGCCCACGGCGTCCTCGTAGCCGAGGGGCCGGTTGCCGACGGCGGTGCCGATGACCATCCGGGAGCGGCCGCTGTGCCGGCGCAGGAGTTCGGCGAACAGCCCCAGGAGCGTGGAGAAGGGGGTGAGACCGCGTGAACGGGCGTGTCCGCGCAGGCGTTCGGCGAGGTCGGCGCCGATCGTCTGGCGCAGCTGTCCGCCGTGGTGGTTGCGGCGGGCACCGGGGCGGGTCAGGCCCGGCAGCGGCAGGTCGTGCTGCCGGTCGCGCAGTTCGGTCCGCCAGAAGTCGAGCGATTCGGGGGCGTACGCGGCCGCGGCCCGCTCCCGGACGTGGTCCGCGTACGAGGAGGCGGGCGGGAGCTCGAGGGTCTCGCCGAGGACGTGGGCGCGGTAGACGCGGAAGACGTCGTCGAGCAGGATCGCGAAGGAGTGCCCGTCGTGGATCAGGTGGTGCTCGACGTGGACCAGCCGGTGGTGGCGCTCGGCCAGCCGCACGAGCGTCCAGCGGATCAGTGGTGCCTCGAAGGTGTCGAGCGGTGTCTCGGCCTCGGTGCGCAGCAGGCGGGCGAAGGCCGACTCGGGGTTCTCCGCCGTGCTGAGGTCGACCGTGCGCAGCCGCGGCGCACAGTGCTGTGCGACCCGCTGGGCCGGTACGGATCCGGTGGAGGCGACGAGTTCGAGCCGCAGTCCGGGGTGTCGCGCCAGGGTGGCGTCGAGTCCCCGGCGCAGTGCCTCGGTGTCGAGCGTGCCCCACAGGTCCAGTGAGGCGGTGAAGTTGTAGGCGCGACTGCCGGGCTGCATCTGCTCGTGCAGCCAGACGATCTCCTGCGAGGAGGAGAGGGGAAGCATGGGCGATCCCTGAGGTTGTCGGGTCGATCTCCGGTGCCGGTCACGGTCGTGTCCGGCCGTCGTGCGGACGGCTTCGCGGGTCTCGCGGTGCCGCTTGCTGCGTGGGGGGGGATGCCGTGGGGGAAGCTCTGGGTGCGCAGCGGCGTGGGCTGCGCCGCGGTACCGGGTGCCGGGCGGTGCGGGGTACGCGTGGGCCTCGGGGCGTGGTGGTGGCCGCGGGTCGGCGAGGCGCCCGGGTGGGGCGCCGCGGTGGGCGTTGCGGTCGTATCGGGTGCCGGGAGCGCACGCGTGCGCGTCGTTCCCGGGGCGTGCGGGTGGTACCGGGTGGCGGGACGTCCGGGTGGCGGGGTCACCGCACGGTGTGCTCCGGGGGGCGCAGCGCGTCGGTGAGCGCGTCGAACGCCCGGTGCGCGCTCTCGTCGTCGAGTACCGCCCGGTCCCACACCATCCGCAGGCGGATCTCCGCTCCCTGGGTGACGGAGACGGCGAAGGGGCCGCGGACCGGCCTGCCGTCGATGTGGACCTCGCGGCCTTCGACACCGGCGAGCACCAGGGGCGGGCGGCGGCTGTCGTCGTCCACGGTGAGCAGTCCGTCGAGCCCTCCGGTCCAGGCCGAGCCGGCGGCCCGGGCGGCGGTCACGACGGCGTCGAACGGTACGTCGGCCCGGTCGAGGTCGTCCCACCACGCGTCGGCGGTCGCCTCCGGGCCCGCTCCCCCGCCGGGTGCGTGTCCGGTTCCCCGGCCGGTGTCGGCCGGGAAGACGAGGGTGTTGAGGAAGCAGCCGACGACCGGTTCCGCTCCCGCGGGACGGCCGCCCCACGGGTAGCCGAGCGGGACCGCGCGGTCGGGACCGTACAGCTCGCGGGCCGCGGAGCGGCAGGCGTCGAGCAGTCCGGGGAAGGACACCCCGCCGTCGTGCGCGGGCAGCCGGGCCTGGGCGGCGCCGCTGGGCCGGGCGCCTTCGGGTACGCGTGCCGGCCGGGGTGCCGGAGCGTGGGCGTGCAGCGCGTGCAGCCGCTGTGCCCAGTACGCGGCCGCCTCGGGGGTCTCCGCCCTTTCCTCGGAGTCGAGTTGGCGCAGGACCGCGTCCCGGTAGGCGGTGAGTTCCGTTTCCGTCTCCGCTGCTGCGGCGTGGGGTTCGGTGGCCTCGGTGGCCTCCTCGCCGTAGGCGGTGCCGAGTTCGTCGACGATCCGCGCCAGCGAACGGCCGTCGCACACGGCGTGGTCCAGGACGACGGCGAGGAGCTCCTCCTGCCGCTCCTCATCGGGTACGAGGAAGAGCCGCAAGGGGGGTCCCTGTGCGTCCCAGGTGTCCACCGCGCGGCGGAGCGCGTCGGTCGGCGACTCCCCCGGTGCGAGGGCCGGCCGGGTCACGGGGACGTCCGGGTCGGCGACGCTCAGGACGGGAGTGCCGCGGAGGACGGTGGGCCGTGAGCGCAGGGCGGTGTGCCGTGCGGCGAGGCGGGATGCCGCCGCCCGCAGGCGTTCGGGGTCGATGGTTCCGGTCGGGAACGCGAAGAACATGGGCACCACGTCGGGGCGTCCCGCCGGGTCGAGGGAGCGCACCAGCAGGAAGCGGCGCTGCGCTCCGGTGACCGGCAGCAGGGTGTCGGACCGGTCACTGGTGAGGCGCCGGTAGCGGGCCAGGTACTGACTCGTGATGCTGAGCACGTGGTCCTCTTCGTCGTGGCCGCGGTCGCGCGGAACGGTGTGGCGGCGGGCGGCGCCCGCGCAGGGTCGTTCCCGGGCGGCGTGCGGTGGTCAGGCGGTGGGTGCGGGGGCCGGCCGTTCGCCGCTCTCGGCGGCGGCCTTGTCCGGAGTCCCGTGGGCGGCTTCTGCGTCGGCGCCGTCGTCGTCGTGCGGACCGGGCAGGTCCCGCATCCGGCGCAGCGGGGAGAGCAGCAGCGGCAGCGGTACGGTGAGGATGCCGACGGCGCACCAGGCGAGTGCCGTACGCGACCCGTAGGACTGGGCGAGGGCTCCGCCGAGGAGCGCGCCGAGCGGCAGGGTGCCCCACATGAGGAAGCGCAGTGTGGCGTTCATCCGGCCGAGCAGCCGGGGTGGGCACATCCCCTGGCGGAAGCTGACCTGGGCGACGTTGTAGACGACGGCGCCGAAGGAGACGACGGCCGATCCGGCGGCGAAGAGGGCCGCCCCGGGGACGCCGTGCCCCGACAGGGGCCACAGAAGCGCGAACGGGCCGGTCACGACGACGGACAGGAGCATGACGCGGGCCTGCCCCAGCCCGGCGGCGAGCCGCCCGGCGCACAGGGCGCCCAGGAGTCCTCCTACGGCCGACGCGGACAGCACGAGTCCGAGGCCTCCGGCCTCCAGTCCGACGACACGGACGAGGTGCACGGTCTGCGTCGCCATGAGGACGGCCGTACTGAAGTTGGCGAGCCCGGTGGTGAGGGCGATGACGCGGAGCAGCGGATGACCGAAGACGAAGCGGACGCCCTCGCCGATCTCCTTGCGCAGTGAGCCGCCGGCCGCGGCGGGCTCGGGCGCCTGCTCCGGCTGCTTGACGCGCAGCAGGAAGAGGGCGGAGAGCACGTAGCCGATGGCGTCGACGATGACCGCGAACTGCGCCCCGACGAGCTGGACCAGTCCGCCGCCGATGCCGGGGCCGGTCACGTGGGCGGTGGAACGGACGGTCTCCAGGGCGCCGTTGCCGGCCACGAGCTGCTCACGGGGCAGGATCTGCGGCAGGTAGCTCTGATGGGCGACGTCGAAGAACACCGTCGCCACGCCGGTGACGAGCGCGACGACATAGAGCTGGGCCATGGTCAGGACGTCGGCGAGCGCCGCGACGGGGATGCTCGCCATGGCCACGGCGCGCACCAGGTCCGCGCGGATCATCAGGGGCCGCTTGCGCATGCGGTCGGTGAGTGCCCCGGCGGGCAGCCCGACGAGCAGGAAGGCGGCTGTCTCCGCGGCGGTCAGGAGGCCCACCTGGAAGGCGGGTGCTTCGAGTTCGAGGACGGCCACGAGGGGCAGCGCCACCAGGGTCACCTGGGCACCGAGCTGTCCGGTGGCAGCTCCCGCGAGTAACAGTCGGAAGTCGCGCAAGCGCATAGGGCCACCGGCGGCGGCTCGATTTGTGTCGGACATGTGAACGACCCTCATCGATCGGTCGCTCAAGAGTCAAAGCAAACCTGCCAGTTTCGGACTTGTTTTGCGGCGCTGCGGACACAGATCGGGAAATCTTTCGTGCTACCCGGGGTACAGCC
The DNA here is from genome assembly GCF_002080455.1 of Streptomyces sp. Sge12. NCBI lineage: Bacteria > Bacillati > Actinomycetota > Actinomycetes > Kitasatosporales > Streptomycetaceae > Streptomyces > Streptomyces sp. Sge12. The sequence continues at coordinate 196,157 of NZ_CP020555.1, forward strand.
GCGTGAATTGCCGTCGGCGGCACCCGCGTCGTGGGGCAGACGGGACAAGGGAGGGCGGCGGGCCCGGTGAGGGGCCGACCGGCCCTCCTTACCCTGAGTAACGGGTTCGATCCTGACCGAAAACGCACATCCGTGATCACGCTCCTGCGGAAGCAACCATTCCGTCCGCTATGCGGTGCGGCTCGCGCAGTGCCGGACGACCGAGGCCAGGTCCCCGTGCGACCGCAACAGGCTCCGCTGGACGCGCGCGCCGTTGCCGTGCTCGAGCAGGCCGGCGATTCCGGCCCGTACGAGCTCCTCGTCGCCGGAGTCGGCCAGGGCCTCGCCGACGTGCCGGTACAGCGCGTCCACGGCGGCCTCGGGCGCGGTCTCCCGCAGCGTCTCGGGGTGCAACAGCGGCCCGTCGAGTCCCGAGCGGCCCGCCTGCCAGGACGCGAGCCGGAGCAGCCCGGTGCTGACCCTGGCCGGGGGCTCACCGGCCCGCCACTGCCGGGCCGCGGTGTCCACCAGGCCGCGTACGAGGGCGGCCAGCAGGACGGGGGTCGACGCGTCGAGACACACGTCCGCCACCCTGACCTCCACCGTCGGATAGGTGGCGGACAGCCGCGCGTCGAACCAGATCATCCCCTTGTCGCGCAGCACGCCCGACTCGACCATGGCCCGGACCTCCGCGTGGTAGCGGTCCGCGGAGCCGAAGACGTCCACCGGCCCGGCCGTGGGCAGCCGGTTCCAGACCCGGCTGCGATAGCTGCCGTACCGGGTGTCCTCCCCCTGCCAGAACGGGGAGTTCGCGCTCATCGCGGTCAGTACGGGCAGCCAGGGCCGGATGCGGTCCAGTACGGCCACGCCCTCCTCGTCCGACTCCACCGACACGTGGACGTGGCAGCCGCAGGTCAGCTGCTCCTGCGCGGTCATGCCGAACTGGCGCGACACCCATTCGTAGCGGTGTCCGGGGGACATCGAGGGGCGGACGGCCAGCGGTGAGGTGCCGATCGCCGCCACGACGGCGCCGGCCGCCGCGGCGTGCCGGGCGGCCTCGGCGCGCCAGCGCAGGATCTCCTCCTGCAGCTCGCCCATCTCCGTCACCGGCCTCGTGCCGAACTCGACCTGCTCCTCCTGGAGCTCCGCCTCGAACGTGTGGCCGGACTCCTTTCCGTCCGCCGCACCGGCGGCGGTTGCGGCGCGGTCGGCTGCGGCGAGCACGGCTCCCGACACGGCCAGCGGCTCCCCGCTGTCCGCGTCCGCCAGCAGCAGCTCTTCCTCCACGCCCACGCTTCGCATGCGATCGCCCATCACTTCGTCGTCCTGTTCACCGATCGGTTGTCACCGTCTGCCCGGGCCCGCCGGGGATATGCGGAACGGACCCGACGGGCCGCGGGTCTACAGAACAGCAGGTGGCGGGGGGCTCGGGGGCGAGGCGCGGCCGGACAACGGCGACCGCGACGGTGACCGCGACGGCGACGGACTCGCAAGGGTGTTCCTCAGCGGGGACCGGGGATTCGGCCGCAGAGCACGTTGCCCGGGTCCGCCGGGTCGTCACTGATCCAGAACTGGCGCCACAGGAGGGCGAACCGCTCACGGCTGAGGTGGCCGTCGCCGTCCGGGTCGAGCAGCTCGAAGACGCCGTCCAGGTCTGCCGGGCGGCCGTTCCAGGTCTCCACGAGCCGGCGGTGCTCCTCCGGCGAGATGACACCGTCGCCGTTGCTGTCCACGGCGTCGAAGACGGTGTCGGCGGTGGCGGTGACGTCCGCGACCATGGCGGGCAGGCGGTCGACGAGGGCGAGCAGTTCGCCCATGTCGACCGCGCCGTCGCCGTTCGTGTCCCCGGCCTCCAGCAGCGCCGCCCACCAGCCCATCAGCAGCGTCTCGACCCGCGCCCGCAGCTCCGTACCGGGCTCCACGCCCGGCAGCCGGCCCCAGCGGCCGACCAGCGCCGTGAAGTCCTCCTCGCGCAGGTAGCCGTCGCCGTCCGCGTCGAACGCGGCGAACATCCCCCTGAGCTTGCGCTCCTGAAACGTGCTGGCCATGAGCGGCCTCCCTCGACGCCGAACCGAACCGCGGACCCGCCACCCACCGCTGCCGGGGGGCGGCAGCGCGTAACTATAGGTCGGCGACCGCCACGGCCCCCACGGGCACGTGTGCACGACATGTCACCCCGAGGCGGTGTACGGGGGCCCAGGGCGCAGTGCGGCGCGGGAGGCAGCACGCGCAGGAGGCGGCCCGTGCGGGAGGCGGTCAGTCGCAGGGGCGCGAGGGCTCGCTCCCGGACGGGGCCGGTTGGGCCTTCTCGAACGGCGAGGACACCGGGAAGTAGGCCTCCAGGAAGGCCGCGACGACGTTGTGCTGCTGCGTCGCCGACAGTCCGCCCTCCTCGTGTCCGGCCGGGTCCTCGTCGTCCGCGAGGCAGAAGGCGTCGTGGCCGCGCTCGGCGGCCAGCTGCGGCAGCCGTTCGATCTCGTCGCGGCGCGCGGTGCTGACGTAGGTGTGCGTGAGGTGCCCCTCGACGGCATGTCCCTCGGCGAGCGCGACGTGGGCGGCGAGGGTGACGGGCGCGAGGTCGTCGGCGCTGCGGAAGACGGAGCGGGCGGTCGCGGCGAGCCGACCCGGCAGCAGCTCCTCGACCCGGGCGAAGGCGGAACGGGTGAGGGGGTACGGGGTGTGCGCCAGGATGTGCGGATAAGTGCGGCCGACGGCCTCCTCGACGGCCTGCCGGGTGACCTTCTGGGACGAGGTGAACACGTCGTCACCGGCCCGGCTGCCCGGATCCACCGCCCGCCAGTCGTGGAAGACCTGGGGCAGGCCGGAGGGCAGGAAGTAGTTCTGCGGGCGCTGGGGGCGGCCGAGGAAGATGTCGTCGTTGAAGTAGAGGAAGTGCTCGGCCAGACCGGGGATGTGGTGGAGCCGGCTCTCGATGGCGTGGGAGTTGAACACCTCGGGGGCCGCCGGTTCCGTGGACAGCTCGCGGTGGTCGATGACCGTGATGCGGGGATGGTCGGCCGTGAGCCAGGCGGGAGCCTGGTCGTCGGTGACGAGGAAGACGCGCCGGACCCAGGGTGCGTAGGCGGCGATGGAGCGCAGGCAGTAGCGGAGCTCGCCGCGGTCGCGGTAGCGGTTCTCGGCGAGGTCGATCCCGGCGGTCTCCGCGGCCTCCGCCTCCGCGGCCTCCGCGATCTCTGCCATGTCGTCGATCGCGCCGGCCCCGGCGGGGCGATGGGGGCGACCCGAACCGGCCTCCGCCTCGGCGGCCCGGTCCCGGCGGTGGCGCCAGGCCGGGTCGGCGGCGTCCACCCAGGTGATCACCGCGTCGATCGGGAAGTCGATGTCGTCGGGGAAGCGGCTCGAGAAGCAGTCGACGACGGGGTACTCCCGGTCGTCGATGCGGCGGGTGGTGGAGGCGGCCAGGGATGGCACCCACCAGCCGTACGGGGTCTCGCGCAGCACGGCGAGGGCGCCCTCGCCGGAGTCGGGGACCTCCCAGAACTCCAGGTCGCAGCCGGTCTCGGGGCCGTACGTCAGGGTCCGGCCGGAGGTGACGACCGGCCGGTGGATGCGTACGGCCCGCACGCGAGCACTCTGCGTACCGTCCGTCCCGCGGCCCTCTGCGGCTGCCGTCCCGTCCGGCGGGCCGTTCTCGGCGGCCTCGACCGCCGCCGGGAGGTCCTCGGCGAGTACGTCCCCGGCCTCGCCGTCGGCGGTGAGCAGGCGGGCGTAGAGGGGGAGCCCGGTACAGGCGGCGGCGCAGGCCTTCAGGGCCGCGGCCCGGTCGCCGGGCGCGATGGCCACCCGGTGGACGAGTTCCCCGTCGGGGACCAGGCCGTAGGGGACGGCCGCCGCCTCCAGGGCCTCGGCGACCGCCCGGAGGCTGGCGGTACGGGCATCGGCGGGGAGCAGGTCGTCGCGTACGGTCGCCAGCCGGCCACGGTGGCGGATCAGGCCCGGCACGGTCGCCAGCAGCTGCTCCTCGCGGTCGGTGAGCCCGCTGGGCGCTGCGGTCCTGCCGCCGGTGCGCTCCCGTCCGGCGGGACCGGGCTGCGGCGGAACGCCTCCGGGCCGACGCAGCGTCCGGGCGAGTCTGCGCAGCCCGGCGGGCAGGAGTAGGCGGTGGACACCCTGCATGTACGACCTCGGTGTGCGGTGCCGGTGCGCGGCAGCCGGTCGGCCGAGCGTCCCGGGCAGGAGCGGCTCGCTCAACGGCAACGGTGGATACCTCGTTCACGCTCACTTTTGCTGTTGTTCGCTTTTCACGCAAGAGCCGTGAGTGCCGCCGTCCCGACTCACAGCCAATTCTCAGCTGCTCCGACGCCCCGACCAGGGATTCCCCGGTCCGCGGCCCGGCCGTCGGGTCGTGCTCCCCCGCCTCTGGTGCGGCGGGCGGTCGGGAGGGGATCATGGGCGCTGCGCGTTGGCCGTCATCGCCGCAGCGAGTGCTGGAGGTACGTGTGTCCGTAGCGTCGAGTCGTGCGTCCGGGAGTTCCGGGGTCCCGCTGCTCCGCGAGACGATCGGGGACAACCTCGACCGGACCGTCCGCCGCTTCCCCGACCGGGACGCGCTCGTGGACGTGGCCTCCGGCCGCCGGTGGACGTACGCGGAGCTGGCCGCCGAGGTGGACGGCCTCGCCCTGGGGCTGCTGGACCTCGGGATCGTCCGGGGCGACCGGGTCGGCATCTGGGCGCCCAACCGCGCCGAGTGGACGCTGGTGCAGTACGCCACCGCGAAGATCGGGGCGATCCTGGTCACCGTCAACCCGGCGTACCGCTCGCACGAGTTGGAGTACGTGCTCGGGCAGTCCGGAATCCGGCTGCTGGTCGCGGCGGAGCGCTTCAAGACCTCCGACTACGCGGCGATGATCGAGGAGGTCCGGCCGCGCTGTCCGGGGCTGGAGTTCACCGTCCTGTTCGACGGGCCGCAGTGGGACGCGCTGCTGGCACGCGGGCGCGGGGCCGATCCGGCCGTACTGGCGCGGGCGCAGGCCGCACTGAGCCCGGACGACCCGATCAACATCCAGTACACCTCGGGCACCACGGGGTTCCCCAAGGGAGCCACCCTCTCGCACCACAACATCCTCAACAACGGTTTCTTCGTCGGCGAGTTGTGCGGGTACGACGAGCGCGACCGGGTGTGCATCCCGGTTCCCTTCTACCACTGCTTCGGGATGGTGATGGGCAACCTCGCCTGTACCAGCCATGGCGCGGCGATGGTGGTCCCGGCGCCCGCCTTCGACCCGGCGGCGACGCTGGCGGCGGTGGAGGCGGAAACCTGCACCTCCCTGTACGGGGTTCCGACGATGTTCATCGCGGAGCTGGCCGACCCCGGCTTCGACGGGTACGACCTGTCGAGCCTGCGTACCGGGATCATGGCGGGTTCGCCCTGCCCGGTGGAGGTCATGACCGAGGTCATCGAGCGGATGGGGATGACCGAGGTCTCCATCTGTTACGGCATGACGGAGACCTCGCCCGTGTCCACGCAGACCCGGGTGGACGACTCGATCGAACGCCGGGTCTCCACGGTGGGCCGGGTCGGCCCGCACCTGGAGGTCAAGGTGGTCGATCCGCAGTCCGGCCGGACCGTGCCGCGCGGCACCCCGGGCGAACTGTGCACCCGGGGCTATTCGGTGATGCTCGGTTACTGGGGCGAGCCCGAGAAGACGGCCGAGGCCGTCGACCCGGAGGGCTGGATGCACACCGGCGACCTGGCGGTGATGGACGGTGACGGCTACCTGAGCATCACCGGCCGGATCAAGGACATGGTGATCCGGGGAGGTGAGAACGTCTACCCGCGCGAGATCGAGGAGTTCCTCCACGCCCACCCCGACGTCATGGACGTGCAGGTCATCGGGGTGCCCGACCCGAAGTACGGGGAGGAGCTGATGGCGTGTGTGCGGATGCGTGAGGGGGCCGCGCCGCTGACCGCGCAGGCCGTGCGCGCGTACTGCGCGGGACGGCTCGCCCACTTCAAGATCCCGCGTTACGTCCACGTCGTGGAGGAGTTCCCGATGACCGTCACCGGGAAGATCCGCAAGATCGAGATGCGGGCGACGGCGACCCGCCTGCTGGCGGAGGAGGCCGCGGCCGGCGACGCCTGACCCCGCCGGGTCGGCGGCCGGCCGGCACCCGCGCGCGTGGCGTGCCCGCGCGGCGAGGGCGCCCGCAGCAACATGGTGTTCACCACATCGCGCACCCGGGGTAACAACCGCTTTCTAGCGTGACCGACGTGGGACCCCAGGCATGAACAGCGGCGCCCGAGCACCCCCATGACGGTCCCTCGCTCCCCCGTCCTTCCGTACCGGCGGCGCCGCACCTTCACCGGCACCCAGCCCCACCGGGAGGCGTGGCATGAGCACCACCGAGTCACCGCAGATCACGACGGACACCACGGACACGACGGACACGACGGACACGACGGACACGACGGACACGACGAAGCCCGCCGCCGACCGGGCGGCCAAGGGGACCCGGGAGACGCTGGAGGACTACACCCTCCGTTTCGCGCCGCGCAGTTACCGCCGCTGGACGCCCATGGTGGTGGCCACCACGGCCCTCGGCGGTATCGCCTACATGGCCGACTTCTCCATCGGCGCCGGCATCGGCCTGGCCCACGGCACGGGCAACGCGCTCGTGGCCATCGCCGTCGCCGCGGTCGTCATCTTCCTCACCGGCTTCCCGCTGGCCTACTACGGCGCCCGCTACAACCTCGACCTCGACCTGATCACCCGCGGCTCCGGCTTCGGCTACTTCGGCTCGGTCGTCACCAGCGTCATCTTCGCCAGCTTCACCTTCATCTTCTTCGCCCTCGAAGGCGCGATCATGGCCCAGGGCCTCAAACTCGGCCTCGGACTGCCCCTGTGGCTGGGCTACGCCGTCTCCACCCTCATGGTGATCCCGCTGGTCGTCTACGGCATGAAGGCACTCAGCACGCTCCAGGTGTGGACCACCCCGATCTGGCTCCTGCTCATGGTCGGCCCGCTGGTCTACCTGATCGCCAACGACCCCGGCACCGTCGACCGCTTCCTCGCCTACCCCGGCACCACCGGCGACGGCGCCGTCAACACCGCCTCCGTCATGCTCGGAGCGGGCGTCTGCCTGTCCCTGATCGCGCAGATCGGCGAGCAGATCGACTACCTGCGCTTCATGCCGCCCAAGACCGAGGCCAACAAGCGCGCCTGGTGGGCCGCCGTGGTCATGGCCGGCCCCGGCTGGGTCGTGCTCGGGGCGCTCAAGCAGGCCATCGGCGTCTTCCTCGCCGTCTACATCATCGCCGAGGTCGGACCGGCCGCCGCGCCCGAGCCCATCCAGCAGTTCCGCAGCGCCTTCGACGCCATGATGCCGTCCTGGCTGGTCGTCCCGCTGGCCGTGGCCCTGGTCGTCATCAGCCAGATCAAGATCAACGTGACGAACGCGTACTCCGGCTCACTGGCCTGGACGAACTCCTTCACCCGCATCACCCGGCACTACCCCGGCCGCATGGTCTTCGTCCTGGTCAACCTGGCCTTCGCGCTGATCCTGATGGAAGCCGACATGTTCAGCTTCCTCGGCAGCATCCTCGGCTTCTACTCGAACTGCGCGATCGCCTGGGTGGTCACCGTGGCCACCGACATCGGCATCAACAAGTACCTGTTGAAGCTGTCCCCGCTCCAGCCGGAGTTCCGCCGGGGCATGCTCCACGCGGTCAACCCCGTCGGCGTCGTGGCCTTCACCGCCGCCTCCGGCCTGTCGATCGCCATGTACTTCCACCTCCTCGGCGACACCCTCCAGCCGTACTCGCCCGTCGCCGCGGCCGTCATCGCCTTCGTCCTCACCCCCCTGATGGCCGTGGTCACCAAGGGCCGCTACTACCTGCGCCGCACCGACGACGGCATCGCCGAACCCCTCCTCGACGCCGACGGCAACCCCAGCGCGGTCACCCTCGACTGCCACGTCTGCGGCCAGTCGTACGAGCGCCCCGACGTCACCGCCTGCATCACCCACGCCGCGGTCGTCTGCTCGCTGTGCCTGAGTACCGACAGGGTCGGCGACCACGTCCTGCCCGCCACCGCGTAGGTCGTCCTGCGAGGCGTCCGGGCCGCGGCCGGCGGCCCCGACGGACCGTACCGCGGCCCGCCGCCCCTCGGCAGGGCGGGCCGCGACGGCGGCTCCGGGTCAGCCGGTCCAGGCCCGGCGCACCCTGCCGTCCTCGACCTCGAAGTTCAGCCTGCCTTCGAGGTATTCCATGGTCAGCATGGTGCCGGGCGGGACCATGCGCACCGTCGTCCAGCCGTGCGTCAGTGCCCGGCGTTTCGCCTCGGCGGCGTCGAGCCCCGTGTAGGACGCCGGATCGTCGGCGGGTGAGGAACCAGAAGCAGTCATGGCTCTCACCTGCCCCGTCGGGGTGCTGCGCATGCCCGGCCGGCCGGCGGCTCGGCCGAACCCGCTGCCGCCCTCGCTCCCGCCGCTACAGCCCGTCCAGCAGGAGCCGCTTCTGCGGTTTGCCCATCGCGTTGCGCGGGACCGCGGCAATGAAACGCACCTCCCGCGGCCGCTTGTGCACCGACAGGTGCGTGGCAACGAAATCGGTCAGCTCGGCGCCCGTCACACCCTCGGCGACGACGAACGCGACGATCCGCTCCCCCAGGTCGGCATCCGGCACACCGATCACCGCCGCCTCCTGCACCCGCGGATGGTCCAACAGCGCGTTCTCGATCTCACCCGCCCCGATCCGGTACCCACCCGACTTGATCATGTCCGTGGACGCGCGGCCCACGATCCGGTGCACACCGTCCCCGTCGACGGCCGCGATGTCACCCGTACGGAACCACCCGTCCTCCGTGAAGGCCGCAGCCGTGGCCTCCGGTCGTCCCAGATACCCCGAGAACAACGTCGGTCCCACGAGCTGGAGTTCACCGATCTCGGCACCCGGCTCGGCGGCGATACGCGTACGGATCCCCGTGAGCGGGGTACCGACCGCGCCGGGCCGGACCTCACCGCCCGCCCGCCCGCTCACCGTGATCAGGGTCTCCGTCATCCCGTACCGCTCCACCGGCCGGTGCCCGGTCAGCCGTTCCAGATCGCGGAAGACCGGCGTGGGCAGGGCCGCGCTCCCCGACACCAACAACCGGGCCCCCGCCAACGCGGCCGCCGCCTGCGGAGCGGCCGCGATGCGCGACCACACCGTCGGCACCCCGAAATACAGACTCCCCCCGGCCGCCGCAGCCTGCGCATACGCCTCCGGCGTCGGCCGGCCCGTGTGGACCAGGCGGCTCCCCGTCCGCAGCGCCCCCAGAACACCCAGGACCAGCCCATGGACGTGGAACAGCGGCAGCCCGTGGACGAGCGTGTCCTGCGCACTCCACTCCCAGGCATCGGCGAGCGCATCGAGGTCGGCGGTGATCGCGGCAGTGCTGAGGACGACTCCCTTGGGGGCGCCCGTGGTCCCGGAGGTGTAGAGGATCAACGCAGGATCCTCGGACACCGCCGTCGGCGCGGCAGGTACGGCCGATGCGGCGGGTGCACGGCGGGCGAAGTCCACGTCGATGGGGCGGGCACCGGAATCACGCAGGATGTGATCGCGTTCGGCGGGCCCTGCATCGGGAGGCAGCGGCACGCACGGCACACCGGCCAGCAGTCCCCCGACCACCGCCGCGACGGTTTCGAGCGAAGGGGTCGCGGTCACCGCGAACGCCCGCGCCGGGCCGAGGGCGGCGAGGTCGGCGGCCACGGCCCCGGCTGCGCCGAGCAGTTCCTCGTAGGAAGCGGTACGACCCGCGACGCTCACGGCGTCCGCGCGATCCCCGAAAACACCCGTCAGGGCGGTCAGCATGACGGCAGCTCCGATCAGCAACGAGCAGAAACAACCCGGCCAGCCTACGGCGACCGCACGAGCCGCTCGGCACCTGTCGGCGACCTACCCTCCTTGCTCCGAACAGAGAACAGCGCGCCGGGGGGTGGGCCATCGGTACAGGGGTAGCCGCCCTGCATGAACACACACATGGACGACAGGACGCCGACTCCACACTCGCAGCCGCAGCCGCCCTCCGGGCAGGTGGCCGCCCTGGAGAAGGCTTCGGAGCGCTGGCTCGGCGCGGTAACCACCCTCGAGGAGTCCACGGCGGTGGATCCGGCCATCCGCGCCCTCCAACGGGGCATCCGCGCGCTTCCACTCGGGTCACTGCGCGGACTGCTGCGCGGTGAACCGCTGGGGCACCCCGCACATCCCATGCTGGTGGAGGTGCCGATGGGCTGCTGGCTGTCGGCCGCCGTGCTGGACGCCGTGCCCGGAGCACACCGGCACGCCACGATCCTGACCGCGGTGGGACTCGCCGGTGCCGCACCGGCGGCCGTAGCCGGCTGGGCGGACTGGGCGGAGCTGCCGCCGCGGCAGGCCCGGGTGGGTGTCGCCCACGCGCTGGCCAACGCAGCCGCGGTCGGCTGTTACGCGATCTCGCTGTCCGACCGGCTGCGGGGCCGGGGCGCGCGCGGCCGCCTCTGGTCGTTGGCCGGACTGGGCGCGATGGCGGTCAGTGGGGCTCTCGGCGCGCACATCGCGTACGCCGACCGCACGGAGCCCGGCGGGACGGATCCCGGCGGCACGGACAAGGTGGTGCGCGCGGCGTCGTAGCGGGGCCGACAAGGGCACGGGCATCCCCCCTGTTTGTCATGGTTTCTACTGATCCGCGGGTTTCCGCGGCCGGACTCCGGGCACGGGCCGACTGGGGGATACCGGCATACCGGAAGGATCCGTCATGGAAGACCAGGGAGGCGCCGGCGGCGCCCCGCTCCACGACCACGACGACGAGCAGAGCAGGCGCAGGGCACCCCATGTCGCGCCGCGCTCCACGGCGTCCCGCAAGGACGACCGGACCGTGCGGAAGGCGGACACGGACGAGGCCAGCCGCCTGGACCGGCCGGGCGAGGACAGCGGGTCCCCGCGCGAAGAACGCCGCCCCGGACGCGAACACTGACGGCGAGTGCTGATGGCGAGTGCTGATCGCCCCACCCTCACACGGACCCCTCAGAGCCCGTAGCGCATGCGCCCCAGGGCCGTCATCGGCCGGTCGTGCGCGGCGACCGGAGCCGGGAGGCAGGTGGAGCCGGTGAGGTAGCGGTCCACTGCGGCGGCCGCGGCGCGGCCCTCGGCGATGGCCCACACCACGAGGGACTGCCCCCGGCCCGCGTCGCCCGCGACGAACACGCCCGGTGCCCGGCCGCCGTTGGCCGCGAAGCCGGCGTCGCGCGCGAAGTTGCCGCGCTCGTCGAGGTCCAGGCCCAGCTGCTCGCGCAGTCCTCCGGCCCGCTCGGGCCCTGAGAAGCCGAGGGCCAGCAGGACCAGGCCGACGGGGATGACCTGCTCGGTTCCGGCCAGCGGGCTGCGGCCCACCGGCTCGACGGCGGTCAGGTGCAGGGCCCGTACCCGGCCCGCGGCGTCCCCCTCGAAGCGCAGGGTGGCGCAGGCGAACAGCCGGGGGTCCCGGCCCGCGCGTCCGCGGGCCTCTTCGTGGGCGTGGGAGATCCGGTACGTCCTCGGGTACACGGGCCACGGTTCGTCGTCGGTCCGGCCGGCGTCGGGCTCAGGGTTGATGTCGAGCTGGAGCACGGAGGTCGCGCCCTGCCGCAAGGCCGTCCCGAGGCAGTCGGAGCCGGTGTCCCCGCCGCCCACGATGACCACGGGCCGGCCTTCTGCGGTCAGCGGGGACACCGGGTAGTCGCCTTCGCGCACCCGGTTGGCGCAGGTCAGGTAGTCCATGGCCTGGTGGATGCCGGACAGCGAGCGGCCGGGGACCGGCAGCTCCCGGCGCTCGCCGGCACCGATCGCGACGATGACGGCGTCGTATCCGCTGCGTACCTCGTCGGCTCCGGCGCCGGTCGCGCCGCCGACGTCCGTACCCGTGGCGAAGACCGTGCCCTCGGCCCGCATCTGCTCGATCCGGCGGTTCAGATGCACCTTCTCCATCTTGAACTCGGGGATGCCGTAGCGCAGCAGTCCACCGATGCGGTCGGCCCGCTCGTGGACCGTGACACGGTGCCCGGCGCGGGTCAGCTGCTGCGCCGCGGCCAGTCCGGCCGGGCCGGAGCCTATGACGGCCACCGTCTTGCCGCTGTGCCGCTCGGGGGGCCTGGGCGCCATGTAGCCGCGCCTCAGTCCTTCGTCCGCGATGGCCTGCTCGACGTTCTTGATGGTCACCGGGTCGGCGTTGATCGCGAGGACGCAGGCGTCCTCGCAGGGGGCGGGGCAGAGCCTGCCCGTGACCTCCGGGAAGTTGTTGGTCGCGTGGAGGCGCTCGTACGCGGCACGCCAGTCGCCGTGGGCGGCGTAGGCGTTCCACTCGGGTATGAGGTTTCCCAGCGGGCAGCCGGTGTGGCAGAAGGGGATGCCGCAGTCCATGCAGCGGTCGGCCTGCCGGGAGACGAGAGGCAGCAGCGACTGGCCCGCGTGGACCTCGCGCCAGTCGCCGAGTCTCTCCTCGACCGGGCGGGCGGGCACGGCCTCGCGGGGGATCCTGAGGAAGCCGAACGGATCGGTCACGCGCCGCCTCCCTGGATCGTGCGCGGCGGGGTACACGGCGCGCGCATCGTGTCTCCGGCTCCGCGCGCGTTCTGTGGCGGTTCGGCCAGATTACGCCGCCTGCGGGGCTGCACCCAAGGCGAACCGGGGCGGGTGATCCGACGGCCACGGAAGGTGACCGTCGGGTCGGCGCCGGGGTCGGGCGCCGCTCTGCACCGCCCCGCCCGTGCGCGCATGCCCGCGCTGCCGGAACGGCTGGTGGTCGATCAGCAGGCGACCGTCGCTGATGGTGATGGCCGGGCCGCCTTGGGGCGGCGAACCCGGGTCGCGGCGCTGTCGAGCCGCAACCGGATCCCCGCGGCCTCGGCGTGGGAGCCTCCTCTGCGGGAACTGGCCGAGCCGGGAACGCCCCTGCAGAGATCAGACGCATCCGGCGGCACCGGGCCGAGCATCAGGTCCTCAGCAGTCCGCCCACCCACCAGTCGTGCGGCTTGCCGTCGTTGGCGATGCTGCGATGGCGCAGTGTCCCTTCGACGGCGAAGCCGAGTCTCTCGGCGACGGCACGCGAGCCGGTGTTCCCGACCATGGCCCACCACTCGATGCGGTGCACGTCGAGAGTGGCCCAGCCCCAGTCGCACAGGGCCCGAGCGGCCTCGACCGTGTACCCGCGTCCGCGCTGCTCCTTGACCGCCCAGTAGCCGAGCTCCCAGACGCCGCGGCTGATGAGGGTCAGGCAGTACGAGCCGACCAGGGCGCCGGTGTCCTTGCGGAACGCGCCGAGGGTGTAGTCCCTGTCCTCGGCCCACTGAGCGGGCAGCGTCTCACCGACGAGCTTCTCCGCGTCCGCACGCCGGTACGGCACCGGCACCGGGGTGTAGAACTGGATGTCCCCGTCCTGGCAGGCTTCGTACACCGCATCCACGTCTGCAGGTGCGAAGGCCCGCAGCACCAGACGGTCGGTCTCAAGGGTCACTGGATCCATCGCGGCAGTATGACCACCGTCAATAGCCGGCGACCAGCGAATAACCCTCCGCTCCGGGTCACCAGGGCAGTGCGCCGGCGTCGTCGAAGAACTGGCCGGTGGGGCCGTCGTCGGGCAGGGTCGCGAGTTCGATGGCGATCGCCGCGCCCTGTGCGGGGGTGCGGACGCCGCGGAAGCCGTTGAGGTCGGTGGCGACGTAGCCGGGGCAGCCGGTATTGATCAGGATGTTCGTGCCGCTCAGCTCCCGGACGTACTGGAGGGTGACGGCGTTCAGGAACGTCTTCGACGGCGCGTACGCCGCGGACACCGGGCCTGCCGTCTGCTCGGCGGCGGGCCCTGACTGCCGGGTGAGGGAGCCGACGCTGCTGGACATGTTCACGATCCGTGGTGCGGCGGAGCGGCGCAGCAGCGGCAGCATCGCGTTGGTGACGCGGATGACGCCGATCACATTGGTGTCCACGACCGCGTGGATGGTGGCGGGGTCGATCCGGGTGGGTTCCTGTGGCATGTCGCCTGTGATGGCGGCGTTGTTGACGAGCACGTCGAGGCGTCCGGCCCGTTCGTCGATCAGCCGTGCGGCGGCGGTCGCGCTCGCGTCGTCGGTCACGTCCAGCGGTACGCCGAACGCGTCGATGCCGGCGGCGCGCAGTTTCTCCACCGCGGCACTTCGGCGCCGGTCGTCGCGGGCGCCGACGCCGACGCTCCAGCCGAGGGCTCCCAGGCCCGCGGCGATCTCGTAGCCGATTCCCTTGTTCGCGCCGGTGACCAGCGCGATCGTCCGTTCAGTCATAGGGACGATGGTGCCTTCGGGCCTCGGCGGGGGTCCAAGACCGATCGGGTGCGCAACGATACCGCCAGGGTATTGATCCGGGATAGCGTGGCCGGATGGAGACCCGGGAACTGCGGTATTTCGTCGCTGTCGCTGAAGAGCTGCACTTCGGGCGGGCCGCGCAGCGGCTCGGGATCGCGCAGCCACCGTTGTCGCGGGCGATCCAGCGGCTCGAACGCCGGCTCGGGGCCCTGCTGTTGGATCGGACCAGTCGTGCTGTCAAGCTGACCGAGGCCGGCTCGGTGCTGTTGGTCGAGGGCCGGGCGGCCCTCGACGCGGTCGAGGCCGCCGAGCGCCGGACCCGCCGCGCCGCCCTCTCCGTGACCGGCCGCCCCGGCCTGGTCCTGGTCACGAAGGCCAGCGCATCCCGGGAACTGCTGGCGAGACTGCTCGACGCGTACGCCGCCGAACCCGGCGCGGTCCCCGTCGAGGTCATCCTGTGCGGGCCGGCCGAGCAGGAGCGCTTCCTGCGCGAGGGCCGGGCCGATGTGGCGCTGCTGCACCGGCCGTTCGACTCGACGGCCGGATTCCACACCGAAGAGCTCAGCACGGAGAGTCAGGTGGCGGTCCTGCCGGCCGGGCATCCGCTCACCGCCCGGGCCCATGTGCACATGGGCGACATCACCGGGCTGCCGGGCCTGCCCCTCCCGCGCTGGCCCGGCCCCGACGGCAGCTACCCGCCCGGCCCCGGCCCGCAGGTCCGCGACCATGCGCAGTTGTTGCAGCTCGTCGCGCTCGGCCGTGCCTGTGCGGTCTCACCGGAGTCGTGCCGGCCCCAACTGCACGGTGACCTCGCCGCCGTGCCCGTGCTGGACGCGCCTACGGTCACCACCGTGATCGCCTGGCCACCGCACAGCCGTTCCAGAGCCGTCGCCGACCTCGTCCGGACTGCGACAGGTCTCCAGTAGCTCCCCCCGGCCGGGCTTCACCCGTCGTGGCGGCCGTCTCGACCACCGCTCACGCCCTCGCATCCTTCATCTAGTTGAACGGTTCGAGCGTCATGAAGGCTTCCTGCGGGTTGCCGTCGTGCACCAGGGACTCGTGGGCGCCGACGTCGTCGAAGGCGAAGCCGTACGCCTTGCCGTCGGCCATCTGCCCGTGGATGATCCGGGAGTAGTGGTTGGTGACGGCGTCACGGTAGAAGTTGGCGTTGTCCGGGTCGGGTTGACTGGGATTGGCCAGCAGTGTCGACCGGTTGTAGCCCGCGCACAGGGTGCGGGAGATCGGGCCGCGGACCTGGTCGTTGGGGGCGTCCAGGAGCTTGTAGCAGCCGAAGACGCTGTCGGAGTCCGGCTTCTGGAAGCTGGTGACCACCGCTCCCGACCCGTTGGTGAAGTTCATGACGTTGCCCGAGACCCGGCCGTAGTACTTGGTGTTCGGCTGGTTCGCGAACGGCGTCACGGTGAGCGTGGAGCCGGAGCCGTACTTGCTCCACACCCGGTTGATGTAGTCGTTCATGACACCCGCCGATATGCCGCCCGCCTCGATGCCGTGGCCGGGCGAGAGCGCGCGCAGTGGGGTGCCGTCGGGGCGGTTGTGGATCAATCCGCCCCAGCCGGCCGCACGCAGCTGAGCGAAGACCGCGTTGTAGCCGCCCGGCTTCAGCCGGCCCGTGGTGCTGACCGCGCCGCCCGCCGCTTTCACGCCCACCGCGTACGGTGCGGAGAACATGTCGACCTGGGTGCTGTTGATCCACAGGCCCGCGTCGTTGAGCGTGTACTCGGACCAGTTGAAGAGGATGTTGCGGTTCGGGTCGGAGGGGTTCTGCACGGCAGGCTGCACCAGGCCGCCCGTGGTGAGCTTGAAGACGATCTTCTGGCCGATGGAGAAGTAGACCCGGCCGGAGAACTTGGGCATTCGGATCGTCTTCGTCTGGCCGTTGGCAGGGCCCGTGATCGATGCGTCGGGCGCGGGCGTGGGGGGATTGCCTCCCACGGGCCAGGGGTGGAACGTGCCGTTGGCGTCGGCCCAGCCCTGCTGGCCGGTGGTCAGCAGGGTGCCGAGGTTGTAGATGTACACCGGCTCGCTGCGTCCCGAGCTGTTCTTGATCGTGAGGGGGATGGTCGCCGGTACGGCTTCCGCGGATGTCGACGGACCGAAGACCATCAGTCCGGCGGCGACGGCCATCGCCGCGACGCCGGAGACACATATCCTCGTTAAGCGGAACACGCTCTTCCTCCTTGTGGGGGGACACCTGAAGGTGGGGGGAGGGGACAGGTGCTGCGCTCCCAGGCGCCACACATTGACATCTGAGAGCGCTCTCAGCCTCGGGCTGCGTTCAACTTATGTCAATGGACTGCGCACAGCCGACGGACCCCGATCGACCTCGCGGCCGGGCACGTTTTCGCCGCCCGCCGAGGGGAGATAAGGATCCCAACCGTGCACGTGTGCCAACCGGGGGCGTCATGAGGTACGACCTGTCCCATCGCCTGGTCGTCGGGATCGCCTCCAGCGCCCTGTTCGATCTCACCGACTGCGACACGGTGTTCCGGGAGCAGGGAGAGGACACCTACCGGACCTACCAGGCGACTCATGCGGACGACGTCCTCGGCAAAGGGGTCGCCTTCCCCTTCGTCAGGCGGCTCCTGTCGCTGAACGACCTGTCGGAACCGTCCGATCCGCTGATCGAGGTCATCATCCTCTCGCGCAACGACCCGGACACCGGGCTGCGCGTCATGCGTTCGATCAAGGCGTACGACCTGCCGATCAGCCGGGCCGTCTTTCGGCAGGGGCGTCCCTCCCACCACTTCATGCCCGCGCTGAACATGTCGCTGTTCCTGTCGGCCAACGGACCCGATGTCCGTGACGCGGTCGCCGACGGGCTGCCTGCGGGCCATGTGCTCAGCACCGCACGCATCGACGACGAGAGCGATCCCGAACTCCGCATGGCCTTCGACTTCGACGGAGTGGTGGCGAGCGACACCTCCGAGCGGATCTACCAGAGCGGCGGGATCGACGAGTTCCGCGCCCACGAGGTCCGCAACGCCGCCGCGCCCCACGACCCGGGCCCGCTACGGGACTTCCTCGCCGGCATCAACCGTGTCCAGCGCCTCGAGAACGACAAGCACCGTACGGATCCGACGTATCGGCCCCGGCTTCGCGTATCGCTGGTCACCGCTCGCGACGCCCCCGCACACGAACGCGCCCTGCTCAGCCTCAAGGAGTGGGGCCTGCGGGTCAACGACGCCTTCTTCCTCGGGGGTATCGAGAAGGCCGCGGTCATGAAGGCCCTCGACCCGCACATCTTCTTCGACGACCAGGTCGCCCATCTGAACGGCACGGCGCAGGGTACGCCCAGCGTTCACATCCCGTTCGGAGTGGTCAACGCTCCCCCACCGGCGGGCCGGTACGGATCCCCGGATCAGGGACACCTCACCTGACGACGTCAAGATTCACATGGGTGATCCAGAATGCCGGGTGCCTTCGACGGGTACGCGAGGCCGGTCACCTGTTTGCCACGTGGAGGTCATCTTGCCGTCCGCTCTCTCCGACACGATCTCGACGCACCTGGCCGTGGCCGGCAGCCTCTTGCCGGTGCAGACCCGGGCCGTCTACGACATATCCGACCCCTACGCGGTCCGGTTCGACTTCACGCTCGACGGCTGCCCTCCCATTCGCTGGCACTTCGAACGGGACATGCTGGCCGAGGGGGTGCGGCGCCCCGTGGGGGAAGGCGACGTCAGTCTCCGCCCCCGGTGGACCGGCGGACGGGAGACGCTGGTCATGGAGCTGTGGGGGGACACCCGGGTCGGCTACGAGTCCGCGGTGCTGATCACGGACTCCGCCCAGGTGAGCGACTTCCTGGACGAGTCCTACCGGTTGGTGTCGCGCGGGTCGGAGTCCTGGGACGTCGACGGATTCCTCCACAGGATCCAGTGCCCGGACTGAGCGCGCTTCCGGCGCTGACCCACGACGCCGGGGACGACGGCGATGAGGGTGGGGGGATGATCGACCTGCGCGGGGCGCGTCTCTGGGCCATGCTGATGCGACCCCTTGTCTCCCGTTCCGGACTGGAGTTTCCGCCGTGCTCGAAAGCAAGCGTCTCAAGGATCAGACCGAGATCGAGGTCAGGTTCGTACGGCCGGCCGAGGTCCCGGCCACCGACCGGCACGTCCGGGCCCGCGCGTCCGAGCACTCGCCCGCCGGCGACGCGACCGCCTCCGGCGCTCCGCCGGCCCGGGCCGGCGATCACTCCTTCCGCTACCTCGCGGCCGGCGACTACTGGTTCGACCGGGAAGCCGCCGCCGGCCGCCCGGAGAGCCACAGCCGCGTCCTCCCCTGAGCGTCCTACCGGGCCGGCGGCGCGGCGCGCAGGCCCTCCAGCAGGGTGGCCAGGTAGCGGTGCGCGGTCTCGATCCGGTCGGCCGGAGCGCCACCGCGGACCTGCACGGCGTACGCGATCCCGCACATGAGCGGGACCAGGTCCGCCGAGGCCAGGTCGGGGCGGACCGCCCCGGACCGGCGGGCCCGGTCGAGGAGGGCGGCGCCGGCCTCCCACACCGCGTTCTTGAGTTCCGTGGTGCGCGGCACCGTGTCGGCGGCCGCGGCAGTGACCGGAGCCAGTGAGGCATCGGTGACCTGCGCCTCGACGGTGCGGGTCAGGAAGGTTTCCAGAGCCCGCCACGGGTCGGCGTCGGCCAGCGCCCGCTCGCCGTGGGCGGCGAGGGCCTCCAGGCACGGAGTGGCGACGGCCTCCAGCAGAGCCTCGGGCGTGGCGAAGTGACGGTAGACGGTGCCCACTCCGAGTCCGGCACGGCGGGCGACATCATTGAGCTGCAACGGAATGTCTTCGTCGACCAGGGTGCGGGCGACGGCGACGATCCGGTCCCAGTTGCGGGCCGCGTCCTTGCGCAAGGGTGTCGTCGTCATGGGGACAGGCTAATCGGATGGCTCATCCGTATGGCCCCGGGCCCCTCCGCCCTCGCCCTCCCCTCCCACTCGCCCGCGCCGTCACCTCGGACGGCAGGTCAGGTGACGGTGAGCGGCGCGTGCTGCTCGCTGAGGCGGCGTACTGCCGCGGCGATGCCGGGGTCGGTCGCCGCACGGAAGGGCGGCACGGGGGTCGCCCGGGCCCCGATGACGATGCCCGTCCGTCCCGTCAGGGTGTCGTCGGTGGCGGCGAGGATCGACGGCCCGGCCGCCACGGACGCCGGACCGGAGGTCGAGCGTTCGAACCTGCGGCGCACCAGCGGCCACAGCAGCCGCAGGGCGGGAGAGACGATCTTCGGGTCGGTCATGGTGCCGTTGGTCATGTCGGTGGCGGCGCCACCGGGGTCGGCGGCGAAGACCGATACTCCCGTACCGTCCAGCCGGGCGGCCAGGTCCAGGGTGTAGGCGAGGTTGGCGAGCTTGGCGCGGCCGTACCAGTGGAAGCCGTAGTAGCCGCCGGGCGGCTCGACGGCGTCGAACACCCGCTTCGCGAGACCGACCGCGCCGGAGGTCACGTTCACGATCCTGCTCGGCGCGCCGGCCGTCAGGGTGGGCAGCAGCAATTCGGTCAGCAGGTACGGCGAGAGGTGGTTGACGAGGAACGACGCCTCGACACCGCCCACCTCCCGTCGATCGGCGAACATCGCCCCGACGTTGTTGACGAGCGCGGTCAGCGGTTCGCCGGAGGCGGCATGGTCGGAGGCGATCCGCTCGGCGAGCGCGCGCACTTCGCCGAGCGAGGCGAGGTCCGCCCGGAGGAAGCGGGCCGGGTGCGCCGGTCCCGTCGCGTTGATCCGTTCGACGGCGCGGCCGCCCCGTTGCGCAGTGCGCCCGACGACGGTGACGGCGAAGCCGGCTGCCGCCAGGCCCAACGCCGTCTCCAGGCCGATGCCGGCCGTTCCGGCCGTCACGACAGCTGTCTTCTTCATGGCTCTCGCACTCCCCCACCCAGATACGGATACTTCATCCGATTGGCCTGACCGTAACACGGATCCGGATATCCAATCCGGTTTGCTGGTGGGGTCTCCGCCCTGCAACGCCGAATGCCCCCGGCCCGATCGGGGCCCGGGGACATTCGACGTTGGCGGGTCGGGTGACGCGTCAGGTGGCGATGGTGGCGACGGCATCGACGCCGTAGGTGCGGGCGTAGCCGTTCTCGGTGCCGACGAGCAGGTCGACGACCGTGAAGTAGCGGTCCCAGAAGGGGGTTTCGCGCAGTGCGTCGATGAGGAGCCGGTAAGCGTCGTGGTCGTCGGCCTCCCAGACCCAGACGTCGGTGACGCGGGTGGAGTAGAACTCCGTGTCGTAGAAGCGCGAACGGACGCCGGTGGTCCCGGCCTTGACGGCGGGGACGACCTGGGTGGTGAACGCGTCCATGCGCTCCTGAGGGGTCATGGCGAGCCACTCGGGTGTGGTCTTGATGAGCATGAACGCCGTGACCGGCGGTGTGGTCTTCTCAACGGGCATGACGGGTGCCTTCCGTGAGGACCGCGGGCCCCAGGGTCCGGGCGCACCACTGCCGGAAGGTGGTCGGGGAGCCGGTGGCCGGGGTGCGGGTGACGCCCGCGTCGAGGCCCTCGCTCTTGGCCCTCTTCATGTCGACGACGGCCCGGGCGAACGCCTCGTCGATACGGTGGCCGAGGAGGTCGATGTACAGCGCGTCGAGCGGCTGCTGTTCGTAGCGGACGGGGCGACCGAGCTGCTCGGTCATGATGCGGGCCAGGTCGTTCGGCGAGAGGTCCTGGGGGCCGAGGACGGGAACGCTGTCGATGCCCGACCATGAGCGGTTCAGCAGCAGGCCGGCGGCGACGGCCGCGATGTCGGCGACGGCGGCGCGGGGGGCCTTGTGGTCGGCGTCGACGGCGTCGGTGAAGACGCCCGTCTCCCGGATCGCCGCCGCGTCCTCGAGAAGGTTCTCGAAGAAGGACGGGCAGGCCAGGGCACGGTAGGCCACGCCGGTGCCGGCGATGAGGTCGTCCATGGCGAGGGAAGCGGTGACGAGTCCGGCGCGGTGGGCGACCGGGGTGCCGCGGCCGAGCGCGGAGACGCCGACGACGTGGCCGACGCCGTGGGAGACGAGGGCCTTCGCGGCGGGCCGGGTGAAGCCGCAGTAGGCGTCCTCGGGCGTCAGGGACGCATCCGGCGGGACGAGCCAGAACACGGCGTCGGCGCCTTCGAAGGCGCGGCCTGCGACCTCGGCGTCGCCGTGCGAGCCGGTGATCACCTCGACGCGGTCGCGCACCGCGTCGGACAGCCGGGCGGGGTCACGTACGACCACGCGCAGTTCCTCGTGGGCCGGTGCGGATTCCAGGAGCAGGGACAGCAGGTGGCTGCCGATGTTCCCGGTGGGAGCAGTGATGACGATCATGGAAACCTCAGGGTCGTGCCGGATCGGGACGACCCTCATCCTGGGGAGCGCCAGGGTGTTGCCACAATGGGAACCTGAGCACGGGATCATTGCCTGAAATGGAATAACGCGTATGAGCAGCAGTGCAGAGCCTGTTATCGACGCCAATCTCGCCGTCGCGCTGGACGCTTTGCTGACGGAGCAGAGCGTCACTCGCGCCGCTGCCCGGCTGCACACGTCGCCGGCCGCGATGAGCCGTACCCTCGCCCGGCTGCGGCGCATCCTCCAGGACCCCCTGCTGGTCCGGGCGGGCCAGGCGATGGTCCCCACTCCCCGCGCCCAGGACCTGCGCGAGGAGACGGCCGCGGTGGTGCGCCGGCTGGGGGCGTTGCTGGGTCCGGGCGCCGGCGTGGACCCCGCCGTCCTGCGCAGTACCTTCACCCTGCAGGCGGCCGACCTGGTCTGTGCGGCGCTGGCCCCGGGGATGCTGGGGCTGGCCCGGCAGGAGGCGCCGGGGATCTCGCTGCGGTTCCGGGCCGAGGAACTGGAGGCCGGTTCGGCCCTGCGCGACGGTCGTATCGACCTGGAGATCGGGGCCATCGATCACGTGGATCCCGAGACCCGGGTCGAGGAACTGGTCACCCTTCGGATGGCGGCGGGCGTCCGCCCCGGCCACCCCCTCACCGAGGGGACCCTGACCCCGGATCGGCTCGCTGCTGCCGATCACGTGGTGGTGAGTCGCCGCGGCGGGTTCACCGGACCCCTGGACACCGCTCTGGCCGAACGGAACCTCCGCCGGCGCGTCACGGTCGTCCTGCCCGGCCACATGGCGGCAATGACGCTCGCCGCCCGCAGTGACATCGTCTGCCTCGTCCCGACCGCGCCCGCCGGCGGGGTTCCCTCCCCGCTCACCGACGCCGCCACCGCGCTGGGTCTTCGCCTCCTCGACATCCCCCTGCCCCTGCCGCCGCTGACCATCGGCATGGCATGGCACCCCCGCCACGCCGCCGACGGGGGCCATCGCTGGCTGCGCAACGCCGTTCGCCGGACTCTTCACGCACCCGGCGGTTCGACGGCCTGACAGAGCGCCGGTCAGTCGATCGGGGGCGGCCTGGCCGCAACGGCCGGACGGTGGCCGTGAGCCGGTGGCCTTGAGCCGGTGCCCAGGGCTCGCGGCTCGCGCTCAGCGGGAGTCGTCGCTCGGGGCGGTCGCGGCGCGGCGGAACTCGGCGTTGATGCGCTGCGCCTCTTCGAGCTGGTCCTCCAGGATGACGATGCGGCAGGCGGCTTCGACCGGGGTGCCCTGATCGACGAGTTCCCGGGCGCGGGCCGCGATCCGCAGCTGGTAGCGGGAGTACCGGCGATGCCCGCCCGTGGAACGCAACGGCGTGATCAGCCGGGCCTCGCCGATGGCGCGCAGGAACCCCGGGGTCGTGCCGAGGAGTTCGGCAGCCCGGCCCATCGTGTAGGCGGGGTAGTCATCGTCGTCCAGTCGGCCGCCGAGCGAGTCATCCACTGTCATCTGCACCTCTTCTTGGGACGCGTCGAAGGGCCTTGGTGCCGTACGGCACCAAGGCCCTGAAGGAAATTCAACACCATCTACCGGCCTCAGCGCTGCGCCGGCTCTCTGTTTCCGCTTCGCGCCCCGGAGAAGGGCGGGAGAGCAGGGATCGGGAATGCCTGACCGGGGACCACCTTCCGTTCGGGGGTCGTGCGGTACCCGGACGTGAACCGACTGCCCGGGCGATCCTGATGGCGCCTGCTTCCTCCGTTCCTTCGATCTTGGCTATGGAAGAAACCATAGGCACGTCACAGCCGGATGTCTACTCTCACCGCGATAGATTTTCTCGTGTTCGACAGGGAGGGATCTTCGCTCGAACGGGACAACAGCGAGGGCCCGACCGCGTGTGGCGGTCGGGCCCTCGGTGTCGTGCGGCTGCGGTGCGGTCAGACGGAAACCGATTCGGGCGCGGGCGCGCCGAGCATCACCGAGGCGCGCTGGAAGGGGGTGAGGGCCGGCGCGGGCGCGGCGGGCGCCTGCGGCAGGCCGTGGCAGGTGAATCCGAGCATGGTCATGGCCCGTACGACCTCCCCGGCGCTGAAGTCCCGGCGGTCCTGGCGCGTGACGACCTGGCCGACCTGCTTGACCGGGTAGACCCGCCGTCCGATGGTCACGGACTCACCGACGACGGGCTCGGGCTTCACGCCCTTCATCGACTCCAGCACACCCGACTTGGTCAGGTCGAACGGGAATCGGGCGATGACGCAGCGCATGATGCCTCGCAGGGAGAGAAGGAGAAGGGGGGCGCGGAGGGGACGGGTTTCACGCGGCCGTGTCGGCGGCGGACTGCCGTACGGGCCGGCGCCGGGCCGCGGCCGCGGGGCGGCGGCGGTTGCGCGAGGCGGAGCCGGTGCGCTCGCGCCGCTCGGCCACCGGGGCGGTGATGACGACGGGGATGCCCGAGGGGGCCTGGGCGCCGGTGATCCGGCTCAGGGCCTCTTCGCCGGAGCGGACCTGGGTGGTCTGCGGGGTGATGCCGGCCGCGGCCATCAGGCGCGCCATGTCGCGGCGCTGGTTGGGGGTGACCAGGGTGACGACGCTGCCGGACTCGCCGGCACGGGCGGTGCGGCCGCCGCGGTGCAGGTAGTCCTTGTGGTCGGTGGGCGGGTCCACGTTGACGACGAGGTCGAGGTTGTCGACGTGGATGCCGCGGGCGGCGACGTTCGTGGCGACGAGCACGCTGACGTGCCCGGTCTTGAACTGTGCGAGGGTGCGCGTGCGCTGCGGCTGCGACTTGCCGCCGTGCAGTGCCGCGGCCCGCACCCCGCTGTTGAGCAGGTGGCTGGTGAGCTGGTCCACCGCGTGCTTGGTGTCCAGGAACATGATGACGCGGCCGTCGCGCGCAGCGATCTCCGTCGTGGCCGCGTGCTTGTCACCGCCGTGCACGTGGAGCACGTGGTGCTCCATCGTGGTGACCGCGCCCTGCGAGGGGTCGACGGAGTGCACGACCGGGTCGGTGAGGTAGCGGCGCACCAGCAGGTCGACGTTGCGGTCGAGGGTGGCGGAGAAGAGCATGCGCTGCCCCTCGGGGCGCACCTGGTCGAGCAGGGCGGTGACCTGCGGCATGAAGCCCATGTCGGCCATCTGGTCGGCCTCGTCCAGAACGGTGATGGCCACCTGGTTCAGCCTGCAGTCCCCGCGGTCGATCAGGTCCTTGAGCCGGCCCGGGGTGGCGACGACGACCTCGGCACCGCCCCGCAGCGCGCCGGCCTGCCGGCCGATGGGCATGCCGCCGACGACCGTGGCCAGCCGCAGCTTGAGCGAGCGGGCGTAGGGGGTGAGGGCGTCGGTGACCTGCTGGGCCAGCTCGCGGGTCGGTACGAGGACCAGGGCGAGCGGCTGACGGGGCTCGGCGCGCTGTCCCGTCGTACGGGCCAGCAGGGCGAGTCCGAAGGCCAGGGTCTTTCCGGAGCCGGTCCGGCCGCGGCCGAGCACGTCGCGGCCCGCCAGAGAGTTCGGCAGGGTCGCGCCCTGGATCGGGAACGGCACGGTGACGCCCTGCACGGTGAGTGCGGCGAGCAGTTCATCGGGCATGTCGAGGTCGGCGAAGGCCTCGACGGCGGGCAGCGCGGGGGTGATCGTCTTGGGCAGGGCGAATTCGCCCTGGACGGCGGCCGGCCTACGGCCGTACCCGCCCGAGCGGCTCGGGCCGCCGGAACGGCCGGCGCCCGAACCGCCGAAGCGGCCGCCGCTCTTGCCGTATCCGAATCCCGAACCGGAACCGGAACCAGAGCCAGAACCGGAACCGCTGTTGCGGCTGCGGGAAAATCGATCGTTCGTGCGTGTGCGGTTCATGCGGAACCTTCCTCGATACGGCACATATCAAGGAATTCTCGCCGCCGTCGTGCACTGCGCGGAGAATTGCAAGAACGGGCCGAATGGAAATACGACAGACCTGGTCGGCCGGAGATCCGGGCGGGTGCAGGTGCTGAAAACAGGGGCGCCGACCGGGTGTGAAACCGGGGTCGGACGGTGCGGTGGAACCGGGCCGGGCAGCGGGTGCGGAAAACCCGGTGGGCGTGTCGGCCGGCGCGTCGGCCGGCGGAGGAGCCGCGTACGAAGGACTGCGGGCTCCTCGGCGCTCCCCGCGGCCGGTGCGGGGAGGCACGAAAACGCGTGCAGCTGGGGCCCGCACCCCGAAGGATGCGGGCCCCAGCTACGAAGTGCGCGTCAGCGTCAGGCGGGAACGATGTTCTCGGCCGTCGGGCCCTTCTGGCCCTGCGCGATGTCGAAGCTGACCTTCTGGCCCTCGAGCAGCTCACGGAAGCCCTGGGCGGCGATGTTCGAGTAGTGGGCGAACACGTCAGCGCCGCCACCGTCCTGCTCGATGAAGCCGAAGCCCTTTTCCGCGTTGAACCACTTCACGGTTCCAGTAGCCATGTCATATCTCCTTTGGGGCAGTGAATCGGGATCCACACTGTGTCGATCCCGTGTCGCCGCGATGATTGCCCCGTCCGGAAATGACCGGAAAAGTAAAAGCACACCCACGGTCCGGAGACCTGCTGGGGTACTTGAAGTTTTGGGAACCACAACTGCAACTGAGATCGACAGTAGCACGCATCGGTACCCGGTGTGCCGTGAGGAATGTCGCCTCGTTCGTTGCGGGAAAAAGCCTCACGGCGCGGTTCGTCCAATTCTCATCGCGCCGCCACAGATATTGGTGTCCCGCAGCGCGGGCATCCGTGGAGGCGATGCTCAGGTGCGCAGAGGCCCGCGGATACACGCGTACGCGGATGCTCGGAGGCGCGGATGCTCGGAGGCGCGGATGCTCAGGGGCGCGGATGCTCAGGGGCGCGGATGCTCAGAACGTCAACCGGAAGAGCGCGCCCCCACCCGGGGCGGCCTCCGCCGTCAGCTCGGCGTCGTGCGCCCGCGCGATCTGCCGGGCCATCGCCAGGCCCAGCCCCGAACCGGGCAGGGCGCGGGCCGCCCCCGCCCGGTAGAAGCGGTCGAAGACGTGCGGCAGGTCCTCCGCCGCGATGCCCGGCCCGTGGTCGCGCACCGTGAGCTCCGGCCCGCTGCCCGGGACGCCCGGGATGCCCGGCACCAGTTCCACCTCCACCGGCAGCCCGCCCCGGCTGAACTTGGCGGCGTTGTCCAGCAGGTTCCCGAGCAGTCGGCTCAGCCGGGCCGGCACCCCGGGCACCACGACCGGCTCGTCCGGGACCCGCACCTGGAAGGGCACGGCCGGCCAGTGCGTCCGCGCGGCCTGCGCGCAGTGCTCCACCAGTGCGCCGAGGCGGACCTGTTCCACCAGCGGCTGCGGCTCCTCGTCGCGCGCCAGCTCGATCAGGTCGTTGACCAGCCCCGTCACCTCCCGCAGCTGCCTGCCGAGCGCGGCCGAGGCGCGTTCTCGCTGGTCCGGTGTGAGCCGGTCGGCCCGGGCCAGCAGTTCGGCGTTGGTGCGCAGCGCGGTCAGCGGGGTGCGCAGTTCGTGGGAGGCGTCCGCGACGAGCCGGCGCTGTGCGGTGACCGACTGCTCCAGCTCCCCGAGCATGGTGTTGAAGCTCCCGGCCAGCCGGGTGATCTCGTCCTCCCGGCCCGGCGGCGGCAGTTCGATACGGTGCCGCGGATCGCGGGTGGCGGCGATCCGCTCGGCCGTCGCGGTGAGCCGGGTGACGGGGGCCAGGCCGGTCCGCGAGACCCAGTACCCGAGGACGGCGGCCAGCAGGACCCCGGCGGCCGCCGTCAGTACGAGCCAGCCGGCGGCCTCCTCGATGCCGTCCTCGACCGTGTCGGCCCGCAGGGCGACCTGGAGCGCCCGGCCCTTGGCGTAGTCGGTGGTGAGCATCCGGGCGGGGAATCCGGACACCGTGATGTTCGTGTAGTAGGGGGCCTTCCGGCCCGCGGCGACCTGCCGTGCGGCCGGGTCCACGGGCAGCAGTCCCGGGCTCGCGGGGTCTTTGGCCGGGTCGGCGGGCACGACCTCCGCGCACGCGGGAGCCGCCAGGAACCGGCACTCCCCCGCCAGGGTGCCCGGCGGGTCCCCCGGGTTCCGCTGGACGGCGAGCCGCGCGGACTGGGTCAGGGAGAGGTCGAGCTGCTCGTAGAGCGCGGAGCGGACCACGAGGAACGCCGCTGCGCACACCCCGACGGCCACGACGGCGACGGCGGCGGTGACGGACAGTGCGAGGCGGGTCCGCAGCGGGCGGCGCCTGCGCCAGGCGCGTCCGAGCCGCCGACGGCCGCCGCTCATGCCGCATCCAGCCGGTAGCCGACCCCGTGGACGGTGTGGACCAGGCGGGGTTCGCCACCCGCTTCCAGTTTCCGGCGCAGGTAGCCGACGTAGACGGCGAGAGAGTTGGAGTCCGGCCCGAAGTCGCGTCCCCACACCAGCTCCAGGATCAGCTCGCGCGGGAGCACCTGCCCGCGGTGGCGCAGGAGCAGCTCGAGCAGGGCTGCTTCGGTACGGCTGAACTCCAGCGGTCGTCCGCCCCGGCGCCCCGTGCGGGTGGCGGGGTCGAGGACGAGGTCGGCGAAGCCGAGCGCGGCCGCTCCGGCGGGTGCGGGCGCGGCCCGCCGGAGCAGCGCCCGGACGCGGGCGCACAGCTCGTCCAGGGCGAACGGCTTGACGAGGTAGTCGTCGGCGCCCGCCTCGAGGCCGTCGACGCGTTCGCTGACGGAGTCGAGGGCGGTCAGTACGAGGACGGGCGTACGGTCGCCCACGGCGCGCAGCTGCCGGCAGACGGCGAGCCCGTCGAGGACCGGCATCATCACGTCCAGGACGACCGCGTCGGGCTCCCAGGCCGCCACCTGCGAGAGCGCCGCCAGGCCGTCGGCCGCGCCCCGGACCTCGTACCCCTCGACCGTCAGTCCGTCCTCGACGGCGGCCCGGACCTCGGGCTCGTCGTCGACGACGAGGATGCGCCGCCCGCCCGTGCCTGGTGCACTGCCCGTGCTGTCCGTTCCCGTGCTGTCCATGGAGCTCATGGCGCAAAGCCTGCCAAACGCTTCTGAGAGAACCTCTTAGAACCTTCTTAGGGCGCACCGGGAGTGTGCCGCCCATGACCACACCACCTCACACTCCCGCGGCCCTCTCCGTCGTGATCGGTGCGGGCGGCACCGGCGGGCACATCTATCCCGGCCTCGCGCTCGCGGAGGCACTGCGCGCCGCCGTGCCCGCAGCCGTGGTCTCGTTCATCGGGACCGAGCGGGGCCTGGAGACCGAGCTGATCCCCGGCGCCGGCTACCGCCTGCACACCGTCGACATGATCCCCTTCGACCCGGCCCTCGGCGCGAAGCGGTACCTGCTGCCCGCGGCGCTGCTGCGCTCGGCGCACCAGGCCCGCTCGGTGCTCCGGGCCCAGGGCGCGCACGTCGTCGTCGGCATGGGCGGCTATCCGAGCGCGCCCGCCGTGCTCGGCGCGCGGCTGGCCGGGCTGCCCGCCGTGATCCACGAGTCGAATGCCGTGCCCGGCCGTGCCAACCAGTTCGCGGCCCGGCTCACTCCGCACGTCGCGGTGGCCTTCGACCGCAGCCGGGGGCACCTGTCGGGCGGTGACCGGGCGCTGACCACGGGGATGCCGATCTCCGCGGCGCTCGCCGGTCTCGCGCAGCTGCCCCGGCCGGACCGGGCGGCCCTGCGCGCCGAGGCCCGGCGCGCCCTCGGGGTCCCGTTCGGGCGGCGACTGGTCGTCTTCAACGGCGGCAGTCTGGGCGCCGTGCGGCTGACCGGGGCAGCCGTCGCGCTGGCCGGGCTCTGGCAGGGGCGGGACGACGTACAGCTGCTGGTCAAGACGGGGCCGGCGGCGCTGCCCGGTGCGGTGGCCGACCTCGCCGCGTCCGGCGGGCAGCGGATCGCGCGGGCGGTGGCGTACCTGGACCGGATGGACCTCGTCTACGCGGCCGCCGACCTGGTGGTGTGCCGGGCGGGCTCGGCGACCGTCGCCGAGCTGGCGGCGACCGGTGTCCCGTCGGTGCTGGTGCCCTACCCGTACGCCCCCGGCGACCACCAGACCCACAACGCGCGGGTGCTGTCCGACGCGGGCGCGGGGCTGTTGCTGCCCGACGCCGAGACCACCGCCGAGCGCCTCGCCGGCCTTCTCGGCCCGCTGCTGGCCGATCCGGCCCGGCTGGCGGCGATGGCCGGCGCCGCCGATCCCGGCCCGCACGCGCGGGCCGCCGAACTGCTGGCCGCGGAAGTCCTCCGCGTCGCCGGCCTCGTCCCCACCCCTCACCTGGAGCGCATATGAACAGCTGGACCGACCGCACCGTCCTCGTCACCGGCGCGGAGGGCTTCATCGGCTCGACGCTGGTGGACCTGCTGGTGTCGCGGGGCGCGCGGGTGCGCGCCTTCGTCCACTACAAGCCGTACGCCGAGAAGGGCCACCTGGCGCGTTACCTGGCCGACCCGGACGGCCGGGTGGAGATGTGGGCGGGCGACGTCCGTGATGCGGGCCGGGTCAGCGATGCGGTGGCCGGCTGCGACACGGTCTTCCATCTGGCGGCGCTGATCGGGATCCCGTACAGCTACGCCTCGCCGGGCGCGTACGTGCAGACGAACGTGACCGGCACGCAGAACGTGGCGGAGGCCTGCCGGCGGCACGGCGTGCGCCGCCTGGTGCACACCTCGACCAGCGAGGTCTACGGGACGGCAATGACGGCACCGATCTCCGAGAGCCACCCGCTGCAGCCGCAGTCCCCGTACTCGGCGTCGAAGATCGGCGCGGACATGATGGCGCTCTCCTTCCACCACGCCTTCGAGCTGCCGGTGACGGTGGTGCGCCCCTTCAACACGTACGGGCCGCGCCAGTCGGCGCGCGCGGTGATCCCGACGATCCTGGCCCAGCTGCACGCGGGCTCGCGGGAGATCCGCCTCGGCTCGCTCGCACCGACCCGGGACTTCACGTACGTGACGGACACGGCCGAGGGATTCCTGGCGGTGGCGGAATGCGACCGGGCGCTGGGCGAGGTGGTCAACCTCGGCACCGGCGAGGAGATCTCCGTGGGGGCCCTGGCCGAGGCCCTGATCGCCGCCTCGGGCCGGAATGCGGAGGTGGTGGTGGACCCGACGCGGCTCCGCCCGTCGGGCAGTGAGGTCCAGCGCCTGCTGTCGGACAACTCGCGGGCCCGCGAGTGGGCCGGCTGGCGGCCGCGGGTCGGCCTGGAGGAGGGGCTGCGCCGCACATCGGACTGGATCGCGGCGAACCCGTCGCTGTTCGCGCCGGACCGGTACGCGGTGTAGTACCCGGACCGGCCCCCGCCGCCGCCCTTCGTGTCGACTTCCCCGGTCGGGGCGTCGGGGCGGCGGCGACCGGCGGGGCGTAAGGGCCATCCTGGGGTGGGGGACGGAAGCACACGTGATGTGAGGAGAGCCCGATGCCGGAACCCGGCCGTCTGCCCGAACCCGACCTCGTCGCGCGGCCGCACGGTCTGACGGCGGAGCGTGTGATGAAGGCTCCGCCCGAGGCGGTGTACCGGGCGTGGACCGAGGGGTTCGACACCTGGTTCGCGGAGCCGGGCGCGGTGCGGATGCGGGCCGTGGTGGACGAGCCGTTCGTGTTCGTCACGCGGCACGAGAGCCGGGTCCATCCGCATTACGGGCGGTTCCTGGCGCTGGATCCGAACAGGCTGGTGCGGCTGACCTGGGTCACGGGCGCCATGGGCACCGACGGCGCCGAAACGGTCGTGACCGTCGAGCTGGAACCCTCCCCACCCGGCGGGACCCGGCTCCGGCTGACCCACCGAGGCTTCTACGACCGGGCCGCCGCCGCACGCCACGATAAGGGCTGGACCGACCACGTCCTGCCCCACCTCGACGCGGTCCTGAGCGCGAGCTAGTCGGTGTCCGGTGGGGCAGGCGCCGGCTCCCGACCACCCGGAAGCTCAGGCGGAAGCGGCAGCGTCCGTGCTGTGGCGACCCGCTACGGCAAGCGAGCCCGTCCGTCCGTCGCCGCTCACATGACGGGGCGGTTGGAGGACGAGTATTCGTCCGCGATGTTGAAGACGCTGGCACAGGCCGGGCATTCCGCCTTGCCGAAGAGATAGGTGATCCCTTCGGCCAGAAAGCCTTGGCCATCGCGGACGGCAGTCGCATGCATCCATCCACCGATGCCGGAGAGGTCCTCGGGGGACGCCGGCTTCAGGTCTCGTCGGTCAACGTCGCCCAGGTGCCAATCCCTGATCGCCGAATAGCGCCCGTGGCCGCCGATAGCGATCGTCACCTCTGCACCACAGTGCGGGCAGGCGATCACGTAGAAGTCGTCCGAGAAGTCCCCCATGACCGCGCTCCAGTGGTACTGCTCCTCGACCGCGAGCAAGTCCAGGTACGTCGCGAGGTAGTCCGCCGGGCGGGACCGCAGATGGCGATCCAGCAGCTCACGGAGTTCCGCGATGGCGTCGGCGCAGTCCGCGAGCAGATCGTCGCAGCCGTGTTGCCCTGCCGCACACCGCATGATCGTCCCGGCCAGTCCACGCGCCCGGTCGCTCCGCGACGCGAGACGTACCAGGCACGGCAGTGCAGCGAAGCCGGCGGGGAACACCAACTCACGCTCAAGGACCAAGCGGTGACCCAGCTCGTCCCACGCTTCCGCGTCGTCGTGCTCCACCCGCTCCAAGAGCTCGGGGACCCGATGGGCATCCCCATGGCAGTCGTACATGCGTTCCCAGTTCACCACGGCAGCATTCAACCGCTCCGAGGCGGACGGCGACCACTCCGACCCTTCAAGCGCGACTCGTCCGACACGGCCCAGGCCGCACACGGCGGGTGTGCCGGTGTCGTGGTCCGGGCGGCGTTCCGTGTCAGGGGCGGGAGCCGTTTCCGAGTGTGCGCCGGGGCGTTGGGGGTTCCTCGTCTGCCGGGGCGGGCCGGGTGGGCGGGGGTGTGTGCTCGATGGCTCGCTCAGCAGCCGTGCGGCCGCGGGCGGCCGGCTGCTCCTGGGGGTCGACAGCGGGGGCGGGTCCTTGCCCGAGCGGGCGGCGCGCAGTGCTCATCGTCTCAGTCTCGCAGCCCTCCTGACGAGCCGTCCGGGGAGGGGGTCCGCTCGTGCGCAGTCGGGCCCGCTACGACTCCCGGCCGACGGTCGCGGTCACGCGGCGAGTGGCTCAGCCAGGAGGACGACCCGATCGGCCCCGACATCGAAGCCGAGCCGGAGCCTTCCGGTGGTGGGTCGGGGTGGCGGGCGCGGGGTGCGACACGCGCCGGGGCGGCGGGGCGTAGCCGCGCGCGCGGGGCCGCGTCGTGGAAATCTGGATCACTCCGGACTGTCCACCGCTGCGCGGACCACCGAGTGAAGGAAGCCACCGCCATGACCTCGAACAGCGCGTACGTCATCGTCGGAGCAGGTCTGGGCGGGGCCAGAGCCGCGCAGACCCTGCGCGAGGAGGGGTTCGACGGCCCGGTCGTCCTCATCGGGGCGGAACACGAGCGCCCGTACGAGCGGCCGCCGCTCTCCAAGGGCTACCTGATGGGTGCGAAGGAGCGCGAGCAGGTCTACGTGCATCCGGAGCAGTGGTACGCCGAGCACGAGGTCGACCTGCGGCGGGGCGCGACGGTCACCGCCCTCGACACCGCGGCCCACCGGGTGACGCTCGCCGACGGGCGCCGGGTCGACTACTCGAGGCTGCTGCTGACCACCGGTTCCTCCCCGCGTCGGCTGCCCGTTCCCGGCGCGGACCTGGACGGGGTGCTGTACCTGAGGCGGCTGGAGGACAGCGACCGGCTCAAGCGGGCGTTCCGCCCCGGCGCGTCGGTCGTCGTGATCGGCGCGGGCTGGATCGGGCTGGAGACCGCTGCCGCCGCCCGGGCGGCCGGTGCCCGGGTGGTGGTGCTGGAGAGCGCCGAGCTGCCGTTGCTGCGGGTGCTGGGCCGGGAGGTGGCCCAGGTCTTCGCCGACCTGCACCGGGATCACGGTGTGGACCTCCGGTTCGGCGTACGGATCAGCGAGATCACCGGCGACGGGGACACCGCGGACGGTGTCCTGCTCGACGACGGCACCCGCTTCGCGGCGGACGCCGTCGTCGTGGGTGTGGGCATCACCCCCAACGCCGCACTGGCCGAGGAGGCGGGGCTGGAGGTCGACAACGGCATCGTCACCGACGACCACCTGCGCACCTCCGTACCCGACGTGTTCGCGGCGGGTGACGTGGCCAACGCCCATCACCCCTTCCTGGGGCGGCGCATCCGGGTCGAGCACTGGGCCAACGCCCTGAACCAGCCGCAGACCGCGGCCCGGGCCATGCTCGGCCAGGACGTCGCGTACGACCGGCTGCCGTACTTCTTCACCGACCAGTACGACCTGGGCATGGAGTACACGGGGTACGTGGAGCCCGGCGGCTACGACCGGGTCGTCTTCCGGGGCAGCGCCGAGACCAGGGAGTTCATCGCGTTCTGGCTGGCCGGCGACCGCGTCCTGGCCGGGATGAACGTCAACGTCTGGGACGTCACCGAGCCGATCCAGGCCCTGATCCGCTCCCGCGCGCCCATCGACCCGGTGCGCCTCGCCGACCCGCAGGTCCCCCTGGAGTCGCTGCTCCCCCGCTGATCCGGGCGGCCGGAGCCCCCGCCGCCCGGAGCGCGTCGAGTCGGCGCTGGGCGAGTACGCCCCCGATGCCCGGGACGGCCGCCAGCGCGAGGGCCGTTCGGTCCGGGCTGCGCTCGCGGGCGGCCGCGATGATGACGATCAGGTAGGCGCAGCCGTGGACCGGGCCGACGGCCGAGGCGAGCGCGGGAAGGTGCAGCACGCCGAGGTTGACCAGCAGGACGGCCAGGGTGACGAGTTCGACGGGGGCGGAGATCCGCAGGAGCCGGCTTGCGCGGTCGTGCATGTCAGGCTCCTGTGGTGGATCCGGGGCGGACGATCATCAGGACGGTCACCGTGGCCCACAGCAGGTTGAACACTCCTGTGTACATGCCCAGTTGTCGGATCGCCCGCTGTACGGCCGGGGTCGCCCGTGCGTCGGTGTCGCCGTGCAGCCCGGCCAGGCCGGCCAGGGCGGCTGCCTGGCGGGGCAGTACGAGTGCGGCGAGCACCGCGGCGGCGGTAGCGGTCAGTGCGATCGAGGTGAGGAGCCAGGGGCTGGTCAGCACCCGGAGGCTGCGGGCGGTGGCCAGGCCGAAGACCGGTACGACGACCGCGATCACGGCGTAGACCCGGCAGATGCGGTGCAGGGTACGGACCTCGGTGAGGGCGCCCGCACCGCCGGGCGCGGCCAGGGCGCGGCGCGCGGCGGCCGGGAACATGCTGGCGGCGACGGTGACGGGGCCGATCGTGATGATCGCCGCCAGGACGTGGACGGCGAGGAGGAATTTCGTCACGCGGCTGATCCGGTCCGGTGGCCGGTGACCTTGGTGGCGGGCAGCCGGCCTGCCCGGGCGGTGCCGGTCAGTTCGTCCTCCGTCACGGTGACGTCGAAGACGAGGTGCAGACGCAGGGGCTTGGTGATGGACTGGCGCCACGTCAGGCGGTCGCCGTGGACTGTCAGTTCGGTCAGGGGTACCTCCTCCGCGTCTCCCGTGGCGACTCCGTGGAGTTCACCATGGTGCGTGAACAGGCGGAGCACGGCCCGCTGCCTCCCGATGGGGGTGGCGAGGTCGAGGTTCCAGGTGCCTTCGACAGACATGTGGTGCGCTTTCTCGGTGGGGGGCGGTCGCTGCGGCGGGGCCGGCGGCAGGGTCGGGGTCAGGGGTCAGAAGGCCGCGGGGACCGGGCCGGTGGCGTGCCAGACGGTGCCGCGGCGCTCGTGGGCGAACAGCTGCTCCACGGCGTGTGCGATGCGCGGGCCGATCTCGCGCTCCAGCAGGTACAGCGCGAGGTCCAGGCCGGAGGTGACCCCCGCGCCGGTGACCAGGTCGCCGTCGTCGACGACGCGGGCGTCGATCGCCACGGCGCCGGTGGCGTCGAGCAGGTCCGTCCCGAGGTGGTGAGTGGTGACGTGCCGGCCCTCGATCAGACCGGCCATGGCGAGTACCAGGGAGCCCCCGCAGACGGTGGCGACGGTCAGCCCCGGCCGGTCCAGGGCGTCCTTCAGCAGTGCGGGCAGGCCGGTTTCGAGCGTGCGGCCGAGGAGCACGGGAATGGAGTCGGCGTTCACCGGGGCGTCCGGATCGGAGAGGTCGCCCAAGGGGCCCACGGCGCCCGGTACGAGGACCAGGTCCGCGCTCCGCGGGTCGAGCCGGGCGGCGGCCCGCAGCGAGATCGGTCCCGCGCCGCTGGGTACGTCCCGCGGGCCCTCGGCGGAGACCAGTTCCACCCGCAGTGCGCCCGGTGCCGCCATCGATCCGGCGTGCAGGACCTCGTAGGGGGCGATGACGTCCAGGGGGTCGAAGCCGTCGAACAGCACGATCTGACACAGCATCGGACGGGGTTCCTTGTCTTGGGGGTCGGCGCACGGATGCTGCGCCGACACCGACGCTAGTCACGGTGCCCGACACCGGAAAGAGGCTGGAATGCCACCTTCCAACGGATTCCGGCCAACGAGGAGTGCGGCCATCAATATGCCTCTGACCTGCTGGAACAGTGACCGTGGAGCCCAGGATCCCGGAGGGGGTGGGCCGCGCAGGGCTATCGTTGGGCCATGCATACCGTGGCTGTGATCGCCCTGGACGGCGTGATCCCGTTCGACCTGTCGACCCCCATCGAGGTGTTCTCGCGCACCCGGCTGCCCGGCGGCCGCGCGGCCTACCGGGTCCGTGTCTGCGCGGCCTCCCCCGAGGTCGACGCCGGGGCGTTCGCGCTGCGCGCGCCGTGGCCGCTGGCGGCGCTGGCCGAGGCGGACACGATCATCGTGCCGGGTACGGCCGATCCGACGGCGCCGGTACCCGAGGAGGTCCTCGACGCGCTGCGGGAGGCGGCCGGGCGGGGCACCCGGATCGCCTCCATCTGCGTGGGCGCCTTCGTGCTGGCCGCCACGGGCCTGCTGGACGGGCTGCGCGCCACCACGCACTGGTCGGCCGCCGATCTGCTGGCCGCGCTCCATCCGGCCGTCGAGGTGGACCCCGGGGTGCTGTACGTGGACAACGGCGACCTGCTCACCTCGGCGGGGGCCGCCGCCGGGCTCGATCTGTGCCTGCACATGATCCGGCGCGACCTCGGCTCCGCGGTGGCGGCGGATGCCGCCCGGCTGTCCGTCATGCCGCTGGAACGCGACGGCGGGCAGGCCCAGTTCATCGTCCACGACCAGCCTCCGGCGCCCCGCGGGTCGGTGCTGGAGCCGCTCATGCAGTGGATGGAGGACAACGCCCGGCGCGAGCTCACCCTCGACGAACTCGCACGGCGCAGCGGCATGAGCGTACGGACCCTGAACCGGCGCTTTCGCGAACAGACCGGCACGTCACCGCTCCAGTGGCTGCACCGGGCCCGGATCCGCCAGGCCCAGTATCTGCTGGAGACCACCGCCCACCCCGTCGAACGGATCGCCGCGCAGGTCGGCTTCGGCTCCCCCACCGCGTTCCGCGACCGCTTCAAACGCCTCACCGGCACCAGCCCGCACGCCTACCGCCGTACGTTCCGCACGCAACAGGCGCCGTGACCCGGCCGCGGTGGCGGTGGAACCGCCCTGCGGCCGGGTCGACAACGTGAGTGCAGCGTCCGGGGGGTTAGCGCTCGGCGCCGGCCGGTGACGTGGCGCCCAGCGGGGTGGGGGCGTTGGGGCGGTCGGACTGGCAGCGCTGCTTCTCCGAGGCGGTCAGGGGGCCGGTGCGCTGGTAGATGCGGTCGGAGAGGTCGGTGGAGGGGTGGTCGATGACGGTGTGCAGGCGCCAGTCGTTGTTGGGGTCGGCGGCCTGGGTGGTGGCGGTGAACCATCCGTCCGTGCGCCGACGTGCGCCCTGCGTCTCGATCCAGGAGGCCTCGGCCGGCTGGACGACCTCGGTGACCGAGCGTTCCTGGCTGGTGTTCCAGGCCGGGGCGAGACCGGTGCCCTGCGTGTACTGCTGAGCCATGTTGCTCGGGGTTCCGGTGCCGCTGCCGGGGAGGCCGGCGGCCGCGGGGAGATCTCCGAAGGAGCGGTTGGCGGTGGAGACGGGGCGAAGGCGGTTGAGGGTGTTGCGGGTGCAGTTGAGGTAGGTCTCGGCAGCGACGCGGGCGGGGGCGTAATAGCTGAACGAGTACGCCTCTTCGGTGGTGAACGTGCAGCGGTTCGCGGCGCCGTTGCAGTAGCTGACCGCGTCCGCGGTGGTACGGCGGTCGTTGCCCAGGAAGGCTTCGGAGGCGGGCAGGGCGCCGGCCGGGATGGTCTTGTCGACCGGCGGCGGCTCGTGGGTGGCGCGGACGTTGGTGATGAGCGGGCCGCAGTAGCCGGAGTTGTTCTGCGCCGCGGGGACCGTGGAGGTGAAGGTCAGGAGCGGCTCGTCGGCTCCGGCGGTGAAGGTGAGGGTGACCCCCGTCCGCCAGGCCGGCTTCCAGTAGTTGCTGGGCAATTTCTCGGTGGTGGGCAGGGTGGTCCGGTCCGCCAGGGTGCCGCCCTCGCCCTGGACGGTGTACGTCTGGCCCTGTTCGAGTGCGGCCGCCGTGCAGTAGTTGGAGACACTGGGGCTTTCGTCGTAGGTGACGGTGACCCGTGCCCCGCTGCGCACTCCACGCAGCCGCTGCTTGAGGCCGTAGGCGGCTTCGCCGGGAAGGCGGAGCATGGCGGCGGTCAGACCGCCGGGGTGGCCGCCGGTGGTGGCATCCCAGCGCCAGACGCCGCCGGTCGTGCCGGTGCCCGCGGTGGAACCGACCGACCAGGCATGCGGGTTGGCACTGGTATTGACACCGGTGAAGGCAGGTTGGGCGAAGTCGCCGTTCAGGACGGTGACCGGTACGGGGGCCGCGGCCCGGGCGGGCGGGACGGCCGCGTGGGCGAGGGGCGTTGCGGCGAGCAGGCCGAGGGACAGGCACACGCCGATGACCGGCGCGGTACGGGTACGGGTGCCGGCGGGGGCGGCAGAGCGCGGGCGGGATGCCATGGGGTTCTCCACAGTGGTTCTCGCGGGTGGTCAGGACGTGGCGGGGACGAGCACGTCACGGTCCTTGAATCGGGAACCCTCGGGCAGGTTCACGGGCATCAGGCCCCGGGGCGGAGCGGGGGTGGTGGTGTCCTCGGTGCCGGTCTTGCCTTCCGGTCGCAGGCGGTCGCAGGTATTGCCGGGCACGGTGAACGTGTCCGCGACGAAGGTGCTGGTGTTCACCGTGGAGGGTCCGTCGACGACGACCCTGCGAATGCCGAGACCCGTCCCGGTGGTGATCTCTCCGGCGATGCGCTGCATGGCGGAGCTCGCACCGAAGACGAGTGCGTCACCGGGGCGGACCTTGGTGCTGTAAGTGGTCTTCTCGGTCTGCTCGGTCGTCCAGGTGCGCTGGTAGGCGAGCTTGAAGGCGCCCTCGAAGGCTCCCTTGACGCCGAGGGAACCGGCGATCTTCCCGCTGCCCGAGGCTCCGGCCTCGGCGCCGACGGTGGCGGTCGGGCCCTTCGACTTGTCCGGGGTTGAGAACTCGCCCTTGGCCTTCGCATCGACACCGGCGGTCACCTCGCCGGAGGTGTTGATCGTGCCCTCGATCGCGATCTTCCCGGTGATCTCCCCGCCGAGGTTGTCGCTGCTCGCGGTGCGCAGGGTGATCTCCCGCGCGACGGTGATCTCGTCCTTGGTGCAGTTCACGACCGCATTGCCCAGCGACTTGACGGCGCTGTAGTAGTCGCCGGACGCAGCCCGGTTGATCTGGAAGCGGCAGCCTCCGGGGTGCGAGGCGCAGTACTCGGTGACCTTCTGCGTCGTGGCGAGCTCGGTGTTGCCCTCGTAGGCGACCGGCACCGGTACCTCGGGCGGCGCGGCCGCGTACGAGGAGCCGGTGGTGCAGGTCAGGGCGAGGAGGGTGGCGGTCGCGGCCAGGGCCGCGCGCCGGCCTCGCATGCCGATGGTGGTCTTCATCGGTTCATCTCCCCGCACAGAGCGCCCATTTCGGGGGCATCGGACAGGCCGGCCGGGAGGTCGGCGGAGAAGGAGGCGCAGGTGCCGTCGAGGGCGGTCTCGGCGTTGGCGGAGGGTGCCGGCTTCATGGTGCCCAGCTCGTCGCGGGCCTGTGCCATGTCGGTTTCCTGCGTCGTGCCGCCGCCGATCAGCTCGGTCATGCACGCTTTGGACTCCGCCGTGCACTTCTGGGCCGCCTGCTTGGCGGCTCCGATGTCCTGCTTGGCCGCGGCGGCGTCCTGCTTGGCCGCGGCGCGGTCCCCGTCGACGGCCCCGCGCTCCTCGGGAGAGGCCGAGCACGGCTTGGCCTCTCCACCGGGGCACGGCTCCTCATCGTCAAGGGGCGCCAGGACGAGAGCGGTTCGGTGGAAGTGGACGGGTGAGGCGGGCAGGAGTGGGGAGGCCGCCGCGGGGGAAAGCCCGCAGACGAGGGCGAGGGCCGCGATGGACGCGGCGATGGGGATACGGGGGAATCTGCGCATGCCGAACATGCCCCTTCCGGGGTAACGGGACGAACGAGAGTTCGCAGTCCGAATGGATGCGCACGCAACGTAACAGACGGCTACCGACTGTTACCAGTTTCGTGATCATGGTTCCCCGGATTGGCCGCATGCACACATCAGGCCGACCACCCGCGCCTGCGGCTCCCGTTCCGCGGGCGTTCATCGGTTGAGCACATGATCACCGGCATGCCGGGGCAGGTCGGGGCGGGCGCTCCCGGATAGAGACAGCGGGCGGCCGGGGCCGGTCTCACAGGCTCCGCAGGGCCGGCAGCAGGTCGGACGTGGCCCAGTCCAGGAAGGGTTCCTGGTGGTCGCCGCCGATCTGGACCAGGGCGACCTCGGTGAATCCGGCCTCCGCGTAGGGGCGTACGGCGTCGACGAAGGCGTCCACGTCGTCGCCGCAGGGGATGGCCCCGGCCACGTCCTCGGGCCGGGTGTACTGCGCGGCCTGGTCGAAGCCGACCGGACCGGGGAGTTCGGCATTGACCCGCCAACCGCCGAGCGCCCAGCGGAACTGGTCGTGTGCGCGGGCCACCGCGGCGCCGCGGTCGGGGTCGTAGCAGACGGGCAGCTGGCCGACGCGGGGTTTGCCCGCTCCCCCGTGCGCGTCGAACGCCCTCAGCAGCTCCGCCTCGGGCTCCGTGGCGATCACCAGGTCGGCGTGCCGGCCCGCGACCTCGCACGAGCGGGGTCCCGACACCGCGATGCCGATCGCGGGCAGCTCCTCCGGCAGGTCCCACAGCCGGGCGTTCTCGACGTCGAAGTGCGCGCCGTGGTGGCTCACATATCCGCCCGCGAACAGTCTCCGGATGATGTCGACGGCCTCTTCCAGCATCTCGAGGCGCACGTGCGCGGCGGGCCAGCCGGCTCCGACGATGTGCTCGTTCAGGTTCTCGCCGGAGCCCAGGCCGAGGCGGAACCTGCCGTCGGAGAGGAGCTGCATCGTCGCCGCCTTCTGCGCGACCACCGCCGGGTGGTAGCGGAAGGTCGGGCAGGTCACGTACGTCATGAGCGGGATCCGGGAGGTGGCCTGGGCGGCCGCGCCCAGGACGCTCCACGCGTACGGGGCGTGGCCCTGGGAGTCCAGCCATGGGAAGGAGTGGTCCGAGATGACGGAGAAGTCGAACCCGGCGCGCTCCGCCCCGACGATGTGGGACACCAGCTCCTTCGGGCCCGCCTGCTCGGTCATCATCGTGTATCCGATGCTCACCATATGCAGCGGCTAGCCCGATCGGGCCGGCTGAAACCTCCTCGTCGCGACGGAGTGCGGAGCTCCCGGCCGCCGCTACACGAGGGGGCCTCCGAGCCGGCCGATGGCCCCGTAGTACTTGGAGATCTCGACGCGGTAGTCCGGATCGGCCAGGTGGTTGTCCCGGTGGAATTCCGGGGCCGCCTTGATCTGCTCCTTCGTGCGGTCCACGTGCACGGTGTGCGCCTCCCGGTCGATGCGGGTGACGGTGCCGGCCGGGATCAGCACCTCCTTGCCGAAGATCCAGACTCCTGTGTCGACGACCAGGTACGCGTCCGCTACCTCCGCCGAGTGCTTGTCGACCTTGCCGATCCGTCCGTCGGCCGCTTCCACCGTGAATCCGGTGAGGTCCTCATCCCCGGTCGGGTGGACGATTCCGGACCGGTAGGCCCACATGTCGTCGTGCATGATCAACCACTCCTCGCATCGGTCGTCGAATCCGCCGGTCCCCCGGCTCGGCGCTCGGCCGGTTCGCACACCGCCTGCCCCACGGGCCGCGCCTCATGCGCGGGGCGCCCCTGCGGGGGCCAGGGGCGGGGTGTCGAGGCCGGCTCCCAGGTGGAGGCCTTCGATGAAGGCCTCGACGGCCTGTGTGGCGGTGACGGACGGTGTCCAGCCCAGCTTGTCGCGGGCCCGGCCGGCGTCGAGCAGGGGCAGCCGGAGGACGGTGTCCAGCAGCCCGGGGGTGGCCGGTACGAGGTGCATGCGCCAGGCCGCGGCCAGTACGGCGCGGGCCGCGCCCGCCGGGAGCGGCACCGTCCGGGCGCGCAGGAGGCCGGCCACGGTGGCCATGTCCAGCACCGGGTCGGCCACCAGGTTGAAGGGGCCGCGCACGGGTCTTACGACCGCTGCCCGGTAGGCCTCGGCCGCGTCGTCGGTGTGCAGGGCCTGGAAGCGCAGGCCGGACACCGCGGGCAGGGCGGGCAGGAGGCCGGGCCGGACCAGGCGCCAGGGCAGGAGCGGCCCGGCGAAGATCCGGCGCTGCTCACTGGCCGCGCCCTTCTTGAAGAGGAACGCCGGCCGCATCCGGACCACCCGCATGTGGGGGTGGGTGAGCTGGAAGGCGTCGAGGTAGCGCTCCAGGTAGGCCTTCTCGCGCGGGTAGGCGGCGCCCGGCCAGCCGTGGGTGGGCCAGGACTCGTCGACCGGGCGTCCGTCGTCGGGGCCGGGCGAGTACGCGCCGACCGACGAGGCGTGGACCAGGGTGTGCACGCGGGCCCGGGAGCAGGCGTCGAAGACCCCGATGCTTCCGAGGACGTTCGTCCGCCAGGTGGCCACGGGGTCGTGGGTCGGCTGGAACCTCCAGGCGAGGTGGACGACCGCGTCGGCGCCCGCGAAGAGCTCGGTCATATCGGAGCGTCCCGGGTCGATGTCCGCTTCGGCCCAGCGCACCCCGGGGATGCGGAGGCCGGGGCGGCGGCGGGCGATGCCGAGCACATCGGTGATCGTGCGGTCGGCCGCGAGGGCCCGTACCACGCTCGTGCCGGCGTTGCCGGTGGCGCCGGTGACGACGACCCTCATCAGGCCCACCTGGTCCTTCGGGACGGGCCGCGGTCGCGGCGGGCGGGCGCGGACGGGGACCCGGACGAGGACGCGGACGTGGATGCGGGTGCGGACGGGGATGCGGATGTGAGGGATCGTCGGGCCGCCTCGTCGTGCAGTCCGTCCAGGACCGCCGCCTGCTGCCGCGCGCGGGTCAGGAGCCGGTCGACGGCGGCCCGGTCGAGATGGTCGGCGGTTTCGGCGAGGATGCCGAGCGACTGCCACAACTCCGCCTTGCCCTGCACGCCGATCCGCATGGCTTCCAGTTCGAGGACGTCGCTGAGGGGCGAGCGGCTCACCAGGTGTCCGTTGAGCTTCAACCTGCCCGCCTTCTCGGCCAGGCGCCCCACGACGACCCGGGGCCACTGGGCGGGGACGTCGAGGGCGGTCATGATCTCGCGCAGGCTCTCCCGGTCCTCGGCGATCTGCTCGGCGAGCTCGGCCAGGGGCGGCCCGGCCGGCGTACCGCGGTGGGTCCGGGCCATGCGGCGGATGAGCGAGACACCGCTGCTGGCCCCCGCCAGATGGTCGTTGAGGTAGATCGCGAGGAGGCGCTGCGCATGGGTGGGAGAGGGAGAGCGGGACGGGGATCCGACGGGGCGAGCATTCATGGCGCTGTTCCGATCGCTTGGACGTCGACGTACCGGCTGCCGACACGGGGGTCGCAGGCCGTACGCCCGCCCTCGACCCGTGGTGCTCACGTGGGGCAATGGGTGGCTCCGGAGGGTGCCCCGCGGTCGGCGGGACGCCCCGTGAGGCATCTGACCAGCCTGTGCGCCTTCAAACCGGGCAGGGCGGCTCGATCCGGTACGCGGATCCGATCCGTCGCGCACCTCGCTCGGCGATCGGGGAACTGGGAGGCGACCGGCGGACGCGAACGGGCCGCCGAGGGCGCCCTGTTCCGGTCGCGCGACGAGCCGTGGGAGGCGGCGCTCCCCGGGGCGGGAGGCCGTACCCGCGTTTGACAAGGGGCGCGAGGGGCAGCCGCGTGGCAGAGGCCGATGAGGCCCGGATGGAGGCGAGCCATGTCGAACAGCATGCTCATTACCGTGATCGTCATAGCGGCGGTCGTGGTCGTCGCGCTCTGCGTCGGGCTGTGGATGATGTCCCGCCGACGCCACCTGCAGCAGAGGTTCGGGCCCGAATACGAACGCACCGTCGAGGCCGAGGGCGGCCGGATGGCCGCGGAGCGCGAGCTCCGGGCCCGCGAGGAGCGCCACGCCGAATTCGAGCTGAAGGAGCTGCCGTCGGAGCGGCGCCTGCAGTACACGCAGGAGTGGAGCGAGGTCCAGGAGCGGTTCGTGGACCGGCCCGAGGGCTCCGTCGGTGAGGCCGACGAGCTGGTGACGCGACTGATGCGCGAGCGGGGCTACCCCACGGAGGGGTTCAACCGGCAGGTGCGCGATCTCTCGGTGGAGCACGGACAGACCTTGGAGCACTACCGCGCCGCGCACGACGTGAAGGTGCGCAGCGGTGCGGGGCAGACGACGACGGAGGAACTCCGCGGAGCGATGGTTCATTACCGCGCGCTCTTCGAGGAGTTGCTCAGCGACCAGAGGAGCCGGTGACCATGCAGAACATGCACAACCATGCGGACAGGGACGATCGGACCTTCGGCGGCGAGCTGACGACCGAGGACATAGCGAACCCCGGGGCGACCACCGGAGCGGCGAGTGCCGCGCCGGACGCCCGGACGGACGAGGCGGGGCAGGTGCCCACGTACCCGGGTGAGGCCACCGCGGACCCGCGGGGCAACGGCCGGGCCGAGGAGGAGGCGGCGGTCGGCGGTTACGAGGACGAGCGGACACCGACAGGGGTGGACGAGCCGCTGCTCGGCGCCGAGGACGCCGAGGGCTACCGCAAGACC
The DNA here is from genome assembly GCF_002080455.1 of Streptomyces sp. Sge12. Taxonomy (NCBI): domain Bacteria; kingdom Bacillati; phylum Actinomycetota; class Actinomycetes; order Kitasatosporales; family Streptomycetaceae; genus Streptomyces; species Streptomyces sp. Sge12. The sequence goes on from NZ_CP020555.1 coordinate 240,825, forward strand.
TGGAGCGAGATCCAGGGCCGGTTCGTGGATGACCCGCAGGAGGCGGTGACGTCGGCGGACGCCTTGGTCGCCGAGGTGATGCAGGCGCTCGCGCAGACCTTCTCCACGCGCAAGCAGGGCCTGGAGGGCCAGTGGGACCAGGGCGAGCAGGTCGCCACGGAGGATCTGAGGCTGGCACTCCAGCAGTACCGGTCCTTCTTCAATCGGCTGCTCAACACCTGAGACGACAGCTCGCCGGTGCCGGTCCGGCACCCCTGCGCAGCAGAAGGAGAGAACGCCTCAAGCACGTCCCGGGAGCCCGCGATGACGCCCACGAACCGACAACCGCAGCGTCATCTCGACCTGCCGGCGGACGTCAGCGCCGCCGGCAGGGCCCGTGACGCGACCTACCGGTTCCTGTCCGGCATCGGCGACCGGGAGCACCCGGTGCACCCGGCCGCCGTGGACGCCGCGGCCCTGATCGTGACCGAGCTCGTCACAAACGCGGTCCGGCACACCGACGGCCCCTGCAGTCTCGATCTCGCCGTGCACGAGGGGCTGCTCGACATCGATGTGACCGACACCAGCTCGGTGTCGCCCGTGACCCGGCTGCCGCACCTCAACGGGAGCGGCGGCTGGGGCTGGATCCTCGTCCGGCACATCGCACATGACGTCAGCGTCATGCCCACGTCCACCGGCGGAAAGCGCATCCACGTCTCCGTGGCCGTCGCCGGGTGACACACCGAAGACAACCGGCCCACACACCACATACGACCCATACGACCCCTGACCGAGGAGGACATCATGGGACACGGCGGTGACGTCATCGCAGAGCTGACCTTCGACCACCAAGAGGTCGAGGATTTCTTCAAGCACATCCAGGAGCTGCCCTCCGGGGATCCCCGCAGGAAGCGCTACGCGGACAAGCTGACCATCGAGCTGGTCCGGCACTCCGTGGCCGAGGAGGAGTACCTGTACCCGGCCGTACGTGAGCATCTGCCCGACGGGGACGCCATCGCGGACAAGGAGTTGGAGGACCACGCGGCGGCGGAGCGGATCATGAAGGACCTCGAGGGGTGCAAGGCCGACGACCCCCGGTTCGACGGTCTGGTCGACACGCTCATGACCGAGATCCGGGCGCATGTGGCCGACGAGGAGGGCAGCCTCTTCCCCCGGCTCCGCGCCGCGTGCTCGGCCGACACGCTGGCCGGACTCGGGGACAAGGTGCGCTCGGCCAAGAAGACCGCGCCCACCCGGCCCCATCCGTCCGCCCCGGACAAGCCCCCGGCCAACAAGCTCCTCGCGCCCGGGGTCGGCCTCGTCGACCGCCTCCGCGACGCGATGAGCGGACGCGGAAAGGACGCCTGAACCCGGAACTCCTGAACCGTGGTCGCCCCGGGGCCTGGGGCGCCGCCCCTCCCCCGGGGCCCCGGGTCATTCGGCGTCCGACGGCAACTTGATGTCCAGGACGCACACGTCGTCGCGGCCGGCGGGGTGGAGGGAGGCCAGGAGCTGCGCCAGCGGTTCGGTGAATCCCCCGCCCATGGCCGTGGCGGCGGCCTCGGCGAGCCGGGCGAGCCCGCGGTCCACCGTCTCCCCCGGTACCTCGATGAGGCCGTCGGTGTAGAGGAGAAGGTGGTCGCCGGGCTCCAGCTGGAGCGTCTCCTCCACGTACACCGAGTCGAAGGACGCGCCGAGGAGGTTGCCCTCCGGCAGGGGCAGGAAGCGCGCCTCGCCGCCGCGGATCAACAGGGGCGGCAGATGCCCGGCCCGCACCCAGGCCAGGCGCCGCTCCGCCGGCCGGTAACGCGCCATGATCATGGTGGCCGTGGTGGCGGTCTGGTCGGCGGCCGTGTGCAGGAGGAGGGTGTTGAGCCGTCTCATGGCATCGGGGAGCGCCGAGCCGGTGATGATCATGCCTTTGGCGGTGAATCGCAGCTGGGCCATGGCCCCGACCGCGTCGAGGCCATGGCCCGCGACGTCTCCGACGACGAAGAGGGCGCTCTTGTCGGGGAGTTCGATGGCGCTGTACCAGTCGCCGCCGACGTTCACTCCGGTGTCCTGGGGCATGTAGGCGATGTCGACGCACAGCCCGACCAGCTCGATCGACTGCTCGGGGATCGGCAGCAGCGCGTGCTGGAGGCGTGCAGCGATGGCCCGTTCGGCCTGGAGCACGCCCCGCTGGACGAGGACGGCCCGCTCGCTCTCCCGCAGGGCCAGCTCGGTGTCCCGCTGGGGGGTGAGGTCCTGGAAGAATCCGTGCACTTCGACGGGGGCACCGTAGGCGTCCGTCTCGGCTTCGGCGACGATGCGTACGTGCCGGATCCCGCTCGCGGTGCCGATGCGGAAGGTGTGGTCGATCGGGGACCCCTCGCCCAGCAGCCGTTGGACGGCGCCGGCGAGTTTCGGCAGGTCGTCCGGTACGAGGTGCTTCGGGAGTTCCTCCAGCCGCATGGGCCCCCGGTCGGTCGCGCGGTCGAAGATGGCGTACACCTGGTCGGACCACTCGATGGTGTCCGTGGCCAGATTCCAGTCGGCCCAGCCGAGGTTGCCCAGCCGCTGCATGGTGGTCAGCCGGCGGATCTCGCGGGCTGCGGTGTCGTGGCGCACCCACGAGACGATCAGCCGGCCGCCGAGCCGCGCGGCCCGGACCGAGTACACGGAGGTCTCGGGAACCCCCGCGATCACTTCGCGGTACGAGAACGGCTCGCCGTCATAGGTGGTTCCGGTTTCCAGGGCGTCGAGGTAGCCCTGCCACAACGGGGTGCCCGCCACGGTCGGATAGGTCTCCAGGACCCGCCGGCCCACCAGCTCCTTGCCGCGGCGGCCCGCCACGTCCACCGAGTCCGGGGCGGCCGCCTCGATGCGGTAGTCCTCCACCTCGCCGCGCGGCGAACGCACGGGTGCGAGGAGGATGGCCGCGCCGGAGACGGTGTCGAAGATCCTCTGGACCGCGGCCACCTCCGGGTCCGCCGGTGAGGTGGTGCGTCTTTCGAAGACCCGCAGGGAGCCGCCGCACAGCCGCACGGCCTGCTGGAGCAGGGCCCGCTCGCCCTCGCCGAACGGGGCGCGGAGCTTCCGGAAGAATCCGACGGCGCCGGTGACCCGCTCCTCGCCCGCTACGGGGATCCACGCACGGGTGGGCCACCGCTCCGGCGGCCCGATGAGCTGGTACGTGACGGCGTCCCGGGCCGGATCCTCCAGCCATCGCGGCTCGCCGGAGTTGATCACCTCCAGGGCGGCGACACCGACAAGCGGGGGGACGTCCTGCCACTGCGCGGCGAGTACCTCGTCGATCCCGGAATGGCCGATGAGCTTGAGCCGCCCGGCCCCGTCCAGCGTGTAGATCATCACGCCGTCCACGCCCACGGGGCGGCGCAGCGCCTCGTGCAGCAGCGCCGCGGCATCCGCGGTGGTCCGGGCGTCGGCCAGGGAGACGGCCAGGCCGGCGAGGAGCGCGCGGGTGCCCTTGTCGCCGTGACCGACGGTGAGGTAGCGGTCCGGGTCGAATACCGACCGGGCGCCGTCCGGGGCCGGACCGCGGCCGCTCGTTACGGGCCCGGGGGCCTTCGGATCCGGTGCGGTGGGCCCCGCCGGCCACGATGCCTCTGCCGTCCCTGCCGTCCCTGCCGTCCCTGCTGTCCCTGCCGGTCCCGACGGCCTCGATCGGATTCCGCCGAGGGTGATCCAGCATTCTTCCATCAGGGTGCCGCCCCGGTGCCCGGCCCGTTCGACCAGCGCCTCGTACGCCTCGTCGGCCGACAGGCCCTCCCGGGCCATCAGGACGCCCTTGGCGCGTTCGAGCACGGCGGTGAGGGAGCCGAGGCCTTCCAGGTCCGCCACCTCGGCCCGGAGCCTGGCCACGACCTTGGCCAGGGCGAGCACCTCGGCCGATGCACCCTCATCGCTCGACGCCGCAGGATCCTTCTGCACCCTTCGAGCATGGCACGGTCCCCGCGATCGGGCCATGACCTGCGCTTTCGCCACCGAAGGATAATCGGGTGAGCCGATGAGCGGGCCCCGGATATCCTGCGTGGTCCCGCACCCGTCACGGAGGTCCCCCAGCATGAGCAGCACCGCGCCGTCGTTTCCCGACCGGATCGAGCTGACGGGCGAGGGCCTGGTCCTGCGCGACTGGACGGAGACGGACCTGGCCGCGATGCCCGCGCTGTTCGACCACCCCGACGTCGCCTACTGGACGCCGATCGTCTCCCCCTTCGACGACGAGGCGGCCCGTACTCGCCTGGACCGGGCCCGGAAGCTGCGTACGGAGGGCACGGCCCTGCTGCTCGCCATCACCGTCGACGGCGGCGCCCCGCTCGGCGAGGTGATGCTGAAGCGCGCCCCCGAGGGCACCGAGCTCGGCTACGCGCTCGGCCCGGCACACCGGGGCCGGGGGCTGGCCGCCCGGGCGGTGCGGGTGATGGCTGCGTATGCCTTCGAGCAGCTGGACGTGGACCGGGTGATCCTGGAGCTGGAGGCCGAGAACGCGGCCAGCGTCGGGGTCGCCACCCGTGCCGGATTCCGACTCCTCGACGTCCCGTTGATCACGGGCGAGGAGAAGGGCCGCTCGTACGTGCTTCAGACCTGGGGCCTCGACCGCCCCTGACCGGGGCGCCCGTACCCGGGCTGCTGCCCGGCCCCGGCCCGCGCCGCGGCCGACGGGGCCCGGCCTCAGCCCCCGCCCCGGTCCGCTTCCGCCAGTCGGCGCGCAGCCTGCTGCGCCGTCCGTTCTGCCTTGGCACGGGCCTGCTCGGCCTGCCGTTGGCGGCGCTTCGCCTCCCGGGCCGCCCGCTGGGCGGTCTCGACCCGTTCCTTCAGCGCGGCCAGTTCGCCCCGCAGCTCGGCCGCGTCGGCCTCGGCCCGGTCCCGGGCGGCCGCGGCCTCGCTGAGGTGCTCCTCGGCCGTCTGCAAGGCCGCCGATGCCTGCGCGGCTCGTTCCCTGGCGGCCGCCATCGCGTCCTTGCCTGCCGCCGTCGTGTCCTTGTCGACGACCGTCGTGTCCTTGTCCGCGGCCGGCCTGGCCGTTTTCGCGGCCGGCGGAGCCGGGACTTCGGCCGTGCGGCGAGGGGCGGCCGCAGGGCGGGGTACGGCGTCCGGGGCCGGCTCCAGGCCTTCGAAACCCACCGCCGCGGTGGGCGCCTTCCGCAGGCAGCCGGCCGCCCACTGGCGGGCGGTTTCCTCGTCGGCCAGCAGGCCGTGGAAGATCCCTTCGACCTCACGCACCACGGATTCCCGAAGCTGCTCCCCCGCCCCGGCCGCCACGTGTCCGGCCTCGGCGGCCAGCGCGGCGATCACCCGGTGCTGTTCGTGGGACAGCGCACGCAGCTGCGCGCCGTCGAGCTCCCGGTAGGCCCGGCGCAACTCCGTGCCGAGGTGCAGCAGCGCCTCGGCACGGTCCGGGTGGGTGCGCGCCAGCAGGTTGGCCGCCCATACGGCCAGGGTCGGTTTGCGCAGGGCGGCGATGGCGGCTGCGGCAGCGGTGTCCTTCTCCCGGCGGGCCCGGGCCGCACGGGCGTCGCGGGCCGCGGTGAAGTCCGCGGGCCTCAGCCCGTACAGCTCGAGGACCACCGCATCCACGTCCACGTGCACGTCCCTGCGGGCCGAACCCGCCGGTGTCCTGTCAGAACACCAGCTTGTAGGTGACGTCCTTCGGTACCGGATCCGGCGCGGTGTCCGTGTAGACGAGTCGGATCGACGTGAAGCGCTGCACGTCCGGGTGGTCCGGCCAGGGCTCCGGGCTGCTCAGGGTCACCGTCACCGGGTACGACCGGAAACGGCCCGCCGCGCAGTAGGGCTTGCAGTCGTTGACCATGTCGGTGCCCTTGGCCGTCGCGGCCTTCGGCCCCCACGTGTCCCACTTGAGCCCGACGAGGCGGTTGTTGCCGTCTCCGCAGGCCAGCAAGTACTCCTCGGGGCGTACCTGAGCCTGCTGGAAGCAGTCGACGACCACGAGCGGCTCCGTCACGGGAGCCGCCACGGTCCGGGTCTGCGCGGAGGCAGGGACGGTGGCCGTGGCCAGGGCCGCCGCTGCACACAACAGGGTGATGTTTCGCGCCCTGGACCGCAGTGCACGCACGAGCCGGCCGTCTGCTGATCTGTCCACGAGGCCCTCCTCGCCCGTCATTCCCGCCGTCGGCACGGCAGGCATTCACCAGCTTCCCCCATGTGGATGTTCCTCGCACGCGCAGCAGCGTCGGAGCCCGGTACGGCCGGGCGGGGGCGGTGGAGGACGTTGCGCAGGCGGGTCGCGGCCGGGCGCCGGCCCGCCTGGAGACCGAGGAGGCTCCCCGGATCACCGCCGTCGAGCGCAATCGGTCGGGATCGCCCCGTCGGATGTGTGCCGAGGTCCGGCGTGAGGCGCCGAGGCCATGCGCGGCCCCCTGTGGCTCGGCCGGCCCCACGGGAACGTTGGGCGATAGGAGGATCACCCCACCAACTTCTTTGTGTCATCTGCCAGTACGGCGCTCCGACGCGTCCGGAGCAGACTTTCTGCCACGACCACGCCCCCGGTGAGCCGCTGGATCCGGGGAGCCCGTGTGGTCGCGTACGGGACGAATCGACAAGGGGGAAGAACGTGAGCGTGCAACAGTACGACGCGATCGGCGAGGCGTTCGAGGGGTTCAAGGCTCTGCCGCTGACGCGCTTCGGGGAGGTACCGAGCTTCCTGGGCATGGTCGGTGACGTGCGCGGAAAGTCGATTCTCGACCTGGCCTGCGGTACCGGTTTCTACAGCCGGGAGTTCAAGCGCCGCGGCGCCACGGATGTCTTCGGTGTCGACATCTCCGTCGAGATGATCGCCGCCGCCCAGGACATCGAGCAGCGCGACCCGCTGGGCGTGCGGTACGAGGTCGGCGATGTGGCCGAGCTGCGGCCTCTCGAACGGCGATTCGACATCGCGCTGGGCGTGCAGTGCCTCAACTACGCGGAGGACATCGCGGGGTTGGAGCGGATGTGCCGCAACGTCCACCGGAGCCTGGTACCGGGCGGGGAGTTCTTCGTGTTCGCCCAGAAGCCGGACTACCGCTTCGACTGCGCGTCCCTCGACACGTACGGCTTCCTCTGCGAGCCGACCGGCGAGGAGACCGAGCTGGGTCCACGGGTGCAGGTCACGGCGCTGCTCGACCCGCAGCCGATCAGCATCCTCGGCACGGCCCTGCGCCGCGAGGTCTACGAGGACTCCCTGCGGGCGGCCGGGTTCAGCGAGCTGAAGTGGGTTCCGATCCAGGTGTCCGAAGCCGGTGTCCGTGAGTTCGGCCAGGACTTCTGGGCGGACCTCCTCGCGAGCCCGCCACTGGAAATGCTGCGCTGCCGCGCCTGATCGGCCGACCGGCCTGACCCGCGGGCCGGTGCGATGCGGTGGGGTTCGCTGCGGTTCGGTTCCGGAGGAACGATCCTCCGCGGGGCCTCCCGGGTGACACCGGGAGGCTCCCGGCCCGGGATACCGGGATGCGGCCGTCCGCTTCCCCACCATGTGCGCGTGATCCCATCCCACTTGATCGGTGCGCTTTCCGCCCTCGCCCTGCTCGCACCCCCCTCCGCCTACGCGGCCTCCGCCCCCGCCGTGGCCCCGGCTTCCGGCCCCGACCGGCCGGGGGACTTCTTCGCCGACCTCCCCAAGGGCGGTGACCTGCACAACCATCTGTCCGGCGCGGTCACCACCGAGTTCCTGATCGAACTCGCCGCCGGGGACGGCCTGTGCATCACCACCGACACCACCACCGCCGTGCCCCCGCCGTGCGGGGCGGGCACCCGGCCCGCCGGCGATGCCGTCACCGATGCGGCGTTCCGCCAGCAGGTCATCCGAGCCTGGTCGATGCAGGACTTCCCGGCCGACGGCAACGGCCACGACCACTTCTTCGCGACCTTCGGCAAGTTCGGGGAGGTGACCTGGCGGCACCCGGGCCGGATGCTCGCGGAGGTCGCGGGCTCCGCCGCCCGGCAGAACCAGTTCTACCTGGAGACCATGATCTCCCCGGCCTCCGGCCAGGCCCGGACACTCGCCGACCGGGTCGGATACGACGCCGACCTCGACCGCATGCACGACAAGCTGCTGGCCGCGGGCGCCCTGGACGCCGTCGTCCGGCAGGCCCGCGCCGACGCCGACAGCACCGACGTGGAGTTCCGCGCGGCCGCGCACTGCGACACCCCGCGGCCCGAAGCGGCGTGCTCCCTGCCGTACCGCTGGATCTCCCAGGTCGCCCGCGCCGGTACCCCGGAGCGGGTGTTCACCCAGATGGCCCTCGGCATGCGGCTGGCCGAGCGCGACCCGCGCTTCGTCGCCGTCAACCTGGTGCAGCCGGAGGACGACCCGGTCGCCCTGCGCGACTACCGCCTGCACATGCGGATGCTGAACTACTTGAAGACCCAGTACCCGAAGGCGCACATCACGCTGCACGCGGGCGAGCTGGTACCCGGGCTGGTCAAGCCGGAGGACCTCACCTTCCACATCCGGGAGGCCGCCCAGACGGGCCGCGCCGAGCGGATCGGACACGGGGTGTCCGTCCTGCACGAGGACCGGTGGGAGTCGCTCATGCGCTACATGGCCGAGCGGCGGATCGCGGTCGAGGTCCCGTTCCACAGCAATGAGCAGATCCTGCGCGTCTCCGGCGACGCGCACCCCTTCGCCACGTACCGCCGTCACGGCGTACCGGTCGTCCTCGCCACCGACGACCCGGGGGTGTCGCGGATCGAGATCACCGACGAGTACCGCCGGGCCGCCGAGATGTACGGGCTCGGCTACCCGGAGCTGAGGGACCTGGCCCGGGCCTCCCTGGAGCACTCGTTCCTGCCCGGCCGGGGCCTGTGGAACCGTGACGTGCGCACCGGCTACCGGCCGATCGGCGCGTGCGCCGGCGAGCGCCAGGGCGCCGAGCGTCCGGGCGAGCGGTGTGCCCGTTTCCTGAAGTCCAGCCCGAAGGCGCAGGTCGAGTGGCGGCAGGAGGCGGCCTTCCAGCGCTTCGAGGGCGTCCACGCCCGGACCACCCGCCCCGGCTCGCACTGATCCGGTGGCCCCGTCGGCCCGCATCCCGCACGGGTGCGGGGCGCCGGTGTGCCGGTGTGCGTGACCCGGGTGGTGGACCTCCGGGTGCCGGATCGGGGGCGGGCTTGCACAGTGGGGGCCTGAGGGCGATGCGACCGCCCGGAACGGGAGTACGGCCCCATGACCCAGCCCGCCCCGTCCCCCGCGCCGAGCCCGGCGGACCACGTCATCGTGGTCTTCGGCGCCACCGGCGACCTGGCCCGCCGCAAACTGCTGCCCGGGCTGTTCCATCTCGCCAAGGCGGGGCTGATGCCGCGGCGCTACCGCATCGTGGGCTCCGCCCCGGCGGCCGAGGCCCTCAGCGACGACGCGTTCCGCGCGCACGCGCGGGAGGCCGTCGCCGAGTTCGGCCGCTCCCGTCCCGAGGGTCCCGCCTGGCAGGAGTTCGAGTCCGCCCTGTCCTTCGGTGCGGCCGGCCCGGGCGCGTCCGAGCCCCTGGTGACCGCGGTGCGCGAGGCCGAGCGGGCGCTCGGAGGCACTCCGCGACGGCTCTTCCACCTCGCCGTCCCCCCGGTCGCCTTCACCTCCATGGTCGAGCTCCTCGGCGCCACGGGACTCGCCCAAGGGGCCCGGGTCATCGTCGAGAAGCCCTTCGGCACCGACCTCGCGTCCGCCCGCGCGCTCAACGCGGCCATCCACGCCGTCTTCGACGAGTCCCGGGTGTTCCGCATCGACCACTTCCTCGGCAAGGAGGCAGTGGACAATATCCTCGCCCTGCGGTTCGCCAACGGTCTGTTCGAACCGCTCTGGAACCGCGAACACATCAGCCACGTGCAGATCGACGTGCCCGAGCAGATCGACATCCAGGGCCGCGCGCACTTCTTCGAGGGCACCGGAACCTTCCGCGACATGATCGTCACCCACCTGTTCCAGCTGCTGGGCTTCGTCGCGATGGAGCCGCCGGTGACCTTCGACGCCCAGTCGCTGCGGGACGAGCAGGTGAAGGTCTTCCGGAGCATGCGGCCGCTGGACCCGGCGCACGTCGTCCGCGGGCAGTACACCGGCTACCGCGCCGAGCCCGGCGTCGATCCGGCCTCGGACACCGAGACCTTCGCGGCCCTGCGCGTCGAGATCGACAACTGGCGCTGGGCCGGGGTCCCCTTCCACCTGCGCTCCGGCAAGGCGCTCGCCCAGGGGCGGCACGTCGTCACCCTGGGCCTGCGCGAGCCCGTCCTCGGCATGTTCCCGCTGGACGCGCGTGCGGCGGCCTTCGGCCGGGGGAACCAACTCGTCATCGACTTCGCCGATCCCGGCTCCGTCGCCGCCCGCTTCCTCGTCAAGGAGCCCGGCCCGTCCATGCAGCTCGCCGAGGCCGAAATGGCCTTCGGCTACCGCGGCTCCTTCACCGCCGACAACTCCCTGGAGGGCTACGAGCACCTCCTGCTGGAGGCCATGCTCGGCGACCAGTCCTTCTTCACGCGGTCCGACGGGATCGAGCGCCTCTGGGAGGTGTCGGCCCCGCTGCTGGAATCGCCCGCGCCCGTGGAACCGTACGCTCCGGGAAGCTGGGGTCCCGAGCGGATCGACGCGCTGGTCGCCCCCTACCGCTGGCATCTTCCCGACACGAACTGAGCCGACGCGCACCGGGCCGACGCGCACCGGGCCGGCGCGCACTGTGTCGACGGCCGGACCGGACCCGTGCGAAGCCCCCGCGTGCGCATGCGTAGGGTCTGTCGTGGACGGTGCGCCGACCGTGCGTACGGGACGAATCCAGGGTGAGGTGAGCGCAGTTGCGAGGGTTACCGGGCGACGGGACGCAGTTGGGGACGCCGGCGGGCCTGGCGGCCGATCCACTGGTCGGGGCGGTGGCCCACGTCGCGAGCGCCGTACTGCGGCCCGAGGCCGAGCGCACCGCCGTGGAGGGCGTTTCGCGTGCCCATCTGGACGAACTGGCCCGCAGCGGCGCGCACGGGATCCTCGGGTACGAGCCCTCGCCGGCCGGCGGTTGCACCAGGAAGCAGGTGGTCCGCGAGGTCCACGAGATCCTCGCCGCCGTCGATCCGTCCACCTGGTTCGTCTACACCCAGCACTTCGGCCTCGTGAAGGCACTGTCCAAGAGTCCCAACGCCGCGCTGCGCGAGCGCTGGCTGCCCGACCTGGCGTCGGGCGCGAAGCAGGCCACGGCCGGTTTCGCGTACCTGCGCCATCCGCGGCCGCCCGTGTCCGCGGAGCCGTGCGAGGAGGGCTGGCGGCTGCGCGGCCGGGTGCCCTGGATGACCGGCTGGGGCATCACGGACGTGGCGGTCCTCGGCGCCGTCACCGCCGACGACCGGGCCCTGTTCGTGCGCGTCGACTGCGCGCCGGGACGGGGGGCGGGGCCGGGGCCGGGCCGGGGTCTGTTCGCCGTGGAGTCGCCACCGCTGTGGGCGATGGGCGCGACCCATACGGCGGCCGTGGAGCTGCGGGACGTCGTCGTACCGCCGGACGACGTGATCTCGTCGGGGCCCAGGTCCGAGTGGGCCCGGTCCTACGATCTGGAGAACGCCAACACCAACCCGGCCGTCTTCGGCCATCTGCGCGCGGCCGTCGACCTGCTGCTGGCCGCCGCACCCCGGGCCGGAGCCGCGTACGAGGACCTGGCCCACCGGCTGGCGCAGGAGGGGGCCCGGCTGCGCACCGAGGCGTACGCCCTGCGCGACGAGCTGGCCCCCGAGGAGGAGGTGCCGGCCCGGATCGAGAACCGGGCCGCGGCGCTGGACCTGGGGGTGCGGGCCGCCACCGCCTGTGTGGCGGCGACCGGGGGGCGCGCCGTCCAGTACGGGAACACGGCGGGCCGCCTCGCCCGGGAGGCCATGTTCCACCTGATCCAGGCTCAGACCCCGCAACTGCGGGAGGCCACGGCCGAGATGACGCTCCGAAGGATCTGAGGCAGGCGGCGAACCGCGAGCATCCTGCGCGTGCTGCCGCGACGAGGGCCCGGATAGCCTTCGTCATCATGATGCGCGCGTGGATCCTGCCGGTGTTGCTCGTGGTGTGCGGTTCGCTCCTTGCGGCCGCACTGGCCGCAAGGGGTGAGTCCGCAGCCGCCGTTCCCCTGCTGCTGCTGTTCGTCCTCGTCGCGGGCGTGCACTCGCCGCTGGCGTTCCCGCGGTCGATCGGCGCGGCAGAGGCGCAGCGCCGCAGCGCGCTCGACGGCCGGCCGGTCGTCTACTGGCGTGCGGGCTGCCCGTACTGCCTCCGGCTGCGAACCCGCTTGGGTCGCGACGCCGGTCGGTTGCACTGGGTCGACATCTGGCGCGACCCGGCCGGGGCTGCGGCGGTCAGGGCGGTCAACGACGGCAACGAGACGGTGCCGACCGTCGTGGTGGACGGTCGGCCGCACACCAACCCCGATCCGGCATGGGTGCGCGAACAGCTCGCTCCCCGCCCCCGCGGCTGAGTACGCCAGGGACGGATCCGGAGCGAGCGGTCCGCCCACTCATGACCGGCAGGACACCCGCTAGGAGACGGCCTCGGCGGTGGGGTGGAAGTTGATGCGCTCGCGCACCACGGGGAAGCCGGCCTTGGTGAAGTTGGCGGCCATCGGGAAGTTCCCCCGGTCCGTGGCTCCGGTGACGGCCTCGGCGCCGTGTTCCACCAGGAAGTGGGTGCACTCCGCGAGGAGGTCGTAGGCGTAGCCGCGGCCGCGGTGTTCGGGCAGGACGCCGATGAAGCCGATGGTCGGTCCGGAGGGGTTGTGGGCCGGGATGTGGATGCCGGCCAGTTCGCCCTCGGGGGTGTGGGCGAGTTGCCACCACTCACGCGGGGACGGGCACCAGTGGAAGAATTCGAGTTCCTCGCGCGCGGCCTGGTCGAGGCCGCCCTCACCGATGGCCTTCAGTGAGTGGGCGTCCAGCGTGGCCGCGTGGATGCGGCGCAGCGCGTCGAAGAAGACCGCGTCGTCGGGCTCGGGGGTGAAGCGCAGGCGCCCGGGCCGGTCGGGCAGTCCGCGCTCGGGGGTCCAGCGGTACAGGAAGCGTTCCACCAGGAGCTCGTACCCGGCCGCCCGGGCGGCGGCGAAGCGGGTTTCGGCGGCGGCGGCCAGGTCGGGGTGCTCGCGCCAGTCGCCGGGCAGGTTGAGTTCGAGTTCGACCTGCCACGGGGCGGAGCGCAGGAGTTCGGCGCCGGCCTCCGCCTCTCCCTCGGCGACGTCGAACCAGTTGAGGTTGACGGGTTGCTCGTCGTCGGGGCCGCCCCACCAGGCGCCGCGGGCGACGACGGTGCCGTCGCGCAGCGCCACGCGCTTCCACTGGGGGCGGTGCGTGGTCCGCTCGTGCGCGGCGCGGGCGTTCAGCGGGTCGGGGTGTGCGTCGAACAGGTGGGCGTCGCTCTCGTCGAGCGCGCGGATGACCAGATCGGTCACGGGTTCCTCCGGGATGTGTACGGCAGGAGCGCTCCCGGTCGGATCAGGCGTACCACACCGGGGTAACGGGAAGGGAGCGCTGGGTGGTTGGGAACTGCACGGCACTCGCCTCCTTCCGTTCGTCTCACGTGGCGTGGTCCGGAGCCAGACGTTACTTGATCAATGTCGGTCCGTCCACGGATTTGACGGAGCGCGCCGATGGCCGACCCGCGGCGGCGACGGCAGGGACAATGGGGTGATGGAGTTCCTGCCGGAAGGGTCCGCGAGGGTGCCGTGGCACGACGCGGCTTCGCACGTCTTCCCCTACGCGGCCCGGGTCGGGGGACGTTGGCTGGTCCTGCGACTCAACGGCTTCCCCGACCATCCCCTCTACACCCTGTTCGCCGACGCGCGGCCGGTCGCCGATGTGGAGGACCCCCCGGGGGCCTGGGGGTTGCACCCCCGTAAGGCCCTGCCCGCTCTGACGGCGGCGGATCGAGCGGCGGTGCTCGCGCTGATGGCGGGCCTCGGACCCTATGGCGCCGAGGCCGGCGCCCCGTGCGACGGCGACTACTGCGGCTGCGCCGCCTGGGACGACGCGTTCGCGGCCGTGCGGGCCTGAGGCGGGTCAGGCGCCGGGCGCGGTGAGGCGGCGTACGGACTCCACCACCGCCGCCCGGTGCGCGGTGAGCCGCTCCACGGCCCAGTCGGCGTCCGCCCCTCCCCCGGCCGCCGGGCCGCCCACCGCACCGAACCAGGCCTGGGACAGGCCCATGACCAGCGTGAGCACATCGGCCGCATCCAGCCGGGCATCGATGCGACCGGCCTCCTGGGCCTGGCGCACCGCCTCGATCTTGCCCGCGTAGGAGGCGGACTCCGCGTCCGTGGATCCGGGGCGCTCCAGCTGCTTCCACAGCACGAGGCGCATCAGCGCCGGGCGCTCGACGAGGTGGTCGAAGACCGCACCCGCGTAGCCGGGCAGGTCGTCGACATCGAACGGAACGGACTCCGAGCCCGTCGCCAGGGCCTGCTGGAGCACGGCGTCGAAGAGCTGCTCCTTGTTCCCGTAGTAGACGTAGATCAGCCTCTTGTTCGCCTGCGCGGCCTCGGCGATGCGGTCGACGCGCGCCCCCGCGATGCCGTACGTCGCGAACTCGGTGAATGCGGCGTCGAGCAGACGCGCTCTGGTCGCTTGGGAATCCCGTGCCATGGTCCGCAGCCTAGCAAGTAACTATCCGGTTATTGACAAACGGAGCCGACGCGTCGCAGACTCTATCTATCCAGTTAGTTACATCTGCTGAAACCGCTGAGGAGCACACCATGGAGATCCGCGCACTGGGCAGTCAGGGCCTGAAGGTCGGCGCCGAGGGCCTCGGCCTGATGGGCATGAGCGCCCACTACGGCGCCACCGACGAGACCGAGTCGCTCGCCACCATCGACCGCGCCCTGGAACTCGGCGTCACCCTCCTCGACACCGCCGAGGGCTACGGGCCCTTCCACAACGAGCAGCTCCTCGGCAAGGCCCTGACCGGCCGCCGCGACGCCGCCGTGGTCGCCACGAAGACCGGCGTCGAGTTCTCCGACGAGGGCGCCTTCCTCGGCCACAACGCGTCCCCCGAGTACATCCGCCGCTCGGCCGACCGTTCCCTGCGCCACCTGGGCACCGACCACATCGACCTCTACTACCTGCACCGCGTCGACCCGAACGTCCCGATCGAGGAGAGCGTGGGCGCCCTGGCCGAGCTGGTCGAGGCCGGCAAGGTCCGCCACATCGGCCTGTGCGAGGTCTCCCCCACCACGATCGCCCGCGCCCACGCCGTGCACCCGCTGGCCGCCGTACAGACCGAGTACAGCCTCTTCGAACGCGGCATCGAGCACGACGGTGTCCTCGACACCCTCCGGGAACTCGGCATCGGGCTCGTCGCCTACTCCCCGCTCGGCCGCGGATTTCTCTCCGGCGCCATCACCAGCCCGGACGACTTCGCCGCCGACGACTTCCGCCGCACCGACCCCCGGTTCCAGGGCGAGAACTTCCACCGCAACCTCGCCGTCGTGGACCAGGTGCGCCGGCTCGCCGCCGAGAAGGGCGTCACCCCCTCGCAGCTCGCCCTGGCCTGGACCCTCCAGCAGGGCGCGGTGCCCATCCCGGGCACCAAGCGCCGCCGCTACCTGGAGGAGAACGTCGCCGCCACCGCCGTGACGATCACCCCCGCGGAGCTGGCCGCCATCGACGCCGTGGCGCCGCACGGCGTGGCCTCCGGCGACCGCTACGCACCCGAGCTGATGGCCTCCCTGAACGGCTGATCTTGTTAGGGTGCGGAAGCCGGGCCGGGGGGCGGCACCGCGGGGACGGACGGGGCAGGCGATGGCGGGGGCGGCGGACGGGCTTTCCCACAGCGAGCGGACGACGGTGCGCTTCCACCTCATGTGCCTGGCCACCCTGCTGCCGTACCACCAGCGCCCCGCCGCCCTGGAGGCCTGGCTGGGCGTCGATGCCGCCCTCTTCCACATGGGGTCCGACCCGCCCGCCCCCGTCGCCGAGGCGGTCCTGCGCCTGGGCGGCGCCCGGTTGCAGGCCGCCCTCGCGGCCGCCGTCCGCAGCGGGGACACCCAGCGGGCCCTGTGCACCCTGGACCTCCCCGAGGTCGACGCCGCACTGCGGGACAACCACCAGGTGGACTACGGGACCACGCGCCTGCTGCGGCTGCGGAACCCGGCAACCTCCGCCCTCGGGCGCGGCTACCACCCGGGCCACCACGAGCGCGCGCTCCTGTCCGGCGAGCCGGACCTCGTGGTGGCCGCCCTCCTCGACCGGCGGGGCGAGCACCGGTCGACCACGCGCGCCACCGCCTGGGCGACGGTACGCGCCCACGGCGGAACCGCCCGGGTGCGGGAGGTGGTGGCCGCGCTCGGCGGCCATGACGGTCCCGACGGCCTTGACGACCCCGACGACCACGACGACCCGACCGACGCCGATATCGCGCTGGCCTGCGCCGAGGCGGATCCGGAGCCCTTCCTCGACACGGCCGCCGAACGCCGGCTCGGCACCGGTGCACTGCTGCGGGCCCTGCGCGCGGCGCACCGCGGGGACCGGGCGCCCTGGGTGGTCCGGCGCACCATGGCACGCGTCCTGAAGGAGCCCTACCGGATCGACTGGGCACTGATCGCGGCGGCGCGGCTCGGCCGCCGGCTGCCGCGCACGGCCGCGGAGGTGCTGGCCGGGCGCCCCGACTGCCCGCCGGAGGTGGCGGTCGTCCTGCGGACCGGGCAGCCGGCCCGTCCCGGGCGCCGGCTGCCGCCACCGGCCCCCGAGCCGGCCGCCCCGCAGCGGTACCTCCCGCCGCGGTCCGCCTGGGTACCCGAGTGGAGGCCGCCCGGCGACACCGGCCCGCTCGGGGAGAGCGCCGAGTCGGCGCGCCACGCCCTGCGGACCAGGGCCCTCGCCTTCGACGCCCGCACCGACCCGGCCGCCGCCACCCTCGGCCACCTCGCCGCGGTGATCGAGCGCGGGCTGCTGTCGGCGTTCGAGGCGGCTCCACTGGTGCGTCCGGCGAGCCTGCTGACCTCCTGGGTGGGCCAGGGTTCCGGCTGGGGGTCGCTCTCGCACGCCGCGTGGAGCGGCCGTGCGGCCCTCCACGTCGAGACGGCGGCCCTGCTGGCCCGCTGGGCAGGCGGTGGCGTGTCCGCCGAGCGGTGGGTCGCGCTCCGCTCCCGGCTGCGGCACTACCCCGGCTCGCTGCCCGAGCTGCTGACGGAGGTGTCCGCGACCCACCCGGACGTCACGGACAGACCGGACAACCCGGGCAACCCGGGCAACCCCGGCAACCCCGGCAACCCCGGCAACCCGAGCGACCCGGATGGTCCGGCCGGTCCGGACGGGTTCACAGCATGACGTGCTTGACCTGGGTGTAGTCCAGCAGGCCCGCCATCGACAGGTCGCTGCCGTAACCCGAGTGCCCGACACCGCCGTGGGGCATCTCGGAGACGGTGGTGCCGTGCGTGTTCACCCAGACGATGCCGGTGTGCAGGGCCCGGGTGGCCCGCATCGCGCGGTCGTGGTCCGTGGTCCAGACGCTGGCGGCGAGACCGTGGCGGACGTCGTTGGCCAGGTGCAGGGCCTGCGCCTCGTCCGCGAAGGACTGCACGGTCACGACGGGGCCGAAGATCTCCTCCTGCACGATCTCGTCGCCCTGGCGCACGCCCGCCACGACGGTCGGTTCGTGGAAGAAGCCGGGCCGCGCGAGGCGTGCGCCGCCGGTGACGATCTCGGCGTGCCGCGGCAGCCGGTCGAGCAGTGCCCGTACCGACGCGAGCTGGGTCGCGTTGTTGAGCGGACCGAAGTCGGCGTCCGGCTCGTCCGGGGCACCCGTCCGCAGTTTGCCCGCCTCGGCCGCGAAGGCGGCGAGGAACGCGTCGTGCACCCGGTGGTCCACCAGGAGCCGGGTGGGTGCGGTGCAGTCCTGGCCCGCGTTGTAGTACGCGACCGCGGCGAGGGCGGCGGCGGTCGCCTCGACGTCCACGTCGTCGTGGACGAGGACCGGGGCGTTGCCCCCGAGCTCCAGGTGGACCCGTTTGAGGTCGGCGGCCGCGGCGGCGGCGATCTGCCGGCCGGCGCGCACGCTGCCCGTGACCGCGATGAGGGCGACCTCGGGGTGGGCGGTGAGCGCGCGCCCCGTGTCCCGGTCGCCGCAGACCACATTGAGTACGCCCGGCGGCAGGTGGCCGGCTGCGATGCGGGCCAGCAGCGCGGAGGACGAGGGGGTGGTGTCGGCGGGCTTGAGCACGGTCGTGTTGCCCGCGGCGATCGCCGGGGCGATCTTCCACACCGCCATCATCAGCGGGTAGTTCCAGGGGGTGATCTGGGCGCAGACGCCGACCGGTTCGCGCCGCAGCAGCGAGGTACGGCCTTCGGTGTACTCGGCCGCGGCGAGGCCCGGCAGGTTGCGCGCGGCTCCGGCGAAGAAGCGGACGGTGTCGACGATCGCGGGCAGTTCCTCGGTCCGGAACTGGCGGGCGGGCTTTCCGGTGTCGCCGCTCTCGGCGGCCACGAGGGCGTCCGCGTGCTCCTCGATGGCGTCGGCGATGCCGAGCAGGGCGCGCTGTCGTTCGGCCGGGGTGGTCGTGGACCAGTGCCCGTACGCGGCCGCGGCCGCCGCGCAGGCGGCGTCCGTGTCGGCCCGGCCGGAACGCGGGGCGAGGCCGTGCACGGCGCCGGTCGCGGGGTCGACCAGCTTCATGGTCGCGCCCGAGGCGGCGGGCCGGTCGGCGCCCGCGATGTGGTTGAGGACGGTGTCGATCGCGGTGCCGGTCCCGGTGTCAGCCACGGCGCAGCACCTCCCGGGCGGTGTCGCGGCCGGTGCGTACCGCGCCCTCCATGTAGCCGGCGACCCACTGGTCGGATCCGCAGACGTAGAAGGGGGGTTCGTGGGTGCCGTGGCGGGGGCCGACGGCCGTGACGTCGCCGGGGGCCCACTGGGTGACGTACCCCTGGGTCCACGGGTCGGTGCCCCACATCCGGACGTGGGTGGCGAGCGGCCGGTACGCCTCGTCGCCGTAGAGGCGGGCGATGTCGGCGAGCAGTTCGCGGGTGCGCAGCGGGGCGGGTATGCCGAGCAGGACGCCGAGCCTTTCGGGAGGTACGAGGGCGGAGAGGATGCCGTCGCTCTGCGGCCAGGTGCTGCCGAGGACCCCTTCGCATTCGGAGAGGCCGTTGCGGCCGAGGTCCTGCCAGAAGGGCCGCTGGTACGCGGCGACGAACTTGGCGGCGAGCGCATGGCGTTGCCGGTGCAGGGAGGCGAGGCGCTCCTCGCAGACGCCGGTGACGGACACCTGGCGGAGCGGGCCGACGGGCAGGGCGCTGACGACGGCGCCGGCGGTGAGCGTCTCGCCTCCGGCCAGGCGTACGGAGCAGTGGCCGGGCCGGCGGACCGTGACGGCCTCGACGGGCGAGCCGGTGCGGATGCGCCCGGTGAGGGCGGCGGCCATGCGCAGGGCGACCGTCGCGGAGCCCTCGGCGACCCGCAGCCCCTCCCAGGCCTCGTAGTCGTAGTGGTCGGGGCCGGGTACGGCGGCGTGCTTGCGCAGGGCGGCGAGCAGCGACGTACGCTCGTACGAGCCGTCGGCGAGGGCGAGTTGGCCGATCTCCCACAGGCGTATGACGGCCGGGGTGGCTCCCTGGGTACGCAGCCAGTCGCCGACCGGGGCGCGGTCGAGGGCCGTCGCGTCGGGGTGGGACCAGGGGTCGTCCGGATCGACGGTGCGGGCGAGTGCGCAGAAGGCGGCGGTGACCTTCTCGTGGCAGGTGTCGTCGCCGGGGCCGAACCAGTGGGGCGCCTCGCCCGCGGAGACCCCTTCGGGCGTGGCGCGGGTCAGGGCGCCGGGCTCGGCGACGTAGCTGGGGACCAGGGTGAGGCCGAGTTCCGCGGCGAGGGCCAGGTAGGCGGTGTGGGCGCGGCCGACGACCTCGCCGCCGAGCTGGACCAGGCGGCCGTCGGGGAGTTCGGTCTGTTCGACGCGTCCACCGACCCGGTCCCGGGCCTCGACGACGAGGACGTCGGCTCCGCCGGCGGCGAGGTCGCGTGCGGCGGCGAGGCCGGCCAGGCCGGCACCGAGCACGATGACGTCGTGGTTCATGGGGTGTCCTTCGGTCGGGGCGGCTTCAGTCCAGGACGAGGCAGTGTTCGGGCTTCCAGCCGATCTCGACGCGCTCGCCGCCGCTCCAGCGGTCCTCCCTGCGCGAGCGGACGGTGTTCTGCTCCAGTACGGACACGGTGACACCGGGGGCCAGCTCGATCAGGTACGTGGTGGTCGGGCCGCAGTAGACGGTCTCGCGGACGACTCCCTCGGCCCTGGCCATGTCCGGCTCCAGGTCGGACAGCCAGATCTTCTCGGGGCGGATCGACAGGTTGACCCGGCTGCCCTCGGCTACGGCCGGCCGGTGGCCGACGGGCAGTTCCGGTCCGTCGTCGAGGACGACCCGGCCGGACCGGTAGGTGCCGGGGACGAGGTTGGAGGTGCCCATGAAGGAGGCGGTGAAGGTGCTCGTGGGGCGCTCGTACACGTCCTCGGGAGTGCCGCACTGCTCGACGCGGCCCTCGTTCATGACGGCGAGGCGGTCCGACATGGTCAGTGCCTCGTCCTGGTCGTGGGTGACGAAGACGAAGGTGATGCCGACCTCGCGCTGGATCTGCTTGAGCTCGACCTGCATGTGGCGGCGCAGTTTGAGGTCGAGTGCGGCCAGCGGTTCGTCGAGGAGCAGGACCTGCGGCCGGTTGACGAGGGCGCGGGCGAGTGCGACGCGTTGTTTCTGGCCGCCGGAGAGGGTGGGCGGCTTGCGGTTCGCCAGGTGGGCGAGCTGGACGAGGTCGAGCATGCTGCCGACCCGCTCGCGGATCTCGGCGCGGCCGACGCCCTTGCGCTTGAGGCCGAAGGCCACGTTGTCCGCGAGGGAGAGGTGGTCGAAGAGGGCGTAGCTCTGGAAGACGGTGTTGACGTTGCGCTTGTTGGGCGGCAGGCCGGTGACGTCCTGGCCGTCGAGGAGGATGCTGCCGGCGGTGGGGTCGGAGAAGCCGCCGATCATCCGCAGGAGGGTGGTCTTGCCGCAGCCGGAGGGGCCGAGGAGGGAGAAGAACTCGCCCGGTGCGATGTCGAGTTCGACGTCGCGGACGGCGTGGGCGCCGCCGGCCGCGGGGTACTGCTTGCTGACCCGGTCGAGCCGGACGGCGGGGGTCGGGAAGACGGGTGTGGGGGTCAGCGCGGTCTTGGCGGTGGTGGTGGTCGGGTGCTCGGGTGTCGCGGGCATGGGTGTCACTTCCCGGAGAGCAGGTCGAGTCCGCCGCGGCGCCCGAACAGGCGCGGGATGGCGAGGGCGAGGACGATGAGGGCGATGGATCCGGCCAGCATCAGGGTGCCGACCGCGTTGATGGTGGGCTGGACGCCGAACCGGATCGCCGAGTAGATGCGGACGGACAGCGGCTGCGGGTCGACGCCGGTGGTGAAGTAGGCGAGGACGAAGTCGTCGAAGACGAGGGCGAAGATCAGCACTGCCGAGGCGAGGATGCTGGGGAGCAGTGCGGGCAGGGTCACCAGGCGCAGGGCCTGCCTGCGGGTGGCGCCGAGGTCCATGGCGGCCTCCTCGACCTCCGGGTTGAGGGCGGCGATGCGGGAGCGGAGGATGACCGTCACGTAGGAGATGGAGAAGGTGATCTCGGCGAGCATGACGGTGGTGGTGGAGAGGGTGATGCCGAGGCCCTTGAAGAGGAGCATCGCCGCGACGCCGGTGACGATCTCCGGGGTGATCAGCGGGACCAGCATGATCAGGCCGGCGAAGGAGCCGAGGCGGCTGCGGCTGCGTACGAGCCCCAGGGCCAGCGCCACGCCGAGGACGAGCGAGCCGGCCATGGCGACCAGGGACACCCGCAGGCTCATGCCGAGCGAGTCGAGGAGCACCTCGTCGTGGAGGAGCGCCGAGTACCAGCGGAGGCTGACGCCGTCGAGGACGGTGAGGGATTTCTGGGAGTTGAAGGAGAACAGGACGACGACGCCGACGGGGAGGTAGAGGAGGGCGAAGAAGAGGGCGGTGACGGCGATGGCGAAGCGGGGGCGGCGCTCGGCTCCGCGCCGGCGGCGTTGCGGGGTGCTCATCGGGTCGCCTCCGCCTCGTCCTTGCGGGTGCGCCGCAGGTAGCCGAGCATCCCGAGGAACAGGACGGCCATCAGCAGCATGGTGAGGGCCGAGCCGAGCGGCCAGTTCTGGCCCTGGAAGAACTTGTCCTGGATCAGGTTGCCGATCATGATCTGGTCGGGTCCTCCCATGAGCTGGGCGCTGACGAAGTCGCCCATGGCGGGCAGGAAGACGAGGACGCAGCCGGCGGCCGCTCCCTGCCGGGTGGCGGGGACGGTGACGAAGAGGAAGGTGCGCAGCGGGCCGCCGTAGAGGTCGCGGCCGGCCTCGATGAGCGAGGTGTCCATGCGCTCCATCGCCGCGTACAGCGGGATGATCATGAAGACGACGAAGCCGTAGACGAGTCCGGCGATCACTCCCACGCCCGTCTGGAGGATCTGGGTGCCGTCATCGGCGAGGCCGATCGCGCGCAGGGTCCGCAGCAGCGGCCCGTCGTCGGAGAGGACGACGGACCAGCCGTACATGCGCACCAGGTAGTTGGCGAAGAACGGCACGACGATCGCGGCGATCAGCAGGTTCTTGAAGCGGCCGCCGCGCAGGGCGATGGCGTAGGCGACGGGGTAGGCCACGGCCAGGCTTATGAGGCAGGTGATCAGCGCGTAGCCGAGGGAGCGCAGCAGGACGGTGCGGTAGGCGGGGTCGGCCAGAGCGGTGAGGTTGGCGAAGTTGAGGCCGAAGCGCGGATTGCCGAGCGGGTCGGTGGTGCCGAGCGCGAGGGTGGCCACGAGGAGGAGGGAGGCGACGAGGAAGCCGGTCATCCAGAGGGTGCCGGGGAGCAGCAGCCAGGTCCACAGGCGTGGCTGCGGGCGGTTGCGGGGGCGGGTGCGGGCCGGGGGCGGTGTGTGCGGTGCGGCCGGGTCCCGGGGCGGTGGGATCTCGGTGCCAGTCTGTTGGGTGCGCGCCATGTCAGCCGGCCTTCACATCGGTCCAGGCGGCGTCGCGGGCCTGTTCGACCCGTGCGTCGCCGTTGCGGAAGAAGAGGTCGGCCCCGAGGTCGTCGGCGGTCACCACGCAC
This sequence comes from Streptomyces sp. Sge12, assembly GCF_002080455.1. Lineage (NCBI taxonomy): Bacteria > Bacillati > Actinomycetota > Actinomycetes > Kitasatosporales > Streptomycetaceae > Streptomyces > Streptomyces sp. Sge12. Next base: position 263,865 of record NZ_CP020555.1, read on the forward strand.
TGGGGGAACGGCTCGACGAGCGCGGCGTAGGTGTCCTCGGTGCCGCGGACCGGCATCGGGTAGCCGATGTACTCGATGTTCTTCTTCACGTTCTCCGGGCGGAGCATGTAGTCGATGAAGAGCATCGCGGTGCCGGGGTGCTCCGCGTTGGCGGGGATGGCGTAACAGTCGGAGTTGACGGGGGCGCCCTCGCGGGCGACCTCGAAGCCGAAGACCGTCGGGTCCTCGGCCTGGGCGAGCATGGCGGCCATGTCCCCGCTCCAGGCCTGGGTCATGTCGGCGTTGCCGTTGAGGAGGTTGTTGTAGCTGTCGCTGGAGAAGCCGCGCAGGCGGGGGCGGAGGGAGCGCAGGGTGTCGGTGACGCGGGCGAGGTCGCCGTGGTCGCCGGTGGTGAGACCGAGGCCGAGTTTGAGGGCGCCGAGGCCCAGTACCTCGTCGCGGTCGTCGAGGACGAAGACCTTGCCCTTGGCCTGTTCGTTCCACAGGTCGTTCCAGGAGCCGGTCAGGTCGCCGAGCCGATCGCGCCGCCAGCCGATGCCCGTCTTGTACATGGTGAAGGGGACGGTGTGCGCGGAGCGGGGGTCGTACCAGGGGTCGGCGAAGTAGCCGTAGCCGCCGAACACGGCCTCGGCGCCCCGCAGCCTGGAGTGGTCGATGGTGCGCAGCCGGCCGCCGGCGGTGAGGCGCTCGGCCCATTTCGCGGTGGGGAAGATGATGTCGTAGCGGTTGCCGGCGTTGAGCTTGGCGGCCATGCCCTCCATGGAGTCGTAGTTCGACTGGACGACCTTGACGCCGTACTCCTTCTGGAAGCCCTCGAAGACCGCGGGGTCGACGAAGTCCGCCCAGTTGAAGTAGACGAGGTCGCCGTCGACCTTGACGTCGATGGGTGCTTCCGCGGTCGCCCTGCCGGCCGGGTCGTCGGCGGAGGCGAAGCCGCAGCCGGTGGCGGTCAGGGCGAGGGCGGCGGCGGTGCCGGCGCGCAGGAACGAGCGTCTGGTCGGGGGGAGTGCCTCGGGGGACATGGGGTCCTCTCCGTAGGGGCCGCAGGGGGACGGCGGGAACGAGCGGTGCGGGGGGAGCTCGGTCTGTGCGGGGGGAGCGGCGCGATCGGGCGCGGCGTGGCGCACGTGCGGTCGTGCGGGTGATGCGGTCGTGCGGGTCGTGCGGGTCGTGCGGTCGTGCGGGTCGTGCAGGTGGCGGGTCGTGCGGGTCGCGGGGCGGGGTCGGGTTACGGGGTGTCGAGGTCGGCGCGGATGCGGCCGGCGAACCAGCCGACCGCCGATTCGCGGCGCGACAGCGGTCCGGGCTCGAAGCCGGGGGTGGAGAGCCCCTTCTGTACGCGGGCGACCAGTTCGGCGTCCTCGTCGTTGGTGATCCAGCCGATGTGGATGTTCAGGCGCCGGGCGAGGCGGGTGCGCAGACTGGTGCCGCGCCGGGTGTAGAACGCGCCGGGTACGGCCACGCGGTCCACCGCCGTCGGGATCGCGGTCCAGGCCAGTACGTGGTCGGGGTAGAAGTCGATGAGGGTGTTCGGGTAGATGACCGCGTACCGCCAGATCCGGCGGTCGGCCTCGGCGAGGCCGGGCATGGGTGCCGCGATGCGCTGGTAGAGGCGTTCGGCCCAGTTCGAGGACGGCTTGTCGCGCAGGGGTGAGGCGAAGAGCGCGTAGGACTCCTCGATCTCGCAGGTGTAGCCCTGGTAGTCGAGCAGCCGCATCAGGCCGGGGTGGGCGACCGGGACGTGGTAGCCCTCCAGGTAGTTGTCGACCGCCACCTTCCAGTTGGCCTGCTGCACTTCGGCGGAGGCCAGGTCGTGGATGCGGGCGCGGCCGATCGGCATCAGATCGGCGCCGGCGTAGTGGCCGACCGCTTCCGCGAGGCCCGCGCAGCTCTCGGCGAGCGGTACGGCGCCGGGGTCGAGGTTGACGAACACGAAGCCGAGGAAGGACTCGACGCGGGCCGGGAACAGGCCGAGCTTCGGCTTGTCGAGGCAGGGGATCTGGCGTGCCTCCGGGGCGCCGACCAGGCTTCCGTCGAGACGGTACGTCCAGCCGTGGTACGGGCAGCGGATCGCCTTGCCGTCCGGTTCGGGGGCGGTGACCAGGCGCGTTCCGCGGTGGCGGCAGACATTGAGGTGCGCGGCGAGGCCGCCGTCCTCCGTGCGGACGACCAGGACCTCCCGGTCGGCGACCGTGGCGGCGAGCCGTGCGCCCGGGTTCGGCAGGTCGGACTCGTGGCAGACGAGCTGCCACGACCTGCCGAAGACGTGGCGGGTCTCCGCAGCGGCGGTCTCGGGGTCGGTGTAGTAGCGCCCGGGGAGGGCGGGCCCGGGGGTGTCGGTGGCAGCGGCCCCGGGGGTTTCGGAGGGGGCGGCGGCGCGGGCGCCGGGCCCCGTGGGGGCCTCGGCGTGGCCCGGTGGGCCGGTCCGATCGGTGCGAGCGGTGCGCTCGGCTCGGCCGGCGCGGCCCGTCGGCGATTCGGCAGCTCTTGAGTGCATCGGTGACTCCTCCGTGCCGGCGTGCGGCGATCGGTGTCGGCGTTCGATGGCGAGGCAATGCAGGGCAAGCAGGGCAGGGCGGGGCGGAACGGGCCGGGGCAGCGCAACCCGGGGCGGGCAGGCGGTCGGGGCCGGAAGCCGGAACCGTGCTGACCGATTGGACAGCCACATTGCTGGCTCATTTCCACCGGGTCAAGACTTGTTCACTGACCGATCGGTCAGCTAGCGTAATTCTTGCCTGACCGATCGGTCAGCAAACGTGCTTTCCTGTCGCCGCACCGGCCCTGTTTCCCCATTCGCCCTGTTCACCGGGGCGGACCCGGCCGTGCGGCCCGCCCGGCCCCTCCCGGGCCCGCACCCCGGCTCTCCCGATCTCCCTGATCTCCTCGATCTCCCTGATCTCCCCGGAGGCACGCATGAGCGGTCGTCGGCGCCTGGACTGGCTCGGGCTCACCCCCGAACCCGAGCGCGAACTACCCACGGCGGTCGCCGCCCTGCGCGCCTCGTCACGCAGCGCGCCCGCCGGGCCACCGCAGGACCTGGCCGCCACCGAGCGGCGCCGCGTCGAGCACCTGATCCTGCGCGGCAGCCGGCACAGCTGGCTCCGCTACCTCGCCGAGGTCACCGACCTGGTGACCGGCGTGGCCGCCGGCTCCCGGGCGGGCGATCCCGCCGCCGCCCTCCTCGCGGGCGAGGTCGTCCTCGACCACCACCGCATGCTCATCGGCCTCCCGGGACCGGGATACGGCCGCACCGCACGGGACCGCGCCGCGCTGGAGAGCGCCGTACGGAGCCTGCGCACCCACACCACGACAGGAGCCGGCAGATGACCACGATCCGCCTCCCGACGGCGCAGCCGCCGGGCACGGTCCTCGGGACGGCCCCGGCCGTGTTCGAGGGCGCCGAGGCCTACCGGGCCACCGGCGGCTACGCCGCCACCACGGACCCGGAGGAACTGCTCGCCCACCTCGCCGCCTCCGGGCTGCGCGGCCGCGGCGGGGCCGGTTTCCCCGCCGCCGTCAAACTGCGCTCCGTGCGCGGCGGCGGCGGCTCCCCGGTCGTCGTGGCGAACGGCGAGGAGGGGGAACCCGGCTCGGCCAAGGACCGCTGGCTGCTGCGGGCCCGGCCCCACCTCGTCCTCGACGGCCTCGCCCGGGCCGCCGCGGTCACCGGCGCCGTACGCGGCTTCGTGTACCTCTCGGACCCGGCGGCGGGCGCGAGCGTACGCCGGGCCCTCGCCGAACATCCTCCGCCGCTGCCCGTCGAGGTCGTCGAGACCGACCACACCTACGTCGCCGGGGAGGAGACGGCGGTGGTCCGCCGGATCGACGGCGGCCCGGCGCTGCCCACCGCCAAGCCGCCCCGCCCGTTCGAGCAGGGGGTGGGCGGCGCCCCGACCCTCGTCTCCAACGTCGAGACCCTCGCCCGGATCGCACTCACCGCCGCCCGCCCCGACCTGCGGCGCGCCATCGCCCGCCACACCCTGGTGACGCTGTCCGGCGGCCCGGACGCGCCCGTGCTCACCGAGGTCCCGTACGGCGTCCCGCTGCGCGCACTCGCGGCGCGGTACGGGAACGCCGACGCGACCGGCGCGCTGATGGGCGGACTGTTCGGCGGGCTCGTCGCCGCCGACGCCCTGGACCTCCCCCTCGAACCCGGCGCGCTCGGCGCCGCGGGCACCGCCCTGGGGTGCGGGGCGATCCGCTTCCTCGCCCCCGGCAGCTGCCCGGTGACGACCGCCGCCGACGCGGCCGCCCACCTCGCGGCCGAGAGCGCCCGGCAGTGCGGGGTCTGCGTCTCGGGCACCGCGGCCGTGGGCGGGGCCCTGTCCGGCCTCGCCGCCGGCACCGCGGGCCCGGACACCGCGGACCATCTGCTCCGCTGGTCGCAAGGGCTGCCCGGGCGCGGCGCCTGCGGGCTGCTCGACGCCGCTGCGGGCATCGCCGGCAGCCTGCTCCGGTCCTTCCCCGGACACGTCCGGTCCCATCTCGCCGCGCCGTGCCCGGTGTGCGCGGACGCCGCACCGGCGGCCGGGCGCCGGCGCCTCACCGTGCCCGTGCCGGAGGTCGCCGGAGCGCCGCGCCCGGCCCGCGTGCCCACGCCGCCACCGGCCCGCTCCCCCGCGCCCGCCCCGTCCCCTTCCCCCTCCCCCACCGCCCTCCCGCTGCCCGCGCTGAAAGGAACGCCGTGAAACTCCTGCTGGACTCCACCCGCTGCCAGGGCTACGGCCTGTGCCAGGAACCGGCACCCGAGCTGGTCGAACTCGACGAATGGGGCTATGCGAACGTCATCGCCGTCGTCGTCCCGGCCGGCACCGAGGACGCCGCCCGTGCCTGCGCCGAAAGCTGCCCCAACTCCGCACTCCGCGTGGAGGGATGAGATGGGACGTGATCTGAGCGCACTCTTCGACCCCCGCTCGGTCGCCGTCGTCGGCGCCAGCGACGACCCGGCGAAGTACGGCCACGCGGTGGCGGCCCAGGCATTGCGCGCCCCCGACCGGCGGCCCGTGCACCTGGTCAACCGGCGCGGCGGCGCCGTACTCGGCCGGACGGCGGCCCCCTCCCTCTCCGCCATCGGCGAACCGGTCGACCTGGTGGTGATCTCCGTACCCGGCGCCGGCTTCGAGGCGGCCGTCGACGAGGCCCTGGCCTGCGGGGCGAAGGCGATCGTCGCCATCACCGCGGGCTTCGCCGAGGCCGGCCCCGCGGGACTGGCCCGGCAGCGGGCGATCACCGAACGGGTACGGGCCGCCGGAGCCGTCCTCGTGGGCCCCAACTGCCTGGGCATCGCCGACAACACCACCGAGCTGTACCTCGCCTCGGACCGCTTCGCCCCCGGCGGCGTGGCCCTGCTCAGCCAGAGCGGCAACCTCGCCCTCGAACTCCAGCTCCGCGGTGAACGGCACGGCCTCGGCTACTCCCGCTTCGTCTCCCTCGGCAACCAGGCGGACGTCACCCTGGTCGACCTCGTCGAGGACTGCGCCCGCCACGACGCCACCTCCGCCATCGCCGTGTACGCCGAGGACTTCGGCGACGGCCGGGCCTTCGCGGCGGCCGCCGCCGCGGCGGGCAAGCCGGTGGTGCTCCTCACCGCCGGCCGGGGCACGGCCTCCGCGCGCAGCGCCCAGTCCCACACCGGGGCGCTCACCACCTCGGCCGACGTGGTGGCCGCCGCCTGCCGTGACGCGGGGGTCGAACTCGTCCGGACACCGCGGGAAATGACCGTCGTACTGGCCGCGCTGGCCGCCGGGGTGCGGACGGACGGCCGGCGGACCGCGGTCTTCACCGACGGCGGCGGGCACGGCGCGATCGCCGCCGACGCCGCCGAGGACGCGGGGCTCGACGTACCGGAGTTCGGCGCGCCGACGCAGGACCGGCTGCGGAGGGTGCTGTGGGAACAGTCCTCGGTCGGCAACCCCGTCGACCTGGCCGGGATGGGCGAGCAGCGGCCCCGGTCGTACGCGGACACCGTCGGGGAGCTCCTCGCCTCCGACGAGGTCGACGCCGTCCTGATGACCGGGTACTTCGGCGGGTACGCCGCCGCCGAGGGCGGTCTGGGCGGCGGCCCGGCGGGGGGCTCCGTACTCGCCGACGGCGAGGCCGCGGCCGCCAAGGAGATCGTCGCGCACCTCGCCGCGCGGCCGAAGCCGCTGGTCGTGCAGTCGATGTACCCGCACTCGCCGAGCTGCCGGGTGCTGGCCGAGTCCGGGGTGCCGGTGTTCGCCGCCACCGAGGACGCCGCCCGTGCGCTGGCGGCGATGACCGGCCGGGGGGCGGCGGACGCCTGCGGTGTGCCTCCGCTGCCGCCCGCCGCGGCGGCGCTGGAGGATCCGGGGTACCACGGGGTGCGGGCGCTGCTCGGCGGCGCCGGTGTGCCGTTCCCGGCGGCGCGCGAGATCACGGACGAGGCCGGGCTGCTCGATGCGGCGGACGCGTTCGACGGCCCGTACGTGCTCAAGGCCCTGCACGTCCTGCACAAGTCCGACGCCGGCGGTGTGGCGCTGCGCCTGGCCGACCGGGCCGCGCTCCTCGCCGCGTACCGGGACATGCACGCCCGGCTCGGCGCGCCCGCGTACTCGGTCGAGGCGATGGCCGACCTCACGGACGGCGTCGAGCTGATCGTGGGCGTGAACCAGGACCCCCGGTTCGGGCCCATCGCCCTGGTCGGGCTCGGCGGCGTCCTCACCGAGACGCTCCGCGACGTGGCCTTCGCCCCGGCCCCCGTACCGGCCCGGCGGGCCGAGGCCCTGCTGCGCGGACTGCGCAGTGCGGCGCTGCTGGACGGCGTACGCGGCCGGCCGGCCCTCGACGTGGCCGCGGCAGCGGCGGTCATCGAGCGCATCACCACTGTCGCCGCGGCGCACCCGGAAATCGCCGAACTGGAGGTCAACCCGCTGCTGGTGCGCCCGGACGGCGCCCTCGCCCTGGATGCGCGGGCCGTCCTGCGCTGACCGCCCTGCGCCGATCGTTCCACCCCCACCACCCGTGCTCTGGAGGACTGACGCCCCATGGACTTCCGCTACACACCCGAGCAGGCCGACCTCAAGGCCCGCGCCGCCGCCTACGCCCGCCTGCTGATGCAGTACGAGGACCGGTCGGAGGAGGCGGGCGGCCCGCTGCCCGTGGACACGGTCCGCGCACTGACCCGCGCCGCCGTCGAGGCCGGCGTCTACGCCATCAACATGCCCGCCGAATGGGGCGGGGCCGGCCTCTCGCTGCTGGACCAGGTCATCGTCGAGGAGGAGTTCGGCAAGGTCACCAACTGCCTCTGGGACATCCCGTGGCGGCCGGCGAACGTCCTCGCGTACGGGACCGAGGCGCAGCGCGAGAAGTACCTGCTGCCGGTGATCCGCGGCGAGCGGTTCGACGCGTTCGCGGTGACCGAGCCCGGTGCGGGATCCGATCCCGGCTCGGGCACCAGCACCGCGACCCGGACCGACGGCGGCTGGCTGCTGAACGGCGAGAAGTGGTTCGTGACCTGCGGCGACATCGCGGACTTCCTGCTGGTGCAGGCGGACGCGGGACCCGAGCGGGCGGCGACCCTGTTCTTCGTTGACAAGCAGGCGCCCGGGGTCGAGATGACCCGGGTCCCCCGCTTCATGCACTCCGCGGTGAACGGGCACCCCGAATTCACCTTCACCGACGTGTTCGTCCCCGACGAGGACGTGCTCGGCGGTGTCGGCAAGGGCTACGAGCTGACGAAGGAGTGGTTCACCGACGAGCGGCTGATGATCGCCGCCCGGACGGTCGGCGCCGCCGAGCGCGCCCTGGAACTGGCCCGGGACTGGGCGGTGGAGCGCCGCCAGTTCGGCTCGCCCATCGCCGACTTCCAGCTGATCCAGGGCATGCTCGCCGACTGCGCCGTCGACATAGCCGTCAACCGCGCCTACACCCACCAGGTCGCCTGGGAGGCGGACCGGCCGGAGACCGACCGCAAGACGCTGCACGCGAAGGCCTCGACGGCGAAGCTCGCGGCGAGCGAGGCCGCGGGGCGGGTCGTCGACCGGTGCGTGCAGATCTTCGGCGGCCGCGGCTACGACCGTACGTACCCCGTCGAGCGCATGTACCGCGAACTGCGCGTCGACCGGATCTGGGAGGGCACCTCCGAGATCCAGCGCCTGATCATCGCCAACGAGCTGATCAAGCGCGGTACCCGGTCCCTCGCCCTCCCCGTCGACCTTCCCGTCGACCTCCCCGTCGACCTTCCCACCTCCTGACGACCGCTCCCCCACCACGACCCAGAGGACAGACAGACATGGACTTCCGCCTCACCGCCCGTCAGGAAGAGCTCCGGGGCACGGCGCGCGCACTCACCGACTTCATCACGAAGTACGAGCTCGACTGCGAGGAGAACAACGGGCTGCCCCCGCAGGCCCACACCGAGATCCGCGACGCGGTCCTCGACAGCGGGCTGCAGGCCGTCAACATGCCGAAGGAGTGGGGCGGCGCGGGCCTGACCATCCTGGAGCAGGTCACGGTCCAGGCGGAACTCGGCCGGCTCACCGGAGCGCTGTGGGACATGGTGTGGCGTCCGGCCAACGCCCTGTCCTACTGCACGCCCGAGCAGCGCGAGCGCTACCTCGTCCCGGTGATCCGCGGTCAGCGCCGCGACTGCTACGCGGTGACCGAGCCCGAGGCCGGCTCCGACCCGCAGAGCCTGCGGACCACGGCGACGCGGACCGACGGCGGCTGGGTGCTGAACGGCGAGAAGTGGTTCGTGACCGTCGGCGACCACGCCGACTTCATGATCGTGCTGGCCGCCGCCGGGGAGGAGCGCGCGCCGACCCTGTTCCTCGTCGACAAGGACACCACGGGCATCGAGATGACCCGGGTGCCGCGCTGGATGCACACCTTCGTCTACGAGCACCCCGAGTTCACCTTCACCGAGGTGTTCGTGCCGGAGGACGCGGTGCTCGGCGAGGTGGGCCAGGGCTACGACATCACGCGCTCCTGGTTCACCGAGGAGCGGCTGATGATCGCCGCCCGGACGATCGGGGCGGCGGAGCGGGCCCTGGAACTGGCCCGGGACTGGGCGGTGGAGCGCCGCCAGTTCGGCTCGCGCATCGCCGACTTCCAGCTGATCCAGGGCATGCTCGCCGACTGCGCCGTCGACATAGCCGTCAACCGCGCCTACACCCACCAGGTCGCCTGGGAGGTCGACGAGGGCGTGCTCGACCGCAAGACGCTGCACGCGAAGGCGGCCATCGCGAAGCTGGCGGCGAGCGAGGCGTCGGGCCGCGTCGTCGACCGGTGCCTGCAGATCTTCGGCGGTCGCGGGTACGACCGCTCGTACCCGGTCGAGCGCCTCTACCGCGAGCTGCGCGTCGACCGGATCTGGGAGGGCACCTCCGAGATCCAGCGCCTGATCATCGCGGGCGAACTGGTCAAGCGGGGCACGGGCGTTCTGCGGATGCCGTCCGCCGGGTGATCCTCGCCCCGCGGTCCGGGGCGGCGCCCGCGGGTGCCGCCCCGGACCACGGAACAGACACGCACGCACGCACACGCACACGCACACGCACACGAAGGAGGGAGGACGGATCGATGACCGATGTCGAACGGGTCGGGGTCGTGGGCTGCGGGTTGATGGGGTCCGGCATCGCCGAGGTCTGCGCCCGCGCCGGACGGGACGTCGTGGTGGTGGAGACGGCCCCCGCGGCCGCGGCGGCCGGCCTGGAGCGGATCACCCGCTCCCTGGAACGCGCGGCGGCGTCCGGCCGGCTGACCGCCGCCGAACGGGACGCCGCCGTCGGCCGGATCGCGGTGACCACGGACCCGGCGCGGCTCGCCGACCGGGACCTGGTCGTCGAGGCGGTGGCGGAGGACGAACGGGCGAAACTGGAGGTCTTCCACCTGCTCGACCGGGTGGTGGAGCGCCGGGACGCCGTCCTCGCGACGAACACCTCCTCCATCCCCGTCATCCGGCTGGCCGCCGCCGTCTCGCGGCCGGCGCAGGTCATCGGCCTGCACTTCTTCAACCCCGTACCGGTGCTCCCGCTGGTCGAGCTGGTACCGTCCCTGCTCACCGGCGAGGAGACCGTCCGGCGGGCGCGCGCGTTCGCCACCGAGGTCCTCGGCAAGGAGGTGGTCCGCGCCCAGGACCGGGCGGGGTTCGTCGTGAACGCGCTGCTCGTGCCGTACCTGCTGGCCGCCGTACGCATGGCCGAGTGCGGCACCGCGTCCGCCGAGGACATCGACCGGGGCATGACACTGGGCTGTGCGCACCCGCTGGGTCCGCTCGCCCTGGCCGACCTGATCGGCCTGGACACGGTGCAGGCCATCGCCCGGTCGATGTACGCGGAGTACCGGGAGCCGTTGTACGCCCCGCCGCCGCTGCTGGCCCGGATGGTCGACGCGGGGCGGCTGGGCCGCAAGACGGGCCGGGGCTTCCACGTCTACGGCGCCCGCGGGGCCGGTGCGATGCGCGAGGATGGGGGCGGGGTGGCCACGGCAGCCGGGCCCACCCGCCCGGTGATCGGGCGTCGAGACGGGGAGCAGCCAACGTGACCAAGGCCGAGCGCGCACTCGAGACGCGTGAGCGAATCCTCACGGCCGCGTGCGAGGTCATCGCCGACATCGGCTTCGAGAACGTCAGCATGCGCAAGGTCGCCGAGCACGCCGGGGTGTCGAAGGCCCTGCTGCACTACCACTTCGACACCCGGGAGAAGCTCTTCGCGGAGGCGATGACGCACTCCTTCGCGCAGACGGGTACGGACACCGAGGGCGTCGCCGACTCGGTGCCCGCGTCCGTCGTACTGGCCCGCATCCTGCGGAGCATGCTGCCGAGCGATGCCGAGCTGCGCCAGGACTGGAAGCTCTGGCAGGAGTTGTGGGTGCGGTCCCAGCGCGACACGGCGGCCCGGCACTTGGCCGTCGACCTGTACGACCAGCTGCACGCGTGGGTCGGCGGGGCCGTGGAACGGGGTATCCGCTCAGGGGAGTTCACCGACTGCGACGTCGCGGCCCTGGCCACCCTGGTACTGGCCCTGTGCGACGGCCTCGGCATCCGCCTGATGATCGACGATCCGCGGGTTGACCTGGCGACGGCCCGGTCGACGATCTGGCGGACGATCGCGCCGGCGCTGGGCATCGCCCCGGAGTTCCCGGACATCTGACGGGGCGCCCGGGGCCGCCCCGGGACGGCCCGCCGGCGTCAGCTCGGACCGTGCACGGTCTGGACGTAGCCGTTCGGGTCGACGGTGAGGGCCACGCGCTCCTTCTTGTTCCCCAGGGCCAGCACGATCCAGACGACGCCCCACAGCAGGCACGTGAAGATGGTCAGGATGGCGTGCAGGACGTGGTTGACGTCGCCGCCACGCACCAGCACCGCCTGGGTCGGGGAGCGTGATTCGACGCGCCACCCCTGGCTGACGTACTGGTTCACGGTCCAGTCGAGGATCGCTGTGCGCCGCGCGTCGTCGAGCGGACCGCCGGTGGGCGAGTAGAGCAGGTCCGGGGGCGGTTCCATGGACGGCCCCCAGGGCTGTGGTCCGTCGGACTTGGGCATCGGTCCAGCCTCCCCACGCATCGGGTACGGTCCCGCATACCCAGGGTGCGCCGGACGGGTCCCCCCGGCACTCCGAGCCCTTAACCCGCACATGCGTTCGATCCGGAAGCCCTGGCAACCCCGGATTGTCAGTGCCCGCCCCTACAGTCGGAGCATCCCCATCCAAGGGTTGAGGCGGGCTGCCTCGCTGCACGATCCCGCCCCACCGGACCCCCTCGGGGGACAGCGCCCGGTGGGGCGGAGCGCGGCCCCGGCCGGGTCGCGGATACCGGTCCTACCGCGCGCGGTGCGGCGGGACGGCACCCCGCAGGGCCTGCTCGAGGGCGGCCCGGGAATCCGCCGAGGCATACACGGTCGACGCGTCCACCGTTCCGGCCGGACCCAGGTCGAGGCGCACGGGCGGGTCCAGATGCACGGCCACATCGCCGCCAGGACGAGCACCACCTGCCGCATCCCGGCCGAGTGCCGCAGCCCCGGTACCGGCGGGCGCCTGCGTACCGTCGCCGTCAGCGACCGGGCCCAGATCCGCACGATCCCGGCCCGGGTCGGCCGTACTGTCACGGCCCCCGCCGTCGGTCCTGTCACCGGCACGGCCACCCGCCCCCTGCCTCTTCCGCCTCTTCGTTGCTTCCTTGCTGCCCCCAGGCTCACGCGCGTCCGGCGGAGGGAACAGTGACGAATGTCAGGGGTGTGCCGCAATGGGGCGCAGGTGCGCGAACCGTACCGCCCGGAGCACCCCGAAATCCGGGGAACGGCCGAATCGGGGGCGGCCCCCTGCCGTGTTCGCCAGGATGGGGACATGGACCGTGGGGACATGAGGCCGCGCGGGTCGCGGCCGGTGGTGGTGCGGGTGCCGGTGGAGCCGGTGGAGGCCGCAGTGGAGGCCGACGCGCTCGACGCCGTGGCGCGTGCGGGCGATGTGGTCGTGCGCGGCCCGCTGTTCGGGGTGGCGGCGCAGTCCCCCGAGGACGGCCCGCGGTGGCGGGTGGTCCTCGAAGTGACGGCCGGCTGCCCGCAGCAGGCGCGCGACGGGCTGAACTCGCGGCTCTGGTTCCACGCCAAGGACCGGGCGCAGGACCGGGCCGAGCGGCGCGCGCTGCTGGCGGCGGTCGCCCGGCTGGAGGGCGAGCGGGTCGACGAGCTTGAGGTGTCCGGGACCCGGTACCGGGTCGTGCGCGCCGAGGAGTACGCGGCCTCGGGCCCGGGCGGCATGGAACCGCCGCGCCCCACCGACCCGGAGCCCCTCGTACCCGACTGGGACCGCGCCGTCAGAGAGCCCGCGATCGACGACGGCCTGGTCATGGACCCGGACGCGCCGGTCACCCCGACCCGGGCCTACGAGCAGCTGGCGCTGCGCGGCCTGTGCTACACGGGCGAGCGGTTCCCCGAGGACGTGCGCACCGACTCGCGGCGGGCGCTGGACACCCATCCGGACGTGCTGGTGATGCCGCCGACGTTCACCGTCGTCGAGCAGACCGGCGGCGGCTGGCGGCCGGTCAGCGGCCCGCACGCCACTGCGCATTCGGCCCGCAAGTCGCTGGACTTCGCCCTGACGTGGATGTGGCCGCGGATGCGCGGCCACATCCCCGAGGACGCCGACCCGCGCACCGACGCCCGTACCTGGGTGCCCCCGGACGGCGGGGACGGCAGGAGAGCCGCCGACCTGCGGGCCGCGCAGCTGGCCGCGTACGCCGGGGCCGCCGACACGCTCCGGGTCGGGCGCGTCAACCGGCTGGAGTTCCAGGACGCCGTGTACCAGATCGTCCGCACCCGCCGTCTGCTGCGCTGGGGACCCGACGGGCCGGAGGGCCCGCGGCCCTCCGACGTCAACAGCCAGGACCCCGCGCGCATCCACCTCCGGCTGGACGAGGACGGCCGCGTCCTCCCCGACGACTGACCCGGCGTTGCGACGTGCACCACCGGACTCCATGGGAAACGGTGGACCCGCCCCACCGTGCGATCCGCTGTGCGCCCCACCGATCCACTGATCCCCTGATCCCCTGATCCCCGAGGAGACACCCATGAACTGGACGCTCGAAGTGGTCCCCGTCCCGGTCACCGACATGGACCGCGCGAAGAGCTTCTACGCCGACCGGGTCGGCTTCGGCGTCGACCTCGACGACGAGGTCTCCCCCGGCGTGCGCATCATCCAGATGACCCCGCCCGGTTCCCGGTGCTCCATCGCCATGCTCCAGGGGATGCCCGAGGTCCCCGGCGGCCGGACCATGGCGCCGGGCACCCTGCACGGCCTGCAGCTGTGCGTCACGGACATCGAAGCGGCCCGCGAGGAGCTGATCGCCCGGGGCGTGGAGGCCTCGCCCGTCCGGCACATCGGCGAGAAGGGCTGGGAGGAGGGGAAGGGCGACACCTGGAACTCCTTCCTCACCTTCGACGACCCCGACGGCAACAGCTGGGTCGTCCAGGAGGCCCCCTCGGAGCTGTCCGAGCGCTAGGGCCTGTCTCTTGGATCAGGCCCTGGATGCGCCAAGCGGCCCCCCTGCGGGGAGAAATCCAGGCGCGTACGGCCCGGCCGCCCGCTCATACGACTGTAGGACCAGTACATTCCCCATTTCATCCGGTTCGTACTATTTTGGGGATGTGCCTTGCGTCGTACGGCTGTCGCTCTGACCCTGTTGACCGCCCTCTCCTGCGGTGCCGTGGGCTCGCAGGCCGTCTCCGCCGCGGGCGCACCGGCGGGCGCCGGCGGCGGAGGCGGTGGCCGGGGCACCAACATCCTGGTCGTCGGCATCGACAGCCGGGCCGGGCTCTCCGCGGCCGAGAAGCGGCGCCTGCACGTGGGCGGCAAGGGGTGCAACTGCACCGATGTGATGATGCTCGTCCACCTGTCCCAGAACCGGCGGCGCGCGAGCATCGTCTCCATCCCCCGCGACTCCTACGTCGAGTACGCGGGCACCACCCCGGCCCGCAGCGGCAAGATCAACGGCGCGTACGCGCTCGGCGGCGGCCCGCTCACCGTGGCCACCGTCGAGAAGGCCACCGGTCTGCACGTCGACCACTACCTGGAGGCCGATTTCAAGGGCTTCGAGCAGACGGTGAACAACCTCGGCGGCGCCATCGTGTGCACGGACCGGCCGCTGAAGGACGAGAACTCCGGACTCGACATCGGCGCCGGCCGCCACCTCACCGACGGGAACAAGACGCTGCGCTACGTCCGGGCCCGGCACGTCAACCTGCGGCCCGGCGACCTCGGCCGGGTCCGCCGCCAGCAGCGCGTGGTCAACGACCTGCTGGACCGCCTCACCGCGGAGGGCTCGCTGAACGGGCCCATCAGCGCGGCGCGGACCGTGCGCACCCTGCTGAAGACCGTACGCACCGACGCGCGCACGGGGGTCGACGATCTGGTCCGCATCGGCTGGGCGCTCGGTCACCTCCGCACGGACCGGACGGAGTTCGCGACCGTCCCGATCCGGCTCTTCGACCACCGGGTGCCCGGTGCGGGTTCCACCCTGGTGTGGGACGAGGCCCGCTCCGCCGCGTTGTGGGACGCGCTGGGCGCGGACCGACCGATCACGGGCGACACCCGTATCCAGCCCGTCGCGGAGCATCCGGCCCCCACCGACCCGGCCAGGATCAAGGTCCGCGTGGACGACGCCGACGTCGCCGCCGCCCTGCGCGGCAACGGGTTCGCCGTCACCGACACCTCTGCGACCGCGCCGGCGGTACGCCCGTCCGGGCCGCCGGTCATCCGCTACGCCACCGGCCAGGAGGAGAACGCGGCAACCGTCGCGGCCGCCCTGCCCGGCTCCCGTCTGCAGGCGGACCCGGATCTCGAGGCGGTCGTCGAGGTGGCCGTCGGCAGCCGGCCCGTGCGGGTCGACACCGTCACCTACGACCGCAACGTGGCCGACGGCGCCCCCGTGACCGCCGACCGCGTGCGCTGCGCCGAGCCCCCCGTCGCCCCCGCGGCGGCCGGTGCGGCGCGGCCGGCGGGCGCCGCGGGGCCGACCGGGCGACGATGAGAGGTGTCGACGACGCACGGTCACAGGCCGCACGGGGCGCGCCCTCAAGGGCGCGGACCGCGGCCGGGGGCCGGGGCCGTCCCGGAGGAGCGGGTGCAGCAGGATGCATGAGGACACCCCACTCGAGGAGCTGATCAGCAGCGCCGCCCAGGACGCCGGCGGGTGGCTGGGCGCCCTGCCGGTGGCACTGGTGGCCACCAGCAGCGACGGGATGGTCGTGCGCTGGAACCACGGCGCCCAGCAGCTCCTCGGCTATACCCCACCGCAGGTGCTGGGGCGGCACATCTCCGACCTCCTCCACCCGGGGGCCGACCGCAGCCTGGGCCGGTCGTTGTGGGAGACGGCCGCCACCGGCCGCGGGGTCATGGGGACGGTCACCGCCTGGCACCGCGAGGGTCACCCGCTGGAGCTGGAGATCTGGGCCTGCCCGGTCCCCGACCGCCGCCACGGCGCGTCGGCGGTGCTGGTCTTCGCGGCGGACGCCCACGCGGCCCGCCGGATCCGGGGGTCCTCGGCCGTCTGGGACGGGTTGTTCGCGCGCTCGCCGGTCGGGATCGGGGTCCTCGACACGCAGCTGCGCTTCCTCCAGGTCAACCCTGCCCTCGAAGCGATGAACGGCCTCGCGGAATCCGCCCATGTGGGGCGGCGGCTGGCCGAGGTGCTGCCCGAGGTGAACGCCGGTGAGATGGAGGCGGCGATGCGCCTCGTCCTGGACACCGGCGAACCGGTACTCGACCGGCGCCGTACCGGCCGGACGCCGGCCGATCCGGAGCACGATCACGTGTGGTCGTGCTCGTACGTGCGCGTCGAGGACCCCGGCGGCCGGCCGATCGGCGTGATCGCCTCCCTCCTCGACATCACCGCGCAGCAGCGCGACCACACCGAGGCCGAGGCGGGCCGCCGCCGGCTGGCCCTGCTGAGCGAGGCGAGCTCCCGTATCGGCGCCAGTCTCGATCTGGAGCGCACGGCGCAGGAGCTCGCCGACCTCGCCGTCCCGCACCTCGCCGGCGCCGTCACCGTCGACGTGCTCGACTCGCTGGCGCGCGGCATCGAACCGGGCACGGGACTGGCCGGGGGCGTCGCCCTGCGCCGGCTGGGCAAGGCCCCGTTGACCGGGTCCGCCGTCACACAGGTCCTGGCGCCCCTGGGCAGAACGCTGACCTTCCCGTCGAACGCCCCCTACACCCAGGCCCTCTCGGCCCGTCAGCCGTTCCTGATCGCCCACCTCGACGAGCCGGCCGTCGCCCCGGCCGCCCGCCACTCCCCCAAACCCGCGCAGCTCCTGCGCATCGGCGTGCACTCGTTCATGATGATCCCGCTGATCGCCCGCGACATGGTGCTCGGCGTCGCCACCTTCTACCGCGCCGGGAACGTCGGCCCGTTCGGGTCCGACGACGTCACCCTCGCCGGTGAACTCGCCTCCCGCGCCGCCATCGGCATCGACAACGCGCGGCTCTACCACCACGAGCACGAAACCGCGGTGGTCCTCCAGCGCAGCATGCTCCCCCAGCACGTCACCCCGCCGCCCGGTATCGAGATCGCCCACCGCTACCTGCCGGCCAGCGACGTCAACGAGGTCGGCGGTGACTGGTACGACGTCCTCCCGCTGACCGGCGGCAGGGCCGCCCTGATCATCGGCGACGTCATGGGCCACGGCATCGCGGCCGCCGCCGTCATGGGGCGCCTCTCCGCGACCGTCCGCGCGCTCGGCCGGCTCGACATGCCGCCGACCGCCCTGCTCCACCACCTCGAAGCCACCCTCGCCGACCTGTCCGACCCGATGCTCGCGACGTTCCTGTACGTGGTCTGCGATCCCGCGACCGGCCACTGCACGGTCACGCGCGCCGGGCACCCGCCGCCGGCGGTGGCCCAACCCGACGGCACCGTCTACCTCGTGAACACCCCGCCGGGCGTTCCGCTGGGTGTCGGCGGCGTCGCCTTCACCACCACCGAGATCGCGCTGCCGCCGGGCAGCCTGCTCGTCCTGTACACCGACGGGCTCATCGAGGCGCGCAGCCGCGACATCGACGAACGCCTGGCCGAGCTCACCGGCCTGCTGTCCGGACCCCAGCCGTCGCTGGACCACCTCTGCGACTCCCTGATCGCCCACCTGGTCCCCGCCTCCGCCGACGACGACATCGCCCTCCTCGCGGCCCGCATCGGCGCGCCCGCCCGCCGGCCGGCCGAGTGAATCGGGCCATCGGCCCCACCGAACTGTCACCGCACACTCCCGGCCCCGTACAGTCCGTGATGTCGACGCGCCCCCGGGTCGCGCCCCGCCAGCCGGACAGGAGTCAGCCGTGGCCACCGACGCCAGCAGCAGGCCGATCGCCCCGCAGCCGCACGCCCCGCAGCGGTCCGGAGCGGGGCGGCCGCTCCCGGAGGCCGACGCGGAGTGCGTGGAGCGGTGGCGCACCCACCGCGGTGATCCGGTCGACCTGTTGGCGCAGGTACGGGAGCGGCTCGGCGGCGTCGCCGCGTTCCGCCTCGGGCCGCGGCCGACGGTGCTGGTCACCGGGCCCGAGGCGGTACAGCACGTGCTGGCCCTGCACCCCGACCGGTACGTCAAGCGCTCCCACCGCGCCCGGCTGCTCATCGGGGACGGGGTGCTCGCCGCGACCGGCGAGGCCTGGAAGCGGCAACGCAGGCTGCTCCAGTCGCAGTTCACCGGGAAGGGGATGCGCCGCTACGAGCAGCGGATCACCGGGGCCGCCCGGACCACGGCCGGCCGGTGGGCCGACCGCGCACGCAGCGGGGAGACCTTCGACCTGGGTGAGGAGATGCGCCGTTTCGCGCTGGACACCATCTGGCGGGCGCTCACCGGCCACCCGCTCGACGACACCACCGCGCACGAACTGACAGCCGTGGCGACGGTGGTGGCCGCACTGCCGAGCCTGCCGGCCGACGGTGCCGAAGCCCGGGACGCCGTCGCCGACGACCTGGCCAGGATCGACGAGGTCGCCCGGCGGGCGGTGGCCGCCGCCCGGGCGGGGGCGCCCGGCCCCGACGGGCCGGGGCTGCTCCAGGTGCTGGTCGACGCCTCCGCCGAACGCCCGGAGTACACCGACCGGTTGCTGCGCGACGAGCTCGTCACCCTGCTGGTCGCCGGCCACGAGACCACCGCGACCACCATGACCTGGCTGTACCTGCTGCTCGACCGCCACCCCGCGGCGCGCGAGGAGGCTCTCGCGGCGGGTGCCGAGGGGTCACCGGAACGGCGCGCGGCGCTCCAGGCACTGGTCGGCGAGACGCTGCGGCTCTACCCGTCCGCCTGGATCCTGCCCCGGTACACGGCCGAGGCCGACGTCATTGCGGGCTACCGCGTCGAGGCCGACACGGACGTGCTGGTCTGCCCGTACCTCACCCACCGCGATCGCGAACTGTGGCCGGACCCGGAGCGCTTCGACCCCCGGCGCTTCACCGCTCCCGGCGGCCGGCCGACGCAGCCCGGGGCGTATCTGCCGTTCGGGATCGGCCCGCGCGCCTGTCTGGGGCAGCAGTTCGCCCTGCGCGAGTCGGTAGCCCTCCTCGAACAGCTGCTGCCGGCGCACGTCCCGGTCTTCCGGTCCGTCCCCAGCGGGGCGGCGTACAGCATCACGGTCCGCCCCGACGGCCCGACTCCCGTCACCCTCACGGCCTGAGGCGGGCCGTGGTCAGGAGGCGGCGCGGCGGATCGCGGACAGGGTGCGGGCCACGTCCTCGTCGGTGGTCGACCAGTTGCTCACCGAGATGCGCATGACGCGGCGGCCGTGCCAGGTGGAGCCGCTGATCCATGCCGTGCCCTCGGCGAGGAGCCGGTCCAGGACCCGGTCGGTGCGCTCGTCGTCGCCGAACTCGGCGCAGACCTGGGTGAAGACCACGTCGTTGAGGACGGTCGCGCCGTCGATGGCGCGGATGCCGGTGGCGAAGGTTCGGGCGTGGCGGCACAGCCGGTCGACGAGGTCGGCCACACCGGAGCGGCCGAGGGACCTGAGGGCGGCCCACACGGTGAAGGCCCGGCCGCGGCGGGAGAGTTCGGGGACCTTGTCGACGGGGTCGCCGTGTTCGTGCTGGATGAGGTATTCGCCGCGCAGGCCCATCGCGGAGCGGAGCGCGGAGGGGTCGCGGACGATGGCGAGGCCGCAGTCGTAGGGGACGTTCAGGGTTTTGTGGGCGTCCGTGGCCCAGGAGTCGGCCTGTGCGCAGCCCTCGGTGAGGTGGGCGTGGGCCGGGGAGGCGGCCGCCCACAGGCCGAAGGCGCCGTCCACGTGCACCCAGGCGTCGGCCTCGCGCGCCGCCCGGACCGTCTCGGGGAAGGAGTCGAAGGCTCCGGAGTGGATGTCGCCGGCCTGGAGGATCACGATCGTGGGACCGGGGCCCTCGCCGGTGCCGGGGGCGGAGCCCGTCAGGGTGCGCCGCAGGGCCTCGGGGTCGATGCGTCCCTGCCCGTCCGCCGGCACGAGTTCGGGGCGGCCCAGCCCGAGGTAGCGCAGGGCCAGGTCGATGGCCATGTGGCGGTCCTGGCCCGCGATGACGCGTACGGGCGGCCCACCGGTGAGTCCGTCGTGGGCGACGTTCCAGCCGGCGCTCCGCAGCACCGTGTCGCGCGCGGCGGTGAGGCAGGTGAAGTTGGCCATGGTGGCGCCGGTGGTGAAGCCGACGGCGCAGGCGGGCGGCAGGCCGAGCAGGTCGAGGAGCCAGGCGCCGGCGATCTCCTCCACCGCCGTGTACGCGGGTGACACGGCGCGCATCACGCAGTTCTGGTCCCAGGCGCTGACCAGCCAGTCCGCGGCGAGCGCGGCCGGTTCGGTGCCGCCGACCACGAATCCGTAGAAGCGGCCGCCGGGGAACGCGGTGAGTCCCGGCTCGCAGGCCGTGGCCAGCAGGTCGACGACGTCGGCGGGCGCGCTCGGCGCGTCGGGCAGCTCGGCGCCGAGCGCGCGCACGATCTCGTCGACCGGGGCGCGGGCGGGAACCGGGCGGTCGGACAGGCTGGCCAGCCAGCGGACGGCATGGCCGTGCGCCTGTCGGAGCGCCGCCTCGCGCTCGTCCATACCTCGGACTATGGGGCAGGTGCCGCCCGCCCGCAAGCGGTCAGTGGATGACGCTGAAGCTGCGCCAGGGCAGGCTCACCGGGGCCGTTACGTTGCTGAGGGTCGTCGCCACGTAGATCCCGTCGGCCTTGTCGGTCTTCTGGCAGTCGGGCGTCCGGTACAGGACGACGTCGACGAGCGTGTTGTTCTCGACGTGCGTGGCTCCTTCCGGGATGGCGATCCGGTGGCAGCCGACGACGAGCGTGTTGGAGTAGGTCACCTCGACCGGCGAGTCGTGTCCGCGGAAGCTCAGCATGCCGACGGTGCTCCGGCCCAGGCCCGAGCAGGCGGTGGAGGTCAGCAGCAGTGCTGCTGTGCCCACGATGATGCTGATACGTCGGCTGTGGGACATGGGCTCGGTCCTCGTCTGTGCGGTGGTGACGGTCCTTGTCCACAGCCTGACCCGGCGGGGCGCAGGTGGCCTGCGCTGCTCCGCCGACCGGATGAACACACCCCCGGCACCCCCACAGACCCCCTACAGGTCCCTACAGCTCCCTACAGGCTCAGGGCGTCCTCCGCGTTGGTCATCCAGGCGGTCACGGAGTTTTTGTCGGGCGAGACGTACAGGCCCGGGGTCGAGGCCCCCAGCGGTGTCTGCTTCAGGTCGGACTCGGTGTTCATGGTCAGGGCGATCGAGCCCACGGTCTTGCCCTTGCCGTCCTTGGCGCCGCCCATGAGCCCGGCGTAGGCCGACTGGCCGGGCTCCAGCCTGATCGCGTCCTCGATGCCGGGGGCGGCGCCGCGCTCGGTGGCCTGACCGTCCAGATCGCCGAAGGTGATGATCGGGTGTCCCAGGGCCCTGCACGCCTTGGTGCCCTTGTTGGTGATCTTCAGCAGGTAGCTGCTGGTCGTGGGCTCGGCAAGGCTCGCGGTGAACGTCACGTCGAAGGTGCTGCACGGGAAGACGTCGTGGTCCGGGTCGGTCGAACCGGGCGTCGGGGACTTGGCCGGGGACGCGGACTTCGACGGCCCCGCCGAGGCGGACTTCGAGGGGCTCGCCGACGCGCTCGCGCTCGTACTCGGGCTCGCGGACACGGAGGCGGAGACGGACGCGGTCGCGCTCGCGGACGGACCCGCCGCGCCGTCCTCGGTGGGCCCACAGGCCGTCAGGGCCAGTGCGGATACGGCGGCGAGGGCGATGGCGGCCTTGAGTGCAGTGCTCATGATGGTGGTCCCCCTGGGGAGAAGCGCGGAACGCGCCGGGCTGGGCCGAGCTGGGTGAGCACCAGCGTCCCGCAGAACCTTCACGACTTGGTGACGGTGTGTTGCCGACTCGAACACGGTCGGGGTCGCCGCGCCCTACCATCTCGATCCATGGGGAGATCCGAGGACAGCGACCGTACCGGCGCGTGGCACGCCACCGTGCAGGAGCACGAGCAACGGTCCGGTCGGCCGCCGCGCGGGCCGGCCCGCGCCGTGGGCCGGCCGCTCGCCCGGCGGCAGGACCTGCGGATCCACGGCACCACCGGAAAGATCAGCTGCGTCGACGACTCCGGCCGCACCCGCTGGACCGCATCCTGTTCCGGGCGCCCCAACGCCGCGCACATATCCGGCGGCCGGGTCCTGGTCACCACGGACTCCCTCGCGTACACACCGTGGGGCAACCTCGGCCCGGCCCTCCTGCTGGACCTGGCGGACGGCAGCCTGATCACCGAACTGCGCGGCGAACGCGGCGCGGCCCTCGGCGGCGGCCGGTTCGTACTCGGTCTGGCCGGCTACGACGCCTTCGACACGTGGGCGTACGACCGCGACGGCACCCTGTACGACTCCTGGCGCAGCTACGGGCACTACGTCGTCGGGACCGGCGTCCGCGTCGTCGAGACCGACCGCAGGCTGCCCACCGGCAGCCGGGTGGTCCGGCTGCTGCCCGGCGGCGCCGTCGAACGCGGACCGTTGCTCACCGATCCGCAGACTCCGTCGCCGCTGGTACTGGCGGACGGCACGATCCTGGTTCTCGACGCCGGTGTGCTGCGCGCCGTCGACCGCCGGCTCGAGGACACGATCCTCGCCGAGCTGTTGCCCATCGACCCCGAGGAGGCCTGGCGCTACCACGGCGCGCTCCACCGCACCGGCGGCGAACTCACCGTGACGCTCACCGAACGGCACCCCGACCGGCCCGGCACGGCCGACGAGTACACCTTCCGGACCTGGACGCTCGCCCTGCGCCCGACCGGATGAGTGCCCCCGGCCGGGGGCGCTCAGTTCGCGACGACGGTGAGGACGGCCGAGACGACGGTGACCGCGGACGCGGCCACCATCCAGTTCCGGGCCCGGCCCGACAGCACCGGGATCCCGTCGGCGTCGTCCTCCTCCGAGTCGTCCTCCGCCTCCCGCGGACGCGGGCAGGACCCGCAGGCCGGATCGTGGACCAGTGTGTCGAGCCAGACGACACCGTCGAGCGGCGCCCGAGCGAACAGCATCCCGTCAGATTCCATAACCGGACAACGCCATGATCCGCATCAGGCCACTGCCGACGGCAGGACCGAGGCCCAACCGTTGCCGACCAGCCGATCACACAATGCGGTGAACCGACCGCACGAACGGGTCGGCTACCGGCCCCGGCGGTTGTCGTAGACGGTGAGGCAGAGCGCCCTCATGGCGGTTTCCGCCCGCCTGGGGTCCGCGCCGTGGTCGATGGCCTCGAGGGCGGCGGCCGCCGAGGTCTGTACCGGGTACGGCAGGCCCTCGTAGGCGGAGATCCGGTAGGCCATCTTCCGGCGGGCCTCCCGCTCGGCCTCGCTCACCCCGTCGGGGGTCAGGGGGAAGACGGCCGCCTGATAGGTCGCGATGCAGACGAGCGCGGCGTCGGCGAGCCCCTCGGCGTAGCCGTCGCCCGGAGCGGCCTCGGGGTCGGGGTCGGGCTCGAAGAGCGCGAGGACCTGCCGGCGGGAGAGGAACGAGCCCAGCCCCGCGCCGAGGGCGGCGGCGCCCCCGAGGATCACGGCCATCAGCCGGCCGGACAGGAGCAGGCCGAGGCAGGCGCCGGCGACCGCACCGCACGTCACCAGCACGAAGCTGATCATCAGATGGATGCGCGCGGCGGGCCGGGACTTCATGTCAGCAGTATGCACAGTGCGTCAGGCCCGGCGGTCGGCCGCGTCGAAGCGGGCCAGGGCGAGGGCTCCGGCGTGCAGGGAGCCCTCCAGCGCGCGGTGCGTCGCCCCGTCCAGGCCGCCCAGCGCCTGCGCGACCTCCTCGGTGGCGTCACGGGCTATCTCGGCGGCCAGGTCTGCCTGCGGGGTACGAGGCCCCAGCTTGCTGACCGCCGACGCGGCCCGGGCCGGGGTGAGCAGGCCCGTTCCGTGGGCGAGCAGCCAGCCGGGGACTCCGGCCGCGCCGTCGGCCGGGGCCGCGTAGGGGCGTGAACCGTCGAACCGCTCGTCCTCGGCGAAGGCCGGCTGCTTGAACTTGGCCATGGGCCGCCCCGAGTCGTGGGATGCGTCGGCGGGCTTGACGACGAGGCCCTCGGCGAGGTTGTCGGGCAGCGCGGGCAGGCCCAGCAGGCCGGGCAGCCGGGTGGGGAAGACCGCCGGCAGCTCCTGGAGGCGCGCGAGCGGGCCTTCGGCCAGCAGCGGGACGCAGAGCAGCCCGGCCGCGGCCGCCGCGGCGCGCAGGGTCCGGTCGCCGACCCAGCGCAGGCCGTCCTCACCGGCGACGGTGGCGTCGAAGGGCAGCCAGAGCAGGTCGGGCGCGTACCAGACGCCGGTCTGTACGGGCTCGGCCCCGGGGGTGGCGGGTACGTCGGGGTGGGGGTAGCGGCCGCCCGCGAGTTCGCCGTAGACGGTGACGGTCGCGGAGGCCGGGGCTCCGGTGTCCTCGCGCAGGGTCCGGGCGCAGCGGGTCGCGGCGACGGCCAGGGCGGGCCAGATCCGGCCGACGCCGAAGAAGTCGTCCAGGCCGGCGTCCGCGAGCAGTTCGCGCCGTTTGGCGGGATGTGCGCCCGTCGCGTCGCACACGACGGCGAAGTTGGCGCCGTGGATCTTCTCGTGGGCCACCCAGTTGCGCCCGCGGGCCTCTCCCAGCCGGGTGTTCGCAGGGATCTTCGGATAGGGGGTCCAGGGGTGGGGTTGCGGGTGCACCGCATGATCCTAGCGAGCTCGTCCGTGAGGCTCGTGCGGGGGTGGCGACCGCTCCGGCCCTGCGGTAAAGGCCTTTGGCCTGCGCAGTTTTGGCCTCTAGCATGTCGCCTCATGCCTACCACTGAAGTGATCATCGAGAGTGCCCTGGCCCGGATCGGCGCGGGGTACGTCTTTCCCGAGAAGGCGGTCGCCGTCGACGCCGCGATACGCGGCCGTCTCGCCGCGGGTGCCTACGAGGGCCTGGACGGGCCGGCGCTCTGCGCGGCGGTGACGGCGCACCTCCAGGAGGTCTGCCCGGACAAGCACTTGCGTCTGCTGTGGACGGACGAGCCGCAGTCGCTGGATCCGGTGGACGAGGACGGCGGGCAGGCCGCGTTCCTGGCACTGCTCCGCGCCGAGAACCAGGGGATCCGGCGCGTCGAGCGGCTGGAGGGCAACATCGGGCTGATCGAGATCGGGCGGATCGCGAGCGCCACCGAGGGAGCGAGCGCGATCGGCGCGGCGATGCAGCTGGTCGCCCACAGCTCCGCCCTGGTGCTGGACCTGCGCGGCTGCCTCGGCGGCCTGCCGGAGGGGGCGGCACTGTGGTGCAGCTACTTCTTCCCCGACGACCAGGTGCACCTGAACGACATCTACGACCGGACCTCGGACACGACCCGCCAGTTCTGGACGACCGGGCACCTGTCCGGGCCGCGCTATCTGGACCGGCCGGTGCACATCCTGACCAGCGGGATCACCTTCTCCGGGGGCGAGGACGTGTCGTACACCCTGCAGGCGCAGGGGCGGGCCGTGGTGGTGGGTGAGACGACCCGGGGCGGCGCCCATCCGACGGCCCGGTACCCGGTCTCCGAGCACGTGCTCGTGACCGTGCCCGTGGCCCGGTCGATCAACACCGTCACGGGTGGCAACTGGGAGGGCACGGGCGTGCTGCCCGACGTCCGGGTCCCCGCGGAGCAGGCTCTGGAGGCGGCGCTGAAGGCCCTGCGGACCGGCCTCTGACCGACTCGCCCGGGCGCCCGCCGGGTCAGTGGGGTCCGCGTCCGTCAGAGGGGGTCCACGTCCAGGAAGGCGGCGAAGGCGGCCTCGGTGTCGCCCGTGCCCCCGGGCAGCGCAAGTTCCGCCCAGATGACCTTGCCCTCGGGTGTGTAGCGGGTGCCCCAGTGCTCGCTGAGCTGCGCGACGAGGAACAGGCCCCGGCCGCCCTCGTCCGTGGTGGCGGCGTAGCGCAGGTGGGGGGCCGTGCTGCTGGCGTCCCACACCTCGCAGGTCAGGTTGTGGTCGTGGAGCAGGCGTACCCGTACGGGCCCCCTGCCGTGCCGCAGGGCGTTGGTGATCAGCTCGCTGAGGATCAGTTCCGTGGCGAAGCCGAGGTCGGTCAGGCCCCACTCGTCGAGCTTCTTGGCGGCGGCGTTGCGCATGGCTCCGACGGCGCTCGGCCGGAACGGTACGTCCCATTGGGCGACCCGGTCCGGGCCGAGCGTCTTGGTCCGGGCGATGAGCAGGGCCACGTCGTCGGTGGGGCGGGGCGGCAGCAGCATGTCGAGCACCGCCCGGCAGCTTTCGTGCGGGTCCCGGTCCGGGTGGCTGAGCGCCACCCGCAGCAGTTCCAGGCCCTCGCTGATGTCCCGGGTCCGCTCCTCGATCAGCCCGTCCGTGTACAGGACGAGCTGGCTGCCTTCCGCGAGGTCCAGCTCCGCGGTCTCGAAGGGCATGCCGCCCAGCCCGAGCGGGGGTCCGGCCGGCAGCTCCACGATCTCCGTGGTGCCGTCGGGGGCGACGACCAGCGGGGGCAGGTGGCCGGCCCGGGCCATCGTGCAGCGCTGGGACACCGGGTCGTAGATCGCGTACAGGCAGGTGGCGCCGAGTACGCCGCCGTTCACGTCGTCGCCCTCCCCGTCGTGGTCGATGCGCTGTACGAGGTCGTCCAGGCGGGCCAGGATCTCGTCGGGGGGCAGGTCGAGGGAGGAGAAGTTGTGCACGGCGGTGCGCAGGCGCCCCATGGTGGCGGCGGCGTGCAGGCCGTGCCCGACGACGTCCCCGACGACCAGGGCCACGCGGCAGCCCGCCAGCGGGATGACGTCGAACCAGTCGCCGCCGACCCCGGACTGCGCGGGCAGGTAGAAGTGCGCCACGTCCATGGCGCTCTGCTCGGGCAGGGCGCGCGGCAGCAGGCTGCGCTGGAGGGTCACGGCGAGGGCGTGTTCCCGGGTGTAGCGGCGGGCGTTGTCCATGCTGACGGCCGCGCGGGCGACGAGTTCCTCGGCCAGTGACAGCTCGTCCTCGTCGAAGGGCTCCTGCTTCTCCGACCGCCAGAAGTTGACCACGCCGAGTACGACGCCCCGGGCCATCAGCGGGGCGGCGATGAGCGAATGGATGCCGTACTCGACGATGGCTCGGGCCCGCGGCGGGTCCTGGGCCTGCCAGCCCGGTGCCTCGGCCAGGTCGGGTACGAGCTCGGCCCGGCCGGTGCCGTAGCCGCGGGCCTGGGGGGTGGACGGCAGGAAGTCGATCAGTCGGCCGACGGGGTAGAGGGGGTGGTCGGAGCGGATGCCGTAGACCGCGGTGCGCCGCATGTCGGACCCGGCGCGGGGCTCCTCGCCGTCGATGACCTGGTCGGCCAGGTCGACGGTGACGAAGTCTGCGAAGCGGGGGACGGCCACGGCGGCGAGTTCCTCGGCCGTGCGCACCACGTCGAGGCTGGTGCCGATGTCGCCGCCCGCGTCGTAGAGCAGCTTCAGGCGTCTGCGGGCCGTTTCCGCCCGGGTGGTCAGGACCTGCATCTCGGTGGAGTCGCGGATGGTGATGGCGGCGCCCTCGGGGCGGCCCCCGGGGTGGGTGGGCCGCTGGTTGACGACGAGCAGCCGGTCGCCGCTCTCCAGGACCTCGTCGGTGGCCTCCCGGCCGGAGAGCAGCAGGTCCGCCATCCGGCGGTCCAGGCCGGGTACGTCCGCGATGTGGCGTCCGTCGGCGTCCTCCGGCAGTCCGAGCAGGCGTTTGGCCTCGTCGTTGGCCAGCAGGAGCCGCCCCTCGCCGTCGGTGATCAGCACCCCCTCGCGGACGGCGTGGAGCACCGCGTCGTGGTGCTCGTACATGCGGGTCATCTCCTGCGTGCCGAGCCCGTGGGTCTGGCGGCGCAGGCGCCTGCTGATCAGGGCCGTGCCGACGGTGGCCAGGGCCAGGCCGGTGGCGATGGCGAGGAGGATGACCGGGAGCTGGCGGTCGACGACGCCGGTGACGTTCTTGACCGTGAGGCCTGCGGACACGAGGCCGACGACCTTGCCGTCGGGCCCGGTGACCGGCACCACGGCCTGGATCTCCTTGCCGAGCGGGCCGTCGACGCTCTCGGTGTGGACCTGGCCCTTCAGCGAGGGCTCGATGGTGCCGACGAAGCGTTTCCCGATGCGGTCGGGCTGGGGGTGGCTGTACCGGATGCCCTTGGTGTCCATGACCACGACGAAGTCCACCCCGGCGGCCTTGCGCGTGGTCTCGGCGAGGGGCTGGAGGACCGCGGACGGGTCGGACGTCTTGAGGGTGTCCTGGAGGCCCAGGGAGTGGGCGAAGGTCTGGGCCACGGACACCGACCGGTTGCGGGCCTCGCGTTCGGTGTCGTGCTTCGACTGGAGGACCAGGGCCAGCAGGGCCCCGGCCGCGAGCAACACCACGATCGCCACCTGGAGGACGAATACCTGTCCGGCGACGCTCTTCTTCCGGTTGCCTAGCAGTGACCGCACCGACGTGCCCGGCACGGGTGGCGAGGAATGGTCACGAACCCAGTTGTAGCACTTCCGGGCCTCCAAGGCGCCCGGCATGCACGATACGCGCCCGGATTGTCACCCCTTGTCCGCTGATTGCGTCAGTCGGCGTGACGCTCGTCCACGGCCTGGACGCCGTTCGCGGGGGCGCCGGACGGGTTCGGGGGCTGCGGGGTGGCACCGGGCGTGGAGCCAGGTGTGGCGCCCGGGGTGGCGCCGGGGGTGGCGCCCGCGGTCGCGTCCGGGGAGCCCTCAGGAGCCCCCTCCGGGGTGCAGGTGACCTCGTCGCGCGGCGTGTAGTGGGTCGTGAAGTCCTCGCGCCGGACTTCCTCGCCGCCCTGGACGAAGACCCGGCCGACGGCGACGTCGAAGCCCTCCAGCGGAGTCTGGGCCTCGCACGTCTCGCCGCTGCCGGTGCGCTTGCCGGGCGGGGTGACGTTGGTGCGCGGCCCCTTGGTCGCGCGTATCTCGTCGTACTTCTTCGTACCGAGGAGGGAGATCGTCAGCGAGGTGTCGGTGGACTGTGCCTGGATGTACAGGGGGTGACCGGTGTCGTTGACCCACCGCAGGTCGAGGGTGCCCCAGGCGACGGTCGCCTCCCGGCCCTCGGGGTACCGCTCGATGTAGAAGGAGTGGGCCCCGTGCTCGACGGTCTTGACGCCCGCGAAGAACGCGGCGTTGTACATGGTCGTGGCGACCGCCGAGACACCGCCGCCGGGCGATTTCACGTACTGGCCGTCATTGATCATGATGCCGTCGACGAAGCCGTTCTCGGGGGTGCGCTCACCGACCGTGCGGTTGAAGCTCCACTCCTCCCCCGGCATGACGACGGAGCCGTTGATGAGCTCCACGGCGCGGCCGATGTTGGTGGTGCGGTAGGGGGCGGCCGGGAAGTTCACGGTGAAGGAGGAGACCTTCTCCTTGATCCCGAGGCGCCGCGCCTCCTCGCCGGTGAAGTCCGGTTCGACGGCGACGGTGGCGACCTCGGCGCTGCGGGCCGCGCCCGTGCGGGTCAGCAGCGGCAGCACGGCCCGGCCGAGCGCCTCCTGCGTGACCTGTCGCCCCTCACGGCCGAGGTCGGCGATCACCACGCGGCCGTCCGCGCCGAGGCGGGGCGCGGCATCGCGCGGCGGGTGGGTGACCTCGTCGATCGGCCGGGCCACGGCCGGGTCGGCGAGCAGGCCCTTGGAGTCGAGGTCGGGTACGAGGCGGCCCTGTGCGTCGGCCCGCATCTTCAGGTGCTCGCCGAGGACGGCGGGGGGTATGGACAGGCTCTTCCCGGCGACGGTGAGGTTGACGGGCCCGGACATCGCCGGCTGGGCGAACTGGCGCATGGCCCGTTCGGTCTCCTGCGCGTCGACCCGGGGCTCGGTGCGCTTCACGGGCAGGACGACCGGATCTGCGGCCGGCCGCAGATAGGCGTCACGGAGGGTGTCGAGGGCCTTGTCCTCGACGAGGGAGACGCCGGTCAGCGGGGCGACGGCCTTCGCCGCGCCCTTCTCGAAGCCGATCACCCCGTCGCGGACCTGCTGCTCGGCGGCCTTGCCGAGGCGGTCGACCGCGGCCCGGGCGGTCTGCTCGTTCATGCGGATCACGGGTGCCACGTCGCGGTCGGCCGAGGTGAAGAGACTGCCGATCACGGTGACCGGGCCGTATCCGGTGCGTACGGCGCTGTCGAGGGTCGCATCGGTGTCGAGCGAGAGCCCCAGCGCGGCGGGGTCGGCCTTCTCCACGCGGTCGCCGATCTTCACGGCGATCGGTGCGGCCGCGGTGGGCCCGAGCTCGCGGGTCAGCGCCCGGCGGGCCTCGGCGCGGCTCATGCCGCCGATGTCCACGCCCAGGACGTGCGTGCCCTGGTCGATGTCGCCACCGACCGCGAAGGCCGTCCCGTAGAGGCCGCCCAGCCCCAGTACGACGGCTCCTCCGGCCACCAGGGGCAGAGTGATCCGTCGGTTGCCGGCCCAGCTGCGCACGCGTCCCATATCTCTCCCGTGGCGCCGGCCGGTCTCCCGGACGACGCGGGCCGCAACGGCAGCCATATACGACAATTACCGCACATAATGATCCTTGCTGAGCGCCCGATTTTGGGCTGAATGTAATGGTTCTCACGATTCTCACCCCCTGCGCACCCCCGCTCACCGTCCGCACTGTCCGGGCCTCCTGCGCCCGCATGTACAGGGGCCGCCGGGCTGAAATCCGGATCAACTCGGCGCAGGGGGACCCGCGTTGCCGTCCCGGGATCATCGGGGCTAGATTTCTGGAAACTCTTTCCAATTCGAGCGGGGCTGACGTGTTAGAGCTGACGGGGAGCGGAGCCGAACCGCTGCAGGCGGGAGACCCGCGCCGGATCGGGTCGATCCCGCTGGCGGGCCGGCTCGGCGCCGGAGGCATGGGGCGGGTGTACCTCGGGATCCGCGAGGGCCGGTACGTCGCCGTCAAGCAACTGCTGCCCTCCGTCGTCGGCGAGGACCAGGACTTCCTGCGCCGCTTCGGACACGAACTGGACAACCTCGCCCGGCTGCCCGCGGACGCCACCGCGCCCTTGCTGGACAGCGACCGCACCGCCGCTCCCCCGTGGTTCGCCACCGCGTACATCCCCGGGCTCACCCTGCGGGAGGCGATCGCCCTGCACGGCGGCCCGCTGCCCGCCCAGGCGCTGTGGCTGCTGCTGAGGGAGGCCGCGGCGGGGCTGGCGGCGGTGCACGCGCTGGACATGGTGCACCGGGACCTCAAGCCGTCCAACGTGATGCTGACGCTCGACGGCCTCACCCTCATCGACTTCGGCGTGGCCCGGGCCGCGGAGCAGAGCCAGCTGACCCGGACCGGCATGGTCGTGGGCACGCCCGCATACATGGCGCCCGAACAGGCTTCGGGGCGGCGGCGGTTGAGCGGCGCCACCGATGTGTTCGCACTGGGCTCCGTACTCGCGTACGCGGCGTGCGGTCAGCCGCCCTTCGGCGACGAGTCCGGGCACGGCGTGCTGTACCGCATCGTCCACGAGGAACCCGACCTGGACCCCCTGCGGGAGCTGGAGCCGGACCTCGCCGACCTGGTCGCGGCCTGCCTCGACAAGGACCCGGAAGGCCGGCCCACCGCCGCGGAGCTGCTCGAACGCGCCTGCGCACACGGTCCGTTCGCCGCCCCCCTGTGGCCGCGGGCCATCGCCGAGCGCCTGGCCGAGCGGGCCGCCTTCGCCGCGAAGGTGCCGGAGATCGACGTACCGACGATCCCGCTCGCCGGGGAAAAGCCGGAAGCGGAAGCGGAACCGGACTCTGCTGCGACCCCGGGGCCCGTCGCCCTCGCTCCCCCGGCCACGGCCCGGCCGGAGCGGGCCGAGCGCCGGCGCCGGACCCGCGTGCTCCTCGCCGTCGTGCCCGTGGTCGTGGTCGCGGGCGGTACGACCCTCGCCATCCAGCACCTCCCGTACACCTCCGCGCCGCGGGCCGGAGCCGGAAGCACCCCCTCCACCCAGGTCACCGCGCCGGTCGGCCCGACGGCGCCGGCGGCGGCAGCAGGCAGCCCCTCGGGTACGGCGTCACCCGCGCAGCCGCCCGCACAGGACCCGGCGCAGGCCGGTACGGGCAGCCCCCCGGCCGCGGTCGGCACCGGCCCCGGCGGCGGGGCGCAACCCGGCTCGGGCAACGCCGGCAACTCCGGCAACCCCGCGAACGCCGGTGGCGCCGGCGGCACGCGCCCCTCCAACGGCGGTACGTCCACGGCCCCCACCGCCCCGGCACCCCCCGCACCGCCCGCCTCCGGCACCTTCCGCTTCAGCAACGGCAACAACAGCAAGTGCATCACGCAGGTCTTCGGATCCTCGGACTTCGGCGACTGCGCGGACGGGAGCGCCCGGTGGACGGTCCAGGGCCGACCGGACGGCAGCTTCAAGCTCGTCAACCAGCAGAGCGGCAGCTGCCTGTACGCCAACATGCTCGGCCAGGCGGTCTTCGTCGGCGACTGCGCCCAGGACACGGCCCGCCTGTGGCGCACCGGGTCGGGCGGCAGCCTCCGCAACGACTACAACGGAGGCTGCCTCGACCTGGGCATGAGCAGCGGCCTGGTCACCAAGTCCTGCGGCGGCGAAGCATCGCAGCGCTGGACGCGGCAGAACTAGGCCGTTTCGTTCGGATCATCTGATCGTTGGTTCGGGTGTGCCATTGAGTGACGCGCAGTGGGCGCGGATCGAGCCGTTGCTTCCGGACCGGACGCCGAAACGAGGTGGTCGATGGAGGGATCACCGCGAGGTGATCGATGGGATCGCTTTCAAGTTCCAGAGCGGATCGCAGTGGGTCCACCTGCCGGAGAGGTACGGCAACTGGAGGGGTGTCTACAACCGGCTGCGGATGTGGGCCGCCGACGGCACCTGGGAGCGGGTGTTGACCGCGCTCATGGCACAGGCCGACGCGGATGAGGACCTGAACTGGGCCGTTTCGGTGGACTCCACGATCGTGCGTGCTCACCAGCACGCGGCCGGGGCCCGTAAAAGAGGGGCTCCGACAGGCTAGCCTGACGACCATGCCATCGGCCGGTCCCGCGGCGGGCTGACCACGAAGATTCATCTCGCAGCCGAAGCGCAATGCCGGCCCCTAAGGGCTGTCCCGTAACTGCTGCTTGCCACAGGGGCTGAGCCTTTCCCCGTGCTGGGTTCCAACGAGCCCGGGGAGGGTGTCAGTGGGCGAGGGCACACTGACTGCATGATCACCTCTTCATCCACCGCCGACGATGCCTCCCACCCCTCCCCTATCTGGGTGGAGTCGATGGGCGGCCCTCTGATCGTCGTCCCCGTCTCCGCCCTGGCTTCCTGGGGCGGGTGCACGGAGGATGGTCTTATGGCGGGAGACGCCACCGCCCCAGACGACTACGACCGGGCCTGTGCGGTGGACGATCTGGCCGGTGTGATCCCCATCGACGAGAACGGTGCGCAGGCACTGGTGCTGGCGGATGAGCCGGCGACCAGCTGCTATCTGCCCCAGCACCGAGCATTCCTGCGGTGGCGCGCTGCCGACTCCGAGGCCGGACTGAGAGCCGCGGCGGACACGGTCCTTGCAGACCCGGCCACGATGTGGGAGGAGTGCGGCACCTGGGCCTCGGACGGTCCGGCGGTGCTCATGGACTCCGCCGAAGCGGGTTCCGACCTGGGCATCGAGTACCCCGATGGTGGGATGCCCGCCGAGGCGCCGGTCTCACTGCCCGCCGGCCGCTGGAGGGTCCGCGCCACGCAGGCCGAGGTGGACGAGGAGAACTGGGTCGGCCTGGTCCAGCTCCTGCCCGCTGAATCCTGAACGGACAGTACTTCTGGCTCGGTGCGGTCAGCCGCGGCGCGCAAGGTTGTGCAGATGAGCAATGCCGAGCATCGCGTGGTGCACGCCATCGCCCTTGAGGCGGCAGTCACGCAGGATCTTCCAGTTCTTCATCCGGGCAAGAGCATGCTCGACCCGAGCGCGGACCATGCGGTGAGAGGCGTTGTGATCTTCCTTCCAGGCGGGCAGTTCGCTCTGCCCAGGGGCGCGGCGGTGCGGGATGACAAGTCCGGTACCCCGATAGCCACCGTCGGCGATCACTACGGTGTTCCCGACGGCGGCCTTCGCCCCGGATAGCCCCCATGCCTTGCAGTCATTGCGGTTGCCTGGCAACGGTCGGCCGACCAGAACCACCAGTTGGGTGTCGGCGTCGACGACCACCTGGTGATTCCTCGAGTAGCGGTAGTTCTTGGACCGCTCCGCCACCGCGTGGTCGCGGGTGGGAACCAGAGTGCCGTCCACGATGAGCACGGCGTCCTTGCGAAACTGCTTACGGGGCCCGAACGCGAGAAGAGGCCCGACCTGCCTGACGATGCGGCCTGCTGCGGACTTCGAGACACCGAAGAGCGGAGCGAGCTGGCGCAGCGTGAGGTTAGTACGCCAGTACGCAGCCACCAGAAGCACCCGGTCCTCCAGTGGAATCCCCCACGGCCGGCCCCGCCGAGCGATGTCGGCGCCTCCGCGCCGCAGCGCACGCACCACCCGGTTGAACTGGCGCGGAGCCACACCAGTGAACGGGGCTATCCAGGACGGCTCGGACGCTGTGATCACGCATGACACGGTCGAGATCATCGCAGGGCAAGATCACTTACGGGACAGCCCTTAGCCTTCGTTCTCATCGCCGGACAGGCCGGTGATGCGCCCGCCTTCACGCACGTGATGGCCCGCCTGCGCGTCCCACGCCGCTGTGGGCGGCCGCGCACCAGGCCGGACGTACTCCTGGCCGACAAGGCCTACTCCTCACGCGCCATTCGCGACTACCTGCGCAAGCGCGGCATCCGGGCGGTGATCCCCATCCCGGCGGACCAGCGGGGCCACCGCCTGCGTCGGGGCAGCCGGGGAGGCAGGCCCCCGGCCTTTGACCGCGAGACCTACAAGCAGCGCAACACCGTCGAACGGTGCATCAACCGCCTGAAGCAGTGGCGCGGCATCGCCACCCGCTACGAGAAGACCGCCACTGCCTACCTCGCCGGGCTCCACATCGCGGGCATCTTCCTCTGGTCCGCGAGGTGAGGCCATATCTCTGAGGCCCCCCGCACACACGCCAGGCCGACCGGAGGGCACACTGCCTAGATGCTGATCAGACGAGAAGCCCCCGCCGACCTGGCCGCTGTCCGTGCGGTGACCATCGCTTCCTCCCACAAGCCGTATGAGGAGGAACCGGTGGAGGTGATGCTGCAGGACGCATTGTGGAGGGGTGAAGACTGGATCCCAGCGCTCTCGCTGGTGGCTGAGGGCGTGGACGGTGCGATCATCGGCCACGCTCTGTGCACCTGGGGCCGAATCGGTACCGTCCGAGTCCCCAATCTCAGCCTGCTCGGTGTGCACGGCGAGCATCGCCGGCGCGGCTGCGGAACCGCCCTGGTCCACGCCACTCTCGCTGCGGCAGACGCCCTCGACGCCCCGATGGTCGTTGTCCTCGGTGACCCCGACTTCTATGGGCGCTTCGGCTTCCGACCGAGCACTGACTTCGGAATCGTCGGCGAGGAACTGGCCTGGGAGCACCCGTTCCAGATCCGCACCCTGGCCGCCTACGATCCGTCCGTACGAGGTGAATTCATCTACCCAGAACCGTTCGGCAACGTCTGACGCAGGCACCGCAGCGGACTCCGGCTCGGCGCGATGATCCAAACGAGACGGCCTAGGCCACAGGGAGAGCAGAGATGAACAGGCCCGCATCCGCGGGAAACCAGCCGGCCCTCAGCAGCCGAGATGGCAGCCCGTTGCGGTCCCCGGACCGGAACCGGACTGGCGCCCTGCCCCGGACTATCAGCAGAACCCCAATCCTGCGATGCAGTACGGGATGTGGGATTCGCTGGCCCTTTCCCACCGGCCGATCGGTGTGCTTCCACCGCCCATGAAGGCGTACGCGGACAGGCTCGTGCTGGCGGTGGAGCGGAGCTGGGAGGACCTGGGCCACGTGGACGTCGCCACCTTCCGCCTCGGCCGGCGCTTCTTCGTCCTGAGCGCGTTCGCCGACGGGGCGGACACGGGGGTCACCGTCTGGCTCGACCGCCGGCACACCGACGACGAGGCCGCCCTCGCCCTGCTCGTCGAGATCCTGGGCATCCCGGCCGACTGCGTCCGTGACATCACCTGGTCTCCGCATCCGGTGGTCCGGTTCGAGCTGGAAGGGCCGCCGCGGCCCGGGGAGACTCCGCGTGGCTCACGCCTGCCGCGTCTCCTGCGGAGGTGGAGGGAGCGGTCGGGGAGCGGTTCCGCCGTCGGCCGGTGAGGGGGTCTCCCGGGCCGGCCGGCGGTGGGCGCCGTTCTGCGGACCCCTACGCCGAGGCCTTGCCCCGGCCCTTGGGGCCGCCGTTCGTCGGCGGGTATCCGGGCCGCGCCGGTATCGACGGCCCCGTCCCCGGTGACGGCACCGGCAGCGGCGGGAGCGCCGGCTCGTACAGCCAGGCCGTGAACAGGTCGTCCAGCGGCTCGGCCGCGTAGCGGGCCACGTGGTGGGTGAAGCCGGTGGTGGTCACGACGGCGTGCCGGTGGACCGTGGGCCAGTCGCGCAGCATGCGGAAGAACGCGCTGTCGCCCAGCGCGCAGCGGATCGCGTGCACCGCGAGCCCCCCGCGCTGGTAGAGGCGGTCGTCGAACATCAGCTTGCGGCCGGGGTCGGCCAGTCGCATGTCCTGCGGTTGCGCGGCCAGCAGCCGGTGTGCGTTGACCGCGTGCTCGTGCGCGGTGCGGCCGCCGGAGCGCTCCGACCAGAGCCATTCGGCGTACTTCGCGAAGCCCTCGTTCAGCCAGATGTGCCGCCAGTCGGCGATGGTCACGCTGTTGCCGAACCACTGGTGCGCGAGCTCGTGCGCGATGAGGCGTTCCGAACCGCGCACGCCGTCCACGTGGTTGGCCCCGAAGGTGGACAGGCCCTGCGCCTCCACGGGGACGTCGAGCTCCTCGTCGGCGACGACCACCGCGTACTCCCCGAAGGGGTAGGGCCCGAACAGCTCCTCGAACAGCCGCATCATGGCGGGCTGCCGGGCGAAGTCGCGTGAGAACTGCGGCAGCAGGTGCGCCGGCACGTGGGCGCTCTGCGGGATGCCGCCGAGCCCGGGGTCGCCGAGGAGGACCGTCTGGTACATGCCGATGGACAGGCCGACCAGGTAGCTGGAGGTCGGCGCGGCCTGCTCGTAGACCCAGGTGGTCGTGCTGGCCTTCGTCGTACGGGTGAGCAGGCGGCCGCCGGCCACGACCGTGTAGGCGGAGGGCGTGTTGACCGAGATCTGGTACGAGGCCTTGTCGGCGGGCCGGTCGTTGCACGGGTACCAGGACGGCGCGCCGACGGGCTGGCTGGCGACGAGCGCCCCGTCGGTGAGCTCTTCCCAGCCGAGGCCGCCCCAGGGGCTGCGCACGGGCTTGGGGTTGCCCGCCCAGTGCACCTCCACGGTGAAGGCGGAGCCGCCGGGCAGCGGCTTGGTGGGGCGCACCCGGAGTTTTCCGGCGCGGTGGGTGTAGTGCGGGGCGCGCCCGTTCACCAGGATCCGCCCTATTTTGAACTCGGCCAGGTTCAGGTGGAACTCGGCGAGCGGTGCCCGCCCGGCGATCGCGCTGATCCGGGCCGTCCCGGCGAGCCGGTTGGGGCCGGGACGGTAGTCCAGAGCGAGTTCGTACCGGTGCACTCGGTAACGGGAGTCGCCGTTGGCCGGGAAGTACGGGTCCGATGGCTCTGTTTTCTGGCCGCTCACTGCCGCTTCCGCTCCCTGCGCTGTGCTCGTACGACGTGCTGGTGTACCGGTTGTGCCGGTGCTCCCGCCGGTGCCGGCCGGGGCGCGAACGGCCCGGTCAGGACCGCCACGCCTCGATCGGATTGCCCAGCCAGCGGGTGTCGGCGGGGACGGATTCCCCGGCCATCACGAGGGAGGCGGGGCCCAAGGTGCTGCGGGCCCCCACCGTGCTCCCGGGCAGGACGATTCCGCCCGGGCCCAGGGTGGCGCCCTCATGGAGCACCACAGTATCCGTCCTCAAGATCCGGTCGTGGAAGAGGTGCGTCTGCAACACACAGCCCCGGTTCACGCTGACCCCGTCGCCCAGCACCACCAGGTCCGTCTCGGGCAGCCAGTAGCTCTCGCACCACACGCCCCGGCCGATCCGGCCGCCGAGCGCGCGCAGCCACAGGGCCAGCACGGGTGTACCGGGCACCGATCCGGTCAGCCACGGCACGGCAAGGACCTCGACGAAGGTGTCGGCCAGCTCGTTGCGCCAGACGAAGCCGCTCCACAGCGGGTGCTCGCCCGTGCGGTGCCGACCGACGAGCAGCCATTTGGCGCTCACCGCGACCGTGCAGGCGGCCAGTCCGGCGACCAGCAGGACCACTCCGGAGAGCAGCGCGGCGCCCCATACGCCCAGGCCGCTGCGGGTGACGAGCGCGCACAGGGCGGCCACGGTCAGCACGGCTAGGGCGGCCGAGCAGAACACCGGGGCGAGCCGGCACAGCTCCACCAGGCCGCGCGCCCACAGCAGCCGTGCGGGCGGCTCGTAGGTCCGGCTCTGGTCGGAGTCGGAGGTGGACCGGGGCAGTTTGACCGGCGGAAGTCCCAGGTAGGAGCTGCCCTTCTTGGCCTTCTTCGGGGTGGCGGACAGGACGCCGACCAGCCCGTCGTCCGGCACGGAGCGGCCCGGGGCGGTCATGCCGGAGTTCCCCAGGAAGGCGCGGCGGCCGATCTCGGAGTGTCCGATCCGGACCCAGCCGCCGCCCAGCTCGAAGGGGGCGGTCAGGGTGTCGTCGGCGAGGAAGGCTCCCTCGCCGACGGTGGTCAGGCTCGGGAGGGCGAGCACGGTGGACACCTCGGCGCCCCGGCCGATCTTCATGCCGAGCAGCCGCAGCCACACCGGTGTGATCAGCCCGGCGTACAGCGGGAAGAGCGTTTCGCGGGACAGGTCCATCAGCTGGGTGACCGTCCAGGCCTGCCAGCCGACCCTGCTGTGCGTCGGATGGGTTCCCGTCCGCAGCCCGAGGCTGAGCAGGCGTACGGAGACCAGCAGCAGCACCGCGTAGGCGAATCCGAAGGCCAGCGCGCCCGGCACCACGGCGAGGAGCGCTCCGCGCAGTGCTGCGGCGAATCCGGCGTCGGCGGGCACGAACCGGCTCACCACGAGCAGGGCGGGCAGGGCGGCGAGGACGGGCAGGGCGGTGAGGCAGAAGCCGGCGGCCCCGTACGCGGCCCGCCAGGGGAGGCCGCGGGGCGGGCGCTCCTTGGGCCAGTTGTGCTTGGCCTTGCCGAGCTTGCCGGCGGGTGCGCCGGCCCAGCGCTGGCCGGTGGGGATCTGTCCGACCACCGCGGAGCCGGGGGCCACCTCGGCGCGCTTTCCGACGCGCGCGCCGGGGAAGAGGATGCTGCGGGTGCCGACGACCGCGCCCGCGCCGACCTTGATCGCGCCGATCTCCAAGTGGTCGCCGTCCAGCCAGTGGCCGCAGAGGTCGACCTCGGACTCCACGGCGCAGCCGCGGCCGAGTTTCAGCATGCCGGTGACCGGGGGCAGGGAGTGCAGGTCGACCTCGGGGCCGATCTTGGCGCCGAGGGCCCGCCCGTAGCGCTCCAGCCAGGACCCGGTGAGGGAGGTGGCGCCGACGTACTCGGCGAGCTGCTCGGCCGTCCACAGCCGCAGGTGCACGCTTCCGCCGCGCGGGTGGCGTCCGGCCTTCACGCCCCGCATCAGGAGGCGGGCTCCGCCGGCCGCGATGGCGAGCCGGCCCGGCGGGCTGTAGAGGAGCAGCGCGCCGGCGGCGACGAGCCACCACGAGGCGGTCGGCGCCCACGGGTAGGGCCCGAACCGGTGCAGTACGTTGCCCAGGGCCAGTACGGCGACCGTCCAGCGCAGGCCGACCAGGGTGAACAGCGGGAGCAGCAGCAGGGACTGGACCAGCTGGGAGCGCAGCGGTACCGGGGTGATGGTCCGGGCCGCTCCGTCGTCCTGTGCGGACTTCTCCAGGTGCCGGGCCAGCTTGCGCAGGGTGGGCTGCTGGTAGACGTCGAGGACGGCGGCGCTCGGGTAGCGGGTGCGCAGCCGGGTGGTGAGCTGGGCGGCGGCGAGGCTGCCGCCGCCGATCGCGAAGAAGTCGTCGGCGGCGCTGGTGACGGTCACGCCGAGGGTCTCGCTCCACTGCTCGGCGAGCCAGGCCTCGGTGCCGTAGAGCTGCTCGGTGGGGCCGGAGGTCTCCAGGTCGGGCAGCGGCCAGGGCAGCGCGTTCCGGTCGACCTTGCCTGAGGTCCGGGTGGGGAGCTCGGCGACGGGCGCGAGGAGGGGGACGAGGGCGGCGGGCAGCTCGGCGCGCAGCCGGGTCACGGCCGCCGCGTGGTCCCAGCCGTCCTGGGTGACGAGGTAGCCGACGAGCAGCTGGTTGCCGCTGCGGGCGGTGCGGACGGCGGCGGCCGCTCCCGCGACACCGGGCAGGGCCTGGAGCGCCGCGTCGACCTCGCCCAGCTCGATCCGGCGACCGCCGAGCTTGATCTGCTCGTCGGCGCGGCCGAGGAAGATCAGGCCTTCGGGTTCGGCGCGTACGAGGTCGCCGCTGCGGTAGGCGCGCTGCCAGCCGAGGGATTCGAGCGGGGCGTACTTCTCGGCGTCCTTGTCGGTGTCGAGGTAGCGGGCGAGGCCCACGCCGCCGATCACGAGTTCTCCGCTGCCGCCCATGGGCACCGGCTCCCCGGACTCGTCGACGACGGCCAGTTCCCATCCGTTCAGCGGGAGGCCGATCCGGATCGGCTCCTCTCCGGTCAGGAGGGCGGCGCAGGCGACGACGGTGGCCTCGGTGGGGCCGTAGGTGTTCCAGACCTCGCGGCCTTCGGTGACCAGGCGCTGGGTGAGCTCCGGCGGGCAGGCCTCGCCGCCGAAGATCAGGAGCCGGACCTCGTTGAGCGCCTCGGGCTCCCAGAGGGCGGCCAGCGTCGGCACGGTGGAGACGACGGTGATCTCCTGGTCCACGAGCCAGGGGCCGAGGTCGGCGCCGCTGCGCACCTGGGAGCGGGGTACGGGCACGAGGCAGGCGCCGTAGCGCCAGGCCAGCCACATCTCCTCGCAGGAGGCGTCGAAGGCGACGGACAGTCCGGCCATGACGCGGTCGCCGGGGCCGATCGGCTCCTCGGTGAGGAAGAGCGCGGCCTCGGCGTCGACGAAGGCGGCGGCGCTGCGGTGGCTGACGGCGACGCCCTTGGGCTTGCCGGTGGAGCCGGAGGTGAAGATGATCCAGGCGTCGTGCTCGGGGCCGGGGCGCGAGGCCGCGGCGTGGGCTCCGGGCTCCGCGGCCCGGCCGGAGTGGATGCGCTGTCCGCCGCCGAGGACCGCGCGGACCCCCGCCTCGCCGAAGACCAGGTCGGCGCGCTCGTCCGGGTCCTCGGCGTCGACGGGTACGTAGGCGGCGCCGGCGGCGAGTACGGCCAGGATGGCCACGTACAGCTCGCTGGTTCCGGAGGGCACGCGGACGCCGACCCGGTCGCCGAGTCCCACTCCGGCGGCCGCGAGGGCGCGGCGCCGGCGCTCGACCTCGGCGGCCAGTGCCCGGTAGGTCAGTCGGGTGGTTCCGTCGTCGAGGGCGAGCTCGTCGGGGTACGCCCGTACGGTGGCCTCGAAGATGTCGACGAGGGTGCGGGTGGGGGCGGCCGACCCTGCCGTGAAGCGGGCCGACTTGCCGGACTCCTCGGGCATCTCCCCGCCGTCGAGCAGAGTGAGTTCACTGCGCTCAGGTGTGACTGCCATCGGCCCTCACGTCTCGTTCCCGGCAATGTCCGGGTCGCCGGCGGAGCCCGGGTCTGCCCAGGTTGTTCCGGCTCGGCGCCAAACAACCCACCAGTCTAGTGCGCCATCAAGGGTTTTCTTGTTGAAGCCTCGCGCGTGGCCGGGAAAAGACGGTGGTCAGGCGGGGGATGGCGGGGGCGATGGGGGCGATCGGGGCGGCTGATGCGGCGATCGGGGGCCGCGCGGAGCGTGAGCGGCCGATCGCATATCGTCGGCCGACATGACCGATCATGCTGCGCCCACGTCGCGCTTCCTCGTCCTGCACGACTACGGCATGGGCGGATCGTGGTGGTGGGTCCACGCACGGTCGGTGCGGGAGGTGCGCGAGACGTTCG
This sequence comes from Streptomyces sp. Sge12, assembly GCF_002080455.1. Taxonomy (NCBI): domain Bacteria; kingdom Bacillati; phylum Actinomycetota; class Actinomycetes; order Kitasatosporales; family Streptomycetaceae; genus Streptomyces; species Streptomyces sp. Sge12. The sequence goes on from NZ_CP020555.1 coordinate 305,845, forward strand.
CGGACGTCGAGGTGATCGACACGGCGGAGACCCTGGAGCGGGCCGAGGGCTGGGGCCTGGACGAGGCCCGGGTCGACGCAGCGACCACGCCGGAAGGGCTGGACGAACTGCGCGCCAAGCGCGAGGCGCAGCGCGGCCTGGACGGCTTCGGCGCGCTCGCCGACCGGGAGGTGGTGTGGCTGCGGCGGCGCTGGGACGACGGGAACGACGAGGACCGGACGCTCTACCTGATGGAAGTCGGGGCCGACGGCCGGCGCACGCGCCAGGTCGAGCTGACCCCGGACGGCACGGGGGTGCGCAGCGGACCCGACGACTGGCCCTTCAACCCGCCCGTCGTGGACCTCTTCGACCCCGAACTCGTGGGCATGGAAATCGGCCAGGACGAGTTCGAGAGGAACTGGCTCGGCGCCCGGCCGATGGAATGGCCGGACGAGGAGCAGGCCGAGGAACCGGCCGACGAATAGAACGCGGGAGGTGCGGGCGCCCGGAAGAGACGCGCCTACGCGCAGTCCGGGCACAGGCCGCGGTAGGTGACCTCGACCCCGGACACCGTGAAGCCGAAGCGCTCCTGCGCCGGGAGGCCCGCCAGCGGGTCGCCGGTCGGGTGGACGTCGCGGATGACCCCGCAGGCGGAGCACACCAGGTGCTGGTGCGGGTGGTGCGCGTTGGGGTCGTAGCGCTTCGCCCGGCCGTCGGTGGTGACCTCCGCGACCTCGCCGAGAGCGACCAGTTCGCCCAGGGCGTTGTAGACGGTCGCCCGGGAGATCTCCGGCAACCGCTGCGCCGCACGGGCGTGGACCTCGTCCGCCGTGAGGTGCACGTGATCGCCGTCGAGGACCTCCGCGACCACCCTCCGCTGGGACGTCATCCGCCAGCCACGCCCGCGCAAACGCTCCAGCAGGTCACTCATATCGGCCCACCTATTCAGGTTCGACGGGGTGCCCCGAAGTATGCCGAGGGACATCCGGAATCCGATCGCATGTGGATCTGGTGTCCTTCTTGACTTGGATTCTGTCCATCGTAGGATCGGATTCGTAGATAGCCAAGAGACAGGAAGGCTCCAGGGCGGCAGGTGACGAAGACGTGACGGACCACCGCCCGCGAAGTGCGCGGTGCAGACGCACGCGCACCGGCCGTCGGCGCCCCCCTGCTCACAACCGTCCGGGACGGTGACCGCTCGGCGTCGTGGCGTTCGACGAGGCCGAGCACGTGCACCCGGGGCCTGTGCCCCGGCTGTTCCATCGCATCCAGTCGCACTTATCCCGCATTCAGTTCCTGAACACCGTGATCCGCCTGGTACGGAAGGATTCCCATGTCCGAGAACCACGATGCAATCGTCACCGACTCCAAGTCGGGGGGTGGGGAGGGCTGTCCCGTCGCCCACACGCGTGCCCCGCACCCGACCCAAGGTGGCGGAAACCGCCAGTGGTGGCCGGAACGGCTCAACCTGAAGATCCTCGCCAAGAACCCCGCCGTGGCCAACCCCCTCGGCGAGGAGTTCGACTACGCCGCGGCGTTCAAGACCCTTGATCTCCCCGCCGTGAAGCGGGACATCGCGGAGGTGCTGACCAGCTCCCAGGACTGGTGGCCCGCCGACTTCGGCCACTACGGCCCCTTCATGATCCGCATGGCCTGGCACAGCGCGGGCACCTACCGGATCAGCGACGGCCGCGGCGGAGCCGGGGCCGGCCAGCAGCGCTTCGCCCCGCTCAACAGCTGGCCGGACAACGGCAACCTCGACAAGGCCCGTCGCCTGCTGTGGCCGGTGAAGAAGAAGTACGGCAAGAGCCTTTCGTGGGCCGACCTGATGATCCTCACCGGGAACGTGGCGCTGGAGTCGATGGGCTTCGAGACCTTCGGCTTCGGCGGCGGCCGTCCGGACGTCTGGGAGCCGGACGAGGACGTGTACTGGGGTCCCGAGACCACCTGGCTCGACGACGAGCGGTACACCGGCGACCGCGAGCTGGAGAACCCGCTCGGCGCGGTCCAGATGGGCCTCATCTACGTCAACCCGGAGGGCCCGAACGGCAATCCCGACCCGATCGCCGCGGCACGCGACATCCGGGAGACGTTCCGCCGGATGGCGATGAACGACGAGGAGACCGTCGCCCTGATCGCGGGCGGCCACACCTTCGGCAAGACCCACGGCGCCGGCCCGGCGGAGAGCGTCGGCCCCGACCCCGAGGCCGCCCCGCTGGAGGCGCAGGGTCTGGGCTGGAGCAACTCCTTCGGAACCGGCAAGGGCGGCGACGCCATCACCAGCGGTCTCGAGGGCATCTGGACCAACACCCCGATCACCTGGGACAACAGCTTCTTCGAGATCCTGTTCGGCTACGAGTGGGAGCTGTTCAAGAGCCCCGCCGGAGCGCACCAGTGGCGGCCGAAGGACGGCGCCGGCGCCGGCACCGTGCCCGACGCCCATGACGGGTCCAGGACCCACGCGCCGACGATGCTCACGACCGACCTCTCGCTGCGGTTCGACCCGGCGTACGAGCAGATCTCGCGCCGCTTCCTCGAGAACCCCGCCGAGTTCGCCGATGCCTTCGCACGCGCATGGTTCAAGCTGACGCACCGCGACATGGGCCCGATCGTGCGCTACCTCGGCCCGGAGGTCCCGACCGAGACGCTGCTGTGGCAGGACCCGCTCCCCGCGGTCACGCACACGCTCGTCGACGCCGGTGACATCGCCGCACTCAAGCGTCAGGTCCTCGCCTCCGACCTGTCGGTGTCCCAGCTCGTCTCCGTCGCCTGGGCCTCGGCCTCGTCCTTCCGCGGCAGCGACAAGCGCGGCGGCGCCAACGGCGGCCGCATCCGCCTCCAGCCGCAGAGCGGTTGGGAGGTCAACGAGCCGGACCAGCTGGCAGGGGTGCTGCGCACCCTGACCGGGATCCAGGAGTCCTTCAACTCCGCCCAGAGCGGCGACAAGCGGATCTCGCTCGCGGACCTGATCGTGCTGGCCGGTGCGGCCGCCGTCGAACAGGCCGCCTTGGACGCCGGGTTCGCCGTCCAGGTCCCCTTCACCCCGGGCCGCGCGGACGCGACGCAGGAGCAGACGGACGTGGAGTCGTTCGCGGCGCTGGAACCGGCCGCCGACGGGTTCCGCAACTACCTCGGCAAGGGCAACCGGCTGCCGGCCGAGTACCTGCTGCTCGACCGGGCGAACCTGCTGACCCTGAGCGCCCCCGAGCTGACGGTCCTGGTCGGTGGCCTGCGCGTACTGGGCGCGAACCACCAGCAGACGCCGCTCGGCGTCTTCACCACGACTCCCGGGTCCCTGACGAACGACTTCTTCGTCAACCTGCTCGACCTGGGTACGACGTGGACGGCGACGTCCGAGGACGCGAACGCGTTCGAGGGCCGCGACTCCGCCACCGGCCGGGTCAAGTGGACCGGCAGCCGGGCCGACCTCGTCTTCGGCTCGAACTCGGAGCTGCGTGCGCTCGCGGAGGTCTACGCGAGCGACGACGCCAAGGAGAAGTTCGTGAAGGACTTCGTCGCGGCGTGGGACAAGGTGATGAACCTGGACCGGTTCGACCTCGCCGGACAGTGACATGAAGTCCGGGCCGGCCCGCACCGGCCGGCCCGGCGGGCACCCGTAGGGGCGCGGCTCCCGAAGGAGCCGCGCCCCTCAGCCCGGCAGCTGCTCGACCACGCTGGTGCCCTTGCCCTCCTGCGACTCCCATGTCCAGGTCTCCTCCAACCGGAGGCGGCCGTCGGCCGGTTCGGTCACCACCGAGGTGCAGTGCCCGGAGGCGGTCGTACCGTCGAGGCGGAGCTGCACGTAGCGGAAGTCGATCGTGTCGGCGTCCCGGGTACCGACGAGGTACCCCCTGACCACGTCCCCTCCGTGGTATTCCGCCCAGATCCGACCGTCCTGCTCGTGGTAGGCGAACCGGGTCTGCCGGCCGACCTGGCCGGGTGCCTGGTCGGCCACGGGGACGAAGACGAGGCCGTCGAGCGAGCGTGCCACCGATAACTCCTCTGCGGGGAAGGCGATCCGGTCATCCACCCTAAAGGGGCAGCGGCCGCCCCGATGCGACGTGGGCCGTCTCCCGCTCCACGGCGGCGAGTTCCTCCTCCCGTCCCATGAGCTCCAGCTGCTCCCGGTAGCGGCCCAGCGCGGTGAGGAGCAGGAGTCCCCTGGCCGGCTCCGCGGCGTACATGCGGCGCGCGGCCCCGACCGCCTCGGCCCGCAGGGCGAGCGCGGTCTCCGGCAGGTGGGCGAAGTCCTGAAGGCTGTACTCGTACAACGCGACCGTCAGCAGCGGCAGATACGCCAGCGGGCTCACCTGGGCGAGCACGCGGTAGGCGGCGACCTGCTGCCGCGCCGGCAGGGTCTGTGATCCCAGGAGGGCTACTCGGGCTCGAAGTACCGCGTCGTGATGGGCGTGCGCTGAGAAAGTCATGACGGTGATTCTCAAAGCCGCACAGGGGTCCGAACAAGGGCAATTCGCTGTGCCCTTGGTCCTACGAAAACGGCCTCTGACCTGTCATGATTGATACGTCATCACCCCTGCGCGTGAGCAGCGCCCAGGAACGAGAGCCGGACCTGGCGCCGGGGGTTGTCCCGGTTGGTGTCCACGAGGGTGACGGACTGCCAGGTTCCGAGCTCCAGCATCCCGTCGACCACCGGTAGCGTCGCGTGGGGCGGGACGATCGCGGGCAGGACGTGGTCCCGCCCGTGGCCGGGGGATCCGTGCCGGTGCCGCCAGCGGTCATCGGCGGGCAGGAGGGACTCCAGGGCCTTCAGGAGGTCGTCGTCGCTGCCCGCTCCCGTCTCGATGACGGCGAGCCCGGCCGTCGCGTGCGGGGTGAAGATGTTCAGCAGCCCGCTCCGCCCCTGCGCCACCTCCCTGAGGAAGGCGGCGCAGGCATCGGTCAGGTCATGGACGGTCTCCCGGTCCCCGGTCGTCACGTCGATCGTTCGTGTAGCGAAGGTGTCGGCCATGGCAGCATCCTCGCGCCCCGACCCCGCGGGGGCGCGCAACCCCGACCGGTGTCGGCCGGCGGCCCTGCAGGCCCGCCTGCAGGGCGAGCAGCGGTTCACCGCCGATGTCGCGCACGAGCTGCGCACCCCGCTGATGGGGCTGGCGACCGCCGCCGAGCTGCTGTCGCAGGAGCTGGCGGCCGACTACGTACGGGACCGGGTCAAGGTGCTGGGCGGGCTCGTGGAGGACCTGCTGGACGTCTCGCGGCTGGACGCCGGGGTGGAGGTGGCCGATCTCCTGCCCTGTGCGCTCGGTCCCCTGGTCGCCGACTGCGTGCGGCGCACGGGGCTGGCGGTGGAGCTGCGGGAGGAGGAGGGGACGGGCCCGGCGGTGGGCACGGACCCGCGCAGGGTCGACCGTATCCTCGCCAACCTGATCGCGAACGCCCACCGGCACGGCGCGGGTCCCGTGGTCGTCACCGTCGGCGCGCGCCGGGTCGACGTACGGGACCACGGGCCCGGGTATCCGGACGAGCTGCTCGCGCAGGGGCCGCAGCGGTTCCGTACCGGTGCGGCCGAGCGGGGGCGCGGACACGGTCTGGGCCTGACGATCGCCCTGGGGCAGGCCCTGGTGGTCGGGGCCGAGCTGGAGTTCGCCAATGCCCCGGACGGCGGGGCCGTGGCCACGCTCCTCCTGCCCGATGCCGACCCCGCCGACCCCGGCGGCCCTGGTGACCCTGGTGACCCTGGTGACCCTGGTGACCCCGAAGAGTGACGGAGGTGGCGGTCAGTCGACTCCCAGCAGGCGACGGCGGTCGTCGGGGCGGGCGGCGAACTCCGCGCAGGTCGCCCGGTGCACGATGCTCCCCTTCTGCATGACGGCCACGTGCTCGGCGACGGAGAGGGCCAGCCCCAGGTTCTGCTCGACCAGGACGACCGTCATGCCCTGCGCCGCCACCTCGCGGATCACCTCCCCCACCTGGGCGACGATCGCGGGAGCCAGACCGTCGGACGGCTCGTCGAGGAGCAGCAGCCGCGGATTGCCCAGGAGGGCCCGGGCGATCGCGAGCATCTGCTGTTCCCCTCCGGAGAGTTCGTCGCCCCGGTGTCCGAGCCGCTCCCCGAGCCTCGGCAGCAGGTCGAGGATGCGTGCCCGGGTCCACGGCCCCGGAGCACCTCGGCGTCTCCGTGCGGCGACGGCGAGGTGCTCCGCCACGGTCAGCGGCGCGAACACCCTGCGTCCTTGGGGTACGACGCCCACTCCGGCCCGGGCGATCACATCGACCCGGGCTCCGGCGATCTCCCGGCCGTCGAGGGTGATGCTGCCCTCGTAGGGTCTGACGAATCCCATGACGGTGGAGATGAGGGTGGTCTTGCCGACCCCGTTGCGCCCGAGTACGGCGACGATCCCGCCGGGTTCGGCTTCGAGGTCGACGCCGGTCAGGACCACGCCACCGGCGTATCCGGAGCGCAGGCCGCGCATGCGGAAGTACGTCTTCACGAGGAGACCTCCGTGGTGCCCAGATAGGCCTGCTGGACCTCGGCGGAGGCCCGTACGTGGTCCGGTGTGCCGGTGGTGAGGTGCCGGCCGAGGTGCATGACGGTGACGGTGTCGGCGAGCTCGAAGACCATGTCGAGGTCGTGTTCGACGAGGAGCACGGTCACCTCTCGGGGCAGGGCGGCGATCAGCTTCGTGAGGCGCTCCGTCTCCGCCGGCGACATGCCGGCGGCCGGCTCGTCCAGGAGCAGCAGCCGCGGTTCGGTGGCCAGCGCGACGGCGACCTCCAGTTGCCGGCGTTCGCCGTGCGAGAGGGCGCCCACGGTCAGGTCGTGCCGGTCGGGCAGGCCCACCTGTTCGAGGAGTGTGCGGGCTCGCGCGAGCTCCGCGGAGGCGGCGCTCACCCTCCGCCATCCGCCGAGCCCCGCCCCCGTCCGGAGCAGCACGGCGAGCAGGACGTTCTCCAGTACGGTCTCCCGCATGAAGAGGCTGGAATGCTGGAAGGTCGCGGCCGTTCCGAGGCCGACCCGGCGGTGCACGGGCAGCCGGGTCGCGTCCCGCCCGTCCAGCAGGACGGTACCCGTGCTGGTGGACAGGGTTCCGGAGATGAGCCCGAACAGCGTTGACTTCCCGGCACCGTTGGGGCCGATAATCGCGTGCCGGGCACCGGACCGTACGGTGAGGGACACCTCGTCGACGGCGGTGAAGGAGCCGAAGTGCTTGGACACCCGGCGCAGTTCCAGTGGATCGAGGTCGCTCACGCCGTCCTCTTCCGGCTCGGCCTGTGCGGGAGCCGTACGCCGGCCACTCCGCGGGGCAGTGTGTACACGGCGATGACAAAGAGCAGTCCGAGCAGCAACGGGCCGCGTCCGGCGACGACTTCGAGGTTCCCGAGGTAGTCGCGGGTCAGCCAGATGAGCGCGGCCGCGGCGCACGCCCCCCACATCGAGCCCGTGCCGCCGATGACGACGGCCAGCAGCGCGAGGGCGGCGATCTCGAAGCCGGCGTCGCCGGGCGAGACGAACCGCTGGACCGAGACCCACAGCGAACCGGCGGCACCCGCCAGCGCCGCGGCGCCGCAGTAGACGGTCAGGGCGTACCGCCGGGTGGGGTAGCCGATCGCCTTCATGCGCGGCTCGTTGTCGCGGATCCCGCGCAGGGCGAGGGCGAAGGGCGTCGAGCCCAGGCGGGTGACGGCCGCGAACAGCAGCAGGAACACGGCCAGTACGTAGAAGTAGACCAGCCCGTCGAGCTCCAGCGCGGGAGTTCCGGGCAGTGGCACGACGGGCGGGACACCGGATATCCCGTCGGTGCCGCCCGTCACCGACTTCCAGTTGACGGCGGCGCTGTAGACGATCTCGCCGATGGCGAGCGTCAGCATGAGGAACACCACGCCGCGGGCCCGGACGGCGAGCCACCCGGTGGGCACGGCCACCAGGGCGGAGACGCCCGCCGCGAGGAGGAGCTGGAGCGGGCCGATGTCCGTGAGGTTCTTCGCGACGACGGCGGCGGTGTAGGCGCCGACGCCGAAGTAGGCGGACTGGCCGAGGGTCGGCAGCCCGGTCAGTCCGGTGAGCAGGTTCACGCTCAGGGCGAGCAGGGCGAACACCAGGATCCGCGACAGGGTGGCGACGGCGTACGGGCCGAGCAGGAAGGGGGCCAGGGTGAGGCCGAGGAGTACGGCGGCGACGGTCGCCCGGGACCTCATGAACCTGCCCGTGGACGTGCTCGGTGACGCGCTCGGGGACGCGGACGGGGGCGTGGACGTGGACGTGGTCGTGCTCATGTGCGCACCGCCGAGGGGATCAGGCCGTGGGGGCGGACCACGAGCACGAGCAGCATGGTGCCGAAGAGGAGGAAGGGCGCGTACTGCGGGAGCAGCGCCACCCCGAGGGTCTGGACCTGGCCGATGAGCAGCGCCCCGGCGAGGGCGCCGCGCACGGACCCGAGACCGCCGACGACCACGACGACGAGGGAGAGCACGAGCACGCTCTCGTCGACGCCCGGGCCGGGGCCCAGGATCGGCGCGCCGAGCACCCCGCCCACGGCCGCCAGGGCGGCGCCGAAGGCGAAGACCCCGTAGAGCACCTTGCGGATGTCGACGCCCTGGGCGCGGACCATGTCCCGGTCCGCGACGGTGGCCCGGACGAGCGCTCCGAGCGAGCTGCGCTCGAAGACGAGGTGCACGAGGAGCGCGAGGGCGGCCGCGACGGCGATGAACACCAGCCGGTACACCGGATACGTGTGGCCGAGCAGGTCCACCGTCCCGCGCAGCGACGCCGGGGGGTCCGTGGGAAGTACCTCGCCGCCGAAGACGGCCGCGAGGAGGTCGGCGACGATGAAGGTGATGCCCAGGGTGAGCACGGCCTGGTCGAGGTGGCCGCGCCGGGCCAGCGGCTGTGTGAGCAGGGTCAGCGCCGCTCCGCCGAGGGCGCCCACCAGGGCGCCGGCCGCGAGGGCGAGGAGCAGGCCCGGCAGGGTGCCGTCGGAGAGGGCGTAGGCGGTGTAGGCCCCGGCGAGGTAGAGGGTGCCGTGCGCCAGGTTGAGCACGTCCATCATGCCGAAGACCAGGGAGAGGCCGACCGCGATCGTGAACAGCAGCAGTCCGAAGGCGATCCCGTCGACGACGCTGACGAGGTTGCCGTCCAGCCATCCGGCCATGTCAGCCGCCCAGTCTGCCGAGGTCGCCGGCGAGGGTGTTGGCGCCCAGCTTCACCTCGCGCAGGTACCAGGGCTGGATCGGCGTGCCGCCGCTGTTGAACCGCCAGGTGCCCCGCGGGCTGTCGATGTCCCCGATCGTGGAGATGGCGGCGTTGACCGTTTCCGGTGTCACGTTGCCGCCGGCCGCCGCGATCGCCTTGTCGAGCACCTGTGCCGCGTCCCATGAGGCCATCGCGTAGGTCGTCGGGTCCGTGCCGTGGGCGGCCTTGTAGGCGGGCGCGAACGTCCGGTTGGCGGCGTTGTCCAGGTCTGCGCTGTAGTTGAGGGCCGTGAGCACGCCGTTGGCCGCGTCGCCCTGTCCCTTGAGCACGCCGCCCTCGGTGAGGAAGCCGGGTGCGTAGAGCGGGATCCTGCCGGCCAGCCCGAAGTCCCGGTACTGCTTGACGAAGTCGACGGCCGCGCCGCCCGCGTAGAAGCAGAAGACCGCCTTCGCACCGGAGTTCTCGATCTGGGAGAGGTAGGGCTGGAAGTTCTTGGTGCCCGGGAACGGCGTGTAGACCTCCTCCCCCGCGATGCTGCCGCCGGCGGGCAGGAAGGTGGACTTGAAGCCCTCGATCTCGTCCTTGCCCGCCTGGTAGCCGGCGGCGATGAGGAAGACCGGTCCCCCGGCCCGCTCGGCGACGTGCTTGCCGAGGGCCTTGCCCGGCTCGTCGTTGACGTAGGAGGTGCGCCAGATGTACTTGGCGCCGGTCAGGGTGGTCGGGGAGGCGTTCGAGCCGACGAGCGGGATCCGGCTGGTCTCGAACAGGTCCTTGACGCCGTTGACGGTGGCCGAGCTCACCACTCCGCTGACCGCCAGGACCCGGTCCTGCTTGACGAGCTTCTCGGCCGCCGCCTTGCCCGAGTCGGCGGTCTCGCCCTCGTCCGTGACCACGATCTGCACCTCGCGGCCGCCGAGCCTGCCGCCGTGCTGTTGGACGTAGAGCTCGAAGCCCGCCTTCATGTCGTCGCCGAGTGCCTTGTAGGTCCCGGACTGCGGAACGAGGAGCCCGATCTTCACGGGCCCGGTCTGCTTGCTTTTGTCGCCTGTGCCCAGGCTCGCACCGCCGCATCCCGTGGCCAGGAGGAGGCCAGTGGTGACGGTGATCAGAACCAGGGGGCGAAACCGACCTGCCATGGAGACTCCGTACGTCGTCAGCCGGCCCGCTCGGGACCGGTTGTTTCTCCTGAGGTGACACGTGTCTATCGCGTAATTGCGACGCCCGTCAAGCCTTCGCAAGATAGCCGCCCGGGGGTCGCTCCACCCCTTGACCCGCGCCACGCGTATGCCGTAGCACTAACCCTCGTCAAATTCGCGCCATACCACTGCGGTGGGCGAAGCCATGATCAGTCAGGGAGCGAAGCACCATGACCGACGATCCATCACGGCGCACGATCCTGCGGAACACCGGGGCGCTGACCGGCGCCGCCCTGCTCACCGGCATCCCCGGCGGACCGGCCGGCACGGCGCAGGCCGCCCCCGCGGCGGGTGGGACCCCGCCCGTCGTGGAGCTGCCCGCGGGCCGGCTGCGCGGCAGCGTCGAAGGGGGGCTCGCCGTGTTCAAGGGTGTGCCCTACGCGGCTCCCCCGGTCGGCGCGCTGCGGTGGCGGCCCGCCCAGCCGCACCCCGGATGGCAGGGAACGCGCGACGCGACCGCCTTCGGGCCGAGCGCCCCGCAGCTCTACCGGGAGGGCGGGGACGCGGTGCTCGGCACCCACGGGTCGCCCCCCTTCAGCGAGGACTGCCTCACGCTCAACGTGTGGACGCCCGGGGCCGACGCCGCCCGGCGGCCGGTCATGGTCTGGATCCACGGAGGCGGCTTCATCTCCGGATCGGGCTCCCTGCCCAACTACTCCGGCGAGACCTTCGCCCGCAACGGCGATCTCGTCGTCGTGACCCTCAACTACCGTCTCGGTCCACTGGGATACCTCTACTTCGGCGAGGACGGAGCCGACGGGAACTTCTGGTTCACCGACCAACTCGCTGCGCTGCGCTGGGTACGGGACAACATCGCCGCGTTCGGCGGCGACCCGGACAACATCACCCTCGCCGGTCAGTCCGGGGGAGCGCTGTCGGTCGCAGCGCTGGCCGGCGCCCGCCCCGCCGGCCGCCCGCTGTTCCGGCGCGCCATCCTGCAGAGCCCGCCGCTCGGGCTGCAGATCCCCGGCCGCGCGGAGTCGCTGCGGCGCTCCGCCACCTACCTCGACATCCTCGGGGTCAAGAACGTGGCGGAGCTACGGGCCCTCCCCTGGCCGCAGTTGATCGGCGCCACGATCGAGATGTTCCGCCGCACCGGCCAGTGGGGGTACTGGTCGACCCCGTTCCTGCCCGTGCTCGACGAGGCGACGCTGACCCGCAGCCCGGCCGACCTGCTGCTCAGCGGCCCGGGGGCGGACATCGACCTCCTGATCGGGTGGACCAGGGAGGAGGCCGCCTTCGCCTTCGCGCTGAACGAGCCGTACGTAGCCGCCACCAAGGAGCAGGTGCTCGCCCGGGCCAGGGACACCTTCGGGGCCCGGGCGGCCGAGGCCTGCACCGCGTACGAGCAGGCCCGGCCGGGCGCCCGCCCGGTGGACGTGCTCGTGGACCTGATCGGCGACGACCTGTTCCGCATCCCCGGCATCGACCTGGCCGAGAAGCGGGCGGCCCGCGGCCGGCCGGTCTGGGCGTACCAGTTCGACCTGCCGACGCCCGCACACGGCGGTCAACTGGGGGCGGCGCACTGCCTGGAGCTGCCGTTCGTCTTCAACAACTTCGACAAGTGGTCACAGGCACCGTTCCTGGCGGGACTGAACCCGCGGATCCGTGACGGCCTCGCCGGCGCCGTGCACGCCTCGTGGATCTCCTTCATCCGTACCGGCGACCCCAACCACGGACCCATGCCGAACTGGGCGCGCTACGAACGCGGTTCCCGGACCACGATGAGCCTGGACGCTGTCACCGGCTCCGTCGACGACCTCGCCGGCTACTGGCGGCGCCTGCACCGCCCGGCGGCGCGCTAGGTCTACGGCTCGGGCGTCTGCTCGGACAGGCCGGTGACCTGCTGTACGTGGCGCAGGCTGGGCGGGGCGAGCACGTCGTTCAGCTGCTGGAAGATCTGCCGCGCGGCGACCGCGTTCCAGTCCGCGGGAAGCAACTCGGCGGGCAGGCCCGGGTCGAGGTAGGGCAGGCGGCGCCACTGGGTGAGCATCGGAACGTAGTGGCGGAAGGCCTCGGCGCCGTCGATGCGGGGCTGCCGGGTCAGTCCCGCGGCGACGGGGCCGTAGGTCTCGGTGAAGCCGGCGTACTGCTCCTCGATCGCCGGGAAGTCCCACCACGAGCTGACGGTGCCGGGCAGGTCGCTGAAGGCCGCGTACTCGGCGGCGAAGAGGTGCACGTACTCGCTGAGCCCGAGCCGTACGAGCATGTCACGGGCGTCGCCGAGGAGGCGGCCGGGCGCCAGCCACACACCCGGGGCGATGTTCCCGAAGCCCAGCCAGGTCAGCCGGGTGCGCAGCTGGTAGCGGTACGAGCGCTCGGACTCCGGTACGGAGAAGACGGCCATGGCCCAGCCGTCGCTCAGCCGCGCCGGTTCGAGGCTGCCGAAGATGCGCCGGTCGCCCTCGTCGAAGACGGTCCGTACGGCCGGGCTGAGCCGGTAGCCGGTGGCGCCCCGGCGTTCCGGTTCGAGGACGCCCTTCTTCTTGAGCCGGGAGATCGCCGAGCGCGCGGCCGGGCCGTCCACGTCCAGCTCGGACATCAGGGTGATCAGGTCGGCGACGGAGATCCAGCCTCCGAGGCGTCGCAGGAACGCCCCGTAGACCGTGTTGATCAACGAGCTGGGCCTGAGGGGACTGTCCGCCATGATCGCCTTCCGTCGTATGCGGTGGCGATCCTACCGACCTGGGCGAACGCGGCGCCGCCCAGGTCAGGAGGCGGGCTCAGAGACCGGTTGCGCGCTTGAGCCGGCCCAGGTCCACGAACTTGAAGTCGGTGTCCGTGCGGGCCTCCCCGTCGGGTCCCGTGGTGGCGGGGGTGTTGTGGCCGTCCTGGACGACGAGCAGGCCGTTCGGGAACTTCCGGCCCAGCGGCGCGGTCGTGACCGCGGCGCCGTCGCACTCCTGCGAGCCGTCCGGGGATCCCGGGCCCGTGCCGTCGCCGACGCGGAAGCCGCGGACGTACGCGTTCCCGTGCTCGCGGTCGAAGACGGCGAAGGTGTCGTCGCCCTGGCTGGAGGCGAGCAGGTAGCCGCGGCGGCCGGGCTGCGCGGGGTCGCGCCAGATGGTCAGGCCCTCCACGTCGGCGGAGATGTGCCGGCCGCCGAAGCCGGGGTCCGCGCCCGCGTCGCACTCCTCGGTCTCGGCGTTCCAGGTGCCGGGCACGCCGAAGGAGCGGACCTTCTCGATGAGGCGCGCGGGGGAACGCAGGTCGGCGTCGAGCTTCCAGATGCCGATGTCCTCCTGGCCGGCGTAGAGGTCACCGGTGTCGGGATCGACGACCATGCCCTCGACCTGCGGCTCCTCGCCCGGTTCGCCGCACGGCGCCCAGCTCTTGCCGTTCGGCAGGGTGAAGGAGGAGGGCAGCGAGGTGGTGCGGACGGTGCGGTAGCCGACCTTCCCCCGGGCGTTCGGGAGGAGTTCGGCCAGGGCGAGGGCGGTGGCGTGGCGCCGGCTGGTGACCGCGTAGGAGCGGCCGCTGCGGCGGTCGGTGTAGGCGGCCAGGCCGTAGGCCGTCCGCTGCTCGTTGACCTCTTCCTGACCGGTGGAGAAGACCAGCGGGGCGGCTGACTCGTCGGTGACGTCGACCAGCGGGGCGGTAGGCCGCTTCGGGTCGATCCGGTAGATGCGCAGCTGGTCGCGGCCGCGGTCGGATACCACGGCCACGTCGTGACGGCCGTCGGGGAAGCGGAGTCCGGTGATCAGGTCGACGTTGTTGAAGCGGCCCGGCATGTCGCCGTCGGCGGTCGGCGCGGGCGCCGGCAGGGACTGCACCTGGCGTCCGTCGAGGTCGTACACGCGCAGGCCGCCCTCCTTGGCGGTGGCGATCACCAGGCTGCGGTCGGGGTCCTTCGCGTTGCGCCAGATCGCCGGGTCGTCGGCGTTGGCGTTGCCGCCGGCCTCGTCGTCGAAGAGGGAGGGCGTCTCGACCGAGGCCGACACCCGGGGCAGCGGCTGTGACGCGTCCTGGTCTCCGCGGGCGTGCGCCGGTCCGGCGATCACGCCCAGAGCCACCATGGCTGCTGCGGCCACGGCCGGGGTCCGCCTGCTCGAGATCACGCGCATCTTGCCTCCTGCTGAGGGGTACGAGGTCGGGCGGCCGGCCGCGTGGCGGCCGGGGTCGTCCGGCGCCCCGCGACGGGCCGACCCCACCGTGGGCCACGTTCGGGTGACAACCATGGAGCAGGAATGACGTGCACATGACGGAGTGGTGAAATCGGGCGGCCCCGGAGCGTCCCTCGGGGCTTCCCCCAGGGCCTTCCCGGGCGTTTCTCCGGGAGCCTGTCCGGGTGCCCTTCCGCGGGCTTTCTTAGCGGAACGTTAGATCTGCGTGGCGGACCTTGTCCGGGTACGACGGCCGCCCCATGCTCTGGACACTCCCCCACCGCCGGGGCCGTTCTACCGTCTCTCACCAGGGACTTCCCTCTGGAGCCGCCATGTCCTCGTCCGTCGTCATGCCCGCACAGCCGCCCGCGGACGAGCGCCGGAAGCGCCGCCTCGCCCTGGTCGGCGGATCGCTCGGCAATCTCGTCGAGTGGTACGACTGGTTCGTCTACGCCAGCTTCGCAATCTACTTCGCCGACTCGTTCTTCCCCGGGGACAACCCGACCACGCAGCTCATGAACACGGCGGGGATCTTCGCCGTCGGCTTCCTGATGCGCCCCGTCGGCGGCTGGATCCTGGGCCGCGCCGCCGACCGGCACGGACGCAAGAGCGCCCTCACCCTCACCGTCACCATGATGTCGGTGGCCGCCCTGCTGATCGCCGTCGCCCCGACCTACGGCCAGGCCGGCTACTTCGGCGCCCTGGTGCTGCTGCTGGCCCGACTGCTCCAGGGAATGAGCATCGGCGGCGAGTACGCGGCCAGCGCCACCTACCTGACGGAGGCGTCCGCCCGCAACAGGCGCGGCCTGGGCTCGTCCTTCCAGTACGTGTCGATGACCTGCGGCCAGCTGCTCGGCCTGGGCATCCTGATCACCCTCCAGCACACCCTGACGACCGCCCAGTTGGAGAGCTGGGGCTGGCGACTGCCCTTCGTCCTCGGGGCGTTGTTCGCGGTGATCGTCTTCTGGCTGCGACGACGGCTCCAGGAGACCGACGCGTTCAAGGAGGAGTCGGCGTCGGCGGAGGCGGGCGGGGAGGCCCACGACGACAGCACGCGCGGCACGCTCAAGGCCCTGTGGCAGTACCGCCGGCAGGCGGGCCTGGTCATGGCGCTCACCCTGGGCGGCACCGTCGCCTACTACACCTACACCACGTACCTCACCAAGTACCTCGTCGGCAGCGCGGGCATGGAGAAGACCACCGCCACGCTCGTCAGCTTCACCGCGCTGACCCTGTTCGCCGTACTCCAGCCCTTCGCCGGGATGCTGTCCGACCGGATCGGCCGCCGGCCCCTGCTGATCACCTTCGCGGTGGGCTGCACCGTCGGCACCTACCCGATCATGACCGCGCTCGGATCGGCGTCCTCGTACTGGTCGGCGCTCGGCCTGTCCCTGCTGGCCCTGGTCATCGTCACCGGCTACACCTCGATCAACGCGGCGGTCAAGGCCGAGCTGTTCCCGACGCGGGTGCGCGCGCTGGGCGTGGCACTGCCGTACGCGATCGCCAACGCGCTCTTCGGCGGCACGGCCGAGTACGTGGCGCTCTGGTTCAAGAACAGTGGGCACGAGACCATGTTCTTCTGGTACGTCTCCGGGTGCGCGCTGATCTCCCTCGTGACCTACGTCCTCATGCCGGACACCCGCAATGCCGCGCTCAGCCGCGCCGAGGCCGAGGCCGACGGCGAGGGCGACGACATGGACGGCGGCAAGGGCGGCGGCAAGGGCGATCAGGGCCGGTCGGCGGCCGCTCCCGCCGAGGCCGCACACTGACCCGTCCCGGTGACCCGGCGCGGCGGCTCCCGTAAGCTGCTGCGCCGGGTCACCGGGATCCGGTGGTGATGCGGGTCCGGTCACAGGTCGCGAGGAAACCGTCTATGCACGCACTGCTCGTCGAGGACGACGACCGCATGGCCCAGGCACTCGGCACGGCGCTCGCCCAGCGCGGGCACACCGTCCGCCGCGTCGGCCGCGCCCTGGACGCACTGCGGCACGTACGCGAGGCCGAGTTCGTCCTCCTCGACCTCGGGCTCCCCGACCTGGACGGACTGGAGCTGTTGCGGCGGCTGCGTACCGTATGCGCCGCGCCACTGATCGTGGTGACCGCGCGCTGCGAGGAGCGCGACATCGTGCAGGGGCTGCGCGCGGGCGCCGACGACTACGTGGTCAAGCCGTTCCGGATGGCCGAACTGATGGCCCGCATCGACTCCGTACGGCGCCGGACCGGCCCGCAGGCGGGCCGCGGACCGGACCCCACCGCGAGCAGCGCCCGGCCCGTGCGCACCGGCGATGTGGAGGTGGATCCGGCAGGACGAACGGTCACGGTGGCGGGCGACGAAGTACGCCTGACACGGCGCGAGTTCGACGTGCTCGCCTTCCTGGCCGCCCGCCCGGACGAGGTGCATTCCCGCGAGGAGATCCTGGACCGGATCTGGGGTGACGCCTTCCTCGCGACCTCCCGCTCGCTGGACGTCCACGTGGCGGGCATCCGCGCCAAGACCGGCCGGTCCGGCCTGATCCGCACCGTCCGCGGCTTCGGCTACCGGCTCGGCCGCCCGACCGCGCCCGACGGGGCGGCCGGGAGCGAGGGCAAGAGGGTGGGCGAAGGTCAGGGCGAGGGCGAGGGTCAGGGCGGGGAGCGGTGAGGCGCCGGCTCCTCGCGGTACTGATGGTGCTTATGGGAGCGGCGGCGCTGCTGCTCTGCGTCCCCCTGGCCGATGCCTACGCGCGCGGGCGCACCGAGCACCTGCTGCTGCAACGGCGTTCCGAGGCCGTCCGCTTCGCCGATCTCGCCGACCGGATGCGTACCGCCGCCGACCGGGCGGAGCTCTCGGCCGAGATCAGCCGGTACGCCCAGCTGTACGGCGCCGGGGTGGTCGTGGTCGACACCGCGGGAGCGACGGTGGCCCGGGCCGGGACCGGACCGGCCGCAGCGGCCGCCACGGACGCGGCCACCGACTCCGATACCGCCGCGGGCGGCGCCTCCGACGGCGCGGACGCCCGTCGCCGCGCCCTCACCGGCCGCTCCACCGACCGACTGCCCACCCTTCGCCCCTGGGGACCGCGCACGGTCGTGCTGGCCGAACCGGTGGGGCGCGACGAGCGGGTGAGCGGGGCGGTCCTGATGGCCGTGCCGACCGATGCCGCCCGCCGGGACGTGGCGGTCCGCTGGTCGTTCATCGCCGCCGGGGCGCTCGCCGCCTTCGCCGCGGCGGCCCTGGTCGCGGCCGGGATCGCCCGCTGGCTGCTGCGGCCGGTGCTGGACCTGGACCGGACGGTCGAGCGGCTCACAGCCGGCAGCCTCCAGGCCCGGGCGGTGTCCGACACCGGTCCGCCGGAGCTGCGTCATCTGCGCCAGCACTTCAACACCATGGCGCAGGCCATGGCGGATTCCATCGGCCGTCAGCGCGACTTCGTCGCCGATGCCTCGCACCAGCTCCGCAACCCGCTGGCCACTTTGGTGCTCCAGCTGGAGAACGTCGAACCGCACATCGCACCCGGGCCCGGGCTGACCGAGCACAGCCGCGCGCTGGACGAGGCGGAACGGCTGGAGGAACTGCTCGACGGCCTGCTGGCACTGGCCCGCGTGGAGTCGGGCACGGCGGAGCTCGGCGATCAGGACGTCGCACGGGCCGTACGGGACCGGGTCACGGCCTGGGAACCGGTCTTCGGCGCCGCGGGGGTGGAACTGGTGGCCACCGGCCTCGCGGAGGGCCTGCGGGCGCGCGCCCTGCCCGACGCGGCGGGCCGCATCCTCGACGCGCTCCTCGACAACGCCGCCAAGTTCGTCCCGCACGGGCGCCGCGTCGAGGTGCACACCGCGTACGCGCCGGACGGCTGCGCGGTGGTCCGGGTCGCGGACGACGGCCCGGGCGTGCCGGCGGAGCAACTGGCGCTGCTGCTAAGGCGTTTCGCCCGCGCCCCGCAACACCAGAACGTCCCCGGCAGCGGTCTGGGGCTGGCCATCGCCGAAGAGATCGCCCGGATCAGCGGCGGGCGGCTCGCGGTCAGCGGCAACGAGCCGCACGGCCTGGTGGTCGAGCTCCGCCTCCCGCCCCCCTGAGCCGGCCCGGAGCCGAGCCGGAGCCGACCCGGGGCGCGGCTACCCGTAGACCGACCGGTAGTGCGCGACCGCTCCGGGGTGGAGCGGTACCTCGCCGGTGGAGATGGCGAACCGGGGCTCCAGCCGCGCCCCCGCCGTCACCTCCCGCAGCAGGTCGCGCCACCGGTCGAACACCACCCGGAGAAGGTCGCGTACCGCGTCCTGCGGTACGTCCGCCCGCGCCATCAGGTAGTTGCCGACCCCGATGGTCCCGACCGGCTCCGTCAGCCCGTACACCCCGGCCGGCAGGGTGACCGCCGTGTAGACGGGGGCGTAGCGCTCGCGCAGCGGGCCCACGTAGTCGTCGAGCGGCAGGAACCGCAGCGGCAGTTCGCGGGCCAGTGCGGCCAGCGCCGGCGTCGGCACCCCTCCGGACCAGAACAGCGCGTCGACCGAGCCCTCGCGCAGGGCGCTCACCGATGCGGCGAGGCCCAGGGAGCGCTCGTCCGCCGCGGGTGCGGGTGTGGACGTGGGGGCTGGTGTGGACGTGGGGGCTGGTGTGGATACGGGTGCGGGTGCGGGTGCGGGTGCGGGTGCGCCGCTCAGGCCGGCCGCGCGCAGGACCCGTTCCGTCACCACCTGTACCCCGGAGCCCGCCGCACCCGCCGCGACCGGGCGCCCCGCGAGATCCTTCACCGAGCGCACCGGCCCGTCCGCCGCGACGACCAGGTGCGTGTAGTTCACGTAGACCCGGGCCAGTGCCGTCACGGGGGTGGGCCGAGGGAACGGCTCCCGCCCCAGCACGGCGTCCTCGGCCGCGTCCGCCATGGCCAGCGCCAGCTCGACGGAGCCGTCGTCGAGCTTCCGCAGGTTGTTCACGCTGGCCGCGGTACTCACCGGGACGATCTCGATCCGGTGGCCGCTCGCGGCGACGGCCTGCGCCAGGGCCTTCCCGAACGCGTTGTACGGGCCGCCCTCCGGTCCCGTCGCGAGCCGCAGCCTGCGTACCGGACCGGACGCCCCCGAACAGCCGGCCAGCGCCCCCGCCAGGGCGCCGAGGCCGGCACCCATCGCCCGTCGCCGGGTCACTTCCGCGCTGGTCACAGCGGAAGCCTAGACCGTCCGCTCATCCGGCGGGGGCCGGCCGCAACGCGCCGGCCGCGGGCTCGCTCCCTCCCATGTCCAACCGGAACGGCGGGTACTCGTCGGTCATGAGGGCCGCGTAGACCAGTACCCGCAGCATCCACCGCATCAGCCCCATGAGCAGGTCGAACAGGCCCCGCGGATACGTGCCGGTGCACAGCAGGGTCATCACGGCGACGAGGGAGAGCACACCGATGAGCCCGGAGGAGAAGGGACTGTAGTCGGCCAGGTACTGGTACGCACTCCAGCCACTGGTGACCAGCAGGGTGATCACCAGCAGCTGCGGAACGATCAGCAGCCACTTGACCAGGACCAGCCCGCGGGACAGTCGCTCGGGGTAGGTGACGTCGACGCGGATCGGATAGTCGGGCACGTCCTTGAGGGTGAACGGCGGGTAGGCGTCCGTGCCGAGCACGACGGAGGAGTAGTAACTGACCCGTGTGGACCAGCGCATGACGCCGACATTGAAGTCGAAGAGGGGTCGTGGGTATCTGCCGGTGATGAGGACGCCGAAGAAGGCGACAACGGTCACCAGAACGAATGCGATGTGCAGGAGGATCAGGGCGAAGTAGTGCGGTATGGCGAGGAGCCACTTCACCAGCCACATCCAGCGGGTGAGCGCTGGATCCAGGACCGCTCGGACGCGCAGGGCGTGCGGGGAATACGGGGCGTACGGAGCGCCCGGGGCATCGGAAATCATCACGGTCACGTCCTTTGTCTCGCGCGGGGCACGGAAAAGGTGGCCCGCAATTCACGCGGCCCGGGTGAGCCGTATTCCATTAGCCCCCGAACTCTCCGTACGCACCTGCCACGGAATGCCGTAGCACGAGGACGCGTGGCTTGACGCATGCCGGCCGACCTGACGCCGGGACCGTCCGAACCGGCCCGACCAGCGGATACACGAAAGAGATCCGGACATCGGGAATGTCAAGCCACGACATCACGGGGCGTGACGCGCGGCATTCCGGCCGGTTTTCCTGGCCGCGGGAGGGAATCCGCACGCGGGAAAGGAAAGATCGATGCATATCGCGACCATCATTGCCGCCGTTTGCACCGCGGCCTGTACCAGCCTCGCCTACATCCACTACGCCTCGACCGTGAACCGGGATCAGCACATCCCGTTCCTCCACCGCATCCCGAACATTCCACTCCGGGTCGACCTGGTCTGCTGCCCGGTCTGGTCGGCGAGCGGGGCACTGCTCTGTCTCGCACTGCCGGTGTGGCCGGGCCTGACGATCTACTGCGCGGCGGCATTGCTCCCCTGGGAGATCATGCGCCACCGCCACAACCACCGACTCTCCAGACCCACCCCCTCGATCAACCCCTCCGGGGCGGCTTAGACGCCGCTTCCTATGGCTGCGGTGCGGAGTGGACGGCTCCGGGGAAGCCCAGCTCGTCCAGCAGCGCGTCGAACAGCTCTTCCACGAAGGTCTCCTGTGCGCGCAGCAGTTCCTCGATCCGAGGCTGCTGCGCCGCGGCGTGGACACCAGCTGCTGACGCCCACAGGAGAGCGCCTTCGGCATCGGCCGGCACCTCCGCATCGAGCTCTGCACGCTTGCGTCCGACGGCCGCTTCGAACTCCGGGGTGCCCAGCCACAGGCTCACGTCGTCCACGTCCTCGGGTTCCTCGACGAGGAGGGCAGCCGCGTGGTCCAGGTTGAGCCATGCCTGCCAGCGGTGCCCGTTGGTGTCCAGGCCCGTCACGAGGGCGATGCTGCTGTCGGAGACGTCGGCGACGCAGGCCGGCGCTCCGGTCCATTCGACCACGGTGGACAGGTGCTCGTTCTCCCAGACGCCTTGTTCCAACTGCAGGGTCTGCCAGCCGCCCGGTCGCGGCTGCCACGCGTGCACGTCGCCCCTCAGCCCTGGGCCGGTGCTGCCGAACGGGGGTGCTTCCAGCAGTGGGCGCTCGCTGCGCGCAAAGACCAGATGACCGGAAAAGCCCATGGAACCTCCTCGTCGCTTCCCGCGCACCCTAAGAGGTGCCACTGACACCACCGGCGTCGGCCGACTGCCGCTTCCGGCCGCCCGGACCTCCACCCCCACCCCGCCGCCGAAGCGCAGGGCTGTCGCGGCCGCGGGCATTTCTTAGCATCGGAGGCCAACTATTCGCCCGGTCACCGCCGGGACGACTAGAAAGGTCGGGACCGAACCGGACCCGGCGATGGGGATGATGCCACCCGTCGACGATGAGAACGATGTCGAAGGCGGTGTATGCACGTGCGTTGGCGCGGCCGGATCGAATTGATTGCGGTCTTTCCCGACCTCCCCGTGCGTGTTCATCTGCGAGGTCTGTTCATCGCACTCCGCATCGAGCTCTGGCTCGGAGAAGGCCGCTGACGTGCGATGTTCGGGGATCCCTCGCGTGCTCACACGTGTAATGGCCCAGTATTGGCCCCATGGCGCAGCAGTCGCCTGAATTTCTTCAAATGGGCACCCATCCGCAGGCGTTGCGGCACCGAAGGAGGAACGAGGGCCTCTCCAGGGCTCGTTTCCATCCCGTACGAACTGCGATTCCCGTCCCGGGGATCCACGGAACAGGAGCGAATGTGATAGTCAAGCGCGCCGGTCGCCTCGTGGTTGTCGCCGCCATACCCGCCGCCGTGTTCCTGACGCTCGGCCTTTCCGGACCAGCTCTCGCCCAGGGCGGAAAGGCGTACCAGATCGACCTGGCGCAGCTGAACGATTCGGGCTCCAGCGGCACGGTCATGCTCACCCTGAAGGGCAATCAACTGACCGTGCAGATCGAGTCCCAGGGCATGGTGCCGGGACAGCCGTCGGCCCAGCACCTCCACGGCTCGACGAAGGGGCACGACTTCCACTGCCCGGACAAGACCGACGACACGGACGGCGACGGGGTCCTCAGCAACACCGAGGCCACGCACGACTACGGCGACATCAACATCTCGCTCACCGTGGGCGGGGACACCAAGGCCACCAGCGGCCTCGACGTGCAGCGCATGCCCGTCGCCGACAAGCAGGGCACGATCCGCTACAAGCGGACGATCGCCGTCGGCCAGGACGTGGTCGACCACATCAAGGACCTGCACGTCGTGCAGCACGGCATCGACCGCAACAAGAACAAGAAGTACGACTTCGAGGGCGCGGGCAAGAGCGAACTGGACCCGAAGCTGCCCCAGGAAGCCACGGCTCCGACCAACTGCGGAGAGGTCAAGGGCGCGGCCGTGGGGTCCGTTCCCGTCGGCGGCATCGAGACCGGAGGCGGTGCCCCGGAGCACACGGCGGTGCCGGTGACGGTGCGCGACGGTGTGGCCATGAGCGTACTCGCGGCCGTGGCCGGTGCGGTGATCATCGGGCGGAAGCGGGCTGCCGGCGGTCCCGGCCGCAAGGAGATCACCGGAGGCGGCGCGTGAGGCAGACCCCCGTGCTCGCCGCAACCGCCACGTCGCCCCGGCGGCGGTGGTCCCGCCGCCGGACCGCGGCTCCCCTGGCGGCCGCCGCCGCCCTCGCCGGGCTGCTCCTCGCGGGGTGCTCCGGCCAGAACGCGGCGCAGCCCCCCGCCCCGGCGGGGCAGAACCAGCCGGCCGGGGCGCCGGCCGCTGGCGCCGCTCCGACCGCGAAGGCGCCCGCGGACTCATCCCAGAAGGGTACGGGCGCCGACGCCGGTAAGGCCGCGCCCGCCCTGGCCCGGTCGGAGCCGCAGAAGATCACGATCCCGTCCCTCAACCTGTCCAGCTCCCTGGAGACGCTGGGGCAGAACGCGGACGGCACCATGCAGACCCCGAAGGACCCCGCGCTGGCGGGCTGGTACGAGCCGGGGCCGACCCCCGGCTCCCAGGGACCGGCCGTGATCGCGGGACACGTCACCTGGAACGGCGCCGCCGCCGTGTTCGAGAAGCTGAAGACGATGAAGGGCGGTGACACCATCAAGGTGACCCGGCGGGACGGCAAGACGGTCACCTTCACGGTGGACCGGGTCTCCGAGTACCCGAAGGCCGAGTTCCCCACGCTGGAGGTCTACAAGAACCTCGACCACGCGGGCCTTCGCCTGGTCACCTGCGGCGGCAGCTTCGATCCCGCCAAGCACTACTACGACAGCAATGTGGTGGTGTTCGCCCGTATGACGGGCGCCGCGTAGCCGGAACGGCCGGGCCGTAGGTATGCCCGTCGGTCGTAGAGCCCCCACTGCGACCGACGGGCACCCGCACGGCCGCTGAACCCCGCCGCTTCGCGGACCGGCGCATGGCAGAGTCGTCCTCATGCTGACTTCGACTGCCCCCGGCCCGCGCACGCAACGGGTCGCGGCCGCACTGCTCCTGACGACGGTCGTGGCACTGGCCCTGACCGGCTGCGGCGAGCGGCGCGCCACGGATGCGGCGCCCGGCGCGACCGTCTCGACGCCGAGCCCAGCTACAAGTACGAGTACGAGCACCGGCCCGAGCGCGAGCGCGAGCCCGACCTCCCCGGGCGCCTCCCCGTACGTCGAGCCCGGCGCGGGCGACGGCGCCCCGCACCACGGGGAGAACAACGGCCACCGCCGTGCCGGCGAGATGTCCCCCGCGAGCGCCACGGAAGCGAAGAAGGAGGCGGACCGCATCGAACCCCTCCTCAAGCAGCTCTGGGAACAGGGCAAGTGGGACCCGGCCAGTGTCCGTACGGCCCTGCGCCCGCTCGGCTACGAGGAAGGGCGGCTCGACGTGCGCGAGATGGAACCGCGCCCTCAGGGCAGCGGCTCCGTCACGCCCGAGGGTGCCCGGGTCGGACTTCAGGTCCAGGACGACGCGTGTGTCACGGCGTTCGTGCAGAAGACCAACTACGAGGTGAAGACGAACGGGCCGTTCATGGAGAGCGGTTGCTTCGAACCGCCCTTCGCCCACTGACCCGCGGCCGCGCCGCGCCGGGCCCCGGTAGCGTCGCCGCCATGCGCTACCACCACGTCGACGTCTTCACCGACCGCCCCTTCAACGGCAACAGCCTCGCGGTGTTCCCCGACGCCGAGTCGCTGACCGGCACCCAGATGCTCGCCATCACCCGGGAACTGCGGCACTTCGAGTCCGTGTTCTTGAGGGGCGACGACGCGGGCGGACCGCGCACCCGGCGCGCGCGGGTCTTCGACCTCGCGGGGGAGCTGGACTTCGCCGGGCATCCCCTGCTCGGCGCGGCCGCGGTCCTGCACGCCCTGCACGGCGCCGCGGACCACGCGGTCTGGACCCTGCGCCTGCCGGCCCGTTCGGTCGAGGTCACCACCGACCGCCGCGGCCCGGGACAGTACGGGAGCCTCCTCGACCAGGGCTCCGCCGCCTTCCTGGGCCGCCCCGACCCGCACGGAACAGCCGCGCTGTTCGCCCTCGAACCGGGCGACCTGGATCCCGGTCTGCCCCCGGAGGTGGTCTCCACGGGCCTGCGCTACCTGGTGCTCCCCGTACGCGGTGACGCGCTCGCCCGCGCCCGCGTCACGGCGCCGCTGGACGAGCCGCTGGCCCGCCTGGGCGCCGAGTACGCGTACCTGCTGGACGCCGCGGCCATGGAAGGGCGGCACTGGAACAACGACGGGATCCTGGAGGACGTGGCGACCGGCAGCGGTGCGGGCTGCGCGGCCGCCTATCTGCGCAGCCACGGCCGGATCGGCGCCGGTGAGCCGGGACTGCTCCGCCAGGGCCGCTTCACCGGGCGGACCGGCGAGATGACCGTCAGCGCCGACGGGGACGGCCAGAACATCCACTCGGTACGCGTCGGCGGCGGCGTGGCCCTCGTCGCGGAGGGACGCCTGCACGCGCTCCCGCCCGCCTGAGCCGGCCCGCCCGAGCCCGCCCCGCCCGAGCCGGCCCGCCCGAGCCCGTCCTGCGGCGCGCAGCAGCCGATGGAGGCGCGCGGCCCGCCCGTCTCGCCCCACCACGGCCCGCCTCGCGACCGGGGTGGCCCGGACCTACGCTGAGTGTGTTGCCCGGGTCCCTCGGACGGCAGGAGACCATGCCGTGAAGCCAACCCACATCCGGCTGCGCCGGGCCTGCGCGGCCGCTGCCGCGGCAGGAGTCCTCATCGCCCCGGCGATCGCGGGATCCGCCTACGCGGCGCCCGCGGCAGGGCGGTCCGCTCCCGTCTCCGCCGCCCCGACCCCGACCCCGACCCCGTCCCCCGCGACGACCTCCACCTCCACCCCTTCTCCCGACAGCGGCCAGGTGTTCCGGCAGCTCACACCCGCGGTCGCGGCGCAACTGGACGCGGCCGTGCGCCAGGTCATGCGCGAGGCTCAGGTGCCGGGCGTCACGGTCGGCCTGTGGGCCCCCGGCAAGGGGAGCTACGTCCGCTCCTTCGGCGTGGCCGACAAGGCGACCGGCGCGCCCATGAAGCCCGACCTCCACGTGCGCATCGGCAGTGAGACCAAGACGTTCACCGTCACCGCCCTGCTCCAGCTCGTCGACCGGGGGAAGGTCGCCCTGGACGACCCCATCGGCGACTACATCACAGGGGTTCCGAACGGTGACCGCATCACCCTGCGCCAACTGGCCGGGATGCGCAGCGGGCTGTTCAACTACAGCATGGACGGGGACTTCATCACGCGGCTCGAGAAGGATCCCGAACAGCCCATGTCACCTCAGCAGTTGCTGGACTACTCCTTCCGGCACCCCGTCCTCTTCGAGCCGGGCGCGAAGTTCGACTACAGCAACACCAACCTGATCCTGCTCGGCCTGGTGGTGGAGAAGATCACCGGTCGGCCGCTGCACGAGGTCATCGCCGATGACGTGGTGGAACCGGCCGGGCTGCGCAGTACGGTCTTCCCCACGAACGCGGCCCTGCCGGTTCCGTACGCGCACGGCTACACCGACCAGACGGCCTCGGGCAAGGTCGAGGACTCGACGCACTGGAACCCGTCCTGGGCCTGGGCCGCCGGGGCGATGATCTCCGACCTCCAGGACCTGCGCAGTTGGGCCCGCACCCTCGCCGTCGGCACGCTGCTGAAGCCGGCGACCCAGGCCGAGCGCCTGAAGACGACGCCGATGGACATTCCGGGTGCCGGTTACGGGCTCGGCATCTTCGACGTCCAGGGCTGGATCGGCCACAACGGCTCGATCCCCGGGTACGAGGTGCTTCCCGTCCACCTGCCGGCGGCCGACGCGACGATGGTGATCCTCCTCAACACCGACAGCCCGTACAAGGGCCAGGAGCCCAGCACGCTGTTCGGAGAAGCGGTCACCGAGATCGTGACGCCCGATCACGTCTACCCCGGCCACAAGCCGGTCGTACCCAGGACCGGATGACGGCGGCGCCCGCTCCCCCGGCGGACGGCGGACCGGGCGCGATGAATTCCGGTCGGCCGACCGATCTTGAGAGGGCGCCCTATTCCGGGAAACAGGCGACAAAACGCGGCCGTCGGCCCCCGGTCGAGGGCCGATCGGGGCCCGATCGACCCCGCCGAAGGATGCCCGGGTCAACTGTGTTGTCCGACAGGTGAGTTATTACACAGAAGACATGGAAGGTCGCACACAGTTCGGGTAACTTTCCATCACGTCGCCGCCACACCCGGGGCACAGGGCCCCATGGGACTTGCGGCACAAAGGACCCGACCCCTGTTGACGACAGCAACCGAAGTCTTCACAGTCCGGCCGTACACCCCGCATTGCCAGGTGATCAGCACCGAAGGCGATCATGCCGTGATAGGAATTTCTCCGGGGAACAGTTACTTCTCGGCCCAACGTGTCATTGACCTCGCCCATTGGGGCATGCGCAACTTCGAGCAGGTCGACCTCATCTACACCGACCTGCACGTGGCCGAGATGTACGAGGCCCTCGGATACGGCGAGGACGAAGCCCGACGCAAAGCGGTGAAGAACCTGCGCGGTGTCCGCGCAAAGGTCAACAACGCCGCTGCCGAAGCCGACCCCACCGGCGCCCGCCTCCGTGCCCGCCCGATGTCGTCCCTCACCGACATCCCGGCGTACCGCACGCTCCACAACCATCTGACCAACCTGCTCGACATCGACCCGGAGTTCCGCGAGACCTGCAACTCCCTGGTCGACGTGTTCCTCTCCTCCAAGGTGCTGGGCGGCGAGGCCGCCACCACCCGGCAGCGCGACGTCTGCCTGGAGTACGTCTGCGCCGAAGCGCCGCTCTTCCTCGACACGCCGGCCATCCTCGGCGTGCCCTCCTCCCTCAACTGCTACCACCAGCTCCTGCCCATGGCGGAACTGCTCTACTCACGCGGCTCGGGCCTGCGCGCCTCGCGCAACCAGGGTCACGCGATCATCACCCCCGCCGAAGGAGTTCCCGATGTCCACTGACACCCTTCTCGACTTCCCGTTCTCCGCTCGCGGCGACCAGCTCCCGCCCGAGATCGAGGAGCTGCGCAGCGAGCCGGTGAAGCGCGTCCGCACGATAGCCGGGGACGAAGCCTGGCTCGTCTCCTCCTATCCGCTGGCCAAGCAGGTCCTCGAGGACCCCAGGTTCAGCCTGAAGGACACCTCGGCCCCCGGTGTGCCCCGGCAGTACGCGCTGACGATCCCGCCCGAAGTCGTCAACAACATGGGCAACATCACCGGCGCGGGACTGCGCAAGGCCGTCCTGAAGGCGATCAACCCCAAGACCGACGGCCTCACCGACTGGATGCGCGCCCATGCCACCACGCTGGTCGACAGCCTGCTGAGCCACGGGGCGCCGGTCGATCTGCGCGGACAGTTCACCAACCCGTACGCCGAGAACCTGCACTGCCGCATCCTCGGCATCCCCGAGTCCGACGCGCCGCGCCTGGCCGCCAGCCTCGACATCGCGTTCATGAACTCGGCGTGCCCCGTCACCGGCGCCAAGCTCAACTGGGACCGGGACATCGCCTACATGGTGGAGCGCCTCGACGACCCGACCACCACCGGTCTCATCGCCGAGCTCGCCGCCCTGCGCAACGACCCCGCCTACGACCACCTGACGGACGAGATGCTCGCCACGGTCGGGGTCACGCTGTTCGGTGCGGGAGTCATCTCCACCATGGGGTTCCTGACCATGGCGATCGTCTCGCTCCTCCAGCACCCCGAGATGTGGGAACGGTTGCGCAAGGAGCCGGAGAAGATCCCGGCCGCCGTGGACGAACTCCTGCGCATCAACCTGTCGATCGCCGACGGCCTGCCCCGACTCGCCCTGGAGGACCTCACCCTCGGCGACGTCGAGGTGAAGAAGGGCGAGCTCATGCTCGTCCTGGTCGAGGCCGCGAACACCGACCCGGACGTCTACCCGGACCCGCACGTCGCGGACATCGACCGGCCGAACGCCGGCACGCACCTCTCCTTCGGCGGCGGGCAGCACTACTGCCCGGCCACCGCCCTCGGCAAGCGGCACACCGAGATCGCCATCGAGGTGCTGCTGGAGAAGATGCCCAACCTCGCGCTGGCCGTGCCCGTCGACCAGCTGGTGTGGCGCACCCGCTTCATGAAGCGCCTGCCGGAGCGCCTGCCCGTGCTCTGGTGATCGTGTCGGCGCGCGGCGGCGTGCCCGGCCGATGATGGCCCCGGCCGAGGGGAATCCGGCCGGGGCCATCGCCCTGCCCCGACCGGCCCGGTCGCGTACGGCGGTTCCGTACGAGTGGCTACGCCAGGAACGCCGCGACGGTCTCCACGAACCGCCCGGCGTCATCGAGCCAGGGGTAGTGCCCCGCACCCCGCTGTACGACGTACGTGGCGCCGGGGAACAGCTCGGCGGACTCGGCCACCGCCCGGGGCGGGCTGTTCACGTCGAACTCCCCCGCCAGCAGCAGGACGGCCGTCCCGCACCCGGCGAGCGCCGCACGCGTGGCCGGCGGGTCGAAGGCGCCCTCGGCCGCGAAGAAGGTGACGGCCTCCTCATTGTCCGGCCTCGACGCCTCCTGGTGCCGACGCGGCGCGGCGTCCCACCGGCCGTGGAAGAAGGGGCTGACGGCCTCCCAGTCGTTGCCGGTGCCGGTGCCCGCGGTGATCGCCTCCAGCGCGGCGAACGCCGTCGGGAACCACGGCTCGTCCGTCCGCAGCCGCGCGACTGCACGCCGGTCCTCCCCGGTGACGGCGATGCCGACGGCCCGGGAGCCGGGGGTGATCAGCGCGAGCCTGCGGACGCGGTCCGGGTGGCGGGCCAGGTACTGCGCCGCGGGGTTCGCGCCGGCCGAGTGGGCGAGCAGATCGGTCCGGGCGAGCCCGAGGTGGCTGCGGAGGGCCTCGATGTCCTCGACGAGGCGGTCGCAGCGGTAGCTGGAGGTGTCCGCGGGGATCGCGGACCGGCCGGTGCCCCGGAGGTCCAGGACGATCAGGCGGCGGTGCGCGGACAGACCGCCCAGGTCGCCGAGGTAGGCGGAGTCCGCGGGACCTCCGGGGACGCAGAGGAGGGGCTCGCCGTCCCCGTGGATGCGGTAGGCGAGCCGGGTTCCGTCGGGTGAGGTCATCCGCGCGGGCGAGGAGATGCGCAGGCTCCGCGCCGAAATGATCAAGCTGTTCGCCGGCTTCGGCTGGACCCAGGAGCGGATCGCGCGCATCGCCGACATGAGTCAGCCCGCCGTGTCCAAGCAGGTGGCGAAGTACGCGGTCGACGACCCCGCGCCCCCGATGGCGCTCGCGCTCGACCAGTACGACGGCCCGTGGCTCGAAGGGCGCCTGTGGGGCCTCGCGGAGGCGGTCGCCGAGACGCTCGACGGCGCGCTCTGCGCCCGGTACGTCGATGCCCTCGCCCGGGGCCGGAAGCGTTTCACGCCCCGCGGCGTCGACGAGCTGCGGCGCCTGCTGGAGGAGGACCTGAGGCTCCGTCGGGCGGAGCTGCCCGACGGCTTCCGGGCCGCGTACGACGAGATCGGCCGGGGCTTCGACGTCCCGCCGAAGGCTCCGGCCGCCGCGACGGCCCCGGTTTCCTCCGCGGCCTCGGCCTCGGTCCGCCGCACCCTCGCCCACCAGCTGCAACGCGACCGGCTGGAGGCTTCCCGGCCGCCGAACGGGAGCTGACCCCCGGCCGGGGAGCCTGGGAGCAAGCACTCAGGAGCGGTTGCTGCCACCCCTTTCGCCTTCCTCCGCCACTGCTGCCGGACCGATGCTTCCGACGTGCCCCTTCCTCCTTCCGAAAGGCATGTCATGAAGGCTCGAATCCTCGCCGCCTCGTTGAGCGCCGGTGCCCTGCTGGCCACCGGGCTGCTGGCCGCGCCCCCCGCGTCGGCCGCCGCGGCTGCTCCGAGTTGTGTCGGATCGGCGTGCAACGGCAAGAACCCGGCCAACACCACCTGCCAGAACGACGCCCGTACGGTCGCCGAGTCCAGCGACCCGATGGGCGCCATGGAGCTGCGCTACAGCCCGTCCTGCCGGGCCGCCTGGGGACGGTTCAAGATCAACGCACCGTCCGGAGCCCGCATAGAGATCAAGAACAGTCAGGGCAAGAAGTACACGACCAACGGCAGCGGCAAGTTCTACAGCGTCATGATCAACGACAAGGACGTGAAGGCCTGGGCCTGCGGCATCTGGCCCTCCGAGTTCGGTGGCACCAACACCGCGTGCACCGGGGACTACTGATGGGCCGGCGGGCAGCGGAGCCCACCCGGACGAAGGGGCCCGGCCTCCCCGGGCCCGGCCACCCCGGGCGAAGGCTCCTCGTCACCGGCGCCGCGCTCGCCGGCACGCTCGTCCTGGCGACCGGCCCGGCTCAGGCGACCACGGCCAACGTCGGGGGCCAGGTCGGCGGCAGCCACACCTACTACGGGACCGCCCGCACCGTCACGGCCGAGGGCTCGCACATCTACCTGAAGGCCGACAGCGGCGGCATCGCCATGAAGGCGTTCTGGTACAAGTGCAGCGACCGCAGCACCCGGGGCGCGGACCGCGAGGTCGGTTCGGGCACGCGCCAGCGCCTCGGCTCCGGTTTCAAGGCCGGTACGGTCTACTGCCTCGGCGCGGCGGCGGACGTCGTCAGCCCGAACAAGATCTCGTGGAGCGGAACCCTCAACTGGAACGTCTTCTCCTGAGTACGGGGCCGTACGACGGTGCCCCGCTCCGGCGACGTACGCCGCCGGGGTGGGGCACCGCCCCCGTTCGCGCCTCCTACAACCAGCCGGCCTGTGCGGCCCGCAGGCCGGCCTCGAAGCGGCTGCGGGCACCGAGCCGCTCCATGATCGACGCCATGCTGCGGCGGACGGTGCTCAAGGACACGCCGAGCCGTCCCGCGGCCGTCTCGTCGGTGAGCCCCTTGGCCAGCAGGGTGAGCAGCTCGCGCTCCTGCGCGGTCAGGCCGGTGTCCTCGTTCCGGGGCTGTGGTGCGCCGAGCGGCAGGGCCACCGCCCACACCTGCTCGAAGAGCGTCGTCAGCGCGGTCATCGCCCCGGCCGCGTGGAGGAGTACGGCGCCGCGCCGGGTGTCCGAGGGGTCGAGCGGGACCAGGGCGCTGGTCCCGTCGATGAGGATCATCCGCAGCGGCAGGGTGGGGACCGTACGCACCTCGCCGCCGTTCCCGGTCAGCCAGCGGGCGTATTCGAGGGTGGGGGCGCTGTTGCGGACGCTGTCCAGGCAGACCGTTCGGACCTCCACACCGCGCAGCAGGATCTGCGCGTCGTTGTGCCGTGCCGCCTCGATCGATGCCGGGGAGTGTCCCCCGCCCGGCATGAACGTACAGACCGAGCCGGTGGCCTTGTTGGCGATCTGCTCCAGCCGGCTCCGGATCGCGTCCATGCCGATCAGGCGTTCGCTGTCGGGTTCGGTGCCGCCGCCGGCGGGCTCGGCGAAATCCGCGATCATGCGGGTGACCGCGACGTGCGTCCGGTCGAGCTCCTGCCGGCGCCGTTCGAGATCCTCCTGCTGGCGGCGCAGCAGCAGTTGCAACCCGACTTCGGGGTGGATCGCCCGCCAGCCTCCGGGCCGGTCCGCCGACCTGCGGAGCAGCTCGAGTTCGGCGAGTCTGTCCAGCGCGTTCCGCACCTGCTGTTCCCCGAGTCCGAGCCGCTCGGCCATCTGTCCCACGCCCCAGCCCTCGGGCCGCGCGGCCAGCAACCGGTAGACGGCCTCGGTCGGTGTGTCGAGTCCCAGTGCGGACAGCATCCCGGCGCTCCCCTCCCCACGTCGACAGCTTCTCTTCCCGGCGCAGCAGCATGGGGGGAGGCAGGGCCCGCGGTCTTGTACGAATCGGAGAACCGGGGTTCAGCGCGCGGCCCCGGCCGCCCCCCTGTCCGTGCCCGTGCCCGTGCCCGTGCCCGTGCCCGTGCCCGTGGCCGTGTCGGGCAGCAGCAGACTCGTGACACGGCCCGCCACCCGGTCCAGCGGTGAGCCGGGCGGCAGTCCGCCCCGGCGGGCCGCGAACTGCGAGGGCGTGAGCCCCGTCATCGCCCTGAACTCGCGGATGCAGTGGGCCTGGTCGTGGAAACCGCCGCAGGCGGCCACGGCGGCCCCGTCCAGTCCGAGGGCCTGCAGACGCAGCGCGCGCTGGAGTCTGGCCACGCGGGCGACGGCCTTGGGCGCCAGGCCCACCTGCTGCCCGAAGCGGGCCCGCAGATGGCGGTCGCTCCAGCCGACCTGTCTGGAGATGGCGGTGAGGGCTTCCGGCCGGCTGTCCGCCCGCAACATGCCGAGCGCCTCCCGTACTTCGGGGGAGACGGCGCCGCCCCGGTCGGCGCAGGAGGCGAAGACGGCGTCGAGGAGGGCGAACCGCTCGGCCCAGGAATCGGTCTGCCGCAGTTGGTCGACCAGGCAACCGGCGGTCCGTCCGAGCAGGTCGGAGAGGTCCGAGAGGTCGGTGAAGGCTTCGGTGAAGTGGCGCATCGGGATCCCGAAGGTCCGGTAGGCGCCGAGCGGCGAGAACGTCACTTCGATGCCGTGCAGGCCCCCGGTGTGCTCGCCGCGCGTCGCGGTGGTGCGCAGTCCGGAGAGGAAGGACGAGGCGCCCCGCGGGGATCCGTCGGCCGTGAGGCGCAAGCCCCCGGCGAGGGCGATGACCACCGTGACCACGCCGTCGGGGATCTCCAGCCGGGACCGGGGACGGCCTTCCGGCAGCCGGTAGCCGTGGTAGGCGAGGATCAGCCCCCGCAGGGCGGGGCCCGGTGGCGTCCTGATGCTCTCGGCCCCTGCGGCGGCCGGCTCCGGAGGGCGAACGGTCGAGTCCATGCCTACCCCCGTACGGGCGTGTGCGGTGTGGCCGGGCACCAGAATGCATCAGCCCGGCCGCGATCCACAGTCGGGTCTCGGCAAACTGCCCGGCAGGCAGGCAATTGGCCGATAACCGGTCCTGCCCGGGCCCTCGCCCCGCAGACGCGTGCCGAGTCGTGAGAGCAAGCTCTCGGGAGTACTTGCTCTCAGGTCTTCCGGCTTCCTACGGAACGCGCGGGGCGGAAAGCTGTTCAACAGGAACACCGCGGACCCGGCCGACCCGGCCCACCACCGGAATTTCCCTGCCGGATATCCCGGACGTCCCCGCTGTTCACCGCATCCACACCGTTCCGGAAATGAGGTGATCCCATGTTCCTGTTCTTCTTCGGCTTGATCTGGGACTGATCGAGGCGCCCCGCCGGAATTCGAGGAGAAGGGCACTCCAGCATGAAGTCACCCGTGAAGTCATTTGTCGCTGTCGGCGCCTTGGTCATGGGCCTGGCCACCCTGCTCACGGGCTGCGGCGGCGAACCGCGGTCCGTCGTCGCGACGGAACTGCTGGACCGTCAGGGATACGACGCCGCGTTGCGGCAGAGTTCCGGGGACTACCGCTGGCCCGCCGACTACCGGCCCGACCTCGACCGGCTCTCCGGGAGCAGCGCGCCGGGCAGCGGCGAGGCGGCGCTCGCCGGGAGCGAAAGGATCATTCTCGAGATCGCCAACTCATGTGCCTGGTACAAGTCCTGGGACGACGCGCGGGGCCGTGCCGACCACTCCTCCGCCGAGGAGGCGCTCACGGTGCTGGAGGAGGTGCTTCCCGGCTACGGGCCCCAGAACCCGGACGGCCGGCGGTACGCCCGTGAGGCCGCCTCCAGGGCCCGGGCCGGTGATCCCTCCCTGGCCCGGCAGTTCACCGAGGCCAACTGCGACGGCGTGATCGCCTGGGACCGTACGGGCACCGGAGCCGACGGCTGAGCCCGGCGGCAGGTGCGGGAGGAACACGATGACCACCATGACGACGACCGGCGCCGGTGCTGCGGCACCGGCCGGTGCCGGTGCCGGTGCCGGTGATGACGGGCGCACCCCACCGGTGCTGCGCCTCTATCACGACCTGCTGGCGGATCGGGAGCGGCTGATCGAGGCGCACCACCGGCTGCTGGCGGAGCAGAACGCCCTGTTGGAACAGATCGACCTGCTGTGCGCCCGGTCGACAGCGGCACCGGCCGGTCCCGACGCCCCGGGGGACAGCCCGCCTCCGCTGTCGCCGGTCCAGCGGCAGGTCCTGGTCCTGATGGCCGGCGGGGCCAAGGACGGGGCGATCGCCCGTCGGCTGAACCTGAGCGAGCGCTCCGTACGCCGCCAGGTGGAGTCCCTGGCCCGGCGAACCGGAGCGAGCAACCGGTTCACGCTGGCCCTGGCCGCCATCAGGATCGGCTGGCTGCCCGCCGGCCGCTGAACCCGTCCGCGGTCCGGAACCGGCGCCTGTCCGGCACCGGACAGGTGTCCTGTTCGGCCTGGGCAGGATCGACTGCGGCTGCTGAACTGTGTGTTGCCAGCACACCGATCCGGACAAGGGGAAGATCCTCATGCGCAGCCGAGTCCGCAGCACCCTCGCCACCAGCCTCGTCGGCACCACCGCGGCCCTCGTCGCCCTGCTCGTGCCCGGCACCGCCCACGCCGCCCCGGCGAAGCTCAGCCACGCGTCGGCCGTGAGCAAGCTGAACGCGACGGGCGGCATCGGCCTGTCCTCCAGCGGCGGTTGCAGCAACCGCAACAACAGCACCTGCACCTCGCTGGAACAGGTCAACGCCGCGAGCATCAGCGATGTCATCACCCTGCGCAAGGCCAGCAACTGCACCCTCACGATCACGGGCGGGACCGAGGTGGGGCACGCCTCGGGCACCTACAGCCACTGGAACGGCTACAAGATCGACTTCAGCCCGACCAGCTGTGTCAGCAACTACGTCACCGGCAGCTTCACCCGGATCGCCAACCGCGGTGACGGCGCCGCCCGTTACCGGTCGGCCGCCGGGAACGTCTATGCCCGGGAGAGCAACCACTGGGACGTCACCTTCTGCGGGGGCAGCGCGGCCTGCACCTCCGCGGCCAGTTCCTGAGCGGCGCCCGGCCGGCCGGCGGGGGCGCCGCCATCGGCGCGCCCCCGCCCCCGCCGTGCTGCTGCGAGCTGCCCGGTCAGTGCTCTCCCAGCACCGCTCCGATCACGTGACGGGCGTTGTCCGCCATCGCCGGGTTGCTCGTGCGGTAGTAGGGCAGGGCGATCACGGCCTGGGACAGCGCCCTCCCCCGGCCGCGGCGCCAGGTCGCGTCGTCCACTCCGAGCGTTTGGCGGAAGACGGTCCGCGCGCCGGCCGGCAGCAGGTTCCACGCGGGGAACAGATCGCAGGCCGGATCGCCCACCCCCATGCACCCGAAGTCGATGACCGAGCTCAGCCTGCCCTCGCTGACCAGCAGGTTGCCCGGCATCAGATCGGCGTGCAGCCACACCGGCGGCCCGTCCGGGGCGGGGGCGCCCAGCGCGTCCTCCCAGACGGCGGTCACGGCAGCGCAGTCGACGCCCTCCTCCGGGAGCCCCCGGAGTTGCCGGATCCCCGCCCGGGTCGCGGCGTCCAGCGCGGCGAGCGGCCCGCCCCGGTAGGCCCGCGGGGCCCCCTGGAGGGTGACGCCCCGCATCGCCGCCACGAACCCCGCCAGGTCCCCGGCCAGCGCCTCGGGCTCGCTCAGCGCCCCGGCCCGCGGGTTCTCCCCCGGCAGCCACCGGTACACCGACCACGCCCACGGATACCCCTGCGCGGGCTCCCCGGCCCCCAGCACCTCGGGGACGGCCGTGGGCAGCCGGGGCCCGAGGCGGGGCAGCCACTCCTGCTCCGTCGACACGTCCTCGGACCCGCCCGCCAGCATCGGCAGCCGTACGACCATGGCGTCGCCGAGCCGGTACATGTGGTTGACCGTGCCGCCGGACGGGATCCGCGCCACGGGCAGCCCGGCCCACTGCCGGAACTGCCGGGCGATCAGACGGCGTACGAGGTCCTCGTCGACGGGATGCGCGCCGGGGTGCATCTGTGCGGTGCTCATGGACCGCCATCCGACCGCCGACGGCGCACCGGGTCAAACCCTTTTCCCCTCCGACCCGTGCGGTGCCGTTGCCGTGGTCCGCGTACGGGCGACCGTCCGCGGCGGGAACGTCCACGACCGCCCCGCCCTGGAGCGCGCCTTCGCCCCGTCCCCCGAGCCGTCGGCCGCGGACCCGGCGCACTGGCGCGCGGTGCTGGACCAGATGCTGCGCGACGGCTGCTGCACCCCGCAGGGCCAGGCCGTCTCTTTCGGATCTTGCCGGGCCGGCGGACATCCCGCCGGCGCGGCCGCCCGGGCACCGGTGGTCAGGGCCGGTCGTACCAGGCGAAGGCGGTGATCCGCCAGCCCTCCGGGGTGCGGACGAACTGGATGGTCTTGGTCCCGCCGCCCTCGAACGGCTCGCCGTCGAGGACTCCGGACTTGCGGTACTCGCCGAACCGCGAGGCGACGTCCCCCGCGATCTCGGTGCGTTCGGAGGTCTCCCACTCGGAGAACTCGACCAGCCGGCCTTCGGCCAGCAGGCGCCGGCGCGGCTCGATGAACCCGTCCACAGTGTAGACCGTGAACTGCGGGCCGGTCATGGTGATCACGCCGCCCGGCAGCACCAGCCGGCGGATCCGGTCCAGATCGGCGGTCGCGCCGCCCCGGTTGTCGAAGGCGCCGAAGAACTCGGCGGTCACCACGTCTATTTCGGCCTTGGACGACATGGGCGCGACAGTAGCACCGCGCTTCAGACGGCCGACGCCGTCGTGACCACCAGCGGCGGTCTCGCCCGCTCCGCCGCCCAGGGGCGGCCGGCCGCGAGGCCCGCGTCGGCCACGGTCAGGG
This sequence comes from Streptomyces sp. Sge12, assembly GCF_002080455.1. Taxonomy (NCBI): domain Bacteria; kingdom Bacillati; phylum Actinomycetota; class Actinomycetes; order Kitasatosporales; family Streptomycetaceae; genus Streptomyces; species Streptomyces sp. Sge12. The sequence goes on from NZ_CP020555.1 coordinate 343,394, forward strand.
CCTCGGCCACGGTGGGCCGGTGCTGGGCGGCGTCCCGGAAGCCCGCGCGTTCCAGCAGGGCCGGGAAGAGGCCGACGGGCCACGCGTGGTTGCGCACCTCCTGCCAGGATCCGTCCGTGCGCCGCAGTCGTACGGTCAGCTCCTCGCCCGGCGCGTACACCGCGCCCGGCTCGCCGATCCGCAACGAGGCGTACTCCGTGCCGCTGCAGGCGGGGTCGGTGGTCAGGAGCACGAACGGGGCACCCGGCCGCAGCAGGCGGCGGATCTCGGTGAACACGCCGAGCAGCACTTCCCGGGTCGGCAGCGACGCCAGCACGTGATTGCACATCACCGCGTCCGCGCAGCCGTCCGGCAGGTCGGTCACCCGTCCGTTCTCGACGAGGTGGAACCCGTCGACCGCGCTCGTCGCGCCGCGGGCCAGCGCCAGCATCTCCGGGGAGGTGTCCACCCCCAGCACCCGTGCCCCGAGGCGGCGGGCCGCCTGGTCGGCCACCTTGCCCGGACCGCATCCGTAGTCCACCAGGACCTGGCCGGCGCCGATCCGGCGGGACAGGGCCCGGAAGACGAAGGGGTAGCCGAGCAGCCAGTCCGTGGCGGCGTCGACCGCCGCGAACGCCTGCGCCCCCGCGCGTCCGGACCAGGCGGTCCCGCCGTCGGCGCCGCTCTGCCCGGGTCCCTGCGGTCCGTCGCTCACGGGCCCACTATCGGCCCACCCCGGCCGTGCGGAGGTGGAGCGACACGGGGATCGTCAAAAACCGCCCACCGGCCTTCGGCCGTCGGCCGGTCGGTGCGCTAGGGCCTGTTGCGAAAATAGATCCTTTTCGTTGAGGATCACGTCCTGCGGGACGTGAGACCTGACGAATGGCCAGTGGCCCGGCGTGAGCCGCAGACATCGAGCCGGGCCGTCAGCAAGTGGCGCGTCGGCCTGGTGAGTGCCCGGCACAGGGCTGGTCGAGTACTGCAGCTGCCGTTCGGTAAAGTACGTTTCTTCGGGCGCCGTTGGGGCCTGGAGTCCAGAAGGTGTGCCAATGACGCCTGGCGAACTGCCTGTCGTGTGGAGCCTGCCCCCCAAGGACGCCCGAGCCGGATGGCGGGCTCTGTGGTGGACCGTCGGACCGAGCAACGAACTCGCGGTGATGCTGGTCCACAACCGTAACCTCCACCGCTCCCCGTACATCAAGGGATGGGTCGGATGGCGCGTGGTGGCGCCGTGCGACGGCGTATTGGTTGTGGTCTCGGACGGGGTTGAACACCGCACCCCGGTAACCGGTATAACCGCGAGCACCGGCCACCTGGCCCTACTCTCGTGGTCACGGTTCTTGCTGGCGTCATACCGTACACGCCGGGACGGGACCGGGACCTGGGAGAGTAACGCGATTGTGTACTCTCCCGGGGGATACCCGATGAGTCACATCTGTATCGGCGACGACATCGACTACATCATCACAGACCGTGCCAGCGGCATCTGGACCTCGCACGGTGACGAAGGCATCCATGGAAGCCACCCTGCCTCCACTGAGGGCTTGGCCCGCTGGGACACCGACGGCACTCAGACCTGGGGCCCTCTGGGACGGGGACGGCTCCCTGTACTGCCCCTCGGCGGGATCGCTGGCGCCACTGAGGAGGACGTGGCCTGGCTCGGCTGGTACAGCCACGAAGGTTCCTTCCTGTCCCGGGTCGATCCCGCCACCGGCGGCATCACCAGCTACCAGCACCCCTTGAGAAACACCGACGGCATCGCGGTCCGCGGCACCCGGATGCTCCTCAGCCACCAGTTCCACAACCGTCCCGGCGTCGAACTGAACCGCGCCGAACTCATCGACGATGCCTGGGTGATCACCTCCCGGGAACAACTGCGACTAACGGAGCCGGTGACCAAGCGCTGCGTCCAGGGCCGCGATGGTGTTCTCTGGATCCGCGGCGGCGACACCTGGATACAGATCGAAGCCTGAGCCACCAAGAAATCGACCGCCTGGTCCCACTACTCCCCGCGCCCAGGATGCCGGCTGCGAGCCGGTTCCCGGCAAGGGGCTGTTGCGACAGTGCTGGTCACAGCCATTCGTTCATGGCTGCGACCAGCACTGTCGCTTCGTAGCGGACGGCGAGTTTGACGTACCTGGTGGCGACGGCCCGGTGGCGCTTGAGGCGGTTGATCCCGCACTCGACCGCGTGCCGCTGCTTGTAGTCGTCTCTGTCAAACTTCGGCGGCCGGCCACCGCGCGAACCGCGCTTCTGTCGGTTACGGACCCGGTCCGCGGGTACTGGGATGGTGGCCTTGATTCCGCGTCTGCGCAGGTAGGAGCGGTTGCTACGGGAGTCGTACGCCTTGTCGGCCCGGACCCGGTCCGGCCGCTTGCGCGGCCTGCCGAGCCCGACCCGGGGCACCCGGATCGCTTCCAGAACCTGCGCGAATTGCGGGGAATCACCCCGCTGCCCGGCAGTGATCACCATCGACAAGGGCTTCTGCCCCTGTTCGACGGCGAGGTGGATCTTGCTGGTCAGCCCGCCGCGGGACCGTCCGAGGCCGTGGTCGGCCGGTTCGACGAAGACGCCGCCGGGCGGCTCCTTCTGGAGATCCCCCTTTTCGCCGCGCCGGCGGCGTGCTGGTGGGCCCGGCAGACGGTCGAGTCGACATTCACGTCCCAGGTGATCAAGCCCTTCGCGTCGGCTTCGACCTGGAGCCGGGTGAGAATCCGTGCCCAGGTCCCGTCCCGCTGCCAGCGACGGAAAAGGTCATAGACGCGGTCCCACGGACCATAGCGTTCCGGAACATCCCGCCAGGGAGCACCCGTGCGGGTCCGCCACCGTATGCCGTCTATCAGCTGCCGCCGAGTCCAGACCTGCGGCCGGCCCGGCTTTATGCCCCGCGGCAGCAGCGGCTCAAGCCGGGCCCACTGGCCGTTCGTCAGATCACCGCGTCCCAGGACACATGATCATCAACGATCAAGATCTATTTTCGCAACAAGCCCTAGAGGTCGATCCAGTAGCGGCGCTTGGGGCCGATCAGGGTTTCGCGGACGTCCTCCAGGGACCCGCCGTTGCCCTCGATCGTGCGGATCGACGCCTCGTTGTCGGGATCGCAGGTCACCAGGACCCGGTCCATGCCCAGGACGCGGGCCTCGTGCAGGACGGCGGACAGGGCCCAGGTGGCCAGGCCGCGGCGACGGGCCGAGGGCCTGATGCTGTAGCCGATGTGGCCGCCCGCGTCGAGGAGGAAACCGTTCAGGTAGTGCCGCAGGTCGATCGCGCCCAGGTAGGTGTCGCCCTCGGCGATCCACCAGTACGAGGCGTGGACCCGGCCGTGGTCGACCGGCGCGGTGCGGTCCGCGTAGCGGCCCAGTCGCTCCACCCAGGCCGCGAAGCCCTCCGGGGTGTCCACGTCGTCGTCGGAGCCGAGCCCGGCGCCGTCCATGTGGGCCTCGGGTCCCCATTCCAGCTGCGCGGCGAGCCAGGAGGCGTGCAGGCGGGAGGTGGGGGCTATGAGCTCGGGCATACCTCGGACGATAACAGCCGCCGTACTCCTGCAACGCCGCCCACGCCGCCTACGCCGAGCCTGTCGGCAGCGTTCTCGCGCGGGCGATGACCAGGGCGACGTCGTCATGGTCGTCCGTGCGGCGCAGGGAGTCCAGGAGACGGTCGCAGGTCTCCTCCAGCGGGCGCCCGGTGTCCGCGAGCAGGTCCAGCAGGAGGTCGAGGCGCTCGTCGATGGGCTGGTCACGGGTCTCGACCAGGCCGTCGGTGTACAGGACCAGCTGGTCCCCGGGGTCCATGGCGATGGCGGTCGACTCGAAGGGGATGCCGCCCACACCCAGCGGGGCGCCGGTGGGCAGGTCGAGCAGGCGGGGGCTGTGCCCGGCGCGGATGAGGACGGGGGGCAGGTGGCCGGCGACGGCGACCCGGCATTCGGCGGCGTGCGGGTCGTAGACGACGTAGACGCAGGTGGCGATGGTCTCCTCCAGCGCGGCGGTGGTGCGGTCGAGCTGCTGGAGCACCTGGGTCGGGTCGAGTGCGAGTTCGGCGAGGGTGCGGGTCGCCGTGCGCAGTTGTCCCATGCTGGCGGCGGCGTTGATGCCGCTGCCCATGACGTCGCCGACCACGAGGACGGTGGTGTCGTCCGGTCCGGCGATGGCGTCGAACCAGTCGCCGCCGATCTCGCTGCTGGCCGCGGCGGGCCGGTACCGGTAGGCGACTTCCAGGCCGGGGGTGGGCGGCGGGTGGTGCGGGAGGAGGTGGTGCTGGAGGGCGAGGGCGGTGTGGTGTGCGTTGCGGTACCAGCGGGCGTTGTCGATGCAGACGGCGGCGCGGGCCGCGAGCTCGCCGGCGAGCACGATGTCGTCGTCGTTGAACGGCAGCGGGTTGCGCGTGCGTTTGAGGTCGAGGGCGCCGAGGACCTCGCCGCGGGCGATGAGCGGCACGGCCAGGTAGGAGCGCAGTCCCGCGCGGGTCAGCAGGTTGGCGGCGGTGCTGTCGCGGGCGATGCGGGAGATGTCCCGGGCCTGTACGTGGGCGACGAGGACCGGGTGGCCGGTCGTGACGGACTGGGTGACGAGCCGGTCGGCGGCGTAGCGGGCGATGTCGCCCGGCGGGTCGGCGGCGCGGACGGCGTCGCTGGGGTAGGCGGCGGCGAGGGCCAGCGCGCGGAACACCGCGGGCTCGTGGGCGGAGGACCTCAGGGTCGGCCGGCCTTCGAGGACGGAGTCGAGGATGTCGACGGCGGCGATGTCCGCGAGCTCGGGCACGACGACGTCGGCGAGCTCGCGCGCCGTCTGGTCGAGGTCGAGGGTGGTGCCGATGCGCACGGTGGCGTCCGCGATGAGGGCGAGTCGGCGGCGACTGCGCGCGATCTCGAGGGCCGCCTGGTGACTCTGCGTGACGTCCACCACGGAGGTGGCCAGGCCCAGGACCCGGCCGGTGGCGTCCTCCAGCCGGTAGTACGACACCGACCAGGCGTGCTCGGTGCGCTCCCCGCCATGGGTACGGCCGGCCGTGAACTGTTCGAGCAGCGGCCTTCCGGTGGCGAGGACCTGGCGCATGGCCGACTCGGCGGCCTCCGTGTCGTCGAGGAAGGCCAGGGCCTCCCGCACGCCGCGGCCGATGTGATCCTCGGCGGGCAGCCCGTTGATCCGCTCCAGCGTCGGGTTGACCAGTACGTACCGCAGTTCGGTGTCCAGGACCGCGAGCCCGATCGGCGACTGGGCCACCAGCCGCGCGGAGAGCGCGAGGTCCCGCTCCAGCTGGCGCAGCCTCGTACGGTCGGTGGCGATGCCGAGGGCGTACATGTCCCCGTGCTCGTCGAGCAGCCGCATGTTGCGGAATTCGACGAGGCGGGTGGTGCCGTCCCTGCGCCGTACCGGGAAGGCCCCCGCCCAGTCCCCGGCGCCGCCCATGACGCGCGCGAACAGCTCCGTGACCAGGCCCACGTGCTCCTTGGCGGCCAGCAGCCCGGCAGCCGGGCGGCCGAGCGCCTCCGCCGCCGTCCACCCGAACAGCTGCTCGGCCTGCGGGCTCCACAGTGCGACCCGCCCCTCGGCGTCGAGGACGACCGCCGCGACGTTCAGTACGTCGAGCAACCCGCTCGGCGGGGACACCCCGGCCATGCCGGGCCTGATCCCACCGGTCCCGGACCCGTCGATCGCACTCATCGGCGACGCTCCTTCCGGCATCGTCGGCCCGACGCCGCCCGCCATCGCCCGCCCCGGGCGGCCCGGTGCGCGCGGCTATCTCTCATCGTGCCCCGGAACCCGCCGGTCAGCGCCCGGAGCGCTCGCCCGCGTACCGCCGGGCACGGCGAGCCGGCCAGCGCAACCCCGACGTTCGTCGGGGTCCGGGGCAGCCGTTCGGCCGGGGCGGGCGGGTCGCCCGGATTTCTACGGTCGGGCCCCATGGAAACGAACACGCGATACGGATGGGGCCGCCGGACGGCGCTCGCCGCCGCGACGGCCGGCGCCGGCGCCGCGGCCGTGGCCTGGGCCGCGCCCGGCGGCGCACTGGGCACGAACGAGCCGGTCCAGGTCACGCAGGGCGCTTCGGCGACGGCCTACCGGTCGATCGCCCGGAGCGTTGCGAACGACTGGCCCGCCTGGGCCGGGCCCGTGCTGGAGGCGGCGAGTGAGGCGACCCTGCTGCTCCTGGCCCTGCTCCTGGCCTGGGCGGGGTGGGGCGCCCTGCGGCGCCGTGACGTGCCGGGCCTGGCCGGTACGGGCCTGGCAGCGGCCGGGACCGTGGCCGCCTACGCGCTCAGTGAGGCGCTGAAGCTCGTCGTGGACGAGGAGCGGCCGTGCCGGGTCCTGGCCCGGGCGTCGGCGGTCGCGGCGTGCCCCGCCGCCGGGGACTGGTCGTTCCCGAGCAATCACGCCACGCTCGCCGTCGCGCTGGCGGTCGGCGTGACGCTCGTACGGCCCCGGCTCGCCGCTGCGGCCCTGCCGGTGGCCACGGCCGCCGCCCTGCTGCGGGTGCTGGTGGGGGTGCACTATCCGCACGACGTCCTCGCGGGCGCGGCGCTCGGTGCGACCGCGGTGGTGGCCTGCTGGATCCTCCTGCTGCCCCTCGCCGTACGTCCGGTGTCAGCGCTCCTCGCCGGACGCCTCCCCCGCTTCCGCCCCGGCCTCGTACGCGAGCACCGCCGCGGCGGCCCGGTTGTCGACGCCCAGGCGGGCGAGGATGGAGCTGACGTGGGCCTTCACCGTCCCCTCGGCCAGGTGCAGGCGGCGCGCGATCCGGCCGTTGGACATCCCGCTGCCGAGGAGGCCGAGCACGTCCCGTTCGCGGTCGGTCAGGGCGTCGACCCGGGCGCGGGCCGTCGCGCGGCGGGCCGCCCGGGCGCCCGTGCCGTCGGCCGCGAGATGGGCGACGACCCGGGCCGCGACCTTCGGTGACAGGTAGGCGGCGCCGTCTGCGACCGCCCGCACGCCGGCCACCAGTTCTTCCGGCTCGCCGGACTTGATCAGGAAGCCGGTGGCGCCCTCGCCGAGCGCGCGCAGGATGTACGCGTCCTCGCCGAAGGTCGTCAACATCACGACTCCCGTCGCGGGTACGGTCCTGCGTATCTCGGCGGCGGCCTCGATGCCGTCCGTCCCCGGCATCCGGATGTCCAGGACGGCCACGTCCGGCCGGTGGCTCTGCGCGAGGCGTACCGCCTCGTGGCCGTCGGCCGCCTCGGCGACGACCGTGATGCCGGGGTCGGTGGCGAGGACGGCGCGGACACCCGCGCGGATCATCGGTTCGTCGTCGGCGATCAGGATCCGGATCATCGGACTTCGCTCCCGGTGTAGGTGTCGATGGAGACCAGGCGGCCCGCGCGGAAGCAGAGGCGGTAGATGTCCCCCGAGCGGTCGTCGAAGGGGTCTGCGGTCTGAACGTAGAACTCGCACGCGGCGCCGGGTGGTTCGGGGGCCGGGACGGCCGGCCGGCGGCTGGTCTGCCGCGTCGGCAGGTACGGCGCCATCTCGTCGCGGGGCTGTCCGAGGCTCATCCGGGCGTGGTCCTGCGGGGCCAGGACGGACTGCCGCGCGAAGACGGTGTCCCAGGCCCGCACGCCGAGGAAGAGCAGGGCCGTGGTGCACAGGGGCACCAGCACGGCCGTGACGGCGGTGCGGTGCAGTCTGCGGCGGGCGGTGCGGTGCTCGGGAGGCAGTACGTCGGCGGGGCGCGGCGGGGCCGCGCCGGGCCGGTGCGGGAGCACGGCGCGCACGGCGAAGCCGTCGCCCTCGGGGCCCGCGGCGAAGGATCCGCCGGCCATCCGGACCCGTTCGTCGAGGCCGATGAGGCCCAGGGAGGAGCCTGCCGATCGGGCGGGGGCCGCGGTGCGCTCGCAGGGCCGCAGTCCGACCGGACCGTTCGTCACCGCGACCTCGGTCCGTCCCTCCGCGTGGTGCAGGACGACGGTGGCCCTGTCGGCCGGCGCGTGCTTGGCCACGTTCGTCAGCGCCTCCTGGACCACGCGGTGCAGGGCCCGGTCGACGGTGCGCGGCAGCTCGGCCCGCTCCGCTTCGCCCGGCAGGTGCAGCCGGACGTCGAGTCCCGCCGCGGCGGCCCGCTCGACGAGGTGCTCGATCCCCGCGAGTCCGGGTGCCGGGCCGGATCCGGGCTCCGGAGCCGGGTCCGAGGGCTCGCGCAGCACTCCGATCACCTCCCCGAGGCGCTCCACGGCCGCTCCCGCCCGGGCCCGGATGTCCTGGGCGGCGGTGCGGTGGGCCTCGGGGAGGCCGGGGGCCAGCTTCAGCGCTCCGGCGGACAGGGCGATGAGGCTGAGTTCGTGGCCCAGGAGGTCGTGCATGTCCTGGGCGATCCTGGTCCGTTCGCGCAGGCGGGCCTGTTCGGCGAGCAGGCGCTGTTCCCGCTCCAGCCGTGCCGCCCGTTCCCACCCGGCGCGCACCAGTTCGCGGTACTGGCGCAGGAACCGGCCCGCGAACCAGGGAAGCATCGCCGCCGCGAACAGCATCATCACGAACCGGCCGGCCCATCCCAGCCACGCGGGTACGAGGAACACGGCCGGTACGGCGGCCACGGGCACGAGGGCCAGGGCGAGGGCGGCGCTGCGGCCCGATCCCGGCCCCCGCCCGGCGAGGAAGGCGCAGGCCGCCGCCGGTGCACCCCACCACGGGCCGGCCACGCTCGCACCCACGGCGGTGACGGCGCCGGCGAACAGCCCGGCGGAGACGACCGGTTCCGGCACCCGGATCTTCATGATCACTGATCTCACGCACGCGACCCTACGGAACTCCCCCGGTGCCGCGACACTGCCGAAAGTCCACCCTCGGCCGCCCTCGGCGGACGCCGGGGGGAGCGGTCGGCCGCCGGGCCGCGGAGGTCGGGCGGCCGGCCGTCGTCGAGGAGGCGGGGCCGTGAGCGCGTACGCTCGGCGGATGGCGAAATACTTCGATGTTCATCCCGAGAACCCCCAGCGGCGCACCATCGACAGCGTGGTCGACATGATCCGCGGCGGGAAGCTCGTCGCGTACCCCACGGACTCCTGCTTCGCACTGGGCTGCCAGCTCGGCAATCGTGACGGCATCAGCCGGATCCGGTCGATCCGGAACCTGGACGACCGTCACCACTTCACCCTGGTGTGTCAGAACTTCGCGCAGCTGGGTCAGTTCGTTCAGATCGACAACGACGTGTTCCGCGCCATCAAGGCGGCGACCCCGGGCAGTTACACGTTCATCCTCCCCGCGACGTCGGAGGTGCCGCGCCAGCTGCTGCACCCGAAGAAGAAGACGGTCGGGGTCCGGATTCCCGACCACGTCGTCACCCAGGCCCTGCTCGCCGAGCTCGGCGAGCCGCTGCTCTCCAGCACCCTGCTGCTGCCCGACGAGGCCGAGCCGCTGACGCAGGGCTGGGAGATCAAGGAGCGGCTCGACCACGAGGTGGACGCCGTGCTCGACTCGGGCGACTGCGGCACCGAGCCGACCACCGTCATCGACTTCTCCGGTGGTGACGTCGAGATCGTGCGCCGCGGGGCGGGCGACACCTCCCGGTTCGAGTAACGCTCGGCGGTCGGTCACGGCGCGGACGCCGGCTTCACCTCCGTGTAGCGGCCCAGGTACCGGTACGTGCCGGATACGACCTGGTAGAGGTGGGCGGAGCCCTGTCTGGTCAGCACGTGGGTGTTGGAGTCGAAGGACAGCGGCTTGGCCAGGCCCGGGTGGACCGTCCGGAAGATCCGGCGGGTCACGCCCGCACGGCTCCGCCCGTCCTCCCCCAGGCCGGTCAGGGCCTCGGCCACCAGGCCCACGGCGTCGTAGGCCTCGGTGGCCCAGCGGGCGGGTGGCTGCCCGTACGCGGTGCGGTGGGCGGTGACGAACTCCGCGGCGGCGGGCACGGCCAGCGGGTCGGCGAAGAGGGCGCTGAACAGCCAGCCCTCGGCGTCCGGTCCGGCGGCCGTGAGGAAGGCCGGTTCCATGGCGTGCTGGATGCCCATCCGCGGGCCCTGGAATCCGGCCCCGGTCAGGGCGCGCGCCATCGCGGCCGCCCGCTGCGGTGAGGTGCCCGCGTAGACGACGGCCTCGGCCCGGGCTTCGGTCAGCGCACGTGCGGTGGCGGCGAAGTCGGAGCCGCCCACCGGGATCCGGTGGACGCTGACCGTGCCCTGCGAGGGCGGGCTCTGCTGGAGGGTGCGGACGAGGGGGTAGGCGGGCTCGCCGCCGTCGAGGTCCTCCACCAGGCCCGTGCGGTGGACGGGCCGGATCCGGCTGAGGTAGTCGATCACCGGGAGGGCCAGCTGGTCGGCCGCCGGGCGGGTGGCGACCAGGGTGCGCCACTGCGACTGCGCGGTCTCCGTGCTGTCGGCGGACACCAGCAGCAGGGCGAGATCGGCCGCGCCGCAGGCGGTGGCCACCTCGGACAGGGCCGCGTCCCAGGTGGGGCCGGCCAGGGCCACCACCGCGGGGTCGGCGGCCAGCTCCTTGACCGCCTGCGCGGCGCGGACGGGGTCCCCGGCGTCGTCGGCGACGCGCAGGGCCAGCCGGAACGCCGCGTCCGGCCGGGCGTTGTGCCGCTCCACGGCCAGTTTCATACCGCGCTCGTGCGCCTGGCCGGTCTCCTTGCCGGGTCCGGTCAGATCTGCTTGCAGGGCGACGGTGAGCGTGGCGAGTTCGCGGTCCGGGGAAGCGGTCGTGCCGCGGCCCCGCCCGCGGGTGGTGAACCAGGCGACCGGTGCGCCGACGGCGGCCAGCCCCGCGCCGGCGGCGAGCAGCCGTCTGCGTGTGAGGCCCCGTACGGGCGGCTGCGGCGCGTCGATGCGGGTCGGCTCCGGGGCGGGCAGGTCCAGGGCCCGGGTGGAGCGCTCGGCGATGAGGCGGGGCAGCGGCGGCGGCAGCCAGTCCTCGGTGTCCGCACCGCCGGGCAGGCCGTCGCCGAGTACGGTGCGCAGCTCGTCCGGGGTCGGCCGGGCCGCCGGGTCCTTCGCCAGGCAGGCCAGCACCGGGGCGAGCAACTGCGCCGGGAGCCCGTCGAGTTCGGGCTCGTCGTGCACCGTACGGTAGACCACGGCGGCCGCGTGCCCGCTGCCGAACGGGCCGTGCCCGGTCGCCGCGTACGCGAGGACGCAGCCGAGGGAGAACACGTCGCTGGGGGCGCCCGCGACGGCGCCGTCCGTCCGGGCCTGCTCCGGCGCCAGGTAGCCGGGGGTGCCGAGGACCGCGTCGACGGCGGTCAGGGTGGCCGCTCCCTCGGCCCGCGCGATCCCGAAGTCGATCAGCCGGGGCCCGTCCGGCGCGAGCAGGATGTTCCCGGGCTTGACGTCGCGGTGGACCAGCCCGGCGGAGTGGACCTGCGCCAGCGCCTCGGCGAGGCGCGCGCCCAGGATCCGTACGGCCCGGACCGGCAGCGGACCGTACCCCGCGACGGCCTCGGACAAGGAGGGGCCGGGGACGAAGGGCGTGGCGAGCCAGGGCTCGCGCGCGTGCGGGTCGGCGGCGACGACCGGGACGACCCAGCGCCCGGTCAGCTGCCCGGCGGCCGCCACCTCGCGGCGGAAGCGGGCGCGGAAGTCCGGGTTCGCGGCATGGTCGGCGCGGATGACCTTGACGGCGACCAGGGTGCCCGCGGCGGACCGGGCGAGGTACACGGTGCCCATGCCGCCCGAGCCGAGGCGTCCCAGCAGCCGGTTGCCGCCGATCGCGGCCGGATCGGCGGGGGTGAGGGGGCGCACGGCGGGTTATCCCGCCGTGCGCGGGTTGGCCGGGCCCATGTAGCGCATCCGGCCGCCCTCCACCTGGTGCATGAAGTAGATGTTGCCCTTGACCTGGCGGCTCTCGTCGAAGGTGTACTCCTTGGTCAGGCCGCTGTAGGCGCCCTGGGCGAGCGCGGTGAGCAGGGCGGCGCGGGTCGGGCGGGCACCGCCCGCCGCGGCGGTGACCAGCCGGTCGATGACCAGTCGGGTCGCGTCGAAGGCCTCCGCCGTCCAGATGTCGGGGGCCGATCCGTACGCCGCCCGGTGGGCGCGGGTCACCTCCGCGACCTCGGGGGCCTCCGGGCCGGTGTACGGGGTGAAGAACTGCCAGCCCTCGGCCGCCGGGCCGGCGGCGGCGAGGAACTCGGGGCCGGCGATGGTGTAGTCGGCCGCCCGGGGGCCCTTGAAGCCGGCGGCGGCCAGCAGTCCGGCCACCTTGGCGCCGCCGGCCGGGGTGCCCGTGTAGAAGAAGCCGTCGACGCCGTGCGCGAGCATGTCGGTGACCACCGGGGCCAGGTCCTGCACACCGCGCGGGACGACCCGCCCGTAGTAGGTGGCTTCGGGCGCGAAGAAGTTGATGGTGCGGCCCACCAGCAGGGACGCCTGCCAGGCGTCGGTGTCGCCGGCGCGGTCGCTGAGGATGCCCATCCGGCGGACGCCCTGTTTCCCGGCGAATTGCAGGTTGAGCGCGCCGGCCTGGCCGGAGGAGATCGGGCAGCTCTGGAAGAAGCTGCGCCGGTCGGTGACGCTGAAGGTGGTCGCCAGTGCGGAGACGGTCACCAGGGGTACGGAGGCCTCGCCGTACAGTTCGAGGCACGGGATCACGGAGTCGTTGCCGGTGGGGCCGATCACTGCGAACAGGTCGCGGTTGCGGATGAGTTCGGTGGCGGCGGCCACCGACCGGTCGGCCTTCCCCGCGTCGTCGGCGGCGGCGACGGTGAGCGTGAAGGGCTTGTCCTTGCGGGCGTTGAAGGCGTCGACGGCGAGGCGCACCCCGCGTTCCTGGGCCTGGCCCGCGGCCTTCTGCGGGCCGGAGAGGTCGGCGTGCACACCGATCGTCCACTGCCGCGGGGCGTCCGCGGCCGGGCCCTTGGGCTTGTCCCGTTCGCGCAGGGCCAGCCAGGCGGCCAGGCCGCCGCCGACGGCGAGTACGGCGCCGCCGGAGGTGAGGGCGAGGAACCGTCTGCGGGTGGGCGCGGCCGTGCCGGGCGCGGGGGCGGCGTCCGGGTCGGCGACGGTTTCGTCGATGCCCGGCAGCGCGAGCAGTGCGGCGGCGCGCTCGGCGATGGTGGCGACGACCGGGTCGGGCAGCCAGTCGGTGCCTTCCCCCGGGGTGTCCTCGGTGAGGGCCTCGTCCAGCTCGCGCGCGGTGGGGCGGATGTCGGGGTGTTTGGCGAGGCAGGTCCGCAGCAGCGCGGTGAGTTCGGGGTCGGCGAGGACCTGCGGGCCGAGGTCGGGATCGTCGTGGACGGTGCGGTAGAGCACCGCGTCCACGGTGCCGGTGCCGAAGGGCAGCCGGCCGGTGGCGGCGTAGGCGAGGAGACAGCCGAGCGAGAAGACGTCGCCGGCAGGTTCGGCGGGGCGCCCCTCGGCCTGCTCGGGCGGGAGGAACCCGGGGGTGCCCAGTACGGCGTCCGCGGAGGTCAGGACGGTGTGCTCACCGCCGCGGGCGATGCCGAAGTCGATGAGCCGGGGCCGGTCCATGCCGAGGAGGACGTTGCCGGGTTTGACGTCGCGGTGCACGAGGCCCTGTTCGTGCATCACCCCGAGGGCCTTGGCCAGGGCCTTGCCGAGGATCCGTACGGCGCGCAGCGGGAGCGGGCCGTGGGCCGAGACGGCCTCGGCGAGCGAGGGGCCTGCGACGAAGGAGGTGGCGAGCCATGGTTCGGGGGCGTCCGGGTCGGCGCCGGTGATCCGGACGGCCCACGGGCTGTCCACTTCGGCGGCGATGTCGGCCTCGCGCCGGAAGCGGGCCCGGAAGTCGGCTTCCTCGGCGTACTCCGCGCGGATCACCTTGACGGCGGCGAGCGCGCCGTCGTCGGTGCGGCCGAGGTAGACGACGCCCATGCCGCCCGCGCCGAGCCGTCCGAGGAGCCGGTGGCCGCCGATCCGGGAGGGGTCCGAGGGGTGGAGCGGCTCCATCAGCCCGCCGCCTTTCCGAGCTCCTGCTTGGCCTGCACCATCATCCGGCTGGTGCCCTGGACCACGAAGGCGTTCATGGCTTCCCGGGTGATGCCCGTCGCGCCCTTGGCGGAGATGGCCACGGTGACGGGTCCGAACTGGGCCTGGGACCAGGTGTAGAGGTGGGGGCCGCCGTCCCGGGCGCTGACGTACTCGCCGGTTTCGGTGAAGGCGTCCTCGGTCCAGCCGTTCATCTGCTCGCCCTGGTAGAAGGCGCCGCCCCACAGGTTCTTGAGCTCCTCGCCCTCGCGCAGCTTCTGGCCCGGGCACCGCAGGACTTCCTCCATGGCGCGGGCCGTCTCCCAGCCGGATTCCTCGCGGTTGTGGTGGACGGTGACCGTGGCATTGATGCGCACGCGGCCGCGGCCGTCCTTGGCCGGGATGTGGAAGGAGCGGGTGCTCGTGGCGAGCACGTCGGGCGGCAGGCTCGCGGTCTGCCAGACGCAGCCCTCGTCGAGCACGGGCCAGTGGCCGGGATCGCTCTCGAACGGCGTGCTGCGCACGACGTCGGGCCCGATGGCCTGCTCGGCGACGATGATCCGGCCGAGCAGGTCGCGGGCCTCGGCGACCGTCTTCGGCTGCTTGGACTCGTCGAGTTCGGGCACCAGTTCGGAGCCGGAACCGCCGGACGGGGCGGCCGCGGTGCCGGCCCCGGCGCCGCTCGGGCCCGACGGTGTGCCCGACGCGGCCGGGGTGCGGCTCGCCGCCCCGTCCTTCGGGCTGCCGTCGGCCGTACATCCGGCGATGAGGAACAGGCCCGCTGCTGCGCAACCGCATGCGCGCAGGACGGCGTTCCCTCTGCTGCGATCTACCTGTCCCCCCACGGCACGGATCGTACCCCGCTGCGCAGGCGCATAACTGGCTTACGGAAAAGGGATGTTGACGGCCCTGATCCGGGGCCCCGGGGCGCCCCGCCCCGCCGGCGCGGGAACGGGCAAAAAGACAAACCGGTCCACCGGTATGTACTGCACCGCGGCCGGGCATGCTCCAGGAGCGTCCACTCAGGGGAAGGAGCCGTCGTGCTCACTCAGGTTCTCACTTGGTTCCGACGGCTCACGGGACGCTTCTCCGGCGCACCCGACCGGGCCGCCCCGGCGAGCGCCCGGGCCCCGGTGTTCACCGCGGACTTCGAGTCGGTCACCCAGTGGGTGGCCGGCCGGTCCTGGGCGTATCCGAACGGCGGCCCCACCAATCCCGGTGACAACAAACTCGACCACCTGGTGTCCGACCCCTCCTACAGCCGCACCGGAACCTTCCGGGCCACCCGCCGCCCGGACGGCAAGTGGAACGCGGGACTGCTGACCACCGAGGGCAGCGACGACGGGTTCATGGTGCGGACCGGTGACGTACTCGAATCCCGGGTGCGCCTGCCCGCCGAGATCGGGGCCTGGCCGGCGATCTGGACCTGGCGCGACGGCGGCAACGAGATCGACGTGTTCGAGTACCACCCGGACAACCCCGACCTGCTCGAACTCTCCAACCACGTCAAGGGCGGCTCGCGCTACCACCGGGACCGGTCGATCGCCCCCGGCGGCTGGGTGGACCTCAAGGTCGAGTTCGGAACGCGTTCGGTCGTGTGGTGGGTCAACGGCACGCGGGTCTTCGCCGACCGCCGGGGGGTCGGGCGCAACTGGCGGGCGTACCTCATCGTCAATCTGTCCGTGTGCGCCGGGCGCTACCACCCGGCGCCCGACCCGGCCGTGTCGCAGATGTCCTACGAGGTGGAGTACCTACGCGTCCACCGACCCTAGGGAACCGCAGGCCTGGTGACCCCAGCGGCTGCCGTTCTTGGTGATCATGTCCCCGGCGGCGTAGGGCTTCCCGCACGGGCAACTGCCGGGGAACTTCGCCTTGATGGCCCGGGATCCGCCACCCGTGGCGGCGGATCCGGGCGTACGCTTCCTCGGCGCGGCCGACTTGCGGCGCGCGGGCGCAGCCGCAGCCGGATCCGGGACCGGCATGTCCGTGCTGCCGAGGGCGGTACCCGCGGCGGCCTGGCTGACGGCCGCGTCGCTGGCGGCCTGGTCGGCGATCGCGTTCAGGTGGTCGCCGTCCTCGCGGTGCGCGGGAACGTACTGGAAGGTGACATCACGGCCGGCGAGCAGCCGGTCGATCGCCTCGACGAGTTCCCGGTTGGCGACCGGCTGCCCGGAGGCCGTCTTCCACCCGTTGCGCTTCCAGCCCGGCAACCACTGGGTGACGGCCTTCATCGCGTACTGGGAGTCCATCCGCACCTCGACGGGCGTCCCCGGATCCACCGCCTCCAGCAGCCGCTGAAGGGCGGTCAGCTCCCCGATGTTGTTGGTCGCGCGCCCCAGCGGACCGGCCTCCCAGCGCTCGGGGCGTCCCTGGGCGTCGGCGATGACCCAACCCCAGCCGGCCGGCCCGGGATTACCTTTGGCCGCTCCGTCACAGGCGGCGATGATGCGATCAGACATCCCCCGATCATGCCTCATCCGCCGGAGCTCCCGCCCGCTCAGCCCGGCAGCACGTCCTTGGCCGCCAGGCGGGAGCCCGCGTAGCAGAGCCGGTAGACGTCGACCCGGTCGAGGAGGTTGCCGTTCGACCGGTAGTACGCGCACACGGTTCCGGCGGGTACGGGCAGCGCGCGGACGGCGTCCGGTACATAGCGGAACTGCTGTTCCGGAAGGAGCCGGGCCACCTCTGCCCGGTCCTGGCCGACCCGGGCCGCCGCGAAGTCCGCGGGGCGCAGGACACAGCCGGTCAGCTGGTGGGCCAGGTAGGCGCAGGAGACGAGGGCCACGAGGCCGAACCCGCCCGGGGCGGCGAACGCGGCGACGAACCGGCGCCGGGCGCCGCTCCGGGCGACGGCGAGCCGCCGCGACGCCGGCGAACCGCTCTCCTCCCGGGGCTCTCCGGTGGCTCTCGCGCGCTCCGGGTTCACCTGGTCGGGCAGGGTGAGGACCTCGAAGCCGCCTTCGCGGGGTGCGGCGTGCAGCGTTCCGCCGATGAGCAGGACCCGCTCGCGCAGGCCGGTGAGCCCGCGGTGCCCGGGGGCCCGCCCCGCGGCGGGCGGCGGCGGGCCCGCGGGCGGTGAGCCGCTGGGCGGCGCGGAGTTGGTCACCCGTATCTCGGTCCGGTCCGCCCGTCGGACGATGCCGACGTCGACCGTACTGCCGGGCGCGTGCTTGATCGCGTTGGTCAGGGACTCCTGGACCACGCGGTACGCGCCGCGGTCGACCAGCGGCGGCAGGGCCCGGGCCGGTCCCTCCCGTCGCAGGTGCACGGTGACCCCGGACTCCCGTGTCCGGGCGACGAGTTCCTCCACCGGCTCCACGGCCGGGGCCGTCGGCTCCTCCCCCTCGGTGTCCTCGCGCAGGACTCCGATGGTGTCCCTGAGGTGGCCGACGGCGTCGGAGACGGCCGCGCGCAGTACGGCGAGGTCCGCCCGGTCCTGCCCGGTCAGTGTGGGCGAGAGTTCCAGGGCGCCGGCGCGCAGGGCGATGAGGCTCAGTTCGTGGCCCAGCGAGTCGTGCATGTCGGAGGCGATCCGGGTCCGTTCCCGCAGGCGGGCCTGCTCGGCCACGGACCGCTGCCGCTCCTCGAGGCTGCGCGCCCGCTCCCAGCCCTCGTGCACCAGGGCCAGCCTGGCCTGCCGGTAGCGACCGGCCAGCCAGGGCAGGAGGAGGGCCGCGGGGATCAACGACAGCGCGTAGAACCAGTGGACGGCGCCGACGCCGAGGACGGCGCACAGCGCGAGGTCGAGGGCGGCGCAGGCCCCGAACAGCACCAGCGCCGGTCCCGCACGATCCGCCCGGAGGCCGAGGAGGTAGGCCAGTACGGCCAGGGCCAGCAGGTAGGGGCTCGCCGTAGCGGCCGGGTGGGCCAGGCCCGAGGCGACCACCAGGTTGGCGAGGAACACGGCCGCCGCGGGCCTGGTCCGGCCGACGGGCACCGCCACCGCCAGGACCAGGAGGGGCAGCACCAGACCGAGGACCGGGGAGGGCTGTGCCTCCTCGCGGTGGGCGTAGACCCCGGCGCCGGCCATCGCCGCCCACAGCGCCGCGTCACGCACGGCCGGCCCCCGGCCCGCGGCCGTCCACCGGGCACCCCGCATCCTCACGCCCACCCGCGCTTCCCCCTCCTCGTACATCCCACCCGCTCCGGTCCGGTCCCTCCGTGCCGCCGTCAGGGCACGGGCCGTGTCACCGGCCGCGTCGCCTGACCGGGGGGCAAGCCTGTCACCCGTCGCGTCGCCGCAGGACGAACCGGCCCGTCAGATGGGCGGCGGCCACCCAGGCCAGCACGATCAGGAGCGCGGCCGCGGGCGGGTAGGGGGCGTCGCCGTCGGCCAGCATGAAGTGACCGCCCGCGGTCTGCGGGAGGAGGTCGTTCACGGCCAGGAGGACGGGGCCGCCCAGTCCGGTACAGATGGTCGGGAGGGCGGAGCTCAGGCCGAAGACCGCCGACAAGGTGCCCACCGCGGTCCGCACGGCGAAGGCCACCCCCACGGTGAGCACCGCGATCAGGGCGCAGTACAGGCCCATCGCCAGGGTCTGGGAGAGCGCCTTGGCGGGCTCGAAGGTCGCGTGGCCGCGGAAGGGGGCCCGGGCGACGGCCATGCCGAGGACGGCGAACAGGACTCCGGCGGCGAAGGACACCGCTGCGGCCACGACCGCCTTGGCCAGGTGCAGGCGGTGCCTGACCGGCACCCACTGGAGCGAGGTGCGGACACTGCCGGTCGCGTACTCACTGGTGACCACGGTCATCGCGAGTACGACGACGACGAACTGGCCGAGGATGACGGAGGAGACCGGGGCGTTGCCGAGCGGCTGGACGGGTTTGTCGTTGATCCGGGCGATCGAGCCGTAGTAGAAGGTGAAGACCGCCGTCAGGAGGACGCCGACGAGCAGGCAGGCGTACGGCGTGCGGATGGACCACAGTTTGGTCCACTCGGCGCCGACCGCGCCGGCGAAGCCGCCGCCCGCGGGAGCCGGAGCGGCGGCTGCGCCGTCCGGGCCGGTCAGGGTCTCGGAGTGGGTGCGGCTGTCGATGGTCATCTCGGTCACGCCTTCGCCGTCCGGGTCGCGTACTCGACGCTGTGTTCGGTCAGTTCCATGTAGGCCTGTTCCAGCGAGGCCGAGACGCCGTGCAGTTGGTGGAGGCGGATGCCGAGGCGGTGGGCGAGGTCGCCGATCTCCCCGGCGGTCCTGCCCCTGACCACGATCTCGTTCTGCTCGCCGCCGCCGGGCGACCGGGCCGGCTCGACGGACACCCCGTCGTGGGCGCACAGCCGGTCGGCGAGGCTTCGCAGGTCGGCGGGGTCGGCGGTGCGCACCCGTACCGAGGCCGAGGCGCTCGCGGCGAGCAGCTCCGCCATGGGGGTGTCGGCCAGCAGCCGGCCCCTGCCGATGACGACGAGCCGGTCGGCGGTCAGCTGCATCTCGCTCATCAGGTGGCTGGAGAGGAAGACCGTACGGCCCTGGGCGGCCTGGGCCCGGACGAGCTCGCGCACCCAGCGCACGCCGTCCGGGTCGAGGCCGTTGACCGGCTCGTCGAGGATCAGCACCTTCGGATCCCCAAGGAGGGCGCCCGCGATGCCGAGCCGCTGGTACATGCCCAGCGAGAACGCCCCGGCCCTTCGGCGTGCCACCTTGGCCAGCCCCACCGTCTCCAGGACCTCGTCGACCCTGCGCACGGGGATGCCGTTGCTGCGGGCCTGTGCGACCAGGTGGCTGCGCGCCGGGCGGCCCGGGTGCAGGGCCTTCGCGTCGAGGAGGGATCCGACCTCGCGGATCGGGTGGCGCATCGAGGCGTACGGCTTCCCGTCGATGAGCGCCCGGCCGGCGGTGGGCCGGTCCAGGCCGAGGATCATCCGCATCGTGGTCGATTTCCCGGCGCCGTTGGGGCCCAGGAAGCCGGTCACCTGTCCCTCCTCGATGTCCAGGGTCAGTCCGTCCACGGCGACGGTGTCGCCGTGGCGTTTGGTCAGGCCTCGCAGGGTGATCACGGGTGTCCCTCCGGTGTCGTCGGTGCTGTGACGACCGTAGGAACCGGCCGGGCCGGCACGCATCGCTCGCAGGTCGGCGATCGGATCCCCTACTTTCGTCGGGGGTCCCCGACGAACGGCCCGACCGGAGCGCGCCGTTAGACTGCGCCGGTGGTTCAGGTGCTGCTGGCAGACGACGAGGCGATGGTCCGGGCCGGTGTACGCGCCATCCTGGCGCGGGATCCGGGCATCGAGGTCGTCGCCGAGGCAGCCGACGGGGCCGAGGCCGTCGACGCCGTGCGCAGGCTCCGGCCCGCCGTGGCCCTGCTCGACATCCAGATGCCCCGGCTCGACGGGATCGCGGCGGCCGCACGGATCCACCGGGAGCTGCCCGGCACTGCGGTGATCATGCTGACCACCTTCGGCGAGGACGAGTTCATCGCCCGTGCCCTGCGTGAGGGGGCCAGCGGGTTCCTGCTCAAGGCGGACGATCCCCGGGAACTGCTCGCGGGTGTGCACGCGGTGGCCGCGGGCGGCGCGTACCTCTCGCCGAAGGTCGCCGCCCGGGTCGTCGCCGGACTGCGCAGCGGGCGGATGGCGGGCGGTGTGCCCGCGCGCAACGCTCTGGAGGGGCTGACGGAACGGGAGAACGACGTCCTGGCACTGCTCGGCGCCGGTCTGTCCAACGCCGAGATCGCCGCTCGCCTGCACCTGGTCGAGGGCACGGTGAAGGCCCACGTGAGCGCGATCCTGGGCAAGCTCGGCGTACGCAACCGGGTGGAGGCGGCGATCGCCGCGTACGAGGCCGGGCTGGCCGAACGGGAGCGCCGCACGGGGCGTTGAGCTGAGCCTTGAGCGGAGCGTTGAGGCCCTGACCGGGGCGCTGAGCGGGACGTTGCGCCGAGCCTTGAGCGCGGCCGGCCGGCCCCGCCGGTCAGGAGCCGGGACCGTCGGCGGAAAGCAGCTCGCACTTCTCGAAGTTCATGCAGCCGCAGGCCAGGCAGTCGGCGACGGCGTCGCGCAGCATCTGCGTCTGCCGGATGAACCGGTCCAGTTCGGGGAGCTTGCTCTCGGCGAGGGCCCGCCACTGCCGGGTGGCGCCGCGCTCGGCGTCCGCGTCGAGCAGGTCGCGGATCTCGGCGAGGGTGAATCCGGCCCGCTGGGCCATCTTGATCAGCGCGATCCGTCGCACGATGCCGGCCGGGTAGACCCGCCGGCCCGCGGTCCGTTCGGCGGCGGGCAGCAGGCCGACGCTCTCGTAATAGCGCAGCGCCGAGGGCCTCATCCCGACCTGCCGCGCGAGTTCACCGATTCCCAGCTGTCGCACCCGTCACTCCCCCTTGACCTCAAGTGCGCTTGAACCATGAGTCTGACCCGGTGACTCCCGCTCGGACAACTCGCCTCCTGCCCCAGGCCTATCGGCCGCTGTTCGCCCATCCCGACATCCGCCGGCTGCTGCCGGCGCTGGCGGCCTCCGATCTCGGCGACGGGATGAGCGTGGTCGCGGTGGCGTGGCTGGCCATCGAGATCGCGCCCCCGGGCGGGTCCGGGATGCTCCTGGGGGCCGCGCTCGCCGCGTACGCGCTTCCCGGCGCGGCCGGCGCCCTGCTCTTCGGGCGCTGGCTGCGCCGGCTCCCTCCCGGCCGGCTGCTGGTGGCCGACAGCCGGATCCGCGCGGTGCTCCTGGGCTGTGTGCCGCTGGCCTGGGCGGCGGGGGTGCTGCACCCGGTGCTGTACGTGGCTCTGCTGGCGGGTTCGTCCGTCCTGCACGCCTGGGGAAACGCGGGGAAGTACTCGCTGCTCGCCCAGCTCCTTCCCCCCGAGCAGCGGCTGGCCGCCAACGCGCTGGTCAGCTCGAGCGTCTCGGCCTCCATCGTCATCGGCCCCGCCCTCGCCGGGTTCCTGGCGGCGGTGATCAGTCCCGCCTGGCTGATCGGCCTCGACGCCCTGTCGTTCGCCGTGCTCGCCGCCCAGGTCGGGCGGCTGCGGGACGCGCCGTCGGGAAAGGACGGGGAGCAAGGCGGGGACGGGGAGGGTGCGGCCGGGCCGGTCGGGGCGGATCGTTCCGCCGCCGGTCTGCGGCTGTTGCGCAGACAGCCCGAGCTCCTCGGGGTCCTCGCCCTGACCTGGTTCTTCAACTTCCTCTACGGACCGGCGGAGGTCGCGCTCCCGTTGCACGTCACCGATGACCTGCACGCGGGCGCGGGCCTGCTCGGGCTGTACTGGGCGCTGTTCGGTGCGGGCGCCGTGCTGGGCGGGCTGGCCGCCGGGGCCCTGCGGCGGTTCCCGCTCTGGCCGGTGACCCTGGTGATCGTCGCCGGCTGGGGGCTGGCCCTGGTGCCCTTCGGCCTCGGCGCGTCGGCGCCCGTCACCCTGGCCTGCTTCACGCTCGGCGGCCTGATCTACGGCCCCTTCACCGCGCTGTCCTACACGCTCTTCCAGGAACGCACCCCGGCCGCCTGGCTGACCACCGTCCTCGCCGCGCGCAGCGCCGCCCTCCTCACCGCCGGACCGGTGGGCACCGCTCTCGGCGGCCCGCTGATCGCCCTCCTCGGCCCGCGGCAGGTGCTGGCGGCGTCCGGGATCGCGACGGTCGTCCTCGCCGCGGTCGGGGCCGCGATCCGGGTATGGGGACAGCAGCGCGTCAAGACCCCCGCGGCAGGGTGAGGAAACGGGCGGAGAACGGCTCAGGGCCGCGCGGCGTGGCCACGCGGCCCTGAGCATTTCCGCGGCCCGTGCGAGGACGGGGCAGGGAAACGGTTCTCCGGAGCCCGGCGGTCAGGCCGGGCTGTCGTCCGGGAATCAGGCGGGGGTGATGTTCTCCGCCTGCGGGCCCTTCTGGCCCTGCGTGATGTCGAAGGTCACGGCCTGACCCTCCTGGAGCTCACGGTAGCCCGACGCGTTGATCGCCGAGTAGTGGGCGAAGACGTCCGGGCCGCCGCCGTCCTGGGCGATGAAGCCGAAGCCCTTCTCCGAGTTGAACCACTTCACAGTTCCCGTAGCCATGTTCATGCCTTCCCGTTGACGTACGTCTTCCACACGGCGTGGAAGACGGAGGTGATCGCCCTGGTCCTACGGCACAACACAGCAAAACTGCCCACACCAAAGGGCACGGGCAAGGCACTTGGAACCACGACAGCTACCCGTGAAGGTACACGCCTGCACGCACTGTCACCAGGGGGAATGATCTCGCCGTGGCGGCGAGATTCAGCCCTTTCGCCCACACTCCGGGCGCGGCCCCCGGTAAATGCGTCGAGTACCGCCCCCGCGATGCCGTACTGTGAGGTCTACCGACGCGGGGTGGAGCAGCTCGGTAGCTCGCTGGGCTCATAACCCAGAGGTCGCAGGTTCAAATCCTGTCCCCGCTACTGCTCGGAAGGGCCCGGATCCTCATGGATCCGGGCCCTTCTGCTGTGCGGGCCCCTTTTTCGGCGTTCCGGACCCCCCGCGACCCCCGCGCACCCGCCGGACGCGACGCAACCGTCCGGTGCGGAGCCGACTCCCGGCCCGGATCCGCACCACCCGATGGGCGGTGGCGCCGCCGCCGTCCCTCGCCGGATCCGCCGCCACGATGAGTACCTCCGTTGCCGTGTGACGGCACTCACACAACGAATCGTCGTCCGGTGTCGACCGGATGCGGTGCGGCGGGCGTATGCCCGGTGAGAGGGACACATGGATTCGGGAGCGATTTTTGACCATCGAGGAGTTCGAGGAGTTCTACGCGCAAGCGGCGGGACGGCTCACAGGACAGCTCTACGTGATGCTCGGTGACCACCACGAGGCGCAGGACGTGGTGCAGGAGGCCTTCGTCCGCGGATGGGGCCGTCGGCGGCAGCTGGACCGCGACGGCCGGCCCGAGGCATGGATCCGCACCGTCGCGTGGCGGCTCGCCGTGAGCCGCTGGCGCGGGCGGCGGCGCACCGCCGACGCCTGGCAGCGCACGGCCCCCGCCGGCCACGTGGAGGGCCCGGGTCCGGAGGCGGTGGCGCTCGTCGAGGCGCTGCGGCAACTCCCCCTGAAGCAGCGCCGGACCATGGCGCTGCACTACGTGTGCGATCTGAGCGTCGAGCAGATCGCCGCCGAGACCTCGCTGTCCGCGAGCACGGTCAAGACCCACCTCTCCCGGGGCCGGGTCACGCTCTCCCGTCATCTGCAGGACCCGCGCATTGAGGAGGCTCCCGATGCCTGACCGCCACGACCCGCTGCGGTCCCTGTTCCAGGAAGCCGCCTCCGCCGGACAGTCCGCCGCCATGAGCCCGCCCGTCTCCATCATCGAGCGGCGCGGCGAACGGCACCGGCGGCGCCGGATCGTCGGAATCGCTGCCGCCTGCCTGTTCGTCCTCGCCGGATCCGGTGCGGCCCTGTCCACGTTCCTCCCGGGGGACGCGGGCCCGACCCTGCCGGCGACCACACCCCCTCCCGTGGCCCCGTCGCCCACGTCCGCGCCGCCGCCGCAGAACACCGTGGCACCGCCGAGCAGCACCACGACGACGGCGAGCACCGCCACGACGCCGCCGAGCAGCAGCATGACCCCGCCGCGCAGCACCACGCCGCCGTTCCAGCCCACCGGAAGCGTGGAGCCGAGCATGTCCCCCACTCCGCCCCGCTAGCGCCGCGCCCTCCCCTCCCCCTCTCCCTCCCCTTCTTCGTCTCTCCCCTCAGCACACCGCCCGCGGACACCGGCTCGAACCACAGCCGGCGGCTCCGCACGCCCTCAGACGGCCAGGAGATCCCGATATGCCCGTTTCCACACCCAGTCGGCCGGCCGAGCCGGCCCAGCCGGCCGAGCTGCCCGACGCGTCCACCGGCCGGCCGGCCGTGCACGACACCGTCAGCCGCCCCGGCCGCACCCGCGCGGCGTTCCCGCGGCTGGACCCGGGCGACCGCGAGGTGCTGTGGCTCTACCTGCTGACCCGCGTCGGCATCTGGGCCACCGCAGGCGCCGTGGGGTGGCTGTTCCCGAGCAACAGCGAGACCCGCCGGGCCGCCTCACCGCTCGCGGCCTGGCAGCAATGGGACTGGTGGCACTACCTGCACATAGCCCAGGACGGGTACTTCCCCTACGGGGCCGGACCATGGACGGCGGGCTGGGACAACCGGGAGGCCTTTCTGCCCGGCTTCCCCCTCGCCCTGCGCGCCGTCCACACCGTGGTCCCCGACTGGGCCGCGGCCGGAGCGCTGATCTCCTTCCTCGCGGGCGGCGTCGCCGTGCTGGCCCTCGCCCGCATCGCCCGCCACCACCTGCCCGACCTCGACGCGGGCCGCCGCGCGGTGGCGTTCCTGCTGCTCTCGCCGTGCGCCGTGTTCCTCGCCGCGGGCTACACCGAGGCGCTCTTCCTCGCCCTGGCGCTGCCCGCCTGGCTGGCGGCGCAGCGCCGGAACTGGCCGGCGGCCGCGGTACTGGCCTGCCTGGCCTGCTCGGTCCGCATCACCGGTCTGTTCCTCGCGGCCGCCCTCGTCCTGCACTTCGTCCTGACCGCCCGCACCCGCCGCGCCTGGCGGGCGGCCCCGTGGCTGTTCCTGCCCGCCCTCGCGCCGCTCCTCTACAGCTGGTTCCTCCACACGCGGACCGGGGACTGGATGGCCTGGAAGCACGCGCAGGAACGTGGCTGGTACCGGGACTTCCACGCGCCGTGGGAGGCATGGGCCAACACCTGGGAGGCCGGCTTCCACCACACCCAGGCCACCGGGTACGCGTTCATGTGGCAGGCCGAACTCCTGGCCATGGTGGTCGGCGTCGTACTGCTGGTCCTGCTGGTACGGGGCCGCCGCTGGCCCGAGGCCCTGTACATCGCCCTCACCCTGTGGGCCCTGGGCACCTCCTACTGGTACACCTCCGTGCCCCGCTCCACCCTGCTGTGGTGGCCGCTGTGGATCGCCCTGGCCTCCTGGAGCCTGCGGCGCCCCCGGATCCAGACCGCCTACCTGTACGTCGTGGGTCCGCTTTCCGCGGTCGTCGCGATCACCTTCCTGACGGGCCGCTGGGCCGGCTAGACCGGCGAGCCCGAGCGGCTCCGGGCGGGTCCGGCTGGCCCGTAGCGCCCGCCGGGCGTTCCATCGAAGAGTGGGCCTTGTCCCGAGGGGCTCTTCGCGGCAGGAGATCGCCATGACCGCAGTCAGGACCCCGCACCCGGGCCGCGCCCGGACGGCGCTGCTCTGCACCACCGCGCTGCTCGCCGCGGTCCTGCCGGCGGGCGGCGCCTGGGCGGCGACCGACCCGGGGACCAGTGCAGGAACCAGTGCAGGAACCAGTGCAGGGTCCGCGCCCGCATCGTGCACTGCCTCCCCCGCGCCCTCGGGCGGCGAGGCGAAGCAGATCATGGACATCGCCCGGGCGGCGCAGAAGGAGCTGGACCTGAACGCCGTCGTGCTGCGGGTCACGCGCGACGGGCAGGAGGTCGTCACGGGCGCGCTCGGCGAGTCGATGACGGGGGTCCCGGCCACGGCGGACATGCACTTCCGGGCCGGTTCGGTCGCCATCGTCTACATGGGCATCGCCGCGCTGCAACTGGTCGAGGACGGCAAGGCCGCCCTCGACGACCCGATCTCGCGCTGGCTTCCCGACGCCCCGCACGCCGACAAGATCACCCTGCGCATGCTCGGCGCCTCCACGTCGGGCCTGCGCGACTACGTACCGGATCCGAAGTTCCTCGCCGCCCTGTACGCCGACCCGTTCCGCCAGTGGACGCCCGACGAGCTGGTGGGCATCTCCGCCGCCCACCCCCTCTGGTACGAGCCGGGGTCGAGCTGGAGCTACTCGCACGCGAACTTCGTACTCCTCGGGCAGGCCCTGGAGAAGATCGCCGGCATGCCGCTGGCCAAGGTGATCGAGCAGCAGATCACGGGGCCCGCCGGGCTGGACAACACGGTCAACAGCTTCACGCCCCAGATCGAGGCGCCCGTCCTGCACTCCTTCGACGCGGAGCGCGGCAAATACGAGGAGTCCACCTTCTGGAACCCCTCCTGGACCACCGCCCCCGGCGCGGTCCTCACCACCCACATCTGCGACCTGGCGCGCTCGGCCGAGGCCGTGGGCAGCGGCGAGCTCCTCTCCCCGCAGAGCTACAAGGTCCAGCTCGACCCGGGCACCGTGGGCCTCGGCGGCAACACCCCCGGCTGCCCGGCCAGGGACTGCTTCCGGCAGCTTCCGGCCCTGCACTTCGGCTACGGCGTGATCGTCCAGAACGGCTGGATCCAGTCGAACCCGTCGTTCGCGGGGTACGCGGCCATCCAGGCCTACCTCCCGAGCGAGCGCCTGGCCATCGCGGTCTCCACCACCGTCGGGCCCAAGGCTCCCGGCGACAACACCGCACAGACCATCGCCGGGCGCATCGCGCAGGTCCTGGCGCCCGAGAACTCCCTGATGGGGAAGAAGTGACGGCCCTTCTCCCGGCCCGGCTCCCGAACGGGCCCCCGCCCGGCCGGCGGGCGGCCATACTCGGAGCATGGCCGACACCACCACCGTCGAGGTCGACACCGATGTGCACGACCGTCTCGCCGTGCTCGCCGCGGACCGCGGCCTGAGCCTGCGCGCGTACCTCGCCGAACTCGCCACCACCCAGGAGAACGAGGCCGCACGCGCACGCGCCGCACTGGCTTTCGAGCGGGCCCTGGAGCGGCCCGGCTTCCGCGAGGGCTTCGCGCGCGACTTCGGCGGCCCCGCGCCCCGCGACTGACCCCTCCGAGGGGCCGGGACCACGAATCGTCCCTATGCTCGGAGAAGGGGTTGCCCCGAGCCCTGGAGGACGGCTGTCATGACCGAGGCGAGCGACGCGGCCCAGGCGGACCGCACCCTGAAGGCCCGGCACCGCGCGATGTGGGCGCTGGGCGACTACCAGTCGGTGGCCTCGCACGTCATTCCGGACCTCGGTGCCGTGCTCGTGGAGGAGTGCGGCGTCCGGCGCGGTGACCGGGTGCTCGACATCGCGGCGGGTTCGGGCAACGCCGCCATTCCGGCCGCCCTGGCCGGGGCCGACGTCATCGCGTCCGACCTCACCCCCGAACTGCTGGAGATCGGCCGGAACCTGGCCGCCGTACGCGACGCCCGCCTGGAGTGGCGGGAGGCGGACGCCGAGCACCTGCCCTTCGCGGACGGCGAGTTCGACGTGGTGATGTCCTGCGTCGGCATCATGTTCGCCCCGCACCACCGGGCTGCCGCCGAGGAGATGCTGCGCGTCTGCCGTTCGGGCGGCACGGTGGGGCTGATCAGCTGGACCCCGCAGGGTTTCGTGGGCCAGATGTTCGCCACCATGAAGCCGTACGCTCCCGCGCCGCCCCCCGGCGCCCAGCCGCCCCCGCTCTGGGGGGACGAGGAACACGTGCACGAGCTGCTCGGTGACGCGGTGACCGATGTGGAGACCCGCCGCCGGACGGTCCGCGTGGACCGCTTCACGGGACCCACGGACTTCCGGGAGTTCTTCAAGGCCTGCTACGGGCCCACCGTCGCCGTCTACCGCGCCGTCGCCGCCGATCCGGACCTGGTCGCCGAGCTGGACGCGGCGCTCGACGCCCTCGCCGCCGAGCACACCGTGGACGGGGTCATGGAGTGGGAGTACCTGCTGCTGACGGCCCACCGCCGCGGCTGATCCACGGCCGCGTCGCCTCCCGCGGCGCGCCGCTACCCTCGACGGGATGACCCGCACTCCCGAAGGCTCCTCATGAGTTCGCCGCAGGGCGTCCGCGTCCCTGCCTCCCTGGTCGCGTCGTACACGAGGAACGGCGGCGAAGCAGAACGGGCCTGGATCGCCCGGCTGCCCGCCCTGGTGGCGGAGCTGCTCGGCCGGTGGGAACTGGAGCGCGACGGCGGCATCGGCTCCGGTGAGGCCTCGCTGGTGGTGCCGGTGCGGCGCACGGACGGCAGCTGCGCCGCGCTCAAACTCCAGATGCCCCGCGAGGAGACGACCGCCGCGCTGATCGGGCTGCGGGCATGGAACGGCGACGGCATCGTGCGGCTCCTCGACCACGACCCGGAGAGCGGCGCCGTGCTGCTGGAGCGCCTGGACGGCGCACGCACCCTGGCCTGCGTCGAGGACGACGACCTGGCCATGCGCATCCTGGCCGGGCTCATGGCCCGGCTGCACTCCGTCCCGGCGCCCGAGGGCCTGCGCAACCTCGGTGACATCGCCCGGGACATGCTGGCGTCCGTGCCGGCGGCCGGCGCCGCTCTGCCGGACCCCGTGGACCGTCGGCGGCTGCACGGCTGGGCCTCGGCGGTCACCGAGCTGGTCGGCGATCCCGGCGACCGGATGCTGCACTGGGACCTGCACTACGGCAACGTGCTCGCCGCCGAGCGCGAGCCGTGGCTCGCCATCGACCCCGAACCCCTGATCGGCGACCCGGGCTTCGACCTGTGGCCGGCGCTGGACACCGGCTGGGAGGAACTGCACGCCACCGGCGATGCTCCCCGCATCGTGCGGCGCCGCTTCGACCTGCTGACCGAGGCGCTCGGGCTGGACCGCCGACGCGCGGCCGGCTGGACCTTGGCCCGGCTGCTGCAGAACACGCTGTGGGACATCGAGGACGGCCGGACCGCCATCGACCCCTCCCAGACGGCCGTGGCCGACGCGCTGCCCCGCTTCTGACGGGGCGTCGCGGCAGTTGCCGGTCGTCCGGGCCCGGGACGTGCCACCGGTCAGTCCAGGGCCGGGTGCACCTCCGGGTGGGCGTCCCACCACTCCTTGTGGAAGGGGTTGTTGTCCACGTTGGCCAGGTAGGCGCGGGCCGCGGCCCGGTACAGCAGTTCCGCCTGCCCGGCGGAGAGCGCCGCACGGCTCCAGGCGAGCCGGATGCGGCCCATGATGGGGGTGCCGACGAGCGGGCGCATCACCGTCCCCTCCCCCGGCGGGGCCGTCGGCTGGGTGAGCGCGACCGCGCGGCCCGCTGCGATCAGGTCGTGCTGCATCTTGCGGTCGGTGATCCGGTAGCGCAGTGAGGGGCTGAATCCGGCCTTCGCGCAGGCGGTGACGAGGGCCTCGGGGCCGCCGTCGTCGTCCTCGACCAGGGTCATCCACGACTCCCCGGCCAGGTCGGCCAGTTCTATCCGGTCCAGGTCCGCGAGGGGGTGCCGCGCGGACAGCCGGATGCAGAACGGTTCCTTGGGGATCAGGGTCCGGGCCAGCGTTCCTTCCGGCAGCGGGACCTCGTGGTCGTTGACCTCCCCGTACACGATGGCGTCGTAGCGCCCGGCGCCGAGCATCCGCGCCAGCACGGTGACGGAGTCCTCCAGGTCGACGGCGATCTCCCGGCCCGACATGGACAGGTCGGTCTGGGCGAGGAGGCCGTCGAGCAGCACGAGCATGATGCAGCCCAGCCGCAGCGGACTGCCGGCCGCTATGGCGCGCGCCTCCGCGCCCAGCGCGTCCATCTCGCTGAGCACGCGACGGGCCTTGGCCAGCACGAACTGGCCGAGCGCCGTGGGTTCCACGCCGCTGCGGCCGCGGAAGAACAGCTCGCCCCCGGTGACCCGTTCGATGCGGCGCAGCTGGGCGGAGAGTGCGGGCTGGGACACCCCGAGCCGCCGCGCCGCACCCCCCAGGCTG
The DNA here is from genome assembly GCF_002080455.1 of Streptomyces sp. Sge12. NCBI lineage: Bacteria > Bacillati > Actinomycetota > Actinomycetes > Kitasatosporales > Streptomycetaceae > Streptomyces > Streptomyces sp. Sge12. The sequence goes on from NZ_CP020555.1 coordinate 373,734, forward strand.
CCCGCCTCCGCAATCCGGCAGACGGCTTGCAGATGCCTCAACTCCAGCTGCATCCGGGCAGCGTACGAGTCGGGCCGCCGCGGCACCATAACGCGGACCTTATGCCTGCCGGGATGTCCCAATCTCGTCATGTTCACGCTCATACTCGGCCGCGAACGAGCACTCATCCCCACCCCCCACCCCCCACGATCGGAGTGGACGTTGCATCCCAGCAGATGGACGGCGGCCGTGGCAGCGATGGCGCTGACCGCGAGCCTCGCCGGCGCCCTCGCCGGGACGGCATCGGCGGCGCAGCAGGCGCAGCCCTCCCCGTCCCAGAAGGACACACCGGCCGCACGCGCGGTCGCGGCCGCCGACCGGGCCGTCGACAGCGGTCTCGACTCCCTGGTCAACTCCGCCCAGGAACAGTACGAACGACGCCTCGTCACCCCCTGGGTGAAGGACCTGTATTCCGTCTCGTACGAGCGCAGCTACCGCGGCCTGCCGGTCGTCGGCGGCGACGCGGTCGTCCTCGCGGACGGCAGCGGCAAGGTGCGTGCGCTCCAGTCCGCCTCCTCCGTGCGCATCGACGTGTCCACCAGGGCGTCGGTCTCCGCGAAGGACGCCGAGTCCACCTCGCGGGCCAGGCTGGTCTCGGTCGACAAGGTCGAGAGCAGCCGGCTCGTCGTCCGCCTCAAGGACGACAAGCCGGTACTGGCGTGGGAGACCGTGCTGAGCGGCCGTACGAAGACCGCGCCCAGCAGGCTGCACGTCTTCGTGGACGCGCGGACCGGCGCCTTCGTCGACAGCTACGACGAGGTGGTCGCGGGCACCGGCAACAGCAAGTGGAACGGGCCGGGTCCCGTCAGCATCGACACCACCAACTCGGGCTCCACGTACACGCTGCGCGACCCGAACCGGACCGGCCTGAGCTGTGCGGACTACAGCACGGGCACGGTCTTCACGAAGTCCTCCGACTCCTGGGGCACCGGCAACCCCACGAGCAAGGAGACCGGCTGCGTGGACCTGATGTTCGCCGCGCAGAAGCAGTGGGACATGCTCTCGCAGTGGCTGGGCCGCAACGGTGTCAGCGGCAACGGGCGCAGCTTCCCGGCCAAGGTGGGCCTGAGCGATCTCAACGCCTACTGGGACGGCAGCTCGGTCACCATCGGGCGCAACAGCGCCAACGAGTGGATCGCCGGCATCGACGTGGTGGCCCACGAGTACGGGCACGCCATCGACTCCAACACACCGGGCGGCACCAGCGGCCAGGAGTCGGGGCTCGGCGAGGCCACCGGTGACATCTTCGGGGCTCTGACCGAGGCCTTCGCCAACGAGCCGGCCCCGTACGACACTCCGGACTACACGGTCGGCGAGGTCATCAACCTCCAGGGCCGGGGGCCGATCCGCAACATGTACAACCCGCCGGCCGTGAACAACGACCCGGCCTGCTACAGCTCCGCGATACCCGGCACCGAGGTGCACGCGGCGGCCGGGCCGCTGAACCACTGGTTCTACCTGCTGGCCGAGGGCACCAGCCCGGGCGGCGGGAAGCCCAACAGCAGCACCTGCAACGGGAGCACGCTGACCGGTGTGGGCGTACAGAACGCCGGCAAGATCTTCTACGGCGGCATGCTGCTCAAGACCAGCAGCATGTCCTACAAGAAGTACCGTACGGCGACGCTGAGTTCCGCCAAGTCACTGGACGCCACCTGCGACCTCTTCAACAAGACCAAGGCCGCCTGGGACGGCATCAGCGTGCCCGCCCAGTCCGCCGACCCGACCTGCACCCCGAGCGGTCAGAACAACGACTTCTCGATGTCGCTGAACCCGTCGTCGGGCACCGTCCAGCAGGGCGGTTCGGTCACCACCACGGTCGGTACCGCGGTCACCACCGGTAACGCCCAGTCGGTGACGCTGACCGCGTCCGGTCTGCCGGCCGGTGTGAGCGCCTCCTTCAACCCGGCCACCGTGCAGTCCGGCCAGTCCTCGGTGCTGACCCTGACCGCCACCGCCAACGCGGCGCCCGGCGCGTCCACCGTCGTCGTCAAGGGCCAGGGCACGACCCTCTCCCACACGGTCGACTACGCACTGAACGTCGGCGGAACCCAGCCCGGCAACGACCCGCCGGACATCGACGTCGCCAACGTGCAGGCGCACCTGGCCCAGTTCGGCACCATCGCGAGCCAGAACGGCGGCCACCGCCGTGCGGGCAGCGCCGGCTACACGCAGTCGCTGGCCTATGTGAAGGGCAAGCTGCAGGCGGCCGGTTACACCGTCACCGAGCAGAACTGCTCCTCCTGCACCTACCCGTCGAACAACCTGATCGCCGACTGGCCGGGCGGTCCCGCCGACCAGACCGTGATGTTCGGCGCCCACCTCGACGGCGTCTCGGCCGGCCCCGGCATCAACGACAACGGCTCGGGCTCCGCGACCCTGCTGGAGAACGCCCTCGTCCTCGCCCAGAAGAACCCGACGATGACCAAGCACGTGCGCTTCGCCTGGTGGACCGACGAGGAGCAGGGCCTCAACGGCTCCCGTTTCTACGTCAACCAGCTGACCAGCGCGCAGCGCAGCGCCATCAAGGGCTACTACAACTTCGACATGGTCGGCTCCACCAACGGCGGCTACTTCATCAACAACGTCAACTCCACCACCGCCGCCCCGCTCAAGGCGTACTGGACCTCGCTGAACCTGGCGCCCGAGGAGAACACGGAGGGCCAGGGCCGCAGCGACGACTACTCCTTCCAGCAGGCGGGCATCCCCACGTCCGGCTACGCGGCCGGCGCGAGCGCCCGCAAGACCTCGGCGCAGGCCGCCAAGTGGGGCGGCACCGCCAATGCCGCCTACGACCCCTGCTACCACAGCTCCTGCGACACGACGAACAACATCAACGCCACGGTGCTCAACCGCAGCGCCGACGGTGTCGCCTACGCCGTCTGGAAGCAGGCCGTCGGCGGTGAGACGCCCGCGCAGGACTTCTCCATCGGCGTCAGCCCGTCCGCGGGCAGCGCGGCCCCCGGCGGTTCCGCCTCCGCCACGGTGAACACCTCGACCGTGAGCGGCGCCGCCCAGACCGTCGCCCTCTCCGTCTCCGGCGCGCCGGCCGGGGTGACCGCGACGCTCAGCCCGACGTCGGTCCAGTCCGGCAGCTCCTCGGCGCTGTCCGTCCAGGTCGGTGCGAGCACCGCGCCCGGCACCTACACCCTGACGATCACCGGCTCCGGCACCGTCAGCCACACCACCACCTACACGCTCACCGTCACCGGCGGCGGCACGTGCACCCCGCGCCAGCTGGTGGTCAACGGCGGCTTCGAGAACGGCGCCACCCCGTGGAGCGCGACCGCGGGCGTCATCACCAACCAGTCCGGCCAGACCCCGCACGGCGGCAGCTACAAGGCCTGGCTGAACGGTTACGGGTCCACCCACACGGACAGCGCCTCCCAGACGCTGGCCGTCCCGTCGGGCTGCTCCACGTACCGGCTCGGCTTCTTCCTCCACATCGACACGGACGAGACCGAGAACGTCGTCTACGACCGCTTCACCGTCTCGGTGGGCGGCCAGACGCTGGAGACCCTGTCCAACCTGAACGCGAACTCCGGCTACGCGGAGAAGTCCTACGACCTCTCGCAGTTCGCCGGTCAGAGCGTCACCCTGAAGTTCAGCGGCACGGAGGACCAGTCCCTCCAGACCTCCTTCGTCGTGGACGACGTCACCCTCCAGGTGAGCTGACGCCCACCTGAGCCCCCGACCGCAAACGAGCCCGGCCCGGCCCCCGTACCAAGGGGACCGGGCCGGGCCCGTTCGATGATCGGGTCATGGGCTCATCGGGCGGAGTCGGCCGGTGCGGACTCCTCCGGTGCGAACTCGGCCCGGAGGACCTCGGTGAAGACGCCGATCGGGTTGTTCCAGTCGGCGTTGATGCTCTGGGAGACGATGTGCAGGCCGTCGCGGGTGCCGTAGGTGTAGCAGAAGGAGCCGTGGAAGGCTCCGCCCATGCCCCAGACCGTCACGCCCGGTACCACCTCGATCGAGGAGATGCCGAGGCCGTAGGAGGTGTGGGGGATTTACTTGCCCTCGGGAGTGGGGCGGACGGCGAACATCTCGCGCTGCTCGGCGGGCGGCAGCAGCCGGCCGCCGAGCAGCTCGCCGAAGAACCGGTTGAGGTCCCGGGTGGTCGAGACCATGCCGCCGGCCGCCCAGGCGAAGGTGGTGTTCAGCTCGGTCACGTCATGGATCTCGGCATCGGCATCGGGCAGGTTGTTCTTGCTGTACAGACGGGTGTGCGGGCCGCGCAGGGCGTGCTCGTCGTCGCCCGGCACATACGTTCCGCCCAACGCGAGGGGGCGGGCGATGCGCTCCTCGACCTGGTCGGCGAAGCTCCTGCCGGTCGCCTTCTCGATGACGAGTCCGGCCAGGATGTAGCCGGTGTTGCTGTAGGTCCAGCCCTCGCCCGGCGCGAAGTCCGGGGCGTGCGACTGTGCGACCTCCACCAGTTGCTCGGGGCGGTAGCGGTCGTAGCGGTGCTCCAGGAAGGCGGCTCCGTAGTGCTGGGACGCGAGCTTCTCGTCCACGGCGTAGTTGAAGACGCCGCCGGTCATGCTCAGCAGGTGCCGCAGGGTGATCCGGTCCGGGTCGTTGCCGTTGCCCCGGAGCAGTCCGGGTAACCACTGCTCGACGGTGTCGTCCAGCGTGAGCACGCCCTCGGCCGCCAGCTGGAGTACGAGGGCGGCCGTGAACGTCTTGGTGGTGCTGCCGATCCGGAACTCCTCCTCCGGCAGCCGCTCCCGGCCGGTCGTGGTGTCGGCCACCCCCGCGGCGCCGAACCACCGCCCCCGGAGGTCCAGGACCTCGGCTGCGGCGCCGGGGAGCCCGCCGCCCTCTCCCCCGCTCACCGCCCGGTCCAGGGCCTTCTGCACGGCCGTACGCGAACTCATGCTCTGGGGAACGGACTTGGCCATCACGGTCTCCTCGGTGCGAGTGATTCGCGGCTTCCCGACGAGGACGACGCTATGACGCGTGCCCGCGGCAGCGCTGGCCCGCTCCCGGCCAACATCGAGGACGGCCGGATCCTCCGGTCGCGCACCCCGGGCGCCCCCACCCCGGGCGCCCGCTCAGCGGCCCCCGCGGCCCCGCTCGGGAGCGATCATGGCGACCAGCCCGTAGTCGAGTTCCGCGCCGTCGACGAGGAGGGCCTCGACGGTGCGCGTGCTCGGGTCGATGTCGGCCTCCACGCCCTGCCCGCGGTAGCGGGGGTAACCCGTGGCACCCTGCTCGCCGGTCGCCTCGACCACGGCCGACCGCAGGGCCCGGTCCGCCGCGGACTCGCCGCGCAGGTTCTGGATGTGGTCGGGCACCAGCAGGATCTCGAAGCTCTGCGGCTCTGTGCTCATGGATCGACGCTACCGGATGAGGTGCCCCGGAGCGGGCGTGCACACGCCCCGCCTCGTAGGCTCTGCGGGACCCCCCCCACACGGATGAAGAGGCACGACATGAGCGGCGACACCCCGAGCAGGATCCTCCTCGTGGCGAAGGAGACCACCCTGCGGGGCCTGCTGGAGCGCCTTCTGGTGGCCCGGGGGTTCGTCGTGGTCGACGGCGGGGGCGGGCGGGAGACCGTCTCGCTGCTGGGCAGCGCCGGCCCGATCGACCTGGTGATCTGCGAGCGCACCGGGCCGGGCCTGGACGAGGTGGCGCTGTTCGAGGAGATCCGGCGGGACCCCGATCACGGGCGGGTGCCGATCCTCGCGCTGCCGCCCGCGGATCCTGAGTGCACGGTGCGCGCCCTGGAGGCCGGTGTGAGCGACTGCCTGGCGAAGCCGTTCCATCCCGCCGAGTTCATGGCGCGCGTCGAGCGACTGGCCCGTCCTACCACGGCCTGATTCCGCTCTTCGACCCGCGGCCGGTCGTCGGGATCCGGCCGGTCCGGGGCGGGGACTGCGATTGGCCGGACATCCCCTGGTCGGGGCCGCCCCGGGTTCCTACGATTCGGGCACCCGGTCTTCACCGACCGGGAGTTGTCAGGGACATGCCCAGATTCCCCTTCCTGGGCCTGCCCGTTCCACCCTGCACACCGGTCTGTGACGACCCGGCCCCGCTCTGGCCGGCCGCACCCCCCACCCTCCGGCACACAGGCATGCCCGCCTGCGCGCCGCCCGGTACCGAAGCAGTGGATTGGAGAACCATGTCCGGTGGATTCCTCGTGAGCGGCGCGATCGGCGCGCTGCTCACCGCCACCCTCCCCACGCACACCACCCCCTCCACCATCGTGGACCCGCCGCCCGACCGCATCGTCATCGAAGTCGCGACGGTCAACGGATCCGGGTGTCCCAAGGACACCGCGGAGGTCGCCGTGTCCCAGGACAACACCGCCTTCACCGTGACCTACAGCCAGTACCTCGCACAGGTCGGCGGCGGCGCCCCGCCCACCGCGGCGCGCAAGAACTGCCAGCTCAGCCTGATCGTGCACGTGCCCCACGGCTTCACCTACGCGGTCGCCAGCGCGGACTACCGCGGCTACGCCTCGCTCGCGCCCGGCGCGAAGGCCACCGAGAAGGCCTCGTACTACTTCCAGGGCTCGCCCGACACCGCCGCACGCACCCACAACTTCAACGGGCCGCAGGAGGACAACTGGCAGGCCACCGACGTGACCGACTGGGCGCAACTGGTCTGGGCGCCGTGCGGGGTGCAGCGGAACTTCAACATCAACACCGAGCTGCGCGTCACCAGAGGCACCTCGTCCCCCTCGTCCACCAGCTACATGACGATGGACTCCACCGACGGCAGCATCAACACGATCTATCACCTGGCCTGGAAGGAGTGCCCCGGCAAGTGATCCGCCCCGGCCGCCTCCCCCTGCGCGTGCCCGCGCAGCGGGGGGCGGTACCCGCGCTCCCGGACCAGGCGGGCGGTGAGCTCGGTGAAGGCACGGGCCGCGGCGCTCTCGTACGCGCTCTCCCGGCGCAGCAGCGTGACCGTTCGGGACGGGAGGGCCGGGTCCAGCGGTACGGGCCGCAGGTACGGGTGGTCGTGCGTAACGGCGTCCGGCAGCACGGTGGCCAGTGGGGTGCGCCGGACGATCTCGGTGAGGGCGTGCACGGAATTGGCCTCGACCGCGATGTGCGGCCTCACGCCGTGGGCGGCGAGATAGCCGTCGACGTGCTCGCGGGTGGCGAAGTCCCCGCTGAGCAGGGCGAGTCGGCGCATCGCGAGGTCACGTACGGGCAGCGGGCCGGGATCCGCGTCCACGGCGGTGACCAGGGCGAGGGCCTCGGTGAACAGCGCGGTCGCCGCGATCCCCGGCAGGTGCGGCCCCTCGAAGGCGAGGCCGAGGTCGTGGTCGTCGGCGAGCAGACCGGCTTCGATCCGGTCCTGCGGCATCTCCCGGACCTCCAGGGTGATGCCGGGATGCGCGCTGTGCAGCCCCGCGACGAGCGGGCCGACGAGGTACGCGGTGAAGGTGGGGGTCAGCGCGAGGCGCAGATGGCCGCGGGAGAGATCGGCCAGGTCCAGCACGGCGCGCTCGGCGGCGGCCAGGTCCCGTAGGGCGCCGCGCGCGTAGTGGACGTACGTCGCGCCGGCGTCGGTGAGCCGCACGGCGCGGCCGGTACGGTCCAACAGCTGGACGCCGACGGTGCGTTCGAGCTGCTTCACCTGCTGCGACAGGGTGGGCTGGGAGATCCGCAGCTCTTCGGCGGCGCGGGTGAAGCTGCCGTGTTCGGCGACGGCGATCAGATAGCGCAGATGACGCAGTTCCAGGGCCATGGATTCGACTATAGATGACATCGATGACAGGCATGGATTTTGCGTCTTGGACACAATAGATGCAGGTCATGCATGGTGGAACACGTCAAGCCCCGTACGGGGCGCATCCCAGGAGGGAGTGACCATGCAGACCATGCAGACCTTGCCCGGACGGCACGATCTCGCGGACCGCGTCGCACGTTTCCAGCGCGAGGTGTTTCCGGCCAAGGCGGAGCTCTTCGACCGACTGGCCGAGGTGCACCGCCCGTCGACCCTGTTCATCGGGTGTTCGGACGCCCGCGTGGTGCCGGAACTGATCACCCAGAGCGAGCCGGGCGAGCTGTTCGTCGTCCGCACCGCAGGCAATCTCGTCCCCGCCCACGCACCGGGCGTGGACGGGGTGGCGGCCAGTATCGAATACGCCGTCGCCGTGCTCGGCATCACGGACATCGTCGTGTGCGGGCACTCCGGCTGCGGCGCGATGACCGCCCTGGCCGAGGGCGCCGACCTGAGCGGCGCCGCCTCCGTCGCGGGCTGGCTGCGCCACGCGGACGCCTCGGTGGCCCGTACGGCGGGCGGCGCGGGCCCCGAACGGTTGTCCGCGCTGGTGCGCGAGAACGTCCGCGCCCAGCTCGCGAATCTGGCCACCCACCCCTCGGTCGCCCGCGCGCGGGCCGCGGGAACCCTCACCCTGCACGGCTGGGTCTACGACATCCGCTCCGGGGGCGTCACGGAGGTCGGCCCCACCGCGGCCGCCTGACCCGCTCCCGGCCCCCCTCTTTTCCTTTTCCCTCCCCCTCCCCTCTCCCGAAGGACACCTTCATGCTGCACGCCCAGTTCGACCCCACCGCCCGCCAGGCCCTGGCCGTCACCGCCGTCGACGCCAAGACCCGCAAGGACCTCTCCTGGCAGCAGCTCGCCGACGCGGCCGGCCTTTCGGTCGCCTTCGTCACCGCCGCCCTGCTGGGTCAGCACGCCCTGCCCGAGCCCGCCGCGAAGGCCGTCGCCGAGCTCCTGGACCTGGACGAGGACGCGGTACGCCTCCTGCAGACGATCCCCACCCGCGGATCCATCCCGGGCGGCATCCCGACCGATCCGACGATCTACCGCTTCCACGAGATGCTTCAGGTCTACGGGACCACCCTGAAGGCACTGGTCCACGAGCGGTTCGGGGACGGCATCATCAGCGCGATCAACTTCAAGCTGGACGTCAGGAAGGTCGCCGACCCCGAGGGCGGTGAGCGCGCCGTCATCACCCTGGACGGCAAGTACCTCCCGACGCGCCCCTTCTGACCTTCCCCGGTCTCACCCGCCCGTCCCGGTCGCACCCATCGGGCATCCCGCGCCGCGCTGCTCGCCGAGCTGCCAGAAGAGCCGGTTGTCCAGGCATTCGGCCAGGTAGGGAACACCCGCGGTGTAGCCCGATCCGTGCGCGTCGCCGAGCATGCGCGCGGCCAGGCTCCGATGGGTGGACTTCCAGCGCTGGTGCCTGTCCTCCAGCCCGCCGAGTGCGGAGCGGAACCGGTTCCACTCGGCTTCGGTGAAACCAACCGAGCGGCGGAGGTCGAGGTAGGCACGGACCACCGTGTCATGGCCCTCGCCCTCGGCCTCGGCCCGTACGGAGGGAACGTGGGTGAAGGCCTCCGACCGCAGCCGCGGGGCGGTCGGAAGACCGCACAGGATCTCGAAGCGCTTGTACTGCTCCGACTGGATGGCGCTGGCGCCCTGGGTGAACTCCCGGAAGGCGGAGAAATGCCCGGGTCGCATGGTGGCGACCATCCGGAACAGCGCGGAGGCGCGGTCGAAGAGGCCCGCCGCACGGTCCACGTGGTCGGCCGCCGCCTCCAGACGGCCGTCGCGCAGCGCCCCGATCGCCGCCCGTACCTCGGCCGCGATCGCCGTGAAGATCATTTCGTGGGCTTGGAGGGCCCTGATGAAGAAGTACTCGTCGTGCAGCACGTACACGGGCTGAACCGTCACGTCGAACCAGTGGGCTGCCTCCGTGCCCGTGGGCCGGGGAAGCCGGTCGGCGACCTCCGCCCAGCGGGAGTCCGGCACGTGGTCCGCCCGGGACCACAGGTCCTCCGCGTCCGCTCCACCGACATCGTCCGCGACGAACCGCAGGGCGTGGCGCAAACGCTTGCGCAGGGTCACCGGGTCCGGCGGGTCCCGGTCCACGGCCCCCTCGGACTCCCGGGACAGGGCTGCCGTCCGGGTCTCGAAGCGTATGACGTCGGCTATGAGCAGCGTGGCCATCCGGTTCGGATCCGGCACGCCCTCCGGATCGTCCGATGCCTCCAGGAGGAGCTCCAGCAGCGGCAGGGACAGGTAGGTCCGGTTCCAGTAGCGCCCCTCGTGCTTGTCGAGCATGCAATCGAGGAAGGCCTGGAGAAGGGGCCGCCGGTCCACGGCATGGCGGTGCTGGATGTCGCCTAGCCGGTGGAGGAGGGGCTGCGGAAGGAAGTGCTTTCCGGTGCGCCGTACCTCGTCCGTGACGGTGCGGGCCAGGTGGAGGCCGTCCAGCGCGCCGTGCACGTGCCCGGAGGCCGCCCAGCGGTCCACCTCTGCGAATTCCGCGTTCATCTCCACTCGCCTCCTGGACCTGATGGGCCTCGCCCCGTCCGGGGGAAGCAGGAGGTTCAAGTGGGCATGATCGAACCACCGCGCGTCATGACTCGAACATTCGTGTCTTGACAGGACCGCGCGGAACGCACAGAGCCTCCTGGCCCGGTCGGGCGAGGAGGCTCTGCGGCGTACGGCGGTCGGTGCCCACTGCGGCGGCCGCTCGGGCCGCCGCGCGCCGGTGGAGGTACTGGATCCGCGCAACCGTGGATCCGGATGGAACAAGCCGGGGCCCCGTGGGCACTCGCGCAGGCGTCGGAGGCCCCGGCTCGCACAAGGGGACTGCGTCAGCTGCCGGCCGAGAGGTTGCCCGACAGCACCGGGATGTTGGAGAGGATGTGCGAGAGCGGCTCGTCGCCCTTGGCCTGGGTGGAGTTCTCGGTGCACTGCTGGTTCTGCGGGTTGGACAGGACCTGGATGTCCTGGACACCGACATTGAGCAGGGCGAGGACCGACTGAACGTTGACCTTCGCCGGCAGGCCGATGCAGGGCTTGTTCAGGGTGCCCTGGACCAGGCCGAGCTGCGGGCTCAGGTCACCGGCGGTCTTCTGGTTGCCGTAGGCCTGCACAGCACCATTGCCATTGACGGTGTTGATCCCGTTGTCGTTGCCGATGGCCATGGCCGGGGCGGCCATGGCCGCGCCCGCGCCGACGATCGACGCGGTGACGGCGGCGGTGGCCATGAACTTCTTGATCATCAGTGGTCCTTCTGTCGCACGAGTGCACGGTGATAAGCACCTTGATCAACGGCCCGGGCGATCCCAGGTTGCGCTGCTTCACCCGAACAGCCCCCTATCTGCTCCCGCGGTCCCGAACGGCCACGCTCAACTCGACCACGTAGTGCTCCTCCACCCACCCGTCGGGGAACCGGCGTATGAGAAGGGCGCGTTCGTCCTCCAGGAAGTCGTCCGTGCCGGGCTCGCCGATGAGGAAGAGGGAGTGGGTCGACAGCTTGGCCAGATGCGTGTCGACGGGGACGCGGCGCGACCACGGCAGGCGGCGGTCGGTGAAGCGCAGCCCCTCCTGCGAGAGGGCCCGCTCGTTGATGTACCAGCCCGGGCCGAACCGTTCCTCGATCCGGTTCTGCTGGTCCGCGATCCAGCCGACCTCCACGTCCGGGTCGTTCTGCCAGACCGCGAGCGCCCCGCCGGGGCGCAGCACGCGCAGGGCCTCCGGGACGGCGTGGGCCGGGTCGGTCCAGTGCCAGGACTGCGCGTACGTCAACAGGTCCAGGCAGCCGGAGGCCAGCGGCAGCCTGTTGCCGTCCGCACGGACCAGCGGGGTGTGCGGGTTGCGGCGCCGGAACTCCTGCGCCATGCCCTCGCCCGGCTCCACCCCGACCACCCGGGCCCCCCGCGCCTCCAGGAGGGCGGTGGCGATTCCCGTTCCGGCGCCGACATCGGCGACCCGTGCCCCGGCCAGCGCAAAGCCTGCCATCTCCGCCAGCGTGTCGAAGAGCGTGGGCGGGTACGCGGGGCGGTGGGCGGCGTAGCGTGCGGCCGCGGAACTGAAGGAACGAGCACGGGATTCGTTCGTCATGGCGTCCATGATGCCGGTGTCCCGGAGCGGCGCGGAGAGGCAGTCGCACATGGTGGCCGCGCGATATGTCACGTCCCTGGTGGGGGCGTTGGAACGCTACGCCGATCGGCCCGCGCTCGGGGCCGGTCCGGTCGTCCTGGACCACCGGCAGGTACTCGACGGGGCCCGGCGGCTGGCCGGCGTGCTCGGCGGGGCGGGGATCGGGCGCGGCTCGGGACTGGCCTGTGTCACGGGCTCGAACCGGCCGGAGGTGCTGCCGGTACGGATCGCCGCGCACCTGCTGGGCGCCCGGCTGACCCAGGTACTGGCCGGACCGGCCCTGTACGGGCTGGAGTTCGTGCTGCGGGACTGCCGGCCGGACCTGGTCGTGCACGATGTGCCGGTGCCGGACACCGGTACGCCCCGCCTCGACCTGGACCTGCTGCTCCGCCGGGCCGCCGGCCATCCGCCCGGGGAGGTCTGCGTGCGGGCCCGGGAGGACGACGTGGCACGGGTGACGTACACGGGCGGGACCACGGGCCGGCCCAAGGGGGTGGCCTCCACCTTCGGCGCGATGGCCGCGCGCAACTCCGTACGGCCACAGGCCTGGACCGGGTCGGTGTACCTGTCGGTCACGTCCCTGGCGCAGCGGTCCGGCGGGCGGTGCCTGGAGCAGTGGCGGGCCGGGGGCCGGGTCGAGATCCTCGAACCCTTCGCGCCCGGCGCGTTCGCGGCGGCCTGCCGGCGGCTGGCGCCGGTGGCGACGTACCTGACGACCTCGATGGTGTACCGGCTGCTGGACGACCCGGCGACCGCCCACGGGGTTCCCGGGCTCGAGGCGGTCTCCTACGGCGATTCACCCGTCCACCCCGAGCGGCTGCGGGAGGCGGTGACCCGCTGGGGCGGCCGCTGGCGGCAGGGCTACGCCACGAACGAGGCGGCGGTGATCTCCCGGCTCACTCCCGAGGACCACGATGCGGCGGTGTCCGGGCGCCCGGAGCTGCTGGCGTCGGTGGGCAGGCCGGTCGCGGGGGTGGAGGTCGAGGTCCGCGACGGGCGGGGCGCGGCGCTGGCGAGCGGCCGCACGGGCGAGGTGTGGATGCGGTCGGCGGCGATGATGACCGGGTACTGGGGCCGGCCCCGGCTGACGGCCGAGGTGCTGCGGGACGGCTGGCTGCGGACGGGGGACCTGGGGCACCTCGGTGCGGACGGCTACCTGTACCTGGACGACCGGGTCCACGACGTGGTGATGGTCAACGGGGACAACGTGTACTGCGTGCCCGTGGAGGCCGCGCTCGCCCGGCATCCCGCCGTCGCGCAGGCCGTTGTGGTGGGCCGGCACAGCGACCTCACCGGCGAGGAGGTGTGTGCCTTCCTGGTGCCGGCGGCGGGCTGCGCGCCGGGCGCCGAGCCGGCCGCCCAGGCCTGTGACCTGGTGGAGAAGGACCTGGCCCCGGCCCACCGGCCCACGACGGTGTTCTGGGAACGGGCGATCCCGCTGACCGCCCGGGGCAAGCCGGACAAGCGCCGCCTGCGGGAGCGGGCGGCGCGCACCGCGCCCTAGGACCTGCTCAGTGCCCCGCCGACGTCACGCAGGTACGCCGAGCGGCGGGTGCTCGAGCACGCGGGGCTTGTACTCGACCAGCTGGATGCGGCCGTCGAAGGTGCGGTGCTCGATCATCTCGAGGGCAACGTCCGGATAGCCGTCGTAGATGCGTTCTTCGCCCGTGGCCCCGGTGATCACCGGGAACATCACGACCCGGAAGCGGTCGACGAGTCCGGCTCGTAGCAGGGACCGGGACAGGCTGAGGCTGCCGATCGTGCTGAGGAGCCCCGAGCCACTCGACTTCATGGCACGGACCGCCTCGACGGCGTCGTCGCGGACGAGCGTGGCGTTGGCCCACGTCAGTGGCGCTTCGAGTGAGGAGGAGAACACCACCTTGGACGCCTGTGTGAGTTCGTCGACGGACGCTTCTTCTTCGGGCCTGAACTCGTCCTGGCCGTTGGGGACCTCGCCTGCGGCGAAGCCCGACATCAGGCGGTAGGTGTTCGCTCCCATCAGATAGGTGGCCTCGGGCTGCTCGCCGAGCCATGCGAGGTACTCCGGGCCCTCGAGGCCCCAGAACCCGGGCCATCCCTCTCCCGAGGCGTGGCCGTCGAGGGACGTGATGAAGTCGACGAGAAGCTCCGACATGGCGGTGTCCTTTCCTGAGGTGTCACGAGCTTGGACCGGCCGGGAGCCACAAACTCATCGGACGCGCGGCGGAGAAACCAGAAACCCGTACATCGGAGGGCCGGAGGCCCACATCCACGCGAGAGAACGGCGGTCTGGGCCGACCGTCACGCTCAGCCGGGCCACGTACACGATCAGGGACCAAGTGGAACACTCAGCCACCGGTGTGTGACTTGGCGCCGCAGTTGGCCAGGCGCCGGCTCAGGGCGTCGGGGAGGCTTCCGCGAGTGACATCCAGTCTCGGACCGACTCCTGGTGCGAACCGTTCGCCGTACTCGCGGCCACTGCCTCGGCTTGCTCCATGGAGCACGGTGCTCCGCCGCGGGTGAGCAGGACCAGTGGCCACGCGGGTCCCGTGCCGACTGGTTCCCCATCGAAGGGCGTCCACTCCCAGGGCCCGTCGAACCGCCATGCCCGGCCGGCGGCGTCGGCGACCTCGTCGCCCAGCTCGAGGTGGGCGTACGGCCGCATCAGCAGTTCGAATGTGAAGGGGATTCCGTCGTCGGGATGAATGGAGTACCCCGAGCCGTCGAGATGGCTCCCGTCGGGAAACTCCCGGTAGGACAGCCCGCGGCGCAGCACCGTCACCGTCTGTCGCGGGCGGGGGAGCCAGCCCGTCTCAAGGGGCGGGTCATGGTGATCGACGGCCGTCACATGCACCACGGTCGGCGGCACTCCCACCCGGCAGATGTCTCCTGCTTTCAGATGATCGGGGGGCGGCTCGGTTCGGAACAGCTCCGGCTGCACTTCAGGCGCGACGCACTCGCCCGTGTCCACGCCCAGGGCAACGACGCCGTTCCAGTGGAAGAAGTCGCTGTCGCTGTCGATCTCCCACCAAGGCCAGTACACGGACACGTAGTCCCAGGTAACGCCCTGCTCAACTCTGGCCGGCGTGAAGGGGCAGGCGACCGACAACACGTCCCCGACCCGGATCTCACGCGCATCCACATCCATCATCGGGCCAGGGTAGAAGGGCTCCCTTCACGCCCAGCCATGGGGCAGGTCGGCCGAAAGGCGCCGATTGAGACTCCGACCTGCGAAATGTCTTTGTCCTGTGTCAGCGAACCTTGATCGCGTGCCGTCGAAGGCTGCGGCAGCGTTCCGGCCGACTCCTCCGTCCGATCGGGTGAGCGCATCCCGGCAAGGGCGGGGATGTCCCCTGGCATTCTGGGGCCGCTCACGCACCTGCCCCCGCAGCGACCCAGGAACAACTCGCCGAAGCCGCCGGCCTGTCAGGGAGCGGCGACGTAGATGACCTGGCTCACGGCGTTCTCGAACTGCGGCGCGCCGGTGTAGGTCGCACGCCAGTAACCCGCCCCTGCCTGCGGGGCGGTGGTGGAGAAGGCGAAGCCCTCACCGTTCCACCTGGCGTCCGGCACGGTGGCAACGGTGGTCCAGCCGCCCTTGCCGGTGGCGGAGTACTGGATGTTCACCGGGATCGTGCCCGGCGTCAAGCCGCCTTCGAACGCCATGCTGCCGCCGACCTCCACGGTCGCGGCATCGGAGCGGGTCGCGGTGAGGGACCGGAACGCGGCGGGCTGCACGACCATGATGTCGACGCTCGCCTGGGCGTCGGCCAGGAACAGGTCGTCGCTGCGCCAGCCGACCGCGATCGAGGAGTTGCCCCAGAGCGGCTCGGTCGCCGGGAAGAGCGCGTTGCCGCCGGCGTCCGTGGTGCGCTGGACGAAGTCGCCGAAGGAGTTGGATGCCATCGTCTTGCCGGCCAGCGGCTGCCAGCCGGTGGGCGAGTTCCAGAGCAGGGTGGCGCTGGTCGAGTTCACCGTGCCCTTGAACGGGACCTTCCGCTCGCTCGGGGTCTCGACGATCTTGGTGGCGGTCTTCTTCACCGTGATCGGGAAGGTCTTCGAGGAGGACTGGTTGTAGAAGACGTGGTTCGGGTCGTACTGGAAGGCCGCCTCGATGCGGTTCTGGTACTGGTCGGTGACCGGGAGCGTGGCGGAGAAGCTGCCGTCCGCCGCGGTCGTCACCTCCGCGTACTCCATGTACGAGTTGACCGCCACGGTCAGCCCGCCCATCGGGGTGATGGCGCCGGAACCCGGCCACTGGCCCATCAGGTGACCGCTGATGGTGACGCTGCGGTGCTGGTAGTCGACCGTGGTGCGGTCGACCTTCGTGTCCTTCAGGTTCGTCTGCACGGCGTAGTAGAAATAGCCCACGCCGGCGGCGGAAAGCGTGTCGCCGCCCTCGTCGGAGGCTGACACGTCGATGCGGTAACTGCCCAGGTCCGGCAACTGGATGCGCCCGCGATTCTTCCACGTACCGTTCTCGGCGGTGCCGGAAGTCAGATCGAAGTTCCCCACCGTGGCCACGGTCTGCTGGGTTTCCATCGAGTACAGGCTGACCTTGACGTTCTTGACGGCGCTCGGCGCGGTCAAGGACAGGACGATCTTGCCGTTGTTGGTCCAGTCGTTGCGGGCTTCCTGGACGGTGATGCCGGTGACTCCGCTGTCCGCGTGCGCGGCCGTGGTGCCGCCCAGTACGAGACTCCCGGTGGCCAGCGCTGCGGCACAGGCCAGCAGGGCACGACGAGTTGCCATTGTTTCCCCCCTTGTAAACCGCTGTGTCGCCGACTGGCGATCAGCAGACGGACGCTACCAGCACCCCCGCCCCGTCCTCCAAGGGGATATGCGCGATGTGGCGGGGCCGCGGTCACGACCCCACAGGCAGGCTCGACGTCGGCGCCCGCAGCGCCGGGCGCCGGACTTCTCGAGCAGCCTCTTGCTCGACGCGGCGCAGTGCGGCGAACGCCCGTGGTCCGTTGCCGAGGGCGTGCCACATGCGGGCTGTGTCGGTCCAGGCGCGGGCGCGGCGTTCAGTGGTCGTCATGAGGGCCGGCGCCGGTGCGTTCTTCGGCGGGGCCGAGGGCTGCCGCTTCGGTGGTGAGGCCGCGAGCCTGGGGTGGACGGCACCTTTCCGTGGAACGGGTGATCGCGGTGGGCGGCGACCGCATCGCTCACATCCCGGGCGACCGGAAGCTGACCTTGAACGGGAAGCCGCTCGACGAGCCGTACGTCCTGAACGGCGACCCCGTGGCCTGGACGCCCGGCGCCCTCGACGTGAAGGTGCCCGAGGGCAGGCTGTTCCTGTTGGGTGACACTCGCGGCAACTCGGCCGACTCCCGCTACCGGTTCGAGGTGTCGGAGGGCGGCACCGCGCCCCTGCCGGCGGTGAAGGGCGAGCTCATCGGAGAGGACGACCCATTGGTCGTCGGCCTGCGGTCGGCCCTTCCCGCCGGGGGCGGGGCGGTGCTTGCGGGCGTGGTGGCCGGCGTCGCCGCACTGCGGTTGCGTCGCCGGACGATGACGGCCGGGGCAGCGCCGGCCGACACGGTACGGGTGTCAGGGGACCGAGTGCCCGCTGAACTGCCCGCACGCACGTCTGATCGGATCCCGCCCGTCCTCAAGCAGGGTCCCCGATTCCGCGGGAGGGCTTCCCGGCAGGGGCTTGGCCGAACCCGGCCGGAAGGGGGCAGGCGCATCCCAGGGTGGATGGATTCGCCTCGCTTCCGGGGCCCGGGACAGGTGGTGTCACGTGCGCCGAGGCACGGGAGCGGGCGCGGTGCTCCAAGGCCCGGCGCCACGCCGGCGGCGTCACGCACTTCGACATCCGCGTTCGTCCTCCCCGAGTCCTTCATCGGATGGAGGGGGCTTGGATGAAGTCGCTCACGAGCTTGGTGAAGGCGTCCTCCTGCTCGAAGAACATGACGTGGCCCGCGTCGATCTCCGCGTAGGAGCTGCCCGGGATCGCGGCGTGCAGGGCGCGGCTGTGCTCGACCGGGACCGTGATGTCCTGGGTGCCCCCGATGACGAGGGTGGGGGCCTCGATGCGGGGCAGCAGCGACCGGATGTCCACCCGCAGGTCGTAGGCGATGTGGCGCAGGGTGCCGGTGGTGGGCGGCATGTTGGGGATGAGGGCCTCGAACGCCTCGCGGCCGATGGAGTTCAGGAATCCGCGGCTGAAGCCGGTCATCGCCACCGCGCGGCCGAAGGAGGCGGGGTCGGAGGTGCCGAGGTCCTGCCAGAGGGTGAACAGGCTGCGCAGGTACTCGTCGCTGTCGGTGTGGGCCCAGCCGGCAACCAGAATCAGGCGCCGCACCAGGTCGGGGCGCAGGGCGGCGACGGTGGCGGCGACGGTGGCGCCCATGGAGAAGCCCAGCAGGTCGACCGGCCCGTCCGCCGCGTCCTCGATGACGGCGATGACCTGCGCGGCGAGCCCTTCGGCGGTGAGCGGGGCGCCGTCGTCGACGGTGGCCTCGGTGCCGGACAGGTCGGGGGTGATCACCGTGTGGTGCGGAGTGAACCGGGGCGCGGTCTGCCCCCAGTTGACGGCGGCGCCCGCCGATCCGGTGCCGTGGACCAGGACCAGGGCTGCGCCCGAGCCGGTCTTCTCGTAGTGGACCTGTGCGCCGTTGACGGTGACGGTGGCCATGGGGTGCTCCCAGTTCGTTCGGGTGTGACCGGGGCGTTGGTGCTCCGGCTCGACCCAAGGTGCCGCCGCCGGGCGGGGATCGGGAGAGACCTCCTGACCCTGGGACCGGCAGTCCCTGGTTGGGCCGCGGACCGTCCGGCAGGATGACGGTATGAAGATCGACCGTGAGGCCCTCGCCGATTTCTTGCGCCGCTCCCGCGATCGGGTAAAACCCCAGGACGCCGGCCTGCCGGTCGGCCCCCGGCGGCGCACGCCGGGCCTGCGCCGCGAGGAGGTCGCCCAGCTCGCCGGCATGTCGGCCGACTACTACATCCGTCTCGAACAGGCCCGCGGCCCGCAGCCCTCGCCGGAGATGCTCGCCGCCCTGGCCCGCGCCCTGCGCCTGTCCGACGACGAACGCGACCACCTCCATCTCCTGGCCGGCCGGCGCCCGCCCGCCGCCCGGACCTCGGGCGACCACGTCGGCCCGGGGCTGCTGCACCTGCTGGACCAGCTGCCCTCCACCCCGGTCCAGGTGATCAGCGACCTCGGCGATGTCCTGGCCCAGAACGCGATGGCCGAGGCCCTGCTGGGCGGGGTGTGCTCGGTGTCCGAGCACGGCCGCAACGTGGTGTGGCGCTGGTTCGCCGACCCGGCCCAGCGCGCCGCGTACCCGGCGCAGGAGCACGCGTACTACAGCCGGCTGCACGTGGCCGACCTGCGGGCGGCCGTGGGCCGGCGCGCCGGCGACCCGGCCGCGACGCGCCTGGTGGAGCGGCTGCGGGGGCTCGGGGAGGAGTTCACCGCCCTGTGGGAGCTGCACGAGGTCTCCGTACGCCGGGCATCGCGCATGCGCGTCCTGCACCCGCTGATCGGCCCGATCGAACTGGACTGCCAGGTGCTGCTCGCCCCGGAGGGGGACCAACGCGTGGTCCTTTACACCCCGCCCGTCGGCAGTGACACCGCCGAACGCCTCGCCCTCCTGCAGGTGGTCGGCACCGGCCAGTTCACCGCATCAACCTGAAGCCAAGGCGTCCACCGGCTCCCGGCCCGGTCGTCGATTTGGCGCAGCAGCAGGTCGACGAACTGAATGATCTCGGCCGCTTCGATCGGATCCTGGAACGCCTCGCGGCGCGCGGCCGATCGACATTGCGGACACGCCCAGATAGGCCCCAGGACATCTCTTTCGGATCTTGTCGGGTGAGCCCGGGTCGTCCGGTGCGGTACATCGCAAGGCGGAGGGGCGCCCGTGTACTGGACGTACTCGGGCGCCCCGACAACGCGGCGAGGTGCCGTGCCGGGCGGGCCGGGCCCGACAAGATCCGAAAGAGACGGCCTAGGGGGCCGGGCGGGCGGCGGCGTAGGTCCAGAACTCCCGCATCACCTCGGGCGCGGACGGGCCGGCCAGTTCCCGCTGGGTGAGGAGCAGGGTGACCGTCCCGGTGGCGGGCACGATGTGCGCGGCGGTGCCGGTGCCGCCGATCCAGCCGTACCGGCCCGGGACGTTCCAGGGGTCGAGGCGGTCCACGTCGACCGAACCGCCGAAGCCCCAGCCCTGTCCTTCCAGGAACAGGTCGCCCGCCGCGCGCTGCGGCGCGGTGAGGTGATCGGTGGTCATCTGCCGTACCGAGTCCGCCGAGAGCAGCCGCCCACCCCCGTACGCGCCTCCCGCGAGCAGCATCCGGTAGAAGGCGTGCAGGTCGTCGACGGTGGAGACCAGGCCGCCCGCTCCGGACGGGAAGGCGGGGAGGGTGCTCCACTGGCCGTCGGGCGCGTCGACGAGTTCCGGGGCGGCGCCGTCGGGGGCGGCCCGGTAGTAGCTGGTGAAGCGGTGGAGCTGCGCAGGCGGTACGGCGAACGCGGTGTCGCGCATGCCGAGCGGCGCGAAGACGCGCTCGGCGAGCACGTCCTGGAAGGGCTGTCCGCTCGCTCGGGCGATCAGGACCCCGAGGATGTCGGAGCAGGTGTTGTAGAGCCAGGCCTCGCCGGGCTGGTGCAGGAGCGGGATCCGGCCGAGGGCGGCCATCCACGCGTCCGGCTCCGCCACGTCCCGGGGCCGCGGCGGCCCCTGCTTCAGCTCTGCGAACAGCGGCGCCACGGCGGGCAGTGAGAAATCGGCGGGGAAGCCGTATCCCGCGCGGAAGGTGAGGAGATCGGCGACGGTGATCGGGCGGTCGGCGGGGACCACGTCGTCGAGCGGTGCGGACGGCGTACGGGCGACCTTCGGCTCGGCGAGTTCCGGCAGCCAGCGGGCCACGGGGACGTCGAGGGCGAGCAGGCCGTCCTCGACGAGCATCATGGTCGCCGCAGCAGTCACGGGCTTGGTGACGGAGGCGACCCGGAAGAGGGAGTCGCGGGCCACGGGTGCGGTGCCGGCCGGGTCGAGGGAGCCGACGGCGGCGACCTCCACCTCCGCGCCGTGGGCCACCAGGGCCACGGCGCCGGCCAGTGATCCGGCACCGACATGGGTCTCCAGCAGGCTGTGCAGGTCGCTCATGGTCCACCTTCTCCTCCGCGCGGATGCTCGAGGGGAAGACTGCCGCCGGCCGCGGAATTCATCGGTGCGACGCGACCACGACCCGGCTGGAGATCCGGTCCGGGCCGGGCGGCCGGGGCGGACTGCCGGGCCGGGCATCCAGGCCGGGGGCCGGGCCCGCTACGCCGCCGGTACCACCGACGCGCGTATCGCCGAGGCCCACTCGCCC
Source organism: Streptomyces sp. Sge12 (assembly GCF_002080455.1). Lineage (NCBI taxonomy): Bacteria > Bacillati > Actinomycetota > Actinomycetes > Kitasatosporales > Streptomycetaceae > Streptomyces > Streptomyces sp. Sge12. Next base: position 394,962 of record NZ_CP020555.1, read on the forward strand.
AGCAGGGTCGCGTGGCGGATCCGCTCCGCGTCGGAGAGGCGGCCCTCGGCGCGCGCGAAGAGGCAGCGAATGTCGGCGTTGATCTCGGCGAGGGAACGTTCGGGGACCGCGCGGTCGTCAGGGGTCGGGTTCACGTGATCAAGAGTAGGGGGCAGGTACGACAACGGTGGACCATGTCCGTCATGCGGACGCCTGGACCGGGGCCGTCGCCGGTCATTGCGCGAGGCGGGCGGCCCGGAACCGGAGGTATCGGCGCTCCGGAAGGCTGAGGGTGTCGGAGCCGTCCTTCCCCTTTCGGCACGACGGCCGCGACCGCGCGATGCCTTCACCCGGAGCCATCACCCGGGAGCCTCCCCGGAGCCACTCCCGTACCGCCCGGTACGCTCGCGGCATGAAGATCATCGACCTTGAGCCCGGCGACGCGCGGCTCACCGCCGACCTGCTGCCCGTACTGCTCGAGCTCCGCCCCCACCTCACCGAGGAGCTCTTCCTCCGGATCCTCACGGAGGCACACGGCCAGGGGCTGCGCTTCACCGCGGCGTACGACGCCGACGGCGTGTGCGTGGGTGCGGCGGGCTGGCGGATCGTCGTCAACACCGCCAGTGTCCGCTCGCTCTACGTCGACGACCTGGTCACGACGGCCGCCGCCCGTTCCACCGGGGTGGGGCACACGCTGCTCACGCACCTGGAGCAACACGCCCTGGCCGCCGGCTGCACCGCCCTCACCCTGGAATCCGGCACCGGTCGGACCGACGCGCACCGCTTCTACTTCCGCGAGCGAATGGCCGTGACCACCTTCGGCTTCGAGAAGCCGCTCCCCCACTAGCGGGCGGGGCGGGCAGGCCACTGTGCCGGCATTGGCCGGGCCGCGCGGGCGATCGGTGTCGGTACGTTCCCGGGCATGCGCATCCGGATCGTAGACGCCTTCACCAGCCGCCCCTTCACCGGAAACCCCGCCGGTGTCTGCCTGCTCCCGGCCGGTCCCTGGCCGGATGACGAGTGGCTGGGACGGACAGCCGCCGAGCTGAACCACCCCGAGACCGCCTTCGCCCTGCCACTCCCGGCCGGGGGCGGGGCCGACTGGGAGATCCGCTGGTTCACCCCGCTCGTCGAGGCCAACCTGTGCGGCCATGCCACCTTGGCCACGGTGCACACACTGCGCCGGGAGGGGCTGCTGGCGGGAGGAGCGGTGCGGTTCCTGAGCCGGTCCAGCGGCCTGCTCACGGCGTGGGTCGAGGAGAGCGGGGACATCACCCTGGACTTCCCGGCCGCCCCGGGAACGGAGGTGCCGCCGCCGGCGGGCCTCGCCGACGCCCTGGGGACCCGGCCCGAGGCCGTCCTGCGTACGGGCCCCCTGGGCGACCTGCTCGCGGTGCTGCCCGACGAGGCTGCCGTACGGGGGCTGCGGCCCGACCTCGCGGCGATCGCCGCGCTGAGCCTGCGCGAGGGACTGCGCGGGGTCATCGTCACCGCGGCCGCCGCTCCGGCGGAGCGCGCCCACGACTTCGTGTCCCGGTTCTTCGCCCCCGCGCGAGGCATCCCCGAGGATCCGGTCACCGGGAGCGCCCACACCGCGCTGGCCCCCTACTGGGCGGCGCGGCTGGGCCGCACCGACGCCCTGACCGGGCTCCAGGCCTCGGCGCGCCCCGGCCTGGTCCGGACGGCGCTCCGGGGCGACCGGGTGCGCCTCACCGGGCGCGCGGTCACCGTCCTGGAGGCGGTCCTGCTGGTCTGACCGGGTCGGGGGTGAGGGGTGATTAGGGGGGTGACTGCGGGGTGATTGCGGGGTGATTGCGGGGGCGGGTGCCGTGACCGAACCGTCGCCGCGTCGAGGCGTGATCGACCTCGTCGCGGCGGCGTTGCGTTGCTAGCGTCCTGCCGACGCCGACCCCGGAGGACCGATCCCATGCCCGCAAGCCGCGGCCCCCGCAGGGCCCTGAGCGCGGCCGCCGTTGCCGCCGTCCTGCTGGCGGGCGCCACCGGGTGCGGGGACGAGTCGGGGAAGGAACCGGCCGCTGCCTCCGTGCCCGCGTCCGCCGATGCGTCGGCCTCGGTTTCGGCCGCCGCCTCGGCCTCGGTTTCGGTTTCGGTTTCGGCCGCCGCCTCGGTGCCCGCCTCCGCCTCGCCGTCGGCCGCTGCCTCCTCGCCGGCCCCGACCCGGGCCGTGACACCGCCCCCTGCACCGACGCGGCTCACGGTCGCGGTCGACACCCGGGGCGGCCGGCTCGCCCTCGTACGGGGCGGCGCCCCGCAGGAGTTCACCGTCACCCTGCGCAACGGCAACACCGCGGAGTACCGGCACCTGCTCGTCGCCCTCCAGATGGAGATCCTAGTGGGCGAGCCCGGCAACCCGCAGGGCAGCGGGCCGGGTTTCCTGCTGGAGCGCCTCGACCCGACGGGCTCGGGCGGCTGGCGCCCGGCCGACTTCCGTATCGCCAATGACGCCAAACCGCCGTCGCTGTTCAGCGGCGGCAGCGCGCTCGCCCGCGAGGCCGTCCGCGTCGAGCGCTACCGGCTGCGCGCGACGGCCGGCGGACCCACGGGCAGCAGCCCCGTGGTGGTGTCCTTCATCGACACGGACGCCGACCGCGAGGTCGCGGCCCACGTGGTCCTCGGTCACACCACCGGCTAAGGGACGGTCCAGGTGAACTTGCCGCCACCGACCCACCGGACCACGTCCAGGTCGTCGAGGTCGTGGATCACGATCCCCGCCTCCGCGGCGATCAGCAGCACGTCCGTCATCGACATCGCCCTGCCGACGAACTCGCCGTCGACCTCCACGATGCGGAAGGGCGGGATTGCGGGTTGCACCCCCAGGACGGTGATCCGCGCCTGGGACATGTGAGGTGCCGAGCCTTCGGTCATGCGGAGACGGTCGCACGCCGTGGCCGGTGTCGGCCTCGGCGACACGTTCCTGGGGTCCGATCGGCTGCCGGACGGGCCTCAGACCGTGCCCGCATCCGCCTCCCCGAGCGCGGACGCGGCGGTCAGCCAGGCGGCGGTGACCGCCCGGCGGGCCCGGTCCGTCGCCTCCGGCACGCGGTCGGGCAGATGCAGCGGCGAGCCGATGTGGACGTGGAAGCAGGGCCTGCGCAGCGGGGCCGTGACGACTCCGGCGAGCTGCTTGGCGCCGCTTCCGGAGCAGAGGCGGCGGGCACCTGCCTGCCCGACGGGAACGACGGGGGCTCCCGTCGCGGCGGCGAGCCGGGCCAGGCCGCTGCGGAAGGGGCCGGGGGGCGTCTCGCCGGCGTCGCGGCGTACGGGCAGGCCGCCTTCGCCGTAGAGCAGGACGCTGCGCCCCGAGGCGAGGGCGACCGCGGCGGCGTCGAGGGAGTCGGCCGCGCGGGCGGTGCCGCGGTGCACGGCGATATGCCCCTCGCGGCGCAGGGCGGGGCCGAGCAGCGGTACGCGCCACAGGCCGCTGGTGGCCAGGATGACCGGCTCGATCCCGTACCGGCGCAGGGCGGCGACCACGACGGCCGGGTCGGCGAGGGAGGTGTGGTTGGCGACCAGGATGGCGCCGGGGGCGGCCTGCGCCCCGGCGTCGGCGGTGACGGTGAGCCGCCCGAAGGCGGGTACGAGGGCGGCGGCGATTCGGCTGAGCATGGACGGCCCCGTTCGGATGGAGTGGTGCGTTGTGGCCCATGGTCGGCCGGTGGGGACGGCGGGGTCATGAGTAGGCGTACTCAGCGAATATGACCGAACGGTCACAAGATCCGGCGCACGGAACGGGTGGCGCAGCGGGGGCATCTACCAGTGCGGCGAGGCCCCGTCGGGCCTCGCCGCACGTATCGGCACGGTGTGAGCAGCAAGGCGGGGCTGGGATGAAGGCGGTAACGGTGGCGGGCGGTTCCTCGGACGACCCGGAGATCGAGTCGGAGACCACCGTCCAGCAGACGGAACCCGAACCGACGACCCCCACGGACGCGGGCGCGCGCGGTGCCAAGGCCGAGCCGGCACGCGGGACCGTGACGGAACCCGACGTCGAGGCGGAGGACACTCCCGCCGAGCCGAAGGCACAGGCCGAGAACCCCGCCGGGGACGCGGACACGCGCGGGCCGAAGACCCACGCCGGGTCTGAAGCCCAGACCGACCCCATGCCCGGGGGCGAGCCGGAACTCAGCGGCGAAGCCGAACTCGAGGACGAGGCCGGGACCGAGGCTACGGGCGACCCCCAAACCCCCGCCGGACCGAACGCCCAGTCCGAGAACCGGTCCGGGATCGCGGGCACGCCCGTGCCCAAGGCCGAGCCGGGAACGGGAGCCGAGCCCGAGGCGCAGGCCGAAGCCGGTGCCGCAGGCACGCGCGGACCGAAGGCCGGTCGGCCCGAAGCCGAGACCGACGCCGGGGCCCAGGGCGACCCCCGAACCCCCACCGGACCGAACGCCCAGGCAGAGAACGCTCCCTCCGAGCCCAAGGCACAGGCCGAAGCCAGTGCCGCAGGCACGAGCGGGCCGAGGGCCGGTCGGCCGGGGGCGGACACTGGCGCCGACGCGCCAAAGAGCCACACCGGGGCCGAGGCCCAGGCGGACCCCCGAACCCCCGCCGGACCGAAGGCCCAGACCGAGAACCGGTCCGGGGACGCGGGCACGCGCGGTCCCAAGGCCGAGCAGGGGACGGGCGCCGAGCCCAAGGCGCAGGGCGCCCCCCGGCCGGAAGACGCGGCGCGCCCCGACGCCCAAGCAGAAGACGCTCCCGCCGAACCCAAGGCGCAGGTCGAAGACGGTGCTGCAGGCACGCGCGGGCCGAAGGCCGGTCGGCCGGGGGCGGACACTGGCGCTGACGCGCCGAAGAGCCGCACCGGGGCCGAGGCTCAGGGCGAACCCCGGTCCGGGGGCACGGCCGAACGCAGCGGCGAAGCCGAACTCGCGGACGAGGCAGACTCCGACACCAAGCCGGCTACGGACGCCGCACCGAAGGCCGGGCAGGCCGAAGCTGAGGCTGGCGCCGACGCGCCGAAGGCTCAGGCCGACTCTGGAACCCCCGCCGGACCGAAGGCCCGGGCCGAGGACCGAACCGGGGTCGCGGACCCGCGTGGGCCGAAGGACGGGCAGGCCGAGGCTGAGGCCGGCGCCGACGCGCCGAAGAGCCGCACCGGGGCCGAGGCGCAGGCCGGCCCCCGAACCCCCGCCGGACCGCACGCCCGGGCCGAGAACCGGTCCGGCGTCGCGGACCCCAGTGGGCCGAAGGCCGGACGGGCCGAGGCCAAGACCGGCGCCGACGCGCCGAAGGCTGACGCCGAGGCCGAGGCTCACGCCGGCGGGGCCGAGGCTCAGGCCGGCACCCGGCCCGGGGTCGCTGATCCGCGTGGGCCGAAGGCCGGCGGGGCCGGCGCACGGTCCGGCGGCGGAGGCGAACTCGGGGACGCGGCGGGCTCTGACGCCGAGTCGGGCGAGGGCCGGGGCGGGGGTGCGGCTGGGGCCGGGGGGGACGAGACGCAGGTCATCGCTCGGCCCGGGGCCCGCCCGCGCACCGGGCCGTCCTGGGCGCGGGACGTGGAGCCCGATGCCGAGCGGACGAGCCAGTTCGTCGCGCTCAAGGACCTCGACACGCCCGCGCCGGCGCCCGCGCCCGTCGCGCCCCGCCCGGCGCCGCCCGCGCCCGCGGCCCCGGCCGCGCCGCAGCCGCCGTTGGAGCTGCTGGCCGACCTCACCAACACCCCTCCCCCGGCGGAGACCCCGCGCCGGACCGCGCTGCGCCGCGTCAAGATATGGACGCCGATCCTGCTCCTCCTCGTGGGCGCGGGCGCCGGCGCCCAGTTGCTGCGCCCACTGCCCGCCGCGCAGCTCGTCGCCGCCAAGAGCGACCACACCGTCGACGGGAAGTTCTCCATCCCCTGGCCCGCCAAGGGCCAGGGCGCCGTCCGCGTCTCCGGCTCCGGCGACCTCGGCACCTTCGGTGAGCAGAAGCCGGTCCCCACGGCCAGTGTGGCCAAGGTGATGACGGCCTACGTGATCCTCAAGGGCCATCCGCTGCGCAAGTCGGAGCCCGGTCCCGACATCACCATCGACGCGAAGACGGTCGCGGACGGAAACTCCGAGCACGAGTCCCGTATCTCCGGGCTGACCGCCGGTACGAAGTTCAGCCAGCAGGACATGCTCAAGATGCTCATGATCCCCTCGGGGAACAACGTCGCCCGGCTGCTGGCGCGCTGGGACTCCGGCACCGACTCCGAGGCCGCGTTCGTCGCGAAGATGAACGCGGCCGCCAAGGAGCTCGGGATGACGAGCACCACGTACTCGGACCCCAGCGGTCTGGACGCGGGCACCGTCAGCACCGCCGCCGATCAGCTGAAGCTCGCCGAGGCCGTCATGAAGGACGAGACGTTCCGGTCGATCGTCGCCCTCCCGAACGCCACGATCAAGGGGCTGTCCCAGCGTCTCGAGAACAACAACATCCTGCTCAACACCCAGGGGCTCAGCATCCGGGGCATCAAGACCGGTTCCAGCACCCCGGCCGGCGGAACCCTGATGTGGGCGGCGTACAAGTCGATCGGTGACGAGACGCCGTTGATCCTTGGGACGTTGATGGACCAGCGGGCGGAGGGGCCGGACGAGGACGGCGGGGACAGCCTGAAGCTGGTGCTGGCGAACAGCAAGACGATCATCGAGGCGGTACGGACGGCGCTCGCGTCGGTCCCCGTGATCCGCAAGGGCGATGTCGTCGGGCACGTGGACGACGGGCTGGGCGGCCGTACGCCGCTGGTGGCGGCCAAGGACCTGAACGTGATCGGCGTACCGGGCCAGCAGGTGAAGCTGTCCCTCGGCCCCGCCGCCGGCGGCGGACCGCTGCCGCACGCTGCGAAGGACGGCGCCGAGGTGGGCGTGCTGACGGTCGGCAGCGGCGAGGGCGCCAAGAGCGTGCCCGTCGCGGTCAAGGGGGCTCTGGTCGAGCCCTCGTTCGGGACCCGGCTGACCCGCGGCCGCTGACCCACGGCCGTTGAATCGCGGACGGGTGAGGGGAGGCCGCGGCCCGCGGGCCGCGGCCTCCCCTTCGTTCAGGCGGTCCGGGACGGGCGGCCGGAGCCGCGTGTCAGGGAGTACCCGAAGACCCCCGCGAGGGCGGCGAGCACTCCGCCCGCGGCGGTCCAGATCCAGCGGTCCGACCACCAGCCGCCGGACCAGCCGTCCTCCGGCTCGCGCAGGGTGGCCGTCACGGTGCCCGCGACCAGCGGGGTGGAGAGGGAGGCGTCCACGGCCTGGATGCCGCCGGTCTCCTTGACCTCGGCCTCGACGGAGGCCCGTACCGGGAGGCCCAGGTCCTCCTCCGGCAGGTCGACGACGGTCAGGCGCACGTAGTAGCTGCCCGGCAGCGGATCGTTGGCCCACTGATCGGCGCCGGCGCGTACGGTGCGCAGGGTGCAGGACAGTTCGACCGTGGCGGCGTCCTTGGCGGCGGCCGCGGTCTGCGTGCCGTAGGTGCACGCCTGCCGGCGGCGCAGCCCGTCGTACACGTCGAGCTGCCAGGTCGAGGCACCGTGGCGGGCCTTGGACTCGGGCAGGGTGACGGCGGCCTTCACCGTGGCGCGCTGCTGCGCGTCGATCGGCAGCACCCAGTAGAGGTAGTCGCCGCTGGACGCGCCGGCCGTGGCCTTCTGGCCGGGGCGGAACGCGGCGGCGGTACGGAAGCTGGTGCCCGCCTCGGTCGGAGCGGACTCGGTGGCCTTGGCCCCGCCGGGGCTCGCGGAGGCGGTGGCGCTCGGCGAGGGCGTGTCCGCGACGGCCGTGCCGACAGCCGTACCCGCCACCGTGAGGGCGGCGGCCGCGGCCAGCAGGGACGCGGTCAGTGTGCCTACTCTACGCATCAGTTGGTCCTCCAGACGGAGATGCGCCAGCGGGAGATCCATCCCCACACCAGACCGGCCAGCAGCCCGGCGAGCGCCAGCACGGCCAGCAGCCACCAACCCCGCCCGAGGCCGAAGGCGGCGACGTCGGAGGCCTCGTCGGGTCCGTCCACCAGGTCGACGGTCAGCTCGACGGGCATGCCCGGGGTCGTCTTGACGGAGGCGGGAGCGGAGAAGGAGTTGCTGACCTGGAGGCAGACGGTTTCGGGCACGGGCTTGTCGTCCGAGTCCGCTCCGTCGATCTCGGCCTTCGGGTAGCGCAGGCCGGTGGACAGGACGTCGGTGCGCCCGTCACCCGCCTCCGAGCCGCGTACGATCTCGCGCCCGTGGACGGTGGTGGCGCGCAGCAGGACGCCGTAGTCGTTGTTGACGGCCCGGTCGGCGCCGATGCTGACCGAGGCGCGCAGTTCCTGGCCCGGCAGGACGTCGACGCGGTACCAGCGGTGCTCCCCGAAGGTCTCGCGGTCGCTGTAGAGGCCGGCCTTCAGCTGGGGTGCGCCCGCGCACTGCTTGGCGCCCTCGGTGGCAACCGGGTTGACGACCGGGTCCGCGGCCCGGTCGACGAGTTGCTTCACTCTGCTGGAGAGGTCCGCCTTGTGCTGCACCGAGGTGTAGGTGCCTCCGGTGGCCTCGGCGATGCAGGTCAGCTGGGCCCGGGTCTTGGCGTCGGGGACCAGTCCGAGGGTGTCGATGACCAGGTGGATGCCCTTGGCGGCGATGTCGCGGGCCACTTCGCACGGGTCGAGCGGGGCGCAGGTGTCCTCGCCGTCCGTGATGAGCACGATCCGCTTGGTGGCGTTGCCGCCCTCGAGGTCCTGGGCCGCACCGAGCAGGGCCGGTCCGATGGGCGTCCAGCCGGTGGGGGCCAGGGTCGCCACGGCGGTCTTCGCCTCGGTCCGGTCGAGGGGTCCGACCGGGTAGAGCTGCTTGGTGTCCTTGCAGCCGAGCGCCCTGTCGTCGCCGGGGTAGGTGGCGCCCAGGGTCCGTATGCCGAGGCGCACCTCGGCGGGGACCGCGTCGATGACCTCGTTGAACGCCTGCTTGGCCGCGGCCATGCGGGACTGTCCGTCGATGTCGTTGGCCCGCATGGAGCCGCTGACGTCGAGGACGAGGTCGACCTTGGGGGGTTCCTTCGCCGTCGGTCCGTCGGCGGCGGCGGCGCTCGCCGGGAAGAGCCCGACGGCCAGGGCGGCGAGCAGGCCGCACGCCCCGACCGCAAGCCGTTTTCTAGTGATCATCGCCGGATCGTATTGAGGATCGTCCGGCAATCCAAAACGGGCTGCCGGGGCGGTCCTTCGGGGTGCGCGTACGGTGTGCGCGGCCCTGCGGCGGGCGGCTGCGGGGTGGCCGGGGAGCCGCTTGGCGGCGGCCGGGGGCGGTCGGTGCCGGCGGGCGGGGGCGGACCGGCGGATATCCGGGTGCATGGGGCGGACCGCCCGATCTAGGCTCGGGGGATGAGTGCTACCCGTACCTTCCGTATCACCGTCCGCGGCTCCTTCGACGGCCTGACCGACGAGCAGCGCACCGAGCTGCTCGCCGCCGCGCCCGAGCACGACATGCTGCGCGCGGAGTTCACCGCCGAGGGGCACCTCACGTACGACTTGGCGGCCCGTCCCTTCTTCACCTTCCGTTTCCTGGACTCGGGTGAGGCCGAGGAGGACATCCTCGACGCGACGGCCCGCGCGGAACTGGTGGCGGAGAGCTGGCTGACCGAGCGCGGGTACGGCTTCAAGCAGCTGAAGTCGCAGGCCCAGGACATGTCGCTGGCTCCGCTGGGCAAGCGGCAGCGCCGGGAGGCGGCCCGCGGCTGACGGATCGGAACCCGGCGTTCGCCCCGGGGGTCCGGGAGGTGGTCGACGCGGCGATGGCCGAGCACGGCCGAGCCGGACAGCGCCGCCGCCGCTCCCTCCCAACGTCGCGGCTGCTCCTGTCCTGCGGGTGCCGGTCAACGGCATACCGGGCAGCCGGGCCCTCGCCAGGAGGAACGGTCGTCCTTGGGCCGAGCACGGTCGCGGCTCGGCGGGGACGTGCTGGAGCCTGTTCAGGGAGGCGGCAGGTCCGCTCGCCACTCCGGACATGCCCGGGCCGCCGGCCCGCGTGTTCGGGGCCTCGTCCTCGTCGGCGCCGTGGCGGGCGGTCCCCCGTACGGGCGGCTCGACGGGCGCCCGCCGCCGGACGGCCGGAGGATCAGTACGGGAACACGCGACGGGAGCCGACCAAAGATGCCGAACACCGCTGGTCGCCCGAGGCGGGCGCGCATCGTCCTGTCGGGCCTCCTGGTCCTCACCGGGGTCGTCGTGACCGCGTGCGGCGGCGAGGCCCGCGACACCGGGCAGGGGCCCGGAGCAGGGCCCCGCCCCCAGGCGCCGCGCTCCGGCAGGGTCACCGTCGTCTACGAGGCCCAAACGGTCGAACCGGAGGACCGGCAGGCCGTGGCGCTGATCCGGAAGTCCCGCGTGCTGGAGCGGACGGCCGACTGGGTGAACAGAGCTCTGGCCCTCCCGCACGACATGGTCGTGAAGGTCACCGCCGCCGTGCCGCCCGGCGTCACCGACGCCGTCACCCAACCCGACGGCAGGACGATCTTCGTCCCGCCGTCGTTCCTGACGGCCATCGAGCAGTCCCTCGCCGACGTCGTGAAGACCGTCGAACGGCCCGCCCCGATCCCCGCGTCCGAGTACAACACCGACGATCTGACCGTGCTGTCGACCGAGTTCATCTTCGGCCACGAGATGGGCCACGCGCTGCAACGCCAGCTCCTCCTGGCCAACCTCGGCCTCGAAGAGGACGCTGCTGACGGCTTCGCGTCCTTCTACACCGTCAACGAGGTCGGCCCGGGCCCATCGCTGGCCGCCGCGGTCCTCTTCGACGAGATCGCCCGCAAGGAAGGCACGCCGACCCTGGAGGGCATGTCGAGCGACCATCCCGTCACCCAGCAACGGGCCTTCAACTTCCTGTGCTACCTGGAGGGCAGCGACCCGAAGAAGTACCAGAAGTCCCTGGTCGACAGCGGGTATCTCCCCAAGACCCGCGCCCCCCTCTGCCCCCAGGCGTGGGCGATGCTGGACTACGGCTGGTGGACCCAGCTCCAACCCCACTTCAGCGTGGCGTTCAAGGCCCGGGGCGATGAGGAGCAGAAGAAGGCGCATGCGCGGCTGATCGCGGAGACGGAGGCCCTGGCGCGGCGCATCGACGATATCCGCACCAGCCAATGAGCCCGTGCGCGTTCTGACCTCAGGGGTCGGCACGGAGACCACGCAGAGCAACGCTCTCCGCAGCTCAGGAGCCGCCGCGTCAGGCGTCGGGGGCGCCGGGCGCGAAGACGGCCGCGAGGTGGGCGGCCAGCGCCCGGGGGTCGGGCGGGGAGAGCCGGGCACCGAGGTATCCGTCCGGGCGGATCACGAAGGCCGTCGGCGCTTCGGCCGCGTACAGGCGGGCGAACTCGCCGCGGCTGTCGATGTACACCGGGAGCAGGCCGGCGTCGGCCTCGATGCCGGCGCCCGCGTCCGCCTGCGCGTCCGCATCGGGCGCGAGCAGCACGCAGACCTCGAGCCGGCCGCCGGAGGAGTCCCGTGCCGTCCGGACGAGGCGGTCGAGCCCGGTTCCGGCACCGGTTGCGATTCCGGCTCCGGCTTCGTAGAGCAGCAGGACGTGTTCCCGCTCGCGCAGGACGTCGTACAGGCGCATCGGGTAGGTGGAGACGGCGGCTTCGAGGCCTCCGCAGTCGGGTGCGCGGTCGCCCGGCCGCGGGCCGCGGCCCTCGCCGGCCGGGTCGACGATCGGGCTTCCCCGGTAGCCGACGAGGAGTTGGGCCTCGCGCAGCATCAGCGTCGCCGGGTCGTCCGGGTCGTTCTCCATGCCTTCGACGGCGTGCCGTACGGTGCGGCCGACGACCTCTTCGCCGACGGGGCGCCGCTCGGCGTCGTAGCTGGCGAGCAGGCCCGGGTGGGCTGCGCCGTCCTCGACGGCGAGGGCGATCTTCCAGGCCAGGTTCCAGGCGTCCTGGATTCCGGTGTTCATGCCCTGGGCGCCGGTCGGCGGGTGGATGTGGGCCGCGTCCCCGGCGACGAAGACCCGGCCGTGGCCGTAGCGGTCCACGATCCGGTGGCTGATGCGGAACACCGAGGTCCAGCGGATGCCGAAGGCGGTGGTGGGTTTCGGTGAGAGCCGGTCCAGGACGGTCTGGATGTCGGCGAGTTCGGGGCCGCGGCCGCTCTGCAGGCCGTGGGTGACGCCGTCGGAGGCGCCCCCGGCCCCTGCCGCGGTGGAGAGTTCGGGCGGCACCATCATCGACATGCGGTACCGGCCCCGGCCGGGCAGGGGGATGCAGACCAGCACGTCGTCGACCGCCCCGGCCGCGTCCGTGTGGAGGGCGCGCAGGGCGTATCCGGGGGGCAGGTCCCAGTCGACGCGCACGTCGGCGAGCATGTACTCCTCGGCGAAGGCCCCGCCCTCGAAGCCGAGGCCGAGTCCCTTGCGCACGATGCTGTGGGCGCCGTCGCATCCCAACAGGAAGCGCGTCCGTACCTCTTCCTCCGCCCCGGACGGGGTGCGCAGCCGGCAGGTCACCCCGTGGGCGTCCTGCCCGAACGACACCAGCTCGGTGCCGCGTTCGACCGTGGTGCCGAAGCGGCCCAGGTGGTCGTCGAGGATGCGCTCGGTCTCGTACTGCGGCAGCGCCGCGAATCCGTACGGCACGTCGGGCGGCACGGAGAGGTCGATCCGGGGCTGCTCGGCGCCGTTGACGTACAGGTACTGGCCCCGCATCGGGACGGCCGCCTCCAGTGCGGCGCGGGCCAGTCCCATGCGGTCCCAGACCTCCAGGGTGCGCGGCTGGATGCCCACGGCCTTCGCGAAGGGCAGCCTGGCGGGCAGCCGGTCGACGATCCGGACGGAGACACCGCGTCGGCGCAGTTCCACGGCGGCCGTCAGCCCGACCGGGCCCGCGCCGGCCACCAGTACGTCTGTTGCGTAGGTGTGCGCCACCGGCGCCTCCTGGCGTGCGGCCCCCGGGGAGGGATGTCCCTCCATGGTGGCCGCGCGCCGGGCGTCCGGCATCTTTACTCGATCACGAGGTCCACGTCGATGTTGCCGCGGGTGGCGCGGGAGTACGGGCAGACCTCGTGCGCCTGCTTGACCAGCAGCGTGCCCGTCTCGCCGGCCAGGGACTCGGGGAGCTCGACGCGCAGGGTGACGGCGAGGCCGAAGCCGGCGCCGTCCTTGCCGATGGAGACCTCGGCGGTGACGGAGACCTCGCTGGTGTCGGCCTTGGCCTGGCGGCCGACCAGGCCGAGGGCGCTGGCGAAGCAGGCGGCGTAGCCGGCCGCGAAGAGCTGCTCCGGGTTGGTGCCCTGACCGTTGCCGCCGAGCGCCGGGGGCATGGCGAGGGCGAGGTCGAGCTGGCCGTCGGAGCTGACGGTGCGGCCCTCGCGGCCGTTGGCGGTGGCGACAGCGGTGTAGAGCGCGTCCATGAGAGGTCCTCTCGCAGAAATGAACCGTGGTGGCGGCCGGTGGTCGGCCGCGCTCCACTACTAGAGCACACAATTCAGTTGTGCACAATTCAATGCCTCGCAAGCCCACCCCGGGTACACTGGGCGCCATGACCGAGCAGCCCACCGTGACCCACCCCGACCAGGACTTCCTTCGCCTCGACGGGCAGATCTGCTTCGCACTGAACGCCGCGAGCCGTGCCTTCGGAGGCCTCTACCGGGTGGTCCTCAAGGACCTGGGGCTCACCTACCCCCAGTACCTGGTGATGCTGGTGCTGTGGGAGCACGGCGAGATGCCGGTCAAGGAGATCGGCCGGCACCTGCGGCTGGACTCCGGGACGCTGTCCCCGCTGCTCAAGCGGCTGGAGGCGGCCGGGCTGGTCCGCCGCGAGCGCAGCGCCGAGGACGAGCGGTCCGTGCGCGCCGGGCTGACCGAGGAGGGTGCCGCACTGCGCGCCCGCGCGGTGGAAGTGCCCCGCCGGATCGCGGCCGCGACCGGCTTCGAGCTCACCGAGGTCCTCGACCTCCAGGCCCGCCTGAACCGCCTCACCGCCGCCCTCGACGCCGCAGTACCCCGGGAGGCCGAAGAGGCGTAGCCGCCTCCCGCGCCGGACACTGGGTCCTGGACACGGCAGGCAGGGCAGGAGGTGCGCGATGGACCCGGTTGCGGCGCTGGACCGGATCGCCTTCCTGCTGGAGCGCGCGCAGGCCCCCACCTACCGGGTCCGGGCCTTCCGGTCCGCGGCGGCCGCGGTCACGCGGATGGGCGAGCGCGAGGTCGCCGAGCGGGTCGCGGCCGGCTCGCTGGAGGCCGTGAAGGGCCTCGGCCCGAAGACGGCCCAGGTCGTACGGGAGGCGGTCGGCGGCGCCGTCCCGGCCTACTTGCAGGCGCTGGAGGACGAGATCGCCGCGCTCCCCGAAGGCCCGCCGGCCACGCCCGCCGCCACCGCACTGCGGGCGGCGCTCCGCGGGGACTGCCACGTGCACTCGGACTGGTCCGACGGCGGCAGTCCGATCGAGGCGATGGGCCGGGCGGCGGCCTCGCTGGGCCACGAATGGGCGGTACTGACCGACCACTCGCCCCGGCTGACCGTCGCCCGCGGGCTCTCCCCCGAGCGGCTGCGCGAACAACTGCGGGTGGTGGCCGAGCTCAACGACACCTGGGCGCCCTTCCGGCTGCTCACCGGGATCGAGTGCGACATCCTCGACGACGGGTCCCTGGACCAGGAGCCGGAGCTCCTGGAACAGCTCGACCTGGTCGTCGGCTCGGTGCACTCGAAGCTGCGGATGGACGCGCCGGCAATGACACGGCGGCTGCTGGCGGCCGTCGGCAACCCGCTGATGGACGTGCTCGGCCACTGCACGGGCCGGCTGGTGACCGGCCGCACCCGGCCGGAGTCGCAGTTCGACGCCGATGCGGTCTTCGCGGCCTGTGCGCAGAGCGGTACCGCCGTGGAGATCAACAGCCGCCCCGAGCGACTGGATCCGCCCCGGCGGCTGCTGCGCCTGGCCGTGGCGGCCGGGACCTTCTTCGCGATCGACACGGACGCGCACGCCCCGGGCCAGCTGGACTGGCAGATCGTCGGCTGCGAACGGGCCGTGGAGTGCGAGGTCCCACCGGGGCGCGTCATCAACACCTGGCCGGCGGACGAACTCCTGAACTGGACCCGCACCCGGAAAGCGCCATAGGGGGCGATGCGCTCGGCGGGGACCGCGGCGCCGAGCGGGAGCGCGGGCAGGCGTGGCGCCTGGGCGGTGGCGCCGCCGCGGTTCAGGGGCGGAGTTCGGCGACCAGCAGGATCACGTCCGCTCCGGCCACCGCCATCGTGGTCAGGAACGGGAGCTTTCCGGCGGGTCGGCGGGCCGCGAGGACCAGTCCCGCCGCGGTCCCGGCCAGCAGCATCCAGCCGTACGCCGTCACCCGCCCCGGTGGTCCCACGACCAGGGTGGCGGTCGAGCCGAGGACGAGCAGCCCGGCCAGCGCCGCCGAGGCCCGGGCGCCGAGCCGATGCGGCAGCCCCACCACCCCGGTGGCCAGGTCGTCCTCGATGTCGGGCAGTACGTTGGCGAAGTGCGCGCCCGCGCCGAGGAGGGCCGCAGCAGCCGTGAGCCACGGCGGCGGCCAGGGCGAGCCGGGCAGGCCGAGGGTGACGAAAGCGGGCAGCAGGCCGAAGGCCAGGGCGTACGGGAGCCAGGAGACGGCCGTGCGTTTGAGCCGCAGGTTGTAGGCCCAGGCGGCCGCCACACCGACGAGGTGCACGGCGCCGGCGAGCAGCCCGCAGGCCAGCGAGAGCGGGACGCAGAGCAGCAGCGCGAGCCCCGCCGCCCACGTCACGGCCGCGGCCGACACCGTACCGGCGGCCAGCGGCTTGTCCCGTCGGCCCGTGGCCAGGTCGCGGCGCAGGTCGGCCCGGTCGTTGCACCAGCCCACCGACAGCTGTCCGGCGGCCACCGCGCCCACGGTGACGGCCGCGCGCGCCGGGCCGTGCCCGGCGGCGGCCGTCAGGGCCGCGGCGAAGAGGGTCACGGCGGCGGCGGGCAGGGGGTGGCATGCCGCCAGCAGACCGCCTGCGGGGGCAATGCCACCGGGCGCCGCCGTGCTCCCGGTGGTCCGGGCGGTCTCGGGGTTCTGCGTGGTTCGCGCGGGCACGGCGCCACGCTATGCGGCGCCGCGCCCGGTTCGCCTGATTCCTTACGATGTGTCAGTTGTTTTCTATGGTGACCGAATGACACGTGTTCTGGCAGTGCGCAGCGTGTTCCCGCCCCATCGTCACGCCCAGTCCGAGATCGCGGAGGCGCTCGCCCGCTTCCTGCCGCCGGGCTCCGACACCGCCCTGCTGCACCGCGTCCACCGTTCGGTGCGCGTGGACAGCCGCCATCTGGCGCTCCCGCTGGAGCGGTACGGCCCGGCGAACGACTTCGGCGCGACGAACGCCCTCTTCATCGAGACGGCCCTGGAGCTCGGCGCCCGGGCCCTGGAACTGGCCCTCGCCGACGCCGGTCTGACGGCCGGGGAGCTCGATCTGGTCATGTCGACCACGGTGACCGGGCTCGCGACGCCCTCGTTGGAGGCCCGCCTCGCCACCCGGGCGGGCCTGCGCCCCGACGTGCGGCGAGTGCCGCTGTTCGGCCTGGGCTGCGCGGCCGGCGCCGCCGGTGTGGGCCACGTCCACGACCACCTGACGGGGCACTCGGGCCACGCGGCCCTCCTGCTGTCCACCGAGCTCTGCTCGCTCACCCTCCAGTCGACGGACGCCTCGATGGCGAACCTGGTGGCCGGGGCCCTGTTCGGCGACGGTGCCGGTGCCCTGGTGGCGGTGGGCCGCGACCATCCCCTGCACGCCACCGGAGCCGGCCCCGAGGTGGTGGCCTCCCGCAGCCGCCTGTACCCGGGCACCGAGCACCTGCTGGGCTGGGACATCGGCCACTGGGGGATGCGCATGGTGCTCGGCCGTGAACTCCCTGACCTGGTCAGGCTGCACGTGGCCGAGGAGGTGGAGTCCTTCCTCGCCGCGCACGACCTCAAGCCCGCGGACGTCGGCGCGTGGATCTGCCATCCCGGCGGCCCGAAGATCCTCGACGCGCTCTCGGACGCGCTGGGGCTGCCGGAGGCGGCCTTCGCCGCGAGCCGGCGTTCGCTCGCCGCCGTCGGAAACCTCTCCTCCGCCTCGGTCCTGCACATCCTGGACGGCGTCCAGAGCGCGGGACCGCCCCCGCCCGGATCGGTCGGGCTGATGCTCGCCTTCGGTCCGGGCTTCGCCTCCGAACTCGCCCTCCTGCGCTGGTGACCACGATGACCTCCATGACCCTGCCCCCGAGCCTGAGCCTGTACCTGCTGCTCATCGGCCTCGTCGCCGTCGAGCGGCTCGCCGAGCTGATCACCGCCCGCCGCCACACCGCCTGGAGCCTGGCCCGCGGCGGCCGCGAGTACGGGCGCGGCCACTACCCCGCGATGGTCGCCCTGCACACCGCGCTGCTGGTGGGCTGCGTCGTGGAACCCTGGGCGGCCGGGCGGCCGTTCCTCGCGCCGCTCGGCTGGTCCGCCCTCGCCGTGGTCGTGGCCGCCCAGGGCCTGCGCTGGTGGTGCATCGCCACCCTGGGGCAGCGCTGGAACACCCGGGTGCTCGTCGTTCCCGGACTGCCGCTGGTCGCGGCGGGACCGTACCGGCTGCTGCGCCACCCCAACTACGTGGCGGTGGTGGCGGAAGGCGTCGCGCTGCCGCTGGTGCACAGCGCGTGGCTGACGGCGCTCGGCTTCACCGTGCTCAACCTGATGCTGTTGCGCGTACGGATCGGCTGCGAGGACGCCGCCCTGACCGACGGCGGCCGACTGCGGGCACCCACCTCCGTCCACTCGGCCGGCGCCGCCTCGTGATCGATCTGCTGATCGCGGGCGGCGGTCCCGCCGGGCTGGCCACCGCCATCCACGGCGCGCTCGCCGGCCTGGAGGCGGTCGTCGTCGAGCCGCGGCCCACGCCCATCGACAAGGCCTGCGGCGAGGGCCTGATGCCGGGAGGCGTACGCCACCTCCGCGACCTCGGGATCCCCGTGGCCGGGCAGCCGTTCCACGGGATCCGCTACGTCGACGCCGTGACCGGCCGCCACGCCGAAGGGCTCTTCCGGTCCGGCCCGGGCCTCGGCGCCCGGCGCACGGAGCTCCAGGCCGCGCTGGCCGAACGCGCCGCGCAGCTCGGCGTACGCGTCCTCCCCGGGCGCATCGACCAGGTACGCCAGGACGTCGACCGGGTCACCGCCGCCGGGCTCACCGCCCGCTACCTCGTCGCGGCGGACGGCCTGCACTCCCCCGTCCGGCGCAGGCTGGGCCTGTCGGCGCAGCCCGCACCCCGCCGCCGGGCCCGCTACGGGCTGCGCCGCCACTACGCCGTCGAGCCGTGGAGCGACCTCGTCGAGGTGCACTGGTCGGCGCGGTGCGAGGCCTACGTCACCCCGCTCGCGCCCGACCGGATCGGCGTGGCCGTCCTGACCTGCGACCAGGCGCCCTTCGACGTACAACTGGCCCGCTTCCCGCTGCTGTCGGCGCGCCTGACCCCGGCGGGGGCGACGAGCGCGACGGGCGCGCCGGGCGCGCCGACGGCGGTGCGCGGGGCCGGGCCGCTGCGCCAGGGGGCCCGGGTGCGCGTGGCGGGGCGCGTGCTGTTCGTGGGCGACGCGGCCGGGTACGTGGACGCGCTGACCGGTGAGGGGCTCACCCTCGCCGTGACGGCGGCGGGCGAGCTGGTGCGGTGCGTACGGGCCGGGCGCCCGCAGGACTACGAGCAGGCCTGGCGGGACCTGACGCGCAGCTACCGCACCCTGACCGCGTCCCTCCTGTGGGCCCGTCACCAGCCGCGGCTCGCACCACGGATCGTCCCGGCGGCCGCCCGGCTCCCCCGCACTTTCACGCGGGCGGTGAACCTGCTCGCGTGAACGCACGGACCGCGCCGGGACCGCGCACGCAGCGGCACCCCGCGCACGGGGCGCGGGGTGCCGCTGACGTGGGACCGTACGACCGGTCAGGCCGAGCTCTCCCGGTGGTTCCGGAGGGCCAGGCCGGCCAGCACCGCGCCGCCCGCCGCGCACAGCATGACGGCGACGCCCGCCCAGGCCAGGGTGCCGCCCACCGCACCCGCCAGCGGGTCGTACTTCAGCGACCCGCCGAGCACGTGCAGGGCGACGACGCCGAGCGCCGTGGCCGCGCCCGCCCGCCACACCGCGGCGGTGTCCCGGAGCGCGACCAGGGCGCCGCTCACCAGGCAGAGCACGGTGACGAGGAGGGGCAGGTAGTCGACGGGCGCCGCGGACTGCAGGGCCGTCAGGTCGTTCGGCAGGTGCAGCGCACCGCTCACCAGCAGGGCGGCCGCCACGGGCCAGCGCAGGACGTGCCGCAGCGCGCCGTCACGGGAGGCCGGGACGGCGGGCGGGTCGACGGCGGCGGTGCGCCGCGGCGGCTCCTGGTAGGGGGCGTCGTACAGCTCCGCGTACGGGGGCGTGTACGGCTCCTCCCGGGGCTCTTCGGGCGGCTCGGTGCGCGCGGCCGCGTGCGGGGAGACCGGTACGGCGGGCTCCCCGACGCGCTGCCGCTCGGCCAGCGCCTCGTCCTCCTTGCCGAGGATGGTCACGAGCAGGGCGACGTCCTCGATGGATCGTCCGACGGCGGCGGCGCGCAGCGTGAGGTCCGCCTCGGCCACCTCCTTGGGCGACTCGCCCAGCAGGGCGACCATGCGGCGCACGTCCTGCACGGGCCGGGTCACCGCGGCCGTGCGCAGGGCGTCGTGCCCGGCGTCGGGCAGCGGGCCGTCCTCCTTGAGGAGGCTCACGAGTGCGGTGACCTCCTCGACGGGACGGCAGGTGGCCGCCGTCTCCAGCAGGGTCCGCATGGGCGGCGTGGCCGGCTCGTCCGGGGCTATGGGGTCGGGGGTCCCCTGGCGGTCTTCGTCGTGTTTCGCCGCGAGGGTGATGGGGTCATTCATGGAAAGCTCCGTTCGCCGACGCGCGGGTCTACGCAATCGCGCGCCGGTCATCGTGCGTCATGGGAAGCGCACGCTTTGTTACATTGAGTGCCAATTCCGCTCACTGCGCCATTCGGGGCGGGCAAACGGGGGTCTCCAGCCGGGCCCCAGGGGAAAGGGCGTCGACCGTGCCCGACTTCGGCCAGGTCCGCCGCCGCTGCGCGCTCCTGCTGCCCGCGGTGCTGCTGCCCGTGGTGTTGCTGCTGCTGGGCGCCGCGCCCGGGCCGGGCCGGCCGGTCGTGGAGACCGACCGGGGGCCGGTACGGGGCCTCGCCCACGGTGCGTACGACACCTTCGAGGGCATCCCGTTCGCCGCTCCCCCGACCGGCCCGCTGCGCTGGCGGCCGCCGGAGCCGGCGTCCCGGTGGGAGGGCGTACGCGACGCCGGTGCCCCCGGTGCGCGCTGCGTCCAGCTGCCGGCGGTGGGGCCGGGCGGGCCGACGGGCTCCGAGGACTGCCTGTACCTGAACGTCACCGCTCCGGCGGGCCGTACCGCCTGGGGCCGGCCGCGGCCCGTCATGGTGTGGTTCCACGGCGGCGGCTTCTTCAGCGGCGCCGGCGACGCCTACCGGCCCGACCGGCTCGCCGTACGGGGGGACGCCGTGGTGGTCACGGTGAACTACCGGCTGGGCGTCTTCGGCCTGTTCGGCCATCCGGAGCTCGGCGGTGCCCCCGATTTCGCCCTCGCGGACCAGCAGGCCGCGCTGCGCTGGGTGCGGGCGAACGCACGGACCTTCGGCGCGGACCCGCACAACGTGACCGTCTTCGGTGAATCGGCGGGCGCCCTCAGCGTGTGCGCGCACCTCGCCTCGCCGGCCTCGGCGGGCCTGTTCCAGCGGGCGATCGTGCAGAGCGGATCGTGCTCCACCACCACACCCGCGCGGGCCCTGCTCCCCGGCCTCGGCAGGTACGAGCCCTTCGTGCCGGAGCCGCGCACCGTCGCGGACGGCGTCCTGGCGGCGGCCCGGCTCGGCTGCGACCGGCCGGGCGGGGCGCTGGAGTGCCTGCGCCGGCTGGACACGGGCACGCTGGCCACCGCCGAGCTGATGCAGCGCTTCTCGCTGGTCTCCTACGGCAACGAGGTGCTGCCGATGGAGCCGCGGCGGGCGCTGGAGGCAGGCCGGTTCCACCGGGTGCCGGTGGTCCAGGGCGCCACCCGGGACGAGGTGCGCCTCTTGCTCGCCCTGACCCTGGCGGCGTACCCGATTCCCGACCAGGCCGCCTACCGGGCCCGCACGGAGCGGTCCTTCGACGCGCCGACCGCCCGCGCGGTGGAGGCGGCCTATCCGGTGTCGGCCTTCCCGACCCCGGCGGTGGCGTGGGCCACCGTACTGACCGACGCGTCGTTCATCTGCCCCACGTTGCGCGACGGCGCGGCGCTCGGGCGGTACGTGCCGGTGTACACGTACCGGTTCAGCGACCGGGGCGCGCCCGACTTCACCGGGCAGCCGGTGCCGCCCGACCTGCCGTTCGGCGCGAGCCACGGCTTCGAACTCCCCTACCTGTTCACGATCGCGGCGCTGACCGGGCCGCAGCGCGGGCTCGCGGACCGGATGGCGGACTACTGGACCGCCTTCGCCCGTACCGGTGTTCCGCAGGCGCCGGGAGCCCCGGCGTGGCCGCGCGACCCGAGTGCGACCTCGGCGCTGTCACTGGCGCCCGGGGCCGGCGGGATCCGTACCGTGGACGCGCGGGCCGAGCACCACTGCGCGCTCTGGGACGCGTGGTGGCCGCAGGTCACCAGGACTCGGTGATGATCACCCCGTCCTGCGGCACCTGGAGCGTCACCGTGCCCGTGTCGCCGTAGACCTCGTGCCGCCAGGCGGTGAACACCGCGGCGATCCGGCGGGCGGCCTCGGCGCGGCCCTTGCCCACTTCCCTGGTGGTGAAGGTGATCCGCGCCTCGCCGACCGTGCGCACCTTGCGGACGCGGGCCTCCTTGACCACCTCGGGGTACGTGTACCCGGTCTCGGAGTTCCTGCGGTGCTTGAGGTAGTAGGCGGTGAAGTCGCGGGTCATGTCGAACCAGTCCGCCGGGCCGCAGGGTCCTCCGCCGTTGGCCATCTCGCCGTCGGTCGGCGGGCCGGCGTAGCCGCCGGTCTCCTCGTCCGTGGGGGGACCCGCGTAGCCGCCGGTCTCCTCGTCCGTGGGCGGACCCGCGTACCCGCCCGTCTCCTCGTCGGTCGGCGGGCCGGCGTACCCGCCGGTCTCCTCATCGGTCGGCGGGCCGGCGTACCCGCCGGTCTCCTCGTCCGTGGGCGGACCCGCGTAACCGCCCGTCTCCTCGTCCGTCGGCACGTCGAGGTCGCAGTCGGCCGGAGCAACGGTGGGCACGCCCGCGGGCGGCGCGGCCTGCCGGCCCGCGTGGGTGGTCCCGCACGCCGCCAGGGCGGCGCACAGGAGCCCCGCCGCCATCACCCGCCCCGTCGCGGACCTTGCTGTCTTCGTCATGTACATCCCCCTCGGCCATCAAGAGGCGATCGCGGCGTCAGGGGTTCCACCTCCCGGCCGGTCGGTCCTCAGAGGAGTTCGAGGACGTCGCCGATCCGGGCCGTACCCGGTGTGACGATCCCGGCGAGCGCGTCCAGCCGGTTGTCGTGCGCCGCGGCGATCGCCCGCAGGATCAGCGGCGAGTGCGGAAGGTCCTGCTGGGCCTGGTTCGTCATCACGCACCGCTCGCTGGAGCGCAGGAACTCGACACGGAGGGTGTCCCCCACCCGAGCCGTGCGCCCGATCCACGCGTCCTCCACGAACGGCGGGGTGCCGGGCGGGGTGCGCACGAGGATGTTCGGCCGGAACCGGCGCTCGTCCACCGGCACGTCCGGGACCTCCTGCCGGATCCGATCGAGGGTGGCCGTGGAGAGGACGCTGAGCGGCAGCTGGTCGAAGTGCGAGACCTCCCCCTCGCGGGCCAGCTCGAGGTCGTCACGGCCGAGGAAGGTACGGAGGTACGCCGTGGGGTCCGCCACCACTCTCCCGTGCGGGTCGAGCAGTTCGGGCGGGCCCGGCTCCGGGCTGTTGCGGGGGTGGCCGGGGTAGCCGGGGTAGCGGGAGCTCAGGTGCAGCAGACCGTCCATCCGCCGGAAGCGCCGGGTGGTCTTGCCCGAGCCGAACCTGCCCTCCGCGTCGCGCACGGCGTACAGCCGATCGCCCACGAGGCCGCGCGCGTCGACCTCCGCGCTGCGCAGCCGTTCACCGCCGGTCGATTTGATCGGGTACCGCCACAACCGCTCGATCACGCCCACCACACCAAGATCGTTTGCCATACCCGTGAGGACTGGGGTGGCCGCATGACCGGTTCCACGCCCCGCCCCCTTCTCTACCTGGACGTCGACGGCCCCCTGATCCCCTTCGGCGCCGGCCCGTACCCGCCGGGCGACGCGGCACATCCCCTGCTCGCCCGGATCGATCCCGCGCTCGGCCCCCGATTGTCGGCGCTGCCGTGCGAGCTGGTCTGGGCCACGACCTGGATGGCGGAGGCCAACGAGTGCGTGGCGCCCCGGCTCGGCCTGCCGGAGCTTCCCGTGGTGGCCTGGCCGGAGCCGTCCGACGAGGACGGGCGCGGCGGGATCCACTGGAAGACCCCCGCCCTCCTCGACCACGCGGCCGGGCGCCCCTTCATCTGGGTCGATGACGAGATCACCGGCGCCGACCGGGCCCTCGTGGCCGACCGGCACCCGGGCCGGGCACTCCTGCACCGGGTCGACCCGGGACGGGGGCTGACGGGGGCCGATCTCGATGTGCTGCGGGCGTGGCTGCGTTCGGGATAGCCACCGCCGGGTTCGCCGCCCCGGCGCCCGGGCGCAGCGGCAGGTGTGGGCCATCGGACGGATCCTCCACCCGGTCTCCGGGACGATCGCCGGAACTGCGCCCTCAGGCCCCCGGGCGCCTCCTGGACGGCCGTCGCATCGGCGACGAGCGTGCACAGCAGGCCCGGGTGACGGGCGAGCACCTGGAGGCGGGTCGCAGCGCCCATGCCGAACCCGGCCATCGGCGCCGGCCTCGTCTCCCACGCCGGGACCACCGGCAGCGGAACCGCCGCCCGGACCGGCTTGCCCGGGAGCCAGGTACACCCCCGTCCGTGGCCCGGTGGGAGCAGGCGGGCCCGTCGACGCGGAGCCCGGCGGCCCCGTCCCGGGCCCCGGGACGGTCCGCGGGGTCACCGCGGCACTGGCACGGTCGCTGCGCCGCCCGGGCCGGGCCGGGGCGGGCCTCAGCGGGCCGCCGTCATCACCGCGCTCGGGTCGGCCGCCCAGGACGCGGCGATCAGGGAACGTTCCGCCGCCGCCAGGTGGGTGGCCGCGGCCAGCCAGGCCCAGGCGTAACCGTCCGGCGAGGGATCGGCCAGCCGGCCGAAGACGTCGCGGGGGCGGCGGTCGGCCTCGGCCGCCAGGGCGGCGGCCAGGTCCGCCGCCGCGGTGAGCCCGGCCCTGCGCAGCGGCCCGTACGAGGCCGCCGCGAGGGAGGACGTACCCCGTGCGGCCTCGGCGAGGGCGCGGCGGCCCCCCGCGACCCCGGTCTCCAGGAGGCGGCGCACCCGCCACAGCGGGGAGTCGGCCAGCGGGTCCGGGCCCTCGGCCGCCGGGAGCGGTACGGGGTCGGCCGCTCCCGTCGGGAAGTGCATGCCCTGGAGGCGGTCGTAGCCGAGGTCGGCCCGGCCGAGCCACTCCTCGGGCAGCCGCAGCGTGTACTCCGCTCCCGGCACGGGGCCGACGGCCAGCGGGCGGAGCGTGGCGGTGCGGTCCAGGTCGGGCCGGCCCAGGACGCGCAGCCGGACCCCGGGGTACGCGGCGATGCGGCGCAGGTTCTGCGTGTGCGCGAGCTCCGGGTGCGGATGTGCGGGCAGCAGCCGCAGCAGGGGCGCGTCCGGGCGCGTCTCGCGGACGAGGAGGTGTTCGCCGGCCGCGCCGACGACCGTGACGTCGCACCCGAGCAGCGCGGTCTCGGCGGCTTCCGGGTCGGCCGACAGCTCGGCGACGGCCTCGGCCGCCGGGCGGGCGAAGAGCGCCGCCGCGGGTCGCTCGGTCCAGGCGATTCCGGGCAGCGGGGTGGCCTTGACGCCCCGTCCGGCGCCGAGCCGGCCCTCCGCAGAGACCGTAGCGCCGACGATGCGCAGGCCTCCGCGGGCGAGGCCGGCGTGGTCGAGGGTGGCGCCGCCGAGGGCGACGGACGCAGAACCGGCGCCGCGGGCGCGGGCCAGGCCGCCGGGCCGGACGTCGGACACCGAGTAGCGGCTGCCGTCCGGGCCCAGCACGTGGGTGACCACGCCGCCGTACCCGGTCGCGGAGAGCACCGGTTCCCGGCACAGGCCGTGCACCTGGAGGCTGCCGCCCGGCGCGTAGGCACGACGGGCGGTCCCGGTCAGCGCGGGGTCGGCCGAGCCGGAGGCCAGCAGTCCCGCGGTGTGAAGGAGTTCACGGAAGGCGCTGGTGAGGTCGCCGAGCCGCTGGCCGGCCCGGCGCTCGCGGGCGGCGCGCAGGCCGCGTACGACCCGGAGCGCGGCCGCTTCGGCGCGCGGCAGCCCGGCGAGGCGGGCGGTGTGCGCGGCGCGCAGCAACTCGGCCTGGACCACCGCTCCGCCGGCGGTGACTCCGGCGCCGAGGGCTTCGGCGGCGACCTGCCAGAGGGCGCCGGCGGCGCGCAGCTGGGCGGCGGTCAGGGCCGGGGCGGGCTCGGCGGGTTCCGCGGGTCCGACGCGAGCCGCGGGCTCGACGGCCGCGGCCGGTTCCGTGGACCCGGCGGACCCGGTGGACCCGGTGGCCCCGGTGGCCCCGGTGGTCCCGGCGGAGTCGCCGGGCCCCGCGGGGTCGGCCGGCTCGTGGGACCCGGCCGCCGCGACCGGCTCCGGCGGGGCTTCCGCGAGCGGGGCAGCGCCCAGGGCTGCGGCCCGGTGCAGGCAACGCGGCGCCAGCAGACAACTGCACGTGGCCTGTTCCGCCGTGGTGATCGTGCCCGCCGGGCCGGGGCGCAGGGTGACGAGCGCGTCCTCGCCGAAGCGGAGGGTGACGGCGCCGTCGGCCGCGAGGGTGGCACCCGCCGCGCAGCCCTCGGTGGCCGCGTCCAGCTTCTTGCGCAGGCGGGGGGTGAGGTTCTCGACGGCTTCGGCGAGCACCTCGGGTGCGACGGGCGGCAGTTCGGTGCTCTCGGTGCTCTCGGTACTCAACGGGACTCTCCACGGAGGCGGTCGCCCACCCAGCGGGCGAGGTCGAGGGGACTGAGGGCGGCCACGGGCATACCGGCCGCCACGAGTTGCCGCGCGACCGGGACCGAGTACCGGGGCGTCCCCTCGTCGTCGAGCGCGGCGCAGCCCAGCAGGTGGGCGCCGGAGGCGGCCAGCGCGCGGACCTCGCCGAGGAGCCCGCCGATCGGGGCGCCCTCCTCGAAGTCGCTGACCACCACGACCAGGGTGCGGCTCGGGACGGTGATCAGGGAGCGGGCGTGCGCGAGGCCGGCGGCGATGTGCGTGCCGCCGCCCACGCGGACCTCCAGCAGCAGGGAGAGCGGGTCCTCGACCCGGTCGGTCAGGTCCACGACTTGGGTGGAGAAGGCGAGGAAGTGGGTGGACAGGGTCGGTACGCCGCCCAGCACGGCCGCGGTCAGGGCCGACCAGATGACGGAGGCCTCCATGGAGCCGGAGACGTCGACGACCAGGATCAGCCGCCAGTCGGCCTCGCGGCTCGCCCGGGTGCTGAAGACGGGCCGCTCCGGGACCACGACCACGCTGCCGTCGGCCCGGCGCCGGGTGTGCGCGAGGTTGGCGCGCAGGGTGCGGGCCAGGTCGAGCCTGCCGCCGGGGCGGCGGGTGGGGCGCGGGGTGGCGAGTCCGGACAGGGCCGGGCGCAGCCGGGTGGCGAGTTCCTTGGCGAGTTCGTCCACGAGCCTGCGCACGAGGGGGCGCAGCCGGGCCAGTTGGGCCTCCGGCATGCCGCCGGCGAGGGACAGTACGGAGCTCAGCAGTTCCACCGAGGGCCGTACGGCCTCCGGATCGAGCTGGGTGAGCACGTCGGTACGGCCCGCTTCGGCCGCTCCCGCCAGCACCTCCTCCCGTACGTCGGCGCCGAACAGCGCCTCCAGCTCCTGCGACCACTCCCGGGCGGTGGGGAAAGAGGCCTCCTGGCCGCCGCCCTGCCCCCCGCCCCGGCCGAGGTCGAGGTCCGAGGCGCCTTCGCCGCGCCCGGCGCCGTACAGCTCGTCCAGGGCGTGGGCGTAGCGGCGGGCGCCCGCGGGGAGCCGGTCGCGTTCGCGGCCGAGGAGCAGCCGCCAGCGGTCGGCGGGGGCGAGCCGCGGGCCGTCGGCCGCGGCCGGAGTCGGGGTCGGGGTCGGGGTCGGGGCGGGAGCCAGGGTCGGGGTCGGCAGGTCCGGTCCGGGCGGGGTGCCCGGCAGCGGGAGGGCCTTGAGGGCGGCGAGTCCGGCCGCGTCGGCCGCGGCCCAGAGGGCGAGCAGCGCGGGTGACGCATCGAGCGCGAGGTCGATGCGGTCGCCGAGCCGTTCGGTGACGGTGGCCAGCAGCCGGTCGCGCGCTGCGGGCGAGAGGGCGTCGAAGCCCCCGCGCAGGGCGGGGAGTCGGTCGAGGAACTCCTGGTCGGCGAGATGCTCGATGCGGTCGAGCAGCGGGGTGAGAGCGGCCGGCGACGACTGCAGCAGGGGGCCGGCCGCGGTCAGGAGTCCCCCGAGCCGCCGGTTCAGGGTGCGCCGGCTGTCGGCGGTGCCCGCGCTGTCGATCCAACCGGCGGCGCGGCCGCCGAGCTCGGCGGCCGGGTCGAGGTCGAGCAGGACCCGTACGGCCAGGGCGGCGCCCTGCATCATCGGCGACGCGGTGGCGGCCAGGTCGGCGAGGGCGTCGTCCGTGCGCAGGCCCAGGTGGTGGGCGGCGGCCCGGTCGGCGAGGGCCACGAGGGCGGCAGCGTCGGCGGGGTCCTCGCTCCCGGCGAGGCCGGGCAGGCAGCGCACGGCCGCTTCGAGGAGGTCACCGGCGAGAGCCGCGGCGGCCTCCCGGGACGCGGCGGAGGTACCGGGCAGATGGCCGCGGTGGAGAGCCTCCAGGAGGTCGAGGGCGTCGAGCAGTTCGGGCAGGGTCGCCGTCTGCGGCAGGGCGGTGGCCGCCTCGTGGAGGCGTACGTCGACCAGTTCGGGCAGATTGCACCGCGCGGCGGCGGCCAGCCCGGCGAGGATCTGGGCCGGGGTCGGCCCGCCCTCGGCGGCGGCCCGGCGGGCGGTGTCGCGCAGCGTTCCGGCGGCCGCCTGCGCGGCGGTCACCCCGCGCACCCCGGCGAGATCCAGCCGGGCCGGGACGGAAGGCGTCCAGGACAGCCGCCACTTGGTGCCGAGGGCGGTGCCGTCGCCGGTGGCGGCGACGGTGAGGGGCTCACCGTAGGAGGCGCCGCACACGAGGAGCCGTTGCAGCAGCACCTCACGGCGGCCGTCGAGGGCGGAGCGGAGCGGGTCGAGGCGGATCTCGCGGGGCGCGGGCTCCTCGGGCGCCGGCAGCCGCAGCGCGGCGAGTTCGGCCTCGACGGAGGGGCCGAGGCCGGAGCGGGGGGCGTGCGGGCTGATCCGCCCGCGGGCGGTGCCGACGAGCACGGCCTCGAGGGCGCGGGCCAGCGCCCGGCCCCGGCCGAGGGGTTCGCCCTGCCCGAGGACGGTGGTGACGGCTTCGAGGAGTTCGCCTCGGCCGGGCGCTGGCAGCTCCCGCAGGGCGGCGAGGTCGCAGGCGAGCCGCAGGGTCTCGGCGGCCTCGCCGGTACCCGCGGTGTGCCCTGCGCGGCGCAGCTCCCGGCAGATCCCGGTGACGGCGACGGACGCGGCGTCGCGCACCCGGGCGGGGTCGCCGCCGGCTTCCAGGACGGCCTGCTGCCAGCGGGGATCCCGAATCCCGGCGGGGTATCCGGAGCGGGAGTCGAGCAGGTCGAAGGAGTACGGCACGAAGGAGGTAACGGCGGTCCCCCCACCCCGCGGCCCCGGCACGGCCGGGCTCGCCCCGGCCCCGGACGCGTTTTTGCCGCGGCCGGAGCCGAGGTCGCCACCCGCCCCGTCACCGCAGCCGCCGCTGTCGCTGGAACCCCGACCGAGGCCGTCGGTCGAGCCGTCGCCGGAGACCCGACCGAGGCCGTCGACCGAGCCGGAGCTGGGATCGGACACCCGACCGGGGTCGTCGGTCGAGCCGTCGCCGGAGACCCGACCGGAGTCGTCGAACGAGTCGGAGCCCTGGCCGTGGCCGGAGCACGGCTTGTGGCCGTGGGCGGCCGGGACCGGGAGGGCCGGGGCGTGGAACGCGCCGATCACCGCGGCCACGCGGTGGCCCGCGGCGGCCGCGCCGGCGATCACGCTCCGCATGTGGGCCTCGCGGGCCAGGTCGGTCGCCGCGACCGAGCTGGTGTCCGCGCGCAGCGCCCAGCCGACGCCGAGCGCCGCGCGCCGTACGGCCTCCGGGGAGCATCCCGGTGCGAGGACCTCGACGGCCCGGTCCCACAGGTCGTCACCGTCGCGCCCCGTACCGGCCGCTGTCAGGGCGTCCGCGAAGGACCCCCCGGGCCGCGGCGCGGCCAAGGACGCGTCGGCCGGGTCCGTGGCCGGGCCCGCGTCCAGGGCCGGGCCCGAGGCGGAGTTCAGGGCCATGCCGGGGGGCGGGACCACGACCGGGTCCGGGGCGGTGGCCGAGGCCACGTCCCGCGCCGGGTCCGGGCCCCGTGACGCAGCACCGGCCGGGCCGGGAGGCGGGACCTGGCGCTCGGTCGGGGCCGTCGCACCGGCCGGGGCCGGGTCGGTCCAGCCGCGGTCCGCCAGGGGGAGGTCGCAGCAGATGACGGCCGCGCCGGACCGGTGGGCCCAGCGGATCGCGGCCAGCTCCGGGGAGAAGTCCGCGAACGGGTAGAACGCCAGGCGGCCGTCCTCCCCGGTGCCGGCCAGCGCGACCGGGGCGTGCGTCTCCGGGTCGGCGAGGTGCTCCAGCCAGGGCTGGAACTCCGCCGGGAGCTCGACGCACACCGCGTCGGCGCCCGAGGCGTCCAGCAGGGCCGGCACCACCGCGGCCAGCGCGGGGCTGTGGTGGCGCACGCCGATGAGGTACGGCTCACGGGCCGCGGCGAGCGCGTCGACCACGGCCCGCGGATCGGTGTGCGGAGCGGTGTGCGTCAACGCAGGCTCCCGCGCAGGTCCCAGAGGCGGCGCCACATCGGTGAACCGTCCTCGGCGCGGCGCCGGACCGGGCCGTCCCAGTACCCCAGCAGCCGTCCGTGGTCGGCCGGGTCGTCCTTGCGCACGACGCCCAGCAGGTGCCCCGGCAGCAGGTCCAAGACGTCCCCGCCCGGCAGGTACGCGGCGGCGACCCCGAGCGAGGCCGCCACCTGGACCGCTTCGGCGGTGGACATGACCGTACCGGGGCGTTCCACGTCCCAGCCCTCGGCGGAACGTCCGGAGCGCAGGTCGCGGAAGACGGTGACGAGCGCGTCGAGCACGGCATCGTCCACGCCGAAGGCGGCTCCGGCCCGCTGGACGGCGGCGACGGCCTGGCGGCGGATCAGCGTGGCCTCCGCGTCCGCGTCGGCGATCGGGGCGACCGTCTCGAAGTTGAAGCGCCGCTTGAGGGCGGCGGACATCTCGGAGACGCCGCGGTCGCGCAGGTTGGCGGTGGCGATGACGGTGAAGCCGGGGGCCGCCGAGACCACCGCGTCCTCGGTGGCGGTCAGTTCGGGCACGCTGATCCGCCGGTCGGACAGGATCGACACGAGTGCGTCCTGTACCTCGGGGAGGCAGCGGGTGATCTCCTCGACGCGCACGACGCGTCCGGTGCGCATGGCGGAGAGCACCGGGGAGTCGACCAGGGCCTGCGAGGTGGGCCCCTGGGCCAGCAGCAGCGCGTAGTTCCAGCCGTAGCGGAAGGCGTCCTCGGTGGTACCGGCCGTGCCCTGCACCGTGAGGGCGCTGGTACCGCTGACGGCGGCCGCCAGCAGCTCGGACAGCATCGACTTGGCGGTACCGGGTTCGCCGGTCAGGAGGAGGCCGCGCTCACCGGCGAGGGTGACGACGCAGCGTTCCACGAGGGCGCGTTCGCCGACGAACTTGGGGGCGATGGCCAGCTTCGTGGGAAGTCCGGCGCGCCGCTTGGGCAGGGCCAGCTCGGCCCCGTCGCTGCCGCAGACGAAGGTGACGACGGCGCGCGGGGTCAGGGCCCAGCCGGGCGGGCGGGGGCCGGGGTCCTGGGCGGCGAGGAAGGCGAGCTCGGCGGCGTGGCGTTCCTCGGCGGGAAGCACCTGCCGGGCAGCGGGTGCGGTTTCTGCCGTGGCCTTGCCCGTGGCTTCTGCCGTGGCTTTGCCCGTGGCTTCTGCCGTGGCTGCCGGGCGTTCTGCGGTGGGTTCTTCGGTGACGGTCATCGGGGTACTCCGGTGTCGGTGCGAGGGGGTGGCAAAGGGGCGGTACGAAGGGCGCGGCGCTCCAGCGGGCAGGTGCGCCGCGCCCTCAGCACGACCGGACGGGGCCGGTCTCAGCGGCGGCGGGCGCGGGTGCGCTTCACCTTGAGTTCCTCGAAGCGCGGCAGGTCGCCCTCCCGGACCCGCTGCCAGGCCCGGCGGAACAGCTCCGCGGCCGGTTCGGCCGGGACCAGCACGCCCAGCGCCGGCCGGTCACCGGCGCCCAGGCCGTACATGGGGAGCTTCCACTGCTCCACCGGCAGCGTCGGGGAGGGCATGTCCGCCCAGCCTCCCGGCAGGAACAGCGAGCGCCCGGCCCGGCTGCGGCCGGCCGTGACCACCAGGTCGGTGGCGGCCAGTTCGGCGCGGGCGGCCTTGAGGCGGGCCGGCTTCCAGCCGGTCCACCGCGCGGTGTTGCGGTCGGTGGGGTCGGGCATGGCGAGCAGCGTGAGGTAGAGGGTGGCCGCGTCGGCGCCCAGGCCGTACCGCTCGCTCACCTCCTCCACCAGTTCGGGGACGGAGCGGCTCGGGTCCTGCGGCCACCAGGTGCCGTCCGCGCCCGCCGCCCCGGCCGCCGGGGCGCCCGGGTCGGCGAGCAGCGCGGCGAAGCGCGGGTCGTGGGCGGTGCGCAGCGCCCTCTCGGCGGCGGAGGGGCGCTGGTCGTCCCCGCGCAGCGCCGGCAGGTACGGGTCGGAGCCGGTGGAGTCCAGCAGGGCCGGCCGCAGGGCGGGCTTGGGCTGGTCGTCGTAGGTGGCCATGACCACGGCGCCGTACCGCTCGAAGCCCTCCCCGGTCTCGGTCGGGGTGCCGGCCGCCGAGCGGAAGGCGGGCAGGCTGGTGTAGTGCCCGATCTCCAGGAGCAGTTCGGGCGCGGCGAGTCGCTGGCGTACGGCGGTCAGTACGGGCGGCAGGACCGCGCGTACGGCATCGCCCGCGGGCAGCCGGTGGGCCAGCCAGGCCGCCATGGCCATGGTTCCGGTCAGGACGGACGCGGTGAAGGGCCGGGTGGCCGGTTCGCGGGGCTCCACGTGGTCGCCCTTCACGGTCCAGGCCACGTCGACGGACAGCTCGCCGGCGGCGGCCGGGTCGAGCAGTGCGGCCAGGGCGCGGTGCGCGGGCCAGCTGCCGCCCACGGCGCGCGCGGCTTCCGTGGCCAGCCAGTCGGGCACGGGGGTACGCCGGCCCACGCGCCGGTTCCAGAGCTCCGCGGCGGCGGCGACGTCGGGTCCCTCGCTCCACAGCTTCGCCGGATCGGCGGGGAGCAGCGCGGCGACGAGGGCTCGCCGCAGTTCGGTGTCGAGGCCCTTGAGCTCGTCCCGGGCGTACGCGGCGTCGGCGGCCTTGACCCCGAGGGCGGTGCGCAGTTCGGGTTCCAGGAAGTTGCGTTCGTAGCTGTCGACGGCCGGGCATCCGGCGAGCAGCAGGCGGGCGAGGGCGCCGGAGACTCCGGTGAGCCGGGAGAACTCCTCCGCGTCCTCGGGGCGGAAGGGCACCGGGCCGTGCTCGGCGGCCGCGGCGAGGAGGGCGGTCAGCCAGCCGGCGCCGCGTTCGCGGTCGCCGAGCGGGGCGTCGCCGCGCACGGTGTAGGGGCCGGGGACGGTGAAGCGGCCGCTGGGGTCGTACAGCAGGGCGCCGAACTCGTGGCCCTCGGGCACGGATTCGCTGTGTTCGGTGAGTGCGAGGACGGCTCCGCCGCCCAGCGGCAGCAGGCTGCGGTGGTGGACGTTGCGTTCGCCGTCGGGGGTGAGCAGGTGCGGCCGGTCGAGGCGGAGCAGGACCCGGCGCCAGTGGGCGGCGGAACCTTCGGCCGAGTCCAGGCCGAGGTGGTCGACGGCGGCGAGCAGGGTGAGCAGTGCCTCGCGTTCCTCGTCGGTGGGGGCGACGGTGACGGCGCGGTAGGCGACGGCCGCGGGCTGGTCGAGCAGCGGCGTCCACGTGAAGGACCAGTACGGCAGTGCGGGCATGTCGAAGTGCAGCAGTCCGGGTACCGGGGTGGCGTCGGTCCGCGTGCGGGCGGCGGCGAGTTCGGTCAGCGTGTAGTGGGCGGCGTCGCTCTCGCCGTTCCAGCGGTAGTAGCCGGGGCCGATGAGGCCGCTGAGCCCGTCGGCGATCAGCCGGTCGCCGGGGCCCTGTTCGCGCTCCTCGACGGGGTTGGTGTCCGGGTGGAGCCGGGCCGCGATCGCGTCCAGGGACTTCTGCTGGGTGAGGGTGAAGCGCAGGACCTCGACGACGCCCCCGATGATCTCCGGGGCGGTGATCCGCGGCAGGGCGGCGCTCACCAGGTCGGGCAGGTCCGCGGCCTTCTCGGCCGCGGCGGCGGACTTGAGCAAGGCGGCCACGGTCTCCCGGTCGGCGGCGCGCAGGGCGGCCGAGCCCTCGGTGTCGCGGGGGCGCAGGGCGTACCAGTGCGACAGCGGCGGAAGGTCCACGCTGCCCGTGCCGAAGGCGGCGCGGCGGCGGTTGCTGTCGCGCGACCGGGCGGTGAGCACCCCGTCCGGGTCGGTGATGCTCAGCTCCTGCCAGTGCTGGGACAGCGCGCGGGGCCGGTCGTCGCCGGGGAAGGCGAGGGCGGCGACGGGCATGTCGCGACCCTCGGGCACGGTGACCCTGCGGCCGGCGGTGTCGGTGCCCTCCCAGCCGTGGTCGGGCACGCGTACGGTGCGCCAGCCGAGCAGGCCGTCGGTGGGCTCGCCGAGCACCGAGCCGGCCACGGTGGGCGTGGGCCGCAGCCGGTTGGAGTACCCGCCGCGGCGGCCGGTGTCGGCGTCGGCGCGCTGCGCGTCGGCGAAGAAGGCGGGCAGGGAGGGCCGGCCGTGGGTCCCGCCGGCGGGGTCGTACTCGAGCCAGCCGGTGTCGCTCTGCTGGTCGCGGCGGTGCCACACCCAGTACGAGGTGCCGTCGGACAGCAGGGGCCGCTCGTCCGGCAGCTTCGTGTCGCCCCGGTGCAGTACTCCGCCGCCGGTGGCGCGCCCGCCGCCCGGGAGGGGCAGGGAGAGGTGGTCGCTGCGCAGCGACCAGTGGTTGCGGTCGGTTTCCAGGGTGAAGACGGTGCCGGGCGAGTGGTGCCAGTAGCCCTGCGTGCCGTTGCTGCTCCAGGAGGACCAGAAGACGAGGAGTTCACCGTCGACGTAGTGGAAGCCGTGGTTGTAGGAGGTGCCGGTCGGCACCCTCAGGTCGTGCGTGAGGACGGTGGAGTCGGCGTCGATGACCCGGACCTGGGTCTGGTTGGCGACGATCAGGTACGGCCAGGCCTCGACCACGTTCAGGGAGTCCCGGCCCCGGCCGGGGCCCAGTTCGGCGACGGCCTGCTCCCAGGAGGGCCAGGACAGCTCCTCGAAGAGTCCGCCGCGCAGGGTACGGGCGAGGGTCTCGGCGAGGTCCGCCGCCGCGGCGGCCGCCACTTCCTCGGGGGCGAGTTCCAGGGCTTCGGTGGGCAGCCAGCTCAGGCGTGCGATGGCCTCGGGGACGCCGGGCAGGCCGGCGGCGGTGGAGGCGAGGGCGACGTCGCGCATCCAGGTGGCCAGCAGCGGGCGGCCGCCGGGCGAGGCGGCGACGCGCCGCACGACGTCGGCGCTGCCGTCGCCGAGGCTGCTCAGTGCACGGCGGAAGGCGGGGTGGAAGCGCTGGTCGGCGGCGAGGGCGAGCAGGTCGCGGGGCCGGTCGCCGTCGGCCCACTCGGACAGGTTCAGGTGGTCGTACCGGTGGCGGCGGTTCTCGGTGTCGGCCTCGGGGTCGGCGACCGGGACGTCCAGGGCGAGCAGCAGGTCGAGAAGGTCGGTGTCCTCGACGCCGACCCGCAGGCCCGCCTCCCGTTCGGGCCGGGCGAGTTCGGTGCGCAGTTGCTCGGCGCACCGCTCCACGAGGTCGAGGAGGAGCGGGAGCGTGGGGCGCCGGCCCCAGCCGGAGTGGCGGGCGGCGTGGAAGCGCTCCAGCCAGCCGGCCGTGCCGTCGGCGCAGCGCTGTTCGGCGGGCAGGTGTCCGTCGGCGAGTCCGGCGGTGGCGCCGGACTCCTCCAGGATCTCCAGCCACAGGGCGGTGAACTCGCCGCCGTCTCCGCTGGGCGGCGTCAGCCCGAGGAGCGTGCCGCGGGCGGCGGGTACCCGGCGGGCCAGCGCGACGAGGGCTGCGCGGTGGGCCTTCCACCAGCCGTGCGCGGCGCGCAGCGTGGCGGGCAGGGGCAGCAGTTCGGCGAGGTAGTCCTGCTCGGGTTCGGTTCCGGTCAGGCCCGCGGCGCGGGCGAGGCGGCGCAGTTCGGCGGCGGCCTGGGCGGAGGGCGGCAGCCCGCCGGCGGTGCGGCGTACGCACAGGCGGCGGAAGCGCTCGTAGGCCTCGGCGGGGGTGACGCGGCCGGCCAGGGCCTTGCCGTAGCCGGTGAGCACCTTCACCGGGAGGGCGCCGACCAGGGCGAATTCGAGGAAGACGGCGTCGAGGCGGTCCTCGTCGATGGCCAGGCCGTACTGGGCCTCGGCCGCGCGGGCCCGCCCGAACAGCTGGGCGGCGTAGGTGGTGTTCTCGACGGCGAGGAAGAGGCGCGCGGCCTGCTCGTGGAAGAGCGGCAGGAAGTGCGGGACGGCCGCGGCGAGGCGTCCGGCGAGTTCGAGGCAGGCGTCGAGGGCGGCCTTGGGCTTGGTCTTGGCCTGTCGGGCGATCCGGTCGAGCTCGGGGACGACGGCGAGGGCGTGGTGGCCGTCCTCGGGGTGGTGGACCAGGACCCATTCGGGGAAGCCGAGTGCCTGGCGCTTGCTCAGTCCGACGACGGGCGGCTCGCCCTCGTCCCGTACGAGTCCCAGGAAGCCGGCGGCGAGGTCCTCGGCGGCGCCCAGTTCGCCGGGAGAGAGCCGGACGACGACGCGGTCGTCGCCGAGGCCGGGGTGGCGGTAGGCGCGCGCGGTCAGTTCCACGACGTCGGCACCGGCGCCGGTGGTGTCCCGCGGCAGTACGGCGCCGGCCTTGAGCAGCAGTTCGGCCTGGTTCATGTCGGTGTTTTCCTGGTGGTTGCTCATGCGTCCCCGCCCTCCTCGATCTTGCGCCCGGCGTACAGCGCGGCAGCCATCCGCATGCCTTCGGACCAGGCGACCGGTCCGACCTGGGCCAGGCGTACCGCCCGGCCGTCCTCGTCGTGCCAGCTCAGTGCGCCGGTGGTGGTCTCTTCGTCGTAATAGGGTTCGCCGATCCACACGGCGGCCTCGGTGCCGGTCCCGGAGTCCCGGACCTTGCAGGTGGCGTAGCCGCCGGAGACCCGGTAGCCCAGGCCGGTGGCCCGGGCGGTGAGGCTGAAGCGGGTGGGGAAGACCCCGCCCGCGTAGTCGCGGACCTCGGTGGCGGTGGCGGCGACCTCTGCGGGCTTGACCCAGGTGGCCCGGTGGATCTGCTCGACGCGCTGCTCGATGCCCAGCTCGGCCGCGAAGTCCCGTACGTCGTCCAGGTCGGGCAGCAGCACGGGGTGCGGGAGGGTCACCGTGCGCGGGGAGAGCCGTACGGTCTCGCCGTCGAGGTTGACCACCTTCAGTTCGCCGGAGGCGGTGGCGTCCCGCAGGAAGCCCACCTCGTCCGGGTCGTCGCCGACGACGGCCACATCGCGCAGGGCGCCCTGCCAGGCCTCGTCCGGCCAGACCCGGGCGAGCAGTTCGGTCGGCACCGGCAGCGAGGACACCATCCAGGTGTCGACCTGCGCGACGCACGCCGCCTCGTGCCGGTCGAGCCATTCGGCCAGCCTGCGCAGCCGGTCCACCTCGGGATGGTCCTTGAGCGCCTTGGGCAGTGTCTTCAACTGCCGTCCCGCTGTCCGCCCGGTGGCGGACCTCGCCGCCACCCGTCCCTCCACCAGGGCGATCTCGTACCCCTCGCCCGCTGCCAGCCAAGCCATCAGACCGTGCCCCTCCGCCTGTCCCGTCCGGTTCCGCGCAGCCCTGACAGGGGGGAGCCGACCCCCCTGAGCTGCGGTATGCCGGGAGACTAGCGAGAGCCACTGACAACGCCGACCCGAGGGCCCTCGCTAGGTTGAATGTCCGGTTCTGGGTAGTGTTTCCGGGACAGCGTGCACAGCGGTACCGGCTCGGGGTGGGGTTATGGGACGTCAGATACGTGTGTCCGGTGCGGCGCTGATGGCGCTGCTGCTGGCGGCCGCGGCCGGGTGCTCCGATCCGGTCGCTCCGGGCGGCGGGGATCCGAAGGCGTCCGCGCCCGCGGGCTCGCCCT
The DNA here is from genome assembly GCF_002080455.1 of Streptomyces sp. Sge12. Taxonomy (NCBI): domain Bacteria; kingdom Bacillati; phylum Actinomycetota; class Actinomycetes; order Kitasatosporales; family Streptomycetaceae; genus Streptomyces; species Streptomyces sp. Sge12. The sequence goes on from NZ_CP020555.1 coordinate 432,406, forward strand.
CCGCGACGGCGCCGAAGTCGTCGAAGTCCCCGGACGGCGACGCCAAACCGGCCGGCGGGGACGTACTGCCGGGTATGGTCAGCGCCGCCGTGGCGCGGACCCGGTTGGCGGCGCTCAAGGTGGCCCCGGTCGGCACGATGGCCGGCTACAGCAGGGACAAGTTCACGCACTGGGCGCAGCAGGGCAACAAGTGCGACACCCGCGAGGTCGTCCTCAAGCGCGACGGCACCGAGGTCACCCAGGACGCCGAGTGCAAGGCGGTGTCCGGCAACTGGAAGAGCCTCTACGACGGGGTGGCCGTCACGGAGGCGGGGAAGATGGACATCGACCACATGGTGCCGCTCGCCGAGGGCTGGCGTTCCGGCGCGGCCGGCTGGGACTCAGCCCGGCGCAAGGCCTTCGCCAATGATCTGACCCGTCCTCAGCTGCTGGCGGTGACCGCGGCCTCCAACCGCTCCAAGGGCGACCAGAGCCCCGACCTGTGGCAGCCGCCGGACAAGGCCGCCTGGTGCCAGTACGGGCGGGCGTGGACCACCGTGAAGTCCGAGTACGAACTGACCGTCACCGAAGCGGAGAAGAAGATGCTCACCACGATGCTGGACACCTGCGCCTGATGACGCGGCAACACCAGTGGCAGGACGGGGTGCTCGCCGGGCCGGGCGGCGCCATGACCGACGAGGTCGGTGTGATCACCGGCCCGCTGACGCTGCGCAGCACGGAGGCGGCCGGGGGCCTGGTCCGGTTCGACGTCCAGTACCAGGACGCCGACGAGTGGTACACGCTCACGGGGAGCCCCCGGGCCCACCACGGCGACCCGGCCGCCCTGCACGCCGCCGCCCTGGCGGCGATCCGGGCGGGCGGCGGGGCGCAGGCCCCCGGCTGAGCTGCCTGCTGCGGGGTCGGCCCGGAGGTCGGTTCGGGGTCGGCTCGGCGGCCGGCTCGCGGCCGCCGGGTCAGAGGACGGCGATGCCCAGCGGCCGGGCGCCCGCCGCGAGCCGGCGGGTGGCTCCGGTGTCCAGGTCGACGACGGTGATGCCGTTCCAGTAGCCGTCGCGGGTGTATCCGCCGGTGACGTAGGCGGTGCGGCCGTCCCGGGAGACGGCCACGTCCTCGTGCGGCCCCCGGAGCGGGTACACCCGCTCGGCGCCGTCCGGGGAGCGGACCGTCAGGGACGGGCCCTTGCCGTCGCCCGGCTGCACGGCGCCCGTGCCGACCACCAGGAGCCGGCCGTCGGGCGTGAGCGCGGCGCCGTGCTGGTGGGTGTCGGCGGTCATCGGCTCGATGGCGGTCCGCCCGGTCCGCGGGTCGACCACCGCGAGCCGCTCGCCCTCGAAGGGGAGCAGCAGTTTCCCGTCGGACGGGCGGACGACGGCGTAGTGCGGCTTCAGCCAGGAGCCGAGCCCGCCCTCGGTGCCGTAGGGGGCCACCTCGATCCGGCGGGTCCTCGTCGAGTCGGCCGCCACGACGGTCACGTCGAAGGAGTCGTGGCCGGTGACGTAGACCTCGGCGCCGTCCGGCGACACGTCCACGTCGAAAGGGCGGCGGCCCACCGGCACCACGGCGGTGACCTCGCGCCGCGCCGTGTCGAGGACTTCCAGGACCCCAGTGGTGCCGGGCACGTTGACCCCGGCGTAGGCGTGGACGCCGTCGGGCGAGAGCGCGATGCCCATGCCGCCTCCGCGGTACTCGCCGTCGGTGACGGGGCCGGTGGCCGTGCGGTACGGGATGAGGGCCACCCGTACCCGGGTGCGGGTGTCGACGACGGCGACGCCCTCGGCGGTGGCCACCCAGGCGCGGCCGTCCGCGCCCACGGCCAGTCCGTACGGGGCCCTGCCCACGGTGACCGAGGCGACGGCGCCGCGCTGCGGGTCCACGAAGGTCACGGTGTCGGCCCCGAAGTCGGCCGTCAGGAGCAGCCCCTGCGGGGTGGGCGCGGTGGCGGGCAGCGGTGCGGTGGCGGAGGGCGCCGGAGCCGGCGGCGCGGGCGCCGCGGTGCGGGTGCAGGAGCCGAGCAGCAGGACCGCGGCGAGGGCCGCGAGGGCGCCCCGCCGGCACGTACGGGCGCGGGCTCGGGTACGGGTACGGGTACGGACGCGCGTACGGGTACGGACGCCCGGCGTGCGGTGGTTCATCGGCCCGGCCCGGCTTCCGCCCGGTCGAGCGCCGCCTTCAGGATCCGCGCCATGCCGTCGAAGCCCCGGCGCGCGGCGTGCTCGTAGGGCGCCACCCCGTCGTGGTCGGGCAGCCGGGGATCGGCGCCCGCCGCGAGGAGCGCCGCGACGACCTCCTCGTGGCGCGGGCCGCCGTCGCCGAGGATCACCGCCTCCAGCAGGGCGGTCCAGCCGAGCCGGTTGACGTGGTCGACGTCGATGTCCGTCTCGTCGAGCACGGCGCGCACGTACGCGATGTGCCCGCGCTCGGCGGCCGGGATGAGGGAGATCCCGCCGAAGCGGTTGCGCTGCTTCAGGTCGGGCCCGGCGGGCAGCAGCAGGCGCATCATCCGGACGCTGCCGGTGACCCCGGTGACCAGCCAGGGGCTGTCCTCCCGGGAGTCGGGGGCGTTCGGGTCGGCTCCGGCGGCGACCAGCAGTTCGGCCGCGGCCACGTGGTCGCCGAGCGCGGCCAGCAGCAGGGGCGTGCGCAGCTCCTCGTCACGGACCTCCACGGCGGCGCCCGCGGCGAGCGCCGTGCCCACCGCCGCCGCGTCGCCGCGGCGGGCCCCGTCGAGGAGGAGTCGGTCGTGCGCGTTCATGGTGTCCCTCTCGGCTCCGGGCGGGGAGGGCCGGGTACGTCCTCCCGCTCTCCCGTCCATGCTCGCCGCGCCGCCGCCCGCGCCGGGTCCGACCGGTGGACGGAGCGTGCGGGCGGTCCGGCGGACCCCGGGGTCGGCCGATCGGCTGATGCGGCCGCGCGGATCAGGCCTCGTACTCGGTGAGGTCGATGCCGTGGATCCGCACGGAGGTCCCGTAGCGGGGGTCGGTGGTGTCGCGTTCCATCACCATGCCCAGTTTGCGGATCACGTTCTCGGAATCGGTGTTGCTCATCCGGTTGACCGCGACGACCCGGTCCAGGCCGCGGTCCTGGAGCGCGAACTCCAAGGTGGCGTGGGCGGCCTCGGAGGCGTAGCCCTGGCCCCAGTACTGGCGGCCGAGCCGCCAGCTGATCTGTACGTCCGCCCTGGCGTCCGGCAGGTTCTCGAGGACCGAGAGGCCGACGGCACCGATGAGCTCGCCGGAGCCGAGGAGCTCGACGGCGAAGATCCCGAAGCCCTCGTCGTCCCACTCCTCGTCCCAGCGCTCGATCTCCTCGGCCGTCTCGTCCAGGTCGAGGGTGGAGCCCTCGCCGATCCAGCGCATCACCTCCGGGTCGGCGTTGATCTCCGACAGGGGGACGAGGTCGTCGTCGGTCCAGAGGCGGAGGAGGAGTCGGGGGGTACGGATCTCGGTCATGCCCCACATCCTGCCGAATCTCCGCCGACCAGCGGTAATCGGCCGTTGCGGTGGTGTTGCGGGTTCGTGGCGGGCACCGCGGGAAGGTTCCCCCGGCTCGCCCCGGACCTCTACGGTCCGTGGCAACCGCGACCAAGGAGTGCTCCTGCCATGCCCTTCGATCTGTCGGACGAGAGCCGGTACGACCGCACGCGCCTGCGGCAGTGGGCGCGCGGCCGCGCCCGCTCCGCCGGGGTGGACCGCCGTGATCTGCTGAGGCTGTTCGCGGTGGGCGCCGCCGCCGGATCACTCGGCGTGGCAGCGGGCGGCGCCACGGCCTCGGCGGCGCCGGCCGGACCGGCCGGACCCCTCGCCGACCCGGTGCCCCGCACCGTCAAGGCGCTGCCGCCCGAGCTCTTCACCCTCCGCGGTACGAACGCGGAGACGAACTTCGCGGCGCTGCGCGGCACGGGCACGCTCACCCCGATCGACCGGTTCTTCGTCCGCAACCACACCTCGACCCCGCGGATCGACGCGGAGGGGTGGCGGCTGAAGGTGTGGGGCGACGGGCTGGCGGGCGGCCCGCTGGAGCTGTCGTACGAGCGGCTGCGCGCCCTGCGCCCGGTGGAGCGGACCCTGTTCATCGAGTGCGCGGGCAACGGCCGGAGCTTCTACACGACGCAGCAGGGCCAGTCGGTCACCGGCACCGCCTGGACCCTGGGCGCGATCGGCGTCGCGCGCTGGCGCGGCGCGCGGCTGTCCGACGTCCTGCGCCTGGCGGGCGTGACCCGCGGCGCCGTGGACGTGCTGCCGAGCGGGTTGGACGACGAGGTGGTCGCGAACGGGGTGAACCTGGGCCGGGTGCGGCGCCCGCTGCCCGTCACCAAGGCGCTGGACGACGTACTGCTGGCCTACGAGATGAACGGGCAGCCGCTGCCGCCGGACCACGGCGGGCCGGTCCGCCTCGTCGTACCGGACTGGGTGGGGATCTCCTCGATCAAGTGGGTCGGGGACATCGAGGTGAGCGCCGAGCCGCTGTACTCGCCGTGGAACACCGACCTGTACCGGCTGTTCGGGCCCGAGCACCCGGCTCAGGGCAGTGCGCCGCTGACCCGGCAGACGCTCAAGAGCGCCTTCGAGCTGGAGCTGGGGGCCACCGTTCCTGTGCACCGGCCCCGGCTGCTGACCGGGCGTTCCTGGTCGGGCGCGGCCCCGGTGACCCGGATCGACGTGAGCACGGACGGCGGCGGCCACTGGCGGCGCGCCCGGCTGCACGACACCCCGCGCCGGGGCGGCTGGGTGCGGTGGTCGGTGCCGTGGACCCCGCGCGCGAGGGGGGCGACGGCGCTGCTCGCGCGGGCGACCGACGCGACCGGGCGGACGCAGCCCGATCGGTCGGTCCACAACACGCAGGGGTACCTCTTCGACGCGGTGGTCCGCCATCCGGTGACGGTGGTGTGACCGGGGACGCTCAGGGGGCGTGGAAGGCGACCTCCGGCGCGTCCGGGGACGGGCCGTCGAGCACGGGCTGCGGGCGGCCTCGCAGGTGCTGGTCGAAGAAGGCGGCGACGTAGCGCCGGGTCAGTTCGACGGAGCGGGCTCCGGGCAGCGGAGCCTCCTCGTCGGGCAGGCCCAGCTGTTCGCCGATGGCCGGGAAGTCGCTGAAGGTGAAGTGGCCGGAGCCGGCGAAGGTGATCCAGCGCTTCCAGCCGTCGAGCAGCGGCCAGTCCCGGTCCCAGCTGTCGTTGCCGCCGGGTCCGCGCTGCTGCGCGCCGAGCAGCATGAAGGGGCGCCCGCCGAGTCCGGTGGCGGGGACCGGCGTGGAGAATCCGCCGTCCATGTTGATCCCGGCCCGGATCCTGCGGTCGCCGGCCATCGCGGCCGCGGTCGAGGAACCGCCGATGGAGTGGCCGGCCATCGCGATGCGGCTCTTGTCGATGAGGTGGGAGTGGCGCCAGACGGGGTTGCGTCCGGTGAGGCGGTCCAGGAGGTAGGACACGTCGCGGGCGCGGGTCTCGCCGACGGTCCGGTAACCGGCCTCGTCCTGGGCCTTCTCGCAGGCCAGGCAGGTGAGGACGCGCCCGCCCGGGAAGGCGGTGCCCACGCTCTCGTACGCGTGGTCCACGGAGGCGACGACGTAGCCGCGCGAGGCCAGGTCCTCGGCGAGCGCGGTGAGCGTGGACCGGTGGACGCTGAAGCCCGGGGAGAGGACGATCAGCGGGTACCGGCCGTCGGCGGGGCGGGCGCCCGTCCGGCCGTGGGTCCGGGTGCCGGTCAGGGTCTCGACCGGGATCACCTGGTCCAGCCCGCGGGAGACCAGCAGCAGCCGGGCCTCCTCGGGGGTGAGGTAGCGGGTGGTCCGGCCGCTGTCGTGGCGCGCCGGGTAGCGCAGGGTGACCATCAGCTCGCGCGGCCCGGACCCGGCCCAGGGGTCGGTGCGGCTGTGGTCCACCAGGTGCAGGTCCTCGCGGCCGACGGCGAAACGGCCGGTGGGGCGCGGGAGTTCCACCGTCGTGCGGCGGTCGTCGGTCGCCACCGGCCCGGCGCCGACGGAGGTGTCCGCGGCGACCGAGACGGTGGCGGTGGCGAGCGGGAGGGGCAGGAGTATGGCGGCCAGGGTCAGGGCGGCAACTGCGCGCGTCTTCATGAACTGCACGCTATGCGGCTGGTTCTGGCGGATCGTCAGCCTCCGGGGCGGACGCTCCGTCAACCCGCGGAGGGAGGCGGCGGCCCCGGGTCACTCCTGAGTCGTAGCCACATCGATGGCGTCGAGCTTGCCCCGCAGGTACGTGTGGGAGTCGACGGGTTCGTGCACGATCCGGCCGACCGGGGCGGGCAGTGACTCCACGCGGGTGTGGGCGTCGCACTCGTAGAAGTAGACGAGGGAGATCAGTTCCTCGGCCGGAGCGTCGGCGGGCGGGGGCAGTACGCGGTGGCGGCCCGCGCGCCAGCGGTCGCCGGTCCAGCGGGCCATCAGGTCGCCGATGTTGACGGTGAGCGCCGCCGGGTCGTAGGGCGCGTCCTGCCAGCCGTCGGCATCGGTGTGGATCTGGAGCCCGCCCGCACCCGGCTCCCGGTCGAGGACGGTGACGGTGCCGAAGTCCGTGTGGGCTCCGATGCGGAACTGGCCGGGCAGGGGCGGGCCGACGACCTCGGTGCCCGGGTACCAGTTGAGATTGAACCCCCAGGTGGGGTGTGAGGTGTGGCGGGTGAAGTGGTCCTCGGCCAGGCCCAGGGCGACGGCCAGGAGCTCCAGCAGCTCGTCGGAGAGGGACCGCATCAGGCGCAGGTACTCCGTCACCAGCGGCCGGAGCTGCGGCGCTTCGGCGGGCCAGACGTTGGGCACGAACCATTCGGCGTCCACGGAGGGGTTCCCGGTGGGGTCCTCGGCCGCGAAGGACCAGGACTCCTTGAGGTCGGGCGGCGAGGCCGCCCCCTCCGCATAGCTGTTGGCCTCCGCGCCGGGGCCGAGCCATCCTCGGCCGCCGACCGGTACGGCGTACGGGGCCTTCGCGCTCGCGGGCAGCCGGAAGAACCGGCCCGCCGCCTCCCGGATCCGCGCGGGCAGTGCGGGGTCCACGCCGTGCCCGGCCACCAGCAGGAAGCCGGCCGCGCGCAGGGCCTCGTCGACGCGGGCGGCCGTGCGGGCGCGGACCTCGGGTCCGCCGGACCGCCACGGCCCGAGGTCGATCACGGGAATCTGGGATGCGGTCATGGGAGACCTGCCTTCCGGGGCTGCGGGGCGCGTCCGGGACCGAGGCTATCGCCGAGCACCGCCGGAGCGGATCGCCACGGAGCGTGATTCTCGGACACCTTCTGTGTGCATGTGCGGCCGTGGATCGAGAAGATCGTCACGATAAGCACCAGAATAGGAGGGGCAGTGGTGGCTGACCAGGGACGGAGCGAACGGTGGAGATTTCGACGAAGGAGGTCTTCGGGGCCCCCTGCTGGGTGAGCCTGATGACGCGCGACCTCGGCACGGCCCAGCACTTCTACGGCGCGGTCGTGGGCTGGAGGTTCCGCCCGACCCGTCTCGGCGAGGCGTTCTCGGTGGCGTTCCAGGGCCGGGTGCCGGTCGCGGGCATCGGGGCGCTGGCGGCGGACCTGGGGGTGGCCGCGGCATGGACCCCGTACTTCGCCGTCGACGACGCCGATGTGGCGGTGGACCGGATCCGGGAGCGGACGGGCACGATCGCGGTCGGCCCGGTCTCCTTCGCCTCCGGCGGCCGCGCCGCGCTCGTCGCCGACCCGGACGGCGCCGTCTTCGGGATCTGGGAGGGCAATGTGGAGGCGGACTGGCGGGTGGGCCGGGGCCCCTCGCCCGCCTGGCTGGAACTGCGCACCCGGAACGCCTTCGACGCGGCGATCTTCTACGGTGCGGTGCTGGAGTGGGCCACCGGCCGCGCCGGCTGCTGCGAGGTCTCCTACGAGGAGGACCAGGTCGTGCTGCGGCAGGACGGCGAACCCGTCGCCCGCCTGAACAGCGGGCCCGTGGAGATCGCCTCGTACTCCCCGCACACCAGGCCCCGCTGGCACGTCCACTTCCGGGTGCCGAAGCTCCGGCCGGCGGTGGAGGCCGCCCTCTCCCTGGGCGGGCGGCCCGTCTCGGACATCACCTCGAACACCACCGAGCGGTGGGTGACGCTCCGCGACCCGGACGGGGCCCTGTTCACCCTCACCACGGCCCTCGGGTCGGACGCGGACTGACCGGCCCCGGCCCCCGCGTCGTCCGCGGTGTCCGCGCGGCCGACTCACACTCGGTGACGCTTCGAGATGCGGCCGCACGGCAGTGCTGGTTCGCTGAATCCGCCCGCTCTCCCACCGATCCGAGGAGCGATCATGAGCGTTTCAGGCGAGTCCCGTGGCCGGTCCCAGCAGATGCGCGCCAAGGCCCAGGAGCTGAACGACGCGGCCGAGCGTTCGACCGACCCGGAGGAGCGCCGTCGGCTGAAGGAGAAGGCCCGCCGTCTCCAGGAGCAGAGCGAGCAGGAGGGCCGTATGGACGACCGGGGCATGGACCCCATGTAGCCCGTACGCCTACGGATCCCCTCCCCCACCCGAACCGCTCGCTCCGGCCGGTGTCCGCCGCGACCCCCGTCGCCCCGGACACCGGCCGGCGTGCGGTCCCGGTGGCGGAGCCCCGGCCGGGGCGGAGGCCGGGGCGGAGGCCGGGGCGGGAGCCGGCCCGGTGCTAGAGCCGGACGTTCCATTCGGCCGTGGAGCGCAGGGTGCGGGCGATCTTCGGATCGCGCACCGACGGGGTGCGGTCCTCGGCGGTGACCGACAGGCGGTGCGTGCGCAGGTCGAAGAGCCACAGCTCCGCCACCGGGACCTCGGTGCGGCCCTGGAAGCGCTTCAGCTCGCGTCCGTCGAGGTACCAGCGGACGACGGGCTGGCGGCCGTCCGCACCGGCGAGCTTCGGTACGGACGCCTTCGCCGTGTGGCGCAGCCGCAGGGTGCGGTCGGTCGGGGTGAGCGGGGTGACGATGCGGGCGTGCTGGTAGAACCCGCCGATCATCGACTCGACGCCCGGCAGGTTGAAGGGCTTGCCGAGGACCCGCATGAGCGAGTTGTCGGTGGGCCGGTGGAGCCCGGTCACGAAGTAGTTGCCGCCCTCGTACGCGCCGACCGTGCCGCCGTCCGGTGACTCCTCGCCGAGCCAGCGGTACCACTTGGCCCGCTGCGCGGCCATCCGGTCGGCGGAGAGGACCGAGCTGTTGGATTCGGCGGCCTCGGGACCGGTGTACTTCTCGTAGTCCGGGACTCCGGGGTAGAAGTACTCGTCGGCGAGCTTGCCGAGGGAGTGGCCGGTCTCATGGATGGCGACCTGGCCGGACTTCGGGTGGCCCGCGGAAGCCGTCGATATGCCCTCGTATCCGAGGGTGGCGCTGGGCTCGTTGTAGCCCGCTCCGCCGTACTTGGCACTGTTGGCCAGGACGATGACGAGGTCCGCGGCGGGCGCCTTCGCCACGTACGCGTCGACCTTGGGCTGGTCGATGCAGAGCAGCCGCTCGATGCTCTCGCACCAGAAGTACGAGCCGAGGGCCGTGTCCCGGACGGTCGCCGGGTCGGGATCGCCGGAGACGCCGGATTCGCGCGAGACCGCGTCGACCGTCCAGACGTTGAAGAGGTTCCGGTACGTGGTGTAGGGCTCGACGGCGGTCACCTCGGCCCACTTCTGCTCGGCGTCGGTGTGGAAGCGTCCCAGCTCGGCGGCGGTGTATCCGTCCCCGATGACGACGACGTCGAGGCGGTCGGCGGTGGACCCGTTGTCGATCATCTTGGTGACCCCGCCGTCGGCCTGCCGCTCGGCCGGTGAAAGCCGGCCCGAGGCCTTGGCGGGGCTGCCGGCGGCCGGTACCCGGGCGTGGCCCGATCCGGCGTCACCGCCGTGCTCCGGCCCCGGTATCTCGACCTCCACCCGGGGGCCCGCGGCATCTGCGGCGGCATCGGCGGGGCCCACGGGGCCGACGGCCACCAGCGCGGCGGTCGCGCAGATCGCGGCGAGCGCGCCGCGCCATGGCGAACGTCCGGCCGCACGTCTGACTCGATGCATGAAGTCCTCCCCGGGGAACGGAAGTTAAGCCGTTTGTTAAGTCCAGTGAATCGGTTGCTTAAACTAGGTGGCGCGCGGGAGGTGCGCAATGCCTGCTCCGCCTGAATACTGGGGAGTTCGAGCAACCAGGGGGATTCCATGGACGAACCGGCCCGGATCGGCCGCAGGGTTCAGCGCATGCGCAGTGAACTCGGTCTGACCCAGAGGCAATTGGCCGAGCCATCCTACACCTCGGCCTATATCTCCACGCTGGAGTCGGGCAAGGTCCGGCCCTCCGAGACCGCCCTGCGCTTCCTCGCCACCCGCCTGGGCACCTCGTACGAGGAGCTGACCACCGGCCGCCCCGCCCACCTGGCGACCGAACTGCGGCTCGCCCTCACCGACGCGCAGCAGACGCTGGCCACCGGCGCGGCCGACGAGGCCGCGGCGCGCTACCGGCGGCTGCTCGCGGAGGCGGAGCAGCTCGGGCTGGTCCGCGAGCAGGCGGAGGCGCGGCTCGGCCTCGGCGACTGCGCGCTGGAGTCCGGGGAACTGCCGGACGCGATCGGTCACTTCGAGGCGGCCGAGCGCCTCCTGGCCGACGAGCCGCTGACCCGGCGCGCCCGGCCGATCCGCGGCCGCGCCGTGGCGCACCTGCTCGCCGGCGAGCTGCGCTACGCCTGCTACCTGCTCGAATCCACCATCGACGAGCTGGGTGCGAGCGGGTTGTCCGACCCCGAGGCGCTGGTGCTGCTCAATGCCGCGATCATCGGGCCGTACCTCGACATGGGCGCCCACGCCCGGGCCGCCCGCGCCGCCGAGCTCGCGCTGTCGCTGGCTCCGCAGGTCGGCGACCCGGCGCTGGTGGCCGGCATGCACCGGCAGGTGGCCCGGACCTTCCTCGCCGGGGGGCGGGTGGCCGAGGCCGACGCCTCACTGGGCAAGGCCCAGGAGATCTACGGGCAGCTGCGGCTGCGGACCGATCTGGCGCACTGCCACTGGATGCGCGGCTACGTCCAGGCACAGAACGGCGAACTGGCTTCGGCGGAGCGTGAGTTGCGGACGGCCCGGGACATGCTGTCGGCCCGCCGCGCCGGGCTATACACGGCGCAGGTGGAGGTGGAGCTGGCCGACGTACTGCGCCAGCTCGGGCGGTACGAGGAGGCCGCCGGGCTGCTCTCGGCGCTGCTGGAGCTGGGGGACAGTCACGGCGCCGTGCACGCGGGCGGAGCGCACCGGCTCCTCGGCCTGATGGCCGAGGAGCGCGGTGAGTCGGAGTCCGCCGAGGAGCACTACGTACAGGCGCTGGCGCTGCTGGAGCGCAGTGGGGCGACGGGTGATCTCGCGGACCTGTGCCGGCTGCTGGGCGATCTGCTGCGGCGCACGGGCCGGGTCGAGGCCGCCATGGACGCGTACCGCACGGGTCTGGGCCACCGGGCGGCGCCCGGCACCACCACCTTGGGCCCGGCGCCTGCCGCACCCGCGCTGCGGCCCGCCCGCGTCAGTGGTTCTCGGTGGGCCGCAGGTCCCGCGGAATGAGGCCCCAGGTCGTCGCCGCCGCGGCGACCGCGAGTACGGCGGCCAGCAGGAACGCCGGGGTGATCGCCAGGGTGTAGGCGTGCGAGGCGGTGTCCAGCAGTGCCTGGCCGACGGTGCCGCCGAGTCGTTCGGCAGTGTGCGCGGCCTCGCCGACGGAGTCCCGTACGGCTGCGGCGCTCGGGCCGTCCAGGTCCAGGGCGGGCAGGTTGCCCCGGTAGAGCACGGCCGCGGTGGAGCCGAGGACGGCGACGCCCATGGCCGAGCCGAGTTCGTAGCAGGTCTCCTCGATGGCGGCGGCGCTGGAGACCTCGGCCGCGGGTGCGGCGGAGACCAGCGTCACCGAGGCCACGGTGGTGGCGAGACCGGCGCCGAGGCCCATGACGGTCAGGGCGGCCGCGAAGGCCGGGTAGCCGAGGTCGGTGAACTGCTGGAAGGTCCAGGGCAGGGCCATGCCGACCGCCAGGACGACCAGCCCGGCGCCGAGCACGTGGCGGATCGCGAAGCGCTGCATGAGCGAGGGGGCCACCATCGAGGCGGCGATCAGCGCGAGCGGGGCCGGCAGCAGCCGCACTCCGGCCTCCAGCGGCGTGTAGCCCTCGCCGTACTGGAACCACTGGGTGACCAGGAACAGGATCGCGCCCATTCCCACCATCGGCAGGAAGATCGCGGTGGCCGCGACGCTGAACGCCGGCTTGGCGAACAGCCGTACCTGCAGCAGGGGGTTGTCCAGGCGCAGCTGGCGGCGTACGAAGACGGTCAGCGCGACCGCGGCGAGCAGCAGCAGGGCCCAGGGCATCGGGTCGGCGACGCCGCTCTTGCCGAGCTGCTTGATACCGCCGGCGAGGGCGAGCATGCCGACGATCGACTGGCCGACGCCCCACCAGTCCCAGCGGCCGGCGCTGCGCGGGGAACGCGATTCGGGCAGGTAGCGCAGGCCTGCCGCGACGATGACGGCGGCGACGGGCAGGTTGAGGAGGAAGGCGGAGTGCCAGCCGTAGTCCTGGACCAGGAGTCCGCCGACGACCGGCCCGAAGGCCATGCCGCCGCCGAAGACGGCCGCCCAGACGGCGAGCGCGAAGGCGCGCTCCTTGGCATCGGTGAAGACGGTCCGCAGGATCGACACGGTGGACGGCATGATGGCCGCGCCGCCGATGCCGAGCAGTGCGCGGGCCGCGATCACGTGCCAGGCCTCGGTGGAGAACACGGCTATGAGCGAGGCGAGCGAGAAGATGCCGAAGCCCGCCATGAGCAGCCGCTTGCGCCCCCAGCGGTCGCCGAGCGCACCCGCGGTGACCAGGAGTCCGGACAGGGCGAGCGCGTAGACGTCGATGATCCACAGCTGCTGCACGGCGCCCGGCCGGAGGTCTCCGACCAGCGAGGGGAAGGCCACGTTGAGGATCGTGGTGTCCATGGAGATGAGCAGGAGGCTGCCGGAGAGGATCGCCAGGACGATCCACCTACGGGGGTCCAGCGCGGGGGTGTGCATGGGATTCCGTTCAGAGGTGCGCACGGCGCGCACGGCGGTGAGGAGTTTCAGGGCGCGGGAGCGCCGGCGGGGGGCCGTGCGAGCGGCCGCGTCCCGCTGAGGAAGGAGGTCAGGACCAGGTGGCCGATCTGGCGCGGGGCGAGGTGCCCGTCGCGTACGCCCTCGGCGGCCGCGTCGAGCAGACCCCAGAGCGAGTACCAGATCCAGTACGGCGGCAGGTCCGCGCGCAGCCGCCCCAGCCGCTGGCCGAGGGCGAGGAAGGCCAGGGCCCGCTGGTCCTGCCGGTCGACTCCGGCCCGGAACTCCGGGTCCGCGAGGACGGTGGCGTCCCGCGAGGTGAAGCCGTAGAGGTGTGCGGCGGGCATCAGGGCGATGACCAGTTCCTCGAGGGCGGCGTCGAAGGCGGCCGCGTCGGCGCTCGGCGCGAGGTCGAGCGGGGCCAGGCACCCGTCGACCACCTCGATCGCCCGGACGGCAACGGCCTTGAGCAGGGCCTCGCGGGTTGCGTAGCGGCGGCTCAGCGTGGCGCGGCTGGTACCGATGCCGGCGGCGATCTGCACCATCGAGGCGCTGTGATCGCCGGCGAGGACGCGCGCGGCGCCGTCCAGCAGTTCTTCTTCGTTCACCATGACTGAGCCTCCTTCGCCTCGAACGATACAAGATTGTCTCATTCGATGCAAAGGCTGCTCGAGTAAGGAACGACCTGCAGAGATGGGGCTCGCCGCGGCCCGCGCGCCCCCGGCTCCTGCCGGACGCGCGGGCGTCAGCTGTCTTCGGCGGTGCGGGCGCGGGCGCCCGAGCGGGTGCGGCCGGGGGTCTGGGCCCGTTGGGGGTGGCGGCGCACGTACTCGTGCTCCAGCTCGTTCATCCGCTTCGTGTGGGTGACCAGGGCGTCGTCGGACCCGTGCAGAAGGGTCTCGTGGCGCGTGCGGTGAATGGCCTCCAGCTCCTTGAGCAGTCGGCCCTCCTCCAGCTTCCGCGCCGCCGGACCGCCGTCGTGCTCCGTCATGGCACGTACACCTCCTCCACCGGGCCGCGCGGCCGCACTCCCCATCATCCCCCGCACCGCGGAGCAGGGCCTCCGGACGGAGTAGACACTGTCTACCCGCCCTGGTAAACAGTGTCCATGGACCAGGAACGACCGCTCCGGGAGCGGCTGATCGACGCAGGTGTGGAGCTCGTCATGAGCGAGGGCTCCGCCGCACTCGGGCTGCGGGAGATCGCCCGTCGCGCGGGCGTCTCGCACGGGGCGCCGCGCCGGTACTTCCCCACCCACCAGTCCCTGCTGTCGGCGATCGCCCGGCGCGGGTTCGCGGATCTCGGCGTGCGCTTCTCGGCCGCCGCGGCCGGCGTGCGGGAGTCCTCCCCGCGGGAGCGGGTGCGGGCGATCGGACGCGCGTACGTCGGCTACGCGCTGGAGCACCCGGGGATGTTCGAGCTGATGTTCCGCCACGACCTGCTGGACAGCGCGGGCCGGGCCCCCGCCGAGGGGCCGCGGCTGCGGGAGTCGACCCTGTCGATGTTCGATCTGCTCGTCGCGCTCGTCTGCCGCTGCGGGGCCGCCGAACCCTCCGTCACCGCCGCCGCGTTGTGGGCCAACCTGCACGGCGTGGCCCAGTTGTGGCGCTGGGGCAGTCTGCCGCTGATGCTCGGCGGCGCCCCGCCCGCCGACGGCATCGAACGCCTCGTCGACGCCGCCGTCGACGCGCACCTCGGTCCGGAGCCGGTATGAGGCAGCGGATCTCGCTCCTCGTCAGCGTGACGGGGGCCATGCTCGTCGCCCTGGACGGCACCGTGCTGACCGTGGCCCAGCCGAGCCTTCGGCGGGACCTCGGGGCGAGCCTGGCACAGGTCCAGTGGACCAGTACCGCCTACCTGCTCGCGGTGGCCGCGTTCCTGGTCGTCGCCGGGCGGCTGGGCGACCGGTACGGGCACTCGCGGCTGCTCCTCGTCGGCGTGCTGGGCTTCGCCGCCGCCTCGGCCGGCATCGTGTTCGCGCCCGGCGTCGGCTGGGTGATCGCCCTGCGCGGCGCGCAAGGGGTGTTCGGCGCGCTGCTCCAGCCCGCGACGCTGGCGCTGCTGCGGCTCGCGTACCCGCCCGACCGGCTCGCCACCCCGGTGGCCGTGCGGACGAGCGCGATCGGGGCGGCCGCGGCGGCCGGCCCGCTGCTCGGCGGCCTGCTGGTCGCGCACTGGGGCTGGCGGGCCGTGTTCGTGATCAATGTGCCGGCAGCCCTGGTGATCGCCGCGCTGACGCTGGCGGTACGGGCCCCCGCGCCGACCCGGGCGGAGCGCGGGCGGCTGGAGCTGACCGGTGCGGCCCTGCTCGCGACGGCCGTCGCCGTGTTCGTGCACGCGCTGGTCGGCGTGCCCGAGTACGGGTGGAGCGCCGCGCCCACCGTCATCGGGTTCGGGGCCGCCGCCGGGCTCGCGGCCCTGTTCGTACGCCGTGAGCGGCGGGCCGCGCAGCCGTTCGTACCGCATGCCGTGGCCCGGTCCACGGCGGTGACGGCCGCGATGGGGCTGCTGCTGGTCGTCTCCGCGGGCATGTTCGGGGCGCTGTTCACGGCCACGTTCCACCTCCAGGACGTCGAGGGGCTGGATCCGCTCGCCACCGGTGTGCGGGTGCTGCCGCTGACCGCGGCGATGGTCGTGGGGGCGCCGGTGGCGGGCATAGCGCTGCGCCGGTTCGGGCCGCGCCGGACCGCGCTGGCCGGCGCGGGGCTGGTGGTCGCCGGGATCGCCGGGCTGGGCTCGGCGTCCCCGGTGGCCTTCGGGGTGCTCGGCGCCGGGTTCACCACCGTCATGGTCACCGCCACCGGGGCCGTGGTCGGCGAGGCCCCCGCCGGGTACGCAGGCGTCGTCGGCGGGCTCAAGCAGACGGCCATGAACGTCGGTCCGGCCCTCGGGATCGCGGTGGCCGCGGGCTCCGGGCTGCACGGCTCGTCGCTGGTGGCCCTGGCCGCGCTGGCCGCCGTGGGCCTGGTGGCGGCGTCACTGCTGCCCGGCGGCGCGCGCCCGGCAGCTGCGGGCGACCTCGTCGGCGAAGACGAGGGCGGGCGGGGCGAGGGCGGCCCAGCGGCGGACGGCCCAGCCGACCGCGAGGGGCGGCAGCGCGGGGATCGGCACGAGGCGCAGCGGGCCGTCGGAGCCGGGGACCTGCCAGCCGGGCAGCGCCGGCACGACGGCGTGCCCGAGGCCTAGTTCGGCGAGCAGCAGGGCGGTGTCCCAGTCGGCGACGCTGGTGTCGGAGCTCACCCGGATGCCGGCTTCGGCGAAGGCGGCGTCGAGGTGGGCGCGGGAGGCGGAGTTCTCGGGCAGCCGGATGTGGCGGATGCCGGCGAGGTCGGCGGGGTCCAGGCGGGCCCGGGCGGCGAGGGGGTCGTCGGCGCCGACGGCGAGCACCCAGGGCAGTCGCATGACGGGGCGCTGCTCGATGCCGCGGACCGGGCCGCCGATGGTGATCCAGGCGAGGTCGAGGTCGTCGGCGGCGAGGGCGTCGAAGCAGCTGCGGCTGGAGTTCTCGGTCTGGAACTCCAGGCTCACCTCAGGGTGGTTGCGCCGGAAGGTGACGACGGCCTCGGACATGAAGTGCCGCACCGTCGTCGCACCGGTGGTGACGCGGACCGTGCCGCCGCCGCCGTGGACGAGCTCGTCGACGCGGCGAAGCGCGCCGTCCAGTCCGGCGATGCCGTCGGCCGCGGCCGCCTGGAGGATGCGGCCGGCCTCGGTGGGTACGACGCCACGGGCGTGGCGCTCCAGGAGGCCGGTGCCGGTCTGCTTCTCCAGGCGGCGGACGTGCTGGCTGACGGCCGACTGGGTGCAGCCGAGGTCGCGGGCCACGGCGCTGAGGCTGCCGGCACGGCAGACGGCAACGAACACACGAAGATCATCGAGGGTCACGAGATCCAAGGTATCGCTTGGGGTTGGAGAGCAAATCAGAGGATTGACTTGGGTTTTGGATGGGATCAAGATCGATGCAGGGCCCGGGCGGCAACCCGTCCCTGTCGGTGCCGCGGGGTCCGGAACCCAGGTGCGGGCGGAGACGGGTGTCGACCCACCCGGCCCACCCGGCCCACCCGGCCCACCCGGCCCACCTGATGCATCCCCTTCAACCGCACCGCCTCGACCACCCCGTCCACCCCCGACCGGAGGGACCCGCCGGTGTCGGACCACGCCGTCGCATGGCTGCGCGAGCTCGGGGCGCAGGAGGTCGCCCACCCGGGCGGCACGCTCCTCGCCCACCTGGAGCGCGTACGGGACCTCCTCGCGTCCTGGGGTGCGCGGCCCGCGCTCCAACGGGCGGGCCTGTGCCACGCCTTCTACGGTACGGACGGGTTCGCCACCGCCCTGCTGCCGCTCACCCGGCGGGCCGAGCTGGCCGCGGCGATCGGCGAGGAGGCCGAGGAGATCGTGTACGCGTACGCCGCCTGCGACCGGGCTGCCTCGTACGCGACGCTCGCCCGCGAGGAGCCGGCCTTCCGCGACCGGTTCACGGGCCTGGTCCACTCCCCCGCGGTGCAGCTGCGGCGGGATCTCGCCGAGCTGTCGGCGGCCAACGAACTGGATCTCGCGCGGATCGACCCGGCCTTCCGCGCGGCGCACGGAGCCGGACTCCTCGCCCTGTTCACGCGGTGGCGCGCACTGCTGAGCGAGCCGGCCCGGCGGGAGTGCCGGGCCGTACTCGGCGGCTGAGGCGACGGGCGGTCAGGGGGCGGGGCGGCCGGTGAGGGTGATCTCGGCGGCGCTGGTCCACGGGCCCCGGCCGCCCGCCTCGGTCAGCGCTCTCAGGCGCAGGTAACGGCCGTTCTTCGGGGGAAGGGCGACGGTTTTGGCGGCCGCGGTGTCGGCGAAGGTGCCGGTCGCCACCGGTGGGCCCCAGTCGGTGGCGGTGTCGGACACGTAGACCTCGTAGCCGCCGATCCGGCCGTTGACGCCGCCGTCCTGGCGGGGCAGGTGGCCGAGGCCGTCCACCGCGTAGCGGGCGCCGAGGTCGATCCGGATCTCGTGCGGGAGCGCGGCGGGCGTGCCGGAGGACCAGGCGGTGTGCCAGTGGGTGGCCGGGTTCCCGTCGAAGGCGCCCGTGGCGGCGCCGTTCTCGGCGGCGGTCTCCTGGCTGTCGGCGTGGACCAGGGACCAGGCCGAGCGGTCGATCGGGGATGCGGCGGGCAGGGCTTCGGCCGCGGGGAGGCTGGTGCCGGCGGCCGAGACGGTGAAGGCGCCCGCCTTGGTACCGGTCTTGATCCAGAGCACTCCGGAGCGGTCCGCCGGGTCGAAGAACCAGCCGGACCCGGCCGCGTCGTAGGCGGCCTTGGAGGTCAGGCCCGTCACGGGGGCGCCGTCCACCGTGACGGTGGCGGGCGCGGTGGCCACGTGCAGGGTGAACTCGTAGCCTCGGGAGGCCGGTTTGCCGGTGTAGCTGCCCGTGGGGGTGCCCACGGAGACGGTGACCGCTCCGGAGCCGCTCGTCGGGGCGGTGACGCCGACCTGCTGGCGGGCGTAGGCGCCCGACTGGTGGGCGCGGGTGCGGCCGTCGTCCTCGTAGAGGCTGAAGGTGGAGTTGCCGCGCGGGTGGATGTCGTAGGTGAGGGTGGAGAGGGGCTTCTCGCCGGTGTGGTTCATCTGCGGCCACATGGGCACGACGGCGCCGCCCTTGACGAACAGGGGCAGCGTGTCGAGCGGCGCCCGGTAGCCGTTCAGCCACCCCGGCCCCGCATACGTCCGGCCCGTCCAGTAGTCGGTCCAGGTCCCGGCGGGGAGGTAGATGCCGTCGCGGACCGAGGTGTCGGAGACGACGGGCGCGACGAGGAAGGAGTCGCCGGCCATGAACTGGCCGCTGGTGAGGTTGCCGCGGGCCACCGGGTCGTCGGGGTACTCCAGGACCATGGCGCGGGTGCTGGGCACGCCGCTCTCGTGGGCGACGCGGCTCATCGTGTACAGGTAGGGCATCAGCCGCATCTTGAGCTGGAGGTACTTGCGGTTGATGGAGAGGTAGGGCTCGGCGAAGCGCCAGGGCTGCTTGTCCTGGTAGCCGGCGGACGGGTTGGTCGCGCCCCAGCCGGACATGGTCATGAAGGCCGGGGTGAAGGCCTTCCACTGGAGGTCCCGGGTGTACGTCTGCGGGCTGCCGCCGAAGATGCCGTCGATGTCGCCGGCCGCGTAGTTGAGGCCGGAGAGGCCCGCCCCGGTGATCGCGGGGACGTGCCAGCGCATGTCGTCCCAGGTTCCGTGGGTGTCGCCGGTCCAGACGACGGCGTTGCGCTGGGTGCCCGCCCAGCCGTCGACGGTCCAGACGAAGCGGCGGGCGTCGGAGTTCTTCTCGATCCCGTCCACGGCCTGCTGCACGCCGTTGAAGGCGTACTTGTAGCCGCTGCCGATCCACGCCACGTCGGTCTTCACCGCGCGGCTGCCGGCCGTGCCCACCTCGTCGGCGATGGAGCCGAGGCCGGTGGAGGTCCACAGGCCCGTCTGGAAGCCCTTGGCCTTCAGGGCGTCCACCGTCGACTTGAGGGGTGCGGTGTAGCCGCAGCCGTAGCCGTCGTTGGGCAGGAACCAGCCCGAGGGCATGTCGGCGGCGCGGGCGTCCGTCGCGTAGCCGACGACGTCGGGCGTGGTCCGGTGCCGCAGGCGGTTGTGGTCGCCCTGGTAGTCCGGGTTGGAGGCGTTGAAACAGTCGGCGTTGCCGAGCTCGAAGCCCCACGTCGGCGCCATGAAGGGCTTTCCGCTGACGTCGGTGTAGGCGTCGAGCACGGACTTGAGCGAATCGCCGGTGAAGTACCAGGCGTCGAACCGCTTCTCGTCGTGGGTGAGGGTGGTGGGCGCGTTGAAGCCGTAGGAGCCAGGGGCCCAGGTGTTGCGCATGACGCCGTAGCCGTTGGTGGACATGTAGAAGGGGGCGGGGCTGGCGTTGTCGTTCTCGCGCCACTTGTTGTCGACGGCGATCGGGACGGTCCTGCCGCGCAGCGCCCACTCGCCCAGTCGCAGGCCGGTGCCGTAGAACTGCTCGTCCGCGCCGCGGGCCAGGTACTGGGTGGTCCTGCCTCCGGTCCAGCTGGTGGGCTGCGTCTCCTGCCAGACGAGGGTGGTGTTGTCGGCGCGGTAGACGGAGAACTGGAGCGGCTTCTTGTTGACCCGGATGGAGAGGGATCCGGTGGTGATCCGGTAGTAGGCGCCGGCGTCCGAGTAACTCGCGCCCACGGGGCCGAAGTCGGTGGTGGGGGCGAGGTCGGAGCCGGCCGGGTCGTCGGTGAAGGAGCCGTCGGGCGAGAGCCAGAGGCGGAAGATGTCGGCGCGGGCGACGACCACGCGGGCCTTGGCACCGCCGGAGGCCGTGACGGTGAAGGTGTTCCCGGAGCGGGTGAACCCGGTGACGTTGCCCGCGGTGGCCGTGGCGCCGGCGGCACCCGCGGCCCCGGAGGGAGCGGCGGCGGCCAGTGCGGCAGAGGCGGGGGCCGCGGCCGGGGCGGCGGAGGCGGGGGCGACGAGGGGGCCGGCGGCGGCCAGTCCCGTGACGGTGAGGGCGGCGGCGAGCAGGGCGGCGGCCGGGGTGCGCCGCCGGCGCCGCCGCTTCGCCGGGTGGACCCGGCTGCCTAACGGGCCCTGCGGGCCTCGCCGACCCTGGCTCCTTCGGATGCTGGGCAGTCTCATGGGGCAGCTCCTCGTGCGGTCCTGAACACGGACACAGCTCCTTGGCATGCTCCGGGCAAGATAGCGCTCCGACGGCTCCGGATGAAAGATGATGCTCGAAATCGACTCTGCTCACGCACATTTGAGCATCCGTCAGAGGGTGTGTCTGTCCGCGCGGATAGAGTGCGGGCATGGTGGGCGACGTCGACGTGGCGGTGGTGGGGGCAGGACCGGTCGGGCTGAGCGCGGCACTGCTGCTCGCCCGGGCCGGGCTCGATGTGGTGGTACTGGAACGCCGTCCCGGGCCGGTCACCGAATCCCGCGCGACGGACCTGCACGCACGGACCCTGGAAGCCCTGACCCCGAGCGGACTGGCCCGGTCCCTACTGCCGCTCGGACGGCGCGTGGACACGGTCGAGATGTGGTCGGGGCGGCGCCGGCTCGGCGGGTTCGACCTGGCGCGGTTGCGCTCCCCGTACCCGTACATCCTCACCGTCCCGCAGTGCGCGACGGAGGGGCAGCTCGCCGCGGAGGCCGAGCGCGCGGGTGTGCGCGTGCACCGCGCGACGGCCGTGCGGTCGGTCGAGGAGGACGCCGACGGGGTCACCGTACGGTCGGACGCCCTCGAACCGCTGCGCGCCCGCTGGGTCGTGGCGGCCGACGGCGCGTCGAGCACCCTGCGGGCGCTGGCCGGTACGGCGTTCCGCGGCGGGACGTACGCCGGCGCGTGGCAGCTCGCCGACCTGAGGGTGGACGGCCCCTCACTGGATCCGGCGCGGGTGCACATGGTGGGCGGCCCGCGCGGCCTGCTCGTGGTGCTGCCGATGCACCTCGACGGCTGGACCCGGGTCGTGCTGCACCTGCCGCAGGGCCGCGTGCGGGCCGCCGCGAACGGGCCGGAGGGAACGGACGGGCCGGACGGCCGGGACGGCTCGGCGGCGCTCGTCGCCGAGGCGGCGGCCCGGGGGTGGACGGCGGACGTCCGCGCCTGCCGTTGGACGAGCACCTTCCGCACCCACCGGCGCCTCGCCGCGCGCGACGGGCGGCGGCGCGTGCTGCTGATCGGCGACGCCGCCCATGTGTGCAGCCCGATCGGCGGGCAGGGGCTCAACCTCGGTCTGCGGGACGCCGTCTCGCTCGCGGCGGTACTGCCCGCCGCCACCGCCCGCGGCGGCCCGTCGTACGAGGGGCTGGCAGCCTGGCGCCGCGCCCGCCGCGCCGACGCGCTGGGCGTCCTCGCCCGCACCGACCTCGCCACCCGCGCCTGGACCCTGCGCTCGGCGCCCGCCCGGGCCGTACGGGACACGGCGGTGCGCGGCGCCCTCACCACCGCGGCCGGCCGCCGCCTGCTCGCCGAGGCGGTCGCCGGACCCCGGCCGCCAGCCCCCTAGTCGCCGGCCGGGCGCGGTGGGGTGACCGCGAGGACCGGTGGGGCCGGGGAGGACCAGCGGTGGCCGCAGGGGTCGAAGACCAGGGTCACGGGCCGGCCCGGGCGCTGGCGCCACGAGATGCGTTCCGGGGCGTCCGCGCAGACCGGACAGCAGGGCAGCGGGCGGGGCTCCGGCAGGCACTCGGGGGCGGCCGTGAGCGGCGTGGCGTGCTGATCGCGCATGGAGGCTCCCTCGTCGTGCGGTTGGGCTGATCGCACTGTGCCATGGACGGACCCCTGTGCGCACGGGCGAATCGTCCAGTGTTTTGGCTGGTCAGAGGTGCGTACAGCAGGAGGAATCCGGTCCTCTTACGGGCACTTGGTGATCAACCGCTCGCGCCGCCGGCCTCCACCAGGCCCGATTCGTACGCCGCGATCACCGCCTGCGCGCGGTCGCGGACGCCCAGCTTGCCGAAGATGCCGGTGATGTGGTTCTTGACCGTGGAGACGCTGATGTCCAGTTCCGCGGCGATCTCGGCGTTGCCCCGTCCGGTGGCCATGAGCCGCCAGATCTCCAGCTCGCGCGGGGTGAGTTCGAGCGGGGCCGGCGCCGCCCACGACCGCGGCCGCGCGGAGGTCCGTACGTAGGCGGAGAGGAGGCGGCTGAGGAGCCGCGGCGCCACGGCGGCCTCGCCGGTGTGGACGATGCGGACCGCGGCGATCAGCTCCTCCGGGGATATGTCCTTCGGCAGGAAGCCGTACGCGCCGGCGCGCAGGGCGGCGACCACGTACTCGTCCATGTCGAAGGTGCTGAGGGCCAGGACCCGGGTCTCGGGGAGCGTGCGCGCGAGTTCCTCGGTGGCCTGGACTCCGTCGAGGACCGGCATGCGGATGTCCATGACGACCACGTCGGGGCGGAGCTGCTGGGCGAGCGCCACGGCCCGGGCACCGTCCTCGGCCTCACCCACGACCTCGAACTCCGGGTCGGGTCCCAGGATCAGGGCCAGGCCGCGCCGTACCAGCGGCTGGTCGTCGGCGATGAGCACACGGATCATCCGTGCCGTTCCTCTCTCTCGCCCGCTCCCGTGCCCGGAAGGGCTGCCGGGACCGGGATGCGGGCCGCCACCCGGAACCCGCCGCCGGTGAGGGCGGCGGCCTCCAGGGTTCCGCCCTGCAGGGCGACCCGCTCATGCATACCGATCAGACCGTACCCGGAGCGTACGGTGCTGCGTGCGGGCGGTGTCGGCGCTCCCGCTCCGTCGTCGCGCACCTCCACGCCCACCTCGTCCCGCCCGTACGTGAGTCGTACGTGGGCCCGCGCCCGGCCCGCGTGCTTGCGGGTGTTGGTCAGCGCCTCCTGGACGATGCGGAAGACGGTGAGGCCCACGCTCGGCGGCAGCGGGCGGACCGGGCCGTCCACGGTGAACTCGGTCTCCGTCCCGGCCAGCCGCGACTCGGTGATGATCCGGGCGAGGTCGTCGGCCCCGGGCTGCGGCGCCGGCGGGGTGTGTTCCGGTTCCTCCCCCGCCCGCAGCACGTCGAGGAGTTGGCGCATCTCGCGCAGCGCCATCCGCCCGGAGTCCTCCAGGGTGACCAGGGCCTCCCGGGACGCCTCCGGGTCGTACGCGAGGTTGGCCCGGGCCCCGCCGGCCATCAGCTGCATGGTGGTGATGTGGTGGGCGACGATGTCGTGCAGTTCGCGGGCGATCCGGCGGCGCTCCTCGGCCACCGCCCGGTCGGCGAGCAGCAACCGCTGGGCCGCCGCCTCCCGCTGCCGGTGGTTGACCACCCAGGCCGCGGTGACGGTGATGAGGGCGGCGGTGGCGTTTCCGGCCAGTCCCCACCAGCCGAAGGGCAGCGGCCAGCCGCTCTGGCCCGCGGCGGCGAGCGGTGCGGCCGCCGCCGCGGCCGCCGCGACCACGGCGGGACGGTGCGTCCTGGCCACCGTGTAGAGGGCGATCGTCAGGCTGAGGGTGAAGTGCGGGGACAGCGGGGCCGCCAGGTTCACCAGGGCGCCGAGGGCCAGCACCGCGCCCAGGACGAGCAACGGGCGGACGCGCCGGGCCAGCAGGGTCATCGACGAGACCACCAGCAGGGCGGCCGCGGTGACGCTGAGGCTGCCGCCCTCCGTGAGGGTTCCCAGGGAGAAGCCGACGAGGTCGGCGGCGCCGGCCGCCACCGCGACGAGCGCGTCGTTGCGCGTCCACGGCCCCCGGTCCCCCTCGGTGTCCGCGCTCGTCCCCGCATGCGTACTCATGACCCCGCCCAAGACCCCACCGACACCGACGTTCACACCCGCACCCACACCCATGTTCATGCGCACGTCCGCGCTCGCGTCCGTGCCCGCCCCCGAGCCGCCGGTCCTTCCCCTGCGGCCCGGACTCATTCTGGCACCGGGCGTCCGCCCTGCCACCCGACCACGGTCGGGTTCGGACCAGGACCGCAGTCCTGGTCGGCGGGGGTGGCCGGACCCTGGTCCCGGGCTTCGGATCCTCCCCCGACCTGACGTTTCGTCCGCCCTCCCCTGATGGTCTGGAGTCGTGCCGGGAACACCCGGCCGGCACCGCACAGACCGGAGGAACAACAGTGATCCGCGCCCTGACCGGATTCTCGACGAGAAGTCCGTGGAAGGTGATCGCCCTGTGGGTGGTCCTGGGACTGGCGGCGGCCGTCCTGGGCCAGGCGTTCGTCTTCCGCGCCATCCAGACCGGCAGCGGCGGGTTCCTGCCCGCGCACTACGACTCGGCGGCCGCCCTGCAGATCGCCGAGGAGCGGTTCGGGGTCGATCCGGACGCCAATGCGCTCACCGTGCTGGTGGCCCGCTCGGACGGCGCCCCGCTCACCGCCGCCGACGAGCAGCGCATCGACGCACAGGCCGCGCAGTTGTCGCGGCAGCGGGTCGTCATGCCCCGCACCGAGGACACGATGCCCCTCGCGCAGGACCACTCGCAGGTCCCCCGGGTGGCTCCGGCCATGACGGCGCCCGACCGCTC
Organism: Streptomyces sp. Sge12; assembly: GCF_002080455.1. NCBI lineage: Bacteria > Bacillati > Actinomycetota > Actinomycetes > Kitasatosporales > Streptomycetaceae > Streptomyces > Streptomyces sp. Sge12. The sequence continues at coordinate 457,382 of NZ_CP020555.1, forward strand.
CTTCCGGCTGCTGTCCGTCGAACTGACCGGCAACCCCGCCGATCCCGGCGTGCAGGAGACCTACCGGGCCTTCCGGGACTCGGTGCGCGACGGGCTCGCCCGGGAGGGCCTGCGCACCGGCTTCACCGGAGGGATCGCCGACCGGGTGGACACCATGGACGCCGAGAAGACCCGGTCGATGGTCGTCGGCATCGCCATGCTCCTGGTCATCGTCCTGCTGCACGTCTTCGTCTTCCGCAGCGTCCTGGCGGCCCTGCTGCCCCTGCTCGCGGTCACCGTCATCGGCGGCGCGGCGGCGGGCGTGGTGGTCGGCGCCGCGCTGCTGACCGGGACCGGGCTGGCCGAGTCCACCCCCAGTCTGATCAGTGTGGTGCTGATGGGCATCGGCATCGACTACTTCCTGTTCCTCCTCTTCCGTTTCCGGGAGCAGCTGCGCTCCCACCCCGACCAGTCCGGGCGTGAGGCGGCCGCCCAGGTCGCCGGGCGGGTGGGTACGGCCATCACCTCGGCGGCCCTGACCATCGTCGCGGCGTTCGCCACGCTCGGGGTGGCCTCCTTCGGCCAGTTCCGCGTCCTCGGGCCGGCCATCGCACTGTCCGTACTGGTGATGCTGCTGGGCAGCCTGACGCTGATGCCCGCCCTGCTGGCGGTCACCGGCCGCAAGATGTTCTGGCCCTCCCGAGGCCTGAAGCGCGAGCCGCGCGCGGGGGCCGCCGCCCGGATGGGCGACCGGATCGCCCGGCGGCCGTTCGCTCTGGTCCTGGCCTCGGTGGCCCTGCTCGGCGCGCTGGCCGCCGGGGTCGTGGGCATCCGCATGGACTACGGCCAGGGCGGTGGCGGCGGGGAGCGCACCGCCGCCATGGCCACCGCGGCCGAGATCTCCCGCGCCCTGCCCGCCGGGGTGTCGGACCCGACGAGCGTCTACGTCACCGCCTCCGACGGCACCGCCCTGAGCGCCGAACGCCTCGACGGGCTGTCCAAGGCGCTCGCCCGGGTCAATGGCGTGGGCCAGGTCGCGGACACGGTCCTGACCGGGGACCGGCAGGCCGCGCGGATCGATCTGTTCCTGACCGCCGACCCGCAGCGCCAGCAAGCGCGCGACCTGGTCACGGGCCCGGTCCGGGCAGCGGTGGCGGTACACACCCCGGCCGGTACGGAGGCCCACGTGGGCGGCACGGCGGCGATCTTCGCGGACATCGCGACCGCGGTGGACAAGGACCTGAAGGTGGTCTTCCCGGTGGCCGCGGCGCTCATCGCGCTCATCCTGCTCGCGCTGCTGCGCAGTCTGCCGGCGCCGGTGATCCTGCTGGCCGCGGTCGGCCTCGGCTTCGCGGCCACGCTCGGCGCTTCGACCCTGCTGTTCCAGCACGCACTGGACCGGCCCGGAGTGGACTTCACCCTGCCGCTCGTGCTGTTCCTGTTCGTGGTCGCGCTGGGCACCGACTACAACATCCTGATGAGCGACCGGATCCGGGAGGAGATGGCCCGGCCGGGTCCGGCCCGCGCCGCGGTCGCCCGTGCCGTCCGGCACACGGCGCCCGCCATCGCCACGGCCGGCCTGGTGCTGGCCGCCTCCTTCGGGAGCCTGGCGGTGACCCCCGCCGCGTCCACCCAGCAGATCGGATTCGCGACGGCCCTCGGGATCATGCTCTCCGCCTTCGTCCTGTCGATCGTGCTGGTGCCCGCGCTGGCCACCCTCCTGGGCCGCGCAATGTGGTGGCCGGTCCGTCCGCGCCGGTCCGGCGCGGACACCGACGACACCCGCGACACCCACGACACGGACCGGCAGCGGTTCCCGGACCGGGTGCCGGTCGCCTAGGCGCAGGCCGCCCCGGACAGGGCGAAGGCGCCGCCGCGCGCGGGACCGTACGACGTACGGGGCCCTGCGTGCGGCGGCGCCTTCGCGGTTCGGCTGCCTCGGACGTCAGGCGAGCCGGTCGACCTCGGGGTGGTCCTGGAGCCAGGCGCGGACGGCCTGCTGCTCCTTGCCCTTGCCGGTCTCCTGGATCTTCGCCTCCAGGCCGGTCAGCTGCTCCTCGGTGAGCTTGAAGGACTTCAGCCATTCGGCGACCTTCGGCTCGTCCTCCGCGAAGCCCTTGCGGGCCAGGGTGTGGATGCCGTCGCCCTTGCCCCAGGCGCCCTGCGGGTCCTCGAGCTTGGTCAGCTCGTAGGAGGAGTAGGCCCAGTGCGGGGACCACAGGACGACCGCGACGGGCTCCTTCTTCTCGTACGCCCGCTTCAGCTCGGCGAGCATGCCGGGCGTGGAGCCGTCGACGACCTTGTACTCGCCGTCGAGGCCGTACTCCTTGAGGACCTTGTCCTTGAGGATCGACATCTCGCCGGCGCTCGGCTCGATGCCGATGATCCGGCCCTTGAACCGGTCCGCCTTGCCCTTGAGGTCGGCGAGCGAGCGCACGTCCTTCATGTAGGAGGGCACGGACAGCTCCAGCGAGGTGGGGCCGTACCAGGAGCCGAGGTCCTCCAGCTTGTTCCCGTACTTCTCCCAGTACTGGGCGTGGGTGACGGGCAGCCAGGCGTCGGTCTGGAAGTCGAGCTGGCCGCCGGCCAGGCCCGTGTACAGCGCCCCGGCCTCCAGCTGGCGGGCGTCTACCTTGTAGCCGCGGCGCTCCAGGAGCTCCTTCCACAGGAAGGTGGAGGCGATGCCCTCGTCCCACGGGATGTAGCCGACGGACAGGGTGCGGCCCTTGCCGATGTTCGCGGCGCCGGCCGGACCCTCCTCGGCGGCGGAGCCGCCGAAGGTGTTCAGGCCGCCCGCGACGAGCGCCAGGACGACGGCGCCGCTGATCGCGTACGCGGGCTGCGGGCGGTGGTTCCACAGCTTGGCGGCGCCGGTCGCGGCGGCCCGCGCCTTGGCGAGCGTACGGCGGCCGATCGGGGAGACGTGGCGGCCGAGCGCACCGGTCATCCGGTCCAGGTACATGGCGAGGATGACGATGGAGACGCCCGCCTCGAAACCGAGGCCGATGTCGACGTTGCCGATGGCCTTGTAGACGGCGCCGCCGAGTCCGCCGCCGCCGACCATGCCGGCGATGACGACCATGGACAGGCCCAGCATGATGACCTGGTTGACGCCCGCCATGACGGTGGGCAGGGCCAGCGGGAGCTGGACGCGTACGAGGGTGTCGCGCGGGCTGGTGCCGAAGGCCTCGGCGGCCTCGACCAGTTCTCCGTCGACCTGGCGGATGCCGAGCTCGGTCATCCGAACGCCCGGCGGCAGCGAGAAGATGATGGTCGCGATGATGCCGGGCACCACACCGACCCCGAAGAAGATGATGCCGGGGATCAGGTAGACCATGGCCGGCATGGTCTGCATGAAGTCCAGGACCGGCCGCAGGAGGGCGCTGACCCGGTCCGATCTGGAGGCCACGATGCCGAGCGGGATCGCGAACGCCAGGGTGACGAGCGTGGCGACCAGGACCAGGGACAGGGTGGACATGGCGTCCTCCCACAGGCCGAGGGAGTCGACCAGCGCGAAGCCCGCGAAGGCGAGCAGGCCCGCCAGCAGACCGCGCAGCCACCAGGCGGCGACGGCGAGGATGCCCGCGAAGAGCAGCGGGGCGGGGGCGGCCAGCACGGCGTCGATGCCGTCGTAGAGGCCGTTGACGAGAGCGCTGATGGCCTCGAACAACCAGGAGAGGTGGCTCTGGAGGAAGTCGACTCCGCTGTCGACCCAGGCGCCGAGATGAAGGCGGGGCATCAGGCGGCCACCTCCGCGCAGTACATCGGGGGCCGTTGTTCGTCGCCGATGAAGGCGATGAGCCGGTCCTGGGGCACGGAGCCGATGACGGAGCCGTCCTCGTCGGTGACGGCGACCGCGTGCGGGACGCGGGCGCTGACGGCGCACAGGTCGGCGAGCGGGGTCTGCGCGGTGACGGTGGGGCAGTCGCAGGCATCGGCGGCCGGCTCCGGATCGTCCATGACGGCGTCGGCCGTCAGGACCCGGGAGCGGTCCACGTCCTGGATGAAGGAGGCGACGTAGTCGTCGGCGGGGCGGGTGAGGATGTCCTCGGCGGTGCCCTGCTGGACGATGCGGCCGTCGCGCATGACGGCGATGCCGTCGCCGAGGCGCATGGCCTCGTTGAGGTCGTGGGTGATGAAGACGATGGTCTTCTTCAGGCGCTTCTGGAGCTCCAGCAGCTGGTCCTGCATGTCGCGGCGGATCAGCGGGTCCAGCGCGCTGAAGGACTCGTCCATCAGCAGGAGGTCGGCGTCGGTGGCCAGCGCCCGGGCGAGGCCGACCCGCTGCTGCATGCCGCCGGAGAGCTCGTCGGGCCAGGACTTCTCCCAGCCTTCGAGCCCGCACAGGGCCAGGGCCTCGGCGGCGCGCCGCTCGCGCTCGGGGCGCGGCACGCCCTGTACCTCGAGTCCGTAGCCGGCGTTCTCCAGCACGTTGCGGTGCGGGAACAGGGCGAAGTGCTGGAAGACCATGGAGATCTTGGTGGACCGTACGTGGCGCAGCTCGCTCGCGCTCAGCCCGGTGAGGTCCTGGCCACCGAAGAGGATGCGGCCCGAGGTGGGTTCGAGGAGGCCGTTCAGCATGCGCAGCAGAGTGGACTTGCCCGATCCCGAGAGGCCCATGACCACGAAGATCTGGCCGGGCTGCACGTCGAAGGAGGCGTCGATCACGGCAGCAGTGGTCCCGTCGGCGCGCAACTCGTCGCGGCCTGCGCCGTTCTGGAGCGCGCGGACGGCGGCTGCGCTGTCGGCGGGGCGCCTCCCGAACACCTTGTAGACGTGCTCGGCCTGGAGCGTGGACACATACACCTCACGGGTCGTACCAAGTACGGCGCGCGCCGGCGGAGCGGCGGGGCCGTGGAGCGGGACGGGATCGGCCCGTGTGCGCCACGTCCCCCGGCGCGAGTGGCCGGAGGACGTGGTTCCGCTCCAGCAGCGCCACTTCCCGGCATTCACCCCAGCAAACGCAGGGGTGATCCTCCTCACGTGCCGAGTCCGGGGGCCCCGTACGCGGATTCGCGCCCGGGGCCGGGAGCCGCCCGGCGGTCCCCGAGCCGTACGCCGGTGCTCCGTCGGCGAGTTGGGCCGGTGCCCCGCCGGGCGATCCGGCCGGCGGGGCACCGGCCCCGTCGGACCCGGGTGTGCCCGAGGCCACACCCGGGTCCGGCGGCCTACGTGATGCGGAAGCCGGTGGTCGCGTGGTCGCGGCGGTCCCGGTGGAAGGTGAGGCGGTCCCAGGTGGGGAAGGCCAGGTCGGTGACGGCGAGCAGGCGGCCGGAGCTGTCGTGCAGGGTGCGGCGCACGGTGAGGCCGCAGGTGGGGGCGGTGGCCTGCGGGTGGGTGACGCGGGTCATGGTGAGGGTCTCGGCGACCCTGCCGCCCGCGGCGGCCCGGTCGAGCCAGCGGTGCAGGGGGGCCAGGTCCTGCTCGCCGGCACTCGCGGTCCGGTTGCGCAGGGCCGCCAGCTCGGGACTGCGCGCGACGACCCCGGGGCCGAAGTAGGTGACGGCATCGCGGAGGGTCTCGCCGGCCGGGCCGCGTTCGCGGTGGTGATGGACCAGGGTGCGGTCTCCGCCGGCCATGCCGAGGAGGGCGGCGAGCGAGGGCGGCACGGTGACGAAGGCGACCCAGCCGCGGGTCGCCGCGGCAGCGGCGGAGGGCATCGCGGCCGGGAGCGCGGGGACGGCGGGGACCGCCGGCACGGCCGGGCGGGTGCCGCGGCGCCCGGTGACGACGAGGCCGTCCTCGCGCAGGTACTGGAGCGCCGCCCTGATGGTCTGCCGGTTGACCTGGTAGCGGGCGGCGAGGCTGCGTTCGGACGGCAGCCTGCCGCCGGGGGTGTGTGCGGCGCGGTCGAGATCGCGGCGCAGCGCTGCGGCGATCCGCTGATACTTGGGCATGGCGGCCTGGCCGCCGCCCCGCGAAGGGGAGGGCATGGCTTCTCCTCTGACGGGTGGTCAAGGACTGCGCGGTCTGCCCGACCAACGTAGCATTGGTCTATACCTTTCCGTGAGAGCAGATCGGGCGCGCGCCCCGGCTTGGCCGATTCCACACCCGCACACGGGAGCCCGCCGACACCGGGACCGCGGATCCGAACTCCTTGACAGGGAAAGTAGTTAGCCACCATATTAAATGCATGACGAGGGACGACATCGAGGCCGAGGCGCCCACGCTGGACCAGGCCAGGCAACAGGTCGAGCATTACGGCCTGGAGGTCGATCCGCAGGCGGTACTGGTCGCGGTGCGACTGATCTCGGCCGGTGCGAGGGTCGGCCGGGCGGCCGAGGCGCACTTCGCACGGTTCGGCCTGTCGACGGGGCGCTACCGCCTGCTCGCCGACCTGGAGGACCACGGCGGGGAGAAGTCCCCCTCGCGCCTCGCGGTCGACCTCGGCGTCTCCAGGGCCACGGTCACCGGCCTGCTGGACGGCCTCGAGCGCGAGGGCCTGATCGCCCGCCGCCCCTCCGCGGAGGACGGCCGGGGGACCGTGGCCGTCCTGACCGCGCGCGGGGCGCAGCGCCTGCGCGACATGGCGCCCGAGCACTTCGGACGGCTCGAGGCGATGGTGGGCGGGCTGTCCGTCGAGGAGCGCGCGGTGTTCCTGGATCTGCTCGCCCGCGTCGTGCGCGGCAGTGCGGCCCTCGCCGCGGACTGACCCGACCCCCAGCCGTTCCGGCCCCGCTCTTCGAGCAGGGCCCCTTTTTTCGCACCGATAGTTAGCCGCCTAATTATTTTCCCCCGTGCACGGACGAGAAAGAGGCCAGCATGCCCGCGACCCAGCACAGAACCGGCCGAGACCGAGCAGCCTCCCGGCCGTCCCGGCGCTCCCGGCGGTCCCGGCCGTTCACCCTGTGGCGTGAGGTCCTCACCGCCTACGCCGCCCCCGCCCTGACGGCCGGCGCCGCCGGGACGGCCACCGGGCAGCAGGACCTGGCCCTGGCCGCCTGCACCTCCATAGCGGGCACCTCCGCCGTGGTGGCGTTCCTGGTCGGCGCCTGGCTGCGGCACGGCGGGCGGCCCCGGCGGTGGACGGTCACCACGCCGCGCGGCGTCCTGACGCTCGTACTCCTCATCACCACCGTGGGCGCAGCGGCCCTGCTGGGATGGTTCGCCGCCCAGTGGCTGCCCGCCCACACCCCGATCCCCACCGCCCCGTGGCTGGAACGCCTGCGCATCGACCTGCCCGTCTCCGCGGCCCTCGCCACCACCATCGTCACCCTGCGCTGGCGCAGCACCACCACCACACCGACGACGTAGAGGGCGGCGTCTCTCGCCCCCCAGCACGCCCCGGCGACGTCCGTCGCCGGGAAGTCACCAAGGAATGAGCACACGATGATCGTTGTCATGGGAGCGTCCGGAGCGACCGGGAACGCCCTGCTCCACAGCCTCGCCACCTCCGGCGCACCCGTTCGCGCACTGACCCGCACCCCGCACAGGCCGATCCCCCTCACGACCGGCACACACCGGCCGCCCGTCGAGGTCCAGTACGCCGACGCCTCCGACCCCCAGTCCCTGCGCACCGCCTTCAAGGGCGCCGACCGGCTCTTCCTCGCCATGGCCAACAGCCCCGCACAGGTCGAACTCGAAACCCGCGCCATCGACATCGCCGCGCAGTCCGGCATCGGACACATCGTCAAGATCTCCGCACCGGCCGCCGAGCCCGACTCCCCGGTCGCCGTCTCCCGCGGCCACCACGCCATCGAGGAACACCTGCGCGCCAGCGGCCTCACCCACACCGTCCTGCGCCCCTACGCCTTCATGCAGAACCTGCTGCGCCTGGCTCCCGCGGTCGCCCGGGGCGTCATCCTCGGCACCACGGGCGACGCGCCCCTCAACCACATCGACTGCCGCGACATCGGCGACGTCGCAGCCGCCGCCCTCACCGGGCCGGACACGGCCGGCGGCACCTACAGGCTGACCGGTCCCGAAGCCGTCTCGTACCCCGAACTGGCCGCACGACTGACCACCTTGACCGGCCATCGGATCCGCTACGTCCACCTCACCCCGGACGAACTGCGCGCCGACCTCATCCACCAGGCCCGCATGCCCGGCTGGCTCGCCGACCACGTGACGGAGATCCAGCAACTCGCCGTCACCCGGCCCGAAACCCCCACCACGGCCGTCGGCGACATCCTCGGCCGCCCGCCCCGCACCCTCGACGCCTTCCTCCACGAGCACCTCGACCACTTCCGCGGCCGGGAAGAGAGGGCCTAGAGACGGCCTAGTCGCGCAGCGGGTTCGGCAGCGGGAGGTAGCGGGCGTCCGCCCCGTCCGCGCGCGTCCAGCGCAGCAGCAGGTTGGTCTTGCCCGGCACGGTCGCGGCGGCGAGCAGCCCGGCGATCTCGGGGAGCCCGCGGGTGCTGTCGTAGCGCTCGAACTCCTCCCGTGCGGCCTGCCACAGGGGCCGCGTGATCTCGGGATGCCGTCCGGCCAGCGCCCCGGCGATCTCCATCAGGTTGTTGACGACCAGGCAGTAGACCAGGCGCTGCCAGGCATCGGCCCGCGGCAGGTCCGGCAGCAGTTTGACCCCCTCCGCGTCCCGGAAGAGGGCCTGCACCGGCAGGCCGGCCGCATCGACGGCGACCACGGTGTTCTGGAGGTGGGCCTCGAGCACGATGCCGTGCCGGGCGAACAGTTCCAGCACCGGGGGCACCACCTGCCGCAGGTACGCCCGCCACCACCGGACCGGGTCGGTGTCCCCGGTGGGCGGGCTGCCGGGGTACCCCTCGGCGAGCGCGGCGGCCAGCAGGGGCGTGGACCCGGGCGCGGTCCGGGCGTGCAGGCCGTCGCGGACCAGGACGGCGAGTTGCTCGAAGGCGAAGGCCGCGGTGCGGTAGCCGCGGTCGGCCAGCCAGGCCGCCGCCGAGCCGGTCCGGCGCAGGGCGGCGAAACCGGCCTCGACGGCCGCGTCGGTGCGGCGCAGCTTCAGCAGGTCGTGGCGCCACAGCCGGCGCACGTCGTTGGTGATCCGGACGTCGAGGCTGAACTTCACGAAGAGGTCGGCCGCCGGGTCCGGTGCGTACAGGGTCCGGATCGAGGCGGTCGGCCAGACCGGCCGCCGGGTCTCACCCAGTCGCAGCAGCCGCCCGTCCGCGAAGGCCTCGCGCACCGCGGGCCGGTCGGCGACCAGGTCGAGCTGCCAGGGGTGGGCGGGCAGCAGCCGGTATCCGGCGGGAGCGTGCGGCCCGTCGAGGGCGTCGGCGAGCGAGTCGATCGCGTCCGAGGCGGCCGGACCGCCCTCCTCGGCGACCTGGTCCTCGCGCAGCCCCAGCAGGACCAGGGGAAACCGGGCGTACGCCTCGGGCGCGTACGGCAGCCAGCTCCCGGCCGGGGCTCCGCCCCGGGCCTTGGGTGCGGGGTGGTGCGGGTGGCCCATCACCAGGGACTGTTCGGAGCGGAGGTACGGGTCCGCCGGGGGCTCGGCGGCGGCCCGGGCGGCCAGCAGCGCGGCGATCGCGTCCCGGCTGTCGGCGATCTCGACGGGGAGCTCGTCGTTGGGAAGGCCCGTGAAGCGGGCCAGTTCGTCGGAGACGAGTTTGACCAGTTCGGTGTGGCTGAGCGGGTGCCAGCCGTCCGCCGCGCGCAGTTCGGGGCGTACGGGCCGGCGCCCGCCGCGCACCCGGAGCAGCCGACCGCTGCCGCGCAGCCGGTGGACGCGCACATCTGTCCCCGTGCCCGCGTCGCACCCCTCGGCGGGTTCGGCCGCCTCCCTGAGCAGGCAGTTCAGGAGCGGGGTGGCGGCGTACGCGTCGGCGACGGTGTTGAGGTCCACTGATTCCATTCGGTCCATCCGGTGCGCCGGAGGTTCGCAGAACGCAACCGCCAGCCGTGATCTTCGGTATCCGCAATCATTACTTGATCTTCCCGTAAAGCGATATTCCGATGCCGGAGCCTCAGCATGCATCTTCCCCCCTCCCCGGCCGAAGAGGCCGTCGCCGGCGAACTGGCCGATGTGCGACCGTCGCTCGGACCCTCGTACGCGGCCGCGCAGGCCGGCGCCCGGGCGGCCGTGCTGACCCGGCTCTGGCGGGCCCTGGCCTTCGAACCGCTGCCCTGGGTCGTGGGACGCGAGCGGGCGCCGGACGGACTCGCGCTGCTGCTGGCCGGGGGCGCCCGGCTGGAGGGCCCGCTCCCCGATCCGTACGCGACCGGGCCCTACGTGAGCGAGCTGCTGCTCGACGGCCGGCCCCACCGGCAGGCCGCACGCCTGGTGCGGGCGCTCGGGGTGCCGCACGGGGAGCAGTTCGCCGCCGAGCTCGACGCCTGTACGGCCTCCCTCGCGCTCTCCCGGGCCGGGCAGCCGCCCGCCGCCGGCGATCCCGCCCCGCGCACCACCTGGGAGTGGGAGCAGCGCGTGGTCGACGGGCATCCCTACCACCCGAACTGCCGTTCCCGGCCCGGTTTCTCGGTGGCCGAGCAGCTGTCCTACGCTCCCGAGCACCGGCCGGTGGTGAAGCTCGGGCTGGTCGCCGTACCGGCCGAGGAGTGCCTGGTCACCGGCGACTGGCCGGCGGAGCTGCGGGACGCGGGACGGATCCTGGTGCCCGTGCACCCGTGGCAGGCGGCGCACGTCCTGGGGCACGAGCGGGTGCGCCCCGGCTTCGCGGCGCACCCGCTGATGGCCCTGCGCACCCTCGCCCCGGCCGACGGCGGGGCGCACGTGAAGACGGCGCTGAGCGCCCGGCTGACCTCGTCCGTGCGGGACATCTCCGTCTACTCCATCGAGACGGCGGCGGCGGTCTCCGCCTTCGCCCAGGGACTGACCGAGCGGCTCGACGGCCGGCTGCACATCACGCGCACGCTGGGTGCCACGACCGCGCACAGCCCGGACCTGGCGGCCGTGCTGCGCGAGCCGCCCGAGGCGTACGCGGACGCCGCCGCCGGTGAACGGGTGCTCCCGGTGGCCTCCCTGACCTCCTTCGCCCCGGCCCGATCGGCCGCGTGGCGGGCCGAGTTCGCCCGGCTCGCGCTTTCGGTGTGCATGCGGGTACTGGACCTCGGCGTGGCCCTGGAGGCCCACGGCCAGAACCTCCTCGTCGTCCTCTCCCCCACCGGCGCCCCGCTGCGGCTGGTCTACCGCGACCTCGCCGACATCCGGATCAGCCCGGCCCGGCTGGCCCGGCACGGCCTGCCGGTGCCGCCCCTGTCGGGCAGGCTGGTCACCGACGACGTGACGGTCCTGCGGCGCAAGCTGTTCGGGTCCCTGCTGACGGGAGCCCTCGGCGCCACGGCGGGCTCGGCCGGGGCCTTCGCCGAGGCCCTCGCCGAGGCGGCCCACCTGCCAACCGGCCCGGACACCGAGGCGCTGCTGACCGGGCCGCTGCCCACCAAGGCGCTCACCCTGATGCGGCTGAGCCCCGGTGTGCCGGGCGACCAATGGGCGGAACTGCCCAATCCGCTGGCCGGGGGGTGATCGGGAGCACCTGCTCGGTTTCCCCTGCGAGGGGCTCCGGAGGCTACTGTTCAGGGGCATGACAGAGACCTCGTACCTGAGCTCCGTACGGGCGTCCTACGACGCCGTCGCCGTCGACTACGCGCGGCTGGTCAGTGCCGAACTGGCCTCAAAGCCGCTGGACCGGGCCATGCTGGCCGCCTTCGCCGAGTACGTGCGCGACGACGCGGGCGGCGGGGGCCGGGCGGTGGCCGACCTGGGCTGCGGCCCGGGCCGGGTGACGGCGCATCTGGACGGGCTGGGTGTACGGGCCTTCGGCGTCGACCTGTCCCCGGCGATGGTGGCGGTGGCCCGGCGGACCTATCCGGGGCTGCGGTTCGAGGTGGGCTCGATGGCCGCCCTGGACGTGGCCGACGGGGTCCTCGGCGGGGTGCTGGCCTGGTACTCCACCGTGCACACGCCGCCCTCCGAGCTGCCGTCGCTGTTCGCCGAGTTCGCCCGGGTCCTGGCGCCGGGCGGCCATCTGCTGATCGCGTTCGAGGCGGGTGGCACGGGGGTCGCCCCGGACGGGGCCGGGGGGCGGAGCCGGCTGGACCGGGCGTACGGGCATCCGGTCGACCTCGACGTGTACCGGACGCCGCCCGGGCTGATCGCCGACCTGCTGACCGGGGCCGGACTGACCGAGGTGGCCCGGCTGGTCCGGGAGGCGACCGCCGACGAGAGCACGCAGCAGGGCTTCCTGCTGGCCCGCAAGGCGGCGGAGCCGGCCGGGCGGGCCGGGACCCGGTAGCGCGGCAACACCCTGCGGTGCGCCGAGACCCCGTGGTGCGGCGGCACCCCGTGCTGCACCGGCACTCGGGGGGCGCCGGCACTCGGAAGTGCGGCGTACGGCGGTCGTTCACCGGTCGCAGGGCGGCCTTTCCCGGTCCGTCAATAGGACAGGCCGACCGCGCCGAACCGTTTCGGCTGTGCGCCGTTCAGGGGGCACCCCGGTGCGTGTGGGACCCGCCTGCACGGCTATCGCCCCGGGCGGTGGCAGGAAGGAGGTATGAGCCTCCATCGCCGCCAAGTCCTGGGCAGCGCGGCCGCGGCCGTCCTCGCCACCGTCGGCGCGGCGGCCCGGACCCCGGACTACGGTGCCCTGGCACGCGGGATCGACGGGCGCGTGGTGCTCCCCGGGGACCCGGACCACCCCGAGGCCCGCCGGCTGTTCCAGCCCCGGTACGACTCCGTCGCCCCGGCCGCGGTGGCCTATCCCGCGCACGCCGGGGACGTGGCCGGCTGCCTGGACTTCGCCCGGCGCTCCGGCGCACCCGTGGTACCGCGCGGCGGCGGGCACAGCTACGCCGGCTGGTCCACCCGCGCCGGCGGCCTGGTCGTCGACACCGGAGCCATGGCGGCGGTGTCGGTCGACGGGGACGGCGTCCGGATCGGCGCGGGGGCCCGGCTCGGAGACGTCCACGCGGCCCTCGCCGGGCGGGGACGGTCCGTCCCCACCGGGCTGTGCCCCTCCGTCGGCATCGCCGGCCTCACCCTCGGCGGCGGCCTCGGCCTGGCCTCGCGGGCGTACGGCACCACGGCCGACCGGCTGACCGGAGCCCAAGTGGTCACACCCGACGGGACCGTCCGCAAGGTCTCCGCCGACCGGGATCCGGAGTTGTTCTGGGCGCTGCGCGGCGGTGGGGGCGGCAACTTCGGGGTGGTCACCGAGTTCCGCTTCCGGTCGCACCCGGTGGGATCCTGCGCCTTCGCCGAACTGCACTGGCCCGCCGCGGAGTCCGCGGCCGTGCTGCGCGGCTGGCAGCGCTGGCTGGCCGCGCTGGCGGACCCGTTCTGGAGCCAGGTGGAATTCACCGTCGAGTCCGGGACCGGGACCGGGGCCGGGGCTGCGGGGCCGCCCGCGGTGCGGGTGGTCTGCCTCGACGGACGCCACGAGCTGGAACGGCAGTTGACCCGGCTGGCGGACCTGGTCGGCGGGGCGCCGCGGGACAGCTGGATCGTCGTACGCAGCCACGAGGACACGGTCCGCGCCCTGTCCGGCTGCCTGGAGCTGAGCCCCGCCCAGTGCCGGCTGCCGGGAACCCTGCCCGGCCGGGACCCGCAGGGGCGGCTCGGCCGGGACTCCTACGCCGCCCGCTCCGACTTCTGGGCGGGCGGCGGCCTGCCGGACGCGGCGATCGGCGCGGTCCTCGACGGTGTCCGGCGGTACGGGGCGGGCGTCCCGGCGGGCGGGCGGGGCGTGGTGCAGTTCGACGGGGTCTGCGGGGGTGCGGTGAACCGGGTCCCGGCCGGCGGCACCGCCTTCGTGCACCGCGACAGCGCCTTCCTCGCCCAGTACCTCGCCTACTGGCCCGAGTCCGCGCCCGCCGCCGAGGTGGCCCGGCACCAGGGCTGGCTCGACGGGCTCTGGCAGGCCCTGCGCCCCTGGGCGAGCGGGCACGCGTACCAGAACTACATCGACCCGAAGCTCACCGACTGGCGCGAGGCCTACTACGGCGCGAACCTCGCCCGCCTGCAGGAGGTCCGGCGTGCCTACGACCCGGACCGGCTCTTCCGTTTCCCCCAGGCCGTTTAGGGAGTGTCCGGCATGCGACGTACGTTGACGATGGCCGCGGTGGCGGCGGCCGCCCTGCTCGTGGCGGTGCCGGGCGGGCCGCTGCCCGTGGCCCGGGCCGAGGCCGGGAGCGTCGTCGCCCCGGCGGCCGCGGGCCGCTGGTCGGCGCGCGAGGCCGGGGCCTTCTGGACCGCGGAACGGATGGCCTCCGCGATTCCGTTGCCGCCCGTACTGCCCGTGCCGCCCGAATCGGCCGAACTGTCCGAAGCAGCAGAGCCGATGGATCCGGTGCCGCCCGTGGATCCGGTGGATCCGGCGACCCCAGTGGGTCCGGCGACACCGGTGGATCCGGTGGATCCGGTGGACCCGGTGGATCCGGTGGACCCGGTGGACCCGGTGGACCCGGCGACCCCGGTGGATTCCGTGGATCCGGCGACCCCTGCGACCCCGGAGGACCCGGTGACCCCGGTGGACCCGGCGACCCCGGTGGACCCGGTGAACCCGGTCGTTCCGGTGCCGTCCGAGCCGGTCCCGGGTGCCACACCCGCCACGCCCACCCCGGTCGGGACGGAGCTGCCCGTGCCGTCCACGCCCCCGGCCGCCACCCCCACGCCCTCCCCGACCCCGACCCCCGCACCCACACGGACCCGCACACCGTCGGCTCCGGCCCCGGCCCCGGCCGTCGTCCCGCGGCTGCCGGCCCTCACCCCCGGCGTCGGGCAGAACTTCGACGGCGTCCCGGTCGCCGGCCGGATGTTCCTCGTCAAGGGCGGCGGGTCCTACTTCTGCACCGCGAGCGTGGTCTCCTCCCCCGGCCGCAACCTCGTGATCAGCGCCGCGCACTGCCTGACCGGCTCCGACACCCAGCAGGTGGCCTTCGTACCGAAGTACACGAAGGCCAAACCGCAGCCGTACGGCATGTTCCCGGTCCTGCGGGACGCGGGCGGACGCTCCCGGATCTGGATCGACCCCCGCTACCGGTCCCAGGGCGTCGACCGAGCGGCCACCCTCGACGTGGCCTTCGCCCAGGTGGGCCCGAACGCCCGCGGCGTCCCCGTGGAGAGCGTGGTCGGCGGGAACCGGCTGGTGACCGGCGCGGGTTACGCACACGCCAAGGTCACGCTGATCGGCTACCCCTCCTCCGCCGCCCGGCCGCGCCTGTGCGCCAACCGGACCACGAAGTTCACGAGCGCCGACGCGCGGATCCCCGGGTCGTTCCTGCGGATCAACTGCACCGGCTACCCCGGCGGGACCAGCGGCGGCCCGTTCCTGAACCGCTACAACGCCCGCACCGGGACCGGTGACGTGGTGGGGGTGATCGGCGGCTGGAAGACGGGCGGGGACAAGAGCGACACCTCCTACAGCTCCTACTTCGGCGCGGACATCAGGAAGTTGTACGAGAAGGCGGTTGCCGGGGCGAAGGCGTCGCGGTGAGCACCCGCATCCGGCGGGTGCGGCGCGGGTTGCCGACCGTGCGCGGCGTGGCCACGAGCCCGTCGCCGCTCAGCGCGTCGGCGGGCGCGAGGCCGAGACGGCGGCGCAGGTCGGCGAGGGCCGCGTGGACGGGCGCGAGGACGACCTCGGCGCCCGGAGCGATGGACGCGAGGGCGTGCGCGGTGGTCTCGATCGCCTCGGCGGCGTCCTCCGCGGCGCTCCGGCTCCATCCGCCGGGCGGACCGGCGCCCCAGGGGGCGATGGTGTCGTAGAGGTGGCAGGCGGCATCGGCCACGGCGTCGGCCCGTTCCCCGACACCCGGCGCCGCGATGGTCGGCAGTTCCATGCCGGGTCAACGAGCCGATGCCGCCCGGGGTACGAGCAGGGGGCCGCTGCCCTCAGGCTCCGGCCCGGCGGATCCGGCGGGCGACGGCGTGCGAGGCGGCGGTGGCCGCACCCGCGAGCGCCAGGCCCGAGACGATGTCGCGGGCCCGCGCGGGCCGCAGCACCCCGGCCCGGCGCAGCCGGCCGCGCGCCCACAGGGTGAAGGGGACCACGAGCAGCGGCGAGGTGACCACGCCGGGGGTGTAGCCCCGGGTGGCGGCGGCCTGCGCGACGTGGACGAGCCCGTGCAGGCCGAAGCCGTTCAGGGAGGCCTGGTAGAAGGCGGAGCGTCCGCCGGTGCGGTAGCCGTCGGCGGAGGCGGCCGCGACCACCAGCCCCATCACGCCGACGGCGGTGGCGAACTCGCGCCCGTCGACGGCTTCCAGACGGCGCCAGATCCGGTCGGGGACGCGGGGGTGGCGCTCGCGCAGGACGGGGATCCTGGTACGGGTCCAGCGCGCCATGGTGGCGACCTCTTCGAGGTCGTGCACGGTCCAGGCGGCGAGCAGTCCCAAGGTGACGGCCCCGCGCGATATCGCGGGGCCTGCGGCCGGGGCGGAGGCGGAACGGGAGGTCGATGCGTTCATGGCGCAACAGTTTGCAGCCACAGGGGCAGCAGCAGAAGCGACACGAGCGAGCTCTTGATCACGATCGAGGCGGAGAGGTCGACGCCCACGTCGTAGCGCTGGGCGAAGATGAAGAGGTTCTGCGGGGTCGGCATCGCGGCGATCAGCACCAGGTACGCCAGCCACTCGCCCCGCACGTCGACGAGCAGTCCGCACACCGCCCAGGTGAGCAGCGGGAACGCCAGGCACTTGAAGGCGATGAGGGCGAATTCCTCGCGCGTGGTGCCCCGCAGGTGGAGGCCGAGGCCGCCCAGGTGGAGGCCGAGGGCGAACAGGGCCACCGGGGAGGCGCTGTCCCCGACGAACGCGGCGCCGTCCAGCACCACGGCCGGGACCCGTACCGAGAGCAGGTTGAGCAGGATCCCCGCGTTGCAGGCGAGGACCAGCGGGGTGGCGAGCGAGGCGCCGACGGCCCGGGCGAGGCGGCGGCCCGGGCCGCCGGCCGCGGGACCGGCCCGGCCGAGCTCCATGAGGGCGATGACGACCAGGGACAGCACGCAGACCTGGAACAGCAGGATCGGGAAGATCGGCGCCGCCGTCCCGAACACCGTGATGAAGACGGGGACGGCGAAGTAGGCGGTGTTCACCTGGACACCGGCCATCACGCGCAGCGCCACGTCGCGCGGCTCGCGCAGACCGTGGGCGACGGCCGCCACGGCCACCACCACCACGGCGAGGGCCGCGGCTCCGGCGTACCCGCCGATCGCCCGCCAGTTGAACAGGGCTCCGAGGTCGCTCGCGTAGATGTTGCCGAACAGGTAGCAGGGGACGGCGAAGAGGAACGCGTAGTCGGAGAAGACCTTCGACGCTTCGGCCGGGACGATCTTCCGGCGGGCGAGCAGCACCCCGCCGCCGAAGGCCAGCAGCACCGGCACCAGTTTCTCCAACGCCGCCGCGGTGCCCATGCCCGTATCCCCCATGATCGACAAGGCAAGCAGCGTAGCTCTCCCCCTCTCACGGCCCAGCGGCGCATAGGCTGGTGCGATCATGAGCGACAAAGCCCGCATCCGTACCTCCTCGGCGGCCGGGGCCCGCATGCCCGGTGCGCTGGCGCAGCTCGCCGTATTGCTGCGCACGCCCGCCGGGACGGCGCAGCCCCTGTTCGCGCAGTCGCCCCAGCGGTGGCAGCGGGCGCTGCCGTTCGTCGTCGTCGGCCTCTTCGTCGTCACCCTGCTGCCGGTGACGATCACGGTGCTGACCAACGACTACGGGATGGCCGGCGGCTGGGCGGGCGCGCTGGGCGTGGCGCAGACCGTGCCGCTGCTCCTCGCGGTGACCCGGCCGCGGTCGGCCTGGGCCGTCGTCCTGATCGCCGACACCGTCGCCGCGGTGCTGCTGATCGGTGCCGACAAGGTGGCCGGGCAATCCTGGCCGTGGCCGCCGATGACCATCGTCGGCTATCTGGTGCTGATGGCCTGCCTGGGACTGCGCGAGTCCGTCCGGCCCCTGGTCGCGGTGTGGCTGGTGACCGGCGCCGTAGGTACGGTGCTGGGCTTCTCCCCGCCCGCGGACATCACGAACACCACCGCGCTCCTCTTCGTGCTCAGCGGGGTGGTACTGGTGCTGACGGGCGCGCTGCGGGGGCTCGGCGACGCACAGCAGCGGATCGTCGAGCAGGAGAGCATCAGCGAGGCCGAGCGGTCCCGGCGGACCCTGCTGGAGGAACGGGCCCGGATCGCGCGCGAATTGCACGATGTGGTGGCCCACCACATGTCGGTGATCACCGTGCAGGCCGATTCGGCGCCGTACCGGGTGCCGGGGATGTCGGAGCCGGTACGGGAGGAGTTCGCGGCCATCGCGGCGAGCGCGCGGGAGTCGCTGGGCGAGATGCGGCGGCTGCTGACCGTGCTGCGGGGCGACGGGGCCGGCGGGGCGGACGGCGCCGACGGCGAGCGGGCCCCGCAGCCGGGGATCGACCGGCTCCAGCAGCTGGTGGAGGCGACCGTACGGGCCGGGCAGCCGGTGGAGTTGTCGCTGGCGGCCGGTGCCGCCGGGGCGGCGCCCCCGGCGGTGGACCTGTCGGCGTACCGGATCGTGCAGGAGGCCCTGGCCAATGTGGTGCGCCACGCACCGGGTGCGCCGACCCGGGTCTCGGTGACGGTGGACGAGGACGAGGTCCTCGTGCTCGTGGTCAACGGCCCGGCCCGGGGTGCCGTGGTGGAGCTGGAGAGTTCGGGCACGGGGCACGGTCTGGTGGGGATGCGGGAGCGCGTACGGTTGACCGGCGGGACGCTCGACACCGGCCCGCTGCCCGACGGCGGCTTCCGGGTCGCCGCCCGGCTTCCGTTGAACGACCCGACCGAGGACCTCAGTTGACCATCCGCGTGATCATCGTCGACGACCAGGCCATGGTGCGGGCCGGGTTCGCCGCGCTGCTGTCGGCGCAGGCCGACATCGATGTGGTGGGCGAGGCCCCCGACGGGCGCCAAGGGGTGCAGGTGTCCCGCTCCACGCACCCCGACGTGGTGCTGATGGACGTGCGGATGCCGGAGATGGACGGGCTGACGGCCGCCCGCGAGATCCTCGATCCCCCGCCCGGGGTGGTGCACCGGCCGAAGGTGCTGATGCTGACCACCTTCGACATCGACGACTACGTGTACGAGGCGCTGCGCGCGGGGGCCTCCGGTTTCCTCCTCAAGGACGCCCCGCCGGCCGATCTGATCGCGGCGGTCCGGGTCGTCGCCTCGGGTGAGGCCCTGCTGGCGCCCTCGGTGACGCGGCGGCTGATCGCGGACTTCGTCCAGCAGCGGCCGGCGCCGCGCAAGGATCCCGCGCTGCGGCTGAAGGGGCTCACGCCGCGCGAGACCGAGGTGCTGGAGCTCATCGCGCGCGGCCTGTCGAACCAGGAGATTGCGGGCCACCTGGTGCTGGCGGAGCAGACGGTGAAGACGCACATCGGCCGGGTGCTGGCCAAGCTCGACCTGCGGGACCGGGCCCAGGCGGTGATCTTCGCGTACGAGGCGGGGCTGGTGCGGCCGGGCGACTCCGGCTGATCCGGCAGGCGTTGCCCCGCGACGCCGAAGGCGTACGTCCACGATGCGCCGGCCGGGAGAAGCGCAGTCCGCCGGCGATCTCTCTCCTCCACCCCCTACTGGGGTATGACAGGCGACTTGGCTCCACGGTCCGACGTGGCCGCCGGTACCGCGTCCTTACCTTCCCCCTCGTCACGAGGAGAGGAGAAGGGGCATGCGCCGCTTCGGAAGGACACTGGTCACCGCCGCACTGGCGGTGACCGTCGTCGGGGGGAGTGCCGGTTGGGCTTCGGGCGACAGCCAGGCGGCGGTCACCGGGCCGCCGCCCGGCACCGCCGCCTGGCGCGCCGACACGGCGGCCGGCCGGCCGCTTCCCGATCCCGCGACCGCGACACCGCTCGAGGTGGCCGCGTTCTTCGCCGGGCTGGACGACGCCGCGCGCCGGGACCTCGTACGGTCCCACCCGCTGGTGGTGGGCAACCTGGACGGGGCTCCGCTCCCCCTGCGGTACGAGGCCAACCGGATCGCCGTCACCGCCACGGGCGAGGCGCGGTACGCCTCCCTCGCCGCGCCGGACCGGCAGATCCTGGCCTTCGACCCGCGCGGCCGGGGCCAGGTCGCCGAGGTGTTCGGGGATCTGGAACACGCACGGCACGTCTCGGTGATCGTGCCGGGTTCCGACAACGACGCGGCCACCCACGACGCCCGGCGCAAGCCCGCCACCGGCCCGGCCGGGATGGCCCGGGCCCTGCGCGAGGCCACCGGCGGGGCGGCCGGCGGGGCCACCGGCGGCTCCACCGCCGTCGTCGCCTGGATCGGCTACACCACCCCGGTCGGCGTCGGCCTGGACGCCGCCGACGGCCGCCTCGCCCGCGCCGGTGCGGCCCGGCTCGCCCGCTTCACCGCGGGTCTCGACGCCGTCGGCGCACCCGACCCGGTGCTGTTCTGCCACAGCTACGGCTCGGTGGTGTGCGGGCTCGCCGCCCGGCACACCGACGCCACCGACATCGTGGCCCTCGGCTCCCCCGGGATGCGCGCCGGCACCGCGGCCGCCCTGCACACCGACGCCCGCGTCTGGGCCGCCCGGGGCCCCTCCGACTGGATCGCCGACGTCCCGAACGTCGAGTTCGCCGGGGTCGGCCACGGCGCCGACCCGACGTCCGCGGCCTTCGGTGCCCGCCGGGTGCCCGCCGCCGACGTCCAGGGCCACACCGGCTACTTCGCGCCCGGCACCCAGTCCTTGGCGGCCTTCGCCGCGATCGCGGAGGGAGCGGCCCGATGAGTGCCACCGCCATGGCCCTGGCCCCGCTGCGCAAGGCTGCCTCCCGCATCGACCGCCACACCCCTGCCCACCGCGACCGGGCGATCGACGGTCTGCGCGCCCTGGCGCTGCTGGCCGTACCCACCGGCCACTGGCTGCTGGGCGGTTTCACCCTCGACGCCGACGGCGGCCTGCACAACGCCAGCCCGCTGTCGGCCCTCGGCGGGCTGGCACCCGCCAGCTGGGTGCTCCAGATGCTCGGCATCTTCTTCCTCGTCGGCGGTTACGCCTCGGCGCTCTCCTTCGGGCGCCGCACCGGGCCGGTGCGCGCCTGGCTGAAGGGCCGCGTCGTGCGGCTGGGGCGGCCGGTGCTGGGGGTCACCGCGGTGTGGGCGCTGGCCGCGCCCGTGCTGTACGCGGCCGGGGTGCCGGAGGCAACGCTGCGGACCGGGGCGACGCTGGTGATCCAACCGCTGTGGTTCGTGGGGGTGTACGTGGTGGTGACCGCACTGACCCCGTACTGCGTGCGGGCGGCGCGGCGCCTCGGCGGTCTGTCCGCCGCCCCGCTGATCGGCACGGTCGCCGTCGTGGACTTCCTGCGCTACGGGCCGTTCGCCGACTCCGTACCCTCCTGGCTCGCGCTGGTGAACATCCTGCCGGGCTGGCTGTTCGCGTACCAGCTCGGCGTCTGCTGGGGCGAGCGGCGGATCGGGCGGCGCGGGGCCTGGCTGCTGCTGGCGGGCGGGGCGCTGCTGTTCGCGGCGCTGCTGGCGGTCTTCCACTATCCGGCGTCGATGGTGGGCGTACCGGGTGCGGCACGGACCAACTCCCACCCGCCGTCGCTCCTGGTACTGGCCCTGGCCTCGGCGCAGTCGGGTGCGGCGATCCTGCTGCGCGAACGGCTGGCGAAGCTGCTGGCCCGGCCGGCCCTGTGGGCTCCCGTGGTCGTGATCAACCTGTCCGCCATGACGATCCTGTGCTGGCACCAGAGCGCCATGCTGGCGGCGGCCGTGCCCGGCTCGTTCGCGGGTGAACTGGCCGGGCTCACGACGGCGCCGGACGGCCCGGCCTGGATCGCGGCGCGGCTGGCCTGGATGCCGGTGTTCGCGGTGCTGTTCGTCGGGATCGCCCGGTATGCCCGGCGGTTCGAGAGCCCGCCGCGGGAGGGGCGCGGGGCGAGTGCGCTGCGCCGGACCGTGGCCGGGCTGCTGGCTGCGGGGTTCGCGGTGTTCGCGCTGGGACTGGCCTGAGAGCCCTGGGTCCGCGCGAACGGCGAGAGCGCCGCTCCCTTGTGGGAGCGGCGCTCTCGTCACGTACGGGCGCTGCGCGTCAGGCGATCGAGGCGGCGACGATCGCCGCGACGGCGAGGTTGCAGGCCGCCGAGACCCAGACCGCCGGGTGGGGCTGCGGGTCGACGACGATGGCGCCGAGCTTGCCCGGGGTCACCAGGTCGAGGACGAGGAAGGCCACCGCCATCAGGATCAGGCCGAGGACGCCGAAGGCCGCGGTGGACAGCAGGCCCTTGCCGAAGTCCGAGTACGTCGTCCAGATCGAGGTGAAGACGATGCCGCCGATGCCGAGGAGCGCGGAGCTGAGGAAGAGGGCCGCATTGCGGTTGCGCTCTTCCCAGATCTGCTTGGGAAGCTTCCCGGGCGTCAGCACGTCCACGAGGACGATGCCGAGGATCAGCAGGACCAGGCCCAGGGCGCCGTAGGCGCTGGTGCGGCCAAGTCCATTGATGATGTCGCTCATTGAGAAGCCTGTCTCCGCGTGGGTGGGAAAGGATGTGCCGTGGGGAGGCCGAATCTATCGCACGGCCTTGACGCAGACCATGGGGAGGTCAGCAGATGGTAAAGGTCAGGGCCGCGCGACCGGCCGAGGCGCAGGACCTGACCGGGCTGGTGATGCGGTCCAAGGCCCACTGGGGGTACGACGCCGGCTTCCTGGCCGCGTGCGCGCAGGAGCTGCGGATCCGGGCCGGCGACATGACGGACCGCCGCATCGTCGTGGCCGAAAGCGACCTGGGCGAAGTGCTCGGGGTCGCCTCCCTGGAGGGTGCTCCCCCGCTGGCGGTCCTCGGGCTGCTCTTCGTGGAGCCGTCGGCGATCGGGCGGGGCGTGGGCCGGCTCCTGTACCGGGACGTGCTGCGGCGGGCGGCGGAGCTCGGGGTGCGCCGGCTGGTGATCGACTCCGATCCCCACGCGACCGGGTTCTACCGGGCGATGGGGGCGGTCGCGAGCGGGCCGGGCGGCGCGGGCGGGCCGGGCGGCGGCCCCGAAGGCGGGTCGGCCCTGGTCCGGTTCGAGGTGGCGCCCACCCCGCTCGCCGACTGGGCGCGGGCGTGGACCGGCGGCGGACGGGCCGTGCACCTGGGCAATGTCGGTGAGTTCAACGTGCAGTTCGGCGACGCCACCCTGGACCGTGCGCAGCGGCCCGCCCACCACTACGCCTGCCTGGCCGCCTTCTACAGCCCGTACCCGGCCGCGCTGGTGCTGCCGCGTGCGGTGCCGCGGGGCTGGACCGAGCTGGTCTGCCGCCAGTTGGGCTGGACCGGGGTCGAGGTGTACGACGGCCTGCTGGACGGGGACGGGACCGGGGACAGGGACAGGGGCAGGGGCAGGGATCCCGGCCTCGCCGATGCCGTACGGGCCCGGCCGGCGCTGGCCGCGCTGCTGACCGGGGGCGGGCTGCCCCTCGTACCCTGGGGGCGCACCCGGCCGTTCGGGCGGCTGGCGGGCCGGCCGTGGCGGGCCGGGGAGCTCCGCTACGAGTCGAAGTCCGCGGCGCACGGGCTCTTCGCGCGGATCCTGGCGGACGGCGGCCATCCGGGGATCGTGCTCCCGCGGCAGTGGCGGGCCGACGGGCGGTGGGCGGCGGCCCGGATGCTGGCGGCCCGGACCAGGGCGGGCGAGAGCACCGTTCTGAAATCGGAGCACGGTGTCGGGGGTTCGGGCACCACGGTGCTCACCCCCGCACGCGTCCGCGCGGCGGGCGGGGCGCGGGCGGTGCTGCGCCGGCTGCCGCGCGGGCCGCTGCTGCTGGAGGAGTACGTCGGCGGCCCGGCGGACGGGACGGAGGCGACCGGGGGCCGGGGCGAGGGCGGGGGCGGGGGCCGGGGCGGCGGCCCGCGGGACCTGACGTACGACGGCTTCGTCGACGACGCGGGCCGCGTGCACGAGGTGGGCGGGGCGGTGATGGACGTGACGGACGGCTGTTACCGGGGCGCCACGGTGGGGCCCGGGGTGGTGCCCGAGTGGGCCGGCACGTCCCTTGCGGCCTTCGGGGCAGCGGTGGGGCGGGAGCTGGCGGACTGCGGCTACCGCGGCTGGTTCGACGTGGACTTCGTCGCCGACGGGCAGGGGCGCCTCGCGCCGACCGAGACGAACCTGCGGCTGACCGGGCCGTCGATCGCCTTCATGGTGGCGGCCCGGCTCGATGTGCTGCGGGGAGCGGGGCACCTCGTACGGATCGCCGACCGGGTGGAGCTGGGGGCGCGGCTGCCCGAGGCGCAGCTGGACGAGTTGTGTGCGGCCCTGGTGCGGAGCTGCGCGGAGCTCGGGGCGGTGTTCGTCCCCGCGATCCCCACCGGGGCCTTCGAACCGGCGCCCTGGCTGGGTGTGCTGGTGGCCGCGCGCAGCAGGGAGGTGCTGGACGCGGCCGAGGCACGGGTGCGGGCCGAGGCGCTGGCCGTCGGGGCGATGTTCGGCCCGCCGTAGCCACCCGAACCGGGCCCGCCGCACGCCCGACCCGCTGTACGGCCGAACCGCCGCACGCCCGACCCGCTCGGTGTCGGTCCGCTCAGCGGTCGGTCCGGTCGTCCGCGGGGTCGTGGAAGTCGAAGGGGTCGGCGGGCCTGGCGACGACGTAGACCGCGACGACCGCGCCCGCGATCATCAGCGGTACGTTGAAGGTGTAGACGAGCGCGGCCTGCTGCGGCCAGTCCTGTTTGGCCGCCAGCCGGTAGAGGTTGTCCTGCGGCCACCAGGCCAACAGCAGGTAGGAAACCGCCAGATGGGCGGCCACCGTGAGGGAGGGTTTGCGGCGCTGACGCCGCATCCGGGCGCGCCCCCCGAACAGGAAGACCACACCGATGCCGAAGGCGAGGACCTCGAAGAGGTAGAGGACGGAGAACAGGAACGCCCAGGGCTGCGGCACTCGCGCCAGGTCGGTCGATCCGGGCCAGAGGAAATCGGTGAGGATCAGGGCTACGAAGCCCAGGACTCCTCCGCAGCCGACCGCGCAGGAGGCCGGCATTTCTCCCGGGTTCGCGGCGCCCGCCCCGTACTTGCCGGACCCGCTCGCGGCGCCCCGGGCCGCCGCGGCGGGCAGGATGGGCAGGGGCAGGGCGTCCCGGTCCTCCCGGCCCGCCGCGTTGCGGGGCAGCGCGCGCAGCCGGATCACGGTGCGCGGGGAGTCCTCCCGGAGCACCTTGCCCGCCAGGTGGGCGCGTACCTCCTCGATGTCCGGCAGCGCGGCCCTGGCGGGCCATGTCTGTGCTTCGGGCGGCGGGGCCACGTAGGCGACCATCCGCCGCGGGCCGCGGGGGCCGTCGACCCCCTTGACGATGGCGGAGCCGATGCCGGCATGGCTGCGGAGGGCGGACTCGACGGGGTACGGGTCGAGCCGGCGGCCGTCGGGCAGGGTGATGCGGTCCCGGATCCGGCCGGCGAACTCCAGCAGCCCGTCCTCGCGGAGCAGGCCCAGGTCGCCGGTGGGTACGGCGTCGCCGCCGTCCGGCGGAGTGAGGCGGATCTCGCCGCCGCTCACCTCGACGCGGCAGCCGGGGAACGGGGTGCCGAGCAGGGAGATCTCTTCCGGGTCGTCCAACGGGTGCGGCAGTTGCGGCAGTTCGAACCAGGTGCCGATGCCCGCGCACTCGGCGAGCCCGTAGACGTTGAGCACGCGTGCGCCGGGGCGGAGCCCGGCCTGGAGCGTCGCCTGCTCGTCGAGGTAGAGCCGGTCGCCCGAGACCGCGAGCAGCCGCAGCGAGCGGCAGGCGGGGTCGGCGGCGCGGCCGCCTGACGGGGCGGCGGCTCCCGGTTCGGCGTCCTGGATGAGCAGCCGGGTGGCAACGGCCGGGTCGGTGTGCAGGACGGTGACGCGGTCGGTCCGGACGGCCGCACGGATGTCCTCCGGCTTCCAGGGCGCGCGCGGGGACAGCACGAGGGCGCCGCCCGAGCACAGGGCGCGGGTCCAGCCCGCGGCGAAGGCGGTGACGTCCGGTCCGGCCGTGATCAGGTGCCGGTCCTGCGGTGTCGGCCGGGCCACTTCGGCCCAGCTCTCGTGGGCGGCGAGGAGCAGGCCGTGACCGACGGTGACCGTGCGGGGCTCGGCCGACCCGGTGAAGAGCAGGGCCGCGGTGCGGCCGGGCGGGACGACGGTGTGCCCGGCGGGCCGGCCGGGGGGTCGGTCGGAGGGCTGTTCGGCGGCGCGGGGACCGGCGATCGGGACCCGCTCGTCGAGCCGGATCACGGGCAGGCCGCTGCCGTTGTCGAGGGCGGCGCGGTGGGCGGTGTCGGTGAGCAGGAGCACCGGTTCGGCGGCGGTGAGCTGCCGGCGCCCGGCCTGCGGGGTAGCGACGTCGATGACGGTGTAGGCCGCGCCGGCCTTGAGGACGGCGAGGAGGGCGACGACCAGTTCGCTCTGCCGGGCGGTGCCGACGGCGACGACTCCGCCGGGCGGCAGGTCGCGGTCGAGCAGGCGGTGCGCCAGCCGGTCGGCCCGCACGTCCAGTTCCCCGTAGGTGAGGTTGTCCGTGCCTGCGATGAGTGCCGTGGCCCCGGGGGTGTCCCGGGCCCACTGCTCGAAGCGGTGCAGGACGGTGTCGGTGGTGCGCTTGCCGAAGCGTACGGACTCGGATCCCTGCGTCATGAACCGATGATGCCACCGGGCACCGACAACGGGTGGGGGTCGCGAACATCCATTTATGCGACGGCAATTGGCACCCGGCAGGGGCCGGTCCCGAACAAAGCACTTGACCTCGACTTTGGTTGAGGTCCTAGCGTTTCGGCCATGGACATGGAAGTCACCGCCTGGATGTCGCTCCACAGCGCGATGAACGCCGAGCAGGACCGCCGCCCGTTCTCCCGGGCCGGCCTGCGCCGCGTCGCCGCCTTCGCCCGCCCGCACCGTCGCGGGCTCACCCTCTTCCTGCTGCTGAGCGTGGTGACCGCGCTGCTCGCGGTGGCCACACCGGTGCTCGCCAGCCGGGTCGTCACCGCCGTCGTCGACGGCCGCGACAGCGCGGCCGTCACCCGGCTCGCCGTGCTCATCGCGCTGATCGCGGTCGCGGAGGCCGGACTCGGACTGCTCACCCGCAAGCTCTCCGCCACCCTCGGCGAGGGGCTGATCCTGGACCTGCGGACCGCGGTCTTCGACCACGTGCAGCGGATGCCGGTCGCCTTCTTCACCCGGACCCGGACGGGGGCCCTGGTCAGCAGGCTCAACAACGATGTGATCGGCGCCCAGCGGGCCTTCAGCGACACCCTGTCGGGGGTGGTCGCCAACACCGTCACCCTGGTGCTGACCCTCGTCGTCATGCTCAGCATCTCCTGGCAGATCACCCTGCTGGCGCTGGTGCTGCTGCCGGTGTTCGTCCTGCCGGCCCGCCGGATGGGCGCGCGGATGGCCGGGATGCAGCGCGAGGCCGCCGCGCTGAACTCCGCGATGAGCACCCAGATGACCGAGCGGTTCTCGGCTCCCGGCGCGACGCTGGTCAAGCTGTTCGGACGGCCCGCCGACGAGTCCGCCGAGTTCGCGGCCCGGGCGGCGCGGGTGCGCGACATCGGCATCCGTACGGCCATGGCCCAGTCGGTGTTCATCACGGCCCTCACCCTGGTCTCGGCGCTGGCCCTCGCGCTCGTCTACGGGCTCGGCGGGTTCTACGCCCTGCGCGGCTCCCTGGACGCCGGCTCCGTCGTCGCCCTCGCCCTTCTCCTGACCCGGCTGTACGCCCCGCTGACCGCGCTCGCCGGGGCCCGCGTCGAGGTGATGAGCGCCCTGGTGAGCTTCGAGCGGGTCTTCGAGATCCTCGACCTGAAGCCGCTCATCGCGCAGAAGCCGGACGCCCGCCGGGTCCCGCAGGGGCCGGTGGCCGTGGAGTTCGACCGCGTCTCCTTCGGCTACCCGGCCGCCGAAAAGGTCTCGCTCGCCTCCCTGGAGGAGGTCGCGACCCTCGACACCCGGGGCGGTACGCAGGTGCTGCACGAGGTGTCCTTCCGCGCCGAGCCGGGTCGGATGATCGCCCTGGTCGGCTCGTCCGGCGCCGGCAAGTCGACGATCGCGCAGCTGCTGCCGCGGCTGTACGACGCCGACGCGGGCGCGGTCCGCATCGGCGGGATCGACGTACGGGACCTCACGGCCGAATCGATCCGCGAGACGCTCGGCATGGTCACCCAGGACGGGCACCTCTTCCACGAGTCGGTACGGGCCAACCTGCTGCTGGCCCGCCCGGAGGCCTCCGAGGAGGAGATCTGGGAGGCCCTGCGGCGCTCGCGGCTGGACGGGCTCGTCGCCTCGCTGCCCGACGGGCTGGACACGGTGGTCGGGGAGCGCGGTTACCGGCTGTCGGGCGGGGAGCGGCAGCGGCTGACCATCGCGCGGCTGCTGTTGGCCCGGCAGCGGGTGGTGATCCTCGACGAGGCGACGGCGCACCTGGACTCGACCTCGGAGGCCGCGGTGCAGGAAGCGCTGGGCGAGGCCCTGGCGGGCCGGACCGCGGTGGTGATCGCGCACCGGCTGTCGACCGTGCAGGCGGCGGACCAGATCCTCGTGGTGGAGGAGGGCCGGATCGTGGAACGGGGCACGCACACCGAGCTGCTGGCGGCCGGCGGGCGGTACGAGGAGCTGTACCGCACGCAGTTCGCGGTGTCGGACGGCGAGGCGCCGGTGTCGGGCGCATGATGCTGTGATGGACATCAAACTGGAACTCGTCGCCGTTCCCGTCACCGACATCGACCGGGCCAAGGCGTTCTACGAGAAGCTCGGCTTCAACGCCGACCACGACGTCACCGTCAGCGAGGACATCCGCTTCGTCCAGCTGACCCCGCCGGGCTCGGCGTGCTCGATCGCCATCGGCAAGGGGCTGACCCGGATGACCCCGGGGTCGCTGGACAACATGCAGGTGGTCGTCACCGACATCGAGGAGGCGTACGAGGATCTGCGCGGCCGCGGGGTCGAGGTGACGGAGATCCAGGACCTGCCCTGGGGCTCGTTCGTCTACTTCTCCGACCCCGACGGCAACGGCTGGGCGGTCCAGCAGACCACCCCGCGCAAGACGCCGGAATCCTCCTGATCACCGGCCGTCTCACCTGACGTCCTTCCCGGCCGCTTCCCCGGCCGGGTCCGGGCGGTCCGGCGGATTCCGCCGGGCCGCCCCCGCCCGTGCCCGGTCGGTCGCCCCATGGGCCGGACCACAGCACGTCGGCGGCCGGGGCCACGGTGGTGGTCGTTGGACTTTCCACCGAGCGCCCGGCGCGCCCATGGTCCGGAACGCGCATTGCGCGGCGGCGTGTTGAGGGCTTGGCTTGCCGAGGTCAACACGGCGAGGTCGGTCCAGAGGAAGCGAATGACACCCATGCTCGACGGCTGTACGCCCTGGCCCGAGGCGTTCGTCGACCGCTACTGGGCGGCCGGTCACTGGCGTGGCAACACGCTGGACAACCTGCTCCGCGACTGGGCCCGGCACCACGGGCCGCGGACCGCGCTCGTCCACGGCGGCGGCCGCATCACGTACGCGAACCTGAACCGGCGGGTGGACCGGATGGCCGCGGGGTTCCGGCTGCGCGGCCTGCGGCCCGGGCAGCGGGTCGTCGTCCAACTGCCGAACGTGCCCGAGTTCGTCGTCACCGTCTTCGCGCTGATGCGCATCGGCGCGGTCCCCGTGCTCTGCCCGGTGACGCACCGGACGGAGCTGGTGTCCCACCTCGTGCGGGTCAGCCAAGCCGTCGGCCACGTCGGTCCCGCAACCCACCGGGGTTTCGACCTCACGGCGATGGCGGCGGACATCGCGGCCCGAGGGCCCTTCCTGCGGCGCGTGTTCACCCTGGAGGCCCCGGGCGAAGCGTCTCCGTACGGCGGGTTCACGATCGATGCGGCGGGCTGCCACTACTACCCCCTCGCCTCCGTGGACTCCCCGCCCGGGCGGCCGCTCGCGCAGAGTGCCGATCAGGTGGCGTTCTTCCTGCTCGCCGGGGACGCGGGGAGCGGCGCGGAGCCCGCGCTCGTACCGCGCACCCACAACGACTACGCCTACCAGGTGCGGGCCGCCGCCGAGCTCGTGGCTCTCACCGAGAACGACGTGTACCTGGCCGCGCTGCCCGCCGAGTCCAACTTCGCCCTCGGCTGCCCCGGCATCGTCGGCACCCTCTCGGCCGGCGGCACCGTCGTCCTCGCCGAAGGTCCGGAACCCGCCGCGTGCCTGCCCGTCGTCGAACGGGAGCGGGTCACCGTCACCTCGCTGCTGCCCGCCTCCGCACGGCTGTGGCTCGACGCGGCCGCCACGGTCGGGGCCGACCTGCGCAGTCTGCGCCTCGTACAGGTCGGCGGTGCCCCGTTGCCGCGGGCGACCGCGGCGCGCGTGGGCCCCGAACTGGGCTGCCGTCTGCAGCAGGTGTCCGGCCGGGCCGAGGGCCTGCTCACGCTCACCCGGCCCGCCGACCCGCAGGAGACGGTGCTCGGCACGCAGGGCCGTCCGCTCTCGCCCGACGACGAGATCCGCGTGGTCGACGCGGACGGCAGGGACGTGCCCGACGGGGAGCCCGGCGAACTCCTCGCCCGCGGTCCCGGCACCCCGCGCGGCTACTACCGGGCGCCCGACCACACCGCGCACTCCTTCACCTCCGACGGCTACTTCCGCACCGGCGACCTCGCACGGCGCACCCCGGACGGCAACGTGGTGGTGACCGGCCGCCTCCCGCAGGTCCCGTCCGGCGGGTGAAGGGCCCCGGCCGGGCCCTGCCGGCCCGTCGCGACCCGGGGCGCCCCGGCTCCTCTCCGATGGCGGGCTCCCGGCGTGCGGGGAACGGTGGACATGGTGAACGCCGACACGGCAGGTCGGAGTCCCGGCACCTGGCCCGGCGCAGCGGAAGGGAACGGCGATGACGGACTGGCACGGCACCGCGCCGGAGAGGATCGCCGCGGCCGAGGAGCCGGACCGTGCATCCGAACGGCCCAACGGCAGCCTGCGCCTCGAACCCCGCTGACCGGCTCGGACCCCGCCCCCACGAAAGGCAGGATCGCTCATGCGTGCCACTCTCATGTACGGCCCCGGCGACGTCCGCGTCGAGAACGTCCCCGACCCCGAGATCGTCGAGCCGACGGACGCGATCGTCCGCATCACCCTGGCCTGTGTCTGCGGCTCCGACCTGCACCCCTACCACTCCATGAACAAGACCGACCGGGGTGTGCCGATGGGACACGAGTTCCTCGGCGTCGTCGAGGAGACCGGCTCCCAGGTGCGCGGTCTGAAGCGCGGCGACTTCGTCGTCTCCCCGTTCGCGTACGCCGACAACACCTGCCCGATCTGCCGGGACGGCTTCCACACCGCCTGCCCCCACGGCGGCTGGTACGGGGTCAACGGGGTCGGCGGAGGCCAGGCGGAGGCCGTCCGCGTCCCCCAGGCCGACGGCACCCTGGTGAAGCTCCCCGCGGACGTGGACCCCGCACTGCTGCCCTCACTGCTCACCCTGAGCGACGTCTACCTGACCGGCTACCACGCCGCCCACATGGGCCGCGTCGAGGCAGGCAAGACCGTGACCGTGATCGGCGACGGCGCCGTCGGGCTGTCCGCTGTGCTCGCCTCCCGCCGCATGGGCGCCGAGAAGATCATCCTCATGGGCCGCCACACCTCCCGCACCGACCTCGGCAAGGAGTGGGGCGCGACCGATGTGGTCGCGGAGCGCGGCAAGGAGGGCATCGCCAGGGTGATGGACCTGACCGGCGGCGAGGGCTCGCACGTGGTGCTGGAGGCGGTCGGGCTGATGCCGGCCTACGAGCAGTCGTACGGCATCGTGCGCCCCGGCGGGATCATCTCCCGCGTCGGCGTCCCGCAGTACGAGGAGGCACCGGTCGGCTTCGGGTCGCTGTTCGGCAAGAACGCGGGCCTGACCGGCGGGCCGGCTCCGGTACGCGCGTACATCGAGCAGGCCATCCCCGACGTGCTGGAGGGCCGTATCGACCCGGGCCGGGTGTTCGACGCCGAGGTCGGTCTGGACCGGGTCGCCGACGCCTACCGGGCGATGGACGACCGCAGCCGCCTGAAGGTGCTGGTGCGCCCGTGACCACCCGCCTCCTGCACGCCACCCACGCCGCCCGCACCGACCGCGGTCGCCGGCCCGGCCGTGTCCCCGCCGGAGGCTGAAGCGAAACCAGTACGGCCACTCCCCTCCCCCACCACCCGGACGACAAGGAAGCGACCCGTGCAGACCGTCACCCTGAACAACCGCATCCAGATGCCCATCCTCGGCTTCGGCGTCTACCAGATCCCGCCGGACCGGACCGAGCAGGCCGTCGCCGACGCCCTCGCCGCCGGCTACCGGCTCCTCGACACCGCGGCCGCCTACGGCAACGAGGAAGCCGTCGGCCGCGCCATCCATGCCGCCGGTATCCCGCGCGGGGAACTGTTCGTCACCACCAAACTGTGGGTCCAGGACGCACCCGCGCAGGACAACACCCGCCGCGCCCTGGAGACCTCCCTGACCAGACTGGGCCTGGACCACGTCGACCTGTACCTGATGCACCAGCCCTACGGGGACGTCTACGGGCAGTGGCGCGCGATGGAGGCCGCCAACCGCGAGGGGCTGGCCAAGGCGATCGGGGTCGCCAACTTCTACCCCGACCGGCTCGTGGACCTCGTCCTCAACAACGAGATCGCCCCGGCGGTCAACCAGATCGAGACCCACCCCTTCTTCCAGCGCACCACCGACCACGACCTGATGCGCGAGCACGGCGTCCAGCACCAGTCCTGGGGCGGATTCGCCGAGGGCAGGAACGACCTGTTCACCCACCCCGTCCTCAGCGGGATCGGCAAGGCGCACGACAAGTCCGCCGCCCAGGTGGTCCTGCGCTGGCTGATCCAGCGGGACATCGTCACGATCCCGAAGTCGGTCAGCCCCGAGCGGATGGCGCAGAACTTCGACGTCTTCGACTTCGAACTCACCGACGAGCAGATGGCGCAGATCGCCGGCCTCGACACCGGCGCGTCGCTGTTCTTCGACCACCGCGACCCCGAGATGGTCGCCCGGCTCGGCAAGCACCGCGTCGACGGCTGAACACAGGCGTACCCGGGGGCGTGCTCGGCGGTGGGCTCAGGCCTCCGCGGCCGCGTGGTGGTGGTCGAGCTCCCACGCGTGGTGCTTGAACTCGTGGCGGAAGTCCGCGTGGTCCTCCCACTGGCGGGCGATTCCGCGCAGCACGTCCCAGTTGTGCTCCACGGACTGGTCGATGACACGACGCATGGCCGGGTCGGCCGATTCGCGCTTCTCGATGAGGCCCCTGATCGCCGAGGCCTCCAGGACGGAGTTGCGCAGGGCACGCAGGGCGCGGGAGGTGTCGTCCATGGCGAAGCCGTGCTCGCTGCCCGTCGCCTCGTCGAACAGCGGGGTGAGCCGCGCCTCGATGAATGCGGTGATCCGCTCGAAGTGCTGCACGTCCATCGGGCGCTCCCTCTCCTGCCGGACCACGGTGTGGCTCCGGCGTCTCCACTCGCTTGAGCTGTTCGGGAACCATTATCCAGTAGCCCCGTGATCTGTTTTGATGATCACCGCAGGCAATCGACGTGGGGGGATCCGTGGACGGGAACGCGTGGCTGACGGAGCGTTTCGAAGAGCACCGCTCTCATCTGAGAGCAGTGTCCTACCGCATGCTCGGTTCGCTCGCCGAGGCCGATGACGCGGTTCAGGAGACCTGGCTGCGGCTGAGCCGGTCCGACATCAGCGAGGTGGAGAACCTCGGCGGATGGCTGACGACCGTCGTCTCGCGCGTGTGCCTGAACATGCTCCGCTCGCGCGCGTCCCGGCGCGAGGACTCCATGGACGCGTACCCCACCGACCCCGCCGGCAGCCCCGAGGACACGGTGGACCCCGAGCAGGAGGCCGTGATGGCCGACTCGGTCGGGCTGGCGCTGCTCGTGGTGCTCGACCGGCTGGCGCCCGCCGAACGGCTCGCGTTCGTACTGCACGACCTGTTCGCCGTGCCCTTCGACGAGATCGCCCCGATGATCGAGAAGACCCCGGCGGCGACCCGTCAGCTCGCGAGCCGTGCCCGCCGCCGGGTCAAGGGGGCGCCACTGGTGCCCGAGGCCGACCTGACCCGCCGGCGCCACGTGGTGGAGGCCTTCCTCTCCGCCACCCGCGGCGGGAACTTCGACGCGCTCGTCACCCTGCTGCATCCCGATGTGGTGCTCCGCGCCGACACGGCCGTCGTTCCCACCCCGGCCCCCATCCTGCTGCGCGGCGCCGTCACCGTCGCCACGAGTGCGATGGCCGCCATGCAGCGGGCGCGGGCCACCGCGCCGGCCCTCGTCGACGGGACGGTCGGCCTGGCCATGGCGCCGCTGGGACGGCTGTTCCTGGTCCTCGGCTTCACGATCGAGGACGGGCTGATCACCGAAATCGACATCGTGGCGGAGCCGGAGCGGCTCGGCGCACTCGAACTCGCCGCGCTCGACGTCTGATCCACCTGAACACCCGCCCACCTGAACACCTGAACACCTGACGGCCGGAAGCGGCCGTAGCGATTCCGTGCCGCGGCCGCCCCTTCTGGCCGCGGCACGGGGCTCACATACTGGCGCCGTGACCGACTACGTCAAGCACCTGCCCACAGCGGCGATACCGGAGGGCCCGGTCGCGGTGTGGGGTGTCGACCACGCGCGGCGCTGGCTCCGGGCCGGTGTTCCGGCGGTGTTCGCGCCCGTCGCCGGCAGCCGGCTCCTCGTGGGCCCCGTCGTCGTCTCGATCCTGCTGACGGTCCGGCAGGGAGGTGAAGGACGGGCCTACGCGGCCGCCGTCCTGCTGGCCGCGCTGCCGCTCTGGTTCCGGCACCTTCCGGTGGCCACCCTGCTCGCCTCACTCGCCCTCGCGGCCGATGCCGCCCGCGCCCTGCCCGGTACCTCCGACACCGCGGTCCGGGCCGGTCACGGCCTGGCCCTCGTCCTCGCCGCGTGGGCGTTCACCGGGGCAGTACTGCGCCTGCGCGCCCGCCGCCGCCAGCGCGAACTGGCCCTGGCCGCGGCCGGGTCCGCCCGTTTCCCGCTGCCCGCCACGCTGCCCGTCGGGCACCTGCGCCGCGGGCTGCCGGGCATCGTCCTGGGGTGCGTGTGCTGCCTGGCGGCCGCCCAGGCCCTCAGCGGTTCCCACGGTCCCTTCGACGGGCGGTTGCCCGCCGCGATCCTGCTGGTCGCCGGCAGCACGATGCTCGGCCGGGGCCTGGCGGCGAGCCGGGCGGCTCGCCGCCTGCGGGCAGGGCCGCAGCCCGTGCTCCTGGTCGGCGTACGGGCCGCCGCGTCCGGCCACCACTGGCTGTACCCGGACGCCGTCTCCACCGACGGGCCGCCCCTGATCGCCCTCTTCCCCCGGGTCCGGGACACCGTGACGGGGCGTCGGGTGCTGCTCGGCGGCTCCGAACAGACCCTGCGCACGGCCCACCACGACATCGACCCGGGACGGGAGCCCTTCCAGGCCGTCCTGTACGGACCGGTGCACGAGGGGGCGGAGGTCGTCGTGGAGAGCGCCACGTACGAGCAGGGCATCCGGCTCGTCCCGCTGGTCACGGCCGCCCCGCTGCTCCCCCGCCGGCGCCACGGGCTGGGCGGGTGGAAGCCGGCGGGCGGCTCGTACCGGGAGTCAGTACGGGAGCAGGCGCGCCGGGAGGAGGAGCGCAGGCGCGAACGGGCCCGGGAACGGGAGGAGTCGCGCAGCTCCGACTCCTCCTCGGGCGGGGGCTGCGGAGGGGGATGCGGCGGCTGCGGGGGCTGCGGCTGACCCCGTGCCCCCGCACCGGGCGCGCGGGGGTTCAGGGCGCGAGTACGTCCAGTTCCTCCAGCGCGCCCACCGCGATGCGGCGGGTCAGCGCCTCGGCGCGCGCCGCGTCCCCCTCGCGCACCGCCTCGGCCACCTGGACGTGCAGGGTGACGGCGGCGGGGTCGGGATCGTGGAACATCACCGCGTGTTCGGTGCGGCCGGTCAGGACCTCGGCGACCACGTCGCCGAGGCGGGCGAACATCTCGTTTCCGGAGGCGTTGAGTACGACGCGGTGGAAGGCGATGTCGTGCCGCAGGTAGCCCTCCAGCTGGTGGCCGCGGGAGGTGCGGACCATGCCGAGGGCTGCCTCGGTGAGTTCCGCGCACTGCTGCGGCGTGGCCAGCCGCGCGGCGAGCCCGGCCGCCACCGGTTCGATCGCGGAGCGCAGCACGGTGAGGGAACGCAGCTGCCGGGGCCGGTCGGTGCCGGCCAGCCGCCAGCGGATCACGCGCGGGTCGTAGACGTTCCACTCCTCGGTGGGCCGCACCGTGACGCCGACCCGGCGGCGAGACTCGACCAGGTGCATCGACTCCAGGACGCGGACGACCTCCCGCACGACGGTGCGGGAGGCGTCGAAGCGTTCGGCGATCTCGTCCGTGCGCAGGACGCTGCCGGGCGGGTACTCCCCCGCCGTGATCGCGAGCCCGAGGGTGTCCAGCACGTGGGTGTGGAGCCCCTGCCCCTGTCCAGGACTGCCTTCGGTGGTCATGGCGTAAGCGTACGGTGACGCCTCCACCAACAAAAGATGTGATGTTTCCGACCTGACACTTGAATACGTAGTACTTAATGCGCTTCAGTGATGCCACACGAACGATGTCGACGAGGACAGCGAGGTAGACGTGAGCCCCCAGCGCGTCATTGTGGTGATGGGCGTGGCCGGTACCGGCAAGACGACCGTGGGCCGGCTGCTCGCCGAGGCCGTCGGCGTTCCGTACGCGGAGGGCGACGCCTTCCATCCGGCCGCCAACGTCGCCAAGATGTCGGCCGGCATCCCGCTGGACGACGCCGATCGCGGACCCTGGCTGGACGCCATCGGCGAGTGGATCCGCAACCGCGGCGGCCTGCGCGGCGGCGTCATCGCCGCCTCCGCCCTCAAGCGCGCCTACCGTGACCGGCTGCGTGCCGCAGCCCCGGGGGTCGTCTTCGTCCACCTCACCGGCGACCGGCCGCTGATCGAGAAGCGCATGGCGGAGCGCAGGGGCCACTTCATGCCCACCACTCTGCTGGATTCTCAGTTCGCCACGCTGGAGCCGCTCCAGGAGGACGAACCCGGCGTCGCCGTCGACGTGTCCGGCACCTCCGAGGACGTCGCCGGGCGGGCGCTGTCCGCCCTGCACGCACTCACCCCACACGAGAACTGAGGAACCACCACCGTGACCGGTCTCAGCGTCGAGACTCTGGCAGCGGCCGCCACCGGACCGATCACCTCGGCCGGGAACGTCCGGCTCGGGATATCCGTCCTGGCGGGCATAGCCGTCATCGTCCTGCTCATCACCCGTCTCAAGATGCACGCCTTCCTGGCCCTGACGATCGGGTCACTGGCCCTCGGGGTCTTCGCGGGCGCGCCGTTGGCCAAGACGATCGCCAGCTTCACCACGGGACTCGGCGCCACGGTCGCCGGTGTAGGCGTACTGATCGCGCTCGGCGCGATCCTCGGCAAGCTGCTCGCCGACTCGGGCGGGGCGGACGAGATCGTGGACACGATCCTCGCCCGGGCCAAGGGCCGGGCCATGCCGTGGGCGATGGTCGTCATCGCCTCGGTGATCGGGCTGCCGCTCTTCTTCGAGGTCGGCATCGTGCTGCTGATACCGGTGGTGCTGCTGGTGGCCAAGCGGGGGAACTACTCCCTGATGCGGATCGGCATACCGGCGCTGGCCGGCCTGTCGGTGATGCACGGACTGGTCCCGCCGCACCCCGGACCCCTCGTCGCCATCGACGCGCTCGACGCGAACCTCGGGGTCACCCTCGCGCTCGGTGTGCTCGTGGCGATCCCGACCGTGGTCATCGCCGGGCCGCTGTTCTCCCGGTACGCGGCCCGTTGGGTGGACGTCCCGGCGCCGGAGCACATGATCGCGCCGCGCCCCTCGGCGGAGCTGGAGCGCCGACCCCGGTTCGGCGCCACGGTGTTCACCGTGCTGCTGCCGGTGGCCCTGATGCTCGTCAAGGCCCTGGTCGACATCGTGGTCGACGATCCGGCCGACCCGGTGCAGCGCGTGACCGATGTCGCGGGCTCCCCGATGATCGCCCTCCTCACGGCAGTACTGGTGGGCATGGTCACCCTCGGCCGGGCGGCCGGCTTCACCCGGGCACGCATTTCGACCACGGTGGAGAAGTCACTGGCGCCGATCGCGGGCATCCTGCTGATCGTGGGCGCGGGCGGCGGCTTCAAGCAGACGCTGATCGACGTGGGCGTGGGCCAGATGATCCTGGACGTGTCGAAGGACTGGGCCGTTCCCACCCTGTTGCTGGCCTGGCTGATCGCCGTGGCCATCCGCCTGGCCACCGGCTCGGCGACGGTGGCCACCATCTCGGCGGCCGGGCTCGTCGCCCCGCTCGCGGCGGACATGTCCACCACCGGGACCGCGTTGCTGGTCCTGGCCATCGGGTCCGGCTCCCTGTTCTTCAGCCACGTCAACGACGCCGGTTTCTGGCTGGTCAAGGAGTACTTCGGGATGACCGTCGGTCAGACCCTGAAGACCTGGTCGGTGATGGAGACCATCATCTCGGTGGTCGGCCTGGGCTTCGTCCTGCTGCTGTCACTGGTCCTGTAGCCGTCCCTGCCCGCGGTCCTGCCGCCGATTCTCGCGCAGCTTCTCGCGCCTGTTCTCCCGCCGGTCCTGCAACTGGGCGGCGGCCAGGGCGAGGCCCCCCGCGGCCGTCGCGCAGCGGGTCGCGAGCCTGGCGACCTCGGCGCGCAGCGCCTCCGTCTCCGGGCCGTGCCACTCCGGCGTCCCCGACACCCCGTGCAGCCGGAACGCATGGGTGCGCAACGCGGCGGCGCGGCCGCTCAGGCCGCCGTCCGGCGGTCGGGGCGCCGGCCGCGCCGCCACCTGGGCGATGCGGCGGCGGGCCGGACGGCCGGTGGACGCGGGCCCCGTCGGGGGCCGTTCGGGCAGGCCCGGGCCGCGGTCGCAGAAGGCCCAGAAGGCGGCGCCGAGCCCGAGGACGGGTTCGGCGGTCTCGGCCCGGCCGGTGGCAACCTGCCAGCCGGCGTGGTCGTTGAAGGGGTTCGTGTCGGTCAGGGCGTTCCAGGCGATGATGTCGGCGAAGGACGGGGCCAGCAGCGAGAAGGCGTGCTCGGCTCCCCGCTCCCGCATGATGGCGCGGAACAGCCGGGCGGCCTCCGCCTGGCGGCCCGCCCCGACGGCGCCGAGGACGGCGGCCGCGCCGGGGTCCTCGAGGAGCTCGGGGCGGCCCGCGCTCGCGGCCCGGATCCGGGCCTTGAGTCCGCAGACCGCGATGCTGATGGCGAGGCTCTCCCGGCCCGCGATGATTCCGGCGAGCCGGCCGGCCCGCGCCACGCCCCGGCCGCGCGGCGCCCAGCCGAGGCCGGCCGGGTCGGTGAGCGTACGCAGCAGGGTGCGCCAGCCGAGCCTGGTCCGGCCGCCCCGGGCGAGGGCGGCCGCGGGCAACCGGGCGCCGAAGGCCAGGCCGGAGGCGTAGCGGGCGGCCTCGCCGACCGCGTCGGCGGCCTCGGCGAGGGCGCGGCACGGGGCGTCGAGCAGGTCGATGTCCGCGGCGGTGGACGCGGAGGTCGCGGCGTCGGGCATGTCATCCTCGTGGGGGTCGGCAGGGGTTCGGGGGCGGTCGGGTCCAGCAGTCCGTCAATCCGGCAATCCGGCGGTCCAGCAGTTCCGGCGGTCCAGCGGTCCGGGGGCGTCAGCGGCGGGTGAGCGTGAGCCGGATCCCGTGCGGGTCGAGCGTCGCGGGCAGCGGTCCCACCGGGTCCAGCACCGGGCGGGTGCCCGCGACACGGCGGCTCCGCAGCACCGCGGCGCAGAGCGCGGCCGTCATCATCAGCCCGAGTTGGTCGCCCGGGCAGCGGCCGGCGCCGTGACTGAAGGGCGCCATCCGCATGTCCTGGTCCGCGCCCGGGTTCTTCCAGCGGCCGGGCACGAACACGTGCGCGGCCGGCACCCGTTCGGGGTCGCGCTGGTGGAACGCGACGGGCAGCAGCACCGAGGTGCCGGCCGGGTAGCGCACTCCCCGCCATTCGGTCTCGGCCCGGGTGACGCGGATCAGGTCGGGGACCACCGGGTACAGCCGCAGGGACTCCCGTACGCAGGCCCGCAGCCGGGGCAGCCGGCCCCGGTCGGCGCCGGCGGCGACCTCCGCGACCGCCTCGGCCGCGGCCAGGTCCTGCTCCGCGGGGTGCGCCCCGAGCAGGAGCAGCGTGCGCAGCAGGGTCTCCGGGACGGCGTCCATGGCCAGCAACCAGTGCTGGGCCTGGCCGACGGGGTCGAGGCTCCCGGTGGGGTCGGCGTGGCGGGCGGCCCGGCCGGCCAGGGTGTCCTCGCCGGCGCGGGCGGCGTACTCCTCGATGCGGGCGCGGGCCTTGTCCTGGACGGAGCGCGCGGAGCGGGCGGCCCGGACCCGGCCGCCGCGCGGGCCGCCGCCCTCGGCGCGCAGCTGGGTGAGCCATCCGGTGAGTTCCTCGTCACCGGCGGCCGCGTCGCCGAGCACGATCCGCCGGGCGGCCCGGTGCACGGTGTACCGGGTGCGGGCGAGGTCGAGGGTGGGGGCGGCTGCCAGGTGCCGGGCCTCCTCGGCGAGGGCCGCCAGGAAGGGCCCGCAGGAGGGGTGCACGGGCAGGTCCGCGGCCAGCACCTCGGCGCTGACCTGCCGCCGCCCGGCACCGGGTTCGCTGCGCGCGCAGCCGGAGTCGGAGTCGGCGCTCTCCTCGGGGAGGGAGCCCCGGCACTTGCCGGGCAGGGCGGCGGCGAGGACGCTGACGGGCTCGGCGTAGAACCGGCGCAGGTCCTGCGGGTCGAGGAGCACGAGCACGGTCCGCCCGGACCGGGTGCGCAGGAGGGCGGGCGCGTCCCCGTGACGGGCGCGCAGGGCGCGCAGCGCGGCGGCGGAGGCACGTACCTCGCCGGGGCGGGACCGGGCGAGGCCGCGCAGCAGCTCGCCGAGGTCGGCGAGGGGGGCGAGGGGGGCGCGGCCGGTGCTTCGGGGGGCCGCGGCCGCGTACCGGAACGACGGCCCTACGAAGGTCCGCCGGTCGGGGCCTCCCGCGCCCGGCCCCGGCAGGGCGGGCCCGCGGTCCGCGAGCAGTGCCTCACTGCGGGGTGACCGACCGACTCGCTCGGGACGCCGCCGGGCGGCGAGGGCCCGTACCCGGGCTCGGAGCCCGTCGAGGGCGGCCCCTTGGACCGTACGCATCCGTGTACCTCCGCGGCGGGAGCGACAACGCTCGGCGACAACGGCATCACCGTACGTCCCACCTGCGCATTCCGCGCCCCGAGGACCGCGTTGCGCAGGGCCCACGGGGAGCGCGGGTGATGGCCTCGCACAGGCCCGCTGCGATCTCGTCCTGCGGCGGGGGCGGCCCGGGCGCAGGCCCTCATGCAGCGTGGGTGGGGGCGAAGACGGCCTCCCGGAAGGCCGTGCGCAGCGGGCCCTGCCCGTCCGACGGGAGGAGGACCGCCCAGCGGTGGTGGCGGGGGGAGACCCACAGGGCCGGGCCGCCGTCGTGCGGGGCGTGGTGGGTCCAGACGCCGTGCGGGGCGGGGTGCCAGAGCAGGCCGCGGGCGGGGGTGAGTTCGCCGGTGCGGATGCGGAGCGACTCGGCCGTCCAGGCGCGGCTGATCCCCTCCGCGCCCGCCGCGCCGACCGCGCCCGCCGGGTCCGCCGGAGCCAGGAGGTGGCACAGGAAGCGGACCAGGTCGGTGAGGGGTGCGCGCAGGGTGCCGTCGGCGAAGCCGGTTCCGGTCATGCCCAGGGGGTGCCACACCCGGGTGGCCGCGAGGTCGGCGAGCGGGCTGCCGGAGAGGTGCTCGGCGAGGCGGGTGAGGGCGGGGGTCCCACCCGGATGTGTGAGGAGGTGGTGGGCGGTGGTCCCGGCGGGGGTGTCCGCGGCGGCAGCCTCCCCGTACGCGGCGAGCGGCGTGTGCAGCCGCAGGGCGCCCTCGTCGACGAGGGCGCCGAGGGCCGGCCAGAGCGCGATCACATCGGCCAGGCCTCCTACGTCGAAGGAGGCGCCGGCGGGATGTCCGGCCTCCGAACCCGCCTGTGGTCCCTCGGGTCCGCCGACGGCCCACACCGCCCCGGGGTCGGCGCTCTCCACGAGGGCACGGACGGCGGTGTCCCGGTCGCACAAGGAGGTCATGGTCGCCCACGGTAACGAGCCGGAGGGCGGCCTTGCGGCAGGTCGCGGCCCGGTCCGCGGTCCGGCCACCCGAATGCCCCCACCCGCATGCCCCCGCGCACGCGGAAGGGGCGGGGTGCCCGCCGGCACCCCGCCCCCTCCTGTCGGCGGACTAGCTCTTGTCAGGGCGGTCCGTCACCCGCAGGGTGTTCAGCAGGGGCTTGCCGAATCCGCTGTGCGTGACGAAGCGGACGTTGAGCACCCCGTCCGTGACCGTGACCGTGTACGTGCGGGTCAGGGCCTTGTAGGTGCCCGCCTCCAGGGAGATGTCCAGGGAGGGCAAGACCTGCGTGCCCTCGGCCAGGACGTCGAAGACGCGCTTGTTCGGCTTGGTGGAGGAGAGCTCCGCGAAGCCCAGCTCCACCGTGTAAGTACCGTTCGGCACGTTGTCGAAGCGGTACTCGTACATGCCTTCACGGGCGTTGCGGAACAGCCGCTGGTCGTCCGTGCCGGCGATGGTGCGGCCGGTGGACTGGACGGTGCCGTTGCCCTGGTAGCCGTACGAGCCGGCCGTGTACTTGCGGTCCGGGGACCAGGTGTCACCCAGGCTGTCCGTCGTGGCGTAGCCGGATCCGGCGTCCAGGCCGACCTGGTAGCGCGGAACGACGACCTTCACCGGGACGGAGAGGACCGGGGTCCGGCCGCTCGCCGAGGTGATCTTCAGGTCGGCGGTCAGGACCGCTCCCGGGGTCAGTCCGGTGGTGTCCACCGAGAGGGTGACCGGGACCTTCGCGCCGGTCGCCAGGTTGCCGGTGGCCGGTGTGGCGGTCAGCCAGGTCGCGTCCTCGGACACCGTGAACGCGGTGCCGAGGCCCGGGTTGGTCAGGTCCAGGGTCCGCGTCCGCTGCTGGTTCGCCGGGAGGACGACCTCCACGGACGGCTTGGACGCCGTCACCTTTCCGGTGCGCAGGGACTGCGTCACGGACGTCACGTCGGCGGCCTTGATGTTCACCGTCGCCGTGGCGGACTCGTACTGGGGTGCCGCCAGCGAGACGGGCAGCGAGCCCGACGGGCTCTGGACGACGTATCCGCCGTCCGCCGCGGTGGTCGCGGAGACCGCCGAGTCACCCGTGCCGACGGTCACCGTGGCGCCCGCGACGCCGTTGCCGTCGTTGGCGTCGAGGACCCGGCCCGCCACCACGCCGCTCTTGGTGGTGCGGAAGGCGATGGACAGGCCGTCCGTGATGGCCGCGGTGTTGTAGGAGTACTTGAAGGCGTCGGTGCCGGTCGCGTTCTCCACGCCGACCGTGGCC
The DNA here is from genome assembly GCF_002080455.1 of Streptomyces sp. Sge12. NCBI lineage: Bacteria > Bacillati > Actinomycetota > Actinomycetes > Kitasatosporales > Streptomycetaceae > Streptomyces > Streptomyces sp. Sge12. Next base: position 500,621 of record NZ_CP020555.1, read on the forward strand.
GTGGAGCCGCCCTTGATGCCGGTGCCGCCGGTCCCCTTGTAGGAGTAGGAGACGGTGCCGTCCTCGCCGACCGTGGCCGAGAAGGAGAACTTGTCGGCCTGGGCCGACCAGTGGGACACCTGGCGCCACTCGATCACGTAGCTGCGGTGCGGGGCGGTGCCGGTGACGGCGGTGAAGACACCGGAGCCGCTGCCCGGGGCACCGACGACCAGATCGTCCCAGAACGGGTACAGGGCCGCGTTGGGCGTGGCCGTGCTCGGGAGGTCCCCGTTGATGTCGCCGGTGTTGTTGCCGCCGAAGCTGACGGTGCCGTTGGTGCCGATCCACGCCTGGCCGTACGTCTTGCCGTACAGGGGGAGCGGGAAGGGCAGGTCGACGCGCTCGGTGGTGTTGTCACCGGTGAGCGCGAGCTGGCGGGTGCCCTCGGCGTACGGGCGGTCGCCGGCGGCGGCGCAGGCGTAGCCGTAGCCGTCGGTGCGTTCGGGCAGGTTCACCGCGACGGTGGCGTCGCCGGCGACGGTGACCTTCGCCGTGCCGCCGGTGAGGCAGCGGGAGGCGTGGGTGGCGTTCACGTCGTACGTGCCGTGCGGCAGGGTGACCTCGAAGCGGCCCTGGGCGTCGGTGGTCGCGGTCACGGGGGTGTCCGCGACGGTGACGGAGGCGCCGGCGGCGGGGCCGGCGGCCGAGGAGACCGTGCCGGTGAGCTTGCCGGAGGCGGCCTGGGTGAGGGTGAAGTCGCCCGTGGCGGTGCCGTTCTCGGTCACCGTGGCCGTGGCGGTCTGCTGGCCGTAGCCGAACTTGGCGGCGGTCAGGGTGTAGTCGCCGACCGAGAGGGAGGCGAAGCGGTAGGTGCCGTCGGCCGCGGTGGTGGTCGTACGGTCGATCGGGCCGTCGGCGGTGATCTTCACGCCGGCGACGGGCTGGTCGCCGGAGCGTACGGTGCCGCCGAGCGAGCCGATGGCGCCGCGCGGGGCGGCGTTCACGGCGGCGAGGATGTCGAGGCGGCCCTCACCGAAGACGTTGTTGTCGGCGGCGTTGCCACCGCACTGGCTGCTGTCGGTGTCCAGGGCGGTGCCGTCCAGGAGCGACTCGGTCTGCGCGAGGTCGCCCTCCAGGGCGGGCGCGGCGGACCAGAGCAGGGCCACGGCGGCCGCGGTGTGCGGCGAGGCCATCGAGGTGCCGGAGAAGGCCTCGTACCCGCCGCCGGGGACGGAGGAGCGCACGTTCACGCCGGGGGCGGCGATGTTGGGCTTGACGATGCCGCCGGGGCCCGCGCCGCGCGAGGAGAACGAGGCGATGGCGTTGTTGATGTCGAAGGCGCCGGAGCTGTAGGAGCTGGCGTAGTCGCCGGGCGAGCCGGCGGTGTTGCAGCTCGGGCCGGAGTTCCCGTTGGAGAAGGCCGGGAAGATGCCGGCGGCCCGCCAGGTGTCGACGATCTGCTGGTACCAGGTGTCGCCGCCGCTCCCGCCCCAGGAGTTGTTGACGATGTGCGGGGCCAGGTCCGGGCGCGGGTTCTGGCCGTTCAAGTCGGTCGGGGCGACGATCCACTGGCCGGAGGCGAGGAGGGAGGCCTCGGAGCAGGAGTTCGACTCGCAGCCCTTGGCCGCGATCCACTTGGCGCCGGGGGCCACGCCGATCTTGTTGGCGCCGCCGTCGTCGCCGACCATCGTGCCCATGGTGTGGGTGCCGTGGTCGTTGTTGTCGCAGGGGGCCGCGGTGGTGCACACGCCCGCCGGGTCGAACCAGTTGTAGGCGTGGTCGTAGGTGCCGTCCGCCTTCTTGCCGCGGTACTGGTTGTTCACGGCCGGGTGCGTGTAGTCCACGCCGCTGTCGATGTTGGCGACGACGATGCCCTCACCGCGCACACCGACCTGGTCCCAGACCTGCGGGGCCTTGATCCGGTCGATGTTCCACTCGATGGCGTCGGCGACGGCCTTCTCCCGCTTGCCCCCGGTGGGCTCGGGGAGGTCGACCTTGTCGTCGGCGTCGATCCGGGCGACCTCGGGGCGCTGGGCGAGGGTCCCGGCGAGCTTCTGGCTGCCGACGACGCGGACGGCGTTCACGATCCAGTACGAGGTGTACTCGGCGCCGGCGCCCTGCAAGGCCTTCACGACCTCGGCCTGGCTGCGCGCGGCGTGGTCCTTCTTGATCCGCAGAACCGTTTCGGCCTTGGCGGCGCGGGTCTGCTGCTTCCCCGCGGCGGTGAGGTCGGCGGCGCTGTCGAGGTAGACCCAGAAGGCGGCCTTGGCGGATTCGTCGAGCTGGGTGCGGAGCTTGGGTTCGATCTTGAGCTCGGCGGCGCTCGGTCCGGGGACCGGGTCCGGCGCGGCCGCGGCGACGCCCGCGCCGATCGGCAGGAGCAGGACCGAGGTGAGGGCGGCGAGCGCCGTGCGTAAGGACCGGGAAGGCCGTGACGGTCCCGTGGATCCTGAGGACCGTGAGGACCGGTTGTTGCGTTGGGCCACGTGTTGTCTCCTCGTACGCCGTGTGCGGGTTGTGCGGGAAGGGTGCGCGTGACGTGCGCGGGTCATGGTGAACGAGGCGTCATGCTCATTACAAGGGGGGCTTTTCAGCCGTCCTCCGGCGCGCCCCCGGTGGCCCGTACCGGCCGGGCGGGCCAGCCTGAAGTCATGACCGCCGCCGCCGAGCCCTATGTCCCCGATGTCCGGCTGGCGTCCGCCCGCGGCCGGTGGATCCTGCTGACCACCGTGCTCGGGTCGACCATGGCCATGCTCGACTCGACCGTGGTCAACGTGGCGCTGCCCCGCATCGGGGAGGACCTCGACGCCGACCTGGCCGTGCTCCAGTGGACGGTGAACGCCTACCTGCTCACCCTGGCCGGGCTGATCCTGGTCGGCGGGGCGCTGGGCGACCGCTTCGGGCGGCGCCGGATCTTCGTGCTGGGCGTCGTGTGGTTCGCGGTGGGTTCGCTGCTCTGCGGGCTCGCACCGAACGCCGGGGTACTGGTGGCCGCCCGGGCCCTGCAGGGCGTCGGCGGGGCGCTGCTGACACCCGGCTCCCTGGCCCTGATCCAGGGCTCGATCCGGGCCGCGGACCGGGGCCGGGCGGTGGGCCTGTGGTCGGGCCTGGGCGGGGTGGGCGCGGCGGTGGGGCCCTTCCTCGGCGGCTGGCTGGTGGACGGACCGGGCTGGCGGTGGGTGTTCCTGCTGAACGTGCCCGTGGCCGCGCTGTGCGTGCCGGTGGCGCTGCGGCACGTACCGGAATCGCGGGACCCGCAGGCGCACGGACGCTTCGACGTGGCCGGGGCGGCGCTCGGCGCGGGCTCCCTCGCCCTGATCACCTACGCGCTGATCGAGGCCCCCACGGGGTCGCCCTCGGTGATCGTCGCGGCGGTGGGCGGGATCCTGCTGGGCGTCGCCTTCGTCCTCGTGGAACGGCGGCGGGCCGATCCGATGGTGCCGCCGGGCATCTTCGCGTCCCGGCAGTTCACGGCCGTCAATCTGGTGACGCTGTGCGTGTACGCGGCCTTCGGCGGGTTCTTCTTCCTCATCGTGCTCCAGCTCCAGGTGGTGGCCGGATACTCGGCACTGGGGGCCGGGGCCGCACTGCTGCCGACGACCGTGCTGATGCTCCTGCTGTCGGCCCGCTCGGGCGAGTTCGGTGAGCGGATCGGTCCCCGGATCCCGCTCACGGTGGGGCCGATGCTGTGCGCGGCCGGAATGCTGCTCATGCTGCGGATCGGGCCGCAGGCCTCGTACGTGGCCGACGTGCTGCCCGCGATGGTGGTACTGGGCATGGGCATGGTGACCCTGGTGGCTCCGCTGACGGCGACCGTGCTGTCCTCGGTGGACCCCGGCCGGGCAGGTCTGGCCAGCGGCATCAACAACGCCGCGGCGCGGGCCGCCGGACTGCTCGCGGTGGCGGCTCTGCCGCTGCTGGCCGGGATGGGCCCGGAGTCGTACCGCTCGGCGACCCAGTTCGACGCGGCGTTCGGCCGGGCCATGCCCTGGTGCGCCGGGGCGCTGCTGGTCGGCGCGGTCGTGGCGTGGACGACCGTACGCTCCCCCGCGCCCGAAGCGGCGTGCCACCCGCAGTGCCAGATGCACTGCGCACTGGTCTCTCCCCCGCTCGAACCCCCCGAGCGGCGCGGCTGATCCCGTGTGCTGGAGCGCGACGGCCGACCTGGTGGCGGGCACGGCGATCTGCGCCGCCGGGATCGTGTGCGTGGCGCGGGTGCGGCGGGCCCGTGATCTGCCGATCGCCGCGCTGCCCCTGCTGCTGGGTGCGCACCAGCTGGTGGAGGCCGCCGTGTGGCGGGCGGGCGACGGCTGCTCGCCGGCCGCCACCGCCTGGGCCGTGATCGCCCTGCCGCTGCTGGCGCTCTGGGTGCCGGCCGGGGTCCTGCTGGCGGCCGCGCCCGAGGTCCGGTGGCGCCTGTGGGGGCCGCTGGCCGCCGGTCTGGCCACGGCCGCGGTGCTCTCGTACTGCCTCGCGACCCGGACGGTGACCGCCGAGATCCGGGGCCACACCATCGGCTACGGCGTGAATGTTCCGTGGATGCCGCTGGTCCTGGCGGGCTACCTGTTCGCCACGCTGGGCTCCTTGCTGCTCGCTGGTGACCGGCGGCTGCGGATCCTCGGCGTGGTGCTGGCAGTGGGGGCGCTGGCCTGCTCAGCGCTGTGGCGGCTGGAATTCGCCTCCACCTGGTGCGCCTTCGCGGCCGTCGCGTCGCTGCTGGTCCTGGGCCGGGTCCGGCGCCCTCCGGCCGCTTCCCCTGTCACGTGATCGACCGAAAGTTACCTAGACGTATGTAGTGACTTCACACGCGGGCGGCAGTAGAACTCGTTCCCATTCCACCACGAGTGAGGAACGTCACATGAGCGAAAGATCCCTACCCAAAACCGGCTCGAACGGGCTTTCCCGTCGCGGTTTCCTCGGTAGAACAGGTTCCATTATTGGCGCGGTGGCGTTGGCGGGTCACATCACCCCGGCGCACGCGGCCGCCCCACCCGGCCCGATCACCGACGGCGCCCGCGTACCGGTCCTGGTCATCGGCACCGGCTACGGCGGATCCGTCGCGGCCCTGCGACTGGCGCAGGCGGGTGTGGACGTGCAGATGATCGAGATGGGCATGTCCTGGGACACCCCGGGCTCGGACGGCAAGATCTTCCCGAAGGTGACCACCCCGGACTACCGCTCCTTCTGGCTGCGCACCCGGACCAAGGCGCCGCTCAGCAACTTCCTCGGCTTCCCCATCGACAAGGACGTCCCGAAGTACACGGGCATCCTGGACGCCGAGGACTTCGCCGGCATCACGGTCTACCAGGGCCGCGGTGTCGGCGGCGGTTCCCTGGTGAACGGCGGCATGGCGGTCACGCCCAAGCGCGCGAACTTCGCCGCCGTCCTCCCCTCGGTGAACGCCGACGAGATGTACGACACCTACTACCCGAGGGCCAATGCCGGCCTCGGGGTCGGCATGATCGACCCGGCCTGGTTCGACACCGCCGACTGCTACCAGTTCTCCCGCGTCGGCCGCAAGCACGCCCAGCGCTCCGGCTTCGCCTGGACCTTCGTGCCCGACGTGTACGACTGGGACTACATGGAGCGGGAGGCCGCCGGCACCGCCACCAAGTCGGCCCTGGCCGGCGAGATCCTCTACGGCAACAACCACGGCAAGAAGTCGCTGGTGCAGACGTACCTCGCCCAGGCGAAGGCCACCGGCAAGGTCGCCATCTCGGCCCTGCACAAGGTCACCTCGGTCTCCCCCACTGCCGCGGGCGGCTACACGGTGGCCATCGACCAGATCAACACCACCGGTGACACCGTGGCCACCAAGACCGTGACCGCGGACCGGGTCTTCTTCGCGGCCGGCAGCGTCGGCACCAGCAAGCTGCTGGTCAAGCTGAAGGCCACCGGAGCACTGCCGAACCTCAACGGTGAGGTGGGCAAGGGCTGGGGCGAGAACGGCAACGTCATGTGCGGCCGCGCCAACCACCTGTGGGACCCGACCGGCAAGCTCCAGTCCACCATCCCCTGTTCCGGCATCGACAACTGGGACGCGGGCGGTGCCTTCGCCGAGGTCGCGCCGCTCCCCACCGGGATCGAGACGTACGCCTCGTTCTACCTGTCGATCACCAAGAACCCGAACCGCGCCGAGTTCACCTGGAACGCGGCGACGGGCAAGGCCGAGCTGAGCTGGCAGACCGCCTGGAAGCAACCGTCCATCTCCATGGCCAAGACGATCTTCGACAAGATCAACTCGAAGGAGGGCACGATCTACCGGACCGACCTGTTCGGTGGCAACAAGATCTGGAACGACACCCTCACCTACCACCCGCTCGGCGGCGCGGTCCTGAACCGGGCCACCGACAACTACGGGCGCCTGCACGGCTACACCGGCCTGTACGTGATCGACGGCGCGCTCATCCCCGGCAACGCGAGCGTGAATCCCTTCGTCACCATCACGGCACTCGCCGAACGCAACATAGAGAAGATCATCGCCACCGACCTTCCGTAGGGCCGCGTCCTCCCCCCAGCGGCCGGGGCCGTTCGGACCTCCCGAACGGCCCCTTTTGCTTGCCCGCGCCCCATGCGTGCCCGCGGCCCTGCTTGCCCGCGGCCCTTGCGTACCGCCTTCGCGCGCCCGCCGCTCAGTGCCCGGGCAGCACGCAGACGCTGTCCAGGCCCAGCACGTGGTTGAGGCGGCCGAAGGCCAGCCAGGACCCGATGCTCATCGTCAGCTCCACGATCTCGAGCTGGCTGTAGTGCGCGGTCATCCGGTCCCAGAACTCCTCGTCGAGCCCGTGGTGGTCCAGGGTGTACCGCTCGGCGTACTCCGCCGCCAGCCGGGTCCGCTCGTCGAACGCGTCCGTCGTGCGCCAGTCGGTGACCGCGTCGGAGAACTCCTCCTCGACCTTCTCCCCGTCCCGCTCGGTGCGCCAGTCCAGGCAGAAGACGCACCCGTTGATCTGCGCGACGCGCAGCCGGGCCGCCTCGAACTCGCGCAGGCCCAGGGTGGTGTGGGCGTACACCGACAGGGAGAAGTTGGCGGCGGCCATGCCGATGCCGGGGACCATGTCGCCCCACACGTACTCGATCGGGTGCTGGCCTTCGGGGATGTCGATCCTCATGACTGTTTCCTTCCGAGTCTGCCGATGGCGGGGCGCAACGGGATGTCGAGGGCGTCGTAGAGTCCGGGTTCCGCCTCGACGAGCCAGTCGATGGCGCCGACGAGGCGGCCCACGGCGGTGGCGTTGCCCCCCGCCGAGCGGTTCTCGCCCTCGTCGGTGGCCTCGATGGTGACCTCGATGCGCGGCCGGCCCTCGATGACCACCCGGTGGGCGCCGTCGCCGCCGTCGGGCGGCACGGGCCAGTCCGGTGCGCACGAGGGGTGGATGCGGGTGACGTGCTCGATGACGATGCGCGGCTCGCCCTCGACGATGCCCTGCACCTCGAAGCGGATCGCGCCCTGGGTGCCGGCCTCGAACTCGCCCATGGTCCGGGTGGTCACCGTGGTGTCGAGGGCCCGGCGGTCCGACGTCTCGCGGATCTCGTCGAGTTCGACCCCGAGCGCGCGGGCCATCATCCGTATCTGCCCGCCCCACACCATGGTCGGGATGGAGGGCATGAGCATCATCGGCTCGTAGTCCAAGGGCTGGCCCATGCCCACGAGGTGACGGACGGAGTCGGGCTGGTCGTAGGTGGAGTAGTCGAAGATCTCCTGGCAGCGGATGACGTCGATGGTGGTGCCGAGTCCGCTGAGCAGGAGCGGGAGGACGTCGTTGCCCCACCCGGGATCGACACCGGAGGCGAAGAGCGAGCCGCCGCCCTCCGTGACGGCGGCGAGCACCGGGTCACGGAACTCGGGCGGGGCATTGCGGTGGTCGTACAGCGGGTACAGGGCGGGGCTGACGACGACCGCCCCGGACCGGACGGCGCGGGTGATGTCGGCCAGGGCCTCGTCGGGCCGGACGTCCCCGGACGCGGCGTACACGACGGCGCGGGGGCGGGCGGCCAGGACGGCTTCGATGTCGTCGGTGGCCTCGACGCCCAACAGGCGGTCGAGTTCGCCGAGTTCGCCCGCGTCGCGGCCGACCTTGGCTGGATTGTGGACGATGACTGCGCAGAGTTGGAGCGCGGGATGGGCCTCGACGGCACGGATCGCCAGACGGCCCACGTTGCCGGTACCCCAGACAACCGTGGAAATCATGCGCGGAGGGTAGCCACAGGTCCCTCACGTTGCCAGAGTCGCGCGGGCCGAACTCGTCCGCCCCGGCGGGTTACTGGTTCTGGCCACCCAGGACGAAGAGGAGGTAGACGAAGAAGGCGAAGAGGTGGCCGACGAACAGGTAGGCGATCAGCCGGATGATCAGGCCGCGCGGGAACTTGGATTCGAAGCGGGCCCGTATGGTCGTGGACGTCGTCGCGGTCGTGGACGTGGACGTCGTCGCGGTCGCGGACGTCGTCGCGGTCGCGGTCGTGGGCTTCTCGGCTCCGGACATGGGTACGGCTCCTCCGCTATCGGTGGTGCGTGGTCGAGGGCGTGGTCGGCGCCGTCGTGGTGGCGCCGCCGAGGCACAGCCCGGCGAGACTGCTCTGCAGCAGTGTGTGGACGAAGAGCAGGTCGGCCCCGCCCGAGGAGGCCGCTCCGATCCGGTGCGGTGTGAGCGAGTCGAAGTGGGCGCTGTCCCCCGGCTCCAGGAGGTGCTCGGCCTCGCCCAGGTGCAACCGCAGCCGCCCGTCCAGGACGTACAGCCATTCCTCGCCGGGGTGTACGCGGACCAGCTCGCCCTGGCTGCGGCCGCGCGGCACGTGCACGCGCAGCGCCTGCATGCCCCGGCCGGAGCCGCCCGCCTGCCAGTACGTCCAGCCGTCGGCCTCGCGGGCACCGGGGCCGCCGGCCCGTACGATGGGATCCGCGACGGCGGGGGTCTCGCCGAGCAGCTCGGAGACGGTCGTGCCGTAGGTGCGGGCGAGTCCGAGCAGGAGCGGCAGCGAGGGCTGGCGCCGGCCGGTCTCCAGGCGGGACAGGTGGGCGGGCGAGAGCCGGGCCCGTGCGGCGGCGGCCTCCAGGGTGAGTCCGGCGCGGCGGCGCAGGTCCCGCAGTTGCGGGGCGACGGCGGTCAGCTCGTCCGCCGGTTCGTCGGTACCGGCCGCGCCTTCGGGGCCGGTGTCGGATCCGGGTGTCATACCCCGATTGAGCCAGACTCTTGCCTGCCTGGCAAACCACTTTGCCTCTGAGGCAAAGCGCCGGCGTCGCAGGTCCGGCCCTCACCTGATCGAGGCCCGTTGCCGGGCGAATGCGTCACCGCGGTTGCACGGGGTCCCGCTCCGTACAGGCTGGAGCCACGGCTCCGAATGACCCATGGCACGACCCGCGGCACGACCCGCGGCACGACCCACGGCACGACCCACGGCGAGGGACGATGATCGTATCGATGATGTCCATGCCGGAGGGCACCCTGACCCGCGGCCACGTGTCGCAGGCACGCGCGCGTCTCGCCACGTCCCCCTTCCTGTTCGTGGACGTGGAACTCCCCGAGGACGGCGCACCCGACGAACCCCCGCTCGTCCACCTGCTCGGCCTGGAGGCCGAGGGCGTGGGATGGCTCGGGCGCAAGGGGGAGTCCGCCCGGGCGGACATCGTCGGGGACAGCGGCGCGTTCGTCGTACCGGCGGTCGACGCGGACCGGGTCGTCCAGGTCCACGCCCTGGTGACCGAGCGGTACCTCCTCACGGTGCACCGGGGGCCGGCCGCCCTGATCGCGGACGTCACCGCCCGGTTCCCGCTCGAAGGCCCGCGGGACTCCGTGGCCATGCTGTTCCTGCTGCTGGACGAGGCCATGGAGACCTACCGCCGGGCCGCCGTCCGCGCCCTGCTGGAGGTGGAGGACCTGGAGGACGAGATGTTCCGCCGGCGCGAGCCCGAGCAGATCTACCGCCTGGCACGACTCAGGCGTACCGCGGCCCTGCTGCACCACACCCTCCTCCCCTACCACCGGGTGGCGGAGGAGACCGTCACCCGCCGGGTGATGAACCGCGGCTTCCAGGAAGAGCGCGAGCAGCTCGTCCGCGAGTACCGGCGCACCGCGAATCTGGTGCTCACGGACATCGAGTCCCTCCAGGAGACCGCCCGACGGGCCTTCGGCAGCTACTCCTCCCTGGTGTCGGGCGACCAGAACGGCGTGATCAACCGCCTGGCGGTGGTATCGACGATCTTCCTGCCGCTGACCTTCCTGACGGGGTTCTTCGGCATGAACTTCGCCTACCTGACGGACGAGCTGGAGAGCAGGGCCGTCTTCTGGCTGCTGGCCGTGGGCCTTCAGGTGGCCTTCCTGCTCGCGGCCCTCTACGTACTCCACCGCACCCGCCTATGGCGCAGACTCCGCGAGGACGACAGCGACCTCGACGACGAGTAACCCGGCGATCCCCCTACGGGGAGTCCTGCTGATCAGGCCCGGATCAGGGAACGGGGTCCGGCGCCATGGGGTCTCCCCGGGCCCGCCAGGGCCGAGGGGATCGCAAGGCGGACGAGGGAGTCGATGCGGAGCATCGACGACCGAGGACAACGCGGCGAGGCGCAGTGCCGGACCCCGCGAGCCCGGCAGGACACCTAGGTCGTGTGGGACCCCAGGACCGTGTCCACCGTGTCCGCCTCGGTCGGGGTCTTGTCCGGGCGGTGGCGCAGGACGCGCGCGAAGCGCAGGGCCACTCCGGCCGGGTAGCGGGAGGAGCGCTGGAGGCCGTCGTAGGCGATCTCGACGACCAGTTCCGGACGGACCCGGACGGTGAAGCCGTCGTCGTCGACCGCCAGCTCGCGCAGCCGCTCCGTCTGCCAGCGCAGCATCTCGTCGGTGAGTCCCTTGAAGGTCTTGCCGAGCATGGCGTACGTCCCGTCGGCGGTACGCGCCCCCAGGTGCAGGTTCGACAGCAGGCCGGTGCGCCTGCCGTGGCCCCATTCGGCGGCGAGGACCACGAGGTCCAGGGTGTGCACCGGCTTCACCTTGAGCCAGTGCCTGCCGCGCCGGCCGGCCGCGTAGGCCGATTCCAGCGCCTTGACGACGACCCCCTCGTGGCCGCGGCGCAGCGTCTCGGCCCAGAACTCCTCGGCCTCGGCCCCCTGCTCCCCCGGGTCCTCGACGGCGAGCCGGCGGACCCGGGCGGCCTCGGGGACGAGCGCGGTGAGGGCCGCGTACCGCTCGCGCACCGGCAGGTCGAGGAGGACGTCCTCGCCCACGGCCAGGACGTCGAAGAAGTAGGGGGCGACCGGGAGCGTACGGCGGGCGGCCTCGACGTCGACCCGGGATCCGACGCGGCTCGCGATCTCCTGGAAGGGGACGGGCCGGCCGTCCGCCGCCCGTCCGATCACCTCACCGTCGAGGATGAACCGCTCTCCCGGCAGCGACCGGGCGAGCTCCGCCACCTCCGGCAGCCGCCCGGTGATCTCGTCCAGGGAGCGCGTGTAGATCCGTACGTCGTCGCCCTCGCGGTGGACCTGGACCCGGATCCCGTCCAGCTTCTCCTCGACCGCGCACGGCCCGAGCACCGCCAGCGCCTCGGCGACCGATTTCGCCGTGCCCGCCAGCATCGGCTGTACGGGCTGCCCGACGCGCAGCGTGACCGTGCGCAGGGCCTCCTCGCCCTCGGCCAGTACGGCCACCGCCACCCGGGGCAGCGAGCCGTCCAGCATCACCGCCCGGCGCAGGGCCGCGGCCGGCACGCCGGCAGCCGCGGCCACGCCTTCCAGCGCCACCGCGTCGAGCGCGCCCTGGCGCACCTCGCCGGACAGCAGGCTGCGCAGGAACGCCTGCTCGGCCGCAGTGGCCCGGCCCAGCAGGTCGGCGAGGATCCGGCTGCGCCGCTCCACGGAGCCGGCGCCCGACACCGTCGCCAGTTCACCGACCGCGGTGTCGACGTCCCGGACGGTCAGGGCGGGGTCGGCCGCCGGTTCGACCTCCTGGCCGAGCGTGCGCCAGCCGATGCCCGGGCGGCCCTGCGGGAGGCGCCCGGAGAGGTAGGAGATGACCAGGCCGGCCTCCTCGGGCGGCGCGGCTGCGAAGAGCTCCGCGAGCAGGGCGGTCTTGCGGGACCGCGCGGAGGTCTCGGCGACCTCCCGGGACACGCGTGCGACGTCGGCCAGCAGCATGCGGCCATCCTCCCGCCCCGGTTCGTACCGCGCAGGTCGGCGGCGCATACCGCAGGTGCGGTACGCCCGTGGCTTTGCGTGGTCCTTGAGAAGGTCTGGGGTTCCGCCTGTGGGTGCTCGGCGCCCGGGTACCGGCCGTTTAGGGTTCCCATATGAAGCTCCGAATGCCCCGGCGCCGCCGCGACCGCCTCCTCGCGGGCGCCGCCGCGCTCGCCGTCGTGGCGGGCGCCGGTACGTGGACGGCCGCGTTCGCGTCCGACGACGCGCCGCCCGTGCACCGCGAGGACCAGGTCCTGTCCATGCCCGGTGCCGGGATCGACACCTCCTACTTCACTGCGGGCGGCGGCGCGGAGAAGCGTCCCGCCGTGCTCCTCGGGCACGGTTTCGGCGGCAGCAAGGACGATGTCCGCGAGCAGGCCGAGCGCCTCGCCCGGGACGGGTACGCCGTGATGACCTGGTCGGCGCGCGGCTTCGGCCGTTCCGAGGGCCGGATCGGCCTGAACGACCCCGAGTACGAGGTCAAGGACGTCTCCCGGCTGATCGACTGGCTCGCGGCCCGGCCCGAGGTGAGGCTCGATGCGGCCGGTGATCCGCGCGTCGGCGTCTCCGGGGCCTCGTACGGCGGCGCGATCTCGCTGCTGGCGGCCGGCCACGACCGGCGGGTGGACGCGATCGCCCCGGAGATCACCTACTGGAACCTCGCGGACGCCCTCTTCCCGAACGGCGTGTTCAAGAAGCTGTGGTCCGGGATCTTCTTCACGAGCGGCTCGACCGACGGGATGCAGCAGGCCGTTCCGGGTCGGCGGCCCGGTACGGCACCGGCCGCGCCCGGCTGCGGACGCTTCCAGCCCGAGCTCTGCGCGATGTACGAACGCGTCGCGGTGTCGGGCCGGCCCGATGCCGAGGCCCGCGCCCTGCTGGAGCAGCGCAGTCCGTCGGCCGTCGGGGACCGGATCAAGGTGCCGACCCTGATCGTGCAGGGACAGGACGACTCCCTCTTCCCGCTGGGTCAGGCCGATGCCATGGCTGCCGCCATCGCGGCGAACGGCGCGCCCGTCTCCGTGGACTGGGCGGCCGGCGGTCACGACGGGGGCATGCGCGAGGCCGAGCGGGTCGAGGCCCGGGTGGCCTCCTGGTTCGACCGCCACCTCAAGGGGGACGACGGCGCCGACACCGGCCCGGCGTTCCGCGTCACGCGCTCCGGCGGTATCGACTCCACCGACGGCGAGGTCACGCTGCGCGGCGCGAGCGGCGAGCGCTACCCCGGTCTGGTGTCCGGCCCGCGCGAGTTCGCCCTGACCGGTCCGGAGCAGACCTTCGCCAATCCGGCGGGCGGTGCACCGCCCGCACTGTCCGCGCTGCCGGGCATCGGCGGGCAGCTCGCCGCCTTCGGCGCCGGGTTCTCGCTGGACTTCCCCGGGCAGAACGCCCGGTTCGAGACGGCGCCGCTCGGCGAGGACCTGCGCATCACCGGCACCCCGACCCTCACCCTGAAGGTGAGGTCGACGGCTGCGGACGGTGCGGCCGTTCTGTTCGGCAAGGTGTACGACGTGGGGCCGGACGGCCGGCAGCAGGTGCTGCCGAGCCAGCTGGTCGCCCCCGTGCGGGTGGAGAACGCCCAAGAGGGCACGACCGTGCGGCTGACACTGCCCGCGATCGACCACGAGGTCCCGGCCGGGCACCGGCTGCGGCTGGTGGTCGCCGCGACCGACCTCGGCTACGCGACCCCGGCGGCGCCGGCCACCTACACCGTCGCGGCACAGGGTCCGCTGGCCGTGCCCGTCGCCCCGGAGGTACGGACGGCCTCGGCCGGGCTGCCCGCCTGGACCTGGTGGCTGCCGCTGGGCGCGCTCGCGCTGGCCGCGGCGCTGCTGGGGCTGCGGCGGACCGGCCGGGGCTCCGGCGGGCCGCGGTCCGGCGCGGCGCAGCCGGATCCCGCACTGGCCGACGTACCGCTGGAGATCAGCGGTCTGACGAAGCGCTACGCGAAGGCGCAGGACCGGTACGCGGTGCAGGACCTGTCCTTCCGCGTGGAGAAGGGGCAGGTGCTGGGGCTGCTCGGGCCCAACGGAGCCGGGAAGACCACCACCCTGCGGATGCTGATGGGACTGATCTCGCCGGACGCCGGGGAGATCCGGGTGTTCGGCCATCCGGTACGGGCCGGCGCGCCCGTGCTCTCGCGGGTCGGGGCCTTCGTCGAGGGCGCCGGATTCCTGCCGCACCTGACGGGCCGCGCCAATCTGGAGCTGTACTGGCAGGCCACCGGCCGGCCGGCCGAGGACTCGCACATGGCCGAGGCCCTGGAGATCGCCGGGCTCGGCGACGCGCTGGAGCGCGCGGTACGCACGTACTCGCAGGGCATGCGCCAGCGGCTGGCGATCGCGCAGGCCATGCTCGGGATGCCGGACCTGCTGATCCTCGACGAGCCGACGAACGGGCTGGACCCGCCGCAGATCCGGGAGATGCGGGACGTGATGATCCGCTACGCGGCGGGCGGGCGGACGGTCATCGTCTCCAGCCACCTGCTGTCGGAGGTGGAGCAGTCCTGCACGCACCTGGTGGTCATGGACCGCGGGCAGCGGGTCGCGGCGGGCGAGGTCGCCGAGATCACCGGCGGCGGGGACACGCTGCTGGTGACGCTGGCGGAACCGGCGGACGAGGTGAGCGTCGAGAAGGTCGCGGCGCTGGAGGGAGTGGGTTCGGTGGTGGTCGCCGACGACGGGCTGCTGGTACGGCTCGAAGGCGCGACGGCCGCGGGGCTGATCGCCGAACTCGTACGGCTGGAGGTGCCGGTGAGCGGAGTGGGACCGCACCGGCGACTGGAGGACGCGTTCCTCACCCTGATCGGAGGTGCGGCATGAGCACGGCGACGACGGTGCAGGAGGTGGCCCCGGGCTACCGGGCGAGCCGCACGCTGCCGCTGCGCGTGGAGGCGCTGCGGCAGTGGCGCCGGCGGCGGACGCTGGTGATGGGCGGGGTGCTGGCCGCACTGCCCTTCATCATGATCATCGCGTTCGCGGTGGGCGGCGGGCCCGACGGCGGGCGCGGCGGGAACAACCGGATCACGCTGATCGACACGGCGACGGCCTCGGGCGCGAACTTCGCCGCGACCTGCCTGTTCGTGTCGGCCGGCTTCCTGCTGGTGGTGCCGGTGGCACTGTTCTGCGGGGACACCGTGGCCTCGGAGGCGAGCTGGTCCTCGCTGCGCTACCTGCTGGCCTCGCCGGTGCCGCGGGCTCGGCTGCTGTGGAGCAAGCTGGTGGTGGCGCTGGGCTTCAGCCTGGCGGCGATGGTGCTGCTGCCCGTGGTGGCACTGGCAGCGGGCACGGCCGCGTACGGCTGGGGGCCGCTGAAGCTCCCGGCGGGCGGGGCACTGGCGGCCGGGGACACCGTGCCGCGGCTCGCGCTGGCGGTGGCCTTCATCTTCGTGTCGCAGCTGGTGACGGCGGGCCTGGCGTTCTGGCTGTCGACGCGGACGGACGCGCCGCTGGGCGCGGTGGGCGGGGCGGTCGGGCTGACGATCGTCGGCAACGTCCTGGACGCGGTGACGGCGCTCGGCTCGTGGCGGGAGTTCCTCCCGGCGCACTGGCAGTTCGCGTGGGCCGACGCCCTGCAGCCCCAGCTGGAGTGGGGCGGGATGGTCAAGGGGGCGGTGGTGTCGGTGTCGTACGCGCTGGTGCTGTTCGCCCTCGCCTTCCGCGGGTTCTCCCGCAAGGACATCGTGTCCTGAGTCCGCAGGGACGACAGGAAACGGGGACACACGGACGGCCCACGGCCCCGGCACACAGCCGGGGCCGTGGGCCGTTCCCGTGGGCCGTCCGTGGCCATGCGGCCGCATCCGAGAGCGGCGCACCCGGCCGGGCCGTCCCTTCCGGATCCTGCCGGGGTGTCACTCGGGCTTCTGCGCCCCCGGGATCGCGTCGATCGCGGCCAGCAGCTCCGCGTCCAGCGGGCGGTCGGCGACGGCCGCGTTGGCCCGTACCTGCTCGGGGGAGGTGGCTCCCGCGATGACGGAGGCGCAGCCGGGCTGGGCGGAGAGCCAGCCGATGGCGAGTTCGAGGACGGTCCGGTCGTGCTTCTCGGCGAGCGCCGCGAGTGCTTCGACGACGTCGAGGCGCTCCTCGGTGACGTACGAGTCGCGGCCCTCGAGGCGGGAGCCGGCCGGTACGGGTGCACCGCGGCGGATCTTGCCGGTCAGCAGGCCGTTGGCGAGCGGGAAGTACGGGAGCACGCCGACGCCGTAGTGGAGGGCCGCCGGGACCAGCTCGCGCTCGACGGACCGCTCCAGCAGCGACCACTCGTTCTGCGCCGACACGAAGGGGACCGAGCCGGTCTCGCGGGCGACGTGGGCGGCTTCGGCGAGCTGCCAGCCGGAGAGGTTGGAGTGGCCGATGTAGCGGACCTTGCCCTCGGCGACGAGCTCGGTGAGAGCGGCCAGGGTCTCGGCTATCGGGGTGGCCGGGTCGGGGCTGTGCAGCTGGAGGAGGTCGATGTGGTCGGTGTCGAGGCGGCGCAGGGACTCCTCGACGGCCCGCCGGATGTAGGCGCGGCCACCGCGGGATCCGGCGGCGGGCCCGTACTTCATGTCCACGCCGTCGTAGCCGAACTTGGTGGCGAGGACGACCTGGTCGCGACGGCCCTTGAGGGCCTGCCCGAGGTGGACCTCGGAGCCGCCGGCGCCACCGTAGATGTCGGCGGTGTCCAGGAGGGTGATGCCCGCGTCCAGGGCGGCGTCGACGACGGCGCGGGTGGCCTGGGCGTCCAGTCGGCCGCCGAAGTTGTTGCAGCCGAGGCCGACCGCGGAGACCTGCAGTCCTGAACTGCCCAGGGGGAGATAGCGCATGCGGTTCTTTCCTCCGACTCGACGATTACATGATCAACTGAACGTTCAGTCTAGGCGGCCGGACCGATCGACGGACCGGAATGCGGGCAGCGGGCCGTGAACACCGTGTGACGCGCGCGGGCTCCACGACCCTGCCGGCCGCCCGGCCCACCGCCGGTAATTTGACCGTATGGATCATGACCTCGCCGCCCCGCCCGGGGCGGGGGTCGCCACCCGAAGGAGAACCGTGAACCGCAAACTGATACCGGCCGCTGCCGTCGCCACCTGTGCGGCCGCCGTGCTCGCCTTATTCGCCGGTCCCGTCAACGCGGACGACACCCCCGGCCCCGTACCCTCCGCCAGCGCCCAGCCCACCAGACCCGCCTCGCCGACCGCCCGCCCCACGGCCGTGCCGTCGGTCATGCCGTCGGGCACCCCCGTCCCCGGCCACACTCCCACCCAGGGTCCCACCACCGCACCCGGCCCCGGCGTCACCCCGAACCCCACCGTCGCCCCGCAGCCCAGCAGGACCCCCACCGGCAACCCCGGGGGCGGCGGCGAGACCCCCGCACCCGGTTGCCCGCGCACCGTGCCCCAGCTGCCCACCCCCGAGGACGTCCCCGCGTACGGCAGCGTCACCGTCGACATGTGCGCGACCGACCACCGCACCGGCCGCGGCAAGCTCGTCTTCACCTCCTGGTCCGACAGCAACGACCCCATCACCTACCGCGTCACCCTGCGGTGGACGTACGAGGGCAAGCCCGAGGCCGGATGCGAGGGGTGCTGGTCCTCCGCCCGCTACGAGTACACCGAGGACGTCTACGTCAACGACGCCGTCCACGCCGAACCCCTCGCCGTGCGGTTCGTCATCCAGCACCGCGGCGAACTGATCGGTGAGCAGCGGCCCGGCACCGGCGTGAGCGTGGTCGCCGTCCAGCCCATGGAACCCGCCTGGCAGGACAACCCGAGGTTCGTCGCCCCGGTGCCCGGCGCCACGCAGCCGGCCCCGTCCTCCTGACCCCTCCCCCGACACTAGGCGAGTCGGGTGGCGCCCGGGGACGGGGCGGCCGCCGTGATGCGGGGCGGCGCGAAGTCCGTGCGGCGGAAGGCTTCCGTCACCGCGCGCGTCACCGCCTGCTCGGCCTCCGCGTCGATCAGGGCCAGTGCGGACCCGCCGAAGCCGCCGCCCGTCATCCGGGAGCCGTACGCGCCCGCCGCACCGGCCGTTGCCACCGCGAGGTCGAGCTCCGGGCACGACACCTCGTAGTCGTCGCGCAGCGAGAGGTGTCCCTCGGTGAGCAGCGGGCCCGCTTCGCGCAGCCGGCCGGCGCGCAGCAACTCCTCGATCCGCAGAACCCGTTCGTTCTCGGTCACGACGTGCCGGACCCGCTTGCGGCGCACCGGGTCGTCGAGGCGGGCCAGCGCCCGCTCCAGCCCCTCGTACGGGATGTCGCGCAGGGCGGCCAGGCCGAGGGCCTCGGCCGCCCGGTGGCAGGAGGCCCGGCGCTGGGCGTAGGCCCCGTCGGCCAGTGCGTGCTTGACCCGGGTGTCGATGACGAGGAGGCGCAGGCCGGCCGAGGCGCAGTCGAAGGGGATGCGGCGCTGTTCGAGGGTGCGGGTGTCCAGGTGGAGGGCGTGTCCCTCGGTGGCGCACGCCGAGGCCATCTGGTCCATGATCCCGCAGGGGACACCGACGTACGCGTTCTCGGCGCGCCGGGCGAGTACGGCCAGTTCGGGACGGGTCAGGGCGATCCCGTAGAGGTCGGTGAGGGCCAGCGCGGTGGCCACTTCCAGGGCGGCGGAGGAGGACAGGCCGGCGCCGGTCGGTACGTCGGAGCGGACGTGCAGGTCGGCGCCGCCGACCGGAAGTCCCGCGTCCAGCAGCGCCCACACGACCCCGGCCGGGTACGCGGCCCAGTGCGCGGCGCCCTGCGGAGGGCTCGCCGGATCGAGACCGGCGAGGTCGAGGGTGACGGCACCGGAGGAGGTGTCGGCGGAGTGGACCCGCAGGATCCTGTCGGTGCGCCGGGCGGCAGCCACCTCGGTGCGCTGCGGGAGGGCGAAGGGCAGGGCGAAGCCGTCGTTGTAGTCGGTGTGTTCGCCGATCAGGTTGACCCGGCCGGGGGCCGCCCAGACGCCCTCGGGCGGGTACCCGTACAGCCGCCGGAACTCGTCCTGTGCCGCGTCGCTCACGCGCTCGCCACCTCCCGCAGCCGCGCGGCCGCGTCCTCGGGCAGCACGTCGTTCATGTAGGCCTCCATGCCGGACTCGGTACCGGCCAGGTACTTCAGCTTGTCGACGGTCCGGCGGACCGTGAAGAGCTCCAGGTGGAGTGCGAAGTCCTCGCGTCCCTCGCCCGTGGGGGCCTGGTGCCAGGCGGAGATGTACGGGGTCGGCTCGGGCCGGTCGAAGAGCCGGTCGAAGCGGCGCAGCAGCTCCAGGTAGACCCGCGGGAACTCGGCGCGGGCGGCGTCACCGAGGGCGGGGAGGTCGGGGACCCGGTGGCGCGGGTAGAGGTGGACCTCGTACGGCCAGCGCGCCGCGTAGGGCACGAAGGCGGTCCAGTGCTCCGTTTCGAGGACGACCCGGCTGCCTTCGGCGCGTTCGGCGGCGAGCACCTCCTCGAAGAGGTTGCCGCCGGTCCGGGCGCGGTGGCCGGCGACGGTGGCGAGCATGCGGGTGGTGCGCGGGGTGACGAAGGGGAAGGCGTAGATCTGGCCGTGCGGATGGGCGAGGGTCACGCCGATCTCGGCGCCCCGGTTCTCGAAGCAGTAGACCTGCCGGATCCCCTCGCGGGCGGAGAGCTCGGCGGTGCGGTCGCTCCAGGCGGCGAGGACGAGGCCGGCGCGTTCCTCGTCGAGCTCGGCGAAGGAGGTCCGGTGGTCGGGGGTGAAGCAGATGACCTCGCAGCGGCCGGTGTCGCCGGCGAGGGAGGGGAAGCGGTTCTCGAAGACGGCCACCTCGTAGTGGGGGGCCGGGATCTCGCTCGCGCGCGCCTCGGTGGAGGGGCACAGCGGGCAGGCGTCGGCGGGCGGGTGGTAGGTGCGGCCCTGCCGGTGGGAGGCGATGACGACGTGGTCGCCCAGCAGCCGGTCGCGCCGTACCTCGGAGCCGGTGGCCGGGGCCGACGCGTCGAGCGGGCGGGTGTCGGGGTAGGCCCGGGCGGCGCCGTCGCCGGTGTCGTAGTAGAGGATCTCGCGGCCGTCGGCGAGGCGGGTGCTCGTGCGCTTCACGTGGGGAATTCTCTCATTCGAGGGTGACGACCGTGGTGCGGCCCAGGTCGGGGCGGTCGCGCAGGGGCAGTTCGGTGCCGGGGCGCTCCAGTTCGAGCACGATGATCTCGTTCGTGGTCCCGGTGCCTGTGCCTGTGTCTGTGCCTGCTCCTGCGCCGCGCCAGAGGGGTCCGGGGGCGTAGAGCGTGCGCTGCGGGCCGCGGGGTGAGTCGTAGTGGCCGAGGAGGAAACCGTTCAGCCAGACCAGGCCGGTCCCCCATCCCGACATGTCGATGAAGGCGTCGGCCGGCCCGTGCGTCGTGAGGTCGTGGGTGAAGCGGTGGAAGGCGGGGCGACCCGGCTCCGCGGGGTCCGGTGCGAAGTCGAGCCCGGTCGGGTCGGTGAGCGGCAGCGGCCGGATCTCCCACTCGAACAGCAGCTGATGGCCGTGGCGGACGCCGCGCCAGATGCCCTTGCGGTCGTCGAGCAGCGGCCCGTAGTTGACCCTGCCCTGCGCCCGCACGAGTACGTCGAGCACCACGCCCTCCTCGCCGACCGGCAGGTCCGGTCCTTCGTCGGGGGCATTGCGGTCGAGGACGCCGAGGGGCACCCCGTCGGCGAAGAGGTACGCGCGGTCGCCCAGCCCGTCGATCCTGACGGGCATGGCCGGCCGCGGTCCGGTGACGGTGGTGCGGTAGTGGATCAGGCCGTGGCTCTGCCCGAGCCGCTCCATGGACTCGGGGGCGGGGCGCAGCACCGGCGGGCCGCCGAGCAGGTCGAGGTGGCCGAGCAGCTCGGCGGTGCCCGCGGGGGTGGCGAGGGCGGGGGTGATCCGGGGCAGCGGTTCGGGCAGCGGTGTGTCCGGGAGCGGCACGTACGTGCCGATGACCTCGCGGAACGCATGGAACTTGGGGGTGAGTTCGCCGGCCTCGCCGATGGGTGCGTCGTAGTCGTAGCTGGTGACGGTGGGCTGGTAGCCCGCTTCCCCGGGGCGGGATCCGGAGTGGTTGGCGCCGGCCCAGAAGCCGAAGTTGGTGCCGCCGTGGGCCATGTACAGGTTGACGGAGGCGCCGGTGGCGAGGAGTTCGTCGAGCGAGCGGGCCGCGTCGTCGACGGCGCGGACGTGGTGGTCCTCGCCCCAGTGGTCGAACCAGCCGATCCAGAATTCCATCGCGGCGAGCGGGCCGGTCCGCTGGTAGCGGCGCAGCGCTTCGAGGCGTTCGGCGGGCCGGGCGCCGAAGGTGGCGGTGGCGAGCCGTCCGGGGACCGTGCCGCCCTGGAGCATGGCGTCCTCGGGGCCGTCGGCGGTGAACAGCAGGCAGTCCACGCCGCGGGCGACCAGGGCCTGCTCCACGTGCCTGCGGTAGCGGGTGTCGTTGCCGTACGAGCCGTACTCGTTCTCGATCTGCACGGCGACCACGGGCCCGCCGCGGCCGGCGAGCAGCGGCAGCAGCTCGGGGACCACGAGGTCGAACCAGCCGTCCACCTCGGCCTCGAACCGCGGGTCGGAACAGCGCAGGTGGAGGCCGTCGACGGCGAGGAGGCGGGCGGGCAGGCCGCCGAAGTCCCATTCGGCGCAGATGTACGGGCCGGGGCGGACGATGGCGTCGAGTCCGAGGTCCTGGGCGAGGCACAGGAAGCGGGCCAGGTCGCGCGGACCGGTGAAGTCGGCCTTCCCCGGGGCGGTTTCGTGGAAGTTCCAGGGGACGTAGGTGTCCACGGTGTTCACGCCCAGGGCGCGCAGGCGGGCGAGGCGGTCCTCCCACAGGTCGGGGTGCACCCGGAAGTAGTGCAGGGCGCCCGAGACGATGCGGTGGGGGCGGCCCGCGCGCCGGAATCCGTCCTGGTCGTGGCTGAGCATTGCCTGGCTCCCGGGAGTGGTCGTGACGGCGCGCAGCACGAGCGCCGTCCGGTGTGCGAACGTGCCGGATCCGTCAGCCTGCCCGGACGGGGAGTTCTTACGCCTGCCCGTGCCCCCGGGCGCCGCGCGGCCGGTCCGCAGCCAGTCCGTGCAGGTACGCGCGGCCCCGTGCGAGGAGTCCGGGCAGCTCGGCGGCGGCGGGGTACCAGCGCTTTTCGTACTCCCAGCAGAGCCAGCCGTCCCGCGGTACCGCGGAGACCGCCTCGGGCAGGGGCAGTACTCCGGCGCCGAGCGCGACGGGGGTGAGGTCCCGCGCCGACCGGACGTCCTTCACCTGTACGTAGCCCAGGTGCGCGGCGAGGGCCCGGCACGAGGCGGCCGGCGGCTCACCGCCGAGCCAGGTGTGCAGCACGTCCCACAGGGCGCCGGCGCCCGGATGCCCGACCCCGCCGAGCACCCGGGCGACCGCGGCGCCGGTGCGGTGCGAGTCGTGGGTCTCGAGCAGGATCCGCACCCCGTGGCGCTCGGCGAACGGCGCGGCGGCCAGCAGCCGGCGCACGGCCCGGGCGTCGTCGTCGGGCCCGGGCGGGTCACCGCCTCCGGGGAAGGCGCGTACGTAGGGGGCCGCCAGGTCGGCGGCGAGCCGGACCAGGGCGCGCAGTTCGGCGAGGACCGGCGCGTCCGGGCCCGGGGCGGCCACCCGGGCGTAGCCCGCGACGGCGAGGACGGCGACCCCCGAGGCGGCGAGGGTCCGCAGCGCGGCGGCGCGCTCGGCGGCCGGGGTGGCCGTGTGCAGGGGTTCCTCGGGGTGGGCGCGCAGTTCGAGGCCGTGGAAGCCGTGGTGCGCCGCCAGGGCGGCCGCGCGGTCGAGCGGGGTGCCGGGCAGGCCGAGCGTGGAGAAGGCGTACTTCACGGAGGTTCCTCGCGACGGGCGGACCAGGCCTCGTAGTCGTACTTCATTCCGATCCCGAGGGTGCCTTGGGTCGGGAGGATCCCGGCGGCGACGATGTCGAGGACGGGCGGCAGCAGGAGCTCCGCGAGCCGGTCCGCTTCCTGCGGGGTCAGCGCCGACCACGGGTCCGAGGCGAGTTCGTCGGTGAGCTTCTCGACCTCGGTGCGCAGGGCCAGGGCAGGGCCGCGTTGGCGGCGGCGAGGGGGCGTCCGCCGGTGGTGACGCTCCCCCGCGCCCACCGGGCCGAGCGGCGCGGCCCGGTGGGCGAAGTACACCGGCCACCGGTCGTCGGTGGCGTACCCGAGCGCGCCGGCTTCCTCGTGGGCCTCGGGCGCGAAATAGACGACGGCGTGGACCGGTTCGAGCAGCTGTAGGTCATCCCGCGTTCCCCCGAAGTCGGTCGTCCCGGCCCAACAGCGGGCAGACTAGTCGCGGATGCGGCCGGCGAGCCAGGGGGTGAGGGAGGGGCCGTCGATGCGTTCCTTGTACGTCTCGTCACCGGGCAGGGGCACGACGAGCGAGTAGCCGGGCGGGAAGAACCGTCCCTTGACGAAGGCCAGTCGGCCGTAGACGGACGTCAGGAACGGCGGGACGGCGTCGCGGGGGACGTCCAGGAACTCCACGCCGTCCACGGTGATGTGCGCGTCGTCCTCGGGGAAGAGGCGCACGGTGACCGCCGGGCTGCCGCCCAGTTCGACGAACGCCTCGTGCGGCAGCGATCCGTCGGGGTCGACGACGGTGAACACGGGCGCGGAGGTCCTGCGCGAGGTCCGGTCGGCGCCGATGTCGTCGGTGACGGTCATGGGCAGGCGGTGCTCGGCCGCGATGGCCCGGATCGCGGCGACGGCCGACTCGGTGGTCGGCAGGGGTGCGTGCGTCATGATCCGGATCATGCCGGACCGGGGGTCGGATCGCAGCGACCAGGCCGGTGGAAGCTCGGGCCCAAGCGTCACATAACGTGCCCTCCATGGATCAGAAGTACATGGCCGGGGCCGCCGCGGACGGCGAAGGCGCAGGCAGGCGGCGGTTCCTCGCGATCGCGACGGGGGCGGCCACGGCTGCGGGGCTCGGGGCCGTGGGCGGGTGCGCGAACGGCGACGGCGACGCCGACGGCAGCGGCGGATCCGGCTCGGGTCCCGGGTCGAAGTCGGAGTCCGCCGCGCAGGGCGGGAAGCCGCCGGCCGCAGGGGCGCACGGCTTCGATGTCAAGGCCGAGAACGCCCGCCCGGGCAACGCCGACTGGCCGGTGGCCAAGGCCGGCCCGGCGCGGGCGATCGAGGGGTTCGCGGACCGGGTCAGCGTGCTGCCCGGCGAGTCCTTCGGGCTGCACGTGTCGACGACCGCGCCGCGGTTCACCGTCTCCGCCTACCGGATGGGCTGGTACGGCGGCGCCCGCGCGCGGCTGGTGTGGCGTTCCGAGGCCCTGCCCGGGGCCCGCCAGCCGGAGCACTCGGTGGAGGCCGGGACCCGGATGGTCCGCACGCGGTGGACCCGTACCGCCACGGTCGAGACGAAGGACTGGCCGGAAGGCTGCTACCTGCTGCGGCTGGACGCGCAGGGCGGTGAGGGCCAGCGCTTCGTACCGCTCACCGTCCGCTCGGCGACGACCGCCGGACGGACGGTCGTGGTCAACGCCGTGGCCACCTGGCAGGCGTACAACCGCTGGGGCGGCTACGGCAGCTACGACGGCCCGGGCGGCGGCTTCGCCTCCCGCTCCCTCGCCGTGAGCTTCGACCGGCCGTACGAGTACGACGACGGCGCGGGCCTGTTCCTGGTGTACGAGGCCCCGCTGGTGGCGCTGGCCGAGCGGCTCGGCATACCCCTCGCGTACGCGACCACCACGGACGTCGCGCGGGAGAAGCGGCTGCTGGAAGGGGCCGCCGCGGTGCTCTCCCTCGGGCACGACGAGTACTGGTCGCCGGAGCAGCGGGAGCGTTTCACGGCCGCCCGTGACGCCGGTACCAACATCGCGATCCTGGGCGCGAACTGCTGCTTCCGCCGGATCCGGCTGGAGGCCTCCGACCTGGGGCCGGACCGCACGCTGGTCTGCTACAAGTCCTCCTACCAGCAGGATCCGGGCTTCAAGCGGGGCCATCCGGCAACGGTGGACTTCCGCTCGGCGCCCGGCGCCGACCCGGAGAGCTCGCTGCTCGGCGTGATCTACGACGGCTATCCGGTGGACGCCCCGTACGTGGTCACCAACCCGGGGCACTGGCTCTTCGAGGGGACCGGCGCGAAGGCGGGCGACCGCTTCGAGCACTTGGTCGGCGTCGAGTACGACAAGGTCAACACCGGTTTCCCGACGCCGCGGCCGATCGAGATCCTGGCCCACTCCCCCGTGGTGTGCGAGGGCCGGCCCAGCCACCAGGACACGGCCTACTACACGGTGCCGAGCGGGGCGGGGGTGTTCGCGACCGGGACGATGCGGTGGGTGGAGGCGCTGGACGCAACCGGGGACGGGCGGAGCGGACGCAACCACGGTCTGGACGCGCGGTCGGGTGCACTGACCACGCGGGTCACCGAGAACCTCCTGCGGGTGTTCGCGGCGGGCCCGGCCGGCCGGACGCACCCGGCGCAGGACAACGTCAAGACGGTGTACGGGAGTTCATGAGGCGGCCGGGCTCCGGTGCGGGGCGACGGAGGTGGACTTCGCCCGAGCGGGGTGTCTAGGATCGTGATCACGGCATCGCGTGTCGGTCACCGTCCGGGTGAGGCATGGAGGCGCCGTGACGTGCCTTTCGGAGGCATTCACTCATGTCAGTCCAGCTGAACCACACGATCGTCCACTCCCATAACAACCGGGAATCCGCCACCTTCCTGGCCCACATCCTCGACCTCGAGGTCGGGGCCGAGTGGGGCCCCTTCATCCCCGTCGGCACCGCGAACGGCGTCACCCTGGACTTCGCGACGATCCCGGCCGAGTCCATCACCGTGCAGCACTACGCGTTCCTCCTCTCCGAGGAGGAGTTCGACGTGGCGTTCGAGAAGATCCGGTCGGCCGGGGTCCCGTACTTCGCCGACCCGCACGGCAGGCACCCCGGCGAGATCAACCACAACGACGGGGGCCGCGGAGTCTACTTCACCGACCCCAGCGGCCACGGGATGGAGATCATCACCCGTCCGTACGGCTACCAGGAACCGGGCGCCGCGTAGGCCTGTCACGGCCCGGTGGCCGTCATCCTTTCCATGACGGCCACCGGGAGCGCCGGGTTCCGCGCCGCGGCTTCCGCCGTCGCCTCGTCGCCTAGCAGCGCGACGAGAACGGGAACGGGCAGCCGTGGGTGCCGCGCCGCCATCGCCCGTACGGCGCTGTCCGGGTCGTCGAGCATCCGTACCGCCAAGGCCGCCGACAGCCTCGGGTCGGTGGCGGCGCGCAGCCGGACCTCCGCGTCCTCGTCCGTGCCGAAGCGCTCCACCAGCGCGGGTGTCGAGTCCGGGTCGTCGAGTGCCAGTTGCCGCAGCCGGGGGTGCGGGTCGTCCGCGTGGCGGAGCAGGTCACGCCGCGGGAAGTTCGGGTGCCCGTAGGGCCGGTCGGGGCTGGAGTAGCTCCCGTCCCACCACTGCCACACCTCCACCAGCATCTCCGCCGGGGCGTCGTCGCAGTTCTCGGCGAGGAAGAGCCGTACGACCCGGTCCTCGTCCCGGGCCAGCCGTTCCACTACGTCCGGCGGCAGCCGCCGGGCGGTCGCGACGCTGCTGCGCAGCAGCAGGTGCGCGGAGGCCGCGAGGCGGCGCACGGCCCGCTCGTCCTCGTGCAGCGCCACCACCCATGCGACGGGCCGTCGCATCGCCCGTGGGTCGATGTCCACGCGCACGGCGGCCCGCTGCTCCTCCGTCAGTTCCGGGCGGGTGGACACGGCGAGGCGTACGCCGTGGTCCGGGTCGGCGGCGAGTACGTCGACCAGGTCGGGGTCGAGGTAGGGGTTGCGGGCCAGGTTCCGGCGCAGCCAGGGGTCCGGGTCCGTGCACAGCCGCCGGGCGAGGTCCCGGTCCAGGCGGTGGCTCTCGACGAGTGGGCCCCTGCCCGGCAGGGCGTCGAGGAAGGCGGCCGTGAGCGGTACCTCCTCGTGCCGGGCGAGGGTGACGGCAGCCCGCACGGCGGGGGCGGGGTCGGCCGCCGTACGGGCCCGGGTCGCGTCGTCGAGGTGGCGCCAGCCGGCCTCGCAGGCCGCGGCCCGCACTTGCGGGAGCGGATCCGCCAACAGGGCGAGGCGCAGCGGAAGGGGCAGTTCGGGCATCCGGGCCAGCTCCTGGCGCACCGGGCCGAAGGGGTCCGCGGCGAGCCTGCCGTACGCCTCCTGCGTCAGCCCGGTCCGGTTCTCGCCCGCGGCCTGGAGCAGCAGCTGGCGCCGGGCGCCGCCGGCTTCGCCGAGCACCAGCCGCGACCACTGGGCGGCGGACAGCAGCCGGGACGCGGGCCATTCGGCGAGCCGGCCGCGCACCCGCCGGTCCGGGTGGCCGACCGCGGCGTCGACGACGGCGGGTGGCACGTCGCGGCGGGCCAGGACGTGGGGGCCAGGTCCAGGTCCAGCAGCCGGATCAGCAGCTGGTCGGGGAGGGCGGCGTTGAAGCAGAGCCCCTGGAGCCGGGCACGGCGCAGCCGTGGCTCCGCCTGCGGGCCCCGGTCCTGCTCCCACCGGCGGCTGTCATCCCACGTGCGTACGTCTGTCCCCATCCAAGGGAAGGTAGACGATGTGCGCAGCGCCGGTGTCCGGGTGGACCTCGATGCGGGTCCGTACGCCGTACACCTCGGCCAGCAGTTCCTCGGTGAGCACCTCGCGCGGCGGGCCCGAGGCGGCGACCCGGCCGCCCGACAGGACGTACAGCCGGTCGCAGTAGGCGGCGGCGAGGTTGAGGTCGTGCAGGACGAGCAGGGCGGTGGCGGGCCGGGCGCGGACCAGGGCCAGGATCTCCAGCTGGTGGCGGATGTCGAGGTGGTTGGTCGGCTCGTCGAGGGCCAGCAGGCCCGGGTCCTGGACGAGGGCGCGGGCCACCAGGGCGCGCTGGCGTTCGCCGCCGGAGAGCTCGTCGAAGCGGCGGGCGGCGAAGCGGCCGGCGTCGACGGTCTCCAGGGCCTCGGCGACGCGCCGGGCGTCGCCCGGTCCGTCCTGTTCCCAGAACCGTTTGTGCGGGCTGCGCCCCATCGCGACGACCTCGCGGACGGTCAGCCCGAGGGTGCCGCTCGCGTCCTGCGGTACGACCGCGACGCGCCGGGCCCGCTCCTTGACGGTGAGCCCCTGCGCGTCCGCGCCGTCCAGCCGGATCCGGCCCGCGGTGGGGCGCAGGGCGCCGTACACGCAGCGCAGCAGGGTCGTCTTGCCGCTGCCGTTGGGGCCGACCACGCCCACGGTCTCGCCGGGACGGGCGGTGAGGTCGATCCCGTGCAGCAGCGTGTGCCCGTCGATCTCGTAGCGCACCCCCTCGACGGCGAGTTCCACCGCAGGCGCCGGCGCCGCTTCGTGCGTCCCGGTCATCCGGTGATCCCCTCGGTGCGGGTGGAGCGGCGCAGCATCCACAGGAAGAACGGCCCGCCGACGAGGGCGGTGACCACGCCGACGGGTATCTCCGCGGGCGCGGCGGCGGTACGGGCGACCAGGTCGGCCAGGACCAGGAACACCGCCCCGCCCAGCGCGGCCACGGGCAGCAGGGCCCGGTGCCCGGCGCCGACGACCATCCGTGCGGCGTGCGGAACCATCAGCCCGACGAAGCCGATCGCCCCGCTGTAGGCGACGAGCACGCCGATGACGAGCGAGGTGAGGACGAAGGCGGCGGCGCGGAAGCGCGCGGTGTCCAGGCCGAGGGTGCGCGCCCCTTCCTCTCCGGCCAGCAGCAGGTCGAGCGGCCGGGCGAGGGCGATGAGCAGGCCGGTGCCGAGGAGCAGTGCGCCGGCGGGCAGGGCCAGTTCGTCCCAGCGGGCCCCGCCGAGGCCGCCGAGGGTCCAGAAGAGGACGGAGCGGATCTGGTCGGGGTGCGCGGAGAGTACGAGGACGAGGCTGGTGAGGGCGGACAGGACGTACTGCACGGCGACGCCGGCGAGGGTGAGCCGTCCGGTGGTCATGGTGCCGCCGCGCCGGGCCATCGCGTAGACGGCGACGAGTGCGGCCATGGAGCCGGCGAAGGCGGCGAGCGGCAGGCCCATGCCGAAGGCGAGGGCCCCCGTACCGAAGACGATCACGAGGACGGCTCCGGCCGAGGCGCCGGAGGACGCGCCGAGCAGGAAGGGGTCGGCGAGCTCGTTGCGTACGAGGGCCTGCAGCACGGTGCCCGCGACCGCGAGCCCGGCGCCGACGACGGCCCCGAGGAGGACGCGCGGCAGCCGGACGTCCCAGATGATGGCGGCGAAGGCGCCGGGGCGCCGCTCCCCCGAGAGGCCGCCGAGGACGATGTCGAACACGCGCTCGGGCGCGATCCGTACCGCCCCCAGGGCCAGGCCGGCCACCGCGGAGGCGACGAGCGCGGCGGCCAGGACGAGGAGGACGGCGGCGGTGCGCAGCCTCACGGGGCGGCGGGGTGGAGCTGGCTGCCCAGGGACTCGACGGCGTCGGCGACGCGCACGCCGAGGACGGCCGAGGAGAGCGGCAGCACCACGAACCGCCGGTTCTTGACGGCGGGGACGTCGGCGAGGGCCGGGTCGTTCAACAGGCGCTGCTTCTTGGCCTCGACGGTGGTGCCGCCGTAGTCGTAGATGAGGACGACCTCGGGCCGGCGCTCGATGACCTGCTCCCACGACACGTCGCCGAAGGTGTCCTTGAGGTCGGCGAAGACGTTGGTGCCGCCGGCGAGCGAGACGATCTCGTTGCCGATGCCGTTGCCGCCGGAGGTCGCGGCGGAGGCCTCGCCGGAGTCGTAGACGAAGACGGCCGGCCGGGGCCGGTCCCCCACCCGGGCGGTCACGGCGTCGATGCGGCGCTGCTCCTCCTCGACGAGCCTCGCGCCGCGCTCCGGCACGCCGAAGGTCCGCGCGACCTCGGTGATCTCGGTCTTCAGCTGGTCGAGGCCGACCTTGCCCTCGGTGCAGTACTCCACGTTGAGCCGGGAGTTGATGCCGGACGTGGCGAGTCCCTCGCGGTCGCGGCCCTGTCCCTTGTCGAAGGCGCTGGCGTACCCGCCGTAGACGAAGTCGGGGTCCGCGCCGAGCAGGACCTCCTTGGAGGGGTACTCCTTGGCCAGCACCTTGATCTTGTCGTAGGCGGGCCGGTACACGGGGAGCACGGCGTCGTCGAGGTAGGCGGACCCGGCGATCCGGTCGCCCAGCCCGAGGGCCAGCAGCAGCTCGGTGGCGTGCTGGTTCATGGTGACCGCGCGCTGCGGCGGAGCCTGGAAGGTGCTGCTCACACCGCAGTTGGTGAGCGTGTACGGGAACCCGGGCGCGGCGGCGGAGTCCCCCGCGGCCTTGTCCTCCCCCGCCCCGGGGGAGCCGGCACAGGCGGCCAGGGGTATCAGGAGTGCGACGGGCAGGAGCGCGCGCAGGGCGGCGGCGCGGGAACGCGACAGCATGACGGGGCCTCTCCGGGGGATCCGCGTCCCCTGGTCGACGTGAAACTGCGGGAGAGGCGGTGCGTCAGTGTCTGACTCCCGGCCCTTCCCCGCGGGGGACGACCGGTCACAGTGGCGGGACCGCACCGGAATCGCACCGGTTTCCTGTCCTGCACCGCCTGGGTGACGCGCCCAGTCTGCCAGAAACCACCAGGCCACCGGCTCCGAGGCCTGATGCTTGATGCTTGATGCCCGGCGCCCGGACGGTGGACGCGGCGAAGCCCGGGTGGGAGAAAGGCTCCCACCCGGGCTTGGCCGGAACTGCTGTTCAACACGGTGCAGGGGCGGCAGGACTCGAACCTGCGACCATCGGTTTTGGAGACCGGTGCTCTGGCCAGCTGAGCTACGCCCCTTCGGTGGACCAACGATGACATGCCGGTCCCCCGGAGCTCCACTGATTAACTGTCACCCCTGTCATTCCTGTGCGGAGGGGGTCGGTATGACCTTGGTCGTCGAACTGCGGCGCGGGGGCTCGCCCTCCCGGTCCGGGCGCAGGCCGGGGGCGCGTCCGGCTGCGGGGACGCTCGAGCGGATCGTCTTCGACGACGACGCGTTCTGGGCGGCCGTCGAAGGACTGGGCCGCCACCGGGTGCCCACCCTGGCCGACGTCGATCCGTACGGTGACACCCGGCTCCGCGGAGAGGCGGTGGAGCGGATGGTGCGGGAACTCGCAGGTGCCGATCTGGCGCGGCTGCGAAGCCGCGACCGGGAAGCCATGACGACACTGCTGGCCTGGGGGCGGCGCTGCGCTGCGGACGAGCGTCTGCGGATCGGCTTCTCCGGCGACTAGGGCGTCTCTTTCGGCAGGGGGACATGATGGGGGGACGTAGGGGTGGATCTGATGCGGCTGGTTGCCGGGGACAGCGGTGTCCGGTTGCGGGTGCTGGGGCGGCATCGGCCCGGGAGGAGCGCCTACCACGATCATCTCGACGCCGAGGTCGTCGTCACCAGCGGCTTCGCCAACGGGCGGCTGCGGCTGCGGCTTTCGCCCGAGGACCTGGACGACTGGGGCGCGGCGCTCGGCGAACTCGGCGCCGGCCGCGACGTCCGGTGGCTGCGCGGCAACGAGATCCGCGTCGAGGTCGACCGCCGGTTCTCGGTGCCCGTGCCGGTCGTCACGATCACCGACGAGGCGGCGTCCGCCTCGTCGGTCCGCGTTTGGCTGGACGTGGGCGACGGCTGGGTCGAGGAGCTGCGCCGGCGGTACCTCCGGGTCCGCGAGACATGGCCGAACGAGGTCGTGGTGGGGCCGCGCCCCAGGAGCTACTGGCAGTGAAGGGTGGCGGGAGCCCGGGGCGCGGAGGATCGTGGGCAGGGGGACCCGTGGAGCGGGAGGTTCCGTCATGCGCCGAAGCCGACGACTCCTCGTGGCGCTCGCACTCCTCGCCCCCACCCTGCTGGGCTTCGCGCCGGGCGGCTCCGGCGAGACGATCTCCCTCGCCGGGAGCGAGCCCGGCGCACGTCTCGACGTCACGTTGACGCAGGTGGTCGACCCCGCGACCCCCGCCGGACCGGACAACCCCACGGGCCCGGACGACCCCGACGGCCCCGACCGGCTCGTCGCGACCCGCTTCCGCCTGGAGAACACCGGCACCGCCGTCTACCGGGACTCCCCCGCACCGGCCACACACCTGCTGGACGCCGACGGCCGGCGGTTCACCGGGATCGACCTGCCCACCACGGCCGGACCCGCCTTCCCCGCCGCCGTCACGCTCGACCCCGGCGCCACGGCGGAGGGCTTCGTCACCTTCCGGATCCCCGCCGACGCCGAACCCGCCGCGGTCCAGTTCGCCCTCGACGCCGGTCTGGCCGACGACGTCGGCCAGTGGAGCCTGCCGCTCCCGTGACGGGTGAGTTTCGGCCGCCCCCTTGACCACTCTGGTCCAGACCAATAGTTTCCGGCATGCACAGCGCACGCGCACACGCCCCGCTCCCCGCATCCGCAAAGGAAGCCCATGCGCCGCAGCATGCTCGGCAGGCTGGCCGTCGCCGCCTGCTCCCTCTCCCTGCTGACCGCCTTCGCGCCCGCCGCCGCCGCACAGGCCGACGGCGGCCACGACCGTCCGTACAAGAAGGTCGGCTACTTCACCCAATGGGGTGTCTACGGACGGGACTTCCAGGTCCAGGACCTGGAGGCGAACGGCTCCGCCGGAAAGCTCACCCACATCAACTACGCCTTCGGCAACGTCAGTCCGCAGGGCAAGTGCTTCACCGGCAACGTGCCCGGCGAAGCCGACGCCTGGGCCGACTACGTGCGCCCGCTCGACGCCGCCAACTCCGTCGACGGGGTGGCCGACACCGGCGAGCAGCCGCTCGCCGGCAACTTCAACCAGCTGCGCGAGCTCAAGGCCAAGCACCCCGGGCTCAAGGTGCTGATCTCGCTGGGCGGCTGGAGCTGGTCCACCCACTTCTCGGACGCCGCGCTCACCCCGGCCTCCCGCAAGGCCTTCGTCGAGTCCTGCATCGACCTCTACATCAAGGGCAACCTTCCCCAGGACGGCGCCCGTGGCGGAGCCGGGGCGGCCGCCGGTGTCTTCGACGGGATCGACCTCGACTGGGAGTGGCCCGGTTCGGCGGGTGACACCGACACGAAGTACCGGCCCGAGGACAAGCAGAACTTCACGGCGCTCGTCAAGGAGTTCCGCACGCAGCTCGACGCGTACGCGCGGAGCCAGAAGAAGAAGACCGCGTACGAGCTGACCGC
The DNA here is from genome assembly GCF_002080455.1 of Streptomyces sp. Sge12. Taxonomy (NCBI): domain Bacteria; kingdom Bacillati; phylum Actinomycetota; class Actinomycetes; order Kitasatosporales; family Streptomycetaceae; genus Streptomyces; species Streptomyces sp. Sge12. Next base: position 533,814 of record NZ_CP020555.1, read on the forward strand.
CTTCGTCCCGACGGCCCCGGCCAAGATCGACGCGGGCTTCGACGTCCGGCGGATCATGCGCGACCTCGACTTCGTGACTCTCCAGGGCTACGACTTCCACGTCTCCGGCGAACCGAGGACCGCCCAGCAGTCCGCGCTCCGCGCCCGGGGCGACTTCAGCGTCGACGGGACGGTGGACGCCTGGCTACGGCGCGGCGCGCCCGCGAAGAAGCTGGTGATGGGCATGCCCTTCTACGGCCAGGGCTGGACCGGCGTCAGCGGCGGCGGGGACGGCATGGGCCAGCCGGCCACGGGCCCGGCGCCGGCCACCTGGTCCGCCGGGTACGAGGACTACAAGGCGCTGAAGAAGCTGGCCGACTCGGGCACGTACACGATCCACCGGGACCGGCGCGGCGGCCATGCCTGGCTCTTCGACGGCACCACCCTGTGGACGTACGACGACCCGCAGGTGCTGCGCACCAAGACCGGGTACATCCGCGAACACGGCCTCGGCGGTGCGATGTTCTGGTCGCTCGACGCGGACACCTCCGACGGCGAGTTGATGACGGCCGTCGACCGGGGCCTGCGCGGCCGCTGACCCCGGCCGCCTCCGACCGGCGCCGCCGGGCCGCGGAAAACCATCCGGCCCGGCGGCGCCTCTCCACCTACGCTCCACCGCATGAGGAACGCGACGGTACGGGCGGTCAACCGCCTCACGACACGCTGGGCCGCGCAGGCCCCTGCCTCGACCCCGGGCACGGTCCTGGCCACGGCCGGGGTGTGGCCGCTGCTCGCCGACACTGCCCCGGACCCGGTACCGGGCGCGCCGGGCCGAGGTGTGCTTCGACCGGCCGTTCGGGTTCCTGATCGTCCACCGGACCTCGCGGCTGGTACTGGCGGCGGGGTGGGTCGCCGAGCCCGAGACCGAGGCCCCCTAAAGGGTGTTGGGGCGGTGGGCGGCGGCCAGGGCCGCCGTCTCCTCGAAGGCGGGTATCCGCCCGGTGCCGCCGCGGCCGGACACCGAGAGGGAGGCGGCGGCCATGCCGTGGGCCACGGCGTCCACGAGGGGGTCGCCGAGGGCCAGCCGGGCGGTGGTGGTTCCGGTGAAGCAGTCGCCCGCACCGGTCGCGTCCACCGGATCGGGATTGACGGGCACGGGGAGGTACACGGCCCCCGTGCCGTCGTCCAGCAGCAGCCGGTCGGCGCCCGCGGTGACCGCGACCGTACGGGCGCCGAGCGCGCGGCAGCGGGCGGCGGCGACGCGCGGGTCGGCGGTGTCCACGAGGGCCCGTGCGTCGGCCGGGCAGGAGGCCTTGAGGAGCCCGGTCAGCGGCGCGATCCGGGCCAGCAGCTGCCGGGCGGCGGCCGGACCGGTCAGCCGGGCGCGGAAGTTGGGGTCGTACGTCACATGTCCGCCCGCCCCGTGCACGAGGCGGGCCGCGGCCAGTACGGCCTCGCGGCTGCTCGGCGACAGGGCGCCGGTGATACCGCTGGTGACGAGTGCTCCGCAGCCGGTCAGCAGCTCCCGCCAGGAGGCGATGTGACCGGGTCCCAGGGTGGATCCGGCGCTGTGCGTGCGCCAGTAGACGAACTCCCGGCCGCCGTCGGTGTCGGCGGAGAGCAGATAGGCGCCGTTGGGGTGCGGGGCGCGGCGGACGTGGGAGACGTCCACGCCGAGCTCGGCGGTCCGGCGCAGCAGCGGGATGCTGAGCTCGTCGTCGCCGACCACGGCGAGCAGGGCGGTCCGGGCGCCTGCGGCGGCCGCGGCGGCTGCCGCGTTGAGGGCGTCCCCGGAGTAGGAGATACGGGCCGGGGTGCCGTCGGCGGCCTCGTGCAGGGCGGTGCCCGCGTGGATCTCGACCAGCACCTCGCCGAGGACGAGGACGTCGTAGTGGGGGGCGGTTCGCCGGGGCACGGTCAGCGCTCCGCGGCGGCGCCGCGGGGCGCGCGGTCCGGGGCGGCGTGGTGGCGCGTACGGCACGTGGCGGCCACCGGCGCGAAGACGGCGGCCAGTTCGGCGGGGTCGGAGGGCAGCCCGCCTCCGATGCCGACGGCGGTGGCGCCGGCGGCGAGCCACTCGGGCACCTCGGCCAGACGGATTCCGCCGGTCGGGATGATCACCGCCTCGGGCAGGACGGCCCGCAGGGAGCGGAGGAACCCGGGGCCGCCCACGTGGGCCGGGAACACCTTGGCGGCTCCGGCGGCGCGGACGGCGGCGGCGATCTCGCCCGGGGTGAACCCGCCCTCGATGAAGACGGCTTCGCGGCGTACGGCGACGGCACGGACCTCGGGGGCCGGGTACGGGGAGATCAGGAAGGCGGCGCCGGCGTCCAGGGCGGTCTCGGCCTGGGCGGTGGTGGTGACGGTGCCGACGCCGATGAGGGCGGGACGGCCGTGGACGTCGCCGAGCGGGGCGGTGCGGGCGACGGCCGCGGCCCAACCGGGGGTGGAGGTGGTGAGTTCGACCGCGCGGCAGCCAGCGGCGAGGAGGGCGGTGGTGCGGCGGACGGCCCCGTCGGCCTCGGTGTCGCGCAGCACGGGCAGCACGCGCTGTTCGGCGAGCACCGCGTACAGATGGCGGGGAAGATGACCGGACGGACGATCGGCCGGACGATCGGACGGGCGATTGGACGGCTGCTCGGACGGCTGCTCGGGCAACGGACCCTCCCCTTTGTTCCACGTAGTGGAACGGCGTACCGTATGACGGAACCATGTGGTCTAGACCCTACCCATGTCAGGAGTGCCGGTGTCAATGGACGGAACGGCGGCGGACGGACCTTCGGCGCGCACCGGGCGGACCTCCGCGGCCGGTTCCGCCCTGGAGAAGTCCCTGCGCGTCCTGGAGGCGGTGGCCGCTCCCGGTGGACCGCACCGGCTGGCCGATCTGACGGCGGCGGCCGCAGTGCCCAAGTCGAGCACGTTCCGCATCCTGGCCTCGCTGGTCGACCAGGGCTTCGTGCGCCAGGAGGCCGACAGCCGGTACGGCGTGGGACCGCGGCTGCGCGGGCTGTCCGCCCTGGTCGGCGCCGGGGAACCGGCGAGCATCGGGCGCATCCTGGGCGAACTGCGGCGGGCCACCGGCCAGACGGTCCATCTCGCCCTGCACAGCGGGCAGACCATCACCTGCATCCGCAAGCTGGAGGGTGGCGAGGACCAGCCCTTCCGTACCGCGTCCCGCGTCGGCATGCGCATGCCGCTGCACACGACCGCGATCGGCAAGAGCGTACTGGCCCACCTGCCCGCCGAGGAGGTACGGGAGCTGATCGGTGCCACGGGCCTGCCGCGCCGGACCCCGCACACGCTCACCACCGCGGGAGCCCTGTACACCCAACTGGCGGCGGTCCGCAGCCGGGGCTTCGCCGTGGACGATGAGGAGAACGAGCCCACCATCCGCTGCATCGGTGCGCCGGTGCTCGGGCCGACGGGCCGGCCGGTGGGCGGGGTCAGCGTCACCACCGTCACGTTCCTGGTCTCCCGCGAGGAGATCGAGGCGTACGCACCGGCCGTGCGCGCGGCCGCGGAGGCCCTGGCCCCGCTGTTGTGACCCCCGAATGGAGGTCCGAAACAGGTCTTCGGGAAAATTCTTCCGGATAACTGTTATCGACACCCCGGTCGCAGGTCTCCCAGGTATCGGGCATCATCGACCGCCGGTACGGACAGGGAACATCACATGACTACTCAGCACACCGCAGCGCTCGTGGCAGCGGCCCGCGCGGGCGACCCCCGCGCGCAGGACGAGCTCGTCGGCGCCCATCTCCCGCTCGTCTACAACATCGTCGGCCGGGCCCTGGGCGGGTCGTGCGACGTGGACGACGTGGTGCAGGACACGATGCTGCGGGCGCTCGACGGGCTGGGCGGCCTGCGGGTGGACGAGAGCTTCCGGTCCTGGCTGGTCGCGATCGCGATGAACCGGGTGCGGGCGCACTGGCAGGCCCGGCAGAGCGGTTCCGGCGAGAGCACGCTGGAGGCGGCGAGCGACATCGCCGACCCGGGTGCCGACTTCGTCGACCTGACCGTCGCCCGCCTCAACCTCTCCGGCCAGCGGCGCGAGACGGCCCGGGCGACCCGCTGGCTGGAGCCCGAGGACCGGGCGCTGCTGTCGCTGTGGTGGCTGGAGTGCGCCGGGGAGCTGACCCGGGCGGAGGTGGCCGGCGCACTGGAACTGTCCCCGCAGCACACGGCGGTCCGGGTGCAGCGGATGAAGGCACAGCTGGAGTCGGCGCGCGTGGTGGAACGTGCCCTGGACACCCATCCGGCGTGCCAGGAGCTGCGGACCGTCATGGCGGGCTGGGACGGGCAGCCCTCGGCGCTGTGGCGCAAGCGAATAGCCCGGCACGCCCGTGAGTGCGTACGCTGCTCCGGCCTGTGGAGCGGACTGGTTCCGGCGGAGGGACTGCTGGCCGGTCTGGCCCTGGTGCCGGTCTCGGCGGCCCTGCTGGCAGGGTTCAAGGCGGCCGGGACGGCCGGCTTCGCCGCCGAGAACGCCGCTTTCGCCGACGGCTTCGACCCGGGCTTCGCCGACGCGGGCTTCGCCGACGCGGCGACCCAGCTCACTCCGGTCGCCCACACCGGAGCAGGTGGCCGCGGCGTGCTGCGCAAGCGCCGCCAGAGCCGACGCCGGGTGGTCGGCGGTGCGGTGCTCGCCGCCTGCGTCGCGGGCGGCGGGCTCGTGTACCTCGGCGGGCTGCCCGGTTCGGGCGACACGAAGGAGGGCGCCGCCGCGCCCGCCACCCCGCTGGCCGCGCTCTCGGCGACGGAATCCGCCGGGCTGCCCTCGGAGTCGGCCTCGCCCTCCGCGTCCGCTTCGCCCTCCCCGTCGGCGTCCGCCTCCCCGAGCCCGTCGGTGAGCCCGAGCCCGACGCAGTCCAAGAGCAAGTCCCCGAGCCCGAAGGCCTCCGCGGCCAAGCCCGCGCCCGCCCCGCCGTCGGGCGTGGCCGGCCAGGTCGTGGCCCTGGTCAACAGCGAGCGGGCGGCGGCCGGCTGCGGCCCCCTCAAGGAGGACCCGCAGCTGCGCACGGCCGCGCAGGGCCACTCCGACGACATGGCGGCCCGCAACTTCTTCGATCACACCAGCCCCGACGGCAAGGACCCGGGCGACCGGACCACCGCGGCCGGGTACCGCTGGTCGACGTACGGGGAGAACATCGCGCGGGGCCAGCAGACGGCCCAGTCGGTCATGGACTCCTGGATGAAGAGCCCGGGCCACCGCGCGAACATCCTCAACTGCTCCTTCAAGGACATCGGGGTGGGCATCCACCAGGGCTCGGGCGGCCCTTGGTGGACGCAGAACTTCGGCGCGCGGTAGGAGGCGCGGGGCGGTCCCGGCCGGTACGCACGTGGGTCACGGGCGCCGGCCCCGGACTGCCCAGGCGCGGGCGGAGAGGGTGACCGAGCCGTCCGGGCCGGTGGGGAGGAGAGCCTCGAGCCGCGTGCGCAGCCGGTCCCGGGCGGCCGGGGCGAGGGTGGCGACGTAGCCGGGAGCCGGTCCCTGGCCGGAGAGGAAGGGCTCCCACAGGTCCGCGAAACCGGCGAAGACGGTGGGCACCTCGATCGGGTTGACGATCACGTCGACGAGCCCCGCCCCGGTCCAGAGGGCGTGCAGCGGATCGGGGCGGCACTGCGCGAACCGACGGCCCTCGTGCAGTGCGCGGGCCGCCGGATCGAGCTCGGCCGCGGCGTCCCAGAAGCGGCGCAGGAAGGCCATGCCCTCGGGGTAGTCCCACACGTACGCGGCGACCACCCCGCCCGGGCGGACCACCCGGACGGCCTCGGCCGTCGCCCGCGCCGGTTCGAGGAAGTTGAGGGCCAGCCCGCTGACGACCACGTCGAACGCCGCGTCACCGACCGGCAGCGCAGGCGTCGGCCACGGCGAAGCCGGCAGGCGCCGGGGCGCCGGCCCGGGCCGCGCGCACGAAGCCGGGGGACCGGTCCAGCCCCAGCACGACGCTGGGCCGGCAGCGGGCGGCCACCACGGCGGTCAGCGCTCCCGTGCCGCAGCCCACGTCCAGCCACCGCAGGCTTCCCCGGGCGGCGAGCCGCGCCGCGAACACCTCGGCGACCCGACGGCTCCAGCGCCCCATGTACCGCTCGTAGGCGTCCCCCTCCCCCCATACCTCGGACGGGTCCTCCACCATGCCGGGGGACGTGCCCTAGTGGTGGAAGCCGGAGCGCGGCTCGGTGGCCGGGACGGGCGGCGGGGTGGTCTTCAGGTGCTCCACGGCCGCGCGCAGGTCGGTGACGAGCAGGGCCATCTGGTCGCGGGTCACGCCGTGCCGGACGAGGACGCGCTGGATGACCGTGTCGTCGCGGTCGGCGGGCAGCGGGTACGAGGGCACCTGCCAGCCGCGCATGCGCAGCCGGTCGGAGAGGTCGTAGAGGCTGAAGCCGGCGGTGTCCGGGTCGGCGAGCTTGTAGGAGACGGCGGGCAGGGCGCCCTGGCCGTCGTAGAGGAGGGTGAAGGGGCCCATGTCGGCGATCTGCCGGGCGAGGTACTGGGCGGTGTCGGCGCAGGCCTCCTGGACGCGCCGGTAGCCGGCCCGGCCCAGCCGCAGGAAGAGGTAGTACTGCGCGATGATCTCGCCGCCGGGGCGGGAGAAGTTGAGCGCGAAGGTCGGCATGTCGCCGCCCAGGTAGTCCACGTTGAAGACGAGGTCGGCCGGGAGGAGGTCGGCGGTGCGCCAGACGATCCAGCCGACTCCCAGGGGCGCGAGGCCGTACTTGTGGCCGGAGGTGTTGATGGAGGCGACGCGCTCCAGCCGGAAGTCCCACACCACGTCGGGGTGGAGGAAGGGCGCCACGAAGCCGCCGCTCGCGCCGTCCACGTGGACGGGGATGTCCCAGCCGTGCTCGGCCTGGATCCGGTCGAGCTCGGCGGCGATCTCGGCGACGGGCTCGTAGTCGCAGGTGTAGGTGACGCCGAGGATGGCGACGACGCCGATGGTGTTCTCGTCGACGTACTCGGCGAGCTGATGGGCCTGCAGGCCGGTGGCGCCGGCCTCGATCGGGACCTGGCGCAGTTCGACGTCGAAGTAGCGGGCGAACTTCTCCCAGCAGATCTGGACCGGGCCGCACACCAGGTTGGGGCGGTCGGTGGGCAGGCCCGCGGCGCGGCGGCGCTCGCGCCACCGCCATTTGAGGGCGAGGCCGCCGAGCATGGCGGCCTCGCTGGAGCCGGTGGTGGAGCAGCCGGCGCCGGTGGTGCCGGCGGGGGCGTTCCACAGGTCGGCCAGGATGTTGACGCAGCGGGACTCGATCTCGGCGGTCTGCGGGTACTCGTCCTTGTCGATCATGTTCTTGTCGAGGCAGACGTTCATCAGGCGGTGCACGCCCTCGTCCGACCAGGTGGTGCAGAAGGTGGCCAGGTTCTGGGCCGCGTTCCCGTCGAGGAGCAGCTCGTTGCGGAGGAGCTCGTAGACGACCTCGGTGGGTGAGTGGTCCTCAGGAATCTTGTACTTGGGGAGGATCTGGCCGCTCAGCGTGGACGCGAACACGTCCGTGTCGGCGTCCTGGGCGCGTACGTCCTTCGTCTCATGAAGAGCCATATCGGGACTATAGGCGCAAAAGCCAACATTCCCGGGCATGCCGGATGGGGACGCTGCCCGGGAGCCGGACCGTACGGCGCGAACCGGAGCAGACCGGAGCGTTCACATCCACGTACAATCCAGCGGACGGACCGGTCGGCGGAGAGGCAGCACTGTCATGTCCCCCAGCCCGGCATCGGGCCGGCAGCTCGACGAGCTCGCCGCGTTCGCCCTGGCCCACGCGGGCGACGTGCCCGGGACGGGCGAAGGCGCAGGCGCCGATGCCGTGTTCCTGTTCGCCGACGACATCGAGGACCGGTACTTGTACACCTTCGCGGACCTAGCCGGGGCCCGCGAGCACCTGGCCGACCCGATCCACGGTTACCTCCGCTGCGCCGTGGCCTGGCGGCCCGGCCCGGACGTGCTCTCCGTTCGGGCCCAGGAGATCGGGAGCAGCACTTCCTTCGTGCTGACCCGAAGGTGCGCACCGGACGGGCCGGCCGAGGACGTCGTACGCGCCGAGGGGGCGCCGGCGCTGCTGCCGCCCCCGGGAGCGGCAGCGGGGACGAACGCGGAGCCGGGCGATCCGGCGGAGCCGGCGGACCTGTCGGCCCTGGCCGCCCTCGAGGACGGGCTCGAACGGGCCGTCGACTCCGGGGAGGGGCTGGTCGAGGCGGAGGACCGGCTGCGGAGGTGGGTCGGCCGCGCCGACGAGGGCGATTGGGCGGCCACCGAAAGGTGGTTGCGCAGTCGCTTCCCGACCGGGGACGAGCCCGACGCGTCGGACGACGCGCTCCCGGACGGGGCACCGGCCAGCGCTCGCCCGCCCGGACGGTACGCGATCGACTTCCACGGGTCCGTCGCCCCGACCGGTCCGGTCGCGGCCCTCGCCACGTGGGACAGGATCTCGCGGCAGGCCCGCGAGATCCTGGGGCCGACGGCCGCCCCGGCGGACGGCACCGCCGTGGGACATCCGGGAAGCGGCGTACGTCTGGCCCTGGACCGGGGGTCGGGCCGGTACGAGCTCTCGGCGCCCCTGCCGGACGACGGCGCCGCGCCGGCGACGCAGGTGCTGGAGCAGCTCTACCGACTGGCGCTGACCGTCCAGTTGGAGACCGGCCGGCGCGCTGTCGACCCGCAGGCCGGACGGTACGTGGACCAGCTGGGCGGGGCGACGTGGGCCCGCCGGTTCGGCCTGGTCGCCCGAGCCGTCCGTTCCTTCCGCCCGGGCCGCCCGTAACCGCGGGGGCCGCAGGAGCCGTAGGAGCCGGCGGTCAGGACGCGGGCCGGTGGAGCCACGGCGCGGCGGTCGCCCAGAACAGCACGTCCGCGCCCAGGCGCCGGCCGCCGAAGTCGACGAACTCCTCCTTGGTGTACGGCTTGCCGGTCGCGGGGTTGATGTACTCGAAGTCCGGTTCCTGCACCGCCATCGCCACCATGGGGAGCCGCCCGCGGTACCGCTCGAAGAAGGGGTACGAGTTCTCCATCTGCGCCTGGCGGTTCGGCAGGACGTCGGGCCCGCCCAGGCCCACACCGTGGGCCTCGGCGAACTGGAAGGTCTTCTCCATGTAGCCGTGGTCGTTGTTCCACTCACCGGGCCAGAAGTTCACGTACTGGATGAACTGCGTCCGCTTGAAGACCTTGGCGCCGAAGGCCATGTTGTCGAGTTCGGCCCGGAAGTACGACTCGTCGGTGTAGCCGCTGCGGTCCTTGTCCAGATCCACCTGGGTGGCGGTCTCCGGCAGGTTCACCCCCGCCAGGCGCCCGTCGAAGCGGTCGGCGAGCGCCTGGAGCAGGCGTTGGAAGCGTCCGCGCACCTGGGGGTTCCACTGGGCTGCGACGGCGCCGGGCTCTCCGGGCCCCAGTCCGCTCTCGTTCGTGGTCGCTGCGGCGCCACCGGCGTACGCCGGGTCCGTGAGCAGATAGTTCGGGAGCCGTGTCGGAGCGCTGAAGAAGCGGTCCTGCACCTGGACGAACAGCTTCTTGTGGCGGGCCTGGAGGTAGCCGAGTGCCTCCTCGACCGCGGAGAAGTCGTACTGGTCCTTCTGCGGCTCCAGAGCCTTCCACGGCACGACCACCTGCACACCCGCGATGTCGGGCCGGTCGGCCAGCGGCTTGACTTCGGAATCGAAGTCCCCGATCGAGGAGTAGAGGTACTGGGCCGGGGCGGCGGGCCGGGCCCCGTGCCCGCAGCCGGAGCCGGAGGGCGCCGCCGCGGTCACGGGCGCGAGGCCGGTGTGCGCGAGGGCCGTAGCGAGGAGAACGCCGAACACGGCGGACAGTCGTCGGGTCGTCATGGACGGCGAGACTAGGAAGCGCCCCTAAGAAGATCTTAAGAGCCCGTCGCCCGTGACGGTGAGAGCGGTCGGCACGGCGGAGACCGCGCCGACGGTGAGGCGCTGCCGTCGGCGCACGGTGCCGTCGCCCAGGTCCAGTGCGACCACCTCGCCGTCGTCGTACCCGACGTAGACGGTAGCCGCGTCGGCGTCCAGTGCGGTGGCTTTCCGGTCGGTACGGAGCACCCGGCGCGGGCGCCCGTCGGTCGCCTCGCGCCGGACGACGGACGACCCGCCGGCTGCAGCCCACGGCGTCGGGGCGGTCAGTCGCGGGCCCGGAGGTAGGCGTCCAGTTCGGCCGCGCCCGCCAGCAGGGCGCGGCCGCGGGCGGAGAGGCGGGCGCGCCAGGCGGTCAGGGCGGACTCGAGGGGCACCAGGCCGCCGGCCGCGCGGACCTGTGCGAGCAGCGGGGCGATCTCTTCCAGTAGGTGTCCGCCGCGGCGGAGTTGGTGGGCCAGGCGGGCGTCGCGGACGTCTGCCGCGTCGTACACGCGGTACTTGGTGAGCGGGTCGCGGCGCGGGCGGATCAGCCCGGCGCGTTCCCATGCGCGCAGCGTCGCGGGCCGCAGACCGAGTTCGCGGGCGAGCGGCCCGATGAAAGTGCCACCGGACGGCGCGGCGGACACGGCGTCGGGCTCGCGGGCCGCGTCGGCGGGATCCAGCGCGCGCAGGGCCTTCTCCACGGCTTCGAGGGTCCGCCGGTCGGCGAGGAGCTGGGCGTGGGTCCCGTCGATGAGACGGAAGGCCTCGTCGGCCGCTCCCTCGTTCACGGCCCGCATGATCGATGCCGCCGTCCGGTGGCCGTGGCCCTGCACGAGGGCGAGGAACGCGGCCAGGGCGCGTGCGTGCAGCAGCGTGTAGGTGCGGTAGCCGTGGGGGGTCCGGTCCGCGGCCGGGAGGATGCCGGCCTCCTCGTAGTTCCTGATCGCCTGCGTGGACAGACCGTGCCCGCGCGCCAGGTCGACCGGCCGCAGCCGTCGGCCGCTTTGAAGGTTTCGGCTCACAGATCCCACGATAGAGCGGAAAAGTTTACACCGGAGCTTCAGCGATAGCGTTGAAGGCATGCCCATCGACATCAAGGACACCGCCCACGCCCTCGACGCCGCCGCACTGCGGGGACCGTTCGCGGCCCGGCCACGACTGCTCGCCCTCGGTGAGCCCACCCACGGCGAGGACACCCTGCTCGAAGTGCGCAACGAGCTCTTCCGGCAGCTCGTCGCGCAAGGCGGCTACCGGACGATCGCGATCGAGAGCGACTGCCTGGCGGCCCTCCTGGTCGACGCGTACGTCACCTCGGGCACCGGCAGCCTCGACGAGGTGATGGAGCGCGGCTTCAGCCACGGGTTCGGCGCCTCCGCCGCCAACCGCGAACTCGTCCGCTGGATGCGGACGTTCAACGAGGGCCGGCCCGCGCCCGAGCAGCTCCGCTTCGCCGGGATCGACGGCCCGTTGGAGATGGCGGGCGCCGCGAGCCCCCGGCAGGCCCTCACCGCGCTCCACGACCACCTCGCCCGCCACCTGGACGCCGAGTTGCTCCCCTGCACCGCGCATGCGCTCGACCACCTGCTCGGCGCCGACGACCGGTGGACCGAACCCGCCGCGATGATGGACCCGACCCGGTCCACAGGGAGCTCCGCCGAGGCCCGGGAGCTGCGGCTGCTCGCCGACGACCTGCTGGCGCTGCTGGAGGAGCACACGCCGCACTTGCTGGCGACCACCTCCCGGGAGGACCTGGACCGGGCCCGCCTGTACGGACGCACGGCCACCGACCTGCTGCGCTACCACCGCTGGATGGCCGACACCTCACCGGCCCGCATGACCCGGCTGGTGGGCCTGCGGGGCCGGATGATGGCCGACAACCTCCTCGCCCTCGCCGCCCGGGGCCCGGTCCTCGTCCACGCCCACAACGCCCACCTCCAGCGGGAGAAGAGCTCGATGCGGATGGGCGGCCGGCTGCTGGAGTGGTGGAGCGCCGGTGCGCTGGTGAGCGCCCGGCTCGGCACGGAGTACGCCTTCGTGGCCACGGCCCTCGGCACCATCCGGCACCGGGGCGTGGACGCGCCGCCGCAGGACACTGTCGAAGGCCTCCTCTACGCACTCCCGGACGACCCCTGCGTCGTCGACGCCCGACAGCTGGCGGCCGTCCTCGACGGTGCGCCGCCCGCGCCCCGGGTCTCCCCCTGGTTCGGCTACGCCCCGCTCGACCCGGCCCACTTGGCCTCCATGGACGGGGTCGTGTTCATCAAGGATCTTCCGGACGTCCCGGCACCCTCCACCCCGTCGTCACATAGCACATCCCGGGGCTGATTCTGACGCTCTGCTTCCGGCCGACTCTGTAGTGTGATCCTGCACATAGCGCCCCGCTCGACCAGAAGAAATTACTGTCGAGTAGAGTTCATCCCGCAGATCTTCCCGTTCGGACCCCCGGAGCCGCTCCGGACGGGAAGATCATCCAACTTGTTCTACCGGCAACTTATCCATCCATGTCCGGATAGCGGCCTAGCCCCTCCCCCGCCCTGATACCTCTTCGTGCCATGAAGAAGATCACTCGCCGTCAGGCCCTGGGGGCAACTGCCGGTGCTCTCACCGCCCTTGGTCTGACCGCCGCCGCCGCGGGCGCCACGAGCGCCGCCGCGACCCCCGCCGAGCCCACCACCCCGGGCACGGTCGACGAGGTCTACCAGGGCCGTCGTATCCAGATCACCCCGGGCGGTGGCGGCCATCACGGTGGCCACCACTCCCCGGGCCAACCCACCGTCCGAATAGACGGCAGAGAACTGCACATCATGCGCAACGCCGATGGCACCTGGATCAGCGTGATCAACCACTACGAGACCTTCGCCGAGCCGAAGCTCCTCGCCCGTGCCGCGGTCCGCGATCTTCAGGGCGCCGCCCTCGTTCCCTTCGGAGGTGCGGCATGACCGTACGCAAGAACCAGGCCACCCTGACGCCCGCGGAGAAGCGCGCCTTCACCTCGGCCCTGCAGGAGCTCAAGCGCAACGGCAGCTACGACCGCTTCGTCACCACCCACAACGGCTTCATCATGAGCGACACCGACTCGGGCGACCGGGTCGGCCACCGCTCCCCCTCCTTCCTGCCGTGGCACCGGCGCTTCCTCCTGGAGTTCGAGGAGGCGCTGCAGAAAGTGGACGCGAGCCTCGCGCTGCCGTACTGGGACTGGACGGCGGACCGCACCTCCCGCTCCTCCCTCTGGGCCCCCGACTTCCTCGGCGGCACCGGCCGGGCCCGTGACGGCCAGGTCATGGACGGCCCGTTCGCGTACGCGACGGGCAAGTGGAACATAAACGTACGGGTGGACGGGCGCGCCTACCTGCGCCGCGATCTGGGCGCCTCCGTCGCCCAGCTGCCGACCAGGGCCGAGGTGGACGCCGTCCTCGCCATGCCGGTCTACGACATGGCGCCCTGGAACAGCTCCTCCAACGGCTTCCGCAACCACCTGGAGGGCTGGCGCGGCGCCAACCTGCACAACCGGGTGCACGTGTGGGTCGGCGGGCAGATGACCAGCGGGGCCTCCCCCAACGACCCGGTGTTCTGGATGCACCACGCCTTCATCGACAAGCTGTGGGCCGAATGGCAGGCCAAGCACCCCGAGTCCACGTACCTGCCGGGCGCGGGCACGCAGAACGTCGTCGACCTGAACGACACCATGCGGCCCTGGAACAACGTGACCCCGGCGGACATGCTGGACCACCGGAAGTTCTACACCTTCGACACCGAGCCGGTGGCCGCGGCCAGCCAGCGGTAGTGCAGTTCGGGGCGGCCGACCTGGCCGTACCGGGGGGTCCGGTCCGCGCGGCCGGTGTCCACCAGGTGCTCCAGGTACCGGCGCGCGGTGATCCGGGAGATCCCCGCCGCCTCGGCCGTCCCCGCCGACGTCAGTCCCTCGGGCGCCGCCCGCAGCAGGGCGGCGACCCGGTCCAGGGTGGGCGCGCTCAACCCCTTGGGGAGCTCGGCCGGGCGGGGTGCGCGCAGGGCGGCCATCGCCCGGTCCACGTCGTCCTGGCCGGCTGCCTCGCCCGCCGCCTGGCGGAACTCGGCGTAGCGCAGCAGCCGTTCGCGCAGGGTGGGGAAGGCGAACGGCTTCAGTACGTACTGGACCACGCCGAGCGAGACGCTCTCGCGGACCACGGCCAGATCCCGCGCGGAGGTCACCACGATCACGTCGACGGGATGACCTGCGGCCCGCAGCCCGCGCGCGAAGCGCAGGCCGTGCCCGTCGGGCAGGCCGAGGTCGAGCAGGAGCAGGTCGACGCGGGTCCGCTCCAGGAAGCGGGTGGCCTCGGCGAGCGAGTGGACCGCGCCGACGGCCGTGAAGCCGGGCACCCGGCCGACGTACAGCGCGTGCGCGTCGGCCGCCACCGGATCGTCCTCGACGACCAGCACGCGCACCTCGCCCGCGCTCACCGCGAGCCCGCCGCGTCCACCGGGTCCGCCGCGTCCGCCGGGTCGGCCAGGTCCGTCGGATCGGCCGCGTCCGCCGGATCGGCCACGTCGCCCGGGTCCCGCGGGTCCGCCCCGGCTGCGGGCGCCATCGGCAGGCGGACGGTGAACTCCGCCCCGCCGCCCGGGCCCGGCGCGGCGACCACCGCTCCCCCGTAGCGCTCCGCGACCTGCCGGACCAGTGCGAGACCGAGGCCGCGGCCCTCCCCCTTGCCGGACCAGCCCCGGCGGAAGACGTCCACGCCCTCGGGCAGCCCGGGTCCGTTGTCCGCGACCCGCAGCAGCAGCCCCTGCGGCTCCGGCCGCAGCGTCACCGCGATCCGCGCGCCCGGTACGGCGGTGAGCGCGTCGACCGCGTTGTCGATGAGGTTGCCCAGCACGGTCACCAGGTCCCGGGCCGGCGGCAGCCCGCCCCCTTCGGCGAGGCTGCGGCTGTCGGCGGTGACCACCAGCTCGACGCCCCGCTCGTGCGCCTGGGCGGCCTTGCCCAGCAGCAGCGCCACCAGCACCGGCTCGCCCACCGCCGTGACCACCTCGTCGGTGAGCGCCTGGGCGAGTTCGAGCTCGGCGGTGGCGAAGTCCACCGCCTCGTCCGCGCGGCCGAGTTCGATGAGCGAGACCACGGTGTGCAGCCGGTTCGCGGCCTCGTGGGCCTGGGAGCGCAGCGCCTGGGTGAATCCCCGTTCGTGGTCCAGCTCGCCGGTCAGCGCCTGGAGTTCGGTGTGGTCGCGCAGGGTGACGACGGTGCCGCGGCGGCCGCCGCCCGCGACCGGCGAGCTGTTGACCACCAGCACCCGGTCGGCGGTCAGGTGCACCTCGTCCACGCGGGGCCGGTCGGCGAGCAGGGCCCCGGTGAGCGGGGCCGGCAGACCGAGGTCGGCGACCCCGGTACCGGTGACATCGCCCGGCAGGGCCAGCAGCTCGCGTCCGGCGTCGTTGATCAGGGTGATCCGGCGCTGCCCGTCGAGCATGAGCAGCCCCTCGCGGACTCCGTGCAGGGCCGCCTGGTGGTAGTCGTACATCCGGCTGAGCTCGGCCGCGTTCATACCGTGAGTGTGGCGGCGCAGCCGCGCGTTGACGACGTACGTGCCCACCCCGCCGAGGGCGAGGGCGCCGCCCGCGACCCAGACGAGGGCGGAGAGCTGGGTGGCGAGCCGGTCGCTGATGGTGCGGACGGTGATCCCCGCACTGACCAGGCCGACGGTGCGGCCCTCGTCCCGCAGCGGGGTCACCACGCGGATGGAGGGGCCGAGGGTGCCGGTGTACGTCTCGCTGAAGGTCTCGCCGCGCAGCGCCCGGGCGGTGTTGCCCATGAAGGGCTCGCCGATCCGGCGGGGGTCGGGGTGGGTCCAGCGCCGCCCCTCGGGGGACATGATCGTCACGAAGTTCACGCCGGAGTCCACGCGGACCTGCTCGGCGTAGGGCTGGAGCGCGACGGACGGGTCGGTCCCGCCTACGGCCGCCCGTACGGCTTCGCGCACGGACGGGGAGTCGGCGACCGCGAGGGCCACCGCCCCGGCCTGGCGGCGGGCGGCTTCCTCGGCCTGGCTCCGGGCGGTCGCATACGCGAAGACGGCGCAGCCCGCGACGACCACGGCGACCAGCAGCACCTGCATGGCGAAGAGCTGGCCGGCGAGGCTGCGCGGGGGTCGAGGGAAGCGGAACATGGCGCTCAGTGTGCACCGGGTCGTGAACTCAATGAACGCAAGGGTGACCGGGGTCACAGCCCTGGGCGATGGTCTCCCCGAACGCAATCACCACCGGGAGGCATCGTGGCCGCCAGACGCGACAGAACGCACTATCTCTACATCGCGGTGATCGGCGCGGTGCTGCTCGGCATCGCCGTCGGCTTCGCCGCCCCCGGCGTGGCCGTGGAGCTCAAACCGCTGGGCACCGGCTTCGTCAACCTGATCAAGATGATGATCTCGCCGGTGATCTTCTGCACGATCGTGCTGGGCATCGGATCCGTGCGCAAGGCCGCCAAGGTGGGCGCCGTGGGCGGGCTCGCCCTCGGCTACTTCATGGTCATGTCCACGGTGGCCCTGGCCATCGGTCTGCTGGTGGGCAACCTGCTGGAGCCGGGCAGCGGGCTGCACCTGACCGAGGCGGCGCGCAGTGCGGGTGAGGCGCAGGCCAAGGCGGGCGGGGCGGAGAGCACGCCGGAGTTCCTGCTCGGGATCATCCCGACCACGATGGTGTCGGCGTTCACCGGGGGCGAGGTGCTCCAGACGCTGCTGGTGGCACTGCTCTGCGGGTTCGCCCTCCAGGCCATGGGCGCGGCGGGCGAGCCGGTGCTGCGGGGCATCGGGCACATCCAGAAGCTGGTGTTCCGGGTACTCGCGATGATCATGTGGGCGGCGCCGGTGGGCGCCTTCGGGGCGATCGCGGCGGTGGTCGGGGCCACCGGCATCGACGCGCTGAAGTCCCTCGCCGTCATCATGATCGGCTTCTACACGACCTGTCTGCTGTTCGTGTTCGTGGTCCTCGGCACGCTGCTGAGGGTGTGCACCGGGGTCAGCGTCTTCGCCCTGCTGCGCTATCTCGGCCGGGAGTTCCT
The DNA here is from genome assembly GCF_002080455.1 of Streptomyces sp. Sge12. Classification (NCBI taxonomy): domain Bacteria; kingdom Bacillati; phylum Actinomycetota; class Actinomycetes; order Kitasatosporales; family Streptomycetaceae; genus Streptomyces; species Streptomyces sp. Sge12. The sequence goes on from NZ_CP020555.1 coordinate 550,667, forward strand.
GCTGATCCTCTCGACCTCCTCCTCGGAGTCGGCGCTGCCGCGGCTGATCGCGAAGATGGAGCACCTGGGGGTCTCGCGGCCGGTCACCGGGATCACCGTGCCGACGGGCTACTCCTTCAACCTGGACGGGACCGCCATCTACCTGACGATGTCCTCGCTGTTCGTCGCCGAAGCGATGGGCAAGCCGCTCGCGCTGGGCGAGCAGATCTCGCTCCTGCTGTTCATGATCATCGCTTCGAAGGGCGCGGCCGGGGTGACCGGTGCGGGCCTGGCCACCCTCGCCGGCGGGCTGCAGTCGCACCGGCCGGAACTGGTGGACGGCGTCGGCCTGATCGTGGGCATCGACCGGTTCATGAGCGAGGCCCGGGCCCTGACGAACTTCGCGGGCAACGCGGTCGCGACGGTGCTGATCGGGACCTGGACGAAGGAGTTCGACCACGCACGGGCCTCCGAAGTCCTCGCGGGACGGCTGCCCTTCGACGAGAGCACGCTCGTCGACGACGGGCACGGGGCACAGCAGAAGGGCGAACCCTCGCAGCCCGCCGGAGCCACCGGAGCCACCGGGGCCACCGGGGCCACCGGGGCCACCGGGAGCGACGCATCCGACGGAACCCCGAATTCCGTACCGCAGCCCTCGATCAACCCCAAGGACGGGGTACCGGTCTAGCCGGTGCGCCCCCGCGGGCCGACCGGGCAGGGCTCGCCCCCACGGTGCCCAGCCCGGTCGGCCCGCCGCATTCTCCCCACTTGCACCCATAGTCGGTATTCGGCCACCGATAACCGAACCCCCAGGCTGTAAAAGGTACTTCCGTAACAGGCTGTGTGCATGACATCTTGCGTCCACCACTTGTTTCGTTCGACCCGGCCTGACCACCGGGTCTTCGGAGGACGCATTGATACCCCACATATCCAGCCGACCTCGACGTACCCTCGTGCTGGCCGCCACACTCGGCGCGGCACTCGCCTTCGGGGCCCCCGCCGCACTCGCCGGCACCGCCCCCGTCGCGCCGAACGGCTCCTCGGCCCCCGCCCCCGCGGCGGCCCCCAAGGCTGCGGCCCCGACTTCCCAGAGTGCGACCTGGGTTGCCGGCACCCGTGCCTACCTCGTCATCACCGCCCCCGGTGACACCACGGCGGTGCGCAGCGCCGTCACCGCCAACGGCGGCACGGTGTTCAACCACTACGACGCGATCGGCGTGATCATCGCCCACTCCGCGTCCGGTACCTTCGCCACCACCATGCGCGGTGTGAGCGGGGTCCAGCAGGTCGGCGCGACCCGCACCTCCGACGTGCCGGCGGACGCCTACAACCCGGCGCTGCCCGCCAACCCGGCGCAGTCCACGACGCCTTCGGGCGAGCCGGTCCGCGCGGACATGACCCAGATCAAGGCCGACCAGGCCTGGGCCGTGACCACCGGTTCCGCCTCCGTCAAGGTCGGCATCCTGGACACCGGTGTGGACGACCAGCACCAGGACCTGGCCCCGAACTTCAACGCGGCGGACTCCGCGTCCTGCGCCTACGGCAAGCCGGACACCCGTTCCGGCGCCTGGCGGGACGTCGGCACCCACGGCACGCACGTGGCCGGTACGGTCGCCGCCGCCAAGAACGGCAAGGGCGTCATCGGCGTCGCGCCGGGCGTGAAGATCTCCTCGGTGCGCATCGCCGAGCCGACCTCCTCGCTCTTCTTCGCCGAGAACACGGTCTGCGGCTTCATGTGGGCCGGTGACCACGGCTTCAAGGTCACCAACAACAGCTACTACACGGACCCGTGGCAGTTCAACTGCCCGGACAACGCCGACCAGGCCGCGATCATCGAGGGCGTCAAGCGCGCCCAGGAATACGCGGAGGGCAAGGGCTCGCTGCAGGTCGCGGCGGCCGGCAACTCCAACATCGACCTGGCCAACAAGACGACCGACACCGAGAGCCCGAACGACTCGACGCCGGTCACCCGCACCATCACCAACGCCTGCCTGGACATCCCGACCGAGCTCCCGGGCGTGGTCACGGTCTCGGCGATGGGCACCACCGCGAAGGCCTCGTACTCCAACTACGGCCTGAACGTCGTCGACGTGACGGCGCCCGGCGGTGACGCGACCGGCATCTACAGCACCCTGCCGGGCGGCAAGTACGGCTCCATGAGCGGTACGTCGATGGCGTCCCCGCACGTCGCCGGTGTGGCGGCCCTGCTGGCCAGCACCAACCCGGGCATCACCCCGGCGCAGCTGCGCGACAAGCTGGCCACCCAGGCCAGCGACGTCGCCTGCCCGTCGGACGGCCGCTGCAAGGGCACCACGGCGAAGAACGGCTTCTTCGGCGAGGGCCAGGTCGACGCGCTGAAGGCCGTCGGCAGCACCCCGCCGCCCGGCAAGTACTTCGAGAACGCCGGCGACTTCGCCATCGGCGACAACGCCACCGTGGAGAGCCCCATCACCGTCAGCGGTGTCACGGGCAACGCCCCGGCCACCCTCAAGGTGGGCGTGAACGTCGTGCACACCTACATCGGTGACCTCAAGGTCGACCTGATCGCGCCGGACGGCACCGTCTACACCGTGCACAACCGTGCCGGCGGCAGCACCGACAACATCAACCAGGTCTACACCGTGAACGCCTCCTCCGAGGTCGCGAACGGCACCTGGAAGCTGCGGGTCAACGACAACGCCGGCGGCGACACCGGCAGGATCGACTCCTGGAACCTGACCTTCTAGAGGTTCCGGCGGAGTACTAACTGCGCCGGAGGACGTCGGCGAGCCAGTCGAAGACGACGTCGCAGTGCTGTTGCGGGGCCATCGGGGAGCAGTGCAACTGCGCCCCGGTGGCCTCCGTCATTTTCACGTACTCGCGCCGCGTGCGCAGCAGGTCGTACATCTGCTGCGGCTGGCCCGGGTAGAACAGCTCGAAGTCGTAGTCCAGGACGAGCGTCGGGGCCTTGATCCTGCCCACCACCTCGGTGATGTCGAGCCCCATGGCCACCTGCGCCGGGGTCCAGACGTCCGTGAGCACGACGCCCTCGCGGGCCTGGCGCAGTGCCTGCCGGTCGAAGATCTCGAAGCGCTTCTTGACGGTGAAGGCGAGCTGCGGGGTCAGTTCCGGGACGACGTCCTCGTTCCAGACCCGGTTGGTCTCCTCCTTGTCGGGGGTGATGATCGCGCGCAGCTCCGCGTCGAAGCCCAGCCAGGGGCTGACGCATCCCGGCTGGCAGGCGACGGCCGCGAGCCGGTGCTCGAAGGCGGCGGCGCGGGCGACGAGGTTCCCGCCCATGCTCAGGCCGGTGATCGCGATCCGGCCGCTGTCCACGTCCTGTCGGGCCTCCAGCCAGTCGACGATCGGGGCGACCACCTTCTCCCAGCGGGTGGTGAAGGGGATCTCCTCCACGAACAGCAGCTGGCCCTGGCCGGGGCCGTCGTAGACGAGGGCGTTCCAGCCCCGGTCGAGGGCGGCGGACACGCCGTAGGTCCACATGTCCAGGTTCTGGCCGTCGCTGCCGTTGGTGAGGATCACGGTGGGGCGCGGCCGGGCCGGACCGTCCGGGCGGAAGAACCAGACCGGCAGGTGCGTCCGGCCGTACGGGACCTTCGCGCGGACGGCGGCCGGTGAGCACAGCCGGGTGAAGGTGTCCCAGGCCTTGCGCCCGGCCAGGTAGACGGCCTCCTCGTCACCGGGGTGGTCGGTGCCGAGCACGTAGAACAACGCCTGCGCGTAGTACTGGGCGGCCCGCAGGGAGCGGAAGCGGCGGGTCTGGGAGGGGGCCTCGTGGCCGTGGCGGCCGGCGGCCGGGGGCGCGGCGAGCCGGTCGCCCCAGGAACGGAAGGTGTCGCTGAAGGTCTGCTCGGACAGGCCGGCCGCGTTGATCGCGTTGACCGCGGTCAGTACCTCGCCCACCTCGGAGGCGCGCATCCCGGCGGCGCCGAGTGCGAGCAGGCCCGCGAAGTTGAAGCCGGGGTCGTCGAAGAGCTGCATCGCCCCGGGCGTGGGATCGACGGCCTTCGTGGACGGCCTGGGCGCGGCAGCGGCGGTGCGGGCAGTGCCGCCGGCGGCGAGCGCCCCGGCGCCCGCGGCGAGCCCGGCGAGGGCCGCACGGCGGGTGAGCGCGGCGGGCCGGTGGGGGGTGCGAGCGGTCATGCAGCGGACCGTACGCCGGGCCCGTGGCGGGTCGGGGTGCGGCGCGCGCTCCCTTGCTCCGAACGGCCGCGTGCGGCGGTGACGCGTGCTGCGGTGGCCCGTGCGGTCAGGCCCGCCGCCGGTCCGGCCGCCGCCGGGTGCGCAGCACGCAGTCCCCGCAGAGCCCGCCGCCGGGCACCTGGTAGTAGAGGCAGCAACTGCGCCGTTCGAAGGCCACCCCGAGCCCCTCCTCGTGGATGAAGGTGCCGGTGCCCGCCAGCGCCCCGCCGTCGGCCAGCAGGGCGCCCGCCAGCTCCACGGCCGCGCCGCCCGGAACCCGGTCGATCAGCACCCGCAGTGCCCCGACCAGCCCGGACGCCGCGTTGCCGCGCAGGACCTGCGCGGAGACCCCGTAGCGCTCGCGCAGGGCCGCGTCCAGCACGGCCAGGTTGGCCAGGACGTTCCGCCCGAGCTCCTCGGCCAGGAGGCCGGGTCCCGGCTCGGGCAGCCACAGCTGGAGCGACCCGGCGTCCGGCATCCGCCACCACACCCGGTCGGCGGACAGGTCCGGTACCCGGCCCCCCAGCGCCGCGGACCCGAGCCCGAGCGACCAGAGCCGGGAGACGATCCCGAACTGCGCGGTCGAGGCGGCCACCCGGCCGGGGCCGCTGCCGATCCGCCTCCCCACCTCGGCCACGTACGGCGCGAGCTGCTCACCGTAGAGGGCCGTGAGCGGCCGGAAGCCGGGGCCGGGCGGCTCCGTCCCGTACGGGACGGTGAAGAAGGGCCCCACGGCGGCCAGTCGCCGCAGTACGTCGTCCATGGCCGCAATGATCCCAGTGGCTCGGGGCCCGGATCGGGCGGGGTGTGGCAGGGCGCCGGGGCCCGTAGCAGACCCGGGTGGCGCAGTCGTACCTCCCCGGCGATCCGACCGTCCACGGACACACCACCGACGACCACGTGTTCGACGCCCGGACCGGTCGGCGTGGCGGCGGGACCGTCCGTGGGATCCGCCCGCCGCGCCCTGCCCGGGACCCTCGGGCTTTCCTTGTATATCCGCAGGTCAGAGGTGCTCGCACGGTTCCCGGCGGTGGTCGGCGCGGCCGTCCGGGGGGCCCGCGTCGTGCGGTGGAAGGGATGTCCGTTGATCAGGATTACGGGCGCTCGGAAGCGGGGACCGAAGTCATCGGAAATCGGTGTCACGCCATTGCCAAATTGGGGGTTCATGAGAGGACTTTTAGGGGCTACATTGAGCCACTCGCGTTCACCTGACAGCCGGTTGCCTTTCACTCGTGTTTTGCACGGGGGGCGACGTCATGGACGCAGACTGTGCAACCACCCCACCGCCCAGAAGGACCGAAGGCTCCGTGCCCGTACCCGTACACCTCGCGGGCCGCACCGTGCGGCTCGAGCCCCTCGCCCCCCACCACACCGAGGCTCTGGCCGTGGCCGGGGCCGAGGATCGTACGACTTACGCCTTCACTCCCGTACCCCACGGGGTGCAGGCGTCCCACGAGTACATCGACCGTGCCCTCGCCGATCAGGCTGCGGGTCGATCGCTCCCGTTCGCGGTGGTCAGAGCCACCGACGGGCGGGTCGTCGGTTCGACCCGGTTCCTGGAACTCGACTACTGGCAAGGGCCTCTGGTCTGGCCCGCCGTGCCCGGCGTCCCGTTCGGCGATCCGGCGACGGCGATCCCCGATGCCGCCGAGATCGGCAATACCTGGCTGTCCCCGGGCGCCCAGGGCACCGGCATCAACACCGAGGCGAAGCTGCTCATGCTCCGCCATGCCTTCGAGACCTGGGGGGTGCGGCGCATCTCGCTGCGTGCCGATGCGCGCAACGGCCGGTCACGGGCCGCGATGGAACGTCTGGGCTTCACCTGCGAGGGGGTCCGCCGGGCCCATTCGCGCGGGCTCGACGGCGCCGTCCGCAGTACTGCCTTCTACTCGATCCTCGACGAGGAGTGGCCGGCCGTACGGTCGATCATCGAGCTGAGGCTGTCGGCGGGCGCGCAGCGCAAGCGCCGCCGCAAGACCCTCGTCCCCGCGTAGGGCGGCGGGTCGGCCGCACGAGCGGAAAAACGGTCCTGCCCCGGCCCTCGCCGCGGCCTCCTCACCCGAGGAAGGCCGGGGCGAGGGCCGAGTCCATGAGCCGGGCGGGTGCGCCGCTCCCGTCGGCCGGCAGGGCGTACAGGTCGGCGCCGAAGTCCCCCGGCAGGGCGTAGACGACGGTCCGTTCGTCGATCCACACCACCTGGTCGTCCACGCTCCGCTCCTCACCCAGCGGGGTCTCGGCGCCGGAGGCCAGGTCCAGCGCGTACAGCCGCCAGGGCGCCTCGGCCGGCAGGCCCGGCACCCGCTTCTTGAAGACCAGCCGGGTCCCGTCGGGCGACAGCGACGGGCACTCGACGTTCTCGCGCAGGGTGGTCACGCTGCGTTCGGCCAGGTCGCCGCGGACCAGGTGGGTGCGGCCGCCGGTGGCGAGCGTCGCGTAGAAGGTCCGCTCATCGGCCGTGAAGGTGACCCCCCAGAAGTTGACGTCGGCGGCGCGGTACGGCCTGCCGTCCTTGAGGATCGTGAACTCCTCCAGCGAGGCCTCCAGACGGCCCGTGCGCAGGTCGAGCACCGAGGTCCGCGTGGAGAAGTCCGTACCCGCGTACGAGTCCCCGCCGACGAAGACGGTCCAGGCGGCCAGGTGCCCGCCGGGCGAGACCCGCGCCCGGGTGGGGACCCCGCCCAGTGGGTGTGCGGAGATCTCTTTCAGCCGTGCGTCGAGGACGAGCGCCCGATAGCCCTCCTGGACGCCGTTCCGGTCCGCCTGGAGGCAGATCCCGGTGCCCCCGGCCGCGTGGAAGCGCAGGCAGCTCACCCCGGACGCGGTACGGGTCCCCCCGGGCGCGCCGGCCGCGACGGTGGCGAGCTCGTCCCGGTGCGGCCCCCACGCCATGTTGCGGAACACGATTCGCCGGCCGCCGTCGCCCGGTGCCAGCGAGACCGCACCCGGAGCGATCTGCGGGCCGCCGGCCCGGGCGTGGTCCTTCTCGTCTGCGCGCGAGGAGGCCCGTACGACGGCCAGTACGCAGACCGCCGCGAGCAGGGCCACGGCGGTGGCCAGGATCAGGATCCGGCGCTGGAGCGTCATGGGAGGACTCCGGGGCGGGGTGGGATTCCGGGGGCGGCGCGGGAGCACCATACCCAGCGGGATCCACAAGGGCCAGGCATGGACGGGGGCGGGACCGTGAACTCCACCGACCCTGCGGGCGCCGGGCAATGGCCTCCCCCAGGGCACCCCAAGAGAAGGAAAAGTGCGGAACCCTGACATGCTTTCGTTCATCCTTCGAACGGAAGGACCCAGCAGTCAGACCACCCCGCCCCTCTGGGGCAGCACCAGCCGGAGAGCCACCGCACATGTCGTACGCACCCGACGGGCAGCAGTACCAGCCGTACCGGCCGGAAGGACAGATACCGCAGCCGCCCCACGGCGACCCGTACGCCCAGCCGTACGGACAGCAGCCGCACCGGCAGCCCCAGGGGCAGCAGGACCGGTACGGGCAGCAGGCGCAGTACGCACCGCAGGACCCGTACGAACAGACGGCGCGGTACGGACCGCAGGACCTCTACCCCGAGGAGCCGCCGCGCCGCCGCAAGGGACGCCGCTGGCTCATAGCCGGCGCCGCCGTCCTCGCGCTCGCCGGCACGGCCGCGCTCGTGCTGAACCACTACGAGATACCCCCCTTCACGGACAAGGGCTCCGCGGTGTCGTTCGGGCAGGGGCCTGCGGGAGGCGGCAAGAAGGACGACGCTCCGCCGCCGGCCAACTCCAAGATGCTCATGCCGACCGGGCCGGCCGCCGAGTTCAAGAACTCGATGACGCTCCCCGACGGCACGCACGTGGCCGTCACCACGCTCGACGGCAAGAAGTCCGGCTTCAAGGGCAAGGTCTGGGTCTGGGCCCCCAAGGAGTACAACGACCCGAAGTTCGCCAAGAGCGGCTTCCCGGTCATGATCGCCCTGCCGGGCGGTGCCGGTTACCCCAGCAACTACTGGATGGGCACCGACCTCGGCCTCCAGACCAGCATCAGCAAGTGGTACACCGAGGGCAAGAGCAAGCCCTTCATCCTGGCCATGCCGGTCCTCAACCCGGCGCCGGACGACAAGGGCATCTACTGGGACGGCTCCGACATCCCCGGCCAGCCCAAGATGGGCACCTGGCTGACCGAGGACGTGCCGGACCTGGTGAAGGCGAACTTCCGGACCGTCAAGTCCCGTGACGGCTGGGCCTTCATGGGCTCCTCCACCGGCGGGTTCGCGGGCCTGAAGGCCGTGCTGAAGCACCCGGACAAGTTCAAGGCCGTGATCGCCTCCGGTCCGGACATCGTCCCGGACTCCTCCCTGTGGAAGGGCCACGAGAAGGAGAAGGCGGAGAACAACCCGGAGCTGCTGGCCAAGCAGCTCATCGACACCAAGGGGCCGGACGTGTACCTGGCCTTCCAGGTCGGTGACAGCGAGAACAACAAGAAGACCCTGCCGGACGTGCAGAAGTTCATCGCGACCTACGGCAACAAGGGTCCGGTCCACACCGAGTTGAGGGTCATCAAGGGCGGCCAGCACAACGCCAAGACCTACGTCCCGAACATGGGCGAGGGGCCGATCCAGTACATCAGCAAGGTCATGGAAGGACCGGTCGAGTAATCACCGGCGCCTGCTCCGGATCGAGCGACGGCCCGCCGAACATCTTCGGCGGGCCGTCGCCGTTCCAGGCCGCCCACCCCGGATCACCCTCCACCGCGAACCGCACCCAGGCCGCGTGCATCTCGTCGGCCAGCGCCTGCGGGGGCTGCGCCCCGGCCAGCCAGGCGGCCTCCGGTGCCGCGAGGGTGTCGAACACGAAGCCCAGCTCCAGGGCGTGGCAGGCGCCGAGCCCCGGCAGGCCGGAGGGCCAGCCGAACTCGTACAGGAAGCTCGGCGCCGCCCGCCGTGCCCCGGCGAGCCTGCGCAGCGGGTCGCGCAGCAGCCGGTCGGTGAGCAGCTGCCCGGCCAGCTCGGCGGGGGTCGCGGCGGGCAGGGCGGTGCGCAGCGCCCGTACGGCCGCCCGGTCCTTGCCCGCGTGGGCCCGGGCCAGCGCCACCGAGAGAGGGCCCAGCCGGTCCAGCAGGCGCATCCCGCCGGTGGGGGCGAGCCACAGCCGGTACTCGTCGCTCGTCCAGCCCAGGAGCAGTGGCACCCCGGTGGAGGCGGCGCGGTCGCAGAGGGCGTCGAGGGGGTCGGTGGGGACCGTGTCCGGGTCGGTGACCAGGCCGAAGGCGGGTCCGCCGAGGAGCGGGCCCGATCGGCGCAGGACGGCCCCCTGGGCGGCGAGCAGGTCGGGCAGTGCGGTGGCCGTGAAGGCCGCGGCGGTGGCGTCCACCTTGAGCAGCGAGGCCATCCGGCGGACCATGGCGCGGACCCTGACGCGCGGCAGGACCTCGGGGGCTCCGCTCTGCAGCACGGCGCGGGAGAAGAGCCCGGACGCGCGCGGGGCGGCCAGGAGGGAGCCGATGCTGATGGCGCCGGCGGACTCCCCGAAGACGGTGACGCGGTCGGGGTCGCCGCCGAAGGCCCCGATGTTGTCGCGGACCCAGGTGAGGGCGGCGATCTGGTCCAGCAGGCCGCGGTTGACGGGGGCGTCGGGGAAGAGCCCGTAGCCGAGGACGCCGAGGCGGAAGTTGAAGGAGACGAGGACGACCCCGTCGCGGGCGAAGGCGGAGCCGTCGTACACGGGGACCGCCGAGGAGCCCCGGGTGTGCGCCCCGCCGTGGATCCACACCATGACGGGCAGCCGGGCGCCGGGGGCCGGGTCGGGGGTCCACACGTTCAGGTTCAGGCAGTCGTCGCCGGGGATCACGGGGTCGGGGAGCAGCGCGGCGAACGTGTCCGGGTACGGCACCTTGGGGGCGGTCGGCCCGTAGGCCGCGGCGTCGCGTACGCCGTCCCAGGCGGCCGGGGGCGCGGGCGCCGCGAACCGCAGGGCGCCGACGGGCGGGGCGGCGTACGGGACGCCCAGGAAGGCGGCGGTCCCGCCGGGGCCGGTCCGGCCCTCCACGACACCGCCCGCGGTCCTGACGCGCGGGCGGTGTCCGTAGGGCTCTGCGCTCATCTGGTCCTCCTGCGGTGCCGGGGCCGGTCGCACGGTCGCACAGCCGTCCCAGGGGTGACAAGGCGTGACCGGGTCCCGGTCCGGCCCGGTTGGACGGGCATGCGATTCCTGCGTATCCACCATGCCGTGCCCGTCGCCGTGCTGCTCGCGGGCGCCACGCTCCTGTCCGGCCCGGCCGTGGCCGCCGGCCCGGATTTCCAGTACGTCGGCCAGGACGACCGGGTCCACGGCCTCACCGCGCCGAAGGGGTGTGTCGAGGCCGAGGGCGGCGGCGCCCGGGCCGTCACCAACGGGACCCGGGGCTCGGCGACGCTCTTCGAGGGCCCCGGGTGTTCGGGCCGGGTGCTGCGGGTTCTGCGGCCCGGGGAGGTCGGCCAGGTGCGGCCGTACTTCGCCTCCGTCCGGTTTTCTGTCACCGGGTAGGCGCAGCGGCCGTGACCCCTTGGCCGCCCCCGCGTTGTATGCCATGTCAAATGCCACAGATTCTGTGGCGCCCCACATATCTCATGAGGAGATCTTGATGTCGCGTATCGCGAAGGCATTCGCCATCACCGCTGTCACCGGCAGCGCCGTGGTCGCCGGTGCGGGTCTGGCTGTCGCCGATGCCGGAGCGCACGGTGCGGCGGTCGGCTCCCCCGGTGTCCTCTCGGGCAACCTGCTCCAGGTTCCGGTGCACGTCCCGGTCAACGTCTGCGGCAACACCGTGAACGTGATCGCTCTGCTGAACCCGGCGTTCGGCAACACCTGCGTCAACGCCTCCGGCGGCGGCAGCGACCACCACACCGAGGGTGGCGACTACGGCCACTGATCCCCTGATCGGGTGATCGGCTGATCCACGGAAGGGCCCCCGCCGGACGGCGGGGGCCCTTTCCCGTACCCGCCGCCACGGTCATTCGTAGCGGTACAGGCTCCGGTGGTCGGACATCTCGCGAGGGGTGATGTTCCACGGCGGCATCGGCTCGTCGCGGGCGATCACCCGGCCGCGCTGGAGGTCGCCGACGGCCAGGGGGGCGGCGGGCAGGTAGCCGGAGCCGGGGTGCTTCTGCTGCCAGCGGTCCCAGATCAGGTCGACGAAGGCGTGGTGCAGCCAGAACGCCGGGTCGTTGGGCGCCGTGCCGCCCGTCATGTGGCCGCCGATCCACTGGTGGACCTTGTTGTGGTTGCGCCAGCGCTCGCTCTTGGGGGCCGCCCAGCCCTCCAGCTTGTTGCGGAAACCGCCCGCGGTGGCCGTGGAGTCCCAGGGCGCGACGTCGTAGGTCGGATCGTCGATCGCCCACTGGAGCTCGGCCGCGGTGGGCAGGGTGATCGGGTTCTGCGGCCGGCCGAGGTTGCGGGTGAGGAAGGCGGACTCCGTGATGCCCACCGTCACCGTCCAGTTGCCCTTGTCGTAGGCGAACGGCCCGGTCATCACCTTGCGGTCGCCCGTCCGGCCCGTACCGCCCAGGAAGTCGTCGGCCCACAGGGAGGAGGCCGGGCTGCTGTCGGTGGTCCAGTCCCAGTACGGGACGCTGACGCCCGCGTCGATCTCCTGCAACTGCCGCTCGAACTCCAGCAGATAGCGCCGGTGCCACGGGAAGAAGGACGGGGACATGTGCCCGACGCGCAGCTTGCGGTCGCGGTCCGGCACGAAGTACTTGTCGTGGGTACGCACCAGCGCGTCGTAGGCGCCGCTGCGCTTGAGCTCCAGCACCGCCGCCGTGAAGCGCTTCTTCTGGGCGCTGGTGAGGTTCTTCTGGTTCTGCCGGGTGTGCAATGCGGGGTTCCTCCCGTTCCCGTGTGCCTGTCAGCCGTGGTGCGGTGCCGCGAGGGCGAGTTGCGCCGTGCCCAGCTCGTCCACGGCGGCCCTGGCCAGTTCCAGTGGGGTCGGATACGACTGGAAGTGGTTGATCCCGCTGAGGTAACTGCCGTCGGCCCGGCGCATGACGTGCAGCGGCCGCCCGTCGATGCGGACCCCGGCAACGTCGACGGCGATGTGGCGGCCGCGGTACGTCTCCTCCTCGGCGAGCGGCGCCGGGGTGAGGGTCTGCCGGGGGCGCCGGGCGCGCAGCACGGGGGCCAGGGCCGCACCCGTACCGGCGAGCACGGCCGCGGTGAACGCCGTACGGAGAAGCGCGCGGCGGGTCAGGGGTGCGGCGGGCGATGCGGCGGACATACGGTCTCCCTCACTCGGTGGCCGGCGGCTACGGGGTCTAACGCCGCGCGGCGGACGAGGTCACCCGTGGGCGCTGCGGAGCTGCTTGTAGAACAGGGTGGTGGGGTGCAGCCGGCCCGCCGGGTCGCTGGCGTAGTCGGGGATGGTGCCGGCCTCGGTCCAGCCGGCGGAGCGGTAGATGCGCTCGGCGCCGCTGCCGGTCTCGGTGTCCAGGAACAGCAGCACCACCCCGGCGCGGGCCGCGGCCGACTCGGCCTCGGCGAGCAGGGCGCGGGCGGTGCCGCGGCCGCGGGCCGCCGGGTGCACCATCAGCTTGCGCAGCTCGGCGCGGTGCCGGCCGTTCGCCTTGGTCTCCCGGTACCAGCTGACGGTGCCGTCGATGCGGCCGTCGTCACCGGTGCGGGAGACCCACAGGGCCAGGGAGCCGTCCTCGACGGCGGGCAGCAGCGAGTCCCACCAGGCGGCGGCGTCCCGGTGCTCGAGGCCGGCGAGGAAGCCGAGGGACGAGCCGCCGTCGACGACGGCCAGCAGGAGGGAGGCGAGTTCGTCGCGGTGGGCGCGCAGTCCGGTCGCCGAGAGCGCGGTGATGATGGCCGTCATGGGGCGAGGATAGGGATCGGCCGGCGGTCCGCCGCAGGCGGGGCAGGTGCAGGTCGCCGAAGATCGCGGCCATCCGGAGCGCGAAAACGAGGGCCGCGGAGACGGCGACGGCGGCTGTGCCGAGGAGGTAGAGGGCGTGCAGCACGGCGCCTCCTTCAGGGGACGGGCGGGGCGTACGCCTCCTTCACGGGGCGTACGGGGACCCGTCGACGGTGGCGCACCGGGCGCCGCGCCCGCATCGGCCGTTCGGCCGTCTCCCCGGCCGGCCCCCGCCCCGGGCGGTGCGGGGGCGGGGCGGGGGCGAGCCGGGGCTACGGCGCGGGGAGTTCCGCGAAGTCCGCGACCAGGCCGCGGTGGTGGCCCGCCGTGCCGAGGGCCAGGGAGTCGGCCTTGGCCCGCTTGAGGTACAGGTGGGCCGGGTGTTCCCAGGTCATGCCGATGCCCCCGTGCAGCTGTACGCACTCCTCGGCGGCGCGGACGGCCACGCCCGAACAGTAGGCCTGGGCCACGGCGACGGTCAGCGGGGCGTCGGGGGCCGCGGTGGCCAGGGCGTCGGCCGCGGCCCTGGCCGCCGCGCGCGCCGAGGCCACGTCGAGCCAGAGGCGGGCGAGGCGGTGCTTGAGGGCCTGGAAGGAACCGATGGGGCGGTTGAACTGGTGGCGGCCGCGGACGTGGCCGACGGTCTCCGTCAGGCACCACTCGGCGAGCCCGAGCTGCTCGGAGGCGAGCAGTCCGGCCCCGGAGAGCAGGGCTCCGGCGACCGCCGCCCGGGCCGTTCCCGGATCGGCGAGGCGGGTGCCCGCCGCCGCCTCCAGCGTGACGGTGGCGAGGGGGCGCGTCAGGTCGAGCGGGACCTGCGGGGTCAGCCGCGCCGAGGCGGCCGGGACGGCGTAGAGCCCGGTGTCGGCCAGGACCAGCAGGACGTCGGCGGCCACGGCGTCCGCCACGGAGGTGACCGTGCCGGTCAGGCTCCCGTCGCCGAGGTCCCGGACGGGGGTCGGCAGGGGCGCGCCCGGGGCGAGGGTCAGGGGCACGGCCGGTACGCACACCGTGCGGCCGGAGGCCAGTTCCCGCAGCAGCGCGGTGGCTTCGGCGCTGTCGCAGCCGAGCAGGATCTCCGTGGCGAGCACGGCGCTCGTCAGGTACGGGACGGGCGCCACGGAGCGGCCCAGCTCCTCCAGGACCACGGCCGCCTCCCGGTGGCTCGCGCCCTGCCCGCCGAGCTTCTCGGGTACGAGGAGGCCGGCCGCGCCGATCCCGACGGCGAGGGTGCGCCACAGCTCGGGGTCGTGCGGCCGGTCGGTCTCGACCCGGGCGAGGACGCTCTTCGCGTCGCAGCGGTCGGTCAGGAGCGCGCGCACGGCGGAGCGGAGCTCCTCCTCGGTCCCGGAGTAGAGCAGGTCGGCCGGCGCCGCGGGGGCCACCGGCGTCGTCGGCGCGGTTGCTGCCGTCGGCGCGGGCGCCGCCTGCGGTGCCGTCGGTGTCGGCTGTGTCATCGGGACAGGTCCTTCCAGGCGAGGTCCTTGTCGTCGCGGGGCTCGGGGGGCAGGCCGAGGACGCGTTCGGCGACGATGTTGAGGAGGATTTCGCTGGTGCCGCCCTCGATGCTGTTGCCCTTGGCGCGCAGGTAGCGGTAGCCGGCCTCGCGGCCGGTGAAGTCGACGCCGTCGGGCCGGCGCATGGTCCAGTCGTCGTACAGGAGGCCTTCCTCGGCGAGGAGTTCGACCTCCAGAGCGCTGATCTCCTGGTTGAGCCGGGCGAAGGTGAGCTTCATGCCGGATCCTTCGGGGCCGGGCTGTCCGGCGACCAGCTGCTGGCGCAGCCGTTCGCCGGTGAGGCGGGCGACCTCGGCCTCGACCCACAGTTCCAGCAGCCGCTGGTGGAGGGCGTGGGAGCGCAGCTCGGGGCGGTCGCGCCAGGCTGCGGCGACGGGGGCGATCATGCCGCCCTCGCGCGGGATGCGCATGCCGCCGATGGAGACCCGCTCGTTCATCAGGGTGGTGCGGGCCACGGCCCAGCCCTCGCCGACGGCGCCCAGCCGGTGGGTGTCGGGGATGCGGACGCCGGTGAGGAAGACCTCGTTGAACTCGGCCTCGCCGGTGATCTGGCGCAGCGGCCGGACCTCGACGCCGGGGGCGTGCATGTCGCAGAGGAAGTAGGTGATGCCCTGGTGCTTGGGGAGTGCGGGGTCGGTGCGGGCGATCAGGATGGCCCAGCGGGCGGTGTGGGCGCTAGAGGTCCACACCTTCTGGCCGTCCACGATCCAGTCGCCGGAGTCCGTCTCGCGGACCGCGCGGGTGCCGAGCGCGGCGAGGTCGGAACCGGCGCCGGGCTCGCTGAAGAGCTGGCACCAGACCTCCTCGCCGAGCCACAGGGGGCGCAGGAAGCGCTGCTTCTGCTCCTCGGTGCCGTAGGCGAGGATCGTGGGCGCGGCCATGCCGAGGCCGATGCCGATGCGGCGCGGGTCGTTGTCGGGCGCGCCCGCGGCTTCCAGTTCGGCGTCGACGGCGGCCTGGAGGGAGCGGGGTGCGCCGAGGCCGCCGAGGCCCTCGGGGTAGTGGACCCAGGCGAGTCCGGCGTCGAAGCGGGCGCGCAGGAAGTCGGCGCGGGCAGTGTCGGCGGGCGGGTGGGCGGCGAGCAGGCCCCGGACCCGTGTGCGCAGGTGCTCGGCGGTGATCGCGGTCATCGGGACACACCCGGCTGCCGGGGCATGGCCAGGACGACGCGGCCGGTGGTGGCGCCGTCGGCGAGGCGCTGCACGGCGTCGGCGACGGCGGGGAGTGCGATGAGTTCGCTGATCAGGGGCTTGATGGTGCCTTCGGTGGCGAGGCGGGTCAGTTCGGCGTGGCAGGCGGCGATCGCGCCCGGGTCCTTGGCCGCGTAGAGGCCCCAGTGGAGGCCGAGGATCGCGTAGTTCTTGACGAGGGCGTGGTTGAGGGCGGGGGCGGGGATGTCGCCGCTCGCGAAGCCGACGACGACGATCCGGCCCTCGAAGGCCACGCACTTGGCGGAGGCGGTGTACGACGCACCGCCGACGGGGTCGTAGACCACGTCGGCCCCGCGCCCGCCCGTGAACTCCTTGACCCGGGCGACGACGTCCTCCGTCGTACGGTCGATCACCAGGTCGCATCCGAGTTCCTCGGCGGTGCGCGCCTTGGCCTTGCCCCCGACCACCCCGATGACGGTGGCCCCGGCGGCCTTGCCGAGCTGGACGGCGGCGCTGCCGACCCCACCGGCGGCGGCGTGCACGAGGAGGGTCTCGCCCGGCTGGAGGCGTGCCCGGCGGTGCAGGCCGAACCAGCCGGTCTGGTATCCGATGTGCAGGGCCGCGGCCTCGGCGTCGTTCAGACTCTCGGGGGCGGGGAGCAGGGACCGCTCGGACGCGACCACGTACTCGGCGAAGCCGCCGTGGGGCAGGCTCGGGTTGGCGATGACGCGGCGGCCGTCGTCGGTGAGGCCGCAGATCTCGACGCCGGGGGTGAAGGGCAGCGGTGGGCGGATCTGGTACTGGCCGCGGACGAGCAGCGCGTCGGGGAAGTTGAGGTTCGCCGCGAGCACCTGCAGCCGCACCTCGCCCTCGCCCGGGACCGGCTCGGGAATCTCTTCGAGGCGCAGGGCCTCTCGGGGTTCGCCGGGGGTATGTACTCGCCATGCCTGCATCCGGGGCCTCCAGCCGCCGTCGGGGAACCACGCTCCGCGGGCATACTAAGCAGTCGCTTGCCTCCCTGGGAACCATCCGCCGGGTGCCGGGCCCCCGTAGCGCAACAACACGCGCCATTCAGGCCACATCCGTTTCAAGATCAGGCAATATGTGGCGTGCACGTGTCATGACTCAACGGGGAACAGCACCTGTCCAGGGGGGACCACTCCATGAGAAGAAGCATGTCCGCGGCCGCAGCCGCAATCGTTCTGGCCGGCCTGATCACCGCGGCCGGCCCGGCCGTGGCGGCCGAAGCGGTCGGGGCCGTCGCGGCCGTCGAGGCGAAGTGCACGCCGAAGATCCAGGTGCTCGGCACGCTCGGGGACGAGTCGTACGTCCGCGACATGCAGCGCAGCCAGGGCGTCTTCGACCTCGGTGCGGGCAACCTCGCCGTCGGCGCCTCCGGCTACAAGCCCGCCTACTGGACCGGCACCACGGTGCACCGGGTGCCGCTGACCGACCCGAACGCGTCGGGCCGGGTGGTCGCCGTCAACGCGCACGGCCTGATGGTGGGCGTCCTCCACGGCTCCGGCGTCCACTCCCTGTTCACCTACCAGGCGGGCGCTGCGGCGATCACGTTGCTGCCGGACAGCTACGCCTACGACGACGAGGCCGACGTCAATGACGCCGGGTACGTGGTGGCCCGCTCGGACAGCGGGCCCGGTGCCGTCTGGAAGGACGGCCAGAAGGTCCGCGAGCTGCCCGTCCCGGCCGACGCCGGCCCGGGGACCCTCATCACGATGGTCACCGGCATCAACAACCACGGTGACATCCTCGGCATGGCCACGCAGGACTACGAGGTCCCCGAGACCGGCGCGCACCTGCAGGGCACCCACCCGGTGCTGTGGCCGGGGGACGGCGGCGCCGCCCGGCTGCTGGCTCCCACGATGAACGACAGCTACGTCCAAGACCTCGACGAGAGCGGCCGGATCGTCGGCTACGACTGGTCCGGACCGTGGCACGAGTACCGGACGTGGGTCTGGGAGCCCCCGGTCGGCGGTTCCGGCGCCTCTCCCGGGGGTCTCGGCTCGCACCCGTACGCCACGTTCGAGGCGATCAGCGCGACGACGAACCTCGCCGTCGGCACGGCGAAGTTCCACCCGGACGAGATGACCGTTCCGGACCAGGCCCTGCTGCGGGCCGGTTCCGGCCCGGTCAAGGCCCTGCCGCGGCTGGCCGCGGGCGGGGCGAGCATGGCCGATGCGGCCTCCGACGCCGACCGGGTCGGCGGGGCGGCCGTGAACGCGAAGGGCAAGCTCAAGCCGGTGATCTGGACCTGCGCGACCAAGCAGGCGTACAACCCGGGGAGTTAGGACGTCCCGGCCCGCCGGGGCCGGTCACCGTGCGGGCATGGTGATCTGAGCGCCCACACGCTATCGATGGGCGCATGGAGAACCCTCTGCGCGGGCTGCCCGCGCCACCCGCGCTCGGCGCCGCCGCCCTGCCCCCCGGCACCTACACCGGGCAGGTGGTCCTCGTGACCGGCGGCGGCACCGGGCTGGGCAAGGCCATCGCGGCCGAATTCGCCCGGCTCGGCGCCGACGTGGTGATAGCGAGCCGGCGCGCCGAGCAGCTCAAGGCGGCGCGCGAGGAGCTGGCGGCCGTGCCCGGCGCGGGCCGGGTGGCGGCCGCCGTCTGCGACATCCGGGACCCCGAGCGGGTCGCGGAGGTCTTCGACGCGGCGCAGGCGGCCTTCGGCCTGCCGGACGTGCTGGTCAACAACGCGGCCGCGAACTTCCCCGCACCGGCGGAGGACCTCTCGCCGAACGCCTGGCGGGCGGTGGTCGACATCACCCTGACGGGCACGTGGTTCATGACCCGCGAGTTCGGCCGCCGGCACCTCACCGCGGGCACCCCCGGCTCGATCGTGAACATCGGCGCCTCGTACGCCTGGACGGGCGGGCCGGGGTTCGCCCACAGCTCCGCGGCGAAGGCCGGGGTGAAGAACCTGGTGGAGACGCTCGCGGTCGAGTGGGGTCCGTACGGCATCCAGATCAACGGGCTGGTCCCCGGGCTCTTCCCGCACGCGGACATGACCGAGGACATCCGAGGCGGCCTGGAGCGCGCCGCGCCCGACGCGAAGGACGCCCGGCAGCCCGCGCTGCGGGTCGGCGCGCCGCGCGAACTGGGCTGGGCCGCCACCTTCCTGGCCTCGCCGTACGCCCGGTTCATCACCGGGCACACGCTGGTGGTGGACGGGGCGAACTGGCAGCGCCGGTCGGTGGTCAACCCCGAGGTGGTCCCGGTCCGCACCCAGCTGGGCCGCGGCCCGTTCGCCCCCTAGCGGGTGGCTACCGGATCCTGCCGGGCATCGGCTACGGTCCATGGCTGTGAACCGTACCGAGCGTCTGTACGCCCTGGTGGAGGAGTTACGCGCGGTCTCGCCCCGGCCGCGCAGCGCCCGGTGGCTCGCCGATCGCTTCGGCGTCAGCACCCGCACCATCGAGCGCGACCTCAGCGCCCTGCAGCAGTCCGGTGTGCCGCTCTACGCCGAACCGGGCCGCAGCGGCGGGTACGCGGTGGACAAGGACCACACCCTGCCGCCCCTGACCATCACCCCGGCCGAGGCGGCGGCCCTGGGCGTCGCCCTGCACGCGCTGTCCGGGACACCGTTCGCCGCGGATGCCCGCTCGGCGCTGCACAAGGTGTTCGCCGTCATGCCGCAGCGCGACCGGCAGGCAGCGCGCGAACTCGCCGCCCGGGTACGGCTCGCCGCGCATCCCGCTCTGCCGTCCGCGCTCCCGCACACCCTGCGCGTGGCGCTCTCGAACCGCCGGCTGCTGCACCTGCGCCACGGCGACGCCCGGGGCGAGGTCACCGAGAGCACCGTGGAGCCCCTGGGCCTCCTCGGGGGCGACCACTGGTACCTCATCGGCTGGTGCCGGCTGCGCGACGCCGTACGGGACTTCCGCATCGACCGCATCCAGGAGGCGCGGGCCCTGGAGGAAACGGCGGAGCCGCGTCCGGTGGACCTGTCCGAACTGGACACGGCCGGACGGGATTTCGTCCCACTCGACGAACTCTATGGTTTCGCTTGAGCCTCCTCCCGGAGGGCTAAACACCGACAGGGGGCTGTCGCCCCGGGCCCGGAGTCTGGGTGACCACGAACCGACCATGGAAGGCACCTCACCCATGTCTGTGACGACGACCCCCGCCCTCGTTTCCGAAGCGCTGACCAGGGAGGCCGGTACCCGGCTGGTGGAGGGCTGGACGGCGCTCTGGAACGGAGACGTCGCCCTCGCCGAACAGATCCTCGCCCCCGGCTTCCGGCTGCACTTCGCGGACG
Organism: Streptomyces sp. Sge12; assembly: GCF_002080455.1. Classification (NCBI taxonomy): domain Bacteria; kingdom Bacillati; phylum Actinomycetota; class Actinomycetes; order Kitasatosporales; family Streptomycetaceae; genus Streptomyces; species Streptomyces sp. Sge12. The sequence goes on from NZ_CP020555.1 coordinate 570,641, forward strand.
ACTTCGACGGTACCGGCTCCGCCTACTCCTTCGGCCAGGAGGAACTGACGGCATTCATCTCGGCCAACAGCCTGGCCCTCACCGGCCTGACCTTCGCCGCGGAATCCGCGCCGCTGGTCGACTCCGAGCGCGGCGAGATGGCCTGCCGGTGGACCGAGAGCCACGCCGACGGCGACGGAGAGGTCGCCGTCAAGAGCGGCATCGACATGTTCGCCGTCACCGACGGCCGGATCTCCGCCGTGTGGTCGCTCACCGGCAACCGCCGCTTCGCGGCCTGAGCAGCCTGCCCCGGGGGCTTCCCCCGGACCTCCTCCCCGGGCCGCCTCCCCCGGGCCGATCGATGTCAGTGGCCGGTGCGAGGATCGGGGCATGTCTCTCGCCGAACTGACCCTCGACCGCTGGCGGTCGCTCGACCCGGCCACCGCCGCACGCATCGCACACGAGGCCGCCTCGCAGGTGGGCGGCCGGGTGGTGCTGCTCGACGCCGTCGAGCACCTGGGCGGTCCCCTGCACCGGGTACGCATCGAGCGCGAGGGGCAGGAGTTCGCCCTCGTACCCGGCGGGACGGTGCGGCTGGGGTTCGACCCGGACGCCTTCGTCCCGACGCCCGCGCAGAGCGCCGATTACGCCGAGAGCGCGGAGGAGGGGTACGGCTACGGCTGCCCCGACCTGACGTCGTATCTCGCCGATGTGCTGAGCCCGCCGCGCACCGCGACCCTGGCCACCGTGCTCATGGCCGTCGAGGACGAGGCCCTGACCGCATGCCCGGACGACATGCCGGCAGCCCTCGCGGCGCGCGGGCTGCGGATGCCGGGCGCCGACGAGTGGGAGCACGCCTGCGGGGCCGGGGCGGGCACCCTGTTCCGCTGGGGGAACGAGTGCCCCCTGGACCAGCCGTCGTACGGGGGCGGCGACGGCCCCCGGCACGAACCGAACGCCTTCGGGCTGCACATCGCCTACGACAGCTACGGCACGGAGCTGAGCGGCGACCCGACCGCCGTGCACGGCGGTGACGGCGGCGAGGCCGTCTGCGGCGGATACGGCGACCTGCTCGGGTGGCTGCCGCTGGCCACCGCCAACCGCAATCCGTACGCGGCCGAGTTCACGTACGGCCCGGACGGCGTGGGCATGTACGAGGAGTTCTCGACGCGGCCGGTGCTCAGCCTCCGCTGAAGTGCGGGGGCCGGCGGGCCGCCTTGGCCGCGTAGCCCTCGCGGCAGTCCTCCGAGGTGAGGGTCAGGGCCGCGGTCATCGCCACCCGGTCCAGGGCCGCGGGCAGGGCGGCATCGGCGTAGGCATCGACCGCCCGCTTGATGCCCTGGACCGCGAGGGGCGCGTTCGCGGCGATCTCCCGTGCCACGGCGTACGCGGTGGAGTCCAGGTCATCGCCGGGGACGACCAGTTGGACCAGGTTGAGGCGCTGCGCCGTCCCCGCGTCGATCCGGCGGCCGGTCAGGGCCAGGTACTTGGCCCAGCCCGCACCCGCCTCGCGGGCGATACGGAGGTCACCGCCCGCGTCCACCGCCACCCCCAGCCCAGCCTCCGGCAGGGCGAAGACGGCGTCCTCGGCCGCCACCCGGACGTCGGCCATCAGCGCCAGCTCGAAGCCGAAGCCGAGGCAGTAGCCCTGGACGGCGGCCACCACCGGCTGCGGGAGTCGGGCGAGGACCGCGAACCGCTCGTGCACCCAGCGGATGCCCTCGTAGTAGTTGCGGGTGCGCTCCGCCGGGGATCCCCCGGTGATGGCGCCGCCCGGGGCGGTCACGTCGATGCCCGCGCAGAAGGCCCGGCCCTCGGCCCGCAGCAGCACCGCCCGGACATCCGCGTCGAAGCGGATCCGGTCCGCGAGCAGGCCGAGCTGACGGGTGGACTCCCAGCTCCAGCCGTTGAGTTTCTCCGGGCGGCACAGGGTCAGGACCGCGAGACCGTCCGCGACCTCCAGCCTGATGCGCTCCGCACCCTCCGCGATCTCCGTGGAGATGGTGTCGATCACCGTGTCCCGCACCCCCGGCCCGCCGTCTGACGACTCATCAATTGACGAGTCGTCAGACTAGAGGTGGCCGGTCAGCGGGGGAAGACCTCGAACGGCACGGCGGGACGGCCGCCGAACCGGGCCGCCGCCTGCTGGGCGTTCCCGGTGAGGAAGGTGCGTACGTACTCCTCCGGGTCCTGGTCGGTGAGCACCTCGATGTACGCCTTGTGCTCCATCAGGGACTTCACCGAGCGCTCCAGCCCCGGGCCGGCGTCGGCCGCGTGCGTGGGCGTGCTGGATCCGGCGACCGCGACCCAGCGCACGCCGTCCCACGGCTGCAGTCCCTGCTCGATGAGCTCGGGGAAGATCCACCGGTTGCCGGCGTCACCGGCCGCGTCCAGCACGGCCCGGCCGACGGCCTTGTGGTCGGGGGTGTTCCAGTAGCCGCCGCCCTGCGCACCGCCCCACGTGTCTCGGTGGTTGAGGGTGACGAGCAGCTCGGGGCGGTGCCGCCGGATCGCCGCGGCGATGTCCCGGCGCAGGCCGAGGCCGTACTCGATGACCCCGTCGTGGTAGTCCAGGAACTCCACCTCGGACACCCCGACGACCGCGGCGCTCGCCCGCTGCTCCGCCTCGCGCAGCGGACCGCAGTCGGCGGGGGCGATGCTGTCGATGCCCGCCTCGCCGCGCGTGGCGAGGAGGTAGACGACCTCCCGGCCCCCGTCCGTCCAGTCCGCGACGGCCGCGGCGCACCCGTACTCCAGGTCGTCGGGGTGCGCGACCACGGCGAGGGCGCGCGTCCAGTCGGTGGGCATGGGCTGCAAAGTGTCCTGCTGGTCAGGTTGTTCGGTCATGTCTCGCACAATAGGCGAATGGATCGACAGGGACGGGTGGTGGCGCTGCTCGACGCCACCGGGATCTTCTTCGAGCCCGCCCGCGCCGCCTTTCCGGGGGCCGGCGAGGCGGCGTGGGCGCGGGCCGCGGAGCTGGACCCGGGCGCGTTCGGACCGGACGGGGCGTGGGCGCTGGATTTCCGGTGCTTCGCGATCGCCCGGCCCGGCGGCCGCTGGATTCTGGTGGACGCCGGGGTCGGGCCGGCCCGGTCCCCGGCCGCCGCCTGGGCCCCGGTGCCGGGGCGGCTGCCGGACGCCCTCGCGGTGACCGGTATCGCCCCGGCCGATGTGGAGGCGGTGGTGCTGACCCACCTTCACGAGGACCACGCGGGATGGTCGTCGGGGGACGACGGGGAACCGTTCTTCCCGGAGGCCCGGTACGTGGTGCAGCGCGCGGAGGTGGCCGCGCTGGACCGGGCGGACCCGGTGTGGGACTGGACGGTGGCGCCGCTGCGAGCGCGCGGCCGATTGCACGAGGTCGACGGTGTCCACCGGCTGGCGCCCGGCATCACCCTGCTGCCGACGCCCGGACACACGCCGGGGCACCAGTCGGTGCTGGTGGACCAGGGGGACGGGGCCCGCGACGTGGTGGTCACCGGGGACGTACTGGTCCACGCGGTGCAGCTGGGCGACCCGGCGGTGCCGTACTCCCACGAGCGCGACCGGGACACCGCCCGCGCCTCCCGCCGGGCCCTGCTGGACCGGGCGAGGGAGCGCGGCGCCCTTCTCGCCACCGCACACCTGACCCGCGCCTTCATCGAGCCGCCCCCGGAGACGACAGCGGGCCGGCGCCCCTGAACGGGGGCGCCGGCCCGTCCGGTCGACGTGGGATCAGCCGATCAGCCGATCGGCCGCGGGGTCGCGTCGATCCCGGTGGCCGTCGCCCGGAACCAGACGGCCTTGCCGTCGGCGCCGACGGCCGACAGGTCGACCAGACCGTCGCGGTCGAAGTCGCCCGCGGAGACCAGCGTCGGGTAGGCCGTCCGGCCGAAGCCCGAGCCGATCCTCACGCGCTGCGCCGTGCCCCAGCTCCTGGGGTCGAGTTGCCCGGCGGCGTCCTTGGCGCCCTTCACGGCGAAGAGGTCGCCGGAGGCGTCGTCGCGCACCCACAGGTCGCCGGCGCCGTCGCCGTCGGTGTCGCCCGGGGCGAGGACCGAGACGATGTCCCAGCCGCCGTCACCGACGAGGACCGGGGCGCCGTTCATGTCGAGGTAGCCGGAGCGGCTGCCCGTGTACGCCCAGAGCTTCGCACCCTGCTTGACCAGCAGGTCGGGCTCCCCGTCACCGTTCCAGTCACCCGCGTCGGCGATGTCCTGGGCGTCCGACCAGTGATCGTTGCCCTGCGCCGGGTCCTCCTCGAAGACACTCAGGATGATGCCGTCGTGCGGACGGACGCCGCCGAGGCCGTTGTTGCTGAAGAGCCGGAGCTGCTTGGCTCCCAGCCCTTCGACCCACTCGAGCACCAGCAGGTCGTTGTATCCGTCCTCGCCCCAGTCCCCGCCGGCGGCGATCCGGCTGCCGGGGGCGAAGGACGCCCCGCCGTCGACCGGTGCGGCGAAGGTGCCGTCGGCCCGGCCGGCCGAGAAGCGGAGCCTGCCGTCGGGGTCCAGGGTCCACAGGTCGCGCAGACCGTCGCCGTTGAGGTCACCGGCGGCGTCGCGGACCCCGCCGTTCCCGAGGGCCCAGAAGAGGTACACGGCCTGGTCCGAACGCCGCCCGGCCTTGTCCACGCTGTACGCGTACATCATGTGCGGACCGGAGCCGGTGGGCGTGATCACGGCACTGCCGCCCGGAGCCACGGTGGCCTCCCGCGGCTCGAAGTCCGACCAGTACACGATCTTCTCGATGTTGGTGGCGCCACCGGTGCCGAACGTGAAGGTGCCCGGGGTGCGGGCCTTGCCGGTGTCGGCGGGGGCGCCGTTCGAGGCGTCGGGGAACTCGGGTGAGCTGATCACCGGCGGCGCGGGGCGGCCGATGGTGGTCTCCAGTTTCGCGGTCGTCGGGGCGAAGCGCTTCCAGGCCGAGGCGTCGGACTCGTTCGCCGCGAACAGACCGACGGTGACGGAGGCCTGGGACGTGGCCGCGGCCTCCTTCACCAACGCGGTGGCGTCGAATTCGAGGTCGCCGGCCGCACAGCCCTCGCGGCCCTTGGCGTCCGTCACCGTCGCCAGCCGGACGGCCTTGGCGGGCTGGTTGTTCCACGTGGTCTTCGCCGAGACGGCGCCGACGCTCCACAGCTCCACCGGACGGCCCGTGCAGGACGCGGCCCCCGTGTTGGTGATCCGGAAGGTCGCCTTGGAGACCGTGGCACCCGCCAACGCGGTGGTGTCCAGGCGGAGGTACGCGCGGGACAGCCCCTCGGTGCCGGCCTCATTGCCGACGCGCAGGTCGCCGGCGGCGTTCCAGTAGGAGCGGTTCGGGTACTTCTTGGACACGCGCGTCCAGGCCTGCGCGCCGACGGGGGTCTCCCCCGCCCCCGCGGCGCTGACGGCCGGCGCGGCGACGGCGGCCGTCGCCGGTCCTGCCACCACGCCGGCCACGGCCAGTCCGCCAGCCAGGGCCAGCGAGACGGCGCTCGACATCCTTCTCAGCATGCACGCTCCACACATCGGTCGGTTCTCGGGTACGAGCGCCCACCCTAACCGTGTGATCAACTTCTTCGGGAACGATTAATCGGGGCCTCCATCACATCCATGACCTGCACGAAGACGCACCGACCCCGTGTCACGCCCCGTCGCGGACGAGGGACAGCAGGCGGTCCAGGACGCGGGGGCCGCCGGCGCGGAGGCCGTCGTGCTCGAACTCGTCCGTCACCCAGGTCCGCAGACCCCGCACGGAGCGGGCCGTCTCCAGCGAGTGCGCCGTGTCCACGTACATGTCGTCGTGGTAGACCGCGGCGGCCACCGGCACGTCGTTGGCGGCCAGTCGGGCCGGGTCGTAGAGCGGCTGCCAGCCGGTGCGGGCGGCCAGGAGCTCGGCGGTCTCGCGCAGCGGGGCGAGGGCCGGGTCGGTGGTGAAGTGCCAGGGGTGGATGGTCTCGCCGGTGAAGAGCATCGGCTCGTCGCCCGCGAGGGCCTTGTCCGCGTCGAAGCGGGGGTGGCGGGCACGCACGCGCTCGGCGGCCCAGGCGGTGGGCGTGGCGGGGTCCTGGGCGTAGATCGCCTCGTGGACCAGTGCGTAGAGGGGGTGACCGGCGAAGGACAGCAGGGAGCGGGCGCCTTCCAGGAAGGCGTCGGAGAGGGCGGGTCCCGCGGGGGTCGGGACGAAGGCGTCCTCCAGCAGGTAGTGGAGCTGGTGGCTGCCGTCGCCCCCGCCGAGGAGGATGCCGAGGGACTGGAAGCCCTCGACGGTGAGGCGGTGGCCGCCGGGGAGTTCGGCCGGTGCTTCGGCGAGGTGGGCGGCGATCCGGCGGGCGCGTTCGACGTCCATCGGGTAGCGGGCGTAGTGGGCCAGGTTCTTGCGCTCGATGCGGGGGTACGCGGCCTCGTACACCTCGTCGGCACCGGCGGTCAGGGACGGCAGGCCACCGGTGATGAGGACGGCGGTGAGGCCCTCGGGCGCGGTGGAGAGGTAGCGGGTCGCGCAGAAGCCGCCGAAGCTCTGGCCGAGCACGGTCCAGGGCGCGCCGCCGGTCAGGCCGGGCCGGATGGCCTCGGCGTCGCGCACGATGGAGTCGGCGCGGAAGTGGCCGAGGTACTCGGCCTGCTGGGCGGGGGTGCCCCGCAGGGGCAGGGTCTGCCGGTTCACCGGGGTGGAGCGGCCCGTTCCGCGCTGGTCGAGCAGCAGCACCCGGTACTCGGTCAGCGCGCGCTCCAGCCAGGCCTGGCGGCCGATGAAACGGCGGGCCCCGAAGCCCGGACCGCCCTCCAGGTAGAGCAGCCACGGCAGCGCCTCGGGGTCCTTACCGGCGGCCACGACCTCGCGGGCGTACAGCTCGATCCGCTCCCCGTCCGGGCGCGCGTGGTCCAGGGGGACGGAGAACCGGTGGTCGGTGAGGACCGTGCCGGGCTGGCGGTAGCTGTGTGCGATGGTCACGGACGGCCCCCAGGGGTACGAGGTGATGAAGGACCGCGCCCCGGCCGGGTGGCGGCGGGGGCGCGGGGGTGGTGGCCCGATTCTAGGCGGGCCGGGTCCGGCCGCGGCTGGCCGGACGGGGTGTCAGAACTCGACGACCGAGCGGAGTACCTCACCGCGTTCCATCCGCGCGAAGGCGTCCTCGACGCCGTCGAGCGGGATGGTCTCGGAGACGAAAGCGTCCAGGTCGAGCCGGCCCTGGAGGTAGAGGTCGATCAGCAGGGGGAAATCGCGCTCGGGCAGGCAGTCCCCGTACCAGGAGGACTTCAGGGCGCCGCCGCGGCCGAAGACGTCGAGGAGCGGGAGTTCGAGCTTCATCTCCGGTGTCGGCACGCCCACCAGGACCACCGTCCCGGCGAGGTCGCGCGCGTAGAAGGCCTGACGGTAGGTCTCGGGGCGGCCCACGGCGTCGATGACCACGTCCGCGCCGTTGCCCCCGGTCAGGCCCTGGATGGCCTTGACCACGTCGTCGGTGCGTCCGTTGACGGTGTGCGTGGCGCCCAGGCCCCGCGCCCATTCCAGCTTCCGGTCGTCCAGGTCCACGGCGATGATCCGCGAGGCGCCCGCCAGGCGGGCTCCGGCCACGGCCGCGTTGCCCACTCCCCCGCAGCCGATGACGGCGACGGAGTCGCCCCGCCCGACGTTGCCTGTGTTGAGGGCGGCGCCGAGGCCGGCCATCACCCCGCAGCCGAGGAGGCCGGCGGCGGCCGGGGCGGCCGCGGGGTCGACCTTGGTGCACTGGCCGGCTGCGACCAGGGTCTTCTCGGCGAACGCACCGATCCCCAGGGCCGGGGAGAGCGGGGTGCCGTCCTCCAGGGTCATGGGCTGGGTGGCGTTGTGCGTGGCGAAGCAGTACCAGGGGCGGCCGCGTCGGCAGGCGCGACAGGTGCCGCACACCGCGCGCCAGTTGAGGATCACGAAGTCGCCGGGAGCCACCGAGGTGACGTCCGGGCCGACGGACTCGACGATTCCGGCGGCCTCGTGGCCGAGCAGGAAGGGGTACTCGTCGTTGATGCCGCCCTCGCGGTAGTGCAGGTCGGTGTGGCAGACCCCGCAGGCCTGCACCCGGACGAGCGCCTCGCCGGGTCCCGGGTCGGGCACGAGGATCGTCGTCGTCTCCACCGGTGCGCCCTTGCTCCGGGCGATGACCCCTCGTACGCGATGCGTCACGTCGTACCCCGCTCTGATCGAATCGGTCTGGATCACCGAACGTACACGGACGGCACGCGGTACGGGAGTTGTGTCACGACACGGCGCGCGACCCGGCCAGATCCGGCGGTACGGCGGCCCGAAGTGCGGCGCCGAAGGCCGCCACGGCGGGGTGGGCGCCGGCCCCGCTGCGGAAGGCGAGCTTGGTGCGGCGCTGCATGAGCAGGCGCGTGAGGTGTACGGCCGGATCGGCGGGGCCGGTGACTCCGAGCTGCGGTACGACGGCCACGCCCTGGCCCGCAGCGACCAGCGCGAGCACGGTGGCGAACTCGTCGACCCGGTGGCGGACGCGCGGGGTGAAGCCGGCGGCCTGGCAGGCCCGGACGGTCATGGCGTGGCAGAGGGTGCCGGGGGTGGCGGTGATCCAGGGAGCCCGGGCGTGCGTCCGCAGGGCCGCCCCCTGGTCGGGTTCCGGGCCGGCGGGCCGGCCGGGGTCCGGGGCGGCGGCCGCGCCGGGGTCCGGCTCGGCGGGCGGGGCGGCGGGCGGTACGGCGGCCGGGTCGGCGGGCGCGGCCAGGTACATCGCCTCGCCGTAGAGCGGTTCGGTGGCCAGTCCCGGCTCGGGCTCGGCGGGTACGAAGTCGTACTCGTGCACCAGCGCCACGTCCAGGTCCCCGGCGCGCAGGGCGTGCGCCACCGCGGCCGGGTCGGTCTCCGAGACCATCGGCTCCAGCCCCGGGTGCCGCCGGGCGAGGGCGATCAGGGCGGCCGGGACGATGGCCCGGGTCGCGGTGGGGAAGGCGCCGATCCGCAGCACTCCGGAGAGCCCGCCGCGCGCCTCGGCGAGGTCGGCCTCGGCCTGTTCGAGGCGTTCAAGAACGGCCTCGGCGTGCCGGACCAGGTTCTGGCCCGCCGGGGTGAGCCGGACCCGGCGGCCGGTGCGCTCCAGCAGCGGCAGGCCGGCTTCGCGTTCGAGGACGGTGAGTTGCTGGGAGACCGCCGAAGGGCTGAAGGCGAGGGCCTCGCCGACGGCGGCGATGGTGCCGCGGCAGGCCAGTTCGCGCAGCAGGCGCAGGCGTCGTACGTCGAGCATCGGCTCAGCTTACGGTTCGGGTAAGAAACGCGAACTGGATTTGATCCTTTCCGCGGGCGAGGCTCGTCGGTATGGCACAGGACATCGCAGGCATCACAGACATCGCAGGGGTAGCGGCAGCAGCGGCGGCCCTCCCGACCCGGCCGTTGCAGGGGATCCACGTACCGCTCGTCACGCCCTTCACCCGTACCGGGGAGGTCGCCGCCGAGGCGCTGGAGGCGCTGGCCCACGAGGTGCTCGACGCCGGCGCCACCGGGATCGTCGCGCTCGGCACCACCGCGGAGGCGGCCTGCCTCGAGGAGGCGGAGCGCGACCTCGTCACCACGGTGTGCGCCCGGGTCTGCGGGGAGCGGGGCGCGCCGCTGACCGTGGGTGCGGGGGCGAGCGGCACCCGGGCCGCCGAGGCCTCGCTGGCCCGGCTGGCCCGGTGGCCCGGGGTGGGGGCGGCGCTGGTGACGGTGCCGGCCTTCGTCCGGCCGGCGGCCGCCGGTGTGCTGGCGCACTTCGCGCGGCTGGCTGCTGCGAGCCCCGTCCCGCTGATCGTCTATCACGTCCCGTACCGCACCGGGCAGCCGCTGGACGCGGCCGCGCTGCGGGCGCTCGGATCGCTGCCGGGGGTCGTCGGGGTGAAGTACGCGGGCGGCGGCATCGGCGAGGACGCGGTGGCACTGCTCGGTGACCTGCCGGACGGGTTCGAGGTGCTGGCGGGTGACGACGTGTACCTGTCGCCGCTGCTGGCGCTGGGTGCGGCGGGCGGGATCCTGGCCTCGGCGCATCTGGCGACGGGCCGGTTCGCCGAGCTCGCCGGGGCCTGGCGGGCCGGTGACGTGGCGCGGGCGCGGCCGCTGGGGCACGCGCTGGCCCGGATGTCGGCGGCGGCCTTCGCCGAGCCGAATCCGGCGGTGCTCAAGGGCGTCCTGCACGCGCAGGGGCGGATCCCGACGCCGGACGTCCGGCTGCCCCTGCTGCCGGCCTCGGAGGGGGCGGTGAAGGCGGTGACGACCGCACTGCAGGGGCTGGACGGGCTGGACGGGCCGATGTGACCCGAGGGGCCGACAGGGCGGCGCCGAATCGGACGCAAGCAGGCGGCGCAGCTACCGACAATCCGCCGGAAAGAGTCCCCCATGGGCGATTCGCCACCTACGGGCCGCTCGCCCGAATGAGACACCCGGACAGCGGACTTGCCCGAATTGGCCACCCGGCCGGTAAACCGTGATGTGAGCCACACCCGACACTTCAACATCATTTCCCGCGAATAGCCGATTCCCTTTTCCCGGAAAGGGAATCGGCTATTGCGCCATGACGCCTTCAAGGTCATTTACCCGACCGAAAGCGAGATGTCGATCTATCGGGGGAATTCGGGGCTTGTTCCGGCGCGGCGCGCTCGCCTACGGTCACCTCGTTCCTGGTGGTCAGCTGCCGAATACGGCCCCCGCCCGGGATCTCCCGTCCCCCCACGTGAGGAATTCCGCCATGCCTGCAAAGGGTAAGCACCGTCGGCCGAAGCACTACCGGATCACCCGCAAGCTGGCCCTCGCCGGCACAGGTGGCGCGGCCCTCACTCTCCCGCTGATCAGCGCGACCACCGCCGGTGCGGTGGAGACGGCCGCCGCCCCCACGACCTATTCCGTGGTCGCGGGCGACACCCTTTCGCAGATCGCGGCGCAGCATTCCCTCACCGGCGGCTGGCAGAAGCTCTACGAGGCGAACCGGAACGTCGTGGGTGACAACCCGTCGGTCATCCGGCCCGGCATCAAGCTGACGATCGGCACCCAGGCGAAGACGGCCGCGGCGGCCAAGACCGCTGCCGCCGCCAAGCCCGCGACCGCCTACCCGAACAATCTCGACGGGTGGATCCGCGAGTCCCTCGACGTCATGGCGAAGCACGGTATTCCCGGCTCCTACAACGGAATTCACCGCAATGTGATGCGCGAGTCCTCCGGCAACCCGCTGGCGATCAACAACTGGGACATCAACGCCCAGAACGGGATCCCGTCCAAGGGCCTGCTCCAGGTCATCGACCCCACCTTCCGCGCCTACCACGTGCCCGGCACCTCGCAGGACTCCTACGACCCGGTCGCCAACATCACCGCCGCCTGCAACTACGCGGCGGCGCGCTACGGCTCGATCGACAACGTCAACGGGCCCTACTAGGAAACTCCCTGCACCGGTTCACACCGGGCGACGCCGGGCGGCGCGGACGAGGATCCGCAGGGGCGCCGCCGGGCCGTACCCGATGTCCCGGCGCAGGGCGGCGACCCCCGCGCGCTCCACGGCAGTGAGCTGGTGCGCCATCAGCTCCGTCATGGTCGAGACCACGGGACGCAGTCCGGGCTCGGCGAGGTCGAGAATGCCGCGGGTGTCGTCCAGAGCCGTACGGGCACGCCGGCACTCGGCGGCGAGGAGGGCCCGTACGGCCGGGGTGTCGCGGGCCTGTTCGAGGTCGGCGCGGGTCACCCCGTGTTCGGCGAGACGGGCGCGGGGGATGCAGAGCCGGCCGTCCGCGAGGTCCCCGCAGAGGTCGGCGAGGAAGTCCACGCGCTGGGCGGCGTCGACGAACCGCCGCCAGCCCGCCGCCTGTTGCTCGTCGGGGCCGCCCCGGTACTGGAGCCCGGTGAAGACCAGCACCCCCGGCAGCGCGTACGCGTCCAGGTAGGCCTGGAAGTCCTCCTCCGCCTCGAAGCCGTCGAATCCGGCCTCGGCGGTGGCGGCGCCCGCCAGGAAGCGGGAGACCCAGTACGGCGGCAGACCGCGGGAGTCCACCGCGTGCGCGTAGGCCCGCAGCAGCGGGTCGGGGCTGTCCCCGGACTTCAGGGCCGCCTCCACCCGCTCGGACAACGCGGCGAGGCCGGCGGCCCGTTGCTGCGGGGTACCGGTCTCGGCGACGTCGTCGACGAGGTTCATGAAGGCGAGCCCCGCGGCGAGGCAGGGCACCAGCGGCGGCGCGGCGAGCATCCGCAGCGCCAGGTACGGGGCCGGCTCGCGGCGGAGCACCCGGCGGGCGGCGTGCGTGTAGTCGTCCCGCAGCCGGGAGCCGGACACACCGGCCGCCGTGAGGGTGGTGCGCCAGCTGGGCATGGTGGTCCTGCTCCCTGACCTGTCGGACCGTACGTGCGTACGGCTACAGGATGTCAGGAGCCGACGACCTTCTTGACCTTGCCGTCGATGCCGGCGAGCACGTAGCCGCCGCGGCCGTACTCGTCGCTGAGGTAGGGGCGCATGCAGGGGACCTGGTCCATCATCCACGGCTCGACGATCACATAGGTCGAGGTCGGCTTCTCGACGCCCAGCTCCTTCTTGGACTGCTCCAGCAGGCCGGGCAGCGCGTCCCAGTTGACGGTCGACATGTCGATCAGCGGCTCACCCTCCTCGACCGTGCCGTCCGGCCCGGTGCGCTTGGCCGAGCCGTCCCGGTACTGCCAGGCGTCGACGGTCTCGGCTCCGGGGGCGGTGGGGATCGAGGCGAGCACGTACCCGTCGTAGACCTTGAGGTCCACGAAGGTCGTGGTGCCGGTCTTCTCCTTGAGCGCCTCCAGGGCGGTCCGGATGTTCTGCGGGGTGAGCATGCTGCCGCGGACCGCCGTCCCGGCCTTGGACGTGCTCGCCTTCGGGGCCGGGGTCGAGGCGGCGCCTCCGGGGGTGGCGACGACGGGCCGGGTGGCGCGCGCGTCGACGGCGTCGTCGTCGCCGGCGTTCCCGTCGGGCAGCAGCTGGACGACGGCGACGACGGCGGCCGCCAGCACCGCCGTGAGCGCGGCGCCGATCAGGGCCGGGCGGCGCCGGCGCGGGACGGACGCCAGCGGGACGGGTGTGGTGCTGGACCCGTAGGGGGAGGCACCGGAGCCGTACGGCGGCGGGGTGGGCGATCCGTAGGGGCCGCCGTACGGGCCGAACTGGCCGGGGGCGGCCGGCGCGCCGCCGGCCGGCGTGGCCGCGGCGGGCGGCGGCGGGGTGAGCGGCGGTGCGGGAAGGACCGGGGGCACACCTGCCCCGTAGCCGGATCCGAGAGCGGTGCTCGCGTCGCGGAGCAGTTGTTCCAGCTGCGCCCCGTCGGGCCGCGCCGCCGGGTCCCGTACGAGCAGCCGTTCCAGTACGGGCGCCAGCGGGCCGGAGCGCACGGGCGCCGGGATCGGTTCGTCGAGCACGGCGACGACGGTGGCCAGGCTGGTGGCCCGGCGCAGCGGATGGACCCCCTCCGCGGCCACGTAGAGCAGCATGCCCAGCGACCACAGGTCCGAGGCGGCCAGCCCTTCCTCCCCGCGGACGCGTTCGGGCGCGATGTACTCGGGCGAGCCGATCAGTACGCCGGTCGAGGTGAGCCCGGTCGATCCGTGCAGGGCCGCGATGCCGAAGTCGGTGAGCACCGCCGACCCGCTGGGGCGCAGCAGCACGTTGGCCGGCTTCACGTCGCGGTGGAGCACCCCTTCGGCGTGCGCGGCGCGCAGCGCGGAGAGCACGTCGAGGCCGAGCCGCAGTACGTCCGCCGGCGGCATCGGCCCGGACTCCAGCCGGTCGTGCAGGGAGCCGCCCTGGACCAGCTCCATGACGATCCACGGGTGTCCGTCCGCGCCCTCGGGCGGTTCGACGATGTGGTGGATCGTCACCACGTGCGGGTGGGCGAGGCGGGCGAGGGCGCGGGCCTCGCGGACGGCCCGTTCGCGCAGCTGGTCGGTGAGGCCGGGTTGGGCGGCGGCGGTCGCCGGGTCCGGCGGGCGCACCTCCTTGAGTGCGACCTCGCGGTGCAGGGCGATGTCGCGGGCGCGCCACACCGTACCCATGCCCCCGCTGCCCAGGGGTGCGACCAGCTCGAAACGGCCGTCGATCAGCTGTCTGCCGGCCTCACTCGTATCCATGGCCGCTCATCGTAGGGGGCGGCGGGATCAGCAGCGCAGGCGGTCCACCGTCAGCGTTCCCTGGACGGTGGCCACCGTGCGGTCGTAACACCCGCCTGGTGCTCCGGACCCGTACAGGCGGTAGTGGGCGGAGGTGGTGGCGACCGCGTGCCGCTGGTCGCGCGGGACGTTCGCGGTGTAGGTGGCGTCGCCCGTGTACCGGTCGTCGAGCCGCGAGCTGTCGACGGTGCGGCCGCCGCGCACGGTGACGGTGTCCGCGCGGTCGCCGAGGGCGATGACGGTGCGCAGCCGGTCGCCGTCCCCGAGGGTGGTCTCGCCGTCCATCGTGTAGGTGCGGTCGGTGCGGGTGGTGGTCTGCCCGTGCGTCACGCGCTCCTCGTCGGTCCAGGTGGCGGCGAGCGCGTCCTGGTTCTCGCCGTCGGTCCAGCGGTGCACGGAGGTGCTCCGCACGGTGCGGGTGACGGTGGTGGCCACCCGGCCGTGGGAGGTGTTCAGGTGTCCGGCGACAGTGAGCCGGTGTCCGCCCTCGGTGTCCAGCCGGTGCGGTGCGCCGGGCGTCGCGGCTGTCCAGCGGGAGTGGCCGCTCGGATCGCTCTGCTCGTGCCGGGTCAGGGCGCCGGTGACGACCTCCCGGGCCTCGTCCTGCCAGAGCAGCAGATTGGTGGGTGTGCTCCAGCCGCTCTGTCCGGCCGGCACCCCGGCGACGGAGACCTCGATCCGGTGCGGGCGGCCGTCGTTGAGGAGCGCGGCGTAGGGGGTGAGGTCGTAGCGGATCGGCTGGACGTCGAAGGCGCGCGGACCCGGGGTGACGTACCAGAGGAAGGGGTTGGACCAGCCGCCGGTCCAGACGGTGGGGAAGGGCGCGGCGATGCCCGCGAGTTGTCCGTCGACGGAGACGCGGACCTCGCGGTGGGGGCCGTCGGCGGCCTTGCAGGAGTACGGGGCCGCGTCGGGGGTGGTCATGTACCAGTACTCCTCGCAGCCGCCGCCCGAGCCGGTGGCGTACACCTCGGCGAGCAGGCGCTCCGTGTTGCGCGGGGTGGTGACCGCCGGGGAGGTGAGGGGCAGGACGCGGTCGGGGGTGTCGGGGGCCCGGGTGCGGCCTTCGGCGGCGTAGAAGGTGAGGGTCACCCGGACGTCGATGACGCCGGTGTAGGTGTCGTCGACGACGTTGCCGATGAGCATTTCGACGGGCTGCGGGCGGGCGAGGGTGTCGCGGTAGCGGGTGACGTCCTTCTCGACGGCCCAGGTGATGCCGTCGGGCGAGGGCTGCGGGGTGGAGGTGCGCAGGATCTCCACCCCGCCGAGGGAGAGGTGGCCGAGGCGGTCGTACTGGCGGCCCTTGACCTTGCCGTCCAGGCGCAGGACCACCTTGGCCCAGCCGTCGGCGCCGCAACCGGTGGGCGGTGCGTAACTGGCCCGGTAGGGGGTGAAGTCACGGAACCGGGCTTCCGCGAGGGTCACTTGGCAGGAGCGGGTCGCGGGGCGGGTGACGGGCGGGGCCGCGGTGAGGGGGTCGTGCCAGTCGGTCCCGAACTCCGCGGGCGGCGGGTCGGCGGCCGGGGCAGCCGCGTGCGCGGGTGCCGCGGCGGCCAGGGTGGCGGCGGTCAGCGCGATGGCGCCGAGCAGGCCGGTGATCCGGTGTCGTCGTCTCATGGACCCGCAGTGAAACCCGGCCCGCGACGGCCGTGCCAGGGCCGGGACTTCGGCCCTGGCCGGTTCTGATCCGCCCGGTCCGCCGGTACGCCGGTACGCGGCGGGGGGCGGATCAGCGCGGCAGGACGACCACGCCGTCGTCGTCCGCGTGGACGGTGTCGCCCGCGCGGAAGGTGATGTCGCCGATGGTGACGGGCTCGTCGACTGCGCCGTCGCCGGTCTTTCCGCTCTTGCGGGGGACCGTGCCCAGCGCCTTGATGCCGAGGTCGAGCCCGCCGAGGGCGACGCTGTCGCGGACCGAACCGTTGATGATCAGTCCGGCCCAGCCGTTGGCCTCGGCCGCGCCCGCGATGAGGTCGCCGACGAGGGCGGTGCGCGGCGAGCCGCCGCCGTCCACGACGAGGACCGCGCCCTCGCCCGGCGTGTGCAGGAGGGTGCGCAGCAGCGCGTTGTCCTCGTGGCAGCGGACGGTCCGTACGGGCCCCGCGAAGAGCCGGCGTCCGCCGAACTGGCGGAACCCGGTGGTGCAGATGGCGAGGGACTCGCCGTACTCGTCGTACAGGTCGGCGGTGGGGACGGGGGTGACGCTCATCGGGTACCGGTTTCCTCGCTGCTCGTACTCGAACTCGGGCTCGTACATCGCGGTGGTGCGGCCAGGGTAGTCGGCCGGTCGCGCGGAGCGGCCGGGTGGCTGCCGGGGGGATCCCCGGGGCCGAGTAGGAAGGGCAGGGAGGCCGCTGCCGGGACGGCCGGCAGCGGGAACTGCGAGCCGGACATCGGCCGGAACCTGACGGGCGGCCGGGCGGCCGCTCGCCGGGGCGGCGTCGGGCTGGCGGCCGGGACACCGGCCGCGACCGGCGGCAGGAGCATGTCCGGGCAGGCGAGTCCGGCGGCCTCGGCCGGGCGGGGCCCCGAGGGCCGGGTCAGTCGCGGGAGTTGCCGAAGAGGATGCGGTAACCGATCAGCAGGACCAGCGAGCCCGCGATGGCGGAGCCCCAAGTGGCGAGGTCGAAGAACTCGGTCTGGATCGGCTTGTCCAGGACCTTCGCCGAGAGCCAGCCGCCTATGAAGGCTCCGGCGACACCGATGAGGGTGGTGCCGATCAGGCCGCCGGGGTCCCGGCCGGGCAGCAGGACCTTGGCGATGCCTCCGGCCAGCAGTCCCAGGATGATCCAGCTGACGATCCCCATGTCCAGTCACTCCGCTTCGGTCGTCCGGTCGTTCTGTTGTTCAGTCGTTCGGGCGTTCTCCTCGGAGGACGCGACCTGGGCCGAAACGGTTCTCCGCAGCTCAGACGGCCACGCGGCCGACCGGTACGGGCAGCTCGGCGCCCGCGACGGCACTCGCGACGGCGCCGGCGCCCGGACCCGCCGGGGCGGAGGGCGTCCGGGTGAGCAGGACCACTCCGCGCGCCGCGAGCAGGGCTCCGGTGGCCGCCAGCAGCACCCCCGCCAGTCCGCCCTGCAGCCGTTCGCCGAGCAGGACCATGCCGATGACGGCCGCGGCCAGCGGGTTGGCCAGGTTCACCACGGCGAGCGGGGCGCCGAGTCCGCCGCGGTAGGCCCGCTGCGACAGCAGCATCCCGCCGACCGCGAACACCATGACGAGCAGGGCCACGGAGACGACCCGGACGCTGAGCAGTGCTCCGCCGCGCCCGGCCGCCACGGCCACCGTCTGGGTCAGGGCGGAGGCGGCCGCGGAGGCCAGGCCCGACGCGGTGGCGTGGCGCAGGCCCGAGCGAGGGTCCTTGTCCGCGGTCAGCATCATGATCACGGCCATGGTCGCGCCGGAGACGGCCAGCGCCTCGACCAGGGTGAGCGTGTCGTCGGGGGCCGGCCCGGAGGCCGGGAGCAGCAGCAGGCCGAGCCCGGCGACGGTGGCCAGGGTTCCCCGCCATTCGGTGGCCACCACCCGGCGGCCGGACCTGCGCGCACCCAGCGGGACGGCGGCGACCAGGGTGAGCGCGCCGAGCGGCTGCACCAGGGTGAGGGGGCCGTACCGCAGGGCCGCCGCGTGCAGCAGGGCGGCGGCGGCGTTCAGGCCGGCCGACCACCACCAGGCGCCGGAGCCCATCAGGGCCCCGGCGGTGCGTGCGACCGCGGCCCGTGCGAGCCGTTCCTGGGCGACGGCGCCGGCCGCGTAGGCCGCGGCCGAGGCGAGGCAGAGCCCGACGGCGAGGGTGGTGTCGTTCATTGTCCTGCTCCTACGGCCGCGTCCGCGCTCCTCGGGCGCGGCAGGCCTCGTACGGACCCGTCCGGGTCGTTCTCGTGGGTCGCCCCGGGGTCGGGCCCGGCGGCGTCCGCATCGTCGTCGCGTTCGTCGTCGGGTTCGCCGTTCGCGCGCGGCTTCGGGACCAGCAGCAGGGCCGCTCCGAGGAGGACGGCGGCCACGACGGCGTCGAGCCAGTAGTGGTTGGCGGTGCCGACGATGACGATCAGGGTCAGCAGCGGGTGCAGCAGCCACAGGAACCGCCACCGCGAGGAGGTGGCGGCGATCACGCCGACGGCGAGCATCAGCGCCCAGCCGAAGTGCAGGGAGGGCATCGCGGCGAACTGGTTGGCCAGGGTGTCCTCGGCCGGTGCGGCCCGGTAGACGCTGGGCCCGTAGACCTGCGCCGTGTCGATGAGCTGCGCGGCGCCGAGCAGGCGCGGGGGCGCGAGCGGGTAGGCCAGGTGCAGGGCGAGGGCGGCTGCGGTGAGTGCGGCGAGGACCCGGCGCGTCCACAGGTAGTGGGCGGGGCGGCGCACGTAGAGCCAGATCAGGAAGAGCGCGGTCGCGGGGAAGTGGACTCCCGCGTAGTACGTGTTCGCGGTGGTGACGAGGGCGTCCCCGTGGAGCAGCAACCGCTGCAGGAGGCCTTCGCCCGGTAGGTGCAGGGCGCGCTCGGCGTCCCATATTCGCCCGGCGTTGCGGAAGGCCTCTTCGGTGCGGTCGGTCGAGAGCAGCCGGCCCGCCTTGTATGCGGCGAAGAAGCCCGCGACGAGCAGCAGCTCGCGTATGAGGCGGCGGCGCGCGGCTCTCGGTGCGGCTGCCGGCTCGGCAGGTGTGGTGTGGGAGCTCATCCCCCGGTCTCTCTTCCTGTTAACGCGCACAGCGACACGCCAGTGTATCGATACATTGGCGTATCGATACGCTGGTGTACCGATACGGTTGCGTTCCCGTACACTTCCGTAGTGGAACCTGCCGCCGAGGCGCCCCCGAGGAGAGCCGCATCCATGACGTCGCCACCGACCCCCGCGCGCCGCTCCAAGATCACCCCGGAGCGTGAGCAGGAGTTCTACGACGCCGTACTGGAGCAGCTGCGCGAGCACGGCTACGAGGCCCTGACCATGGAGGGCGTCGCCGCCCGGGCCAGCTGCGGCAAATCCACGCTCTACCGGCAGTGGAAGACCAAGCCCCAGCTCGTCGCCGCCGCCCTGCGCGCGGGCCGGCGGGGCACCCTCGTCGCCGTGGACACGGGCTCGCTGGCGGGCGATCTGCGCGAGGCCGCGCGGATCGCGGCCGGCACCTCCGGCAGGGACACCCGGCTGACGCAGGCCCTCGGGCATGCCGTGCTCAGCGACGAGGAACTCCAGGCCGCCCTGCGCGAGGCGCTGGTCGAACCGGAACTGGCCGCCTTCGCCGAGATGGTCGGACGGGCCGTGGCGCGCGGCGAGATCGCCGCGGACCACCCGGCGGTGGAGTTCCTGCCCGCCCAGCTGATGGGCGTGCTCCGGATCCGGCCGGTGCTGGAAGGGCGGTACGCGGACGCCGACTACCTGGTCCGGTTCGTCGACGCCGTCATGCTCCCGTCCCTGGGCCTCGCGCCATCCCACCCCGCCCGGCCTCCGGCCGAGCGGGCCCCCTGAACCGGCGGGCCGCCGTCCTGATGACCTGACGGCGACCCGCCCGCGCTGCCTCGTGGGGACGGCGGCAGCGCGCCACCCGGATCGGGCGGCGACCACTCACCCCAGGAGTGGTCGCCGCCCGATCTGTGCGGCCTCCCGATCCATGCGGCCCGGCGGAGCGCCGCCTCAGCGGAGCGCGGCCTCAGCGGAGTGCGGCCTCAGCGGAGTGCGGCCTCAGCGAAGTGACGCCCCGGCTGAGGGCGACCTCAGCGGAGGGCGCCCATGGTCCGGGCGAATTCCTCCGGGTCCGCGTCGGAGCCCCGCACCCACAGGTCGAAGCTCCAGGCGCCGGACGCGTCACGGGTGAACTCGGCGACGGTGGCGGCGGTCGCGGCGGCCACGGCCGCGAAGTCCCCCTCCGCGAGGTCCGTGTGGCCCTCGCGGATCCGGAATCCGGTACCGGCGATGTCGGCGAAGGTCTTCGTACGGCCCTCGGGGCCCGCGTCGGAGTTCTGGATGACCACGCCGACCACCACCCGGCCCGCCTCCGGCGCCATCCGGTTCAGCTCGATGGTCATCACCTCGTCGAAGCCGAAGCCCTGACCGGTGTGGCTGTCCCGGTTCAGCGCGATGGTCCCGTCGGGCGACCGGCTTCCGAAGTGCACGAGCTGGACGGGGGTCCCGTGCGGGTCCGCGGCGCCGTAGACCCCGGCGACTATGTCGAGGTCGTTCGCGGGCGCGCCGGCCGGGCTGGGGTCCCACCGCAGCGCGAACTCCACCTTGGCCAGGCCCTTGCGTACACCGGTCACCGAACTCCCCCTTCGTTCACGGGCATTGCCCGTCCATGATCCCACGAGCCCCCGGCCCGCTCCGGACGACCGTTCGTTCCCGGCCAGTTCGGCAGGACTGGCCGATTCGGCGAAACCAGCCGATTCGACCCAATGGGCCGCCACAGGGGATATCACCCAAACCGGGTGCAAATATACGAGTACCGAATTCGGGCAGGCGCAAGGGGCGAACAAAAGGCGACCTGCCCCCCCTTTTTCCCGCTCCGCCCCAGGTCAGCCGCAGAATGCGCCACAGAACCGGATTGTTATCCTCAAGTTTTCCTCAAATGTAGTGACGCTGCGCCCGTCCGCTTCCTAGCTTCCTCGTACACGCGTTCCGACGTTCCCCGTTTTCGCGCGGTTCCACACGCCCCCGGCGATCCCGGTGACGCGCCCCGCGTTCCTCAGGAAAGAGTGCAGCATGAAGGTTCCCCAGGCCGGTGCGGTCGCCGCAGTGATCGCGATCGCACTGACCGCCTCCGGGTGCATCGGTGACGACGGGGACCAGGGGGACGGAACCCTCGCCATCGGCATCAAGTTCGACCAGCCCGGCATCGGAATGCGGGAGGTCGACGGCACGTTCACCGGCTTCGACGTGGACGTCGCCACCTATGTGGCCAAGGAGCTCGGCTACAAGGCCAACAAGATCGAATTCAAGCAGGTCTACAGCAACGACCGCGAACTGCTGATCCAGTACAACGAGGTCAAGTTCGTCGTCGCGAGCTACTCGATAAACGAGAAGCGCAAGGAGAAGGTCGATTTCGCCGGCCCGTACTTCGTCGCGCACCAGGACCTGCTGACGCGTGCCGATGACGCCTCGATCAACAAGCCCGAGGACCTCAACTCGAAGAGCCTGTGCTCCGTCACCGGCTCCACCTCGGCCGAGAACCTCCGCAAGAACCTCGCCCCCAAGGCCGGCCTGCTGGAGCTCGGCGGCTACTCGGACTGCGTCGTCGCACTCCAGGACAGCCGGGTCGACGCCATGACCACGGACAACGCCATCCTGGCCGGCTACGCCGCACGCAAGGGCAACGAGAACAAGTTCAAGCTGCTCGGCCAGAACCTGAGCAACGAGAACTACGGCATCGGCGTCAAGAAGGGCAACAAGGAGCTCCAGCGCAAGATCAACGACGCGCTGAAGAAGATGGTCGCGGACGGCTCCTGGGAGACGGCCGTGAAGAAGAACTTCGGTTCGAACTACAAGTACGAGCCGGCGCCGCCGATCACCCCCGTCGGCTGACGATCACCGAGGTCGGGGCGATCCGGTCTCCCCGACCGGCTTGAAATCGTCCTCCGCCTCGCACGACCCGACGGCCGTGACCCCCTGGCACAGGGGGTCACGGCCGTCGGTGCGATGCCGCTCAGACCACCGGGGCCTTGCTCCGCAGCACGGTCAGGAACTCCCGCATCCAGCTCGAGTGGTCGGGCCAGGCCCTGGCCGAGACCAGCGTGCCGTCGACCACGGTCTCGGAGTCCTCGAACTCGGCGCCGGCCGCCTTCATGTCCAGTTCGAGCGCGGGATACGCGGTCACCCGGCGGCCGGTCAGCCCGCCGGCCGCGGCGGTGATCAGCGGCCCGTGGCAGATCTGGGCGATCGGCTTGTCGGCCTCCGCGAAGGCGGCCAGGATCCGGCGCACCTCGGGGTCATTGCGCAGGTACTCCGGTGCCCGGCCGCCCGGGACGACCAGGGCCTCGTAGTCCTCGGTGACCACGTCCACGAAGGCCAGATCGGCGGGCCAGGTGTAGCCGGGCTTCTCGGTGTAGGTGTCGAACCCGTCCTCGAAGTCGTGCACCACGAACCGCAGTTTCTTCACCTGCGGCGCCGCGATGTGGACCTCGTACCCCTCCTCGCGCAGGCGCTGGTACGGATACAGGACCTCCAGGGACTCGGCCGCGTCGCCGGTCACGATGAGGATCTTCACTGCCATGGGCTGCTCCCGATGGGGCTGGTCACGGTCGGTCCGGCCCCGCCCGGGGCCACCGCTACCCTGCCCGCGGCGGACAGCCGGCACACACGAAGATCCCCCACTACCGACACGTGGTTTTCACCTGTTCGGCACATGACAATGTGACCCTCGCTCTGCCACTGACACTCCGCCAATTCCCCGGGCGGGGACGGTGCGTATGGAGAGGTACCCCCCACCCGATGAGAATCTCGCGCCTGACCCCCTGGGCGGCCGCCCTCGCTGCCGCCGCCCTGTTCGCCGTACCGGCGGCCGCGACCGCCGGCCAGCAGCGCACGACCGCTCCCGAGAACCCGACGGCCGCCGCATCGGTGGACCCGTACGCGGACTACTACGCGAGCGCCCAGGGCAAGACCGGGGCCGCACTGAAGACGGCCCTGCACAACATCATCAAGACCCAGTCGAAGGTGACCTACGACGGCGTGTGGAACGCCCTGAAGGTGACCGACCAGGACCCGGCGAACCCCAACAACGTCATCCTGATCTACTCCGGCCGCTCCCAGTCCAAGTCGACGAACGGCGGCGGGGCCAACGACTGGAACCGCGAGCACGTCTGGGCCAAGAGCCACGGCGACTTCGGCACCGCCACCGGCCCGGGCACCGACCTGCACCACCTGCGCCCCGAGGACGTCACCGTCAACAGCACCCGGGGCAACAAGGACTTCGACAAGGGCGGCAGCCCGGTCGGCGAGGCGCCGGGCAGCCTGACCGACGCCGACTCCTTCGAGCCGCGCGACGCGGTCAAGGGCGACGTGGCGCGGATGCTGCTCTACATGGCCGTCCGCTACGACGGGGGTGACGGCTTCGCGAACCTGGAGATGAACGACAAGGTCAACAACGGCTCCGCGCCCCTCTTCGGCCGGATCAGCCTGCTGAAGCAGTGGAACCAGATGGACCCGCCGGACGCCTTCGAGCAGCGCCGCAACCAGGTGATATTCGACGTGTACCAGCACAACCGCAACCCGTTCATCGACCACCCGGAGTGGGTCAACTCCATCTGGTGACCGTGGCCCGCGATCACCGCGTCCCATCGGGGTTGGAGTGCGTCAGGCCGGGTATTCCCAGGCCAGAGGCTGCGACCCGCGCCCGACGGCAGCAGCCGGCGGAGGTACGTCGTGATGGACGGAGCCGGACTCTCGGATCGCGAGCAGCGCGCCCTCTCCGCGATCGAGGCCGAACTCAAGGGTGATCGCTCGCTCGACCGCATCCTGCGGTCCACATCGCACCGGCGTCACCGCATCGTGGCGGCCTGGCTGCTCGGTGCGGTGGCGGCGACGCTGTTCGTGGCGGCGTCGGTCACCGTCTCACGGCTCCTGATCTGGGCCTTCGCCGCCGTCTGGACGGTGACGGTGATCCTGGCGCTGCCGCCGGCCGTCCAGTGGCTGCGGCGTCGCGGGCAGCGCCCCGGCCGCGCCGAGCGCCTCTGATACCGACCGCCTCCGACCCCGTTCCCGGCAGAATCGCCCGGACGGGGTCGGAGGCGGGACGGGGTCGGGGGCCGGGCGGGTCAGAGGCGGTCGGTATCAGAGGCGGTCGGCATCAGAGGCGGTCGGCGAGGGCCTTGAAGTCGGACCAGGGCAGCTGGGGCGCGCGGGAGTCCCACACCTTCTGCGAGAGCGCGGCCAGCGGGGCCTGGATGCCCGCGGCCACCTGGGCCTGGGTCTGGGCGCCGGCCAGGTCGCTCCAGATGGCGAGGCGCCCGCCCAGGATCTGCGGCCCGTACGAGGCCGGGACGGGGGTGGTGCCGCGCAGCACGAGCGGGGTCCACTGTTCGTAGATCCGCTGCCCGGTGGGGTACGTGAACTGGTTGGGCTGTCCCAGCACGTAGTAGAGGAACTCGTCGTTGAGGTTGACGACCTTGCGGCCCTCGCGCAGGTACTCCAGCGGCGGTCGGGCGCCGGTCTCCTTGCCGGTCCAGTACTCGACCTGGATGTCCTTGGCGGCGCTCGTCACCCCGCCCGCGAAGAACCCGTCGTTCCACGCCTTGAGCGCCTTCCCCGACGGCCGGACCACGTCCGCGCGGTCGTTCAGCCAGCCCGTCGCCAGGTCCTGGACCCGCGCCGAGGGCCCGTACCGCTGCTGGGCGGCCCGTGCGAGCTGGGGGAAGGAGGCCTGCGGGTCGCGGTAGACCAGCGCCTGGTACTCGTCGGCGCCCAGGTGCCAGGCACCGCCGGGGAAGAGCGGAATGTACTCGCGCAGCAGCTCGTCCACGAGCTTGGCGGACGCCGGGTTCGATATGTCCACGGCGCCCTTGACCGCCCGCCCCTGCGTGTCGCGGAGCTGGAGGTCGGGGTGGGCCCGCAGGACCGCGCCGAGGTGGCCGGGCGAGTCGATCTCGGGAACGACCGTGATGTGCAGCCGGGCGGCGAGCGCGTTGATCTCGCGGACCTGGGCCTTCGTGAGGTGCGGGGTCGAGACGATCTCGGGATGGGAGTCGGACTGGATGCGGAAGGCCTGGTCGTCGGAGAAGTGCAGGCCCAGCTGGTTCAGCTTGAGGTCGGCCATCTCGCGCAGCCGGTCCTCTATCCAGTCCGGGGTGTAGAACTTGCGGGCTATGTCCAGGTTGAGGCCGCGCTGCGGTTTGGCGGGGGCGTCGCGCACCGTTCCCTCGGGGGCCGAACCGCCGCTCTTGACCGCCTGTTTGAGGGTGCGGGTGCCGTAGAACACTCCGGCCTGGTCGGGGCCGTTGATGCGGACGCGGCCGTCCTTGACGTCGAGGGTGTACGACTCGGGTCCGCCCGCGGCTGCGGCGTCCATCGAGAGCTCGACGTCCCCGGCGCGCGGCGCCGCCGACTCCCCGTATCCGATGTTCAGTTCCCCGGCCAGCAGTTTCGCCTCGTCGGACAGCGCGGCCTTGTCGTCCGGCGCGACGACCACCCGGGCGTCGGGAGTGGGCTTCCAGCCGGGGCCGCGGGCGGGCTCGTGCTCCCGTACGGCCGGGATGGTGCGCGGGGCGGTGGACAGCGGGTAGGACGGGGTCGGCGTGGGGGTGGGGGCGGCCTCGGCCGGGCGTGCCGTCGTCGCGGAGGGGGCGCTGGAGGAGTCCGGGGCGCCGGGGGCGCGCGCCTCGTCCGAGGCGGCCGTACAGCCCGGGAGGGCAAGGGTGACCAGCGCGGCGACCGTGGCCGTCGCGATGGTGTGGACCCTCTTGTGCCGCCTGGGTGTCGTCATCATGTGCCCGTGTCCCCCGTACCAACGTGGCACGGGGGACACGGGCGCGCGACCCGGCGGGTTCAGAGCAGGGCGTCCCGGGCGGACGCGGCGAAGCCGTGGTCCTGCTCGGGGGCGCCGCCGCCGACGCCGATGGCGCCGATGAGACGGCCGTCGCGGTGGACGGGCAGCCCGCCCGCGATGAACAGCAGCGGACGGTCGAGGGCCGTGGGCAGCGTGTGGAAGGGGCCGTCGGGCCGGACGGCCTCGACCAGGTCGGCGGTGGGCGCGTTCAGCTGGAGCGCCGTGAAGGCCTTGCGGGTGCTGGTCTCGCCGGAGATCAGCACGGCCCGGTCGTCGCGGCGGAAGGCGAGCAGGTGGCCCCCGGCGTCGAGGACGGTGACGCTGACCGTGACCCCGGCCGCCTCGGCGGCGGCCGCGGCGGTGGCGACGAGCAGCTCGGCGTCCTGCGTGGTCAGGGGGGCGACGGCGGTGCGGGGGCGGGTGGGGGCGTGGGTGGGGGTGGACATGCGGTGGTTCTCCTTGCGGGGGTTGCGTACGGGGTACGGGGTGCCTGCGGAGGCTGCGTACGGGGAGGAGGGAGTGGTCAGTGGTGGGCGGGGACGGCCGCGGAGGCCCGGGGCGCTCCGGCCGTTCCGGTCGGGGCGAGGGCGTCGGCGTCCCGGTCGCCGTGGGCCGCGCGTCCCGCCGTACGGCGCTCCAGTGCGCCGGAGACGAGGGCGAGCACCAGGGCGGAGGCGGCAAGTGCCGCGCCGACCCAGTTGGGGGCGGTCCAGCCGAGGCCGGCGGCGATCACGAGCCCGCCGAGCCAGGCGGCGAGTGCGTTGCCGAGGTTGAAGGCGCCGATGTTGACGGCCGAGGCCAGGGTGGGCGCCCCGGCGGCCTGGTCCAGGACGCGCTTCTGGAGCGGCGGCACGGTGGCGAAGCCGAGGGCGCCGATCAGCACGACGGTCACGGCCGCGCCGGCCTTGGTGTGGGCGGTGAGGGTGAAGACGGCGAGCGTGACGGCCAGGGCGCCCAGGGCCACGTACAGCATCGGCATGAGGGCGCGGTCGGCGTACCGGCCGCCGATGAGGTTGCCGGCGACCATGCCCAGGCCGAAGAGGACGAGCAGCCAGGTGACGGAGGAGTCGGCGAAGCCGGCGACGTTGGTCATCATCGGGGTGATGTAGGTGATCGCGGCGAAGACGCCGCCGAAGCCGAGGACGGTCATCGCCATCGCGAGCAGCACCTGGACGTTGCGGAAGGCGGCGAGCTCGCGGCGGATCCGTACGCCGCCCTCGGGGCGGGGCAGCTCGGGTACCAGCCGGGCGATGCCCAGCAGGCCCACGACGCCGAGCGAGGCGACGATCAGGAAAGTGACGCGCCAGCCGACGGTCTGCCCGACGAGGGTGCCGAGCGGGACGCCGACCACGTTGGCGACCGTCAGTCCGGTGAACATCATGGCGATCGCGCCGGCCTTCTTCTCGGGGGCGACGAGTTCGGCGGCGACGACCGCGCCGATGCCGAAGAAGGCGCCGTGGGCGAGGGAGGCGACGACGCGGCCGGCGAGCATGATGCCGAAGGCGGGGGCGAGGGCGGAGAGCACGTTGCCGACGATGAAGAGGCCCATGAGCAGCATCAGCATGCGCTTGCGGGGAATGCGGGTGCCGAGCACGGTCATGAGCGGCGCCCCGAGTACGACGCCGAGCGCGTAGCCGGTGACCAGGAAGCCGGCGAGGGGGATCGAGACCCCGTACGTGCCGGCGACCTCGGGGAGCAGGCCCATGATGACGAATTCGGTGGTGCCGATCCCGAAGGCCCCGACGGCGAGGGCGAGGAGTGCGAGAGGCATGGCGGAAGGTGTCCTTCAGGGGAGGGGGTGGTGCCGGATGCAAGGGCGACTGCGACGGCGAGAGCGAGTGCGACGGCGACAGGATCACGACGGAGCGACGCCGATTGCGGCCGCCGATTGCATGCGTCCACATTAATTGCAGACGCGGGATATTTGCAAGCGCGGGCTATTGCGCGTGTGGACTATCCTGGGGGTCACACATCCCAGCCCGGGACGCTTCGATGGAGGAGCCCATGACGGCCACGGACAGCGCGCTCACCGCCCTCTCCCAGGGCTGGTGCGCCCTCTCCCTCCTGCACGGGCGGATCGAGGCGCACATCGAACGGGCGCTGCAGTCGGGCCACGGCCTCAGCGTGCGCGAGTACTCGCTGCTCGACGTGCTCAGCCGCCAGCACAGCGGACCGGGCGGGCACCTGCGGATGCACCAGGTCGCCGACTCTGTGGTGCTCAGCCAGAGTGCGACGACCCGGCTGGTCAGCAGGCTGGAGGACCGCGGCCTGCTGAACCGCTACATCTGCGACACCGACCGGCGCGGCATCTACACGGACGTCAGCGAGGCGGGCCTGGCCCTGCTGGCCGCGGCCCGCCCCACCAACGACACCGCCCTGCGCGAGGCCCTGGACGAGGCCTCGCTCAACCCGGAACTCGCCCCGCTGGTCGCGACGGTGGAGAACCTGCGGCGCTGAGCGCTCGCCAGTGCGGTGGCGAGCGCTCGCTAGCGCGGCGGCGAGGAGGTCACGACGCTTCCGCGCGCGCCGGACGGGCTCGCCGACGGAGTCGCCGACGGGGACATCCCGCCGCCCGACGGCCGGGGCGAGACCGGGGCCGAGGGGCTCACCGACCGGCCGGCGGGCGTGGACGCCGACGGGCTCCCCGCGGAGTCCGCGCCCGGACTCCGCTCCCCGGAAGGGGACGGCTGCGGTGTGGGCGACGCCGGATGCTCCGAGGACGGGCCGGGGGCGGTGATCCTCGGCGGGGTGGCCGGCGGCACGGGACCGGTCGACGGATCCGGAGCCAGTACCAGGTAGCCGATACCGGCGGCGGCTGCCGCTGCCAGGCCCGCCAGCGGCAGCGCGAACCGCCGCAGCGCTACCGCCCGCAGCCGTCCGGTCTGCGGACCCGGCGGGTCCGCGGGCCGCAGCCGGCGGACGTCGATGCTCTCCGCGCGTGCGTCGAGGGCCTGCCGCAGCCGCCGCTCGACGGGGCGCTCGGCGAGTTCGGCGAGGTGTTCACCGTCACGCGTCATATCCGTCCCTCCAGAATCCTCTCCAGGGCGTCCAGGCCGCGGCTCGCGTTGGACTTCACCGCTCCCCGGCTGATCCCGAGGGTGGCCGCGATCTCCGCCTCGCTGAGATCGGCCCAGTACCGCAGCACCAGGACCTGGCGGCGGCGCGGCGTGAGCCGGCCGAGCGCGGCGAGCACCTCGCGGTGCGCCTCGTCCAGGACCACGTGGTCCTCGGCGGACGGGATGTCGGCCGCCGCCGGCGGGGTCCAGGCGCGGACGGTGCGCCTGCGTCGCAGCACGGAGCGCGAGGTGTTGACCACCGCGGTGCGGAGGTAGCCCAGCGCGTTGTCGACCTCGGTGATCTGCTCCCCGTGCCGCCGGTACAGGGCGGTGAAGGCGTCCTGGACCACGTCCTCGGCGGTGGCCAGGTCGTCGACGAGCAGCACCGCCAGCCGGACCATCCGCAGCCGGTGCGCGTGGTAGAGCTCGCTGACGGTGGGCGGCCGTGCCGCACCGTGGCCGGTGTGGTCGTACGTGGACGAGTCCCCGTACGAGGACCCGTACGGGGATCGGTACGGGTCCGGGTGCGACCGCGGGAAGGTGGGCGGGGCCGGGCGCTCGCGGCGCAGCAACGACCAAAGGCCCCGCCACGCCCGGCCGAAGCCGGGCGTGAGGGGGCCGACGGGTGGTGCGAGTTGGAGCACGGGATTCCTCAGCTGTTCGCGCGGCGCCGCACGGCGTACAGGGCTCCGGCGCCGGCGAGGACCAGCCCGGTGGCCCCCGCACCCATGGCGATGGTGGTCGCCGAGGAGCCAGTATGCGCGAGCTCCGGCGCGCCGGGGGCGGCGGCCGGGCCGGAGGGGGACGCGCTGGGCCTGACCTCGGACCCCGGGGCCGACGGACTGGCGCTGGGCGCAGCGCTCGGGGACGCGCTCCTCGTGTCCGATCCCGCACTCGGCGGGGTGCTCACCGACGGGGAGGGCTTGACCGCGCCCGCGGAGGGCGAGGCGCTGGAGGGCACGCTGACCGACGGGGAAGGCGCGGCCGAGCCGCCGCTCGCGGCGAAGGCGGGACCGGCGAGGGCGACGGCCACCCCGGCGGCGGCAGCGGTGACGGCCGTACGTCGGAAGGCCGGGGGGACACGCTTCAGGTTCTTCACGGTGGATCTCCACGGTCGGGTCGAGGGCGCGGGACCACGCCCTTCACCCCCGCACGACGCGCGACCCCCCGGGAGGTTGCCGCCGTTCCGGAAAAACTTTCGGACCGGTTTCCGGCAGCCCGTCCCCTGGGCGACGCCCGCGACGAACCACCTCGTCGGGGGCGGCGCGGATCCCCCGGTTCCGGGCCGGCCGGCCGACGACCGCCTCCCGCAGGGCGGGCGCGCCCTGCGGGGTGAGCGCCGCGAGCACTTGGCGCTCGGCCTGCAGCCAGGCCGTGCGCGGGAAGGCGGTCAGGTCGGGGACGCCGCGCGAGGGGTCGATCCGGCACGGTACGGCGCGCAGGGCGGCGACGAGGCCGCCGCGCGCCGCTGCCGGTGAGGGTGCCGCTGTCGGCGCGGCCGCCGGGGGCGGGGCGGCGACGACCACCGTGCCGCCGCGGACCCGGCCGCTGACTTGGCCGGTCTCCGCGAGTCGCTGGTAGGCCTCGGTGACGAGCCCCCGGGAGACCCGCAGTTCGGCGGCGAGGATGCGGGTGCCGGGGAGCCTGCTGCCGACGGGGAGGGTGCCGTCGGCGGTGGCGGTGCGGAGCCGGCCCGCCAGCCACTCGGTACGGCCGCCCGGCGGGGCCTGGCCGGACCGCACGCCGCGGTCGGGCGTGCGGTCGCAGCGCAGCGACCGGGCAGCCGCGTCCCGTGTCCCCGTGAACCGGCCTTGTCCCGGTCGGCCGATCCGGCCGGTCACGGGCTCCGGCGGAGCACACGCCCGGGCCCGTC
Source organism: Streptomyces sp. Sge12 (assembly GCF_002080455.1). Lineage (NCBI taxonomy): Bacteria > Bacillati > Actinomycetota > Actinomycetes > Kitasatosporales > Streptomycetaceae > Streptomyces > Streptomyces sp. Sge12. The sequence goes on from NZ_CP020555.1 coordinate 601,112, forward strand.
ACACGCCGCGGCGGGTCACGCGCTCCGGCGGGCGTAGCAGAAGAGGTGCTCCTCGGGGACCGCCCGGTCGTCGGCGGGCTGGAAGTGCGCGGTGTGGTGGTGCAGCACCTCCAGGCCCCGGTCGGCGAGGCGGGCCAGGTGGTCCGCGGTGGAAAGGCTGCTGACGGTGACCTCGTGGCCCATCCACTCGATGTCCAGTCCCCGGATGTCCCCCGGCACCGTGGCCATCACGAAGTACCCGCCGGGCGCGACCCAGGACGCCATCCGGTCCAGTGCCCCGGCGACCTCCGGCTGGTCCATCACCAGCAGCGGGAAGAAGGAGCACACCGCGTCGAAATCGGCCCGCTCCGGCGTGTAGGTGCGTACGTCGGCCTGCTCGAAACGGGCCTGCGGGACTCTGGCGCGGGCCAGTTCGACCATGGCGGCCGAGACGTCGATGCCGGTGACGGCGCAGCCGGCCCGGGCCAGCGTCTCCGCGGTGGGCCGGCCGGTGCCGCTGCCCACGTCCAGGACCCTTGCTCCGGCGGGCAGTCGGGCGGTGAGCCAGTCCAGTGCAGCCAGTTGGCCCGGAACGCGCCCGAACACCTCCTCGTAGCGCTCGCCCATCTCGTCGAACACCTCTGCCGCGGACTTGCGTTGACTCATCGAGCCACCCCTCCGTCGTCGCCGGGGCACCACCGTACCGGCCGGATCCCCGGGCCGCGCAGCATCCGGCCCGGGGAGCGGAGACGCCCCGGCGGGGATCAGGTGGAGGCCGGGACGAGGACCACGGCCGTCCCGTACGCGCACACTTCGGTGCCCACGTCGGAGGCGTCGGTGACGTCGAAGCGCATCATGAGCACGGCGTTGCCGCCGCGCGCCTTCGCCTGTTCGATGAGGCGGTCCATGGCCTGGTTGCGGGTCTCCACCAAGGTCTTGGTGAGCCCCTTCAGCTCGCCGCCGATCATCGACTTCAGTCCCGCGCCGATCTGGCTGCCCAGGTGGCGGGAGCGGACGGTGAGGCCGAAGACCTCTCCGATCACCCGCTCGACCCGGTAGCCGGGAACGTCGTTGGTCGTCACGACGAGGACGCCGCTCTCGTGCGCGCCGGCGCCGCCGCCGTAGTCATCGATACCCATGGCACCCACTCTGGCGCGCGCCGCCGCCCGGCGCACCCCGAATCGCGCGATCAGGGCATCCGGGCCGCCAGGCCGAACTCGTATGCGAGGACCACGGCCTGGGCGCGGCTGGACAGGGCCAGTTTGCTCATGCAGCGGTGGACGTGGGTCTTGACGGTGGCGGCGCTGAGGACGAGCCGCCCGGCGATGTCGGCGTTGGACAGTCCGGCCCCGACCAGCGCGAGCACTTCGCGCTCGCGCGGGGTCAGGGCGGCCAGTCCCGGGTGCGGGGTCCGGGCGACGGGGGCGGCGTAGGAGTCGATCAGTCCCCGCAGGGCCCGGGGGCTGAACAGCATCTCGCCGGCGTGGACGGTGGCGATGGCGGCGAGCAGGCGCTCGGGCGGGGTGTCCTTGACGAGGAAGCCGCTGGCGCCGACCCGCAGGGCGCGCAGGACGTACTCGTCGGAGTCGAAGGTGGTCAGGACGAGCACCTTGGGCCCGCCGCCGGAGTACTCACCCTGTTCGTCGCGTCCGCCGTGCGCGGCCAGGATCCGCTCGGTGGCGGTGATGCCGTCCGTGCCGGGCATCCGGATGTCCATGAGGACGACGTCCGGGCGGGTCTCGGCGGCGAGCCGGACCGCCTCCTCGCCGTCGCCGGCCTCGCCTGCCACCTCGTAGCCCGGTGCGGCGTTCAGCAGCGCGGTCAGTCCGGACCGGATCAGGAACTGGTCATCGACGACGAGTACGGACGGCATTCCCGTCATCCCCTCCCCCTCGCGGCACGGACGGCGCCTGATAGATCGTCGCCCGCTCACGCATGTCGATCAACCCCTGACCGGCGGTTCCGGCGTGCGGACCTCGCCGGATCGCAGTGCGGTCCGACCGGTCGGCAAGCATGCCGACGGGGATCCGCAGCGGTCCGGATGCATACGCGTTCCCGCCGGCGACCGGAAGCCCGGTGCGGATCGGGACCGCTGCGGGACGTGTACCAACGTGCATGTCAACCCCCTTGAGTACCCCCCAGGTTGTATAGCGTCGCCACCCAGGGTGGTAGGCCGGTCTCAACCCGTGGATGGGCGCGGCCGGGAGCGGTACGCCCGTAGATTCTCCTGCGCCGGTCCACCGGCCGGCACCGGCCCTGTCCCCCCGGGGCCCCGCGCCGCGGCCGTGCCCGTTCGGGGGCGGGCACGGCCGCCGCACGCCGCCCCGGCACCCTCGGCGGATGACGTGCGGTGCTTCGGCTGCTGACGTACGCGACCGCGCAGCTTGTCCTGGTGCCGGTAAGCGGTCGGGCCGGGCCGGATGATCGAGGTCTGGCATGACCGCGCGGTGAGCGATGCGAAGGTGCCGGCTGCGGAGTCCGTTGAGTCACATGTCCGGGCGTATTTCGAAGGACATTCCGTGGAGGTCGTTGTCCGCGATCTGGGCGCGGGCCGGCGCGAGGCCGTGCCCGACCTCCGGATTCTCGTGGTGAGCCCTGGTCCGCGCAGCGACAGTTGGGCCTATGTGACGGCAGGGTGCTGGGCCGCGATGGAGGAGGAAGGCCACGGGCTTGAGTTCGTCATGACGGCCCGCTGCCGGGACCAGCGGTTCATCGACCTCATGGCCATGATCGCCTACTACCACTGCGGAGGGCATCAGCTGGATCTGGAGCACAGCATGCCGATCGGTGAACCATGGGTGCCGGGCTCGGCCTGCGACCACCTGCTGATCAGCCTGCCCTATCTTCACGGGCCCGACCTCGAACACTGTCCACTGCCTGGGGGGCATGCCCGCATCCTGTGGGCCTTGCCTGTGACGGCTGCCGAAATCGAGTTCCGCAGGCGTGAGGGCCATGAAGCGTTGGAACAGCTCTTCGACGAGGCGGAGATCGTTCCCAGTGATCCCTTCCGGGCGTCGGTGGCGTGAGGCACCGTAGCAACGCATGCCCCATGGGGCGGCCGTCCGGACCGACTCCCATCCAGGTACGCCGCCCCGGTTCCACCGCACAGGCCCCTCGTTGCTCAGGGGGACAGGGCCCATGGGCTTCAGCCGCGTTCCCAGTAGGCGCAGGAGCGCGGGATGTCCCCGGCCGCTGTGGTCGGGTCGGGGCAGCTTGACGGCGTGCCGCTCGGGGCGGGAGCCCGCTCCCAGTGGGTCGGCCCCGAACCGGGATCCCCCGATGCGTCGAGGTGGAGAGTGGCTGCGCCACATGCCAACACGAGCGCCAACCAGCCCGCCCCCGCCCACCACCAGACCGTCCGTGACACCGCTCCCCCTCGACCCCGATCGCCCCGGGAGCGGTCTGCCGTGCAGAGCCGCGCGTCCCCCCGGACGTCACGATGGTCCCACGCCGCCCCCGGAGCCGGACACGGCGTCAGTCGTCCATGGCCAGGCGGTACAGCGTCGCAAGCGCGTCGTCGATGGGGTGGGGCTGCGGCGTACCGGAAGAGTCGAGGCTGTTCCACCTCTGCAGGTTCACCGCGACTGCCATCTGCCGCGCGCCGTCGGCACGGGTCATGGCCAGCGCTCCCCCGCCCCAGACCGTGCCGCCGTGCCCCCAGTAGGTGCTCCGGCCCGGGCCTTCCATCGGGTGCAGGCCGAGGCCGTAGTCGATCGTCCTCCCCTCTTGGGAGACGACCGGGACCGTGCGTTGCATCTGCGCCAGCGACGACGGGCCGACGATCTCCCCGGCCAGCAGCAGGCCGTAGAAGCGGTTGAGGTCCGCGACGGTCGATATCAGTGAGGCCGACGGCCCCACCCACGACATGTCGTAGACGCTGTAGTCGCGCGGCGGGTCGATCATGCCGAACCACGCCTCGTAGAGCTGCGAGTGCGGCCCGTCGACGTACGGTCCGGCGGGGAGTCGGGTGTCCCGGAGCCCGGCGCGCTCGATGACGTTCCGGGTGATGTACTGCTCGGCCGTAGTGCCGGTCACCTGTTCCAGGAGTTCGACGAGGAGCAGGTAGTTGGTGTTGGAGTACACCCCCGGCCGACCGCCCGGGGTGCCGACGGCAGGTGCGGCGACGCCCATCCCGATCAGTTCGGTGGGGTCGAACCGCGTGAACCGGTGGTCGTCCAGGCTCTGGGGTCCGGTGTCCGCGAGGGCGGGGAACGCCTTGAGGGAGGGGTAGGCGTACGGGAGGTACTCGGCGAGGCCGCTGGTGTGGTCGAGCAGCATCCGGACCGTGATCGCGGCACCGCGTTCGCCGGGCACCAGCTTCGGAAGGTACCGGCCGATCGGTACGTCGAGGCCGATCCGGCCGCTCTCGACCTGCTGCAGGACCGCCGCGGCAGTGAACGTCTTGGTGATGCTGCCGACGCGGTGGCGCATGTCGGCGCAGACGGGGCGGCCGGTGGCGACATCGGCGACCCCCGCGGCGCCGCGCCAGACCCGGTCGCCGTCGCGCACCTCGGCGAACAGGCCCGGCATCCCGGCGCGGTGCACGTTTTCGATGGCCGCGTCCAGCGCCGCGAAATCCAGTGGGTTCTTCACGTCATGCGTCCTTTCGTCTTCCCCGGGGCGAGCTCCGCAGCGGGTCGCCCGACCCGGACAACAGGGCACGAGTGGCGTGCCGGCCCGCCCGGCACGCTCATGTCCTCATTATGCACGCGGTGCGTGCATCACTGGGTGCACCGGTAGTCTGAGATCCGGCGAGAGGAGCAAGATGGCAGGCCGAAGGCGCTGGACGACCGAAGAGATCCTGGATGCGGCGGCGGAGCTGCTGCGTACGAGCAGCGCGGATTCGTTCAGCGTGCGCAAGCTGGCCACGGTCCTCGGGACCGATTCCTCCAGCCTCTACCGGCACTTCCGCAGCAAGACCGAACTGCTGCGCGCGGTCGCCGACCGGATCCTCCTGGCCGCGATGGACGGCTACCGCCCCGAGGGCGACTGGAAGCAGCGCATCACCGCACTGGCCTGGCGCGTGCGGGAAGCCTTCGGGCAGCAGCCGCAGCTCGCCGCGATCTGGGGGCGCTACGCATCGAGCGGCACCGGCTCCCGGCTGGTCATGGAAGAGGTCCTCCAGGCCCTGCGCGCGTCGGGCCTGCCCGACGAGGAGATCCCGGGGCGCTACCACCGGATCGCGATCCTCCTCGCCGCCCTGATCGCCTCCGAGGCCGGAATCAGCACCGTCACTCCCGAGGAGCACGAACAGGGCATGGAGCTGTTCCGCGTCGCGGTACTGGGCGCCGACCCCGAACGCTTCCCGGCCCTGGCCCACTTCGCCCGCGAGGTCCGCCCGCTCGGGGCGGATCGCCGCGCCGCGTTCGAGGAGATCCTCGCCGCTCAACTCGCCGACATCGAGGCCGCGACCCACCCCAGCCACCCGGGCCGGCAGGGGCGTGGACACCCGAAGGGATAGGGATGACCGGAGGCTGCACGCCGGTCCCCCGTGCGGCAGGCCGTTCCGGGGCGCCCCTCGGGAGTGGCGGGAGTAGCCGTTGACGTACCTACGGGCGACCGGCTCGCGCCGTCCTTCCGCGGGGCCGCGGCCGCAACTGCCGGTCGGGCAGGGCGGTCACGTCACGTCACGAGGTGAAGCGACGTTCCCGCGATGCCCAGCCGTACGCTCTGGCCCCAGGTCAGCTCCAGGGCGTCGCTCTCCATTCCGTCGCCGAAGACCACCATCCGGTCCGACTCCACGGTCAGCTGCAACCCCTGCCCCTGCCCCAACTCGCCGGCGACCTTCGTCGTTCCGGTCGTGGGAGAGGGCCAGGCCTCGCGCACGAACCACAGGAGCCGCCGGTCGCAGGGTGCGGGCAGACCCGCGCGGCTGCCGCGTTCCAGCCACAGGGAGCGCAGCCAGCCGGTGGCGCCCGTGCCGGTGCCCACCAGCACCCCGGAGGATGCCTGGGCCTCGCCCGGGCCGTTCTCGCCGTCGGAGCCCAGGCGGTAGCGGGCCGTCTGGTGACCGGGTGAACCCAGGTAGATCTCGTTCAGCGCGAGAAGGCGCTGGGTGTCGTCGGCGACGGCCTCGACCATGGTCAGCTCCTCCGCCCGGCTCCCGGCTGCGGTCGCCGCACGCAGCAGGGCGGCCGCGTCGGCGCAGCGGTGACGGACCAGGACGCCCGGGTTGCGCCCGGGGTCGGTGTCGATGCCCACCACCGGTTGTCCGCGCAGATACTTCGCGGTGTTGGCGACCAGGCCGTCCTGGCCGACCACGACGACCACGTCCTCCGGGGCGAACAGGAAGCGGTCCAGGTCCGCCCGCTCCACCCGGGAGTTGCGCCAGGTGAGCGGTACCGCCGCCGCCACCTCCCGCAGCGCCTGCCGCGTGCGCTCGTGGCGGCGGACCACCTCATCGATCGACCGGCCCCGGCTGGACAGGAAGAAGGCGGCCTGCCCGTGCGTCCCGTGCCGCGCGAGCAGCTCCTCGTACTCGGTCCTGCGGTGCACGATCACCGCCCGCGGGGCCAGGCTCACGCGCCCGCGTCTCCTTCCGGACGTCCGAGCCTGGCGAGGAGGCCGGTGAGGACGTCAGGAGAGAGCGTGATGCTCTCGATCCGCGGCAGGTTCTCGGCCAGCCGGGTCACCGCCAGGGCGTGCAGCGTGTCCTGGTCGGCTTCGTCGTGCACGCGCAGCCAGGCGGCCTGCGCCTCGGCGCGCGCCGCGCCCGTCTCGCGCGCCGCCTCGGCGTCGGCGCGGGCCAGGCGGACCTTGCGGGCCGCCTCGGTCTCGGTCCGAATGCCGTCCGCGGCCGCCTTCTCCTCGGCCTCGCGGCGGGTGTTGGTGCCGCGCTGGTCGATCAGCTGTTCCTCGCGCCTGGCCAGTTCGATCTGGCTGGCCAGCTCGTTCTCGGCGATGGCGCGCTCCCGCTCGACGGCGACGGCCCGGCGCTCGTAGGTCGCCCGGTCCGCTTCCTGCTGGATCTGCTCGCGGGCCGGGGTGCGCAGCGCGCGCTCCACCTCGGCCTCGGGGCGGATCGCCACGACCCGTACGGTCACCACTTCGATGCCGGTGGCCGGGAGCCTGGGCTCGGCGGCGAGCCCGGCGGCGACGCTCCCCCGCACGGAGGCGACGCCGTCCACCAGGGCAACGGCCAGCGGAGTCCGGGCCAGGACGTCCAGCGTGTGCTGCTGCGCGGTCTCGGTGAGAAGGGTGGCGATCTGCTCCAAGGGGGCGCCGCGCCAGCTCCCGGTGTCGGGGTCGACGGAGAAGTCCAGCCGGTTCGCGGCTTCGGCCGGGTCGTTGATCCGGTAGGTGACGGTGGCCTGCACGGCGACGTCCTGGAAGTCGGACGTACGGGCGTGGAACGCCATGGCCAGCTCCCGGTCGTCGACCGGCACTTCGGAGAGCGCCGCCGACAGCGACCGGTACCAGAAACTGAGCCCCCGTCCGTCGTGGACGAGTCGGCCGCGCTTGTGGTGGCGGATGTGGGTGGTGGGCGCGGAGCGCAGATGGCGCCAACCGAGGCGCCGGGTGATGTCGGCCATGGTGGACCCCCTTTATTTCGTCAGTGCGACGATAACGACCCTCGCCAATATCGTCAAGGGGACGAGAAGCGGCCTTCCGGGACGCCGCCAGCGACCAACGGAAGCGGCTCGGACGGGCACTGACGGGGCCTAGGCGGAGAGCTGGGGGTTCCCGGGCACCCGCTGGCCCGCGTCGGGTACGCCCGGTACGTCGAGCGCGTCGAGTGCGTCGAGTCCAGGACGACGCCGGATGAGAACGTTTGATCGATAACATCGCGGCACGACATTTCAGTGGTCAGCGCCAGCGGCCTGACGAGGTGGGGAAGTTATGAGCGATGACGTCCTGTCGATCATTCCGAGCGATCCGCAGTGGCAGCCGGATCCCGATGCGGTCGATCGCGTCGTCGAGCTCATCGAGGACCTGGCTCCCGGAGTTGCCGACGGCGTGGACGTGGAGATCGACGTGACATGGCACGACGTGGTGACCGCCATCGACTGCGGGGAAAACCTGGAGAGAATCGGCTGCCCCCTGTGCCAGGCAGCCATCGACACGGAGTGGTGGGGCGACCACCTCGAGGCCCGCCGCGACAACGCATTCACCACGCTCGACGTCAAGGTCCCCTGCTGTGGCGGATCGACCACGCTGGACGTGCTGGACTACGACTGGCCATGCGGTTTCGCCCGTTTCGAGATCGCCATCTGGAACCCCGAACGGCTCTGGTTCAGCGAGGACGAGCTGACGGCCCTGGGAGCCCGATTGGGCCATCCGGTGAAACAGATCCGAGCCCGCATCTGAGCGTCCGCAACCCAGCCGACGCCTGCGCAGAGCCGAGCCGATCTGCCCACCGGTCCGCCGGTCCGGCAGTCCGCATACCGGCTGTTGCCGCTGGGCGGCTCAGCCGGCCGTGGCGGTGGAGCGGGTTGCGGCCGCCGCCACGCGGACCGGCGTACCCCGACTCGGCAGCGACCTGACGGCGGGCCCTCTGCCGCATCGGCGCCGGCGCGGGCCCACAGGAGGGACGGGCGCCGAGTTCGGAACGTGCCGACCGCCCCACTGGGCCGGCCGGGCGAATTGGGGCCGGGCGGGGAATGGGCGCGCAGCGGGGCAGGCTTCTCGGGGAAGGGACCCCTTGAGGGGGATTCGTCTGTCGAAGGAGTGAGCCGTGGCCCTGTCCCGGACCGAACGTGAGCAGTTCCTCGCCGAGCCCCACGTCGCCGCGTTCGCGGTGAACGCGGGAGCGGAAGGTGACCGTGCGCCGCTCGCGGTCCCCATCTGGTACCAGTACGCACCCGGCGGCGACATTTGGATCATGACCGGACGGGACTCGCGCAAGGCCGATCTGATCCGGGCCGCAGGCCGGTTCACCCTGATGGTGGACCGTCTGGAGCCCACGATCCGGTACGTGTCGGTCGAGGGGCCGGTCACCTCCACGGTTCCCGCCACGCGCGAGCAGCTGGTGGAGATCTCCTCCCGCTACCTGCCGGCGGAGAAGGTCGAGGGTTATGTCGACTTCGCCTGGAAGGACCACGGGGAGCAGGTCGTGATCCACATGCGTCCGCAGCGGTGGGTGAGTTCGGACCTCGGCAACGTCTGACAACACCCCCGGCCGAGGGGACACCAAGCGGTACGGGAGGCATCCACCGCCCGCCCGCACAAGAGGCAGAAAGGACCCCGACCGGCCCCGGGGGGAGGGCCTGGTCGGGGCCGCGCCCCGACAGGCGGGGGGGCCGGGCGGAGCGGTCAGGGCGTGGGGCCGGGAAGGGCGGTCCCCTCGCGGCGAGGGCTCTGCAGGGCTTCAGCCGAACGATCTCCCCACGGGCACAGGCACAGGCACAGGTCGGGCCCGGGGACAGAGTCCCTTCCCGCACGGAATGTACCCGCACGCCGGAGACCCGGCGCCCCGCCCCAGATCAGTAAGCGACCGGTGCCCTGGCGGGGGACCGTCTGACCTGCACCCGCAACTTGGCCCCGCCGAAAGCCGTCGGGTCGTCCACGAGGACCAAAACCGGCTCCGGCTCAGCGCAAGTCGGGGCGGCCGTGGCGCGGAAGCGGCTCCTGGCGGCTCCTGAGGTCGGCGCTGATCCGTGTCAGCGGAACGCGGCGGCGTTACGGGCGGCCCAGTCGGCGAAGGGGCGCGGGGCGCGGCCGAGGACCTGCTGGACGTCCGGGCTGACACGCAGTTCGGCCGGGCTCGGGGAACCAAGGATGTCCAGGGTGTCGTCGGCGAGCTCCGCCGGCATGCTCTGGGTCATGGCAGCCTTCGCCTCCCCGCGGCTGAGCTCGCGAAATCCGACCGGCGAGCCCAACGTGGCGGCGATGGCCTCCGCCTGCTGGCGCGGAGTGATCACCTCCGGGCCGGTCAACTCGTAGACGCCGCCGGTGTGCCGGTCACTCAGCAGGCAGGCCGCCGCGACTGCGGCGATGTCCGCCGGGTCGATGATCGGCACCCCGACGTCGCCGAAGGGGGCCGCGACCACCCGTCGCGCGCGGACGGAATCCGCCCACCACAGGGCGTTGGAGGCGAAGCCGCCCGGCCGCAGGATGGACCACTCCAGGCCGGACTCCCGCAGCGTGTCCTCCAGCGCGCGCATCGCGATCCGCGTCGGGCCGAAGGGCCGGGTCACCACGCCCAGCGTGGAGAGCAGGACGACCCGGCGGACCCCGCCGGCGGCGGCTTCGCCGATGATGTCGACAGAGCCGGCCCCATTGGCGTGCAGGTCGCCGGACAGCAGCAGGAACAGCGCCTCCGCCCCTGCCAGTACGGGCCTGAGGCCGGCCGGCTCGGCCAGGTCGGCCACCACATGGCGGGCCCCGTCCGGCACCGCCGCCGTATGCCGTGACACAGCCGTCACGTGCCGGCCCGCCTCGGTCAGTGCCTGCGTCAGCGGCCGCCCGATGTTCCCAGTAGCCCCGGTCACCACGATCATGATCAGCTCCTTTGTCGGATCTTGTCTGTGGACTTGACGCTAGGAGCCGGGCTAACTTCTGGTAAGGACATACCTGTGGGTAAGCTCATCACGTGACCGAAAGCGCGCAGCTCAACCAGGCCGACCCGCAGAAGCGGTATGACGTGCTTCACACCGAGTGCGCCGCGCGCGATGTGGTCGACCATGTGACCAGCAGGTGGGGTGTGTGGGTACTGATCTCCCTGCGGAGCAACGACCTCCGGTTCTACGAGCTGCGCGACAGCATCCAGGGCATCAGCGAGAAAATGCTCGCCCAGACCCTGCGCGCACTGGTCCAAGACGGTCTGGTCTGGCGGGAGGTCGAGCCGACGACGCCGCCTCAGGTCACCTACGGACTGACCGAGTTCGGCCGGGACGTCGGCGAGCCGTTGACGGAGCTGTTCGACCGAATCACACGCCGGCTGCCGCCGCGCAGCACGGACTAGCGGGGCAACGCCTGCCAGCGGGCGGGCCCATGCACCCCACCCGGGCCAAGCAAAGCCGGTCCGCCGCGCCTTGTACGGGATCCGCGGCGACCAGGTCGTATGCGCCTTTCGAAGCACGGCGTCGGCTTCGCGACCGTGCAGCGGGCTCTGGTCCCGGCGGTGCCGGAGCCGCGGAAGTAGATGCGTCCGCGGGAAACGCGGCTGGCCCCCTACAGGCCCGCGATCGACGCCATACTCACGGCGCATCTGACCGCACCTCGGAAGCAGCGACACACCGTCAAGCGGATCTACGACCGGCTGCTGAACGAATCGCGCAGTTCGAGGCGCGACACCAACTGCCCCCGGGGCCTGTCGCCTACGCCTTCCGGGCATGGGCCTTGGCCCTCCACGAGTGGCCGGACCATGGACAGATCTTGGGGAGCGATCACGGATTGCGACGATGCAAGAAGGGCCGATGTCAGCGGGCCCACGTAGCTTTCGGTTGACCGCCCGGCCGGGTGGCGAGGAGGGAGTGAGACATGGAGTGGGTCAGGGACGCCCGGCTGGCAGCCGGGCCTGAGGCCACCTGGTACTTGGAGGCGGCTTTCACGCCCGGCGCTCACCTTGGGACGGTGTACGACGATCCGATGACGCCGGTAGTCGTGACGGGCATCGAGGAGCTGACGACGATCCGCGTACCGAGCGGCCGGCTTGTCGTCGATGCGCCATGGCACGACGACCAGGTCTGGGAGTACCAGAGGGGGCTGCCGACCAGGCCCCCGCGGGAGCTGGCGGTGCGCATTCCCCCGGGCGTCTACCGGGTGGAGACCGCGTGGACGGCAGGCCCGTACGAGTTCATGGGCGAGCACGTCGACGGTGTTGAGTGCGCCGCGACGCGCCTGTGCATCAGCGACGACCCTGTCGTCGGATGGGAGATGGGCCTGAGCGTCGAGGACGACATCGCCCGGCTTCAGCCGGGCGAGGAGCCCCGCTTCTTCTCCGATGCCAATGTCGGCTGCTTCGCCGATGCAGGCGCGTGGACGACCTTGTCCGCACCGTTTCGCACGTTCATAGACGGGGTCCCAGCCCCACGCGATTCTGAGCAGCTGGCCGACGGGTGCGAACGGGTACGCGATGAGTCGCAGCAAGCCGATCTGGTCACGTTCGGGGCCGAGTCGGGCGGCGTCGTCTGGTTGGGCCGCACGAAGACCGGCCACGTGGCGGCGATCGTCGTCACCAGCGGCATGCCCGATGCGAAAGCATGACATCGCTGCCGCCTCTCCCTGTCCTGCAAGTCGCGCAGCCGGACGTGGCTGCCCGACTTCGCTGGGAGGAACAGCCTGAGGAAAAGTATCGGGAGTCGCACGGGCGCCGGGTACGAAGGCCGACCCCAGGAAGCCGGCGTCCTCCGGCCCTGCCGTCAGCCGTGCATTCCCCACCCACGCCATCGCGCTCTCCCGCATCGCCATCAACAACCGGCGTGGCCGGAACCGACGAGGGCGGAAACACTCTGGATGGTGCAGTGATCACCGACGCCCTCTTCCGGGGGCACGAGGAGCCGTCGATGCGCCACTTCGAGTCCCAGCACGACGCGCGCCTGGCCGTGTACGGGACTGTCGCCACTCGCCTGTCCCTGCTGAGCGACCGACGCCTCGGCGAGATGGTGGCGTCCGCTCCTCCGCTCGGATCCGGCATCGGCGGCAGGTCGGCGGAGCTGGAAATCGACGGGACGAGGGTCTTCGTCAAAAGGGTGCCGCTGACGGACCTCGAGGCCCGCCCGGGGAACGTCAGGTCCACGGCCAACCTCTTCGGTCTGCCGATGTTCTACCAGTACGGAGTGGGCTCGGCCGGGTTCGGGGCCTGGCGCGAGCTGGCCGTCCACGCCATGACCACCAACTGGGTTCTTGGAGGGGAGTACGAGGGGTTTCCCCTGATGTATCACTGGCGGATCCTGCCCGACTCCGCTCCTGCCGGCTTCGCCGACGAGTTCGGGGGCATCGACAAGGCAGTCGCCTACTGGGAAGGCTCTCAGCCGGTACGTAAGCGCCTGGAGGCCATCGGCCGGTCCTCCCGCAGCCTGGTGCTGTTCCTGGAACACGTGCCGCAGACGCTCGCCGCGTTACTGCAGGAGCATCGGGCGACCGCGCAGACCCCTGGCGGCGGCGCTCCTGCCTGGGCGGAGGATGCTCTGGCGCGGGGCACCGCGTTCATGAGCTCTCACGGACTCGTGCACTTCGATGCCCACTTCCACAACATCCTGACCGACGGCCGGTTGATCTACTTCGCGGACTTCGGACTGGCTCTGAGCTCAGGTTTCGAGCTGTCAGCAACCGAGCAGCAGTTTCTCGCTGACCATGTCGGGTACGACCGCGACTACACCGCGAGTCGTCTGATCCACCACCTCGTCGACCGCGTCCGGGGCGGCATGGAAGCAGACGCGTTCCTCCAGGAGTGGATCGCAGGTCGGAGGCCCAGAACCGTTCCGCGTGAGATCGCCGCGATCCTGGAACGGCATGCCCCGGCCAGCGTCGTCCTGGACGGCTTCCATCGCAGACTGCTGTCGGAAAGCAGGCAGACGCCCTTCCCCGGTGCCGAACTCAACCTCTTCGCACACGCCGGTGAGGCATCACGCTGACATCCGACAGCAGCGGGGCGCATGGATGTACGGAGTGCTGCGCGGCTACTCTCGTGACCGTTCCCTCCTGGTACACCCTGGTACAGCCTGGTACAGGCTAGTGAGTCACGATTTGCATGTGTTGTTCGACATCGGGCACGCCCGCCACGCCTCGCCCGCCAGGAAGCCGGCCCGTACACAGAGAAAAGAGGCCTGCTCACGCAACTCACCGTCCTCGGCGCCACGGGCCCCATCGGCCAGCAAGTGCTCCAGCAGGCCCTCACCGCCGGACACCGGGTCACCGCACTGGTCCGTGACGCGGCCCGGCTGCCGCAACGCGATGACGAGCGCGTCACCGTCGTCATCGGCGACGCCGCCTCCGCCGCGGACGTCGAAGAGGCGGCTCGGGGCAGCCAGGCCCTCATCTGCGCCCTGGGACCGGGCAAGGACTACAAGTCCACTCTCGCCACCCGCACCGCCGGTCCCGTCCTGGAGGCCATGGCCGCCGCCGGACTGGAACGTCTCGTCTGGCTCTCGGCTCTCGGCTCGGGCGACACCGCCCGGCGCCAGTCCCACTTCCAGACCTGGGCGGCGAAGCTCGTGATGGGCGCGCTCATGGCCGACAAGGGCATCGCCGATGAGACCATCGCCCGCAGCGACCGCGACTGGACCATCGCCCTGCCCGTGATGTTCGCCAACGGCCCGACCACGGCCGGCTACAGGACGATCCCGCTCGACGGAACCCGCGGACGCGTCGGCGGGAGGATCAACCGTGCCGACGTGGCCGACTTCCTGCTTTCCGCTGCAACCGGCGAGCGCTGGGTCCGCCGGCGCGTCATCCTCACGCGCTGAGCCGCCCGCCCGCCCACACGACCGGATCGCTCGAACCGACTCCCGGTCCCGGAGGCCCTGCTCGACGACCCCGACCCCGACCCCGACCCCGACGCCGCGGTACGGGAGGCGGTGGAGGCCGGGCTCGTGGTGGGTCAGCGGGCGAGGGAGACGGCGAAGGGCCGGAAGCCGTGTCGGCGCAGGACGTGGGGCACGACCAGAATCATGGCCTCGGTGGCGCGGGCTGTGCTGATGTCGCCGAGGTCCTCGATGCGTTCGGGCTGCCAGCCCAGGTCTCCGAGCAGGCCGGTGACGGTCTTCTTCGCGGTCTCGTCGTCGCCCGAGAGATAGGCGGTCGGTGGGGTGGCCAGGGTTTCGGGGGCGGTCATGACCATGAACAGCATGGTGTTGAGGGTCTTGACCACATGGGTGTCCGGGAGTGCGGCCTGGAGCTTCTCGGCGAGGCTGCTGCCGGGGTAGCACAGGTCGCCGGGCAGGCCGTCAGGGGCGTCGCGGGTGGCGTTGGAGACGTCGATGAGGATCTTGCCGGCGAGTTCGGCGCGCAGGCCGGTGAGGCGGTCCAGGGAGCTGTCACCCGGCGTCGCGTTGATCACGATGTCCGTGGTGCGGGCGGTGGTCCGTTGGTCGGCGAAGGTGATCCGCGGGGCGGGCCCGGTGGCGAGGGGGCCGTTCTCTTCGGGGCCGCGGGTGCCGAGGGTGACATGGTGTCCGGCTGCGGCGAGCTTGCCGGCGAGGTTGGTCCCGACGCGGCCGGCGCCCAGGATGCCGATGCTGCTCATGCGGTGATGCTCCTTGCGGTAAAGGGTGGTTGGGCGGTGATGGGTGATCGGTGAGCGGTGAACGGTGACGGCCGGTCAGGCGATCGGCGAGAGGACCTTGAGGGCGGCGGCGTGGACGCCGGGCGCGCCGGCCAGGAAGTCGCGGCTGCCGGTGTTCCAGGGTTCGCCCGCCAGGTCGGTGACGGTGCCCCCGGCCTCGGAGACCAGGAGGGCGCCGGCGACCAGGCCTGAGCGGACGTCGGAGAACTGCCAGAACGCGTCCATGCGTCCTGCGGCAACGTGGATGAGCTGCATGGTGGCGGGAACGGACACCCGTACGACCAGACCGTTGATGAGCATGGCGGTGACGGAGTCACCGATCCGCCGGAAGGTGAGCTCGTCCTCGCCGGGCTTGGCCTGGCCGGTGCCGATGAGGGCGGCGCCCAGGTCGGTCTTGGCGGACACCTTCAGCCGCTGGTCGTTGAGGCGGGCGCCGCCGCCGGCGACGGCGGTGTAGGTGTCGCCGGTCAGCGGCAGGTGGACGACGGTGAGTACCGGCTGGTTGTCGCGGACCAGGGTCGCGGTGACGGCCCAGTCGTCCATGCCGTGGACGTGGTTGATGTTGCCCTCGGCGGGGTCGACGACCCACCACTCCCCCGGCGGGAGCGCGCCGCCGGCCAGCTCGTCCTCGGCCCACTGCGACCCCTGCCGGGCCCGCAGCAGCGGCTCCCGCAGCACCTCGAGGACGGCGTCGTCGTTGGCGTGGATCTCGCCGACGACCTCGTCGAGACTCACGCCCCGGGCGTGCGAGGTGTAGCGGTCGCGCAGTACGGCACCGGCGGTCTTCACCGCGGCGGTCACGTCGGCGAGGAGCGTCGTACCGGCGTCGAACGGCATGGCGATAGGCATGGCTGTGCTCATGGCGGGCTCCCTGGGGAATCGAATCGGTGGTGGAAGCGGGGGGTGGTTGCCTCGCCCCCGCACTTCGAAGGTAGGCCGCCCGATCATTAACAACAAGTGCATGCTTGTCACTTGTAGAGTTACTGCCATGCAATTGGATCTGAATCTGCTCACCGCCCTGGACGCACTGCTGGAGGAGGGCAGCGTCGCCGGCGCGGCAGCACGCCTCCACGTCACCGCACCGGCGATGAGCCGCTCCCTGGGCCGCATCCGCAGGGCCACCGGTGACCAGATCCTGGTCCGCACCGGCCGCAGCATGGTCCCCACCACCCGGGCGCTGGCCATGCGCGCCGAGGTCCATGCCCTCGTGCAGCAGGCCCACCACCTGCTGTCCGCCCAGCAGGAACTCGACCTGGCGACTCTGGACCGGGTGTTCACCGTGCGCTGGCACGATGCCCTGACCGCGGCCTGCGGCACCGCCCTGATCACCGCCGTCCACCATCGGGCGCCCGGCGTCCGGCTGCGCCTGTCCGCCGAACCCGGGACGGACGACGCCGAGTTGCGCCGGGGTGAGGTCGACCTCGCATCGAGCTCCAGCGCTCCGACGCTCCCCGACATCCGCCATCGCCTCGTCGGCAGGGACCGGCTGGTCGTCGCCGTCCGGCCGGACCACCCGCTCGCCGAAGGCCCGCTGAGCCTCGAGGGCTACGCAGCCGCCCAACACCTCACCGTTTCGCGGCGCGGAAGCCTGCGCGACCCGATCGACGACGCCCTGACCACACGCGGCCTCGAGCGACGCGTCGTGGCCGCCGGGCCCACCGCCGCCTTCGCGCTGCAAGTCGCCCTCGACACCGACCTGATCGTCACCGTCCCCGACGCGGTCACCCGTACCGCCCGGGAACAGCTCGGCCTGGCCACGCTGGCGCCGCCGCTCCCGCTGCCGGACGTCCCCCTGTATCTGCTGTGGCACGGGCGCTACGACAACGACCGCGCCCATACCTGGCTGCGCGACCTTGCCACCGAAACCGTCCGGGCACTGTTCGCGCCACCGACTGCCTCGCAACAGCCCCTCAGCGACCGGACCGCCCGGTGACGGCCGGATGTTCGGCGATCCATTGAGCAAGGCAGAGCAGGGTGGTTTCGACGCTGTCCGTCATGTAGTCGCGCAGCGCGTCGAGATCGCCGCGGGTGGTGCCCAGCACGCTGTCGAGGCGCAGGAGTTGCCAGGACTGCTCGACGACGGTGCCTCGTCCCCGGGGGTGGCAGCTCCAGCTCCATTGCACGATGCCGTCCTCGGCGCCGCCGACCACGAAGGCGAAGGCGGTACCGGGGTCGGCCCGTACGACCTGGGAGCGGGTGGTCCACTGCCTGCCGTCCTTGTGGTTGCGGCCGCTGAACCAGGCTCCGACCCGGGGACCGGCGCCCCGGTCGAAGGTGACGTCGCTCGCGTTGGGGCTCCAGCGCCCGATGGCGGACACGTCACTGATCAGGTCGTAGACCCGGTCGGGCGCGGCATCGACCCAGGCGCGCCGGGAGAAGGTGAAGTCCGATGCGTCCACGACCTCGAAGGGGTCGTGTTCGCCGGCGGTGGCAATGACAGGGGTAGCAGTGGTGGTGTTGGCGTTCAAGGCGTCCTCCTGGACAAATGGGTCGGTGCCGTGTCGGCGACGCCCACATCACCACCGGTCCCGCCGGGGAGCCAGACCCGCTGGTGCCTATCCCCGTCAGGGGCAGGCTGCGGCCCGGGGCCCGTCCCATACTCGGATCCATGAACGGAAAAGTGCGGCTCGGGGAGTTCCTGCAGACGCGGCGCTCCCAGCTGCAGCCGGAGGATCTCGGAATACCCGGCTACGGAGAGCGGCGCCGCGTGCCGGGGCTGCGACGCGAGGAGCTGGCCTCGCTGGCGGGTGTCAGCGTCTCCTACTACACCCGGCTGGAACAGGGGCAGTCCCTGAACGCCTCACCGCAGGTGCTCGACGCGATCGCCCGGGCCCTGCGGCTGGAGGAGGCCGAGCGGCTGCACCTGCACAACCTGGCCCGGTCGTCGGCCACGGGCCCAGGACGAGGCCGCCGGCCCGCCCCGGAGCGGGTGACGGACGCGACCGGCCAGTTGCTGGAGGCGCTGGCCCACGTTCCGGCGATCGTGACCGGCCGCCGCAGTGACGTCCTGGCATGGAACCGGCTGGGCCATGCGCTGTTCGCCGGGCACCTGGACCCGGGCGCCCCGGACCGGCCCGCGGGGCGGCCCAACATGGCCCGGCTGGTGTTCCTCGACGCGCACACCCGTGACCTGTACGCCGACTGGCCGGCCAAGGCCAGGGCCGTGGTGGGGAATCTGCGCCTGGTGGCGGGCCTGCATCCGGACGACACCGCGCTCCACGCGCTGGTGGGTGAACTGAGCGCGAAGAGCGCGGACTTCGCCTCGATGTGGGCCGACCACCGCGTCACGGCCTGCGCCGTCGCGACCTACGAGATGCGGCATCCGCTGGTCGGTCCGCTGACCGTCACCCAGCAGACCCTGAGCCAGGGGCAGGGGCAGGGGCAGGGGCAGAACATCGTGGTCGCCACCGCCGAGGCCGACTCGCCCGCGCGGACCACGTTGGCCCTGCTCGCCCAGGTCACCCCGCAGCACGACCCGGCGCGGCCCGGAATCCGGGCCGGCTCCGGCTTCGGCTGACCCGGCCCACATCACCGGCCCGCGAGCGCCCGTACGCACGCGGCCTCCGACCGAAGCCATCCCGTCCCATCGCATCCCCCAACCCCATCCCCAACCCCCGCGCGTCGGCGTACCGCTGCCGCATGTCCGAAAACGGTGAAGGAACCATGTTCAGGAACACGTTGTCCAAGACCGCCGCGGCAGCCGCCGTACTGACCGCGGCAGCGGTCGTCGCGGCCACCCCCGGCATCGCATCGGCCGTCTCCGCCCCGCTGAGCTGTGCGCGCATCACCGCGCACTTCGACCTGGCCCGGCACCAGACCCCCGAGAACGTCGCGCTGGCTCCCGACGGCAGCGCGTACGTCACTTTCGCCGCCGCCCGCCAGGTCGCCCGTATCATCCCCGGTGGATCCACCCGGGTCCTGGCCACCCTGCCCGCCCCGGCCGACGGCGGTATCCACACCCCGGTCCTGGGATTCGCGCTGACCACCGGCATCGTCCGCGCGCACGACGGCACCCTGTACTTCCTCTACGCCACCGGCACCGACGACCTGACCGGCCTGTGGCGCCTGCGCCCCGGCGGCACGCCGCAGCGCATCGCCGCGCTGCCCGCGGCGGGCCTGCCCAACGGCCTCGCCCTGGACCCGCGCACCCGGACCCTCTACGTCACGGACTCCGTCCTCGGCACCATCACGAGCGTGCCCACCACCGGCGGCGCTCCCCGCACTTGGTCCGCCGCGCCCGAACTGGCCTCCAGCGGATTCCTCGGCGCCAACGGGCTGAAGATCCGCAACGGGGCGCTGTGGGTCACCAACCTCGACCGGGGCACCGTGCTGCGCATACCCGTACGGCGGGACGGTCGCGCCGGCCCGGTCCAGACCCGGGCCACCGGCCTGGCCGGGATCGACGACTTCGCCTTCACCGGCCACGGCGATCAGATCCTGGCCGCCCTCAACGGCCCCGGCGAGGTCGCCCTCGTCCAGCCCGACGGCACCCACTCCGTCGTACTGACCGCCGCGGACGGCCTGCAGAACCCCACCTCCATCGCCCTGCGCGGCGATACCGCCTACGTCCTGAGCGCCGCGTACGTCACGGCGAAGGACCCCAACCTCCTCCTGGCCCACCTGCACGGCGGCCGGACCGTGTAGCGGGCGCGCCCGGGCGCAGCATCACCACCAGCCTCATCTGCTGAGGAGGTTCCTCCACCGCGTCCCAGATCCAGTCACGCATGGCATGCCGCTCGACGACCCGCTCGGGCTGCGAGGCCTCGTCGCCGGGACGTCGCAGACGGCTCAGCCCCTCCAGGCCGGGGGTTCTCGACCGGCAGGCAGGTACGCACACGCGCGTACCTGAGCTCCTCGTACGCCGTCCGTACCGCGCTCTGCACCAGCATCACGTCCAGCTGGGGGTGCGCCTCCATCAGCCGCTAGGTGACGTGGCGGATGGCAAGAGCATCCTCCGATTCCGGCATCACGCGCCTCGCCTTCCTCAAGGGAAATCTCCTGCTGCCCAGTCTCGCGACACGGCCCTCGTCAGGTAAGTCGATCTTCCGCCGCTCCGCGCGGCCGCCGGCTGCGCCCACCGGCCGGAATTTTCCGCCCCCGGGCAGTGATCGCCGGTGCATGGCACAGTGGCCGACCCCGCGACCCATCCGGTGCGATGCGCTCCTGGGGTGCTGCCGGGTGGGTCATGGCCCTCGTCTCGTTCCGCGCGGCGCTCACCCTGCGCCCCGCGACCCGCGCCCCGTGTCGTCCGGGTCGCCGTCGAGCAGGGGCCGTGCGCCTGTGGTCAGGACGAGGGGGTGGGGCCCGGGGCCGGGGTTCCGGCGGACCAGAAGTCGGAGCGGACGTTGGGGGTGGGAACGGCGGTTTCGCCTTCGTACGTGCGGCCGTTCGCCGGCTTCGAGGGCGGTGCCACCTTCGAATTCTTCACGCAGGGACTGGTGACCTCGAAGAAGGCCTGCCCCTGGTAGCCGAACAGGACGGTGATGCCGAAGCCGTCGGGCGACGTGGCGACGATCTCGGGCATGTCCTTGTCCGGATTCACCGTGGTGATCCGATAGCCGTTCGCCTTCCAGAACTTCTCGACCACGCCCAGGAAGTTGCCGCGGCGCTCGGGGGAGACGACCGTCATCACGGTCCAGTAGCGCGTCACGTCGCAGCTACCGGTCGTCGTCGTGTCGTGGACCCATTCGATGTCCGGCTTGATCGCCCCGACCGTGTCGTAGAACATCGCGTCGGCGCGCTCCGCCGCTCCCTGCATGTCCATGCCTGCCACTGCCCCTTGTTCGTTCTTCGTGCCGCCCGACGGCCCGCACCCGGCGAGCAGCGCGCCGGCCAGGGCCGTCGCGCAGGCCAGGCGAACGGTCCGAGTGATGCGCTTCATCGGTATTCTTCCCTCACGATTTTCTCAGAGTGCCCGGCGACGATCCTGGCGATGTTGTTCGCCGACGTCTGGTCCTTCTCCGGAGTGAAGTACTGGGAGTGGGCGTCGAACCCTCCGCCGTCGCGGATCATTCTGGGTCCGTCGTCGACCAGGAAGCGCTGTGCCCCGAAGGCCTTGCTCGCCGGGTCCTTGCCGAAGTACACGTCGTCGTTGTCGATGTCGAAGAGGTCACGTCCGACCGCGACCCCCGCCGGGCCCGCGAGCATCCAGCCGAGCGCCGACTCGCCCTTCGTGGGCAGGTGGGTGACCGGGTCGTTGTCGGCGGCGCCGACGAACACGTGTTCCTTGCCCACGCCGAGCTCCGTCGCCTTCTGCGCGTCCACGCCGGGGCTGCCGAGCAGGATGACATCGTCGACGCCCGGGATCCCGCCGGCCTGTTTGGCGGCGGTGCCCACGGTGAGCGAGCCGTAGGAGTGCCCGATGGCCGTCACGTGGGGGTCGGGGTTCTCGTTCGTTGCCGAGATGCCTGCCATGAACTGGTTGTAGGCCGGGGCGCCCCGCTGCGCGTCGCCCTTCGACATCACGTCCACGTTCTGCGGGGCGTCGTAGCCCAGCCAGACGATCGAGGCGCTGGACGGGTCCAGGCGCTGGGCGCCCTTGGCCGTGTCCTGGGCCCGCTTCATCGTGTCCGTGACGAACTCGTCGTTGAGCTTGGTGCTGAGGCCGGGGACGTACGCCGAGACGTTCTTGGCGGTGTCGGGGTTGCCGTACGAGACGATCGCGCGGCCGTTGCCCTCGTCTCCGATGCCCAGAAGGAACATGGGCGGGCGGCTCGGCTCGTTCAGCTTGTCCTGGATCATGCGGAGGGCGTTGAGCTTGGTCTCCGCGTCGTCGCCGCCTCGGCGCGCCAGGTCGTCGATGAGGACCGGCAGGTAGTTCCGGTTCGCCTCGTCGCGGGAGGCCGCCGGGATGCCGTCCAGGCCGCCGATCAGGTCGGGTGCGATCTCCAGGTACTCCTGGCGCTGCTCGTCGGTCAGGCCGTCCCACCACTGCTTGCGTTCGGCGGGGTTCTTGTCCTGGGGGACGCCCTCGCCGAGGTAGCCGCCGGCGGTGGTACGGACGGCGGAGGTGTCCTGGAAGACGTCCCTCAGCGTGGCCTCGGTGACATCGAGGCCCTTCTCCGCCTTCAGTCCGCTCAGCGTCTTCGCGTAGCGGGTGTCTATCTCCTGCGCGGACCGCAGGGCACGGGCGATACGGTCGGCCACGTCCTGCGCCTTGGCCGCGTTCGGGTTCAGCGGCTTGAAGCCCGTGTAGCCGGGATAGAGCGGTGACTGGGCGTGGGAGCCGAGGCCGGGTGGTTCCAGGGGGAGGCGGGAGCTGCCCTGGACCGTACTGCCCGGCGCCGGCTTCTTCGCGCCGGTCAGGTCCTCGACCTCGGTGGCCGGGTAGCTGACGGAGCCGTCCTCGTGGACGGTGAAGTTCAGTGCGGCGGCGTCCGCGAGGGCCTGCTTCAACTGGCTCTGCGGCTCGGCGAGGTCGCTGGCGAGCCCGTTGAGCGCGGTACGGACGAGCCCGCACTCGGTGTGCAGGTACTGGAAGTTGCGGCTGAGGCGCTGGAGCTTGCCGAGGGCCGCCTCGGCCGACTCGCTGTCCTGGGTCTCGCGGAGCTTCGCGGACATCGCGCGGTCGACCCGTACGCGGTCGGAGTCCGAGCGGTCCGAGACCTCGTGCCACTTGTCGCCCGCCTCCGTGAACTCGGAGGTCTTGAGGTCGCGCAGCCGCTGCCAGGTGAGGGTTCCGGTCATCGCTTCTCGTCCGCCTTGGCGGCGCCGTCGACGCCCTTGAAGGACGTCTCGATGGCGGCGTCCGTCTCGCCCATCTCCTTGGCGACCGTCAGCAGACTGCCCTTGAGGTGCTCGCACTCGTCCCGCACCGCCCGGAGGCGTTCCTCCCAGGACGTCAGCACGCTCTTGAGGGCGGCGACGGAGCTCAGGCCGGCGGCTCCCGTGTCGATGCCCTCGTGGCCGGGGCCGAGCGCCGCGCGGCTCTTTTCCGTGCTGGTGCGCAGGTCGCCGGCGGTGCCGGAGGCGCTGGTCCAGGGGCCTTTGCTGTGCGTGAGGCCGTCGGTTCCGCCGCCGCCGGTCCCGGGGTCGGGGGCTGCCGAGGCGAGCCTCATCGCGGGCCCGCCGTCGGCCGGTCCGAACAGCTCCTGCCAGCGTTCCGAGTAGGACACTGCTCCCCCGTCGACGTCTACGGTCCGTTCCTGCGCCCGGAGAGACTAACGCAGGTCACGCACGTGTGTGCGAGGGGGAACGGGTTCCGCGCGAGGGCCCTCGTGCAGACTCGGCACCCCTGCCCCTCAGGAACAGGTTCGAACGGACCGTCATGGTGAACGAGGCCCACGACGCCGCCGGTCGGGGCCGCATAGGGTGAGCGGAAGTGCCACGCTTCCCGCTGCCGTTCCCAGGAGAGAGCCGCCCCCATGCGCATGGTCTTCACCAGTGAGGTGATCGAGTGGCGCGGGCCCGCGCCGTTCTATTTCGTCCCCGTACCCGAAGAACAGTGCGCCGACGTACGGCAGGTGGCCTCGGCGGCCACCTACGGCTGGGGGGTCGTCCCCGTCGAGGCGGGTATCGGCGAAGTCACCTTCGAGACGTCGCTCTTCCCGAGGGAGGGCGGCTACCTGCTGCCCGTCAAGAACGCCGTCCGAACGCCGCTGGGGCTGGCGGCGGGCGACGAAGTGACCGTGCAGATGACGGTGCGCCTACCGGGCTGAGCGCTGCCGCCGCCGACCCCTGTGAGCGGCCACCGCGCGGGCTGCCCCGGCTCGCCCGTCGCACCGGACCGTTCGCGCCCCGGGCGGGGGGCCAGCGCCGGTTCCCCTTCGCGACCAGCACTCTGCGCTCGATTCGGGCACACGCCGTCACCAGCGGCGTACGCCGCCGGACGGTTCCCGCTCCGCCCTCGCCTCGCAGCCGCGCCCCGCGGGCCGGAGATCGTCCCCGTCGGCCCGGCCGCGGCCCGGACGTATGCCTCTGCGGGGCGGGTTGGTCACCGTCCGCGTTCGGCCCCCCGGGCGCGGCTCCCCGCGCACGGCCTCGCCTCGCGGGCCTGATGGGGAGCGCCCATGCTGAGTAGTAGGGCGCCGTCGTCCTGAGATGTGCCCTTCCCGAAGGCCGAACGGAGGCGCCTGAGCGGAGGAGGAGTCATGCGCATACGAAGAATCCTGGGCCTCGCCCTGGCCGCGGCGACCCTTGCCGGTACGAGCGCCCTCGGCGCTGTCAGTGCGGAGGCCGCCTCGTCTCCGAACATCACCAGGGACGAGTGCACGGCCGCGGGCGGACAGGTCACCTCGCGCCCCTACGCCGGCTACACCTGCGCACTGCCCGACGGCACCTCGCAGCCGATCACGTGACCGTTCGGCGCACGGCACTACCTGGCACCGCGAACCTGAAATGCCTACGCCTCCGTACCTGCCAGGCGCGAGCCGACGAGCGCAGGGCGGTCCGTGAGCAGGGCCTCTTGACCTCTTGACCCTCACGTGGCGTCAGGCCGCACAGTGGGTGCCGTGGAGGATCACTGGACCGTGGGGCGCGTGGCCGGGCTGGCCGGGGTGAGCGTTCGCACGCTGCATCACTACGACGAGATCGGGCTCGTCCGGCCGTCGGCGCGGACCCCGGCCGGGTACCGGGCCTATTCCGCGGGCGACGTGGAGCGGCTGCGGGAGGTGTTGGCCTATCGGCGGTTGGGCTTCGGGCTGCGGGAAATTGCCGAACTGGTCGGCGGCCCCTCCACCGACGCGCTCGCGCACCTGCGCCGACTACGCGGTCTGCTGCTGGAGCAGCGTGATCGCGCCGACGCCATGATGGCGGCCATCGACAGGGAACTCGAGGCGCGCGCAAGGGGATTGAGGGTGACACCGGAGGAGCAACTGCAGATGCTCGGTGCCCGGCTGTACGACGAGATCGGCGGCGCCTACACCGCGACACGGAGTACCGATCCGCGGATCGCCGCGCAGATCCGGGGTGCGCTCGGGGACGCGCGGACGGTGTTGAACGTCGGGGCCGGCACCGGCTCCTACGAGCCCGCCGATCGCGACGTGACAGCGGTGGAGCCATCGGCGGTCATGCGAGGGCAGCGGCCTCCCGGCTCGGCGCCGTGCGTGGCCGCCGCGGCGGAGAGCCTGCCGTTCGAGGACCGCTCCTTCGACGTCGCGATGGCCGTCTCCACCGTTCACCACTGGGGCGACCCGATAGCGGGGCTGCGCGAGATGCGGCGAGTGGCCCGCCGGGTGGTGGTGCTCACGTTCGACACCGACGAGCCCGGATGGCAGGGCCGGTTCTGGCTGACCCGCGACTACCTGCCCGAGTTCGCCGCCGTCCTCGCGGACTTCCCCTCGCTGGCCGGGATGGCCGAGGCGATCGGCGCCCGCGCCGAACCGGTGCCCGTCCCGTGGGACTGCGCCGACGGCCTGTTCGAGGCGTACTGGCGCCGGCCGGCGGCGTATCTGGAGGACCACGTGCGCCGCGCGATGTCGGTGTGGACGAGGGTCGGGCCGCAGGCCGAGCAGCGGGCGGTACGGAGCCTCGGCGACGACCTCGAGTCCGGCCGGTGGGCCGAGCGCAACAGCGGCCTCGCCGGCCTTGACGCGGCAGATCTCGGCCTCCGCCTGCTCATCGCGTAAACGGCCACGCCCTGGGCGGGGTCGGCAGCCGGCAACGCGTCGGCCGGGCCCCGATATTGCATGGCAACCGGCTCGCCCGTCCGGCAGGGTGCGGGGTGATGAGCCATGACGACGAAACATCCGGCACCCTTTCCTACGCCTCCCACGACTGCCTCGAGGGCCTGCTGCAGCGGGGGCGCGGCCTGGGCGCGATACGGGCGGGCCAGGATCCGTACGGGGCCGCCGCGTTCGTGTACGACGGGATTCGCCGGGACTGGAAGTGGGACGGCCAGACCGACACCCGCGACCTCTACCAGGCACGGCTGATCCGGGACCTGGAGCTGTCGCCGACGCCGGTCGTCGAGCAGCTGGCAGGGGGCGAGGAGGAGTGGTCGCGGGCCGTCGACGTGCTGGAACTGCTTGCCGTCGCCGGTTCGGAAGAGGCCCGGGAGGGGCTTCGGGCATACGTCCGGGAGGGCGAGCGCTGGGCCCGCGTACTGGAGTCGGTCGCGGACCGCTGGCCGGCCGAGTGGTGGGAGGACCTGGGCGACGTCGCGCGTGCCCGGATCGGCGCGGAGGAGGAGCTTCCGTGGTCCTTCGAGCCGTGGAGCCGGTTCGGGATCGAGGTGCCGGGCCGCCGGTTCCCGCCGCGGCCGTCGCTCGGCGAGCTGGGTGACGAGGAGCTGCTCGCCCTGCTGGCCGCCGGCGGCACGGAGTTCAACACGAAGATCGACGCATTGCGTGCGCTGGCCGGCCGGGAACCGGCCGAGGCGCTGGTGCCGCTCGTCCCCCTGCTCGGAACCGCGGACGGCCGCAGGCCCCTGCCCCTGCTCAGGCGGGCGGTCGGCCGTCTGGGAGCTCTCGCCGTACCGGCGGCCCGCGGGTGGGCCGAGGACGAGCGGGAGTGGCTGGCCCGGCTGGGCACGGACGTCCTGGCCGACCACCCCGGCCCCGAGGCGCTCCCGGGACTCGTGGCCGAACTCGCCGACCAGTGGGAGGCGCGCGCCTGGTGCGGCCCCGACGAGACGGCGAAACGGCTGGCCCGCTTCGGAGCCGAAGCCGCCGGCGCCGTTCCGCTCCTGCGGGCCTACTGGCTGCACACCCCGCATTCCTACGAACGGGCCGACTACCTGCACGCACTTGCCGCGATCGACCCGACCGGGCTGGACGACGCGTACACCGAGTCGCTCTGGGACTGTGAGGAGCGGGCACGGTTGCTCGGCATCGCCTCGGCACCCCATCGACCGCACGTCGTGGAACGCATCGCCGTGCTGCGCGACGACCCGATGGAGACCTCCGAGGTACGAGCCGCGGCCGGAGCACGGCTGGCGGGCGCCGGCGCCGCCACAGGCTCCGACCTCCCCTGAACGGGTCGACGCCCCTTCTCCCCTCCCCCGCACTCTTCTGGCGCACTCCAGGTGGCCAAATTGGTCATATCGGGTTAAACGACGGTGCGTCACCGGGGCTGTGCGGCCCGGCCTCGTCATAGTCGTCCCTGGCGACCACCCGGTTGCCACCCCGCGCCGCGCGTCGTGGCCGGGCGGATGTCTTCGTAGAGGAGCCGGCTCATGCTGAAGCCCACCAGAACCACCCTCGCTCTCGCCACCGGAAGCCTGGTTCTCGGTCTGGTCGGAGCGGGCGCCGCCGTCGCGGACGACGGCCCGACGGACAACCAGCCGCCGCGTGAGATCGTCGTCGGCGGGTCGCAGCCGGGCGTCGTGTACCCGGGCGAGCGCGCCACCGGCCGGGTCGTGTCGAAGGGTCCGCTGACGGTCCGCAGCCGGCCGAGCACCCGCGCGCAGGCCCTCGGCCACGTGTACCCGAACAGCCGGGTCGAGATCTCCTGCAAGAAGCACGGTGACAAGGTCGACGGCAACAGCCTCTGGTACCGCCTGGCCGAGCGGAACAGCGACTGGAACCAGGACGCCCAGCCCAAGGTCGCGTACGACAAGGAGCGCTGGGTCGCCGCCCGCTACGTGAAGAACCTCTCCGAGGTGAGGTACTGCCGCTGACCCGATCGGGTCAGCAGGCCAGCAGGCCTGCTGATCACCTGATCGGGAGGTCAGTCCACCGGGCGTACGGCACGCGGCCCCACGCACTCCGCGCCGTACGCCCGGACCCGTTCCCGCAGTTCACGATCGGCCGTGACCACGACGCAGCCGCGCTCCGCATACGCCGCGGCCAGCTCCACGATCCGGTCGTCGCCGCTCCCCGGCGCCGGGTCCACCCGTACGCCGGGGACGGACTCGACGCCCCGGGCCGCTCCTTCGACGACGAGGATGATCTCCTCGTCCCCGTCCCGGCCCGCGAGCAGATCGCGCAGCCGGACGGCCGCGCCCCGCCGGTCCCGCCACCAGCCGTCCGGCACCGAGCCGACGACGTTCGCGGCATCCACGATCAGCACGCTCGCCACGGCGCCGGCCCCTCAGAAGTCGCCGTAGTTGACCTGCCAGGTGGGCAGGCCCATCCGGCGCCAGATCGCCACCACACGGTCCCGGTCGTCGAGCGAGATCCGGACCGCGTACCGGTGGCGCACGTGCGTGTCGAAGAGTTCCGCCTTCACCACGTCGTCGCGGCGGGTGTCGCCCGCCGCGCGCATCCACAGCTCGTCGTAGGGCACCTCGTGGCGCCGCAGCCAGGCCTCGGTCTGCGGGCGGTGTTCCTCGCCGCGGCCGGACAGCAGCACGATCACGTCCCCGTCGGCGCGCCGGAAGGCGTCGAGCGCGTGCCGTACCGACTCGTTGAGCAGGTCGCGTTCGCAGCGCGAGAAGTCGTACGGGCCCCGGTCGCCGGTCAGCGCCAGCGTGCCGTCGATGTCGCACATCACCGCCGCCGGCAGCGCCGGGTCGGGCACGTACTGGGTCACGGGCGGCGCGGCCACGCCGCTCGCCCCGCCGTTCATCCACTCCGCCGTCAGCCGCCAGCCGCCCTTGCGCGCCTTCTGGTGCTTGTCGGCCAGGATACGGATGATCTCCTCGCCGACCTGGCGCTCCCGTGCGGCGTCCCGGCGCAGGCATTCCTCCAGCGGGACGTCGGTGAAGTCGTGCACGACAAAGGTCGCGAGACCGCCGACGGCCGCCTTGAGCCGCTTGGGGATGTGCTTGGTCAGATGGGTGTTGTCGACGACCACGTCGAAACCGCCGTCGACCGCGGCGCGGACCGCAGCGTCCTGGACGGCCAGCACCGTCTGCTCGTGCGCGAAGCTGCGGCCGCGTTCCGGGTCCGGCAGGTCGAGCATGAGGCGCAGGTCGTCGAGGTTGACGCGGCGCATCCGGCCTCCGGCCTCGGCCTGCAGGGCGCGCGCGGCCGTGGTCTTGCCGGAGGCGGGCAGGCCCGTCATCACGTGGACGACGGGCAGCGGGGCCTCCTCGGCGGCGGCCACGGCCGCTGCGGCGTCCGCGTCCCCGGTCGCGGACGCCACAGCGGCCGTCGCGGTCGCTTCTCCCCTTGCGGTTGCGTCCTCGGTCGTGTCCGTGTGGGTGGGTGTCTCTTCGGACACGGGTCAGTTCTCCTCGTCGTTCGTGAAGGGGTCGGACGTCTCCGGCCGCACGTTGCGCCATACGACCAGTTCCGTGGACCGGCCGTCCAGGCGCAGGAACATCGCGGCCCGGACCTCCCGGTCGGGCAGTGCCTGCACCGCGCGGGCGAAGGCGCCCCGGTCCTCGCCCAGGTGCGCGAGTCCCGCGTACGCCTCGTCGATGGCACGCTCGCGCAGCGCGGCCTCCGCCTCGATCCGCTCGATGACCTCGCGCACCCACGTGTCGAACTCGTCGGGCACCTGGTCGAGCAGCGCGTCGAGCGGCTTGCCGCCCGAGGCCTCGATCTCCGCGACCGTCGAACCGAGGCCCTGGGCGACCTGCTTGGCGGGCAGGCCGGCGAACCGCTGGATGCCGTGGGCGCGCCAGATGTCCCGTTCGGTGACCTTGGTGAGCACCCGGTGGAGGCGTACGTACTCGGACAGCTTGGCCTTCGCGCGCACGCCGGAGGCGAACCGCAGCACGAAACCCTCCGCCTGGGTGCCGGTCGCGGTGGCGCCGCCGGGCAGGGTGTTGGACTCGGTCAGCGCGATCAGCTCGTCGATGGGCATGGCGGGCCACACCGTGACGACGGAACCGATCGCCTCCCAGTGCGACGCGGCCTCGGCGAGCGGCACCTCCGTGCCG
The DNA here is from genome assembly GCF_002080455.1 of Streptomyces sp. Sge12. Lineage (NCBI taxonomy): Bacteria > Bacillati > Actinomycetota > Actinomycetes > Kitasatosporales > Streptomycetaceae > Streptomyces > Streptomyces sp. Sge12. Next base: position 630,964 of record NZ_CP020555.1, read on the forward strand.
TCCTGGCCGAAGGCGGCGAGCAGGACGAGGTCCCGGCGCTCGCCGTAGTCGACGACGATGCGGTTCTGCGGGTACAGGATCTCCGCGAGGTAGGTGGTACCGGGGCGCAGGGCCGCGGTGTCCCGGCCGTCGAGCCGGCGCTGCGCCCAGGTCGCCTGGGCGCTGATGAAGGACCCCTTGGACGCGACCCGCCAGCGGCCCGCGTAGTGGAAGACGACGGCGAGGCTGCCGTCGACCTTGTCGTACACCTCGAACGGCTCGTCCGGGAGGGCGGGGGCGTACGGCTGACCCGATTCGTGCTCGCCGACGTTGAAGAACTTGGGCAGCGGCAGCGCGACGATCGCGCCGGTGCTGTCATCGGCGACGAGACCCCGGCAGCGGGTGGTGACCTCGTCCCAGACGCGTTCGTACTGGGCCGTCCGCGTGTAGGTGTAGATGGACAGCGGCAGTTCGGGGTGCGACTTGCGGGTCACGTACCCGGCGTCGATCGAGTCCGCCAGCGCCTGTGCGGGCAGCAGGTCATGCAGAGTCAGGGTCTCCTGGCTCATGGGGTCCTCCCGGTTTGAGATGGCTCATTCTCGCGCGCGGGAGGGTGTGCCCGGTAGTCAATTATGCCTGGTCGGGGCACCACCCAGGCGGTTGATGTCGGCGGGCCGCAGGATGTGGCCGGGGACCTCGGTACCGGGGGTGGCGACGGCGATCATGGCGCGGCCGAAGGCCTCGGAGGTGATGACGAGATTCGGCGCGACCCGCCGCACGAGCGGAACGAGGGGGCCGAGGACCGCGTAGGCCATCCGGGAGATCCGGGCCTTGGAGGGCACGCCGCGCAGCGGCTGGACGATGCCGGGGCGGAACATGTAGGCGCGGAAGGGGAGTTCGAGCAGGTCGTTCTCGGTCTTCCCCTTGACGCGGGCCCACATGGAACGGCCGTGCTCGGTGCTGTCGGTGCCCTCGCCGGACACGTAGACGAAGGTCATACCGGGATTGGCGGCGGCCAGGGGCCGGGCGACGGCGAGCGTCAGGTCGTGGGTGACGCGCCGGTACGCCTCCTCCTTCATGCCGACGGAGGAGACTCCGAGGCAGAAGAAGCAGGCGTCGTACGCGGCCGGGTCGACCCCGGCGGCGACCAGGTCGGCCGGATCGCCCTGGACGCACTCGCGCAGTTTCGGATGGCTGACGCCGAGCGGGGTGCGGCCGATGGCGAGGACGCTCTCGACCGAGTCGTCGCGCAGGCACTCGCGCAGGACGGTCCGGCCGAGCATGCCGGTCGCGCCGAAGAGGATGACGTTCACGGGGGCAGCCTAGGCCGTTTCCTTCGGATCGGGCCGGTAGGTGGGGCCGGCGGTGTCCGGTGCGGTGCCGGTCCCCCGGTCCCCCGGTCCGCTCGTCGCACCCGGGGCCGCGGTCGCGGTCCCCCTGCCGGGTGCTACCGAGGGGGAAGGGACGGATCGGGTGTCCACGGGGTCGGTGCGGTGACGGCCCAGCGTTCGTGGTCGCGCCAGCCGCCGTCGATGTAGAGGTACTCGGGCGAAAGCCCTTCGTAGCGGAAGCCCAGCCGCCGGACCAGGGCCAGGGACGCCTTGTTGGCCGGCTGGATGTTGGCCTCCAGCCGGTGGAGCCGCAGGTCGGTGAAGGCGTACCCGAGGGTGGCGGTGAGGCCCTCCGTCATGTAACCGTGCCCCGCGGACGGGGCGAAGGCCGCATATCCGAGGGACGCGCCCTGGTACCGGCCCCGGATGATCGAATTGATGTTGACCATGCCGGCGGCTGCGCCGGTCTCGCGGACGCGGACGAGGAAACCCTGGTTGGCGCCGTCGTCGAAACGGCGCATCCAGTCCCCGAACTCCGGCTCGCTCGCGGGGAGCTGCATCCACGGCCGGTGCAACTCGGCGCTGGCCCGCACGAGTGCGCAGAATTCGTCCTGGTCGGCGAGGGTGAGCGGGCACAGTTCGACCCGTGAAGGCATCTTGATCATGGACCCACGTTAGGGCCTGCGGGCAGCGGGCCACACCCCCTAGTGCGAGACGCAGAGCTCGTTGCCCTCGGGGTCGGCGAGTGTCGTCCACACGCTCGGGCCCTGGCGGCCCTCGTGGAGGTGTTCGGCGCCCTTGGCGAGGAGGCGCTGGACCAGGGCCTGCGGGTCGTCGGTTCCCGTACGGACGTCGAGGTGGACCCGGTTCTTGACCGTCTTGGGTTCGGGGACCAGCTGGAAGAGGACGCGGGGCGCGCCCTCCAGGCCCTCCGGGTGGCGGATCGCGGCGCCCACCTTCCAGACGAGGGTGCCGCGGTGGGTGGTGGTGTCGTCCTCGGTCGCGTGTCCCGCCTCGATCAGGCCGCGGATGAACGGTTCGTCGCTCGGCTCCACCTCCCAGCCGAGGGCGTCCGCCCACCAGTCGGCGAGCGTGTGCGGGTCGGCCGAGTCGATGGTCACCTGGAATGTGTACGCCATGTCGGGACCCTACTGAGGTGTCGGAGCCCCCGCCACACGGCGCGGGGCAGCGGGCGCGCGGGGTGCGGTCAGCGGCCCGGCGCCGCGCGCCCGGCGGTGACGTGCGAGGCGACCAGTGCGGCGAAGGTCAGCAGCCAGGCGCCCACGGCGATCCAGAGCAGTACCTCGCCCAGCGGGCGCAGCCAGGCGATCCCGGCCGGCTCCGCCACCGAGAGGCAGGCGGTGGCGGTCATGCCGAGCGGGAAGACGGTGGCCCAGCGCCGGATGTCGTAGCGCGGCCGGGGGTGGCGCAGTTCGGCGGTGAGGAGGACGACGTACCAGACGAGGGACAGGGCGAGGAGGGCCAGGGTGACAGCACGCAGGGCGGTGTGCGCCGAACCGGTCCATACGGGTGATGCCGTGAGCTTGGATCCGGCCAGGGCGGAGATGGAGAGCGCACCGCCCGCCACCCAGTGGTCGCCCGCCCCGCCCACCACCTCGCGCAGGTCGAAGTGGAAGAGGGCCGCCAGGTAGAGCAGCAGGCCGAGGCAGAAGGTGGCCAGCGCAGCCATGGCCAGCCAGTCCTGCTGGTCGACGGCGGCGAGGGTCGCGGCGAGGACGGAGAGCCCCTGGGTGGCCACGCAGCCGAGGAAGGCGCCTCCCGGCATGCGCCGCCGCCAGTGCCCCACGACGTTGAACAGCAGGCCGGGCCACAGGAGCGCGGCCACGGCGAGCAGCACGGCGGCCACCGTCTGCCAGCCCTGCTGCGAGAGCCGGGTCCCGATGACGGTGGTGGCGGCGACGGCCGTCAGCGCGGCCGGGGTGTCGGCCTCGGCGCGGAACCGCCCGCGGTCGCTCAGCAGCCGGGAGGTGAAGTCGGCGGCGAGTACGAGCCACAGCACCCCGGCGACGACCAGCGCGACCAGTGACACCGACTCGTACCCGGTCAGGTGCAGGCCCACGGAGATGATGCCGGTCGCCATGACGGCGGCTCCCGCCGCGGGCGGGAGTCCGGTCCACCAGTCACGGCCGGGAAGGATGCTCACGCCTCCAGCGGACCCCACCGGTCCGCGGGACGCCAGCGGACTGGGCCGACCGGCGCGCGAACTGCACGGCCGGGCTCCGCGCGCGCCCTCGGCACGGCCCCCTCGACGGGTGGGGGCTGGGCGGGCGAGTGGGTGAGCGGGCGGGCGGGTGGCCTGAAGTCGCACTTGTCAGTCCGATTAGGGCTACCTAACCTATGGCTCGCCCTCGCTGAGGGCCTCGGCACGACTTCGGGACCCGTCCCCAACCGAAGGAGCCTCCCCCCATGAACGCACGTCTCGACCATGCCCAGCCCTACGCCGTCGGCCTGTTCCGGATCGTCACCGGACTGCTGTTCGCCTCGCACGGAGCCGCGTCCCTCTTCGGTGTCCTCGGCGGTGCGCACGGCGGTGGCACCGTCGCGGCCGGCACCTGGCCCGGCTGGTACGCCGCCGCCATCCAGCTCGTCGCCGGCGCCCTGATCCTGCTGGGCCTCGGCACGCGGGCGGCCGCCTTCGTCGCCTCCGGTTCCATGGCGTACGCGTACTTCACCGTGCACCAGCCCGGAGCCCTGTGGCCGCTCCAGAACGGTGGCGAGGCCTCGGCGATGTTCTGCTGGGCCTTCCTCCTGCTGGTCTTCACCGGCCCCGGCGCCCTTGCCGTGGACGGGCTGTTCTCCTCGCGCTCCGCCGCCTCCCCCGGGCGCCGGGACGAGAGCCGCCCGGAGACCGTGACCGCCTGAGGAATCGGTTCGGCAGCGCCCGTGGACGTGGCAGTCACCCTCGAAGGTGATGGGTGCCGACACCCCCGGCCCGCACACCCGCGGAACCGCCCGCCCCCGCGCCTTCCGCCGCGGGGGCGGGCGTACGGTCCCGAACACGGGACGGTGGCGCCCTCGAACTCGGCTGCCGATGGCCCACGTTGGAGGGGCGCCGGGTGAACTCCGGGCCCCTTCCCGGGCCGTGTCGGCCGAGTACGCCCCGGCCGGCGGGCGGTAGCGTGCGCGTATGGAGGAACTGGGCGGGGTGGAGATCATCGGCTTCGCGGACGCCGAGGCGTTCGAGAGCTGGCTGGCCGAGCACCACACGCGCCACGAGGGCGTGTGGATCAAGCTGGCCAAGAAGAAGTCGGGCATCGCGTCGGTCACCGATGACGAGCTGGTCGACATCGGGCTGTGCTACGGGTGGATCTCCGGACAGCGGCGCGCCCTGGACGAGCGGTACTACCTGCAGAAGTACGTGCCGCGCCGGCCCAAGAGCCTGTGGTCACAGGTGAACGTGGACAAGGTCGCGGAGCTGACGGCCGCGGGGCGCATGCGCGAGCCCGGGCTCGCCGAGGTGCGCAGGGCGCAGGCGGACGGGCGGTGGACACACGCCTACGAATCGCAGCGGACCGCGGCGGTGCCGCCCGATCTCGCGGCGGCCTTCGATGCGCACCCGGAGGCCCGGGAGGCGTTCGAGGCGCTCGATCGGACCGGGCGCTACCAGGTGATCCTGCCGTTGCTCCAGGCGCTCACGCCGCAGGCCAGGCGGGCCCGGCTCGACCGGGCGGTGCGGCTGCTCCGGACGGACGGCGGGAACGCCGACTGACCCGGCGGGCCACCGGTCGCACGGGCCATCGGTCGCAGCGTGCATCGGGCGCGAGCCATCGGGCGCACGGGGCATCGGGCGCGGGGCATTGGCGCAGCCCGCACGGCGCACCGGCGCGGGAACGGCGTCAGGCCCGGCTCCCCATCGGGAAACCGGGCCTGGCGGGAGGTGGAAGCCGCAGGTCAGGCCTGCTGTCCACGGGCCTTCTCGGCCCGCTCCGCGTTCTTCTCCTTGATGCGGACGGTCTCCTTGCGGACCTCGGCCTGGGTGGTGCGCTCACGCGTCAGCCACTCGGGGGCCTCCTGCTTGAGCGCTTCGATCTGCTCCGTGGTGAGGGGCTCGGTGACCCCGCCGCGGGCGAGGCCCGCGATGGACACGCCGAGCTTGGCCGCCACCACCGGTCGGGGGTGCGGACCGTTGGCGCGCAGATCCTTCAGCCACTGGGGCGGATCGGCCTGGAGCGCACTCAATTCGCTGCGCGAGACGACACCCTCCTGGAACTCTGCGGGGGTGGCCTCGAGGTACACGCCCAGCTTCTTCGCCGCGGTCGCGGGCTTCATCGTCTGGGTGTTCTGGTGCGACGTCATGGTGTCAAGAGTATCGAGCGTGTGCGCTACCTCCGACCACGACCGGTAACCTTGCGGGGTGACAGGCTCGGAAGTACCCCATTCGTTCCGGCTCGCTTATGTCCCCGGGGTGACACCCAGCAAGTGGGTGCGTATCTGGAACGAGCGGCTGCCCGACGTCCCGCTGACCCTGGTCGCGGTGTCCCCGACCGAGGCGTTCGGCGTACTGCGGGCGGGCGGTGCCGACGCCGGATTCGTGCGGCTGCCGGTGGACCGTACGGACCTCAGCGCGATCCCCCTCTACACCGAGACCACGGTGGTGGTGGTCCCCAAGGACCACCTCGTGGCCGCGGCGGAAGAGGTGTCCCTCGAGGATCTCGCCGACGAGATCGTGTTCCATCCCCTCGACGACACCCTGGAGTGGGAGCAGCTGCCGGGCAAGCCGGCGATCGAGCGTCCCGCGACGACGGCGGACGCGATCGAGCTGGTGGCCGCCGGGGTGGGCGTGCTGGTCGTCCCGCAGTCGCTCGCCCGTCTGCACCACCGCAAGGACCTGACGTACCGGCCCGTCGCGGACGCGCCCGCCTCGCGGGTCGCGCTGTCGTGGCCGCAGGAGGAGACCACCGACCTGGTGGAGGAGTTCATCGGGATCGTTCGCGGCCGGACCGTGAACAGCACGCGGGGCCGCGCACCGACCCCGCCGCAGCCGAAGGCGAAGCGCAAGCGCCCCGAAACGGGTGCGGGAGCGGGCGGCAAGGCGGGATCCGGCAGAGCGGGATCCGGCAGGTCGACGTCCGGAAAGCCGGCGGGCAAGAACGCCCGCGGTGGTTCCGGCGCCCCCAAGGGCGCCAAGGGCGGCAAGCCCCGCCGCCGTCCGTAACGGGCGCCCGGGCCGACAACGGCAGGGTGCCGACGGCCTGGCTTCGGGCTCCGGATCGCCGCGCGGTGTATGCAGGAGGGATGGAACTCCGGCCGTCGCACCCACCTCACCGCCGGTCCTCGAAGGTGAGCCACGCACAGCTGGCGGTCCCGTTCGCGCTGATCGCCGTCGTGACCCTGGTCGACGTGCTCGCTCCTCCCGACGTGCACCTCGGGCCGTTCCTCGTCGCCGCTCCGGCCGTGACCGCTTCGTTCGCGGGGCCGTGGATGACGGGCTTCGTCGGGCTGGTCGCCGTACTGGCGCAGGTGGTGGTCGCGATGGCGCGCACCAGCCTGACCGACCTGAACCACACCTTCCAGATCATCGCGCTCGTGATGATCTCGGTGTTCGTGACCTTCTTCGCCCACCTGCGCGAGGTGCACGAGAAGAAAGTGATCCAGCTGCGCTCGGTGGCGGAGACCGCCCAGGAGGTGGTCCTGCGGCCGCTGCCCGACCGGATCGGACCGCTGCGCGTCGCCTCCGTGTACCTGGCCGCCGCGGCCGAGGCCCAGATCGGCGGCGACCTGTACGCCGCCGCACGCACGGGGCCGGGCAGGAGTACGGGCGGGGGCGCGGGCAGGGGCACCCGGCTGATCATCGGTGACGTCCGGGGCAAGGGGCTGGAGGCGGTCGGGGACGCGGCGCTCGTACTCGGCGCCTTCCGGGCCTCCGCGCACCAGGAGGCCGGGCTGCCGGGTCTGGTGAACTACCTGGAGGCGGCGGTCACCACGGACCTGGACGGCGCCGGGGACCAGGGCGAAAGCTTCGTGACCGCGGCCGTGCTGGAGATCCCCGACACCGAGCCGGTCGTGCACCTCGTCAGCTGCGGCCATCCCCCGCCGCTGCTCGTGCGGCGGTCCGGCGGCGCCGTCCGGCTGGAGGTGTCCCGGCCGTCGCCGCCGCTGGGCCTCGCCGGGCTCGTGACCTCGGCCGTCACCGCGCAGACCTTCGCGTTCGCCGAGGGTGACCTCCTGCTGCTGTACACGGACGGTGTCCTGGAGGCGCGCGACGGGGCGGGCGCCTTCTACCCGCTGGCGGAGCGGGTGAGCGCGTGGTCGGGCCTGCCTCCGCAGGCGCTGCTGGACCGGGTGTGCGCGGACCTGCTCGCGCACGCGGCCGGCAACACCCTGGACGACGACGCGGCGATGGTGGCGATCGAGCGACCCGTGCGTCCGTAGCCGCGGCCGGGGCCGGGGGTTTGCCAGAATCGGATCATGCTGACCATAGGAACGATCGTCATGGGTGCCGAGGACGTACGGCGGGCCGCGGACTTCTGGAGCCGGGCGCTCGGGTACGTACCGCGGGACGGGGAGGTGGACGAGGACTGGACCGTCCTGGTCCCGGCGGACGGGGCCGGCCCGGGTCTGGCGCTCGGCCGCAGCGTCACGCCCGTACAGGAGCGTCCGCGCGTTCACCTCGACCTGTACGCGGCGGACGCGGCCGAGCAGGAGGCCGAGGTGGCGCGGCTGGTGGCGCTCGGTGCGCGCCACGTCGACTGGGACTCGTATCCGCAGGACCCCGACTTCGTGGTGCTGGCCGACCCCGAGGGCAACCGCTTCTGCGTCATCGACGCCGCGCACGGCTGAGAGCCGGGGGTCCGCAACGCCGCTTCCTCAGCCCCTGCTTACCCCTGCCTTAAGCGGAACCTAAGACTCATTGGGGGCGCACCGAAACGAACGAATGTCCGTTTCGGTGCGGATACCGTGCTGCCGGATCCCCAACTCCCCAGTAACACAGAGGCAGGCACGCGATGGGCAGCACAGTCGGGCACCGGCGCAGGACGAGTCGTACGGCGAAGGTCACGGGCGCGATCGTGGCCGCGGCGGTGATCGGTGGAGCGGCCTTCGCCCTCACCGGAACCGCCCAGGCGACCTCCGTCGGCGCCGTGTACACGAAGTCCAGCTCGTGGAGCGGCGGTTACACCGGCCAGTACGTCATCACCAACAGCACGGGGCAGGCCCGGTCGGACTGGACCCTCCAGTTCGACCTGCCGGCCGGCACGAAGATCGACTCTCTCTGGAACGGCACCCACACGGTTTCCGGGCGTCGCGTCACCGTCAAGCCCGCCGCCTGGAACGCGCAGCTGGCCGCCGGGGCTTCCGTCACCGTCGGCTTCGTCGCAAGTGGCACCGGTACGCTCGGCGACCCGACCGGGTGCCTGATCGACGGGGTGAAGTGCTCGGTCGACCAGGGCGCCACCGCTCAGCCCAGTGGGCGCCCCACCGCCCGGCCCACCGTCACCGCGAGCCCGGCGCCGACCGCGCCCGTGACGTCGGCCGCGCCCACCGGCACCACGTCGCCCTCCCCCACGGCCACGGTCCCCACCCCCGCTCCCGGGGGCGGAGGCGCGCGCTTCGCCCCGTACGTGGACACCTCGCTGTACCCCGCGTACGACCTGCTCGACACCGCGACGAAGACCGGCGTGAAGGAGTTCCACCTCGCCTTCATCACCTCCGGCGGCAGCTGCGCACCGCTGTGGGGCGGCGTGACCGACCTCGCGAGCGACAAGGTCGCCGCCCAGATCGGTGCGCTGCGCGCCAAGGGCGGCGACGTGCGGGTGTCGTTCGGCGGGGCCGCCGGACACGAACTGGCCCTGAACTGCGCCACCGTGGACGAGCTCGCCGCCGCGTACGGCAAGGTCGTCGACCAGTACCGGCTCACGAAGGTCGACTTCGACATCGAGGGCGCCGCCCTGCCGGACACCGCGGCCAACGCCCGCCGCGCACAGGCCATCGCCCGGCTCCAGAAGTCCCACCCGGGCCTGGACGTCGCCTTCACCCTGCCCGTGATGCCCGAGGGCCTCACCCAGCCGGGCGTGGCGCTGCTGGCCGACGCCAAGAAGAACGGCGTACGGGTCGACGCCGTCAACATCATGGCGATGGACTACGGCCCGGCGTACAGCGGGGACATGGGCCAGTACGCCGTCCAGGCGGCGACGGCCACGCAGGCGCAGATCAAGGGCGTGCTCGGGCTCTCCGACGCGGCGGCGTGGAAGGCCGTGGCCGTCACACCGATGATCGGTGTGAACGATGTCACGAGCGAGATCTTCACGGTGGCGGACGCGACGCAGCTCGTGGAGTTCGCGGCGTCGAAGGGGATCGGCCGACTGGCCATGTGGTCCTCCACGCGCGACAAGCAGTGCGCGGCGGGCGCCGTCAACCACGCCGACGCGACGTGCAGTTCGATCCTCCAGCAGCCCTTGGCCTTCACCAGGGCGTTCTCGGCGCTCAAGTAGCCGCACCCCGGCCCCCACCGGCACGCCGGGCGCGCCGGTGGGGGCCGGAGGGGGCCGGAGGGAATTTCCGGTGGTGCAACGAGCGGGGGCTGGGGCAGGCTGGGCCGCATGGTTTCGGTGGTGCAGAACGTAGCGATCGACTGTTCGGATGCCTATGGGCTGGCCCGCTTCTGGAGCGAAGCGACCGGTTGCCCGCTTCATCCGGAGTCCCGCCCGGGCGACCGGGAGACCCAGGTGATGCTTCCCGAGGGCCCGCTGCTGTACTTCAACCAAGTGCCGGAGCCGAAGACCGTGAAGAACCGGATCCACTTGTGCCTGCGTCCGACGACCTCGCGCGAGGAGGAGGTCGAACGGCTGCTGCGTCTCGGAGCCACCCTGGTCGCCGATCGGCGGGAACCCGGCGGCGCCGGCTGGGCGGTCCTCGCCGACCCCGAGGGCAACGAGTTCTGTGTCCTGCGGAGCCAGTCCGATCGCGCGGGGGCATGAGGGCGGCGCGTCTCGCCCTGCCGACCGATCGTTTGGTTCCCGCACGCCCCCTCCGCGCAACTGCCGCCGCCCCGGCCGCACTTGTACGACGGGCCCGGCCGGAGCACAGTGAGGGCGGCGGGTACGGGGGCGGCGCCGCTCGGCCCCGGCGCGTCATGTGCAACGCACCGGATCCGAGGAACAGGAGCCCAGGGGCATGCCCATCCAGCAGAGGATCGACCACCCCACCAACTGGATCATCCAGGTGGACATCGAGGACGTGAGCGCGCTCGCCCTGCACGGTGCACCCGCCGGTGAGCGGCTCGTGGTGTTCGTGACGGAGACCCACCACAACACGCGGTACGACAGTGACCGGCGCGACGAGATCGTCCGGCGGCTGTCCTCGCACCCCAAGGTCACGCTCGTCCTCGAACGGGACATCAGCCCCATCCCGCCCGCGCCCAACATGGTGGTGGAATCCACCGCAGGCCTGGCCTCCGGCGACACCAAGCGCGACGACACGGTGATTGCGCAGCTCGTCGAGCACCTGAACCGGCTGCCCGCCGGGCAGAAGGGCCGGTCGATCGTGTTCCTCTTCGGGGCCGACCACTTCGACAAGCTCACCACCCGCCTCGACACGGCCCTGCCGGAAGCGGTGACGCTCCGCCACTTCCCCTCGATCCGGGACCAGCTGGACTCCCTGAGCACCGCCGCCGCCCCGCAGCCCGGCCCCAACGACCGGCCGATCGGCTGGGTCCGCACGAGCCAGTTCGCGGCGAACGAGGGTCAGGAGGCCCTCAACTGCGAACTCCTGCGACGCGGCCTCGCACCCGTTCCCTACCAGGTCCACGTCCACTCGGCGGGCGTCTTCGCGTGGGGCAAATTCGGCTTCCACCTCCACACCTCGAACCAGTCGATCATCGATCGCGCCACCTCCCTCGTCGACGACGGCACCCTCCCCCTCATGATCCGCGACCCCAAGGAGATCAAGGGCCTCGAAGGCCGGGTCGGCTGACAACCGCGGCCGTCCTGCCGGGTGAACCCGCCTGCCACCCCCACCTCACGGCGGTACGGCCCCGCTCAGTCCGGGGGCTCGGACGAGCCCTCGGCGGCGTCGTCGTCCGGATCCGCGGACTCCGGTGCGTCCTGCGCCCGGCGGGGGCTTTCGGAGTCCGCGTCGTCCGGGCCGCCGCTCCCGGGCAGATCGGGCGCGCCGTCGCCGATCGGGGGCAGGTCGGGGGTGACCGGGTCCTCGCTCTCCGGGACGGGGGCCGGCAGGTCGGGTCGTCGATCGGGGCTCATGGCACCTTCTTCGCTCGGTGAACGTGCGCCTCGCCTACCCGGGTCCCCGGGCCGCATGCGCCAATGCCCGTGCTTCGGGCGAGCGGTGGGGCATTTGCCTGCGGTCGATCACACAGAGCGTCAGCACGGCCGCGCGTACCGGGTGGACGTCGCGTCGCCGAGGTGCCGGCCGCGCGGCGAAGCCGGAGCGGCCACGGGCACGACGGCCGACCCACCGCCAAAATCACTGTCCGATGATCGGAAGATGGTGATAGACATCCGGCGTGGAAAAGAATCTTGAGTTCCCCGACCTGCTGCGACTGATCGATGAACGGTCGATCGCCTTCCGCGCCGCGGTCGCCGCCGCGCCCAGTCTCGACGCACAGGTACCGACCTGCCCCGAGTGGACGCTGTTCGATCTGGTGAAGCACCTGGGTGGGGGAGACCGTTTCTGGGCCGCCATCGTCGGCGCGGGGCCTGCCGACGCTCCCCCGGCCGAGGCCGCCGCTGCGCGCGCCGCTCTGGAAGTGCCGCGGGAGCGTGAGGCCCTGCTGGCCTGGCTGGCCGCGTCCACGCAGCTTCTGCTGAGCGCCCTGCGCGAGGCAGGCTCGGAGGGCGGTTGCTGGACGTGGTGGCCTGCGTCGCAGTCACCGCAGACCTCCGGCGCTGTCGCCCGGCACCGGGCCCAGGAGACCGCGGTGCACACGTACGACGTCCGGCTCACCGGGGGCGCCCCGCAGCCGCTGCCGGTCGAGCTGGCACTCGACGGTGTGGAGGAGTTCCTGTTCACCGTCTGCGGAACGCCGAGTGCCTGGCCGCACAAGCCCACGGCCTTCGACTTCCACGCCTCCGAGGGCCGCTCCTGGCGTCTCACGGTCGACGGCGACGGCGCACGCTCCACCCGCATCCCCGCGCCCACTGCCGCGACCGGCGAGGCCTCGGACGCGGCCGGCGCCTCCGTCCACGGCACGGCCAGTGAGTTGGTCCTCTACTTGTACGACCGTATCCGGGCCGACTCGTTGCACGTCGACGGGGACGCAGGGCTGCTCGACCTGCTCCGCGCCTGGGAGCCGGAGGAGAAGTAGGACGCGGCGGGGGCTCAGGTGGGCTGTCCCGGGGTTTTGCGTGCGAGCAGCTGGACTTCCTGGAACTGCCGTCGGTCGGTGGGCTGCGGCGCGCGAATCGTCCGGGCCACCTCGGCCAACCCGCATGCGCGCAGCATCGCGGCGAGGTGGTCGGGCGCCCATCGATAGGCGGGTGCGACCGCGTGATCGTAGACCTGCGTCGGGCGAGTGGGGCCCTCGCTCGCCGAGAAGCCGATCAGAAGGTGGCCGCCGGGCGCCAGCACACGATGGAACTCGGCGAGGACGGCGGGGAGTTCCTCCGGTGGAGTGTGGATGATGGACCAGCGTGACAGCACGCCGCCGAGCCCGCCGTCGTCGATGTTCAACGCGGCCATGGAGCCCACGTCGAACTGCAGGCCCGGATAGGCCTGTCGAGCCAGCTCGATCATCGTGGGAGAGACGTCGACTCCGTACGCCGCCAGCCCCAGCCCGTCCAGATGGGCGGTGATATGGCCGGGCCCGCACCCCAGGTCCGCGACCCGGCCGCCCCCACCGGTGCGTACGGCCTCGGCGAAGACACCCAGGACGGCACGGTCCAGGGGGCTGTCCCGCAGGCTGTCGCGGAACAGCTCCGCATAGGTGGCGGCAGCGGCGTCGTAGGCCGCGCGGGTGGCGCTGAGGACATCGTGTTCGACCATGTTCGCCACAGTAGACCCGATGGAAGGCCGTCGGCCGGTCGACGGCCTACCGCCTACCGCCGACCGCCGACCGCCGACCGCCGACCGCCGACCGCCCGCAGCGCGTTCTGCCTGACGTCTTCTCAGACTCTCCGAACTCCGTGCGGGAAAAGGCGTTTACGGGACGGGAACCGGGTCAGACGCGTGAATACGGAAGCGAGCACCTCACGGTGGCGCTTCCGGAGCGGGCCCCGCCGCATGGCTGTCGTTCCCCCCGGCGTCATGCGGCAGGCCCGCCCGCACGACGGGCTGCCGCCCGGATCCGTACGGCATCCGGCCCCCCGTGTCCCGGCCCCTCCCCCGGCCGGGCACCGGGGGCGTCCGGTGGGCCCTCGGCGCCGGCGCTCGTACCGCCGTCCCCGGGCAACGGGTCCCGACGGCAGCAGCCCGGCGCCGTACCTACGCGAGGATGCCGGCGCGCGCCGCGAAGTCGAGGGCCGCTTCGAGCCGGGGTGCCGGCCGGCCTTCGGTGTGGCCCGCCGCGAGCAGGGCCGCCACGGCGGCCGCGTCGGCCTTGCGTTCCCGCGCGAGCGCCCCGAACCGGGCGACGGCTTCGGTCAGGCTGCGTTCCACCGAGCCCGGAACGTCGAACGAGGACACGGTCAGTCCGAGGTACTCCTCCTCGTCCGCGCCGACCCAGGCGGCGGCGCCGTCCAGTCCGTCCTCCCGCACCTCGTCCGGGTAGGGGATCCGGTGCCAGGCGCCGCCCTCCCACCAGTAGACGAAGCCGAAGAGGTTGCCGGCGGCGTCGTCGCGCAGGAGTTCCCAGGGCAGCCAGTCGGGGCCGCCCGCGAGGAAGTCGATCTGCTTGCCGTCGACGTGGGTGTGGCTGCCGTCGGGGTCCTGCCCGCAGAACACCGCGTGTCCCGCGTCCAGTACGGTCAGGCGCCACCAGCCGCCGGCGCCGGTGGAGTGGCACCACAGGCCGTCGTCGTCGAGGGCGAACTCGGTACTGGTCGAACACGCGGTGTCCACCAGGGCCATGGTCACCGCCCTGGCCCACAGCAGTTCGGGGTGTTCGAGGTCTTCGGGCCGGCTCGGCGCGTGCATTGTGTGGTCTCCTCCCGGGTTTGGGGATCAGCCTCGCACGCGGGTCGGGGTCAGCCGAAATGCCGATGGTCCGACGGGCCGGTGGCTGGGAAGGTGGTGGTACTGCCCGTCGGCCGACATCCACCGTTCCCTCCTGAGCAGGAGCCCCTTGCCATGCTCGTCCTCGACTCCTCCCGCACGAACACCGCGCTGGCGCGCCGCGCCGCCCGGCGCTTCCTGCAGGCCAGCTGTCCGTGGGCCGACGTGAACGACGTGCTGCTCGTGGTGAGCGAGCTGCTGGGCAATGCGGTCCGCCACACGGAGGGCGCCTGGCTGCTGCGGATGTCCTGCCGGCGTGAGGGCCTCGTTGTGGAGGTCCACGACAGCAGTCGCACGCTCCCGGCGCCGCGGCCCGGCGACCCCGAAAACGGGGGCGGGTTCGGCTGGGGCATCGTGCAGCAGCTGGCCTCGTCCGTGACCGTGCGGCCCCACCGGACCGGAAAGTCGGTACAGGCCGTCTGGTACCCGGCTCTGCAGGCGCAGGCAGCTTGACCGGTCGGCCAGCCTACCGAATTGTGTCCGATATATGATGAATATCAAGATATGATGGAGTCGTGGCTCCGCGAGAGATGACGCGTACGGCCTTCTACGTACTGACCGCTCTGGCCGGCGGCCCACGGCACGGCTACGGCATCGTCCAGGAGACCGCGGCCCTGTCCGAGGGGCAGGTGCAGCTGCGCATCGGGACGCTCTACGGAGTGCTGGAGCGGCTGGCGGCCGAGGGAGTCATCGAGCCGGACCGCGAGGAGGCCCATCGGGGCCGGCTCCGCCGGTACTACCGCCTGACCGGCGCGGGAGAGGCGGCGCTCGGCGCGGAAGCCGCGCTCATGGCATCGGGCGCACAGGCCGCGACCCGGCGACTCGCCGCCCGGCACGCTGCCCGCCGAGGACGGTGATGCGTGCGGGCTCGTCCCGGCCGAGCCTCCGGCCGGGACGAGCCGCGGTTCACGAGACTCAGGCGTTGATGCAGGTGTTGCCGGCGGCCGGGTTCAGCGCGCCGATCACGTTGATGCTGTTGCCGCACAGGTTGATCGGGACGTGAACCGGGATCTGGATCAGGTTGCCCGAAAGCACGCCGGGCGAGCCGGCCGCGATGCCCTCGGCGGTGGCGTCCGCCGACGCCGACGACGCACCTCCGATGACCGCCAGGCCCAGCACCAGAGCGAGACCCGCACTCTTCAGAACACGCGACACGTGACTTCTCCTTGTAACCGCACAGCGATGCCGGAGCACCGCACGGCCCCGAGCGGGGCCGTCGCCCTTTCTTCGGCAGCTGACGGCCTCTCGGCCTGGGTCGAGCCGCCCGGTTCGCTCGAAGAGGTGGCCCGGCGGGCTCCGTATGGACGTATCCGCGTCAGCCCGTTCGACCGGTCCGTCCCCGGGACCGGTACTGCGTCGTTCAGGCGGTCCGGTCGAGGTCCTCGCGGTGCACCGGGTGCGCGAAGGGCAGGCCGGCGGCGTAGCGGGCGATCTCCTGGATCGCGGAATCGGCCAGCCGGCGGAGTTCGTTGCCGAGGGAGCCCGCGATGTGCGGGGTGAGCAGTACGTTCGGCAGGTCGTACAGCGGGGATCCGGCGGGCAGCACCTCCGGCTCCGTGACGTCGATGACGGCGTGCAACCGGCCGGAGGCCACCTCGTCCGTGAGCGCGGCCGTGTCCACGAGGGAGCCGCGGGCCGTGTTGATGAGCGTGGCGCCGTCGCGCATCAGCCCCAGCCGCCGGCGGTCGATCATCGACCGGGTCCGGGGCAGCTCCGGCGCGTGGAGGCTGACGACGTCGGACACCCGGCAGAGCTCGTCGAGCCCGACGGCGCGGACGCCGAGGCCCGCGGCCTCCTCCGCGCTCACGTACGGGTCGTAAAGGACGGGTTCGAGATCGTACGGGCGCAGGAGCTCGATCACCCGGCGGCCGATCCGGGACGCGCCGACGACACCGACGGTGCGGCGGTAGTTCCCCGCGTGCGCGTAGCGCAGGTGCCAGTCGTGCGGGCGGCCGCGCACGCCGCGGTACTCCTCGCGCAGTTGCATCACCCGCTTGTTGGAGAGCAGGACCATGGCCACGGTGTACTCGGCCACGGGCGCGGAGTTGGCCGCCGCGGCGGAGGAGACGACGATGCCGCGCTCCCAACAGGCAGCGGTGATCAGCTGCTTGACGGATCCGGCGGCATGGACGACGGCCCGAAGCCGGGGCGCGGCGGCGAGCACCCGGGCGTCGACGGCCGGCGCGCCCCAGCAGGTGAGCAGAACCTCAGCCTCCGCCAGGGCGGTAACCACCGCTCCCCCCGGCCGCTCGAAATCGTCGAGGACCAACTCCGTGTCGAGCGAAGCCACTTCGCACAGTCGACGGGCGGTGGCGGCGTCCAGCAGCCGGGGCCGCAGCTCCGGCGACATCGCGAGCAGGATCCGCGGGCGGCGAAGGGACATCCGGGGGCTCCTCCTTGCGGCGGCGGGCGGCGGGCAGCGGGCGGCAGCGCGGGGCGGGGCAGGCCGTGTGGGGCGCGCCGACCCTACGAAGCCGTATCCCGGCCGTCAAGGTCGCGAGAACCGCGTTCTTTGGGCATGCATATCCGTGATGTGCCCGTATGCAAGCCGCGACGAGGGGGAGCCCGCCCATGTCCATCAATTCCACCGATTCCACCGATTCCACCGAACCGAAGGGCACCGCCGCACTGCTGGTCAACCCGCGCGGCCAGTACCTGCTGCACCTGCGCGACGCGAACAAGCCGGAGATCTGCGACCCGGGGACGTGGAGCATCCCGGGCGGCGGCCGCGAGGGGAACGAGAGCGCGCACGAGGCGATCGTGCGGGAGCTGAAGGAGGAGACGGGCCTGACGGTGCCGCTGGAGCCGTTCACCGTGGTCGACTGCACCAGTCCCGACGGGAGGGAGAAGGGGCAGATCCAGGTGTACCTCGGCGCCTGGGACGGCGACGCCGACGGCCTCCCGCTCGGCGAAGGGATCATGCTGCGCTGGTTCGACGCGGCAACGACCGCGCACCTGACGATGTGTTCGTGGACGCAAGAGGTCATCGACCTGCACCGGGCCGGGACATCGGCGCCCGCCGCGGTCGCCGGCAGCCGGGCCTGCCCCAATGTCATCGGGGTCCACCTCTACCTGGAACGCGAGGGCCGGGTCCTGCTCGGGCTCCGGCATCCCGACTCGCCCTTCGGCGCGTCGCACCACCACTTCCTCGCCGGGCACTGCGAGCGGGAGTCCGCCATCGCCTGCCTGATCCGCGAAGCCCGGGAGGAGGCAGGTCTGCGGATCGCGGCGGCGGACCTCGAACTCGTGCACACCGTGCACGTGGTGGACCCGCCGGGCTCCCGGCCGCGCATGCAACTGGTCTTCCGCGCACACCGATGGGAGGGAACGGCGGAGGTCCGCGAGCCGGACAAGTGCGTCGGCTGGGCCTGGTGGCCGGCGGACGCATTGCCGCAGCCGATCGTGCCGTACGCCAGGGCGGCGATCGAGGGCATTCGCGGCGGCCGCCGCTATACGGAGCTGGGCTGGTCCTGACCCCGGGGCCTGGTCACCCCACCTCGGTAGTCTGAACCGGTGACCCCGTCGAACGCCCTGTCCCGGGCCCTGCACGCTCCGGCCGATCCACCGCTGCGGCCGCTCCCGCCGCCGGTGGTGGAACTCCTCGAATCCCTCGACGCACCGCCACGACTGGCCGCCCACCTGCGGTCCGTTCATGACGTGGCGGTGCAGCTGGTCGAGTGGCTGGAGCACCGGCATCCGGAGATCGTCGTCGACCGCGAGGCCGTTCTCTTCGGTGCGGCGACCCACGACATCGGCAAGACCGTGCACACCGCCGAGTTGTCGGAGCCCGGGTCCCTGCACGAGGAGGCGGGCCGGGAGTTGCTGCTGGCCCACGGGTTCGTTCCGGACCTGGCCCGCTTCGCCGGGACCCACGGCTCGTGGTCGGCTCCCGGTACGACGCTCGAAGAGCTGCTGGTGAGCACGGCCGACAAGGTCTGGAAGAACAAACGCGTCCCGGAGCTGGAGGACCTGCTGAGCTCGCGCCTGGCGCAAGCCACGGGCGCGAAAAGCTGGGAGGCGTACCTCGCGCTCGACGATCTGCTCGCGCGGATCGGCGGCGGGGCCGACGGCCGGCTCGCCCACCAGGCGTCCTTCCCGGTCCACGGATAGTGCCGGTGCGCGGCCGGGTCGGGGCGCAGGGTGAGCGGGGGTGTGGCACGATGCCGAGATGATCACTCCCGCGCCGATACCGCCCGTCGTTCCCGCAGGCCGCATGGCCGGGGCGGAACAGCCCGTACTCGCACTGCCCGGCGGATGGGAGCTGCGCCCCTGGCAGCCCGGCGACGCCGGCGCCCTGCTGGCCGCGAGCCAGGACCCGGCGATCCGGCTGTGGAACCGCCTGGTGGTGAACTCGGCGGCCGAAGCGGCCGAGCGGATCGAGCGCATGCAGCACCGGTGGCGGGCCGAGCTCAGCGCGATGTGGGCCATCGCCCGGCCGGGCGGCGAGGCGGCGGGCCTGATCGGCTGGGGCGACATCGACCTGGCCGGAGGCAGCGCCGAGATCGTCTACTGGCTGCTGCCCGCGGCCCGCGGCGCGGGCGTTGCCCTCGGGGCGACCGAGCGGGTCACCCGGTGGGCGCTCGACGATCTCGGCCTGCACCGCCTGCGGTTGTGCCACGCGGTGACCAACACCGCCTCCTGCCGGGTCGCCGACAAGGCCGGGTACGCCCTCGAAGGCACCATGCGCAGCGCCCTGCTGCACGCCGACGGCTGGCACGACCAGCACCTGCACGCCCTGATCCAGGACTAGGCCGTCTCTTTCGGATCTTTCCGGGTGGCCCTCATTCACGGGGGCGGCCGTGCTGCCCGAGCAGGCCGAGTGCCGTCAGTACGGCGATGCAGAGTGTCATCCAGCCCATGAACGCGCCGCCGCCGTACAGCACCGCACCGGCCGCCGGCGCCCCGGCCTCGTGCGAAAGCACTCCCGCCACGACCGCTACCAGCAGCGACGATACGAAGGACAGCAGTGCGAGAAGCACCTGAACGGGAAAAGTGAGCCTCACCGGTCGATCCCTTCACGAAGGTGATCGACCAGTCGGCGGGCAGCCTCAGCTCGACCACCGCTTGCGGATGGCCTGCTGAGGCTCTGCGACGATCAGAGACTCATCGTGCTCATTGCCTCTCGAGATGGAAGCACTGTCCCCCATCGGACACGTCGCCAGTGCTTGTGGCTCTCGAATGAGCAACACGCAGCCTAGCGGCAGGCGTTGAGGAGCGCCAGCATTCAGGTCCCGCCCCGGAGCCGGCGGTCCCGGTCTCGGCACCGGTCCCGGCACCGGCACCGGGCGGTGATCGGACGCGCCGCGGCACCCGACCCGTTGCCGGGTCGGGTGCCGCGGCCGCTGCCCCGCGTCAGTCTGCGGTGGAGGGCGTCCAGCTCGTGCACAGCGCCCAGATGATCCACACGTCGATCGCGATGATGATGATCGACCACCAGGGCTGGTACGGCAGCCACATGAAGTTGAGGATCACGCTGATCGCGGCGAGTGCGATACCCGCGCCCCTCGCCACGTTCGATCCGGCGAACAGGCCCACTCCGGTCAGGACGACGATGATTCCGACGATGAGATGGATCCATCCCCACGCCGTCAGGTCGAATTCGAAGACGTAGCTTCCGATCCGGGCGTAGACGTCGTCCTTGGCGATGGCCGCGATGCCCTGGAAGATCGCGAGGCACCCGACCACCAGGAGGAGGACCGCGGCGAACATCGTGCCCACGTTCCCCGTGCTCCCGCTGTCGTCGCCCGAGACCCTCGGGGTGTTGCCCGGCGCAGGGCCGGTGTTCCAGTTTCCCCCGGTCGGTGTCGGCTGGCCCATGGAATTCACCTCACAGTTGGCGGTACAGCGCAGGACCGTCCTGCTCCGGCTCGTCGGTCACAGGCTTCGGCGCCCGCATCGCAGTGTCGTCCGGCGGCCCGGTCCCTGTGATCACCCGGAGCGGGTGGTCTTCGTACGGCCCGGCCCGCACCCGGGTCGCGGCCTCATGCGGGCAGCCGGCGCATTTCCAGTACCCGCAGGCCCAGGGACTGGAAGCGCGTGAGGAGGCCGTACAGGTGGGCCTCGTCCGTCACGCTGCCGAACAGGAGCGTCTGCTCCGGTACGGGGATCCGGTCGAGCTCGGGAAAGCCGGCGGCGAGCGTGTCCGGCACGATCCCCGCGATGCGGAATTCGTAGCGCATGAGGGCCCTCACTCCTCTCGGAACGAAGGCGTCGGGTGCCCGGGCTGCTAAGGGGCCCGGCCCGCTTGCTGCCTTCACCCGCCATCGTCGGTCCCCGCCGGACGCCCGGCATCGCCCGGTACGGGCGAAAGAACGCTCCCACCCGCCTTCCGCCCGTGCGCGCGGTTCAGAGCATCCCGAGGTCCTGCGCCCGGTGGACGGCGTCGCTGCGCCGGGTGACGCAGAGCTTGCGGTAGATGCTCTTCAGGTGGGTCTTGACCGTGTTGGCCGAGACGAACAGCTCGGCCGCCATCTCCTCGGTGGACAGCATCTCCGCGGCCTTGCGCAGCACCTCGACCTCGCGCGCACTCAGCGGCTCCACCACCGGCGGCCGCCCGTCGGCCCGCGCCGCGCGCGCCGTTCGGACCGGGGCGCCGGGGGTCAGCCAGCCGTGCAGGCGGGCCGATGCCGGGTCCCGGTCCAGGACCCGGCGCATCCAGGGCCCGGTCTCGACGAACATCCGGCGCAGCTCCTCGGGGCGGGCGAGCGCCAGCGCCTCGGCCAGCCGCCGCCGCGCCTCCTCGGCGTCGCCGTCCTCCTCGGCCAGTTGCGCGCGGAGCAGGCTCGCGTGGGCCCGTACCGTCGTCGCGGGCGCGTCGCCGTCGTCCCCGGCCGCCGGTACGGCTTCCAGTGCCTGCGCCGCGCACGCCCCGCGGCCGAGCGCCAGCAGGGCGCGCGCCCGGGCCACCGCGCGCTCGGGCCCGTCCGCGGCCGCGGCGTCCAGGACCTTGAGGGCCGCCTCGGCGTCGCCCCGCCCCAGGTGCACGGCCGACTCGGCCACGGCCAGCTCCGCCGCCACCCGGTCGGACAGGCGTGCGACGGCCACCGCGTGCAGTGCGGCGAGGGCCGCGTCCGCGTCGCCCTCCGCCAGCGCGATCCGGGCGCCGATGACGGCGGCGCGGGCGGCGGTCGCGGGGTCCGGGCGCACGCCCGTCGCCGCGGCCGCCAGGTCGAGGTGGTGGCGCGCGGCCGGCAGGTCGTCCTGCTCGACGGCCACACCCGCGAGGACGAGGTGGTCGACGCCGGCCCGCCGCTCCGGCGGAAGGGCGGACCGCTCGGCGACGGCGAGGCAGGCGCGGGCGTGCTCGGCAGCCCGCCGCAACCGGCCCCGTAGCAGTTCGACCAGGGCCAGCGAGCCGAGCGCCTCGCACAGCGGGTGCTCGGTTCCGGGGTGCTCGGTACCGGGGTGCTCGGTACCGGGGTGCTCCGTTCCCGGGTGCTGCGCCCCCTGCGGCCCGCACGCGGCCACGGCTGCCGTCAGCGTGGCCCCGGCCCGCTCCAGGTGTCCGGCGCCGAGCTCGGCGGCGCCCAGATGTGCCGACAGCAGCGCGCGGAGTTCGGGGCGCGCGGCGAGCAGGGCCGGCGGCAGCTCCCCCAGCAGCCGGTCGGCGTCCACGGCCGCCCGTTCGGCGGCCGCAAGGTCGCCGGCCGCGCGCCCGGCGAGAACGCCGAGGAAGGCCCGGCCGAGCCGCGCCGCGGGGCCGGAGGAGTCCGTCAGGGCGGCGTCGGCCCGCCGCAGCGCGTCCTCGCACCCCGCGGGGTCCTGTGCGGCCGTCCGGCAGGCCGCCGCGACCAGTGCGGGCGCCGCCCCCGCCGTCCCCGGCGGCATCCCGTCGAACGCCCGGCCCAGCCGGTCGGCCTCCATGCCGGTGAGGAGACGGCCGAGGGCCAGGTTGTCGACGAGCTGCGCGGCCGCGAACGGCCAGTCCCCGGCGGCCGCGCCCTGCAGCACGGCCTCCGTGAGCCGCCCGGTCCCGGCGAGCCAGCGCGCCGCCCGCCCGTGCAGCCGGGGTTCGAGACCGGGGCAGCGCTGGCGCAGGTGCGCGCGCAGGACCTCGGCGAACAGCGGGTGCAGCCGGTACCAGGCCGAGGCGTCGACCTGCTCCAGGAACGCGTTGTCGCGGGCCAGCCCGGCCAGGGTGCGTGCCCCGTCGTCCCGGCCGGTCAGCGCATCCGCGAGGTCCGGGTGGATCCGGTCGGTCACGCAGACCCGCAGCAGCAGGTCCTGGGTGGGCGGCGGCTGGGCGTCGAGCACCTCGGCCAGCAGATACCCGGCGATCGTCGTGCGGTCGGCCGCGAACTGGCGGAGGAACGCCTCCGGGTCGGCGCTGCGCTGCATCGCCAGCGCGCACAGGCGCACCCCTGCCGCCCATCCCTCGGTGCGCTCCATCAGCCGTCGGATTCCGGGCTGTGAGATGTCGAGCCGGTGCTCGCCCAGCAGCGCCTCGGCGTCCTCGTGGGTGAATCTGAGGTCGGCGTGCCGGATCTCCACGATCTCGCCCGCCGCCCGGTAGCGGTGCAGGGGCAGCAGGGGGTCCGATCGGCTGGTGAGCACGATGCGCAGGCCCCCGGCCGCGTGCCGGAGTACGAAGTCCAGCGCCTCGGCCGTCGCGGGCGGCCGGGCGGTGTCGAACTGGTCGAGGACGAGGACCGCGGGCTGCGGGGACGCGGCCAGCCCGTCCGCCAGGCGCACCAGGAACGACCGGGTGACCCCCTCGGCCCGGGCGGGCATGCCCACCTCGGGGGGCAGGGTCACCCCGCCGCGGTGCAGGGCCTCCAGGACGTACGCCCAGAAGGCCCCGGGGGCGTCGTCGGGTTCGACGGTGAGCCACATGGGGGGACGCGGTGCGCGGCGGTCGGCGGCCCAGTGGGCGGCGAGCACCGTCTTGCCCGATCCGGCCGGTCCGTTGACGAGGGTGAGCGGTCCGCGCGCCCCGGCCGCCAGGCGCCCCAGCAGCTCGGGCCGGTGGACCAGCAGCTCGGGTACGGCGGGGGGCGTGAACCTGGCCGTGAGCATGGGGTCACCGGTGGGCGCCCGGTGGGCCATGGAGGTCACCGGGGCTCACGCGGCAGTACGGACACGGACTGTGATGATCGGCCCACAGGCCCCACTGAACCGGTGATCGGTGGTGATCACCACTCGTGTCACCCGGTCCGGGGGAGGCGCGGGCGCCCGGCGGCCCGGGGCGCGGGCCGCTCAGCCGTCCAGGCCGAGGCTGATGCGGCGGCGCCGGAGGTCCATGCCGAGCAGGGTGGCCCGTACCTCGTCCCCGCTCTCGAAGGGTGCCCTCGCGCAGCTCGCTGCGGTGGACCAGGCCCTCGACGCCCGGTGCGAGCCGTACGACCACCCCGAACGGAACGGTCCTGGTCACGGTGGCGGGGAGGGTGGCGCCGATCGGGTGGGCGGTCGACCGTATGCTGGACGTCTTCACCGAGGCCGCGGAACTGGATCGCGAACGCGTCCGGCGCTGGGCCCAACTGCACGCTGTGCAGGCCGCGTTCCGGGCCCGGCGGCACGGTTTCCGGGTGGCGCGCGACGGCCCGCTGCTCGAGGCGATCACGCAGTTCGCCGACCGCCTCGCCCAGGTACTGGCGCGGCCCGCCTGAGCCGCGCGGGCCGCACCGTCCCCCGACAGGGACGGCCTAGCGCCGGCTGCGTACGAGCAGGTGGAGGAAGTACGGCGTGCCGATGACCGCGGTCATGAGGCCGGCGCCGAGCTGGGCCGGTGCGATCACGGTGCGGCCCACCAGGTCCGCGGTGCAGACGAGGACGGCGCCCAGCAGCACCGCGACCGGAACCACCCGGGTGTGCCGGCGGCCCACGAGGGCGCGGGCCGCGTGCGGGGCCACGAGTCCCACGAATCCGATCGTGCCGGCGGCGGCCACGGCGGTGGCGCTGAGCAGCACGGCCACCAGGAGGAAGCCGAAGCGGCCGCGGCCCAGGCCCAGTCCGAGGAGCCTCGGGGTGTCCTCGTCGAGGGACACGAGGTCCAGTTCGGTGCGCCGGTCCACCGCGACGACCAGGCCGACGACGAGGACGATCGCGAGGGGCACGACGTCCGGCAGGGTCCTGCCGTAGGTGGAGCCGGACAGCCAGGTGAGCGCCTTCGTCGCGTTGAACGGGTCGGTGAGGATGATGAGGAGGCTGACGAGGGCGGCCGCCGCGGTGGCCACGCCGAAACCGACGAGGACCAGCCGGTTCTGCTGGAACCCGCCGCGGGCGGCGAGCCCGAAGACGATGACGGAGCTGAGGGCGGCGCCCGCGAACGCGGCGGCCGCCACGCTCCAGGACCCGGCCATCGGCACCGTCGTCACGAGGAGGACGGCACCCAGCGCCGCGCCGCCGGAGACGCCGAGGACGCCCGGTTCGGCGAGGGGGTTGCGGGTCACGGCCTGGACCAGGGTTCCCGCCAGGGCGAGGGCCGCGCCGGCGAGGAGGGCGGCCAGGACGCGCGGCACGCGGGTGTCGAGGACGAAGGTGATGGTGCGACCGGCCCGGCCCTGCGTCCAGTTCATGACGTCGCCGAGCAGCAGCTTGCTGTCCCCGAGCAGCACACCGGCGATGACGACGCCGACGAGGGCGGCCACCAGGACGGCCGTGGTGGTGAGGAAGACGCCCCGGCTCCTGATGCGCAGCCGGTCGACGGCATTGGCTCCGGCGGCGTCCTTGACCCGGATGGCCATGACGATCAGGAAGACGGCGCCGACGAGGCTGGTGACGACACCGGTGGGTACGGCGACCGCCACGTCCGCCGGTACGAACGACCGCAGCAGGACGTCGGAGCCGAGGACCAGCGCCGCACCGGTGAGCCCGGCGAGCGGCAGGCTCGCACGGTTGCGGGTGAACCCGCGGAATCGGCGGGCGAGCGGACGCACGAGGGCGGGGGCGCACATGCCGACGAAGCCGACGGGTCCGGCGAGGGTGACGGCGGCCGTGGAGAGCAGGGCGGCGAGCACGACGGCGGTGACCCGGGTGGACCGGACGGGGACGCCGAGGCCGCGGGCGGCGTCGTCGCCGAGGGCCAGGGCGTCGACGCGACGCGCGAGGAGCAGCAGTCCGACGAGAGCGACGAGGCCGATCGGTGCCATCTGGAGGAGACCGCCGAAGCCGTGCTGGGCGATGCTGCCCTGGTTCCACCGGAAGATGCCGTCGGTCTGCTGCGGGAAGAGCAGGAGCAGGCCCTCGGTGACGGCGGAGAGGCCGAGGGTGAGGGCGCTGCCGGCGAGGACGAGCCGGACGGTGCCGGCGCCGAGGCCGGAGAGTCCGAGGACGACGGCCGCCGCGGCGAGGCCGCCGACGAAGGCGACGCCGGAGGAGGCCAGCAGCGGCAGCGAGAGGCCGGAGACGGCGAGGATGCCGAGGCCGAAGTAGGAACCGGCATTGACGGCGAGGGTGTCGGGCGAGGCGAGGACGTTGCGGCTGACGGCCTGGAGGGCGGCGCCCGCCATGCCCAGTACGGCGCCCACGAACAGTCCGGCGGCCATCCTCGGCAGCCGGGAGGCGATGACGACGGACGCGTCGCCCGGCTCGGCCCGGCCGGTGAGCGCCCGCCACACCTCCGGCGGGCCGACGGCGGCGGTGCCCTGGGTGATGTCCACGGCCGCGAGGGCGGCGACGAGGAGGACGAGTACGGCCGTCACCGCGGCCGCGCCCGTCCGGGACGTGAGGGACGACGGACGGGTGGCGGCGGTGGTTGCGGTGACGGCCATGGTGCTACTTCGTCAGGGCGGCGACGACGGAGTCGACGTACTTGTTCATGGACTGGGGGCCGCCGAACATCCAGATGCCGTCGGGCAGCCGGTTGACGTTGCCCTTCTGCACGAACGGCAGGGAGGTCCACACCTTGTCCTGGGCCAGGACGCCGGCGAACGGGTTGCTGTCCTTGTCGCCGTCGTTGCCGATGTAGGCGAACTCCACGTCACCGAGCTTGGTGAGGCCCTCGACGTCGCTGGTGGCCAGGCCGTAGGCCTCGTCGCCCTGGACGGTCCAGGCGTTCTTCAGGCCGAGCTTCTCGTTGACCCCGCCGATGAGCGATCCGCTCGTGTAGGGCCGGATCGAGACCTGGTTGGAGACGACGTAGCCGTCGGCGAAGGCGTAGGGGGCGCCGGCCTTGCCCGCGTCGGCGAGCGCCTTCTTGCCCTGGTCCAGCTTGGCCTGGAAGTCCTGCTTGAGCTTGTCGGACTGCGCGGTGGTGCCGGTGGCCCGGGCGATGAGGTCCAGGTTCTTGGTCATCTGGCCGATCGGGTCGGCGGCGTCGCCGGGGCGCACCTCCAGGACCGGGGCGACCTTGCGCAGCTGCTGGAGGGCGGCCGGCGGCAGGTCGGAGGTGGCGATGACGAGGTCGGGCTTGAGCGAGGCGATGGTGTCCATGCTCGGCTCGCCGCGCGTGCCGATGTCCTTGGGCTCGCCCTTGAGCGGGACGGCGGTGTTCCAGGTCTGGTAGCCCTTGACGTCGGCGACGCCGATCGGCTCGACACCCAGCGAGATCAGGCTCTCGACGACGTTCCACTCGGTCCCGACGACCTTCTTGGCGGGTCCGGCGAGCTCCACCTTCGCGCCCGAGGCGCCGGTGAGGGTGATGGGCTCGGCGGTCTTCTTCGCGTCGTCGGCGGCGGGCTCGGTGGTCCCGCAGGCGGTCAGGGTGAGGGCCGCGACGGTGGCGGCCGCCGCGGTGAGGAGGAATCGTCTCATGAGGTGGTACTGAGCCTTTCGGTACGCAAGTGGTGTCGGCCTATCGCGCGGGTGCGCAACTGGCCCGTGAGGGGGTCGGTTTCGACGTCGATGCGGATGCCGTAGGTGTCGGTCAGCCGCTCGGGGGTCAGTACGTCCTCGGGCGCGCCGTCGGCGATGACCCGTCCGGCGTGGAGCAGGACGATCCGGTCGGCCACGGCGGCTGCCTGGTCGAGGTCGTGCAGGACGGCGCCCACGGCGATCCCGTGGTCGTCCGCCAGGTCGCGCATGAGGTCGAGGAGTTCGACCTGGTAGCGCAGGTCGAGGTAGGTCGTCGGTTCGTCGAGGAGCAGCACGCCCGTCTCCTGGGCGAGGCAGCCGGCCAGCCAGACGCGCTGGAGCTGTCCGCCGGACAGGTGCTCGGCGCCGCGGTCGGCGAGTTCCTCGACGCCCGTGAGCGCGAGCGCGCGGTTGACGGCGGCCCGGCCGCCCGGATCCTCCCTGCCCCAGCGTCCGCGGTAGGGGTACCGGCCGAATTCGACGAGGTCCCGTACCGTCAGCCCGCTCGGCGTGGGGCGGCCCTGTGTCAGGAGGGCGACGCGGCGGGAGAATTCACGGGGGCTCAGCGAGAATCCGTCGGCGTCCCCGTCGATGACGAGGGTGCCGGTCCGGGGCCGCTGCAGCCGGGCCACGGTGCGCAGCATCGTGGACTTGCCGCTGCCGTTCGGCCCCACCAGGACGGTCACTTCGCCGGGCCGGAGCGTCATGGAGGCGTCGTGGACGACGTCGACGCCGTCGTACGCCACGGTGACGTTCCGGGCGGAGAGTTCATGACCGTGGGGACGGGTGTCCGCGGAGGTCTTTTCAGCTGCTTGCACGCTGGTTAGGTTAGCCTACCCTCAGCATGTGGCAAGCACTTGCGAGGGGTCGATCGCAAGAGCGAGAACCGGCCAAGGTCACACTTCGGGCGAATCCCTGTGATCCGACACCGCGAGGCCGGATTGTTCGGGCCGTGTACGGATGGCGGCGCGCCCGTCCAAGGGGCCGCCCGGCCCGGTTAGCATCGGTGCTGCAACCGCGCGTGAGAGGCAGTGATGACGCAGCCCAAGGGCCTCGTGCTGATCGTCGAGGACGAGCGCCACATCTCCGACGTGCAGCGGCTGTACTTGTCGCGGGACGGCTTCGGCGTCCACGTCGAAGCCGACGGGGCCGCGGGACTCGCCGCCGCGCAGCGCATGCGCCCGGTCGCGATCGTCCTGGACATCGGCCTGCCCGGCATGGACGGCATCGCCTTCTGCCGCGCCCTGCGGGACGCCGGCGACTGGACACCCGTCCTGCTCGTCACCGCGCGGGGCGAGGAGGCCGACCGGATCCTCGGCCTCGAACTCGGCGCGGACGACTACCTGACCAAGCCCTTCTCGCCGCGCGAGCTGGTCGCCCGGGTCAAGACCGTACTGCGCCGGGCGGCCGGCCCGCCCGGCCCGCCGCCCGGGAGCACGGGCCGGCTCAGCGTGGACCCCGTCAGCCGCACGGTGCACCGCGACGGGGAGCCGGTCGAGCTCACCGCCACCGAGTTCAACCTGCTCGCCCACCTGCTGCGGCACGCGGGGCAGGTCTTCACCCGCGAGCAGCTGCTCTCCCAGGTGTGGGGGTACGCCGGTTACCGCGACACCCGCATGGTCGACGTCTTCGTCTCGCAGGTGCGCGCCAAACTCGGCGACGCGAGCCCGATCCGTACGGTCCGCGGCGTCGGGTACAGCGCCACGAACCCCGGCCCGTGAACGTGTCCCGGACCATCAACCCGCCCCGGCCCGCGAACGGCCCGCGCCGCAGCTCCCTCGTACGCAAGATCGTGGTGCTGACCACGGCGGTCGCGGCGCTCGCGGTGGCCCTGACCGGGCTGATCGCCTGGCAGACCGCCGCACACGGCGCCGAGCAGCGCGAGCGCGACCAGCTGACGCGTCAGGCGACGGTCCTCAGCCGCCTGCCGGTCCTGTCCGAGGCGCTCTTCAACGGCGCCCAGGCCCTGGCCGGGCCGAACGGGGTGCAGCTCGCGGTCATCGCCCCGGACGGCACGGTGAGCGGAACCGCCAGCCCGGCCGTCGACCGGGTGTCCAAATCGGCTCTGCTGACGGGGGAGCCGGTCTCCACCACCGGCATCCTGGGCGGCCGGGACGTCCTGCTCGTCGGGCAGCCCGGCGTGCGCGGCGGCGCGGTCGTCCTCACCGAGCCGTACACGGTGGTCACCGAGAACACGAACCAGATCCGCCGCAACGTGATCGCACCGCTGGTCTTCGGCATGCTCGGTGCGGCCCTGGCCGGCGCCCTCCTCGCCCGCCGCATCGCCCGCCCGCTCGTGACGGCCGCGCAGATCGCGCACCGGCTCGCCGACGGCGAACGCGGGGTACCGGCCCCGGTCGACGGCCCCCGCGAGACCGCGGACATCGGGCGCGCCCTCAACGTGCTGGACGAGGCGCTCGCTCGCAGCGAGAACCGGCAGCGGGAGTTCCTGCTGTCCGTCTCCCACGACCTGCGCACCCCGCTGACCGCGCTCCAGGGGTACGCCGAGGCGCTCGCGGACGGCCTGATCGAGCCTGAGCGGGTGCCCGAGGTCGGCGGCATCCTGGCCGACGAGACCCGGCGGCTGGACCGCTTCCTCGGGGACCTCCTGGACCTCGCGCGGCTGGAGGCCGACGACTTCCGCCTCGACGTGGCCCCGGCCGATCTGCGGGCGCTCCTCTCGGAGGCCGCCGCGTTCTGGACCGGCCTGTGCGCCCGCCACGGCATCGATCTGCGGCTCGAACGGCCCGACGGACCCGTGGTCGTCGCGACCGACGCCTTCCGGGTCCGCCAGCTGATCGACGGCCTGGTGCAGAACGCGCTGCGGGTCGCACCCGAGGGCGCGCCCCTGGTCCTCGCGGTCCGCGCGGCCGGCCCGGGCGGCGGCGCCGAGTTGCAGGTCCGCGACGGCGGGCCCGGCCTCACCGAGGACGACGTACGGATCGCCTTCGAGCACGGCGCCCTGCACGAGCGCTACCGCGGCACCCGCCCGGTCGGCAGCGGCCTCGGGCTGGCCATCGCGCACCGGCTGACCGGACGGCTGGGCGCCGTCATACACGTCGAGGGCCACGGTCCGGAAGGCGGCGCCAGTTTCACCGTCACCCTCCCCCCGGCGCCCGCCGCCGGCTGAGGAACGCGGGTCGATCCCAGCCCGGCCACGCCAGCCACGCCGGCCGAGCCGACCCCGCCCGTACATTCCCCAAACAATGTGCCCACACCGCCCTTACACCCACCGACCACATTGGCCCCATGAACACTGAATCGGCCGAGGGGCCGGGGCTCCTCCACCGGAGCGGGCGCTGGTGCGCCCGGCACGCCTGGCGGGTCGTCGCGCTGTGGGTACTGGCCCTGGTCGGCCTCGGGCTGGCCAACCACACCTGGGGCGGCACCTTCGCGGACAGCTTCTCCCTGCCCGGCACCAGCACCCAGACCGGTGCCGACCTGCTGGCGGCCCACACCACCGGCTCCGGCGGCACGGCCTCCGCCATCGTGATCGCCTCCGACGAGGGCGCGGTCACCGATCACCGGGCGGCCGTCGACACGGCCATCGCCACCCTGGGCAGGCTGCCGGACGTCCTGTCGGTCGCCGACCCGTTCAGCACACCCGGGGCGATCTCGGCGGACGGGCGGACCGCCCAGGTGACCGTCCGCTTCGACGGCAACCCGGCGAGCTTCGACCCCTCCTACCTCACCGGCGTCGACACCGCCGTCGAGCCGCTGCGCGCCGACGACCTCACCGTCGAGTACGGGGCCCCGCTCGGGCAGCTGGCCACGCCCAAGTCCGCCGACCGCGCCTCGGAGGCCATCGGGCTGGCCGTCGCCGTGCTCGTGCTGCTGATCGGCTTCGGCAGCGTCGCCGCCACCGGCCTGCCGCTCCTGACGGCGGTGATCGGCCTGACCGTCACCCTCGCCGGACTCGGGCTGCTCGCCGGGCACTTCGGCTTCGCGCAGGCCGCCCCGACCCTGGCCGCCATGATGGGCCTCGGGGTCGGCATCGACTACGCCCTCTTCCTGGCCACCCGCTACCGGGCCCTGCTGCACGCCGGGGCGGATCCCTCCGAGGCGGTCGGCCGTACGGTCGCCACCAGCGGCCGCGCCGTCCTGGTCGCCGCCGCCACCGTGGCCATGGCCCTGGGCGGGCTCTGCGCGTCCGGCGTGGGCTTCATCGGCGCGCTGGGGGTCGCCGCCGGGATCGGGGTCGTCGTGGCCGCCGCCGCGTCCGTGACGCTGACGCCCGCCCTGCTGGGTCTGCTCGGCAGCCGGATCGACCGCCTCCACGTACGCAAGCCGGTCGCCGAGCCCACGGGCGAGGCGGACGTCTGGCACCGATGGGCCGTCCGGGTCAGCCGCCGGCCGTGGCTCTTCCTGGTCAGCGGTCTGCTGGTGCTCGGCGTCCTCGCGGTCCCGGTCGCGTCCATGCAGCTCGGTCACGTCGATGCCGGGGCCCAGTCCACCACCAGGACCGACCGCCGCGCCTACGACCTGGTCACCGAGGGATTCGGTCCCGGAGCCAACGGCCCGCTCACCGTCGTCACCCATCTCGACAGCAGCCGGATCGCGAGCGAGAGCCTGCGCACGGAACTCGCCGGCTCGCTCCACCGGGAACTGGCCGCCGTACCGGGCGTCGCCTCCGTCACTCCCCCGGTCCCCAGCCCGGACCACGCCCTGCTCGTCACCACGGTGATACCCGCCACCGGTCCGCAGGAGCGAGCCACCGCCGACCTGATCCACACGCTGCAGGACGAGACGCTGCCGCGGGCCCTGTCGGGCACCGGCGCCACCGGGTACCTCACCGGCACGGCCGCCGCCGCGCAGACCTTCACCGACACCCTGACGGCCAAACTGCCCCTGATCATCGCCGTGGTGGTCGCCGCCGCGTTCCTGCTGCTGCTCACCGTCTTCCGCAGCCTGCTGGTGGCGCTCAAGGCCGCCGTGCTCAACCTCTTCTCCATCGCCGCCGCCTACGGCGTGGTCGTCGCGGTCTTCCAATGGGGCTGGGGCGGGGCGCTGTTCGGCGTCACCGAGAAGGTGCCCGTCGAGTCCTACGTACCGATGATGATGTTCGCGATCGTCTTCGGACTCTCCATGGACTACGAGGTCTTCCTGCTCTCCCGGATCCGCGAGACCTGGTTGCAGTACGAGGACAACCACCGGGCCGTCGCCACCGGCCTCGCCGCCACCGCGCGCGTCATCACCTGCGCGGCGCTGATCATGACGAGCGTCTTCCTCGCCTTCCTGCTGTCCACGAACGTCGCCGTGAAGATGCTCGCGCTGGGCCTCGGCGTCAGCGTCATCATCGACGCCACCGTGGTCCGCCTGCTGCTCGTACCGGCGTCCATGTACCTCTTCGGGCGCGCCAATTGGTGGCTCCCCCGCCGGCTGGACCGGCTGCTCCCGCACCTCGACCCGGAAGGACCCGCCGCCCCCGGACCGGACGCCGCTGCCGCAGCGGGTCCCGCACCGGAGCCGGCTTCGGATCCCGCCCCCGCAGAGGCCAGAGGAGAACGGCGATGAAGGGCAACCTGCCGTGGAGCTGGGCGGCGGCCCTGCGCCGGCACCTCCTTCTGACGGTCACCGCCACCGTGCTCCTGCTGGCGGTCGTCGGTACGGGCGTGGCCGAATACACGGTGCGCGGCGTCATCCAGAACCGCGTCGTGAAGGCGGCCCCCGGGCTCGGCGACGACGTGGCGGTCGGCGTCGCCGGCGGCTGGGCCCTGTGGGACCTGGCGCAGGGGAGCATCCCCCGGCTGGACATCAGCAGCGACGAGGCCCGGGTGGGCCGGCTCTCGCACGTCCGCGTCCGGGCCCGGCTGGACGACGTCCGTCCCGGCGACACGACCACGGTCGGCGGATCCCGGGTGCAGGTGGCCGTCTCGACGCAGTCCCTCGCCGCCGCGATCCGCGAAGCCGTACCGTCCGTGGCGGTGGGCCGGGTCACCACCGACCCGGCTCAGGGCAAGGTCCTCGCGGAGGTCGGCCCCGGCGGTGTGGGACGCCTGGCACTGCGTCCCGTACTCGCCGACGGCAAGGTCACCCTCGCCGTCGACGGGCTCACCCTGTTCGGCCGCTCCGTCCCCACCGACCGGCTCGGCATCGGCGAGGGCGGTCTGGGACCGCAGGCGGGCGCGCCGAAGGAGTACCCGCTGGGGCTCGCCGCCACCTCCGCGGAAGTCCGGCCGGACGGGCTGCACATCGCGCTCGCGGGAGGGCCCAGCGCGCTGTCCGACACCTGACGCCGCCCGGTCGACCGCATTCGCGTCGACCGCATTCGCCCGGAACGTTCCGTACCCGCCCGGTGGCCGGATCCCTGCGCCCGACCCGGGGGTTCCAGAGACCGCACGCCCGGCCCCAGTTGCCGGCGGGTACGGTTCCGGCATGGACGTTTCCGCAATCAGTTCGAACGACGAAGAAGACATCACGCCCGCGGTGGTGATCAAGGACATCGCCCGTCAGCAGCTGGTGAAGCTGGGTGCCTCGGGGCTCTCCCTGGAGGCCGTGTCCCGTGACAGCGGTATCCCCGTCGCCGATGTCGAAGCCGTCTTCCCGCACCGCGACGACCTGCTGACCGCCCTGGTCATCGACGCCTACGACGCGTCGGGCGAGGCGATGGAGCAGGCCGACGCGGCCGCCGCCGGGGCGGGCGCGTCCGGCGGTGCCCGGCTCCTCGCGGTGACCCGGGCGCTGCGGCAGTGGTCCTTCGACAACACCGCCGAGTTCACCCTGATCTACGGTTCGCCCGTGCCGGACTACCACGCTCCGCAGGAGACGGTCCCGTCGGCCTCGCGCACCCCCGCGGTCCTCGCCGGCATCGTGCGCTCGGCGCTGGAGGCCGGCGAACTCGCGCCGCCGCGGCGGGCGGTGCCCGGTCCCCCGTTGCTCCTGCCGGAGGCCACGCTGCTCTTCGGCGGCGTGCCCGAGGCTCCGTTCTCGGACATCATCGAGCGCGGCATCGTGCTCTGGAGCAACCTGATCGGCCTGCTGGTCTTCCAGGTCTTCAGCCGTACCCACGACAGCGTCCGGGACGAGGTCGCGTTCTTCGACTACGCCATCGCCGTGGCGGCCGAGAGCATCGGGCTCGAGGTCCCCCTCACCGAGCACACCGACTGAACCGTCCGCCCCCACGCGGCACCGGCAGAAATCCAGGACGTGAACACCACCAGAACCCTTTGCTTCGTCATCGCGGCGCTCTCCTCGTACGCGGCGCTCGTCTACCGGTTGTGCCAGGCGCGGCGCAGCTGGAGGGACGGCGCGTACCGCACGCTCATAGCCACCCTGTTGCTCCAGTGCCTCACCTTCACCATGGGCGCCCTGGCCATGGGGGGCGGGCCCCTGCTGGGGGTCGGCAACCTCGCCGTCCTCCTCATGCACCTGTCGGCGGTCGCGTTCTGCGTCAGCGCGCAGATCATCCTGCTGCGGTGGGCCGCGGCGGACGAGGTGGCCGTGCGCAAGACCCGCTACTGGCTGATCACCGGCATCACCCTCGACGTGCTGCTGGCGGCCCTGTTCTTCCTCGCCGACGGCACCGCCCGGCCGGCCTCGGACTTCGACGGCACCAGCGAGCCGCTGCTCCTCACCTATCTGCTGGCCTTCATCGTGTCGCAGGCGATTCCGTGCGTCACGATCTACCTCCAGTGCGGCCCGTACGCGCGGATGACCGACAACGCCTCGCTGCGCCAGGCCCTGCGGCTGCTCTCGGTGACCGCGGTGGTCCTCTTCCTCTACTGCCTGGCCAGGACGGTCAACATCCTCACGGCGGCGAGCGGGGTGGACATCGGCGCCTGGAAGGTCGCCGCCTCGGTCTTCAGCGCCGCGGGGATCGTCATGCTCTCGCTGAGCCTGACCAACTCCTCGTGGGGGCCCGGGGCGACCCGGCTCCTGGAGTGGGCGCGCACCTACCGGTCGTACCGGGCGCTCTACCCGCTCTGGCGGGACCTGTACGAGTCCTCCCCGGACATCGCCCTGGAGCCGCCGGGTGCCTCCGTCTCCGACCTCGACTACCGGCTGCACCGCAGGGTGGTCGAAATACGGGACGGCTGGCGGGACTTGCGTCCGTACATCGACCGCACCACCCACGGGGGGTGCGATCCGGACAAGGACGCGAGCGCGGAACTGCGGCAGGCGTTCACCGAAGCGGCGCAGATCAAGCAGGCCTTGCAGGCAAAACTGACCGGCACCGTCCCTCGGGACAACAAGGACGCCGGCGATTTCGACGACCGCGATACGAACAACTTCGCGGCAGAGCTCGCATGGCTCACCCAAGTGGCAGCCGCCTACAGTAAGCTCGGCAAGGCGAGTTGAGAACTCCCGCCCGGTTTGCATCCCCCGTCAAACCGGGCGGGTATCCCCGTTTCCCCCGCTGTTGCATGCGGCCGGACGGGTGGCTCCCGCCCGGACTGGCCCGGCCCATCCCCCGAGGGCCGGGCCAGTCCGATGTCACCGGCAGCCAACTTGGCATCCCCCGTGAGCCAAGTTAGCTGCCAGCTATCGGCCGGACCCCACGTTCGCCGAGTCCTGGTCAATTGTCAACTGGCCGCTAATCTGTGAAACTGGCGTATAGCTGAGAGCTATACCGAGGAGGGGACGGGAGGAAGGTTCACCATGACCGGGACCGACAACGGCACCGAGAGCGGGAGTGACGAACGTCCCCTGCTCGCGAAGCGCCTCGACGACCTGTTCAAGACGGTCCGCCCCAAGGGCAAGCACTGGACCAACGCCGAGGTCGCCGACGAGCTGAAGCGCGTCAACCCCGAGCTCAAGGTCGGGGGTGTGTACCTGTCGCAGCTGCGCACGGGCAAGCGCGCCAACCCGTCGCCGGACCTGCTCTCGGCCCTGGCCCGCTTCTTCGGCGTCTCGGTCGCCTACTTCTTCGACGACAAGGTCGCCGAGTCCGTGCTCGGCGAGCTCGCCGCCATCGAGGCGTTGCGGCAGTCCGGGGTCCGCGCCGTGGCGATGCGGGCGGCCGGGATGAAGAAGGAGAACCTCCAGGCCATCACGGCCATCATGGACCAGTACCGGCAGATGCAGGGCCTGCCGCCCGTCGCCGACCCCTCCGAGTCGGGATGAGGGGCGCCCGCAAGGAGCGGTCGGCCGACCACGACCGCCGCAGCCAGCTCAAGAAGCTCCGCAAGGCCGGCGCGCGGCGGATCGCCGAGCTCGACCTGCCGCAGGTGACCGACGTGGCCGAACTGTGCCGCCACCTCGGCGAGGTGCGCGACCGTCCGATCACGCTGGTCCCGATGCAGATGCCCTCGTCGCATCCGTGCGGCATGTGGGTCGCCGCCCGCGACGAGGACCTCATCTTCTACGACGCCAACACCACCGGCGCGCATCAGGAGCACATCATCTTGCACGAGCTGGGCCACATCATCTGCTGCCACCGCGGCGCAGGCGGGCTGGACGAGGCGGCCGCGCGCCTGCTCTTCCCCAACCTCGACCCCGAGCTCGTACGCGACATGCTCCTGCGCGCGACCTACGACGACGTCCAGGAGCAGGAGGCGGAGATCATCGCCTACCTCCTGTCCCAGCGGATGGGTGACGCCGAGCAGCGGCACGGTACGGAGCCGGCCGCCGAGCCCGGCAAGGACGGCAATCCCGCCCGGAGCGCCACGCTCAGCCGCATCGAACGCACCCTGATCTGACGTGGACCTCTTAGCGCCCGGCGGCGGCCACCTCCTCGGCCAGGATCGACACGGCCCGTCGGATGTCGTCCTCGTGGTGCTCGCTGGTGACGAAGAAGCGCAGCCTCGTCAGATCCTCCGCCACGGCGGGGTGGAAGATGGGGTCGGCGATCACGCCCCGGGCGAAGAGTTCGTCCGCGACGCGCAGGGTCTTCGACGAGTCGCCCAGGATGCACGGAATGATCGGGGTGTCGGCGCTGGCGCCCGTCGCGAGACCGGCCTCGGCGGCGAGGCCGAGGAAGAGCTCGGAGTTGTGCCTGAGCGCGCGCACCCGCTGCGGCTCCGCGGTGATCAGCTCGGTGGCGGCCAGTGCCGCGGCCGCGTTGGCCGGGGTCAGACCGACGCTGTAGACGAAACCGGGCAGCGTGTGGCGCAGCCAGCGCACCATCCGTGCCGAGCCCCCGAGGTAACCGCCGCAGCTGGCGAAGGCCTTGGACAGGGTTCCCATCCACAGGTCCACGTCGGACCGGTCGACGCCGAAGAACTCGCCGACGCCCCGGCCCCGTTCGCCCACGGTGCCGATGCTGTGCGCCTCGTCGACCAGCAGCAGGGCGCCGTAGCGCTTCTTCAGCTCGATCACGGCGGGCAGCTCGGTGAGGTCCCCGTCCATGCTGTAGGCGCCCTCGACGGCGATCAGTACCCGGCGGAACCGGGACCTGTTGATCCGCAGCATGTGCTCCAGCTGCCCCATGTCGTTGTGGGCGAAGGGGCGTCGGGCCGCGCCGGACAGGGCGCAGCCCTGGAGGATGCTGTCGTGGGCCAGGGAGTCGTGCAGGACCAGGTCTCCCGGGCCGACGAGGTGTCCGATCGCGGTGACGTTGGTGGCATGGCCGCTCACCAGGGTCAGGCAGTCGCCCACGCCGAGGAACTGTGCCAGCGCCCGTTCCAGTGCGACGGTCAGGTCCCGTTCGCCGGAGAGCACGCGGCTGGCCGAGACCGAGGTGCCGTACCGGTCCACCGCGCGGTGGACGGCTTCGTTGACCGCCGGATGCCCGGAGAGCCCCAAGTAGTTGTAGCTGCCGAAGGACAGGCAGGCGCGGCCGCCGATGACGGTCGTGTCGCGGATGGTGCCCTCGTGGACCCGGAAGTACGGGTTCTGCGCGCCGCTGTCGGTGATCCAGCCGAGGCGCTGCTCCAGCTCGCCCACTTCCGGGAAGGCGTCGACGGCGACCGTCCGGGGGTCCCAGTCGGTGGTCGGCGGGCGGACGGCCGGTTCGGCGGGGGCCGCCGCCGTCCGCGGGTGGTCCGGATCGAGGGCTTCGATCAGCCGGCCGAGGGTGAGTTCGCGGGAGAACAGTTCCTCGGCCCGTGCGCCCGGTATCCGCTTGCCTATGTTGACCTCGAGCTCCTGGAGCATCAGGGAGTCGAAGCCGAGATCGTCCACCAGGAGCATCTGCTCGCGCAGCTCGGAGAGCGGGAAGACACCGGTCCGGGAGACCTCTTCGAGCACGACGGAGGCTACGGACACGGCGGCCACGGACACGGCTGCTGCGGCGGAAGCGGCGGGCGCGGGCGCGCCGCCCTGCCGCGGCACGGCGGGTGCGACACGGGCGACACGGGCGACACGGGCGACACGGGCGACACGTGCGTCGGGTGCGGCGCCGGCCGGGTGGTCGCTCACGTCGCGCGCCGAGTCGTCCACGACCCAGTGGCGGCGTGGGGCCAGCGGACTCGGCGGCAGGGTGCACGGGGGCGTCCGTACCGTCGTGGGCCGGGGCGCCGGCCCGGTGGCGGGGTGTTCCGCGAGCCCTTCGGCACGGCCCGCCTCGGTCAGCCGGGCGATGGCGTCGGGCGTGTCCCGCGCCACCACACGGAGGTGTTCCGTGAGGGGCGCGCGGCGGGCGAGCGTGTCGGCCACCGTGGCCAGCGGGGGCCGGTCCGCGGCGAGCGTCTGCGCCAGCTCCCGGGCGTAGCGGGCCAGCCCGTTGCGGTCGCGCGCGCTGAGGACGAGTACGTGCGGCCCGTCCTCGGGTACCAGGGGGGCCGCGGGGGCGGTGGTGCACTGCTCCACCACCAGGTGGACACCGGTGCCGCCGAAGCCGAAGGCGCTCACGCCCGCGCGGCGGGGCCCGGCGCCCTCCGGCCAGGGGGTCGGAGCCGTCGGGACGGTCAGCCGGGCGGCGTCGAGTGCGGCGCGATCGGCCGGGCCGCCCTCGCTCTCCGGCTGCGGGGGTATCACGCCCCGTTGCACGGCCAGGACCGATTTGATGAGTCCGGCGATCCCCGCGGAGTTCAGCGAGTGGCCGACCACCGCCTTCACGGCGCCGAGGTGGGCGGGTTCCGCCGCGTGACCGCGCAGTTCGCGCAGGACCGCGAGCTCGACGGGGTCGCCGACCGTGGTCCCGGTGCCGTGCGCCTCCAGGTAGCCCACCGAGTCCGGGGCCAGTCCCGCGTCGCGGTAGGCCCGGCGCAGCGTGCGGAGCTGGCCGGCCGCCTGGGGGTGCATCCCGCCCTGCACGGTCCCGTCGTTGGCCGTTCCCACGCCCCGGATGACCGCGTAGACCCGGTCGCCGGCCGCCAGGGCGTCGGCCAGGGGCCGCAGCACCAGGACCCCGGCGCCCTCGCCGAGGACGAACCCGTCGGCCTGCGCCCCGAAGGGCAGGCAGCGGCCGCTGCGCGAGATGGCGCCGATCCGGCACAGTCCCACCAGCAGGTCGGGGGTGAGGACGAGTTGGGCGCCGCCCGCGAGGGCGATGCGGGAGCGGCCCGCACGCAGCGCGTGCACGGCGTTGGCCACGGCCATGAGTCCGCCCGAGCAGGCCGAGTCCAGGGCGTAGCTCTCGCCGTGCAGGTCGAAGACGGAACTGATCGTGTTCGGCCCCATGTTGAGCAGGAGCCCGGCCACCGAGGTGCCGTTGAGCCCGTCGATCGCCCGGACCGTCTCCAGGAGGCGGGGGTGGGCGGCCCGCGCCCCGAACTCGCCCCCGGCCAGCTGGCGCATGCGGACCTGCATGGTGCTGAGTTCGCGGTAGCCGCCCTCGGTGAGCGCCGTGATCACCGAGGTCTCCTCGCGGTCGAAGCCGTCGGCCTCCCACCCCGCGTCCTGGATCGCTTCACGGGCGAGGTCGATCAGCAGCCGGGCCTGCGGGTCCATCGCCCGGGCCCGGCGGGGCGGGATGCCGTAGTGGGCGGCGTCGAAGTGACCCACGTCCGGCAGCAGCGCCATGGTGTCCGTGTAGGCCGCGGAGGTGTCCCGGAAGTCGTCGCTGAGGAAGGACGCGGCGCGCCACCGGGAGTCCGGAATCCTCGAGAACTGCGGTTGCGGGGCCGTCAGGAGCCGCCAGTACTGGTTCACATCGCGCGCCCCCGGGAACCGGCACGCCATGCCCACGATGGCGATGTCCGCGCGCCGCGTTCCCCTCGGGTCCTCCATGTGGTCCATCCCCGTCCTGTCACCCATGGTCATGCGTCGATCGCCAGTCGGTCGCGCCACCAGTCCACGGTCGCCTCGACCTGTTCGTCGACCGGGGTGGGCCGCGCCGCGAAGGCGGTCTCGTAGGCGCTCGAATCGACGACGAACGGGCGGTCGAACTGGTAGCGGACTTCCTTCAGTTCGCGGAGCAGCGGGGAGAAGAGGGCGGCCGCGCCGACCACGGCCGACGGGAGCCGGCGCACGGCGACCGGCCCCGTTCCCGCCTGCGCGGCCAGCCGGTCGACCATCTCCCTGACCGAAAGCGCTTCCTGCGTCGGGACGTGCCAGGCCCGCCCCCAGGCCCGCTCGTCGCCCGCGGCCTCGGTCAACGTCCGGGCCACATCGGGGAGGTACGTCCAGCTGTGCGGGGCGTCCGGGTCCCCCAGTGTGGTGACCGGCTTGCCGCGCAGCAGCGGCGGCAGGACCCGGCCGGCCAGATGTCCGCCGTCGGTGACGCCGGGTCCGAAGAAGTCCGAGGCGCGCACCTCGACGGCTCTGATGCGGCCCTGCTCGTGCAGGATCCGGGCCTGTTCCCAGACCTCGGCGCGCACCCGCCCCTTGACGCCGGTCGCGGCGAGCGGCAGCTCCTCGGTCAGGGGGCCGTCCACCGGGCCGTAGGCGTAGAGGTTCCCGAGCATGACCAGGGCCGCTCCGGTCGCCTCGGCCGCGGCGCACAGCGACGCGGCCAGCGGCGGCCAGTCGCTCGCCCATCGGTGGTAGGGCGGTGCGGCGCAGCTGTACAGGGCGGTCGCGCCCCGCACGACCTCCGTCAGCCGCGCCGCATCCGTCGCGTCCAGCGCGATATGTTCGATTCCGGTTTCCGGGCTTCGGCCCGATCTGGTGACGACCCGTACGCTCTGGCCCTGTTCGGCGAGGAGCCGGGCAGTGGCGGCGCCCGCAGGTCCAAAACCTATGACGACTTGAAAGCTCACGCACGCACACTAGCGCGAGCGACCGACACCCCCGGCCCGGGTGATCGCCTACCGGCCAGCGCGGATACGCGATCGGCCGGACACTGTCCCCATGGGCAACCAACCCACCGGCGCTCCCGACAACGGGCCCGCCGTCTCCCGCCAGGAGTTCGACGCGCTGTTCGAGTCGGTCCGTACGTGGGACCGGTGGGCCGCGGCCGACCGCGGCGCCTGGAACCGGGTGACGGCGGAGCACGTGCGCCGGGCCACCGCCACGGTCCGCTCGGGGACGACCGTACCGATGGGGCGCCCCTGGGACACCCGCCCGGGCCCGGACAACGCCAGGCCCGCGCTCCACTTCATGTCCGACCTCGGCGACGTACAGGCTCCGGAACCTTCGGTGCACAAGGACTTCCTCGGCGCGGACTACCACGGCAAGGCGGTGACCCATCTCGACGCGCTGTCACACATCGCCTACGAGGGGCGACTGTACGACGGCCGCCCGGCGCGCGAGGCCGTCGGTGCGGCGGGGGCCCGCTTCGGCGCCGTGTCGGCGCTCGGCCCCCTGGTCACCCGGGGCGTGCTGATCGACCTGCCCGCCGTCCTCGGGATCGAATGGCTCGAACCGGGCCGTGCGGTGCACGCGCTGGACCTCCTCGCCGCCGAGGAGGCACTCGGTGTGACGGTCGGCGACGGAGACGCGGTGCTGCTGCGCTCCGGCGCCTTCCGCCGGCGCCGGGTACGGGGCCCCTGGAACCCCGACGCGGCCAGTGCGGGCTGGCACGTGGACGCCCTGCCGCTGCTGGCCGGGCGCGCCGTCGCACTGCTCGGCGGCGACGGGGACAGCGACGTACGGCCCTCTCCGGTCGAGGGGCTGCACTCCCCCGTCCACACGCTCGCCGTGGCGGCGATGGGGGTGCCGCTGCTGGACAACCTCGACCTCGAACCGCTGTCCGCGGCCTGCGCCGAAGCGGGCCGGTACGCGTTCCTGCTCGTCGTGACTCCGCTGAACGTCCCCGGCGGTACGGGCTCGCCCGTCAATCCCGTCGCGGTCCTGTGACGGCCCGGCCCGTTGATCGGTTCATCCCACCTCTACTCACCTGCTCATCGCCGAAATGTGAGGAATATACTCAAATCTGGCGACCGAGGGTGCTCCGGTGAGGGGAAGTGATGCACATGGGGGTCGTCGGAGACCGCATCGGCCCCGTGCGTTCCCGTGACCGATTCCTGCAGGGCGAGTCCGTCGAGGGGAGCGTGAGAAGTCCGATCCTGAGCTCCTGGCAGCGCAGCCGGCTGCTGGGGCTGTCGCCCGACCAGTCCGAGCTCCCCTTCAAGGGGGACTTCGACCCGGACGCCGCGCTGCTGCGCGCCGCGGTGCCCGTGCTCGACCGGCTCGAGGTCATCTTCGCCGGCAGCCGGACCAACATCTCCCTCGCCGACGGCCACGGCATGGTGCTCGCGCGCCGCTTCGGCGAGAAGTCCATGGTCAAACAGCTCCC
The DNA here is from genome assembly GCF_002080455.1 of Streptomyces sp. Sge12. Taxonomy (NCBI): domain Bacteria; kingdom Bacillati; phylum Actinomycetota; class Actinomycetes; order Kitasatosporales; family Streptomycetaceae; genus Streptomyces; species Streptomyces sp. Sge12. Next base: position 673,627 of record NZ_CP020555.1, read on the forward strand.
CCCGATCCAGATCCTGCCCGGGTTCGTCTTCGCCGAGCAGTTCGCCGGGACGAACGGAATCGGTCTCACCCTCGCGGAGCGCCGCCTGTGCCAGGTGTACGGCGCCGAGCACTTCGCCGAGCGGTCCCAGTCGAGCGCCTGCACCGCGATCCCGCTGCGCGACCAGCTCAGCGGGCACATCGAGGGAGTCCTGTGCCTCGGGTATCCGTACACCGAGGCCGACCCGGCGCTGATCCCCGTGGTGCGCAAGGCCGCCGAGGCCATCGAACGGCGGCTGATGGAGCAGAGTTCGGCGCGCGAGCGCGGTCTGCTCCAGGCCTATCTGGACGCCGCGAGCCTGGCCCGGACCGGCGAGCACGGCGTCGACGGGCACCCGGTCGGCATGGCCGAGTTCCTCCGGAGCGAGCTGGAGCAGAGCGATCAGACGACCCTCAAGGAGAAGGCCACCGAGCTGATGTCCGCGGACCGCCGGGCCGTCGCCGAGGTGCCCCTGTCCCGCGGCCGGTGGGTCACCCTCGTCAGCCACCCCGTGACCAGCGCCTCCGGGGTGGAGGGCGTCGTGGTCGAGGCACTGCTCCCCGAGGATTCGGAACGGCACGCCCCCGCCCCCACGCCCCACCCGTCGCCCGCGTCGCCCGCCCCGCCGCCCGGGATCCGTACCGGCCTCGCTCCCGCGCCGGCCGGCGATGCGGGCGCCCGCGGCGGGGTCAGGGGGCTGGTGCTGGTGGGCGAGCCCGAGGTGGGCAAGTACGCGGTCGCCGCGCGGCGCCGCCTGGAGCTGCTGGCCGAGGCCAGCAACCGGATCGGCACCACCCTCGACGTGAGCCGCACCGCCCGGGAGCTCGCCGAGACGGCGGTCCCCAGGCTGGCCGATTTCGTCACCATCGACCTGCCCGAGGCCGTGCTGCGGGGCGAGGAGTCCCCCCGCCCCACCACCGAGATGCACCGGACGGTGGTCCACGGCATCCGCGAGGACTGCCCCTTCTATCCGGTGGGTGCACAGATCAGCCTGCGGCCCACCACGCCCCACATGCGCTGCATCGCCACCGGGCAGCCGGTGCTGGAACCCGATCTCAGGGCCGCCTTCGGCTGGCTCGCCCAGGACCCCGCGCACGCCGAAAGACTGCTCGCGCACAACATCCACTCCCTCATCACCGTCCCCCTGCTCGCCCGGGGCGCCATCCTGGGCGTGGCGAGCTTCTACCGTTCGACGGACCCGGCCCCCTACGGCGACGACGACCGCTCGCTGGCCCAGGAGCTCGCCGCCCGTGCCTCCCTCTGCATCGACAACGCCCGCCGCTACACCCGCGAACACACCCTCGCCCTGTCCCTCCAGCACAGCCTGCTCCCCCGCGACCTCCCCGAGCAGAGCGCCGTCGAAGTGGCCCACCGCTACCTGCCCGCCGAGTCGGGAGTCGGCGGTGACTGGTTCGACGTCATCCAGCTGTCCGGCACCCGGGTCGCCCTCCTCGTAGGCGACGTCGTCGGCCACGGGCTGCACGCCGCCGCGACCATGGGCCGGCTGCGCACCGCCGCCCGCAACTTCGCCGAGCTGGAACTGGCCCCCGACGAGCTCCTCACCCATCTGGACAACCTGATGGTGCGCCTCGACCGGGAGGAGGGCGGCGACGGCCCCGACTCCGCAAGCACCGGCATCGTCGGCGCCACCTGCCTCTACGCCATCTACGACCCCACCTCCCAGCAGTGCACGATGGCCCGCGCCGGCCACCCTCCGCCCGCGCTCGTCCGGCCCGACGGCAGCGTGTCCCTGCTGGAACTGCCCGCCGGTCCCCCGCTCGGTCTGGGCGGCCTGCCCTTCGAGTCGGTCGAGATCCGGCTGCCCGAGCACAGCCAGCTCGTCCTCTACACCGACGGGCTGATCGAGGACCGCCACCGCGACGTCGACGTGGCCCTCGACGCCCTGAACCGGGCCCTGGCCCACCCGGACCGCGCGCCCGAGGACACCTGCCGGGCGGTCCTGGACGCCGTGGCGCCCGAGCACCCCGCCGACGACATCGCGCTCCTCGTCGCCCGCACCAATGCCCTGCCCGCGGACCGGATCGCCACCTGGGACGTGGCCGCCGATCCGGCCCTCGTCTCCGAGATCCGCGCCGCCTCCGTCAGACAGTTGGAGCGGTGGGGGCTGGAGGAGTCCGCCTTCGCGACGGAGCTGCTGCTCAGCGAGCTGGTCACGAACGCCGTCCGGTACGGCAGCGCGCCCATCCGGGTCCGTCTCATCCACGACCGCAACCTGATCTGCGAGGTGCACGACGCCAGCAGCAGCGCCCCCCGCATGCGGCAGTCGGCCACCACCGACGAGGGCGGGCGCGGCCTGTTCCTCGTCGCGCAGCTGGCCCAGGCCTGGGGCACCCGCTACACGACCGACGGCAAGGTCATCTGGGCCGAGTGCACCCTGGCGGCGGCATGACCCCCCGGCCGCTGCGCCATTGGGGTCACAGGGTGCGGCGACATGCCGGGGACGGACCGTCAGGTCCCCGTAGAGTGCCCCGTACCGTCGGGAAGAACTCGGAGGCCGACCCCCGGAGAAGTCTGTGCATGACGCTCCCGACACCTGGGCGGGCCCACCCCCGCGCTCCGGTGCCGCGCCCCTCGTCCGGATGCGCGGCCTGAGCAAGCGGTTCGGCGGCACGCTCGCGCTGGCCTCGGTCGACCTCGACATCCACCGCGGCAGTGTCCTCGCCCTGCTCGGCCCCAACGGAGCGGGAAAGTCCACCCTCATCAAGGTGCTCGCCGGGGTCCACCACGCCGACGAGGGCCACGTCACGGTGGACGGGCATCCGCTCGGCAGCCACGCCGCGGCCCGCAGCATGTCCTTCATCCACCAGGACCTCGGCCTGGTCCCGTGGATGACGGTGGCCGAGAACATCGCCCTGGGCACGGGCTATCCCCGCCACCGCGGACTGATCTCCTGGCGGCGGACCCGGCAGCGCTGCGACGAGGCCCTGCGGATCGTCGCCGGCCACCTGGACCCCGACGCCCGGATCCGCGACCTCGGCCCCGCCGAACGCTCGCTCGTCGCCATCGCCCGCGCCCTCGCCACCCGGGCCGGGCTCATCGTCCTCGACGAGCCGACCGCCACCCTCCCCGCCGCCGACTGCGCACGGCTCTTCGACGTCCTGCACGCCCTGCGCGACCGCGGGCACGGCATCCTCTACGTCAGCCACCGCCTCGACGAGGTGTACGAGGTCGCCGACACCTTCGCCGTCCTGCGCGACGGCCGGCTGGTCGACCGGGGTCCCCTGGCCGGCCACAGCCCGGACCGTCTGGTGCGGGCGATCGTGGGCCACGTACCGGCCGGCTCCGCTCAGGCCGGCCGGGTACCCGCCGCACCGCCCGCACCGCCCGCCGCGGCCGCGCCCCGGCTGCGCCTCGACGGGGTGCGGACCGCGTCCACCGGGCGGGTCGGGCTGGAGCTGCGGGCCGGGGAGATCCTCGGCATGGTGGGCCTGACCGGCGCCGGTCACATGGAGCTGGGCCGCGCCCTGGCCGGCGCCCGGCCGATCCTGGAGGGCCGGGTGCTGCTGGACGGGCGGCCCTACCGGCCGCGTTCGGTGCACGCCGCGCTCGACGCCGGTGTCGGCTTCGTGGCGGCCAACCGTCAGGAGGAGGGCTGCGCCGCCGACCTGACCGTGCGGGAGAACTTCCTGGCGAACCCGCGGGCGTCCGGCGCCCCGGCCGCGCACTGGATCAGCCCCCGTCGCGAGCGCGCCGAGGCCCTCGCCCTCATCGACCGGTTCTCGGTGCATCCCCGCAGGAGCGAGGTGCCGATCGCCACCCTGTCCGGCGGGAACCAGCAGAAGGTGATGGTCGGCCGATGGCTCCGGGGGCACCTGCGCCTGCTCGTCCTCGAGGAGCCGACGGCCGGGGTGGACGTCGGCGCCAAGGCCACCATCCACCGGCTGCTCGACGACGCACTCGACTCCGGCCTCGGCGTCCTGCTCATCTCCACCGATTTCGAAGAGGTCGCGGCCGTGTGCCATCGCGCGCTGGTGTTCGTCCGCGGGAGCGTGAGCGCCGAGCTGAGCGGTGCGTCCCTCACCGTCACCGAACTCACCCGCACCGCCTCGGCGATGCCCGCGATCACCGGGACCGCGACCGACCGATGACCACCTCACCCCCGCCCTCACCCTCGCCCCCGTCCCCTTCCCCGTCCCCTTCCCCGTCCTCGCGGCGATCCCTGCTGGACCACCTGCGTGGCCACCACCTGGGCACCTACGGCCTGGTGATCCTCGCCGCCCTGCTGTTCCTGGTCTTCTCCCTCGTCCTGCCGGACACCTTCCCCACCCGGGACAACGTCTCCTCGATCCTCTCCAACCAGTCCATCCCCGCCATCCTCGCGCTCGGCGCGACGATCCCCATCGCCACCGGAAAGTTCGACCTGTCGATGGGCTACGGCCTCGGCCTGGCCCACGTGATGGTGCTCCAGCTGATCGTCAACGCGGGCTGGCCCTGGCCGCTCGCCTGTCTGACCGTCATCGTCGGCGGGGCACTGGTCGGCGTCCTCAACGGCGTCATCGTCGAGTACGTGCGGATCGACTCCTTCATCGCCACCCTCGGCACCGGCAGCATGATGTACGCCACCACCGGCTGGATCACCGACGGCTCCCGGATCGTCCCCGGCCCGGACGGCCTGCCCGCCGCCTTCACCGGCCTCTACGACTCCCGGTTCCTCGGCCTGCCCCTGCCCGCCTACTACGTCATCGCCCTCGCGGCCGCGCTCTGGGTGGTCCTGGAGCGGCTGCCCCTCGGCCGGTACATGTACGTCATCGGCTCCAGCCGGCGCACCGCCGACATCATCGGCATCCCCAGCCACCGGTACTCCGTCTACGCCTTCGCCGGATCGGGCCTGGTCACCGGCCTCGCCGGGGTCCTCCTCGCCGCCCAGCAGCAGACCGGGAACCCGAGCGTCGGGCTGGACTACCTGCTGCCCGCCTTCGTCGGCGCCCTCCTGGGGTCCACCACGATCAAACCCGGCCGCGTCAACGCCCTCGGCACCGTCGTGGCCGTCGCCGTCCTCGCCGTCGGCCTCGCCGGCATCGGCCAGCTCGGCGCCGACTTCTGGGCCACACCGCTGTTCAACGGCGCCACCCTGCTCATCGCCGTCGGCCTGGCCGGCTACTCCGCCCGCCGCCGACTGCGCACCTCCTAGAAAAGTCCGTACGCGCACCGCGTCAGGAGCACCGTGTACCCGAAGGACCCGCACCGCAGAACCGGCCGCCGGAGCACCCGCACGACCGCCGCCCTGCTGACCGCGAGCGCCGCCCTCGTCGCCGGCTGCGGGGGCGGCGGCCCCTCCACCGGCGCCGCGCCGCCCACGGCGGGCTGCCCCACCGTCCTGGCGAGCGCCGGGGCGGCCGTGGCGCAGGCCGAGAAGGCCGACACCTCCTGGCACGGCCCGACCACCGGCCCCGCGGCGGTGCCCGGCAAGTCGATCGTCTACGTCGCGCAGACCATGACCAACCCCGGCGTCGCGGGCGTCGCGAAGGGCGTCGAGGAGGCCGCGAAGGCCATCGGCTGGCAGGTCCGGGTGATCGACGGGGAAGGCACGCCCGCCGGGATCCAGGCGGCGCTCAGCCAGGCCATCACCCTGGCGCCCTCGGGCATCGTCATCGGCGGCTTCGACCCCCAGCTGACCTCGCAGCAGATGGCACGGGCCGAGGCGGCGCGGATCCCGGTCATCGGCTGGCACGCGGTGGGCTCCCCCGGCCCGAGCGAGCGCCCCAGGCTGTTCACCAACGTCACCACGAAGGTGGAGGACGTGGCGAAGATCAGCGCGGATTGGATCATCGCCCGGTCCGAGGGCGGTGCCGGTGTCGTCCTGTTCACCGACGACTCGATCCCCTTCGCCCGGAACAAGTCACAGCTGATCCGCAAGCAGCTCGCCACCTGTCCCGGCGTACGCCTGCTCTCGTACGAGAACATCCCCATCCCGGACGCCGCGAGCCGCACCGCGCAGGCCGTCTCCTCGCTGCTCTCACGCTTCCAGGACGAGTGGACGTACTCGGTCGCCATCAACGACCTCTACTTCGCCGACGCGGCTCCGGCCCTGCGGGCGGCCGGGAAACCGGGGGCCGGGCCGCCCTTCAACATCGGTGCGGGTGACGGGGACCCCTCCGCCTTCCAGCGGATCAACAGCGAGCAGTTCCAGGCCGCCACCGTCCCCGAGCCGCTCAACCAGCAGGGCTGGCAGATCGTCGACGAGTTCAACCGCGCCTTCGCCGAGCAGCCCGCCAGCGGCTACGTGGCGCCCGTGCACATCGCCACCGCGCAGAACAGCGACGGCGCCACGTCCTGGGACCCGTCCGGATACCGCGAGGGGTACCTCAGGATCTGGGCCGGCTGACGGCACGGCAGTACGGGCACCGGTCCCGCGCGGTGCGGGGCCGGTGCCCGGCGGCCCGTCCTACTGGTTGGGGTCGAAGGCGATGCCCGCCGGCTTGGCCTCCGCCAGGTGGGAGGCGAAGGAGCCGTCCTTCAGGCCGAAGTGCGCGCTGCCGAAGTCGGCCTGGGTGAGCTTGTCCCGCAGGGTCGCCGGATAGCCCGACCAGCCGACGAGCGTGGGGAACTGCCAGGTGCCGCGGTGGTTCTCGGGCGGCTCGTCGTTGGTGTTGGCCGCCCGGAAGCAGTGCGTGCCGATGCCGTCCTTGTGGTAGACGATCTTGGGGTGGTTGCCGTCCCAGCGGATCTGGTCCCGGGAGTGGATGTTGAAGTCCCCGTGGGCCGAGGTCGCGACGTACTTGGCCTCGTTGCCCTGGATCCAGACGACCACGTGCTCCCAGTCGTGGCGGTGGCCGCCGAGCTCGATGCCGGGCAGGGCCTGGTCCTTCTCGAAGTACAGCGCGTAGATGACGGCGCACCAGCCGTTGTTGCACTTCCAGCGGGAGTAGCCGTTGGTGTTGGCGAGGTCCGAGGCGTCCCGGCAGCTGCCGTTGAGGGCTCCGGTGGGCTTGAGGCCGCTGTTCAGCACTCCGGTCGGGCCTATGGCGGGTGTCGGGTAGCAGCCGTCGGTGTCGTAGTCGTAGGCCGGCTGGTAGGTCAGCTCGATCGTCTCGGCCTTGCCCGGGAGCGCCGGGGGCGGCGCCGCGAAGGCCACCTGGGGGACGGCGACGACCACCGTGAGGGCGGCGCCGAGAACCACTAATGATCTCCGTATGTGACGTTTCGTCCGCAAAACGGGCCTCCTGGCCGACCGGGTGCGAGGGGTGGCGGACGCATCGCGACGGGGCACCGTCGACCGACACGCCGGGAGCATCATTCGCGAACCGGTGTGGCGCGGCAAGGGGCTGGGCGGACTCCGTTCCCTGCATGCCGATTGGGCCGGAAAGGCCGTGTACGCAAGGGAAGTTGGCGCAATGTCAGGGATGGGCGGGGCGATGGCGCGGACGGAGGGACGGGCGGATGGACGAACACCGCCGCCGGCCGGGGTACGACCGGGGGCGGCGGCGGTGTGTCACACGGTCATCGTCAGAGGACGTTCATCAGGATGATGGCCATGAGGTCGAGGAGGATGACGGCGACGACGGCGCCGATCATGATCCAGGCCTTGCGCGATTCGTCCATGCGTACGAGTCACCTCCCGGCTCGGGCGGTACGGGCCCGCCGCGCGCGGCCCCGGAGGGGACCGCACGGGCGACTCGTCCGCCTTCGGCCATGATGACCCGGTTCCGCGCGCGGCACAGGTCGGCGCGCCGCCCCTGCCGGGCCGTCTCTAGGCCACCCAGGTCGAGGTCATGCCGATGACCGCCGAGCCGTCCTGGTCGACCAGCTTGTTCCCGGTGAAGTCGCGGGCCCAGTCGGAGGTCTGGATGCGGAACGCGGGGTGCTCCACGGTCAGAGCCTCCATGACCGACTCGGCGGCGCCCTCGGGCGTCTGCGCGCCGTTCAGGAACTGGCCGACGGTGCGCTCGACGTAGTGGCGCAGCGCGTCGGAGTAGGGGCCGGCCGCGGCGATGCGGGCTTCGAGGTCGAGGTCGATGTTGTTCACGAACTCGGTCGCCACGGCGCCCGGCTCGATGACGGTGACGCTCACCCCGACGGCGCCCGCGACGGGTGCCAGGCTCTCCATGTACCCCTCGACGGCGAACTTGGCGGCGCAGTAGGCCTCGTTGAAGGGCTGGCCGACGACGCCGCCGACGCTGGTGACCGTGATCAGGCGGCCGCCGGTGGCCCGCAGGTGCGGCAGGGCCGCCTTGGAGACGTTCAGCACGCCGAAGAAGTTGACCTCCATGACCTCACGGACGTCGGCGACGGTTTCCAGCTCCAGAGTGCCCACGTGCCCGGCGCCGGCGTTGTTCACGACGGCATCGAGCCGGCCGTAGTCGGCGATCACGCCCTCCACGGCGGCGGCGACGGAGGCCTCGTCGACGACGTCGAGCTGTCGGATGTCGAGCTCCACGCCCGCCTCGACGGCGGCCTTGCGCAGGGCGTCGGCTCGGCCGGTGTCACGCAGGGTGGCGACCGTCCGCCAGCCGGCGCGAGCGGCGGCGATCGCGGCGGCCAGGCCGATGCCGGAGGAGGTGCCGGTGATCAGGACGGTGCGGGTGGAGCTGCCGGGAGCGGTGGGGAGGGTGGACATGGCGGGGCCTTTCATGAGGGGTGATTTATGTGCGTGCACACACACCATAAAATTATGTGCGTGCGCACGCAAGCTCTAGACTGCCGACATGCCGAAGAAGCTCACCGAAGCCGAGATGCCGACGGCCGACTACGCCTTCTACGGGCTGGTGTGGGCCGGGACCGTCATGACCGACCGCGTCGACCGGGCCCTGGTCAAGGCGCACGACCTGCCCGTGTCCTGGTTCGAGGTCATGCTGTGGCTGGCCTCCAGCCCGGAGCCGGTGCCCGCTTCCGTCCTCGGCAACAGCACCCTGCTCAGCCGCAGCCAGGTCTCCCGCGTGGTGGACGCCCTGCAGACCCGGGGCCTGGTCACCCGTACGCCCTCGGCGCGCGACGCGCGGTCGGTGGAGGTGGCCCTCACGGAGGCGGGACGTACGGTGTTCGCCGAGGCCGACGCGACCCGGCGGGAGGCCCTGGCCCCGGTCTTCACCGAGCTCCTCGACGAGCAGGACCTGGAGGCGCTGGGCACCGTATGGCGCAAGCTCAAGGCCGCGAAGGCCGAACAGGCCGAACAGGAGCGCACCCGGTAGACCTCACCGACCCCGCCGGCCCGCCGCGGGCCCCCGTTCAGCCGGGCCGGCCGTCGGGGGCGATGGTGGCGGCGGCCGCGAAGAGGCGGGCGCAGCGGCGGGTCATGGCCTCCGGCGTCTGCTCCGGGTGCTTGACCCACCAGCGGACGAGGGTGGCGACGAGGTCCCGCCAGACGTACTTGAGCGCGTCGGCGTCCAGCGGGTCCGTGGAGCCGGCCGCGCGCAGCAGTTCCGCGGTACCGCCCGCGGCCAGACCGTCGATGGCCGCCCAGTACTCCGAGGCCCGGCGGGCCGCCTCACCACCGGGCGGCAAGCTGGTGTCGTAGAGCACGAACCACGCCTCCCGCCGGCCCTCCAGGGCGGTGAAGATGCCGTGGAGCACGCGCAGCGGGGTGTGCGGCGCGGCCCCGCCCTCGGCCATCGCCTCGCGGACGGCCTCCAGCAGCCGGTCCCCGACGGGCACCAGGCAGGCGACGTACAGGTCCTCCTTGCTGCCGAGGTACTGGTGCAGCAGCGTCTTGGTGACGCCCACCCGTGCGGCGATCGCGGGGAGCGAGGCGGCGGCGTAGCCATGGGTGCCGAACTCCTCCGTGGCCGCCTCCAGCATCTGCCGGCGGCGGTGCTCCCGCGGGACTCCCTTGGTGCCGGCTTTCGAGGAAGGGGTTGCCATGAGCCGATATTATCAGTAGGTAATTTACCGCTAGGTAAATTACCTCGACCCCTGGAGCGCCGCCATGGCCGGCACCACCCCGCAGTCCACGTCCCGCACCCGCTCCTGGTGGGGCTGGGGCTGGACGGACGCCCATCCCGACGACGCGGAATGCACCGCGATGGGCGCCCTGCTCCCCGGCACCCTCGGCCGCCCGCTCCCCGTGCCCCGCGTGAGCGACCTGGAGATCGCCGGCCCGGCCGCCGAACCCCCGCAGAGCCTCGCCCACCTGGTCAGCACCGATCGCGGGGACCGCGCCGCCCACTCCATGGGCAAGGCCTACCGCGACGTGGCGCGCGCCCTGCGCGGCCGCCCCGGCCGGATCCCCGACCTCGTGGCCCGGCCCACGGACGACCGGGACGTGGCCGACCTGCTGGACTGGGCCGGGGAACGACAGGTCGCCGTCGTCCCCTACGGCGGGGGATCCTCGGTCACCGGGGGCGTCGAGTACCGCGGCGACGCCCACCGGGCCGTGATGTCCCTCGACCTGACCACGATGGGCCGCGTGCTGGAGGTCGACACCGAGGGCCGGGCGGCCCGCATCCAGGCCGGCACCCTCGGGCCGAGCCTGGAGGACCAGCTGCGCCCGCACGGCCTCACCCTGCGGCACTTCCCGCAGAGCTTCGAGTTCTCCACCCTCGGCGGCTGGCTCGCCACCCGGGCCGGCGGCCACTACGCCACCGGCCGGACCCACATCGACGACTTCGTACAGTCGCTGCGCGTCGTCACCCCGGCCGGCACCAGCAGTTCGTGGCGGCTGCCCGCCTCCGGGGCCGGGCCCTCCCCCGACCGCCTGTTCCTCGGCTCCGAGGGAGCCCTCGGCGTCATCACCGAAGCCTGGGTCCGCCTCCAGGAACGCCCCCGCCACAAGGCCTCCGCCGCGGTCTCCTTCACGGACTTCCAGGACGCGCTCCGGGCGGTGCGCGCCCTCGCACAGTCCGACCTCTCCCCCGCCAACTGCCGGCTGCTGGACTCCGGTGAGGCCGCACTGTCGGGTGCGGCGCACGACGGCAGCTCCGTACTGGTGCTGGGATTCGAGTCGGCGGACGAACCGGTGGGCGCCCGCCTCGAACGGGCCGTCGCGCTGGCCCGCTCGCACGGCGCCCGGTACGACGCGGCGGACGGGGCCGACGGCGACCGGGAGGGGGCCCCCGGCGGCGACGCAGCCGTCGGAGCGTGGCGCTCGGCCTTCCTGCGGATGCCCTACCTCCGTGACGGTCTGGTCAGGATGGGGGCGGTGGCGGAGACCTTCGAAACGGCGGCCACCTGGGACCGGATCCCCGCACTGATCGACGAGGTACGCAGGGAGGTCGGCGCGGCGGCGGTCAAGGCCACCGGACACCCCGCGACCGTCAACTGCCGTCTGACACACGTGTATCCGGACGGCGCTGCGCCCTACTTCACCGTCCTCGCGGCCGGCCGGGCCGGTGACGAGGTGGCCGTCTGGGACGAACTGAAAGCCGTCGCGAGCGAGGTCCTGCACCGCCACCGGGCCACCATCACCCACCACCACGCCGTCGGCCGGGACCACCGCCCGGACTACGACCGCCAGCGCCCCGAGCCCTTCGCCCTCGCCCTGCGGGCCGCGAAGGGGGCGCTCGATCCGCGGGGCATCCTCAACCCCGGGGTGCTGGTGGGCTGATCGGGGCCGGGCCGCCCCCCGGAGCACCCGAAGCACCCCGAAGGGGCCGGGGCCGTCGGACGACGGCCCCGGCCCCTTCGGCCGGCGTTCGGTGAGCGTCCGCTCAGACGCGGTCGGCCGCGATCAGGACGTACTGGAAGGAGCCGTCCTTGTAGGACTCGATGAACGCCTCCTCGATGCCGGTGACCAGGGAGGACGTGGCCCGCAGCTCCCAGTACGGCAGCGTCTCGGGGGTCAGGTCGATCACGGCCTGCGGCACGAGGCGGTTGTCGGCCATCGCCCGCAGGTACTCGCGGCGGGAGTGGATGTTGCACTCGAAGTGCGCGTTGATCTGGGAGACCCACTTCGAGGGCTGGCCGTACCGCGGGTTCCAGCAGCCGGTGATGGTCACGTAGCGGCCGCCGACCGCGAGGACGCGGGAGTGCTCGGCGAACAGGTCGTGGAGGTCCACGTACATGCTCGACTCGTTGTTCCACGAGCCCGCGGCCTGCCCGGTCTCGAAGGGGGTGCTGAGCATGTTGCAGACGCGGGCCCGGACGTGGTCCTCGATGCCGAGTTCCTCGGCGCGCCGGTTGGCGAAGTCGGCCTGCTTGGCCGACAGGGTGACACCCTCCACCTTGCACCCGAAGCGCTGGTGGGCCATGACCATGGAGCCGCCGCGGCCGCAGCCGGCGTCGACGAGGGTGTCGTCGCGCTCGATGGCGCCGAGGTGCTGGAGGAGCAGTTCGGCCTGCGCCGACTCCAAGCGGTGGAGCTCGGCGATCAGCTTCTTCTCATAGGCGCTGTCGGCGGGGTCACCGAGAGCGGCGTGGTCGATGTCGCCGATGCCGTAGTGGTGGTGGTAAAGGCCGTCGACGTCGCCGAGCCGGAGGTTCACGGGCCTGGCCTCGTGGTCCCAGTAACGGGCGATGTCACCCTGATAAGGGGTCGCCGGGCCGGGGATGAACACGGAGGAGGTACCGGCAGCGGCGGTGAGATCGGTGCTAGTCATGGACAATTCCCATCTTTACCAGAAATCGGGCAGGCTGTAGCGATAGGTGTTGGTCTGGTGCCAGTAGTGGTTGCCGTCGACCCATACGGCCACGCCCCGCAGGAAGCGCTGCACGCTCGGGACGGGGCAGGCGAGGGCCAGCTCGGCGGCCGCGGCCTCGAAGTCGCGCATGAGGTCGTTGTGGACCTCCACCGCCTTCAGATAGGCCTCCTGGTCGGAGCACCTCTCGCGTTCGGCGATCACCACCGGCAGGTTCAGGTGGCGTCCGGGACTGGCCAGTTCCTTGGTGTAGGAGTACAGGTCGTTGACGATCGTGGTGGCGTTCCCGGCGAGCGCGATCACGCGCTGCATGGCGGGCTGCGCGTGGAGGTCCGCGGGCAGTTCGTACCCGCCGACCGAGTCGGTGATGGTGGGGCAGGGGCGGAAGTTGTTGAACTGCCGCATCGCCAGGTACTCCCACACCTCCGGGACGTACTCCGTCTGCGCCCAGGCCCCTTCGGCGAGATAGCCCATGTGCAGTCGGGCCATGTCGTGGCGGAACCGGTCGGCCTGGGAGGCGGTGCTCGCCTGGACGAAGTACTCCATGGCGGAGCGGTAGGCGCGCCGGGGCGCGTCCGAGAGCAGCGACGCCTCCCACTGCGGCGCGTACTCCTTCGTCGTGTGGAGCGGATCGAGGGCGGTATGGGCCAGCAGCAGCCGTCCGCCGAGGCCGATGGGCGAACCGCCGTGGTCCTCGCAGTAGCAGTCGTCGACCGCGTTCTCGGCGACCATCAGGCGGGTGGCGAGCATCAGGTGCTCGATGCTGGGGGCGTCCGGATGGCAGGCGACCATGTAGCGCCCGACGGAGAATCCGTCGAACTGGTCCTCCCAGTCGTCCGGATACAACGAGACCTCGTCCAGCGCCCAGGCCTTGATCCTGCGGCTGAGCTCCTCCACCCGCACCGGATCGGGCTCCGGCACCGGGTGGTGGTAGAGGCCCGGGATCGGACGGCCCGCGACCGGCGCCGGCTCGGCGGTCGCGGCGCCGGTCGCGGCGCCCGCCGCGGCCACCTCCTCGCTGCGGGCCCAGTGCAGGCTCTCCGTGCCCAGGCCACTGGGCCCGCGCAGGATCCGGTCCAGGGCGGCGGCGTTCGGCCGCGGCGCGGCGGCGGCAGCAGCGGGGGCCGCGCTCTCGTCGACCACGGGTAGGGATGCGGGCGCGGGCGTCAGTACGGGGGGACCGGTGGGCAGGGCGGGCGGCGACGGCGGCGAGGGCCGGACGGGCCCGGCGCCGGCGGCGGGTTCGACACCGGCGGCCAGGGCGTTGGCGAGGATGTGGGCCCCGAAGGAGGCCGCGGCGGCAGGCAGGCTCGACTGCAGAGGGGAAGGCCCAGGATCGGGCATCCGTAACTCCTTGGTGACGTAAGTGGTTTGTCCCGGATCCCGGGCGTGCTCGGCGGGCCAGGACAGGCACGGGTCCTGGCTGTCGCGGCCGTCGGGCAGGTCCTCTTAGTCCCGCCTGCGGGCGATCTGCACGTTCTCCAGCACACCGAGCGCGTCGGGCACCAGGATGGCGGCGGAGAAGTAGGTGGTGACCAGGTAGGAGATGATCGCCTGTTCGCTGATCCCCATGAAGCGGACCGACAGGCCCGGCTCGTACTCCTCGGGGAGTCCGGTCTGGCGCAGGCCGATGACGCCCTGGTTGTCCTCGCCCGTTCGCATGACGAGCACCGAGCTGGTGTTCTCCTTGCTGATCGGGATCTTGTTGCAGGGCAGGATCGGGACCCCGCGCCAGGCCGGGACCTGCTGCCCGCCGACGTCGACGTGGTCCGGGTAGAGCCCGCGGGCGTTGAACTCGCGCCCGATCGCGGCGATCGTCCGGGGGTGCGCGAGGAAGAACTTGGAGCCGCGGCGGCGGCACAGGAGCTCGTCGAGGTCGTCCGGGGTGGGCGGGCCGGAGTGGGTCTGGATCCGCTGCTTGAAGGCGGCGTTGTGGAGCAGACCGAAGTCCCGGTTGTTGATCAGCTCGTGCTCCTGGCGCTCGCGCAGCGCCTCGATGGTCAGCCTGAGCTGCTCCTCGGTCTGGTTGTGCGGCCCGTTGTACAGGTCGGCGACCCTGGTGTGGATGCGCAGCACGGTCTGGGCGATGGAGAGTTCGTACTCGCGCGGCTTGAGCTCGTAGTCCACGAAGGCGCCGGGCAGCTCCGCCTCGCCGGTGTGGCCGGCCGACATCGCGATCTCGGCCTCGCCGTGCTTGTTCTGGCGCTGCTGCGGGAGCATGCTGAACCGGTCGATGTGGGCCTGGAGCTGCGGCGCCGCGGCGAGCACGGAGGCGAAGTCGCCGCGGGAGAGGGTGAGCAGGATGCCGGGGGTCTCGGCGGTGGCCGTGTAGTCCCAGGTGGCGTCGGCGTCCAGCAGGGCGTTCTCGCCGAACCGGTCGCCGTCCGCGAGGACGGCGACGGCGACGTCGTCACCGTACTTGCCGACGGAGGTCTGGCTGATCCGGCCGTGGGCGATCAGGTGGATCTGCTCGGCGGGGGTACCGCGCTCGACGATCACCTCACCGGCACGGAAGTCGCGCTGGACGCAGCGGCCGGCGAGTGCGGTCAGCACGTCGTCGTCCTCGAAGCCGCGCAGCAGGGCCAGTTCGCCGAGCTCGCGCGGGATCACGCGGACGTTCGCGCCGTCCTGGACGAACTCGATGGTCCCGTCGCCGACGGTGTACGTCAGTCGGCGGTTGACCCGGTAGGTCCCGCCCTTGGTCTCCACCCAGGGGAGCATCCGCAGCAGCCAGCGGGAGGTGATCTCCTGCATCTGCGGGGCGGACTTGGTCGTGCTGGCAAGGTTGCGGGCGGCGGCCGTGCTCAGGCTGGACTGCCGCGGCGGCTCCAACTGCGCTTCCGGGCTGGTGTCAACGGTCATCGGGCGAGCTCTCCTTCGTAAGGGCGGTGGTCCGCGGGTACGCGCGTCACCAGAGAACGAGGAAAAAGGGGGCGAATATCAGGGAATCCGTCCAGATCCGGGGGAACAGTAACGTCCCGGTACGCCCACTTGAGCCTGAAAACCGTTGGCATTAGCTCGATGCAGTGATCTCGTCCGGCAGGTGGTTTGCCGGGGTTATGGATGATATTCGGCCTTGTTCACGAACACGGCCCAAAAGCGGCTGAAAAGCGTGCGTCGCACGCTCCGTGGACCGCTTGCACGCGGAACCGAAATGATCACGTTTGATGTCTTCGCTCTCACATGACCGGCCAGGAAGAGGAGAACCCGACGTGAAGACCCAGGGCGCATCAACGTCCCGTCGCGCACTGCTGACCGCGGGGGCGGGGGTGGCTCTGGCCGCCGCGCTGCCGGTGGGCGCGGCCCGTGCCGCGTCCGCATCCGCATCCGCGTCCGTGTCCGTGTCCCGGCACGGCGAGGGGGAGGTCGTGGCGCGACTGCGCGAACTGGAGCGCGAGTACGGGGCGCGGCTGGGTGTGTACGCGCGGGACACGGCCACCGGACGCACCGTGGCGCACCGGGCCGACGAACTGTTCCCCATGTGCTCGGTGTTCAAGACGCTCGCAGTGGCCGCCGTGCTGCGTGACCTCGACCACGACGGCGCCCACCTCGCCAAGCGCATCCACTACACCCTCCAGGACGTCACCGACGCGGGCGGCGGCTCGGTCACGGAACGGCCCGAGAACATCGCGGGCGGCCTCACCGTGGCGCAACTCTGCTCCGCCGCCATCGCCCAGAGCGACAACTTGGCGGGCAACCTGCTGCTGCGCGAGCTCGGCGGCCCCACCGCGGTCACCCGCTTCTGCCGCTCGCTGGGCGACCGTACGACCCGGCTCGACCGGTGGGAGCCCGCGCTGAACTCGGCGGAGCCCTCGCGGGTGACGGACACCACGAGCCCCCGCGCGATCGGGCGGACGTACGCCCGCCTCGCGCTCGGCGACGCGCTGGACTCCGGGGACCGTGAGCAGCTGAACCGGTGGCTGCTGTCCAACACCACCAGTGCCGACCGCCTGCGGGCCGGCCTGCCGAAGGACTGGGCCGTCGCGGACAAGACGGGCGCCGGATCGTACGGGACGAACAACAACGTGGGCATCGCCTGGCCGCCGGGACGCCCGCCGCTGGTCCTGTCCATCCTCTCGACCCTGCCGGAGCCGACGGCGCCGCGCGACAACACGCTGATCGCCCGCACCGCGAAGCTGCTGGCGGACGCGCTCGCCTGACGGCGGCCCGTACGGCCGCCCGGGGACCCCGCTCGGCCTCGTCGAGGCGGAGCGGGGTCCCCGGCGGGCCGGGGCGTACGGCACGCCGCGGGCCGAACGGCAGCGGAGGTAGCCCCGGGCAGGTACCGGCAGACCTTGCGGGGCGGGCGCCATGATGCCGCCCCACCAGCGGAAACGTATTTGCGGAGGATCGCACCACCACGTCATACTCCCGGGTCCCCACTTTTCGATCACTCCTCCCCCAGGGGCTCCCACCGTGGAAGTCACACGCATCGTCGTCATCGGGCTCGTCATCGCCCTGGCGGTCGTCCACTACCGCCGCACCACCGTCGATGTCCCGGACCGGGCTTCGGCCCGCGCCTCCCGGAAGTCGGGGCTCCTTCCGCAGTCCAGGCAGCACACCGGCCGGGCCGCGCCCGATCCCGAGCTGGAGCGGGCGGCCGCCGCGGCCGCCCGGGGCAGTTGGGAGCCGGCCGCACGGTTGATGGCCGAGACCAGGGAGCGCGGCGACTGGGCACGCCGCTCCGCCTGCGCCGCCGCCCTCGGCTCCCACCGAGCCGCGCGCCCCGACAGCTGGTTGCACGCGTGGGAGGCCGCTGCCGGGCCGGACGACGCCGACCTCGCAGTGGTACGGGCGAAGGCGCTGGTCAACCTGGCCTGGCAGCAGCGTGGCGGCGCCCGGGCGAAGCACACCAGCGCGGAGCAGTTCGCCGGATTCCACGCCACACTGGCCCGGGTACCGCAAGAGAGCGCCCGCGCGGCCGAGTTGAACCCGGCCGACCCGATTCCGTATGTCTGCGGGATATGGGCGGCGCTGGGCCTCGGCCACCCCGAAGAGGACATGCTGCGGATCTGGAAGGAGATCACCACCCGCGACCCGTACCACTTCGACGCGCACTACGCGGCGCTCCAGTACTGGTGCGCGAAGTGGCGCGGCTCGGAGGAGCGCGCCATGTCCTTCGCGCAGCGGGCGGCGGCCGAGGCGCCGGTCGGCAGCCTGCTCACCGTGCTGCCGCTGATCGCCTGGTTCGAGCACCGTCACTCGGACGCGCGTTCCGCCGACTTCCGCTCACCGCACCTGGTCTCGCTGGTCGATGCCGCTCTGGCCGACCTCGCCGCGGCCCCCTCGAACCATCCGAACGCCGCCGAGGTGCGTCACCTGCTGGCCTACTTCCTGACCCGGCAGAAGCGGTACGACGCGGCGCTGGCGCAGTTCCGTCTGGTCGACGGCTACGTGGGCGCCCTCCCGTGGAAGTACTGGACCGACCCGGCAGAAACCTTCTGCCACTGGCGCGACCGCGCGGCCCGCCGAGCCCCCCGAGCCCGCCGCCGCCCCCGCTGAACCGCCGGCGCCCGTCGGCCCCGGCGGGGCCCTAAGTCCTCGGACAGGGGGTGGCCTGGTGGTAGTACATCTGCCACTCGGCTCCCGCGCCGTGCCGGCGCCAGAGCGAGCTCCGCCGGGCCCGATTTCCGTCGATCACGGTCTCGTAGGTGAGGTGCACCAGCCCGGGTGCCAGCAGGACACCGGTCATCTCCGAGGGCTCATAGCGCGGGCCGCCCTCCGCAGAACCGTCCATCTCCGGCAGCACGGCGAGCATTTCCTCATACGTCCACCGCCGGCCCGAGGCGCCCACCTCCACGAAGTGCGGGTCGAGGAGCTGCCGGACCAGCGACTGCGACGTGCGCACGCCGGGGTCCATCAGACGCAGCTCACCCGCGATCGCTGCGCCCACCTCGTCGGTCTCTCTGCTCATACAGGCATCTTCGTCCAGGCGACCGGAGCAGCCGCAACCGGGTTACTCACGTCGGGCTCGGAGGCCGTCCAGGGTGAGGTCGAGGAGGCGTTCGGCCTGGGCCCGTTGTTCGGGGCCGGCCGAGGTGAGGGCGATGCCGGCGAGGGCGGCGAACATGTCGGTCGAGGTGATGTCGGACCTGATCGCATCCGCGGCGGTGCAGGCCTCCATCAGGGAGGTGAGCGCGTCCTGGATCAACCGGCGGCTGTCGGCGTAGGGGTTGGTCCCCGCCGCGAGGACGGCGCGCATCGCGTCGGCCATGCCCATCTTGGCTGTGGCGTAGTCGATGAAGCGGCGCGTCCAGTCGCGCAGGGCCTCGTACGGCGGCATGGCCGCCAGGAGGGTGGGGACGGAGTCGCACAGGCGGGCGACCTCGTTCCGGTAGGCCGCCTCGATCAGGGCTTCGCGGGTGGGGAAGTTGCGGTAGAGGGTGCCGGTTCCCACGCCGGCCTCCTTGGCGATGCGCTCGAAGTGCGCCTCCAGGCCCTGCTCGGTGAACACGCGCACCGCGGCAGCCAGGATCTTGTCCCGGTTGCGCTGTGCGTCGGCCCTCAGCGGGCGTTCTGCGTCTGCGGCCATCAACGGCCCTCCCCTGCTTCCTCATCGACACCCGCTTGCTAAGTGGAGGGGCCTCCACTTAGCCTGGCTGAAGTGGCGGCGCCTCCACTTTCACTCTAGGGCATGGCCTCGGCCTGCCCCATTCCTCTTCGGAAGGGACTCCCGCCATGTCGGGAATCGAAGGCAAAATCGTGGCCGTCACCGGCGCGGGCAGCGGCATCGGCGAGGCCACCGCCCTCCTGCTCGCCGAGCGGGGCGCGAAGGTGGTCCTCGGCGCACGCCGCACGGAGCGCCTGGAGGCTCTGGCCGCCCGGATCGAGAAGGCCGGCGGCGAGGCCGCCTGGATCCGTACGGACGTGACGCGGCGCACCGACCTGGTGGGCCTCGTCGACCTGGCGCGAGAGCGGTACGGCAGGCTCGACGTGCTCGTCGGCAATGCCGGGGTCGGATTGATCTCCCCGCTCGACGAACTGCGCGTCGACGACTGGGAGGAGATGATCGACGTCAACTTGAAGGGCGTCCTCTACGGGATCGCCGCGGCGCTCCCCGTCTTCCGGGAACAGGGCTCCGGCCACTTCGTCAACGTCGTGTCCACCGCCGGACTGCGGGTCGTGCCGCTCCAGTCCGTGTACGCGGGCACCAAGAACGCCGTGCGCACGATCTCCGAGGGCCTGCGCCAGGAGGCCGGGGACAGCCTGCGCGTGACCGTCGTGTCGCCCGGCGCCGTCCGTACGGACTTCACGGAGCGCATGGGACCGGAGGCCCGGGACCGGATCGACCGCATGATGGAGACCGCGCTGTCGCCGGACGCGGTGGCCCGCGCCATCGCCTTCGCCATCGAGCAGCCGGACGGTGTCGACGTGGGTGACATCGTCGTTCGCCCCACAGCACAGGCCTGACGGCGGACGGCGAACGGAAAACCGCCGGGGGACCGGCACAGCGCCGGCGGCGGTGTGCCGGTCCCCCGCGCGCCGCTGCCTACGGGGCCATCTCGTACGTGCCGGACAGCGCCTCGACCCGGGCCCAGACGCGCGCCGCGCGCGCCTCGTCCACGACCGGACGCCGGACCGCGCCGAGCGCCCAGTCCTGCTGGGCAGCGGTGGCCGAGTCCTTGCCGTACAGCTCGACGGCGTGGCCGGAGAAGTCGCGCACGAGCACGGAGAACAGCTCGTCGAGCACGGACTCGTCCAGGTCCGTCAGGCGGGCCTGCTCCAGGACCAGCTGCCCGTAGACGACCAGCGCGAACAGCTGGCCCACGGAGAGGAGGAAGTCGAGGTCACGGCTCTGCTCCTCGTCCGGCGCGACGGTGGCCACGAACGCGCAGAGGGCGTCGGCCTGCTCGCGGAACCGCGCCACGTTCGGCACGGCGGCGTACGCGTCGTAGGCGGTCCGCCAGTCGTGGAAGCGTACGGAGCCCAGGCCCCGGGCCGGTCCCTGCTGGAACAGGAAGGCGTCGTCGGCCGCGTCGAGACGGGTGGGCACCTCGGGGTACTCGGCCGGGTTCAGCAGGTGGTTGTGCATGAACTTGAGGATCAGGGCCAGGTTGACGTGGACCGTGCCCTCCAGCTTGGGGAGGCCGCGGATCTCGATGGCCGCCTGCGCGAAGTAGTTGTCCTTCTCGAAGCCCTTGGCGGCGATGACGTCCCACATCAGGTCGATGACCTTCTCGCCCTCGGTGGTCACCTTCATCTTCGTCATCGGGTTGAAGAGCAGGTAACGGCGGTCGTCCGGGCCGGCGGTGCGGAAGTAGTCGACGGCGCGGTCGCTGAAGAGCTTCATGCCGACCAGGCGGACGTACGCGTCGGCCAGCTCCCGGCGCACGTGCGGGAAGGCGGTGACGGGGCGGCCGTACAGGACGCGGTTGTGCGCGTGGGTGACGGCCTCGTACATCGCGTGCTCGCAGATGCCGATGGAGGCGGTGCAGAGGTTGAACTTGCCGACGTTGACAGTGTTCAGGGCGGCGTCGAAGGCGGCCCGGCCGGTGTGCAGGACGTCCTCGGCGCGGACCGGGTAGTCGTCGAGGCGGAACTCGCTGACGTACTTGGAGGAGTCGACGACGTTCTTCACGAGGTGGTACGCCGCGTGGCGGCTGTCGGCGGCGAAGAAGACGTAGCCGTCGGGGCCCTCGATGTCGGTGCGGCGGCCGAAGACCGAGACGAGGCCGGCGGCGTTGCCGTTGCCGATGTAGTACTTGGAGCCGCTCGCGCGGAATCCGCCGGCACCGTCGCTGTCGGGCTGCAGCAGCATGTCGGTGGAGTAGATGTCGGCGCCGTGGCTCTTCTCGGAGAGGCCGAAGGCGAACACCTCGCCCTCGGAGAGGAGTTGCGCGGCGCGCTCGCGGGCCTCGGCGTTGTCGCTCTGCCAGACCGGGCCCAGGCCGAGGATGGTGACCTGCCAGGCGTACCAGTAGTCGAGGCCGTAGAAGCCGAAGATCTCGTTCAGGGCCGCGATCCGGGCGGTGTCCCAGCGCTTGTCCGACTCCCCCTCGCCCGCGGCGGCGGCCGGGGTCAGGAAGGTCGCGAAGAGCCCCTCCTTCGCGGAGAACGCGAGGAAGTCCGCCAGCCACGCGCGGGAGCGGTAGTCCTCGATCAGCCGGCGCTTGCCGCGGCTCTCGAACCAGTCGACGGTGGCGCGCAGCAGCCTGCGGGTCTCGGGGTCGAAGTGCGCCGGGTCGTAGGTGTGCGGGTTGAAGAGCAGGGCGTCTGCCATGGAGGTTCACCTTCCGAGGGGTTGGGGTCGGGCGCGTGGAGGGGCGCGGCGGCGGGTGCGGCGGCGCGCACGGCGGTGCGGCCGTGCGGTTCAGGCGGTGGCGGCGGTGGTGGCAGTGGTGGCAGTGGTGGCGGCGGTCGATGCGGTCCCGCCGAGCCGGTGCAGCGTGGCGAGGACGTCGTCGAGCCAGGCGATCGTCATCCGCTCGTACGCGATGCCGCCGCGCAGCACGACGTGCTGGAGCTCCTGACCGGCGTCGAGCGGCGCGGGGGCGTCCGGCCCGGTGAAGTCGCGCAGTTCACCGGCGAGATAGCGGGCCAGCCGGTCGCTGTGCGCCCGGTGGTGCCGCTCGACCTCCTGGATGAGCGCGGCCGGGTCGTCGAAGGCCACGCCGCGGATCTTGACGGCGAGGTCGTGGCGCAGGCTCTCGGGTTCGATCGGCTCGTGCAGCCACCCGGCGAGTGCGGCGCGGCCGGGACCGGCGACGGAGTACTCCTTCTTGTCCGGCCGGCCCTGCTGCGGCACCTCGCGGACGGCGAGCAGCCCGTCGCCCTCCATCCGCCCCAGCACGCGGTAGATCTGCTGGTGGGTGGCGGTCCAGAAGTAGCCGATGGACCGGTCGAACCGGCGGGCCAGCTCGTAGCCGGAGCCCGGCTTCTCCAGCAGGGAGACGAGGATCGCGTGGTCGAGCGCCATGCCCCGATCTTTCTATGCAACTCGTTGCATAGACAAGCGGCAGTGCTCAGGTGAGACGCGGCTCACCCGGCCTCGTCGCTGTTCGAGGAGTAGGCCTACCGGGTGCATCGGGGAACCACGGGGCCCTCGCGGGCGTTGGTGCGACCATAGGGAAGGTGATCAGCCGGTCCCACCGGCCGGCTGGCCCCCGCCGCTACCCGCGCCTTCCGATGACTCCGAGGGGAGCCGTTCATGAGTACGGCGAAAGACCTGTTCATCATCGCGATGGACCCGCCGCCGGACCGTCCCGTCGGGCAGGGCGACCTGTCGCTCGCCCTCGCCGGAGCCGAGCTGATCGACCTCCTCGACGCGCAGGCCGCCGCCCTGGACGGCGACCGCATCGTGCCCGGCGAGCCGTCGGAGCTGCACGACCCGCTGCTGTCCGAGGCCGCGTCGGCGCTCACCCGCCACACTCCGTACGAGCGGGTCGACGAATGGCTGTGGCGCCGCGGCCGCGATCTGTCCGCGGCGTACCAGGCCGCCCTGGAGGAGGCCGGTGAGCTGACGCGGGGACGGCGCGGCCTGCTGCCCTTCGGGAGCGACCGCATGGAGGTGGCCGATACGCCCGCCCGCCGGCGGGCGCTGGGCCGTCAGGAGGAGGACGAGCCCGTCCTCGCCGCCCTCGCCTCGGTCGTGGGCCTCCGCAGCGACGACCCCGAGGCCGAACCCCGCCCGGGCGACGAGGCGGTGACGACCGTCCTGGCCGTCGTCAACGACGCGGTGATGGAACTGGAGGCCGTGCGCCAGCGGCGGACCATCGAGAACGCGGCGTACGCCAACATGTGGCGCAGCCCCTGAGGCCCGAGCGCGGCCCGGCCGGCCCGGTCCGTGTGACGGAGGCTCAGCCGCGGTCGGCGGCCGTCCACCACACTGGGTACGGGGTGCTGCCGAGCGCGGCGTCGAGGGAGAAGGGGTGTGCGGCCGGCCGGGCGGTGTCAGCCGGTGTCGAGGACGAGGTCGGCGCGGTGCCGGCCGAGGGCGACGAGCCGGGCGTTGGCCTCGTCCGAGCGGGCCACCCAGGCACGCGCGTGCGCGGGGTCCTTGCCGTGCCGCACATGACGGTCGATCAGCCGGTCCAGGCGCAGGTCCTCGGCGGGGGCGAGGTACCAGACCTCGTCCAGCAGCGGCCGCACCGCGGACCACTCCCCCGCGTCGTGCAGCAGGTAGTTCCCCTCGGTGATCACCAGCGGTACGTCCGGGGCGACGGGGATGCTGCCCGCGATCGGCTCCTCCAGGGAGCGGTCGAAGGCAGGCGCGTACACCGTGGGCCCCTGCGGTGCGCGCAGCCGCCGCAGCAGGGCGACGTAGCCGGCGGCGTCGAAGGTGTCCGGGGCGCCCTTGCGGTCGGCGCGGCCCAGGTCGTCCAGCACGGCCTGCGCGAGGTGGAAGCCGTCCATCGGGACCACCACGGCCCGGTCCGGTCCGAGCGCGTCGGCGATCCGGGCGGCCAGGGTCGACTTTCCGGCCCCGGGGGGCCCGGCGATGCCCAGGATGCGCCGCTCGCCCGGGGCGGCCAGCGCCTGCGCCCTCGTCACCGGTTCCCTCGTACCCATCCGCCCATCCTGCCCGAGGAACACCGCCCGGCGCCCCCCGCCCGCGATCGGGGCAGGGGGGCCGGGCGACGGATCAGCAGCGGGGGCAGGCGTCGCGGATCACGCGCCAGGTGAAGGTGGCGGAGGCGGCCGCGCCGGTGGCGTCCCGGGCGGTGACGGTCACCGTACGGATGCCGCTGCCGCGCAGGAGCCCCGAGATCAGGCCGGTCGAGGCGTTGATCGAGGCGCCGACGGGCAGGTTGACCGCCGACCAGGTGTAGGGGGCCACGCCGCCGGTGGCGGTCAGCGGTAAGTACGCGGAGTCGTACTGGAGGGACACCTGGTTGCCCGGGTTGACCACGGCCGGGGCCGCGGGGGCGGCCGTGTGCGTGGCCGCCGGGCCGGTCGAGTTGTGCGGCGCGGCGAAGGCCGGGCCCACCGACGCTGCCAGGACAGCGGTCAGGCCGACGGCCAGCACCGCCAGTCTGCGCGGGGTACGCGGGGTACGCGGGGTGCGTGTGGATGTGCTCAACAGGACCTCCGAACTCGTCGGGCCGGGACGGCGCTTCCGGTACGGGTCCCGGAGGCCGCCATCGCCCGTTGTGGGTATGCATGTTCGAGGTGCTTGGCGCGTCGGAATCATAGGCGGGCCCGCCCGTCCCGTCGATGGGGCCGCGGCCGGCCGCACAGGCCTACGATGTCCGCCATGCCCGGTACGGTCTCCGTCCCGCCCGACCCGCCGCCCCGCGCACGACTGCGCTCCGCCACCCGCCTGGCCGTGTGCGCCGCCGTGCCCTGGTTCCTGTGCCTGTGGTGGGGTACGAGCACGGTCCCGGTGCCGGCCGCCCTGCCGGCCGTACTGATCCTCCGCGACGACGTCTACGACGCCCCGCGACGGGGGTGGGACCGGCTCGTGGGCGTCGTCGTGGGCGTGGCGCTGACGACGCTCGTGCTGCACTGGCTGCCGCCGCCCACGGCCTCCTCGGTGACCTCGGTGTCCTGGGCCGCCTCGCTGTCCTTCCTCGTCGTACTGGCCTGCGGCTGCGCCGGCATGTACCTGATGTACCGGGGCGGCGCCCCCAACCAGCAGGTCCTGGTCAGCGCGCTGGTGATCTACGCGACCGCCCTCCCCGGCTACGCCCGGGCCCGGCTGGCGGAGAGCGCCGTCGGCATCGCCACCGTCGTCCTGCTGGGGCCGCTGCTGTGGCCGCCGGACCCGTACCGGTCGGCCGCGGCCGGGCTCGACACGTACCGGGGCGAACTCGACGGCCTCCTCGGCGCGGTCGCCGCCCGGCTCGGCGCCGGCGGACCGCCCACCCCCCGCGGGCCCGCCGGGGACGCGGAGCTGTGGCTGCGGCCGCGGACCGGACTCGCGGCCTACGAGCGGGCCGCTCGACGCACCCGGCTCCCCCGGCTGTACCTGCGTACGCCGAGCCGGCCGCCGGACGGGCTGGAGGAGCGGCTGAGGTTCGCCGCGCGGACCGCCCTCACCCTCCAGTACTTCACCCAGGAACTGCGGGAGCGCGCCCGGACCGACGGCGCGGCAGCGCCGCCCGTTTCGGACACCTCCCTGCGCGAACTCGCCCCGCTGGTCCGGGCCACCGCCCGGACCGTGGACGCCGCCCTGCGCGGCGAGGACAGCGCCGCCGTGGCCGCGGACCTCGACCGGGCCCGCGGCCTGGACCTCGCCCACCGCGCGGCCCACCCGACCCGGCACGACGCCGTCCTGCGGGCGGGTCTCCACCTGACCCACGAGGCCGTCGCCGACCACCTTGCGGTCCGCGGCTGACAGGTCACCGATAGGCTCGTGCCCCGACCGGGGAGATGAAGGACCGATGACACTGAACGAAGGCCTCCGGGTGGGCATCCGGGTGCGGCTCGCCGCCGACCTCATGCTGTCGGCCGGTCCGGTCACGCCGGAGGGGGAGGCCGTCGCCGGCTTCCTGGCCCTCGCGGCCGGCACCGAGGGCACCGTCGAACGGGTGGACGAGCACCAGCAGCAGAGCAGCAAGGACGTCCTCGAGTACGAGCGGCTCAGGTCGCTCCTCGACTCCTTCGGGCATCAGATGCCGGAGGGGAGCAGGAAGCAGCTCCAGGAGAACGTGGCCGCCCTGGAACCCGCGTGGATCGCCCACCAGCAGCAGGGGCTGCGCGTGACCGTCCGCGTCCGCTTCGACAACGGATTCGTCCTGGACGGCGCGCACGCGGAGCTGTTCACGCCCGCCTGAACGTGAACCCGAACCAGGAGTTCAGGCCACCCGGCCCGTGTCCCGGGCGCCCGCGCGGACGTGTTCGGGGTACCAGGCGGTGAACTTCACGGCCAGCACCAGTAGGACGACGGGGACGACCCAGTTCAGCCAGTCCCCGTGGTGCCCGGTCCGCGCGGCGAACAGGCCGAACAGCGCGATGAGCACGAACACCCCGCCCCACACGGCCGTCAGCACCCGGTTCGTCCGGCGGAACAGCGGCGAGTCCCAGTGCTCGCGCGGCACCGATTCGCGGGCGTACTGCTCGGTGAAGGGCGTGAAGGCCAGCGACCCGAGCGCCACGACCGCGATCACCGTGCTCGCCAGGGTCTGGGCGTACGTCTCCAGCCAGAGCAGGTCCTGCCGGTCGAGCACCAGCGCCAGGACCGAGATGACGGCGAAGAACAGCATCCCGGTGATCTCCAGCACCTTGAGGCTCCCCCGCCGCATGTCGGGCAGGTTCAGCACCAGTGAGGCGATCAGCGCCGTGAGTGCGGCCAGTTTCCAGGTACTGGGGCCCGCCACCACGTCGAAGATGATCCACGGCGCGAACCCCAGGAAGATGCCGGAGCGGCCGGCGCTCGGGGCCTTGCCATCGGTACGGTCCCCAGCAGCCATCGGGCCTCCACAACGGTACGGATCGGGGCGACCTGCGTACCGGGGTCGGCACCCGCCTCGTTCCCCATCCTGCGAGCGCCCGCCACCGGCCGCATTCCGGGACGCGTCCAGGGACGGGCGCGCGGCGGGGCACGGGGAGGGCGCCGGGTCGGGTACGGAACCGGCGGCCGGACCGCTCCGGACCGCTCCGGGCCGCCTGGCAGGCCCACCCGGCGCGCGTTTCACTGGGAGGTGGCCTGCAAGCACACCGACGGACGGACCGCGGACCCCGGGAGGCCCCGTGAACACGTACGTGCCACCCCGCTTCGACCCCACCCGCGTTCCCCACCTCCTCGGGAGCTTCGCGCCCGTGTCCGAGGAGGTCGACGTCGCGGACCTGGAGGTGACGGGCGAGCTGCCGGACACGCTGGACGGCCTGTACCTGCGCAACGGCCCCAATCCGCGCTTCACCCCGATCGGCTCGTACCTGTACCCGATCGACGGCGACGGCATGCTGCACGGCGTGTGGCTCTCCGGCGGTCGGGCCCGCTACCGCAACCGCTTCGTACGCACCCCCGCGCTGGTGGCCGAGGAACGGGCCGGCCGCGCCCTGTGGGGCGGTCTCGCATCGATGATCATGCCGGACGCCGACGAGGTGGGGCCGGAGCTCGCCGGCACCTTCCGGGACATGCCCGACATCAATGTGGTCCGGCACGCCGGCCGCCTGCTGGCCCTCGCCGAGTCGGCCTGCCCCTTCCGCGTGGACGGCGGGCTGGCGACGCTCGGCCGCGAGGAGTTCGGCGGAGCCCTGCCCGCGGGCATCACCGCCCACCCCAAGATCGACCCGGTCACGGGCGAGATGGTCGTCTTCTGCTACGGCCTGGAGCCGCCCTACCTGACCTGGTCCGTCATCGACCGCCACGGCACGGTCGGCCGCGGGCCCACCCCCGTCGACGGGGTGGACGAGCCGATCATGATCCACGACATGGCGCTGACCGACCGCTACGCCGTCCTCGTCCTCGCCCCGGCCTTCTTCGACCTGGCCGCGGCGATGACCGGCGGTTCCTTCCTGTCCTGGCGCCCCGAGCGCGGCACCCGCGTGGCACTGATCCCGCGCGACGGCGGGCCGCTGCGCTGGGCTTCCGACGAGGCGTTCTGGGTGTGGCACACGGTGAACGCGTACGACGACGGCCCCGGCGCGGACGCCCCGGTGGTCCTCGACTACGTGCAGTGGAGCCGGCTGACGGTCGGCGGGCCCCAGGAGGACACCGATCCCCTCAGCGGCGGCCTGGTACGGGCGCGCATCGACCCCGTCGCGGGGAGCATGGCGCGCACCCTGCTGGACGACTCCCGGGTGGAGTTCCCGCGGGTCGACGACCGGCGCATCGGCCGGCGCCACCGGTACACGGCGCTGGCCACCGACACCGGGCGGACGGACCTGCTGCCGGGCGAGTACGACGCCGTGCGCTGGTACGACAACGAGACCGGCACCTCCCGCGTCTGGTCGGCCGGGAACCTCTCGGTCGGCGAGCCCGTCTTCGCCCCCGAGCCCGGCTCCTTCGGCGCCGGGGCCGAGGAGCGCGGCTACTGGCTGACCTTCGCCACCGACCGTACCGACGGGTCGAGCTGGTTCCTGGTCCTCCCCGCCGAGGACCCCGCCTCCGGCCCGGTGGCCCGCGCCCGCATCCCCGTCCGCGTCCCGCTCGGTCTGCACGGCAGCTGGCTGCCCACCGAGGAGTGAACCCCGCCCGACGCGCCGCGGCGCTCCGGCCGTGCCACCCTGTTCCTTGGCCTCGGGAGTAGACAGCCGCGACGAACGGAGCGCGCTGTGAGCGGACCGATCCATCCCGCGCGGCTGCGGCGTGCCGCGGCCGCGGCCTGCGCCGGCCTGCTGTTCGTGGCCCTCGCCCAAGGTACGGCGGCCGGCACGGACCCGCCCTCGCCGACGACGACGCCGTCCTCCCCGACCCCGTTCTCCGCGACGCCGCCGTCCCCGCCCTCCGCGTCCGGCGACACGGGCATCGGCGGGCTCGACCCGCGCATCACGGCCATCATGCGGAAGCCGGAATACCGCAACGCCCAGTGGGGGCTGTTGCAGACCGACCCGGACACCGGCCGTGTGGTGCACAGCCTGTTCCCCGAGCAGTTCTTCATCCCCGGATCCACGGCCAAACTGCTCAGTGTCTCGGGCCCGTGGGCGACGCTCGGCGCCGACCACCGCTTCGTGACCCCCGTCCACGCGGTCGGCGAGCGCGACGGCGCCACGCTGACCGGCGACCTGGACCTGGTCGCCCAGGGCGACCTCACCATGGGCGGCCGGACGCGCCCCGACGGCACCGTCGCGTACACCGACCTCGACCACACCTACGCCAACGACTTCCCCGGCGCGACCCTCACCCCGGAGAACCCCCTCGCCGGGATCGACCAGCTGGCCCGGCAGGTGCGCGCCGCCGGCATCACCCGCGTCGAGGGCGACGTGATCGTCGACAGCAGGCTGTTCCGGCCCGACCCGGAGCTCGTCCCCACCCCGACGCCCCTGATCGTCAACGACAACCTGATCGACCTCCTGACCACCCCCGGGGACCGGGCCGGCGCCGCCGCCCGGCTGGACTGGCGGCCGAAGGTGGCCCCGTACCAGGTGACCTCGGCGGTGCGGACCGTGGCGGCCGGCAAGCCCACGGCGATCACTGTGACGGCCACCGACGGCGGGACCCGGATCCGGCTGACGGGAACGATCGCGGCGGACGCCGAGCCGCTGCTGCGCACCTCCCCCATCGGCGATCCGGCCGCCTTCGGACGCGTCGCTCTGATCGAGGCGCTCGAACGCGCCGGAGTGCACGTCACGGCCGATCCCTCGGGCCCCAACCCGGTCGCGCGGCTGCCGCGCGACTACGAGGGGCAGCCGCGGGTGGCCGCGTACACCTCCCCGCCGTACGCCCAGTACGCCAAGCTGATCCTGAAGGTCAGCCACAACCTGGGCGCCAACCTCGGCATCTGCCTGCTGGCCGTCACGGCGGACAGCGACCAGTGCCCGGCCGGCTTCCCGGTGCTCGCCGGCTTCCTCGACCGGGCGGGCGTCGACCGCGAGCAGGCGCAGCTCATGGACGGCCGGGGCGGCAACCCCGCCGACCGGGCCACACCACAGGTGCTGGTGCAGATGCTGACGTACTGGCAGCACGGCCCGCAGGCGCGGATGTTCCGCGAGGCCCTGCCCGTGCTGGGTGTCGACGGCCTGCTGGCCGAGAACTGCCGCAGCTGTCCGGCCCGGGGGAAGGTGTTCGCGAAGACCGGCGCTGCCGTCGGCGGTGACGCGCTCAACGACCGGCTGGCCGTCGGCGCCATCACGATCGCGGGCTACCTGGACAAGGGCGGCGGCCGCTTCGACACCTTCTACGCGGGCGTCAACGGCGCCTCCACGCCGGGCGCGAACCCCACCGAGGTGCTGTCCATCGCCAACGACCTGGCCCTGATAGCCGCCTACCTCCAGGAGTCCTCGTCCGCCCGGTGAGGCGCGTCAGCACGCCCCGATCGACCAGAAGACGCCCACCTCTACGGCGTCGCGGTCCGGCCTGCCGCGCACCGGGCGGGGCTCCGACTGCCATTCCTCCGTCATGACGGCGAGCGCGCCGCACCCGGTCCTCGTGGCGGCGCGGCCCCGTGGCCGCGAAGGCGTAGACGTCGTCGAGGAGGCGTATCGCCGCGGCGTTCCGAGGGCAGCGGTCGCTGCGGAACTCCTGGCGCAGGCCGCCCACCTGGAGCTCGAAGACGTGCGCCGGCTCGCGGGGGATGCGGTGCAGCCGCTCCAGGGTCCGGTGGACGAGCTCGCCGGCTCCCGCGGGCGCGCGGAGCGGGAACGGGAACCTCGCGCCGTCCCCCAACGCCTCCAGCCGGGCGTCGAGCAGGTCCAGGACAGCCGGTCGGGATCGTGCAGTCGGGTCACCCCGCCACCCTAGGAGGGGCCGTGGCTACACCTGTGCCCAGGTGTGCAGCAGGGCCCGGCGCGCACTCGGCTCGGGCGTGCCGTCCAGGGCGTACTTCCTGCCCCACTCCTCGACGGCCTGCGGGTCGGCGGTGCCCGCCACGAAGCGGTCGAGGAGGTCCTGCGAGAGCCGGACCTCCTCGGCGATATAGCCTCCGGCCGCCGCCGAGTACACGGTGACCTCCTGCGTGCTGTCGCCCGTCTCCATCCGCAGCCTCATCTCAGGGGGTCCCTCGCCGAGGAAGGTGCCGATCGCGGCCGAGACCACCGACCCGAGGAGCTTCGACGTGCGGCTCGCCGGGCTCTCGCTGGGCACGTCCCGGACCACCGCGGAACTCAGCTCCTCCCAGGCCCAGGCCCGGGATCCATCGGGGTCCAGGGCTTCGAGCCCGTCGGCGGTCAGCCGGACGCCGACCCCGATGGCGTTGGGCGGCGAGCCCACGTACACCGCGTCCGGAGTGACCCAGAACAGTCCGACCATGGCCGCCATGCGCCACTCCCCACTCTCGTCCCCGACACCGGCCCCACCATCCATACCGCCCGCCCGGAGGGGAGCGCCGCAGACACACCGGGAGGCAGCCGGACCCGGACCGGGCGGTAAATCGATGGGTCCCGGCGGCCGGATCTGCCAGCATCCTCGAATGGGTGCAATGAACGCAGTGGCCGGCAGGGGCGTGGACCGGGCGCGCAGGCGGTTCCGGATCAGCAACAAGACGCGGCGTGGCGCGTGAAGCTGCCGGTCACCCTCCACCGGGCGCGGCTCGGCCCGGTGGAGTTCAAGGTCGTCCGACCGGCCCGGCCCCTGAACGGCGCCGTACTCGTCGACCACGACAGCCATGTGGACCTCTACCTCGACCAGCAGGCGGCGAAGCTGCTCGGCGGCCTGTGGACGCTCGCCGCCTCGTCCCCGCGCTCGCTGATCCACTTGCCGGTGCGCGGGAACGCCGCCCCGGCGCACGAACCGCCGGAAGCCGGCACGCGGCAGCTGGACCTCGTGCTCCTGCACCACTCGCTGCAGTTCGCACCGTCCCGCTGGAAGGACGTCCGCGCCCGCCTCGACGCGGGGCGGCGCCGAACGGTGCCGCTGCCCGCGCCGGACCTCTCCGATCAATCCGCGGCCTACCTGGATTCACGGCACCACCGGGAGAACCGGGACCTGTTCCACGAGCACGTCCACGCCGAGACCCTGTTCATGACGGGCAGCGCGAGGGTGTTCCGGGACACCGCCCGGTATTTCACCGAGGTCGCCCGCAACGGCCCCGGATACGTCCCCGTCCATCCTCACCACACCCGCTACTACACCCAGATCCACTCCAACGCAGGCGTGCTCGGCAACGCGCGGGAGATCCGCATCGAGTACTGCGACGAGTGGATCCGATGACCCGAGGCCGCCCGGGCGGACGGGAGTTACCGTTCCCCTCATGACGACACAACAGGACCCCCTCGGGCCGGTAGGGCGGCTCGCCGCGCACCGAGAGCTCGACCCCGGCGGGCTCGCCCGGCGTGCGGAGGCCGAGGAGAACGAGGTGCGGGCCGTGTTGCGCGGCTCGAGCAGGGAACCGGACGTGCTGCGGCGGCTCGCGCCCGTGCTCGGGCTCCATGCCGGGGACCTCTTCGTCCTTGCCGGAGCGCCGGTGCCGGAGGACCTGGCGCCGCTGGACGCCGCGGCGGGGCGGTCGATCCCCTGCCTGGTGCGCCGGTTCGTGTCGCTGCCGCCGGAGGCGAGGGACGAAGTGCTGTGTCTCGTACGGTCGTTGCCGCAGGAGGAACGCACCGCACCCGTTCCGGTCCCACGGCCCTACGAGGAGTACCCGCCGGGTTTCGGCGGCGTGCTCCTTCGGATGCTCGCCAACCGGAACCTGAACTGGAACGGATCCGTCCGGGTCTTGCACACGCTGGCCGGCCTGTACGTGAGCGCGGCCACGATCGGTGGGGTCGGGCGCGGAACCGTGGAGCTCACGCACCACCTGCTGGCCGACTTCGCGATCGTGCTGGGGATTCCCGTCGGCGATCTGACCGCCATGGCCGGACCCGTCGCAGAGGGCGGTCGCCGGCTGAGCGATCCGGTCCCGGTCCTGCACTCCGCCGGGCCCGACGCGGCCGTTCTCATCAGGGAGCTCAGCCGGCTGAGTGCCGGTCAGGTCCGCCGGGTGGACTCGGAGGCGGGGGCCGCACTCGGCCGGACGTCCTGACGGGCGCGGGTGCTCCGGCAGGCGGCCCCGCCGGCCGTCAGGGTGAACGCGACCCTCCGTGACGAAAGGCCCTGCGGCTCGCTGTGACCGAATCACCCGCGCACACCCTGTTCTCCTTCGGCACACTGATGGACGAGCGGGTGCAGACCGCCCTGTTCGGCCGGGCCGTGCCCACCTCCCCCGCGTCGCTGGCCGGTTACACCACCCGGCCCCTGCAGATCACCGATCCGGCCGTGATCGCCGCCAGCGGGCTCGACGTGCACCTGATCCTGGAGCGCCGGCTCGGCGCCTCGGTGGAAGGCGCCGTCCTGCACCTGACCGACACATCGCCGGGAACGAGGTCCGGCGCCGGGTGTTCAACCTGGCGATCCCCGGCAGCACCCTCGCCGACGTCAGCGAGCAGACCCCCGCGCTGCTGCCCGCCCGCCGGCCCGACACCCTGCTGGTCGCCGCCGGTATCAACGATTCCGCCGTACCGGTCGGCGCCGACGACGGCGATGTGCGGCCGGACCCCGCGCACGTCGACGCCGGCCTCGACTCGCTGGCCGCCACCGCCCTGCGGCACGGCGCTCGCCTCGTCGTCGCCGGACCCGCCTGGCTCGACGCGGACCGCACCCGCGACACGAGGGCCTGCGCTTCACCCGGGCGCGCGCACTGGCCCTGCGCGCGTCCCTCCGGAGCTGGTGCGAGGCGAACCACATCGACTACCTCGACATGTGGGAGCCGCTGCGCGGGAACGGCGGGCTGCTCGTCGACGGGCTGCACCCCACCCCCGAGGGCCACCGGGAGCTCTACCGGCACCTCCGTGCCGTGAGCTGCTGAGCCACCCGCGGCCCCGGGCAGGCGCGTGCGGGATCGTCAGGCGAGGTCGAGGAGTTGCTCGTAGAATCCGCCGAAGCCCCGCCCGCGGTCCACGAGATGGAGTTCGAGGATCCAGTGGCAGGTCCGGCCGGCGCGGTCGGTGCCGCGCAGCGGGGTGTCGTTCTCGGGGGTGATGTAGGAGTCGGCCTTGGCGCCGTCGTTGGTCTCGTGGGGGAACTCGCCGACGAGGTGGCCGGCGTGCCAGATGCCGACGGTCCAGCCCGCCTCGGCGGCCAGCCGCTCGACCTCGGCGTACAGCTGCCGGCCGGTGATGCCGGGGTGGGCGGCGAAGTGGGCCCGTCCGGCGTCGAAGATGCGCGGCAGGTCCGCGAGCAGCCGGTGCTTGTGCGGGTCGTCGCCGAAGACGTAGGTGCGGCCGAAGTCCGCCTCGTACTCCTCGAAGATGGGGCCGAAGTCGGCGAAGGCGATGTCGTCGGGGGCGATGAGCCGGTCCGGCGGGGTCTCCCGGTACGGCAGCAGGGTGTTGGGGCCGGAGCGGATGATCCGCTTGTGCCAGTGCTTGGTGGTGCCGAACATCTCGTTGGCCAGATCGCGGATCAGGTCGCTGACCTCGCGCTCCCCGCGCCCCGGCACCACGAGCCCGCGCGCCTCCACTTCGGCGAACAGTGCGATGGCCTTCTCCTGCGCCGCCACCAGCCCGTGGACGCGCCGGTCCTCCGCAGCGTCCGTCGTCCCGACCGTCACGAGGGCATCCCTCCGTCGTAGGGGGCGCGGGGCCCGGTTCGGCCCGGGATGCGCCTCAGGGTGCCTCCGAGTATGCGCATGCCCCCGCGCCGGCGCATGCGCATTGTCGCCACCTCCAACATCACCTGCTCAAGAGCAGCGCATGGTTCGGCGGACCGCTAGCGGCGTTCGACGTGGAGGGGGACGCCGGCCGATCCCGGCGGCTGTTCCTGGCCGGCCGTCCACCCGCGGGCCGCGCCCCTGCTCGCCGAGGGGAACCCGCGCGCCGCGCGGTCCCGCTCAGAGGCGGTGGATCCGCTCGATGCCGTACCAGTCGGAGATGCAGGCCGCGACCCAGTCCCGCCGGTAGTCGGAGGTGTAGAAGGGCTCGGCCAGGTTTCCGATGTGCATGGGCCGGTAGCCGAGGTCGGTGGCACCGGCCGCGGCCTCGGTCCGGATGCGGGAGTTCTGGGCGTCCCAGGCCACCGCCCGGGTGACCGTGGCCGTCGTGAGCTGTTTGACGTTCGGGACGAGCACGGCGAGCGAGGCCAGCGCCAGGGCGGTCGCGGCCACGACGCCCGCCGGCACGGCCGCGGCCGCAGTGCCCCGGCGCGCCAGGAACCGCCGCGCCCACACGCCCAGCAGGACCCCGTAGGCGCACAGTGCGAGTTCCATCGGCACGAGGTAGTTCGTCCAGGTACGGGCGTACGTCCATCCGGTCGGTCCGTAGCCGCTGCGCAGGCCGAGCACCACCGCGAACGACCCCAGCACGACCACCGGCACCGGGAGCAGCAGCAGGGCGACGAGCATCCCCCGCGGGGCGGCGCGGCCCGCCTCCCGCTTCCCGGGCGCGGCCGCGCCGATCCCCGCCGCGAGGCCCAGCAGGATCCCGACGGCCGCGGCTCCGAGGTAGGCCCCCTGGCCGGTGACGGAGTCCCACATGCGCAGCCAGTCCTCGTAGGTGCCGCGGAGTTCGCCCGCGGAGAGCATGGACTCCCGGGCGGGCTGCTGGGCGCGGCGCCACCGGGCGCCGGGGGACGTGTAGAGCACGGTCAGACCGCAGACGAGCCCGGCGCACCACAGCAGGCACCAGGTGAACGGGTGCCAGGTCCGCGCCAGTTTGAAGGGGGGCAGGGTCAGCAGGGCGAGCACACCCGCGAGGAGTCCGCTGACGAGGGCGAAGGACTCGCTCAGGGTGCCGATCGCGAACCCGATGAGGAAGGCCGCGGCGAAACCGCACGCGCGTATGCCGGCCCGGGGTTGGCGGACGGTCCACACGGCCAGCAGGAGCGCCCACACCCCGATGACGCTCGGCAGGGTGTGGGAGATGGTGGCCGGCGCCCACAGCAGGACCTGGTAGGTGCGGGTTCCGCCGAAGTAGACGAGCGCCTGCACGGCCAGCGCGCCGGCGACGAGGAGCAGCACGCGGGGCGTGCGACCGAGTTGCCGGAAGAGCTGGATCCCGAGCAGGACCAGACCGGCGGTGAAGGCGACGACGATGACGGTCGGCAGGACCTTCACCCCGGCGAATCCGTCTCCGTAGACGATGCCGCTCAGGAAGGCGTTGGTGATCCGGCCGTTCTGGGTCGTGTAGAAGTCGTGCGTGATGCCGAGGACGCCCAGGTCGCGAGACTTCCAGGCGGCGCACCAGTCGTCCGAGGTGGGCCGTACGTAGAGCCCGAGGAAGCAGCCGACGGCGATCAGCGCCCCGGCCGCCGCCGCGAGGCAGCCGCCCGCGACCGGCAGGAGCCGGCGGTGCAGCCGGCGATCGCCCTCGGTCGAAGCTGTGCTCATTCACCCGTCCTTCGCAGCGAGGCGCGGCCGTTCCGGTCACCCCAATGTGCACGTCCGGCCGTCCGTCGGCATCCGCGCGGGCCCCGCCCGAACGGGTCCCCGGCGTCTCGGTCCCTGCGCCACCGGGGTGTTCGCCGCGGCCGGGGCCGTTGCTCCACTACTCCGTGCGGGAACGCGGGCTCGTGCCGCGGCCCCCGGGCCACCGGCGACCCGGTGGCCCGGTCACTCTCGGTCTCTCGGTCACCCGGTCACTCAGTCACTCGGTCACTCGGTCACTCGGGCGGCGGGCGTGTCATGGCGGGCTCCGCAGCGCTGTCCCACGATGGGAGCCCGGGGCCCGTGCGCGCGCAAGCCCGACAGAAGGAGTGGCGATGCCTGCTGCCCGGCTCGTGCGATGGGCGGCCGTCACGGCGTCCGTCGCGAGCGTCGCCCTCCCGGTGTGCGTCGCGGGCAGCCCGGTCGGCCGCCACGGGGACGCGGAGCGGCCGGTGTTCCTCGTCCGGCCCCTCGGACACCACAGCCTTGGCGAGGCGGAGGGGAACTACGCGCCGCTGTCGATGCTCGTCGCCCCCACCGTCGGCCTCCTGGCCAACGCCACCGCCGCCGAGGGGGTCCCGCCGGCCGTCGCCGAGGGCGCGCGGTACGTCGAGCGGAGCCACGTACTGCGGCTGCTCTCCGGCCGGTGGATGTACCTCCCCGCCGGCCGGACGGCGTCGACCGTGACGGCCCCGGAGGATCCGACCGCCCGGCTGCAGATCGCGGAGAGCCGTGCCTGGCTGGCCGCGGGCCGGGTACCGGGCCGCTCGCCCGGGCAGCGTGCGGCGGCCGAGCGCGCCCTGCTGGCCATGCGCGGACTGCTCCGGCCGAACGGGGCCGTGGCGGCGGGCTGGTCCCAGGGCTGGATGTACTCCTGGCCGCGCGACGCCAGCTTCGTCTCCGCGGCGTTCGCACACACCGGCCACGACGCCGAGGCCTACCGGATCCTGCGCCACAGCGCCGCGACCCAGCGCGCGGACGGCACCTGGGAGGCCCGGACGAAGCTCGACGGATCGGGCCCGCCGGACGCGCGGAAGTGGCAGCTCGACGCCAACGGCTGGGTCCCGTGGGCGACCTGGCAGTGGTACCGCACGGCGCCCGTCCCCACCCGCGGTGCCCGGCTGGCCGGCCTCTACCCGATGATCCGCAAGGCGGCCGACCGTGCCGCGGCCTCGCTGGGGGCCGACGGTCTGCCTCCGGCCTCCCCGGACTACTGGGAGATCACGACGACCACCACCAACATCGGTACGGCCGCGCCCCTGCTGGCCGGGCTCAACGCCGCCGCGGACCTCGCCCGCGAGCTGAACCGGCCGGGGGAAGCGGCCCGCTGGAGCCGCGCCGCCGGGCGCCTCTCGGCCGGGATCTCCAAGAGGTTCGCCCCGCTGGGCTACCAGCGCACGGTCGACGGACAGCACGGGCGGGACAGCGCGGTGGCCTTCATGGCGCCGCCCTTCAACACGGCCCCGGCCGATCTGCCCCGGGCGCTCGACAGCACGTACGCGGCGCTGCTCCTGCCGAGCGGCGGCCTCACCCCGGGCAACGATCCGACGGCACCCTGGGGCGAGTACGCCTGGACGCCCAGTACGGCGTTCTTCGCCCTCGCGTGGGCCGGCACGGGGCAGCCGGCGAAGGCCGGACGCGTACTGGACTGGGTCCTCTCCAAGCGGAACGCGCTCGGGGAGCTGCCCGAGAAGGTGAACCGGGCGGGCCTGCCCTCGTCGGTCGCACCGCTGGCCTGGACGGACTCGATCGTCGTCCTGTCCCTGGTGGCACTCGACGGCTGGCGGCTCCCCGCTCCGCCGTCGACGCCGTAGACACCCCCCAGGGGGCGTCCCTCAGACCGGATCCGTTCCGTCGCCCGGCGGCGGAGCGGTGCGCAGCCGCTCCAGCTCGGTGATCAGGCGCCGGTACGCGAGCTCTTCCGCCGCTACGGCGCGCCGGAAGGTGAGGTGGCGCGGCTCCTGCCGGGACCGGGCCTCGCGCGCGGCGGTGGAGCGCTGCTCCCTCGCCCGGTCCAGCTCGTTCATCGCGGCCACGGTGCGGACATCGAGCAGTTTGTGGTCCAGGACCTCGGCGAAGGCCCGCTCCGTCGGCGCGGTCAGCCCGTCGAGATGCTCCGCGCAGCCAGCCGCGGTCGCCGTGGGGCCGCAGCGCTCGTCGAGATCACGGGAGAGCGAGCTGAGGGTCGCGCCGAGCTCCGGGTACTCCCAGGCGGGCGCCGTGTCGTTGCGGCACCCGGCCGTGAGGGCGCCGAGGGCGGCCACGCAGGTCAGGGCGGCCACGGAACGGTTCCTTGTGGATCTCCCGCGCACGCAACGGCACGGAAGGCGGGGAAGGGTCATGGAAGCCCGATCGTCCGTCGACCCGGGTGCGTACGGCCCGGATCCGCGAGGTGGTCCGACCGCCATCCTCGCCTGCCCCAATCCGCCCTGCCACCGGGCGGCGCAGGTCACCGCGGGGGCTGGCCCCCGGCGACGGCCGAGCCGGGACGTCCGGCCTGGGCGAGCGTGCGGGGCTGGACGGCCCGGTGCCACGGGTCGGGGGTACGGGTGCCGAGCGGCACGGAGCCGCCCGCCGCACCGGTCGTGATGACGTGCAGATCGGCGTCCAGGCCGAGGGCCGCCGCGACGGCCGTTCCGGCCCCCTCGGCGACGCCCGCCGGGGCGCCCGTGTACAGCATCTGGGACTCCTGCCAGCCCTGCGGACCGCCGATCCCCGCCACGCCGACCGTCCCCGCGCCCGCGCGGCCCGCGAGCAGGTCGCCCGCGATGCCCACCGCTCCGTAGCCGCCCAGGCCGCCGGCCTCGGCGACCGGCGAGAACTCCGGCGCGGCCGCCCCGTCCGCGCGGGCCAGGCTCGTGGCGACGGTACCGAGGCCGGGCCGGCGGAAGAACAACCGGACGCCGTCACCCTCCGGACGCACCGAGAGCGCCCCCGTGCTCTGGGGCAGACCGGTCGCGAAGGGGCCGCCGTACGGGGCGCCCGGCGTCGGCCGGACCCACGCCAGCACGGAACCCGCCGTCGCCGCGTACACGTGGCGCCGGCCCGACGCGTCGGTCGCGGTGACCGGGTCGCCCTGGAGGCCCGCGCCGCCCAGGGCCTGCCACGCACCGAACGCTCCGCCCGGGGTCGCCTGCTCGCGGGCGCGAAGCGTACGCCGCGAGTCGCGTACGTACACCGTCATCCGGCCCTCCGGATCGACGGCGACGGACGGCCCGCTGATCGCCGAGGTAACGGACCGGTCGACGGTGTCCGGGGTGCCCAGCGACTGCCACGCGCCGAATCCGCCGTCGACCCCGCTCTGGACGGCGTACACGATCTCCCGGCCGTAGTCCTGGGGCGTGGCGCCCAGGGTGGTGCGGGTGGCGAACACCGCGATCCTGCCGTCCCAGAGCCGGACGGCCGAGGCTCCGGAGTCGATGCCGTCGCCGGTCAGGAACT
The DNA here is from genome assembly GCF_002080455.1 of Streptomyces sp. Sge12. Taxonomy (NCBI): domain Bacteria; kingdom Bacillati; phylum Actinomycetota; class Actinomycetes; order Kitasatosporales; family Streptomycetaceae; genus Streptomyces; species Streptomyces sp. Sge12. The sequence continues at coordinate 713,492 of NZ_CP020555.1, forward strand.
CGGGGCCCTGCCAGGGGGCCTGCGGGCCGCTGCGCGACCAGTACGCCATCCGGCCGTCGAGGGCGGCGAAGGCCCACAGCCGTCCGGAGACCCCCTCGGTCATCCAGGAGGTGCCGTCGCCGCGGCTGTAGCGGATGGTCTGGCTCCAGCCGGCTCCGGCGGGCCGGGTCGCGGTCTTGCGGTCGCCGCAGCCGGCGGGGCTGCCGCACCAGTCCTGGTGGTCCATCCAGGCGTAGGTCTTGAGGTAGCCGAGCTTCTCCTCGGCCGTCTGCGGGTCGAGCGTCGGGGGGAGCGAGCTGTTCGGGTAGCTCACGTAGTTCTGCACCGAGAAGTGCGGCCGGTCCGCCGTCGTCGTCTTCGCGTAGCGCTCGACGGCAGCCTGCACGAAACGGGCCCCGTACATGTGGTCCTGGTGGTCGAGGAAGGCGCCGCCGCCCTCGGCCCGGCCGGGGGTCGGGTCCTGCGTGCGTATGGTCGTCGGCCGGTACGCCTCGAACACGCCCGCTATGGCCGCCACGGCCTGGTCCTTCGTGTACGCGAACGGGTCCTTGACGGGGGTTCCGGAGGTGAGCTGGGCGCCCAGGGCGGGTATGCGGCCGTCCCACAGGCCGCGCAGGCTGTCCGGGTTGTCCCCGGAGATGCTGCGGGCCTCGCGGAGCTCCATCCAGACGAGGTTGACCTGGGGCCGGGAGACCAGGACGTCCACCTCGGCGCTGCCGCCCCCGGCGGTGGGTACGGACTTGCGCTGCCAGGCGCTCGCGCGGTCCCCGGTGGCCATCTGCGCGTAGGCGGCGCGTATGCCGTTCTGCCGGGCCTCGGCGTAGGCGGCGCGGTCGGCGGGGCCGGCGGCGTCCTGCAGGTGCGGGCTGTGGGCCTCGTTGCGGCCGTCGGACTCGCCGGAGGTCAGATAGACGGTGGTGACCTTGATGCCCGTCGCTATGGAGCGGCTCAGGTCGGGGTTCATGAAGAACAGGTCGTCGTCGGGGTGCGCGACGACCTGGAGGGCGGAGCCCTCGGTCACGCTCGGGCTGAGCACCACCTCGGGGGCCGCCGGGTGCCGCTCGGTCCCCTGTCCGTAGGCCCAGGTCGTCACGCCGGCGACGCCGACGGAGAACGCGGCGAGCAGGGCCGCGAGTCGGGTGCGGCTGGCCAGGGACATGTACGGCGCCTCGGGGGTGGTCGGTCCGGTGCGGGAATTCCGCCAGGGGGTCAGTCGGTGCCCCGATGGCTCCACTGCTTCCGGAGACGACCGGGGCCGATTATGTCCCGCACGTTGACGGCTGACACACCATCAAGTCGCTTATGGCTGGAAGGCCAGTTGTGCTCTAAATGCACAGAGACTGCCCTATTTTTCGCGTTTGCTGGATACACCCGGCAATCCGGCCGGAATGGGCGTTTGCGCTGGCCACCGGCCGGTTCGGGCGACATCGACGGGTCGGCGGCCACGCCGGCCGCCGGCACCGCCACCCCCGCAAGTGGCGCATCGCACACCGCTCGAGATGACCTCGACGCCCCCGACCGGCCCGTCGCCGCCGGGAGGCGGCCGAAGGGGCAGGGGCGACGCCGGGGCGGCCGGACCGCCCCAGCCGTAGCATGGACTGAACAGCCCGAATGGGTGGATTCTCCTATTTCTCCGGATATCGGCATCCCACTCGGGTGGACCGAGTCGCGACCGGCGTGAGGACGATCGATGCCGATGAAGCGCACCAGCACCAGGGCCTGGCGCTCGCGCCGCCGCATCCCCGCGATCACCGCGGTCGCGGCGGCGACCGCCGGCTGTCTGCTGTCGGGGGCCTCCGATCCGGGCAGGCAGGCGGCCTCGTGCCCCACGGCCCCCGCCGACAGCTTCTGGCACGCACCCGTGGACGGCCTTCCCGTGCACCCGGGCTCCGACCGGTACGTCGCCTCGATCGGCGCCGCAGAGCCCCTCCACCCGGACTTCGGATCGGGGCTCGTGGAGGGGCAGCCCTTCGGCATCCCCATCACCGTCCCGGACACGACGGCGCCGGAGTCCGAGGTGACCTTCGACTACCCCGAGGAGAGCGACAGGTCCGGGTACCGGATCCCGCCGAACGCCAGGATCGAGAACGGCCCGGCGAGCGACGGGGACCGGCACGTCGTCGTATGGGACCGGGACCGGTGCACGTCCTACGAGCTCTTCGACGCCGAGCGGCAGGGCGGCAACGCCTGGCACGCCGGCTCGGGCGCCATCTTCGACCTGCGGTCGAACGCCCTGCGGCCCGACGGGTGGACCTCGGCCGACGCCGCGGGCCTGGCCATCCTCCCCGGCCTGGTGCGCTACGACGAGGCCGCCGACGGGCGGATCGACCACGCGATCCGCATCACCGTCCCCCGTTCCGACCAGAGCTACCTCTGGCCCGCACGGCACCAGGCGGGCGCGGCGGCGGACAGCTCGCTGCCCCCGATGGGGCTGCGGCTGCGTCTCAAGAGCTCGGTGGACACCTCGCAGCTGGCCCCGCAGGCCAGGGCGGTGGCCGAGGCCCTCAAGAAGTACGGGGCCATCGTCGCGGACAACGGATCGCCCTGGTACATCACCGGCGAGGAGAATCCCCGTTGGGACAACACCCAGCTCGACGGACTCAAGAACTTCAAGGGCTCGGACTTCGAGGCGGTCGACGCGTCCGGACTCCAGCAGTCACCGGACTCCGGAGCCGCCGCACCCCAGTGAGCCCCCGACCCGGCCCGACCGGTGCGGGCACGGCATCCCGGCCTGCGCTCACAGGGTGGGCGATGGAGGTACTGAGGGAACGGCTTCGCGCCGCCGTGTGATGATCGGCGTCAACCACCGGGTCAACGAGGGCGTCGGCACGTTGTGGCAGCTGGCGGTCCACCCCGCGTTGCAGTCGTGCGGGATCGGCACGTTCCTTGTCGAAGCCGCAGAACTGCGGATCAGGAACCGCGGCCTGCGGCAGGCCGAGCCGGCTGTGGAGGAAAGCAACCCCCCGGGCGCATGCGCTGTACCGGCGACTGGGCTACGCGGCGTGCGACCGCCGCCCGGAGTCTTGCGACGCCACTCAACGGCGCACCCGGACCAACGGTCCTGACCCGAACGAGACGGCCTATACGGGGCAGGGCCGGTACTCGAGGCTGAGTTCGCGGTCGACGGCATAGCTGGTGCGCATCGAGGCGGCCGTGACCTGCTGCCAGGAGCCGTACTTGACGTAGAGCTGGTCCGCGGTGGGGCCGAGCGGGTTGCCGTACTTGGCGATGTTCCGCTCCTCCAGGACGCGGACCTCCTGCGGGGTCATGCCCGCCCGGGTGATCTCCTTGGCCTGGTTGCGCATGTCGACCAATTCCCGGGCGATCTCCTCGTCCGTGGCCCCCGCCGCGCGCATGGCGGCTTCCGTACGGTGCATGTCCTCCAGGAGCCCGTGGTAGCGCATCCGGGTCCGCTGGGCCTCGACCTTCTCGTCCATCGGCAGGACGCGGATGCGGCAGACGACGGGGTCGGCGCTCGGGCACGGGTCGTCGGCGGGGACGGGGCGGGCGAGCGGCGCGGTGATGACCGATCCGCACGCCTCGGCCGCATCGGCCAACGAGGCCGAGGCGGTGGTCAGCAGGGCGACGGCGGCGACGACCGGGAGCAGGGCGCGGCGGGAGAAGGAGCGGGAGCGAGGCATGCCCCGCATCCTGGCGATGCCGGGGCGTCCTGACACGCGGACACCCCGGTGATCACTCCATCGGGGTCCGAAGGTCCCTCCCCGCCCCGCGCCCGGGGGGCCTTCGGACGTCTTGGGGGCGGCCGGTGCTAGGAGGCGTCGAGGCGTTCGGTGAGGCGGCCGTACAACTCGGGGCGGCGGGTGCGCATGAGGCCGAACTCCAGCCAGTCCCGGCGCTGGTCGAGGTCGAGGTCGGCGACGAGCACGGCCTCACGGTCGCGCGGAGCCCGCAGCATGACGCGGCCGTACGGGTCGGAGATGAAGGAGGAGCCGTAGAAGGTGGAACGGCCCTCGGTGCCGACACGGTTGGGCACGATCATGAAGAGGGCGTTGGCCAGGCCGTTGGCGCTGATGGCGTGCTCCCACATGGGCCGGGTGTCGAAGTCCGGCAGGTCCACCTCGGAGCCGATGGCGGTGGGGTGGACGAGGATCTCGGCGCCGGCCAGCGCATAGGCGCGCGCCAGCTCGGGGAACCACTCGTCCCAGCACGTGGGGAAGCCGAAGCGGGCCCCCTCGTGGGCGACGACGGGGAAGCCGCTGTCGCCGGGGCGGAAGCACAGGTCCTCGCGGTAGCCGGGGAAGGCGGGGATGTGGTTCTTGCGGGTCCGGGCGATGAGCTTGCCGTCGGAGTCCACGCACACGGCGGTGTTGTAGCCGAGGCCGCCGTCCTCGGCGCGTTCGTAGAGGGAGGCGTGGACGGTGATGCCGAGCTCGGTGGCGAGTTCCGCCGCGAGAGCGACGGTGGGGCCGCTCCCCACGTCCTCCAGGTGGCGGGCGGCGCCGTCGGCCATGGGGTCGTCGGTGTTGCAGAAGTAGGGGCTGCGGGTCAGCTCGGGGAGGCAGACGACGGTGGCGCCCTGCCCGGCGGCGAGGGCGACGCCCTCCCGGAGCCGGTTGTCGTGCTCGGCGGGGTCGGCGTACCAGCGCATCTGGACGAGGCCGACGCGCAGGGGCTCGCGTTCGCCGGGCTGAGTGCGGCCCGGGGAGCCGAGCGGTGATCCGAAGGAGGTGAGGAGCGCGTACGAGGTCACGGGCGGGCCGCTTTCGGGAGTCGGAGGGGAGGAGGGGGAGGAGGGGAGGAGGAGGGGGAGCCGGGCGGAAGCTGGGGCGGCGGGTTCGGTGGCCGCACCGCCCCGCTCCATGTGCTGACTGAATTTTCAGTCAGCATGCGGGATGACGAAAGGATCAGTCAAGGGGGCTCTGCCGGAACGTTCCGGCAGGACAGGAATGTAGACCTTGCCGGAACGTTCCGGCAAGGTCGGGGCGACCGTCTAGAATGCGGCGCGTGACCCCGCCTGCCGTGACCCTGCTCGACGTCGCCCGCGCCGCCGGCGTCTCCAAGAGCACCGTCTCCGACGCGCTCCAGGGCTCCGGGCGGGTCGCGGAAGCGACCCGGGACCGGGTCCGCGAGATCGCGCAGGAGCTGGGCTACCGGCCCAACAGCGCCGCCCGCCGGCTGCGCCGCGCCAGCACCGGAGCCATCGGCCTGCACCTGCCGCAGACCGCGACCCGGCTGGACTACTACATGAACCTGGCCTTCGGGGCCGTCGAGCGCGCCCAGGAGGGCGGTCTGGACGTGGTCCTGCTCGCCCCCGCCGGCGCCGCATCGGGACCGCTCGCCTCGCGCGTCGACGGGTTGCTCGTGATCGACCCGGAGGTCGGCGACAGCGCGGTCCCCGGGCTGCTCGAGGCGGGCGTCCCGGTGGTCACCGGTGAGCGCTACCTCGGCCCCTCCCCCGCCCCCGCCGGCGCGGTCGTCTGCGACAACGCCGCCTCGCTGACCGCCCTCCTGGACCACGTCCGCGACCGCGGCGCCCGCCGCCCCGCCCTCCTGGCCCCCGAGGGCGCCTCCGCCTGGGCGGCGGCCCTGCGCGGGACGGCGGCCGCCTGGGGGGCCTCGTACGGAACCGAAGTCGCCCTGCGCACGGTGCCGTTCGCGGCGACCGCCGCCGACGCGGAGCACGCCACCCGCCGATTGCTGTCGGCCGACCCCGGAATCGACGCCGTGCTCTGCGCGCCCGACGGTGCGGCCCCCGGAGCCCTGCGCGCCGCGGCCGCCCTCGGCCGTACGGTCGGCGTCGACCTGCTGGTCGCGTCGTGCGTCGACGGCGTCGCGAACCGGGGCGCGAACCCGCCCGTGACGGCGGTCGACCTGCGCCCCGCAGCGTACGGGCGGGCCTGCGCGGAACTGCTCTGCGACATCCTCGCCGGCCGCGCGGAGCCCGACACCGTCCGGCACCACACCTGGGCCCTCGAAACCCGGCCGTCCACCACCGGTGTCCACCGCGAGCCCAGCGGACCCGGCGGACCCGGCGGACCCCGCGGACCCGGCCAACCCCCGAACAAGTCCTAGGCTTGCCGACCGTGCCGATCCCTCAGCCGCCGTTCACCGTGGACCCCCGCATCGTGCTGCCCGTTCCCGCACCCGGCGAGGTCTGGACCGTCGGCGCCGTCATCCTCAACGCCGACGGCAAGGCCTTCGCCCAGAAGCGGAGTCCGAACCGCCGCCTCTTTCCCGACTCCTGGGACATCGTGGGCGGCCATGTCGAGGCCGGCGAGACGCTCCTGGAGGCGCTCGCGCGAGAGGTCGAGGAGGAGACCGGCTGGCGCCTGCGCCACGTGCGGCGCTCCCTCGGCACCACCACCTGGACGGGGGACGACGGCGCCGGACTCCGCCACGAGGCCGACTACCTCGTCGAGGTCGAGGGCGACTTGGGCCGTCCCGCGCTGGAACGGTCCAAGCACTCGGACCACGGCTGGTTCGGCCCCGAGGACCTCGACCGCCTCAAGGAGAACCGGCGGCCCGGGGAGTTCCTGATCCACGACCTGATCGCACGGGCCGTCCGCCGCCGTCCGCAATGATCCGGAGGCGGCCTACTGGCTCCGGTCCGGGCGCAGTTCGATGTGGTCCGGGGCCAGGTCGACCGCCACGCGGTGCTCCATGCCCAGGGCCTCGAGGAACTTCGGCGGGAGCTGGACGCGCCCCGAGCGGTCCAGGACGACGTACTCCCGTTCGCTGATCGATTCCTCGCCGTGTTCGTCGGTGACGAGCCGGCGCAGGACCTCGCTGCTGGTACGGCCGTCGCGGATGGCGACGGTGCGGCGGACCTCCCCCGCCACCATCGGGTCGTGCGTCACGATGACCACGGTCACGCCGAGTTCCTTGTTCACCGTGCGGAAGGTCTCGAAGACCGCCGCGGCCGTCTCCGAGTCCAGTTCGCCGGTGGGTTCGTCGGCGAGCAGCACCTTGGGGTCGTTCGCCATGGCCACGGCGATCGCGACGCGCTGCTGCTGGCCGCCGGACAGTTCCGCCGGCCGCCGGTGGGCGAGGTCGCCGATCCCCAGGGCTTCCAGGATCTCCGCGACCCGGGCGGCCCGGCGGGCGCCCGCGCCGCGGCGGGGCCGCTCGCCCTTCAACTGCATCGGCAGGGCCACGTTCTGGGCGGCCGTCAGGAAGGGCAGCAGGTTGCGTGCCGTCTGCTGGAAGACGAAGCCGACCGCCTCGCGCCGGTAGCGCAGCCGGTCCCGCGCCGACAGTTCCAGCAGGTCGTAGCCGGCGACCGCCGCGCTGCCCGCCGTCGGGACGTCCAGGCCCGCCAGGATGTTCAGCAGGGTGGACTTGCCGCTGCCGGAGGCGCCGACGAGGGCCATCAGGTCGCCCTGGTCGACCGTCAGCTCCAGCCCCTGGAGGGCCTGCACCTCGATGCCGTCCTGGCTGAAGATGCGGACCAGGCGGTCGCAGGCGATCGCCGCGTCGGCCGCCGGGGTGCGGGGCTCCGCGGCGGCCGTCGCACGGCGGCGGAGCTCCTCGTACGTCGGCTGGTCGGTGTTCAACGCTGGTCTCCCGCTCTCAACTCGGTGGTGATCTGCCGTCGCCCGGATGTCGCCGCCTCGACGAACACGGCCGCGGCGACCAGGGCGGCCAGGCCCAGGGCCTGGGTCAGCACGGGCCCCGCCGTGAGCCGTACTCCGTTCGGCACCTGCGCGCCGACCAGCGTGGACAGGTCCATCGCCGGACCCAGCAGGGCCACCGCGGCCGCCGCCACCAGCGCTCCGCCCAGTGTCGCGGCCAGGGTCTGCGGCAGGGTTTCGGCGAGGATCAGCGCCACGCCCTGCCTGCGGCGCAGCCCCATGGTGCGCAGCCGGGCCAGGAGTGCCGCGCGTTCCGGGACGGTCCGCATGAGCGTCAGGAGTACGGCGAGCAGGGCGAAGCCCGCCGCCCCGGCCACGGCGGCCCAGAAGAGGCGCTGTGCCGAGCGCTGGAGCGGGTCGGCACCGAGCTCGGTGACCGCCTCGGCGCTGGTGCTGACGGGGTACACCTCGTCGGCCGGGAGCGGGGCCGGGCCCGCGGCGGAACCGGAGCCGGGGATGGGGGCCGGGGGCGGGGCGGGGGTCGCGGACGCCGCCGGGAGCTTGGAGCGGACCAGGGCGCGCAGCCGGTCCCCGTCGACGGGGCCGAGGCCGAACCACCGGTTGGGGCGGTCGGCGCCGCCCATGAGGGCGGTCGTCGCGGCGTCCGCCGGCAGGATCACGGTCGCGGCGTCCCGGGCCGGACGGGCCGGGGTGCAGTCGATCACGCCCACGACCTGTGCCCGGAGCTGGCCGCCCTCGCCGGGCAGCACCGTGTACGTGCCGCCCTGTACGGCCTGCCCGGCGAGGCCCGCGCTGAACAGGGCGGGCACCGGGGCGTCTGCGGTCCGGGTGCCTCCGGTGGCCAGCAGGGCGGGGTCGAAGGAGCCGCAGCCGAGGACCCGGGACAGCTCCGCGTACGCGCCCGGTTCGGCGAGGACGACGGTGACCTGGCTGGACCGCTGGGTGGTGCCGAGGACGGACGAGTCGTGGTCGATCCACACCGGTACGGAGGTCCGTACGCCTGGCAGCTCGCCCGCGGCCTTCGCGAGCCCCTGCGGGAGCGGGGACTTCCCGTAGGCGGAGATCGCCGCGTCGGCCCCGACGGTCAGCCGGGCCACTCCCAGCCGGGAGGAGTCCACGGACTCCAGGACGGCGGCTCCGAATCCCCCGGTGGTGATGGCGAGGAGCAGCGCGACCATCGGCAGGACGGAGGGGCCGGTACGGCCGCGGGCGTGGGTGCCGGTCGATGCCGGGCCGCGGGCGGCCCGTGCGAGTCCCAGGAAGCCGACCAGTCCGGAGCGGCGGCCGGCGGCGCGGGCGAGCCAGCCGGTCACTACGGGCTGGATCCGGGCGAGCAGCAGTCCCCCGCACAGGGCGAGCAGCAGGGGGGACGCGATCAGCAGCGGGTCGAGGTCGCTGCCGGGCGGGGCGACGCCGCGGCGGCGGACCTCCAGTACGGCGGCGGCGGTGGCGGCGAGGACGAGCAGTTCGGCCACGGGCCTGCGCCAGCGCCCGGCCGGGCGGGCCGGGGACAGCAGTACGGCCGCCCGTACGGGGAAGGCCAGCAGTGCGAGCAGGGCGACGGCCGAGGCCGCGAGCAGGGCGGGGGCGAGCCGGGGTGTGGGCAGCAGCAGGACGGCGAGCGCGGTGGCGGCCGCGGCTGCCGGGAGCACGGTGACGGCGCCCTCGCCGAGGAGGCGGCCGACGATGGCGGCGCGTGAGCCGCCGCGGGCGAGCAGCAGCCGCAGTTCGGCGTCGCGGCGGTCGGCGGCGAGTGCGCCGGCCAGGCACAGGACGACGAAGGCGACGCCGCCGACCCCGGCGGGTCCGATGGCGGCGAGCGGTGCGGCGGCCTGGGTGCGGACGCGGGCCTGTTCGAACAGCTCGGGCAGCCACGAGGTGGTGTGGAGCCGGGTACGGCCGGTCTCGCGGACGAGGGCGGCGGCGGTGGGCCCGGCGATGTAGGAGGCGACCTCCTTGCGCGTGGTGTCGAGCCGGTCGGCCCGCAGCCGGCCGACGTCCACCGGAAGCCGCCAGAAGTCCTCGGCGGTGCGGCTCCAGGTGCTCATCCGGTCGAGGTCCCCGGTTCCGACGAGGGCGTCGACGTGCCAGGAGAGGCTCTCCCCGCTGTAGTGCTCGCAGGCGCGGGCGATGCATCCGAGGTTGTCCACCCAGAAGTCGTCGCTCTCGTCGAGGACCGTGAAGAGGCCGACGACCTCGACGGACGGTGTGCCGTCGACGCGGGGCGCGGTGGTCAGTACGGATCCGACGCGGGCGCCGAGGGTCGCGGCGGCCTTCTGCGAGAGGGCCACGTGCAGGGGAGCCGTGGCCCCGGTGGCGCCCGGGGGCGGGGTCGTGGGTGTGCTGTCCGGCCAGCGCCCCTCGGCGAGCCTGACGTGCGATTCGGCCTGGCGGACGTGCAGGAGGTCCATGGCGGGCGGGATGCCGGACGGGCGGGACAGTTCCGGGTTCTCCAGCGGCTGCCGCTTGGTGGTGCGCGTGCCGTGGACGGTCTCGTCTGGGTCCACGCGGAAGGTGGAGCCGGGCCCCGTGGGGGTGAGGAGCTTCTCCAGGGTGGCGTCCAGGGCCTGGGCGTTCTGTCCGGTCTCGGGAGCGGGTGCGGTCACCTGGAGGCTGGTCTTCGTCGAGCCGCTGCGTTCCAGGAAGGATCGCAGGGCCTGGTCGGCGCCCCGGTCCTGGGCCCTCGGCAGCGCGGCGGCGAGCAGGACGGCCACGAAGGCCAGCGCGGCGCCGAGCACGGTGCCCAGCGGCGCCGCGCGCAGCCGGGTCCGGACCCAGGGCGCGGGCCGCGGTGCGGCGACCGGCGGGGCGGCGGCCGACGACGGCGGGCCGACGCGCGGCGGGCCGACGGGCGGCGGGCCGGCGGGCGGCGGGGTCGTCACATCTCCTCCACGGGACGCAGCCGGGCGGCGATGTCGCGGCCCCGGGGGCCGCTGAGCGCGGCCGAGAGCAGGGGAACGGCTGCGATGGCGGCGACCGTCAGCACGGTCTGCCAGAACGGCATGTCCACCTGTACGGGCGGGAAGGGCCGCCCGGCGGCGGGGGTCAGGATGACCAGAGGCGCCATCAGATGGATGAGGGCGATCCCCAGCCCGGTGCCGACCGCGGTCCCGATGGCGATCAGCACCCCGCCCTCGGCGGCGGACGCCAGGGCCAGCGAGCGGCGCGGCGTGCCGAGGGCGAGCAGGACCGAGAACTCCCGGCCGCGCACCCGCCGTTCGGCGGCGGTGGAGGTCGCGAAGCCGATGGCCGCCAGGACGGCGCAGGCGGCGGCGAGGGCGGCCAGCGCGCTCTGCGGGCCGGCGCTCAGCGGGTCGTCGAGCAGCCGCTCGGTGATCTCCTCGCGCAGTTGCACCCGTTCGATACGGGCGCCTTCGCGCAGCCGGTCCGCGGCGCGGGCCGGTACCGGGTCGGCGGCCGAGGCCGCGGGCAGCCACCATTCGGTGGGCGAGGCGGGCTGCCGGCCGGTGGACTCCAGCAGGAACCGGCCGAGTACGTGCAGGTCGACGGCGAGCGCCGAGCGGCCGGCCACGGGGAGGGAGTCCACGGAGGCGGTGATCCGCATCGGGACGTCGGTGCCGTCCAGCGTGACGGGAACCGTATCACCCACGGAGGCGCCCAGGGAGCGCAGGTAGCGGGTGGTGGCGACGGCCGGGACGGTGGCGGCGGGCGGCGCGGCCGGCGCCGGGAACAGCACGGTGTTGACGCCCTGCAAGGTGCCGAAGCCGCCCCAGTAGCGCAGGCGCAGCACGTCGGTGGAGCCGGCCGGGACCGGGGTCGGTTCGGGGGCGCGGGGGGAGCCCGGCCCCTGGAGGGGCGAGGAGCTCCAGCCGCCGGCGGCCGCGGGTGCGGCGACGTTCGCGGCCGCGCCGTCCGCGGTGTCGGAGACGGCGATCCCGCGCAGGGTCAGTTGGCTGCCGTCGCCCGGGTGGTCGCCGTCCCCGGCGTACGAGAGGCGCACTCCCGCCAGGGTCAGCGGGGTGGCGGCGGATCCGACGGGGGCGCCGGTGAGCGCGTCCAGGAGGAAGGGCAGGGTGGTGTTGCCGGTTGCGGGCAGGGTGACCGAGGCCGTCCCGTAGGTGGCCCCGAACCGGTCGCGCAGCAGCAGGCTGACGGCCGCCCAACTGATGCCGGAGGACCGTACGGACACGGCGAGGTCGATGCGGCGCGGTGAACCGGGCAGGGCGACGCCGGGGCCGGCGGGGGCGCTGTCCGTACCCGCGGCGAGCGGTGTGAAGAGCTCGCGCATCGTGTGCCCTTCGCGCAGGTCCGCGCGCAGGGGCACCCGTTCGCCCACTTCGGCGGCGTCCAGCGCGACGATGTCGGCGGAGTGGCCGTCCGGCAGCTTCTGCTCGCGGCGGACCACCGGGACGAGGCGGTCGCCGCCGGGCAGGGCCGCGTAGCGTCCGCCCTGGCCCATCGGGGACATGCTGCTGCCGGAGATCCGCAGGCCGCCCGCGGTCGCGAAGTCGGCCTGGTCGCGCTGGGAGGCGGACCAGGCGGCGTGCTGGCCGAGGGCCAGGATCCCGCTGGAGACGGCGAGTACGAGCAGCAGCACGGGCCCGGTGGCCCGGCCGGGCCGTCGGGCGAGCTGCCAGCCGAACAGGGCGGGGGCCAGGCTCCGGCCGCGCGCCGCCAGCCGTCCTCCGGCCCGCGCGGCGAAGGGCAGCAGGCGCAGGACCAGCAGGGTGCCCGCGCACAGGGCCAGCGCCGGGGCGACGACCAGGACCGGGTCGACGCCGAGGCCGGAGTCGTCGGGTGCGGGGGTGTCCGTACCGCCGTACTGCGTCAGCTGCTGGTAGCCGAGGACGGCGAGGACGACGACGGCCAGGTCGACGCCGGAGCGGGCGGCGCCGGTCACCAGGGCCTGCCGGCTGCCGACGCGGCGCAGTACGGCGGCGGAGGCGCCGCGCAGGACGGAGGGCAGGGTGGTCAGCAGCACGCAGGCCAGGGCGCAGCCGATGGCGACCGGCCAGACCAGCCAGGTGTCCGGTATCTCCAGGTGGACGCGTCCGAGCGGGCCGAACCGGCCGAACAGCCGCAGCAGGGGCGGGGTGAGCAGCGGGGCCAGCACGGCGGCGGGCAGGGCGAGCAGCAGTGACTCGGTCGCGGTCAGCGCGCCGAGGCGGCGGCGGGAGGCGCCGCGCGCGGTGAGCAGGACCCGTTCCGGTTCCTGCCGGACGGTCAGGATGTGGGCGACGAGCAGCAGGGCGGCCGTGGACAGGACGGCGAGCTGGAGGGCGCCCATCAGCAGGGTGGAGCGGGCGACGACCGTACCGGCGCGCAGTTCGGCCAGCAGTGCGGGCAGTTCGGTGGCGGTCCGCAGGGATGTGGTGCGTTCCAGAGCGGTGCCGGCGGGTTCGGTCGCGGCCCGGACGGCCTCCGCCTCGTCGGCGCCGACCGTGCGCAGGTCCGGGGTCAGCAGTGTGAGGCGGTGGTTCTGCAGGAGGCCGCCCGTGGTGAAGGCGGTGTCGTCCACCAGGAGCGGGCCGTAGATGGCGAAGGTGTCGGCCTGGACCTCACGGCCTCCGAGCGGGTCGAGCCGCCAGTACGCGGCGTCCGGGTCGGCGGCCCGGTACACGCCGGTGACCAGCACGGTCAGCGGCGGCCCGCCGAACCGGTCGTCGAGGCGGACCGGTGCGGGCAGGGCGGATTCGGCGAGGCCGAGCCGGGTGAGCGCCGCGCGCGGCACGGCCACTTGGGTCGGTGCCGCGGGGGCGCCGGTGCCGGTGGGTGCGGCGACCGGTCCGGGCCACTGGCCGGCGAGCAGTTGTACGTGGTCCCGGGCGAAGGCGGCGAGTACGGTCAGGTCGGCATCGCGCCCGGAGCCGGCGGCGCCGGGCAGTCCGTAGGACCGGCTGCGGGCCACGTTCTCGGAGGCCACCGGCAGCCGGCCGAACACCTCGTCGGCGTAGGTCCGTACGGCCTCGTCGTCCTTGGCGCGGGAGGAGGCGGGATGGCCGCTGGTGATCACGACCGTGGTCCGGGGCTGTTCGGTGCCGGTGAGGGCCCGCCGGAGCCCCTCCTCGCCCACGCCCCGGGTGAATGCCGTGAGCGCGGTCAGTGTGGTCGCGGTGATCAGTACGGTGAGCAGTACGGCGACGGCGAGCGGCCATCGCCCGCGCAGTCGGCGCACGACGAAGCCGAGCACGTCTTGAATTCCTCCCCCGTCCGGACCCTCGGTACCGGATAGCGGACGATGTTTTCAGAAATGAGCGATCGAGGGAAGGGGCTTGCGTGATTGGTGCGACAGATGCGCAAATGCGATCAGAAAGTTGCAACGGCAGGGTGTGCCGGACGAGGGGCCGGGCGCCCCACATCGACAACGCGACGGGGGAACACACGCGATGAGGGACCACCAGGATCAGGAACCGGCCACGCTCGCGACGGCAGTCCGGGAGGGCGGCGGCTCGCCGATCGTGGTGGTGGACGACGTGCACCACAGCTTCGGCAGCGGGCCGCAGGCCGTCCACGCCCTGCGCGGCGTGTCCTTCGAGGTCCGCCGCGGCGAGCTCACCGCCCTCCGGGGCCGGTCGGGCTCCGGCAAGACCACCCTGCTGAACCTCGTCGGTGGCCTCGACACCCCGACCGGCGGCCGGATCACCCTCGACGGCACCGACCTGGCCGACCTCGACGAGCCGGGCCTGCTCGCCCTGCGCCGCGACCGCATCGGCTTCGTCTTCCAGTCCTTCGGCCTGATACCCGTGCTCACCGCCGCCGAGAACGTCGGCGTGCCGATGCGGCTGCGCCGCGTCCCCGCCAGGATCCGCGAGGAGCGCGCCCGGACCCTGCTCGCCCTGGTCGGGCTCGCGGACCACGCCGACCAGCGCCCCGGTGAGCTCTCCGGCGGCCAGCAGCAGCGCGTCGCGGTGGCCCGGGCCCTCGCCAACGACCCCGACCTGATCATCGCGGACGAGCCCACGGGCCAGCTGGACTCGGAGACCGGCCGCTCGGTCATGGAACTGCTGCGCGCGGTGGTGCGCAGCGAGGCGGTCACCATCCTGGTCGCCACCCACGACCCGAACCTGATCGAACTCGCCGACCGGGTCGTGGAGCTGCGCGACGGCCGCATCGTCGACACCCCCGACGCGTGAGGGCGCGCGGGCACGACGGCACGAGGGCATGAGGTCATGAGGGCGTGAGCCGGCGGCCGGCCGCCGCGGGCCGTTGACCGGGAGCGACCGGGTGTGCACCGGGAGCGCACCACCGGTGTCGTCCCGGAGCGGTCCCGCGGGATCGACCATACGATGGGCGGGAACCGGCGCGGGCGGCTCGCCGTGCCGCCCGCCCAGAGCACTCGGGGTGGAGACGACGTATGGCACAGGCCGCCGACACGGCGCGGACCGTCATCCTGACCGTGGACGACGACCCGGGAGTCTCCCGGGCCATCGCCCGTGACCTGCGGCGCCGCTACGGCGCCGAGTACCGGATCGTGCGCGCCGAGTCCGGCGACTCCGCGATGGAGGCGCTGCGCGAGCTGAAACTGCGGGGCGACCTGGTGGCGGTGATCCTGGCCGACTACCGCATGCCGCAGATGAACGGCATCGAGTTCCTCGAACAGGCCCTCCAGGTGTACCCGGGTGCGCGTCGCGTGCTGCTGACCGCCTACGCCGACACCAACGCGGCCATCGACGCGATCAACGTCGTCGACCTCGACCACTACCTGCTCAAGCCGTGGGACCCGCCGGAGGAGAAGCTCTACCCGGTCCTCGACGACCTGATCACGGCCTGGCGCACCAGCGACTACCGGCCGGTACCCGCGACCAAGGTGGTCGGGCACCGCTGGTCGGCGCGCTCCTCGGACGTACGGGAGTTCCTGGCCCGCAACCAGGTGCCGTACCGCTGGTACTCCTCCGACGAACCGGAGGGGCAGCGGCTGCTGGAGGCTGCCGGGGCGGACGGGCAGCGGCTGCCCCTGGTGATCACGCCGGAGGGCACCGCGCTGATCGAGCCGGAGGCGCCCGAGCTGGCCGCCCACGTGGGGCTCGCGACGACCCCGACGGCCGAGTTCTACGACCTCGTGGTCATCGGCGGCGGCCCGGCCGGGCTCGGCTCGGCGGTGTACGGGGCCTCGGAGGGGCTGCGTACCGTACTGGTCGAGCGGTCCGCGACCGGCGGTCAGGCCGGCCAGAGCTCCCGCATCGAGAACTACCTCGGCTTCCCGGACGGCGTGTCGGGCGCCCAGCTCACCGAGCGCGCCCGCCGGCAGGCCGGCCGGTTCGGCGCCGAGATCCTCACGGCGCGCGAGGTCACCGGGCTGGAGGTCAACGGCGCGGCCCGCATCGTCCACTTCTCGGACGGTTCGACGATCGCCGCCCACAGCGTCATCCTGGCGACCGGGGTGTCGTACCGGCAGCTCCACGCGCCGGGCTGCGACCAACTGACCGGCTGCGGTGTGTACTACGGCTCCTCGCTCACCGAGGCGGCCTCCTGCCAGGGCCAGGACGTGTACATCGTGGGCGGCGCCAACTCGGCCGGGCAGGCGGCGATGTACCTGGCGCGGGGCGCCAAGTCGGTGACGCTGCTGGTGCGCGGGGAGTCCCTGACGGCCTCCATGTCGTACTACCTGATCCAGCAGATCCAGGAGATGCCGAACATCACGGTGCGCACCGGGACGGTCGTCGAGGCCGCGCACGGCGACGGTCACCTGGAGCAGCTGACGCTGCGGGACGTGGGCAGCGGTGCCACCGAACTCGTCGACGCGCAGTGGATGTTCGTGTTCATCGGCGCCGCCCCGCTGACCGACTGGCTGGACGGTACGGTCCTGCGCGACCCGCACGGATTCATCCTGGCCGGACCGGACCTCACCCCGGACGGGCGGCCGCCGGCCGAGTGGGAACTGGACCGGCCCCCCTACCACCTGGAGACCAATATCCCCGGCGTGTTCGTGGCGGGCGACGCGCGCGCCCAGTCCGCCAAGCGCGTCGCGTCCGCCGTCGGAGAGGGAGCCATGGCCGTGATGCTCGTCCACCGGTATCTGGAGCAGTCATGAGCGGGCAGGCCATGCCGTGCAGCCCGCAGGAGATCGCCTCGCTGTTCCTGTTCGAGAAGCTCACCCCGGAACAGCTGGGACGGTTGTGCGCCGAGGGGCGGGTGGAGCGGTTCGAGGCCGGCCCCGTCTACACCGAGGGCTCCCCGGCCACCTGCTTCTACGTGATGATCGAGGGCACCGTCGTCCTGTTCCGCCGGGTCGGCGGCGACGACGTCGAGGTGAGCCGCACCTCGCAGCGCGGCGTGTACGCGGGAGCCATGCAGGCGTACCTGGGCGACCAGGTGCCGCAGACGTACACGAACTCGATGCGGGTCACCGAGCCGACCCGGTTCTTCGTGCTGCCCGCGCAGTCGTTCGCGGACATCATGCAGGAGTGGTTCCCGATGGCGGCGCACCTGCTGGAGGGACTGTTCTTCGGCTCCAAGAACACCCAGCGGGCGATCGGGCAGCGTGAGCGGCTGCTGGCGCTCGGATCGCTGTCCGCCGGTCTGACGCACGAGCTCAACAACCCGGCGGCGGCGGCCGTCCGGGCCACGGCGACCCTGCGGGAACGCGTCGGCAAGATGCGGCACAAGCTGGCCCACATCTCCCAGGGCCAGTACTCGCGCGAGGTGATCGCCGACCTCATCGAGATCCAGGAGCGCACCGTCGAACGCGTCGCGAAGGCGACGGCGCTCAGCCCCCTGGAGGCGTCCGACCGGGAGGACGAGCTGGCCGACTGGCTCGACGACCACGACATCGCGGAGGGCTGGCGGATCGCGCCGGTCTTCGTGCAGGCCGGGCTGGACACCGACTGGCTGGACCAGGTCGCGGCGACCGTGGCCGAGGAGATCCTGCCGTCGGCCATCGGCTGGCTCAACTACACGGTCGAGACCGAGCTGTTGATGGACGAGATCGACGATTCCACCACCCGCATCTCGCACCTGGTGGACGCGGCCAAGCAGTACTCGCAGCTCGACCGCGCCCCGTACCGGGTCGTCGACGTCCACGAACTCCTCGACAGCACCCTGCTGATGCTGTCCGGAAAGATCGGCTCCCGGGTGCGGGTGGTCAAGGACTACGACCGCTCCCTGCCGGACGTGCCCGCCTACCCGGCGGAGCTCAACCAGGTGTGGACCAACCTCATCGACAACGCCGTCTTCGCCATCGGGAGCACGGGCGGCGAGGGCACGCTGACGGTCCGCACGGCGCGGGAGGGCGACCGTCTGCTGGTCGAGTTCCGCGACACCGGTCCCGGCATCCCGGCGGACATCCGCAGCCGCATCTTCGACCCCTTCTTCACCACCAAACCGGTCGGCGAGGGCACCGGGCTCGGCCTCGACATCTCCTGGCGGATCGTCGTCAACAAGCACCACGGCAGCCTCCAGGTCGAGTCCGCCCCGGGTGACACCCGTTTCCAGGTCCTGCTGCCGCTGAGCGCCCCCGACCCCGAGACCGAGACCGCAAACGCGACCGAGACCGCCGAGGAGCCCGCATGACCGACATCACCGGAATCGACCCGACCACCCCGCCCACGGGCACCGGCTGCGTCGAGTGCGACGAACTCGGCGGATGGTGGTTCCACCTGCGGCGCTGCGCCCAGTGCGGTCACATCGGCTGCTGCGACTCCTCCCCCGCCCAGCACGCCACCGCCCACTGGAAGTCCACCGGCCACCCGCTGGTGCAGAGCTTCGAGCCGGGCGAGGAGTGGTTCTGGAACTACGACACCGACGCCCTGTACGACTCCGGCCCCCGGCTGGCCCCGCCGAGCGACCACCCGGCGGACCAGCCGGCACCGGGCCCGGCCGACCGGGTCCCCGAGGACTGGA
Organism: Streptomyces sp. Sge12; assembly: GCF_002080455.1. Lineage (NCBI taxonomy): Bacteria > Bacillati > Actinomycetota > Actinomycetes > Kitasatosporales > Streptomycetaceae > Streptomyces > Streptomyces sp. Sge12. The sequence goes on from NZ_CP020555.1 coordinate 731,845, forward strand.
CCCGGCGACTGCACCGCTGAGCAGCGGCCACCCGCTAGCGCCGGCGCTACCGCCCAGGAACCGGGGACGGGGTCCACACCGTGCCGCGGGCCTCGTACTCGAGCATGGCCTCCACGCCCGTCGCCGTGTCGGCGCCCAGTTCGCGGCGTACGAGCCACAGCGCGAGGTCCAGCCCGGAGGTGATGCCGCCGGCGGTGACCAGGTCGCCGTCGTCGACCACCCGGGCGTTCTTCAGCAGCCCGCCCTGCTTCTCCAGATCGGGGCGGGCCTTGTGGTGGGTGGTGCAAGGCCGGTTCGCGGTCAGCCCGGCGGCGGCCAGCAGCATGGTGCCCGTACAGACGCCGGCGACCGCGAGCCCCGGGCGGGGCGCGGCGCCCAGCTTCCGGGGCAGGACGCCGCTGCGTATCTCGGCCCGGACCCCGGGGGTGTCGGGGCGGGCGTAACCGCCGCCGGGAACGAGGAGGATGTCGGCCGCGCGGGGGTCCCAGGCGCCGTCGACGGCCACCCGCGTCCCGTAGGCGGCGCGGACGGTACCCGGGGCGCCGGCCGTGACGTAGCGGACGTCGACCTCCCGGTCCGTGAAGAACCGGGCCGCGCAGAACACCTCGTAGGGCGCGGCGAAGTCGAGCTCCTCCACCCCTTCGTACATCACGACGTGCACCTGCAACGGCCCCGCCGGCCTCGCGGCGGTCCGGGGTTCCGCCGCGGCCGCCACCCCGGCCACCCCCGCCAGGGTGGCCGCGGCGCCCACCACGACCGGGGCGCGGAGCACGTTCCTGCGGTTCATTCGATGGTCCTTTCCGATTCCCTTGGGCCGTTTGCCGTTCCGGTACAGGAGTCGGGGCCGCGGGAGGCCGGGTTCCCGGGCCGGTCCGTGGCAGCCACCACACCTCGCCCTCAGTGGACCCCGGACAACACACCTAGCGCCTCGGGCCCCCGACCGCGTAGACCGCGGTGCCCGCGACGGCCAGGACGAGGGCCGTCCAGGTGCCGGCCGTCGTGCCGGGCGGGAGCAGCATCCAGGTGAGCACCTGCGTCGCCGGGTCCGGCGCCGGCGGGACGACGAGGGCGAGCGACAGCGACGCGAACGGCGGGAGCCACGCGTACGGCCCCCCGCACCAGGCCGCTCCCACTGCGACCAGCCCCATCAGCCCCGCGCTGTTGCGCACGACGAGGGCGAGGGAGGCCGGCTGCCCGCCCAGCGCCAGCACCCCCGGCAGCACCGCGCCGATCAGTACCCCGCAGAGCAGCACGTGCACCGCCCTGCGGGGCATCCAGCGGATCGCGGCCGTGCGGTCCAACGCGAGGTCCTGCCCGCCGAGTCCGACCGCGAGGGCCGTCGCGCCCGCGGCGAGGGCCAGCGTGCACAGCCGGGGATCCACCGGCCCGCCGGCACCGCCGATCCGGCCGAGGGCCGCTACGGCCACCGCACTGATCAGCACCGCGGCGAGCGACGCGGGGACCCGGCGCGAGCGGGCGTACAGCGTCAGCCATCTCACCGGGTCGCCCCGCCGGTCAGCGCGCCGAGCGGGTCGCCCGAGCAGGCGACGGCGGCGTCGTGCAGCGCGTTGATCCCCTGCCGCTGCTCCGCCCTGGTGCGCGCCATGAACGTCTTCCACACGGGGTCGGCCACGGCGGCCTGTCGGCCCGTGTCGTGCATGGTCCTCTCGAGCGGCCGGAGCTCCCCGAGGACCCAGGCGGCCGCGATGCTCTGGGCGGCGGCCTCCTCCAGCGTGCCGCTCTCGGTGTCGCTGCGCGGGCGGCACAGCGGGGCGATGCCCTGGGCGACCAGGGCCCGGGTCAGTTCCTCGCCCCTGGCCTCGCCGATCACCGCGTCGTCGAAATCGACGAGCACGTACGCGCGGGAGCGTTCCGGGGTGTCGCCGAGCGCCCGCGGGACGGTGGTCTCGCGCACACCCGCGGGCGCCCGGTCGCCCAGTGCCTCGTGCAGCAGGCGCAGCGCCTCCGCGCCGGGAGCCGCCAGGTCCTCGATCCGCGCCCGCCGGGCCGTCGTCACGCACACCGGGCCGTCGCACACGGGCGTCGCCGCCTCCCGGTCGAGGACGTACGTGGCGCGGGGGTCGGCCGGGAACTGGAGCAGGGCGACGCCCGCGCCCGCCAGCAGGGGCGTGAGGGCGAGCAGCCGGGCGCGCGGGGTGGCGGCGGCCAGCAGTACGAAGCCCGTCACGGCCATGCCGAGCAGCCAGATCGTCTGCCCGAGGTGTACGGGGGCGGAGAGCGTGAGCAGCGTTTCGCGGACCTCCGCGACCGCCGGTGACAGCAGCGACAGGCGGTTCGGTACGGCGGAGGTCGGCGTCGCGGCGTCCGAGGTCTGCCGCAGGAGGTTGGTGAGCAGGAAGGCGCCCACCGCCAGAGCGGGCGGGGTGAGGGCGGAGGGCACCGTCCGCGCGATCCCCATGCCGAGGACGGACCCCGCGGTCAGTGCGAGCGCGCCGACCAGGGAGACGGGCAGCCAGCCGAGGTGGGTGTACGTGGCGTCGCCGGCGAGCACCCGCACCGCGCCCAGCAGGACCAGGAGGGCGAACGACGAGACCAGGGCGAGGGCCGTCGTACCCGCGAGGGCGGCGGCGCGGTGCCGGGCCGGCCGCGGGGTGCTGATCAGCAGTTCGGCCGTGTTCGAGCGGTGGTCGCGCAGCCCCTGGAGTCCTCCGAGGCCCACGGCGAGCGGCCACAGGAAGATCAGCGGGTAGCGGGTCCAGAGGGCCATGGAGGTCCATTGGGCCGTCCACAGCGCGGTGCCCTTCGCCCATGGGCCGGACACGAGGTGCAGGAGGGCGAGCGCGGCCGCGAGGACCACGACGGCGGCCCAGGGTGCGACCGACCGCCGCAGTTCGATGCCGAGGATACGGAGGTTCACCAGGCGCCCCTCGTCCGTGCGGGGTCGACCAGCAGCGCCGAGTAGCCGCGTTCCAGCGGGCTGTCGCCCTGGTGTTCCGGGCCGCCCGCCGCGGCCAGCTCGCCCGGGGAGCCCTGGAAGACCAGCCGCCCCTCGGCGAAGAGCACCACATCGGTGCAGGCGGCGGCCACGTCCTCCACCAGGTGGGTGGAGACGACCACGCAGGTGTCCGTCCCCAGTTCCTGGAGCAGTTCGCGCAGCCGCAGGCGTTGTGCCGGGTCCAGGCCGACCGTGGGTTCGTCGAGGAGCAGGATTGCCGGGTCGTTGACGATGGCCTGGGCGATGCCGGCTCGCCGCACCATCCCGCCCGACAGGGTCTTCATCCGCTCGTCGGCCCGGTCGGCCAGGCCGACCCGCTCGACGGCGCGCTGCACCGCACCCGGGATGTCGGCCGTGGGGACCTCCTTCAGCCATGCCATGTACTCGATGAACTCCCGTACGGTGAAGCGCTTGTAGTAGCCGAACTCCTGCGGCAGGTACCCGATCCTGCGGCGCAGCGCACGGTGCTCGCCGAGTGGGCCCACGGCTTCGCCGAGCAGCTCCAGCTCGCCTGCGGCGGGGCGCAGCACGGTGGCCAGCGCCCGGATCAGGGTGGTCTTGCCCGCGCCGTTGGGGCCGAGCAGACCGTGTACTCCGGTGCCCAGTGACAGGTCGAGCCCGTCGACGGCCAGCCGCTTCCTGCCGGCTCTGACCTTCAGTCCGGTGGCCCGGATCTGCCAGGCGTAGGCCGTGGGTGCGAGGTCGGCCCTGCTGACGGTGGGCTTCATGCGGTTCCTTGTCTTCGAGGGGTTCAACGGTGGGCTCCCGGCGCGGTGTAGGCGCCCCTGCGGACGATCACGACGGCGGCGCCGAGCGCGAGGAGCAGCCCCCACACCGGCAGGCCGTCCGTTCCGAGGGCGACGGCCGTACGGCTGGTGGCCAGGGTCGGCGCCACCACCACCGCGGCCCATGCGGCCACCAGTACGGCGGCGGCGCGGGTCACGCCGATGACCCCACCGAGCGCCAGCGTCATCGCGGTGAAGGCCAGGCAGGGCACCAGCCACTGAGCGGCCGTCAGGCCCGTCGCCCATCCCCCCGTCAGCAGCGTGGGGATCACCACGGCGAGTACGGAGGCGGTGCGCCGCAGCACGAGTTGCAGCCCCGCCCTCGGTGTGGAGGAGGTCAGCTCGAACGCCGGGTCCAGGCCGCGCGACCACGAGGCCGCCACTCCGCACACGGGCAGGACCGGGGCGAGCAGCAGCATCAGGGACACCTGGCCGGAGCCGGAGCCGAAGCGGAACCCGGAGCCGGAGCCGGAGCCGGAGCCGGAGCCGCGTCCCGTCAGATCGAGCAGCAGGGCGAGCAGGGTCACGGCCAGGACCATGGCCAGCCACGGGGTCATGGCGGGCGTCGTCCAGGCGGACAGCCGGGCCCGCAGCCGCCGCGGCGGCGCCGGGGCGGTCGCGGCGATGCGCTGTTCGAGGTCGGACCAGACGGCCTCGGTCAGTGCGGCCACGGCGGGCGCCCCGGCCGTGACGGCGTCCGAGAGCCGGTCACGGCAGATCCGGCACGCCTCCAGATGGGCCTCCAGGGCCCATACCTCGTCGGCGGCGAGATCCGTCCCGCCGCTCGCGTACCCGTCGATCAGCCGTGCCGACGCGTGTTCCACGTTCATGCCAGCGCCTCCCGCATAGCCGTCCGGGCCCGGCGGGCGCGGGTCTTGACCGTTCCCTCGGGCAGTCCGAGCAGGACCGCGGTCTCACGGACGGAGAGTCCGTCGAGCACCATGGCCTGCAGTACGTCCCTGAGCTCCGGCGCGAGGCGCCGCAGCGCGTCCCCGACGTCGCCTCCGACGGTGGCCACCAGCGCCTCCTCCTCGGCCGCGGGCGCGACGGGGTACGGGGCGGCCGCGGGCGGCGGCTCCGCATGGTGGGCCCTGCGCCGGAACGCGTCGACGAGGCGGCGGGCTGCGATGGTCCACAGCCAGCCGACGGCCGTTCCGCCGGTCCCGGCCCCGGTCCCGGTCCCGGTCCCGGTGAAGGAGCCGGCGGCCCGCCACACCGCGAGGTACGTCTCCTGCATGACCTCGGCGACGATCTGCTGGTCGGCGCAGCGGCGGCGCAGCCGCACCGCCAGCCACGGGGACGTGCGCCGGTACAGCTCCTCGAAGGCGGCCCGGTCTCCCCGGGCCACCCGTCGTAGGAGACGTTCCTCGTCCAGTTCCTGCGGCGCTGCCGCCCCAACCCGTTTCACACCTGCTAGACGCGGGGCCGGGGCCGCAGGTTTTGCCCGGGAGGTGATCCGGGTCACATGTCGGGTGGCGCCGCGGCCGCCCCGCTCACGTTCCGAACGCGCCGTGCCGACCTGCACCGGAGGCGAACCGGCCTGCGCCCGCCTGCGTTTCGCCCGCCTCCAGCGGTACCAGGCCGTGCCGGTACTCCCCCGCCAGCGCCTGTTCCTCGGGCAGGCCGTGCTGCTCCAGGACGGACAACCGGTCGTGGCGCAGGCAGATCCGGGGGAACCCGGCGATCTCGCGGGCCAGTTCCTCCGCCGCCGCCCTCGATCCGCCCGTGGGGACCAGGCGGTTGGCCAGCCCGATCGCGTGCGCCTCGGCCGCGGCGACCGGACGGCCCGTCAGGATCAGGTCCATGGCGCGGCTCTCGCCGATCAGCCGGGGCAGCCGGACCGTACCGCCGTCGATCAGGGGAACGCCCCAGCGGCGGCAGAACACGCCGAACACCGCGTCCTCCTCCACCACGCGCAGATCGCACCAGAGCGCCAGTTCCAGGCCGCCGGCCACCGCGTGCCCCGCGACGGCCGCGATCACCGGTTTGCCGAGCCGCATCCGGGTCGGCCCCATGGGTCCGTCGCCGGTGGCGCGGACCCGGTTGCCGCGCTCGGTGCCGATGGCCTTGAGGTCGGCGCCCGCGCAGAACGTGCCTCCTTCGCCCCAGAGGACGGCGACGGCCGCGTCGTCGTCCTCCTCGAACGCCCGAAACGCGTCGGCCAGTTGCGCGGCCGTCGGACCGTCCACGGCATTGCGCACTCCCGGCCTGCTCAGGATCACCGTGTACACGGGGCCGTCCCGCTCCACCCGCACCGAGGCCTGCTCGTCCGCCATTGCGCACCCCTCCCGCTCACCGGCCTCCATTGTGGTGCCCGGCCGGTCGCCTCACACCGTGGTCGGCGCCGGAAGGGTGAGCCGGACCTCGAACCCGCCGAGCGCTCGGGGGCCGGCGGTGACCGAACCGCCGTATATCTTCGCGCGCTCCCTCATGCCGATCAGGCCGAGACCGGGTGAAAGGCCCTTGTCCGGAGCCGACTCGGCGCCCTGCTCGTTCGTGACGCACACCACGAGGCTGTGGGGTGCGTAGTGGATGGCCACGCTCGCCCTGGTCGGTCCCGCGTGCTTGAGCACGTTCGTCAGCGCTTCCTGGACCACCCGGTACACGCACAGGGCCGTGCCCTGCGGAAGCCGGGCGGGGGGGCCGGCGACGTCCATGGTGACCTCGACCCCCGCACCCCGCACGCGTTCCAGCAGCCCGTCGAGCAGAGCGAGCCCGGGGGCCGGGGCGTAGGCGGCGCCGCCCGTGTCCTGCCCGCCGTCCGTGTCGTGCCCGCTGTCCGTGTCGTGCCCGCTGTCCGGTGCCGCCGGGGCATCCCCTTGTCCTTCCTGGCCGACGCGCAGCAGGACGAGCATGCGGCGCATCTCCTCCAGTGCTTCCCTGCTGGTTTCGGCGATGGTGTCCAGGGCCCGCCGGCTGGCCGCCGGGTCGGTGGGGAACACGTACGAGGCCATGCCCGCCTGGAGCGCGACCACGGACATGTGGTGCGCGACCACGTCGTGCAGTTCCCGGGCGATGCGCACGCGTTCCTCCGTGAGGGCCCGGAGGGCGTTCTCCTCCTGCTGTTCGCGCAGCCGGAGGGTCAGTTCGGCGAGCTGCCTGTTCCGTTCGGCGAGGGCGCCCGAGCCGCGGCCGACGACGAGGACGACGGCCGGGAACAGGACGGCCTGGGCGATGACGGTCGGCATGGAGCTGTTGTCGATGTTGCCGATCCCGGCGTACACCCAGATTCCGGTCACCACGCCCGTGCACAAGAAGGACGTCCGTCGGCGGCGGGTGGCCGCCACCGTGTACAGGCCCAGAAGCGGGGGCATCGAGTTGACCACCGGCCAGTACCCGCAGGCGATGAAGACGACCCACAGCGTGCTGCTGGCGGCGAACACCTCGACGGGCGCGATGCGGCGGGCCAGCAGGACCAGGCCCACGAGAGCCGTCAGGACGGCCCCCGTCATGTCCATGGACCGCCAGCCCGCCGGCGGCTGCTCCTGCCCGAGCAGCAGTCCGGCGCCGACGTAGCCCAGCGCGAGCAGCGAGTCGACGACCAGCGGCCGCCGTCCCCCGAGCCGGTCGAGTAATCCGAATCCAGCATGCATCGGCGCAGCTTACGGCCCGTCAGGCAGTGGCCGGACGGTCCGGTACGGCCCGGGGGCGCGGCCGCCGCGTCCCCGCGGTGACCGGCCGCCCGAAGCCGTAGGGATACTGATCTTCATGGATGCCGACGTCACCGCCGCCCTCGAACGCGCCGCCCTGCACCGGACGCGTTTCGACTCCCGGTTCGAGCAGTACTTCGACGGCCTCGCCGGGCGCTTCGACGTCCCGGTGCCGAGCCGGTACGTACCCCGGTGCCTGGAGCTGCTGCGGGAGTTCTCGATGCGCGGCGGCAAGCGGCTGCGGGTCGTCCTGCTGTACGAGGCGGCCCGGCTGGTCACCACCGACGAGGTGCCGGGGCTCGCGGAGGCAGCGCTGAGCATCGAACTGCTCCAGACGCACGGGCTCGTCCACGACGACATCATCGACGACGCGCCGCTGCGCCGCGGCGGCCCCTCGACCTACTACGCCTACCGCCGGGAGTTCCCCGACCACGACGCCACGGCCCTCGGGCTCGCGATACTCGCCGGGGACCTCGCCGCCTTCCTGTCCACCCAGGTCCTGCTGGAGGCCGAGGCTCCCGCCGAGCTGCGCCAGGCACTGCTCGCCGTGCACACCCGTACGGCGGCGGAGACGGTCGCCGGGCAGCTCGTCGACCTGGAGCGGGACGCGCACGCGCTGCCCGACGAGGAGTTCCTGCACACCGTCACCGACTTCAAGAGCGCGCGCTACTCGATCCTCGCGCCGCTGACGATGGGCCTGCTGGCCGCGGGCGAGGACCCCGCGCCGCACCGTGCCCGACTGCACCGGTACGCCAGGCTGGTGGGCATCGGCGAGCAGATGCGCGACGACTTCCTCGACCTCTTCGGCCCGTCGGACGACGATCCGGCGGACGGGGCGAAGTCCACCGGGGCCGACATCCGCTCGGGCCGCCGCACCTACGCGGTCCGCGCGCTGCTGGCCGCCGTGACCGGGCCCGAGGCGGCCCTCGTCGAGGCCGCGCTCGGCGATCCCGGCTGCTCGGACGACACCCTCGGCCGGATCGCGGAGATCGCCCGCGGCGCCGGGGTGGACCGGCGGCTCAAGGCGGAGATCCGGCGGTACGCGCAGGAGGCGTCCGCCGAGGCCGCGTCGTGGGCGCCGTACTGGCGTGCGGAGGCGGTGGGGTTCTTCCGGAGCCTGCCGCTGTGGAACGTGCACCGGATGTCCTGAGAACGCTCACTCGACGCCGCCGCCGACGACGCCGACGCGATCGCCTTCGCCGACGCGTTCGTCAGCGGGCTCGTCGAAGCCCTTGCCGAGCAGCCGGACGGCCAGCGTCACCTCCCAGGCGAACACGGGCAGTGCGGCCAGCGACCCGGCCACCGAGACCTGCTCGTAGATGCCGAACAGCACGGCCGTCGCCGAGGCGCAGATCATCGCCCCGCCGACCAGGCCGAGGACCGCGACGGGCCGCGGCACGAGCCGCGCGGTGTACATCAGGGCAGCCAGCACCAGGGTGTTGGCCCCCAGCACGAAGTTCGGCCCGAACAGGAACGTCCAGTCGTGGACGGCCACCAGCGCCCTGCCGGCCGTGATCAGGGAAGCCCCGTCGGCGCCCGCCGCGCCCTCGGCCTGCCTCCTGAGGGTCACGACCGACAGCACGCCGACGATGCCGACGAGGATCACGGCGGCCTCCAGGAGGCGGCCGCAGACGTAGCCGACGGCGGCCCCCTCGTTCCGCCTGCGCAGGACCGGGTACAACACGGCCCCGGTGCCCGTGACCGCCAGGACCAGGACGAACTCGCACAACGCCCCCAGGAACACCCGGGTGTCGGCGCCGGGTCCGACGACGTACGCGGCGTCGTGCAGGACGGGGCGGTAGAGCGCGAGGCCGGCGATCGCGGCGACTTCGGTGACGAGGAACAGCACACCCGCGACGACCGCGGTTCTCCTGGTTGAGCTCATGCGGAACAGACCCCCATCGAAAGGTGTACGGCGTACACCTGCTAGTTGGCGCTCACCCTAGGTGTACGCCGTACACTCGTCAAGGCGGGGTACCCGCCCGCGCCACCGCCCCGGGAACGGATCGAGGGAGAAGCCCCCATGCCCGAGCAACCGCAGGAAGCACGCCGGACACCCCTGAGCCGGGACCGGGTGCTGCGCGCCGCCGTCGCCTTCGCCGACGGCTCCGGCATCGAGGCGCTGAGCATGCGCCGGCTCGCCCAGGAGCTGGGTGTCGTGCCGATGGCCCTGTACAAGCACGTGGCCAACAAGGAAGAGCTGCTGGACGGCATGGTGGAGGCCGTCGTCGGCGAGATCGGGGGCCAAGTGCCCGGATCCGACTGGAAGAGCGCGGTCCGCGGGCGGATCCTCGGCGCGCGCGGCGCCCTCCTCGCGCACACCTGGGCCGCCCAGGTGATCCGTTCGCGGACCGGCCCCACCCCGGCCGTACTCGCGTACCTGGACTCCGTGATCGCGCTGTTCCGGGCCGGCGGCTTCTCGCTCGACCTCACCCATCACGTGATGCACGCCCTCGGCAGCCGCGTGCTGGGCTTCACCGAGGAGCTGTTCGACGACCCCGCGAGCACCGCACCGCAGGACGAACGGGCCCGGGCGGCCGCGTACGAGGAGATGGCCCGGCGCTACCCCCACGTCACCGAACTGGCCCGGTCGGTGGCCCACGACCGCGGGTCCGTCATCGGCCCGGGCTGCGACGACGCGTTCGAGTTCGAGTTCGCGCTGGACCTCCTGCTCGACGGATTCGAACGGCTCCACGAGAAGGGCTGGAAGTCCGCTCCCTAGGCTGTTTTCTCCTGCGGCGCGTGCGGTGCGGGCAGCGGCCGGGCCGGGCGAGCGGAAGGAGAATTCCGGAACGCCGGATGGCATGACGGCAGGCGGGCCATACTGCACGGGGAACCAGCCGGTCGACGGATCCGCCCCGGACCTCGATCGGTGCGGACGGCCCGCTCGATGAAGGGGCGTACATGAGCGACACCATCAAGCTGAGCGTTCCCGGCGAGCTCGCGGAGCTCCTGGTCGCCGAGGGACACGCCACGCAGACCCGCGGCCGGCGCAGCTCCCAGTGGGGGCTCGACGGGGACTTCATCGGTGGGACCGCGACGGTCATCGCCCTGTTGCAGGCTCCGCAGACCATCGCCTATCTGGCCGGAGCCATCCGCTCGTTCGCGTCCCGGCGGCGGGCCGGCCGCCCCGACGACCGCGCCCGGATGTACGTCGAGGCCATCGGCCCGCACGGCCAGATCCGCTTCGACGGGGAGGCCACCGTGGAGGAGATCGAGCGACTGCTCCAGCGGACGATCCTTCCCGCGCAGGGCGTCGACCGGACCCCCGTCCGCGACCCCTCCACCGACACCGACACCGTCTGACCGCCTCGCCATGGGTACTTGGCGCAGCCGCTTCGAGTCTCTGGTCGTGACCGCGGTCCGACGCCACCTGGAAGTGGACCTGGTGACCGACCTGGAAGCCGTCGACGCGACCGATGTCCGCGCCGTCACCAGGCTCTACCAGATGCTGGACCGACGGCCGGTCTACTCGGCCGGACTCGACCACGTCGTGCAGACCGTCGACCAGCACTACGCCCGCGCCTCGCCCAAACCGCTGACCCGCCGCCTCCTCGCGTCGCTCCTGCACGAGACCGGTGGGCACTTCGAGGAGCTGGGTCGTGCGCAGGAGGCGGAGCAATGCCGCCGGATCGCCGCCGAGCTGGCGCCGGGAGGGCCGGACCGGACGATCCTGTACCTGGTGTCCGCGATCTCCAGCCAGCAGCAGCTGTACGTCCTCGGGTCCCTCACCGTGGACGCCGTGCTGCGCGCGCTGCTCCACGAGGTCGGCCGCAGCGGCCGGCGGATCCGCCGCGCGCGGATCCTGGGCGTCGTCGCCTACGCCGCGCACTCGACGGGCAACGTCGAACGCCTGCGGGGCGCGGTGGAGGCGCTGTCGGTGGCCGCCGACACACCAGGCTACCGGGCCCTCGTCACCTACTACCGGTCCCGCCTGCTGATCGCCGGGAGCCGCATCGAGGAGGGGCTGGCCGCGGAGCGGGAGTTCACGCGCGCGGCGGCCGGAATCGGCCCGAAGGACCACGCCCATCAGCTGGTGGCCCACCTCCTGGAGAGCACCGCGTCCCGGTCCGGTGCCATGGCGCGCGCGTCCGAGGCCGCCCTCCGGGGCGACCACGTGGGGGCGTCGGGATGGTACGGGCAGAGCGCCGAAGAGCTGCCCGCCAGCCCCCTGAGGTCGGCGATGCGGCTGTTCGCCGAAGCGGCACGGGTGAACGGCGGCCTGCTGCCCTCGGCGACCGCCCTGCGGGAGAGCCTGGCCCGGCTCTGCTCCGACGACCTCTTCGCCGCCCGCACCGTCACCGACGTCGAGCTGCTCCTCACGGCTCTGCTGATGAGGGCCGTCGACCTCCACGAGGCGGGCGACGAAGCGGAAATCGTCGCCGAAATCGCCGACTTCCTCGGCGAGTTCCGTGGCGGCACCGCCGTCGGCCGCCCCCAGGACAGCGGCGCCTACGACACCGACGCCCGCGCGGACATGACGCTCGTGGACTTCCTGGCGCGGACCACGGCGCCGGTGACCCCGGCCGAGATCGTGCAGGGCCTCCCGGGGCGCCACCTCGTCTGGGTGAACGTCACCGGGGCGGAGGTCGGCGAGCACTACCTCACCGTGGTGACGCTCCGCCCCTCGCACCCGGTGCCGCTCGTGCGGCGCACCCACGTCTCGGCGGCCGACGGCAAAGCCCTGGCCCAATGCGTGGGCGAGGACTCCGAGGACGCCCCCGCCGAGGCCGTCCGGAGGGTCTCCGGCCTGTTCTTCGCCGACGTGGATCCCGATGCCACGGGCGCACGCATCCTGGTGGTCCCCGACTCGGTCACCTGGGCGATGCCCTGGAACGAACTCGCGCCGCCGGGCGCCGCCGAACTGACGATCAGCATGTCCGCGGGCGCGGCGCTGCGGACCCGGCCCGCCCCGGCGGTCGTCGTGCCCCGGGTGATCGGGATCTTCGACGAGGTCGAGCTCGAAGGCTCCCGCCTCGAAGCACGGGCCCTGGAACAGCTCGCCGCCCAGGGGCACATCCGCTTCACCCGGGTGCACTCGCTGGCCGAGCTCCACGGCGCGCTGGAGGCGGCCCCGTACGACATCCTCACCGTCAGCGTGCACGGCACGCAGAGCGACGGCTTCGAGTACCGGATGCTGCTTCCCGACGGCCCCTCCTCGCCGGCCGCGCTGCTGCGGCTCGGGCTGCCCCGGGTGGTCGTCCTCGGCTGCTGCTGGTCGGCCAAGTCCACCGAGCGCGCCGACACCACGGCCGCCGCCCTGTCCTGCCTGGTGGCGGGAGCCTCGCAGGTCGTCGGCGGGCTCTGGGCCATCGACGACGAACTGGCCGGACGGCTGCTGGCCGACACCTACGACCGGCACCTGCGCCGGGGCGTGCCCCTGCCCCAGGCCCTGCGCCAGGCCCACCTGGCGCTCCCGCCGGACCTGCGCCCCGGGGCGGCCGGCCTCGCCTTCATCGGCCGGGGCTGAGCCGGGGGCCGCCGTCCACCCGGTCGCGCAGCGGTACCGGGGGCGGGTGAGTGAAGTCCGGGAGGCGGCCCGCCGTGTCGGGCCGCCGCCGCCGGCGCCGTTCGCCATCCTGGGCCGGGCACGGCATCGCCACCGCCGCTGCCCCTCCCCACAGCGAGAAGGAGTACGGCATGCCGACAGATCCGGTCGGGCGTTTCCTCGCGGCGTTGGAGCCGCACCGGCGGGAGGCCGTGACGGGCCGGCCGCAGGAGGAGCAGGAACGGCTCGCGGCGGCCTGGGAGCAGGAGCTGGCCTCGGACGACGAGCTCGACACGCTCGACGAGCTGTCTCCGCCGGCGGCGGAGGCCGAGGCCGCCCGGCGCGTCATGGACCGCGAGGCCTGAGGCGCCCGACGGCCCGGGGCACCCGACCGGGAGCCCGCAACTTCCCCCGGAACAGAGCCAATCGCCGCCTTCGCGGTGGCGGGCGCGCCCGACCCTCGTACGCTGCGGGGAGTGGGAGACGTCTCGGAAGGGGGAACCTCATGTCCTTGCAGAAGGGCGCCAACGTACCGGTGCCGAGTGACACGGTCCGGGTGGAACTGGGGTGGCGGGGCGGTCCCGGGGCGCCCGATGTGGACGTGTCGGCGCTGCTGCTGACGGCGGCCGGCAAGGTGCGGTCGGACGACGACTTCGTGTTCTACAACCAGCCCGTTCACCGCAGTGGCGCCGTGCGCCACGAGGGGAGGCGCCAGGACGGCGCCGGAGCGGTCGAGACGATCGGGGTGGTGCTGACCGCGGTGGAGCAGGAGATCGGGACCGTGGTGCTCGCGGCTTCCACCGACGGCACGTTCGCCCGGGTGTCCGGCCTCTTCGTACGCGTGCTGGACGCGCAGAGCGGCGCCGAGACGGCGCGGTTCGACGCAACGGGTGCCACCACGGAGACCGCGCTGGTGCTCGGGGAGCTGTACCGGCGGGGCGGCGCGTGGAAGTTCCGGGCGGTGGGTCAGGGATACGCCTCCGGCCTTGCGGGGCTCGCCACCGATTTCGGGATCACGGTCGACGACCCCGCCCCGCCCGCACCCGTGGTGGCCGCACCCGCACCCGTGGTGACCCCACCCGCGCCCGCACCCGTGGTGGCCGCACCCGCGCCCGTGGTGCCCGCCCCGTCCCGGCCCGTGCAGCTCTCGAAGATCACTTTGACGAAGGCGGCGCCCGCGGTCTCGCTGACCAAACAGGGGGCCACCACCGGGCGGATGCGGGTCAACCTCACGTGGAGCGCCGCCCAGCCGCCGCGCGGCTGGATGAGGAAGGGACGGGACGCCGTCCGGCTGGAGGACGTCGACCTCGACCTCTCCTGCCTCTGGGAGCTCCAGGACGGGACGAAGGGGATCGTCCACCCCATCAACAACCAGTTCGGCTCGTTCGACCGGCCGCCGTACGTCCAGCTGGACCACGACGACCGGACCGGCGCGAGCGAGGCCGGCGAGAACCTCATGATCAACCTCGACCACGCGGCGAGGATCAAGCGGCTCCTGGTGTTCGTGGTCATCTACTCCGGGGCCACCAGCTTCGCGGGCCTGCGCGGCGTCGCCACCCTGTACCCGCCCGTCGGCCCGCCGATCGAGGTGCTCCTCGACGAGTGCACCGTTCCCTCGCCGGTGGCCGCGATCGCCCTGATCGAGAACGTGCGCGGGGAGCTGATCGTCCGGCGCGAGGCCAAGTACCTCCTGCTGGCGCCCGGCGTCCTCAAGCAGCAGGCCGCCGACCTCGAGTACGGCTGGGGAATGGGCTGGCAGCCGGCGAGCAAGGACTGACCCTCCGACCCCCGTACGGGACTTGTTGACTCGTGCGTACTGCACACCCCATCGGTGACAGCCGTGACTGTCGCGGCCCTCGCACCGCGTGACAGCGTGGTCACGTCACCGACCGAGGGAGCAGGAGTGAACAAGGGGTACGCCGCCTTCTGCGACGCCGACCGCTGGTTCTACGACGCGCCGTACCGGCGGGCCGAGCAGAGCTACCCGGCCGCGCTCGCCCCCGTACCGGCGGGGTGGCAGACACACCGCAGCGGGGACTGGCTGGCGCTGCGGCCCGTGGACGCCCGGCTGCCCTCCCAGGGCTGGAAGATCCACGTCTCGGCCTGCCTGGACAACGCCGAGTCCGTCCTCGAACGGGTCCACCGCTACTGCGTGGACCGCCGGATCGCGTTCAAGTTCGTGCCGAGCCGGTACCTGCTGCACCTGCGCAACGCGAAATACGCCGACCGGGCGGCGAGCGGCAAGTTCCTCACCGTGTACCCGGCGGACGAGGCGCAGTGCCGGGTGATCGCCGAGGAGCTCGACGCGCTGCTCGCCGGGGAGCCCGGCCCGTACATCCTGAGCGACCTTCGCTGGAACGACGGTCCCGTGCACCTGCGTTACGGCAGCTTCACCCTGCGGCACTGCTACGACGACCGCGGCGAACTGGTCCCGGCGATCGAGGCCCCGGGCGGCCGGCTGGTGCCGGACGCGCGCGGCCCGGTGTTCCAGCCGCCGGAGTGGGTCGAGTTGCCGGCGTTCCTGGCCCCCCATCTGGCCCGGCGGGCCGCGGTCACCCTCGAAGGCCTTCCGTACACGGTCGAACGGGCCCTGCACTTCTCCAACGGGGGCGGTGTCTACGCCGGCCGGGACGTCCGCACCGGCGAACCGGTCGTCCTCAAGGAGGGGCGCCCCTTCGCGGGGCTGGCCGCCGACGGGGCGGACGCCGTCACCCGGCTGCACCGCGAACGCAGGGCCCTGGAGCAACTGGCCGGGCTGGACTGCGTGCCCTCGGTGCACGGCACCTTCACCGTCGGGGACCACCACTTCCTGGTGATGCAGCACTTGGAGGGCAAGCCCCTCAACACCTACTTCGCACGCCGGCACCCGTTGATCGAGGCGGACCCGGACCCGGCGGAACTCGCCGAGTACACGCGGTGGGCGCTCGACGTCCACCGGCGGGTGACGGAGGCCGTGGCGGCGGTGCACGCCCGCGGCATCGTCTTCAACGACCTGCACCTGTTCAACATCATGGTCGCGGAGGACGAGGAGACCGGCGAACCGTCGGTCGCGCTGCTCGACTTCGAGGCCGCCGCCCACGCCGACGAGAACCTCCGCCAGACCGTCGCCAACCCGGCGTTCGTCGCCCCGGCCGACCGGCGCGGATTCGCCGTCGACCGGTACGCCCTGGCCTGTCTGCGCCTGGCCCTGTTCCTGCCGCTGACCAGCCTGCTGGTGATGGACCGCGCGAAGGCGGCGCACCTCGCCGACATCGCCGCCCAGCAGTTCCCCGTACCCCGTGAGTTCCTCGACGAGGCGGTACGGGAGATCCTCGCCGGTGCCGACGACGCTTCCGGGGCAGGGGCAGGTACCGGGGCCGGGGCCCTTTCCGGGGCCGGTGCCGGAGGTCGGGCGACGCCGGCGGCCCGCCGCCCCTACCTGCCCGTCGAGCCGGGCGACGGGGAAGCAGCCCGTGCCTCGATGACGGCCGCACTGCGGGCGAGCGCCACCTTCGACCGCGAGGACCGCCTCTTCCCCGGGGACCCCGCCCAGTTCGCGGCGGCGGGCGGCGGAGCCTGTTTCGGCCACGGAGCGGCCGGTGTGCTGTACGCGCTCGCCGAGACCGGCGCCGACCCGTGGCCGGAGGCCGAGGAATGGCTGCTGGCCCGGACGAAGGAGCCGGCCTCCGGTATGCCGCTGGGCTTCTACGACGGCCTCGCCGGTCTCGCGTGGACCCTGGAGCGGCTGGGGCACCGGGACCGGGCGCTCGCCCTCGTCGAGCAACTGCTGTCCCAGCCGTGGGAGTCGGCCGGACCCGACCTGCACGGCGGACTCGCCGGCATCGGGCTGGCCCTTAACTCCCTGGGGCAGACCACCGGCGAGGGGGAACTGCACACTGCGGCCCGGCGCTGCGCCGAGCTCCTCGCGGAGGCCGCGGCGCCGACCTCGACCCCCGCCTCCGGCTCCGGCTCCGCCGGGGCGAAACGGGCCGGTCTGCTGCACGGGCACAGCGGACCCGCGCTGCTCCACCTGCGGCTCTACGAACGCACCGGCGAAGAGGAGTTCCTGCTCCGGGCCGGACGGGCACTGCACCGCGATCTCGACCGCTGCGTGACCAGCGTCTTCGGCACCCTTCAGGTCGACGAGGGCTGGCGCACGATGCCCTACCTCGGCGGCGGCAGCGTCGGGATCGGCATGGTGCTGGACGACTGGCTGGAGCACGCACGGGACGACCGTTTCGAACGGGCCCGGCCGGAGATCGTCCGCGCCGCCCAGGCGACCTTCTACGCGCAGCCCGGCCTGTTCCGCGGCGCGGCCGGCATGATCCTCCACCTGGCGCGGACCACGACGCCGGGCCCGGGCTCCGCCCCCGAGGACATCGCCCGGCAGGTGGAGGCCCTGGCCCGCCACGCGGTCCCGTACCGGGGCTTCCTGGCCTTCCCCGGCGAGCAGATGATGCGCCTGTCCATGGACCTGTCCACGGGCACGGCCGGCGCTCTCCTCGCCCTCGGCAGCGCCGCGCCCGGCGGGCGCGCGCACCTGCCGTTCCTCCCGCCGCCGCGGTCGGCCGCGGCGGCCCCAGAGCCGGTCCCCCTCGTGGGGGCCGTGACCCATCGGAACACACAACAGTGAAGAGGAAACGGACATGACGCTTCTCGACCTGCAGTCGATGGACACCCCGAAGGAAGAGACCACCGAGGCCGCGCACGGTGGCGGTGGCGGTAGCCGCGCCAGCCTGCTCCTCTGCGGTGACAGCAGCCTGAGCATCACGACCTGTAACTAGTCGGGTCCCCCGGGCCCGGGCGGTTCGCCGCCCGGGCCCGCACCACACCCCTGGAGCCTGCGCCCATGACTGCGCCCGATCCCACCGGCGAGGCGGCGGCCGCCCGCGGCGCCGACCGGGCTCTGCGGGCGGCCGCGCGGCACAGCGCGGGTCGCCTCACCGCCGCGTCCGTCTGCTCGGTGGCCGCCTCCGGCGCGGCCCTGGCCGAACCGGCGGTCCTCGGCCACACCCTCGACCTGCTCCTGCGGCAGGACCCCGCCGGCGCCCGCTGGACCGTGTGGTGCGCGGCGGTGATCACCGCCGAGGTGCTGTTCGACGCGGCGACGGCCCGGCTCGCGGGCGGTGTCGACGCCCGCTCCACCGCCTGGCTGCGGCGGCTGGGAGTGGCCCGGCTGCTGCGCAGCGCACCGCACCACGCCGCCCGCCACTCCCCCGGTGACACCTCCGCCCGGCTGACCGCGCAGGCCACCGCCGCGGGCGCCGTACCGGCGGCCGTCGTGAGCGCGGCCGTGGCCCTGCTCGCCCCGCTCGGCGGACTCGTGGCACTGATCCTGGTCGACGTGTGGACCGCCGTGGCCTTCCTCGCCGGAGTCCCCCTGCTCGCCCTGCTGTTGAGGGCGTTCGCCCGCGACTCGGGCGCCAGTGTCAGCCGCTACCAGGAGGTGCAGCTCGCCATGGCCGGGCGCCTCGTGGAGGCCCTCGGGGGCGCCCGTACCATCGCCGCCGCCGGCACCGCCGCGCGCGAACAGGCCCGCGTACTGGACCGGTTGCCGGAGCTCGGCGCCGAAGGGCGCCGGACGTGGCGGATCTACGGGGCGACCATGGCCCGGACCAGTGCCCTCATGCCGCTCTTGCTCTACGTCGTCCTCGGCGTGGGCGGGGTCCGCCTCGTGGAGGGGGCCCTCGGCGTAGGAGGGCTCCTCGCCGCGGTCCGCTACGCGAGCCTCGCGGCCGGCGTCGGCGCCGTGACCGGGCGGCTCGCGGCCGTGGTGCGCGGCCGGGCCGCCGCCCGCCGGACGGCGGCCCTCTTCGAGCTGCCCGAACTGCCGCAGGGAGAAGGCCGGTTGCCCGAGGCCGGGCCGGGGACGCTGGAGCTGTGCGGGGTACGGGTCGTCCGCGCGGGCACGGTGCTGCTGCGCGACGTGGACCTGCGGATCCCCGGCGGGGTGACCGCCGCGGTCGTGGGCGGCTCCGGCTCCGGCAAGTCGACGCTGGCTGCCGTCGCGGGGCGGCTCACCGCGTGCGACGAGGGCCGCGTGCTGCTCGACGGCGTGCCGCTGGACGAGCTGTCGGGGGAGGAGCTGCGCCGCGAGGTCGGCCACGCCTTCGAACGACCCGCCCTGTTCGGGGAGCGCGTCGCCGACGCCATCGCCTTCGGAGGCGGCGCGGCGCCGGGCCCGGAGGCGGTGCGCGCCGCCGCTCGGGCGGCCGGGGCCGACGCCTTCGTCCGCCGCCTGCCCGAGGGGTACGACACCGCGCTCGCGAACGCCCCGATGTCCGGTGGGGAGCTGCAACGCCTGGGCCTGGCCAGGGCGTTCTGCCGTGCCGGGCGGCTGCTCGTGCTGGACGACGCGACGTCGAGCCTGGACACCGTCACCGCCCGGGAGGTGGAGCTGGCGCTGGCTCGGGACGTCCGGCCGGGCACCCGTCTCGTCGTCGCCCACCGTGTCTCCTCGGCCGCCCGTGCAGACCTCGTCGTGTGGCTCGACGCGGGGCGGGTGCGGGCGACCGGTACGCATGCGGAGCTGTGGCAGGACCCTGGCTACCGGGCCGTGTTCGGTGACGTACCGGAGTCGGCCGGGGAGCCCGCCGCGGAACCGGCCGCGGGGCCGGTCGCCGGGCCGGCGGCCGAGCCGGTGACGGAGCCGCCCGGCCGGGAGGCGGTCCGATGAGCGGGGACGGCGCCTGGCGCCGGGTCTCCCGCGAGGGCCGCCGTTTCCTCGGCGGGCGCTCCCGGCCGCTGCGCCGGCTCGCGCTCTGGTCCCTGCTGGAATCCGCGCACACCTTCCTCGGCGGCTACGCGGTGGCCCGCGCCCTCGACGACGGTTTCCTGGCCGGCCGTACCGCGACCGGCATCGGCTGGCTGGCCGTGGCCGGTGCGGGAGCACTGCTGGGCGCCCTCGCCCTGCGCGGGGTGTTCGGCGGGCTCGCGGACCTGGTCGAACCGCTGCGGGACGGCCTGGTGCGGCGCTCCGTGCGCCAGGCGATCGGGCGGGCCGTCGCCGATCCCGGGCGGGCGGGCGATTCGGGAGCCGTCTCCCGGCTCACGCAACAGACCGAGATGGCCCGGGACTCCTTCGCCGGACTGGTCCTGATCGCCCGGTCGTTCGTCTTCACCGCCCTGGGCGCGCTGCTGGGGCTGGCCGCGCTGGATCCCGTCCTGCTGGTCCTCGTGGTGCCTGCCCTGCTCCTGGGCACGGTCGCCTTCCTGGCCACGCTGCGCCCGATGGCACGCGTGCAGCGCGCGGCGCTGGACGCCGACGAGGCGCTCGCCGCGCGCACCGGCGAACTGGCGGCCGGACTGCGCGACGTCGTCGCGTGCGGCGGCGGGGCGAGCGCCGGTGCCCGGGTGGACGTGCTGATCGCCGAGCAGGAACGGCTGACCGGGCGCCTCGCTCGGTGGACGGCCCTGCGCACCCTGGCCCTGGGCGTCGCGGGCCGGTTGCCGGTCGTCGTGCTGCTGGCTGCCACGCCCTGGCTGCTCGGGCGCGGGGTGAGCACGGGGGCGGTGGCCGGAGCCCTCACCTACCTCGTGCAGTCGCTGCTGCCCGCCCTGGACGCGCTGATGACGGCGGTGGGCGCGGCGGGCACCCGGCTGGTGGTGGTGCTGGACCGGTTCTGCGATCCGCAACCGGCGAAGCCGGCCCCGCTGTCGGCCGCGGGGACGACGCCGCACCCGGAGCCGGCACGGGAGCCGGAGCGTGGTCCGGGTCCGGCAGCTGCGCGAACGGACCCGGTCCCCGCGCAGCCGGCGCGGCCCGCGCCCGCCGTCGAACTGCATCGGGTCCGCTTCGCCTACGGCCCCCGCGCCCACCCGGTGATCGACGGCCTCGACCTGGTGGTCGGGCCGGGCGAGCACCTGGCCGTGGTGGGGCCGAGCGGGATCGGCAAGTCCACCCTCACGGCGCTGATCGCCGGCCTGTTGCCGCCCGGCCGGGGCACCGTACGGGTCGCGGGTGCCCCCGCCCTCGGCGCCCCGGGGGGCGGCCCGGACGTCCGCCGGACGCTGCTGCCCCAGCAGGCGTACGTCTTCACCGGCACGGTCCGCGAGAACCTGACCCACCTGTCCCCGGGCCCGGTGGCCGGGGGCGAGGTGCGGCGGGCGGTGGCGGCCCTCGGCGCCGACGCGCTCGTGGCCCGGCTCGGCGGGCTGGACGCGCCCCTCGACCCGGGCCGGCTCTCCCTGGGCGAGCGCCAGCAGCTCGCCCTCACCGCCGCCTACCTCTCCCCCGCCCCCCTGCTGCTGCTGGACGAGGCCACCTGCCACCTCGACCCCCGGGCCGAGGAACGCGCCGAGCGGGCGCTCGCCGAGCGCCCCGGCACCCTCGTGGTGGTCGCCCACCGCATCTCCTCCGCCGCCAGGGCCGACCGGGTCCTCGTACTCGACGGGACCCGGGCGGTGTGCGGCACGCATGCGGAACTCCCGGCCAGGTCGCCCCTGTACCGGGATCTGGTGGGTGTGTGGAACGCGCAGGAGTGAGGCAGGATCCGGGGAACCCGGTCCGGGGGCTCAGACCCAGCCAGCCCGCCGGGATATCCGGATGGCGTCGATCCGGTTGCGGGCGCCGGTCTTGCGGGTCACGGCGGCCATGTAGTTGCGTACGGTCCCACTGGCGAGGTGCAGGGCGTGGGCGATCTCCGCGATCGAGTCGCCCTCGGCGGCCCGCGCCAGAACGCTCAGCTCGCGGGGGCTGAGCGGCATGGGGTCGGCCTCCATGAAGGCCGAGGCGAGTGTGGCGTCGATGAAGCGTTCGCCCGCCGCGACCTTGCCGATGGCCCGGACCAGCCGCTCGGGCGAGCCGTCCTTGTCGACGTAGCCGAGCGCCTGGGTGCGGAAGGCGCGCCCCAGCGAGCCGGGCGTATCGGCCCGGGCGAGCACGAGCAGGGGCGCGGCCGAGTCGGGTAAGAGGCGCGTGGCCCCGGCGTCCTCGAGGAGGGCGGCCGAGACCCCCGGACAGTCGAGGTCGACGACCGCCACATCGGGTCGTAAGAACTCCGCCTGGCGCGCGGCGGCCCGCCAGCCGGAGGAGGTGACTTCGAAGTCGCCTTCGGATCTCAGCAACGCAGCCAGTGCGGACCTCACCAGGCACACGTTGTGCAGCACCAGGACCTTGGTCATCGGCTTCCCCTCACGTGACGATCGATCAGCATCAAGCGGCTGCCCAGCTACCACCGTGAGGGAACGTCTCCGCGGGAGGCGTGCGGGGGCGCGTGGCCTGACCCGGGTGCTCCGGCCGTGCCACCCCGGGGGCGCCTGCGGCCCTCCCACCTCGGCAGGTGTCCGGGAAGCGCCGTGGAACGCGGCGGGACGCCGATATCCGGATGGGCTGATTCCGCACGCATCCGAGTGGTCCGGGGGTTTCGGACACCCCTCAGCGGCCAGACGCGTAGGAGCAACGGACCACGAGGAGAGGAGTGCACTTCCATGACCACGATGGCCCTCCTGATCGCACCCATGCTGCTGGCCCTGCTGCTCGTCCACCGCGGCGGCAACCGCCGCGCGCGCCACCGGGCGAGCCGCTTCTAGGGGACGGTGCCGCGTACGAGGGGACGCCCGGACCGGGCGTCCCCTCGGCATGTCCCGGCGTCCGGATCGCCCGGAGCGGGCCGGGCGGGCCGCCCCGGGCCGGACGGAACCGGAGCGGGCCGGGCGGCCCGGCCGCGTCAGCGATGTGTATGGAGTCGGCCGATGTCCGTCAAGGTGGCGTCAGGAGGCCACGCGCAGGGCTCGTGAGCGGGGATAGCTTCGATCACGTGCCCCGGACCGCCTCCCCGCGCCCGGGGCTCACCCATCGTCCGCGGTTTCCCAGGGAGAGCCCCATGTGCCTGTTCCAGTACGAAGACGACCCCGAGCCCGAAGAACGGACCCCGGCCGGGCTGCTGTACGTGCCCGTCCGGCCGGGAATCGGTGCCGGGGCGGTGGTCCGGCTGTTCCGTACCCCGATGGGGGTGCGCACGGCCGTCGGTTTCACCCGTCCGGAGCGGCTGGCCGCGACCCTCGGCGGGGGCCAGAGGTACATCCGGCTGTCCGAGTCCCTGCTGCGCGAGCTGTGCGAGCCGCTCGGCGCGGAGCTGATCACCGTCGATCCGACGCTGTCGGCTCCCGCGGCGACCGCGACGAACCACCGGCCGGACCGCTTCCCGGTCCGCACCGCCTGAGGGGGACTCCATGACCACTGCAGCTCTGTCCGAGGTCACCGCGGGCGCGGACGACCTGTCCGTCTGGCCCGCCTCCGCGCACTGCCTGCCGCACGGCGGGCTCGCCGTCGGCGGGGTGTCGCTCGCCGAGATCGCCGACCGCTTCGACACCCCCGTGTACGTGCTGGACGAGGGCGAGGTACGGGCCCGCTGCCGCGGCTACCGGGACGCCTTCCCGGACGCCGACGTGCTGTACGCCGCCAAGGCGTTCCTGTCCCGGGCCATGGTCCGCTGGATCGACGAGGAGGGCCTCGGCCTGGACGTCTGCTCGGCGGGCGAACTCGAACTCGCCGTCACCGCGGGCTTCCCGGCCGACCGCATCGTCCTGCACGGGAACGCCAAGTCCCCGCACGACATCGAGGCGGCGCTGCGGCTCGGTGTGGGCCGGATCGTCATCGACAGCCCGTCCGAGATCGCCCGGCTGGCCGCGGCGGTGGGCACGGGCGGTTCACAGAAGGTGATGGTCCGGGTGGTGCCGGGCATCATGGCCGGCGGCCACGAGAAGATCCGTACCGGTACCGACGGCCAGAAGTTCGGCCTGGCCCTGTCCGACGGGTCCGCCCAGCACGCCATCGCCCGGATCCTGGGCCAGCCGCAGCTCGAACTGACCGGGCTGCACTGCCACATCGGCTCCCAGATCACCGAGGTCAAACCGTACGCCGCCGCCGTGCGCCGCATGGTGGGGCTGATGGCGCGCGTCCGCGACGCCCACGGCATCGTCCTGCCCGAGCTGGACATGGGCGGCGGCCACGGCATCGCCTACCGCCCGGGCGACCCGTCGCTGGACCGCGCCGCGCTGGCCCGCAGGCTCCGCGGCGAGCTGGTCGAGAGCTGTGCGGCGGCGGGGCTGGCCGTCCCGCGGCTCGCGATCGAACCCGGCCGGGCGGTCGCCGGCCCGGCGGGGGTCGCCCTGTACCGCGTCCTCGCCGTGAAGCGCACCGGCGACCGCGTGTTCGTCGCCGTGGACGGGGGCATGAGCGACAACCCGCGGCCGGCCCTGTACGGGGTGCGCTACGCGCCCCGCCTCGTCGGCCGCCGCTCCCCCGCCGAGCCGTGCCTGGCGACGGTGGTCGGCAGGCACTGCGAGGCGGGCGACATCCTGGCCGCCGACGTGGAACTGCCCGGGGACGTCCACCCCGGCGACCTGCTCGCCGTACCGGTGGCGGGCGCGTACCAGGTGTCCATGGCCTCCGGCTACAACATGGTCGGCCGCCCGCCGGTCGTCGCGGTCGACGCCGGCCGGGCCCGCCTCCTGATGCGGCGCGAGACCCTGGCCGACTTCCACAGCCGGGACATCGGCGGCTGAGCCGGGAGCCGACGGGAGAAAAACTTCGGGCGGGATGTCGAGAAGCCGTGGCCGGCTTCGTCCCCGGGGTGAAGGCGGCCACAATGGCCGCACCAGCACCGAGGAGAACCATCATGGCCAAGTACCTGATGCTCAAGCACTACCGCGGCGCCCCGGCCTCCGTCAACGACGTGCCGATGGAGAAGTGGACGCCCGAGGAGATCTCGGCCCACGTGCAGTACATGAACGACTTCGCGGCCCGGCTCGAGGAGACCGGCGAGTACGTCGACAGTCAGGCCCTCTCCCCGGAGGGGACCTTCGTCCGGTACGACGGCGAGGGGCGCCCGCCGGTCACCGACGGCCCCTTCGCGGAGACCAAGGACCTGATCGCCGGCTGGATGGTGATCGACGTGGACAGCTACGACCGCGCGCTCGAGCTGGCCGGGGAGCTGTCGGCCGCGCCGGGCGCGGGCGGGAAGCCGATCCACGAGTGGCTCGAACTGCGTCCGTTCCTGGGCTCGCATCCCACCATCACCGAGTGACCTCGTCCATGGACGAGGCGCTGCTCCGGAGCCTCACGCCCGGCGTCCTCGCCGTCCTCGTCCGCCGCGGAGCCGACTTCGCGGCGGCCGAGGACGCCCTCCAGGAGGCGCTGATCGAGGCGGTCCGGACCTGGCCCGCCGACCCGCCGCGGGATCCGAAGGGCTGGCTGGTCACCGCGGCCTGGCGCAAGTTCCTCGACGCGACCCGGTCGGACACGGCCCGCCGCCGGCGCGAGGACCTCGTCGAGGAGGAACCGCCGCGCGGGCCCGCGCCCGCGGTGGACGACACCCTCCAGCTCTACTTCCTGTGCGCCCATCCGTCGCTGACGCCGTCGGCGGCGGTCGCGCTCACGCTGCGCGCCGTCGGCGGGCTCACCACGCGTCAGATCGCCCGGGCCTACCTGGTGCCCGAGGCGACCATGGCGCAGCGCATCAGCCGGGCCAAGCGCACCGTCTCCGGTGTGCGCTTCGACCGGCCCGGTGATGTCGCCACCGTGCTGCGCGTCCTCTACCTGGTCTTCAACGAGGGCTACTCCGGCGACGTCGACCTCGCCGCCGAGGCCATCCGGCTCACCCGGCAGCTCGCGGCCTCGATCGACCACCCCGAGGTGGCGGGGCTGCTCGCCCTGATGCTCCTCCACCACGCCCGGCGGGCCTCCCGGACGGCGCCCGACGGCAGCCTGGTGCCGCTGGCCGAGCAGGACCGCGGCCGGTGGGACAGGGCGTCGATCGCCGAGGGGATCGCAATCCTGCAGCGGGCCCTGGCCCGCGACCGGTTGGGCGAGTTCCAGGCGCAGGCCGCCATCGCGGCGCTCCACGCCGACGCGCCCGGTGCCGACCGGACCGACTGGGTGCAGATCGTCGAGTGGTACGACGAGCTCGCGCGGCTGACCGACAGCCCGGTCGTCCGGCTCAACCGGGCGGTGGCCGTCGGGGAGGCGGACGGCCCGCGCGCCGGGCTGGCGGCGCTCGCGGCGCTGGACGAGGCCGTGCCGCGCCACGCCGCGGTGGCGGCGTACCTCCACGAGCGCGACGGCGACCCCGTGACGGCGGCACGGCTGTACGTGGAAGCGGCCCGGAAGGCTGCCGACCTGGCCGAGCGCGATCACCTGACGCGCCAGGCCGCCCGTCTCAACGCCCTCCTGTCCCGCTGACGGCGTCACCGGGGAAATCAGGCGGAACCGGCCTCCTCGGCGACCGCCACCCGCCCGCCGGCCGGCTCTTCGCGCGCTCCTGAGGGGCGCAGTGCCGCAAGGAGGAGCCAGCCCGCCGCCGCGCCGACGGCGTACCAGAACAGGTCGGGTGCGTTGAAGGTGGAACCGAGCACCAGGCGGGCCAAGGTGCTCTGCCGGGAAAGGTCCGCCGGGAGGCCGGTGAGCTGGAGGAACTCGACGGCCCAGCTGGCGGCCAGCGCCGTCGCGGCCGCCCGCAGGGGCGTCAGCCGGGGCGCGGCGAGGACGACGAGGGTCAGCAGCAGGACGGTGTAGAGCGCGTCCCCGCCGTACTTCGCCACGCTCCCCGCGGCCACGGCCCGCAGACCCAAGCCCGCGCCCACGGTCACCAGCGCGGCCGCGGCGGCTGCCGGCCGGACGAGGACGCTGCGGTCGGGCTCTGCCGGTACGCGCTTCACGGGGTCATCCTGCCGGACCCCCTGGAAATGGCCTAGCGGGTCGGGTAGTCGGTGTAGCCGCGGGCGTCGCCCCCGAAGAAGGTGGTGGGGTCGGGGGTGTTGTAGGGGCCCTCGGTGCGCAGGCGCTCGGGCAGGTCGGGGTTGGCCAGGAAGAGCGCGCCGAAGGCGAGCAGGTCGGCGACGCCGTCCTCGATCAGGGTGAGGGCGCGGTGGTCGGTGGGGCCTTCGGTGGCCGGGTTCAGGACGAACGGTCCGGAGAACTGCTTGCGCAGGGCGAGGGTGGCCGCGCGCGCGTCGGCACCGTACTCCAGGACGTGGAGGTAAGCCAGGCCGAGTCCGTCGAGCTCCTTGACCAGCGCCTCGTAGGCGGGCTGCGGGTCGGGCTCGGAGATGTCGTTGTACGGGTTGCCGGGCGAGACGCGCAGCGCGGTGCGCTCGGCGCCGATCGCCGCGGCCACCGCCTTGACCGCCTCCACGGCGAAGCGGATCCGGTTCTCCACCGGGCCGCCCCACTCGTCGGTGCGCAGGTTCGAACCGGGGGCCAGGAACTGGTGGATCAGGTATCCGTTGGCGCCGTGCAGCTCGACCCCGTCGAAGCCGGCCTCCACGGCGTTGCGGGCGGCCTCGGCGAAGTCGGCGATGGTCTGCCGCACCTCGGCGCCGGTCAGTTCGCGGGGGGTCACGAAGTCCTTCATGCCGTCGCCGGTGAAGAGCTGTCCCTGGGCGGCCACCGCGGAGGGGGCCACGGGGACGAGGCCGTCGGGCAGCAGCGTCGGGTGGCCGATGCGGCCGGAGTGCATCAGCTGGGCGAAGATCCGGCCGCCCGCCGCGTGCACGGAGTCGGTGACCTCGCGCCAGGCCGCGACCTGCTCGGCGTTGTGCAGGCCGGGGGTGAACGGGTAGCCCTGTCCGACGACGGAGGGCTGGATCCCCTCGCTGATGATCAGACCGGCGGACGCGCGCTGGGTGTAGTACTCGGCGACGAGAGGGGTCGCGATGCCGCCCGCACCCGCGCGGCTGCGGGTCATGGGCGCCAGGGCGATCCGGTTGGAGAGGGTGGCGCCCGCCACGTGAACCGGTTCGAAAGCGCTGGTCATATCTGCCTCACATAGGTAGTTGGTCGGCCAATGATTGGCTTCGGGGTGCAGCGTACCCCATTACTTGGCCGACCAACATTAAATGTGCGGGGTAGGTAGAATCACATCGAGAACCCCCCTCCGGACCTGCCGGACGGACCGACCAGGAGGAGCGCCCCCATGACCGCGGAATCCGTACAGGAGCCGCGCACCGTCCCGCAGTGCGCGGCGGCGCCCGGCTCGGTGCTGGACGGGCCGGTGAGTCATGCGATCAGCCGGGTCGCCCGGCTCCACCGGATCGCGGCGGGCCGGGTCCTGCGGGACCTGGGACTGCACCCGGGGCAGGAGTTCCTGATGATGCACCTCTGGGACAGCGGCGCCGTGCGCCAGTCCGAGCTGATCAAGGCGGTCGGCCTGGATCCGTCGACGGTGACCAAGATGCTCCAGCGCCTGGAGCAGTCCGGCCACGTGCGACGCCGCCCGGACCCCGCGGACCGGCGGGCCTCGCTGGTCGAGGCGACGGATGCCAGTTGCGGGCTGCTCGTGGAGGTCCGCAGGGCCTGGGGCGAGCTGGAACGCCAGACCCTGGACGGCCTGGACGCCACCGAACGCGCCGAGCTGACCCGCCTCCTGGGCAAGGTCGAGGCCTCCCTGTGCACGGAGGCCATCCGTGGCGGCGCCGCGGAGTGCGACGCCGCCGACGGGGTGGAGTGACCGACGCGGTTCGTCAGGAACGGACCAGCACCGCTCCGCCCGCGTACTGCGCGCCGGCGCCGAGCTCCTCCTCGATCCTGATGAGCTGGTTGTACTTGGCCGTGCGGTCGGACCGCGACAGCGAGCCGGTCTTGATCTGGCCGCAGCCCGTCGCGACCGCCAGGTCCGCGA
Source organism: Streptomyces sp. Sge12 (assembly GCF_002080455.1). Taxonomy (NCBI): domain Bacteria; kingdom Bacillati; phylum Actinomycetota; class Actinomycetes; order Kitasatosporales; family Streptomycetaceae; genus Streptomyces; species Streptomyces sp. Sge12. The sequence goes on from NZ_CP020555.1 coordinate 760,323, forward strand.
TGGTGGTGTCCTCCGTCTCGCCCGAACGGTGCGACATGACGACCGTCCAGCCGGCGCGATGGGCGGTGGCGACCGTGGCGAGGGCTTCGGTCAGGGTGCCGATCTGGTTGACCTTGACCAGGACGGAGTTGCCGACTCCGGTCCGGATGCCCTCGCGCAGCAGCTTCTCGTTGGTGCAGAACACGTCGTCGCCGGTGAGCTGGCAGCGGTCGCCGACGCGGGCGGTCAGCTCCCGCCAGCCGTCCAGGTCGTCCTCGGCCATCGGGTCCTCGATGGAGACGACCGGGTACGCGTCGATCAGCTCGGCCAGGTAGTCGGCGTGCTCGGTCGGCGTACGGCGCACCCCCTCGCCCGCGTACACGTACAGGCCGTCCCGGAAGAACTCCGAGGAGGCCGGGTCCATGACCAGGCCGATGTCCCTGCCGGGCCGGTAGCCGGTGCGCTCGATGGCCGACATGACGAAGTCGAGCGCCTCCTCGGCGGTACGGAGCTCCGGCGCGAAGCCGCCCTCGTCGCCGACGCCCGTGGCATGCCCGGCGGCCAGTAGATCGCGGCGGAGCGTGTGGAAGACCTCGGAGCCCATCCGGACGGCCTCCGCGAAGCTCTGCGCACCGATCGGAGCGATCATGAACTCCTGGAAGTCCAGCGGGTTGTCGGCATGGGCGCCGCCGTTGACGATGTTCATCATCGGCAACGGGAGGAGGCGGGCGTCCGCTCCGCCGAGGTAGCGGTAGAGCGGCTGGCGGTGGGCCGCGGCGGCGGCCTTCGCGGCGGCCAGCGAGACGCCGAGGAGCGCGTTGGCGCCGAGCCGGGACTTGTCGGCCGTGCCGTCGAGCGCGACGAGCGCCGCGTCGAGTCCCGCCTGGTCGGCGGCGTCACGCCCGACGACCGCGGCCGCGATGTCGCCGTTGACGTGGGCGACCGCACGGTCGACGCCCCGGCCGTGCCAGCGCCCGGGGTCCCCGTCGCGCAGCTCCACGGCCTCCCGCGCGCCGGTGGAGGCACCGGAGGGGACGGCGGCGCGGCCGAGGGAGCCGTCGGCGAGGCGGACATCGGCCTCGACGGTCGGGTTGCCCCGGCTGTCGAGGACCCTGCGGGCGGTGACGGACTGGATGACGGTGGGCTCGACTGCCGGGGAAGCCATGGGAGGTCCTTCGCGTTGACGCACGCCGCGGCCTGCTGCGACACCGTTGGCGCGTGCCGCGACATGAGCGACTCTACAGCAATGCTGCACAGTTCTGCTGTTCAGTTGCGCTGTTCAGTTGTGCTGCACAGTTCTGCTGTGCAGGTGGGCTGCACAGATTCGCTGCTGATCACCGGTTAAAGTGCCGTATGCCCACGCCCATCCCGGAACCCGCCGCCGTCGCCACCGAACTGCGTACCGCGATGGGCAAGCTCACGCGGCGCGTGAAGCACGAGGACCGGATCCCGCTCGGCCAGGCCTCCGTGCTCGGCACCCTCGACCGCAACGGGGCCATGACCACCAGCGATCTGGCCGCGGACCAGCGCGTCCGGCCCCAGTCCATGGCCCGCTCGGTCGGCCTGCTCATGGAACAGGGACTCGTCGTCCGCCGGGCGCACCCCACCGACGGCCGCAAGTCCCTGGTCGAGCTCTCCCCCGCGGGCCACGCCGCTCTCGAGGCGGAGCGCGGGCGCCGGGCGGGCTGGCTCGCCCAGGCCATCGAGCTCGAGCTCACCGGCGAGGAGCGCGAGGTGCTGGCGCGCAGCGCCGCCCTGATGGAGCGGCTCGCCGCGCGCTGAGTCCGCCGCCGGTCCGGCAGGGGGCGATCTTGTCCGGTTGAGCAGAGAATGTCCACGAGACACATCCGACGGCGGGAATGTGCGGATCGGCGGCCCGAAGGTCGTGGGACATGGCATCTGAAGCGCTCCAGGGCGTGGACCGGTCCGGTACCGGGCGGGTCCGCGACGCCCCCGGAGTGCCGCAGCCGGCACCGGAACCGGCGCCGGCCGAGGTGGAGCCCACCGCGGAGGAACTCGCGTCCGTCCGGGACACCGTCCTGCGGCTGAGGACGGCCTATCCCTCGGCCGAGCCGGCCGCCGTCGAGGCCGCCGTCACGGCCGCCTACGACTCCTTCCGAGGGGCCAGGGTCAGGAACTACGTCGCCATCCTCGCCGAACGCCGGTCCCGGAAGGCGCTCTCCGCCGCCTTCCGCGCCGCTCCCGGCCCGGAGCACGAGGGGGAGGCCGAGGGCTGATGTCGGACCACAGGGCCGAGCGCATCGCGGACTTCATCGAGCCGCTGCGGGTACCACCGGGGTCCGAGGTGCAGCTGGCCCGGGACTTCGACCCCCGCTACAAGGCCGGCATGAAGAAGCGGGACGGCGTCGAGCTGTTGCGGACCGGGGTGTCGCTGCTCGCCGAGTACCAGGAGCGGCTGGCCGCCCAGGACACGTACGGCGTGGTGCTCTGCCTCCAGGCGCTCGACGCGGGCGGCAAGGACGGGACGATCCGCCACGTGATGAGCGGCGTAAACCCGCAGGGCGTGCGGGTCAGCAGCTTCAAGGTGCCCTCCGCCGAGGAACTCGACCACGACTACCTGTGGCGCTACGCACGGCGGCTGCCCTCGCGCGGCGAGATCGCCATCTTCAACCGCTCGCACTACGAGGAGGTCCTCGTCGTACGGGTCCACCCCGAGGTCCTCCTGCGCCAGAAGCTGCCGGAGCGCGCACTCGGGGAGGGCATCTGGGACCGCCGCTACCGGGAGATCAACCGCTGGGAGCACTACCTCACGGACAACGGGTTCAAAGTGGTCAAGATCATCCTGAACCTGTCCAAGGAGGAGCAGCGCACCCGCTTCCTGAAGCGGATCGACCTGCCGGAGAAGAACTGGAAGTTCTCCGCCGCCGATGTCCGGGAGCGGCGCCGGTGGGACGACTACCAGGACGCCTTCTCCGAGATGCTGTCGGCCACGAGTACCAAGTGGGCGCCCTGGTACGTCGTACCCGCGGACCGGAAGTGGTTCGCGCGCATCTCCGCGGCGGCGATCCTCGCGCACACCCTGATGGAGATCGATCCGCAGTACCCGGAGGTGGCGGAGGAGGCGCGCAAGGACCTCCTCGTCGTGAAACGGGGCCTGGAGCGGGAGGCCCCGGCCGGGGCGCCGGCCGATCCGTACGCCGCCCGGCATCCGTCGGGGGCCCGGGCCGGCGGACACGGGGACGAGAGCAGGGCCAAGGGCAACGGCAGTGGCAGTCGCAGTGGCCGCGGCCGGGCGGGGAAGAAGCGTCGCTGACGGCCCTCGGACGGCGTACGGCCGGCCCGGATGCGTCCGCGGCCCCGGATCGGAGGCACAACCATGACGGTGCGGTCGGATTCCGTGGCGGACCGGCCCCGGCCTGCCGGGGACACCTGGTACGCGCGCTCCCCCGAGGAGGTCCTGGCGGCGTTCGGTGTCGATCCCGCGGTCGGCCTGTCCGCCGCGCGGGCCGCCGAACTCCTGGCCGCGCACGGCCCGAACGCCCTGCCCGAGGAGCAACGGACCCCGGCCTGGCGCCGGTTCCTCGCGCAGTACCGCAGTTACATGCAGCTCGTCCTCGTGGCCGCGGCGATCGTCTCGCTGGTGATCCAGGAGTGGACCACCGCGATCCTGCTGATCGTGCTGACGCTGCTCAACGCGGTCGTGGGTCTGCGCCAGGAGGGCAGGGCCGAGAGCGCCATGAACGCGCTGAAGTCGATGCTGAAGGCGACGGCGCGGGTGCGCAGGGACGGCACGGAGGCCGAGATCCCCGCCGAACAGCTCGTCGGGGGCGATGTCGTGCTCGTCTCCGCCGGGGACCAGGTGCCGGCGGACGGACGTCTGGTCGAGGCCAGCGCCCTGCAGATCGACGAGTCGGCGCTCACCGGTGAGAGCGTGCCGGCCGCGAAGGGGACCGGCTCCCTGGCGGGCAGGGGGCTGTCGCCCGGTGACCGGACCAACACGGCCTTCATGAACACCCCGGTCACCCACGGCAGCGGTGTCATGGTGGTCACCGCGACCGGTGCGGACACGGAGCTCGGCAAGATCTCCGGAATGCTGTCGGCCACCGAGAAGGAGGTGCCGCCGCTGACCCGGGAGCTCGACAGGCTGACGCTGTGGATCACGGCGGCGGCGGGCCTCACCATGATCGTGATGTTCGCCCTGGGGCGCCAGCGGGACCAGGCCTGGGACGTGCTGTTCGTCAGTGCGGTCTCGCTGGCCATCGCGGCGATCCCCGAGGCCCTGCCGACGGTGACCCAGGCGATCCTGTCCGTCGGGAGCCTGAACCTGGCGAAGCGCAACGCCATCGTCAAGGAGCTGCCGTCGGTGGAGACCCTGGCGTTCACCTCGGCGATCAACTCGGACAAGACCGGCACCCTGACGATGAACCAGATGACCGCCGTCGAGGTGCTCAGCCCGACCGACCGGTACACCGTCTCGGGCACGGGCTACGGATTGGAGGGCAAGGTCCACCACGCCGCCGGGTCCGCCGCGGGGATCGAGGACGCGATCCTGCCGTACGTGGTGGCCAGCGACGCCAAACTGGTGGACGGCGCGGTGGTGGGCGATCCCACCGAGGGCGCGCTGCTGGTGCTCGCGCACAAGGCCGGCCTGGACACCGATGCCACGAGGAACGCGCTGCCCCGGCTCGCCACCCTCCCGTTCGACCCCGAGTACAAGCTGATGGCCACCTTCCACTCGGCCGTCGACGCCTCCGGACGGCCGGTCGTGCGCTGCTTCGTCAAGGGGGCGGGCCCGGCGGTGATGGCGCGGGCCACCACGGCGCTCGCGGCGGGCGAGAGCGTCCCGTGGGACGCCGGTCTGCTCCGCCGGGCCGAGGAGGAGAGCGAGCGGATGGGTGGCGAGGGGCGCCGGGTGATGGCCGCGGCCATGCGCGACCTGGACCCGGAGGACTTCGATCCGGACGGCGATCTGCTCGCGCACGTCACCGGGCTGCGGATGACCAGTATCGTCGGCATGGTCGATCCGCCCCGCGAGGAGGCACGGGCCGCGGTGGCCGACGCGCAGGCGGCGCACATCCGGGTCCGCCTGGTGACCGGTGACGACGTCACGACCGGGGCGGCGATCGCCCGGCAGATCGGCATCCCCGGCGAGGCGGTGCTCGGTTCGGACTTCGCCGCCATGAGCGAGGAGGAGCAGCTGGCCCGCATCGAGGGGATCGGGGTGGTGGGGAGGGTCGCCCCGGAGCACAAGGTGCTGCTCGCGAACACGCTGAAGAAGAAGGGCGAGGTCGTGGCGATGACGGGCGACGGGGTCAACGACGCGCCCGCCATCAAGGCCGCCGACATCGGTATCGCCATGGGCAGCGGCACGGACGTGGCGAAGAACGCCGGCCGCATGATCCTCTCCGACGACAACTTCGCGACCATCGTCTACGCCGTGGAGCAGGGCCGGACGATCTACGACAACCTCACCAAGTACATCCGGTTCGTGCTGCTCCTGCTGGTCACCTTCGTGCTGACGTTCCTCGGCGCCACCGTCTTCAACATCGCCGCGGGTGAGCCCTTCACCCCGCCGCAGGTGCTGTGGATCCACTTCGTCGTCAACGCCTCCTTCGGCTTCGCGCTCGGCTTCGACCGGGAGAGCGCCGGACTCATGCGGCGCACACCGCGTCCGCGCGGGGAATCGGTGCTGACGCGGCCCGTTCTCGTCACGGTCGGGCTGGGCGGACTGGCGGTCACCATCCTCCTGCTCGGGCTGATCCAGCTCGGCGAGGGCCTCTACGACAGCACCGGTACGGGCCGCTCCATCGCCTTCACCGCCTTCGCGCTCTGCCTGATCGTCGCCGCCTTCGAGTGCCGCAGCGAGACGGATTCCGTGCTGACGACGTCGACGTTCGACAGCAAGCAGATGAACTGGGTCGCCCTGGCCCAGTTGGTGCTGGCCGTGCTGGTGACCCAGATGGACGGCTTCCAGCGCATCCTGGGGACGACCGACATCGACGCGCGGCAGTTCGGCTGGGCGCTGCTGGCCGCCCTCGCGCTCCTGCTCCTGTGGGAACTGGGCAAGCTCGTGGCCCGCCGGTCGAAGGCCGCCTGAGGAGGGCCGGTCGGTGACCAGGCTCGGGACCGGGCGGCCCGACGGCCGCGGAGCACTCGCCCGCCTGCGCTCCGTTCCGGGGATCCGTGCGGCGGCCTCGTACCGGCGCGCGTGGCTGCCCAAGGACCTGGTCGCGGGGATCGTCCTGACCACGCTGCTGGTGCCGCAGGGCATGGCCTACGCGGAGCTGGCGGGCCTGCCGGCGATCACCGGCCTGTACACGACGATCCTGTGCCTGCTGGGATACGCCGTGTTCGGGCCGTCCCGGATCCTGGTGCTGGGCCCGGACTCCTCGCTCGGGCCGATGATCGCCGCGACCGTGCTGCCGCTCGTGGCCGCCGACGGGGATCCCGACCGGGCCGTCGCGCTGGCGTCGATGCTCGCGCTCATGGTGGCGGCCATCATGATCCTGGCCTCGGTGGCGAAGCTCGGCTTCATCGCCGACCTGATCTCCAAACCCACGATGATCGGCTACATGAACGGGCTGGCCCTGACCATTCTCGTCGGCCAGCTGCCCAAGCTGCTCGGCTTCAAGGTCGAGGCGGACAGCCTGATCGGCGAGTGCGTCGGCCTGGTGCGGCAACTCGCCGACGGGGCTGCGGTACCGGCCGCTGCCGCCGTGGGCCTCGGCGGGATCGCCCTGATCCTGGTCCTGCAGCGCTTCCTGCCGAAGATCCCCGCGGTGCTCGCGATGGTGGTCCTGGCGATCGCCGCGACCACGGTCCTCGACCTCGGCGCGCACGGCGTCGGCCTGGTCGGCGTACTGCCCGAGGGCTTCCCGCCGTTCACGATCCCCGACGTACGGGCGGCCGATCTCGTGCCGCTGCTCGGCGGTGCGCTGGGCATCGCGCTCGTGTCCCTGGCCGACACGATCTCCAACGCGTCCGCCTTCGCGGCGCGCACGGGACAGGAGGTCCGCGGCAACCAGGAGATGGCGGGCGTCGGCGCGGCCAACCTGGCGGCCGCGCTCTTCCAGGGCTTCCCCGTCAGCACCAGCGGCTCCCGGACGGCGGTGGCGGAGCGGGCCGGGGCCAGGAGCCAGCTCACCGGCGTCGTGGGGGCGGCGCTCATCGTCCTCATGCTCGTGCTGGCCCCGGGCCTGTTCCGCAATCTCCCCCAGCCGGCCCTGGCCGCCGTGGTCATCACCGCGTCGCTGTCGCTGGCCGACATCCCGGGGGCCGTGCGGCTGTGGCACCAGCGCCGGGCGGAGTTCCTGCTGTGCTTCGCCGCCTTCGCCGGGGTGGCCCTGCTCGGCGTACTGCCCGGGATCGCCATCGCCGTGGCCCTGTCCGTCCTCAACGTCTTCCGGCGCGCCTGGTGGCCCTACGCCACCGTGCTCGGGCGGGTGCCGGGGCTGGAGGGCTACCACGACGTCCGTTCGTACCCGCGGGCCGAGCGGCTGCCGGGCCTGGTGATCTACCGGTTCGACGCCCCGCTCTTCTTCGCCAACGCCAAGAACTTCCGGGACCAGGTCCGGCGGCTGGCGGCCGCCGATCCGCCGCCGAGCTGGATCGTGGTCGCCGCCGAGCCGATGACCGATGTGGACACCACCGCCGCCGACGTCCTGGAGGAACTCGACGAGGCGCTCAACGAGAAGGAGGTGCACCTCGTGTTCGCCGAGCTCAAGGACCCGGTACGGCAGAAGATCGAGCGGTACGAACTCACCCGGACCATCGATCCCCGGCACTTCTTCCCGACCGTGGAGGCAGCCGTCTCCGCGTTCCGGCAGCGCACCGGAGCGCAGTGGTCCTCCCCCGCTGCGCCGCCTGAACGGCGCGACGGCGGCGAGGAGTGAGCGGCCGGGCCGCCGGCTCCGGATGGCAGTGGCGACCGCGCGGGGGGACCATGGCCACGGAGGCCCGCCATGACCGATGACCAGCCGGTTCCTCCGTCGGACGGGCCGGCTCCGCGCACGCACCGCTGGTTGCCCCGCCTGACACTGCCCGGCTGTTGGGGCGCGCTCCTGCTGGCGTGCCTGTCCTTCACCCCGTCACTGCTCCCCCGCGGCGGTGTGCTCCAGGGTCTGGTGTGCGGCATCAGCGCGGCCATCGGCTACGGGCTGGGCGTGGTCGCCGCCGTCGTGTGGCGCGCCTTCGCCGACCGGGACGCGCGCACGCCCTCGCGCCGTTCCTGGCTGGTCCTGGCGGTCTGCGCGGTCGTGCTCTTCGGCGTCGCGTTCGGGCTCGGCCAGTACTGGCAGCACGAGATCCGCCGCCTGATGGGGGTCACCGACCACAACGTCCTCACGGCCGTCGCCTGCCCGTTCGTCGCGGCTCTCGTGTTCCTGCTCCTGCTCCTGGCCGGGCGGGGGCTGCGGGCCCTGTACCGCCGGGCGGCCGAGCTCCTCGGGCGCCGGATCGGCCGGCGGGCGGCGCGGGTCGTCGGCTGGCTCCTGGTGGCGGGGCTGGCGTGGGCCGCGTTCTCCGGGCTGTTGCTGAACGGGTTCGTGAACGCCGCCAACGAGGCCTTCTCGCTGCGCGACACGGAAACCCCGGAAGGCGTGCACCGGCCCACCTCGTCCCTGCGGTCGGGCGGGCCCGGCTCGCTGGTGCCGTGGGACTCGCTGGGCAGGGAGGGCCGGGCGTTCACCGGCCAGGGTCCGACGGCCCAGGAGATCGGCGCCTTCACCCACCGCACGGCGCAGGAGCCCGTCCGGGCCTACGCGGGACTGGAGACCTCCGACAGTACGGAGACCCGGGCCGCCCGGGCCGTCGCGGACCTCGAACGGGCGGGCGGCTTCGCGCGCGAGAACCTGCTCGTGATGACCACCACGGGCAGCGGCTGGGTGGATCCCGCCGCCGTGGACTCGTTCGAGTACCTCGGCAACGGCGACTCCGCCAGCGTGGCGATCCAGTACTCGTACCTGCCCTCCTGGATGTCGTACCTCGTCGACCAGTCCAAGGCGCGCGAGGCCGGCCGGGACCTCTTCGACGCGGTCTACGACAAGTGGTCCAAGCTGCCCCAGGAGCGGCGCCCGCGGCTGTTCGTGGCGGGCGAGAGCCTGGGGTCGTTCGGCGGCGAGACGGCCTTCAGCGGGGAGTACGACCTGCGCAACCGCACCGCCGGCACCCTGTTCGCCGGCCCGCCCAACTTCAACACCCTGTTCCGCGAGTTCAGCGACCACCGCGACGCGGGCTCTCCCGAGATCGAGCCCGTCTTCCGGGACGGCCGGACCGTCCGGTTCACCGATGACCCGGCCGCCGGGATGCCTCCGGCGGACCGGCCGTGGGACGGCACGCGGGTCCTCTACCTCATGCACCCGTCCGACCCGATCGTCTGGTGGAGCCCGCGGCTGGCGCTCTCCGAGCCCGACTGGATCGGGGAGGGGCCCGGCTCGGACGTGCTCGGCGCGATGGTGTGGATCCCGTTCGTGACCTTCTGGCAGGTCACCGCCGACCTGCCGTTCTCCACGGGCGTGCCGGACGGCCACGGCCACACGTACAAGGCCGCGTACGTCGACGCGTGGAACGCCGTGATGCGGCCCGACGGGTTCACGGCGCAGGACCTGGACCGGCTGCGGAACATCGTCTCGCCGCCGCGGTGAACCCGGTCAGTCCAGGCCGGTCAGCGCAGCAGGAAGCCGACGAGGTAGCCGAGTGCGTTGACCGCCCAGTGCAGGCCCATGGGAGCCAGCAGACTGTCGCTGCGGCGGCGCAGTTCGCAGAAGAGGACGCCCGCGGCCGCGGTGAAGAGCACGGCCCCCAGGACCGCCAGAACGGCCCCGGTCGCCGACTGGCCGACGACGGTGCCCACGGCCGGCTTCGCGGCCGCCAGGTGCAGCGACGGAAGCACGTGCCACAACCCGAACAGCAGGCTCGACACGGCGGTCGCCCACACCGCCCCGCGGGCGCGGCGCACCAGCCCGTACAGCACGCCGCGGAAGGCGACCTCCTCGACCAGGACCGTGCCGAGGGGCACCAGCACGAAGGCGCGCAGCAACACCTCGCCCCCGTCCATCCCGGCGTACCGCTGGTCCTCGAACAGCCCCCTGGTGGCCGGCAGCAGGGCCCCGGCCAGGTAGACGGCACCGACCAGGGCGATCAGGGCCAGCGCCCACCGGGCACCGCGGGCGTACGTGCCGGGGGCCAGGCCCGCGTCGGCGAGGGTCCCGCCGGCGGCGCGGAGCACACCGAGCAGCAGGCCGCTGACAAGCAGGGCCGTCAGTACGCCCCACAGGCCCGACCAGAGGTGCACGGCCGCATTGGCGGCGACGAGGACGGCCACCGTGACCGCCACGGCCGTCCGGGTGCCGAGCGGTCGTCGCAGGAGGAACGGCCGCCGGCGTCGCTGCCCGGCGTCGTCGGGGGTGCTGCGGGGCATCGGCAACCCACCTCGGTCCCGGCGGTCGGTTCCGGCGTGCGGTTCCGGCGTGCGGTGTCGGTGATCGGTGATCGGTGTCGGAACACCACCCATCATCTGCCCCCTCGGCCGTCGCCGCGTGGCGGGCGTACCGGGCGGGCCGCCGTTCAGCCGAGGCCCAGCACGACCGGACCGCCCGCCGGGTCGACCCGGTACGTCCATCCCGGTGCGAGCCGCAGCGACCGCCACGGCGGCACCCGGCCCGGGTGGCGCCGTCTCCACAGCAGCCGGCCGTCCTGGGCGGCCGTCACCACCGGGTGGGTCAGCGTCTCCCTCGATCGCAGCAGCAGCGGCCGCCCCGCGAGGTCCGTGAGCCGGTTCGGGGCCACCCACAGCAGCGGCGCCCGGACGGCCAGCGGCGGACCCGGCTCCGGCCACGGCGCACCCGAGAGGCGGGCCAGGACCGGGACCGCGGCGGCGGCGCCGGCGGCCGCGGCCGTGGCGGCGGGTTCGACTCCGTGCAGGGCGTTGCCGACCGCGAAGACCCCCGGCACCGGCGTACGGAAGGACGCGTCCACGGCGGGACCGCGCGTGCCCGGGTCCAGGGCGACGCCGCCGCGGCGCGCCAGCTCGTGGTCGGGGATCCAGTCGCCGGTGAAGACCACCGTGTCGCAGGCGAGGACCCCCGAGCGGCCGTCCTCGTGCCGCACGGCCACGCCCGACAGGCGGCCGCGGCCGCGCAGTTCGGCCACCGTCGTGGCCGTGAGCAGCGGGACCCCCGGTACGGCGGCACCGCGGGGGCGCTCCGTGACCACGGCCACCACCTCCGCTCCCGCCCGGCGCAGCGTGCGTACGGCGTGGCGGGCCACCGGCTCGGCGCCCACCACCACCGCCCGCCGGCCGACGTCCTGGCCGTACAGGTGCACCGCCTGCTGGAGTTCCCCGGTGGTCAGCACACCGGCCGGCCGGGAGCCCGGCACCAAGCGGGCGCTGCGGGGGCGCTCCCGGGCCCCCGTGGCGAGGACGACGGCCCGGGCCGTGATCCGTTCGAGGCCCGCCGGGCCGGTGGTCTCCAGGGACAGCGGGCCGGCCCAGCCGGTGGCGCTGACACCGGTACGGACGTGGGCCCCGGCCGTCACCGCGGCCCGTACGGCCCGCCGTGCGTACACCGGTCCCGTGAGCCAGGGGCGTACGGGTCCCCCGAAGCCGCCGTGGTGGCAGTGGCGGGGCACCCCGCCCGCGTCCTGCTCGCGCTCCAGGACCTCCACGTGCCCGGCGCCCGCGGTGGCGAGGCGGGCGGCCAGGGCCAGCCCGGCGGGGCCGGCGCCGACGACGAGGACGTCGACCTTGCGGTCGCGGTTCACCGGCGGGCCTCCTCGAACAGCGCGCGGACGGCCGCCCCGCAGTGGAAGCCCTGACAGCGGCCGCCCCGTGCGCGGGTGCGCCGGCGCAGGCCGTCCATCGAACCGGGCGGGACGGCCTGGGCCAGCGCGTCGCGGATCTCGCCGCGGGTCACGCGCTCGCAGTGGCAGACGATCCGGCCGTACTCCGGGTCCCGCGCGATCAGTTCCGCGTCGCGGTAGGGCCGGGGGAACGCCTCGCCCAGGTTCGGCATCCGGACCGGCTCCGGCTCCCGTGCCCCGGACACCGGCAGGCCTGCGTCGGCGAGCAGTTCCACCACGTGGGCGGCGATCGCCATGGAGGCCGTCAGCCCGGTCGAGCGGATCCCGCCCACGGTGACGTACCGCTGGGCGGGACGGGCCCGGATGGCGTAGTCGTCACTGCCGGTCGCGGCGCGCAGTCCGGCGTACACGGCGGTGACCTCCTCGTCCAGGAGGGCCGGCAGGATCCGCCGGCCCTTCTCCCGCAGCAGCGCGAGCCCTTCGGCACTCGATCCGGTGGCCGTCTTGTCGTCGAGGTCCTCGGCGGTCGGCCCGAGCATGACGTTCCCGTACACCGTCGGCGACACGAGCACCCCCTTCCCGAGGGCGCCGGGTACGGGGAGCAGGATGTGCCGGACCAGGCCGCGGGCGAGCTCGTCGAAGACGATCAGCTGGCCGCGGCGGGGCGTCACGTCGAAGTCCGCGTGGCCGAGGAGCCGGTCGATCTCGTCGGCGTACAGGCCGGCCGCATTGACCAGGTACCGGGTGCGCAGCGGGCCGCGGCTCGTGCCCAGCGTGTGCACGTCGCCCGAAGTGATGTGCTGTACGCGGCAGTTGAGGTGGAGGGCGACGCCGGCGCGGACGGCCTGCGTCGCGTACGCGAGGGTGGTCGTCCAGGGGCAGATGATGGACTCGCCCGGTACGTCGAGCGCGCCCAGCACGCCGGGGCCGAGCTCCGGCTCGCGGGCCCGGACCTCCTCGGCCGGGGCGATGCGCGCCGCACGGTACCCGTTGCGGACGGCCTTGTCGGCGAGGGCCGGCAGCGCGGCCCGCTGCTCCTCGTCCCAGGCGACGAGGAGCGCGCCGAGCGGTTCCACCGGGATGCCGCTGTCGGCGGCGTAGGCGGAGAGCAGCCGGTGCCCCTCGCGGACGAGCCGGGACTCCAGGGAGCCGGGCACCGCGTCGAAACCGGTGTGCAGGATGGCGGTGTTGGCCTTGGAGGTGCCGTTCCCGACGTCGTCGGAAGCGTCGACCAGGGCGATCCGCAGGGGCAGCCGGGACAGTTCGCGGGCGATCGCCGAGCCCACCACACCGGCGCCGACGACGGTGACGTCGTACTCCCGGCCGGGCAGCGCGCCGCCGGTGGTGACGGTGGTGGTGGAGGCGGCGGCGCTGGTGGAAGCGGTGGCGGTACGGCTCACGCGGGTGCTTCCGCGAGCAGGGCCGACACGGCCGCGCGGAACCGCGTACGGCGCTCGGCCGCGTCCGCCGGGTCGGCGCGCGGCTCGTAGACGGCGGACGGCTTCCACTGCGGGACGGCCTCGGCGAGGGTGAGCGAGGGATCGAGCCCGAGCCGGGCGACGGCGGCGACGCCGAGCGCGGTGGCGTCGGGCAGCGCCGACACCTCGACGGGGATCCCGAGGAGGTCGGCCTGGGCCTGCATGAGCAGCGCGGAGCGGGTCAGCCCGCCGTCGACGCGCAGGACGGCGAGCGGGGCGGCGAGGTCGGCGGCGACGGCGTCCGCGAGCTCCGCCACCTGGGCGGCGACTCCGTCGCACAGGGCGCGCACCAGGTGCCCGGCGGTGGTGTCGAGGCCCAGACCGGTGACCGAGCCCCGCAGGTCGCCGCGCCACCACGGAGCGGCGAGCCCGGCGAGCGCGGGGACGAAGGTGACGCCGCCCGCGTCCGGGACGCTCCCGCCCACGGTGTCGATGTCCGCGGCGCCGGAGATCACCCCGAGATCGGTGAGCCAGCGCACGGCGGAGGCGGCCGTGTACACCTGCCCGTCCAGGCAGTAGCTGGTGCGGCCGGCGAGCCGCCAGGCGACGCAGCCGACCAGGCCGGAGGTGCTGCGCAGGGGGCGCGGGCCGGTCTGCGCGAGCAGGAACGCGCCGGTGCCGTAGGTGCACTTGGCGGTGCCGGGCTCGGTGACGCTCTGGGCGAGCAGGGCGGCCTGCTGGTCGACGAGCAGTCCGGTCAGGGGCAGTTCGGGCCCGAAGGCGGTGGTGGTGCCGACGCGGGTGTCCGCGTCGACGACCTCCGGCAGCCGTTCGCCCGTGAGGCCGTAGGCGTCGAGTGCCGTGTCCGACCAGCGGGTGGTGTCGAGGTCGAGCAGCTGGGTGCGGCCGGCGGTCGCCGCGTCGGTGACGAAGGCACCGGTGAGACGGTGCACGAGCCATACGTCGCTGGTCGTCACGACGCCGCGCCGGGTCAGGTGGCGGCGTATCCAGGCCATCTTGGGGGCGGCGAAGTACGGATCGAGCGGCAGGCCGGTGGTCTCCAGCAACGCCGCTGCGCGCGGCGCCAGTTCGGTGCAGAGGTGTTCGGCGCGCCGGTCCTGCCAGACGATCGCGTCGGTCAGCGGTTCGCCGGTCGCCGGGTCCCAGGCGAGTACGGTCTCGCCCTGGTTGGCGAGGCCGACCGCCACCACGGGTTCGCCGGCCGCCGCCAGCGCGGCGCGTCCGGCGTCGACGACCGAGTCCAGCAGTTCGCCGGGGGTGACCTCGACCCGGCCGCCCGGCAGGTAGCGGGGCCGGACGGGGGCGGATCCGGAGCCGATGACCCCGCGTACCGGGCAGACGACGAGCGCCTTGGTCCCGGAAGTACCTTGATCGACAGCGAGCACCGGGCCCGTCATCACCGCTCCGTCCCTGGTGTCACCGTGATCGAACATCGGTCGGAAGCCTTCACCAGCGGACGTCGCCCGTCAAGATCCGCCCACGACCACCCCATGACACTGACGCATAATCACATCTCGCTTCTGGCTTGATACTTGCGTTCGAACAAGATTCTGGCTGTGAACGCTCCCGATCGCTCTATAGTGATCGCCGATCAACGGGCAGCGACATCGACCGTGGGTCAACGGCGGGGGTTCGCCGAACAGTTCTCGCATGGTTCACGCATCCCTGGCACCGGGCAAGGCTGCAGCGCGGCAGCCGAGCACCGGATCGACCCACCTTCCATGCGATCCGAGGACTGATGATCACGACCGCCGCAGCACACGCCCGCCCGGGCCGCCGCCGTCGCCGCCCGTTGACCGGGACGAGGTGATGGCGGGCAGCGATTTCCGGCCCGTCTACCATCCGGCCGGCCACGACAACGAGCTGCGGTCCGCCGCCCAGGACCTGCGCACCGGCCGCTGGGTGTCGATGGCGCGCTTACTCGAACGCACCGACGGCTGGGGGCTGTGGACCCAGCGCACCCAGGTCCTCGCCGCCATCTCCGCCGGATCCGACGTGGTCCAGGCCTGGCGGGCCGAGGAACCGAACAGCGTCGCCGCACTCGTGATGCACACGCGCGTCACCGTCGAGCGGGCCGTCCGCGCCCACCGCGCCGGGCACCCCCGCACCGGCGAGCTGTGGCAGGAGGCCTGGGAGACCTGCCGGGAAGCCGCCGGCATCAGCCCCGCCGACCCCGTGCCCTGGGTCTGCCTGCTCGCCCTCGCGCTCCTCGACGAGCACCGGCAGATGGCCGAGCACCGGATCGCGCCGCCCGGCCCGATGCTGCCCCCCGGCCCCTGGGGCATCCTCGCGGAGGCCGACAAGCGCGACCCGCACAACCGCGAGGCCTACCACCGCATGCTCCAGTTCGTGTACGCGGGCACGCCCGGACCGCTCTCCGAGGCCGCCAACTTCGTGCACTGGGCGGCCGGTTCGGCACCCCCGGGCTCCGCCCTGCACGTCCTGCCGC
The DNA here is from genome assembly GCF_002080455.1 of Streptomyces sp. Sge12. NCBI lineage: Bacteria > Bacillati > Actinomycetota > Actinomycetes > Kitasatosporales > Streptomycetaceae > Streptomyces > Streptomyces sp. Sge12. Next base: position 775,950 of record NZ_CP020555.1, read on the forward strand.
TGTACGTACGGGTCGAACGCTACCGGCGCGAACGGGGCCAGGAGCGGGCCCTCGACCTGCACTGGGTCGCCGAGGACGCCGTCCGCGACGCCCTGCACGCCCTGGACGCCCTGGACGCCTGGTTCCACCACGCCGACCTGCCGCGCGCCTCCCCGCTCGATCTGAACCAGCTCGCCCACGCCCTGTGGGGAGCCCTCCAGTTCAAGGAGGCGGCCCGGGTCTTCGACACCATCGGGCCGTACTGGACCACCGTGCCATGGGCCCAGCGGACCCGTGACCCGGCCGACCGCGCCCTCGCCGAGGAGGTGTTCCTGCAGGCCAGGTCCCGCAGCCTGGCCGGCCGGAACTGACCCCCGCCTCCCTTCCCCACGGCATGGCCGCTCGCTCCACCGCACCACCAGGCTCCACCGTCCCCCGTGCTCCACAGACCCCCGGAGGTACCGCCGTGTCCAGAACCGAATGGGCAGCCCGCCAGGACCGCAAGGCCCCACCCCAGCAGGACGAGGAAAGACGGCTCAGGGAACTCGGCTACCAGCCCGTACTCGCCCGCCGGATGGGCGGCTTCGGCAACTTCGCCATCAGCTTCTCGGTCATATCCGTCCTGTCCGGCTGCATGACCCTCTACGGCTTCGGCATGGGCTCCGGCGGCCCGGCCGTGATGCTGTGGGGCTGGGTCGGCGTCGGCCTCTTCGTGCTCTGCGTGGGCCTCGCCCTGGCCGAGGTGACCAGCGCCTACCCCACCTCCGGGGCGCTCTACTACATGGCCGACCGGCTCGGCGGACGCCGCTGGGGCTGGTACACCGGCTGGCTGAACCTCCTCGGCCTGCTCGGCGCCATCGCCGGAATCGACTACGGCGCCGCCCTGTTCACCGGCGCCTTCCTCAACCTCCGCTTCGGGTTCGTGCCCACCCCCGGCTCGACGTTCCTGATCTTCCTGTGCATCCTGCTGCTGCACGCCGCGCTCAACCTCTTCGGCGTCCGCCTCGTCAGCGTGCTCAACTCCATCAGCGTCTGGTGGCACCTGGGCGGTGTTGCCGTGATCGTCGGCGCCCTGGCCTTCGTACCCGACAACCACCAGTCGGCCTCGTTCGTCTTCACCGAGTTCGTCAATGACACCGGCTGGGCCAACCCGTTCTACGTGGCGGCCGTCGGACTCCTGCTCGCCCAGTACACCTTCTCCGGCTACGACGCCTCCGCGCACCTGTCGGAGGAGACCTCCAACGCCTCCGTCTCCGCCGCCAAGGGCATCGTCCGGGCCATCTGGGTCTCCTGGGTCGCCGGCTTCGCCCTGCTCGCCGGCCTGACCTTCGCCATCCAGGACTACGCGGCCGTCCAGGGCAGCGCCACCGGCGTCCCGCCCGCCCAGATCTTCATCGACGCGCTGGGCTCGGGCGGCGCCACCGCCCTGCTCCTCGTCGTCATCGTCGCGCAGCTCTTCTGCGGCAACGCCGAGGTCGCCGCCGCGAGCCGGATGGTCTTCGCGTTCAGCCGTGACAACGCGCTGCCCGGCTCCGCCCTGTGGCGCAAGGTCAGCAGCCGGACCCAGACGCCGGTGCCGGCCGTCTGGCTCGCGGTCGCCGTCGCCGGCGTACTGGCCCTCCCGTCGCTTTACTCGGCCACCGCCTACGGGGCCGTGACCGCCATCAACGTCATCGGCATCACCCCGGCCTACGCCATCCCGATCTACCTGCGCCTGCGCGCCGGCAACCGCTTCGAGCCCGGCCCCTGGAGCCTGGGCCGCTGGAGCAAGCCGATCGGCTGGATCGCCGTCGTCTGGGTGGCGCTGGTCACCGTCCTGTTCTGCCTGCCGCAGAAGTCCCCGGTCACCATCGACTCGATGAACTACGCCGTGATCGCCCTGGCGGTGGTCCTGGTCCTGGCCAGCGTCTGGTGGTACGTCGCCCGTCGCTCGTACGGCACCCCGGCGGCCTACGGCAACGCCCGCGAGCAGGCGGAGATCGCCGAGGACATCGTCTGACCCCGCCCTCACGAAGCCGCGCGGTCGAACGCGCGTCGCGGCCGGTCGCACGGGCGACCGGCCGCGATGTCATGCCGGGTGCTTATACCGGGGTGCCCGGGATGGCCGTGAAGCCGGTGCCGCACGCCGCGGGGAGGGTCGACGGGGTGAACGGCGCCCCGCCGGCGGTGGCGCACTGCGCCTGGTGGAGGGCCCCGTCGCTCGCGAGCAGCGTGATGAAGAGCTGGCCGGGGTTCTCCTCGGTGACCGAGACGGCGGTGTCGTGGACACAGGTGGGCGCGCCCGGGAGCAGAGCGAGGTTGATCCAGACTCCGGGGTTGCGGCTGTCGTTGAGGAACGCGTGGCCCTGGCGGTCGGTCGCCGAGCGGAACACGGTCCCGAAGAGACCGCTGAGCCGGAAGTCGACCACGGTCGAGGCGACCTGCCGCACCGACGAGCACTTGTTGCCCACGGGTTCCGGTCCCTGAGCGGCCGCCGATGCCGGCGCCGCCAGTGCCCCCAGGAGCATGGCTCCGGACGCGGCCGCGACACCCCGCGCAGCCCAGGCGAACTTCCTCATATCCATCCTTCCGTCGAGTGCGTGCCCGCCTCCGTCACCCGGAGGACCGGCCTGTGCGGGGAAGAACCTCGCACGCCCCATCACGGACATCCGCACACCATTCCGACGAGTCACCTGCACGGGGTGCCATGGGCCGCCCAATGGACGGGCGCACGAACGGGGCGCGGACGTCACTGCGCGGCGCGTGTTCGCCCAGTGCTTCCCGGTGGGCCGAGCGGCCGCCGCACCTTGCACACCTAGGGGCCCTAGGTTAAAACTAGAACCCCTAGGGGAAGGGAGGGGCCATGGCACGGGCAGGACTGACGGCGGAGCGGGTTACGGTCGCGGGCGCCGAACTGGCGGACGAGGTCGGGCTCGAGCGGCTGTCCATGGCGCAGGTGGCGCGCCGGCTCGGGGTGAAGGACGCGAGCCTCTACGCGCACGTGCGCAGCCTGGAAGACCTGCGCGGACGGATCGCGCTGCTGGCGGCGGACGAGAAGACGCTGCGGATCGCGCAGGCCACCGCCGGGCGGGCGGGCAGGGACGCGCTGGTCGCGTTCGCCGACGCCTGGCGGGAGTACGCCCATGAGCATCCGGGCCGCTACGCGGCGACCCAGACGGCGATCCGGATCGGCCCCGAACTGGCCGCGCAGGCGGCCGGACCGCGGCGCGCGGTCGAGCTGACCTACGGCATGCTGCGCGGCTACGGCCTGGCGGAGCCCGACCTGACCGACGCGGTCCGGTTGTTGCGCAGCACGTTCCACGGGTTCGTCGCGCTGGAGGCCGCGGGCGGGTTCGCGCACGCGCGTTCACCCGAGGAGTCCTGGGGCCGCGCCCTCGACGCCCTGCACACACTCCTGGAGCACTGGCCCCCGCATCGAGACGGAGACTCCTCATGACCGAACCGACCACCGGCAGCCTGCGCGTGCCCGGCGCGACCCTGCACTACGAGGTACGCGGCCGGGGCCCGCTCCTGCTGCTGATCCCCGGCGGGACGGGCGGCGCGGCGTCGTTCGACGGCATCGCCGACGACCTGGCCGCCGAGTACACCGTCGCCACCTACGATCCGCGTGGCATGTCCGCGAGCACGCTCGACGACCCCGGGGCCGCACAGTCCGTGGCCGAACACGCCGACGACGCGCTACGGATACTGGACCTGCTCTCGCCGCATGCACCCGCCCGGGTGTTCGGGACCAGCTCGGGCGCGATCGTCGCTCTGCACCTGCTCGCCGCTCACCCCGAACGCATCGAACGTGTCGTGGCGCACGAGCCGCCGGTGGTGGAGGTGCTGCCGGACGCCGCCGCCCACCGGAAGCTGCTCACACGCGTGCAGGAGACGCTGCACTCCCGGGGACTCATGCCGGCGATGGCCGAGTTCGCCGCCGGCCTGCGGAAGGACGGCGAAACCGCCGGGCCCCGGGCCCCGGCAGGGCTGCCGCCGCAGGCCGCGGCACGGGCCGAGCGGACGATGGCCGGCCTCCCGTACTTCGTCGGGCGGATCGTGCCCGCGTTCATGTCCTACGTCCCCGACGTCGACCGCCTGGCGGCGCTGTCGGACCGGCTCGTGCTGGTCTGCGGCGAGGACTCCCGCGGCGAACTGCCGTACCGCCCGGCCGCTTCACTGGCCGAGCGGTTCGCCACGGAGCTCCTGCACTTCCCCGGCGGACACACGGGCCTGACGACCCACCCCGCCGGGTTCGGCGAGCACCTCCGCAAGGCGCTGTGCGCGTAACGGGCCCGATCAGGCGGGGTCGGCTGTCTCATTTTCGTGGTCCGGCATGTGGACCGCTTTACTCACGCTCAAGTCGATCCACTTAGTGTGGTTTCCGCAGCTGGTTCGCCCCGTCCGCCAGGCGGGATGCGTCGCAAGAGGGAACCCGGTGGGAATCCGGGACTGCCCCGCAGCGGTGAGCGGGCACGACCGCCGTCATACGCACTGGGACCGGACAACGGTCCTGGGAAGCGACGGCCAGTAGGTGCCCGCCGGGAGACCGGCAGGCGTGCCCGCGAGTCCGAAGACCTGCCCGTTGCCCGCACGCGACCGTTCGCATGCGGCCATTTCGGTGACCTCGTGGGCGGGTCGGCGTACACAGCGAGCGGCACGTGCGGCACCTTCCGCGACGTGGGCCGCCCGTTCTGTCGTTCCCTTCGCGTCCGCGTCCCGTCCCCGGGATGTTCAGGACACATCTCGCGAAGGAGAGTTCCGTGACAGCGAAGCCCGCAGCCGCGGCAGCACGAGCCACCGTGTACGGCTACCCCCGCCAGGGCCGGAACCGCGAACTGAAGAAGGCCATCGAGGGCTACTGGAAGGGCCGGGTCACCGCCGACGCCCTCCGCCGGGCCGCGGCCGACCTCCGCCGTTCGAACTGGCAGCAGCTGGCCGACGCCGGCATCACCGAGGTGCCGACCGGTGACTTCTCGTACTACGACCACGTTCTGGACACCAGTGTCATGGTCGGCGCTGTTCCCGAGCGGCACCGCGCGGCCGTCGGGGCCGACGCGCTCGACGGCCTCTTCGCGATGGCCCGGGGCACCCAGGACGTCGCCCCGCTGGAGATGACCAAGTGGTTCGACACCAACTACCACTACCTGGTCCCCGAACTCGGCCCGGACACCGTCTTCAGCGCCGACTCCACCAAGCAGGTCGCCGAGCTGACGGAGGCCCTCGCGCTGGGCCACACGGCCCGCCCGGTCCTCGTCGGGCCCGTCACGTACCTGCTGCTGGCCAAGCCCGCCCCCGGCGTGGCCGCCGACTTCCAGCCGCTGACCCTGCTCGACCGGCTGCTGCCCGTCTACGCCCGGGTGCTGGCCGACCTGCGCGCCGCCGGCGCCGAGTGGGTGCAGCTGGACGAGCCCGCCCTGGTCCAGGACCGTACCCCGGCCGACCTGGGGGCCGCCGCCCGCGCCTACCGGGAGCTCGGTGCGGCGACCGACCGGCCCAAGCTGCTCGTCGCCTCCTACTTCGACCGGCTCGGGGAGGCCCTCCACGTGCTCGCCGCCGCCCCCGTCGAGGGCCTCGCCCTGGACTTCACCGACGGCGCCTCAGCGAACCTCGCCGACCTCGCCGCCGTCGGCGGCCTGCCCGGCAAGCGCCTCGTCGCCGGAGTGGTCAACGGCCGCAACGTCTGGATCAACGACTACCAGAAGTCGCTGACCACCCTCGGCACCCTCCTCGGCCTCGCCGACCGGGTGGACGTCGCCGCGTCCTGCTCCCTGCTGCACGTCCCGCTGGACGCCAACGCCGAACGCGACATCGACCCGCAGATCCGCCGCTGGCTCGCCTTCGCCCGCCAGAAGACCACCGAGATCACCACCCTCGCCCGTGGCCTCGCCCAGGGCACGGACGCCATCACCGCCGAACTCGCCGCCAACCGCGCCGACCTCGCCTCCCGCGCCGGCTCCGCCATCACCCACGACCCGGCCGTCCGCGCCCGCACCGCGGCCGTCACCGACGCGGACGGACGCCGCTCCCAGCCGTACGATCGGCGGACCGTCACCCAGCGCGCGCACCTGGGCCTCCCCCTGCTGCCCACCACCACCATCGGCTCGTTCCCGCAGACGAACGAGCTGCGCACCGCGCGCGCCGATCTGCGCGCCGGTCGCATCGACTCCGCCGGGTACGAGGAGCGGATCAAGGACGAGATCCGCGAGGTGCTCGCCTTCCAGGAGAAGACCGGGATCGACGTCCTGGTGCACGGCGAGCCCGAACGCAACGACATGGTGCAGTACTTCGCCGAGCAGCTGACGGGGTACCTCGCCACCCAGCACGGCTGGGTGCAGTCCTACGGCACCCGCTACGTCCGCCCGCCGGTGCTGGCCGGGGACATCTCCCGCCCCGAGCCGATGACCGTGCGCTGGACCTCGTACGCCCAGTCGCAGACGGCCAAGCCGGTCAAGGGCATGCTGACCGGCCCCGTCACGATGCTCGCCTGGTCCTTCGTACGCGACGACCAGCCCCTCGGAGACACCGCCCGACAGGTCGCGCTCGCCCTGCGCGACGAGGTGGGCGACCTGGAGGCGGCCGGCACCTCGGTCATCCAGGTCGACGAGCCGGCCCTGCGGGAAACCCTCCCGCTGCGGGCCGCCGACCACGCCGAGTACCTCGCCTGGGCCACCGAGTCCTTCCGGCTCACCACCGGCGGTGTCCGGCCGGACACCCAGATCCACACCCACATGTGCTACGCGGAGTTCGGCGACATCGTCCAGGCCATCGACGACCTCGACGCCGACGTCATCAGCCTGGAGGCCGCCCGGTCCCACATGCAGGTCGCGGACGAGCTCGCCGCGCACGGCTACCCGCGTGAGGCCGGTCCCGGCGTCTGGGACATCCACTCCCCGCGCGTCCCCAGTGCCGAGGAGGCGGCCGCGCTGCTGCGCAAGGGGCTCCGGGCCATCCCGGCCGAACGGCTGTGGGTCAACCCGGACTGCGGTCTGAAGACCCGCGGCTGGACCGAGACCCGCGCCTCCCTGGAGAACCTCGTCGCGGCCGCGCACGAGGTCCGCGCGGACCTCACGAGCGACAGCTCCTGACCCCGTGGCGGGGCCGGGACGGACGCCCCTGAGGTGTCCCGTCCCGGCCCCGCCGCACGCGACTGCACTCGCAGCGTCGAAGCGTCGAACCCGCCTCTCCTGGAGATGACCCCATGCCCATCCACCCACTGGCCGGCCGCGTCAGGGTCCTCGGAGCCGACGGGGACCGCCCCGACCGGCGCGGCGTGGTCGCCGGCCTGCCGGACTGGGGCCGGTGTGCGGTCATGGGAGTGCTGAACGTGACTCCCGATTCCTTCTCCGACGGCGGTCACTGGTTCGATCCGGCCGCCGCCCTCAAGCACGGCGTAAACCTCGCGGCCGAGGGCGCCGACCTGGTCGACGTCGGCGGCGAGTCCACCCGGCCCGGCGCCGCCCGCGTCGACGAGGAGGAGGAATTGCGGCGCGTCATTCCCGTCGTCCGGGGCCTGGCCGCCGAGGGGGTCCTCGTGTCCGTCGACACGATGCGCGCCCGCGTCGCCGAGCAGGCGATCGACGCGGGCGCGGTCCTCGTCAACGACGTCAGCGGCGGCCTGGCGGACCCGGACATGCTGACGGCCGTCGCGGCCGGCGGCGTCCCCTTCGTCGTCATGCACTGGCGCGGCTTCAGCGACGCCATGGACAGCCGTGCGGTGTACGGGGACGTCGTCGGCGAGGTCGTCGCGGAGCTGCGCGCCCGGATGGACGCCGTGGTGAGTGCCGGCGTCCCGCCCGAGCGGCTCGTGATCGACCCGGGCCTGGGGTTCGCCAAGCTGGCGCAGCACGACCTGAGCCTGGTGGCCGGGCTGGCCGATCTGCGTGCGCTGGGGCGGCCCGTCCTGGTGGCGGGCTCCCGCAAGCGGTTCCTCGGCCGGGTCCTGGCCGGTGCCGGCGGCACACCGCCCGCTGCGGAGCGGCGGGACGGCGCCACGGCCGCCCTGTCGGCCATCGCCGCCCACCAGGGTGCCTGGGCCGTCAGGGTGCACGACGTACGGGCGACGGCGGACGCCGTCCGGGTCGCGGACGCGGTGGCGGGGGCGCGGGCGCGGGCGCGGGCGCGGGCGGGGGTGAGGTGACCGCCCGCGCTCTGGCCTGCGGGGGGTGGATCGTCATTTAAGATTCAAGGCGGCCGCAGGGCTGCGGCCCGCCGCCGTGCGCGGCGGCTGCGGAATGACGCTGATCATGAAGATCCCGGGGAATCGCCTGACCACCGGCGTGCGTCTCAGTGGTGCGGGGCGCCAGGCCCACCGCCCGCGAACAGAAGACCCCCAGGGAGAAGTGAGGTATGCCAGTGATCTGCGTCGGAGGCATGATCGGCATCGGCAAGACGAGTGTGGCCGAGCTGATCGCCAAGGAGCTGGGCAGCGAGGTCTTCTACGAGAGCGTGGAGGACAACCCGATCCTTCCGCTCTTCTACAAGGCGAGCGCCGAGGAGATCCAGGCCAAGCGCTACCCCTTCCTGCTCCAGCTCTACTTCCTGCAGACGCGGTTCGCCGCGATCAAGGAGGCGTACAAGCAGGGCGACAACGTCCTGGACCGGTCCATCTACGAGGACTGGTACTTCGCCAAGGTCAATCACGACCTGGGGCGGATCAGCTCCCTCGAAATGCAGGTGTACGAGGGGCTGCTGAACGAGATGATGCGCGAGATCGACGGCCTGCCGTACCGCAAGGCGCCCGATCTCATGGTCTATCTGAAGGCGGACTTCGAGACGGTGCTGCACCGCATCGGGCTGCGGGGCCGTGACTTCGAACAGGACGAGAGCCTCGTCGAGTACTACCGGATCCTGTGGTCCGGCTACGACGACTGGGTGCACAAGCACTACTCGGCCAGCGAGGTCCTTGTCATCGACATGAACCACACCGATGTCGTGCACAACCCCGAGGACGCGGCCCGTGTGGTGCGGGAGGTCAAGGACACTCTGGCGACGGTCGCCCACCGGGCCTGACCCGGCGGCGGCATCGGCTCGGGCCGGGCATGCGGCCACGCACCACATGCGTCCGCGCGGCGAAGGCCCGAGCGGCTCCTCGCGCCGGGAGGGACGAGGAGCCTCTCGGGGGCGGCATCAGCGGTGGGTGAAGTCCGGGGACCTCTTGTCCACGAAGGCGCTCATGCCCTCCTTCTGGTCGGCGGTGGCGAACACGGCGTGGAAGAGGCGGCGTTCGAAGCGGACGCCTTCGGCGAGGGTGGTCTCGAAGGCACGGTTCACCGCCTCCTTGGCCATCATCGCAACGGGCGCCGACATGCCCGCGACCGTTTCGGCGACGGCCAGGGCCTCGGCCATCAGCTCGGCCGCCGGGACGATGCGGGAGACGAGCCCGGCCCGCTCCGCCTCGACGGCGTCCATGGTCCGGCCGGTGAGGCAGAGTTCCATGGCCTTGGCCTTGCCGACGGCCCGGGTGAGCCGCTGCGAGCCGCCGATGCCGGGGATCACACCGAGCTTGATCTCGGGCTGGCCGAAGACGGCGGTGTCGGCGGCGAGGGTGATGTCGCAGAGCATCGCCAGTTCACAGCCGCCGCCCAGCGCGTAGCCGGACACGGCGGCGACGGTGGGGGTGCGCAGGTTGCCGAGGCGGTCCCAGGCGGTGAACCAGTCGGTGAGGTACATGTCCATGTACCCCTGCGGCTGCATCTCCTTGATGTCGGCGCCCGCCGCGAAGGCCTTCGCGGAGCCGGTGAGGACGATGCAGCCGATGTCCGGGTCGCGGTCGAGGGCCTCGGTCGCGGCCACGACCTCGTTCATCACCCGGAGGTTGAGCGCGTTGAGCGCCCTCGGCCGGTTGAGGGTGAGGAGGGCGGTACGGCCCTTGCGCTCGACGAGGATCGTCTCGTAGGCGGTGGTCTCGGTCACGGGGTGGTGGTTCCCTTCGGTGCTTCGGCCGCCGCGTCCCGCAGGACGTGGACGATGCCGGAGAAGTCCTGTGCGGCGCCGTTCGCTTCGGCGAACGCCGCGTACATGTCGGCCGCGCGCAGGCCGAGGCCGGCTTCGATCCCGCCGGCCCGCAGGGCGTTGGCGGCGAGGCCGAGGTCCTTGGCCATGAGCGGGGCCGCGAATCCGGGCCGGTAGTCGCGGTTGGCGGGACTGGCCGGGACCGGTCCGGGGACGGGGCAGTTGGTGGTGAGCGCCCAGCACTGGCCGGAGGCGGTGGAGGCGACGTCGTACAGCGCCTGGTGGGAGAGGCCCAGGCTCTCGCCGAGGACGAAGGCCTCGCTGACGGCGATCATCGAGATGCCGAGGATCATGTTGTTGCAGATCTTCGCGGCCTGGCCGGCTCCCGCTCCCCCGCAGTGCACCGTCTTCCTGCCCATGGCCGCCAGCAGCGGTTCGGCCCGGGCGAACTCCGCCGCGCCGCCGCCCGCCATGAAGGTGAGGGTCGCCGCCTCGGCGCCGACCACTCCGCCCGAGACGGGCGCGTCGAGCGCCCGGTGCCCGGCGGCGACGGCCAGTTCATGCGCTGCGCGGGCGTCGGCGACGTCGATGGTCGAGCAGTCGACGAAGAGGGTGCCGGGCCTGGCGGCCGCCAGCAACCCCTCGTCGCGGTAGAGGGCCAGGACGTGCCGGCCGGCGGGCAGCATGGTGATCACGACGTCCGCCGGGGCGGCGGCCTCCGGGGCCGAGTCCACGATCTCCACCCCGGCGGCCGAGGCCGCGGCCAGGGCGTCGGGGACGAGGTCGAAGCCGAGGACGCGGTGGCCGGCGGCGACGAGGTGGGCGGCCATCGGGCCGCCCATGCGGCCGAGGCCGACGAAAGCGATGACCGTGGTCACCAGGGCACCTCCTGGGGGGAATCGGCGGTGGTGAGGGCCAGTTCGCGGTCGTCGCCGAGCGGGGCGAAGTAGCGGGCCGTGTCGGCGTCCGTCACCTCGGAGAGCCGGTCGGGCGACCAGCGGGGGTTGCGGTCCTTGTCGATGACCTGGGCCCGGATGCCCTCGACGAGGTCGTGCGAGGCCAGTGCCGCACAGGACACCCGGTACTCCTGCTCCAACACCCGCTCCAGCGGCCCGAGCGCGCGGGCCCGGCGCAGCGCCGCCAGGGTGACCTTCAGGGCGGTGGGCGACTTGGCGGCCAGGGTGGCCGCGGCCTCCTTCGCCGCCGGGACGCCGGCGGCGAGGAGCCGGGTGATGACCTCCTCCACGGTGTCGGCCCCGTAGCAGTGGTCGATCCACGCGCGCTGGGCGGCGAGTTCACCGGCGGGGGCCGGGCCCACGTGGGCGGCGACGGCGTCGTGCACGGGGCCCCGGGCGAGGTCCGCGACCAGCGCTGCGAGCCGTTCTGCGGGTACGAAGTGGTCGGCGAGGCCGCAGAGCAGCGCGTCGGCGGCGCCGACGGGCGCTCCCGTCAGGGCCAGGTGGGTGCCGAGTTCGCCGGGGGCCAGGGCGAGGAGGTAGGTACCGCCGACATCGGGGACGAACCCGATGCCGGTCTCGGGCATGGCGACCCGGGAGCGCTCGGTGACGATACGGACCGAGCCGTGCGCCGAGATGCCGACGCCGCCGCCCATGACGATGCCGTCCATGAGGGCCGCGTACGGCTTCGGATAGCGGGCGATCAGCGCGTTGAGGCGGTACTCGTCGCGCCAGAAGTCCGCCGAGGCGGTGCCGCCCGTGCGGGCGTCCTCGTAAATGGCGCGGATGTCGCCGCCCGCGCAGAGCCCGCGCTCGCCCGCTCCGGAGATCACCACCGTCTGCACCGCCGGGTCGTCGCGCCAGGCCGTCAGGGCTTCCTCGATCCGCAGCACCATGGGATGGCTGAGGGCGTTCAGGGCTTTGGGGCGGTTGAGGACCAGCCGCCCGGTCCGGCCCTCGACACGGACGAGGACCTCCTCTTCCCCGCTCATCGCAGAGCCTCCGTCAGGCCGCGGGCGACGATGACGCGCATGATCTCGTTGGTCCCTTCCAGGATCTGGTGCACCCGAAGGTCGCGGACGATCTTCTCGATGCCGTATTCGCTCAAATAGCCGTAGCCGCCGTGGAGTTGGAGTGCCTCGTTGGCCACGGAGAAACCGGTGTCGGTGGCGAACCGCTTGGCCATCGCGCACAGCTCCGCCGCCTTCGGCCCGTCCGCGTCGAGGGCCTCGGCGGCCGTACGGACCAGGGCGCGGGCGGCGGCCAGTTCGGTGGCCATGTCCGCGAGCCGGAATTGCAGGGCCTGGGCGTCCAGCAGCCGGGCGCCGAAGGCCTCCCGGTCGGCGAGGTACGCGAGGCTGCGGTCCAGGGCGCTGCGCGCACCGCCGAGCGAGCAGGCGGCGATACCGAGCCGGCCGCCGTTGAGGCCGTTCATGGCGATGCGGAAGCCGTCGCCCTCGGCGCCGAGCCGCCGGTCGGCGGGCAGGCGCACCCCGTCGAGGACGACCTGGCGGGTGGGCTGGGCGTTCCAGCCCATCTTCCGCTCGTTGGCGCCGAAGGAGACCCCGGGGTCGTCCCGCTCGACGACGAACGCGGAGATCCCCCGGGGGCCCACCTCCGCGGTGCGGGCCATGACGACGTACACGCCCGCGGCCCCGGCGCCGGAGATGAACTGCTTGACGCCGGTCAGGACGTAGTGGTCGCCATCCCGTTCGGCGCGCGTGCGCAGGGCGCCCGCGTCGGAGCCGGCGCCGGGCTCGGTGAGGCAGTAGCTGCCGAGCGTGTCGGCCGTGCACAGGCCGGGCAGCCAGCGGCGGCGCTGGGCCGGGTCCCCGTACCGGTCGACCATCCAGGCGACCATGTTGTGGATGGAGAGGTACCCGGCAATGGACGGGCATCCGGTGGCGAGGGTCTCGAAGACGAGGACGCCGTCGGCCCGGCCGAGTCCGGAACCTCCGTGCTCCTCGCGGACGTAGACCCCGCCGAGGCCGAGGGCGGCGGCCCGCCGGATCACGTCGACGGGGAAGTGCTTGTCGCGGTCCCAGGCGACGGCGTGGGGTGCGAGGTGTTCCTGGGCGAAGTCGAGGGTGACCTCGGCGAGGGCGAGCTGGTCCTCGGTGAGGGTGGTCACGGCGCTCATCCCATCGTCGGGATGGTGAAGCTCGCGCCCTCCTTGGCCCCGGAGGGCCAGCGCGAGGTGACGGTCTTGGTGCGGGTGAAGAAGCGGATGGAGTCGGGGCCGTGCTGGTTCAGGTCGCCGAAGCCGGACCGCTTCCAGCCGCCGAAGGTGTGGTAGGCGACGGGCACGGGGATCGGCACGTTGACGCCGACCATGCCGGCACCCACCCGGCGGGTGAAGTCGCGGGCGGTGTCCCCGTCGCGGGTGAAGATGGCCACGCCGTTGCCGTACGGGTGCTCGGTGGGCAGCCGCAGGGCCTCCTCGTAGTCGGCGGCCCGTACGACGCAGAGCACCGGGCCGAAGATCTCCTCGCGGTAGATCCGCATCTGCGGGGTCACCCGGTCGAAGAGGGTGGCTCCGGCGAAATAGCCGTTCTCGTGCCCGGGCAGGGTGAACCCGCGCCCGTCGACGACGAGTTCGGCGCCCTCGGTGGCTCCGATGCCGACGTAGCGGTTCACCCGGTCGAGTGCGTCCCGGCTGACCAGCGGCCCGAACTCGGCCTCGGGGTCGTCGGAGCGCCCCACGCGCAGGGTGGCGATGCGCGCCGTCAACTTGGCCACCAGGGCGTTCGCGGTCTCCTCGCCGACGGGGACGGCGACGGCGATGGCCATGCAGCGCTCGCCCGCGGAGCCGTAGCCGGCGCCGATGAGGGCCTCCACGGCCTGGTCGAGGTCGGCGTCGGGCATCACGATCATGTGGTTCTTGGCGCCGCCGAAGCACTGGGCGCGCTTGCCGTGGGCGGCGGCGGTGGCGTAGATGTGCGCGGCGATCGGGGTGGATCCGACGAAACCGAGGGCCTGCACGCGCGGGTCCTCCAGGAGGGTGTCGACGGCCTCCTTGCCCCCGTTGACCACGTTGAGCACGCCCGGCGGCAGGCCGGCCTCCAGGAACAGCTCGGCGAGGCGCAGCGGTACGGAGGGGTCGCGTTCGGAGGGCTTCAGGATGAAGGAGTTGCCGCAGGCCAGCGCGGGCGCGGCCTGCCACAGGGGGATCATCGCGGGGAAGTTGAAGGGGGTGATCCCGGCGACCACGCCCAGCGGCGAGCGCAGCGAGTGCACATCGATCCCGGTGCCCGCGTTGTCGGTGAACTCGCCCTTCAGCAGGTGCGGGACACCGGCGGCGAACTCCACGACCTCCAGGCCGCGTTGCAGGTCGCCGTGGGCATCGGCGATGGTCTTGCCGTGCTCGGAGGACAACAGCCGGGCCAAAGCGTCGCGTTCGCCCTCGACGAGCTGGAGGAAGCGCAGCATGACGCGGGCGCGCCGCTGCGGGTTCCACTGGCCCCATTCCTGCTGGGCCTCCTCGGCGTCGGCGATCGCCGCCTCGGTGTCGGCGCGGCCCGCCAGGGGGACCCGGGCCTGGACCGTACCGGTGTTGGGGTCGTACACGTCGGTGAAGAGCCCGGACGTGCCGGTCGTGTGCTTTCCGCCGATGAAATGGGTGAGTTCGCGGACCATCGAAGCCTGCTCTCGTCAGGTGAGATCCGAGGAAGGCGCGGCGCAGGAGCGGTGCGGCACCGATCGGGGTGCGCACCGCGGGCTCGGCCGCGGGACAGGGGAGGGCTGGGGGCGCCCTCGTCGAGTCACGAACGCGGGGACAGGGCGCCGCCGTTCGGGTACTCCGCCGGATCACCCGGGCCGTGGTCACGTACCGGTGCCATGCGTGTCTGCTCCATCCTCGTGGACAACACGGAACACCCCACGGCCGGTATCCTGACTCCCGGATCATCGCGCGCTCTCCGGCCTTCCCGGCGGATGGTTTCCGTCAGTGGCCTGTACTGCTGAAGAACGCACTTCCCGGTCACAGTGGCGGGACCGCGCCGGATTCACACCGGCTTCCCTGCACCGCGGGCTTGCGACGAAGATATAGTTGGACGTCCTAGTAAGTCCACCCCCGCCGTGGCGCGGACGTGTGAAAAGCCCCCGGACCAGGGCCTACAGTCGAGGAATGCGCATCGTTTCGCTGCTTCCCGCGGCCACCGACATCGTGGCGGAGCTCGGCCTGGCCGCCGACCTGGTGGGCCGCACGCACGAGTGCGACTGGCCCCCGGAGCACGTGGCCGGTGTGCCCGTGGTGACCTCCGCCGAGTTCTCGTCGGACACCCTGAGCAGCCGGGAGATCTCCGACGCGGTCGGCGGCGCCGCGCACAGCGGCTCCTCGCTCTACACCCTCGACACCGACGCCCTCGGCGCCCTGGCTCCCGAGGTCGTCCTGACCCAGGACCTGTGCGACGTCTGCGCCGTCTCCTATGCGGGGGTCAGCCGGGCGGTGCGCGTCCTGGACGGCGGGCCCCGCGTGCTCAGCCTGGAGCCGCGGACCCTGGGCGACGTACTGGACTGCCTGGTCACGGTGGGCGAGCTGCTCGGCGTACGGGATCACGCGCGGGCCCGCCGGGAGGCGCTCGCCGCCCGGCTGGACACCGTACGCACGCTCACCGCGGGGCGGCCGCGACCGCGCGTGGTGGCGATCGAGTGGCTGGATCCGCTCTGGCCGGCCGGGCACTGGGTGCCGGAGCAGATCGGGTGCGCGGGCGGTGAGCCGCTGATCGCCGCCCCGGGCGAGCACACCCGGCCGATGGACTGGGAGGCGGTCCGGGCCGCCCGCCCGGACGTCCTGCTGGTCATGCCCTGCGGGTTCGGCCCGGAGCGCACCCTGCGCGAGCGGGAACTGCTGACGTCCCTGCCCGGGTGGCAGGACGTGCCCGCGGTGCGGTCCGGTGAGGTGTGGGTGCTGGACGGTCCCGCCTACTTCAACCGCCCGGGCCCCCGCGTCGTGCGCGGCGCGGAGGTCCTGGCCCACGTCCTGCACGGGGTCCGGGCCGACGAGCCGGTGACCACGGCGGAGGCCCTCCGGCTCGGTTGAGGAGAGCGGGCCGCGGTGTGCCGCGCGGCCGATCGGGTCACGGTGCGCGGTCGGCGACCTGGTACGGGACGAAGGTGCTGGTGTTCTCGTCCACGGCCAGCGGGCGTCCGAGGGGCGGGACGGCCCGCTGGGGGCAGTCGAGGCGTTCGCAGAGGCGGCAGCCCATGCCGATGGGAGTGGCGGCCGCCGTGTTGTCCAGGTCGAGGCCGTCCGAGTAGACGAGCCGGGAGGCGTGCCGGATCTCGCAGCCCAGGCCGATGGCGAAGGTCTTGCCGGGGGCTCCCCAGCCGCCGCGGTGGCGGGTGACGGCGCGGGCGGTCCACAGGTGGCGCTGCCCGTCGGGCATGGCGGCGACCTGGACGTGGATGCGGCCGGGGGCGGCGAACGCCTCATAGACGTTCCACAGCGGGCAGGTGCCACCGGCACGCGAGAAGTGGAATCCGGTGGCGGACTGCCGCTTGGACATGTTGCCCGCCCGGTCCACCCGGACGAACGAGAAGGGGACCCCGCGCAGCCTGGGACGTTGCAGGGTGCTGAGGCGGTGGCAGACCGTCTCGTAGCCCAGGCCGAACCGGTCGGTGAGCCGTTCGATGTCGTAGCGGAATTCCTCCGCGGCAGCGTGGAACGCCGTGTACGGGAGGATCAGCGCGGCGGCGAAGTAGTTGGCGATACCGATCCGGGCCAGCCCGTGGGCGGTGGATCCGGCTGCGAAATCCTCCGACGCGAGCCGGTCCAGCTCGTCGGCGTGCTCCAGGAGCGCGAGTTGGGTCGCCATCCGGAACGCCTGCTGGCCCGGCCGCAGCCCGGCCGACAGGTGCAGCACGCGGGCGGAGTCGTCGTAGTGGTGGAGCCGCTCGGAGTCGGCGGCCACGCGGACGCCGTGCCGGTCGGCCAGGCGCGCCGACAGGGCGCGGACGACCTCCCCGGGCCGGATCCGGATGGCGCGGGCCAACTCCTCGGCGGCGAGATCGATCTCGTGGAGGTAGTTCTGGCGGCGGTAGAAGAACTCCCGGATCTCCTCGTGCGCGGAGCGCGGCCCGCCGGCCCCCGGCAGCCCTTCCCGGTCGCCGTCCGCTCCGGCCAGCCGCTCGGCGAGGAGCTGGCTGCGCCGGCCGAGGTCGAGGAGCACCCGGGCGACGGCGGGCATCCGGGACGCCAGCTCCGCCAGGTCCGAGGCCGAGACCCGGGCCTCGGCGACCTCGCCGGCCAGCGCCTCGCGCAGGTCCGCGACCAGGCGGCTGGTGTCGCGTTCCGAGAAGAAGCCCGGGTCGACGCCGAAGGCCTCGGTGAGCCGCAGCAGGACGGGCACGGTCAGCGGACGGGAGTCGTGCTCCATCTGGTTCAGGTAGCTCGGCGAGATCGCCAGGACCCGGGCCAGGTCGGCCTGGCTCATCCGGCGCTCCTCGCGCAGCCGCCGCAGCCGCGCGCCCGCGTACGTCTTGCCCATCGCCTCACTCCCCCACGCACTCGCCCAGCGCCCAACCCTACGCACACATCCGGGTCCCGAGGGATTCGCAAACTTGGCAAACGGGCGCGAAAAGATTCGCAGAACTTAGCAGGCGTCCACGATTGATGGCACTGGGTGTCACTGCGAGAGTCGTCCTGCGGCCCGCCGGAACAGGCGGCAGCGGCAGGACCAACCGGGCTCGAATCATGCCCTGATATCGGCGATCCGGCAGGTCCTGGCGAGTGGTTCGGCAACATTGCTCAGCTCGTTCCACACCGGTACGGCGGGCCGCGATCCAACTTGATGGCACCTCGTGCCATCCCTTCGCACTCATGGAGACGGTGACGGTCATGGCAGACACGACGAAGACGACGGCAGCGGCCCTCGCCGAGCGCTGGTCGACGGATCCCC
Source organism: Streptomyces sp. Sge12 (assembly GCF_002080455.1). Taxonomy (NCBI): domain Bacteria; kingdom Bacillati; phylum Actinomycetota; class Actinomycetes; order Kitasatosporales; family Streptomycetaceae; genus Streptomyces; species Streptomyces sp. Sge12. Next base: position 793,717 of record NZ_CP020555.1, read on the forward strand.
GGTGGGCGGGCATCGAGCGCACCTACACCGCCGAGGACGTCGTCCGGCTCTCGGGCAGCGTCCGCGAGGAGCACACGCTGGCCCGACGGGGCGCCGAGCGGCTGTGGCGCCAGCTCCACGAGCAGGACTACATCCACGCACTCGGCGCGCTCACCGGCGGCCAGGCGGTCCAGCAGGTACGGGCCGGCCTCCAGGCGATCTACCTCTCCGGCTGGCAGGTGGCCGCCGACGCGAACCAGGCCGGGCACACCTACCCCGACCAGAGCCTGTACCCGGTCAACTCGGTGCCGCAGGTGGTGCGCCGCATCAACAACGCGCTGCTGCGGGCCGACCAGATCGCCACCGCCGAGGGCGGCACGGACACGACGGACTGGCTGGCCCCGATCGTCGCGGACGCCGAGGCCGGCTTCGGCGGCCCGCTGAACGCCTTCGAGCTGACCAAGGCGATGATCGCGGCGGGCGCGGCCGGCATCCACTACGAGGACCAGCTGGCCTCCGAGAAGAAGTGCGGCCACCTCGGCGGCAAGGTCCTCGTGCCGACCGCCCAGCACGTCCGCACCCTGAACGCGGCCCGCCTCGCGGCCGACATCGCCGACACCCCGACCCTGATCATCGCCCGTACGGACGCCCTGGCCGCCACCCTGCTGACCAGTGACGTCGACGAGCGCGACGCCGAGTTCTGCACGGGGGAGCGCACCTCCGAGGGCTTCTACCACGTCCGGGGCGGCATGGCCCCGGTCATCGCCCGCGGCCTCGCCTACGCCCCGTACGCCGACCTCATCTGGGTGGAGACCGGCACCCCGGACCTGGAGCAGGCCCGCGCGTTCGCCGAGGCGATCCACGCGCAGTACCCCGACCAGATGCTGGCCTACAACTGCTCGCCGTCCTTCAACTGGAAGGCCGCGCTGGACGACGACCAGATCGCCAAGTTCCAGCGCGAGCTGGGTGCGATGGGCTACCGCTTCCAGTTCATCACCCTGGCCGGCTTCCACTCCCTCAACCACGGCATGTTCGACCTCGCCCGCGGCTACGCCGAGCACGGCATGACCGCCTACGTCGACCTCCAGGAGCGGGAGTTCGCCGCCCAGGCCCAGGGGTTCACCGCCGTCAAGCACCAGCGCGAGGTCGGCACGGGCTACTTCGACCTCGTCTCCACCGCGGTGAACCCGGCCTCCTCCACCACCGCGCTGTCCGGCTCCACCGAGGAAGAGCAGTTCCACTAGGCCGTCTCTTCCCGATCCTGCCGGGCCCACGACGCCCGGCGCACCACCCCGCCGGCACCGTCGCCCGCCGTCGCCCCGTGTACCCGAGGGCCGGAGAACCACCTCCCTCCGGCCCTCCCCTCTCCTGGAGGAGACCCGCATGTCCATCCACGCACCGACCCGCCGCGTCGAGGTCCTCGGGACACCGGGCGACCGCCACGAAGAGATCCTCACCCCCGAGGCCCTGGACTTCATCGCCCGGCTCGACGACGCCTTCGCCGCCCGGCGCCTGGAAGTCCTCAAGGAACGGACCCGCCGCTCGGGCCACCTGGCCGGCGGCACCCCCCTCGACTTCCCCCTCGCCACCCGCGCCGTCCGGCAGGACCCCGACTGGCGGGTCGCGCCGCCGGCTCCGGGCCTCACCGACCGGCGCGTGGAGATCACCGGCCCGCCGGACCGCCGGATGGCGGTGAACGCCCTCAACTCGGGTGCCCGGGTGTGGATGGCGGACCTCGAAGACGCCACCTCGCCCACCTGGGACAACGTCATCGGCGGCCAGCTGACCCTGCTCGACGTGATCGAGCGGCGGATCGACTTCACCACCCCGGAGGGCAAGGAGTACCGGCTCGGGCCGGACCTCGCGACCATCATGGTCCGCCCCCGCGGCTGGCACCTCCTCGAAGAGCACCTGGAGATCGACGGCCGCCCCGTCTCCGCGTCCCTCGTCGACTTCGGCCTGTACTTCTTCCACTGCGCCCAGCGCCAGATCGACGCCGGACACGGCCCGTACTTCTACCTCCCCAAGCTGGAGAACCGGTACGAGGCACGCCTGTGGAACGACATCTTCCGCCTCGCCCAGGAACTGCTCGGCATTCCGCGGGGCACCGTCCGGGCGACCGTCCTCATCGAGACCATCACCGCCGCGTTCGAGATGGAGGAGATCCTCTACGAGCTGCGCGAGCACTCCGCCGGCCTCAACGCGGGCCGCTGGGACTACCTGTTCAGCCTGATCAAGACCTTCGGCCACCGCACCGACTTCCAGCTGCCCGACCGGGCCGCGGTCACCATGACCGCGCCCTTCATGCGGGCCTACACCGAACTCCTCGTCCGCACCTGCCACAAGCGCGGCACCCACGCCATCGGCGGCATGGCCGCCCACGTCCCCAGCAAGGACGCGGAGGCAAACACCGCCGCCCTGGCGAAGGTGCGCCTCGACAAGGAACGGGAGGCCGAGGACGGCTTCGACGGCTCGTGGGTCGCCCATCCCGGCCTCGTCCCCGTCTGCCGCGACGTCTTCGACGGGGTCCTGGGAGAACGGCCGAACCAGCTCGAGCGCACGCGCGAGGACGTCGAAGTCGCCGCCGCCGACCTGCTGTCGGTCCGCCGGATCGCCGCCCCGCCGACCTCCGAGGGCGTCCGCTCCAATGTGGCCGTGGCCGTGCGCTACTTCGACGCCTGGCTGCGCGGCCGCGGGGCCGTCGCCCTGAACGGGCTGATGGAGGACGCCGCGACCGCCGAGATCGCCCGCGTCCAGATCTGGCAGTGGCTGCGCCACGACCGGGTGGAGCGCTCCACGGTGCTCACGCTCCTCGACGCCGAGTGCGAAGCCCTGGCGGAGGAGGATCCGCAGGCCCTGGCCACCGAGGCCCGGGACCTCTTCGTGGACACCGCGCTCACGCCGCGCCTGCCCGCCTTCTTCACCCCCGACGCCTACACCCGCCACCTCGTCCACCGGACGGAGACCCGCTCATGAGCACGTCCATCCGCCGCATCGGCATTGTGGGGGGAGGCCAGATGGGCGCCGGTATCGCAGAGGTGTGCGCCCGCGCCGGACTCGACACCGTGGTCTGCGAGGCGGACGCCGCCACTGCCCGAGCCGCCCGCGAACGCGTCGCCGTCTCACTGGAACGCGCCGTCCAGCGCGGCAAGCTGGACCGGCTCTCCGCCGAGGACGCGCAGGCCCGGCTCCTGTTCACGGGCGACCTGGAGGACCTCGCCGACCGGCAGCTCGTGATCGAGGCCGTCGTCGAGAACGCCGAGGCTAAGATCGGGATCTTCACCGCGCTCGACAAGATCGTCGAGGACCACGAGGCCGTCCTGGCCACCAACACGTCCGCCATCCCCGTCATGCGCCTGGGCATGGCCACCGGCCGCGCCGACCGGGTGCTGGGCCTGCACTTCTTCAATCCGGTACCGGTCCTGCCCCTGGTGGAGATCGTGACGTCGCTGCACACCTCTGCCGAGGTCACGTCCCTGGCGCAGGAGTTCGTACGGGACACGCTCGGCAAGACCGCCATCCACTCGCAGGACCGGGCCGGCTTCGTCGTCAACGCCCTGCTCGTCCCCTACCTGCTGTCGGCCGTCCGGATGGCCGAATCCGGGTTCGCCACGGCCACCGACATCGACGACGGCATGGTGCTCGGCTGCGCCCACCCCATGGGCCCGCTGAAGCTCGCCGACCTCATCGGCCTCGACACGGTCGCGGCCATTGCGGATTCGCTCTACGACGAGTTCAAGGAACCCCTCTACGCCCCGCCCCCGCTGCTTCAGCGGATGGTCCAGGCGGGGCTGCTCGGCCGCAAGACCGGCCGCGGGTTCCACATGTACGGCCGGGACTGAGGGTCCCGGTCCGCCGCCCGGGCTGAGGGTGCCCCGGCAGCTGAGGAACGGGCGGGGCGCGACGAGTGGTGTCGTCGCGCCCCGCCCTGCCGCGCCCGGCCAGGGGGCCCTTCGGGGCATCCGTCGCCGGGTTCCGCGCGGCGCCCGGAGGTTTCCCCCGCGGTGGGGATATCAGTGGACCCCTACGGCGATCGGCGGCGATCGCCCTGTGCGGAAGGGTCCGAAGCCGGTGACCGTCCAACCGATCCCCGAGGGATACCAGCGCGTCACGCCCTACCTCTGCGTGGACGGGGCCGCGGCCGCGATCGACTTCTACGTGGCCGTGCTCGGCGCGGCCGAGCGGATGAGGATGCCCGCACCCGACGGCAGGATCGGCCACGCCGAGCTGGAACTGGGCAACTCGGTCGTCATGATCGCCGACGAGGCCCCGGAGATCGGGTTCCGGTCGCCGAAGGCGGTGGGCGGCACGCCCGTCACCCTGCACGTGTACGTCGAGGACGTCGACGCCGTCTTCGCCACGGCCCTCTCGCTCGGCGCCACGGAGCTGTCGGCGGTCAAGGACCAGTTCTACGGCGACCGCACCGGCCAGTTCGAGGACCCCTACGGCCACCGCTGGAACGTCGCCACCCACGTGGAGGACGTCTCCCCGGAGGAGATGGAGAAGCGGGGCCGGGAGGCCATGGAGTCCGCGGACACCCCGCCGGACGGCGCCTGAAGCAGGAAAGGTGTCACGCTTGAGTCAGCAGGCGGGCAGCAGGCAGCCGTGACGCGTGCGGTCCCGCTCCGGTCCCCTGCGCGGACGGGCGGTGAGCGACATGGACGACGCGGACTTCGGCCGTCTGATGCGCACACTGCTCCGTGATTCCCACCGGGTCGGCCCGGACGGCCTGCCGGCGCTGATCGACGCGGCGGCACGTTCCATGGAGCTGCTCGGCGCGGAGATCTTCCTGGCCGACGTGCAGCAGACCCGGCTGATCCCGCTGCCGCCGCCTGCGCCGACCCGGGCGCCCGACGGCCGCGAGCCCGGTCTGCCGGTGGAGGGGACCCTCGCCGGCTGGGCGTACCGGACCGGGTCGCCGCGGCTGACCACCGGCAGCGAGCCCGGGGTCTGGCTGCCGCTGGCCCACGGGGTGGAGCGGCTCGGAGTGCTGCGGCTGGCCGCCCGGGCGCTGGACCCCGCCGCCCTGGAGCAGTGCGAGGCGCTCGCCTCGCTGACCGGTCAGTTCCTCGCGTCCGTGTCCGGCTTCAGCGACACGATCCTGCGCGGCACCCGCATCCGGCCGATGAGCCTGCAGGGCGAGCTCGCGTGGGCGTTCATGCCGCCGCGCACGATCGGCTCCCGGGAGGCCACGTCCAGTGCGGCCCTGGAGCCCGCCTACCGCATCGGCGGCGACGCCTTCGACCACACCCTGACCGCCGACACCCTGCACGTGGCGGTCATCGACGCCATGGGGCACGACCTGGCCTCCGGCCTCTGTGCGGCCGTGGCGCTGGCCGGCTGCCGCTCCACCCGCCGCGACGGCGGGAACCTCGCCGACATCACCGCGGCCGTCGACGAAGCGCTCGGCACCTGGCTGCCCGGACGCCTGCTCACCGCCGTCTTCGCCGACCTCGACCTCGTCTCGGGCGTCCTCACCTGGGTCAACCGCGGCCACCCCGCTCCCCTGGTCATCCGCCACCAGCACGTCGTACCCGATGCGCTGCAGCGCCCCGCACAGCTCCCCCTGGGCATCGGCCGCCGCGACACCCCGCACACGCCGAGCGTCATCCACCGGGCGCAGCTGGAACGCGGTGACCGCATCCTCATCCACACGGACGGCGTCACCGATGCCCGCTCCCCCGTCGGCGAGCTGTTCGGCGAGGAGCGCCTGATCGACACCGTCGTACGGGCCACCGCCGCGGGCGAGGCGGCGCCCGAGGCCCTGCGCCGGCTGATCCGCGACATCCTGGACCACCAGCACGGCCGCCTCACGGACGACGCGACGATCCTCCTGGCCGAGTGGCACCCGTAGGGCCGAGTGGCACCCGTAGAGGTGTCCTGCCCCTCGTGCGCATCAAGACCGTGTGCGGGGTACACGCAGGGCATGGATGAAGAACAGCGCGGGGCGCCGGCCGAGGAGACACTGCTCGCGGGTCTGAGCGTGGACGCCACCCGGCCGGAGCAGCCGGTGCTGCTGGACGGCTCCGGAGCACCGATCCGGACCTGGCAGCAGAACTACCCCTACACCCGGAAGATCCGGCGGGCGGAGTACGAGCGGACGAAGCGGATCCTGCAGATCGAGCTGCTGAAGCTGCAGCGCTGGGTGAAGGACACCGGGGCCCGGGTGGTGGTGATCTGCGAGGGCCGGGACGCGGCGGGCAAGGGGGGCACGATCCAGCGGTTCACCGAACGGCTCAACCCACGCGGCGCTCGCATCGTGGCACTGGACAGGCCCACCGAGCGGGAGGTCGGCCAGTGGTACTTCCAGCGCTACATCGCGCACCTGCCCGACCGCGGGGAGATCGTCTTCTTCGACCGCTCCTGGTACAACCGCGCCGGTGTCGAGAAGGTCATGGGTTTCTGCACCGAGGAGGAGTACCAGCGGTTCCTCGGCCAGTGTCCGGCCTTCGAGGCGATGCTCGTCGACGACGGCGTCCTGCTGGTCAAGTTCTGGTTCTCGGTCTCCCGCGCCGAACAGCGCACCCGCTTCGCGATCCGCCAGGTCGACCCGGTCCGCCAGTGGAAGCTCTCACCCACCGATGTCGCCTCCCTGGACCTGTGGGACGCCTACACCACCGCCAAGGTCGAGATGTTCCGGGCCACCGACACCGACCACGCACCGTGGACGGTGGTCAAGAGCAACGACAAGCGGCGCGGACGGCTGGAGGCGATACGCAGCCTGCTGTGCCGGGTGGACTACGCCAGCAAGGACGAGGCGGCCGTCGGCCGGCCCGACCCGCTGATCGTGGGCGCCGCCGACACCCTGCTCGAAGCGGGCGAGGAACCGGCGGACCTCTCACCCACGCCCCTGGGCCCGCCCACGGGACCGGGCCAGCACCCGGGCCCGCGAACGGCCCGGGCCGGGCGGCGCGCGGACCGGCGCCGGGAGTGAGGGCGGGCCTCAGCAGCGGCGGCCACGGCAGGGCGGCAGCGGCCCCGGCTGTGCCGCGGACCTCGCCTCGGGCCGGAACAGGACGAAGAAGAAGGTCAGGGCGATGCCCGCGGCCACCGCGAACAGGGCGTTGCCGATGCCCTGCGCGGTGGCGTCGCGCAGTTCCTCCCCCGTGAGTCCGTGGAGGCCCGCGGTCTCCACCAGCACCAGGAGGGCGAGGCCCACGGCGGCGCCCATGCCGGAGCCGGTGGAGGCGATCCCCGAGGCGATGCCCTGGTCCCGGTCGGGCACCCCGGTTCCGGCGGCGATGAACATGCCGGTGAAGACGATGCCGTCCCCGGCGCTGAGCGCGACGAGCCCCGGTACGAGTGCTGCGTACGAGCCGTCGGGGGTCGCCGCCGTGCCCAGCAGGGCGGCACCGAGCGCGCCGACGGCGAGAGCGCCGAGCAGGGTGCGCCACAGGCCGAACCGCGTCGCGAGCTGCCCCGCGGTCGTCGACCCCGCGACGACCACGGCGGTCGGGAGGATGAAGCCGACGCCGGTCTCCAGTGCGTCGTAGCCGAGGATCTGCTGGAAGTGGAGCGAGAGGAAGTACAGCACCGAGCCGAAGGTCGCCATGAACATGAACGCGATGACGACGCTCGTGACCAGGCTGGGGTTGGCCAGCAGCCGCGGTGGTACGAGCGGGTCGGCGCTGCGCCGTTCGACCAGCGCGAAGGTGCCCAGCAGGAGGAGGCCGGCCGCCGCGGTGAGCAGGATGGCGGGCGAGAGCCAGCCCGACCCGGGCCCCTGGACCAGCGCGAACACGATCAGGGTGACCCCGAGGGTGACGCTGAGCGCACCGGGCAGGTCGAATCGGCGGGTCCGGTCGCGCGGCGGGTCCGCGGGGATCAGCACGAAGGCCAGGAGCAGTGCGGGGACGGCGAGGGCCACGTTGACGAGGAACACGGCCTCCCAGCCGAAGGCGTGGGTCAGCAGGCCGCCGAGGAGTACGCCGATCACCAGTCCGGCGGCGCCCGCACCTCCCCAGATCCCCAACGCCCGGTTGCGCGCGCGGCCTTCGCGGAAGGTGACGTTGATGAGGGCCAGCGTGGTGGGGAAGACGAGCGCGCCGCCGAGCCCCTGGACCGCGCGCGCCACCAGCAGTGTCCCGGGGCCGGTCGCCAGTCCGCCGACGAGCGCCGCGGCCGCGTAGAGGGCGAGGCCGGCGGCGAGGATCCGGCGCCGGCCGAGGAGGTCCGCGGCCCGCCCGCCGAACAGCAGGAAGCCCGCGGAGGCGACGGCGTAGGCGCTGATCACGGACTGCAGGGTCTGCGCGGAGTAGCCGAGGTCGCGGGCGATGTCGGGCAGTGCGACGACGACGATGTACTGGTCGAGGGAGACCGTGAGCATGGCGAAGGAGAGCAGCGCGAGGATCGCCGTGTCGCGGTTCCCGCCGAGTCCGCCGGGCCGGTCCGCTCCGACAGGTGCCACAGCAGCGCTCCTCGACGGGGGATCCTTGGAGTCCGGTATGTACGCGGACCACCCACTATGGCGGGTCCGGTGCGCGTACGGCGTGATCGGACGCCAGGTCCACTCGACCGGCGGCGAGGACGCGCCGCGCGGCACGTCGGATCCGGCAGCACGCTGAGGGAAGATGCCGTGTCGGGACCCTGGACCGCTCAGGAAGTCGGTGAATCGGTTGTGACGCCGCCCAGTGGTGACGTGGGGGAAGTGGCTCCGGTCGCCGCGGGTCCCGGAGCCGGGGAGAAGGGCCTCAAGGCGGGTGCCCTGGGTCTGGCCTCCTCCGTGGCCATCGGCGTGGCGTCCACCGCTCCCGCCTATAGCCTCGCGGCCACGCTCGGCCTCATCGTGACGCGGGTCGGCCCGCAGGCCCCGGTCATCACGATGCTCGCCTTCATCCCGATGCTGCTGATCGCCTACGCCTACCGGGAGCTCAACGCCGGCGACGCGGACTGCGGGACCACCTTCACCTGGGCGACCCGGGCCTTCGGCCCGCGCATCGGGTGGATGGGCGGCTGGGGGATCATCGTCGCCGACGTCATCGTCATGGCGAACCTCGCGGAGATCGCCGGTGTCTACACCTACCGGTTGTTCGGATACGAGTCGCTGGCGGAGAGCAGGCTGTGGACGACCGTCGCGGGGGTCCTGTGGATCGCCGTGATGACCGCCGTCTCGTACGTGGGCATCGAGATCTCCGCCGCCCTGCAGCGCGGGCTCCTGACGGTCGAGGTGGTCGTACTGATCGTCTTCGCCGTCACCGCCATGGCCAAGGTCTACATGGATCCCCCGGCGACGGCGATCCCGGTGTCGGCCTCCTGGTTCAACCCCCTGAACGTGCCGAGCGCCGAGGCGTTGACCGCGGGGCTCCTGGCGGCCGTCTTCATCTACTGGGGCTGGGACACCGCCGTCACGGTCAACGAGGAGACCGCCGACAGCACGCACATCCCCGGGCGCGCCGCGGTCATCTCGACCGTCCTGCTGCTGGTCATCTACGTCGCGGTCGCCACCTCGGCGCAGGCCTTCGCGGGTGTCGGGACCGAGGGCATCGGCCTGGCCAACCAGGAGAACGCCGACGACGTGCTCTCCGATCTGGGGACGGCGGTCTTCGGTGATCAGGGCGTCGGCGTGTTCCTGACCGGGCTGCTGATCTTCATGGTGGTCACCTCCGCGGCGGCCTCCACCCAGACCACGATCCTGCCGCTGGCCCGGACCGTCTTCTCGATGGCCGCGCACAAGGCCGTTCCCGCCCGTTTCGCCCGGGTGCACCGCAAGTACCTCACCCCGACCTGGTCGACGGTCGGGATGGGTCTGGTCTCGATCGCCTTCTACGTCCTGCTGACGCTGATCAGCCACGACGTGCTGGCCGACTCGATCGAGTCGGTCGGCCTCGCGATCGCCTTCTACTACGGCCTGACCGGCTTCGCCTGCGTCTGGTACTACCGCAGGGTGCTCACGCGCAGCACGAAGGACTTCGTGTGCAAGGGCCTGCTGCCGGGCCTGGGCGGCCTGACGATGCTCTCGGTGTTCTGCTACGCGGGTTTCCACGTCTACGCCGACCCGCGCTACGGTGCGACCTCCATCGACCTGCCGCTGATCGGGCCGACGGGCGGGGTGGCCGTGGTGGGGCTGGGGGCCCTGCTGATCGGGGTCGTGCTCATGCTGTTCGTGACCCGGGAGCACACCGCGGCCCTGAAGCTCCAGCGGAGCCTGCTGCCGCGCAAGCTGGAGCCGCAGACGGCCGTCGAGGCGGCGAGCCGCTACGTGCCGGCCGACAGCCGCTCCGGAGTGGGGGGCGACTGGTTCGACCTCGTTCCGCTGTCGAGTACGCGCGTCGCCCTGGTGGTCGGCAATGTGCGGGGGCACGGGCTGCACGCCGCCGCCGCGATGGGCCTCCTGCGTACCAGCGTGCGCGTGCTGGCCCGGATGGACCTTCCTCCGGACGAGCTCCTGTCCCATCTGGACGACGTGGCCCGGCAGACCTCTTCGGAGTGGGCACGCGAGCTCGGCAGGAACGGCAGGAACGGCCGACCGGACGGGGGCGGCGGTCCGGACGGGGACGGCACACGGTCCGACGGTGACACCGGCCCCGACGTCGCTGCGGTGACCTGCCTGTACGTGGTCTACGACCCGGTGTCGGGGCGGTGCACCATGGCGCGGGCGGGCGGCTGGCCGCCCGCGGTGGTCGAGGCGGACACCGGTGCGGTCTCCTTCCCGGACCTGCCGTCGGGCCCGCCCCTGGGCCTGGGGGGCCAGACCTTCCAGAACCTCGAACTCCAGCTGCCGCCCGGCAGCCTCATCGCCCTGTTCACGGACGGTCTGACCCATGCCGTCGGCCATGACCCCGATGTGGCCCTCGGCCGCCTCGCCGAAACCCTCGCCCAGCACCGGCGGCCCCTGGAGCAGCTGTGCGACCTCACGCTGGCGAGACTGCTGCCCGGTCCCGTGGACGACGACGTGGCCGTGCTGCTGGTCCGTACCCGGGTGCTCGACGAGCGCCGGGTGGCGCAGTGGGAGCTGGCGTCCGACCCGGCGATGGTCTCGGTCGCCCGCGCCGCCGTCACCGGGCAACTGGAGGCCTGGGGGCTGGAGGAGCTGTCGTTCGTCACCGAACTGATCGTCAGTGAGCTGGTCACCAACGCCATCCGCTACACCGACGGTCCCGTCCAGGTCCGGCTGATCCGTGACGAGAACCTCGTGTGCGAGGTCTCCGACACCGGCCACACCTCACCGCACCTGCGCCACGCCGCCACCGACGAGGAGGGCGGCCGCGGCCTCTTCCTGATCGCCCAGATGGCCTACCGGTGGGGGACGCGCTACACCGCTTCCGGGAAGACCATCTGGACCGAGCAGGTCGTGGCTCCGGCGGAGGGTCCGTGAGCGCCGAGGGAGCCGCGGCGCTCCCCGCAAGGGGGCGCGAACGCCTGGTCTTCGACGGCTGGATCGCCGCCGTCGGAACGGAGTCCGGCACCCGTGTGGTGGTGGGCCACTGGCCCCGTTCGCCCTTCGGCCCGTTCAGCGACGTCATGCTGGAGCGCGCCGACGGGCACCGCATCCTGCTGGCTCCGACCGCCCGTACGGCGCAGTACATCGCGGGCGTCTACCACTTCGACGAGGTGCGGACGGAACCGGTGGCCGTGCACAGCCGGGGGCCGGTCTGGGACGTCGCCGCCGAAAGCCTGCGCCTGCGCTTCACCGTGGGCCGCCGCGGAGTGCTCGGCCTCGCGCTGCGGGCCGTGCCGCGACCGCTCGCCCGCCGTCCGGGTTGGGCCGCGCTGGTCAGCGGGCCCGCGCGGCTGCTGGTCGGCGTACGGACCCGGGGCAGCTCGCGGCCCGGGTGGCGCCAGTGGTACGCGGCCCGCGACCTCCAGGTGATCACCTCGGCCGTCGCGTCCTTCGCGGGGACCGACCTCGGTGCGCTGGCGCCGGTGGTCCCGCCCGTGCGGTTCGGATTCGCGTCGGCGCCCGCAACGCCCGCGCTGGTGCGGGTCGTCTCCACGGTCGAAGGCGCCGCGGTACCGGTCGCGCCGGACCAGGGGTGAGGCCGGCGCTCGGCGGCGCAGGCGCCGCGGCTCACCGGCCGGGCGGCTGCGTCCCCCGCCCGGCGGCTTCGACGTAGGAGGCCAGGTGGGCCAGCGAGGAGGCGATCCCGGCCTCGTGCACGGCCGGGTCGATACCGGGCGGCACGTCCTCGGCCGTGACGCTCACCCCGGTCCCCCCGCCGACAGCGGCGAGGTGCCAGGTCATGGTCATGGTCCCGGCGTAGCGGGGGTCGTCGGCTTCGAAGACCGCCCGCTGCACGACGCGTTCCGAGGGCACCAGGTCCGCGAGGACGACCTCGACGACGTCCGTCGTGTCCGACGTCTTGCCCAGGCCCTCGGCCGGATCGAGGTGGGTCAGGACCATGCGGAATCCTCCGCCGGGCCGGGGGCCCCAGCGCTCGATGCTCCCGCGCATCCCGTCCGGCGGCAGCCAGGTCTCCAGGGACTCCCGGTCGAGGAGGGCGGCGTAGACGGCCGCCGGTGGAGCCGCGATCACCCGACTGCCACGGTCTGTCCTGCTCATGCACCGATTCTGCCCCGCGGGCCCCGCAGTGGCGGCCACGGGCACCGGCGAGGCAGGCTGGATTCATGAGAGCGCCCTTGCGCTCGCCCCCCGGACCGCGAGCCGACGGTCACCACCAGGCCCTCTTCGTGTTCGCGGAGTGCGTGCCCTTCGCGATCGCCCTGTTCGTGCTCCTCGTCGAGTTCACGCCCCTGCACGTCCTGTACACCGGCCCCCTGCTGGTGGCGACGCCGGCCCTGGCGGCGGTGACGATGGGGCCCAAGGGCGTGCTCGCGGCAGCGGGGGCGGCCGTCGCGGTCAGCGTGGCCACCGCCACCTACAACGGGGCGTGGGGCAGCCAGCAGGTCTACACGAACTTCCTCGCCCTCTTCCTGGTCTCGGTCGCGGGCTTCCTGACGAGCCGCACCGCACGCACGCGCCGGGAGAACGAGCTCAACCAGGTCCGCCGGATCGCCACCACCGCCCAGGAGGTCCTGCTGCGGCCGGTACCGGACCGGCTGGGCCCCGTACGGGCCGCCAGCATGTACCTGGCGGCCGAGACCGGCGCGCAGATCGGCGGCGACCTCTACGACGTGGTCCAGACCCGCTACGGCGTCCGCATGATCGTCGGTGACGTCCGGGGCAAGGGCCTGCCCGCCGTACGGGCGGCCGCGATCGTCCTGCGAGCGTTCCGGGAGGCCGTGCACTACGAGGAGGACCTGGTGGAGGTCATCGACCGGTGCGGGGCGGCCCTGCACCGGGACGCCGTCGCCGCGGGCGCCACCGGCGGGGACGACGCCCTCCTCCTGGAGGGGTTCGTCACCGCGCTCGTGGCCCAGGTCCCGGACGGCCCGCACGTCGAGGTGGTCAACCGGGGGCATCCGCCACCGCTGCTGCTGCACGACGGCACGGTGCGGCCCCTGACGCCCACCGCCCCGCTGCCACCGCTGGGTCTGGAGGAGTTCATCAGCGGTCCTCCCGAGCGGCCGGAGCGCTATCCGTTCGCGCCCGGGGACCGGCTGCTGCTGTACACCGACGGTGTCATCGAGGCCCGCGACGGGCACGGCACCTTCTTCGACCTGGCCGAGGCCATGGCCGCCATGCGCGGCCACGCCCGGGCATCGTTCCTGGAAGACCTGCACCGGGCCTTGCTCCGCCACACCGGCAGCCGCCTGGCGGACGACGTGGCGGTCGTACTGGTCGACCGCTGCGAGGACGAGGACGAGGACGAGGACCGCGGGGAGGCGGGCGGTCCGGCCTGAGGGCGTGTTCCGAGTCGCCCGAACGGCCCCGAGGGCGACAGCATGGAGGGAAGGCGGGCGGGATGCCCTGGAGGATGTGATACGGAAGGTGACCAGTCATCGCTTTGCGTTCTGCGGGGCTGAGCTCGCGGCTGTCTACGTGGTCGCCGACCAGGGCAGGGAACTCCACCTCGCCGAGCTGACCGGCAACCGCGGCATCCTCTACGGGCTGCCCGCGATCCTCGCCCTGGCCGGGCATTCGCCCGCCGCCAACGCCTTCCGCTCGGGCCGCCCGCTGTGGCTGACCCCCAAGGAGCTCGCCTCGTTCATCGAGGAGGACCCCCACCACATCCCCACCCGGGTCCGGGACGGTGCCCCCGAGTCGCCGGCCCGTATCTCGCTGGGCGCGCTGCCCCTGGGACACGGCGCGCAGGAGCTCGGCTGCCTGGTCGTCGCCGGGCAGGCCGGGGACGGCTTCAGCGCCGACGACCGCAGCCTGCTGGAGCTCTACGCCGACCAGGTGGCCGCCGGGCTCGAATCGGTCGCCGCGCGCTTCACCGGACGCAGGCCCCCGGCCCCGCAGGCACATCTGAGCCAGTCCCTCGTACCCGATCAGGGCGGCGCGTTCATCCTGGAGCTGGGCACCGGTCGGATGGAGGCCCACGCGCACGTGCTGGAACTGATCGGGCTGCCTCCCGAGCAGTTCGACGGGCAGGTGGAAACCCTGCTGGCCTGCGCCGTCCCCGACGACATGCCCGCGCTGATGGCGATCGTGGAGCCGGACCGGCTGGCAGCCACCGGACAGCAGCTGGCGTTCCGTATCCGCCGCCCGAACGGCGAGCTGCGCTGGCTGGGGCTGCGCTGCCGCGTGGAGGTGGACTCCGGCGGAACACCTCGGCGGGTCCTGGGCGTGGTGGCCGATGCCACCTATCTGCGCCCCAGCGCCGACGAGGTCTCCCTCGTCCAGCGGCTGTCCGCCACGCTGGCGGGCGCGGCGACGACGCGCGAGGTCAGCCGGCTGGCGGTCGCCGCGCTGCGCGAACCGCTGGGCGCCTCCCGGGTCGCGGTCGGCGAACTGGAGAGCGAGCGGCTCATCGTCACCGCCCTCGCCCCTCCGGAGCCCGACGCCTGGCCCGAGGTGTGGCGCTCGGAGTGGCGCTCCGAGTGGCCCGACGTGTCACTCAGCGACCTCCCGACCCTCCAGAGCGCCCTGCGCGGGGGCCATTTGAGTCTGTGGCCGCCGGGCGCGGCCCTCGAACCGGGGCTTCTGGGCGTCGGGCCCGGTGGTCTCGCGGTGGTACCGCTGCCCGCCGACGGCCGGATGGTCGGGGTGTGTCTGGTGGGGTGGGACGCGGAGCACCGGTTCGGGCCGGAGGAGCGGTCGCTGCTGACCGCGACGGCGGGGCTGGTGGGGCAGGCGCTGGTACGCGCCCACGCCCTGGACGCAGGCCACGAACTCGCCACCATGCTCCAGCGCAGCCTGCTGCCCCGGAAGCTCCCGGAGCTCCCGGGCGGGATCGCCGTCGCCCGCTACCTGCCCGCGACCGCCGGTCTGGAGGTCGGCGGCGACTGGTACGACGTCATTCCGCTGCGCGACGGTCATGTCGCGTTCGTGATCGGGGACGTCCAGGGGCACAGCGCGGGGGCCGCGACCATCATGGGCCAGATGCGGACGGCGGTGCGGGCGTACGCGGTGGAGGGGCACCCGCCCGATGTGGTGGTCGCGCGCGCCAACCGCCTGCTCGTCGGCATGGAGACCGATCTGTTCGCCACCTGCGGGTATGTGGACCTGGACATGGAGGAGGGCATCGCCAGAGTCGTACGGGCGGGCCACCTCCCGCCGATCCTGCGCCATCCGGACGGTGTCGCCGAGGAGATGGTGGTCGAGGGTGGGCCTCCCTTGGGCGTGCTCGCGGAGGCCGAGTTCCCCATGACCGAGGTGGGGCTGCTCCCCGGCACCCTGCTCCTCCTGCTGACGGACGGCCTGGTCGAGTCCGCCAGGCTGCCGATGGAGGAAGGCATGCGGCGGGTGTGCGAGGTGCTCGCCGCGGCCGACCCGGCCGATGCCGGAGGGGTCGCCGACGAGTTGCTCGTCGGCGGGGGCCGGCGCGACGACGACGTGGCCCTGCTGCTGCTGCGCTACGACGGCACGGGCGGCCGGCCGATGCGGAGCCACTGGACGGTGTGGCGGCTTCCCAACGCGGTCCTGCACGCACGCCGGTTCACCGCGCGCACGCTGCGGTCCTGGGGCGTGGTGGACGCCCTCGACGAAGCCCTGCTGGTCGTGTCCGAGCTGGTCACCAATGCGATCGCGCACACGCAGGGCGAGGTGGGGATGGATCTGACCCTGTCGGCGGACCGGCTGCGGATCGCCGTGAACGACGCCTCGCCGCGTAGCCCCGTCAAACCGATCTGGGTGAGCTGGGAGTCGACGGGCGGTCGTGGGCTGCTCATCGTCGAGGCGACGGCGACGGCCTGGGGCTCGGTGCCGCTCAGCGGCGGCAAGCAGGTGTGGGCGGAGATCCCCTGGCACCCCGCGGGCGACGACCGGCGCCCGGCGTGAGGCCGCCGTGCGGCATGAGGCCGGCGCGCGGGGTGAGGCCGTCGGGGTCCGCGGCCCCGGGCAGGCAGTCGGAGCGGTGGGGCCGGTTGGCGGGGCGGCGGGAGGAGCGGGAGGGTGGGGGTATGCGTTGGCGTGTGCCCGGCAGGCTGGCAGCCGCGGTGGCCGCCGTCCTGCTGGTGGCCGCCGCGGGCCCGGGTGCCGGGGACCCCGGCGGGTCCGGGGACCCGGGGCGGCAGGTGGAGATCGGCGGGTCCGGGGACCCGGGCCGGCAGGTGGAGATCGGCGGCGGGCGGAGCCTGTACCTGCACTGCGCGGGATCCGGCAGCCCCACCGTCGTCCTGCTGGCCGGGCTGCACGAGTCCTCCGACCCGTGGTCGCTCACCGACACCACCCCGCCGGTGCCGAGGAGCCCGGCGGTGCTGCCCGGCGTGGCCGCGTTCACCCGGGTGTGCACCTACGACCGGCCCGGCACCATCCGCTACACGCAGCCGCCGACGCTCACCACGCGCAGCACCCCCGTGAGCGGCACCCGGCCGCTGACCGCGATGGTCGAGGACCTGGAGCGGCTGCTGTCCGCCGGGCACGTACCGGGGCCCTACCTCCTGGTGGGGCATTCCTTCGGCGGGATGCTCGCCCTGCGGTACGCGCAGACGCACCCGGAGCAGGTGCGCGGGCTGGTCCTGGTCGATGCGCTCGGGCCCGGACTGCGGCCAGCGATGGGAGCGCGCTGGGCGGAGTACGTCGAAGCGCTCCGGCACCCCGGGACCCCCTTCGACGCCGACCCGGACTTCGAACAGGTCGACATCAACGGCGGGGTGACCGCGATCGACGGCGGCGGGCCGCTCCCGGCGGTCCCGGTGGCCGTGCTCAGCAAGACCGCGCCCTTCGCGGCGCCGCCCACCATGTCCAGGGAGCTGCTCGCCGAGCTGGAGCGGGCCTGGCCGAAGGCTCAACAGGCGCTGGTGGGGCTGCGTCCGCAGACCCCGCACCTGCTGGCGACCGGCAGCGACCACTACGTCCAGCTCCACGACCCGGACCTCACGATCGCGGCGATCCGACTGGTCGCGGACCGCGCCGGCACCCGCTGAGAGCTGCTGGAATCCGGCGGCGCGGCGTCAGAACGCGTAGAGGGCGTTGTTGCCCAGGGTCGCGGACATCATGCACGCGTTGGAGAAGGTGTGCTTCCACGCGACGCGGCTGCCCTGCCACACGCCGTCCGCGGTGACGGTGACGGGGTTGTAGTGCCGCGGGCACACGCGGTTCTGGTCCGGGGCGGCCAGCAGGCGGTTGAACTCGCCGCCGGTGGCGTTGAGGGCGTCGCAGGCGGCCCGGGGGGCGGGGTGCGTGCCCTCGGCGGTGTAGGCACAGCTCAGGACGGCCGCCCGCAGGACGGTGCCCGTGGCTGCGTTGTCCCCCTGGGTGATGGTGAAGACCATGGCGGAGGGGGCGTACAGGCTCGTGGGGCTCGAGGGGCTCGCCTCCGCAAGGCCCGTGGCGCCGGCGAGGCAGAGAAGGGTGGCGGCGGAGACGGCGGCTAAGCGGTGACGCATGACAGGGCTCGCTTTCGATTCAAAGGTTGTTTGAGGCGCTGCGGCTTTTATGCAGCGCCGATGCGAGGCTGAGCCTGCCAGGGATGAAGGTGTACCGCACATTGGCGGTCGTTTTACGGACAGTTGGTTCGGATATCGACGATCAGACGGGTGTTCGTGCAGCTCACGCCGGGTATTCATACGATCACATCGCGCGACTGTGCGGTGCGGGGGCCGGTCTGACGGGCGCTCCCCCACCTGCTGCCCAGGTCGCGGCCATGCCCGGTTCACCGAACGGCCCACCAGGGTGACCGGATCGCAGCGGTGCCGGGCCCCCGACCCTTTCGGAATCAACCACTCCACCGTCCTGCAACCGCCTCGGAGCGCAAGGACGTTCAGTCGGGGTCGCGCGCCTCGCGCAGCGTGAGAAGGTACGCCGCGGTCAGCGCGACGGCGGGATCCTCGTCGTGCGCCAGCTCGGCGAGGGCGCGGGCCGCCGTGACGCCGGGGACGTCCGCGAGCGCCTGCGTCAGCCGCCGCCGGGCGGGCAGGTCGTCGGGGCCGTCGGCGAGGCGGCCCACGAGTGCGGTGGCGATCCGATCGGCCGACGCGGGGCGCCTCGCCAGGGCGCTCAACGCGTCGGCCGCGTCGACGTCGTTCCTGCCCTCGACGATCATCTCGACCAGTGCGGGGACCACATCGGCCGCTCCCCGCTCTTCGCACTCCCCCTCCGTTGCTTGTGCTGCTTGTGCTCCGAGCGTGAGGGCCGCATGCCCGCGGACCATGCTGTCGGGGCTCCGCAGCGCTCCCTCCAGCAGGGCGACCGCGCGCTCGTGCGGAATCTCGGCGATGGACCGGACGGCCCGCTCCCGTACCTCGGCCACCGGTGAGGCCAGGCCCTCCGCCAGCAGTTCCAGCGCGGCCTCGCCCGACTGCGCCACGGCCCACCGGAGGGCGCCGGCAACGTTCGGATCCTCCTCGTGCAACGCCGCCTCGACCAGTGCCTCCACGGGTACCGCCGCCTCCTCCGCCGAGGACAGCGCGGCGCGCTGCCGGCTTGCGGGGTTCTCCGAGCCCAGCGCGTGCAGGAGCGCGACGATCTGGAGTACGTCCTCCCACTCGGCCGGTTCCGCGGCGCCGATCCGGCGCAGCCGTGTCAGCAGGGCCGTCTCGACGGCGATGCGTTCCTGTGTCTGGCGGACGAGGTCGTCGACGAGTTCCGAGGGCCTGAAGCCCGGGTCGTCCAGGGCGCGCGCCACCTCACGCAGTGACAGCCCCAGTGACCGCAGGCTCTCGACGTGGAAGATCCGCCGGATGTCCTCGCCGGAGTACTCCCGATAGCCGGACCCGGTGCGTCCCGTGGGCCGCACCAGGCCCAGCGAGTCGTAGTGCCGGAGCATGCGGGCGCTGACCCCGGACCGCCTGGCCACATCACCGATCAACACTGCCTACGCTCCTCCTCCTGGCCCGTCCTGCAGGACCGCGACGCGCTTCGCCTCCTCGATCGCGAACTCGAACCCGATGTCCGGGTCGCGCATCAGCCGTTCCGTCGCGAGCGCATGATGACGCACACGGGGATCGAGATCCGTCACCGCCTCCCGCAGGGTCGCAGACGCGGTGCCACCGAGGGCCATCAGCGCCCGGCTGAGGCTCAGCTGCGTCTCGCGCCCGCCCCGCCCGAGCTGTGTCGCCAAGGCTCCGGCCAGTGCGGACTCCTCGCCCTCGGGGACGAGCACGACCGCCGCCCGCCAGGCGCTGCGCGCCACCTCGTCGTCGGCGTCGGACAGGAGCGCCCGGGTGATCGCCGGCCACGCCCGCCGTTCCCCGATCTTGGACAACGTGTGCAGTGCCTGGCTCCGTGCCTGCGGCCGCTCGGACACCAGCTCGTCGATCAGCCGCGGGACCGTGACGGACGCCGAGTGACGGGTGAGCGCCCATGTCAGCATCTCGCGTACGGAGAAATCGGTCTCGGTCGCGCACCGTTCGACGAGCTTCTCGACGGACCGGGGGTCCGGGGTCGAACCGATCGCCATCGCTGCCCGGAGCCGCACCGACGCGCGGCTGTCCTCCAGTTCGCGGAGTGCTCGCACCGGATGGGCGCCCTGTTCTGCCGTGGTCATCGCCACCACCTCCTGGACGGCAGTGAAGACCTTGTCACCGTGTCAAGGTCAAGGGGGCGACCGCCGGCCGCACCCAATGGCCCACCCCGATTGCGGCCGCCCCGCCGGGGGTGGTGGGCTGGCCGGGGTGATCGCGCGGCCGACCGGGGTCGACGGGGCTCCCGGCGAGCGGAGACGCATCGTGGCCAAGGCCTATCTCGTGGGTGCGGGCATCGCTTCCCTGTCGGCGGCGGCGCTGCTGATCCGGGAGGGCGGGTACGCCGGCGCGGACATCAGGATCCTGGAAGCCCAGAACCGCACCGGCGGGAGCCTGGACGCGGAGGGCGACCCGGAGGCCGGCTACACCATGCGCGGCGGGCGGATGTTCGAGCTGCACTTCGAGTGCACCTACGACCTGCTGCGCTCCGTCCCCTCCCTCGACTCGCCGGACATTTCGGTGACGCAGGACACGTTCGCCTTCCACGAGGACTTCGCCTGGAACGACAAGGCCCGCCTCGTCGACGCGTCGGGCCGCCGCGTCGACACCCGTTCCATGGGGTTCTCGGAGCGCGACCGGCTCGACCTGGTCGCGTGCGTCGCCACCCCCGAATCCCGGCTGGACGGCAAGCGCATCTCGGACTGCTTCGCTCCGGAGTTCTTCACCACCAACTTCTGGTACATGTGGTGCACGACCTTCGCCTTCGAGCCCTGGCATTCGGCGATCGAGTTCCGGCGCTACCTCAACCGGTTCGTCCACCTGTTCAAGACCTTCGACACCATGTCGGGCATCTACCGGACGCGTTTCAACCAGTACGACTCGATCGTGCGCCCGCTCCAGGCCTGGCTCCGGGGCAACGGCGTCACCTTCGAGCTGAACACCACGGTCACGGACGCCGAGTTGGCCGACGGCGACGCGATCACCGTGACCGCCCTCACCTGTACGCGCGACGGCGCGACCGAACGGATCCCCGTCGCGCCCGAGGACCTGGTGTTCGTCACCAACGGTTCGATGACCGCGAACTCGACCCTCGGATCGACCGACGCGGCCCCCGTACGGGACACCTCCGCCCCCGACGCCTCGTGGCGCCTGTGGCACACCCTGGCGGCCAAGCACCCCCGGTTGGGCAACCCTTCGGTGTTCGACTCCTCCGCGGAGGACTCCACCTGGGGATCCTTCACCGTCACCACCAAGGACCCGACCTTCTTCAAGGCCATGGAGGAGTTCTCCGGCAGCGAGGCAGGCAAGGGCGGGCTGATCACCTTCAAGGACTCCCGCTGGCTGCTCACCATCGTCCTCAACCACCAGCCGCACTTCCGCGAGCAGCCCGAGGACACCTACGTCTGGTGGGGCTACGCCCTGTTCCCCGACCGGACGGGCGACCACGTGGGCAAGGCCATGGCCGAGTGCACGGGCCGGGAGATCCTGACCGAGGTGCTCGGACACCTGCGGCTCGCGCAGAGCGAGCAGATCCTCGAGTCCGCGATCGTACGGCCGGCCCTGATGCCGTACATCACCAGCCAGTTCCTGGTCCGCAAGGCCGGAGACCGCCCCGAGGTGGTGCCGGCGGGATCCACCAACCTGGCCTTCATCGGCCAGTACGCCGAAGTCCCCGACGACGTGGTGTTCACCGTCGAGTACTCGGTACGGACCGCCTGGACCGCCGTGGCACGCCTGCTCCACCTGGACCGGCAGCCACCGCCGGTCCACAAGGGCGCACACGACCCCAAGGTCCTCCTCGAAGCCCTGCACACCCTGCACCGCCACTGAACGCCCTCGCTCACGTGCGGTGCGCCGTGCGCGGGGCTCGATGGGGTGCTACCGGGCGTTGCGTCGGCGGCGCGCGCGCTCGAACTCGGCGACATCCGGCATCCAGGGACCGTACTGTTCGAGTGCCGCGCAGCCGCCGCGGACGAAGGCGCTCACCAGGTTCCGGTAGCCGCCGATTCCGTCGACCAGGCTGTACTCGACCCGGTACTCGGGATCCGCCCCGCCCACACCCTCGCGCAGCGTCGTGACCCGGGCGATGGAGTCCGCGTAGAAGTGGAGCTGGATCCCTTCGCCCATCTCCTCGTCCTCGATGGTGAACACTTCGTTGTCCCCGGCAGAGCGATCGGCGACGAACTCCCAGAACTCCGCGGCGGCAGTGCGGGGACCGTCCCGCAGCCACTTCTTCTCGACGCCCTTGTCGTCGGTGAACGACAGGGCCGTCTTCCGCGCACTCCCGCCGAGGTCGGCGCGGTGGCCGGCAGCCTCCTCGTCGTCCTCCATGGGTGTGTTCCTGGAGCGGTCCGCGGCCTCCGAGCACATCAGGACGCTCACGGTACGCACCGCGTCATCGGCGAGCTCGGGGTGTGCACGGCGCACGGCCGCTTCGACCGCCGTCGTCATCCGATCCCAGTCGCGCCGGTCCGTGGCGCGCTTCCCCCTTCGCGGATCGCGGCCGATCCGCATCCCGGCGGACGCCTGCTCCGCAGTGGCGATCACCCGCATGACCCGGGGCAGCAGCGCGGGGTCGACGGCGTCGGGCATCCGCCTCGGAACGGTCGCGCCGTGCAGGTACTGGCCCGTGTACCTCAGAATTGCGGCGTCGAGTGGACCGAGTACCGCTCCGCGCTCGGCGCGACGGCGGTCCGCGCGGTACTCCTGAGCCCGTTTCCCGTCCGGCGTCTCTGTCGCCGTGCGCATCGCCGCACACACCTGACCGCGCTCGAGCAGGCCGATGTCGGCCCCGTGGGCGATGAGCCGGCTCCTGTCCCACCGGATGCGCCGGAAGAGCGCGTCGACGTCCGCGGGCGCGGCAAGGAGGGCCGGGTCCAGGAGCGCGACGGCAGCGTTCTCGTCGAGCCGGCCCCGGGTTCCGGCGGCGTCGCACAGCGACAGGACCGCACTCCACAGCAGCAGGTGTCTGGCCAGGTCCCCCCGGATCACCGCAAGATGGGCTTCGCTGATCGAGAACGTGAACGTGCGGGGCTCGTGGTTGGCGTCGGCCCCGGCACCGAGCATCAGCCTCAGCTCGCCGTCCTCGCGGACCACGCTCGGAATCCAGCCGCTCGTGCGCGTGAAGACGACGTCGTTCATCCGTTCACGACCACCGTGCGAATTCGGTGTCGAGGCGGGTGTCAGTGCGCACCCACACTTCGCCCCCGGCGGCCCCGGCCGGGGCGTCGACTCGTTCGAGACCGAGGAACTCGATCAGCTTGAGCAGTGCGGCCCGTTCGGCTCGGTCGTCGTCGGCACCGTGCGAGTCGAAGAAGACGTAGTACTGGTCGCTCGGGTCCACGTATCCCGAATCCGCCCAGATCCGGGCGACCTCTTCGATCGCCGCTCTTTCCGTCGTGATCGTGGCGGCGCGGGCGGCACCGCGAGTCTCCGGTGACGCGTCGAGGTCGGCAAGGTCGGAGAACCACTGGCCGAAGCGGTCGAGTCCGGCGTATCCGTTCTCGAAGAACAGCATCGCGCTCGGAAGATAGCGATTGCCCCTGCCGACCTGGAGGTATTCCGACCGGGGTTGGTCCGCGGTTTTGATCCGGGAGATCACACCTTGCCCGGGCATGAGGACCAAACTCTGCCCCGACGGTTCGTCATTGATGGTGTAGGTGTCGGATTCCCGACCACGGAAGAACGCGGAGAACGCCACGTAGGCTTCCTGAGGGTCGCCCACGGAGACCTGTTGGTCGTTGCCATCACCGACGGCGAAGACGAACTGTTTGGGTCCGGGGGCGTAGGGGCGAGCCATATGCGTCCTTCGTTCACGTGTGACGGCTCCGCCAGCGTAGTCGAGCCGCAACGCACGTCGACCTGCCGTTCTTCGCCGACGAAGCCAGGAGAACAGCCGGATACGCCCCCCTGGTATGCGCAGGAATTCCCGGCCCCCTCCCGATGCACGGAGAGGACGATCCGGGGTAGGCGCCGACCATGAACCTCGCAACTGTGCTGGCCGCCGAAGGAACCCCGTCCCTGCTGCTCATCCTCGTCGGCGTGGTGATCGCGGCCCTGCTCGTCGCCGCCTTCTGGTGGGGCAGCCGACGCGCCGCCCGCCGCCGTTCCCCGGTCGGCCCGACCCCGCAACCGCGCAGCGGCTCCTGGCAGACCCCCGAGGACGACCCGAACCAGGGCCATCCCAACCCCTGAGCCGAGCCCTCGGCGCCGTCAGGAGGAAGCCGTCAGGGGGAAACGGCCCGGTCGGGCTGTACGGGGCGCAGGACGGGATCGATCGCCGTCAGGTCCTCGTGCAACTCACGGGCCCCCCGGGCGATGCGGTCGTCGCCGTCCTGCGCCAGCTCCTCGCAGAGCCGCAGCGCCTCGTCCAGGTCGGTGGCGAAGATGCCGAAGACGTCGAGGACCGCGGTGTGGATCCCATCGCTGCAGTTCGCATCGGCCACCGCCATCGCGGACGCGACGATCGACAGCCCTGACCGGTCCACCCGCCGGAGCAGGCTCTCGGCGGTGCGCCGGGTGACGAAGGTGTCGCCGGGGCCGAGCACGAGCTCCAGCAGGGGCCCGACGGCCTCCGGCATCTCGGCGAAAGCGGCCGGCCCGTGACCGGCATCCGCCCGGTCGCGCCAGTCGTCGCTCCGCCCGAGTTCGCCGAGCGCCGCCACAGCGGCACGCCGCAGGTCACTGCCCATGTATCTGCCCGCCCCTCTTCGATTCCGGGTCAACGTACATCCCAGGAATCGTCCTCCTCCACGTCCTCGATGACGTGCATGGCGGCTTCCTCGGCCGAGGCGGCTCCCGCGTCGATCCCCACGTCGTGGGCGAGGACGGAGCTCCCGTGCGGCGAGGAGGCGACCGGGGCCAGCCGGCCGGCGCGCGGGCCGCCCGCCTGCGCGTCCACCGGTTCGCCCTCGCCGTCGGCCAGGTCCCCGATGCCGTCCCCCGTGATGGCTTCCTGCTCGGGCAGTTCCCTGGCCAGGCGATCGTCGAGGCTCTCCCCCCGCCGTTGCCCCTCACAGGTGGTGTCGTCCCGTTCCCTCGCGTGGGGCCGCTCGGGCGGCGAGTACCCCTGGTCGAGCAGGGCGTCCGTACCGGGCTCGCCGAGGCTGTCGTCCATGTCGGGCTGCAGTTCGGAGGGCTCGTCCTCCGGCTGCGGCTGGTAGACGTCGTCGCCGCGGGCACTGGTCTCGCTCATGGGCCTGTCCTCCTTCACACCGTGTGCTCTCCTGGCCACTCCCCGGAAATACGGCGCTCACACGGATCGGCGGGACCCCGTCCGCACCCACGGCGGGTGACGGGGCGATCCCCCTGTCCCCAGAGGTACGAGATCCACATTACCCCCGGCCCGCCCTCGCCATCCGTCCGCATACAACCGCCGGGGCCGGGCAGGCGAACGGTACCCAGCAGGTGTGCGTCACGTAGCGAAGGAGTGTCCGTGCTGCCCGTCAAGGTGACCGACCGAGGTGTGCTGATCATCCGACTGCAGGCCGATCTCGACATAGACCGGCGCGCCACGACCGCGTCGGCGATCGACCGCCTTCTGTCCTCCCACCGGTCCTCACCGGTCGTGCTCGAACTGACCGACGGCGCACTGAGCCCCTCGGCGGTGAGCACCGTCTCACGGGCGATCCGCATCTGCCGCGACGCGGGCACGACGGCGGCCGTGGTCACTCGGAGCACGGAAGCCCTCCGCGCCCTCGGAATCGGCGACGGCACCCAGAGCCCGGACGTACACCCCACCACCTCCGTGGCCGTGGCCGCCCTGTCGGCGACGGCCGAGACGGCGGCCTAGGCGGCGGCCTGGGCGGCAGCGCCTCCCGCCCGCGTCACCGCTGCGGCCGCCCGGCCCGGGCCGGGCGGCCGGGACCGTCAGAGGTCCAGCACGATGGCGTAGGCGAGGAAGAACAGGGCGCACACCAGGGCGAGCAGGCAGATCAGCACGAGGGGGCCCATGGCCCAGCCGCGTGAGAGGGGCCGGTACGGGCCCGCCCCGGAGCCGGTGCTCGACTCCCCGGGCGGGGTTTCGCCCGGCGGGACCGCGCGTCCGGCCGGACTGCCGGGTACGGTCCGCCGGCGCGGATCCGGATCGGGCGCCGGGCGGGGAGCCGGGTTGGCTGCGGACGCCGGGTTGGCTGCGGACATGGTGCGCACCTCCTCGAAGCCGCCACGCCTGCCGAAGCGCCGGGCCGACCGGCCCGGCGCGCAGGCGCAAGCACGACTACCCGGCGGCTACCCGCCACCCCTGCGCTCACTCCTCGGGACCCGCGGCAGCGGCCTGCGGGTGCGCTTGCGCTCGGCGGGGTCCCGGGTCTATCACATAGGTACATGGACGGGGCCGGCTGCCCTGTCCGTTCGGCACGGCTCCGTCGCCGTGCGTGCAGTGCCCGGGAAAAGGGGCGGCGCGAGCCACTCGGCCCAGGGAGGACGCCATGGAATCCTTCGAGGCGACCGTGGTACCGCTCGGTGGCGGCACCCTCCTCGTCACACTGGCCGGCGAGATCGACGTGACGGTGCGGCGGGACCTGAGTCTGCTGCTGCACACCCTGCCGCCCGACTCGGCGGTCGTCGTGGACATGGGCGGTGTCAGCTTCATGGACACGGCCGCTCTCCACTTCATCTCCTCGCTGCGTGCGCGCAGCCGCCGCAGCCGGACGGCGCTGTTGGTCATGGGGCTGCGGCGCCAGCCGACCTGTCTGGTGGACATGGCGGGCAAGGTCGACATCACGATGAGGACGCCCTCGACCGGCGCCGCGGAGTTCTGTGCCGACCTGGAGGCCCGCAGCCGTCTGGCCCGGCTGATGGCCCGGCCCCGGGCCGGGCGGGAGGACACGTACGACCCGGCGGGCGCCGAACGGCCGACGGAACGCCCCGCGGTGCCGCCTGCCCGGTGACAGGTCGGTGGCGGGGCACGACGGTGAGGCCCGTGCCGCCGCACCGGGGGTGAGGGGCGCCGCGGAGTGGTTCGGTATCAGTCGTCGATCGCCTGGTAGAGCGTGGTCCAGAAGTCGTGGACGAGCCGCGCCGGATCCGGGACGGACAGTCCGACCTGGGTGAGCAGGATTCCGGTGAGCCGGTTCTCCGGGTCGGCGTAGGCCGAGGTACCGGTTCCACCGTCCCAGCCGAACTGGCCCACGGGCGCGTAGTCCCCGCGGTAGGTGCGCACCGCCATCCCCAACCCCCAGCCGCCCTGCTGCCCCTGGCCGAACGAGATGTGAACGGCGTTGCGGGCAAGGGCGGATCGGTGGGCCTCCTGCTCGGGCGTGAGGCGGTTGGTGGTCATCAGCTCGACGGCGGGCCGGGACAGGATCCGTTCCGTGCCGTGCATGCCCCGGTTCAGCAGCATGCGGAAGTAGGCGTGGTAGTCGTCGGCGGTGGAGACCAGTCCGCCGCCGCCCGCCTGGAACGCCGGAGGTGCGCTGTACTGCCCGCCCACCGCCTCGTCCCACACGGTGAACTCCCCGGTCTGCGGGTGGGGCGCGTAACTGGGCGGCAGCCGGTCGATCTTGTCGGCGGGCACGTGGAAGCCGGTGTCCTTCATCCCCAGCGGTTCGAGTACGCGCTCGCGCAGGAACGTCTCGAACGGCCGGCCCGTGACCCGTGCGACGAGCACGCCGAGCACGTCGTGGCTGAGGTGGTACTGCCAGTGCTCGCCCGGCTGCCGCATCAGGGGCAGCGCGCCGAGGTCACGCATCCACGCATCCGGCTCGGGCAGCGGCTTGGCGCCCTGGCTGAAGACGCCCCCCTCGAAGATCGCGTTCATGAGGGGAGAGCCCAGTGCCGTCAGGTCGATGCCGAGCCCGAAGGTGGAGGTCACCAGGTCCCGGACGGTGATCGGCCGCCGTGCGGGCACGGTGTCGTCCAGCGGGCCGTCGATCCGCTTCAGCACCCGGCGGTCGGCGAGTTCGGGCAGCCACGGGTCCACCGGATCGTCGAGGCGCAGCCTGCACTCGTCGAGCAGGACCATCGCCGCCGCCATCGTGACCGGCTTGGAGGTGGACGCCATGCGGAAGATCGTGTCCCGGCGCATCGGTCCGCCACCGCCGTCGTGGCGCATCGTCCCGATCGCTTCGACGTGCGTCTCTTCGCCCCGGCCGACGAGGGCGACGAGCCCGGGGATCCTCCCCGATTCGACGTGCCGTGTCAGCATCTCGCGCAGCCTGCGCAGTCCCGCTTCGGAGAAGCCGTCGCGTCCCTGTCCCATCACGAACCCCCTGTGCACCGTCATGACGTTCAGCAATTGCTGAACGTCAGCGACAGTACATTGCGTTCACGGAACAGCCAAAGATCAAGAAGGTCAATTGAGCCTACAAAACAAGGGGTACTAGCGCTCCGTTGCAATGAAAATGCAGCTGAACGCAACGACCGACCGAGGTCCGCTGTTGCAATGAGATGCGTGTGAACGCACACTTCGCAGGTGGGTGCGCCCCGCACCGCACCCCTCGCCGCGGGTGCTGACCCGCACCCGTCGGGACTGCATGGACATTCCACGCAATCCCCCGTTCCCCCCACATCGCCGCGCACGCTCGGTAGCTTCGGGATCACCAGCTGTCCGGCGCCTGCGAGCACCGAGCACCGGACGGGGACCGCAAAAGGCAAGGGAGCGAGTGACGATGGCGAACGTTGAGGTCTCTTTGAAGGAGACGATGACCTCGATCGAAGGCGCGGTGGGGGCCGCCCTGGTGGACTACACCAGCGGTATGGCACTGGGTACCCTCGGCGGTGGGAAGGACCTCGACCTCACGGTCGCCGCCGCGGGCAATACCGATGTGATCCGCGCGAAGTTGCGCACCATGGAGATGCTGGGCCTGCAGGACGAGATCGAGGACATCCTGATCACCCTCGGCGGCCACTACCACCTGATCCGGCTCCTCAAGGGCCGCGGGAACGGCGGCCTCTTCCTGTACCTCGTCCTGGACAAGGCCAAGTCGAACCTGGCCATGGCGCGGCACCAGCTCAAGCGCATCGAGTCCGACCTGGATCTCTGACACCGGAAATTCCGCGCCCACGCATGCCCACGAGTTGAAGAATTCTTCAATCCGGCACATCTGAAACAGGTCATACCCGGGCGTGCGTGGGCCCGTCCGTACGAACGTATGGGAGGTCGGCCGACCGGAAGCCCCGCGCCCCCAACACGGTTTGAAGCAACAGCAGGAGCACTCATGGGAATGCAGGTACCCCTCTACCAGGCGAAGGCCGAGTTCTTCCGCATGCTCGGACACCCCGTCCGCATCCGCGTCCTGGAACTCCTGCAGAACGGCCCCGTACCCGTACGCGACCTCCTCGCCGCGATCGATGTCGAGGCGTCCAACCTCTCTCAGCAGCTGGCGGTCCTGCGCCGCTCCGGCATCGTCGTGTCCATCCGCGACGGAGCGACCGTCAGTTACGCACTGGCCGGCGGCGACGTGGCCGACCTGCTGCGCGCGGCCCGCCGCATCCTGACCGAACTCCTGGTGGGTCAGAGCGAACTCCTCGCCGAACTCAGGCAGTCGGGACCGCAGGCGCACAGCACGGGCCGAGGTCCGGCGGCCGCCGACGGCGCGGGGCGCCTGACGGCAGATCACGCCGGGGCCGACAGGTCCTGACCCCCGCCCTGCGCACGGCGGACCGGTGGACCGGTGGACCGTACGGTCATCGCATGGGGGGCGGCAGTCCCGGTCACCTCGGCGCCGCACCCGACGGCGTCACCCCCAGTGGACCAGGGCGGTCATCGCGGCAAGGTCCGCCTGCGACCGGGCGACCGGCAGTCTCGGCCAGAGCAGTTCGTACGCGGTCTGGATCCGGAAGACCTCATCGGCGAAGGAACGCACGACCCGCTCGGTGACGGTGCCCCGCTCCGCGTGCTCGAAGAACCGCTCGCAGGCCTCCACCGCGCCTTCGCAGTCCTCGTCGAACTCGAACAGCGCACAGATCGCCTCGACGGCGTGGTCGCGCGAGGTCAGATGCCCGATGCCGCAGTCGAGCCCGTCGTCGTGCAGGTCGTCGGGGTACGGCGCACGGTGCCAGGAACCGTTCTCGAACCAGTAGACGCACTCCACCCTGCCCTGCTCCATACGGTCGCGCAGGAGCTCGTGGTTCACCCAGCCGGGCGCCCCGGCGAGAAGATCGATCGGCGGCCGGTACCGCCCGACCTCGGCGGAGTCGTCCTGGCCGAAGAGAACGGCGCGGCCCCCGCCCGACCGGATCAGCGCCCACCGGCTGCACGCCCCGTCGTCGTAGCGCAGGTCGCCGTCGATATCGGCGCCCGTACCGGTGCCCGCCCCCGCCTCCGTGCCCGTGCCCGTGCCGGTGTCGCCGACCCAATACCCCGACCGGAAGCGCTCCTTCTCCTCCTCGGCATCCCAGGTGGCCACGGCGAGCGCTGCCCAGCGTGCCCACAGCACACCCACCTCCGGAAGGTCCTCCGGCCGACCCGGACGATGAATCCTCATGCCCACCCCACCACTCCCCGGCCCTCGTGTCCGGCCCCAGACCTTATCGACGGGGCAAGGCAGGGCGGTGCCCGCGTCGACGGACCGCTCCCCGGATCGGGCGGGGGCACCCGGGCACCACTGGTGCACCGTACGAAAACCGGCCCCGGGGCACCTCCGGCCTTCGTGGAATCCACCCACGATCGCTTGACCGGAGAACCCGGTGCAACGTAACTTCGACCGCACCCACTCGTGAGCTGCCGGAAGGAGGCGAAGCCGGATGTCGACCGTCTCCGAACTGCTTCGCCCCGCACACCGGATCGCCTGGGCTCCGGGTCGTATAGCGCACGGCTGCTGAGCAGCCCCTTTCCGGCGTGCCCGTCCGCGGCCCCGGCACCTTCTCGTCCCTGTCACCACCCGCAGCACGCCTCGGCGTGCCGCTGCGTCGCGCTCCGACATCCCGAGCCGCGACCGCCGTAAGAGAAAGCACCTGAAATGGCGACCAGGATAGTCATGTCGATCGCGCGCCGAAATGAGGACCTGCCGTGGTAGCGGCGCGGATCACGGTCAACGGGAAAGAAACACCGATCGCACCGGCCCCGACCCACACCACGGTGCTGGACTTCCTCCGTGAACGCGGCCTGACCGGCACCAAGGAGGGCTGCGCCGAGGGTGAATGCGGCGCCTGCTCGGTCATGGTCGCCCGCCCCGGAGTGAACAGGCCCACCGACTGGGTGGCGGTCAACGCCTGCCTGGTCCCCGTCGCCGCGCTCGACGGCCAGGAGGTCATCACCTCGGAGGGACTCGCCACCGGCGGCGAGTCCGGCACGCCCGCCACCCTGCACCCCGTACAGGAGGAGATGGCCGTCCGCGGCGGCTCCCAATGCGGGTACTGCACACCGGGATTCATCTGCAGCATGGCCGCCGAGTACTACCGGCCCGACCGCTGCGCCCACGCCGACCCGGCCGACGGCGCCGATCCCGAGCACGGTCCGAACGGTTTCGACCTCCACGCGCTGAGCGGGAACCTGTGCCGCTGCACCGGCTACCGCCCGATCCGCGACGCCGCCTTCGCCGTCGGTACGCCCACCGGGGACGACGCCCTGGCGCTGCGGCGCGAGCAGTCCCCGCCCGAACCGGTCGCCACCGCCTACACCCACGGCGACAGCACGTTCCTGCGGCCGGGCACCCTCGCCGAAGCGCTGCACCTGCTGCGCGAGCGACCCGGCGCGACAGTGGTGGCCGGAAGCACCGACTGGGGTGTGGAGGTGAACATCCGCGCGCGCCGCGAGAAGTACGTGGTCGCGGTCGACCGCCTGCCCGAACTCCGGGCGCTGCACGTCGAGTCCGACCACATCGAGATCGGGGCGGCGCAGACGCTCACGGAGATCGAACGCCGGCTCGACGGCCGGGTCCCGCTGCTCGCTGAGCTCTTCCCGCAGTTCGCGTCCCGGCTCATCCGCAACAGTGCGACCCTCGGCGGCAACCTGGGGACCGGCTCCCCCATCGGTGACAGCCCACCGGTCCTGCTCGCACTGGAGGCGTCGGTGGTGCTCGCCGACGCCGACGGCGAGCGCGAGGTCCCCCTCGCCGACTACTTCACCGGCTACCGGCAGAGCGTGCGCCGTCCCGGCGAGCTGATCCGCTCGGTGCGCATCCCGCTGCCGCTGTCGCCGGTCACCGCCTTCCACAAGATCGCCAAGCGGCGCTTCGACGACATCTCCAGCGTGGCCGTCGCCTTCGCCCTCGACATCGAGGACGGGACCGTCCGCAAGGCACGCATCGGCCTGGGCGGCGTGGCCGCCACCCCCGTCCGCGCCCTCGCCGCCGAGGCGGCCCTGGAGGGCCGGCCGTGGACGGCGGAGACCGCCGCGGCCGCGGCCCGGGTGCTCCGGGCCGAAGGCACCCCGATGGACGATCACCGGGCGAGCGCCGGATACCGCTCCGCGATGCTGGGGCAGAGCCTGCTCAAGCTGTACGCACGGACCACTGAGGCGGTATCGGCATGAGCCACCTGTCCGACCGTCCCGAGAAGCCCGTCGTCGGCGTCTCGATGCCGCACGAGAGTGCCACCCTGCACGTCACCGGGGCCGCGCTCTACACCGACGACCTGGTCCACCGCACCAAGGACGTGCTGCACGCGCACCCGGTGCAGGTCATGAAGGCGCACGGCAGGATCACCGCGCTGCGCACCGGGCCCGCGTACGCCGTACCCGGTGTGGTCCGCGTACTGACCGGTGCCGACGTGCCCGGCGTCAACGACGCCGGGATGAAGCACGACGAGCCGCTCTTCCCCGACGAGGTCATGTTCCACGGCCACGCCGTGGCCTGGGTGCTCGGCGAGACCCTGGAGGCGGCCCGGCTCGGCGCGGCGGCCGTCGAGGTGGACCTCGACGAGAAGCCCTCCCTGATCACATTGCGGGAAGCCATCGCGGCCGGCAGTTTCCACGGCGCCCGGCCCGTGATGCTGACCGGCGACGTCGACGCCGGCTTCGGCGAGTCCGCGCACGTGTTCACCGGCGAGTTCCAGTTCTCCGACCAGGAGCACTTCTACCTCGAGACGCACGCGGCGCTGGCCCACGTCGACGAGAACGGGCAGATGTTCGTCCAGAGCAGCACCCAGCATCCGTCGGAGACCCAGGAGATCGTCGCGCACGTCCTCGGCCTGCACAGCCACGAGGTGACCGTGCAGTGCCTGAGGATGGGCGGCGGCTTCGGCGGCAAGGAGATGCAGCCGCACGGGTTCGCGGCCGTCGCCGCGCTCGGCGCCCGGCTGACCGGCAGGCCGGTGCGGGTCCGGCTCAACCGGACCCAGGACCTGACCATGTCCGGCAAGCGCCACGGGTTCCACGCCACCTGGAAGATCGGCTTCGACGCCGAGGGCCGGATCCGGGCCCTGGACGCGACCCTGACCGCGGACGGCGGCTGGAGCCTGGACCTGTCCGAGCCGGTGGTGGCGCGGGCGATGTGCCACATCGACAACACCTACTGGATTCCCAACGCCCGCATCGCCGGCCGCATCGCCAGGACCAACAAGGTCTCCAACACCGCCTTCCGCGGCTTCGGCGGACCGCAGGGCATGCTGGTCATCGAGGACATCCTGGGCCGGTGCGCGCCGCTGCTCGGCCTGGATCCGTCGGAGCTGCGCGAACGCAACTTCTACCGGCAGGGCCAGTCCACGCCGTACGGGCAGCCGGTCCTGCACCCCGAGCGGATCTCGACCGTCTGGCGGCAGGTCCACGACGACGCCGCCGTCGCCGATCGCAGACTCGCCATCGAGGCCTTCAACGCCGCGCACCCGCACACCAAGCGGGCGCTCGCGGTCACCGGGATCAAGTTCGGGATCTCCTTCAACCTGACCGCCTTCAACCAGGCCGGCGCCCTGGTCCTGGTCTACAAGGACGGCTCGGTCCTGATCAACCACGGCGGCACCGAGATGGGGCAGGGCCTGCACACCAAGATGCTCCAGGTGGCCGCGACCACGCTGGGCATTCCGCTGCACAAGGTGCGGCTGGCCCCGACCCGCACGGACAAGGTGCCCAACACCTCCGCCACCGCGGCCAGTGCGGGAGCGGACCTCAACGGCGCCGCGGTCAAGAACGCCTGCGAGCAGATCCGCGAGCGGCTGCTCGGGGTGGCCGGCACCCAGCTGGGTGCGAACGCCTCGGACGTGCGCATCGTCGACGGCGTCGCGCGCGTCCTCGGCAGCGACAAGGAGCTGGCCTGGAACGACCTGGTGCGCACCGCGTACTTCCAGCGGGTCCAGCTGTCCGCCGCCGGTTTCTACCGGACCGAGGGCCTGCACTGGGACGCGAAGGTGTTCCGGGGCTCGCCGTTCAAGTACTTCTCCTACGGGGCCGCCGCGGCCGAGGTGGAGGTCGACGGTTTCACCGGCGCGTACCGGATCCGCCGGGTGGACATCGTGCACGACGTCGGCGACAGCCTCTCCCCGATGATCGACATCGGTCAGGTCGAGGGCGGTTTCGTGCAGGGCGCGGGCTGGTTGACGCTCGAGGACCTGCGGTGGGACGCCGGTGACGGGCCGAACCGGGGCCGGCTGCTGACCCAGGCGGCGAGCACCTACAAGCTGCCGAGCTTCTCGGAGATGCCCGAGGAGTTCAACGTCAGGCTGCTGGAGAACGCCACGGAGGAGGGCGCGGTCTACGGCTCCAAGGCGGTCGGTGAGCCTCCGCTGATGCTGGCCTTCTCGGTGCGGGAGGCCTTGCGGCAGGCCGCCGCGGCGTTCGGGCCCGGCGGGGTCGGCGTGGAACTCGCCTCCCCCGCGACGCCCGAGGCGGTGTACTGGGCGATCGAAGCAGCTCGTGGGGGCGGGGACGACGGGCAGGCGCCCGCCGGCAGCGCGGTCCCCGCCGACGCAAGTACCTTGAGCCATGCCTGACATGAGCTGGGTGGCCGCGGTCGCACGGTTGCGGGCACGCCGGGAACCCGGGGTGCTCGTGACCGTCGCGACCGTGCGCGGCCATGCGCCCCGCCGGGCCGGTGCCAAACTCGTCGTGGGTCGCACCGAGACGTGGGGGTCGATCGGCGGTGGCAACATCGAGGCCGTCGCCATCGATCGGGCGCGCGAGCTGACCGCGACGCCCGATCCCGAGCCGGAACTGATGGACTTCGCGCTGAACGACAAGGTCACCGGCCGGCACGGCGTGCAGTGCTGCGGCGGAGCCGTCACCGTGCTGCTCGAACCGCTCCCGGTGGTCCAAGCGGTGGCGATCTTCGGCGTCGGGCACGTCGGACTGGAGCTGGCCCGCATCCTGGCCCGGCACAACCTCGACCTGCACCTGACCGACAGCCGCCCCGACATGCTCACCGACGAACGGCTGGGCGTCCTCGCGGACTCCGTGGCCCAGATCCACGTGCACCACACGCCGCTGCTTCCGGAGGAGGTGCTCGCCGAGCTGCCGCCCGGCGCCCACGTCCTGATCATGACCCACGATCACGCCGAGGACGCCGCGCTGTGCGACGCCGCCCTGCGAACCGAGGACCTGGGCTCGATCGGCCTGATCGGCTCGTCCGCGAAATGGGCGCGGTTCCGGCAGCGCCTGGCCGTCGAGGGCGGCCACGGCGACGAGACCATCGACCGGATCAAGACCCCGATCGGGGTGGCCGGGATCACCGGCAAGGAACCCGCCACGATCGCGGTGAGCGTCGCGGCCGACCTGCTCCGCACCTTCGAGCAGGACCGGCCGGCCCCGCTTCCCCGGCGAGCGGTGGCCGGCATCTGAGCGGCGGCCGCTCGGCGGTCAGCCGCTGTGTAAGCCGCTCACCGCGTCGCCAGACGGAGGCCGTCCACGCTCTCGGGTGCCGCGCCGTCGGGCGAGGTGCAGCTCAGGGCCCGCCTGATCGCGGTGTGCAGGATCGTGACGGCGTCGGGGCCGAGGGCGTCGAGGATTTCGTCGGCGGCGTGTTCCAGCAGCGCCATGGCGTCCTCCCAGCTGTCGGCGAGGGCGTCATGGAACTGGCGCAGCGCGACCGCGGGAGACCGGGTCAGGAGGGCGGGGAACAACAGGAGCCGGACCTGGCCGTGCACCCACGGCTGTCCGGTGGTCCGCACGCCGGGTCGGGTGGTCTCGCGGAGCACGTCCGCGGGATCCACCAGGTCGGCGAGGGCCGGTGAGAGCGCGAGGCGGGCGAGTGCGTCGACGCGGGTCATGGGCGTGGTCCGCGCCGTCGCGGCGATCACTTCCGCGGCCAGGGAGCGCAGTTGGCCGCCGGCGTCGGGGTGGACCTCCGCGGCGAATGCCGTCAGCTGGGCGGCGGCGACCACCAGCCCCTCGGTGAGCAGGTCGCGGATCCTGGCGCAGGCGGCCGGGGTCGGACTCTGGCAGCCGGCCGGTGTCACCGCTTCCGCGGCGGCGGCGTAGATCGACTGCTGGAGCACCATCGGAGGCTGTGCAGGGCGGGGGCGGGCGGGCCGGCCGGCGGCGGCCCGGTGCTCGTGGAAGGCGGCGGCCGCCCGGGTCAGGTCGATCAGGAGGTGGTGGTTGTCCGGCAGCCAGGCGGGACCGATCGTCTGCTCGTGGACGGCCTGGGCCTCGGGCAGGTGGCGGCCCCTGCCGAGCACGCCGTCCGCGTAGGTCTGCGAGGCCCACGTGGTGTGGGTCAGCTGGAGGATGAGCGACAGGAACGGGGTGCCCTCGACGAGCTTTGCCGCCTCCGGCCGGAACGGAGCGATCCGCACGGCGGCCTCGAACCGTACGCGGTGGTCGGGCCGCCCGTAGGCCCAGGCCTTGTCGTCGTGGTCGCCGGGGGCCAGCCACTCGTAGGCGGGGAGGGCGGCGAGTGCCTCGTCGAGCCGGAGCGAGAGCGCCTGTGCCTCCGGCCGCTCCCCCAGGGCGGCGCAGCGCAGGAGGCCGGCCAGGCCGATCGTGTGCTCGTCCTGATCGGTGAGTCCGTCGACGACGGCGACGGCGCGGGGCAGGTCGCGGTCGGCGAGGGCCTCGGCGAGGATCCGGGCGGTGCGGCCCCAGTTGTAGGGGCCCAGTGAGACCGCGCGCAGCACGTCGGCGGGATTCCGGTGGAAGTAGGAGTTGGCGCGCGCGGCCCATTCGTGGGAGCTGTTGTAGTTGGCACTCAGCGCGCGGAGGTAGGTCTCCCCGATCGGCATGGCGGGGGCGCCGGTGGCGGGCCGGTAGAAGCCGAACGGCTTGCCGCCGGCCAGCGGCGGGGGGGTCTCGACGGCGTGCAGGCACTCGGCCAGCAGCTCCTGCGCGTGCTCGGAGTCACCGTGGTCCAGGGATGCGTGGGCGATGCGGACCAGGGTCGA
This sequence comes from Streptomyces sp. Sge12, assembly GCF_002080455.1. Classification (NCBI taxonomy): domain Bacteria; kingdom Bacillati; phylum Actinomycetota; class Actinomycetes; order Kitasatosporales; family Streptomycetaceae; genus Streptomyces; species Streptomyces sp. Sge12. The sequence continues at coordinate 830,734 of NZ_CP020555.1, forward strand.
GTACCGGTCGTATTCGAAGCCGCCCCAGGTGACGTCGGTCAGTTCGCGTGCCAGTCGGGCCGCCCGGTGCCGGTCGTGCTCGATCATCTCCAGGACCACATTCCGGAGATGGGCCTGGCGCAGGCTGTGCTGGTCGGGGTCGTCGGCGGGCGGGAGACGGTCGTAGGCGCGCTCCAGCAGCCGCAGTGCGCCGTCCCGGTCGAAGGTGGCGAGGGCGGCGCTGGCACGTGCGCCCTCGTACCAGAGCACTTGTACGCTGTCGATGAGGTCGCGCGCCCGTTCCGTATCGCCGTAGGCGGCCATCAGCCTGGCCAGGTGCAGGCGCACCCGGCTGGTTTCCTCGTTCACGGGATCCCGCAGGATGCGTTCCAGCAGGTGGCGGGCCGTCGCCGGGAAGGGCCCCGCGATCTCGGCCACCGCGTCGACCAGCCCTCCGGCGAAGCCGAAGGACGTCAGGTGCTCCGGGCCCGACTCGTCCCTCAGGGCGGTGAGGATCCGCTCCGCCTCCGTCAGGTCGTACGGGGCCCAGGCAGCCGCCAGCCGGCCGAGGGCGAGCAGCCGGGTGGTCTGCCGGGCGGAGGCCAGCGCCTGCTCGGCCAGCCGGAGCAGACCGGGCACCTCGGTGGCCGCGGCACGGGCCGCCAGGTCCAGGTAGGCGCTCGGCCGGTCGTTGGCGGTACCGACGTGCGACGGGAGGGTCCCGGCCGCGTCGGCGCCGATCAGGCCGATGAGGGCGGCCGCCCGGGCCGTGTCCTCCTCGGCCGCCGCGGCCGCGGAGTAGACCGCGTCCGGCGGCTTCAGGAACTCGGGCGCGTCCGCGCCCCGGTCGTCGCATTCGATGTCCCATGCGTGCTGCCACAGCCGCAGGGCCCGGTCGAGGTCGTACGGGGCCAGCAGCACCGCGGCCTGCCGGAACGGCGCGGTCGACCGCCAGACCCTGCCGTAACGATCCGTCGTCGCCGGGATGGTGAAGGCCACCTGGATCAGCAGCTCCAGCAGGTCGCGCCGGTCGGGCGCACCGTCACCGGGCGGTAGGTGCTCCCGGATCGCCAGTGCCCCGCGGAACTGCTGGTAGGAGGGCTCCATGGCCGCTACGTGTTCCAGTGCCTCATCAGTGCGGCCCAGCCGCGCGAGCAGCCCGAGGACCGGCGGGGCGACGGTGCGGCTGATGACGAGGAGCTGGCGTCGGACGACTCCCAGGTGGAGCAGGGTGGGCAGGGCGGCTTCCGGGGCGAGGCGGTCGACGGCGTGGTCGTCGAGGAGAGCGGTCAGGCGCTGGAAGTGGCGGTGGTTGCCGAAGGTCTGCCGGTGGGCCCGGAGCAGTCCGGGGCAGGCGATCCCGCCGACGGCCTCGGCGGCGATCTCGTCCCCGGCGCACAGCGCGTGGTCGGCGACATGGAGCAGCCCGTAGCGGTCCATGTCGTTCCAGGGCACTTCGGCCCATGTGGCGGCGTCGCCCCGGTAGTGGCGGACGATCCGCTCGTGCCATTCGAGTGCGTCGACCCAGCTGTCGGGGTGTGTCCGGTAGGTCCGGTCCGCGGTGAGGAACTCGCCGATCGACGTGTGGTACAGCGCGATCCGGCCGTCCCGTTCGTCGAGGAGCCAGCGCAGGCGCGTCAGCAGGTTGCGTACGGCGCGGGGCCACACCCGCAGGCCGGCGAGCACGGTCAGCTGCTCGACGGTCAGCGGCTCGCGGGCGACGGCGAGGACCCCGAGGAGGGGCTGGCCGGCGCCCTCCCAGGCGGGTGTCAAGTGGTCGGCGGGTCCGGTGGGTTCGCGGACGTCGAGCATGCCGAGACTGCCGAGGTCGCTGCGCGCGGTGTCGATGAAGAAGGCGTACAGGCCGGTCAGTCCGTGCGGGAGTTCGGCCAGGTCGAGCAGCCGGGCGGTGAGCGGGCCGTCCGCGGCCCCGACGGCCCCGGCCAGGGCGCGGGCGTAGGTGGACAGGTAGAGGAAGTTGCCGGCGGCGTGCCGTACGACGTCGCGGTGCAGGACGTCCGGGTAGAGGCCGGCGGCTTCGGCGGCGGCCCTGAGGGGCGCGGTCGCCAGGACCCGCGTCGCGTAGGCGAGCAGGTCTCCGGTGACCTGCGCGGAGTCCGGGTCGATCGACAGTTCGGCGGTCCGGTGACGCAAGGGCGCCAGGGCGGCGTGCGGCCGGGAGGTCATGACCAGCGTCACGTTGGGGGGCAGTTCGGGCCCCTGGGCCAGCCACCGCAGCAGGCTGGTGGAGGCCGAGCCGTCGGCGAACTCGTCCAAGGCGTCGAGCAGGATCACGATCCTCGCCGCGGGATCCTCGGCGAGCAGGACCTCGGCCGGTCCGATCAGCGCCAGGTGGGCCAGGTTGGCGGGCTCCAGGAGCCGCGGTTCCAGACCCGCGCTGCCGATCTCGATCCCGCGGACGGTTCCGGCGACCTCGCCGAGCTGCTGGTCCACGTAGAGGCTCGCGGTCCGGTGGAACGGCGAGACGGACAGGTCCTCGATCCGGATCCCGACCACGCTGCCGTCGGGCAGGACCGTGTCGATGTGCTGGCGGACCACCACTTCAAGGCGCTGCGGTTCGAAGAGCCCGGGGCGGCGGCGGGCGAGCTGGTGCCCGATCTCCAGGAGGAAGGACTGCACGTCCCCGCCGGCGAGTGCGGTGCGGCTGTCCCGCCGCGCGAAGTAGCGCAGCCAGTCGGGGTGGGCGCGGGCGAGGCCCGCGAGCAGGCTCGTCTTGCCCGCGCCGGGCTCGCCCGTCACCAGGACATGGCTGCCGTGCGCCTGCTCGATCCGTTCGTGGAGCCAGCGCCGCTCGATGAAGTGCGGTCCGGTCCGGGCGCGGACGAGGTCGTCGAAGGAGCGGTCGACACGGTCCATGGTGGCGCTACGACCGTGCCCGCGGGCCGGGGCCGAGGTCCACCCCGACGGCTTCGCCGCCCTGTTCCACCCGCCTCGCCCGCACGTGTCCCTCGATGGTGCCGGTGGGCCGTTCGGCCCGTACGGCGGCGACGTAGCCCGCCACCTCGTCGGTGTCGACCCGGCCGCGCACCACCGTCGGTGCCTGCGGTGCTGCCGGTTCGCCGGTGAAGAGCAACGGCGTGCCGTGGATGGCCTCCAGGACCCGGCGCAGGGCGTCGACGCGGCCCAGGAGTTCCCGGTCGGTGGTGGTCACGGGATCGACTCCGGAGGCGTATTCGTGGAGGTCGGCCCGCAGGCCGCGCAGTTCCGCTTCGAAGCGCTCCACCAGGACCGGGTCGGCCGCGGGGAGTTCGCGCGGCTCGGCGACGGCCGGCGGGGTGGGCGAACTCTCCCCGGCGGCGCCCTCCTCGGCGGCGCCGACCTCGGCGGCGCGCTCGCGGCGGCGCGCGAGCAGCGCGCCCGCCTGCTCGTAGAGGAACCTGACGCCTTCGGTCAGGACGGTCACGGTCACGGCAGCGAGGGGCAACTCGACAGACATGGTCCGAACCTAACCCGAACCGTTCGCACACACGGTTGGAGTGGCGATATCTCGTCGGTCACCACTCCCGGCATGGCCGGAAAACGACAAAGGCAAGGAGAACGCTCTCCTTGCCACTCTCAAGTTATAGCGCGACGGGGGGCTTGCCGCAAGGCCCCCGTCAGGGCGCAGAATCCTCCACCGAAGCCACAACCGCCTCGGAGGTACAGCAGTGAACCAGCAGTACGTGTGGGACCTTCAGGACGTGGACGCGACGCAGGTCGCGCTCGTCGGCGGCAAGGGCGCGCACCTGGGCGCGCTGTCGCGGATCGAAGGCGTCCGCGTGCCGGGGGGATTCTGCGTGACGACGGAGGCCTTCCGGCGGGTCGTCGCGCAAGCACCGCCGGTCGACGGTCTGCTCGATCGTCTGTCGCGCGTGGACGCGGACGACCGGGAGGCGATCCGCACCCTCAGCGCGCAGATCCGCCGCGCCGTCGAAGAGATCGCCGTCCCGGACGATCTCGCGGCGGCGATCACCGGCGCACTCGCCCGGTCCGGCGAGCGGGCCGCCTATGCGGTCCGGTCCAGCGCGACGGCGGAGGACCTGCCGACGGCCTCCTTCGCCGGCCAGCAGGACACGTATCTGAACGTCATCGGGCCGGCGGCGGTCCTCCGGCACATCAGCCGGTGCTGGGCCTCCCTCTTCACCGAGCGCGCCGTGATCTACCGACGGCGCAACGGCATCGACGACCGCAGCGTCCACATGGCCGTGGTCGTGCAGCAGATGGCCTTCCCGCACGCGTCCGGCATCCTCTTCACGGCCGACCCCGTGACGGGCAACCGGAAGGTCGCCACCGTGGACGCCGGCTTCGGCCTCGGCGAGGCGCTGGTGTCCGGCCTGGTGAACCCGGACGTCTTCGCGGTGCGGGACGGCGAGGTCGTCACCCGGGCGATCGCCGCCAAACAGCGTGCCGTGACCGCCCTGCCCGCCGGCGGTACGCGGGAAGTGGCGATCGACGCGCAGCAGCAGGAGCAGCCGGCCCTGACGGATGCGCAGGTCGTCCGGCTGGTGGAGCTCGGACGGCGGATCGAGGCGCACTTCGGCAGCCCGCAGGACATCGAGTGGTGTCTGGTGGACGACGGCTTCCGGATCGTGCAGAGCCGGCCGATCACGACGCTGTTCCCCGTCCCGGAGAGCGGCGACCGTGAGAACCACGTCTACGTGTCCGTCGGCCACGGGCAGATGATGACCGACCCCATGAAGCCGCTGGGGTTCTCCATGTGGCAGCTGACGGCCATGGTGCCGATGCACGAGGCCGGCGGAAGGCTGTTCGTGGACGTCACGGCGCGGCTGGCCTCGCCCGCGAGCCGTGCCGGCCTCCTGGACGCCCTGGGGAAGGGCGATCCGCTGGTCAGGGACGCTCTGGAGACCGTCCTCGACCGCGGGGACTTCGTCCCGTCGCTCCCGGAGACGGCTCCCGCCGGGCCGCCGCCCGGGGGTGCGCCCGCCCCGATCGAGACCGATCCGGCCGTCGTCACGGCGCTGATCGAGCGCAGCCGGGTGTCCATCGCCGCCCTGGAGCGCGACATCCGGACGAAGAGCGGACCGGAGCTGTTCGACTTCCTGCTGGAGGCCTTCGAGGAGCACAAGCGGGTGCTCAGCGATCCGCTGAGCATTCAGGCGATCATGGCGGGCATGGAGGCCACCTGGTGGCTGAACGACAAGCTGCAGGAGTGGCTGGGCGAGAAGAACGCGGCCGACACGCTGACGCTGTCCGCACCCGACAACATCACGTCGGAGATGGGGCTGGCCCTGCTCGACGTCGCGGACGTCATCCGCCCGCTGCCGGAGGTGGTGGCCCACCTCCGGGGCGTGCAGGACGACGGCTTCCTGGACGGGCTGGCGAAGCTCCCGGGCGGGGCCGAGGCGCGCGACGCCATCGAGGCCTACCTCGACCGGTACGGCATGCGCTGCGTCGGCGAGATCGACATCACCAGGCCGCGTTGGCGCGAGCGCCCGAGCACGCTGGTGCCCGTGATCCTCGACAACGTGCGGAACTTCGGGCCGGGCGCCGCCGAGCGGCGCTTCGAGGAGGGGCGGCTGAGGGCGCAGCAGAAGGAACAGGAGGTGCTGTCCCGCTTGCGCGCCCTGCCGGACGGGGACCGCAAGGCCGACGAGACCCGGCGGATGATCGACCGGGTCCGCACCTTCATCGGATACCGGGAGTACCCGAAGTACGGCATCATCAGCCGCTACTCCGTCTACAAGCAGGCTCTGATGGAGGAGGCCGGGCGCCTCGTCCGGGCGGGCGTGATCACCGAACCCGAGGACGTCTTCCACCTCACCTTCCAGGAACTCCACGAGGTCGTGCGCGCCAACCGGCTGGAGGACCGGGCGCTCCTCGCGCAGCGCAAGGAGGCGTTCCGGGCGTACCACGCTCTCACCCCGCCCCGGGTGCTCACCTCGGACGGCGAGGCCCTCACCGGGGCGTACCGGCGCGACGACGTGCCGGCCGGCGCCCTGGTCGGCGTACCGGTCTCGGCCGGGACGGTCGAGGGACGGGCCCGGGTCGTCCTCGACATGGCGGAGGCCGATCTCGAAGCGGGCGACATCCTGGTCACGGCCTTCACCGACCCCAGCTGGTCGCCGCTGTTCGTCGGGATCGCGGGTCTGGTGACCGAGGTGGGCGGCCTGATGACCCATGGCGCGGTGATCGCCCGGGAGTACGGCCTGCCGGCCGTCGTCGGCGTGGAGCGGGCCACCCGGCTGATCCGGGACGGTCAGCGGATCCGTGTGCACGGCACCGACGGGTACGTCGAGATCCTGCCCTGACCGACCGCGGCCCCGGCCGGCTGTCACCGTCCGGGGCCGCGCGGTCCGGCGCGGTCAGGCGTGCTCGGCCGCGAACATCCAGTGGTGCTTCTCCAGTTCGCCGGTCAGGGCGATCAGGAGGTCCTGGGTGACCGGGTCCGGCTCGTCCGTGGACCGGATGCGCTCGCGCATGCGGGTGATCACGGTGCTGAGGGCCTCGACGAGGATGCGGACGGCCTCGGCGTCCTTGATCCACCCCTCCGGCACGCCGGTGATCGCGGTGGCCGAGGCCACCGTCGCGGCCCGGCCGTCCGGGGTGATCCCGAGGGCGGAGGCCCGTTCGGCGACCACGTCCGAGTGGGTGCGCGCCGTGGTGACGACCTCGTCGAGCTGGAGGTGCACGGACCGGAAGCGGGGTCCCACGACGTTCCAGTGCACCTGCTTGGCCACGAGCGAGAGGTCGACCAGGTCCACCAGAGCGCCCTGCAGCGCTTCACCGACGACCTTGAGGTCGGCTTCCGGGAGGGCGTTCTTGACGACGGACACAACGTCTCCATTCATATCGGGATATGTATCGATGAAAGGTCGCCTACCCGCTGTGCCTCCGACAAAACGGTCCGGCCGTCCGGCTGGTCCGTTCGGTCGAGCTCATCGGTGGCGGGTGGGTGCCCCGGCCGGAGGCACGGCCTCGGGGTCGGGGTCGGTGAGCTCGGGTTCCAGGCCGTCGGTGACGGCGGCCCGGGGCCGTCCGGTGTCCGCCCGCCAGGCCTCGAAGACCAGGGTCGTCGCGGTGACCGTGGCCAGCCCCAGGAGCCAGCCGCCGACGACGTCGCTGACCCAGTGCACGCCCAGCGCCACCCGGGTGTAGCTGACGCCCACCACGGTGAGCACGGCCAGCGCCCAGGGCAGCGGGCGCCAGGCGCGCGGGACGAGCGGCAGCAGGACCAGGAGCAGCACCGCGCAGGACGTGAAGGCCGTCATGGCGTGCCCGGAGGGGAAGGAGTAGCCGGGCGCGTGGGCGACCGGGTCGGGCAGGTGGGGCCGGGCCCGCTCGACGGCGATCTTGGCGAGGTAGCCGATCAGGGCGCCGCCGGCCGCCGTGACGGCGGCCCAGACCGCCAGCCGCCGGGCCCCGCGCACGGCCAGCCAGACGACCAGCAGGGCCACCAGGAGGCGCAGGGTCACCGGGTCCCACACCACCCCGGTGAGGACGTCGAGGACGCGCACCCAGCCGGGGTGTTCCAGGGCCGTGGCGTGCAGCCGTTCGGCCGTGGCCCGGTCCAGGCGGAGCAGGGGCGGCCACCCGGACTCGACGAGGACCAGGGCGACGGCGAAGGGGACGGACACCACGGCGGTGGCGGCCGTGGTGAGGAGCAGCCGGGCGGCGAAGGTGGCGTCGGGGCCGCCGTACCGCGCCGGCAGGTGTCGCTGCGCGTGCCGCAGCGGGCGGCGCAGCCGGTCGCGCAGGGCCGCGCGGCGGGGGGAGCTTCCGGTGGGTGGTGCCATGCCTGCGGCGTCCTCTCGTGTGCGGCGGTCGGTGGCGGTCGCGGCGGTCGGTGGCGGTCGCGGCGGTCGGTGGCGGTCGCGGCGGTCGGTGGCGGTCGCGGCGGTCGGTGGCGGTCGGTGGCGGTCGGTGGCGGTCGGTGGCGGTCAGACGCCGGGGTCGGGGAGCACCGGCTCGCGGACCCCGGCGCGTACGGCTTCCAGCTGGGCGGCGAAGGACAGTCCGAGGAACAGGGCCATCGAGGTGAGGTACGACCACAGCAGCAGGGACACGATCGCGCTGAGCGGCCCGTAGACGCTGGTGAACGAGCCGCTGGCGCCGACGTACAGGCTGAGGCCCCAGGTGGCGAGGTTCCACAGTGCCAGGTACACGACGGCGCCGAAGGCCAGCCACGTGTAGCCGGGTTGCCGGCGCCGCGGGGAGAGCCGGAAGATCGCGCTGGTGGCGAGGACGGCCAGCAGGACGCCCACGGGCCAGCGCAGGATCTCCCAGGCCCGCACGGTGCCGGGGGCCAGCTCGTACACCTCGGCGAGGGCGCGGGTGAGGTCGGCGCCGAGCACGGTGAGGACGAAGCTGAGGCCGAGCGGGAAGCCGGCGAGGGCCGCCATCGCCAGGCCGCGGGCGTACTTGGCGAGGAACGGCCGGTCGCGTTCGTTGCCGTATATGCGGTTGGCGCCGCGCTCGACCTGGCAGAGGGCCGTGGTGACGTTGGAAACGGCGAACAGCAGGCCCAGCCAGAGGGCGAGTTGGCCGCCGTCGCCGGCCCGGCGGCGGCTGCCGCTGAGCACGTCGTCCACCATGGCCTGGCCGGGGCCGCTGGGGGTGAGGCCGCGGATGGTCAGCTCGATCACCCGGCCGGCGTCCTCGGTGTGCAGGACACTGGACAGGCCGACGGCGGCGATGGCGAGCGGGACCAGGCACAGGACGGTCTGCAGCGCGAGTGCGCGGGCGTGGCTGAACCCGTCGGCGTAGCGGAAGCGGACGAAGGAGTCGCGGGCCAGGCGCCAGCTTCCGTAGCGGCGCAGCGCGGTCCACGCCTCGTCACCGGAGAGTTCGTCACCGTGCACGCTGTGGCGCGGCGGTACGCGTCGGGCTGTTCCCATGCTGTTCCTCCTCCTCTCCCTCTCGTACGGCGGTGGTCCGGGGCAGCTGGACGCGCAGTGCGCCCGGTTCCACCCAGGCGGTGAGGCGGGTGCCGTCGGCGGCCGGGTCCCCGTCGAGTTCGCGGGGCTGGGGTCGGGCGCAGCGGACGTCGACGCGGGTGGCGGTGAAGTACTCCAGTGCTCCCCCGGCCTCCGTTCCCGCGGCGCCGGCCGGGGTGGTCGGGTGGCGGCGCATGACGCGGGAGAGGAGGTGTGCGGCGGCCGCGAGCCATCCGCCCGGGCCGCGGGGGTCGAACAGCACCACGTCCAGGTGTCCGCTGTCGGGCCGGGCGCCCGGCAGCAGCGGCAGCCCGCCCTGGAGGGTGCCCACGTTCCCGATGACGACCATGCGGGCCCGGCGCCGCCGCGGACGGACCCCGTCCATGCGGATCGTCAGCCGTACGCTCGGATCGCGCAGGTGGCGCAGGGCCGACAGGACGTACGCAGCCCAGCCCAGCCGGGACTTGAGGCGGGGTGAGGCGTCCTTGACCATCGCGGCGTCGAACCCGATGCCGGCCATGACGGTGAACCGGGTGGGCGCGAGGCCGTCGCCCCGGACCCGGCCGACGTCGATCGGGTGGCTGTCGCCGGCCAGGGACGCTTCGAGGGCGGCTTCCGGGTCCAGCGGGAGGCCCAGGTTGCGGGCGAGGAGGTTGCCGGTGCCGCAGGGCACCACGGCCAGCGGGATCCCGGTGCCGGCCAGCACCTCGGCGCAGGCGCGCAGGGTGCCGTCGCCGCCGCAGGCCACCACCAGGGCGGGGCGGCGCGCGGCGAGCTCCTCGGCGAGGGCGCCCGCGGGCCGCTCGGCGGTGGTGCGGATCCAGCGCTGCTCGCGGTGGGTGTGGCCGTGGCCGTCGAGCACGGTGCGCAGCCGCTCGGCGAGGTCGTCCGGGCAGCCGAACGGGTGCCGCACGACGAGCACCGTCCGCCCGCCGGGGGAATCGGCGGCCGGCGCCGGGGCGGGGGCGGGCAGGTGGGGGCCGTCGGGAAGGCGGCCCCGGTCCGGCCGCGGCGCGGAGCGGTGGCCGTGGAGGAAGACCGCCGACACGATCAGGAGGGTGGCTGCGCCGTTGAGGAGGCCGCCGGCGACGTCGCTGGGAAAGTGCATGCCGCGGTAGACCCGGGCCAGGCCGACCGCGGGCGGTACCAGCAGGAGGGCGGCCGTCACGGCGGGGCGCCAGGGGCCGCGCAGTCGCAGGGCCGCGATGACGGCGAGTCCTCCGTAGAGCGCCAACGAGGCTCCGACGTGGCCGGAGGGGAAGCTGGAGGTGGGCGGGGCGGCGTCGAGCCGGGGCAGGTCCGGGCGCGGCCGTTCCACGAACGCCGTGACCAGTACGAACACCGCCGACTGCGCGGCGACCGCGACGGCGAGGAAGAGCGCCTCGCGGCGCAGCGCGGTCCGGGGGAGCCCGAGCAGCCCGATCCGGGGAAGCCCGAGCAGGGCGAGCAGCGCGACGATGGTCAGGCCGACGACGACCTGCGTGCTCCCGAGCGCGGAGAGCCACTCGGACACGGCGGTGAGGACGGGCGCATCGCGGTGTTCCGCCAGGGCGCGCGGGGCCCCGTCCTCCGCCTCGAGCGGCCAGTGGTGCGCGGCCGGCCCGGTGACCAGCCGGCCCACGCCGATCATCAGGGCCGCCTGGACGGGCAGGAGCAGGAGCAGCAGCGGCCGGGCCCCGCGAGCGGCGGGGCCGCGTCTTCTCTTCATGGGGGCCGTCTGACCCGTCCCGGCCCGATGATGCGTGCCGGGGCGGGTCGGGTTCGGCGGGCGGCCGCGATCGCACGGCGGGGGCGGCGGTCAGCCGATGTGGTCCCGTACCTGCGCGTAGACCCCTGCATCGGTGAGGAAGGCGGAATGCAGCAGGCACGGGGTCCGGGTGTTCACCGCGCCGGAGAGGGCCACCGTGCTGTCGGGGTTGATGAGCAGGTCGCAGGGGGACCACCAGGTGGCGTAGCGCGTGGAGCCGGGCGTTTCGTCGACCGCGTTGAGTGCGTGGAGGAAGGCGGAGCCGGGGCGCATCTCGACGCACGAGGCCTGCCCGCAGAGGTGGGCGGTGTCCGTGCCGTGGTTGGGGCCCGCCAAGGAGACCCATGCGTCGACCTTGGCGTCGCCGCCGAGGTTCTTGAGGTAGTAGCGCGACGGCAGGGCGCCCATGGAGTGGGTGACGAGGTCCACCTTGGCCGCTCCGGTCGCCGCCAGGACGCCGTCGACGGCGGAGGCGAGTTGCGAGGCGGTCGTGGCGTTGGACTGGGAGGTGGGGTACGTCCACCGGTAGAGGTGGTCGGCGGGGCGGCCGTCCGCCCGGAGCCGCTCGGCGAAGGTGTTCCAGACCGAACCGTTGCTGTTCCAGCCGTGTACGAAGACCACGGGGTCGGGTTCGGCAGGTGCATGGGGGGCCGCGAGGGGACGGGCGGCGGCCGGGGCCGCGCAGACGGCCAGGGCCACGGCCACGGCCGGGACGAGGCGGAGCAGGTACGCGTGCATGGGCCGTTTGTAGCGGTTCGTAGTACCGCGTCCGGCCCGATGACCGCCCCGCTCACCCGTCCGGCCGCCGCACTTCACACCAGAAACGTTTCGGTGCACGGCGACGGCGGCCGTCCGCCACCGCTGAGCAGCGAAGTCCCCGCGCTCCGGGCCGGTTTGAATCTCATGATCCGGATCAGACGGAGAGAGGTGTGCCGGGTCCGTCGTACCCGGCGGGAGGATCGGCCGTAGGAGGCCGGCGAGTGAGAGGGGGCCCGTGTGACGGCATCGGGAGGACGTCGGCGCGGTGGGGACGAAGGCCGCGCATCGGTGGGACGTGACGTCGTGCTGGCGGTGGGGTTGGTGGGGATCTGCCTCGGCGGGGCGGTGGTCTTCGTCCGAACGGCCGCTTCCACGACCGGCGGTGGGATACCCGTGACGCCGATCGCCATCGTGCTCGTCCTGGTGGCCGGAGCGGCGCTCATGCGGTGGTGCGTCACGGCGCGCCCGGACCGCTCGCCCGTACGCGGGCCGGCCCTGCTCGGCCCGCCGGACCCGTACGCGGTCGCCGCACAGCCCGTCGGACTCCCGGAGGCTGCGGTGGTGCACGAGGTGGGAGCCGACGCACTGGACCACTCCGCGGTGGACGCCGACGGTTTTGAACACGCGGTGGCCGCGCTGTGTGCGCGGGACGGCTGCCCCCAGGTGGAAGTGGTGGGCGGCGCGGGCGACTTGGGAGCGGATGTCATTGCCACCACGGCGGACGGCCTGCGCGTGGTCATCCAGTGCAAGCACTACGGCGAGGGCAACCGGGTCGGCTCGCAGGATCTCCAGCGCTTCGGCGGGACCTGCTTCGCCGTCCACGAGGCCGACGTGGCCGTCGTCGTGACCACCAGCGCCTTCACCGCACCGGCCGCGGAGTACGCCGCCGCCTGCGACATCGTCTGCATCGACGGCGACGACCTGGCCGCGTGGACCGAGTCGCGGACACCGCCTCCGTGGGAAGGTGCCACCGCGGCGCGGACCGCGGCCGCGCAGGACGTGGCCGGCGCCGGCACCTCGTAGCGCCCCGCCGGACATCCGGGGACGACCGCGAAAGCGGTCGTCAACCCGCCCTGTGCGTAGGGGAATCAATGGGGTTCGACATGGCCCGGTGGGCTGACGTGCGGCTCCCGGAGTGCCACGATGATCCGTGCTTCGCCAGTGCACGGTCGGGACGCGGTGAAGGCGGCCGCAGTGCGTCCCGAAAGAACGGCCCTACCCCACGAAAGGGCGGACATCCATGCGCGTGACACCTCCCGTATCGTCCTTAGGCAGCGACCAGGGCTCGGCCGCGGACGATCCCGTACGGCTCTACTACAGCCGCAAGACCAAGGAAATACTCCAGAAGTACGGCCCGGGGCCCCGCGTCCACTTCCACGTGGGGCTGTATCCCGACGGGCCACCGGACACCACGGTCCCCCAACACACCCTCAAGCAGCGCCTGCTCGACGCACAGGAGCGGATAGTCGAGCACGCGGCCCGGTCCTGGGGCGCGTACGAGCAGCCTCCGCGGCGGCTGCTGGACATCGGCTGCGGCCTTGGCGGCACCTCGCTCTACTGGGCGCAGGAGCACGGGGCATCGGTCACCAGCCTCACTGTCGCCCGCGAACACGTGCCGATCGTGCGGCAGTTCGCCCGTCTCGCCGGGGTCGACGAACAGGTGGATCCGCGCCTGGCGGATGTGCACCAGCTCGACGAGACCCGGGCGTACGACGCCGTCTACGCCAACGAGAGCAGCGGGTACACCGACCGGACCCGCCTCTTCGAGGTCGTGGCCAAGGCACTGGTGCCTGGTGGGTGGTTCGGGATCCAGGAGCACTTCGTCGGCCCGTCCGACTGGCGCGAGTTCATCGACGGCTACTACAGAACCCGGCTCGGACGCCGCGGGGAGTACCTGGCCGCGGCCGAGGCGGCCGGCTTCGAACTGGTGCAGGACGAGGACGTGACGGACGCGGTGACGGAGTTCTGGGTGCAGTCCATGGCGTGGAACACCGCCGAACTCGACCGGCTCCGAACGGGCGCCGGCGGTGCCCCCGGGGCGTGGACCGGCGAACGGCTCGAACAGTCGACGATCGCGCACAGCAGGTTCTTCCGCCTCTGGCGCGACCACGCGGTGCAGACCCGGCTGCTGCGCTTCCGGATGGGAGGCGGCAGATGACCGCGTCGCCGCGCCCCTCCCTCCTCGGTCCGCTCCTGCCGCCCTTCTACTGCCCCCTCCCCCGCGACCTCGTCCACCCCGAGGCGAAGCAGGTGGAGGCCCGGGCCGTCGAGTGGCTGGACGCCTTCGGCCTGTACCCCGATCCCGTCGAGCGCGCGTGGGGTCTGGCCACCCACAGCGCCGACTTCTCCTGTCGCATCGTCCCCGACGGGAACGTGGAGGCCGTCCTCCTGTTCACCCAGTGGAACTACTGGGCCAACGCCGTCGACGACTGGCAGGACTCCGGTTCCGAGGAGGTGGGAACGGCCGCCGTGATCGAGCACGGGGCACGGCTGCTGCGGACCATCGAGGACCCGGGAGCGTCCGTACTGCCCGCGGGCACGATGACCGCGGCGCTGACGGACCTGGTGAGCCGTACGCACGCCATGCTCTCGCCCCACGAGCTCCGCAGGTTCGCCGAGGGGACACGGGACTGGCTGCTCGGTGCGGCCTGGCGGGCCGCCCGGGCCGAGGCCCGGACCATGCCGGGCCTGAACGACTTCGTCGCCATGGGGCCGCTCGCGAACGGTACGCGGTTCTCACTGACCTGGTCGGACGTCGCGCGCGGGGTCCGGCTGCCGGCGGACGTCCTGTACTCCCCCGCCCTGACGGCGCTGACGGACGCGGCCGGCTTCATCGTCAGCGCGGACAACGACCTGTTCTCCTACGACAAGGACGACCACCTGGAGCCGCGCGAGGTGAATCTCGTCAACGTCCTGGCCCATCAGGAGGACTGCTCACCGGCCGAGGCGGTGCCGCTCGCGGTGGCGCTGCGCGACCGGGTGATGGTCCTCTTCCTCCGGCTGCGGGCGCAGCTGGAGGACGGCGCCGACGAGGAACTGCACAGCCATCTGGCGGCGTTGGGGCACTACGTGGCCGGCTCCATCGGGTGGCAGACCCGCGCGCCCCGGTACGCCAGTCCGCGCAACCGGTACGAACTGCCGCGGGCGGACGCGGTGTTCGCGATCCGGTTCGCCGACGCGCCCAGCGTCACGGGAACCGGAGCGCCGGACCTGCCGGCGCTCGCGTCCTGGTGGCGGCTGGTCCGCGGCTGAACGGCGCGCCGAAGGCCCCGGCCGGTGCGGCCGGGGCCTTCGGTACGGGCCGTCGGTACGGGCCGTCGGTACAGGCCGTCGGTACAGGCCGTCGGTACAGGCCGTCGGTACAGGCCGTCGGTACGGGGCTTCGGTATACGGGGCCCCTCGCCGCGGAGAGCCGTCAGGTGCGGCCGAGCAGGCGGCGCCACCAGCTGACGCCGCGCCGGCGGCGACCGCCGGCCGCCGGCCGCGCCGGTGGCGCCGGTGGCGCCGTCGGCTGCGGCGGGATCACCGCGTGCACGGGGTGCCCGGCCGGCTGCTCCGGTTCGAGCTGCGGGACCGGCGCCGAGCGCGGGGCGAACCGTACCGGCAGGGACAGCAGGTGGCGGGACATGAGGGTGCCGCGCCACCGGAGTTCGCTCGCGTCGACCGCCAGCTGGAGGTCGGGCAGCCGGTCCAGCAGGACCTCGATGCCGGTGTCGGCGATGGCGCGTCCGATGTCCTGGCCCGGGCACTCGTGCGGTCCGCTGCTGAAGGCGAGGTGGGAACGGTTTCCGTGGACGGAGACGTTGGGATCCGGGCGGATCTGCGGGTCGGCGTTCCCGGCGGCCAGGCCGAGCAGGATCATGTCGCCGGCCTTGACCGGCTGCCCGCCCAGCAGGGTGTCCCCGGTGGCCCAGCGTCCGATGATCGTGTTGATCGGCGGGTCGTCCCACAGGACCTGCTCCAGCGCGTCGGGCAGGGTCATGTGGCCGCCGGAGAGGCTCGCGCGAAAACGCGGGTCGGTCAGCACCGTCCGCAGGGTGTTGGCGATCAGGTTGGCGGTGGTCTCGTAGGCGGCGATCAGCACGACGCGCAGGTGCATGAGCACCTCGGTGTCCGTCAGGTTCGCGGGGTGCTCGATCAGCCAGGAGGCGAGGTCGCGGGCGGGTTCGACCTTGCGCTCCGCCACCAGGTTCTCCAGCGTGGTGGTGACGTAGCGGTCGCTCTGGAGGGCGGTCTCGGTCCCCTGGAGCATGTCGCGCGCCGCGTTGACGAGCAGCGGGCCGTGTTCGTCGGGCGCCCCGAGGAGTTGGGTCATCACCAGCATCGGGAGCTGGTCGGAGAAGGCGGACACCAGGTCGGCGTAGCCCTCGCCCGCGATCTGGTCGACGAGCTGGTTCGCGAAGCGCGTCACATAGCGCCGGATACCGCGCTTGTCGAAGCGCTCCAGGGACTCCACCACGGCCCCGCGCAGCCGCTCGTGGACGGGACCGTCGGTGAAGTTGCACACCGGCACCCAGGACACCATGGGGCCGAGCGGGGTGTCGGCCGGTACGCGGCCCTCTCGCATGTCGCGCCATCCGCGGGGGTCGCGGGCGAAGCGCGAGGACGTGCGCGCCACGTCCAGGTTCTCCCGGTGGCCGAGGACCAGCCAGGCCGGGAGGTCGCCGCTCACCAGGACGGGGGCCACCGGGCCGTGTTCGGCCCGCAGCTTCTCGTACAGTGCGAGGGGATCGGCCTGGGCCTCCGCTCCGTGGAGCCGGTACAGACCCCCTGCGGTGGCCGCCGCGTGGGCGGGGCACCCGGGGGGTGGGGTGGGGGTGGTGCTCACATTGCCTCCTGGGTGGCTGCCTGGGAGTGCAGGTAGCGCATGAGGGTCAGCAGGACATCGCGGGACGAGTCCCGCCGTCTGGCATCGCAGACGAGGATCGGGACGGTGTCGGGCAGGTCGAGGGCCTCGCGCAGTTCCTCCAGCGGGTGGTCGGGCGCGCCGGGGAAGGAGTTGACGGCCACGACGAAGGGGACGCCGCGCTCCTCCAGCCGTCCGATCACGTCGAAGCTGATCTCCAGCCGGCGGGTGTCGAGGATGACGACCGCGCCGAGGGCGCCCTCGAAGAGCCCCCGCCACAGGAACCAGAAGCGCTCCTGGCCGGGGGTGCCGAACAGGTACAGCACGAGTTCGTCATTGATGCTGATGCGGCCGAAGTCCATGGCCACGGTGGTGGTGATCTTGCGGGAGACGCCCCAGGTGTCGTCGACACCGACGCCTGCCCGGGTCATCGTCTCCTCGGTCGTCAGCGGCTTGATCTCGCTGACCGCACCGACCATCGTCGTCTTGCCCACGCCGAAGCCGCCGACGATGACGACTTTCACTGCGGCCGCGGCCGTCTCCGGGAGTATGTCCGCGGGGAGCGGCCCGACAGGCGCGTCAGAGCTTCTGGAGTCCATCGATCACTGCCTCGATCAGAACAAGGTCGGGTAGCTGCGCGGCGGGAACGGGCGGGCGGACGCGCACGCGCTTGGCGGCCATCAGGTCTCCGACCAGCACGGTGACGACGCTCACGGGCAGGCCGACGTACGCGGCGATCTCGGCGACCGAGAGCGGCGCCTGGCACATCCGCAGGATGTCGGCCTGCTCGGGCTGCATCTCGGGCCGGGGAGGCCCTTTGGCCACCACTAAGGTCACAAGGTCCAGGTGGACGGCGGTGGAGGGTCCACTGCGTCCGCCGGTGATGACGTAGAGCCTTTCGGGACTGCTCTCCTCCCAGCTTGAGGGCGGCTCTTTCACGCGGGCTGCCCGTCGTGCCGCGGCGGGCTGCTCAGGTGGTCCCCCATCCGGGACACCAGGGCGCGCATCTGCGCGCCCATCAGGCCCGCGTCGACACCCTCGTCGGCCAGCACCGCGAGGTAGGAGCCGTCTCCGGCGGCCATCAGGTAGAAGAACCCGCCGTCCATCTCGATCACGACCAGCCGCATCCTGCCCTGGGAGTTGGGCAGTTCCGCGGCCACCGCTCCGGCGAGGCTCTGCAGACCCGCGCACGCGGCCGCCAGGCGGTCGGCCGTGTCCGTCTCGGCCCCGTACTGCGCCACGCAGAGCCCGTCCGCGGACAGCACGATCACGTGCCGCGTCTGCGGGACTCCGGCAGCCAGGTCCTTGAGCATCCAGTCCATACTGCTTCGCTGAGTCATCACTGCTTACGCCCCTTTGGTCGCTGAACCCGACGCGTCCTCGGCGCCCTGCGCGTCCTGGCCGGGCTCACCGGACAGTCCGCTGTGGAACGCCTCCAGCCACATTCCGGGGCCGTTGTCGTCCGCCTGCTGCGGCCTCGCGGCCGGCCGGGTGTCGTAGGTGGTGACACGGTCCTTCCGGCGTCGCTGCGGCAGACCGGTCGCGGTACGGTCGGCGGTCGGCCCGCCGCTGACAGGCGCCGGCCCGGGCGCCGGAACGCGGGCCGGCCGCGGCGCGGACACGCCGGCCGACGGGTGGTGGGCGGGGTGCTCGCGCGGTGTGGCGGCCACGGCCCTGGGTCCCGAGGAGGAGCCGATGCCGTGGGCGAGGCCGGTGGCCGCGGAGGCCGTGGTGATCAGGTGCTGCGGCACGATGACCACGGCGCGGACGCCCCCGTACGCGGACGAGCGCAGGGAGACCTGGAAGCCGTACGCCTGCGCCAGCCGGCCCACCACCGCCAGGCCCAGCCGGGGCGTCTCGCCCAGGTCGTTGAGGTCGATGCCGGACTGCGCCTGTGCGAGCATCTTCTCGGCGCGTGCGCGCGCCTCCTCGCTCATGCTCAGGCCGCCGTCCTCGATCTCCACGGCGATGCCCGACTGCACCTCGACGGCGGTGAGGTGGACCCGGGTGTGCGGGGGCGAGTACCGGGTGGCGTTGTCCAGCAGCTCCGCGAGGGTGTGGATCAGTGGTTCCACGATCGGGCCGATGACGGCGACCTCGGTGACCGAGTGGAGTTCCACCCGCTGGTAGTCGATGATCCGCGACATCGCGCCGCGCATCACGCTGTAGAGCGTGACGGCCCTGCTCCACTGCCGGCCGGGGCGCGCGCCGCCGAGGACCGAGATGGAGTCGGCGAGCCTGCCGATCAGGGCGGTGCCGTGGTCGAGCCGCAGGAGGTCGCCGAAGACGTCCGGGTTGGTGCCGTGCCGGTCCTCCATCTCGCGCATCTCGTGGGCCTGCTGGTGGACGATCGCCTGCACGCGGCGGGCCACGTTCACGAAGGCCCGCTGGGCCGAGTCGCGAAGGCTCTCCTCGTTGTCGACCGCGTCGACGGAATGGGCCAGTACGGCTTGCAGGGCGGCTCTGAAGCGCGGGGTCAGGGCGGCGTCGTTGCCCCAGCGGTTCCCGCCTCCGCCGCGCCCGCCCAGGGACTTCAGCACCTCCTCGGGCAGCTCGCCCCTGCGCAGGCGGTCGATGGCCTCGGGCAGCACCACGGCGGACAGGCGGATCGCCTCGGCCTCCTGCCGGGACAGGGCGTGCCGCAGTGCCGCCACCTGGGCGCGCTCCGCGGTGAGCGAGCGGCCGCGCCGCAGGGCTTCGACGAACACCGCGGTGGTGCAGGCGGCGCCCACGGTGATCAGGGCGGTGCCGACCGGTTCCGAGGAGGTGAGGAGCGCCCCGACCAGACAGGCGGCGGCGACGGCGCCGAGCGTGGCGAGCACGGTACCTCTCCCCTCCTCCGAGCGGACCGACTCGGGAGGAATGTCTTTTTGCTCCATCTGTGTCCTCGAATTATCGAAAAGGGCGACCTTTGGACCGGTGGGCGGGAGCATAACTACGCCCAACTGCCCGCACGGGCGCTTTCGTTGGAGTTCATCGGACCGAAGGAACAGTTATGCGCCATCACCGGGGGCGAATTCCGGCGATCCTGGGCGCGCGTCCGCGGCACGGGCCGACGTAAGCACAGGTGAACGGCTTGCCACCCGGTGCCGGGCGGAGAAACCCGTACGCGTGCCGGCGTCGCGGATGGCCGTATCGCGCCGTGCGGAAGTGGTGTCGCGGACGGAAATGCGCTAGGAGGCCGACGCCGGCGGCCGGCTCGTCTCCTGTCCGCGGCCCGCGCGGGCGCGGCTCACTGCGTCACGCCGGGAGCCCGGTACTGGACCTGCTCGACCCTGCGCAGGGCGTCCAGCGTTTCGTCGACGGTCAGGAGAACGGTCGTCTCGAAGGAGCTGAGCGCGCCGCCCCCGCTGATCGCCAGCGCCACGGCCGCCATGGAGACGTTGTCCGGCGCCTCCCACAGGTTGTAGCCGTCGTGCGTGCCGAAGGCGTACCAGAAGCCGTGGAGCCGCCCGCCGACGGACTCGATGTACGCCTGGGCGGCCTTCGCGCGGTCCTCGGGGTGGCTGATGAGCCGGGCCCACGTCTGCGGCGTGTAGCTGAACCTGGACAGGTAGAGCGGCATGGTCTCTCTCCCCACTTCTGCGCCGGCACCGCCGATGAGCAGGTGGCCGGGGTCAGGGATCGGTTTGCCGACGTGACCATTGTCGCCCTGCACCGCGATGCCGCGCCCGGGCCGGCCCGTTCGGATCCTGCCGGGCCGCTGCCTCCGCGGTCCCGGTTCGGGTGGACCGGGACCGCGTGTCGGTGGGGGCCGATAGGCTTCACGGATGGCACTTCCGGACACTTCCCCCGAGACCTCCGACGCTCTGCAGGTACTGCACCGCGTGTTCGGATACAGCTCCTTCCGCGGCGAGCAGGGGGAGATCATCGAGCAGGTCGTCGGCGGCGGCGACGCCCTCGTACTGATGCCGACCGGCGGCGGCAAGTCGCTCTGCTACCAGATCCCGGCGCTGGTCAGAGCGGGCACGGGCATCGTGATCTCCCCGCTGATCGCGCTGATGCAGGACCAGGTGAATGCGCTGACCGCCCTCGGGGTGCGGGCCGGATTCCTGAATTCGACGCAGGACCCGTACGAGCGGCAGGCCGTCGAGCAGGCGTTCCTCGCGGGTGAGCTGGACCTGCTCTACCTGGCCCCCGAGCGCCTGCGCAGCGAGAGCACCCAGCGGCTGCTCGACCGCGGCACCGTCTCCCTCTTCGCGATCGACGAGGCGCACTGCGTCGCCCAGTGGGGCCACGACTTCCGGCCCGACTACCTCGCGCTGTCGATGCTCCACGAGCGCTGGCCGAAGGTGCCGCGGATCGCGCTGACCGCGACGGCCACCGAGGCCACCCATGCCGAGATCGTGGCGAGGCTCGGCCTGGAGGACGCCCGGCACTTCGTCGCCAGCTTCGACCGGCCGAACATCCAGTACCGGATCGCCCCGAAGAACAACCCGCTCAAGCAGGTGCTGGAGCTGATCCGGACCGAGCACGCCGGTGACGCCGGAGTCGTCTACTGCCTCTCCCGGGCCTCGGTGGAGAAGACCGCGGCCTTCCTGGTGGAGCAGGGCATCGACGCCGTGGCGTACCACGCCGGCATGGACGCCCGGACGCGCGCGGCGAACCAGGCGCGTTTCCTGCGGGACGAGGGGGTCGTGGTGGTGGCCACGATCGCGTTCGGCATGGGCATCGACAAGCCGGACGTGCGGTTCGTGGCGCACCTCGACCTCCCGAAGTCGGTCGAGGGCTACTACCAGGAGACCGGCCGGGCCGGGCGCGACGGCGAGCCGGCCACGGCGTGGCTGGCGTACGGCCTCCAGGACGTGGTGCAGCAGCGCAAGCTCATCGAGGGTTCCGAGGGCGACGAGACGCACCGCCGGTCCCTGGGCATGCACCTGGACGCCATGCTCGCGCTGTGCGAGACGGTCGACTGCCGCCGGGTGCGGCTGCTGGAGTACTTCGGGCAGTCGGGCGCCCCGTGCGGCAACTGCGACACGTGCCTGACGCCGGCCGAGTCCTGGGACGCGACGGTCGCCTCGCAGAAGCTGCTGTCGACCGTGTGGCGGCTCGCGAACGAACGGCGGCAGAAGTTCGGCGCCGGCCAGGTCATCGACATCCTCCAGGGCAAGAAGACGGCCAAGGTCATCCAGTTCGACCACGACGCGCTCTCGGTGTTCGGTGTCGGGGCGGACCTGGGCACCGCGGAGTGGCGCGGCGTCGTACGCCAGCTGCTGGCCCAGCGGCTGCTGGCGGTGGAGGGCGACTACGGGACGCTGGTGCTGACCGAGGACAGCGGCGAGGTGCTGGGCGGGCGCCGCAGCGTCTCGATGCGGAAGGAGAAGGCGCCCGCGGGACCGGCCCACAAGGAGTCCGGATCGCGCTCGGGCAAGGGCGCCCGCGTGCCCGTCGACCTGCCGGCCGCCGCCGAACCGGTCTTCCTGGCCCTGCGCGCCTGGCGCGCCGAGACGGCGCGGGAGCAGGGCGTACCGGCGTACGTCGTCTTCCACGACGCGACGCTGCGGGAGATCGCGACGCAGCTGCCCACCACGACGGAGGAGCTGGGCACCATCGGCGGCGTCGGCGAGGCCAAGCTCGCGAAGTACGCCGAGGGCGTCCTCGCCACCCTGGCGGAGTGCGGTGCACCGGATTCGCCCCCTGCGGCCGCCACGCCCACGCCCACGCCCGCGGCCGGGTCCGGGTCCGGGCCCGTCACTGCGGCGCGCCCGGCGGCGCCGGACGCCGACGAGCCGCCGTTCGACCCGGACGAGATGGCTCCGCCGCCCTGGGACGACGACTGGCAGTAGCCGCTGCGGGCCGCTCCCCGTCCCCGAAGTTACCGAGGGGTAGCCACGGGGTCGGGTGGGACGGTAGCGTCGGCCACCTGGAGGGGAGAGCCATGCCTCGTACGTTCACGGTGTCCGACAGCATCGTCGTCCACGTCAGTCCCGCCGATGTCTACCGGCACGTTTCCGATCCCGCCCGGATGGGCGACTGGAGCCCGGAGAACCTCGGCGCCACCGTGCACGGGGACTCCGGGGAGACCCGCGTCGGGACGGTCTTCGACGGGCGGAACAAGCGCGGGTCCTTCCGCTGGACCACCCGGTGCACCGTGACGGCGGTCGAGCAGGACCGGCTGTTCCGGTTCCGGGTGCACGCCATCGGCGTCCGGCGTCCGCGGGTGCCCGGCCCCATCGCCACCTGGGAGTACCGGTTCGAGCCGGTCCCCGAGGGCACCCGGGTGACCGAGACGTGGACCGATGACCGCCGCTCGTGGCCGGACTTCGTGGCCCACGCCTTCGACCGGATCGCGACGCGGGGACACACCTTCGCCGACTTCCAGCGCAGGAACATCGCCACCACCCTGCACAACCTCAAGAAGGCCCTGGAGCCGGTGCCCGACACCCGGTGACCCGGTGCCGCGCGGTGCGGGATGTGCGCGGGATGTGCGCAGCATGTGCGCGGTGGCGTCCGGGTCCGTGCGGGGAGGATGGGTCCGTCCTGCCCCCACGGGTGCCCGCCTGCGCGCGGGACCCGCCCACCGAGGGATCCACATGAACCATGAGCCCGAGTCCTTCCGGCTCCTGCCCGGCGCCGGCGGGTCGCCGGTGATCCTGCACGTACCGCACTCCTCGCGCGCCGTACCGGAGTCCGTCCGCGGCGGCATCGTGCTGGACGACCGGGAGCTGGAGCAGGAGTTGGACCACATCACCGACTCCCACACCGCGGAGATCGCGGCGGCGGCCGCCGCCGCGTCCGCCGTCACACCGTGGCAGTTCGTCAACGGGCTCTCGCGTCTCGTCATCGACCCCGAGCGCTTCCCCGACGAGCGCGAGGAGATGCTGGCCGTGGGGATGGGAGCGGTGTACACGCGCACCAGCCACCGGAAGCGCCTGCGCGCGGACGGCTTCGACGGCCGTCCGCTGGTCGACCGGTACTTCCACCCGTACGCGGACGCGATGGCGCGGGCCGTGGGCGAGCGCCTGGATGCCGTAGGACGAGCCGTGATCATCGACGTGCACTCGTACCCGACGCAGCCGCTCCCGTACGAACTGCACGGCGCCGGCCGCCGGCCGCCGATCTGCCTGGGCACGGACCCCTTCCACACCTCCCCCGGCCTCCTCGCAGCGGCCGAGAAGGCCTTCACGGGCTTCGGCGGCACGGGGCTCGACAGCCCCTTCGCCGGTACGTACGTGCCGCTGGAGTACTACGGCAAGGACCGGCGGGTCGGCGCCCTGATGGTCGAGATACGCCGGGACGTCTACATGTCCGAGCCGGGCGGTCCGGCCGGGCCGGGGCTCGTCGCGCTGGCGGCGGCGCTGGCGGAACTCGTGGACGGCCTGCTCCCGTAGCCGTGGGGCAGGGGGTGGCCCGCACGCCCGCGAGAGCGCACCCGGCGTAACACGCTCGTCACCCCCTGCACCCTCCGGAAACCTGCACATCGCGTTCGCGATCTCGACAGCCACCCTCCCCCACGCGGCGATTTGCCGGATATGTCCCGTCCGATTTAAGACGATTTACCATGTTCCGTTCCATGTAAGCAGCGCGTAGCCTCAATCTGTTACTCGATCCTGTGAAGAAGTGGCCACCATTTCGTGAATCAAGCTGCACGTCCGTCTACAGAGGTGGACTTCCGCCCGTGACGGGAAGTCAACGGAATTGGGTGGGCGGCCCGTTCGCGTGCTTTCATCTTGCCCATCGCAGCAGTCAGGAACGGCGGCAGAGTTGTGTGCCGCCGGCCGCGCAGCGGTGAATTCCTCCCCCCAATGAAAGGTGCGCGCCATGCGTAACGACCTTGAGACCCGTGAGATCGACGACACCGAGCTGGACGCCGTCTCCGGCGGCATCATCAGCGTGTCCGGCGGCCTGGGCGGCGCCGTGACCAGCGATGTCAGCAACGTCGTGGGCGTCGTGGGCTCGCTCCACACCGTCCAGGCCGCGCAGGGCATCGTGTCTCACGTCCCCGGCCTCGTCACGGGCCTCACCGGCGTTTCGGTGAACGCCGGTCGCGCCGGTCTCTGATCGGAAATTCCGTGAACCCCGGAGCGTCCCCCACGGCTCCGGGGTTCTCGGCCGTCCGCGTGCCCGCCCGCAGATACGAATGCAGTTGAAGGAACAGTCCGTGCAGTTTCGCCAAAAGGCTCTTTCCAAGCTGCAATCGCCCGAAGAACTCGATCTGCCCGTTCGCTTCGCCCGCCCACAGGGGCGGCTCGTGCTGGCCGTCACCCTCGTCGTCATGGCGGCCGCGACGTACTGGGCCTTCACCGGCACCGTGTCGTCCAGGCTGAGCGCAGCCGGAATCCTCACCCGGGCCGAGGGCAGCTACGTGTTGCAGACCCCGATCGCGGGCCAGGTGACGGAGGTCCTCGCCGAGGAGGGCCAGCTCCTCGCCGCCGGTGCGCCCCTGCTCAACGTCCGTACGGAGCAGGGGGAACGCCCCGTGCGCCTGGTGACCGGCGGCCGCGTGACGACGCTCGTGGCCAAGGTGGGCGCGGTCATCGCGACCGGTGCGGACGTGGCGACCGTGGAACGCGTGAAGGATCCGCAGGACCCGCTGGTGGCCGTGCTGTACGTGCCCGGCGGCAGCGGTTCGGCGATCCCCGTGGGCGCCCCGGTCGACCTGAGCCTCCAGTCCGTCCCGCGGCAGCAGTTCGGCATGCTGCGCGGCCGCGTCGAGGCGGTCGGCCGCGCACCCCTGACGCAGGCGCAGATCGGCGGTTTCCTCGGGGACGGTGCGCTCGCCGAGGAGTTCTCGCGCCGCGGCAACCCGGTGGCCGTGGTCGTCGCGCTCGAACGCTCCTCCTCCACCCCGTCCGGCTACCGCTGGTCCTCCCCGGGCGGTCCCCCGTACGCCGTCGACTCCAGGACGCCCGTCACCGGCGCCGTCCACCTCTCCGCGCGGCGCCCGGTCGACTGGCTGCTGCCGTGACCGCGCCGACGCGGCACCTGCCGCCCGCCGGGCGCCGGCGCCACCGCCCCGATGCCAAGGGCGGCGCCCGACGCAGGGCCGCGGCCCCACCCGCACCCCGGGGCAGGACGCCCCGCCCCGTACGCACCCCCACCGTGCTGCAGATGGAGGCGGTGGAGTGCGGCGCCGCCGCCCTGGCCATGGTGCTCGGCCACTACGGCCGCTTCGTCCCGCTCGAGGAACTGCGCATCGCGTGCGGCGTCTCGCGCGACGGCTCCCGCGCCAGCAACCTCCTCAAGGCCGCCCGTGGGTACGGGCTGAAGGCCAGGGGCATGCAGATGGACCTGGCCGCGCTCGCCGAAGTGAGCGCCCCGGCCGTCCTCTTCTGGGAGTTCAACCACTACGTGGTCTACGACGGCACGGCGCGGCGGCTGGGCCGCCGGGGCGTGTACGTCAACGACCCCGCCAAGGGCCGCCGGTTCGTCCCCATGGAGGAGTTCGACACCAGCTTCACCGGCGTCGTCCTCACTTTCGAACCCGGCGACGACTTCCACCGCGGCGGCCGCCGGCCCGGCGTCCTGGGGACGGTTCCGGCCCGGCTGCGGGGCACGTCGGGCACCATGGCCGCCGCCGTGGCCGCCAGCCTCCTCCTGGTGGTCGTCGGTGCGGCGGTACCGGCCCTGAGCCGTACGTACATCGACATGTTCCTCATCGGCGAGCAGACCTCCCTGCTGGGAGTGCTGTTCGCCGCGATGGCCGTCGCCCTCGTCCTCACCGCGGCCCTCACCGCCCTGCTGCAGGCCAACCTGCTGCGCGGGCGGATCATCTCCTCGACCCTGGGCAGTGCCCGCTTCTTCCGGCACCTGCTCAGGCTCCCGGTCACCTTCTTCTCCCAGCGCAACCCGGCCGACCTGGTCCAGCGGCTGCAGTCCAACGACGCGGTCGCCGAGACCCTCGCCCGGGACCTGTCCGCCGCCGGTGTGGACGCCGTGGTGGTCCTGCTCTACGCGGTGCTGCTGTGGACCTACGATCCGCAGCTCACCCTCGTCGGGGTGGCCGTGGCGCTGCTCAACGTGGTCGCCCTGCGGATCGCGATCCGGCTGAGGGCCACCGGTACCCACAAGCTGCGCGCCGAGAGCGCCCGGCTGACCAACACCTCGTACAGCGGCCTCCAGCTCATCGAGACGATGAAGGCCACGGGCGGCGAGAACGGCTTCTTCCGCCGCTGGGCCGGACAGCACGCGGTCACCCTCGACGTGCAGCAGCGGCTCGGCGTGCCCAGCGCGTGGCTGGCGATCGTCGCGCCCACCCTGGCGGCGTTCAACAGCGCGCTGATCCTGACGATCGGCGGCCTGCGGGCGGTGGAGGGCCACCTCACCGTGGGCCTGCTCGTCGCCTTCCAGGCCCTGGTGACCAGCTTCACCGCCCCGATCTCCCGGCTGGGCGGGGTCGCCGGCCGGATCCAGGACTTCGCGGCCGACGTCGCCCGGCTGAGGGACGTCGAGAACTTCCCGGTCGACCGGGTGTACTCACGGCGCGAACCCGCCGCCTCCACCCGGCGCCTCAAGGGCCACGTGGAGCTGGACGGCATCACCTTCGGCTACAACCCGCTGGACGCCCCGCTGCTCAAGGACTTCTCGCTCACGGTCGGGCCCGGGCAGCAGGTCGCGCTCGTCGGCGGCTCCGGCAGCGGCAAGTCCACCGTCTCCCGGCTGGTCTCCGGCCTCCACGTCCCCTGGGCCGGGGCCATCCGCATCGACGGCATGCGGCTGGAGGACATCCCGCGCGGCGCGCTGGCCGCTTCCGTCTCCTTCGTCGACCAGGACGTCTTCCTCTTCGAGGGCACCGTCCGCGACAACGTCACCCTGTGGGACCCCTCCATCACCGACGAGGCCGTGATCGCCGCCCTGGAGGACGCCGCCGTGCACGAGGTGGTCGCCCGCCGGCCCGGCGGCATCCACAGCCGCGTCGAGCAGGACGGACGCAACTTCTCCGGCGGCCAGCGCCAGCGCCTGGAGATCGCGCGGGCGCTGGTGCGCCGCCCCAGCGTCATGGTGCTCGACGAGGTCACCAGCGCCCTGGACGCCGTCACCGAGCAGGTCATCATCGAGAACCTGCGCCGTCGGGGTTGCGCCTGTGTGGTCATCGCCCACCGGCTGAGCACCGTGCGCGACAGCGACGAGATCGTCGTGCTCGACCGGGGCACGGTCGTGGAACGCGGGCGCCACGAACAACTGGTCGCCGCGCAGGGCCCGTACGCCGCACTGGTCAAGGAGCACTGAGGTGACGTACGCACAGCACACGGCCGCCGGCGCCGGCGTCGGCGCGGTCCCGACGGGCGGGGTCCCCGACCCGGTCGTCGCGGCTCTGGGTGCGCTGGGTGCGCCGGTGGACTGCGCGGGGATGCGCAGCCTGTCCCTGGAAGGCCCGCTCGTCCTGTGGCTGGTCGTCGAGGGCGAGCTGGACCTGTTCGCGGTGGACGCCGCGCAGGGCGGGCACTGGCACTTCCTGGGCCGGCTGGAGGCGGGCACGCTGCTGCTCGGCCCCGCCGAGGGCCCCGACCACACCCTGGTCGGCCGGCCCCTGCCGGGGTGCCGGCTGCGCCGGATCGCACTGCGGGAGCTGTACCGGCCGGAATGCCCGCAGTACCCGGAATACCCGCAGTACACGGGGTACGCCGACGAAGGGCCGTACGGCGCCGCGGCCGCGGCGCTGCCGAGCCCCCTCGAGGACGCCTTCGCGCGCGGCATCGGCCGCGGTCTGCGCGTGCTCTACCAGGCACCGCTGGACGGCACCGCCACCACCGGGCAGGGCGGCGCCGACGAGGACATCCTGTGGATGCGGATCAGCCCGGGCAGCGTGCAGTACGGCGCCGTGTACGAGGCGGAGGCGGTGGGCACCCTCCTCGTCGACGCGGCGATGTGGCAGGGCATGGTCGACCAGCAGTACCGACTGCTGTACGCCCTGGACGACTGGATCGAGCAGCTGGAGCGTGCGCACGAGGACCGTACGGCGGCGGGGATCGAGGCGGGCCGGGCAGCGCGTACCCAGGCGGACCGGACGCTGCTGGCGTCCATCGTCCGGGCCGGCGGCCGGCATCCCCACCGGAGTGCGGGCGTCGATGCGACCCTCGCCGCGTGCCGTGTCGTCGCCGACGCGGCCCGCATCTCCCTGACCGCGCCCGTCGGGGCCGACGCCGCGTCCGAGCAGCTGGATCCCGTCGAACGCATCGCGCTCGCCTCGCGGATCCGCACCCGTGTGGTCAGGCTCGACGGGCGCTGGTGGCGGGAGAACAGCGGTCCGCTGGTGGGCCGGCGCGAGAAGGACGGCGCACCGGTCGCCCTGCTGTGGCGGCGCGGCGGCTACGAGGCGGTCGATCCCGCCACCGGCACGCGCGAGCGCGTGGGGAGGGCCGACGGGGCCGCCTTGGAACCGCGCGCCGTCATGCTGTACCGCCCCCTGCCCGACGGGCGGGTGAGCCTGCCGGCGCTGCTCCGCTTCAGCGTCCGCGGCACCCTGCCCGAGCTGCGCAGCCTGATGCTGGGCGGGCTGGTCGCGGTGGTCCTGGGCGCCCTGGTGCCGATCGCCACCGGCCAGGTCCTCGGCCGGTACGTGCCGCAGGGCGAGACCGGCCTCATCGTGCAGACCGGGGTGGCGCTGATCGCGACCGCCGTGGTCTCGGCCGTCTTCATGCTGCTCCAGAACACCTCGCTGCTGCGCATGGAGGGCCGCATCGAGGCCACGCTGCAACCGGCCGTGTGGGACCGGCTGCTGCGGCTGCCGGCGACGTTCTTCACCGGTCGCTCGACCGGCGAACTGGCCGGCGCGGCGATGGGCATCAGCACCATCCGCCGGGTGCTGTCCGGTATCGGCCCGGTCTGCGTACAGGCGGGCGCGGTCGGCTCGGTCAGCTTCGTGCTGCTGCTCGTCCACAGCGTGCCGCTGGCGATGGCGGCGCTGGCCATGCTGGTCCTCGTCGCGGGGGTGTTCCTGTGCCTGGGGCTGTGGCAGCTGCGGTACGAGCGCCGGCTGAACACGCTCGGCCACCGGCTGGGCAACCAGGCCTTCCAGACCCTGCGCGGCCTGCCCAAGCTGCGGGTCGCGGCGGCCGAGAGCTTCGCGTACGCCGCCTGGGCGAGGGAGTTCGCCCGTACCCGGGACCTCCAGCAGCGCATCGGCCGGACCCAGAACGTCAGCACGGTCCTCGGCGCCGTCCACCTGCCGCTGTGCACGCTCGTGATGTTCGTGCTGCTGGCCGGCCCGGCCCGCGGCACCCTGTCGGCCAGTGAGTTCCTCACCTTCAGCACGGCGCTGACGATGCTGCTGTCGTCGGTCACGCAGGTGACCGGGGCGCTCGTCTCGGCGGCGGCGGTACTGCCGATGTTCGAGCAGATCCGGCCGCTCCTGCGGGAGACGCCCGAAGTGGACCGCTCCAGTACCCGCCCGGGGGAGCTGACCGGTGCCATCGAGGCCAGGAACCTGTCCTACCGCTACACCGAGGACGGCCCGCTCGTACTCGACGGCATCGACCTGCGGGTCGGACCGGGCGAGTTCGTCGCGATCGTCGGGGCCAGCGGCTGCGGCAAGTCGACCCTGCTGCGGATGCTCATCGGTTTCGACAAACCCCTCGCGGGGAGCGTGCTCTACGACGGCCAGGACCTGGCGGCGCTCGACCGGGCTGCCGTACGCCGCCAGTGCGGCGTCGTGCTGCAGAACGCCCAGCCCCTCTCCGGGTCGATCCTCGACTGCATCTGCGGCGCCGGGACGTTCTCGCTCGAGGAGGCGTGGGAGGCGGCGGCCATGGCGGGTCTGGCGCAGGACATCAAGGCCATGCCGATGGGCATGCACACCATCCTGTCCGACGGCGGCGGCACGGTCTCGGGCGGTCAGCGCCAGCGGCTGATGATCGCCCAGGCACTCATCCGCAAGCCACGCGTCCTGTTCCTCGACGAGGCCACCAGCGCGCTGGACAACGAGGCCCAGCGGGTGGTCATCGAATCCACCCGCGCCCTGCGGACCACCCGCCTCGTGATCGCCCACCGCCTGTCCACCGTCATGGACGCCGATCGCGTGATCGTCATGGCGGACGGCCGGATCGTGCAGCAGGGGCCGCCGGCCGAGCTGCTCGCCGACGCGACGGGCCTCTTCCACGGCTTGGTCCGACGGCAACTGCGTTGACAGACGAAAGTGTGAGTGGTTGAGTACTCACATGAAGAGCGAACGACCCCGCCAGCTGTCCACCGCCGAGGAGCGCCGCGAGACGGTGCTGCGCACCGCCATCGGCGCCTTCGCGGCGCGCGGCTACTGGGGCACCACCACGTCCGAGGTGGCCAAGGCGGCCGGCATCTCGCAGGCGTACGTCTACCGCCTGTTCCCGAACAAGGAACTGCTGTTCACGGCCGTGGTCGAGCACTGCTTCGTCCAGGTGCGGGCCAGCCTGGAGCGGGCGGCGACCGAGGTGAAGGGCAGCTCCCCCGAGGCGGTACTGGGGGCCATGGGAGACGAGTACGCACTGCTGATCAGCGATAACGACCTGATGCTGATCCAGCTGCACGCCCAGGCCGCGGCCGTCTCCGAGCCGGCCGTCCGCGAGGCGGTCCGGCAGGGCTACGCCCGGCTGGTGGAGTACGTCCGCGGCGCCTCGGGCGGCACCGAGGGGCAGGTCCAGGAGTTCTTCGCGCGGGGCATGCTGTGCCACCTCATCGTCTCGATGGGGGCCGACGAGGTCGACGCGCCCTGGACCCGGACCCTGTCCGCGGGCATCAAGCACGTCTGACGGGGCACGACCGACGTCCGACCGGCGGCGGGGCACACGGCTCCGCCTTTTCTTCGACATAAAGAGTGAGTGGTCAACCACTCAGAGAGGATTTGCCGTGCACACCGCCCCCACCCGCCGCCCCGGAGCGGCACTCGCCGCCCTGGCGGGAGCGCAGTTCACCGTCATGCTCGCCACCTCGATCGTGAACGTGGCCCTGCCGCAGATCCGCGACGGCGTCGGGCTGTCGGACAACGGCACCACGTGGGTGGTCAACGCCTACGGCCTGGCCTTCGGCGCGCTGCTGCTGGCCGGTGGCAGGGCGGCCGACCTCATCGGCCGGCGCCGGGTGCTGCTCGCGGGGATCGCGCTGTTCGGCGCCGCGTCCCTGGCGGCGGGGCTGGCCACCTCCTCCCCGGTCCTGATCGCGGCCCGCGCGGTCCAGGGACTGGGCGCGGCGGCGATCGCCCCCGCAGCGCTGGCCCTGGTGATGGACCTGTTCCCGCCGGGCCCCGGACGGGGCAGGGCCCTGGGAGTGTGGGGCGCCGTGTCCGGCGCGGGCGGCGCGGCCGGAGTCCTCCTCGGCGGCGTCCTCACCGAGGCGTGGGGCTGGCAGTGGATCTTCCACGCCGTCGCCATCGGCACCCTCCCGGTCCTGGCCGGCGTCGCCGTGAGCGTGCCGCGGACCCCCGTCACCGGCGGCGGCCGGTTCGACCTGCCCGGCAGCATCACGGTCACCCTCGCGCTGACCTCCCTGGTGTGGGGCCTGACCACGGCCCGCCGGTCGGGCTGGACGGACACCTCCGTCCTCGGAGCCTTCGCCCTCACCGCGGTGCTGGCGGGCGCGTTCGTCCTGGTCGAACGCCACCACCCGAACCCGCTGCTGCCGCCACGCCTGTTCCGCACCGGTCGCGTCACCGCCGGCAATCTGCTGATGGCCCTGCTGGGCTCGGTGTGGATCGCCCTGTTCTTCTTCCTTCCGCTCTACCAGCAGCAGGTCCTCGGCTCCAGCCCGCTGGCCGCAGGACTGGGCCAACTCCCGCTGGCCGCGGCCAACATGCTGGGCTCCACCCTCGCTCCGCGGATCTCCCGCCGGATCGGCGCCACCGCGACGGTGACCACCGCCCTGCTGACCGAGGCGGCCGGGCTGCTGTGGCTGACCCGGATCAGCGCCCACGGCAGCTACCTCACCGACGTACTCGGCCCGAGCACCCTGATCGGCCTGGGCCTGAGCATCGCCTTCGTCCAGCTCACCGCCCTGTCCGTGGAGGGCGTCCCCGGGCAGGACGCCGGGCTCGCCGGCGGCCTGGTGAACACCACCCGGCAGGTCGGCGGCGCGATCGGACTCGCCGTCCTGGCCACCCTCGCCGGTACGACCACCGCCCACGCGGCGGCGCACCAGCCGCACCTCGAAGCGCTCACCGCCGGCTACCGCACCGCCTTCGGCATCTCCTCCGCCGTCCTCGCGGCCACCGCCGTCCTCACCCTGCTCCTCATCCGTACGGGCACCCGTCGCCCCGCGGCCGTTCCTGCCGCCGCGGCCCCGCGCCCGTAACCACCGCACGTCCACCCGACCGAGAGGAAGAACGCGCATGTTCACCATCGACGAGACCGCACCCGTCATCGTCCGCCTGTCCCTCATGATCGACGCCCCGCTGGAGCGGGTCTGGGAGCTGCACACCCGGATCGACGACTGGCCGAGCTGGAACGCCGACATCGACCGGGCCGTGCTCGACGGCCCGCTGGCACCGGGCAGCTCCTTCGGCTGGAAGGCGCACGGCCTGGACATCACCTCCACCGTCCTGGAGGTCGTCCCCGGTGAGCGGGTGGTCTGGGGCGGCCCGGCCGGCGGTATCGACGGGGTCCACGTGTGGACCTTCGAGCGGGCCGGGAGCCGGGTGCGGGTCCGTACCGAGGAGTCGTGGAGCGGCGCCCCCGTCGACGCCGCGGCCGACGAGCTCAAAGCGGCCCTGCACGACTCGCTGACCGCCTGGCTCAGCGGCCTCAAGGCCCGTGCCGAGCAGGCCTGCTGAGGCCCCGTACCGGTAGCTCCGCGGCCACCCCCGCATCTACCGCCCGCACGCACCGCCCGCACACCCACCCTCCACGTACCCACACACTGAGCGAGGTTCCTGCCATGACCGCCGACAAGCCCTACCTGACCGGCCACTACGCCCCGGCCGTCGACGAGACCACCGCCACCGAACTGACCGTCGAGGGCTCCCTGCCGCCGGAGCTGACCGGGCGGCTGATCCGCAACAGCCACAACCCCAAGGCCGGCGTCACCCCCGCCCACTGGTTCAAGGGCAGCGGCATGGTCCACGGGATCCGGCTGCGCGAGGGCCGCGCCGAGTGGTACCGCAACCGCTGGGTGCACACCCCCGCCCTGGACGGCGCCCCCTACATGACCGAGCACGGCCCCGACCTGGCCGCCAGCACCGCCGGCACCCACGTCATCGAACACGCCGGACGCCTCCTCGCCCTGTGCGAGGCGAACCTCCCCTTCGAACTCACCCCCGAGCTGGAGACGGTCGGCGCCCACGACTTCGGCGGCAAGCTGCGCAGCGCCATGACCGCGCACCCCAAGACGGACCCGGTCACCGGCGAGCTGCACTTCTTCGGCTCCTCGCCCTTCCCGCCCCACCTCATGTACTACGTCGCCGACGCCAACGGCCACATCACCCACAGCGCCGAGGTCCCGGGGGCGAGCGCCGCCCTCAAGCACGACTTCGCCATCACCCGCCACTACGTGGTCTTCATCGAGGGCACCGTCACCTTCGATCCCGCCGAGCACTCCGGTATCCCCTACGGCTGGAACGACGCGCAGCCGGCCAGGATCGGCGTCATGCCCCGCGGGCCCCGGGGCGCCGGGCTGATCCGCTGGTTCCCCATCGAGCCGGGCAGCATGCTGCACGCCGCCAACGCGTACGAGGACGCCGCCGGCCGCATCGTGCTGGAGGGCCCGACCGTCGACCGGGAGGGCTTCCGGCTCTCGTGGAACTGGTGGGTCGGCGCCCCGGGCCGCGGCACCGAGCCCAATGCCCTTTCCTACAACCGCCGATGGGTCATCGACCTGGCCGCGGGCAGCGTCGACGAGCAGACCACCGACGATCTCGCGATCGAATTCCCCACGCTCAACGAGGAGTTCCTCGGGTCCGAGCACCGCTACCAGTACGCGATCTCCTTCCCCGACCAGGACGGCCAGGGCGGCTACGGCATCGTCAAGTACGACCGCACCACCGGCTCCCGTGACATCAAGGAGGTAGGCGACGCCCGCCTGCCCGGCGAGGCCGTGTTCGTCCCCGCCGCCGGCGCCACCCGAGAGGACGACGGCTACCTGCTCACCGTCGTCTCCGACCTCAAGCAGGACGCCTCGCAGCTCCTGGTCCTGGACGCCTCCGACCTCGGCCGGGTGGCCACCGTCCACCTGCCGCGCCGCGTCACCGCCGGCATCCACGGCTCCTGGATCCCCGACAGCGCCCTGGACGGCTCCGAGACCGACCGCTGACCGCTCGGCGCTGATCACAGCACTGACCACCGTGCCCCGGGGATCCCCTCCCCCGGGGCACGGTCCCGCTACTGGAGCCGGGACAGGTCGACCGAGTCGGCCGGCGCCGGGGGCCGGGCCTCGACGGGCTCGTCGAAGGCGGAGAAGGTCGCTGTCACCGCGTCACCGGACTTCTCGGTGCCCTGGACCCGGAGCAGGTACGGCTCGCCCTCGGTGGAGACCTGGTAGGTGCCGGTCCTGCCCTCGCTCCGGCTGTCGACCGTGATCGCGGGCCGACCGTCGACGGTGCTCCGGGCGCCCTTGACCAGCTGTTCGCTCGCCGGCTTCGAGGAGAATTCCTTCTTGAAGAAGTCCAGGTCGCAGATCTGGGCGAATTCGCTCAACATCGGGCTGTTCGTGGTGCCGTGCAGGTATCGGCCGTTGACCAGCGCGACCGTGTCGTCACCCCCGGCACCCGGTACCTGGGCCTTCAGCAGGGCGTCGTCGAGCTTCATCCAGACATCGTTGCCGCGTTTGATGATGTCGGCCCGGCCCATGTCGCCGGCCGGCGTGACGCTACCGACGCAGTTGCCCTGCTCGTCGAAGCGGAGATCGAGGGCGGTGGTGCCCGACGTATTGGTCACCTTGCCCACCAGTCGCATCGAGGTGACGCCGGCCATGGCCTCGCGCGAGGCCTGGGCGATGGCCTGGGCGCTCTCGTCGGCGATGCCGTTGTCGTCGGCCCCGGCGGCGCCCCCGCCAGCGAGGACCAGCAGGCAGGCGGCTCCGGCGGTCGCGCAGCGGACCGCGGTGGCCCGGTATGCGGTCATCGGGCATTACCTCCCTCGGGCTGCTTCCGGACGGCGCGTGCAGCACCGCTCCTCGGGGGCAGCCGGTCACCTGATCAGCGTAGGTCCGCGTCGCGGTGGGCGCAGTCCGGGCGTCCGGCCGGCGGACCGGTGTGGCAGGGGTGGCCGATTTCGGCCGGTCCCGGACGGGGCGGGCCCGGTGTCGGGCAGCATGGGGCCCGATCACGTCCCCCGCAACACCGCCGATGGAGGATTGGATGACCGGTTCCGCGTCCTTGCCGCCGATGAGGGCACGCCTCGCCGTGGCCCTGACGGCCGCCGTCACCGCTCTCACGCTGACCGGGGCCGTCCCCGCCGCGGCGAGCGCACCGCCACCGGAGGCGAAGGCTCCGGCCGCATTCACGGCACTGGGCTCGGTCGACCCGACGATCCTCCAGGAGATGCGGTACGTACGTCCGCACAACTTCGTCGGCGAGCCGGTCGACGGCTACCGCCAGCCCGTCTGCATCCTGACCCGCCCGGCCGCCGAGGCCCTGCACCGGGCCCAGGTCCGCCTGCTGCGCCAGGGGTACTCGCTCAAGGTGTACGACTGCTACCGGCCGCAGCGGGCCGTCGACCACTTCGTACGGTGGGCGAAGGACCTCGGCGACGAGCGGCGCAAGGCGGAGTTCTATCCGCGCGTCGAGAAGTCCCGGCTGTTCGAGGACGGCTACATCGCCGAGAAGTCGGGACACAGCCGGGGCAGCACCATGGACGTGACGATCGTGCGGCTGCCGGCCCTTCCGGTGCCCCGCCCGCGGCCGGGGCCGGAATCGGTGCCCTGCTACGCGCCCCGGTCGGAGCGGTACCCGGACAACTCGGTGGACATGGGCACGGGTTTCGACTGCTTCGACACGCTGTCGCACACCGACGACCCGCGCATCCAGGGGGTGCAGCGCGCGAACCGGGACCGGCTGAAGTCGGCGCTGGCAGCCGAGGGGTTCGTCAACCTGCCCGAGGAGTGGTGGCACTTCACGTACAAACCCGAACTGTTCCCCGACACGTACTTCGACTTCCCCGTCGCGTACCGGTCCGTCCTTGGACACCGCCCCTGAGGATGCCGTACGCCGCGGCCCGGACGGGACGCCGGAGGAGGCGGGGGGCGGCGTGCCCGGCCGTCACTGCGCGGCGTCGGCCGACCAGTCGATGCGCGGTGGCCGTACGGCGGCACAGAGCGGCCGGCCCTTGGCATCGGTGAGCCCGAGCCGTCCCACCAGCCGGCCGGAGCTCAGCGCGGCGGCCGCCGTCTCCGGCGCGACCGCGTCGAGCATCAGTTTGGCGCGGCGGAACATGGTGAAACCGCCGGCGTCGTCCACGCTCCCCCACGACAGATAGACGAACCGGCCGGCGGGCCGGCCCTGGACGTACGGCCCCTTCAGGTCGATCCCGGCATCGGTCGGGGTCGCCGTGCATTCCAGGGTCCACGTCGCCGAGGCGGCGTCGCCGGGGTACAGCCCGAGCAACTCGCCCGGACGGTCGCGGCGCTGGACGGCGACGTGGATGTTGCTCCGGCCGGGGAAGTCGGGAGCGGGGGGACAGTGGCGCCCGGGAAGGTCGACGGCCTCGATCCGAATCTGCATGGGACCATCCTGCCCCGGGCGGGCCGTTGCGCGGCGCCCGGACGAAACCGCCGCCGGGATGCGCGGGACGCGGCGGCGGCGGACAGTGGAGGCGGGGCCTGCGGCAGACCGGGAGGACCCACGTGATGGACGACGGCCCGACACCGAGACCGACACCCCACCCGACGACTTCGCCCTTCATGACGGAGGACGCGTTCCGCTCCCTGCACGCCGAGCTGCTCCGGCGGGCACCCACCGGCGCGGAGCACCGGCACGGAGCTCTCGCCCACCTGACCCCCGAGCGCGTGGTCGCGGCCGCGACCGCCGTGCGCCACGGGCGCACCCTGTCGCTGGCGGCCCCCATCGAGACGCAGCCGGGCCCGGACGATCCGCAGCCCGCCGTCTACCGCCTGACCGCGCCGACCGGGCCGGAGACCGGCACCCCGGGGGTGCATTTCGCCCTGGACCGGTTCGCGATGAACGTGCACGGGGACGCCCACAGCCATCTCGACGCGCTGTGCCACGTCGTGTTCGACGGCGAGCTCCACGGCGGCGTCCCGGAGAGCCGCCTGGCGGCGGGCGGCGCCCGTCGGATCACCCTCGACCTGGTGCGCGACGGGATCGTCGGCCCCGGGGTCCTGCTGGACGTCCCGCGGCTGCGCGGGGTCGCCTGGCTGGAGCCCGGGGACTTCGTGACCGTCGAGGAACTGACGGCGGCCGAGGAGGCCCAGGGCGTCCGGATCGGTCCGGGCGACCTGCTGCTCGTACGGGTCGGACACCGCCGTCGGCGCCGGGAGACCGGCGCCTGGGACGCGGCGCACTCCCGGGCGGGCCTGCATCCGGCGTGCATGCGGCTGCTGGCCGAACGGCAGGTCGCCGTCCTCGGCTCGGACGGCAACAACGACACGGCCCCGAGCCCGGTGTCCGGCGTGCCCTTCCCCGTGCACGTCCTGGCCCTGCACGCCCTGGGCATGCACCTCATGGACTACCTGGACCTGGACGAACTGGCCGACGCGTGCGCGGAGCTCGGGCGCTGGCGGTTCCTGTGCACGGTGGCGCCGCTGCGGCTGCCCGGGGCCACCGGCTCCCCGGTGAACCCGATCGCGGTCCTGTGACCCGCGCCCGCCGCCGACGGCGGACAGCGGCCCCGTACGCCCCCGGGTGCCGCACGGCCAGGCTGCGTATACGTTCGAAGGGGGATCCTGCCGCGAGCCGCCCGCCGGGCCCGCCGGGCGGCGGCACCGCAACCCGAGGACGGTGATCCGGTTGAACGACGCTCCGCACTACGATGTCATCGTCATCGGAACGGGGGCGGGCGGCGGTACGCTCGCCCACCGGCTCGCCCCGTCCGGGAAGCGGGTGCTGATCCTCGAACGCGGCGGCTTCCTCCCCCGCGAACGCGACAACTGGGATTCGACGGCCGTGTTCGTCAAGGGCAAGTACCGCGCGCCCGAGTTCTGGTTCGACCGGCACGGCCGCGAGTTCCCTCCCGAGGTCAACTACTACGTCGGCGGCAACACCAAGTTCTACGGCGCGGCGCTGTTCCGGCTGCGCCCCGAGGACTTCGGGGAGCTGCGCCACCACGACGGGATCTCGCCCGCCTGGCCGCTCCGTTACGAGGACCTGGAGCCGTACTACACCCAGGCGGAGCACCTCTACCGGGTGCACGGCCGGCACGGCGAGGACCCCACGGAGGGTCCGGCGAGTGCCCAGTACGCGCACCCGCCGGTGGAACACGAGCCGCGGATCCAGCAGTTGAGCGACGATCTGGAGAAGCAGGGCCTGCACCCCTTCCACCTGCCCATCGGGGTGGACCTGGACCAGGACGCGGCCGGCCGGGCGACCCCGTCCAGCGTCTGCATCCGCTGCAACCGGGTCGACGGCTTCCCGTGCCTGGTACGCGGGAAGTCCGATGCGCAAGTGATCTGTGTGGAGCCGGCGCTGGAGCATCCGGGCGTCGAACTGATCACCCACGCCCACGTGCTACGGCTCGAGACCGACCCGACGGGGCGCACGGTCAGCTCGGTCGTCGCCCGTCTCGACGGCGGCGAGGAGGCCCGGTTCTCCGCCGATCTGGTGGTCGTGGCCTGTGGCGCCGTCAACTCCGCGGCCCTGCTGCTCGCTTCGGCGAACGACCGGCACCCGCAGGGCCTCGCGAACGGTTCGGGCGTCGTCGGGCGGTTCTACATGCGCCACAACAACCTGGCCCTGATGGCCGTCTCCCGGGAGCCGAACGACACGCAGTTCCAGAAGACCCTCGCCCTGCACGACTGGTACCTGGGCTCCGACGACTGGGACTACCCCCTCGGCGGGATCCAGATGCTCGGCAAGTCGGATGCCGAGCAGATCCACGGCGAGGCCCCCCGCTGGGCCGGCGCGGTAACCCCCGACATGCCGTTCGAGGTGATGGCCCACCATGCGGTGGACTTCTGGCTGTGCGGGGAGGACCTGCCGCTGGCCGACAACCGCGTCACCCTGGACGGCGACGGGCGCATCCACCTCGCGCTCGACGAGAACCACAACACGGCCGGGCTCAAGCGGCTGCGGCACAAGCTCCAGAGCATGCTGGGCCGCCTCGGCATGCACGAGCACCACCTGCTGGACCACAGCCTCTACCTGCACAAGGGCATGCCGATCGGTGCCACCGCGCACCAGGCCGGCACCGTACGCTTCGGCACCGACCCGGCGTCCTCGGCCCTCGACCTCGACTGCAAGGCGCACGAACTGGACAACCTGTACGTGGTCGACACGAGTTTCTTCCCGAGCATCGGCGCGGTCAACCCGTCCCTGACGGCCATCGCGAACGCCCTGCGGGTCGGCGACCACCTCCTGGAGCGGATGGGCTGAGCCGTCCGGCCGCCTGTCCGTCCGGTCGGACGCCGACACCGACACCGCCGACCGGGCGAAGATCCTGCGCCGGGTGGCGCAACGCGGATCGCGGCGGGCCGCGGCACCTCGGGCGCGGTGATTGGGTGACGCCGGACCTGCCAGCGGCGCCGTCACCCCGACGGCGCGGGGTGGCGGTGCGAAGGAGGCAGTCCGTCGTGAGTTCCACCGAGGGCGTACCCCGGGGTGTGATCCCCGCGCACCTGCTCCGGGGCCAGAAGGCACTGGTGACGGGTGCGAACTCGGGGATCGGCAAGGCCACGGCGATCGGCATGGGCCGGGCCGGGGCGGACGTGGTCGTGAACTACGTGGCCGGACGGGAGGAGGCCGAGAAGGTCGTCGAGGAGATCGCCTCCTTCGGGGTGCGCGCGGCGGCGTACGAGGCGGACGTGTCCGACGAGGCCCAAGTCGTGGCCATGACGAACCGCATGGTCGAGGAGTTCGGGACCATCGACATCCTCGTCGCCAACGCCGGCCTCCAACGGGACTCCGCCTTCACCGAGATGACGCTCGCCCAGTGGCAGAAGGTCATCGACGTCAACCTGACCGGACAGTTCCTGTGCGCCCGTGAGGCGACGAAGGAGTTCCTGCGGCGCGGGGTCGTCCCGGAGGTGTCCAACTCCGCGGGCAAGATCATCTGCATGAGTTCCGTGCACCAGATCATCCCCTGGGCGGGGCACGTGAACTATGCCTCCTCCAAGGGCGGCGTGCACATGATGATGGAGACCCTCGCCCAGGAGCTCGCCCCGCAGAAGATCCGCGTCAACGCGATCGCCCCCGGCGCGATCCGGACGCCCATCAACCGCAGCGCCTGGGACACCGAGCAGGCCGAGCAGGACCTGCTCAAGCTGATCCCGTACGGCCGGGTCGGCGACCCGGACGACATCGCGCACGCGGCCGTCGGTCTCGCCTCCGACCTCATGGACTACGTCGTGGGCGCCACGCTGTACGTGGACGGCGGAATGACCCTCTTCCCGGGCT
Organism: Streptomyces sp. Sge12; assembly: GCF_002080455.1. Lineage (NCBI taxonomy): Bacteria > Bacillati > Actinomycetota > Actinomycetes > Kitasatosporales > Streptomycetaceae > Streptomyces > Streptomyces sp. Sge12. The sequence goes on from NZ_CP020555.1 coordinate 871,362, forward strand.
TCGCCACCGGCGGCTGACCTCCAACCGCTTCGGCCCCGGGGAGGGACGCATGCACACCACGCTCCACCTGCTGGCGGAGGCACCGCCTCAGATGCTGCCGGCCCGCTCGCTCATGGCCTTCACCCTCGCCTCGCACATCATCCTGGTGCCCATGGGCGTGGCGCTTCCGCTGATCACCCTGATCATGCACGGCTACGGGCTGCGGCGCGGCGACGCGACCGCCCTGCTGCTGGCGCGCCGCTGGTCGGCGGTCATGGCGGTGCAGTTCGCCATCGGTGTCGTCACGGGCACCGTCCTGTCCTTCGAGTTCGGTCTGCTGTGGCCGGGGCTGATGGGCCGGTGGGGCGACGTGTTCGGGATCGGCTTCGGCGTCGAGGCATGGGCCTTCTTCCTGGAGGCCGTCCTCATCGCCATCTACCTCTACGGGTGGCGCCGACTGCCCGCCCGTACCCACTTCCTGCTCGGACTGCCCCTGCCGGCAACGGCCCTGCTGGGCGCCTTCGGCATCCTGGCGGCCAACTCCTGGATGAACACCCCGCAGGGCTTCTCCCTCGACTCCGAGGGCAACCCCGTCGACGTGGACGTCCGCAAGGCGATCTTCACGCCGATGTTCGGTCCGCAGTACTGGCACTTCGTCGTGGCGATGCTGGTCACCGCCGGGTTCGTGGTGGCCGGCGTCTATGCCGTCGGCTGGCTGCGCGGCCGCCGCGACCGCTACCACCGGCTCGGCTTCACCGTCCCGTTCACCGTCGCGGCCGTGTTCACTCCCGTCCAGTTCATGCTGGGCGACGCCATCGCCCGGGCGGTGTTCCAGAAGCAGCCGGTGAAGTTCGCGGCGATGGAGATCGTCTGGAACACCGACACGCACGTCCCGGAGTACCTCTTCGGCCGCCTCCACCCCGACGGGACCGTCACCGGCGGCATCAAGATCCCCCAACTGGACTCCATCCTCGCCGGTTTCAGCCCCGACACCGAGGTGCACGGCCTGTCGGACGTACCCGCGGCGGACCGGCCCACCGTGGCCCAGGCCACCCTCATCCACTGGACCTTCGACATCATGGTGGGCATCGGCTCGGTGCTCCTGCTGCTGGTCATCTGGTACGCGTTCGTCTGGTGGCGACGCCGCCGGCTGCCCGCCTCGCCGTGGTTCTACCGCAGCGCCGCCTGCGCCGGCGTGGCGAGCGTCATCGCCGTCGAGTGCGGCTGGATCACCACCGAGGTCGGCCGCCAGCCCTGGATCGTCTACGAGAACATGCGGGTCGCCGAAGCGGTGACCGGGGCCCGCTCCAGCACCTTGTGGACCATGTTCGGGCTGGTCGTCGTCGTGTACGTGCTGATTTTCGGCTCCTTCCTGGCCGTGCTCCTGAAGATGCGCACCCGATGGCGCCAGGACGACGAACGAAGCCTTGAGGCAGGCACGATGGTGACACCGGAGACCGGCACCCCCTACGGCCCCCGGGCCGCCGTCGCCGCCGGCGACGCCCCCGCCCCGGGAAGCGGCGACGGCCCGGCACCGACCGAGGACGGCAGGCCGTGACCGCCGCCGGTGTGGTCGCCGCCGTCCTGCTCCTCGCGGTGGCCGCCTACACCTGCGCCGGCGGCACCGACTACGGCGCGGGCTTCTGGGACCTGACCGCGGGCGGCGCGGAACGCGGCAAGCGGCCCCGATGGCTCATCGACCACGCCATGGCCCCGGTCTGGGAGGTCAACAACGTCTGGCTGATCTTCGTCCTGGTCATCATGTGGACCGGGTTCCCGGTGTTCTTCCAGACCGTGTTCTCCGCGATGTGGCTGCCGCTGGCCCTGGCCGCCATCGGCATCGTGCTGCGCGGCGCCGGCTTCGCACTGCGCAAGCCCACCCAGCGGATCGCCGGACGGCGCGTCTACGGCGCCGTGTTCGCGATCTCCTCGCTGCTCACCCCGTTCTTCCTCGGTGCCGCGGCGGGCGGGATCGCCTCGGGGCGGGTGGCACCGGGCATCGAGCCCACCGCGCACGCCTGGTCCAACCCGACCTCCATCTTCTTCGGCCTGCTGGCCGTCGTCGGCACGGCGCTGCTCGGGGCGGTCTTCCTGGCTGCGGACTCCGTCCGCTACGAAGCCCCCGACCTGCACGCCTACTTCAGGCGGCGGGCGCTGGCCGCCCTCACCGTCTTCGCCGTGCTGGGGGCGGTCACGCTGACCGTCGCCCACAGCGACGCGCCCCACCTGTGGCACGGCCTCACCCACGGCGCGGGGCTCTTCTTCCTCATCGTGGCCGTGGTGTCCACCCTCGTCACGGCCTGGCTGCTGCTGCGCACCTCCGGGGCCTGGTCCCGGCCGGCGGCCGTCGGTGTCATGGCCTCGGCCGTGATCGCATGGGGCGTGGCGCAGCGCCCGTACCTCATCCCCGGCCGGCTGACGGTGGCCGAGGCGGCGGGGGCGCCCAGCACGCTGCACTGGCTGCTCATCGTGACGCTCGTTGCCGCGATCCTGGTCTTCCCCGCGGTGGCCTTCCTGTACCGGCTCGACACCCGCGGCGACCTGGAACCCCTCGGCGACGCCGACCTGCGCCGCGGCGGCCCGGAGCCCGAGGGCTGACGGGCCGCGGGTCCGCGCCCCCGGGGCGGATCGCCGGAGCACGGTACGGCAGGCGCAGAATGAGCTTTCGCCGATCAATGCCGCCGTATCGAAGGGGACTGCCATGGATCGTCTTCCCGCGGACCCGACCGTGCTCCACCCCATTCCGGACCAGCCGCGCGTGGTGCTGCTCAAGCCGTTGCTGACGTCACCGCTGATCGAGGCCGGGGAGTACTCGTACTACGACGACCCGGATGACCCGACCGCGTTCGAGAGCAGGAACGTCCTCTACCACTACGGGCCGGAGAGGCTGGTCATCGGGAAGTTCTGCGCGCTGGGCACCGGGGTCCGGTTCATCATGAACGGCGCCAACCACCGTATGGACGGCCCCTCCACGTTCCCCTTCCCCATCATGGGAGGCTCCTGGGCCGAGCACTTCGACCTGCTCACCGACCTGCCGACCAGGGGGGACACCGTCGTCGGCCACGACGTCTGGTTCGGCCACAGCACGACGGTCATGCCGGGAGTGCGCATCGGGCACGGCGCCGTCATCGCCTCCGGTGCCGTCGTGGTCGACGACGTCCCCGACTACGGCATCGTCGGGGGCAACCCGGCCCGGCTCATCCGCACCCGCCACAGCGACGAGGACATCGCGCGGCTGCTGTCGATCGCCTGGTGGGACTGGCCGCCGGCCCACCTGACGGAACACATCCGGACCGTCATGGCGGGCACCGTCGACGACCTGGAGAAGGCCGCGCCCCGGCCGTGAGGACGGGGACGGGCTCCGGCCGGACGCGGGGATCCCCTACTCCCCTACGGCGCGGAGCCGCGGTTCAGGGCAGCGTCGAGGGTGATCGCCGCGTCGATGAGGGCGAGGTGGGTGAACGCCTGCGGAAAGTTGCCCAGTTGGCGTCCGGTCAGGTCGATCTCCTCGGAGTACAGGCCCAGATGGTTGGCGTAGCCCAGCATCTTCTCCAGGACGAGCCGCGCCTGGTCGATCCGCCCGGCCCGGGCGAGTGCGTCGACGTACATGAAGGTGCACAGGGAGAAGGTGCCCTCGGAGCCGCGCAGGCCGTCCGGTGACGCCTCGGGGTTGTAGCGGTAGACCAGGCTGTCGCTGACGAGTTCCTGCTCCATCGCGTCGAGCGTGGAGGCCCACATCGGGTCCTGGGGGGTGAGGAACCCGACGGTGGGCATGCGCAGCAGCGACGAGTCCAGGACCCCGCTGCCGTAGTGCTGGACGAAGGCGCCGCGCTCCGCGCTCCACCCCTTGGCCATGACCTGTTCGAAGATCCGGTCGCGGGTGGCGCTCCAGTGCTGTACCGGAGCGGGGCGGCCGCTGAATTCGGCGTGCCGCAGCGCACGGTCGAACGCCACCCAGGACATCACCCGGCCGTAGGTGAAGTCCTTGGCTCCGCCACGGGTCTCCCACAGCCCTTCGTCGGCCGAGTCCCAGTGGTCAGCCAGCCACTCCAACACGTGGATCAGGCCGGTCCATCCCCGGTACCCGAGGTGGATGCCGTGCCTCTGCGCGAACGAGATGCTGTCCAGCGCCTCGCCGTAGATGTCCATCTGGAGCTGGGTGGCGGCTCCGTTGCCGATGCGGACGGGCGCCGAGCGTTCGTATCCCTCCCAGTGGTCCAGGGTCTCCTCCTTCAGCTCGGAGGAGCCGTCGACCGCGTACATGATGTTCAGCGGCCCGGTGTCCCCCTCCGCGCCCGCCCGTTCCTCGATCCGGTCGCCGAGCCACCCGATGAACGCCTTCGCCTCCTCCGTGAACCCCATGCCGAGCAGGGCGTACACGGAGAACGAGGCGTCCCGGATCCACGTGTAGCGGTAGTCCCAGTTGCGTTCGCCGCCGAGCTGTTCGGGCAGCCCGGTGGTGGGGGCGGCGATCACGGCGCCGGTGGGGGCGTACGTCATCAGCTTCAGGGTCACGGCGGACCGCTCCACCGCCTCGCGCCAGCGGCCGGTGTAGCGGGAGGTGCTCAGCCAGGACCGCCAGAAGCCGATGGTGGCCCGGAAGATCTCCTCGTACTCGGCGAGTCGGATCTGCCGGGGCGGGCCGTCGGCGGCGGACTCCAGCATCAGCCCGCGCTGCTGCCCCGCCTGGAGGCGCAGGGTGAGGTGCACGTCGCGCTCACCGCCGGTGAGGAGGTGGCCCAGCCGCTCGTCGTCCGGTTCCCGGATGGTGTGCACGGTCACGTTCGTACCGTCGGCGGTGAACACCGCCCCGTTCTCGGTGAGGTGCAGCTCGTGCGTCTTGCGCCCGTAGTCGAACCGGGGCGCGATGTCGACGTCGAAGGTCATGCTGCCGCGCACGCAGCGGACCATGCGGACCAGCCGGTGCCGGTCCGTGACCGTGGTGCCGGTCAGCGGCATGAAGTCGACCACCTCGCCGGCACCGGCCTCGGTCATGAAGCGGGTCACCAGGACCGCGGTGTCGGGCAGGTACAACTGTTTGGTCGCGTACGTCGCGTGGGCCGGCCGGACCGTGCAGTGGCCGCCCTTGCCCTTGTCCAGCAGGGCCCCGAACACGCTGGGCGAATCGAAACGCGGGCAGCAGAACCAGTCGACCACTCCGTCGGAGGTGACCAGCGCCGCGGTCTGCAGATCACCTATCAGGCCGTGGTTCTCGATCAGCGGGTACTCGTCCATCAGGGCGTCCCTTCCGGCATGCGTCGCCGCCCGGATCTCGGCCCCCCGAACCAGCGTATGCCGGGCCCACGGCACCGTCCCGCCGAGCGGACCGACGCCGTGCCCCGCAGCAGGCGGCTTGCGGGGTAAGCCACGGGCCGTGGGGCCGGGCTGGGCGGCTTCAGCCGTCGCTGCCGAGACCGCGGTCGGGGGCGCTCATGTCTCCCGTAGCGGGAACGCCGTCGGCGAGCCCGTAGCGCAGGTGGACGGCGCCCTTCGGGCCGGCTTCCGGCGGTGCGAGGAGCGTGAGGTTGGCGGGCACCACGCCGTCGTCGAACACCTTCTTCCCGACGCCGAGCATGACCGGGTGCAGCCAGAGGTCGATGCGGTCGAAGAGCTTCTCGCGCAGGAGGGTCTGCACGAGGTTCAGGCTCCCGACGACCTTCACGTTCTGGTGCCGCTCTCGGACCTCGCGGACCGCGTGGGCGAGGTCCGGGCCGAGCTGTGTGGACCCGGCCCAGGAGAGGTCGGGCCGGCCGCGGGAGGCCACGTACTTCGGAATGCCGTTGAAGAGCGTGGCGATCTCGGCGTCCTCGCCGCCCTTCTGGTGGGGCCAGAACGCGGCGAAGATGTCGTACGTCCGCCGGCCGAGCAGGAGGGCGTCCGTGCCCTCGTACGCGGCACCGACCTGTGCCCCGGAGACCTCGTCCAGCAGGGGTGCCTGCCAGCCCCCGAACGGGAACCCCACCGGGTCCTCGTCGGGGCCGCCGGGCGCCTGCCCGACGAGGTCGAGGGTCGCGAACAGCTCGAGGTGGATGAGGCCCATGGCGTACTCCCGGTGAGTCGTGTGTGTCTCCGTCAAGAGATAGACCCGCGGGCGCCCGCAAACTCATCGCCGCGACGGAAACCATCCGGGGGGACTGCGGCCGAGACGGCCTAATGCACCGGCGCCGCGTCCGGGGCCTCGTCGGCGGTGTGGGAGGAGGTGAAGGTGAAGGCGCGCGGGGTCGGCCCGTGCGTCCGCAGGTCCGCCAGCCGTTCCAGGGCCTCAGCGACGGTCGGGAGGTGCCCGGCGGGTACCCACCAGAGGACCAGGTGCGCCTGGACATGCCGCTCGAACCATTCGCGGCGCCGTCGCATCGACTCCAGGTGCCCGCTGCGGTAGGCGAAGTCCCACAGCGCCTCACGGGTCTCCCAGACCGAAAGGTTGACGATGACGTCCTCGCCCGCCGGGCGCAGGCCGGTGGCGTCGGCCGCCCCGTCCTCCACGAGCCGCCATACGAAGCCGGGCGCGCCGTCGGCGGTGGCGTTGACCGGATCGAGCATCTCGACGAACGGCGCGATGCGGGGGTCGTCGATGGGGTGACGGAGCGTGGCGACGTTGAGCTGGGCGAGGTGGTGGGTGGCAGGCGGGGATGCGGTCATGGCCTCATCCCAGCACAGCGCCGTTTTCTATGTCAATCATTATTGTTTTTAGAAGTCTCCACCACCACGCAGCACTCCCCGGGCCGGGCGTCCATGCGGGCGCGGACGGGGCCGTCCGCACCGAGCAGCCCCTCCAGCAGTGCGAGATTCATGCCGCAGACGAGCGGCGGGAAGCGTTCGGCCACGACATGGAACGGGCAGTTGCGCATCCGGACGACGGGCGCGGCCCCGCCCTCGGTGCCGCCTTCGCCCTCGGCGCCTTCCAGGTGGGGTTCGTAGCCGCGGGCGGCCAGCACCTCCATGGCCTCCGCAAGGCCGCCACAGGGCGCCGCCGAGCCGCGCAGGGCCTCTCCGCGGCGGCGTGCGGAGGCGCACAGGACGGCGTCCAGCCCGGCCTCGTCGGCGGCCTCGGCGAGCAGCTCGGCGGCGGTCCGGTAGTCCCGGGCGGGCAGCGACACCGACCGCTCGACGCGGGCCCGCGTGTACACCTTGGCGGGACGGCCGGCCCCCGGACCGGAGCGGCCCGTCAGGCGGCGGCTCCCGCTCTCCAAGAGCCCGACCTGCGTCAGTTTGTCCAGATGGTGCGCGGCGAGCGTGCGCGCCACCCCGGCCGCCTCGGCGGCTTCATTGCGGCCGACCTCACGCGCCTGGGCCACCACGTACTCGTACAGGCGGCGCCGCACCGGATCCTGCAAGACCGCGATCGCATCGATATCCTTCACCCGCCCATTCTAGGAACAACACAGATTGGATATAGAAGGGCGCAACCGATGCCCCGGGCGTCCGCCGGATCGCGCCCGCGCTGCCCCGTGATGGAAATGCCTGGGTGGGAGGCGCCGCGTGAGATTGAATGACCGGATGGAGCGCATTGAGGCCGAGCTGTTCACGGACCCGGGCAACGACGCGGTCGTCCGACTGCCCCGGCGCGATTTCCCGGGCGTGCTGATCCAGGGCGATTCCCTCTCGATCATCCGTGCCGATGTCGCCGAGATCGTCGAATCCTGCGACCGGGGCGACCTCGGCGAGGCCCGCGAGGCGGCCGCCCTCCTCCTCGCCGGCCTCGATGGACTACTGGCTCGCTGCACAACGGCGCTGAAGGCCCACGCCATCCCCATCCCCTTCCACCAGGGCTCCTGAGCGGCCGGTTGTCGCATACCCGCCTGCTGCGACTGCCCCCGATCCGGCGTCAGTTCCCGGGACGGCTGCTCCTAGGATCACCGGCATGGCAACACGACTCGTACAGATCAATATGAAGGCCAAGGACGACTCCGCGCTCGGGCGGTTCTGGGCGGAGGCACTCGGGTGGGGTGTCGACAGCGAGGGATCCGGCGTGACGAACCTCGAACCCGTGGGCTTCGCCTACCCGGACCCCGTCGCCGTCTGCATCGACATCATCGCCCGCCCGGAACCCAAATCGGTCAAGAACCGGGTGCACCTCGATCTGGCCACCACCTCGACCGCCCATCAGGCGCAGTTGGTCGCGCGCCTGATGGATCTGGGCGCGACGCTCGCCGACGTGGGTCAGGGCGACGTCCCGTGGACGGTCATGGCCGATCCGGAGGGCAATGAGTTCTGCGTCCTGGAACCCCGTCCGATCTACCGGGACACCGGGCCGATCGCCGCGGTGGTGGTCGACTGTACCGACCCTCGAGCGATGGCCCGGTTCTGGGACGAGGCGATGGACTGGACGCTCCACGGGGTCACCGACGAGCAGGCGTCCATGCGTTCCGCCCAAGGTGTCGGCCCCTACCTGGAGTTCTTGCGCACCCCCGACACCAAGACCGTATGGAACCGCGTCCACCTCGACGTCTGCCCCTACCCGGACGACGACGTGAAAGCCGAAGAGGCCCGGCTGCGCTCCCTGGGTGCCACCGACCCCGGTATCGACCAGTCCTCCATCTCCTGGACGATTCTGGCCGACCCGGAGGGCAACGAGTTCTGCCTCCTCAGCCCTCGCTGACCGGGGGCCGGCGCAGTTCCGGCCGGTGGGCAACTGCCGTTGCGGGCGGTGACGGGACCACCCGCCACCCGCTCCGGCCGCACCAGGCCCAAGAACCACCGAGCGGGCGCCGTCAGCGCATGAGCGAGCGGCACGAGGCCGCATGCCGGCCCCAGGCGCATCCCCGAGCGAATCCGGCTGGTGAGGAACGCGCTCGGGCATCCGTCGAGGCGGTCCTTCCGCAGCTCCTGGCGCGGTGGGAGACGGAGTGCGTCACCGTCCGCATCGCCCTGGCGGCGATCGCGGCGGCTTTCCCGTCGGCCGACGCCTCCCAGGGCCTGTTGCCCGGACTGCGGGGACTGGCGGGCCGGTATCCGGGCCGGGGCCTGCCCGGGGACTACGTGCGGCTGGCGGGGACCCTCGCGTTCGGCACGCGGGAGAACGTCCTCGCCGCGGTCGAGGCCCTCACCAGCCGGAACTGGAGTCCGACTGCACGGTCGGCACCCCTCACGGGCCGGGCACTCCACCTCCTCGACCAGATGCTGAGCCGGCTCAGGGCAACCACGAAGGCGCAGGATCCCTGAACCAAGAGCGTGGACAGCCGTCAGGGCGCCGTGGCCTCGAGGTGGTATGTCGTGTCGACGCAGAAGCCGTTGTGGGCTGTCGCCTTGATCTCCAGCACGTACTGGCCTGGCGTCAGGGGTGCTACTGCCGCCCGGATTCCCCAGGTGAACCGGCGGGTCAGCCACCTGGTGCGGAACTGTGCCGAGAACTCCCGCAGCGGGAGCGGAACGCCGTTGAGGTCGGCCGTCGCCTTCGCCACGACCATGGTCTGCGGGGTCTTCGCGTAGAACCGGTTGTGCTGCATGTCGAGCGAAGGTGCCCCGCCCTCCGCGTCGCTCAGCTTCCACCCGCTGTCGGCCGACCCCGCGCCGCTCATGACACCCTCCCCTGCCGCCTCGGGCTACTCGCTTCGCGCAGATTCCTGATCACGGCGCAGCAGCTCTTTGGCCGAGCAGGCGGAATCGGGGTCCACGACGAGACACAGATTGAATCCCCGCTCGTCCTTCCGGACAAGTGCCGACAGCAGGCAATTGCCGATCATGCCGTCGCCTCCGATGGCGATCTGCTGACCACTCGTCAGGGAGTCGTCGACATACATGGAACCCGCCTTGTCGGGGGCCGTGTAGAAGCTCCATTCCCCGCTTGCCGAATCCGTGCAGGTAGAACCTCCCAGCAGGGCCTTGCGCAGATCGGTTCCCGTCGCTCGCCGGTCGGCTCCGAGGGTGAGCCGGGCGCCCGTCTCGCTGGTCCAGGTGCCCACGAGCGCCGTCCGGTCCATCGACGCCTCGTCACCCCCCGCGGCACACGCGACGGATGCCCACGCGAGTACGATCCCGACGGCCAGACCGCGGTGAAGTCTCGACCCCATGCCACCCCACCCCCAAGGCATTTGAACGCGTTCAGCAACGCGATCCTCGCACACCCGGCCCGCCTCCGGCCATCAGGCACCCCCGTCCCGCTCCGAGCCGGCCGCCAGCCGGCAGAGCAGAACGCGGGCGTCTCCGGTGCCCAGGAGGAGACGGCCGGGGCCGGTGACGGTGAGGGCGGTGGGGACGACGGGGACACCACGCACGTGAACGTGGCCCCGGGCGCGGGGCGTGCCGGTCGCCGCGTCCAGGGCGATCAGTTCGCCGCTGCTCAGGGCGACGAGGACGGTGTCGGTCGACGGGTCGATATCGAGCGCGGTCGGCGTGCGGTCGACGGGGAACACCCACGCAGGGGTGCCGGTGGCGGCCTCGCCGATCGGACGGCGCACCACGAAGCCCTGCTTCGGTACGCCCACCCGGCCGTCGTAGCGGACGGTGGCCATGACGAGGTCCGTCTCCCCCACCCACACGCCGGGGCCGCCGAAGTGGGTCTCGCCGGGCTCCCAGGACCAGGGGAAGCGGCGTCGGCAGCGTTCCGCGGCGGGGAACGCGAGATCCGTCCCGTCGCCGACGGGAGAGGCCTCGACCGTCGTCAGCCACACCTCCTCCTCCTCGCCGCCGACGGCGCACTCCGGGCAGGTGCAGTGGCAGTCGCAGTCCCCGTCGTCGTCCCAGGGGCAGTCACACGTGCAGGGGGGCCGGGGTACGTCCCGGAAGGTCGCGTGGGGGCCGTGCCGGAACCGGCTCCGGGCCCGTTCTCCGTACCCCCCGGGCATCGGCACCAGCAGGGGGCCTTCGGAGGTCGTGACGAGTGCGGCCGCGCCGGGGGTGGTGTGCCGTGCGAGTTCGGTTCCGCCGGCCAGGCCGATCCGAAGGAACGCCCCGCCGTCCCCGTGCCGGGGGCCGAGGGCTTCCACCCAGGCGGAGGCCCCGTCGGCGAGGACGGCCGTGGTCCGGCCCCCTCCCAGGTCCGGTCCGGCGGGCAGTGACCAGCGGCGGTCGCCCTCCGCCGACCACCGCTCCAGCAGAGCGTGGTCCGCGGTGAGGAGGATGTCCCCGCCCGGCAGAACCGTCAGGGAGCGGATCTCGCCGGGGCGAGGCCCGTCCCGGTCCGGCCCGGCGACGGGCGGGGTGGGCTCGGGCAGGGGTGCCGGTACGCGGGGACCGGCCAGGTCCGCGTGCCGGACGGACCGCGCCGGGACGGTCCGCCAGTCGGGGCGCACGAGGTCCACGCGATGTCCCTCGGACCGGGCGGCCCGGTCCTGCCAGTCGTCGGGCGGGGCGAGGAGCAGCCGCAGGGTGTGCGCGTCCGTCCACTCCAGCGAGCGGACCTCCCGCCGACAGTCGTCCGCGAAGAGATACCGGTGCTCCCCCGTGGCGAGGTCGACGAGTACGAGTTCACCCTCGAAGAAGTAGCCGCCGTCGTACGAACCGGTACCGAGGGCGAGCAACGGCCGGGTGGGATGGAAGGCCGCGGCCCGAAGCGGCCAACGGGTTCGAAGCCAGTACAGGGCCGGGGCGTCGGCGGAGGGGTCCGGGGCTTCGGTTTCGCCTTCCGGAAGCGGAGCGGCGGCGTAGAGGCCGATCGGGTGGCCGTCCCCCGAGCCGGCGAAATCGTGGCCGCCGAGGACGACGTGCGCACCGCCGGGTGCCGGGACGGTGATGACGGAGCGGCCGCACTCGGCGCGGGACCGGTCGGCGAGGATCCGATCAACGGTGAGGGGGAAGATCACCGACCCCAGCCTCGCCGATCCGGGCCGGGCGGACAAGGGCCGCAGGTGCCTACGGAGCGGGAGTCGGGGATGCGTGCGGGACCGGCGGGTGGCATCCGGCAGGGGTGTCGTCGTCCTCCGCGCGCGGCCAGTACCGTCCTTCGAGGGCCTCGGCGCTGCGGTTGAGCCGGACCAGGACGTCCGCCAGCTCCCGCACTTCCTCGGGGGACCAGTCGGCGACCACCCGGGCCAGGCAGGACCGGTTGACCTCGCGGTCCTCGGCGAGCCGGCGCCCGCCCTGGGCGGTGATGCGCAGCTTGCGGGCCATGCCGCCGTCCGGGTCCGCGACGCGCTCGGCCAGCCCGCAGCGCAGCAGCGCGGCCGTCTGCCGGTTCACGGTCGAGGTATCGAGTCCGAAGGCTCCCGCCAACTGGCCGATGGACATGGGGCCTTGTGTGTCGATCCGGCTGAGCAGCAGGTACGCCGACCGCTCCAGGCGTTCGGGGTCGCGCTCGCGCCGGGCCAGCACCTGGTGCCGCGAGAGCAGCATCAGCTCCCGCTCCAGTTTCTCCAGCACTGCGCCTCCCGATCCTTCCAGCGCTCCATTATCGCGGACCCGCGGACCCGTGGAGCCGGGGACCGGCGGACCCCTGTACGGCTCGGCCCGCGGGCGGCGCCGCACGACCACCGGAGACCTGCAATATGCATGATACACAACATGTGTACTATGCACTTCTCGTTGCCGTCCGACGAGCCACCGCCCCCATCCGGAGGACCCGCATGACCGTCACCACGTCCACCGCCTCCCGCGCGGCCGAGATCCTGTCCCGGCCCGTCGAACTGAACGGCCTGACCGTCCCCAACCGCATCGCGATGGCGCCGATGACGCGGATGTTCTCCCCCGGCGGCGTGCCCGGCGAGGACGTGCAGGCGTACTACGCGAGCCGGGCCGCCGCGGGTGTGGGCCTGATCGTCACCGAGGGCACCTACGTCGGTCACGACTCCGCCGGCCAGAGCGACCGGGTGCCGCGGTTCCACGGCGAGGACCAGCTGGCGGGGTGGGCGAAGGTCGCCGCTGCCGTGCACGAGGCGGGCGGCACGATCGTGCCCCAGCTCTGGCACATAGGCATGGTGCGCAAGCAGGGCGAGGCACCGTACGCCGACGCCCCGGCCGTCGGCCCCTCCGGCATCCGCGTCGACGGCACCGAGGGGACCGGCAGGGTGATGACCCGCGCCGACCTCGACGACGTCATCGGCGCGTTCGCCGACGCCGCCGCGGAGGCGGAGCGCATCGGCTTCGACGGCGTCGAGCTGCACGGCGCCCACGGCTACCTGCTCGACCAGTTCCTGTGGGAGCGGACCAACCGCCGCACCGACGCCTACGGCGGCGACGCGGTGGCCCGTACGAAGTTCGCCGCGGAGATCGTGGCCGCGGTCCGCGAGCGCGTCCCGGCCGACTTCCCGGTGATCTTCCGCTACTCGCAGTGGAAGCAGGAGGCCTACGACGCACGGCTCGCCCGGACCCCGCAGGAACTGGAGGCGATCCTGGCACCGCTGGCGGCCGCGGGCGTCGACGCGTTCCACGCCTCCACCCGGCGCTACTGGATCCCGGAGTTCGAGGGCTCGGACCTGAACCTCGCGGGCTGGACCAAGAAGCTCACCGGCCGGCCGGCCATCACCGTCGGCTCGGTCGGCCTCGACGGCGACTTCATCCGCGCCTTCGCCGGCGAGGGTGCGGCACTGGGCGACATCGACAACCTCCTGGACCGCATGGAACGCGACGAGTTCGACATGGTCGCGGTCGGCCGGGCGCTGCTCCAGGACCCGCAGTGGGCGGCGAAGGTCCTCGGCAACCGCTTCGACGAGCTGAAGCCGTACGACGCGGCGGCCCTCAGGTCGCTCAGCCGGTAGCGGCCGGCCCGTCCGATGACGCCCCGTGACATCCGGTCCGCCGAGATCACGGGGGCGTCCGCGGCTCCGGTCGGACGGCCGAGTGCCGTGGGTGCGCGCGAACGGGGCTACCAGCGCATGCGGACGTCCTCGGCCCAGCCCAACAGCCGGTCCACCACGATCCGCTCGCCGTCGTCCGTGCGGATCGATCCCGTGTAGTGGCCGAAGCACTGGTCCGTGCGGTTGGCGACGAGGCCGATGTCCGTGCGGGTGGACCGGTTGTGGAACGGCGTGAACACCAGGTCCACCCGGTCCGATTCAGGGGTGCCGACCGATTCAGGGGTGCGGATCGACCACGGCGCCATGTGGTCGGCGCGGGACCAGTGCCATTCCAGCTCCTGGCCGATCTTGCTGATCCGGCCGTCCACGCACACCGCGTTCTCCGTCGCGCCGGTGCCCCGGGTCCAGCGGCCGCCGAACTGCAGCCCGACGGTGCGGCCGTCCGTACGCCCGGAGGCGGCGCCCCAGTTCCACGCCACCGAGCGGGGCCAGCGGCCCCGTCCGTGGTCGAGGGTGCCCCAGGCGTCGTCGCCGAACGCCAGCACGTCGCCGCCGATGCGCACCGTGCCGGACGCGGGCCGGGCCGTGTGCTTGGAGGTGTACTGGAAGCGGCGTGCGTCCCACGGCACCACCACCGAGAGGGTCTCGTGCCCGGCGGGCATCCCGACGAGCAGGTCCACCTCCACGGGGAGGCCCTGCGGACCCCTGCAGCGCGCCCGCAGGCGGGTGGCGGAGCCCTCGCCGTGGATCTCGATCCGTATCCGGCCCCCGGTCGGCCGGGGCGGTCCGGCCACGAGCGAAGCAGACCCCGGTTCCGGAGCTCCGGCGATCGTGTCGGGCAGGCGCACGCCGAATCCGCCGGGCACGAGCGCGGTGCGCTCGAACTCCCGCACCGACGGACCGAATTCGAGGACGTAGATCGAGTTGAGGGCCAGGTAGTCGAGGTCGCTCACGGTCAGGGCCACCAGGTGGGTCGGTGTGGTCACGCACCAGTACTCCCACCGCTTCGTCCGCCCCCAGCCGGGTATCCGGCAGCGGTGCAGAGGCCTGCGCGACCAGCCGATCGCGGCCGGGTCGATCCTTCCGTCGGTACGGCACAGGTCGACGGGAGCGGCGATCTCACGTTCGTGCGTGGCCATGGCCGGACCCTACCGGGAGGCGGTGCACGGATCGACGGCGTCCGCGAACGCCGTTGTCAGTGGCTCCTCGTAGCGTTTTGCACATGACGCGAACCGCACACACCTTCGCCTACGCGGGACCCTCCGCGCTGACCGGCACCGGCAGGAACCGCACCCTCGGCCTGGAGACGGCGGGCGGCCTGACCCCGGCCGGGGCCGAGGCCCACCCCCAGTTCTTCGCGGGCTTCCTGAGCGAGCCCCAGGCCGCCGCCCGAGCCCTGCTGGCCGTCGCGGACGTGGCCGCGGCCCGGTACTTCCGGCGGACCCAGCGGGCTTCGCTCGACCCCGTGGTCACGGGCAACGGCGACCGGCTGCGCTTCGAGTCCTTCTCCGGCTGCTGCGGGGTCTACGCCCGCCTCGACGTCCTGCCCGAGGGCCTGCGCGGGGCCGACACCGGCCACGGCACCACCAACGTGGACGTCAACAACCCCCTGCGCGAGGCCCTGTCGCGGCTCACCGGCGACGACCCGCTGCACCTGCGGGTCGGCCCCGACGAGATGGCGGTGACCACCCTCGACGGGCCGGTCGTCGAGAAGAAGGTGCCGCTGCCCGACCGTTGGCTGCGCGGCTTCGCCGAGTCCCAGGCGATCACCGCCGGGTTCGACCTCCGCGCGGAGCTGTCCGCCGCCGAGACCGTACGCTTCCTGCGGTCGCTCCCGCGCAGCGGCCCCGGCGGCGGAGCCGCGAGCCGCGCGCTGTGGGTGGTGCCCGCGGGCCGGACGCTGCGCCCCACCACCCGCCCCATGCCGGGCGCGGTCTGCCTGCCCGGCCCCGAACGGCTCGCCGCCTTCCAGCGCGTCCTGCGACAGGCGACCGGCCTGCGCGTGTACGGGCCGGCGGGCGACCACGCCGGCCCCACCGCCTCCGCCTGGGAGGCCGCCCTGCCCGGCATGCGCCTCACGCTCACCCTCTCCCCCGAGGCCGACCGCGGGTTCTCCGGCGAGGGCAGCGTCCTGGAGTCCCTCGCCACCGATACGGCGGCCGGGGACGCCGAGTTGGTCTCCGTCCTGCTCGCCTGGGAGCCGCGCATCGACCCGGCCGATCTCGCCGAGCAGTCGGGCCTCCCGGTGGAGCGGGTCCGGGCCGCCCTCACCCGCCTCGGTACGGCCGGCCGGGTCGGCTACGACCTCGCCGAGGCCGCGTACTTCCACCGCGAACTGCCCTACGACGCCCGGCGCGCCGAGCGCCACAACCCGCGCCTCGTCGCCGCCCGCACCCTCCTGGAGCAGGGCGCCGTCACCCTCGACGGCCCGCTCACCGCGCTCGTCGCCTCCGGCGAACGCCGGTACACGGTGCGCGATTCAGGCGGCGCCCTCGGCTGCACCTGCCAGTGGTGGGCCGACTACCGCGGCCGCCGCGGCCCCTGCAAGCACGCCCTCGCGACCCGCATGGCCCGCCGCTCCGCGGCGACCGGCACCCCGACCGCCGACGCCGACGCCGACGCAACCACCGCCACCGCCACCGCCGGAGACGTCCGATGACCACCCCGCTCGACATCCTCGCCGCCGTCCGGGCGGGCCACACCCGCCTGCTGCCCGACCTGTTGAAGCCGCTGGACCGGGACGGGCGCCGGGGCCTGCTGGCCGGGCTGAAGGAGCTGCGCGGCGAACTGCGGGCAGCCGGCTGGGACCGTTGGGAGGAACGGGACCTCATGAGCCCGGCGCTGCTGGTCGCCGGCGCCGCCTGCCAGACCGGAGCCGCCGCCGCGGCCTCCTGGATCGGCGGCCGCGACATGCGCCGCTGGCGGCGCCTGCCCGAGGGCGCCCTCCTCGACGTGCTCGCGGACCGGGAACCGAAATGGCTCGGCGACCTCGCCCACCGGCTGGCCGCGCGGCCCTCCACCGCCCAGGAGGACTACGGGCTGATCCGCACGCTCGTCGACCGGGCCGGCTGCCCGATGCCCACCAGCGACGGCTGCGTCGAGGGCTGGGCGATGGCCGTGCGGACCGCCCGCGCCCCGCTCGCCGGGGCGCTGCGCGCCGACCCCCACCTCACCGCTTTCGTCCCGCGCCTGTTCGAGACCCCCGAACCGGTCGCCGCCCTCGCCTGGCAGTGCGAGCCGGACGATCCCCACCACTGGCCCGCCGCGCTGGCCACCCTGGCCGGGGAGGGACTACTCGACCGCGGCGCGCTCCTCGACAGCTGCACCGCCCGCCTGCTGCGTGGCGGTACGGCCATCCAACTGAAGCCGTACCGGGCCGTCCTGGAGGCCCTTCGGCCCACGGAGGAGGAAGAGCGGGAACGGACCGCCGACTGGATCGCGCTCACCGCCGACGCGCCCTCCCCGGTGGCCGGGTACGCGCAGCAGGTGCTGGCGAAGCTCGCCGCCGCGGGCCATGTCACGGCCGAACGGCTGGCCGAGATGTCCGCCGCCGTGCTCTTCCGCCCCGAGAAGAAGCTCGTACGGGCCCAGCTCGTGCTGCTCGGCAGGCACCTCACCCGCGATCCGGCCGCCGCGCCCGAGCTGCTGCCGGTGCTCGGCGAGGCCTTCGGCCACACGGACACCGACATCCAGGGACGGGCCCTGAAGCTGGCGGCCGCACACCTCGGCGACGACGAGGCCCTGCGCGCCGAACTCGCCGACCGTGCCCACCTGCTGAGCCCGGTCCACCGCGCCCGTGCCGTGGAGGTCCTCGGCGCGGACGCGGCCCCCGAGGAGGACGGCGGACCCTACCGGGAGCTCCTGCCGCCGCCCCCGCTGCCCCTGGCGCTCGGCCCGGCCCCGGCGACCGTGGCGGAGACCGTGGAACTGGTCGCCGCCGTCGTGAACTCCCGTACCGAGGACGTGGAGGAGTACGAACGCGCCCTGGACGGCCTGGTCCGCCACGCCCACCAGGACCGCGCCGCCCTGGCCGCGGCCCTGCGGCCGGCGCTCGCCGACCGCTATTGGCTCGACCCGGAACGCCGTCACCTGTACACGGGAGACCTGCCCGGCCTGGAGCACGTGGCGGCCGCCGTGTTGGACGTCGGCCCCACCGGGCGGCCCGCGCAGGCGCTCGTGAGCTGGCGCAGCGACTGCCACCACTCCGACGCCGCCGCGGCGCGCCACGCCCGCGTGGCCGAGGTCGCCCGGGCCGTCAGGACCCGGCCCCTGCCGTTCCTCCTGTCCACGCCCACCCTGAGCTCCGGCACCGTGGACGCGCGCACGCTCGTCGCACGGCTCGCCGAGTACGCCCGCCTCGGCGAGCGCCCCGCCCCGGCGGACTTCGCGCAGGCCCTGCTCCGTGTCCGCCGCGACGCCCGTGTCCTGCCGGAGGCGGCCGCTCTGGGCACGCCCGAGGGGGCCCGGCTGGCGGCCTGGCTCGGCGAGGGCGGCCGTCCGGCGGCCGTCACCCGCCGCACCACCCCGGCCGCGTACCACCGCTACGGAGGAAACCCCGACCGTCTCGTGCTGGAAAGCGGTGAACGGGCCACCGTGGTCGCGGAGTTCCCCGAGGGGTTCCGTGCCCTGGGCCGCGCCCGCGCGGTGTCCGGACGCTGCTGGGACGGTGGGGACACCGACACCCTGATAGCGCTCCTGCCCGAGGACCGGGAGACCCTGGCCGCGTGGTCGCTGGCCGCCGTCACCTCCTGTGCCCTCGACGACGAACGCGGCGGAACCGACCTCCTGCCGGGGCTCGCCGCCGCCGGCGGCCCCGCCGGACCGGCCCTCCACCTCGCCGTCGCGACGGGGCTGGGTGCCCGGCACGCCGAAGACCGGCTCCAGGCGGTCGACGCGCTGCTCATCCTCGCGGGCCGCGCCGAGCTGGACACCGGACGCCTGGGCGCCGACCTCACCGAACTGGTGGGCCTGGGCACGGTCAAGCCCAGCCGGCTCGCAGACTCGCTGCGCACCGCGGCCGCGACCGGCGCCCATGCCACGACCTGGGCCGTCCTCGGCGCGGTCCTGCCCGCGCTGCTCACCGGGTCCGCCGACCCGCGCGGTACGGGGGAACTGCTGGAGACGGCCGCAGAGTGCGCGGAGCAGTCCGGGGCCTGCGCACCGCACCCCGCCGGGCTCGCCGAGACCGCGATGCGCCCCGGCCGGTCCCGGCTGGTCACCCAGGCCGCTCGGCTGCGCGATGCCCTCCGCCGCAACCAGGAGGCCGTGAACCGGGTCGCGGGGTGAGGGACGGGCCACGAGCCGGGGCGTCCACGGCGCGGCCCCGCGCCGTGGACGGGCAGGGGCGGCGCAGGCGGCAGGGGCGGCGCAGGCGGCAGGCGGCAGGCGGCCCCACGCCCGGCTCTCAGGGCAGCAGGACGGCCTTGCCCCGGTTGCGGCGGGCCTCCAGGTCGGCGTGGGCCTGCGCGGCTTCCGCCAGGGGATAGGTCCGCCAGACCGGTACCGAGACCTTGCCCTCCGCGGCCAGCCGTACCAGCTCCGGCAGGGACTCCCCGGTCCGGTCGGCGCTTCCGGTGCTGAAGACCACACCGTGCTGCGCCGCCGACATGTCGGCGATGGTCAGGACGCGCGCGCTGTCACCGGTCAGCGCGACGGATTCGGCCAGCACTCCGGCGCCGGAGGTGTCGAGGACGAAGTCCACCCCCTGGGGGGCGGCGGCCCTCACCCGCTCCGGCCAGCCGTCGCCGTAGCGGACGGCCGTGGCTCCCAGCGCGGTCACCCGTTCGAGATCGTGCTCGCCGGCCGTTCCCACGACGGTGATGCCCCTCGCGACGGCCAGCTGGGCGGCGACCGTACCCACGCCGCCCGCGGCGCCGTGGACGAGCAGGGTCTGCCCCGCCTGCACTCCCAGCTCCGCCAGGACACGGAACGCGGTCCGGCCGACCGTGACCAGCGAGGCCGCCGCCTCCCACGACAGGGCACCGGGCTTGGCCACCGGCCGGTCGAGCAGCGCGTACTCGCTGTAGCTGCCGCCGACGGCGGCGCCGAGCACCTCGTCGCCGACGGCCGCACCGGCCGTCCCGCCCACGGCATCGACCACCCCGGCCGCGTCCAGGCCGAGGATCATGGGAAACCGGGCCGGGACGGCATCGGCCATCCGACCGGAACGGACCTTCATGTCGAACGGGTTCACGGAAGCGGCGCGCACCCGGATCCGGACCTGGCCCGGTCCGGGCTCCGGCGGGGTGACCTCGGACAGGCGCAGCACCTCGGGCGCGCCGTACTCGGAGAAGGTGATCGCTCTGGCCATCGGGGCTCCCGGGGGTGAGGTCGGGCGGACGCTTGCGGACCGCTCCGACCCGGACCCGCGTGACAGGACCCGGCCGGTGTGACTACGGGCACCGGCCGGGTCCTGTGTACGGGATGTCCGTCATCGTCGTCGGCTCCCACCGCACCGTCCCACGGGTGCGCACCCCGTGCATCGCCGGACGTGGCGGACGGGTGACGGACAGGGGGCGCGGGCCGCGTCCACGGAACAGGCGCGGCGCGCGGTCAGAGCATCTCCTTGATCTTGGCGACGGCGAAGCCCCAGCCCTGCGCGAGGGTCGGCCTGCCGGGAACGGCCACCTCCTCGGGGTTCGTCAGCACGTCCAGCAGGACCGGCCCCGGTGTCGCGAAGGCGTGGCGTACGGCGTCGTCCAGATCCGCCGGGTCGGTGACCCGGATGCCCTCGATACCGAGGGCCCTGGCGACGGCGGCGAAGTCCGGGTTGTCGAGTTCGGTGCCGAACTCGGGCAGGCCCACCTGCTCCTGTTCCAGCTTGACCATGCCCAGGCGCTGGTTGTCGAAGACGACGAGCTTGACCGGCAGGTCGTACGTCTTGATCGTCATCAGGTCGCCGAGCAGCATGCTCAGTCCCCCGTCGCCGCAGAAGGCGACGGTCTGGCGTTCGGGGGACCACAGCTGGGCCCCGATGGCCTGGGGCATCGCGTTGGCCATCGACCCGAGGTTGTACGAGCCGATCAGCCGGCGGGTGCCGCGCATGGTGACGAGGCGGGAGAGCCAGACGGTGGCCATACCTGTGTCGGAGGTGAACACGGCGTCGTCGGCGGCGTGGGCGTCCACGGCCGCGGCCAGCGCCTCGGGCCGGATCATGTGGTCGCGGTTGTCGAGGGCGGCCCGGACCCGGCCCGTACCGCTCCGGTCGTGCGCGGGGTCGGCCAGCCGCTGCTGGCCCTCCTGCCACTGGATGAACCGTTCCCGGGCGTCGTCCAGGTGCGCGCGGTCGGGGACCTGCTCCAGCAGCGGCAGCAGGGCGCGCAGGGTGGCGCCGACGTCGCCGGCCAGGCCGACGTCCACGGGGGTCCGGCGGCCCAGGTGGTCCTCGCGGCTGTCGATCTGGACGACCTTGACGTCCTTCGGGTACCACTCCCGGTAGGGGAAGTCCGTGCCGAGCATGAGGAGCACGTCCCCGCTGTCCAGTGCGTGGGCCGCGGCGGGGTTGCCGATGAGGCCGGTCTGGCCGACCTGGAAGGCGTTGTCGTCCTCGAAGCCCTCCTTGGCCTTCAGCGTGAGCACCATGGGCGCGGCGAGCAGTTCGGCGGTCCGCATGACCTCGGTGCGGGCGTCGCGGGCCCCGGCGCCGACCAGCAGGGTCACCCGGGAGGCGGTGTTCAGCAGGGCGGCGGCATCGGCGAGGGCCGGGTCGTCGGGGCGGGTTACGGGACGGTCCAGCGCGAAGCGCGCGGGCCGGTCCTCGCTCAGCTCCTGGTCGCCGAGGTCGCCGGGAACGGTCAGGACGGCCACCCCGCCCTGCGTGACGGCGGCCCGTACGGCGGTCTCCATCATGCGCGGCATCTGGTCCGGGGAGGTGACGGTGGCCCGGTGGACGGCGACGTCGCGGAAGAGGAGGTCGTTGTCGACCTCCTGGAAGTAGTCGCTGCCGATCTCGGCGAGCGGGACCTGGCCGCAGACGGCGAGGACCGGCGCACGGGTCTTGGCCGCGTCGTAGAGGCCGTTGAGCAGGTGCACGGAACCGGGGCCCACCGTGCCCATGCACACCCCGAGGGTGCCGGAGAGCTGCGCCTGGGCGCCGGCCGCGAAGGCCGCGGCCTCCTCGTGCCGGCAGCCCACCCAGGTCAGGGTGGCCGAGGTGCGGATGGCGTCGGTCAGCGGGTTCAGGGCGTCCCCGACGACACCGAAGACGTGCTGGACGCCCAGCTCCTCGAGTGCGTTGACGATCACATGGGCGACGGTGCGAGCCACAGGAGTACCCCTCGGTCCGGTCTCAGCGGGTGAAGCGGTCGGGATCGGCCGCCTGCCAGTCGCCTGCCCAGCCTTCGGGGGGTGATGCGAGCAGTTCTCCGGGAGCGAGCCATTCGTGGAGCTGCGCGTAGGAGCGGACGGTGTGCGGGTCCACCCGTTGGAGCAGCATGTGGGGGCGCAGCTCGCCCGGGTGCGCCACGCCCATGGCCGCCATGATCTGCTGGGCGCTCGCGACCGTGGCCTCCTGGTAGCGGCGGACGCGCTGGGACTTGTCCCCGACGTCGAGGGCGCGGGCGCGGCGCGCGTCCTGGGTGGCGACGCCGACGGGGCAGGTGTTGGTGTGGCAGCGCTGGGCCTGGATGCAGCCGAGCGCGAACATCATCGCGCGGGCCGAGTTGGTGAAGTCCGCTCCCTGGACGAGCCGCCGTACGAGGTCTCCGCCGGTGGCGACCTTGCCGGAGGCCCCGATGGTGACGCGCTCGCGCAGCCCGGTGCCGACGAGCGCGTTGTGCACGGTCATGAGCCCCTCGCCCAGGGGGAGGCCGACGAGGTCGGCGAACTCCAGCGGCGCCGCACCGGTACCGCCCTCCGCACCGTCGACCACGATGAAGTCGGGGGCGGTGCCCTCCTCCAGCATGGCCTTGCACACGGCGAGGAACTCGCGTCGGGAACCGACGCACAGCTTGAACCCGACGGGCTTGCCCGCCGAGAGCTCCCGCAGCCGGGCGAGGAAGCGGACGAGCTCGCGCGGTGTGGAGTACACGCGGTGGTGGGACGGGGACACGACCGTCTCGCCCTGTGGCACCCCGCGCACCTGTGCGATCTCGGCGTTGACCTTGGCCCCCGGCAGCACGCCGCCGATGCCGGGCTTGGCGCCCTGGCTGATCTTCAGGGACACGCACTTGACCTGCGGGAGAGCGGCCTTCTCGGCGAACTGCCGCTCGTCGAAGCCCCCGTCCTCGGTGCGGCACCCGAAGTATCCGGTGCCTATCTCCCAGACGAGGTCCCCGCCGGGGCCCAGGTGGTACTCGGACAGGCCGCCCTCCCCCGTGTCGTGGGCGAAACCGCCGAGCCGGGCACCGGTGTTGAGGGCGAGGACGGCGTTGCCGGAGAGGGAGCCGAAGCTCATCGCCGAGACGTTGAGCAGGGCCATGTCGTACGGCTGCGAGCAGTGCGGCCCGCCGATGCGGACGCGGGGCGGGTCGCTGGGCGCCGGGCGGGGGGACATGGAGGGCGTGAGGTACTCGCTCCCGGGCAGGTAGAGGTCCTGTTCGGTGCCGAACGGCTCCGCGGAGTCGGTGCCCTTGGCCCGTTCGTAGACGATGCTGCGGGTGTCGCGGTCGAAGGGGCGGCCGTCGGTGTTCCGCTCGACGAAGTACTGCTGGAGCTCCGGCCGGAGCGCTTCGAGCGCGTAGCGCAGGTGCCCGGCGAGCGGGTAGTTCCGCAGGAGGGAGTGGCGGCGCTGGGCGAGGTCGTGGACGGCCGTCAGTGCGAGCAGCAGGAGCGGGCCGGCGGCGGCCCACCACCAGGGCGACAGCAGCAGGGCGGCGAGGACGGCGCCGGCTGCGAGGAACGCGGACAGGACGACCAGTGTTGTCTTGAGCACGGGACGCGTCTGTCCCGGGGACGGGCCGTCATGCGTGCGCGCCGCGAGCCCGCCGCTGCGCCCTCTCGGCGGAGCGCCGCGGACCGCAGCCCCCGCCGCCGGCGACCACGGTGACGGTGGACTCACCACAGACCCTGCGCTCACGGGAGCGCCGGCCTCGGGCCGGTGGTGGTCCGGGCCGCCTCGGCGCGCGGTCCGGGGTCAACGTCCCGGTCCGGTCCACGGGCGGGGACCGTTCCGTGGTCTGTCTGTGGGACTTCGGCGATGCCCGCAACGCCCGATCGGCAACACCCTGACGCCGTGACACCCCGAGCCCCACCGGCGGACTTCCCTCCGGTGGGGCCAGGGCGGGCGGGGCGGGGCTGCCCTAGGCCGGGCTCTGGCCGAGGCTCGGCGGCGTGTCCTCGCCGTCGGTCCACCAGACGCCCAGCCTCTGGCGGGTCAGGCGCCAGCCGCCCTCGGGGCCCCGGCGGAAGTCCCAGTCGTACGGGCCGCCCATGGAGTAGGGCGAAGAGGTCTGCCCGTTCCCGGTCACGGCGACGAACCACATGTAGCCGATGCCCGTGGCCCGGTCGCCCTCCACCTGGAAGTCCATGTTCAGGATGTGGTGCTGCATGCTCGGGAAGTGCGCCTCCGCCGCCTCCACCTTCGCCCGGACCGCGTCCCTCCCCTGGATCTCTCCCCACGGCCCGAAGTCCAGCACCGCGTCCTCGGCCCAGCACTCGATCCAGGTCCGCCAGTCCTTGCGGTCCAGTGCCCGCCAACCGCGGATCATCAGCTGCCGCAGTGCTTCCTTGTCCTCCAGGACCCGCAGGCGGCGCAGCAGGTCCTCGTCGGTCGCGCCGGTCACTGCGCGCTCGCGGCAGGACGTACGACGATCTCGTTGACGTCGACCCCGGCGGGCTGGGCGACGGCATACGCAACGGCCCCGGCGATGGCGGACGCCGGCAGTGCCACGGCGCGGTACGCCTTCATGGCCTCTCGCGCCGCAGGATCGGAGATCCCTTCGGCCAGTTCGGACTCGGTCACACCCGGCGAGACCAGAGTGACCCGGAGGGAGCCGTCCGACTCCTGGCGCAGTCCTTCGGTGATGGCTCGGACGGCGAACTTGGTGGCGCAGTAGACGGCCGCGGTGGGCGACACCTCGTACGCGCCGACCGAGGCCACGTTCACGATGTGTCCGGCGCCCTGGGCACGCATCACGGGCAGGGCGGCGGCGATCCCGTGCAGCACGCCCCGTACGTTCACGTCGATCATCCGGTCCCACTCGTCGACCTTCAGCGCGCCCAGCGGCGAGAGCGGCATCACCCCGGCGTTGTTGACCATCACGTCCAGGCGGCCGTAGTGCTCCCGGGCGGCGGCCACGAAGGCCCGTACATCGGCGGCGTCGGTGACGTCCAGCCGCTGGAAGGCCGCGGTACCGCCTGCCGCGTTGATCTCCCGGCCGAGCGCCTCGAGCCGATCGGTGCGCCGCGCGCCCAGCAGCAACCGGTGACCGTCGGCAGCGAGCCGGCGAGCCGTCTCCTCCCCGATCCCGCTGCTGGCTCCGGTAATGGCCACGACCTTGGCTTCGTTCCTCATACCCTGCTCTGCTCCTCGTTCGAAGCGGATGACTCCGCCCGACCGAGTCTGCGCGGGCCGCGGCCGGCCAACCAGGACGCAGCACACCCTGGCAACACGCCGCCGCGCCCCCTACGGGGCGTCCTGCCCGGTCCCCCGCCCGGTGGTGACGCTGCCGAGCCAGAGCAGGTCACGGGCCCGGGTCATCGCCACGAAGAGCTGGCTGCGGCGCAGTTCCTCACGCTCCCGGGCCGTCTGCGGCGTCTCCGTACCACCCCTCGTACCGCCCCTCGTGCCACCCGGCGTCTCGGCCGGGGTCCCGTTGGCGAACACCGTGTCGTGCTGGGGCAGGAAGACGTTCTTGAACTCCAGCCCCTTGGCCCGGCGATACGTACCGAGCTTCACCGCGTCGACCGCACGGCCGTCGTAGTGCTCCAACTGGCACACCGCGAGCCCCGCCTGGGTGAGCAACCGCTGGTAGTGACCGATGGCCCGCATGGAGGGACACAGCAGCGCGGTGTCGGCGAGCGCGCCCTCGGGCAGGGCGCGCAGGGCGTCCAGGAGCTGCCGGTCGTGTGCCTCCACCGTGGGCCCGGTGACGCGCACGACGTCCCCGTCGTGGTAGGTGAGGTCGACGTCGCGGCGGCCCGGGGTGCGCTCGCCGTCGAGGTCCTCGAAGGCGTCGTCGGCCACGACGGTGAGGGCGGCGTCCAGGATCTGCTTGCTGTTGCGGTAGTTGGTGCGCAGCACCTGACCGCGGTCGCCGCGGATGTCGATGCCCGCGTCGGTCAGGCGGAAGCCGCCCGGGTACACGGTCTGCTGGCCGTCGCCGACGAGCAGCAGACCGTTGGGCGCATCACCGACGAGCGCGTGCAGGAGGCGCACGCCGACGAGTGTGAGGTCCTGCACCTCGTCCACGATGACGGCCGCGTACGGAGGCTGCTCGCGCCGGCGTGACGCCTCGGCCAGGGCGAGGGAGAGGACGTCGTTGAAGTCGTGGACGCCGCGCTCGGCGCGCAGTGCTTCGTACGCCTCGTACAGCGCCCACACCGACTGCCGGTGCGCACGGTGGAGGCTCGCTTTCCGGCGCCGCCTGGGGAGGGTCGCGTATTCCTCGAAGCGGGTGAGGCCGCGCCCCTTGATGACGTAGTCGATCTCTTCGTGCCAGTAGGTGGGGGCGGGGTCGAGCTCGGCCAGTCGGCTCGCGCGGCCGACGTTCTTCCACGCGAGGCTGAAGGCGGTCTCGGCCTTGTCCCCGTGCAGCCGTACCGGTATGCCGCGCTCCTGAAGGAATTCCTGTGCCCAGGAGTGGAGGCTGCGGAAGTCCACCCGGTCGGCGACGGCCGGGGCCATGGTCCTGAGGAAGGTGCTCTGCACCCGGGGCAGGTTGTTGGCGAAGGTGACGTACAGGATGCGGCCGGTCGTCCGCCGGGCGAGGTGGGCCGCGCGGTGCAGGGCGACGACCGTCTTGCCGGTGCCCGCCGGGCCGCTGATGCGTGCCGGGCCGGACCAATTGCGGCGCACCAGTGCCACTTGATCGGGGTGGAGGAAGGTCATCCACTGCTCGATCGGCGCCTGCATGGCCCCCTTCAGAGCCGCCTCGCGCAGCCCTTCCAGGTCGAACAACCCGTCGGAGGGGCTCGGTCGGTGGCCCTCGCACTCCGTCGCTGTCGCTGTCGCCGACGCCGCCGCCGCCACCGTCTGCAGGTCGACCGCGGCCCCCGCGTGGTCCGGGAGCACCCGCTCCAGATGATCGGCGATCGCCCGGACCGACTCCACCCGCAGCCTGTGCCGTTGCGACAGCAGCACGGGGCCGATCTCGTGTTCGCCCAGCAGCCGTATCCGGCCGAGGTTCGCGTCGCGGCGCTGCCCTGCGAACACCATCAGCGGCTGGACCGCCACCGGCGACATTCCGAGGGACGCCACCGCGCGCTCGGCCGCCTTCGTGGCGGCGAGCAGCCCGGTCGCCCGCCCTTCCCCCGGCCCGCCTCCGGCCGTGACGTGGATGACGAAGACGCCGCCGGGTCCCACCAGGAGCATGTCCGCGTCGGCGGTCCGGGTCCCGGACCACTGCCGGTCGACGAGCAGCCGCCACCCGCGCGCGGTCAGTACCAACAGCTGGGCGAGGACCCGCCGCTCGCCCTCGCCGACCGTGTCCCACCGCAGGGCCTGCCGGCGGGCGGCCTGCCACTGCTCCCGGAGTAACCGCTCCTGCCGTCGTGCGTCCTGCGCCCGCTGCGATACCGCCCCGCCTGCCCCCATACCGGCCCCCCTCGTACGCGGAGTAGCGATCATAGAGCGGAACGCGACCGTTGCGGCAGGGCGCGTACCCGGCGACGGCCTAGTCCTGCCAGTAGAACAGCAGGGTGCGGACGTCCAACGGGTCGCGGCTGCCGAAGTAGTAGACCCCGAGGCCGGTGACCCGGATCGAGCCGACGGCGTCGTCGATCCAGCGGAAGCCGGCCGATTCGAGGGCGCGGCGCACGCCCGGATCCTCGTTCCAGTCGGCGGCGAACGGGCCGAGCGTGCTGATGTGCACCTCGCGGCCGACCGCGCCGTAGCCGATCACGTCGTACGTGCCGTCCCCCTGGTGGTGGGCCTCTCCGCAGGAGACCGGCGGCTTCGTCGCCAGGCCCGCCGCGGTGAGCGCAGCGGTGGCCCGCAGCAGCCGCTCGGCGGGGTCGCAGGCCGGCGGCGGCTCCGCGCACAGGGCCTCGATCCGCCACCGCGGGTCGCTGCGCTCCTCGCACCCGCGCCCGTACTCGTGGACGATCGCCGCGCGCACCTCCTCGTCCAGGCCGGTCACCTCGACGCGGGGCCGTCCCCACTGCTCGTACAGCCGCCGGGTCTCGGCGACGTCATCGGTCAGGCGGTGCAGCGCGTACACGGCCCACGTGGCGGCCTCTTCGGTCGGCGCCCCGGCGAGGTAGCCGCGCAGCCGCTCGGGGTCGGTCAGGAACTCCTGGGCCCGGTACGCCACTCCCGGGTCGGGGTCCGCGAGCGCATCGGTGATGTCCTCGCCGGAGTGGTGGCGCATGCGGACGGCGGTGGAGCGGTGTTCGGGCCGGGCCCCGTCGAGTTCGGCCAGCACCGCTTCGGCCCCGTACCGTGCGGTCAGCCGGTCGAGTCCGGCCTCGCCGATCTCCCGCCGGTGACGCCACGGGCCGAAGGCGAGCGTCGCCAGGTCCCCGGCCGCCGTGAGGTCGCCGAGCGTGCCGCGGGCCCCCAGGACCGCCTCGGCCATGCCGTACGCGTTGTCCTGCCGGCGGTCCTCGTGCCGCAGCCAGGGCAGCAGCTCGGGGCGGTCCGCGAGCAGTTTCAGCAGCGCGATGCGCACTTCGCCCACATCACCGGTGTCCTGGACACGCGCGATCAGCTCGGCCACGCGCCGCTCCGGCACCCGTCCGGCCAACGCCTCCGCGCAGGCCCGGCGGCGCCACCACGGCTGCGCCGAGTCGGCCACGCACGTCGCGAGGGCGTCGGCGTCGTACCCGCGCAGGCCCGCGGTGTCGGTCCGCCCGGCTTCCGGGGTCAGCGACTTGATCGTCTTCAGCATCCCGGGATGCTACTCGGTGGCGCCGGGCGGACTCCGCGCAATATTGCCCGCGCGGCGGCCGCCTGGGGGTAAGTCCACTTGATACAGGCCGAGTTGAACCTGCCATGAGCTGCGACGCCGAGCGCCCGCGCCGAACACTTCGCGCGGCACGGACGGCCGCCGGCGACACCTGCGGTCACCCTCCGTGTTTAACTGCCGGAAATTCGGTAACAAGACGTAGTGACAGGCAGTCAATACCGGACGGAAGGCAGGAACATGACCCTCGTTACCGTGCTCATCCTCGTCGCGGTCCTCGTCCTCGTCGGACTGCTGATCGCGGCTCCCAGCGCCAGCGTACGGCGCAACCCCTTCCCGGGCCGCCGGCAGCGAGCCGACCACCGCCGCTCGGGCGCTGCCCGGTCGACCGGGATTCCCGGCCAGCGGGGCATCCAGCACCACGCGCGGTGACCGCGGGCCGCGCCGGCCGCGGCCGCCCCGGGCGGACCGCGGCTGCGCGCCCGGCCGTCAGGCCGGCGGCGGGGGCGGGCCCTGCGTGAGGACCCTGGCCGCGGCCAGCTCCTCGCGGGAGGCCTGCTCGGCGAGGTCCAGGTAGCCGTACGCGTCCTCGCCGACCGGGATCCGCAGCGGTGTGGGGCCCTCGGCCGCCACGATGTCGAGGACCCGCGCGGCGAAGTCCTCGGGGCGCCCGGTCTCGGGGTTCTCCGCCAGCCCGCGGGCGCCCTCCAGCATCTCGCGGTTGGTCACGTCGTAGGCCGGAATCCGGCGCTGCGTCTGGGCCATGGACGTGCCGTAGCGCGTGGCGAACATGCCCGGCTCCACCACCGTGACGCGGATGCCGTGCGGGGCGGCCTCGACGGCCAGCGCCTGGCTCATGCCCTCCAGGGCGTGCTTGCCGGCGGTGTAGGCGGCCAGACCCGGGAATGCGATCCGGCCGACCACGGAGGAGATGTTGACGATGTGGCCGTGCCCCTGGGCCCGCATCAGCGGCAGGACGAGCCGGGTGAGCCGCCACGGGCCCACGACCAGGGTCTCCAACTGGTCGCGCAGCTCGGCGTCCGAGACCTCCTCGACCGCACCGAACAGCCCGATCCCCGCGTTGTTGACGAGCACGTCGATGCCGCCGAGACGCTCGGCGGCGCTGCGGACGGCCTCCTCGCAGGAGGCGGCGTCGCGCAGTTCGAGCGGGATCGGCACGATGCGGCCGGGCCAGGCGGCGGCGAGGTCCTCCAGGTCGGCGGTCTTGCGGGCGGTGACCGCCAGTTCGTCCCCGGCCCGGGCCGCGGCCGTGGCCAGCGCGTGCCCGAGGCCGGAGGAGCAGCCCGTGACCAGCCAGCGTCGTCCCATCGTTCCCCCGTGACGTGTGGTGTTCCGGATCGTGGTGATGACGGTCATGGTCGTGCGGCGGCGGCTCGCGGTCATCCCTCGTGCGGGGGCGTGCGGAGGCGCGCGGGCGCACGTACGGGCGCGCGTACGACCCGACCGGCCCGGCCGGCCCGGCTGCGGGTGAGGAAGTCACGGGTGAGGAAGTTCACCGCGGGGGTGTCCCCGGACGACGGATCGCGTTGCTAGATTGTCCGGCGGCCGGTCCCCGGCCCCGGACGAGATGCGCCGTACCCGGTTATGCACGACGACGCGCGAGGTGCTGCACGAGCAGCGCCGACCGCTGTCCGCACCCGGGCAGCGCCCTCGTCGAGCAAGATGGGCCGACCGCCATGACCGTGCCACTCACCCGCAGCCTGTACCGGACGACCGCGCACGCCGCCGGCGGCCGCACCGGATCCGTCCGCACGGACGACGGACGCCTGGACGTCCGCCTCGCCCCGCCCCGCAAGAAGGTGCCCGGCACCACCAACCCCGAGCAGCTGTTCGCGGCCGGTTTCGCCGCCTGCTTCACCTCCGCCCTCGCGGAGGTCGCCGCCGAGTTCGGGGCGGACGCCTCCGCCGCACGCGTGGCCTGCGAGGTGCAGCTCGGCACCACGGACACGCCCGCGGGCTACGGCCTCGCGGTGACGCTCACCGTCGGCCTGCCCGGGTGGCGGGCGGCGGACCTGCAACCCCTGCTGCACCGCGCGGACGCGGTCTGCCCGTACTCGCAGGCCGTGCGCGGCAACGTACCGCTGACCCTCCTCGCCGTGGACGGGCCCGCCGCCGATGACCTCGCCTGAGCCCGGCCGGGCCGGCCCCGGCGTCCCGGTGCCGGAGCGCGGCGCCTGGCTGCGGCGCGGCATCAGCCGCAACGGCGGACCCCTCGTCGAGGACCGCGAAGTGGTGTGGCTGCAGGCCGGGTCGTACTACGCCGACAGCCGGGGCTTCGCCGGCACGACCTCCTTCGACGGCTCCCAGGTGCACTTCCACCACCTCACGGGCGAGCCCGGCGAGGACGCCGGCACCTTCCGGTGGGAGGGTGGGAACCTCGTCGAGCGGGGCACCAACGCGGACGGTTCCACCTTCCTGGAGATCTGGACCCCGCTGCCCGGAACCGACGAGGACGGCACCTGCGGCTCCTGGTCCGGCCCGGACCACCACGTGGTGCGCCTCGGCCGCCACGTGGTGCACGTCGATTCCCGCACCGGTACGTACTGGCGGTTGTAGCCCCGCCCACTCCTCCTGCCCGGGCCACGGCATACTGAGCAGCGGATGACGTCGGCGGGCCGCGCCGAGCAGACCGGTGAGGGGGCCTCGGATGGCGCAGCTCTTCTTCGACAGCGGGGACCTCGAAGCCACGGAGGCGTTCCTGTCCGCGGCCTACACCCCCATGCAGATCACCGGACGCCCCGGCGACACCCGGGCGCAGATCTCCCGTACCGAGATGGGCGGTCTCAGCGTGGACCGTCTGTCGTTCGGCTACACGATGCGCTACGACGCGGACTGCCTGGGCAAGGTGTGCCTGGTCACGATGCACAGCGGCAGCATCGTGGACACCACCGACGGCCGCGAGGAAGTCTTCGGCCCGGGTGAGACCTTCCTCCTCGCCCCGCACGACCGGCCCTACGAGGGGCAGGTCCGCGCGGCCCGGTACACGATCACGATGTTCGACCCCCACCTGCTGAACCACGTCGCCTCCGTGCCGAGCGGCAAGGACGTGCGGATCACCGGGGCCCGCCCGGTCGGTCCGGACGGGAACAGGCGGCTCGGCGCCGCCATCGCCTACCTCCGCGACCACGTCCTCGACGAATCCGCCGCGAGCACCGACGACGACGGACTGCTGGTGTCCACAGCCGTCCAGCACCTGGCGGCCACCGTGCTCAAGACCCTGCCGCACACCGCCCGGACCGACAGGACCGCCCGGCGGGACACCCGCGACGCACACAGCGACACCCTGCGCCGCGCCGTCGCGTTCATCGAGGCCAACGCCCACCGGGACATCACCCTCGCCGAGATCGCCGCGTCCGTCCCGGTCACACCGCGTGCGGTCCAGTACGCCTTCACCCGCCACGCCGGCACCACACCGCTCGGCCACCTCCGCCGCGTCCGGCTGGCCCGCGCCCACGACGAACTCCGCGCCGCCGAACACTCCGGCGCCACGACCGTCGCCGCCGTCGCCGGACGGTGGGGCTTCGCCCACCAGGGGCGTTTCGCCGCCGCCTACCGCCAGGCGTACGGCGTGGCGCCCTCGGTCACCCTCGGGACCGGCAGACCCGGCGGAACCGACAGACCCGGCGGAACCCGCTGACACGAACCGTCCGCGGTCAGGATGCCCGGTGCGCCGGCCCCTCGCCCGCCTCGGGGAAGCTGAGGTTGAACAGCAGATCGGCACCCGTGATGGACAGCAGGCGCATGACCTGCGGGCCCGGGTTGGCGAGGATCAGGGTGCGCCCGTTCGACTCGCACAACAGACGTGCGCGCAGCAGGGCGTTGAGACCCGCGGAGTCGCAG
Source organism: Streptomyces sp. Sge12 (assembly GCF_002080455.1). NCBI lineage: Bacteria > Bacillati > Actinomycetota > Actinomycetes > Kitasatosporales > Streptomycetaceae > Streptomyces > Streptomyces sp. Sge12. Next base: position 903,874 of record NZ_CP020555.1, read on the forward strand.
AACGCGAGCCGTGTGAGATCGATGACCACCCGGTCCGGTGCGCCGGGATCGGAGCACGCCCCCAGGAGTGCGCTGTTCAACGTATCGACACGGTCGAGGTCGAGGTCACCGGTGACGGTGACCACGCTGCAGTCGACGCGCGCGGCGACCGTGACGGTGTGCGGACCACGGTCGGCCAGCGGGTTCATCTCGGTCCTCCCGTCGGTCCAAGGGTGGGCCTGCGTCGGCGACCACCCGGGCCCGAGGCTATCGGGGCCCGGGGCGGCGCACAGCCTCGGAAACGAAGGACCGCACGTGTTCGTTTGACGGACAGGCAGCCTGCGGCCCGGGCGTCGGATCGTCAGGGCAGGAGATGCGCCGGGAGGTACTCCGCGTACGCCGAGGCCGGCCGGCCGGTGGCCTGGCGGACCAGGTCCCCGATGGGATCGGCGGCCTCCGCCGGCTCCGGGGCGGGCGTGCCGAGGCGGGCGGCGACATCCTTGCGGAGGGTCGGGAGCAGGGCGTAGAGGCGGTCACCGGGGCAGGAGGTGGCGTTGAAGTCGCGGTGGCCGTAGATCTCCGAAGCGGGCAGGCCGTACTGGTCGCAGATGTGCGCGCACAGATCGGCCAGCGCCGCGTACTGCGCCGCGGGCGGGACCTCCGAGGTGTAGGTGCCCTCGTTCTCGATGCCGATCGACACCGTGTTCTGGCCGACGCAGTGCGCCGCCCGCACCTGTCGGGCGCCGGTGCGCAGCTCCGCCAGGCTGCTGTGGCGTCCCTCCAGCACGAACGCCCCACGGCTGACGGTGAAGTGCTGCCCCGTGTCGATCCAGCCCTGCGCGTCCATGTGGTACGTCTGGATCGCGCGGGCGAGGGCGAAGGCGCGCTGCTTGGAGTAGTCCGTCACGTTCGCCGTCGCCGTGTGGTGGACGACGATCCGCTCCGGGCCGTTGTCCAGGACGACGACGGGTTCGGACGCGGGCCGCGCTCCCCAGGCGGCGCAGCCGATGATGTCCGGGGTGGCCGCGGAGTACGCCCGCCCCGCCGCGGCGAGCGGCAGTGCCGCGCCGGCGGCCAGGCCGAGGACTCCCGTGAGGATCGACCGGCGGGTGTACGGGGCCGCGGCGCGCGCCGACGGCTGGTGCAGTGCGGAGAAGGTCATGCCGCGCCATTGAAGGGGACCACGGCTCCACCGGCCGCGCAGACACACCGCGCACCCCCCGGACTGTCCCCGACCGGCCGCCCCCGCGGCCGGTCGGGGACGGGGACGGTCGGGGGCGGGGACGGTCGGGGGCGGGGACGGCGATCAGCCGGAGCCGGAGGACGCGGCCGGCTTCGCCACCGACAGGGGCTCGGCGATGTCCTCCAGCGAGCGCCGCTCGGCCTTGACCGCGAGGAAGACGGCCACGAGGCCGGCGGCGCACATCAGTGCGGCACCGATCCGGAAGGCGAGCGCCGTGTCGCCGACCACGCCCGACTCGGTGAGGTCGGCGAAGATCAGCGGGCCGCTGATGCCGCCCGCCGCGGTACCGAGGGCGTAGAAGAAGGCGATGGCCATGGCCCGGGTCTCCATGGGGAACACCTCCGAGACGGTCAGGTACGCGCTGGAGGCGCCCGCCGACGCGAAGAACAGCACCACGCACCAGCAGGCCGTCATCGTCGTCGCCGTGAGCGAACCCCGGTCGAACAGCCAGGCCGTCCCGAACAGGAGCACACCCGAGAGCAGGTACGTGGAGGAGATCATGATCCGGCGCCCGACCGTGTCGAACAGCTTCCCGAGCAGCAGGGGGCCGAGGAAGTTGCCCGCTGCGATCACGGCGAAGTAGTAGCCGGTAACACCCGTCGGCACGTCGAAGAACGTCGTGAGGATCGTGCCGAATCCGAAGGTGATGGCGTTGTAGAGGAACGCCTGACCGATGAAGAGCGACAGGCCGAGGATCGCGCGGCGCGGGTAGCGGCCGAAGACCGTCCTGGCGATCAGGCCGAAGCCGACGCTCTTGCGCTGGTGGATGGTGATCTCACCGGCCGGCGGCGGGAGGTGCTCGCCCTTCTCCTCCTCGATCTGCTGCTCCACGGACGACACCAGCTCCTCGGCGTCCTCCGCCCTGCCGTGGATGAACTGCCAGCGTGGACTCTCCGGAACGTGCCGGCGGACGAGCAGGATCACCAGGCCGAGGACGACCCCGAGAGCGAAGCTGAGCCGCCAGCCGAGGTTCTGGGGAAAGATGTCGGTGTCGAGCATCACCACGGACAGCAGGGCCCCGCCGATCGCGCCCAGCCAGTAGCTGCCGTTGATGATGAGGTCGACCCGGCCCCGGTAGAGGGACGGAATCAGCTCGTCGATCGCCGAGTTGATGGCCGCGTACTCGCCGCCGATACCGAAGCCGGTGAGGAAGCGGAAGAGGAAGAACCACCAGGACTCGAAAGACAGCGCGGTCATGGCGGTCGCACCCAGATAGACGACCAGGGTCACCATGAAGAGCTTCTTGCGGCCGTAGCGGTCGGTCAGCCAGCCGAAGAACAGTGCCCCGGAGCAGGCACCCGCCACGTAGAGGGCGGCGGCGACACCGGTGACCTGGGCGGCGGTGATGTCGAGGCCGCTGCCCTCCTCGGCGAGACGGCCGGCGACATTGCCGACGATGGTGACCTCGAGCCCGTCGAGGATCCAGACGGTGCCGAGGCCGATCACGATCATCCAGTGCCATCGGGACCACGGCAGCCGGTCGAGACGGGCCGGTACGGCCGTGGTGACCGTGCCCGTGGTGGCCGGCACGGAGTCCTCCGGCGAAGAGGCGGCGGATGGCATCGCTCTGTTCCCTCCTGCTCGATCGTCCCCCGCCCTGCCGAGTGCCCTCGAACCGACCGGACATGCGGCCCGGCCGAGGACGGCCGCCCGGACGGTCCGGGCAGCTCCCAGCTTGCGCACAGTCCCCGCCGGCACCGGCCACGACACGCCTGCCGCCGCCCGTGCACCCCGGTTCGCCCGCATCAGGCTCGGCCGCAACTGTCAGTGGTGGCGGTTACGTTCGAGGTGTTGAACGAGCCGTTTTCCGACAGGAGTGGACGATGACCGAGAGCAGTGCTCCGACTGCGCTCAGGGTGGTGCTGACAGACGTCAACGAGCACGTGGTGCAGGCGTGGCGGGCCGCGTTCGCGGACACCCCCGGCATCGAGATCCGCCGGGGCTCGATCCTCGACGAGGACGTCGATGCCTGGGTCACCCCGACGAACTCCCGGGGCCGGATGGACGGTGGGGTCGACGCCGTCATCAAGCGCTATCTCGGTTCCGGCATCCAGGTGCGCGTGCAGCGGGCGATCCGCGATCGGTTCGCCGGGGCCATGCCGGTGGGCAGCGCGGTCTGCGTTCCCTCGGGGGCGGCCGTTCCCCGGTTCCTGATATCGACGCCGACCATGGTGCAGTCCTCGCAGAACGTGAGTGCCACGCTGAATGTGGCCCTGGCGTGCGCGGCCGCGTTCCAGGCCGTCCACCGGCAGAACCGGAAGGCGCCGGGCAGCATCCGCTCCGTGGCGCTGGTCGGGATGGGGGCGCAGACCGGCCGGGTGCCGGCCAGGGTGTGCGCCAACCTGATGTGGACCGGCTACACGCTCTTCCACGACCACTGGTTCGAGGACGACGACGAGCTGCGCGCCACGATCATCACGCAGCTGAACGGCATCGAGAAGCGCCCGGTCGAGGAGCGGATACGCATCGTGCCCCCGAAGCCCGCTGCCCCGGCCACGAGCACGAACACGAGCACGAGCACGAGCACGAGCACCGAAGGGAACTCCCCCGTGACCGACGCGCACGACCCCCTGGCTCTCACCGAGCTCTTCGACGGCGGCGGTGAGCCCTGGCTTCCGCTCCTGAAGCCCGTGATCGAGGCCCAGCCGGACGCCGCCCGGTTCATCGGGAAGGGGCGCAGCCCCGAGGTGGTCCCGGTCCGCGAGCTGACCTTCCAGGCCCTCAAGCCCCACGCACCGCACCGGTGGAAGGTTGTCGTCTTCGGTCAGAACCCGTACCCGCGCCCGGAGAGCGCGACCGGTATCGCCATGTTCGACAACACCTTCAACGACTGGAAGGACAGTCAGTTCGGAAGGGTCGTCAGCATCCGCTGCATCATCAAGGCGGCGGCGATGTGGAAGTACGGGATAGCGAAGAAGACTCCGATCGCCGACGTCCGCGCGCTGTTGAAGGAGCGGGATACGGTCCAGCCGCCGGAGTGGTTCCAGGCGATGCTCACGCAGGGCGTCCTGCTGCTGAACGCATCGCTCACCGCCAGCGGCGACGGAGCGATGGGGGCCGACCGGCACACGGCGTTCTGGCGGCCCGTCGCCGAACGGATCGTCGAGGAGATCCTCAAGGCCAAGCAGGACGCCGACGAGGAGGACCGCGGGGTGGTCTTCGCCTGGTGGGGGGCGCACGCCCGCAACCTCAAGAAGGTCGTCCTGCGGCTCCAGGAGAAGTACCCGGACGTCGAGGTCCGGCACATCGACCACGCGAACCCGGCCGCGCAGGGCGACATCTTCTGCGAGGGCGACCACTTCGCCATGGTGAACGAGGCCCTGGCGTCGCTGGGCTCCGACGGGATCGACTGGCTCCCCAGCAAGGGGTGGAACGAGGCGGCGGCCGGTACGGACGGTGCGGGCGGGGGCGTCGCGGCCCGGATGGGCGCCTTCATCGAGTCGACGATGAACCTGCACCAGCTGTACCTGGAGCGGCTCACCAGCGTCAAGGACGAGGGCCTGGTCCTCCCGTCGATCACCGGTGTGTTCGACACCCCGCTGACGGACTTCCAGGACGCCGTCGCACCGGTCGCCGCAATGCTGTCCGGACTCGCCGGGCACATCGACCGGTCACGGGACTTCGGCAAGCGGCGGGCGGACGAGACGTCCGCAGGCCTGTCGGCCGACGCGATCGCCGCGCTCTACCTCTACACCTGCGAGTCCGCCTTCTACCGCGAGATCAACGCGGTCCTGCGCTCCCCGGACCGCACCAGGGTCACGCCCTACCTGCCGTACCTGCGGCTGCTGTTCTCGGCGGTCTCGGGGCTGCCCGCCCACACGCAGCCGCTGTGGCGCGGTGTGTCGCTGGACCTGCGGGCGCAGTATCCGGTGGGCCGGACGGTGACCTGGTGGGGCGTGTCCTCGTGCACCTCCGAGCTGAACGTGGCCCGGTCGTTCCTGGGGAGCCGCGGCAAGCGGACGCTCTTCGAGGTCACACCCGCCAAGGCGGTCGGGATCAGGCGCTTCTCCGCCTTCACCGGCGAGGAGGAGTACATCCTCGCGCCGGGCACTCAGCTCAAGGTGACGGACGTGAAGAGCGAGCGCGGCGGCCTGTGCACGGTCCGGCTGACGGAAGCGGACGCCACTCCCGTGGTGTCCTGACCGCCTGAGTCACCGTCAGGCCGTGCCCGGGCCGCCGGGCGGGCCGGGCGCGGTGGGGTCGGGCGCGGGGGTGTCGGTCAGGGCGTACAGGCCGGAGACCTCCGCGCCGCGGCGGCGTTTGGCCTCGATGGTCGTCATGCCCGCGTGCAGGGCGGTCGTGCCGTGGGCGTAGGCGTCCTCGACGGGCAGGTAGTACATGAGGTTGAAGTACAGGTGGGGCGCCGGGTGCTCGCGGTCGAGGGCGACCGCACGGATCCATGTCGTGGCGCCGTAGTGGTAGTAGAGGCAGAAGCCGATCATGCGGTCTCGGTCGTAGGCGGCCACCACGCGCGCCTCGCTGCCCATCGCCGTGGCCTGCCGTTTCAGCAGGCCGGTCATGGCGTCGATGCCGTCCCTATCGTGCCCGTGGTCCTGCTGGTGTCCGGCGAGGAGGACTCCGGCGTCCTCGAAGCAGTCCGCGAGGACCTGGCGGCGTACGTCGAGGGCGTGCGCGGCGAAGGCGCGGCGTTCGCGGCGCACGCCGACACGGCGCTGCGAGGGCAGGGAGGAGATGTAGTCGTCGATGCCCGTGCCGGGGAGCGGGATGAGGGCGTCGTCCTCCAGGTGGAGGGCGGGGTCCGGGTAGAGGGGGGCGAGCCGGGCGGCGGCCGGGGCGGTGAGGTAGGGCCACCAGTGCGTCGTGCCGTGGCGGTCGGCGAAGCCGCGTGCGGCGTCCCGGAGGAGGGTGAGGCACAGGTCCTGCCGGCCGGGGTCGAGGCCGGGTGCGGTGAGCGGGGTGTTGTGGTAGCCGCGCCGCGCCCCGGCGATCACGCGGGGCCGCAGATGCGGGGGCAGTACGTTTTCGGGCCGGTAGCTGTCGTTCGGTTCGTCCCGCACCAGATGCAGCGGGGCGGCGGCGAGCAGGGTGCCGGCGAGGTCCCGTACGAGCGCGTACGTGCTGGTGGCCGTGGGGTCCTCCTCTTCGCCGGCGAGCCACCGGTGGGAGAGGTAGAGGCCGGCCGGCCGGGCGAGGTGCTCCCACTCGGCGGCGGGGACCGCCTGGATGGACTCGACGATGCTCGTGATCAACGGGGATTCCTTCGGCGGTGGCGGTTGGGGGCTTTGAGGGCGGGCGCGGCGAGTACGGCGATCAGGCAGGCGGCGGCTTCGACACCCCACGGGAGGAGGGGGCCGGCCTCCAGCAGCAGGGTGAACAGGGCGGGAGCCGCGACCATGCCGATGGCCCACGAGAACTGGTACAGGCCCTGTGTGAAGCCCCCGGCCGCCTGGGGGGTGAGGCTCACCGACAGTTCGCTCAGTGCCGGGCCGAGGAGGATCTCCGCCACGCTGAACAGGACGATCGCCACGACGAGGGCCGACCAGGCGGCGGAAGCGCCGCCGGACGGCGAGGCCGGTCCTGGCAGGGAGGGCAGCGCGAACGCCCACATCCCGAAGGCCATGATCAGGTATCCGGCGGCCACGGCGCGGCGGGGCACCTTGGGCGCCACGTGCGCGGTGACGGCTGTCGAACACGCGGAGACGATCACGGTGTTGATGACGAACAGCAGGCTCGCCGCCGAGGCGGGGAGCCCCAGTGCGCGGGTGGTGTAGAGGGCGACGAGGACGGCGAGGACGGCCTGCGCGAGGACGTAGGGGAGGTTGACGGCGACGAGCAGGAGGTAGCGGCGGGTGTGGTCGGACCGGGTCACGAGGGCGCTCGGCGGTGCGCCGTCCGGCTCCGGTGGGGTGGTGGCGAGGGCGGCGAAGCAGGCGGCGGCGAGGAGGTAGGTGGCGGCGTCGACCGCGATCATCCAGCGCAGCGAGCCGTTCCCGAACACGGTCAGGGCTCCCGCCGCGGCGGCGGACCCGGCGGCGAGCCCGATGTTGCGCAGCGAACCGGTGAACGCGAACCAGGAGCGGCGTTCTTCGGCCCGGGTGACGTGCGTGATCAGGGTGCGCTGTGCGGTGAAGTACATGTTGATGCCCGCCTGTACGAGCACGTACACGCCGGCGATGTGCCACGGCTCGCGCGCGAGCAGGAACAGGGCGAACCCGGCGGCGGAGAGGAGGTTCGCCCACACCACGACGCGTTTCGGCCCGACGCGGTCCATGAGTCGTCCGGCGAGGAACGTGACGGGCAGGGCGATGGCCTGTCCCACCGTCATCGCCGCGCCCACCTGCGCCGGCGGCAGGCCCTGGACATCGGTGAAGTACAGCAGTCCCAGCGGCAGGAGCATGCCGTTGCCGAGGGAGTCGATCAGGTTGCCGGTGATGAAGAGTCCGTGCCCGCGCAGCACGGGCAGGCCGAGGCGGTCCGCCGCGGTGCGCGAGCGGCGGGTGTCGGTGGCCGCGCTCACCGGGTCAGCAGCGAACTGATCTTGCCCATGACATCGGCCGCGGGGAAGCCGGTGGCCTCGTGCAGCTCCGTCAGGGCCTTCACGGTCCGGTCCTCCTCGCCTTCGGCGAGGGCGATGACGACGATGTCTCCGTGGGAGGCTCCGTCGATGACCAGCTCGTGGGCGGTGACCACCCGGACGCGGTGGCGCAGTTCGGCCAGCACCGCCGGCGGGATGCCGTCCCCGGCGAGGAATTCGACCGCCCGGCCGACCCGTTGAGCCGGGCCTGCGGCGACGGGGAGGCCGCGGGCCATACGGGCGAGGGAGGCGAACGTGTTGGTGCCGGAGGCGGCGCACGAGAGGGTGGTGGCGCCGCCGATGCGCGGGTTGACCTCCAGGATCACGAACCGGCCGCCGGTGTGGACCATGTCGATGTTCACCGACCCGTGCACTCCCAGGCTTTCGCAGAGCCCCACCAGGGTGCGTGCGACTTCGGCGAACGCGGCGTCCGCTTCCGGGCGGGGGCCGCACCAGCGCAGGTCGGCGAAGGTGAACACCGGCTCCGCCCCGGCGCGTCCGGTCCAGCAGAGCGGAAGGACCTGGTAGGCGCCGGGGCGCCCCACGATGTCCACGCTGCACAGGTCGCCCTCCACGACCTGTTCCACCACCGCCGACACCGGCTCCGACGCCGGCTCCGAGCCGGGCCCCGGGCCGGGCCCCGGGCCGGGCCCCGGTGCGAGGTGGTCGTCGAGGTCGGCGGGTGAGCGCAGGGTACGGATGCCCATGCTGGTCGACTCCCATACCGGCTTCCACATCAGCGGATAGCCGATCCGTTCGGCCTGCACGCGCAGCGCATCCCGGTAGCCGGGTACCCGGAGCCCCCGCCCCGCCAGCAGATCGGAGTCGACACGGAATCCGTCGGGCACGAGCAGCCCGGCCTGCCTGCAGAGCTGCTTGGTCTCCCACTTGTCCACCAGCAGCATCGTCGCCGCGAGCGGGGTCATGACCGTCGGGATGCCGGCGGCGTCCAGGTGGGCCTTGGCCGCGGCGTCGCGCAGCGCGTTCTCGCACGGCAGCGAGATCGACACCGCCGCGTCCGCACCCCAGGCGGCGACCGCGTCCGCGAGCTCCCGCGGCGTCACGCCCCGATCGAGTCGTTGCCGGTGGCCGGGGAAGTCTTCGTCACCGGCGGAGCCGCTGGTGTGGAACAGCCCGGCCTCGATCCCGTCGGCCGCCAGCCCGCGTACGGCCTGCTGGATGTAGGGGTCGGCGCGCTGGATGCGTACCGACCGTAAGAACGCGATCTTCCGCACCTGCGTCAGCCCACTTCCACTCGGGACCGGGCGGCCACCCGGTCGGCCAGCCCGCGCGCCTGATCCGCGGTTTCCGCACGGGCCACCACGTGCCCGATCCGGCAGGTCGAATCCGCCGGCTCCGGCACCACGTCCCCCGGCCGAAGATGCACCTCGCTGTGCGTACCGGGCAGGTCCGGGATGACCACCTGCCGCAGCACGCCGCCGTGCTCCGGCAGCAGGAACCGGATCGACGCCGCGTCCGTGCGGGAGGGAACGGTGTCGGGCACCAGCCCGAGCACGGCCTGGAGATGGGCCACGGCCTCGCTCACGCCCGTCGCGGCCTCGATGACCTCGCACAGGTTGTCCCCGGGCGGCCGGGCGCCGGTCTCGATCACGTACGGCGTTTCCGTGCCCGGCGGGATCTTCACCTCCGTGTGCGCGATCCCGTTGCGGACGCCGACGGCGAGCGCCGCCCGCGCCGCGGTGTGCTGTACCGCCCTGACCAGCGGCGCGGGCAGGCCGGCGGGGCAGGTGTGTCCGGTCTCGATGCGGTACCGGCCCTCGGTGGTGTCCTTCGCGACGACGGGCAGGGGGTAGGCCACTCCGCCAGCGACCACCGTGTCGCAGGAGTACTCCGCCCCCGGGATGTACTCCTGCAACAGGGCCCGCGTATCGAGTTCCAGGCCGTGCGGGTGGGCGTGCGTGAACTGCTGGGCCGCGGCGACCGCGTCGGCGAGCCGGTCCGGGCCGTCGACCACGGACACGCCCCACGAGCCGCCCTGCTCCGCGGGCTTCACCACCAGCGGCCATCCCAGCTCGTGCGCCTGCGCCGATCGGTACGCCCCGGCGGCGTCGTGCGCGACCGCCCAGCGGGGGGCCGGGATCCCGGCGGCCGCGAACGCCTCACCCATCAGGATCTTGTTCCTGGCGGCGCGCGCGAGCCGGGGATCGTTGCCGGGCAGGCCGATCCGTTCGGCGAGCAGTGCGGCGAGCGGTGTGAACAGCTCGAAGCAGGGGGCGACACCGGCGACGGCGTGCTGCCGGCAGAAGGCTTCCATGTCCGCCAAGGCCCTCGGCGTGTCGGTGAGGTCCGTCGCGCACACCCCCGCGAGGGTGGCCCGCAGCCGGTCCGGGTAGTCCGCGTGGACCTCCTTGTGGGTGGCCGCGTACAGGCGCACTCCCAGCCGCTCGGCCGCCTCGACGAGGAAACGCCCCGCGTTCCCCATCGGCTCGATCACCAGCACTCCCGGCCCGCGCGGACCCGCCCCGAATTCCATTCCTCCAGCAAAGCCGTGGGACGCGCGTCGCGGCTATGGGCCTGATCGACGAAAACAACTCGCCTCGCGGCACAGCCCTTTGGAGCATGCAACAACGAACTGGTCAGTAGGTACGGGGTATTTGGTGCGCCCACCCGATGGATCCGGACAAGCGTTGCGTGATCGGATCGCCAGGCTGGGCAAACCCGCGCCCGCAAACCCGTACGGGAAGGCAGCACCGTGACCAGTAGCCTGCACCAGCAGCTCGCCGACCACATCGCACAGGGCGTCATTCCGCCCTACCAGTACTCGTACCCGCCCCGCTCCACCTACCGCCCCCTCCCGGAGGGCAAGTGGAGCGTCCCCGACGTGTGGGCGATGGATCTCGCCAACTACCAGGTCCCCGAGCTCAACCTCTACCTGCACGTCCCCTTCTGCGACCGCAAATGCGGCTTCTGCAACCTCTACACCATCATCAGCACCGACGAGGACGTCTACGACGCCTACACCGACGCCCTCTGTACCCAGATCCGCGATCACGCGGAGATCATCCAGGCCCGCCGTTTACGCACGATCTACATCGGCGGCGGCACGCCCGCCCTGCTCAAGCCCCGGCACTTCGAGCAGATCTTCACCACCATCGGCGAGATCTACCCCAACTGGCGCTCCACGGCGGAGGAGGTCGCCGTGGAGGCCACCCCCTCGTCGATCGCCGACGCGCCCGACGAGTTCAAGGCCCTCATCGACATGGGTCTCACCCGCGCCAACGTCGGCATCCAGTCCCTCGTCCCCCGCGAGATCCGCGAAGCGGGCCGGGGCGGCGAGGACGAGGACGTCATCCGCCGCGCGGTCCGCACCGCCCACGAACTCGGCCTGCCGGACCTGTCCACCGACCTGATCATGGGCTTCGCGGGACAGACCCCCGAGACCTGGCGCCAGAGCGTGGACGAGCTGGCCGCACTCCAACCCACCACCATCAGCACCTACTTCCTGACCGTGCGGCCGGACGCCTGGTTCTCCAGGACCGGCGCCTACCAGTACATGTGGCAGCCCGAGCTGTACGAGCGCTACGACTACGCCCGCCAGGTCTTCCTCGACCACGGCTACGTCCAGGAGGGCTCCGTCCGCTACAAGAAGCCCGGTCGCGGCGGCTACGTGCAGAAGGTGCTCACCTTCCACGGCGTGCCCCTGCTCGGCCTCGGCGTCGGCGCCCGCTCCTACACGAGCGTGCTCGACTACATGTGCGGCAGTGTGAAGCCCTCGACGGCCGAGGTCGCCGACTACATCGAGCGGGCCAGGAACCACCGGCTCGCGCCCGTCACCGGCTTCGAACTGACCGGCGAGGAGATCGTCCGCAAGCGCCTCGTCCTCGACACGTTCGACCTCGACCTCACGGAGCTCGACCGCTTCGGCTACCAGAAGCACGCCGCCGAGTTCGAACCGGTCCTCGAGGCGGCCGAGTCCAACGGGCTCGTCCACCGCCTCGGCCGGCGCGTCCAGTTGACCCCCAAGGGCTTCAAGTACCGCGACGTGCTGTCCTGGATGTTCTACTCCGGGGCCGTCAAGGACCTCGACCGCGAGTACTACGAGAACCTCCACGCGGCGAACAAGCGCGCCCGGAAGAACATGGGGGCGACGCCGGTCCGGATCACCGGCGTCGACCTGCGCGAACGCGAGGGAGCCGCGTGAGCGATCTGTACATCGCGGCGGGCGGCGGTGGGGACCCCGTCGGGACCCTCATCGCCGCCCGCACCTTCATGGCGAACCCGGCCGACCCGTCGGACCCGGCCGACCCGTCGGACCCGGCCGACCCGTCGGATCGGGCGGCTTCGGCGGACCCGGCCGATCAGCCGCTGATCGCCACCTACGCGTGGGAGCGCCCCGAGGTCGACCCGACCTCCGGCCCCCTCGGAGAGCGGGACTTCGACGGTCTGCTCCACGAGGGCGGGGGCAGCGGCGGCCGCGGCTTCGCCGCGTTCACCCCGGCCACCCGCGCCCGCCCCCCGGCCGGCTCCACCCTGCCCGCCCTCGCCAGGGATCTGCCCGCCCGGCTGCTGCTCCTCGACCCCGCCCGGGGGCTCTCCTGCCTGGCACGGCAGATCGCCTCCATGGCCGGGGCCGCGGGCGGCCGGATCCGCATCGTCGACATCGGCGGCGACATCCTGACCCACGGCAACGAGCCCGACCTGTGCAGCCCGTTCGGGGACGCCCTCACCCTCGCCGCGTGCCACCTCACCGGCATCCCCACCACCGTCCACATCGCGGGGCCCGGCCTCGACGGAGAGATCGGCGAAGGGCCCCTCCTCGAACGCCTCGCCGGAAGCCGCCCCCTCGTCCCCGATCGGGACGCGGCGGCAGCCGCCGCCCGCGCGCTGGCCTGGCACCCCTCCGAGGCCTCCGCGCTGTGGGCCGCCGCCATCCACGGCGCACGCGGCACCGTCCGCGCCGTCAACAACGTCATCCACCTCACGGAGGCCTCCCCGCGGCTGTACCCGCTGCCGCTCCAGGAGGCCATCGGCCACAACCCGGTCGCCCGGGCCCTCGTCGACGAGCAGCCGGCAACCCTGGCTGCCGCCGCCGACCTCTCCCACCGGCTGACCGGCATTCACGGGCTGGAGAGCGAACGCACCCGAACGCCCCGCCGGGAACCGCCCGCCGGAGGAATCGCCTTCCTCGACCGGGACGTGGCCATGAAGGCCCTCCGCGAAGCGGCCGCCGGAGCCGACCACATCACCCTGCGCCACGCCGCCCGCGTCCTCGGCCTCACCTGGACGGACATCCCCGCCCTCCGGGCCGCCCTCGCCACGAACACCCCCCTCCTCCGGCTCACCTGACTCCCCTACGGGGCGCCGATCGTGAGCGTGGCGGGTGCTGCGCAGCAGCCCCCGCCACCGCTCGCCCCGGCGGGCTCGGGCCGGTCGAAGAGACCGAGGAAGGAGAGGTCGGGGCGCAGGCCGGTCAGAACGATGACCTCGTCGACCGGCTCCAGGCGGCGGCCGTCCTCCGCGACCAGGACCACCCGGTCGCCGTCGCGCTCGACGGCGCCGGTGCGGAATCCGGTGACGGCGTCGGCGTGGCCGTGGTGGACGGCGGCCTCGGCGGCGAGGCCGAGCGCGCCACGGGCCGGGAGCCGGTCGGCGGCTCCGCCGCCGAAGGTCGATCCTGCCGTCCGGGCCCGGTACGCGGACAGGCTTACGGCGGTCATCGGCTCCGGGGCCTCCGCCTCTCGGCGGCCGGGTCGACGACCTCGCCCCAGGTGGAGAACAGCCGTACGTGGGCCCACTCGCGCACGGCGGCTCCGGCTGCGGGACCGGCCTCCAGGACGAGGGGTTCGATACCGCGTTCGACCAGGTGGGCGGCGGCCGCGAGCCCGTCGGGGCCGGCCCCGATCACGACGACGGGCAGGTCGGTGACGGCAGGCGCGTTCACGGCGGACTCCTCATTGTTTCGACATACGTCGATGCTCACCTCCCCACCATGACACCTGATTCGATGAGCGTCACCATAGACAATCATCGAATCAGATCAAGGAGGCCGGACTGCTGTCCTCCGAGCGCCGCGGCACGTGGGTGTACTACCGGGTCGAGCCGTCCGTACTGGCCGCCATGGGCGCACTGCTGGCCGGCGCCACCAGGACGGCGTGACGGCCGCGCCGATCAGGCGCCTCGCCGGCCGGTTCGCCGCGCATGAAGAGGACCGCCACCAGGCCCAGGCCCACCACCGCGCCGACCAGCTGCATGGCGACGAACCCCGGTACCGAGGCCGGGGCGATACCGGCGAAGGTGTCGGTGAAGGCCCGCCCGATGGTCACGGCCGGATTGGCGAAGGAGGTGGAGGAGGTGAACCAGTAGGCGGCACCGATGTAGGCGGCGACCGCGGCCGGCGCACACCGCAGCCGGTCCGTCCGCGCCAGGCCGAGGATCAGCAGGATCAGCCCGGCGGTGGCGACCACCTCGCCGAGCAGCAGGTTTCCCGCGGAGCGGTCCTGCGTGGACCACTTCACCAGGGGCTCGCCGAACATCGCGTCCGCCAGGACCGCGCCCACGACGGCGCCGGCGATCTGCGAGGGCACGTACACGCCGACCTCGCGGCCGGTGACGCCGGAGCCGCCGCGGCGGGCGGTCCACCACTCGGCCAGCGTGACGGCCGGGTTGAAGTGGGCGCCGGAAACCGGGCCGAGGAGGACGATCAGCGCGCCGAGCCCGAAGACGGTGGCGGTGGAGTTGGCCAGCAGCTGCAGCGCGACATCGCCGGTGAGGCGGGTGGCCTGGATACCGGAGCCGACCACCACCGCGACGAGGGCGGCCGTGCCGACCAGTTCGGCCGCGGCGCGGGCGGCCAACGGAGCCCTGGGCGCAGTACCGCCGGACGCGGTCAGCGGCGCGTGGTCGGCGGCTACGGCGGGCTGCGCCGCGGGGGCGGCTACGGCGGGCACTTCGGCGGTCACGGCAGGTTCTCCTCGAGTGGGTGGGAAAGAGACGGCCTAGGGACAGGCCCGCTTGAGGTCGGCGTCGGCGGTTGCTCGCGCGGCCCGGGCGAGGTCGGCGAACCGACCGGCCAGAGCCTCGAGGACCTCCGGGCGCAGGCGGTAGTAGACGAACCTGCCGCACGGCTCGGTGTCCACGACCCCGGCCTCCCGCAGCACCTTCATGTGGTTGGAGAGGTTCGTCTGCTTCGCGCCCGTCTCCTCCGCCAGATGTGTGGTGCAGAGCGCCTCGCGCGCGAGCAGGGTGACGATCCGGAGCCTGAGGGGGTCGGCCAGAACCCGAACCAGATCAGTGTCGACTGATGTCAGCATGGGCTGATATTTTCACATCGGCCGGTACTGACACCAGCCCACACCGACTCGGGAAGAACCGATGCCCTCCACTCCTGTCGCCTCCGTCCTGTTCGTCTGCGTCCACAACGCCGGCCGCTCCCAGATGGCGGCCGGCTTCCTGCGCCACCTGGCCGGCGACCGGGTCGAGGTCCGCTCCGCCGGTTCCCTGCCCGGCGAGCGGATCAACCCCTCCGCCGTCGCCGCCATGGCCGAGCTGGGCATCGACATCTCCGACCGGAAGCCGAAGGTCCTCACCCCCGAGGCCGCGCGGGCGTCCGACTACATCATCACCATGGGCTGCGGCGACGCCTGCCCGTACTTCCCCGGAAAGACTTACCTCGACTGGCAGTTGGAAGACCCGGCCGGCCGGGGCTTCGAGGCCGTCCGCCCCATCCGCGACGAGATCAAGGGCCTCGTCCAGGCTCTGATCGCCGAGATCGACGCCGGGCCGAAGTCCTGAGCCGACCGTCAAAACTGCTCCGCACATGACAGTTGGGGCCGATGGTGATCGGGCGCGGTGGATGATGGGCCCGACATGGCCGAAGCCCCCGCAGGGACGCGCTCGTGTCCGCAGCCGTCGAGGCGGGGCGGGCGGGAGCTGCGGGCTGCCGCGTTCACGCTGCTCAGCTCCGTGTTGGCGGTCGTGGGCCATCATCTGGCCTCGGAGGAACCGGTGTCCTGGCAGCGGGCGGCCGCCGGTGCGGCGCTCGTCTACGTCCTCTCGTGGCTCGCGGGACGGCCCTGCCGGCTCGGGTGGCACGTGGTCATGGCCACCGGGCTCGCGCAACTGCTGCTGCACCGGCTCCTGTCCGTGCAGCAGGTGGCAGGGGGCGGGCACCGCGAGGCGCACGGCGGTGCGCCGGGGATCGGACACGCGGCACACCACAGCGCGTGGACGATGACAGCGGCCCACTGCGTGGCCGCGTGTGCGATGGCTCTGCTCATGCACCGCGCGGACATGGCGCTCAGCCGCCTGCCGGAGGTGGTGGGCCGCTGGGTACAGGCGGCGGTCGCGGCGGCCGTCGCGGCATGCGATGCCTGCTGCCGGCCAGGGGTACGGCCGGGCCCGCCGACCGTACGCGTCGCGCTCGAAGGCCTCGCCGTACGGCCGACGGCGATGACGCTGCTCTGCCACGCGGTGGTGCGCCGGGGGCCTCCTGACGGAGGTGCAGGAGACGTTCCCCTGACCCTGACGGGCTGTTCGGCGGCAGTCGAGGCCCGTCCCGCGTACCGAGAGGGTTCCTCCATCATGAACGGATCACACACCGGCCGCCGGCTCCGCAGGCTGGGCATCGCCGCCGTGGGCGGTCTGGTGCTCGTGGGGGTGGCGGCCGGTCCGGCCGCCGCACACGCCGAGGTCACCGCCTCCGACCCGCGCGCGCTCGCCGAGAACGTCACGCTGTCCTTCACCTCCGAGGCCGAGTCGGAGACCGGGGGCATCGCGGAGTTGCGGGTGGTGCTGCCGACGGGCATCGGGCCGGACGCCGTG
Source organism: Streptomyces sp. Sge12 (assembly GCF_002080455.1). Classification (NCBI taxonomy): domain Bacteria; kingdom Bacillati; phylum Actinomycetota; class Actinomycetes; order Kitasatosporales; family Streptomycetaceae; genus Streptomyces; species Streptomyces sp. Sge12. The sequence goes on from NZ_CP020555.1 coordinate 920,412, forward strand.
ACGCTGAAGGACGCTCCGAAGGAGTGGAAGCTGACCGCCACCCCGGACGGATACGTCATCGGCGGCCCGGCTCTGGCGACCGGTACGGACGCCGAGTACAGCGTCACCGTGCGCCAGTTGCCGGACGAGAAGTCCCTGGCCTTCAAGACGCTGGAGACCTACAGCGACGGAAAGGTCTCCCGCTGGATCGAGGTGCCCACCAACGGCGAGAAGGTCGACAACCCCGCCCCGGTGCTCGAGCTGAAGGCAGCGGCCCCGGGGGCCAAGCCGATCGCCCCCAGCCCCTCGCCGACGCCGGCCCAGAGCTCCGCAGTCCCCTCCGGCCGGCCCTCGGCGGCGGCTCCCTCGGCGCCCGTCGCGTCGGCGAACGCCCGGCCGGCGAGCGCGGAGGCTGCGGGCGCCGGCACCGGAACCGTCGTCGGCGTGATCGCTGCCGTCGTGCTGCTCGTGGCCGCCGGCACCGTCTGGTGGGTGCGCCGGGGCCGCGCCCGGGCCTGACCGACCGGACCGGTGGGGGCCGCTGCACGGCGGACGCCGTGCAGCGGCCCCGCTCAACAGGTCATGGCCGCCGCGGCGATGTGATGCGGACGGTCTCGTGGACGGTGACCTGGTCGATCTCGGTGGTGCGGACGGTGATGTTCAGCGTCCACACCCCCGGCATGGGCAGCTGCAGGTCGTAGGCGGCCCAGTACCCCTTCTGATTCTTGAGCCTGGCATCGAGCGGGCCTATCCCGAGCTCCTCCTGGGTGAGGGTCAGGCGGAGTTCGGGGACGGTGGCGAGGCCGGCGTCGGCGGTGTACACGACGGCTTCGACGGTGTTCTCGCCGACGCGCCCCGGCGCCAGCGTGATCTGCACCGAGCCGCGACGGCCGGCCTTGCCCATGTCGAAGGGGACGGTGACCACCTTCGCCTGCGGTTCCTCCGCGGAGGCCACCGCGACCGTCTCGGCGGCCGCGCGGCTGGGCTGGGTACCGGTGAGCAAAGTCGTGATCGCCAGGACCACGACACCGAGTACGGCTTCCAGCGTCACCGTGCGGCGCAGCGCCCGCCGGTGTCCGCCGTCGCCCCGGGGACCGGGCGGGGCGGTGTCGTCGCCGTCCCCACCCCGGCCGGGCCCCTCGGGCGTGGCGCCGGGATCCGTCGCCGCGGGGGCCGCAGGCGCACCCACCAAGTGCAGGGCGGGCACCCGTTCGCGCTCGGGCACCGGCAGGGTCTCACCGCCCGGCAGCGTCGCGTGCACGAGGCGGGCGGTCCACCGGCGGGAGAAGGCCGCCGCGCACAGCACGAGGACGACCGCGGCGATCTTCACGACGAGGGTCCTGCCGTACGACGTGGTCCACAGTGCCTCCCAGGAGCCGACCTGCCGCCAGGACTGGTACACACCCGTGCCGACCAGAACGGCGACGGCGGCGAAGGCCAGTGTCGAGAAGCGGCCCACCGCGGACGCCGGTACCTCCTGGTCGTTCCCCCGGCGCCGGAGCAGCAGCACCAGCGTGAGCAGGCCGCCCAGCCAGACCCCCATGGCCACCAGGTGGAGGACCGCGACGGGCACGGCCAGCGGCACCTGGATGCCGGCGGAGGCGTGTTCCGCGGCGGCCCAGGTGCAGGCCAGGGCCAGGGCGAGCCCCGCCCAGGTCAGCCGGGAGCGGGCGTCGGCCTCCGCCGGCGAACCGTCGTCGTGGCGCTCGATCCGTACGGCGCGCCTCTTCAGGAGCACCGCAGCAACGGCGAGCAGCACGAGCCGGGCGAGCAGCGCGGCGCCGGGCCGACCGGAGACGGTCCGGCCCAGGTGCTCCGGGTCGAACGCCGAAGCCACCTGGCCGCCCGTCTCGTACGGGCCGCGCAGCAACAGCAGGGCCACGGTGGACGCCACCAGTGCCAGCCAGCCGACGGCCAGCAGTCTGCGCACCGGACGGACCGCCGCTGCGGCGGGCCAGCACACGAGGACGAACGCGGCGGCTCCGACGAGGAGGGCCAGGCCGGTGTAGGCGACGTAGCGGAAGGTGCCGTACAGGCGCCCGGCCGCCGTGTCGTCCGGTGAGCCGGTTGCCGCCACGGCCACGGTCCCGGACGTCTTTCCGACGGAGAAGACGAACGCACCGGAGATCGGGTGGCCGTCGGCGGAGACGACCCGCCAGGCCACCGTGTAGGTGCCCTGGGGCAGCTTGTCGGACAGTTCCACCCGTGCGGTGTTCTGCTTGCCGTCCGCATGCTGCGCCGGGCGCGGGTTGACCCGCTCGTTGTCCGGGGACAGCACTTTCAGCGATTCGTCGGAAAGGCTGACCGACTCGGTGAAGGTGAGCGTGACGTGCTTCGGTTCCGTCTGGAGCACGGAGGCTTCAGCGGGGTCGGAGCCGCTCAGACCCGCGTGCGCGGAGGCGGGGCCCGCCCCCGCGAAGACCAGGGCGAGTACGGCGGCGACCAGCACCAGGGCGATCGACGACCTCCGCGCGGGAGGTGATCCAGTGGGCATGACGAGGCAGTCTCCGGGGTGGCGGTCGTCAGCGGCGGCACCGCCGCCCGGAACTCGATCGTGTGGACGGCAGTCGGACGGTACGAATCACCTGGGCGACGGAAGGGACTCCGGCAGGGCCGGTACGAATGACGAGATGTGGACGATAGTGCTGCCGGCCCCTGAGCCGAACGGTTTGCGCAACTTTGACTAAAGGACGGTGCGGAGGACGCGGCTCGGGACACTTTCGCTGTATGGCCGGGAGCCGGGCACTGCCCGAGGCCGTGGCCCCGGGTCGGCGTCAGTCGATCGCCTGCTCCGTCCAGATGGTCTTGCCGGTACTGGTGAACCGGCTGCCCCAGCGGTCGGCGAGCTGGGCCACGAGGAACAGGCCGCGCCCGCCTTCGTCCGTGTCCCGTGCGCGACGCAGGCGCGGCTGGGTACTGCTGGGGTCGGACACCTCGCAGACGAGCAGCCGGTCGCGGATCAGCCGGAGGCCGACCGGTCCGCCCGCGTAGCGGATCGCGTTCGTGACGAGCTCGCTGGCGACGAGCTCCGTCACGAAGCTCAGGTCCTCCAACTGCCAGTCGGACAGCCTGCCCACCACCAGCTCACGGGCGTGCGCGACGAGGGACAGGTCGGGTTCGAGCTCCCACTCGGCGACCTGGTCGGACGTGAGCGCGCGGGTGCGGGCGAGCAGCAGGGCGATGTCGTCGGTGGCCTCGTGGGGCAGCACCTCGTCGCAGAGGGTCTGGCTGATCTCGCCCAGCGGCCGGTCCGGTCCGTCGGCGCCGGTGGAGCCGGCGGCGCCGGAGAGCGATCTGCGCAGCCTTTCCATCCCCTGCTCGATGTCGCCGCCGCGGCGCTCCACGAGCCCGTCCGTGAAGAACGCGAGCGTGCTGCCGGGCCGTACGCCGAACTCCGTCACCTCGAAGGGCATTCCGCCGACTCCGAGCGGCGGCCCCGGCACCATCCCCAGGAAGGACGCCTCCTCCCCCGGGGGCAGCAGGGCCGGCGGCGGATGTCCCGCGGTGGCGGCCGCGCACCGCCCGGTCACCGGATCGTAGACGGCGTAGAGGCAGGTCGCTCCGAGCACCGCGGGCTCGGCGCGGGAGTCTCCGGCCATGTGCTCGCTGGAGAATCCGAGCACCAGATCGTCCAGGTGCGTGAGCAGCTCGCCCGGATCCAGATCGAGGTCGGCCAGGGTCTGCACCGCGGTCCGCAGTCGTGCCATCGCCGCGGTGGCTTCGAGTCCGTGGCCGACGACGTCCCCGACGACGAACGCCACGCGCAGCGACGGCAGGGGAATCACGTCGAACCAGTCCCCGCCGACGCCGATGCCGCCTCCGGCCGGCTGGTAGACACCTGCGGTGTCCGCGGCCGCCGTGTTCAGGACGGAGTGCGGCAGCAGGCTTCGTTGCAGGGCCAGCGCCGACCGGTGTTCCTTCGTGTAGCGGCGTGCGTTGTCCACGCCGAGGGCGGCCCTGGAGGCGATGTCCTGGAGGAGGGCCGCGTCCGCCTCGTCGAACGGGCGGGGCAGCTGACTGCGCCAGACCGTGACGCAGCCCAGGATCAGGCCCCGGGCGTAGAGCGGCACCGCCACGGAGGAGTGGGCCCCGCTCGGGACGAACAGCCGCAGGGTCTCGGGATCCATGCCGAGTGCGCCTCGCAGTGCGCCGACGTCGGACACGAGTACCGGCCGTCCGTCCATGAGGGGGCGCATCAGCTCCGTGTCCGGTACGGGCGGGAGCGCCTCTCCGGCCGGCAGGAGGTCCTCCGCGGAGATCCCCGGGCTCTGCGCGGAAGCGGCCCGGCGCAGGCGGACGTCGTCAGTGGCGGCGAGGTGCGGGGGTTCGTCGCCCACCAGCACCGGCTCGGCGAGGTCCACCGTCGCCAGGTCCGCGAAATCGGGGACGAGCAGGTTCACGAGGACCTGAGCCATGTCCGTCACGTCCAGGGAGACCCCGATGCTCGCGGCGGCGGCGTGGGCCAGCCCCCTCCGGCGCCGCTCCGAGTCGGGCCCGGCCGGCTCCCCCGCGGTGTCCGCCGGGGCGAGCAGGACGAGCCAGAGCGCGCCGGCACCGCAGGCGCCGGGCGTGCGCGCTGCGAGCGGGACCACCGTGCTGACTCCGGGGACCTCGTGACCTGCGTGCGTACCACCGGGAAGGGGCACGGGAGGACCGGCCGGTGCGGCCGCCGTACGGGCACGCGCCAGCGGCGCCAGCAAGGGGGCGCAGATCTGTCCCGGCGAGCATTCCAGCAGCGTCGCAGCCCGTTCCGAAAGGGCGACGACCACGCCCGCGTCGTCCAGTACGACCGCTGCGGTTTCGTTCACGGGCACCGAGGCCGGGCTCGGGCCACGATGCTCCGGTTCACGCATGTCGCCTCCACGCACCGTGACCTTCAGTATCGACCCCGGGAGGGGACCCGGCGACCCACAGCGCGCTTTCGCCGGGCGCCGCCGCCTACCGGTCCCGGGCCCCCGCGCGGAGTAGGGTGCCGCCCGTGCAGGAGCATCAGCGCGATCTCGTCGGCTACGGCGCCGAGCCGCCGCTCGCCGCCTGGCCCGGCGGTGCCCGTGTCGCCGTCAGCCTCGTCCTCAACTACGAGGAGGGCGGGGAGCAGAACGTCCTGGAGGGTGACGCCGCCTCCGAGGGCTTCCTCCACGAGCTCATCGGTGCGCCACCCGTGGTCGGCGGGCGGGACCTCAACGTCGAAAGCATGTTCGCGTACGGTTCGCGCGCGGGTTTCTGGCGCATCCACCGCACGCTCGCGGCCCACCACGTGCCCCTCACCGTGTACGCGGTGGCCCGGGCGCTCGAACGCAATCCGGACGCCGCACGGGCGATGGCCGCCGCGGGGTGGGAGGTGGCGAGCCACGGCTGGCGCTGGATCGACTACCGCCACGTGTCCGAGGAGGCCGAGCGGGCCGACATCGCGCGCTCGATCTCGACGATCGAGCGGCTCGTCGGCCGCCGGCCCGTGGGCTGGTACACCGGTCGGACGAGCCCGCACACGCGGCGCCTCGTCGCCGAGGAGGGCGGCTTCCTCTACGACTCCGACGACTACTCGGACGACCTGCCGTTCTACGTCGAGGCCGCCGGCCGGCCGCATCTCGTCCTGCCCTACAGCCTCGACGCGAACGACTTCAAGTTCCTGCTGGTGCACGGGTTCACGACCGCCGACGACATGCTCTCCTACCTCGTCGACACCTTCGACACCCTCCACGCCGAGGGCGCCGACCGCCCGCGCATGATGAGCATCGGCCTGCACGGCCGGATCATCGGCCGGCCCGGCCGCATCCGCGCCCTCGACGCCTTCCTGCGGCACGTCGCGCAGCGCGGCGGGGCGTGGGTCACCACCCGCGAACGGATCGCGCGTCACTGGCTCGCCACGCACCCGCCGTTGCGCTGAACCCTGCCCACGGCCCGCCCCGGCCGCCGTCCCCCCGCCGGACGGTTCAGGCCGCGCGGATGCCGTCGCAGGCGATCGGCAGGTGACGCGGTCCGCGCAGCACCGCGTTCTGGCGGTACGGCGGCGGGTCCTCCAGCAGTCGGGGGTTCTCCAGCCGGCGGGCCAGTTCGCTCAGTGCCAGCTGGGCCTCCTGCCGGGCCAGCGGGGCGCCGAAGCAGCTGTGGATGCCGCTGCCGAGCCCGAGGTGCTGGATGTCCCCCCGGTCGGGGTCGAAGCGGTCCGGGTTCTCGAACCGCTTCGGGTCGCGGTTGCCGGACGCCAGGATCAGCGAAACCGTGGCGCCCTTGGGGATGTTCACCCCGCACACCTCGATGTCGGCGAGGGTGCTGCGCCGGGGCAGCAGCTGCACGGGCGGCTCGTACCGCAGCAGTTCCTCGACGATCGGTACGGACAACTGCGGGTCGTCGCGCAGCCGTTGGAGGACGTCCGGGTGGCGCAGCAGGGTCAGCATGCCGTTCGTGATCAGGTTGACCGTGGTCTCGTGGCCCGCGATCAGCAGCAGCGCCGCGGTGCTGACGGCCTCCAGCGTGCTCATGGACCCGTCCGGTTCCTCGCCGGCGGCCGCCAGCTGGGACAGCATGTCCTCGCCCGGGTTCTTGCGGCGCTCCTCGATCAGCCCGGCCAGGTACATGCCGAGCTCCATCTGCGCGTCGGTCGCGGCCTTGGGCCTCTCGCCGGGGTCGGCGTCCGGATCGGGGTCGAGGCTGGCGGCGATGGTGTCGGCCCAGCCGTGGAAGCGGGGTTCGTCCTCGTGCGGTACGCCCAGCAGCCGGCAGATCACCGTCACCGGGAAGGGGTACGAGAACTGGTCGACCAGGTCGATCCGTTCCAGGGAGTCCGCGCCGGCGATGCCGTCGATGAGGCCGGTGACGATGCCGTCGAGCTCGCCGCGCATGTCATGGACCCGGTGCGGCGAGTGCGGCGGCCCGAAGGGCCGGTTGGCGATGCGGCGCAGTCGGTCGTGGTCGGGCGGATCCAGCTTGAGGAAGACCGGCGGCAGCCCTGAGTCGTCCCCTTCGGCCTGCGCCAGCGGGTCGCTCGACGACAGCGTCAGGTTGCGGGGGTCGGAGCTGATGCGCGGATCGTGCAGCAGGCCCTGGATCTCGTGGTAGGTGCTGACGACGTACGGCCCGTCCTCGTCGTGGAACACGGGCGTCCTGCGCAGTTCCTCGTACAACGGGTACGGATCGGCGCGGTTGGCGTAGTCGATGATCTGCCGGAGCATGGCTCGACTCATGGCGTGTCCTCGTGCGGCTCGCGGGATCGGGGCGTGGGAGGGTGCGCTGACCGGCGCCTCCGTGTCCGGTTTTCCCAGCATGCACGGAGGCCCCTGCGGCCGCCTGCCGGGCGACGTAGCCACAGGTCAGGCTCTTGCGGCGGTCCCGTCATCGCTCACCTCGGGTCCGGCCCCTCGACATCCCGGCGGCCTCTGCCGCATCATCATGCTTGCACTCTCAGTGCAATGATGTTGCCACGTGTCCCTCGCATCCCTCGCGCCCTTCCGCGTCCTCGCACGGTCAACGGATGAAAGGCCTACGCATGCGCACCTTCCTCCGCTTCCCGGGTGTACCGGCCGTACCGGTCGTCCTGGCAGCCCTGGTGGCAGCCGCCCTGTTGTCGCCCCTCACCGCCGCGGCCCCGGCCGGCGCAGTGACCCCGCCCGCCCTGTCCATCCCCTCGGACCCGCGCGGAGCCGGACTGGCCCCGTTCACCGGTCACCCCGTCGCACCGCGACCGGTCACCGTGCCCGCGGTCCCGCAGCACCCGTTCATGGCCGCCAACGGCTCCAGCAATGTGCACGGCGACGCGTACCAGAGCGACACGTACGAGGGGCCCGGCCCCACCGGCCGCGACCTCGCCGTGCGCAGCAGGCTCCAGGGCGGGCTCTGCGGCTCGGTCACCTTCGACTCCAGGGGCCGGATCGTCACCGTCTGCATGACCCCCGGACACGCTCCCCGGCTGATGCTCCTCGCTCCGCACGACCTCGGAGCGGTCGCGTCGCTCACGCTGCCCGGGACGGCGGGCTCCAGCCCCACGGAAGTCTCCGGAGGCGGCTACTTCTACCTGGACCGGCTCGACCGGGCCGTCGTCCCCACGAAGGACGGCACCATCCAGGTCGTGGCCGTCCGCGGCGACGCGCTCGTCACGCAGGCGCGCTACGACCTCAAGGCCGCGATCGGCACCAGCGGCATCGTGTCCGTCCTGCCCGACTGGTCGGGGCGGATGTGGTTCGTGACCGGCAGCGGGGTGGTCGGCGTGCTCGATCCGGCCACCGCCGCGGTCTCCACCCATGTGCTGCCGGGGGAGACGATCACCAACAGCATCGCGGTCGACGAATCCGGCGGCGTCTTCGTCGTCAGCGACCACGCCCTCTACCGCTTCGACGCGCGCGTCGAGGGCCGACCCACCGTCACCTGGCGGGCCGCGTACGACAGGGGGTCGCGGCAGAAGCCCGGCCAGCTCGGCCGGGGCAGCGGCACCACACCCACGCTCATCGGCCCCGCATCCGGCCCGGACGGGGGGTACGTCGCCATCACCGACAACGCCGACCCGCAGATGCAGGTGCTCGTGATGGCACGCGGGACGGCCGGCCCCGGGAAGGTGTGCGAACAGCCGGTCTTCGCCCCGGGAAGGGGCGCCGACGAGAACAGCCTCATCGCCGTGGGCGGCGACCTCATCGTGGAGAACAACTACGGCTACGTCGCCGGGGACCACGCCCTCCTGAGGGGGATGCTCGGAGGGCGCCAGGCCGACACCGAGCCCGGCCTGGCCCGGGTGCACGTCGACTACACCACCCGTACGTGCTCCCTCGCCTGGTCGGACACCGTCGAACGGGTTCCCAGCGTCGTCAGCAAGGTCTCCCTGGCGACGGGCCTCCTCTACACCTTCACGCACCCGACCGCCGACGAACTGCGCTCCGCCGGCGCGAAGGGCACCGCTGCGATGCCCGACGCCTGGTACCTCACGGCATTGGACGTACGGACCGGCCGACGGGTGTGGAGCCGTCTGGTCGGCTCCGGACCCCTGTTCAACAACCACTACGCGCCGGTGACCCTGGGAAGGGACGGCTCCGCCTATGTCGGCGTGGTCGGCGGCCTCGTCCGGATCAAGGACTCCTGACCGCCTGAACCCCCGACCCGTGCGGACCGACCGCCCGGCCTGCCGCCCGACCTGCCCGCCCGACCTCGACCTGCCGTCCGACCCCGCCGCCGACCCGCCGCCGGACCCGCCGTCCGGCTCTCCGACTGGGCCCGGACGTGTGACAGACCCCGGCCACGCCGCTGTACCGGGCATGAACCGCGCCCCACCCGGTTACCCCTTCCCCGGGTCCCAGCGTCCTCGGCACAGGAGCGCGGCGGATCCCGACCGGTTCACGTCGGGCTCCGCCGCCGCACCTCGGAGGGCTCCGCGAATGGCTTCACGAAAGGCACGACGATGAGACGGCGCAGCACGCGTCATCGGGGATTGAGCTCCCTTGTCACCCTGGCCCTGACCGGCGTGGCGGCGGCCTCCGCCGCGGTTCCCGCCCATGCGGTCGCGGTGCCGTGCAACACGGCGGCCTTGATCGCCGCGATCAACAACGCCAACCTGAACGTGGACACGGTCATCGATCTGGAGCCGTACTGCCTCTACGAGGTCACGGCTCCCTACACGGCGGGGGCCGACGACGGGCTTCCGCCCATCACCAACACCAACGGCGTGACCATCAACGGTCACCACGCGACCATCAAGCGCGTGAGCGCCGCCCCCTTCCGCCTGTTCGAGGTCGGAACCTCCGCGACGGTTCTGGGCAGACTGACCCTCAACGACCTGACCGTCATGAACGGTCAGCCCGCCGGCCCCGTCGGCGGCGGCGCCGTGCTGGTCAACCGCAACAGCACCTTCGCCGGGACCAACGTCGCCTTCCAGGGCGGAACGGCGAACATCGGCGGCGGCATCAGGTTCCTGCCCGGCGCCACGGGCACCCTCACCGACAGCCGCATCACGGACAACCGCACCACCGGCGGGGCGAGCACGGGGGGCGGGGTGTACTCCGAAGGACAGGTCTCCCTCGTCAAGACCCGCATCACGGGCAACCGTGCGCGGATCGGCGGCGGCATCGGGCACCCTTCGGGGACGCTCGCCATCACCGGGAGCACCATCAACCACAACACCGCCTTCGACGCCGGCGGCGGCATCTCCTCCGACGGATCCGGCGCCCTGCACGTGACGCGGACCGCCGTCACCGACAACCGCGTCACCACCGGCGGTCTCGGGACGGGCACCGGCGGCGGCGTCCATATCGGTTTCGGTGGCAGCCAGGCGTTCAGGAACTCCACCATCGAGGGGAACACCGTGGCCGTCCAGGCGGCGGACGACGGCGGTGGCGGCATCTTCTCGTTCGGCGGGGCGCTCACCCTGGACTTCACCAAGGTGAGGGGCAACAAACTCATCGGGGAAGCCGGTCACGGTGCCGGGATCAGCGCGCTGGGGGGCACCGTGAACATCCTGAACGCGTCGGAGGTCTCCGGGAACCTGGCCGCCGGCCGCTACTCGCTGGGCGGCGGCCTCTACACGGCCGGCCTCCTCGCCGCCGCCCCGGCGGTGACGGTGAAGAAGTCCTCGATCGACCGCAACAAGGTCTCCGGCACCGGTTCACGGGGCGCCGGCATCTACAACGCGGCCGGCACCTACCAACTGACCGACGCCTCGGTGCGGTTCAACGTCGCACCCGACGCCCCCGCGCCCGGCGGCATCTGGACGAGCACGGCGATCACCTCGGTCACCAACACCAGGATCACCGGCAACACACCGACCAACTGCCGCTTCAGCCCGGCGCCCGTGACGTCCTGCGTCGGCTGACCTCTCCCCCGCCGACGGCCTGCGGCCCCGCCCCCGAGAAGGGGACGGGGCCGCAGGGCTTCGCCCGGCCGTGCTTCCGCCGGGTATCAGCTCGAACCGACGAACGTGATGTACACGGCGCCGTTCTGACCGCTGTTGCCGTTGGCGATCACCGGGACGCTCGCGACGGTGTCGGTGTTCGCCGCCGCCCAGCTGCCGCCACCGCCGCCGCCTCCACCGGTGATGGCTTCGCCGCCGCCTCCACCGCCGCCGCCACCGCCCCAGCCGCCGCCTCCACCGCCCCCGCTGCCGTAGTTGGTGCCGTTGGTCCGCCACTCGCCCTCGCCGCCCTGTCCGGCATTGCCGAAGAAGAGGGAGGTGTTGTTCGTCCAGGTCGCACCGGCGTTGGGGCCGTTGCCGGTGTGGACGGGGCCGCCCAGACCGCCGATGCCGTCGATGCCGCCGGTGCCGCTCTTGCTGTCCACGCCGGAGCCGCCGCGGCCACCGCCGCCGCCGTCACCGTTGCTGCCGCCGCCCCCGCCCGCACCGGTACGCGTCAAGGTGCCGGTGGTGGCCTTGCCGTTGCCGCCCGTGGATCCGGCCGAGATGATCTGGCCCGAGACCGCGGTGCCGCCGTTGCCGCCGGCGCCGCCGTTGCCGTTGGCGTTGCCCTGGCCGCCTCCGCCGCCACCGCCGGCATCGGCGAGCAGCGTGGTCGTGGTGCACGTGCCGTAGCCCGCGATGCACGGGTTCTGCGTGGTCAGGTCCACGCCGGAGACCAGGGTGGAGGCACCGCCGCGGCCGCCGGCGGACGTCGCGCCGAGCTGGCCGACGTAGTAGTACAGGTTCTGTCCGAACGCGGTCCGGAAGCTCGCCACCGACGTCACGGTCTGCGCCTTGCCGCCGTAGCCGCCGTCACCGCCGCGGTAGAGGCCGCCGCCGTTGCTGCCGTACCGTCCGGCACCGCCGTACGCGGTCACGACCATGGGCGTGGTCGTGGTCAGCGCGGTCTGCGTCGCGGCCTGCGCCGCCGCCAGCAGGGCCGTGGTGTCGTACGAGGAGAGGCCGTCCGGCAGCTGGCAGGACACCACGGCGGTCTGGATCTCTCCGCACGAGATGTCGGTCGTCGTGGCCGAGGCGGTCGGTGCGGAGAGCGCCAGGACGGAGGCCAGGCATGCGCCGGTCCCCAGGGCCTTGACGACCCATTCCGATCTGAGCATGAAATTCCCTTCAGGGGCGGGCGGACGGGCCCGGCGTGCGGTCAGGGCGCGCATTGTGCGACGGCCGCGACGGTGGCATTCGTCCTCGAGTCGTTCAGGACGGTGACGGTCCAGGTGTTGGGGGTCGCCGCCCGGGAGGTCAGCAGGACCTGCATCGAGCCGCTCATCAGGTAACCGCCGCTGACGAGCACGCTCCTGCCCGGGCAGGTGGCGAACACGGTGCCCTCCTCGCCGGGGACCAGGGTGACGGGGTCGCCGACCGTCTCGAAGGTGGGCACGGGCTCGGCCGGGGCGGTGGTGTCGGCGGGATCGTCCGCCTCCGCCAAGGCCGAGTGACCCGCTGCCGGTACCGGGCCCGCTGCCGCGGTACCCGAGAGCCCGGCCAGGGACACGGCGAGCACGGCGAAAACCCCGCAGGCCCGGGGGATCCGCCGACTGGTCCGCGGCCCCGAACGGCCGCGCCGAGGGAGATCAGAGCGCATCAAGGAGCTTCTGCTTTCTGGGGGAGGAGCGAGCGGTTCGCGGCATCGTTACCCTCTGGGGACCCTCGCGCGTCCGCTCTGCTGTCTTTTGAGTGACTGTCATACGGCGCCCGGCCCAGTGCGAAGCGTCGCACGCGCCGCGGAGCGCCGTGGTATCGCGGTCAGGCCTGGGGGGACGCCTGCGGCGCGTCCCCGCGCGGGCCCTCGTGCGAGCCCTCGTGCGAGCCCTCCTGCGACTCCTTGCGGGCGTCCTCGCGGCGCTCGTCGTGGGGCTTCGCGACGGGCCTGCCGTGGGGGCCCTCGCCAGGTCCGCGGCCGGGCCTGTGGTGCTGGCCGAACTCGGGCGCGAGCACCCTGAAGGGGATGGACTGCCACAGCTGGGAGCTGTGCCCCGCGAGCTCCAGGTGGTACTCGCCGCGGAGGCGGTGACGGGCGGCGGCGCGCCGCTCCGGCACCGTGATCGTCCCGGAGACCTCTCCGTCGGCGTTGGCGAGGAGGATGGCGAGGGTAACGATGCGCCGCCCGGCGCGCAGGTCGCCGTTCCCGTCGGACCCCTCCACGGCTCGGGTGTCATCGGCCCGGCCCTCCGGGATCAGCCGGACGTACACCTCCTCGTTCGGCCAGTACCGGCTCGCGGACACGGTGAAGGTCTCCCCGTGCGCCACGGTGTTGCGGTCGACGGTGATGGTGGAGAAGGGGGCCGGGTTGACCGCGGCCGGCGGCGCTGCCGACGCTGCGGCCGGGCCCGCGCTCAGTACTGCGGCTCCGGCCGCCAGGGCGACGAGCCATCGCGGGTTTCTGGGCATGGTGGGGTGGTCTCCTTCGGAAGCGGAGGGCACGCCGGGCTGTTCTTCGAACACCGGCCCGCGATTCGTAGACACGTACGCACCGAACCAAACAGGCGCGCCCTGCGGCTCCCCGGGACGGTCGCGGTCTGCCACCCGTACGGTCGGCACCCGCGGGGCACCGCTCCCCCGCCGGGACTTCCGGCTCCGGCCGCGCCGACGCGGCCGCCCCGCCGGCTCGTTTGCGACAATGGCACCCAGCGAGTGGGGAGGGGCGCCGTGAATCAGTCGGCTCGACGACCACGGACCGAGGAGCGCGCCGCGGACGGCCGCGCCGAGCGGGGCCGCCAGTCCCGGGTGAAGATCGCCGAGGCCGTACTGTCCCTGCTCGACGACGGGGAATCGAGCTTCCCCGCCGAGCGGGTGGCCGAGCGTGCGGGCGTGTCGCGGCGCCTGGTGTTCCACCACTTCGCCGACTTGTCCGAGCTGGTGGAGACGGCGATCACCCGTCGGCTGGAGCAGCTGATCGAGCAGATCAGGCCGCTTCCGACGACCGGTCCGCGCGACACCAGGGTGGCTGCCCTCACGGAACAGCGCGCACGGATCCTGGAGTGGATCACTCCGGCCCAGCTGACCCTGATGCGCCTGGAGACACCGGGCGACCGGGTCGCCGAGGTCACCCGAGAGGTACTGGACCTCGCCCGGGCGCGACTGGCCGAGATCTTCGCGGAGGAACTCGAACGCCTGCCCGCGTCACGCAGGTCCGAAGTGCTCCACGGTCTGGACGCGGTGACGACCTGGGGCGCCTGGTACCACTGGCGCAGCAGCGGCCTGAGCGCCGAATCGGCCGCCCGCACCATGGAGACGGCCGTACACGCCCTGCTCGCCACGACCGACCGCCCCTAGGGCGCGCCAGGGAAATCGCCGGTACACGGCTGATCCCCGCCCTGTGGGGCGGGGATCGAGCCATCGGCTGCCGGACGGGGCGCCTTTGCGGCGCGGGTCGGCGGCCACGCGGTCATTCATCGGCCGCCAGGGTGAGGGTGCAGCTGGACCAACCGGTGCAGTCGCGCTCGGACATCTCCTGTTCCTGCTCCTGCGGGAGCAGCTCCAGGGCGTTCAGGTCGGTCGTCGTCTCGTTCATCGCCTTGCCTCTCTCCTCGGACCTCCCGGATCACCTCGACCCGGCACATGGTCGATACCCCGACAAATCGACAGAACACCGGACTTGGGGATTTCTTTGCACTTTGAGTGCAAATACTTACCTTCGGGCCCGTCCCGGCCGGCCCGGCCCGGCCCGACAGGAAGGCGCGGCGGGGCGGGCATAGACTGGTGAGCTGCGCACACGCACCGTGATCCGCCGAGGATCCGAGAGAGCGCTGACCGCCCATGACCGCGAATCCGCACCCCGCCCCGCCGGACGACGCGTCGGCCGACTCGCTCCTGCTGCTCGATGTCGCACGCGCCGTGCTGAGCCGCTGCGGAGGCCAGCGGTGGACCCTGCAGCCGACGGAGTCGTGGTGCTTCGTACGGCCTCCGGGCGCCGCCGTACGGCGCAAGCACGGATGGAAGCTCCACGTCTCGGCAACTCCGCTGTCGGCGGCGCTCGTTCTCGCCCGGTCGGCGCAGGTGCTCACACGCCGCGGGGCCTCCTTCAAGTTCGCGGTCGATCTGGACCGGGTCGTACGGCTCGGGGACGTCTGGCACGACCGGGGCACGGGCGGAAAGTTCATCACCGTGTACCCGGACGACGATGAGCGGTTCCGCGTCCTGGCCCGTGAGTTGGATGCCGCGACGGCCGGGCTGAGCGGCCCCAGGATCCTGTCCGACAGGCCGGTGCGGCCCGGCAGCCTCGTCTTCTTCCGGTACGGGCAGTTCAGCGGCGACACGGCCCTGAACGACGACGGGGTCCTCGAGCCGTGGATGACCGGTCCGGACGGCAGCAGGATCAAGGACGAGCGCGCCGCGGGGTTCACCCTCCCGCCCTGGGCCGCCTACCCCTTTCCAGACGCATCCCACGCATCCCACGCGTCCGACACGGCTGCACCGGTGCTGCTCGGGGGCCGGTTCAAGGTGCTGCGGGCCGTCCGGCACGCGAACAAGGGGGGCGTCTACCGGGCGGTGGACGAACGGACGGGGCTCGAAGTCGTCGTCAAGCACGCGCGGGCACACGTCGGCGCCCGCCTGGACGGAACCGACGTGCGCGACCGGCTGCGCGACGAGGCCAGGACGCTGGAGCAGCTCGCACCGCTGGGGATCACCCCCGGGATGGTCCGGCTGTTCGAAGAGCAGGGCGACTTGTTCCTCGCCGAGGAGCTGGTGCCCGGAGAGCCCCTGCACCTGTGGCAGTCGGCGCGCGCCCGGGAGGGCGGACCGGGACCGGCCGAGTCCGCCGCCATGGTCGCGGGGCTGGTGGCCCTGGTGCGGACGGTTCACGAGGCGGGATTCGTGATCCGCGACTTCAAGCCGCACAACGTCATGGTCACCCCATCCGGGGAACTGCGTCTGATCGACACCGAGTACGTGACCGAAGCGGGGCGGCCGTGCGCCCCGGCTTACACGCGGGGCTTCGCCGCACCCGAGGTCAGGGCCCTGGGGCTGCACGCATCGGCTGCGGAGTCCACCGCGGTCGCGGGAGCGGCGGCGGACCGCTTCAGCCTGGGAGTGGTCCTCTTCTCCCTTCTGACCGGCCTCGATCCCCGATGGGCGGCCGGCTGGACCGATGGCGCCGACCACCGCCGGGACGGGCAGCGGGTGCTCCCGCTGATCGCCCTCTCGCACCCCGCGCTGGCACCGTTCGGCGAACTGATCGCCGGGCTGACCCTGGCCGACCCCGGCGCGCGGTGGACCCTCCCGCACGCCCTGGCCTGGCTGGCGGGGCGGAACGGGGCGACCGGGCCGAACGGGAACAGCGCCCGTCGGGCCGGTGGGCCTGCGGCGGCCCCGGCGCCGCGGGCCGCGCTGCCCCCGTACCGGCCGGACACGATCGACCGGCTGCTCGACGACGGCATCGCCCACCTGCAACGCACCATGACCCCGTGGCGCGCAGCGCTGTGGCCCGCGCCGGAATGGGACGTGCCGCGCAGCGATCCCTGCAACACCTGGAACGGCGCGGCCGGCGTACTCGCCACCCTCACCCACGCCGCACGGGCCGGCGGTGGCGCCTCCCCGCTCACCACCGTGGCCGAGGCCGCCCGCTGGCTGGACGAGCGCCTGTTCAGCACGGACCGGCTGCTGCCCGGCCTGTGCTTCGGCCGTTCCGGCACGGCCTGGGCGCTGTTCGACGCCGCCCGGCTGCTCGATGACGCGGCCATGGCCGATCGGGCGATCGCGCTCGTCGAGCAGCTCCCGACCCGGTGGCCGAGCCCCGACGTCACCCACGGCCTCTCCGGGGCGGGTACTGCGTGTCTGCACCTGTGGGAGGCCACCGCCGACGAGTCCCTCCTCGAAGCGGCGTTCGCCCGCGCCGATGCCGTTCTGGACGCCGCGGACCGGACGGGCGGCGACTGGACCTGGCCGACCTCCCGCGACACGGACTCCGTACTCGCGGGAGCGCACACGTACGGATTCGCCCACGGGACGGCAGGGGTCGGGGCGTTCCTGCTGGCCGCCTCGGCCGCGGCCGAGGCTCGCGGACACACCGCGCAAGCGGGCCGGTTCGCAGCCGCCGCCCTCGGCGCGGGCGACACCCTGGTCCGGGCCGCGCGGGTGCAGGAGGGCCGGGCGGCCTGGCCCGCCGAAGTGGGCGGCGAGCCGCAGTTCCGGCCGAGCACCCAATGGTGCAACGGGCCTGCGGGCATCGGCACCTTCCTGATCCGGCTGTGGGCGGCGACCGGCGTGCAGCGCTTCGCGGACCTCGCCGAACAGGCCGCGGCGGCCGGCGTCAGCGACCCGTGGCGTGCGATCGCCGGCGCGTGCTGCGGAAACGCCGGGACCGGCCACTTCCTCCTGGACATGGCCGACTTCACCGGTGAGGCCCGCTACCGCACCCGGGCCGAGGGCATCGCCGCGCTCATCGAGGCCCAGCACTGCGAGTCCGACGGGCTGCGCCTCGTCGCCGACGCCACGAGCGGCTCCGAGTACGGCAACGGCGCGGCGGGGATCCTCGACTTCCTGCTGCGCCTGCGCCACGGCGGCACCCGCCCGTGGACGGTGTCATGGCCACCCGGGCCGCCCACCGCCGCCCGTACCTAGGCCGTCTCTTCCAGAGCCTGCGGGGCCGGCGTTCCGTGCGACAGCCGGCCGTGCAGGGCGGGGCCGCCGAGGGTCACCAGGACGAACAGGAACCCGGCGGTGATCAGAGTCGGCTCCGCGAACCACAGGCCGGCGAGCCGGTCGACGAGCAGGGCCACGGCCACCAGGAGCACCTTCCCCGCCACCAGGCCCAGGAACAGTCGGCGGTCGAGCGGAGCCCTCCCGGCCCGGGCGAGGCGGCGGCCGAGGAAGCGGCCGGCCACGCTGACGCAGAGCACCACCACGAGGACGCGCAGTGCGTGCTCCCACGCGGGCATGTCCCCGCCGAGCACCCAGACGGCAGCCACGGCCGCGCCCGCAGCGGCGTAGGCGGACACCTGCGCGACCGACGGACCGCGCCGCCCGGTCCCGCCCTGACCTGCATGGACACGGCTCGGCCCGGCAGACGCTCGGGCGGTGTGGACAGACATGTCTCGCCTTTCGTTACGGGCAGCGAATAAATGCCACGAACAGCCACAAAACAACTTGCACTCCGAGTGTCATGTCTTTGGGTGCGCCTCGTCAAGCCCCTCCGGGTGACCCACCCGGGTGGCACCCCCGCCCCGTACGCCTCCGCGGCCGGAATCCCTGGTAGAGGTGACCCATGGCGCCACAGTTGCGGACGTTGGAGGCCCCCGCGTGGGACACCTGGTACGGGACCCTGGAGCGGGCGTTCGGCGGGCCGCCCACGCCCCCGCAGACGCGGGAGCTGTGGCAGGACCTCACCGAACCCGACCGGTCCATCGGCGCCTGGGACGGCGACGAGTGCGTGGGCACCGCCGGGGCCTTCTCGCTGCGCCTTTCGGTGCCGGGCGGCGCCCTGGTCGACACCGCCGGGGTGACGATGGTGAGCGTGTCCGCCACGCACCGCAGGCGCGGGCTGATGACGGCCATGATGCGGCGCCAGCTCGACGACATCCGCGAGCGGGGCGAACCGCTGGCGGCACTGGTGGCGTCCGAGCCGGCCATCTACGGCCGCTTCGGCTACGGCCTGGCCACGCAGCAGCTGTCGACGACCATCGACACGACGCGCGTACGCCTGGAGGCCCCGGCCGGCACGGGCACGGACGGGGTGCGCCTGCGGTACGCCGATCCGGTGTCCGCGCTGCCGGCGTGCGAGGCGGTGTACGCGGACCAGGTGGCCGAGCGGCCGGGCATGCCGGCCCGCCGGCCCGGGTGGGAGCGCCTGGCCGTACTGCCGCCCCAGGGCGGCGGCCGCGACGGCGGCGCACCCCTCCAGTGCGTCGTCGCCGAACGGGACGGGGCGACGGTCGGATACGCCCGTTTCCACAACACACCGCAGTGGGACGTCTCGGGCGCACACGGCAGGATCGTGCTCCGCGACCTCGAGGCCCGGGATCCCACCGCGTACGCGGCACTGTGGCGCTTCCTCTTCGAGATCGATCTGACGTCGGCCCTCGTGGCACAGAACCGCCCGGTGGACGACGCGTGGCAGCACCTCGTCTCCGACGTCCGCCGGTGCGAAAGGCAGCTGCGGGACGGCCTGTTCGTCCGGCTGGTGGATGTGGGCGCCGCGCTCGAAGCCCGCACGTACCGCACCCGGATCGAGATCGTCCTCGAGGTCACGGACCCCTTCTGCCCCTGGAACGAGGGCCGTTGGCAACTCACCGGGGACGCCGGGGGCGCATCGTGCACGCGCACCCGCGCAGCGGCCGATGTGGCGTTGCACGCAGGGGCACTGGCCTCCGCCTACCTGGGCGGCGTCTCGCTGACCGCTCTCGCGCGGGCCGGTCGGGCCCGTGAGCTGAGGCGCGGAACGCTCGCACGAGCCTCCCTGGCCCTCGGCGGCGAGGTGGCCCCCTGGCTGCCGCACTCGTTCTGATGCGGCTCGGGACCGCCCGCAGGGGAATCGAGCCGCCGGTCTCGGGGCAGACGCGCCGTCGGCAAGGGTTCCGAGCGAAGGAGTTGTACCGCATGACGGAGAACGTGTGGGCCTACCGCGCCGGCGTCGACTATCTGGCGGCCGACCTCACCGGCTACAAGGTCGAGGCGGTCGACGGCAGCATCGGCACCGTCGACAAGCACTCCGACGAGGTCACCGACGCCTATCTGGTCGTCGACACCGGGGTGTGGATCCTCGGCAAGGAGGTCCTGCTTCCGGCCGGCCTGGTGACCCGCGTCGACCACGCGGCGGAGAAGGTCTACGTGGACCGTACGAAAAAACAGATCAAGGCCGCCCCGGAGTTCCACCGGCACGAACACCTCGGGAACGCGGACCACCACGAGGCCGTGGGCACGCACTACCTCTCCGGCCTGTCGTTCGGCGTCCCGCCCGCCTGACCCGTCCACGTCCGGCGACCGGCGACCGGCCGTGCTGCCCCTGTCCCCGTATGACCGGCGGAGCGGCCCCCCACTGATCTAGGATGCGGTGGAGGGCCTCGGGACAGCGCGACCGGAGGGCAGATGCCGGAACAGGGCCGGGAACCCGGAGCGGTCCCGGGCAGCGCACGGCGGCGGGCCTTGCTGCCCGCCGGTCTTTCGGCGGCCCCGGACACCGGGATGGACCGCTTCGCCCGGCTGGTTTCACGAACCCTGCGGGTGCCGGTCGCTCTCGTGTCGCTGGTCGAGGAGGACCGGCAGATCCTGCCCGGCATGATCGGTCTGCCGGAGCCCTGGGCGGAGCGCCGGGCGCTGCCGCTGTCGCATTCGCTCTGCCGGTACGTGACGACCTCCGGGCAGCCCCTGGTCGTGGCCGACGTCCGTGCCGACGACCGGCTCCGTACCGACCCGGCCATCGAGGATCTCGGGCTCGTCGCCTATGCGGGCATGCCGCTGACCGACGCCGCCGGGCTGGTCCTGGGCTCCTTGTGCGCCATCGACCACGCACCACGGACGTGGGGCGACGGCGAGCTGGCCGACCTGCAGGATCTGGCCGCGGCCTGCTCCGCCGAGCTGTGCCTGCGCGTCCTGTCGGCGCAGAGCCGCTCCGCACAGCAGGTACTGGAGACCGCGTGGGCCGCCGCCGAGCACGCCCGCAGCCACGCGGAGCTCCTGGAGCACGAGGCCCAGGCCGGCATGGACCATGCCGAGCTGCTGCTGAGAGCCTCGGAGGAGCTGGCACAGACGTCCGGGCTGGAGGACGTCCGGCGCAGGCTGCGGGACCTTTTCGTCGGCGTCGGGAAGCCCTCGTACGTCGGTCTGCTGGTCGCCGACAAGGACGAACTGCACCGGGTCGCCGACCCCGACATCGAGCACTCGGTGGAGCTGGAGGTCCTCACGCTCCCCGTGAGCGCGGCGTTCCCGAGCACGCGGGCCATGCGGGAAGGGCGGCCGGTCTTCGTTCCCGACCGTGAGGCGCTCGTCGCCGAGTACGGCCCCGAGGCGGTCGGCTTCTTCGACCGCATGGGCTTCACCACCGTGCTGTGCCTGCCGCTCTGGGGCAGCCGCGCCCTGCTGGGCGTCCTCGCGGTCTGTTGGGCCAAGCGGCACGAGGTGGGCATCACCGAGCGTGCCACGCTCACCGCCGCATCCGGTTACGTCGCGCAGGCGGTGGAACGCGCCCTGTACCTCGACGACCGCGTCTCCGTGGCCCGGCAGCTGCAGGAGGCCATGCTCACCGACCTCCCCGTCACCGACCGCATCGAGATCAGCGCCCTGTACGAACCGGCCGCGGCCGGCGACATGATCGGTGGGGACTGGTACGACGCCTACCACCTGCCGCCCGCCCCACCCGGCGGCGGCGGTCCCGGATCCCTCATGGTCACGGTGGGTGACATCACCGGGCACGACATGCACGCAGCCACGATCATGGGCCAGATCCGCAGCATGCTGCGCCAGGCCACCCTCGACCACCCGCCGTACAGCCCCGCCACGGCGCTGACCGCGCTCGACGCCGCATGCTCGGTCCTGCCCATCGAGGCCGGCGGCACGCTGGTCCACGCGCGACTCGACCTCGTCGACGGCGGTCCCGGCTGGAGGCTGACCTGGTCGAACGCCGGCCACCCGCCGCCCCTGCTCCGTACCCCCGACGGGCGGGTGACCCTCCTGGCCGAGCACGACATCCTCCTCCACGGGGGCCTCGGGCCGTACCGGCGCACCGAGGCCCGGCGCGACCTCCCCGCGGGCTCGACGCTGCTGCTCTATACCGACGGGCTCATCGAGCGCCGCGGCCACGACATCGACGCCTCGATCGCACGACTCGTGGACCTGCTCGCCCGCCACGGCGACCTCCCGCCGGCGGAACTGCTCCGGCGGATCAGCGAGCGATCGGCCGACCCCGCTCCGGGGGACGACGTCGTCGTACTGGCCCTGCGCATCGCCTGAAGGCACCGCCCGCGCGACCGGTAATCCTTATGTCCCTTTTGTGGCGTGATGGTTCACAACCGGGGTAGGCGCAAGCCGTGTCCGGCGGCTGTCCGGACGCGGATCCAAGGAGCCATTCCATGTTTCTCATCCTCGGACTCATCCTTCTGATCGCCGCCATCGTCGTCGGCCTGGCCGGGGTCTTCGGCAATACCGGTGCGGGGCACGAGCTCGGCGCCGGCGGCGATTTCTCGGTGTTCGGCTACCACGCCAGCGGTTCGACCGGATCCCTGTTCCTGACCGGAATCATCGTCGGAGCCGTCGCGCTCCTGGGTCTGGCCCTGGTCATGATGGGCGTCCGCCGGTCGGCCCGTCGCTCGGCGCAGGCCCGCCGGGACCGCGACCTGTCGCGCCGTGAGGCCGCCGCCGTGGACCGCGAGCGCGATGGCCGCGTCGAAGGCGGTACGCCGGTCGCCGACGCTCCCCGCGACGGGACCAGCGCTCCGGTGTCCGACCAGCCGCGCGGTCGAGGCCACTGGTTCGGCCACAGAGCCGCGCACCGCTGACCGCCGAGCGACCGGCCGCCGAGCGACCGGCCGCCGGCCGCCGGCCGCCTAGAGCCAGCCGTTGCGGCGGAAGGCGCGGTACAGGCAGCCCGATGCCAGCGCCATGAGGCCGACGGCGAGCGGGTAGCCGTAGCTCCAGCCGAGCTCGGGCATGTGCTCGAAGTTCATCCCGTAGACACCGGCGACCATGGTGGGGACCGCGAAGATCGCGGCCCAGGCGGAGATCCGCCGCATGTCGTCGTTCTGCCAGGTGCCGACGCGGGCCTGCTGTGCGTCGAGCACCGAGTTGAGCAGTTCGTCCAGCGTCCGCACCTCGGTGTCGGTGCGGTGCAGGTGATCGGCCACGTCCCGGAAATAGGGCAGGACCTTGGCCGGTAGTTCCTCCTCGGCCGGACCGCTCAGCAGACCGGGCAGGACGGGCACCAGTGGCTGCACGGCGTCCCGGAACTCACGGACCTCCCGCTTCAGGGAGTAGATGTCCTCGGTGTGGTCGACGCGAGCGGACGAGAAGACGCGGTCCTCCAGCCGGTCGAGCGCGGCGCGCACCGTCTCGGCCGCCTCGCTGTAGGCGTCGACCACGACGTCGAGCACGGCGTGCAGGACCGACAGGGGGCCGAAGCGCAGCATGGCCGGGTCGGCGTCGAGTCGGCGGGCTGCCTCGGCAGCCGGATCCAGCTCGCCGTGCCGGACGGTGAGTACGTAGCGGGGGCCGACGAAGAGCATCAACTCACCCGTCTCCACCGCCGCTTCCTCCTCGACGTACCAGAGGGTCTTCAGTGCGACGGCCAGTACGTCGCCGAAGCGCTCCCGCTTCGGCCGCTGGCGTGCCTGGACCGCGTCCTCGACCGCCAGGCGGTGCAGGCCCAGTTCCTCGGCCAACTGCACGAGTTCGCCCTCGGCGGGATCCACGAGTCGCACCCAGCCGAACTCGCCTTCGTCCAGTCCGCGCAACCGCTTCAGCACCAGTCGGCAGGCTTCGTCGTCCAGCCCGCACTCGACGAATTCGGACCGGCCGGACTGCTCCTCGTACACCACGCATTCCATACACCGCGCATGCTTCGAAACCCCGATTCCATGCGTGCCCGGCCCCGGGCTCGCGCCTATGAGCTGCGGTCGGGCGCCGTCGAAATCGGGCCGGCTCGTCTGCCCGGCCGTCCGAGTAGGAAACACATAAGAATCGCGTGCATGTCCCGGGTGCGGTCGGGCAGGCGGTGCTGCGGAGGTTGATAACTATGGTTCCCCTGCTTCTCGTTCTTCTGCTGGTTCTTCTTCTCTTCGGCGCGGGTTTCGCGGTGAAGATTCTCTGGTGGGTGGCTCTGGCCGTCCTGATCCTTTGGCTCATCGGCTTCGTCGCCCGTCCGAAGGGCGGTAGCGGCCGCTGGTACCGCTGGTAGCCGAATCGACGAACCATCCCGGCCCCCTAACGATTCCGAATGCGTGAAGCGGTGAATGCGGGGCAGGCGAAGTCCAGGCCGGCGGAGAAACATTTCCCCGCCGTTCTCAATGACCGAGGAGTTGTTTTCGCGTGACTGAACATGTGTGGAGCTACCAGCCGACCTCCGGCCACCTCGCCGGTACCGACCTGACCGGATACAAGGTCGAGGCGACCGACGGCAGCATCGGCAAGGTCGACAAGCACTCCGACGAGGTCGGTGACGCCTACCTGGTCGTCGACACCGGCCCCTGGATCTTCGGCAAGGAGGTCCTCCTGCCGGCCAGCACGGTCGTCAGGATCGACCCCGACGACCAGAAGATCTACGTCGCCGGCACCAAGGAACAGATCAAGAACGCACCCGAGTTCCACCGCGACAAGCACCTCGGCGACACCGGCTACCGCGAGGAACTGGGCACCTACTACGGCACCGGCGCCCCCTTCGGCGGCCGACCCGCCTGACCCCACCCCCACACGACGACGCCGGTCCCGACACCCACCCCGGGTGCCGGGACCGGCGTCGTCACGCCCCCTGTCCGCCCCGCCACCGGGCGGGTGATCAGGCCTCGGACGAGGGTTTCTGCGCCTCCTCGGCCCGGCGACGACGCTGCCGGATGGGGGCGCCTGCGTCGTGAAGGCTGGCGAGCGTCTGCCGGTAGGAACCGATCAGGCTGGTCTCCAGGTAGCTGACACCCAGTTCCTGGCAGTGGCTGCGGACGATGGCCTGGGCCCGGCGCAGGTGCGGGCTCGGCATGCTCGGGAAGAGGTGGTGCTCGATCTGGTAGTTCAGGCCGCCGAGAGCGATGTCGGTGAAACGGCCGCCCCGTACGTCGCGCGAGGTCAGCACTTGACGGCGCAGGAAGTCCGGGCGGTCGGTGCCCCGCAGCACCGGCATGCCCTTGTGGTTCGGGGCGAAGATCGAGCCGAGGTAGACGCCGAAGAGGCATTGGTGGACGACGAGAACCACGATGGCCCTGACGGGCGACAGCACCAGGAACAGCGCACCGAGATAGGCCGCCAGGTGCGTGAGCAGCAGGGCGCCTTCCCAGGCACGGTTCTTGAGGGACGGGTCGGCCAGTGACCGCACCCCGGCCACGTGCAGATTGAAGCCCTCGAGCGTGAGCAGCGGGAAGAACAGGAGCGCCTGGTGGCGGCCCAGGATCCGCGGCAGTCCCGTGGCGGCCCGGGCCTGGTCCTGGGTCCACACCAGGATGTCCGGATCGAGGTCGGGGTCGAGGTCCTCGTGGTTGGGGTTGGCGTGGTGGCGCGTGTGCTTGTCCTGCCACCAGCCGTAGCCCATGCCGATGCCGAGGTTCCCGGCGATGCGCCCGGACAGTTCACTGGGCTTGCGGAGCCGGAAGACCTGGCGGTGCGCGACGTCGTGCGCCAGGAGGGCCACCTGGCCGAACACGAGGGCGAGGAATCCGGCGGCCAGGAGCGTCCACCAGCTGTCGCCGATCATGGCGAAAGCCGTCCAGCCGGCGAGGTAGAGGGCTGTGACGGCGGTGATGCGGAGGGTGTAGTAGCCGGGGCGCCGGCTCATGAGGCCTGCCGCCTGGATCTTCTTCGAGAGCCGGGCGAAGTCGCTGCCCTGCTCCGCCGGTGCGGGAGGGGGACGCACCGTCTGCGAGGGATTCATGATCAGAAGTCGCTTTCCGTACGGAGGGGCGGTGGCGCGTACGCAGGACGTGCGCCGGCGCCGGAAGTGCCCGTGTGGCCCCTACCCCGAATCGCGCAAGGAACGTCCGACCACGCCCAGGGGTTTCGCCTCGGGCACGGGACCCGAAGGAAAGCCGTCGGGCTTACGGCGCGCCGTCGGCGGTCGGTCCTTGCGCCGTGGCCGTCTCGACGTCGGGGTGGATGGTGAAGACCCGGTCGAGGCCGACGATGCGCAGGATGCGGATCGTGTTGTCGGGGACGGCCACCAGGGCGATCTCGGCCTGGGCGGCCACGGCGTGATTGCGGGCGACGATGAGGGCGGTGATACCGCTGGAGTCGCAGAACTGTATGCGGGAAAGGTCCAGGACCAGGCACTGTCCCGGTTCCAGGGCGAGAGTCGTCACGATCTGTCGAAGGCGGGGGGCCTGGTCGTAGTCGAGGTCGCCCGCGATTTCCAGTACGGGTCCGGTGGCGGCGTCTCGGGCCGTGATCGTCAAGGTGCTCATGTCAGATCGTGCTCTCGCGCAACAGGGATGGGATGCGGCACGCCGAGGGCCAGTAGGGCCGTGTCGTCGTCGAGGCCTTCGCCGAAGCCGTCCAGGAGTCCGGTGAGGGCGGCGATCAGCTCGTGCGTCCCGCCGCGGGCGAGGCCGGCGATGAAGGTGCGCAGGGCGTCCTCGCCGTAGAGTTCGCGGTTCTCGCCGACGCGGGCCTCGGTGAGGCCGTCGGTGTAGAGGAGGAGGGAGTCGCCGGGGCCGAGCGTGGTCTCGGCAGCGGTGAAGTGGGGGGCCGGCAGGATTCCGATGAGGAGGCCGCCGGGGGTGGGGAGGTAGTCGGCCCGGCCGTCCGCGCGGACGACGAGCGCGGGGGGATGGCCGCCGGACGCCAGGCGCACGGCCACCGTGGCGGTGGCGGGGTCGGGTTCCATCACACCGAAGATCGCCGTGCAGTAGCGCGGGTCCCCGCCCGTGAACCGCTGGTGCAGCACGGTGTTCAAGGTGGACAGTGCGGCTACGGGATCGGGGTCGTGGAGCGCTGCGGCGCGCAGGGTGTACCGGGTCAGGGAGGTCACGGCGGCAGCCTGGGGTCCTTTGCCGCACACGTCTCCGAGGAAGAACGCCCAGCGCTTGTCGTCCAGCGGGAACAGGTCGTAGAAATCTCCGCCGAGCCGGTCGACGGAGGCGGTGTGGTAGTAAGAGGCCGCTTCCATGCCGGGCACCGCGGGCAGGGCGGCGGGGAGCAGGCTCTGCTGGAGCACCACGAGTGCTTCCCGCAGTCGCTCCCGGTCCGCTTCGGCCTGTCGGCGGGCTTCCTCCGCCACCTGACGCTCGCGGAGCAGTTCGCCTTCGTAGGCGCGGCGCTGGCGGGCGTCGAAGAGGGTGGTGCGGATCAGTATCGGCTCGCCGTCGCCGCTCTTCTTCACGCTGGAGGTGACCAGGACCGGGAGGCGCCCGCCGCCCGCTGCCTTGAGCTCCAGCGCAATCTCGCTGATCTTTCCCTGCATCCGCAGGAGCGGCGCGAAGTGCGTCTCGTGGTAGAGCTTGCCACCGATCGTGAGCAGGTCGGTGAAGCGTCTGCGTCCCACGACCTGCTCGCGTGTGAGGCCGACCCAGTCCAGGAGCGTCGTGTTGATCCTGGCGATGGTGCCGTCCATCAGGGTGGACAGGTAGCCGCAGGGGGCGGATTCGTAGAGTTCCTCCGCGGTGTCCTCCAGCAGGGAGGAGAACACCGCGTCGGTGGCCGACTCCTCGTCCTCGGGTCGCTCCGGATTGTGGGCGGTTCGGCCCATCACCGCAGCTCCCGCAGGAAGGTGCGGATGGCTGACGCGGTGGCCTCGGGAGCGCTCAGCTGAGGACAGTGACCCGTGGCGTCCAGGGTGACCAGGCGGCTTCCGGCGACGGCCGAGTGGACGTAGCTGCCGACCTCACGCGGCGCGATCACGTCCTGGGAGCATTCCAGCACCAGCGTCGGCACGGTCACCGACTTCAGGTCGGCGCGGCTGTCGGAGAGGAACGTGGTGCGGGCGAAGACACGGGCGACGGCCGGATCGGTGGCGCAGAAGCTGTTGGCCAGCTGGTCCCCCAGTTCCGGACGTTCCGGGTTGGCCATGATCACCGGCGCCATCACGGCCGACCAGCCGAGGTAGTTCGACTCGAGCGACTGGAGCAGTTCCTCGATGTCTTCGGCACTGAAGCCGCCGCGGTAGGTGTCGTCGTCGATGTAGCAGGGGGAAGGGCCGACCATCACCATGGAGGAAAACCGTTCGGGGGCGGCGGCCGCGGCGTGGACGCCGATCATCGCGCTGACCGAATGCCCCACGAAGGCCACGTCCCGCAGGTCCAGGGCTTCGCACACCTCGACCACGTCGCGGGCATAGCCGTGCAGCGACCCGTAGCGTTCGGCACTCCAGGCGGACGGGTCGGAGCCGCCCGATCCGACGTAGTCGAACAGCACCACCTGGTAGTCCTCGGCCAGCGCCGGGGTCACCAGGTTCCACATGTTCTGGTCACAGCCGAACCCGTGGGCCAGCATCACCACGGGCCTGCCGGGTGAGCCGCTGACCTTCACGTTGTTCCTGCGGAGAATATCCATCCGGTCATCCTGTCATTGGCCTGGAGCATCGGCGCAGCTGCCGGATCGGGCGGTCTGCGCTGATGCCTTGCAGAGAGGCGGGGTCGGCGCGTCGGGTGCCGCGGCCGACGGGACTCGGTCCCGGGCGGCCGCCACGGCACGCACCGAGGAATTCCCGCTGACGGAAGAACAGTGCAGGCAATCAAAAGAGCGGACCGAATACAATACGAAATCGAACCCGCCACTGGGAATACGAAGCGGCCCACATCCCCGGCGACGCATGAAGGCCGGTGGGAGAAATTTGAAGTTTTGGGGCCCGCGACTGCAACGGAGATCAACAATAGCACGCCGTGGCGGCTCGCCCGGAAAATGATGAAAACTCACCGCCGGGCCAAAAACCCTCTCCACCTGGACCACTAATTCCTTATACCGCGATGACAGATATGGGCAGCCCGCCGACCACTTCTCCGTCGAGTCCGCGGCGGGGGTACGGGAGGGGGTGGGGAGGCCGACGCCTGCGCCCGGTCTGCGGCTGTGTACAGTCGGCTCGCCCCGGCGGTTGCCGGACGTGCGGGGCGGCGTCCTCAACCGGTCGGGTGGAGTCATGACGAGTACAACGAGCGGGGCACGACTGCCCGACGCGGCGACCACCACCGTGCTGCCGGTGGCCGAGCGCAAACAGCGCATGCGGCGCCGCCTGGAGCGGCTGATCGGCATCGCCGCCACCGAGGGGAACTCGCTGCTCCCCCTGCGCAACGGGGACGAGATCTTCACGGCGATGCTGGACAGCATCCGCGCCGCCGAACACACCGTCGACATGATGACCTTCGTGTACTGGCGCGGCGAGATAGCCCGGCAGTTCGCGCAGGCGCTGGCGGACCGGGCCCGTGCGGGCGTCCGGGTACGACTGCTGCTGGACGGCTTCGGCAGCCGGCTCATCGAGCAGGACCTGCTGGACCTGATGGAGGACGCCGGGGCCCAGGTGGCGTGGTTCCGCAAGCCCCTCTACCTCTCCCCGCTCAAGCAGAACCACCGCTGCCACCGCAAGGTGCTGGTCGTCGACGAGCAGACGGCCTACACCGGCGGAGTCGGTATCGCCGAGGAATGGTGCGGCAACGCCCGCAACGAGAACGAGTGGCGCGACACCCACGTCCGGCTGCGCGGCCCGGCCGTCGACGGCGTTGCCGCCGCCTTCGCCCAGAACTGGGCCGAGTGCCACGACACCCTCTTCGACGACCGGGACCGTTTCACCGACCACACGCCCCAGGGCGACGCAGTGGTCCAGGTGGTCCGGGGATCGGCCAGCTTCGGCTGGCAGGACATGCAGACCCTGATGCGCGTGGCCATCGAATCCGCCCAGCAGCGCTTTCGCCTGTCCACCGCCTACTTCGCCCCGGACGCCTATTTCATCGAGCTGCTGTGCGCAGCAGCCCGCCGGGGCATCGAGGTCGAGATACTCCTGCCCGGCCCCCACACCGACAAGCGCGTCTGCCGGCTGGCCGGTCAGAACTTCTACGCGGACCTCCTCGCCTGCGGGGTGAAGATCTTCGAGTACCAGCCGACGATGATGCACGCCAAGGTCATCACCGTCGACGGGATCGCGGCCCTGATCGGCTCCACCAATTTCAACCGCCGCTCCCTGGACCACGACGAAGAGGTCATGCTCGCGGTCCTGGACGAGGACTTCACCGCAACCCTGGACCGCCACTTCGACGAGGACCTGGAGGCCAGCGAGCGGATGGTCGCAGCGCGCTGGAACCGCCGCTCCACGACGCAACGACTGCGCGAACTGGCTGTCACCCCCATTCGCCGGTTCCTGTGACCACCGCCCGACGCCGGAACGCAGGGACACCGCCCGGCGTCGGGTCGGGCTTCCTCGCGGCACGTCCTTCGACGGCGATCACGGTCGGCCCGACGGCGGTGCGGTGTCCGGCAGCCCCTGGGCGGCGCGGGTGATGAAGGTGCGGGTGTGCTCCGGGCTCAGGGCCCGGCTCCGCAGGTGGTCGAACATGGCGCCGTAGTGCCGCACGTCGGATCGTTTCTCCAGGTAGAGGTCGCTGGTGAACCGCTCCAGATACACCGTGGCGGCCGTTGCGGTGTCCGGGAAGTCGAGGATGGAGAACTGTCCGCAGACGCCCGGGTGGGCTCCCGCACTGTACGGAAGGACCTGCACGGTGATGTGCGGCTGCTCGCCGAGGCGGTTCAGGTGGTCGAGTTGTTCGCGCATGATCTCGCGGCTGCCGACCACGCGGCGCAGTGCCGATTCGTCCAGCACGACCCATAAACGGAAAGGCCGGGCGGGGTGGTGGGCGCGGGACTGGCGACCCAGCCGCACTCCGAGGCGCACGGCGATCTGTTCCTCCGCGGCCAGAGGGATCGTTTCCGCGATGACCGCGGCCGCATAGGCGGGCGTTTGCAGCAGGCTGGGG
The DNA here is from genome assembly GCF_002080455.1 of Streptomyces sp. Sge12. Lineage (NCBI taxonomy): Bacteria > Bacillati > Actinomycetota > Actinomycetes > Kitasatosporales > Streptomycetaceae > Streptomyces > Streptomyces sp. Sge12. The sequence goes on from NZ_CP020555.1 coordinate 950,799, forward strand.
ATCACCAGGGGTTCGTAGGAGCGGACGGAAGCGGCTGCCGTCTCCAGGCCGATGTAGACGGCGTGCGGGACTTCCCCGTAGGCGACCCACCAGCCCTGCCGGTTCGATTCCGTGGCCATCTCCATCAACGAGTCGACGACCTGTTGGTCCGTGACGTCGTAGAGGCCGCACAGGTCCCGCACATCGCGCGGGCTGATGGCGCGGCGGCCGTTCTCCAAGTGGCTGACCTTGGGCTGGGAGATCAACAGGTGTTCGGCCACCTGTGTACTGGTCAGGCCACGGGCCAGACGGAGCCGGCGCAGCTCCGCGCCCAGCCTGCGTCGCCTGACGGTCGGGTTTCCATTCACCGCCACGGGCGGTCTACCTCCGGCTCGGAACTGTTCACCAGTCGCCGCAGAAGTGCCGCGGCCGGGCCCGGGCGAACACATGCGCCGCGCAATGATGATCGAGGGGCTCGCCGTCGAGTGTCGTGGGGCGCGGACGCAGCCGCGTGCACAGCCCGAGCGGAATTCACCCGAACGCCACACCCTCCCACCCATCTACCGGAAAAGTCTGCTTACCTGCCCGGTGTTGCGTGCGGGTTCCGGGGTCGTCCCCTCCGGTGTCGGCCGCCGGCCCCGCTGCGCGTGCGGCCGGACCGCCAGGCAGGACGGGACGAAAAGGCAGTCGGCAGTCGGCACTCGGCAGTCACGTGCGAATGGGATACGCCCGCTCCGACGAAACAGGCATCGCTCACCGATTCGACCGGCCGGTGTTCGAACTCGCGCGAGAAATGAAGCAAAACGCTCCCGCCCGGAGTCATATCGATAGACGCGAAGTCGATTCGGCGCGCCCGCCCCGCAACAACTTCATGACATCACCCGCCTGGCGGAACTTCCCATGTGCGGCAGATTTGAATTCACTGCCGGATGACCGACACCGCCTCGTGCGAGTTAATTCGGCCCCATCCGGCGGGGGGAACATCGGATGATAGGCGCGGCAAGTCCTGCTATTTTCAGCGCGCCGCCCGGTACTGAATATGCTTGTCATTCCCCGGCCTTCTCCTGTGCGCCTTTGACGCATGAATGTTGCTGCGTAATATGCGGCGACAACGAAAAGGCTTCCCGGGCGATCGGTAGGAGCCCGGTATGCCACGACCCCCACAGGAAATGGCCTCTTGATGAAGCTGAGAATCCCGGCGGCTCAGCGCCGCACCCTGTCCGGTTGGCTGTCCTCGGCCGTCGCAGTGACGGTCGCCGCCGTCATGGTTGCCGGACTGCCGTCGCAGGCCATGGCCATCGCGACACCCGTGCCGCTGGGCACCACCGCCAGCTATTCGGTCCTGGCAGGTCAGGGAGTCACCAATACCGGCCCCACCCTGATCGACCACGATCTCGGGACGCACCCGAACCCGGCCATCACCGGATTCCCGCCCGGTCTGGTGCTCGGCGCCGTGCACCCCGCGGACGCCGCGGCCGCCCAGGCCAAGAGTGATCTGATCGTGGCCTACAACAACGCGGCGGGGCAATTGGGCGGCCAGGCACCGGACTTCCCGCTGGCGGCGGGAATCGGCGGGGGCCAGGAGCTGCTTCCCGGCGTCCACAGGGCAACCGCCGGTGTCGGCCTCACCGGCGACCTGATCCTGAACGCCGGAGGAAACCCCAATTCGGTCTGGGTGTTCCAGATTCCCGAAGCCCTGACCACGGCATCCAACAGCCGGATCCTCCTGACGAACGGCGCTTCGCCGTGCAACGTCTACTGGCAGATCGGGAGTTCGGCAACCCTCGGCACCACGTCCACCTTCGTGGGCACCATCATGGCCCTGACCTCCATCTTCGTGAACCAGGGGGCGAACATCCAGGGCCGGGCGCTGGCTCGTAACGGCGAGGTGACGCTCAACAACAACAGGATCTTCCTCGGCGGATGCCCCACCGGTGGAACGACGACCGGCACGACCACGGGTACGACGACCGGCACGACCACCGGTACGACGACCGGTGCGACGACCGGCACGACCGGAACGCCGACCGCGGGCACGACGACCGGCACGACCGTGGGTCTGATCGGTGGCGGCCTCCTGGGCGGACCGATCGTCGACCTCGTGTCCGGCGGTACCTCGGGGAACGTCGCCGGAAACACCTCCGGTAACACCGCGGGCAACACGGCCGGTAACAGCACCGGCGGCAACACGACCGGTGGCAACACGACGGGCGGGACCATCACCGGCGGCAACGTCACCGGCGGCCACGGCGGTCAGCCCGGCGGACCGGACCACGGCGGGCCGGACAATGGCGGCCCCGACCACCACGGCGGCCTGGAGCACCACGGGCCGGAGCACGGCGGGCCGGGCCATGGGCACGAGGAGGGTCCCGGTAAGCCGGGCCACGACCACGACCACGGGGGCAAGCCCGGCGACCACTACGGCTACGGCAACAAGCCCGCGGGCCACGAGGGTCACGAAGGCCACGAGGGCTAGGCAGCAGGCTGCACTGACCCCGTTCATCGGATGACGGCGCGCGGCGGAATTCCTGTCGAATCCGCCGCGCGCCGTGCTCGAGGGTCGCGCAGACCTCAGGCGAACAGCAGACATGAGAAAGACCGGGTGGGCGGTGTCGAGCGGAATTGAATCTGCGGGCGTCAAGGAACTTCATCGGTCCGATTCCCCTCCGGCCCGCGAGGAGTGCCCTGCGGAAGTGGCCGGACCGGGCAAGTCGCCCATGGGCGTTCGTTTTCTGAGATCAGGGCTGTACGCCGCTGTGGTCCTCTGTCTGGTGACGGCCCTGGTCCACGTCGTCCTGGTGTTCTTTCATGTGGCTCCCGCCAACCCCGTATCGAAGCGCTACAGCTCGCAGATCAACGGATGGGTCTATCCGCTCTTCGAACAGAACTGGCGGCTCTTCGCCCCGGACCCCGACTCCTTCAACCGGAAAATCCTGGCGAGGACCGCACACACCGACTCCAAAGGGTCGATGCAGGTGACCTCCTGGTTCGACCTGGCTGCCGTCGACCATTCCGAAGTCGACCACAATGTATTTCCCAGCCATACGTCCCAGAACCTCCTGCGCCGCGCCTGGACCTCTTATGTCGAGACGCATGGAGCCAGCGATACGCCACGCTCGGAACGGGCCGTGATGTTGCAGACGTATCTGCGCAATATCGCCGTGGACCGCGTCACCGACCATGACGACGGCCGCGCTGTCGAGTTCATTCAGCTCCGGGTCGTCACGCTGCCCGTCGCTGCGCCCGGCACAACGGCCGGGAACCGTCCGCCGGCACCCACCGAGGACCGGCTCCTGCCCTGGTGGAAGGTGACCTCCCATGGGAAATGAGCAGATCCCGCAGCCCCCTTCCACGGCAGCCGCGCCGTACCGACCCGGGGGCCAGGAGGCCTCGGTCACCGGCACGGCCCACCGCTGGCTCCTCGACCGGATCGGCGAACTGTGGACGCTTCTCACCGACCGGCCGATCTCCCTGTACGCCGCGTCCGTTCTGCGCATCGGCTACGGGCTGCTCTACCTGGTCTTCCTGCTGCGCGAGTTCCCGCACCGTGACGAAATCTGGGGCCCCGGCTCACCCTGGACGCCGGCGATGGCGCAGCAGCTCTTCGCGCAGACGGGCTGGAACAGCGTCCTGCTCCTGTCCGACAGCCGCGCCTACTTCGAACTCTGCTACGTGGCGGCCCTCGTCACGTCCGCGCTGTTCATGCTGGGCTGGCGGACCCGTGCCATGTCCGTCCTCTTCGCCGTCGTGGTGACCTCGTTCCACGCCAGGTCGATCTTCATGACGGACGGGGGTGACAACCTGATCCTGCTGATGTCCCTCTACCTCGTCCTCACCGCGTGCGGTCGGCGCTGGTCCCTGGACGCACGCCGGCAGCGGCGGAGGGCAGCCCGTGCGAGCGACGCGCCGGAGCCGGTGCGGGGCTTGTACGCACAACAACTCCACGATGCGCGTTCCACCTTGACGACGGTGGTGCACAACTGCGGCATCCTCGTCATCGCGGCACAGGTCTGCTTCCTCTACGGATCGGCCGGCCTGTACAAGATCCAGGGCCCGACCTGGGGCGGCGGCACCGCTCTCCACTACGCGCTGAACCTCGAACTCTTCCAACCCTGGCCCGCGCTCTCCCACTTCGTGGACGCGTACCCGATGGCTGTCGCGATCGCCGGCTACGTGACGGTGCTCTTGCAGGTCGCCTTCCCGTTCGTGCTGTTCGGCAGGCTCAAGTACCCCGTTCTGACCGTGCTGCTGGGCATGCACCTCGGAATCGCCGTGCTCCTGGGGTTGCCCCTCTTCTCCGGCGCGATGATCGTTGCGGACGCCGTGTTCCTTCCCGATCGCTTCTACGCCTTCCTGCCTCACCTGTGGCGACGCGCAGTACGGCGCACCGGGCTGTGGCACCCCGGTCCCGCCCCAGCGGCGGGATCCGCACTCGTACCTCCGCAGGGCAGGCCCGTCCCACCCGGTTCCATGCAGCCGGCCGTCCCTGCGCAGAAGGACACCGCTGCGGCCGCCGGACTCGCATCCGAGCAGAGCTGAGCTGAGCAGCCACGTCGACGTGAAGCGGGGCCCGGGTGACGGCCGGCTCGTCCCCGGGACCAGTCAGGGGAGATTGCCCCGTTTGACACCCTTCGGACTGATGGCAGGGTGGTAGAAGGGGCCGGCAGCACCTGGAGGCTCGGCATGGCATCTGGTTCGGTATGGCGTTCCGCAGCGCGGCAACTTCCGCTCAGGCTCACGAGCGGCGCTTTCTTCCTGAACTCCGGACTGTCGAAGCTCGGAGCGGACGAGGGCACCGCTCAGGGACTGCAGCAGTTCGCCGCCACGACCTACCCGTTCCTGGGCAAGCAGGACGCCCAGAAGTTCGTCCGGGTGCTCGCCGTCGGAGAGCTCGCCATCGCCACGGCGCTGCTCGTGCCGGTCGTCCCCGCCGCTGTCGCCGGGGCCGCACTGACCGCCTTCTCCGTCGGCACGATCGGGCTCTACCTGCGCACACCCGGGATGCGGGAGGAAGGCAGCCTGCGCCCGACCCAGCAGGGAATCGCCCTGGCCAAGGACGTCTGGCTGCTGGGCATCGGCGCCTCCCTCCTCGCCGACGGCGTCACGGAGCACCGACACCACCGGTGCCACCGGCATCACCGGTGACCTTGGGCGACACCGAGTAACACCGAGTAACACCAGGGTGGCGCCGGTGGACGCCCGGGTGGCACGCCGTGAACACGCCGGCCGGGAGCGCGCATGGTCATGACCAAGTGGTTCTTCGAGCCCGGTCACACCGCGGCGGAGTTCCGCGCCCGGCACATGATGGTCACCTTCGTGCGCGGGCAGCTCAAGAACGTGACGGGCACGCTGGAAGTGGATGAGGACCGGCCGGAAGGGGCGCGGATCGAGGCGGCGGCCGACGCGACCCGGGTGTACACCGGGCAGCCCCAGCGCGACGCCCATCTCCGAAGTGCCGACTTCTTCGACGTCGAGCACCACCCGACCTGGACGTTCGCCGGGTCGCGCGTCCATCAGGTGAGCGGCACCGAGTTCGAGGTCACCGGCGATCTGACCGTACGCGGCGTGACGCGGCCCGTGACCTTCGACGTCACCTACCTGGGGCAGTGGGACACCCCTTGGTGGGAGGAGGGGCGGGACCTCGGGCCCAGGCGGCGCGCCGGCTTCACCGCCAGGACGCGCATCAATCGGCATGACTTCGGGGTGAGTTGGAACGACGCGGTCGGCCGCGGCGGAGTGGTGGTCAGCCCCACGGTCGATGTCGTGGTCGACGTCGAAGCCGTCCTCGAGCCCGGCGAACCGACCGCCTGAGCACGAAACCGACCGCCGTCCCGAAGTACGAAACAGTTTGGTCCACCATTCGGACCCTGCTTGCGTGCGCCCGAGCCGCGCCGACAGGATACGGCCATGGCCCCCGTACTCGTATCGCGTCGTCACGTAGATCTGCTGCGTGTCTCGACCATGCTGTGTCGGGCCGACTTCTCCCGTGCGCGCGGCTGTTGATCCGCTGATCCGCCGCTTCTGACACTGCACGGACGACCGCGCGCCGCCCACGCGCCTCCTTCCGCCTGCCCTCCTGCCCGTGTACACGTGTCACCCTCCTTCGGTGGCGGCACGTGGCATGCCGCTGCTTCGACGAGGTCCCCTCATGCCGGAAAGCCCTCTCCTCCTCCACTGGTTCCTGCCCACCGGCGGGGACGGCCGCGATCCCGGCGGCGTCACCGCCGTCCAGGGCCGTACCGGTGCCGCCACCCGGCGGCCCGCGGACATCCCGTACCTCGCCCAGGTGGCCCGAGCCGCCGAGCAGGCCGGATTCCACTCGCTGCTCACTCCCGTGGGGCTCGGTTGCGTGGATCCCTGGATCCTCACCGCCGCCCTCGCGCAGCACACCACCCGCATCGGGTTCCTCGTGGCGTTCCGCGCCGGATTCGCCAGCCCGACCCTGCTCGCCCAACAGGCCGACGCCTTCCGCCGGTTCGCGGGAGGCCGGCTCGCGCTGAACGTGGTGACGGGCGGCGATCCCGCCGAACAGCGCGCGTACGGAGACCGGTTGGAGCACGATGCCCGCTACGCCCGCACCGAGGAGGTGATGGCCGTCCTCCGCACGCTGCTGGACGGCAGGACGGCCGACCACGACGGGGCCCACCTGCGGATCGAGGGGGCCCGGTTGACCGATCCGGACGTGCGTCACCCGGTGGCGCTGTACTTCGGCGGGGCCTCGCCCGCCGCCGAGGAGGTCGCCGCGCGACAGGCCGACGTACAGCTGCTGTGGGGCGAGCCGCCCGCCGCCGTCGCCACACGTGTCGCCCGGGTGAGGGAGCGGGCTCGGACGGCCGGCCGCAGGGTGCGGTTCGGGCTGCGGCTGCACATCATCAGCCGGGACACCGCCGCCGAGGCCTGGTCGGAGGCCGACCGGATCCTCGACGGGATCGATCCCGCGGCCGTACGGGCGAGTCAGGAGCGGTTCGCCGCCATGGACTCCACCGGGCAGGCCCGGATGACGGCACTGCACGGCGGGGTCGCGGACGCCGCCCGTCTCACGGTCGCACCGAACCTGTGGGCGGGCATCGGGCTGGTCCGCGAGGGCGCCGGGACCGCGCTGGTCGGCTCGCACGACGAGGTGGCCGCGCGACTCGCCGAGTACCGGGCCCTGGGCATCGACGAGTTCGTCCTCTCCGGCTATCCGCACCTCGAAGAGGCGTACCGGGTCGGCGAGGAAGTGGCGCCGCGGCTGCGCGCCCTCACCGGGGCGGCCGCCGCATGACCGCGCTCACGACTGCGTCGACCGCGCCGGCCGGGCCGGATCGCCGCCCGCAGCCCGGCCCGGATCCGGCCGGGACCGCCTCGCCCCGGCGGGGGCGGCTGCGCGAAGCGTTCCGCTGGGGCGTGCTGCGGATCGTGGCCCTGGCGGTGCTCCTCGCCGCGTGGCAGGCCGTGGTGTCCGCCGAGGTGTGGCCGCGGGTTCTGGTGCCCTCCCCCGGTGACGTCTGGCGGCAGTTCGTCCTCGCCTCCACCGTGCACGACGGGGTACGCGGCTACGGCGGCCACCTGCTGATCGAGCACCTGGGGGTGAGCCTGGGCCGGATCGGCACCGGCTCCGCCTACGCCGTGCTGGCCGGGGTGCCCCTGGGCCTGCTGATCGGTACGGTCCGGCCGCTGGCCGTCGTACTGGAACCGGCGGTGACCTTCCTGCGGACCCTGCCGCCGCTCGCCTACCTCTCACTGCTCGTCATCTGGTTCGGCATCGACGAGGCCCCCAAGATCTGGCTGCTGGTGATCGCCGCGCTGCCGCCGATCGCGGCGGCCACCGCGGCCGCCGTCCGCACGGTCCCCGGTCACCTCGTGGAGGCCGCACGCGCCTTGGGTTCGGGCCCGGTCCCCCTGCTGCTGTCCGTGCGGCTGCCTTCCGCCCTCCCCGAGATCCTCACGGGCATCCGGATCGCCGTCGGTGTCGCCTACACCTCGGTCGTCGCGGCGGAGACCATCAACGGCGTGCCCGGGATCGGCGGCATGATCCGCGACGCGCAGCGCTACAACCAGACCGCCCTGGTGATCGCGGGCATCCTCGCCATCGGACTGTCCGGGATCGTGCTGGACGCGCTCCTCCGGCTCGTCGAGCGGGTCGCCGTGCCGTGGCGCGGCCGCGCCTGACCCCCTCGCCCGCCCCTCGCCCCCCTTCGCTCTGCCCCGCGCTCCCCCTCTGCGCCTCCTGTCCCCGCACCACTCCTCCTCTGCCCCCTGTGGCCGTCCGACTTCAGACCGGAGATCATCCATGCCCGCACCCCTGTCCCGCCGCACCCTCCTGCTCGCCGCGGCCGTCGCCCTGACGGCCTCCGCCACCGCCGCGTGCGCAGGTGGCGGGGATGCGGCCGGCGGCTCCGCCGGGCGGACCACCGTACGCATCGCCTACCAGGCGATACCCAACGCCGACCTGGTGGTGAAGAACCAGAAGCTGCTGGAGAAGTCCCTCCCCGAAGTCGACGTGAAGTGGGTGAAGTTCGAGTCCGGGGGCGACGTCAACACGGCCGTCATCGCCGGGGCGGTCGACCTGGGACTGGCCGGGTCGAGCCCGGTCACCAAGGGCCTGTCCGCGCCGCTGAACATCCCGTACAAGGTGGTGTGGATCCACGACCTGATCGGGGACAACGAGGCACTCGTCGCCAAGCCCGGGATCGGTTCGGTGAAGGAGCTGGCGGGCAAGAAGGTGGCCACCCCCTTCGGGTCGACCGCCCACTACTCGCTGCTCGCCGCGCTCACCGCTGCCGGTGTCGAGCCGTCGGCCGTGCAGACCATCGACCTCCAGCCGCAGGACGCCCTCGCCGCGTGGAAGCGCGGGGACATCGACGCCGCGTACGTGTGGACGCCGACGCTGGGCGAACTGACGAAGGACGGCAAGGTGCTCGTGAGCAGCCGTGAACTGGCCTTGCAGGGCAAGCCCACGGCCGACCTGGGGGTGGTCACGAACGCGTTCGCGGCCAAGCACCCGGAGGTGGTGACCGCCTGGATCAAGGCGCAGGACCAGGCCGTCGCCCAGGCGCGCACCGCGCCGGACGAGGCCGCCAGGTCCATCGGCGCCGAGCTCGGGCTGCCGGCGGACGAGGCGAAGCGGCAGCTGTCGGAACTGGTGCTGCTGAGCGCGAAGGAGCAGACCGGACCCGAGTACCTGGGCACGCCGGGCGCCCCGGGCAGGCTGGCGGCGAACCTGCACGACGCGGCCGTGTTCCTGAAGGGGCAGAAGGCCGTGGACGCGGTGCCGGACGAGGCCGTGTTCGGGCGGGCGCTCGCGGTGGAGGAGCTCGGCCGTGCCGCGAACTGACGCTCCGGACAAGGAAGTCGCGGTCGTCGACCTGGCGGGGGTGTCGGTCAGGTACGGCTCCGCCAAGCAGCCGGTGACGGCGCTCGAAGGCGTGGACCTACGGATCCACGCGGGCGAGTTCGTCGTCCTGGTCGGGCCGTCCGGCTGCGGGAAGACGAGCCTGCTGCGCGTGGTGGCGGGCTTCGAGCGGCCCGCTTCGGGTGACGCCCGGGTGCGGGGCGCACTCCCCCGGCCGGGCTCGGGGGCAGGGGTCGTGTTCCAGCAGCCCCGGCTGTTCCCCTGGCGCACGGTCGGCGGGAACCTCGGCTTCGCGCTGGCCCGCCTGGGAGTGCCGCGCACCGATCGGCCCGGCCGGATCGCCGAGCTGCTGGAGCGGGTGGGGCTGGCGGGTATGGCGGGCCGGCGGACATGGGAGCTGTCGGGCGGCCAGCAGCAGCGGGTGGCCCTCGCCCGGGCGCTGGCGGCGGAGCCCGAACTCCTGCTCATGGACGAGCCGTTCGCCGCGCTCGATGCGCTGACCCGGGAACGGCTCCAGGAGGAGGTGCGGGCCCTGGCCGGGCGGCTCGGCACGACGGTGCTGTTCGTGACCCACTCGGCGGAGGAAGCGGTACTGCTGGGCTCCCGGGTGCTGGTCATGGCCGCGGGGCCGGGGCGGGTGGTTGCGGAGCTGCCGGTGGGCCTGGACCGAGCGGCGGACACGGACGTCTCCGCGCTGCGGGCCTCGCCGGAGTTCGCCCGGCTGCGCGGCCGCCTCGCCGAGATCATGCTCGGCTGAGCCGAGAAGTGTTGCCCGTCTACTGCGGGAGCGTGAACTGCATGAACATGCTGTGGCCGGCGGCCAAGGAAGGATCCCGGCCACCGGCGCCCCGGCCCCGGCTGTGGTTACCTGGGCCCATGACCGTTCTCGTGACCCGTCGCCACGTCGACTACGTGCGTGTCACGACCACGGGTTGTCCCGTCACCGGCTGACACGGCGCCGCGCGGCATCGCTCCGCGCTTCCCGCCACGCACTCCGCGCACCCGTCGTTCGCAGGCGGTCCCGTCCCACCCGACCGCCGCCGCCACGGCTGCTGTCGGGACGGGAGCCGGGCGGTGGCCGGGCCGCAGCTCCGCGGTCCCTTCCCCGACACGGCCCCGCGCCGGCTCGCCCGTGCCGTCGTTCCGCGCCCGTGCCGTCGCCCGCGCACAAGGTGCGCCGTGCCGTGCCTCCGCCTCCCCGTGGCCGTCTGCCTCCCCACCGTCCACCCTCACCTCCGAGGAGACCCATGAGCCAGCCCATCGACGCCGTCACCGCAGGTCACACCCCCGAGAGCGAGCCCACCCGATCCGCGACGCCGGCCTGGTCCTTCGAGACCAAGCAGCTCCACGCCGGCACCGCCCCAGATCCGGCCACCGGCGCCCGCGCGGTCCCGATCTACCAGACCACCTCGTTCGTCTTCCGCGACACCCAGCACGCCTCCGATCTCTTCTCCCTCGCCGAACCCGGCAATATCTACACCCGCATCCACAACCCCACCCAGGACGCCCTGGAGCAGCGCATCGCCGCCCTCGAGGGCGGTGTCGCCGCCGTCGCACTCGCCTCCGGGCAGGCCGCGGAGACCCTGGCGATCCTGAACCTGGCCTCGGCGGGCGACCACATCGTCTCCAGCGCCTCCCTCTACGGCGGCACGTACAACCTGTTCCGCCACACCCTGCCCAAGTTCGGCATCGAGGTGTCGTTCGTCGAGGACCCCGACGACCTCGACGCCTGGCGGGCCGCCGTACGGCCGCACACCAAGGCCCTGTTCGCGGAGACCCTCGGCAACCCGCGCGGCAACGTCCTCGACGTCCGGGGCGTGGCCGACGTCGCGCACGCGGCGGGTCTGCCGCTCATCGTCGACAACACCGTGCCCACGCCGTACCTGCTGCGCCCCATCGAGCACGGGGCGGACGTCGTCGTCCACTCGGCCACCAAGTTCCTCGGCGGGCACGGCACCACACTCGGCGGCGTGGTCGTCGACGCCGGCACCTTCGACTTCGGCGCGCACCCCGAGCGCTTCCCCGACTTCACCGAACCCGACCCCAGCTACCACGGCCTGCGCTACTGGCCCGCCCTCGGCGCGGGCGCGTACGCGGTGAAGCTGCGCGTGCAGCTGCTGCGCGACCTCGGCCCCGCCATCGCACCGCACTCGGCGTTCCTGCTCCTGCAGGGCGTGGAGACGCTGAGCCTGCGGCTGGAGCGGCACTCGTCGAACGCTCAGGCACTGGCGGAGTGGCTCGAACAGCGCGACGAGGTGTCGGCGGTTCACTACCCCGGCCTGCCGTCCAACCGCTGGTACGAGGCCGGGCGCCGGTACCTGCCGCGCGGCGCCGGGGCCGTGCTCTCGTTCGAGCTGCGGGGCGGTGTGGAGGCGGGGCGCCGGTTCGTGGACGGGCTGGAGCTGTTCAGCCACCTCGCCAACATCGGCGACGTGCGCAGCCTCGTCATCCACCCCGCATCCACCACCCACAGCCAGCTCGACGAGGCACAGCTCGCCGCCACCGGCACCACCCCCGGACTGGTGCGCCTGTCGGTCGGGATCGAGAACCCGGCCGATCTGAAGGCCGACCTGGAGGCCGGCTTCCGCGCGGCGAAGGAGGCGTCCTGAACCCCGCCACAGCGGCCCCGGCCACGGAGGTCCCCCTTCCCGCCACCGGTGCGTGGCGGGAAGGGGACCCGCCCGGCCGCCGTCAGTGGCACCGGCGGGCGCTGCCGCTGGCGCTGGAGGCGGGCGGTGTGCTGCCGGGGGTGCGGCTGGCGTTCGAGACCTGGGGGCGGCTCGCACCCGACCGTTCGAACGCGGTCCTCGTCCTGCACGCACTGACCGGTGACAGCCACGTCGCGGGTGCCCCGGGTCCCGGCCACCCGACCCCGGGATGGTGGGACGCGCTGGTCGGCCCGGGCCGGGCGCTCGACACCGACCGGTGGTTCGTGGTGGCGCCGAACGTACTGGGCGGCTGTCAGGGAAGCACGGGGCCGGCCTCGGCGGGCCCCGGCGGGCGTCCCTGGGGCGGTGCGTTCCCCCGGCTGACCCAGCGCGACCAGGTGCGGGCCGAGAGCGGGCTCGCCGACGCGCTCGGCATCGGGCGCTGGGCGCTGGTGATCGGGGGCTCCATGGGCGGGATGCGGGCGTTGGAGTGGGCGGTCGGTGAACCCCGCCGCGTGGCCGCGCTGTTGCTGCTCGCCTGCCCGGCGGCGGCGAGCGCGGACCAGATCGCCTGGGCCACCGCGCAGGTGCACGCGATCCGTGCGGACCCCCATTGGCGGGGCGGCGACTACCACGACGCCGGGCCGGGGCGGGGGCCGGGCGCGGGGCTGGGCATCGCCCGCCGCATCGCGCACATCACCTACCGGTCGGCCGCGGAGTTGCAGGCCCGCTTCGGGCACGAGGCCCAGGAGGGGGAGCAGCCCCGGCTCGGCGGCCGGTACCGGGTCGAGTCCTATCTCGACCACCAGGCCGCCAAGCTCCTGAGGCGGTTCGACGCGGCCAGCTACGTCACCCTGGTCGAGGCCATGAACACCCACGACATCGGGCGGGCCCGTGACGGTCGGCGCACGGCCCTCGCCCGGGTACGGGCCCGGACGGTCGTCGCCGGGGTGGACTCCGACCGCCTCTACCCGCTCGCGCAGCAGGAGGAACTGGCCGACGGAATCCCGTCCGCGGACGGGGTCCGGGTCATCCGCTCTCCGTACGGGCACGACGGCTTCCTGTTGGAGACGGACCAGGTCGGCTCACTCGTACGGGAACTCCTCGAGGACGCGCCGCAGTCCTCCGTCCGCCCCGGCGGCTGACGCGCCGAAGGGGCGGGCGGCGGGCGCGCAGAGGGCTCGGCCGCGGTCCCCGGCTGCGCACGTGTGCCTGACCGCCGGCCCGCACAGCTGTCAGGCGCCGGATCGCCCTCCGGCGGCGCATGCAGTGGCCTGGCGGGCTTCGGCTCCCAGGGCCCGGATCTCGGTCAGCAGCTGTGCGTTGGCGACGCCCTTGACGAGGTAGCCGGTGACGCCGACCGCCGCCATCGCGGTGCGCGGTCCCTGGTCGCCGTAGGCGGAGAACGCCAGGATGCGGACGCCGGGGACGGCGCGCAGGATCTGCTCGGCGGTGTACGGGCCACCGCCCGGGAAACGCACGTCGAGGACCACGACGTGCGGCCTTCGGGCGCCGGCGAGCCGGATCGCCTCGTCGGCGTCGGCGGCGCTGCCGGCCACGGTGAGGTCGGGCTGGGCCCCGACGACGTCTGCCAGCGCCGCGCGCAGCATGTCGTTGTCGTCGCAGATCAGCACCTGCAGCGGGCTACGGGCCGTGGCGGGCGGGGTCACGACGGCCCCTGCGGGGCGGTCAGGGAGTCGAAGCGCGCGAGGGGTGCACCGGGCAGCGGTTCGTCCAGCTCGCCGGCCGGCAGGTCGGGCACCCAGAACTCCACCGTCGTGCCGGCACCGGGTGCACTGCTCAGCGTCCACCAGCCGCCGGCGGTCTCGGCGCGTTCCCGCATCTCCATCAGCCCGAAGTGCTCCTGCGACCTGCGGGCGACGGCCACGTGGCCGGTGCCGTCGTCGGCCACGTGGACCCGCAGGCCCCCGTTCTCGGCGGTGACGCCGACCCGTACGGTGCGCGCCCGGGCATGCTTGCGCACGTTCAGCAGCGCCTCCTGCACGATGCGGAAGACGGTGATCGCGGTCTCGGGGGCCGGTTCCTTCTCCAGGTCGTGTTCCAGGGTCGGTTCAAGTCCCCAGCTCCCGGACACCACTTCGTGCAGGTGCTGGGAGAGCGCCTCGACCAGGCCGTGCCGGTCGATGCCGGGCGGCTGGAGCCGGAAGGTGAGGTTGCGCAGGCGTCCCACCGCCTCGCGCACCGAGGCGTCCAGCAGGGAGATTTCATGCGCGTAGGGCTCGCCGGTCCGGTCGGCCAGAAGCTGGAGCCGCATGCCGACAGCGACCATGGCCTGGATGGAGTCGTCGTGCACGTCCCAGGCGATGCGCCGGCGTTCCAGCTCCTGTGCCTGGACGAGGTGGGTGAACAGACGGCGGCGCTCGGTGAGTGCCTGCTCGGCGGCGCGGCGCTCGGTCATGTCCCGCGTCACCTTGCCGAAGCCGCGCAGTGCGCCGGTCTCGTCGAAGAGGGGGGTGATCACGACATTGGCCCAGAATCGGGAGCCGTCCTTGCGGATGCGCCAGCCCTCGTCCTCCAGCCGGCCTTCGGCGATGGCCGTTTCGAGCTCCCGGTGGGGCTTGCGGGCGGCGATGTCCTCGGGCGGGTAGAAGACCGAGAAGTGCTGGCCGATGATGTCCGCGGCACGGAAGCCCTTGATCCGCTCGGCGCCGGCGTTCCAGCTGGACACGTGGCCCTGGGGGTCGAGCATGAAGATGCCGTAGTCGAGGACGCTCGAGACCAGCAGGGTGAACGCCGTCTCGGTCGGGGCGAGGGCGGTGCCCTGTTCGGCGCGGCTGTCTCCGGTCATCGCAGGAGGCCCTCACGGCGGGCCACGGCGACGGCCTCCAGTTGGGAGCGGGCACCGAGTTTCACCAGGACCCGCTGGATGTGGTTCCTGGCGGTGTTGAGGGCGATGCCGAGCCGCCGGCTGATCTCGGCCGTACCCAGGCCGTCGCCGAGCAGGGAGAGGGTCTCGCGCTCGCGCGGGGTGAGGGTCGTACCCGCGCCGGCGGTCCTGCCGGCCAGCCGGTCCAGCGCTCCGCCGAGCAGTCCCCTGCTGAAGGCCACTTCCCCCGCCGCCACCAGGCGTACGCCGTCCTGGAGCTCACGCAGGTTGCCGACCTTGAGGATCAGTCCCGAGCCGCCGGCCTCGGCGACGTCGGCGGCCACCGCCGGGGTGCCTTCGCCGGTCAGCACCAGCACCCGGGCGCCGGGTGCGGCGGCCTTGAGCGCGGCGATGGCGGCGATGCCGTCGCCGTCGGGCAGCCGCCGATCCAGCACCACCACGGCGGGGCGCAGCCGGGCCGCATCGGCCAGCGCGTCCTTCACGCACAGGCTGCGGCCGACCACTTCCAGGTCGTCGGTACGGTCCAGGGCGAGCCGGATCGCCTCGGCCACCATGTCGTGGTCCTCGACGAGCAGGATGGTGATGCGTCCCCCGGCGGTGCGCGGCACCGTGTCCGGTGCGGTCCGCGGTGTCGACGGCATCACAGGGTCCTCGGTGGTAGACGCGGCACGCCGTCGGCGAACAGTTCGTCGACGCCGGTGAGGGTCAGCAGTCGGGCCACCTGCGTGCGGGCGCCCTCGACGCACAGCTCGGTGCCGATCCTATCCGCTGCGGCCTTGGCCTCCACCAGCACGTTGAGCCCCGCGCAGTCGCAGAACCGCAGGTCCCGCAGGTCGAGCACGACACGGTCGGGCCGTCGCGCGAAGCATTCGGTGACCGCGGCGAGCAGCTGCGCGGTGCCGTCCAGGTCCAGCGCGCCGACGAGCCGCAGACCGGCCCCGGCCGCGTCGGGTTCGGTGCTGACCCGGAACGCCGGGCCGGTCACGTCGCGCCTTCTCTCATGCGGCAACCCCAAGCCTGGGCAATGGGCACCAGTCAAGAGTAGTGAATCTGCACCAGAAAAGAACCCGTTCTCCTGACGGGTCACCACTGGATGGGCGGATCGGCCCGAAATCGCACGATAGCAGGGAGCGCGAACCCGTGAACATTTCAAACGGGCTGGGTACCCTGCTGTGGGGGAAACACACCGAGGGACGGGGCCCCGACAAGGCTGCGGGACCGGGGCACCAGTGGGGCACCCGAGCAGCGAGGTGCGCAGTGGAGTGGAAGGGGCGTGGGGATGGAGCTCTCGTCGGCCATTTCGCACGACGCCCGTCACGCGCAGGAACGCGTGAATTTCGACGGCGCACCCGGCTGCATCGCCGAAGCACGGGACACCGCCGACGCCTTTCTCCGCCACCACTGCGCGCCCACCCACGGAACCTTTCACGATGACGTCCTGCTGGTCGTCTCCGAGCTGGTGACCAACGCCGTCCGCCACGCTCCCGGCCCCTTCGTCCTGGGGCTCGGTCTGGTTCCCGGCGGGATCGAGGTCACCGTGCGGGACACGAGCCCGCGTCCCCCGCACTCCCGGACCCCCGACCGGACCGGCGGACGCGGGTGGACCATCGTCCAGGCCCTCGCCCACCGGGTCCGTGTCGTCCCCTGCCACGACGGCAAGACCGTCCACGCGGAGCTGGTCCAGTAGTCCCGTCGACGGTCAGGCGCGGGGCGGGCGCGTCGCGGTGTCCAGGTAGAAGGAATCGATGCTCTGGACGGCCTGCTCGAACTCTTCCAGGTTCACGGGCTTCGTCACGTAGGCGTTGGCGTGGCTGGTGTAGGCGCCGGCGACGTCGTCCGGGGCGGAGGACGTGGTGAGGACGACGACCGGAATGCTCTGGAGGTCGGCGTCGTTCTTCAGGATGCGGAGCAGGTCGCGGCCGTTCATGCGGGGCATGTTCAGGTCGAGCACGATCAGGTCGGGGCGCGGGCTGTCGGGGTTGCGCAGGTGCTCCAGGGCGGCGACACCGTCGGTGGCCTGGACCAGGTTGCGGGCCCCGCGCTCGGCGAGTGCCTCCTCGATGAGCATGGCGTCGGCGATGTCGTCCTCCACGAGCAGGACATCGAACGGGCGGGCGGGGGCGTTCATCGTCAGCTGCTCCGTGGGTGCTTCGTCGGTGTGGTTGAAAAGCCCCGGCCAGCGGCGCCGGGCGCCCTGGCGGGTCATGCCGCATGCGCGGCCGATCTGGGGGTATCCGGCTCCGGCACGCGCGGCATCGATGGCCGCTGCGCGTTGCAGCCGCTCTGCGGCCTGTTGGAGGTGGTCCAGTACGTGCAGGCGTGCCAGGGCCTGGGCGCGGTCGTCCGACGTCGGGCGGGAGAGGTCGGTCTGCAGGTGGAGAGCCAGGCGCCGGGCGAGGTCGGCGACAGCTGCGTCGGCGACGGAGGCCGTCTCCTTCGAGGTGGTCCGCAGGTGGAAGTTCTTGCCTGGCATACCCCGCACCTTAGGCCCCCGAACCGACCTGCGACAACAAAGGTTGTCCGATGCCCTCTACAGTGTGCGCTGCGCCTGCTGTTCGAAGCGGCTGTCTCGGGAGGGGAAAGCAGAGGATGACCGGCATGATGAGGCCGCGTGCGCGGAGCCTTTCCGCGTGGACGACCCGGCGGTGGCTCCGCGTCGGTGTCGCCGTGTCCCTGGTGGTGCTGGCCGTGCTCGGTGTGACCGGGGCATGGGTGCTGGGGCGTACGGCGACGATCAGCGACGAGCTCGTGGACGTGCGGTCCCCCGCACTGTCCACCTCGTTCCGCCTGGAGGCCGCCCTCCTCAACCAGGAAACCGGCATCCGCGGCTACGGGCTCACCGGGACCCCGGAATTCCTGGAGCCGTACCGGCGGGGGCTCGCGGACGAGAAGACGTACACGGCGCAGCTCACGCAGCTCCTGGCCGGCAACGCCCGCGCGCTCGACGACCTGAGGACCGTCCAGGACGCACTGTCCACGTGGCAGGAGAGGATCGCCCGCCCCGTCGCCGACTCACCCCCCGGGTCGGCCTCTCCCCTGGCCGGCGAACGCGCCGCCGAGTCCAAGACGGCATTCGACGCCCTGCGCCGGGCCATGACGGACCAGCAGGAACGGCTGCGCGCGGAGCGGGCCGGGACCCGGGCCGACCTTGTCGAAACCATGAGGCTTCGGAACTGGGTGTTCGCGGCGATCGCGGCCGTGATCGCCGTCCTGGCCGGCCTGGTGTTCGAAGGCCTGCGCCGCGGCATCAACCGGCCGCTGGAGCAGCTCGCGGCGGACGCCCGCACGGTCGCCGGTGGTGACTTCGACCACCCCATCTCCGCGGCCGGTCCGGCGGACCTGCGGCGCCTGAGCGGCGAGATCGACTTCATGCGCCGCCGGCTGGTGCGCGAGCTGGCCGTCAGCGAGGAGGCGCGGCGGCGCCTGGACGCACAGACCGCCGACCTCCAGCGTTCCAACGCCGAGCTGGAGCAGTTCGCGTACGTCGCCTCCCACGACCTCCAGGAACCGTTGCGCAAGGTGTCCAGCTTCACGCAGCTCCTGCAGCGGCGCTACGGAGGGCAGCTCGACGCCAAGGCGGACCAGTACATCGGCATCGCGGTCGACGGCGCCAACCGGATGCAGAGCCTCATCAACGACCTCCTCGACTTCTCCCGGGTGGGACGCGTCCACCACGATCCCGTGGAGGTCGACCTCGACTCGGTCATGGAACGGACCCTGTCCGCGATGAGCGTCGGCATCGAGGAGGCGGGCGCGTCGATCACGCACGATCCGCTGCCCACCCTCGTCGCCGATGCCACGCAGATGGGCATGCTCTGGCAGAACCTGATCGGCAACGCGGTCAAGTTCCGCCGTCCGGACCGGGCACCGGAAATCCGTGTCACGGCCGCCCGGGAAGGCGAGCTGTGGCGGTTCACCGTGACCGACAACGGCATCGGGATCGCACCCGAGTACGCCGACAAGGTGTTCGTGATCTTCCAGCGGCTCCACACCAAGGACGCCTATCCCGGAAGCGGAATCGGCCTGGCCATGTGCAAGAAGATCGTCGAGTTCCACGGCGGCACCATCGCCGTCGACCCCGACCACCGGGACGGGACGCGCATCAGCTTCACCCTCGCCCCCGTACCTCCCCCGGCCCCGTCGACCATCGCGGAAGCGACCCGGGCCACCGCGGAGCCGGCGCCATGACCGCGACCCTCACCCACACGGGCGGCATCGGCGCGGACGAACCGGTCTACCGCATCCTGCTCATAGAGGACGACGCCGCCGACGCCCTGCTCGTCGAGGAGCTCCTCCACGACACCGAGCTGCGCTTCGAGCTCACCACGAGCGTCTCGCTGGCCGATGCCCGCTCGGAACTCGCGACCCGCACCGTCGACTGCATCCTCCTCGACCTGCACCTGCCGGACGTGTCGGGCACCGATGCGGTCACCACCGTCCGCGCGATGGCCCCGCACACCGCCGTGATCGTCCTGACCGGCCTGTCCGAGAAGCAGGCGGGCTCCGAGGCGATGGCCGCCGGGGCCCAGGACTACCTCGTCAAGGGCAAGGTCGAAGCCGACCTGCTGCGCCGCACGGTCCGCTACGCCGTCTACCGCAGCCACACCGAACGCGCGGCGGCCGAAGCCCAGTCGGCCCGCCAGCGGGCGGAGGAGAACGCCCGGCTGGAACGCGGACTGCTGCCCCGGCCCCTCCTGGACACCTCCACCGTGACGGTGACCACCCGCTACCTGCCCGGCGCCGAACAGGCCCTCCTCGGCGGCGACTTCCTCGACGTCGTGGAGGGGGACGGCGGACTGCTGCACGCCGTCGTCGGTGACGTCAGCGGACACGGCCCCGACGCCGCCGCCCTCGGCGTCTGCCTGCGCATCGCATGGCGCTCGCTCGTCCTGGCCGGACACCACGGCACCGAACTGCTGCACCTCATGGAACGCCTGCTGGTGGCGGAGCGCGGCACCCAGCCGCTGTTCGCCACCTGCACGCTGCTCACCCTCGACCAGAAGGCCGCCACCGCCACCCTCTACCTGGCGGGCCACCACGAACCCCTGCTCACCGCCTCGGAGAAGACCCTGGAGGTGGCCGCCGAGCACGGCATCGCGCTCGGCATCGTCCCCGGCCACCACGACTGGCCCGCCACGGTCATCCCGCTCCCGGACGCCGGGGCGCTCACCCTCTACACCGACGGCCTCACCGAAGGCCACAACGGTGACGCCGCCGGCCGGCTCGGCATCGAGGGACTCCTGCCCCTGATCAACACCACACCCTCCGAGGACCCCGCGGCGCATCTGGACAGCCTCATCCACCAGACCCGGGCGCTCAACGCCGGAAGACACACCGACGACCTCGCCGTCCTCCGCCTCGACTGGGACTTCCAGGCATGACCCCACGCCCCTGAGGGGCGAGACGCTCCCTAGGCCAGGGGTGTGCGCAGTGCGCTGCCCTGGCGGTCCCAGGCTTCGCGGATGTGGCTGGCGAGACGGTCTTCGAGCAGGACGGTCGCGGCGCAGCCGAACGCGATGTCCTCCTCGAGGTCCGGTGCGTCGGCGAGGAGGCCGCCGATCACTTCGTGGCGTACGACCTGCTCGTGGACGGCGTCGGCCTCGACGTGCTCGGCGTAGAAGTGCTCCGCGGCCGGACCGGCCCCGCAACGCCGCATGGCCTTGGCCAGGCGGCGGGAGCCGGGTGACGAGGTGACCTCGACGCACGCGAAGTGTCCGACGAGCGCTCCGCGCAGGGCCCGGTGCAGCCCGAAGAGGGACATCAGGTTCACGGTGGCGAGCAGCGGCGCCGGTGCCTGCTCCAGGTAGCGGCCGTAGGCGGGATCCAGGCCGAGGTCGGTCATGAGGTCGGCGAAGAGCCGTGCGTGGATGCGTTCGGCGCGGCCGGCACCGAACTCGTCGTACTCGATGGCCACCATCGCCGCCTTCGCGCGGCCGGTCAGGCGGGGGACGACCCAGATGTGCGGGTCGGCCTCCTTGAGGTGGTAGAGGGAGCGCAGGGCCGCGTACTCGCGCAACTGCCAGAGCTCACCCTCGGTTTCGAGGTGGTGGCTGAGGCTGTCGGAGAGGTCGACGGGTTCGACGAGCAGCGGGGCGAAGGCGTCCTCGACCGACCGGGGCGCGTCGGGCAGCTCGGTGCGCAGGGCGTGCAGGAAACGGGCTTCGACGGCCTGGCGCAGGCGCAGCAGGTCCGGATCCCATTCCCGTGCGTCGTCCACCTCCTCGAAGCCGCGGTAGTGCAGCTCGTACATCAGGTAGAGGGCGAGCTGGAGGTCGTCGCCCCACGGGTCGGCCTTGAGTACGGCGCCGGGCGCGTACACGGGCGGGGTGCCCTTCCGCAGGGCCCGGACGACGGCGTCGGACAGGTCGCCCCGTCCCTCGACGAGGCGGGGGCCGGCGGCGGTCATGGTGCTGGTCGGGCTGGGAGGGGTCATTCCGGGTTCCTGTTCTCGGTGGGCGATGCGGCTCGTTCGCGGCGGCGGTGGCTGGTGTCGCACCACGGATACGTACGGCTGCGGCGGCAGGTGCACACGGCGACCATGAAGCGGTCGGACCGGGCGACCGTCCCGTCGTCGAGAACGATTTCGACGGGACCCTCCATCAGGACGGGGCCCTGGCACTCCAGGGTCACCCGGCGGGCGTCCGCGCCCGCCCTGCCGGGGACGGCAGGAACCGGGCTCGCGGTCGGCTCAGGTGCGCTGGGCACGGATGACCACCAGCTCTTCCCGTTCTTCGGCTTCGGCCGCCAGGCCCCGCTGTTCCAGCCAGGACCGCCGCGACCGCAGGACCGGGCCCCAGGGCACGGAGGCCGTCGCCGTGACCCGCGCGGCAAGCCCTGCCCCTGCCAGCCGGTCGAGGGTCTCCTCGGCACCGCACATCCCCGAGTGCACCATGAGCAGGATTCCGCCGGGCCGCAGCAGGGCGGGGGCGCCCCCGCAGATCCGGTCGATGACCGCGCGCCCGTCGAGACCGGCGTCCCAGGCCCGTTCCGGCCCCCGGGACGGCAGGCGGCCGTCGGGGGCGGGGACGTACGGGGGGTTCGAGACGACCACGTCGAAGCGCCGTCCCGTGGTGCGTGCCTCGAAATCCCCGTGCAGGACGCGCAACGGCAGCCGGTGGATCCAGGCGTTCAGCCGGGCCGTCACCACCGCGGGCCATGCCACGTCGACGGCCGTGACCCGGGCTCCCCTGGTCGCGGCGTGCAGGGCCAGGGCGCCGGTGCCCGTACCGATCTCCAGGAGCTCCGTGCGGGGGCCGAGGTCCTCGTGGGCGAGTGCCGCCGCGAGCATTCGGGTGTCCGCCTGCGGCTGGTAGACGCCCGGGAGAGCCACGAGGCCGCCGGGCAGCGTGGCCGAGGACAGGGCAGAAGCAGTACTGGGCACCGTACCTCCGGTTTCACCGCGACCCGCCGAGCGAGTGACGGCAATGGACGACGTACTGCGCCTGCCCCGGGCGACGCGCCCTATACGGAAAAGGGTCGATCTTCGGAGGATCAGACCAAAAATTCGGTGCCGTTCCTGAATTCGTCCACGACCCTGAGCGGCTATTCCCGAATGAAGTGGTTGAGGGAGCAATCAGGAATTCATCTGCGCCGGGTTCCAAGTCGTCCGCCGTGCCTGTCCACCCGCAGGCCGCGGGTGGACAGGCACGGCGGACGGGTCGTCGTCAGTGCTTGGCGCTGGGGACGGCCAGGGGTTCGCCCGGAGCCTTCTTCTTCGCCGCCTCCATCTGTTCGCCGAGTTCAGTGAGGCGGTTGCGGCCCATGGCCTTGCGAACGTCGGGGAACCACTCCTTCTCCTCCTCCTCGACGTGATGGCGGACGTTCTCCATCAGCACGCTCATCTTGGCGTCGAACCGCTCGTCGGCCGCGTCCAGATCCTTCAGCTCGGAAAGCATCCACAGCACGACGTGGTGCTCCTCGATGCTCTCCAGGACGTGGTCCTTGGTGTCGGGGGCGGCCTCGCGCGCGGCCGGGTAGAAGATCTTCTCCTCGATCCACGTGTGCGTGGTCAACTCGTCGATCACCCGGTCGGCGATCTTCCGCTTCTCGGCGTGGGCGTTGTCACCGGCCTTCTCGAACTGCTTGAACAGCTTCTCGACCGTCTTGTGGTCTTCCTTCAGCAGGACGATTCCGTCCATCAACGCCTCCTGTGCTTCGTGATACCGGGGCGGCGCGGCCCGCCGCCCCACGCCCCTCTACCCGGCGGCCGATCGCGTTGCTCGTCCGCAACGAGGGATCGACCCGGATGGGCGACGCTCCTGCTCCGTGCGCGCGGATCCGCGCTGCGGGCACCCGTACGCGCGGCGGAGACCGCCCCTGCGGTCTCCGCCGCCGTGCGTCAGCCCGGCCAGGTACCCGTCAAGCGGCGTACGGCCACGGCGCCCGATCGATCGACGGACGCCTTGACCACGGCGAAGATCGCGCCCTGGATGGCCGCCGCGAGCAGGATCTGCTGCCAGGAGCGGTCCTCGTCCGTGGCGTCCGGGGCGTCGCCCTCACCCTCGACGATCTTCCACGCCTGTTTGAACACGGCACTCGCGACCAGGCCGCTCGCGGCGCCGAGAGCGAGGCCGACGGGCTTGTAGGCGAGCTTGGAAGCCTTCATCGGCGACGACCGCGGCTGCGACGGACCAGCACGAGCGCGATGATCACGGCGCCCGCCACGAGGAGCGGGGTGCGGTTGACGCGCGCGACCGTCGCGGCCCGGCCGGCCTGTTCCAGCAGCGGGTCGGGGGTCTTGTCCGCCGCGTACTTTCCGGCGCGTGTCGCGCTGTCCCACACCTGCGCCGCTGCATGGGCCGTCTTGTCCAGGACGGGGTCGGGCGTCCTGTCCCGCACCAACTGGGCGGCCTGCCCGGCCTTCTCGCGGATCTGATCGGCGATCAGGGAGGCCTTCTCGGCGGTTTCCTGCTTCATGACGGCAGTCCTCTCCTTGGTTCGGGTCTTGATGTCGGCCTTGGCGGCCATGGGCCCCGACGGTCCGGCCGGGTTCGTCGCGGGTCCGTTCGACGCTCTCGCGCAACCCTGGGGGGTCATCGGTGCGCCCTGTCGTGGAGCTCGGCCAGGTCGGCCACCTGCTGCCGTCCTGCCAGCCCCGCTGCGGCGGCCGCCGCGGCGAGCACGCCGGTGATGGTCAGGGCTGCCACCCCGACCGGCAGGAACAGCGCGACCGCGGCTATGCACGTGGCCATCAGCACCTGGGCCGCGAAGAGACCGAGGACACCGGCTGTGCCGACGCGGTAGCGCCTGCGGTCCATCGCTGCGCGAGCCGGCTGCGTCTCCGTACGGACCGGCTCCGCGATCCGCCGGGAACCGTACGGGACCGAGACGCTCACCGAGTCCTGCATGGCCGGTCCTCCTCCTGGGATGTGCGTGCCGCGGTCGTGACGCGCTTACCCCGTCATCGCCTCAACACCCGCCCCAGGAACAGAATCCCGGGCGCAGCACCATCCCCTCAGGCGACGGCGGGGATCGGGATCAGCGCCGTGATGGTCTTACCGCCGAGGCCGCAGCGGATCTCCGTGCGGTCGGCGATCCGGTTGACCAGCAGCCAGCCGAACCCTCCCGGCACCTCGACCGGCGTCCCGGGCATGCGGGGGCACTGGGAAGTCGCGTCCGACACGTCGACCGCCACGCAGTCCCGAAGGTGCCGGACCTGGAAGTCGGTCACACCGCCGGCATGACGGACCGCATTGGAGACCAGCTCCGACACCACCAACAGCACGTCGTCCACCAGACGCTCCGCCACGCCATGGGCCGCCAGGACATCGCGGGCGATCAACCGGGCGTCCTCACACCGCAGACCGGCCATTCGACGTGGTGTACCTGACATCGCCACTCCTTTCACATCAGGCGTCTTCCCCTTCCTCCTCCACACATCCCGTCCGGCCACCGGTTCCACGAAAATCGGACTCTCCTGCCCGGCCGCACAGGTAGGAAACAAATAAAAATCGAATACATGTCCCGGATGTGGTCGGGCAGGCGGTGCTGCGGAGGTTGATAACTATGGTTCCCCTGCTTCTCGTTCTTCTGCTGGTCCTTCTTCTCTTCGGCGCGGGTTTCGCGGTGAAGATTCTCTGGTGGGTGGCTCTGGCCGTCCTGATCCTTTGGCTCATCGGCTTCGTCGCCCGTCCGAAGGGCGGTAGCGGCCGCTGGTACCGCTGGTAGCCGAATCGACGAACCATCCCGGCCCCCCTATCGATCCCGGGTGCGTGAAGCGGTGAATGCGGGGCAGGCGAAGTCCAGGCGGAACGCAGCACCCCCGCCATGCACGACGTACGGAACGGAACAAGGAGGGGCGGCGGAGAAGCATTTCCCCGCCGCCCTCCATTGACCGAGGAGTTGTTTTCGCGTGACTGAACATGTGTGGAGCTACCAGCCGACCTCCGGCCACCTCGCCGGTACCGACCTGACCGGATACAAGGTCGAGGCGACCGACGGCAGCATCGGCAAGGTCGACAAGCACTCCGACGAGGTCGGTGACGCCTACCTGGTCGTCGACACCGGCCCCTGGATCTTCGGCAAGGAGGTCCTCCTGCCGGCCAGCACGGTCGTCAGGATCGACCCCGACGACCAGAAGATCTACGTCGCCGGCACCAAGGAACAGATCAAGAACGCACCCGAGTTCCACCGCGACAAGCACCTCGGCGACACCGGCTACCGCGAGGAACTGGGCACCTACTACGGCACCGGCGCCCCCTTCGGCGGCCGACCCGCCTGACCCCACCCCCACACGACGACGCCGGTCCCGACACCCACCCCGGGTGCCGGGACCGGCGTCGTCACGCCCCCTGTCCGCCCCGCCGCCGATCAGCCCGAGGCGAGTACGGAGTCGTCGAGGGCGCCCGTTCCGGGCAGGTGGTGGCGGGCGGCGATCAGGGCGGCGTGCACGTCCGTCGTGCCGGTGGCCACGCACAGGGCCCGCTCGACGGCCTCGATCTCCCTGCGTACCGGCGAGTCGCCGTCCGCCGCGTCGAGCACGGACAGGGCCCAGTAGCGGTCGACGAGGCCGGGGAGTACGGCCGGGTGAGCCATCAACATGGGTGATTGCCTTTCGCCAGATCGAACAAGTGGCCGTCGCCTACCCTGCCGATCGCCGCTGAACCCCCGCCACGACCTGCCCGCCATGGCGTCAACGCGGCGCCGCGCACTCCTCGCCACCGCGACCGCCACCGCCGCCACCAGCGCCGCCGTCGCCACCGCCCGCCACCCGGCGCCTGACCTGGTCCTCCTGGGCGAGACGCCGCAGCAGTTCGAACACCGGGGCGCAGATCGCGAGGACGACGACCGCCCGCTCGGCCAGCGACACCGGGTCGTCGATGCCGGCCGCGCGCTCCAGGTCCAGCACGGCCACCCGCTCCGCCAGCCGCGCGTAGGCGGCGAGCTCTCCCGGGGCGTACTGCGCGTCCAGCCTCCGCAATTCCTTCAGCGCTGCCGTCAGCCCCTTCACGTGCGGTGACGTCCCCGGCGCCTGCCAGTCCAGGGCCGCGAGCAGCTCCGCCACCTCGGCGCCGGCGGCCGCCTCGCCGTCGGCCTCCTCGGCGGGGTCCGCGTCGTGCAGGGCCGCGACCGGCACCGGGAGGGCGTAGCTGACCGCGCCGAGGGCGCCCTCGGCGCTGTGGGCCTGGTCGACGGCTCCGAGCACGTCACGTGTGGCGGCGATGGACAGGCCGCCGAGCGTGGTCAGCGCCTTGATGAGCCGCAGCCGCTGCGCGTGCTCCTCCCCGTACTCGGCCAGGGTCGCGGCCGTCGCCCGCCCCGCGGGCAGCAGACCCTGCCGCAGGAAGTACTTGATGCTGGCGACCGGCACGCCGGTCCGCCGGCTGAGCTCCGAGATCTTCATGCGGCTCCCCTCCCGGTCGTACGGCCCGGTACTCGGCTTCGGCGATTGGACACCACAACAAGATACTGCCAGTATCCAGTAGCTGGATACTTCAAGTATCCAGTCCAGGAATGCAGCCGCGTACCGGAGAATCGATGCCTCAGCCCACGCCGCCCCCCTCCGTGCTCCGCCGACCCCAGCTGTGGATCGGTACGGGGCTCATCGCCGCAGTGGTCTCGATGCTGTTCGCCCTGCTCTACGTCGGCGGCAACGTCAACCCCAGGGGGAACCTGCGCGACCTGCCCGTGGCCGTGGTCAACGCCGACCGCGGCGCCGACGCGGGCGGCCGCCACGTCAACATGGGCGAGCAGGTCGTCTCCGGGATCCAGCAGGCGGCCAAGGGCGACAAGAGCATCGACTGGCATTTCGTGAGCCGCGAGGAAGCCGACAAGCGGCTGGGCAAGGGCAAGGTCTTCGGCGCCCTCGTCATACCCGACGACTTCTCGGCCACGGTGACCGGGCTCGCCGCCCCGCAGCCCGCACCCCAGGGCAAGGCCGCCGCGCCGACCCTGACCGTGCTGACCAACCAGGCCGCCGGCAGCATCGGTTCCTCCATGGCCTCGCAGGCCGTACAGAAGGCCGCCCACGCCGCCTCCGCCCAGCTCGGCCAGGAACTCCTCAAGCAGGCCGGCGCCCAGAAGAGCCCCCTCCCGCCGGCCGCCCAGCTCAAGCTGGCCGACCCGGTGACCGTGACCGTCGCCGACGGCCACCCCGTCGGACCCCGCAGCGCCATGGGCCTGAGCGCCTTCTACTACGCGCTGGTCCTGGTCGTCTGCGGCATGCTCGGCGCCAACGTGGTCAACTCCCAGGTCGACACCGCGCTCGGCTACCTGCACACCGACTTCGGTCCCTTCCGCAAGCGCGAACCCGTCCAGCACACCAGCCGCGTCCGCACCCTGGCCATCGGCATGGCGCTCATGCTCGGCCTGTCACTGGTCATGGGCACCCTGGTCGAGGTCGCGACGGTCGGCATCCTCGACATGGACGCCTCCCACCTGGGCCTGCTGTGGCTCTATTCGGTCGCCACCATCGCGGTGGTCGGCATCGGCAGCCTGGCCCTGTTCGCCGCCTTCGGCACCCCCGGCATGCTGCTCGCCACCATCGTCTTCGTCGCGATGGCCGTCCCCTCCTCCGGCGCCACCGTGCCCGTCCAGGCACTGCCCGGGTTCTTCCGCGCCCTCGCCGAGTTCGAGCCGCTGCGCCAGATCACCGAGGGGCTCCGCTCGCTGCTCTACTACGGGGCCCAGGCCGACGCGGGCCTGACCCGGGCGTGGGCCTCGATGGGCGTCGCCCTCGCCGCAGCGCTGGCCTTCGGCTTCGCCATCACCCACCTCTACGACCGCAGGGGACTGCACCGCATCCCCCACCCCGAGACCGAGGCCGAGACCGAGGCCGAGCCCGAGGCCCCGGAGGCCCCCGAGACCCCTGCACCGGCCACGGCCTGAGCCCCTCGGCGCGTCCGATCGCGCCGACTCCACCCTGCCGCGCCAACCCGTGCCCCCGCCCTGCGGGAATCCGTACACGGGTTGGCGCTGCGCGCAGTACACCCGGTCAGGAATCGGAGCGGAAGGCCCCGTGGACGCGGAGGTCGCCGTTGATCGCCACCTTCCCGTCGTTCGTGTGCATGATCCAGTCGCCTGCGTTGCGGACCGACAGATGCGCGCCGGCGTTCACCTTCCCCTGCAAGCGCGACTCTCCTTGTACGCGCAGCATGCCGAGGGTGGTGAGGTCCCCGGTGACCGTGACCGTGTGGTCGGCCTTCACCTCGCCCTCGGCATCCAGGCGGCCGTGGACGATCAGCCGCGGCGGGCCGTCCTGGGTCTCCAGCACGTTGTCGACGCTCAGCCCGCCCTGGAGGGTGAGACGTTCCTTGACCTGGGCCCGGTGGGTGACGACGTCGTTGAGGTCCGCCTTGTCGGCGGCGACGGTCCCCCACTGGCGGCTTCCGGCGCCCTGGAACACATTCATCCCGGAGGCCGGGAACTCGATCCATCCGTCGGCGGCCGTGCGGCCCTGCACCCACTTGGTGTTGATGCCGTTCAGGTCCGCCAGGTCGGCGGCGACGGTTCCCCAGTCCTGCTTTCCGTCCTTGCGGACGTTCACTCCCGACTGCGGGAACTCGACCCATCCCTTGCCCGCGTCCCGGTCCCCCACCCACTGGGTGTTGATGCCGGTCACGCTGATCCTGTCGGCCGTCACGGTTCCCAAGTCGCTTCCACCACCGCGGCCGACCCTGATTCCGTCGGACGGGAAGCCGATCCACCCGGCGTCGCTCCCGCGCCCGCGGACCCACGCCGCGGTCACGGTCTCGACGTCGGTCGTGGCGGCGAAGAGGGTGCCGAGGCCGTCGGCGGCGTCGCGGATCCGGGCACCCTGCGTGGTGAAGACGATCCGGCCCCGGTCCGTCGTGCCCTCGACCCACGGGCTGTGGATACCGTCCGTCGCGGTGACGCCCTCGAACTCGGGGCTGCGCAGGTGGACGGTGGTGGTGAGGAAGTACCCGGACTGCTGCCCACCCGGGGAGGTGGCGATCAGGGTGTACGTGGCGTCCCGCTTCGGCTCCTGGCCCGCCGCCGGCGACCACTGCCAGCCGGTTGCGCCCGGCGTCGGCGCGACCGTCTCCGGAGGGCCGTCCGGGCCCTGGATCCGGTAGACGAGGGTGTCGGGCCCGTCCCACTGCAGGACCACGTCCTGGCCCGTGGCCACCAGGGACTGCTTCGCGCGGAAGTTGCGCGGAACCTTGGGCAGCTGCTTCAGCAGGCTCAGGGTCACGGGGTTCTTCTGCACCCTGGCGCCGTTGGCCGCCCGCTCCAGCACGTGCAGCAGCACCAGTCCCGCTGCGCCGGAGACGGGGAAGCCGTCCAGGACCAGGGCCATGGAGCCGGCCTCCCGGAACAGCGCGTTCGGGCGGGCGGTCACGGTGAGGACACCCGTGTTGTCGTCCCAGGCGACGATCGGCTCCTCGCCCTGCTTCGTCGCGGTGTTCCGCTCGACCCGCGCGCTGATCGTCTTCGGATTCGCGGTCAGGTCACCGTCCGCCTGGCCGCAGGGCACGCGGACCTCGATGGAGTACCAGATCACCTCGTCCATGGTCGGATTGGAGACGACGATGCAGACCGATCCCTGGCGTTCCTCGCCCGCGACCGGCACCTGGAGCGGAGCCGGATCGGTGAGTATTTCGTAGTGCAGAGAAGCCATCGCTGAAGACCCCCTGTGTGCGCTGTCCGACGCTTGCCCCCGACGGGCACAGCCCCTCCAGCACAGCACTTACCGGACAACCCGACACCCGGATCGCCCCAACCGGCGCGAAACAGACGTTCACTGTCCGAATCGGGAATCTCCCACTTTTCCGATCACACAGCTCCCGGCTGCGGCCGTCAGCGCCGGCTACGCATCCGCCGCGCTCCCGAGTCGACCCGGACCCTCCGGACCCGCCATGACGGGGAGCTCACGCAGGGCGTGAAATCGGAAGGTGGTGGTCCACACGAGCTGCTCGGCGGGAGCCGCAAGCCGGAGTCCGGGAAGCCTGCGCAGCAGGGCGGCGAGGGCGAGGGTGATCTGCATACGGGCCAAGGGCGCGCCGAGACAGTAGTGGAGCCCGTGACCGAGGGCGAGGTGGCCCTGATCCGGACGGGTGATGTCGAATTCCTCGGCGACGGCGTACCGGGCGGGGTCCCGGTGGGCGGAGGCCAGCAGGAAGAGCACGGTGTCCCCCGCCGGAATCCCCACCCCGCCGATCTCCATCTCCTCCGTGGCGAAACGGCGGATGGCGGTCTGGTTGGGATGGGCGTACCGGAACAGTTCCTCGACCGCCTGCGGGAGCAGCTCGGGGCGGCTTCGCAGAGCGGCCAGCTGGTCGGGGTGCGTCAAGAGGGTGAACAGGCCGTTGCTGATCATGTGCTGGACGTTCTCGCTGCCGGCCATCAGGGTGAGGAAGGCCAGGGAGACCAGCTCGTTCTCCGTCAGCCGGTCCTCCGCGTCGCGCGCCGCGATCAGGCCGGAGAGGATGTCGTCGCCCGGATCGCCGCGCCGGCGGGCGACGAGGTCAACGAGGTAGCGGTGGATGTGCCCGATCGCATCCCTGAGGCTCTCGTGGCCGGACGGGGCCAGCATGGTGGCGACCCAGCCGGAGAACCGCTCCTGTTCGACCTGCGGGACGACGAAGAGGTCCCCGATGACCTGCAGCGGCAACGGCTTGGCGAATTCCGCGACCACATCGGCACGGCCGTCGCGGTCGATCTGCTCCACCACCCGGTCGAGGAGGGCATCGATCGCGCTCTGGAGGCTGTCCCGCAGTCCCTCGACATGTCGGGGGGTGAACCCCTGGGAGACGAGCCGGCGAAGCCGCAGGTGATCCTCCGCGTCCATGTTCAGGAGGTTCTCATCGAGCGCCGGAGGAAGGGAGAAACCCTTGAAACCGGCCCCGGAATGGCGCTTGTTGACCGACAGCCGGGAGTCGGCAAGCCCGCTGCGGACATCGGCCTCACGGGTGACCAGCCACACGGGCGAGCCGTCGGGGAGCGCGACCCGGTGCACGGACCCTTCCTCGCGGAGCCGTGCGTATACGGCGTGGGGATCGGCCTCGAAATCCTGCCCGAACGGCTGCGGAAGGGGGGTCACTTCGCTGGTGCGAGTCATTGGGTTTCCTTGATCGTGATCATGTCAGCCGATCATCCTACGAGACCTCGGCGGCCCGGTACGTGAAGGGCGACAGGACCGCGTCGGGCCGGGGGGACAGGTTGCCGGAGGCACCCTTGTCGGGTCTCCGCAAGGGCCTCGCTTGACTGGTGGTCGGCGCGACAGGTAGGGAGAGGCTGTTCATTGCGCAAGGTGTGAAATATGGGGGACATATGAAGCCGCTCGAAACGGGCGATCCCACCTCGCTCGGCGACGGCCGCTACCGGCTGGTGGGACGGCTCGGCCAGGGGGGCATGGGCGTGGTCTACCTGGGGCGCTCCCAGTCCGGCCGTGCGGTCGCCGTCAAGGTCGTACGCCCCGAGCTGAGCACCGAGCCCGGGTTCAGGCGCAGGTTCGCCGACGAGGTCGCGGCCGCGCGGCGGGTCGGCGGCTTCCACACCGCGCCGGTGGTCGACGCCGACCCGGACGGGGAGCCGGCCTGGCTGGTGACGGCCTTCGTGCCCGGTCCCACCCTGCAAGCGGTACTGGCGCGCGTCGGAGCGCTGCCCCTGGACACGCTCACCGTACTGGCCGCCGGCCTTGCCGAGGCCCTGGAGGCGATCCACCGCGCAGGGGTCATCCACCGCGATCTCAAGCCCGCGAACATCATCGTCGCGGAGGACGGACCGCGCGTCATCGACTTCGGCATCGCGCGCGCCCTGGACGGAACGTCGCTGACACAGACCGGCCTCCAGGTCGGCACGCCGGGATTCCTGGCACCCGAGCAGCTCACCGGCGGTGGCGTGCTCACCCCCGCGGTCGACATGTTCGCTCTGGGGGTGGTGCTCACCCAGGCGGCGGGCGGCGCCCCCTTCGGCGACGGCCCGTCCGCGGCCAGGCACTTCAAGGTGGTGTACGAGGAGCCGGACCTCACCGCGGTGCCCGAGGAACTCCGCGCAGCCATCGGTGCCTGCCTGTCCAAGGACCCGGCGGCACGGCCCACCCCGACCGCCTTCCTCGGTACCCTCACCGTCCGCCACCCGGACGGTGACTCCTGGCTGCCCGAGGCGGTGTCGGGACGCCGCCACGGAGAAGCCCGTGCAGCTCATCGCCGGGGGCGCATGCGACACCCTGCCCCAGTGGTCCCCCGACCGCAGGTCGTTCGCGTTCACCCGCAGCACCTCCGAGGGCACGGCCGTCTGGACCGCCAACGCCGACGGCTCCAACGCCCGGCGGATCACCTCCGTCGCCGGCGGCCGGGTGTCCTGGTCGCCGGACGGCAGCCGGCTGGCCGTACTGCGCATGAAGGACGGCGTACAGCAGCTGTTCGTGGTCGGCGTCGCCGACGGCTCGGCCCGCCAGCTCACCTCCGGCGGGGGCCAGGTCGAGGATCCCGCGTGGTCGCCGGACGGCAAGAGCATCGCGGTCTGCCTGCAGACGGGGCCCGAGAACTGGCAGATCCACCTGGTCGACCCCGCCGACCCGAACCGGGCCCCGCAGCAGGTGACCCGGCTGCCCCATCCGGCACTCGACCCGGTGTGGTCACCCGACGGCACCACCTTCGCCTACACGGCAGGGACCTACGGCACGAAGACTCAGGGCGACATCCGCCTCGTGGACGCCGACGGCAGTGACGATCGTGAACTGGTCGCCACCGACGCCCATGAGATGGACCCCTCCTGGTCCGCCGACGGCACCTGGGTGGCCTTCGTCCGCGGCCCGTACGAGAAGCCCGCGATCTGGGCCGTGCGCGCGGACAAGACCGGCGAACGGACGCTCACCACCGGCGCCGCCACCGAGGGGCATCCCGCCTGGCACTGACCCCCGTCGCGACGGCGCCGCGCGCAGCAGTGGCCGCACCTCGCCTCACCCCGCCGGCTGTGAGCGGCGCGGGGCGGGTAGCGGCAGGGAGAACCAGACCGCCTTGCCGTCCGCCGTCGGTAGCGTGCCCCAGGAACTGGCGAGGGAGTCGACGAGGAGCAGGCCTCGGCCCGATTCCGCGTCCGGGGCGGCGAAGCGGGCCTGCGGAAGCACCGGGCTCGCGTCACAGACCTCGACACCCAGCTCCCGGCCGGCCTGCCGCATCCGCAGCCGTACGGGTCCGCTGCCGTGGCGCACCGCGTTGGAGAGCAGCTCGGAGGCCAGCAGACAGGCCGTCTCGCGCAGCTGCTCGTCGTCCTTGCCCCACTCCTCCAGGGTGGCGCGCAGGAAGCGCCGGCCCGCGGCCACGCTGCTCGGGGCGGCGTCCAGGACGAGGGTCCGCGCGGTGGCAGGGGTCGAGGGGATGCGCACGAGGAGCAGGGTGACGTCGTCCGCATTGTCGTCGGC
The DNA here is from genome assembly GCF_002080455.1 of Streptomyces sp. Sge12. Taxonomy (NCBI): domain Bacteria; kingdom Bacillati; phylum Actinomycetota; class Actinomycetes; order Kitasatosporales; family Streptomycetaceae; genus Streptomyces; species Streptomyces sp. Sge12. The sequence goes on from NZ_CP020555.1 coordinate 984,434, forward strand.
GTCCGGCAGCAGGTCCGTCAGCAACCGGTCCGCGGCGGCTTCCAGGGATCCGGTCGACGCGAGGGCCTTCTCCAGCGCCGCGGCGAGCCCGTCGACCTGCCGTTCGATGTCGCTGCCCGGTGTCTCCACCAGCCCGTCCGTGTAGAGCGCCAGTACCGAGCCCGGTGCGACCGCGTGGCGGCTCTCGTGGTGGGGAACCTCACCGACGCCGAGCGGCACGCTCACCTCGACCGGCAACCGGCTCACCTCGCCGCCGGGATCGGCCAGCAGGACCGGCAGGTGTCCGGCCGAACACACCGTGATCTCGGCCGCGTCCGCGTCCACGACGAGGTAGCAGCAGGTGACGAACTGGTCCGGGAGTTCACTCACCACCGCGTCGAGGGCACGCATCAGCTGCCAGGGCGGCATCCCGGTCTTCGCCAGCGCGTGGGAGGCGGAGCGCAGTTGTCCCATGACGGCGGCGGCGTCCAGTCCGCGCCCCATCACGTCGCCGATCATCACGCCGACCCGGCCGCCGCCCAGCGGGATCAGGTCGAACCAGTCCCCGCCCACCCCGGCGCCCTGGCGGGCCGGGAAGTAGCGGCTCGCAGTCGGCATTCCCGGCACGTCCGGCGGTGAACCCATGAGGCTGCGCTGGAGGGTGAGAGCGACGTGGCGCTGCTGCTCGTAGAGCCGGGCGAGCATCTCCTCGGCGGCCTTGCGTTCGGTGACGTCGCGGATGGCCGCGGAGACGAGCGTCCCGTCGGGGGTCTCCAGGGGACTCAGGCTGATCTCCACGGGGAACTCGCGCCCGTCCCGGCACAGCCCGTACAGCTCCAGCCCCGCCCCCATGGGTCTGACCTGCCGGTTGACGAAGTAGCCGGCGCGGAAGTCGGAGTGGTTGCCGCGGAACCGGTGGGGTACGAGCACCTCGACGGGCCGCCCCAGCAGGTCCTCGCGCGCGTACGCGAAGAGTGCCTCGGTCTGGGCGTTGACCAGCTGGATGATGCCCCTCTCGTCGACGATCACCATCGCGTCGGGGGCCGCCTCCAGCAGGGCCCGGAAGCGCTCCTCAGCCGCCCGGCGCTCGCTGACGTCCCGGACGGCGGCCGAGATCAGCAGCCCTTCGGGGGTCTCCAGCGGGCTCAGGCTGATCTCCACGGGGAACTCTCGCCCGTCGCGGCGCAGGCCGTACAGCTCCAGTCCCGCCCCCATCGGGCGGACCTGGCGGCTGGCCGCGTAGCCGAGCCGGTGGCTCGGGTGCTGACCGCGGAACCGCTCGGGCACCAGCACGTCGATGGGGCGCCCCAGGAGTTCCTGGCGCGGGTAGCCGAACAGGGCCTCGGTCTGGGCATTGACCAGGCGGATCACCCCGGCGTCGTCCACGATCACCATCGCGTCCGGTGCCGCTTCCAACAGGGCCCTGAAGGGCTCTTCGGTCGTCGCTGCCATGCTGCGCCTCGCACTCGCCGGATCCCGCAGAGGGCAACATCCGACCACGGGGCCGAAAACCGCACTCCGGGTTGACCGAAACCCATCCACAATTGACCGGCTGCGAACGGGCCCACTGTATGCCTCCGGGACCGCCCGGGGGCGCCGGCGCCGCCTTTTGAACCCCTGTGGATCGTTCGGTTCAGCGGCTCAGCGCATCGATCTCCGCGAGGTCCTCCTCGGACAGCGGTCCCCCGTGCAGCGCGTCGAGGTTCTGGTCCAGTTGGTCCACGCTGCTCGCGCCGATGATCACCGACACCACTCGGGGGTCGCGCAGCACCCACGAGATCGCCAGGTGCGAAAGGCTCTGTCCGCGCCGCTCGGCCAGTTCGCCCAGGCCCCGCAGTTGCGCAAGTTTGGCGCCGGTCAGCGCCTCTTCCTTGAGGAAGTGCCCGACCGACATCCGTGAACCGGCGGGCACCTCGCCGGCGAGGTAGCGATCCGTCAGAAGGCCCTGGGCGAGCGGCGAGTAGGCGATCAGGCCGGTTCCGGTGTCGCCCACCGCGTCCAGCAGTCCGTCCTCGGGCGTGCGGTCGAGGATCGAGTAGCGGGCCTGGTTCAGCAGTACCGGTACGCCGAGCTCGCGCAGGATCGCCACCGCCTCACGATGCTGCTCGGCCGGGTAGTTGGAGATTGCGGCGTACAGCGCCCTACCGGAGCCCACCGCCGTGTGCAGCGCCCCCATGGTGCGTGATCCCGCCACGGTGGCGCGGGGGCGGTCACCGCCGGCTTGGTCGGCGGCGGGGAGCCGGGGCGGGCTGCGCGCTGCCACCGGGCACCTCGGGGTGCCGGGCCCGGGCAGCAGGCAGAGCGTGCAGACCGGGGCCGCCGAGGGTGCCGGCGCGATCGGCCATCAGTGCGCGCAGACACGCCTCGGCCGCCGTGTCGGCCGGCGTGAGGACGATCAGGGACTGTCCGGCCCCGTCCAGGGTGGCCAGTGTGTCGTAGTGGACGGTCAGCTCGCCGACTGCGGGATGGCTGATGCGCTTGGTGCCGTGAGCGCGCTGCCTGACCGTGTGGTCGTCCCACCAGAGGGCGAACTCCGCCACCGTCGAGCGCAGTTCCCCGATCACTTCGAGCAGCCGTGGTTCGTCGGGGTGGCGTGCGAGCGTGGCGCGCAGGTTGCCCACGGTCTCGCGGGCGACCCGGGCCCAGTCCAATTGCATCTCCCGCATGCGGGGCGACAGGAACAGCATCCGGGCCGTGTTGTCGGCGACGCCGGAGCCGAAGCCCTCGCCGAACAGCGCGGCCGCGGCGCTGTTGTGAGCCAGGACGTCGAACCTGAAGTCGACGAGGTAGGCGGGCAGGAGCGGCATTCCGTCCATCAGTACGCGCAGCGACTCGCTCACCGGCAGGCACTCGGGGCGGGCCACCGGCGCCTCGCCCCGGGCGATCACGTGCAGGTGCCGGTGTTCGGCGGGCGACAGCCGCAGCGCCCGGGCGAGGCCGTCGAGCACCGCGGCGCCGGGCGCGCTCGCCCGCCCCTGCTCCAGCCGGATGTACCACTCGACGCTGACGGCAGCGAGCTGGGCGACCTCCTGCCGCCGCAGACCCGGCGTACGGCGACGTCCCTGGTCCGCCAGTCCCACCTGCTCCGGCCGCAGCCGCTCCCGCATGGCCCGCAGGAACTGCGCCAGCTCCTCGTTTCGCCCTGTTCGTATATGCACCACGCCCCATCATCGCCCCGTACCGCAGCTCCCTGTCCACTGCGGAAGGTGGTACGGCGGGTACCAGCATCCGGAGGGCCTTCCCGCCTGCCCGCGCGCTCGGGAACATCGGTTCACCACCGATCTTCAGGAGGATCCGATGAAGAAGTCCCCGCTCACCACCACCGGGGTAGCCGTGGCCGTGGCCGTGCCCGAGGCAGCCGCGCCCGCCACTCCCCCGATCGACCCTTCGGAGTACGGATACGGCAAGGTCCGCAGCGGTGTGCCCGCCTCGGCGGAACGCTTCACGGTGACCAGCCCCGATGTGCGCGACGGCGAGGCGCTCCCGGCCGAGACTTGGGCCGACGCCTTCGGCTGCACCGGCGAGAACCGACAGCCCCGGCTGTCGTGGAGTGGCGCTCCGCAGGCCACCCGCAGCTACGCGATCACCATGTTCGACCCCGACGCGCCCACCGGAGCCGGATTCTGGCACTGGCTCGTCCGGGACGTCCCCGCCGGCCACACCGGCCTGGACACCGGGCTGCCGGCCGGCGCGGTGAGCGGCGTCAACGACTCAGGAAATGCGGGCTATCTGGGGCCCTGCCCGCCCATCGGCGACCTCACCCACCACTACGAGATCACCGTGTACGCACTCGACGTACCCACCCTCGGCCTGCCCGCGTCCACGCCGCCGACCATTGCCGCGTTCATGATGTCCCGCCACATCATCGGGTACGCCCGGATCACGGGCACGGTCCGCCGCTGACGCCGGCCCGGACACCGCGTCTCAGCCGTCCCCGTCCGACACCCGGCGCAGCTCGATCCGCGCGTCGTGGCGGGACACCGGAACCGGGTCCGTCGTCCCGGGGGCGTCCCTCGCGGCGAGCGCGCGGCGGCTGACCATGTGGGGGGTGAGCCCTCGCCACTCGTAGGGGCCGAGGGCATGGGCCACCGCGCCTACGCGGAGGTCCGTCAGGGATGCCGGGCGCACCATTCGACCCCTCCGCGGTGTGGACGGTTCCCGTCGACGGCCTCTTCGGACCATCCGCGGTGGGTCCGCCCGCAGCCTGATGCCGATCCGGCGCCGACCAACGCATACGTCGCAGGTCAAGGCGCCGAGTCGGCCGTGAAGTCCGCAGCTCATGGCGTCAGTTCCCGCGCATCCAGCGGAAGCCGCCAGAAGTTGCGGCGGTGTACCGCCTCCAGCTCGGCCTGGAGCGGGGACGGCGGAACGGTCAGGACCGGGCAGGCGGCGTGCGCGAGGCAGTAGCGCGCCACCGAGGGGCGGACGAGGCGGCGGAGCGGGGTGCGGGAGCCGGTGCCCACCACCAGGAGGTCTTCGGAGCGGCGCGCGGTGTCCACGAGGGCTGCGCCGGGTGTCGCCCGTACGGTGAGGCCCGCCAGGGTGACGCCGGGTCCCGCAGCGCCGAACGCGCCGTCGAGTACCTCGCGCAGCCGTTCCACGGCCGCGGCCCGGCAGTCCGTCAGGGCCGTGACGTTGCAGGAGCTGCGGCTTCCGAGCTCACCTCCGGGAGCCTGCCAGGCCATGACGGCCCACAACTCGGCGCCCCGCACCCGCGCTTCCGCGGCAGCCCGGTGCAGCGCGGACAGGCTTCCCGGAGTTCCGCTCACACCGACCACGACTCTGCGCACGGCCGCATTCCTCTCTCCCGAGCCCCAGGGTTCCTACGACTCCGACTCCGACTCCGACTCCATGAAAGGGCCGGGGCGGCACCTGCGGCGGAATGCTGATGCCTTTCTGACGCGGCCCCCGGACTTCATGACGCGCCCCTGACGCCGCCGGGCCTCGCATCCAGTGGCGCAGGCGCTGCACGCCACATCACGACACCCCGTCGGGACCGGTCCACGTCTTCCACGACGCCGCGCTCTTCTGGCAGCAGCTGGTTTCGTCGGGTACACGGCGCCGCCCTCAAGTGGCCGCTGGGTACGCGGACCGGGCGAACTGAGTACGTGACCCCATGCCGAGACCGCGGGGCGGGCGGTGCAATGGGGGTGTGAAAGAGACTCCTGCCCTGGTACCTCCGGCCGAGCGCCCTCTGGACTCGCCGTGGTGGCTGGCCCCGGCCCTGTTCACCCTGGCGGCGATGCTGGGCGGTGCGTGGGGCTACCACTCCTCCCCGCTCATCCACGCCCCGTCGTGGCTGGCCCTGCCGTACCTCGTTCCGCTGGCCCTGGTGGCGGCTTCCTGGCGGCCTTCGGCCCACCGGGACACGAGAACCCGCGGCCTGGTCCTGGGCGGGGTCGGCGCCTTGATCTCCCTGGTCTACGCACACCTGGCCACCTTCGTGCTGTACACGGTGGCGATCGTGCTGTGGGCCTTCCAGGGTGGCGGCTGACCCCGGCCGGGCCGCACGCCCCGCCGTCCGGGCGGGCCGGCACCACCGCCCCAACCGGCGCCGACAGCCCCAGGCCCTGCGGCCTGTAGCTTGACCTGCGAAAACTCAAAGAGTTCGTGGGGTGGGGGAATCGTGTCGTGGAACCAACGGGACACAGGCGCAGCACGCTGCCTGGCGCGCGCCGGGGTCCTGGCCGCACTGGCCGCGGCCCTGGTGAACTGCTCCTCCAGCACTCACACTCAGCCGGAGGAAACGGCCGAGTACCGGGACGGACGGGAGTCCGGGGTCCTGCTCCACGAGGAGGGTGCCTGGCCGAACGTCGGCGAGGCCAGGGCTGAAGTCCTGTGCGAATTCGCCGCCCGGACCGACTACGACGAGGGCCCCGAGAAGAAGGCGTTCATCGCCGGCTGCGTGAGCGGGCTCCGCTCCCCCTGACCCGCCTTCGTCGGCCGGGGCACCAAGCGGAAGGTGACGGGCAAAAGGGGGCGGGCGGTGATCCGGCCAGCGCACCGGGAGGCGCTGTTGACCCTGGGGCGGACGGTTGCCCACCATCCGGGCGCGATCGGGCAAACCCGTTCCACCGCCAGCCACGGTAGGGATCGAGATGACGTTCTTTCGACGCGCGTCAGCCGCTGTGGCGGCTGTGCTGTTCAGCGGTCTCCTGCTCGCACCGACGGCCGGCGCCGCGGGCGTACCGGCCCCGGGCCTGAGGCCGCTCACCACCTTCGACGATGTGGACAAGAACAGGGCGCAGGTCACGTACGGGCCCTACTTCATCCGGGCCGTGCACAGCGGCAAGTGCCTGGACGTCGAGGGCGGTACCGGCGCCACCGGCGACGGCGTCAACGTCTTCCAGTGGTCCTGCCTCGGCTCCGGACAGACCAACCAGCAGTGGGCGTTTCAGTCGATCAACGGTCTCCGCCCCATCGGAATCCTCCGGTCGGGCCGCTCGGCAGGCGGGGATCCGACACGACTGCCTGCGTGTCGTCTCCGGTGAAGAGGAGAATGCACGGCATGGCCATGGTGAAGGACACTGATGTCCGCGGTATGCAGCACTGTGAGACGACGGCGCTGGGCGTGCTGCTGCGGCACGAGGGACTCGACCTGTCCGAGCCCATGCTGTTCGGGCTCGGCTCCGGGTTGTCCTTCATCTACTGGGACAGCAAAAGCATGGGCTTTCCCTTCCTGGGAGGCCGGGTCAAGCCGTTCGAGCTCACCAAGAACCTGACCGGCGTACTCGGACTCGAGCTTCTGGTCGCGGAGACCACCTCCCCGCGCAAGGCGTGGCAGAACGTGGCGGCGCCCATCGATGCCGGTCGGCCGGTCGGCCTTCAGCTCGACAGCTACCACCTGGACTACTTCAGCACCAAGGTCCATTTCGGCGGGCACGTCGTGGCCATGTACGGCTACGACGAGCAGGACGCCCACCTCGTGGACACCGCCCCACAGGGGGGAGCCGTCTCGACCAGTCTCGCCAGCCTGGCCAGAGCCAGGGCCGAGCGCGGCCCCATGACCGCCAAGAACCGCTCCTTCACCATCACGGCACCCATCGGCCTGACGCCACCGCACGACCGGATCATCCCCGCGATCAAGGCCTGCGCCGACGCCTTCTTGCACCCGCCCATCGCGAACCTGGGCCACCGCGGCATCGAGAAGACCGCGGCGCACGTGCCGAAATGGCTTCAGCGCAGCGACAACCCGCGCCAGGACCTGGCGCAGGCCGCCGTCCTCATGGAGAGGGCCGGCACCGGCGGCGCCCTGTTCCGCAATCTCTACCGGGACTTCCTCGCCGAGTGCGCCCAGCTCATCGACAGCAGGCACCTGCGCACGGGTCACAGCCTGTATGCCGAGGCCGCCGCCCTCTGGACACAGGTGGCCGCGCTCATCGCGACGGCAGGCGAATCCGGCGACGCGAACCATCTCGTGGAGGCCGGCTCCGTCCTTCGTGAACTCGCGCGTATCGAGCGCGATGCGATGCGGGAACTCTCCCTGCTCTAGGGGCCGTCCAGCGGATCGAGCCAGCGGCGGAACGACCGGCTGCCGCCGTGGCCCCGGACCGGTGAGCGGTGTCGAGTCGTCCCGTGCGGGGGCGTTGAAGTGCCCCCGCACGGGACTCGCCGGCGTCCCTCGCGGGCGTGGCGCCGTGCACGGCGTGTGGGCCGTGTACGGCGTGTGCCGTTACGCCGAACGGCGCCGCCGGGCCATGGCGTACAGGGCTCCGCCGAGCGTCACGGCCGCGGCGGCGAGTCCGCCCGCGGCCAGCGCGGCGGATCCGGTGTTGGCCAGGTTGCCGCCGGTACCGCCGTTCGGGGCCGGGGTGTTGCCGGTGCCCGGGGCGGTGCTCGCGGAGGCGGAGGCCGAGGGCGCGGTCGAGGCGGACGGGCTCGGGGAGGCCGAGGCCGTGGCGGACGTCGACGGGCCGGGCTGCGCCCCGTCGGCCGGCGTCACGGTGATGGTGAGCCCGGCCGAGTTGTTGCCGAGGTCACGGTCGATGTCGGCGATGTTGAGACGGCCGGGACCTCGGTCGGTCTTGTACCGGTACTCGCCGTGGTAGGTGCCCGGCTTGACCCACGGCTCGATCTTGAAGGTTCCCTTGACCGAGCGGCCGGTCCCGCCGAACACCCGGCGGCCCTCCGGGCCCGGGCGGCCACCGACGAAGCTGATGCCGGGCGGCAGCACGAACTCTGCTTCCACCACGGTGTCGTCGAGGGCCGTGGTGGCGACCGAAGCGGTGCCCTTGATCTGCCAGCCCGGGTTGAGCAGCACCTGGCCGCCGGCCGGGCCGCTGCCGGTCGCCCCGTCCACGGTGAAGTCGACCTGGTTCGCCGGGTTTCCGACCGGCACCTCGCGACCCCAGAAGCGCCACTCCTTGAACGCCTCGGACGGTATGACCTTGACAGCGGCGGCGGTTCCCTTGACCCCGCCCTGCTGCGGCTTGTAGACCGGCTTGCCGCCCGGGGTCCAGGTGACGTAGAAGAGGTCCCGCCAGAGCTCCGGGGTCGCGGTGATGTTCAGCCCCGTGTCGAGGCGGTAGTACTTACCCGGCTCGAAGGTGCCGGTGAAACTGCAGAACAGGTACTCGTCACGGTACTCCCGCACCGGGTCGACCTTGAAGTGTTCGCAGTTCGACGGCCGTTCCTGAGCATTCAGTTCCAGGCCCGGCGGCAGGTGGACGCCCAGCTCCGCCCCCTGGACGGGCTTGTCGCCGGTGACTTTGAAGCCCAGCCGGAGGCTCTGCTTCTGGCCGTTCTCGACCGTGGTGTCGAGGAGCTCCTCGGAGGTGACGAGTCCGCCGAACGGGTCCGGGTCGCCCTCGGGCTGGTTCGGGCCCTGCTTGCCGACCTCGGTGGCCGGCGCCACCGGGCTCGGCACCGGCGCGGCCTGGGCACTGGTCGCGGCGCCCAACACCACCGTTCCCACGGCCAGAGCCGCTCCGATCCGCTGCGCTGCAGTGCTGTGCGTGCGGTTCAACCGCATCAAGATGGTCCCCCTCGTGTCGCATGGGTCGGACGTTCGAGTACGCCCGACTCCTGTACGACCGACGGGGGGCCTGATCGGTTGCCCGGAATGATCAAGAAATCGGCGGGCGGTATCCCGACGACCGTTGTGCCGTACGGGCGTTGGGCGCGCGGGCGGCGGGCTCGGCGGGTGCCGGTGTCACAGCTGGGGGACGTACGGGGCGAGGCCGACGATGACGATGGACCGTTCGCCCGGACCTGGCTCGGAGCCCGCGCGGACCGGGCCGACGTAGTGGCTGACCCTGTGGTCGTGGACGGCGTAGCCATCCAGTGGGTCGGTGAGGGTGAAGTCGGCGTGGATGTCCGCCCACGGGTCCTCGGGCTGGAGGCCTGCGCTGCCCGGTGTCGCGATGACGTTCTGCCCGCCGGTGACGTTGGTACGGCTGATCAGGTGGGCGAAGGTGAACGTGCTGGCCGAGCCTCCGTCCTGGTGCAAGCAGTTCGGGGAGGAAACGGCGAGCTGGCCGGGACGGTCGACGCCGAGTCTGATCAGGTGGACTCCGGCCCACAGCGGCCGTCTCCCCAGGTCCCTCATGGACAGGACCTGCTCGATGTCCCAGCGCAGGAGTCGCAACAGCAGGGCGTTGCCGCACAGTTCCCCGGGGATGTCGGGCAGCACGCGCCGCGTCCGCGGGTGCTCGGGGTCTCCGTCGCCCTGGGAGAAGTCGGTGACCGTACCGTGCACGGGGTCGGGGGTTCCGGGGATCCAGGACAGTTCGTCCTTCCACGGCAGGTACACGGCATGGGAGTACCGGCGGAACCGGTTCGTTCCCGGAGCGTACGGGTCGGGCGGCAGAGCCGCGAAGACCTCCTTGATCCTGGCCAAGTCGTCCGCGGCGGACCCGGCCGGGATACCGAGCTGCTCAGCGCCGTAGCGGACGAACCCGCGCTCGCGCAGACCGTCCGTGCCCTCCCCCGGCCCTCCCGCATCGGGGTGCGATCGCCGCTGGGGCTCAGCGTTTTCCATGTGCTCCTCCAACGGGTCACGACCGGGGCCACGGCGCCGGCGGCCCATGGCGTCGGCGGCCCCCCGCCCCGTACCGGGCTCGGCGCGGCTTTGCGAGGCAAGCCGCGGCCCTTGCGGCGAGGGCTACGGGCGGTCCGGCTGCTGCTGAGCGTCCTACGGGTCGCGGAAGGAAGCAAATTCGTTCGTCCTGCCGAGGACGCCTGCATGGGTCGTGTGCATGGGTCGTATGCACGGGGTGGACGGCGCTCTCCTTGACATCCGCACCCCCCTCGATCCACTATTCACTACTCAAATAGTGAAAGGGTGTTTGCCGGGATGATCGAATACCGGATCGACCGGCGCAGCGGGGTTGCCACCTACGTGCAGATCGTCCAGCAGACCAAGCAGGCCTTGCGCCTGGGCCTGCTGGAGCCGGGCGACAAGCTTCCGGCTGCCCGAGAGGTCGTGGAGGCCACGGCAGTCAACCCGAACACTGTGCTCAAGGCCTACCGAGAACTGGAACGCGAGGGCCTGGTCGAGGCCCGGCGAGGCCTCGGCACCTTCGTGCGCAGGTCGCTCGGTGCCACACCGAGTGACTCACCGCTGCGGGGCGAGCTGTCCGAGTGGGCGTCGCGCGCCCGGACCGCCGGCCTGGAGCGGGATGACGTGGCGGCACTCTTCGCTGCCGTGCTGGACGAGCACTTCGATACCACCGAGAAGGAACAGGATCACCGATGACGAGCAGTGCCATCGAGGCAACCGGGCTGGGGAAGGCGTTCCCGCGGCGCGGCGGGTGGGCCCTGCGTGACTGCACGTTTCAGCTGCCGGCCGGACGTGTCAGTGCGCTCGTGGGGCCCAACGGCGCGGGCAAGTCGACGCTGCTCGCCCTGGCGGCGGGGCTGATCGCCCCCGGCGAGGGCTCGATCACGGTGCTCGGCGGGCACCCGGCCCACGTGCGGCCGCGGATCGGCTTCGTCTCCCAGGACAAGCCGCTGTACCCGCAGCTCACCGTCGCCGAGACGCTCCGCATGGGCGCCGATCTCAACCCCGACAGCTGGGACGCGGACACCGCGGAGCGGGTCGCGGCGGGCGGTGGCCTGGACCTCGGCGCCCGTGTCCGCTCGCTGTCCGGCGGCCAGCGCACCCGCGTGGCGCTCGCCCTCGCCCTCGCCAAGCGGCCGGAACTGCTTCTGCTGGACGAGCCGGTGGCCGACCTCGACCCGCTGGCCCGGCACGAGCTGATGGGCACGCTCATGGCCACGGCCGCGCGGTACGGCACCACCATCGTGATGTCCTCGCACGTCATAGCCGAACTGGAAGATTCCTGCGACCACTTGCTGCTGATCGGCGACGGCCGGGTGCGTCTGGCGGGTGACATCGACGACTTGCTCGCCGTGCACTCCCTGATCACCGGGCCCGCACGGGAGGCCGCCACCGGCGCCGACTTCGACCTGGCCCCGCACACCACGGTGGAATCCCGTATCACCGGCCGCCAGGTCACCGCCCTCGTCCGCCCCGCAGGCCCGCTGCCCGTCGGCTGGCAGACGAACGACCTGTCCCTGGAGGCGCTGGTCCTCGCCCACCTGCGCAACCCGGCGGCGCCCCCGCTCACTCTCGGCCCCGCGTCCGCCTCTGCCTCCGCTTCCCCCACACCCCAGGAAGCGACTTCCGCCTCCGCCATGCCCCAGGAGGAGCCCGCATGACCGCCGTTGCCCCCACCGCTCCCCCGGCCACCCGGCATCCGTCCCCCGCGCCCCGTCTGGCCCGGTGGCTGCTGCGCCTGCACCGGCCGGCGCTGCGCGTCTGGGTCGGCATCGTGGTCGTACTCTCGGCCGCACTGCTGTGGCTGGGCGGCCCGCTCACCGACGCCTCCGCGGCGGCGTGGGAGCAGTACAACGCGTGCGCCGGGGCATCGAAGTGCGCCTACGACCAGCCCGCGATCATCCGCTACAAGGAGGTCTACTCCGCCACCACCTTCGCCGTCCTCGCCCTCCCCTTCCTCGTAGCGGCCTGGGCCGGGGCCACCCTGACCAGCAGGGAACTGGAGACCGGCACCGCTCAACTCACCTGGGCCCAGTCGGTCTCCCCGGTGCGCTGGCTCACCGCCAAACTCGCCCTCCCGGCCACCCTCGTCGTCGCAGGCACCGCACTGGTGGTCGCGCTGCACCACCTCGCCTGGTCGGCCGGGAAGGGCCGCATAGACACCGCGAAGTCCTGGTCCGACTTCACGACCTTCTACTCGGGCGGGCCGCTCACGGTCGCCCTGGCCCTCCTGGGCCTCGCCGTCGGAGTCCTGGTCGGTCTGCTCTGGCGCCGCTCCCTGCCCGCCCTCGGCACCTCCGTCGTCGCCACGACCGGTGTGTTCGCCATCGTCCACACGGCACTGCCCTACCTGTGGCCCAGCGTGACCCAGGTACGCAGCCGGGCGCAGGACGCTCCGTCGGGCGCGGGGATCGCCGTCGACGACGGCATCCTCACCTCCACCGGCGCCCGACTGCCGAACCCCTACTGCGGCGGCGACATCTTCCCCGACTGCCGCGCCGCGTACGACAAGCTCGACGCCGTCGGCTACTACCGCGACTTCCACCCCCTCGCCCACTACTGGCCCCTCCAGCTCACGGCGACGGCCCTCACCTGCGCCATCGTCGCCGTACTGGTCTTCGCCTCGTACCGCGTGCTGAAGAGCCGTACGGGCGGCACCCCGCGCGGCGCAAGCACCACCGGCTGACCGCCGCCCTGCGGCTCGTAGGCGCTGCCTCGTAAGCACCGCGCCGTATGAGTGCCGGTCCACGCCGTCCCCACCCGCCCTGGCGCGCCACGCACCGGCGCACCGGCGGCCGGTACGAACTCCCGGTCCAGGCGGGGCCCGTGCGGCATGTATCCGGCTCCGGAGTACGACCCTTACGTGCGGTGCGGTGCGCGTCCTCCACACCGGGGGACGCGCACCCCCGTCACGGGCCGGTCCACCGCAACCCGGCTCCCGCCAGTCACCGTCGCTGTCGCTGTCGCTGGCCCCTGCCACGCCTCTCGAAGCCGTGATGCGAACCCCTCCGGAACCCTCACCCTCACCCCACCCTCACTTCGTCATGCCCTCATGTCCTCGCCTCTTCTTCAAAGGTTGATGCCTGATGTCGCAAGCTGCTCGGAAACAGGAGCCCCGGTCCCGGTCCCGGTCCGCAGCCAAGCCTTTCGCCGGCGGACGAAGGTGGGACCGGCTGGTACTGCTGGCGTGCGCGGTGTCGGCACTCGTGGTGGGGCTGGCGTCTCCCGACCACACCTCGCAGAAGGTGTGGGGCCTGGTCGGCGCGGCGGGATACGCCTGCGCGGCCCTGGTCGCGGCGCGGTCGTCCACGCCGTGGGCCCGCACTCCCGCCGTGGTCGCCGTCACCGGTGCGGCGGCCGTACCGCTGCTGTACCTGTCGGTGATCGGCAGGGCGCAGATGGAGGTCGGCGTCGTGGAACGGGCGGCCGACCTGCTGTTCTCCACCGGAACTCCGTACAACCCCGCGCCGCACGCCGTACAGGACTTCAATCCCTACCTTCCCGGCATGGCGATCTTCGGGATACCGCACCTGTTGTTCGGAGACACCCCGTTCGCCGGCGCCCGCGTGTGGTTCCTCGTCGGGTTCCTCGCGGCCGTGGCGGGAGCGGTGCGGGTGCTGACCGGGCGCGGGGGCCTCGCCACGGGGTCGAGCGGCACCGCGCGCGGCGCCACCGCCGGGCTGACGGGCGCCCTGTGGCTGATCGCCTGTCCTGTCGTCGCACTGCCCCTGAGCATCGGCGGCGTGGACCCGCCGGTCATCGGACTGCTCTGCCTGGCCCTGGCCTTCACACAGCGGGGTCGTGCCGGGCGCGCGGGCCTGGTCGTGGGCGTAGCCGCCGTTCTGAAGTGGACGGCCTGGCCGGCCATCCCGGTGATCGTCGCCGTACTCGCGGTGCGGGGCGGGAAGCGCGCCGCGTTCAGGTGCACGGCAGCGGCCGCCGGGCCGGCCGCACTGGCCATCGTGCCCGCGGTGCTGGTCGACACCAGCGCCTTCTACCAGAATGTCGTCCTCTACCCGCTGGGCCTCGGCCCCACGGCGTCCTCCGCCCAGAGTCCGCTGCTTGGGCACCTGATCGTTCTGCTGCTTCCTCACGGCAAGGCGGTGACCACGGCGCTGATCGCGTTGAGCGCGGTGGGTGTGGGGGTGTCGCTGCTGGTCCGCCCGCCGCGGAGCACCGTCGCCGCCGCCGACAGGCTGGCCCTGGGGCTGCTCCTGGCGATAGCGCTGTCCCCGGCCACCCGTATCGGCTACGCCATCTACCCCATCGTCCTGATCGCCTGGCCCCGCTTCACCGCCCGGCTGTCGGCCGACCGGCCCGCCACGCCGCACCCCGCGAGCGAACCGCCGCACCACCGGCGGACCGTGGCAAGCCGCCTGTGCACCACCACCCCCGCCACGGCCGGCTGCGATGCCCGGCGCCGACCTCACCGGGAACACCACAGAGCCGGTGCGTGCGCGCAGTTGGTAGTGTCCGACCGTGACTTTGACTGACCTGAGGGACGGCTTTCGCGATGATGGCCAGCGGAAGTGCGTCCAAGCAGTCGTTCACAGTCGCCTCGCGGATGACCGGGATCCGCAGGAGTGCCGCTACCTGATGCGCTTCTTCTGGCAGCTGTGCATGCCGTACCAGGAAGTTTCGCTTGAGGAGCTGCGCCTGAACGTCGGCAGGCAGAAGCTCGACGCCGTCATGGCACTGATCAGCGCCGTCCAGTCCTCCCACGACGAGATCGATGCGTGGCTCGCCGCTGCGGAGGAAACGTTCCCGGTGATCGAGGACCGCGGCTTCCACCTGCACAGCAACGGCTGAGGCACGGGGCGAGCTTGACCCAGCGGCGAGTGCCGAGTCCGGAACGCGATGTCCCCGCACAGGGCGCCCACGCAGGCCAGGGCCAGGTGCTCACCGCGGTGGCCGGGCTCGGCGTGGACGGCCACGTCCTCGTACCGGCTGCCCAGGAGGTACGTACACGCCACCGCGAGCAGACGCCCGCGCCGAAAGGCGCCCCACGCGGCCCCCGACTCCGCGAGCCCGTGGGGCCCGCCCCACGTCGCGTGGATCCATGACGCCTCGGGCGCGACACCGGCCAGCGCGGGCGCGTCCTCGGCCGTCAGCCTCCGTACGGCCACACCTCGCGGCACACGCACCGGCAGCGGGGGCTCCCCTTGACGTAGACCATCCAGTGCCGGGCCTCGACCCGGGAGAAGACGGCACGACTCGCTGCCGGGGGGAGCCCCTGCGCGTCCCCCCGCAGGACGGCACGGTTCCCGCACGAGACGGCGACCACCCGGGGCGCGTCGGGCCGGTCGGCCCACCAGCGGCCGTTCCCGGTGGCCAGGACGTGCTCGGCGAGGGCCGCGACACCCGGCTGCCCGACGGGAAACCAGCGGGCGAGGGCAGGAAGGCCGGAAGGGTCGAGCTCGATCACCCGGTGTGCCTCCTCGCAGGATGGAAGACGAAGCGCGGGGGCGGCCCGGACGGAGGCCGCCCCCACAGGGGAGCCGTCCGAGAAGGCAGGTTCGCGGCGGGAGGTCCGACCGGGTTCCGGCAGCCGGGCCCACCCGGCCGCCCCCACCACGCGAGCCGCCCGGCCCCGGTGTTCCCCGCCGGGAACCGGGACCGGACGGCTCATGTGGTGTGCGACGGCTGACCGGCACGCGGTCGCACCGGCCCGACCCCCCACGGGCGGCGCCCTGCACAGCGACTCGGCCTGGGCCCGGCCGCGGCCTTCCGCGACGGCCTCGGCGAAGTTCGCGAAGATCACCGTCAGCCAGAGCCGGACGCTGATCACCCAGGTGAAGACCGACGGGTGGATGAGCGCCGAGAGGGTGGTCAGTACGGAACCCACCGCTACCACGAACAGCACTGGCTTGCGGACGAGTTCACGGGGACGGAGCTGACGCACGGCCTCGCGGAGGGAGGCCGCCGGCCGGATCGACTCCAGCAGGGGGCGCGGCGCCGGGCGCCTTCTGGGCGGCCGGTTGACCGGTGCCTGTGACGGTGCCTGTGACGGCGACGGGACGGGAGGTGTCTGCCGGGTGGCAGCGGGAAGCATGGAGAGACCTTCTGGTGGGATCGGCGCAGCCGGAACGGGGGATGCACCGCCGGGGACCCGTCCCCTGTGGGACCCCCTCCGGCTCGTCGTGTGACGTTGGGGTCCCCGGCGGTGGAACGGGCAGAAACCTACCGGGTCGTGCACACCCAACGGCCCTACCCGGCAAGCTGTTTGCACCTTCCTGACGGCTGTGCACCTGATCCCGTCAAGGCCTCGTGAAGGATGCGTCAGGGACCTGGGGTCCGGTCGGGGCGCCGAGTCGGAAGCGGAGGCGGCAGATGACGGCGTCGGTGTCGCGGCGGACGGCGTGGGCGACGACGGAGCCGCGCTGGTTCTGGAGGATCCGCTGCCAGAGGTGTGCGGGTTCGGCCTCCGGGACGAGGACGGTGATCTGGGTGTCCGGGTGGGTCTGCGCCAGCTTCCGTACGTAGCCGGAGACCGGGCGGCCCAGGGAGCGCGTCTCGGAGGCGACTTCGACGAGGTCCACGCCCGGGTTCCACAACTCCCAGTCCCGGCGCAGGGCTTCGGCGGCGGCCCGGTCCTCGGCCGCGGGGTGGGTGACGGTGACCGCGAGGACCTCGTCGCCCAGCGAGCGGGCGGCGGTGAGGGCCTGGCAGGTCAGGCGGGACAGACCGGAGACGGGGACGACGACGAGCGAGCGGGCGCGGTGCGGGGGCTGCGGTACGCGGCCCAGTTCGAGGCGATCGCCGATCTGCGCGTAGGCCCGGTTGACCTTCTCGAAGCCGAGGACGATCAGCGGCAGGGCCAGGACGATCAGCCAGGCGCCTTCGGTGAACTTGGTCGCGGTGACCACGACGGCTGAGATGCCCGTCAGCAGGGCGCCGAAGGCGTTGAGGGCGGCCTTGGCCTGCCAGCCCTGCGGGCGTTCGCCGTACCAGTGCCGGACCATGCCGACCTGGCAGATGGTGAAGCCGACGAAGACGCCGATGGCGAAGAGCGGGACGAGGGTGTTGGTGTCGCCGCCGGAGAGGCCGAGCAGGAGGGCGGAGACGAGGGCCAGCCAGACCACGCCGTGGCGGTGGACCTGGCGGTCGGCCTTGAGGGCGAAGAAGTGCGGCAGGTGGTTGTCGCGGGCCAGCAGGCTCATCAGCACCGGCAGCCCGCCGAAGGAGGTGTTCGCGGCGAGCGCCAGCAGCACCATGGTGGCGAACTGGACGATGTAGAAGGCCGCGTTGTGCCCGAAGGAGGCGTCCGCGAGCTGGGCGAGGACGGTCACGCCCTCCACCGGCTGGAGGTGGAAACGGCCGATCAGCACCGACAGCCCGATCAGCATCACGCCGAGCAGGGCGCCGAGGGCCACCTCGGTGCGCTGGGCGCGGCGGGCGGCCGGCGCCCGGAAGGACGGTACGGCGTTGGCGACGGCCTCGACGCCGGTCAGCGCGGAGCAGCCGGCCGCGAAGGCCTTCAGCAGCAGGAGCGCACCCACTGCGGTGGCGCCTTCCCCGAGCGCGGAGGCGTGCCCGGCGGCGGACGCCGTACTGGCCGGGCCGTCGCGGAACAGCCCGACGGCGATCATCGCCAGGATGGACCCGACGAAGAGCGCGGTCGGGACCAGGAACGCCTTGGCCGAGTCCACGACCCCGCGCAGGTTCACGGCGGTGACGAGGACCAGGACCCCGAGGCAGATCCACACGCGCTCGCCGTGCAGGCCGGGGAAGGCCGAGGTCAGCGCGGCGACACCGGCGGTGACGGACACGGCGACGTTCAGGACGTAGTCGAGGATCAGTGAGGCCGCCGCGACGAGGCTCGTACGCCGGCCCAGATGCCGCTTGGCGACCGCGTACGAGCCTCCGCCGTCAGGGAACGCCGCGATCACCTGCCGGTAGGAGGCCACCAGCACGGCCAGCAGCGCGGCGATGGCGAGGGTGACCGGGAGGGTGAAGCCCATCCCGTAGGCACCGGCCGCCGCGAGGACCAGCACGATCGACTCGGGTCCGTACGCCACCGACGCCATCGCGTCGAGCGACAGTGCGGCCAGGCCCTGGAGGGCGGTCAGCCGGTGCCGGTCCCCCGCTCCGTCCGCGCGGGTGTCGGGAGGCTGTTCCTGGTCCGGCCCCTGAGCGGCTTCGGTCGGTTTTCCTACGTGAATGGCCATGTCGCCGGTCCCTCCGAATGGGCAAAGTGAGGACAGCGTCGGAGCCGCACGATCCGGCCACCAGCACCCTTGGCGCGTTCCATACGCCCGCCCCGCCACTCTTCACGCGTTCCATACGCGCAGGTGCGAACGGCGTAAGAGGTTCTGGGCGCAAGCGCCCGGCTCCAGCGCGAAGGACGTCGCCCTCGTGGTGCTCGGCCACGTTGTGCAGAGCCCGTTCTCGTGAAACAAGCCATGCTCGGATGCATCGTGCCGCACGCTCACAGAACCCTCGGCCGCTGCCGTCATGCCGTTCGTCGGTGAGGGTGCTCTGGGGTGGGGCCCTGCCCGCCCGGGTGGTGCCTGTTCACGCTGACGTCAGCGGTCCTCGGAATTCTTCCGCAACTCGTCGTCGGGGTGGATCTGCTCCTCACGGCCGATGCCCGGACGGTGGGGCTCGGCACGGTGGCCCCCCGGCATCCGCGTCGTCCTCCGGGCCCGAGCCCCGTAAGCCGCCGGAGGCCTCGAACCCGGTCCCGGTCGGTACCCGGGCACGCTGCTCCCACTGCGTGCCGAACGGCGCGCCGGAACCGGCGCGGCACCTACCAGGCACAACACGCCGACACTGCCAAACGCGCCTAGGCTGGAAAGAGAGTCACAGAAATCGGAGGTGGCCATGATCATCCTCGGCATCATTCTCCTGGTCATCGGCTTCGTCGCGGGAATCAGCATCCTGTGGACCATCGGCGCCATCCTCGTCGTCATCGGAGTCATCCTCTGGATCCTGGGCGCCGTCGGGCACTCCGTCGGCGGACGCAAGCACTACTGGTAATGGAGACACCCGCTCTCGATCGGGGCACAACCGGGTCTGCAGGACTTCGTGGTTGCGGGCATGGACCACCCCAGTGCGGACCTGGCAGAGCCCGGCCACGAGAGCAGGACAACAGGTAGCTACCCGCTGTCGTGCCCTGCTCCTCCGGGCCCGTGTCCAAGGAGTCCTGTCATGCACAGTGCCCCGCCGGAGCCTGAACTTCCGGATCGTGTGCCGGAGAAGCGCGACGCCGTCACTCCCGACCTTCCGCCCGTGGGCCCGTCCGCCCCCGACCTCCCGGACGCCGCGGCCGAAAGACCCCGGCGCCGCAGCCACGAGGGCACGCGCGAGGAGGGCGAGCAACCCGCTGCCGGCCCGGGCAACGCCAAGCCTCAGGAGCCGACCGACTGACACCCGCTCGAGGTCGCCCAGCGGCTCGCGCTGTCCGCGACGGCTCGGGGCTGTCGCCCGGGTGCACGGATCGTTGACATGGAGGGGACCCGCAGCATCACGCCGCTGCGCGGCCGGGTCGGGATGCGGTGGACGGGGATGCGGGGGTGCGCGCAGACAGCCGTCGCCCCCTACGCCGTCCGCGCCCGCCCCGGCGCCCCCGTCACGGCCCCGCCGGCCTGGAGCGACCTCGACGATCCGGACCTCACGGCCCGCCGCTGGACCCTCGCCACCGTCGACGGACTGCTCAAGGGACAAGCCAGGGCAGGCCCCGCCTCGGCCTCGCTCCCTCGCGATGGCCGCGGCGTGCTCACCGCACTCATCCGTGACGAGGCAGGCCAGACGCCATGACACAGCAGCAGCGCACGACCGTACGACGGCTGATGGACGCATACGGGCAGACCCACGCCGAGGAAGCCGGCATCAAGCTGCGGAACACACCCGCGCCCCTGTATCAGCTGCTCGCGCTGTGCGTGCTCTTCTCGGTACGCATCAAGGCCGACATCGCGGTGGCCGCCGCCCGCGAGCTGTTCGGCGCCGGAATGCGCACACCAAGGGCCATGGCCAACGCTTCCTGGCAGGAGCGGGTGGACGCACTCGGCCGCGCCCACTACCGCCGCTACGACGAGAGCACGGCCACCGCGCTGGGCGACGGCGCGGAACTCGTCCTCGACCGCTACCGAGGAGACCTGCGCCGGCTCCGCGACGCAGCCGAGGGGGACGCCGACCGAATCCGCGAGCTGCTGCAACAGGTCCCGCGGATCGGACCGGTGGGAGCGGACATCTTCTGCCGCGAAGCCCAAGGCGTGTGGCCGGAGCTGTGCCCGTCGTTCGACGACCGTGCCCGCGAAGCCGCCGCCGAGCTCGGCCTCCCGTCTTCGCCCGATGGCTTGGCGCGCCTGGTGGACACCGAAGCCCTGCCGCGGCTGGCAGCCGCCCTGGTGAGGGCCGAACTGTCCAAGAACGCCGTCGACGACCTCCTGAAGACCGGCTGACACGCCGAACGGAGTTCGCGGGCGGCAACACGCGCGGTGGACCGCACCGAGCGGGACCTCGCTTCAATGGGTCGAGGCGTGCCCCATCGAAAGCACCACTGTCGATCGGGTTGCCTCAGGCGGCCAGGGGCGCGGTGGCCGGGCCGGCGTCCTCCCTCACGCCGTCGAGGAATTCTCCGACGGCCTCGAGCGCCGTATGCCGGGGCTCCCAGGCGAGTTCAGACCTGGCTCGTGCACAGTCGAGCAGGGGAATCCGCAGCACGGCGTCGAACAGGTCGGGGGAGGCGGGCACCAGGTGCATCCGCCACGCCGCGGCGCGCACGGGCGCGATGGGTACCCGCCGGGGCCGTGCCTCCAACAGCACGGCCAGCGCGGCGGCGTCGAGCACCGGGCCGGCGGCAAGGTTGAAGGAACCCCGGACCGGGCGGCGCACAGCCTCGCGGTGGGCGCCCGCGGCGTCGTCGGTGTGCGGTGCCTGGAAGCGCAGGCCGGCCAGGTCGGGTGCGACGGGTACGACTGCCGGCCGTACGAGCCTGCCCGGAAGCAGCCGGCCGGCGAAGATGCGGCGCCGTTCGGATGCGGAAGCCCGTTTGAAGAGGAACGCGGGGCGCACCCGGACGACCCTGATGGCCGGTGGGCCTGCTCGTAGGAGTCCAATACGCGTTCCACGTACGCCTTCTCGCGGGTGTAGGAGGCCTGCGGCCAGCCGTGCGTCGGCCAGGACTCGTCCACCATCAGGCGGTCGTCCTCAGGTCCGGGTGAAAACGCGCCCACCGAAGAGGCGTACACCAGCGCGGGTACACCGGCTGCTGCGGCCGCTTCGAAGACGCGGATGCTGCCGAGGACGTTGGGTCCGCCATGTCTCGGCGGGGTGGCGGGTCGGCTGGAACTTCCAGGCGAGGTGGACCACGGCTGCGGCGCCCTCGAAGTACGCCACCAGGTCCGGGCCGCCGGGCTCGATGTCCACCGCGTGCCAGGTGGTCTTCGGCGGTCGCCATCGTGGGATCCTGCGGGCCAGGCCCGTGCGTGAACCCGTGGCCGGGTCGCCCGTCAGGGCCTCCACCACGCTGGTGCCGACGTTTCCGGTGGCACCGACGACCACCACTCGGGCGCTGGGTTGCCTTCCGGGCTCGGTGGGTGGGGTGCGCGTCATCTGAATCGGCTCCTTCCAGGCTCGATCCAGGTCCTTCGTGTCCTTCGTGCTGCGCTTCTGCCCGAAGCGCGGCCCTCAAGCAGCTGGACACGCTCGGTGGACGTCCAGGCACTGCGGCGTGCGTGCGGTGGTGAGGAAGGCATGCGCGGGCCCCCGTGGGTACCGGCCCGTGTGTGGACGTACTCGTGACCCTCGTGGCAGGGGAGGGTGCCGATCGTGCTCGTGAAGGAGTTCACCACCGTCGCCGCGCAACAAGAGCTCATGCGTCACATCGGCGGGGGTGGCGGCGAGCTGGGTCAGGGCGGGCGGCGGCGCTGGCGTTGAGCCAGTGAATCACCGATTTCGGGCGTGCCGCGCCGGCCACGCAGTCGGCCACCGGCTGCAGGCGCGGGTGTAGAAGGCCGGACTCTTCGGATAGCAGGCCCAGCACGCGGGCCTGGAGGACGCACCGGGTGCAGTGGCCGTCCGCGTAGGGCTCCTCGATGCTCCCGCAGCCGGTGCGGGTGAAGACTGGGCCGATGCCGCAGCAGGTCCCGCACACCTCGCCTCCAGTCTCGGCGCGGCCGACCAGGGTGCCGGGCCGCCCGCACGAGGTGCACGCAGCCGGATGGGTGCGGCGGTGGGCGTAGCAGGGACCGCAGACCGGCCCGAGCGGCCAGGTGACGTGGACGGGCCGGGCGTTCTCGCAGACACCGCGTCGCCGTACGGGCCGTGGTCGGCACGAGGCACAGTGGAACCGGCCGCTTCGGCCGAGCCCGGCGCCGCGCCGTCGACGGCCGCACACGACGCAGTCACCCATCTGCCGGTCGCACGCGCGGCACGCCCCCGAGGAGGCGCGCTCGGTGGCCGTCACGCTGGTAGCGCGGGCCGGCGCCGCCCTGGACACGGCCGGCCTGCCCCACCGGCTCTGATCCGCTCATGGCCGGCCTGCCCACCGGGGCCGGACCGGTCGTCGGCAGCCCTCCCGTCAGGACGGCGTTAAGGGTTCCCCGGCGCCCGTATGGACCCCGTCAAGGCGTCTTAACACCGGGGTGAAGACACGGTTGTCTCGTCATCGGCCAACTGGCTGATTCATCTCTTCCCACTTCACTCAGGAGCTCGCGATGGCCGATCTGGCCTTCGTCGTCACCACGGTCGCGGTGTTCGCGCTGGTGGCTCTCATCGCCCGGGGGGTGACCAAGCTGTGACTGTCGAGAACGTTGTCGGCCTCGTCGTGGCCGTCTCACTGCTCGGATACCTCGTCCTCGCCCTTGTGTACCCGGAGAGGTTCTGAGCAGATATGAGCCCCGTAACCGCTGGTGTGCTCCAGCTGCTCGCGCTGATCGCCGCGCTCGCGCTGGCCTACCGTCCCCTCGGCGACTACATGGCCCGGGTCTACTCCTCCGAGAAGCACTACAAGCCGGAGAAGTGGATCTACAAGGTCATCGGCGCCAACCCGTCGGCCGAGATGCGCTGGCCCGCCTACCTGCGCGCCGTCCTCGCCTTCTCCGCTGTGAGCGTCCTGTTCCTCTACGGCATGCAGCGCCTTCAGGGCAGCCTGCCCGGTTCGCTCGGCTTCGTGTCGATCGACCCGGACCAGGCCTTCAACACCGCCGCGTCCTTCGTCGCCAACACCAACTGGCAGTCGTACTACGGCGAGCAGGCCATGGGCCACGTCGTGCAGACCGGCGGCCTCGCGGTGCAGAACTTCGTCTCCGCCGCCGTGGGCATGGCCGTCGCGGTCGCCCTCGTACGGGGCTTCGCGCGCTCGCGCACCGGTGAACTCGGCAACTTCTGGTCGGACCTGGTGCGCGGCACCGTCCGCATCCTGCTCCCGATCTCCGTGATCGGCGCGGTCGTCCTGGTCGCCTGCGGTGTCGTCCAGAACTTCGCGGGCATCCACGAGGTCGGCCAGTTCATGGGCGGCACCCAGCAGTGGAGCGGCGGGGCGGTCGCCTCGCAGGAGGTCATCAAGGAGCTGGGCACGAACGGCGGCGGTTACTTCAACGCCAATTCCGCGCACCCCTTCGAGAACCCGACCCCCTTCTCGAACCTCTTCGAGATCTTCCTCATCCTCGTCATCCCGTTCGCGCTGACCCGGACCTTCGGCCGGATGGTCGGCAACCTGCGCCAGGGCTACGCGATCCTGGCCACGATGGGCATCATCTGGATCGCGTTCACCGGCCTGATGATGTGGACCGAGTTCGCCCACCACGGCCCGGTGCCGGACGTCGCGGGTGGCGCGATGGAGGGCAAGGAGACGCGCTTCGGGATCGGCGGTTCGTCGATCTTCGCCGTGGCCACGACGCTGACGTCGACCGGCGCGGTCAACTCCTTCCACTCCTCGTACACGGGCTTCGGCGGCGGCATCACGATGCTGGGCATGCAGCTCGGTGAGATCGCGCCCGGCGGTGTGGGCTCCGGCCTCTACGGCATGCTGATCATGGCGATCATCGCGGTGTTCATCGCGGGTCTGATGGTCGGCCGCACCCCGGAGTACCTGGGCAAGAAAATCGGCACCCGCGAGATCAAGCTGGCGGCCTGCTACATCCTGGTCACCCCGGCCCTGGTGCTGTGCTTCACCGCCGCGGCGATGGCCCTGCCCACGCCGGGCAACTCGATGACGAACTCCGGCGCGCACGGCTTCTCGGAGATCCTCTACGCCTACACGTCGGGCGCCAACAACAACGGCTCAGCCTTCGCGGGTCTGAACGCCGACACGCAATGGTTCAACTCGACCATCGGCATAGCGATGCTGCTGGGCCGCTTCCTGCCCATGGTGTTCGTCCTCGCGCTCGCCGGTGCGCTCGCCGAGCAGAAGCCCGTTCCCGAGACCGCGGGCACGCTGCGCACCGACAAGCCGCTCTACGCCGGCCTGCTCGTCGGCACGATCGTCATCATCACCGGCCTGACCTACTTCCCCGCCCTCGCGCTGGGTCCGCTCGCTGAAGGGCTCGCCTCATGAGCACCATCACTCCTACCCGTGCTCCGCACGAGGACATTCCCACCGCGCACAAGCCCGCGGCCGGCCGCGTCGGCGGGGGGTTGTTCGATCCCAGGGCACTGCTGAAGTCCTTCCCGGACGCGGTGCGCAAGCTCGACCCCCGCATCATGATCAAGTCCCCCGTCATGTTCGTGGTCCTGATCGGCTCGGTCGTCACCACCGTCCTGGCGGTCAAGGACCCGACGGACTGGTTCGGCTGGGCGATCACCGCCTGGCTGTGGCTGACCACGATCTTCGCCAACCTGGCCGAGGCCGTCGCAGAGGGCCGCGGCAAGGCCCAGGCCGACACGCTCCGCAAGGCCAAGACCGACACGGTCGCCCGCCGCATCGACGGCTCGGTGGAGGAGCAGGTCCCCGGCACGGAGCTGCGGATCGGCGACCTGGTGGTCTGCGAGGCCGGCGACATCATCCCCGGCGACGGTGACGTCGTCGAGGGCGTCGCGTCGGTCGACGAGTCGGCCATCACCGGCGAATCCGCCCCGGTCATCCGCGAGTCGGGCGGCGACCGCTCGGCCGTGACCGGCGGCACGAAGGTGCTCTCCGACCGGATCGTCGTCAAGATCACGACCAAGCCGGGCGAGACCTTCATCGACCGCATGATCGCGCTCGTCGAGGGCGCGGCCAGGCAGAAGACGCCCAACGAGATCGCGCTCAACATCCTGCTCGCCTCGCTGACCATCGTCTTCCTGCTGGCCGTCGTCACCCTGCAGCCGTTCGCCATCTACGCGGGCGCCGAGCAGTCCATGATCGTCCTCACGGCGCTGCTCGTCTGCCTGATCCCGACCACGATCGGTGCGCTCCTGTCCGCCATCGGCATCGCGGGCATGGACCGCCTGGTCCAGCGCAACGTGCTGGCCATGTCGGGCCGGGCCGTCGAGGCCGCGGGCGACGTGTCGACCCTCCTGCTCGACAAGACGGGCACCATCACGCTGGGCAACCGCCAGGCGTCCGAGTTCGTGCCGGTCAAGGGCACGACGGCCGCCGAGCTGGCCGACGCCGCCCAGCTGTCGTCCCTCGCGGACGAGACCCCCGAGGGCCGCTCGATCGTGGTCCTGGCGAAGGAGAAGTACGGGCTGCGCGAGCGCAGTCAGGGCGAGCTCACCGGCGCCGAGTGGATCACCTTCACCGCGCAGACCCGCATGTCCGGTGTGGATGTGGACGGCAAGCAGACCCGCAAGGGCGCCGCCGGTTCGGTCATCAGCTGGGTGACGGAGCAGGGCGGCCGAGTCTCCGATGATGCCGACACCCTGGCCAACCGCATCTCCGAGGCCGGCGGCACCCCGCTCCTCGTGGCCGTCAAGGACGAGCGCGGGGCCCGCGTCCTCGGCGTCATCCACCTCAAGGACGTGGTCAAGGAAGGCATGCGCGAGCGGTTCGACGAGCTGCGCCGCATGGGCATCAAGACCGTCATGATCACGGGCGACAACCCGCTGACCGCCAAGGCCATCGCCGAGGAGGCGGGCGTCGACGACTTCCTCGCGGAGGCGACGCCCGAGGACAAGATGGCCCTCATCAAGCGGGAGCAGGCGGGCGGCAAGCTCGTCGCGATGACCGGCGACGGCACCAACGACGCCCCGGCCCTCGCCCAGGCGGACGTCGGCGTCGCGATGAACACGGGCACCTCGGCCGCCAAGGAGGCCGGGAACATGGTGGACCTGGACTCCAACCCCACCAAGCTCATCGAAATCGTCGAAATCGGCAAGCAGTTGCTGATCACGCGCGGCGCGCTGACGACGTTCTCCATCGCCAACGACGTCGCCAAGTACTTCGCGATCATCCCCGCGATGTTCGCCGTGGTCTATCCGGGCCTGGACAAGCTCAACATCATGGGCCTGGCCTCGCCCGAGTCGGCGATCCTCTCCGCCGTCATCTTCAACGCGCTGATCATCATCGCCCTCGTGCCGCTCGCCCTCAAGGGCGTGCAGTACCGGCCGACGAGCGCCGACAAGATGCTCCGGCGCAACCTCGGCCTGTACGGCGTGGGCGGTCTGATCGCCCCGTTCATCGGCATCAAGGTCATCGACCTCCTCATCTCCCTCATCCCCGGGCTCTCCTGAACTAGGAACGTGCTGATCTGCCATGAACAACTCTGTGGGCAACACCGCGCGCCTGATCGGCGCGGGCCTGCGGGCCCTGCTGGTCCTGACGGTCATCTGCGGCGTGATCTACCCGCTCGCCGTCACCGGCATCGCCCAGGCCCTGTTCAACGACAAGGCCAACGGCTCCGAGATCAAGGACGGGAGCGGCCGGGTCGTCGGCTCCTCCCTCATCGGGCAGAGCTACAACCTGCCGAAGCAGAACCCCGACGACCCCGAGGAAGCCGCCCGGCCGGACCTCAAGTGGTTCCAGCCGCGCCCCTCCAACGGCCTCGGCAGCAACAGCGTGAACACCCAGTACGCGCTGATCCTCTCCGGCGCCACCAACCGCTCCGCCGACAACGGCGCCGTGGGCGGCCTGTGCACGGCGGGCGCTGAGGAGGGCACCCTGTGTGCCCAGGTCGTCGCCGCGAAGGACTCGGTCATCACCGACAACTCCACGGCCTCCTACAAGGTCAGGCCCGAGGACGTGCCGGCCGACGCCGTCACCTCCTCCGGCTCCGGCCTCGACCCGCACATCTCCCCCGAGTACGCCGGGATCCAGGTCCACCGGGTCGCCGAGCAGAACCATCTCGACGTCAAGCAGGTGGAGAAGCTCGTCGCCGACCACACGGACGGACGCGCCCTCGGCTTCATGGGCGAGCCCCGCGTGAACGTCCTTGAGCTGAACACCGCGCTCAAGGCACTGACCAAGGGATGACGTTCCCCCCGAACAGGGGTCCTGGAGCCGGCGTGGCGCGAAGCTCCCCCAGCCACGGCTGGGAGGTGCCCACCGCGCCCCGCCGGCTCCGACCCGTATCCACCGAGAGAGGAAGGGCCCCACACCGATGATCAAGGTGCTGGTGGTGGAGGACGACGCCCAGCTCGTCCGCGCACTCAGGATCAACCTTGAGGCGCGGAAGTTCGAGGTGGAAACGGCTTCCGACGGGCACAGGGCCCTGCTCCTGGCGGCCGTCCGCACGCCGGACGTCATCCTGCTGGACCTGGGTCTGCCCGACATGGACGGCGTCGACGTCATCAAGGAGGTACGGGAGACGAGCGGGGTGCCGATCCTCGTCCTCTCCGCACGTCACACATCCGAGGAGAAGATCCGGGCCCTCGACGCGGGGGCCGACGACTACGTCACCAAGCCGTTCAGCATGGACGAGCTCCTGGCCCGGCTGCGGGCCGCCGTCCGGCGCCGCGAGGTTTCGGTGGCCTCCCCCGAGATCGCCGTGGTCACGACCGAGGACTTCACCGTCGACCTGGTCGCGAAGAAGGTCCGGCGCAACGACCGCAGTGTGCGGCTGACCCCCACCGAGTGGCATCTCCTGGAGATCCTCATCACCCATCCGGGCCGGCTGATCAGCCAGCGCAAACTGCTGCTCGACGTCTGGGGGCCGACGTACTCCGAGCACACCAACTACCTGCGGGTCTACATGGCCCAGCTCCGGCGCAAACTGGAAGCGGACCCCTCGCACCCCAGATACCTGATCACCGAGCCCGGCATGGGCTACCGCTTCGAGGGATGACGTCATGGCACGCGGCACGTTTCGTATCTACCTGGGCTCGGCCCCCGGCGTCGGCAAGACGTACGCGATGCTGTCGGAGGGCCACCGCCGGGTGGAGCGGGGCACCGATGCCGTGGTCGCCTTCGTCGAGCACCACCACCGTCCGCGCACCGAGGTGATGCTCCACGGGCTGGAGCAGATCTCCCGGCGCGAGCTGGAGTACCGCGGTTCCACGTTCACCGAGATGGACGTGGACGCGGTCCTCGCCCGCCGTCCCTCCGTCGCCCTCGTGGACGAACTCGCGCACTCCAACGTGCCGGGCTCGCGCAACGCCAAGCGCTGGCAGGACGTGGAGGAGCTCCTCCAGGCCGGCATCGACGTCGTCTCGACCGTCAACATCCAGCACCTGGAGTCCCTCGGCGACGTCGTCGAGACGATCACCGGAGTGCGGCAGCGGGAGACCGTGCCGGACGAAGTGGTCCGCCGGGCCGACCAGATCGAGCTCGTCGACATGTCCCCGCAGGCCCTGCGCCGCCGCATGGCCCACGGGAACATATACAAGCCCGACAAGGTCGACGCGGCCCTGTCCAACTACTTCCGGCCCGGAAACCTCACCGCACTGCGCGAGCTCGCCCTGCTCTGGGTCGCCGACCGCGTGGACGAGTACCTCCGCGAGTACCGCGGCGAGCACAACATCCGCACCACCTGGCAGGCACGCGAACGCATCGTCGTGGGCATCACCGGCGGGCCGGAGGGCCGTACCCTCATCCGCCGGGCGGCCCGCCTCGCCGAGAAGGGCTCGGGCGGCGAGGTGCTCGCCGTCTACATCGCCCGCAGCGACGGTCTGACGGCCGCGTCCCCGAAGGAGCTCGCCCTCCAGCGGACCCTGGTCGAGGACCTCGGCGGTACGTTCCACCACGTCATAGGCGACCATGTCCCCGACGCGCTGCTGGAGTTCGCCCGCGGGGTGAACGCCACCCAGATCGTCCTCGGTGTCAGCCGCAGACGCTCCTGGCAGTCCGTGTTCAGCCCGGGCGTCAGCGCCACCGTCGCACGCGAGTCCGGCCCCGACCTCGACGTGCACATCGTCACGCACGACGAGGCCGCCAAGGGCCGCCGCACCCTGCCCGTCGCACGCGGCGGACGACTCGCCAGACCCCGCATCGTGTGGGGCTGGCTGACCGGCATCGGAGGCCCGGCGCTGCTCACTCTGCTGCTGAGCCAGGTCGTCCCCGAGCTCGGGCTCGCCAACGACATGCTGCTCTTCCTCACGTGCACCGTGGCGGCCGCGCTCCTCGGCGGGCTGCTCCCCGCGCTCGCCTCGGCGGCCTTCGGCTCCCTGCTGCTGAACTACTGGTTCACGCCCCCGCTCCACCGGCTCACCATCTCCGACCCCAAGAACATCGTCGCCATCGCGATCTTCGTGGGCGTGGCCGTGTCGGTGGCCTCCGTCGTCGACCTGGCCGCCCGCCGCACCCACCAGGCCGCCCGGCTCCGCGCCGAGTCCGAGATCCTCTCCTTCCTCGCCGGCAGCATCCTGCGCGGCGAGACCGCCCTCGACGCCCTGCTGGAGCGGGTCCGCGAGACCTTCGCCATGGAGTCCGTCGCCCTGCTGGAGCGCGGGAGCGAGGTCGATCCGTGGACCTGTGCGGGCAGCACCGGCCGCAGTCCGGTCACCCGCCCCGAGGACGCCGACGTCGACATGCCCATCGGCGAGAACATGGCGCTCGCCCTGACCGGCCGGGTCCTGCCCGCGGAGGACCGCCGGGTGCTCGGCGCCTTCGCCGCGCAGGCCGCCGTCGTGCTCGACCGCCAGCGGCTGGTCGACGAGGCCGAGGAGGCACGGCGCCTGATCGAGGGCAACCAGATCCGCACGGCGCTGCTGGCCGCCGTCAGCCATGACCTGCGCACCCCGCTCGCCTCCGTCAAGGTCGCCGTCACCTCGCTCCGTTCCACCGACGTGGAGTGGTCCGAGGAGGACCGGGCCGAGCTGCTGGAGGGCATCGAGGACGGCGCCGACCGCCTCGACCACCTGATCGGGAACCTCCTCGACATGTCCCGCCTGCAGACCCGGACCGTCGTCCCGATCGTCCGGGAGACCGACCTCGACGAGGTCGTACCGATGGCCCTGGCCGGCGTACCCGACGACAGCGTGGTCCTCGACATCCCCGAGACGCTGCCCATGGTCGCCGTCGACCGCGGTCTGCTGGAGCGGGCCGTCGCCAACATCGTGGAGAACGCCGTCAAGTACAGCCCTGCCGGCGAGAGCGTCCTGGTGGCCGCCAGCGCCGTCGCCACCCGGCTCGAAGTCCGCGTCGTCGACCGCGGACCCGGCGTCCCCGACGAGGCCAAGGAACGGATCTTCGAGCCGTTCCAGCGGTACGGGGACGCCCCCGGCGGCGCGGGGGTGGGCCTCGGCCTCGCCGTGGCGAGGGGCTTCCTGGAAGCCATGGACGGCACGCTGACCGCCGAGGACACCCCGGGCGGCGGCCTGACGATGGTCCTCACCCTGCCCCTGAAGGAAGGGACACCGCAGGCACTCCCCGACCTACCGGCCGGAGCCACCACCTGATCCCGACCCCCGTGCCCGGACGGGGAACGAGAACCGTCGGCGTCGGGCCCAGGCATGCCTGGGCCCGCTCGCCGTTGCCGAGCTCACCCCCACCCCCACCCCCGACCCGGCCCCGGCTGAAGGCCCTTGCGATATGACGCAGGGCGGGGACCGAGGTGGCGATGGCCAGTCCCGGGAGAGCCGGGAACCACCAGAACGCGCCCAGGCGGTCACGGCCGTCAGCCACGGGGGGACTGAGAGCCTGCGAAGCCGAACTCCTTTGACGCGAGGGCGAGTACGGGGTGCCGGGCGTGAGGTGGGACGTACTGCCCCACGACCCGCCGCGCCCAGTGCCAGCACTCGGGCGCCGCCGGCCGGACCGGCAGGTCTGTGACTCCCCCGCCCATACCGGCGGGCTGGCGGCAGCCGAACGCAGGGCGCGCATGAGCATCCGCACGCCCCCAATTCGCCTCCAAGGGCAGCCGCACGCCCTTGCCGGGCATTTCTGACCCTCACTACGGTCACGCAGAGTACACATCGTGCACACACAGTTACCGCAAGGGGATCCATGAACAAGGCTGCTTGGCGTTCGCTCGCGCTCGCGACCGCGCTCGCCGTCCTTCCGCTCGGAGCGACCGCCGCCGAAGCGGAGCCGCCCGGGCCCCTGTCCGCAGATGCCGTGGCGGCCATGACGCCACAACAGCAGGGCGAGGTGCTGGAACCCCTGCGGGTCGTGGCCGACGCCGCCGCGCGGGTCGGCCGGGGCCCGCACGCGGACGTGTACACGCAGGTCGAGATGGC
Organism: Streptomyces sp. Sge12; assembly: GCF_002080455.1. NCBI lineage: Bacteria > Bacillati > Actinomycetota > Actinomycetes > Kitasatosporales > Streptomycetaceae > Streptomyces > Streptomyces sp. Sge12. Next base: position 1,015,890 of record NZ_CP020555.1, read on the forward strand.
CGCCGACTACCGCTCGGTCAACGTCTACCTCACCGACCCGAACCGGGGCCCGGCCTTCCTCGACGCGGTGCGCAAGGCCAACCCGCAGGCCGACACGAAGCTGCTGAACGTACGCAAGAGCGCGAAGACGCTGCAGCAGCTCAGGAAGGAGATCACGGACTTCCGCAGCCGCAAGGACCTGCCCTTCAAGATCGAGATGGCGGGCAGCACCGTCGACGGCGGAGCGATCGAGCTCGCAGTGGACGACGCGCAGGCCGCACAGAAGTACCTCGCCGGGCCCGCCGTCGCCCAGCAGCTCGCGGCAGCCCGGGCCACTCCCCTCCGCATCCGCGAGTCCGCTCCCTCGGTGCCGCTGAGCCGTTGGGACGACCGGGCGCCGTTCTACGCGGGGGCCGCGCTCGGACCCGCGGTCGGCTCTTTCGCCACGTGCACCAGCGGTATCCCTGCCGTGAGCACCGTGGACAACCGCCCGTGGCTCGTCACCGCGGGCCACTGCTACGGCCCCGGCGCGACCGTCTTCACCGCCGGCGGCTTCCGCGTCGGCCAGATCGAAGCCGAAATCCCCGACCTCGACTCGGCGTTCATCGCGGCGTCGACGAGCCGCTACACGTGGGACGGCCTCGACGCGCAGGGGTACACCCGGCGCCTCAACGGCGTACGCAACGCGGCGGTGGGCGACTTCACCTGCCAACTCGGCTACAACTCCAAGGTCGTCTGCAACATCCGCACCACGTACGCGGGCAGCGGCACCTGGGTGACCGAAGGCGCGTACATCTGGGGAAGCGCCGGCGTCCCGCACAACGGCGGCATCGTCGCCCGGCCCGGCGACAGCGGCGGCCCCGTGATCACCATCAACGACCAGGACTCCCGGCAGCTGAACGGCATGGTCGTCAACGCGTGGGGCTGCGAGGGCCTCGGCAACGACAGGGTCTGCCGCTACGAGGTGGGCTGGATCGAAGTGGGCGACATCTTCGAAAGGTTCGGCCTCAGGCTCGCGGACTGACACGGACGGGTCGTAAGGCCGACCCGGTGACTGCCGGGTCGGCCCTGGGCCATACAAATGGAACAACTTCCTCACCATTGGCCTGTCCCGTGCCGGGCCATACCGCTGCGACGACGGGCCCCTGCAAGGCCCGGGCGTGCTGCATGGCCGTCAGCCTGCGAACGAAAAGCACCGCGAGGACGGCCGCCGTGATGTCGAGGACGTCACCTGCCAGCATCGTTGTGGCCGCGTCACGCGCCGCCTCGGCGCTCTCCGCACGGGCGTACGTCTGGCGGCCCACGGCCGGTTCACATCCACGCCCACCACCAGTGACGACCCACCGCTCCCCCAGTGACCGCGAAACGATCACCGCGGCGAACAGCTCGTGGGCCCCGTCCGAGAACACGCTCGCGGACGCGGTCGTGGGCAGTCGACAGGCGACAGTCGACGTACGCGTCAGCCGGCCCGAAGACCGACCGCCAGTGTCAGTTCAAGGACTCGCTGTGGCGATGCGAGGTCCGGAAACAGCTCCCGCAGCTGCGTCATCCGGTACCGGACCGTCTGGGGATGGACGAACAACGCCGCCGCCACCTCGTCCCGCCTGCCCTGGTGCAGCAGCCACGCCCGCAACGTCTCCTCCAGCCGCCGTGCCGTGGCGACAGGCAAGGCCCGCAGCGGTGCGAGCGCTCGCGCACGCAGGTCTGCGAACGCGTCCACGTCGGCGCTCAGCACCAGCTCGGGCAGGTGGTCCTCGGTGTCGCGGATATCGGAGGAGAGGGAGCGCGCCCGTACGGCTCGTGCGTACGAGGCGGACGCACGGGTCCATGGCCGGGCCGGGCCGACCACGGCGGTGCGTTCGGTCAGCTGCCGCAACAGATGTGATCGGTCGGCATCGGGGACGAGCAGCACACCGGTGGCGTCCGGCAGATCGTCGAGGACGAGGGTGCTCGGGTCGAGCGCGCGGTAGGCAGGCCGGGCCTGGGCGGCGGGCAGTAGGACCGCGGTCAGCGAAACCGGAGGCTGCCACCCGGCCCGTTGAACGGAGGCCAGCAGCACCTCCGGGCTCGCGCCGGCGAGGAGGTCGCGGGCCAGGTGTTCCAGGTGGCGCTCGTGGGCCCTGCCCCGGGCGCCCAGTTCGTCGGCGTGGCCCGCGGCGCTCGCGGCAGACAGCTCGTCGATGTAGGCGAAGGTCAGCTCGGCGAACTTGGCGACCTCGGCGGCGGGCAGACCTACGGGGACGGCACCCGCTGCCAGGCATCGCCAGGCCACGCGGGCGCCGACGCGGTAGGCGCTGAGCAGGGCGTCCATCGAACGGCCGTCGCGCACCTCGCCGCGGCCCAGCTCGTAGGCCGCGTCACCGGCGTCGCCGCCTGTGGCCTTCCCGCTGGCGAGGTCCAGGTAGTGCCCCAGGGCAGTACGGACGGCCCGGCGGATGGTGGCGCCCATGCGGCCCGAAAGGGCGTTCGCATAGGGAGGGACCTCGTCGATGATCGCCTGGACCACCTCGTCGGCGGTGGTCTTCAGCACGGCCCGAAGCGCGGTGACCGTCGTCTCATCGAGGGCCAGTTCGCTGGCCCTCCGGATTGCATGGCTCACGTTTTTGTTCCCTGCGAACAATTCGGTCGATCAAATTTACGTCCTGTGGTCAGGACTTTACGCCTCGCGGCGCAGCAAGCTGGAGTCATGACGAGTGCAGCCCTTCGCAGCAGGGCCTGGAAACTGCTGGAGATGGTCACGACGCCGCTGCTGCCGTCGGACTACCTGGACCTGGTCAGCCCGCTGCGTGCGGGCGCTGACCTGCGCGGGCGCATCGAGGCAGTGCACCCCGAGACGGGCGACGCCGCGACGGTCGTGATCAGGCCGGGACGGGGCTGGCGCGGCCACACAGCCGGCCAGTACGTGCGGATCGGCGTCGATGTCGACGGGGTGCGCCTGTGGCGTGCCTACTCCATCACCTCGCCGACGAACCGGGGGGACGGCCGCGTCACGATCACCGTGAAGGCGATCCCGGACGGCAAGGTCAGCAACCATCTGGTCCGCAGGGCGAAACCGGGCACGCTGGTGCAGCTCGACCAGCCGACCGGTGACTTCGTGCTGCCGCAGGCCAAGCCCGCCAAGGTGCTCTACCTGACGGCCGGCAGCGGCATCACGCCCGTGATGGGCATGCTGCGCGACAGCGAGTTCGACGACGTCGTCATGGTCCACTGCGCGCCACAGCCGCAGGACGTGATCTTCCGCAACGAGCTGCACGACCTGGTCGCGGACAAGAAGCTGCGGCTCACCGAGGTGCACACCGACACGGACGGCATGCTCGACATCGCCCGTCTCGACGAGCTCGTGCCCGACTGGGCCGAGCGCGAGACCTGGGCCTGCGGGCCCGGGGGCCTGCTGGACGCCGCCGAAGAGCACTGGACCGGGCACGGCGTACAGGAGCGCCTGCACACCGAACGTTTCCGCCCCGGCATCGTCGTCACCGGCGACGGCGGCGAGGTCACGTTCAGCGCCACCGGCAAGACCGTCGACGCGGACGGCGCCACGCCGCTGCTGGACGTCGGCGAGGAGGCCGGCGTGCTCATGCCCTCCGGGTGCCGCATGGGCATCTGCTTCGGCTGCGTCACGCCGCTCAAGGCGGGCGCCGTCCGCGACCTGCGCACCGGCGAGATCACCGAGGCCGAGCCGGGCGTCCTCATCCAGACCTGTGTGTCCGCCGCGGCGGGCCCCTGCGACATCGAACGGTAGGAGCACCTTGACCGCCATCGACCCCACCGCCCACCTGACCGCGGAGCAGATCGAGGAGCTCGGCCGCGAGCTGGACGCGATCCGCGACGAGGTGATCGCCGGCCGCGGCGAGAAGGACGCCGCCTACATCCGCAAGGTCATCTCGGCGCAGCGCAAGCTCGAGCTCGTCAGCAGGGGCGTGCTGCTGTTCTCGTTCTTCCCGCCCGCGTGGCTGCTCGGCACCGCCGGTCTGTCCGTGGCGAAGATCATGGACAACATGGAGATCGGCCACAACATCCTGCACGGCCAGTGGGACTGGATGCGGGACCCGAAGATCCACTCCACCACCTGGGAGTGGGATCACGTCTCGCCGTCCGAGCAGTGGAGGCACTCGCACAACGAGCTGCACCACACGTACACCAACGTGATCGGCAAGGACAACGACCTCGGCTACGGCATCATGCGCGTCGACGAGGACCAGAAGTGGCACCCGTTCCACCTCGGCCAGCCGCTGTGGAACTTCCTCAACGCCTGCTTCTTCGAGTACGGCATCGCAGCGTACGACCTGGAGCTCGGCAAGAACCTGCACAAACGCCGCCGCAAGAACCCGGAGTTCCGCGCGCGGGCCAAGGCCGTGGGCCGCAAGATCCGCAAGCAGGTGCTCAAGGACTACGTGATCCACCCGCTGCTGTCGGGCCCGTCGTTCCTCACCACGCTCGCCGCCACGTTCACCGCGAACCTCGTCCGCAACATCTGGTCCCACTCGGTGATCATGTGCGGGCACTTCCCCGAAGGCGTACAGGTCTTCGAACGCCGGTCGATCAAGAACGAAACGCGCGGCCAGTGGTACCTGCGCCAGATGATGGGCTCGGCGAACATCAGCGGCAGCAAGGCCATGCACTTCATGACCGGCAACCTGTCGCACCAGATCGAGCACCACCTGTTCCCGGACCTGCCGAGCAACCGGTACGCCGAGGTCGCGGTGAAGGTGCGCGCGCTGTTCGAGAAGTACGAGCTGGAGTACGTCACCGGGCCGCTCCCCAAGCAGGTGTTCTCCGCGTGGCACAAGGTCTTCCGGCTCTCACTGCCGAACAAGAAGCCCAAGGTCAAAACGCCGGACCGCGAGCAGGAGCTCGTCGCGGCCTGACCCCGTTACTGGTTCAGGTCTTTCGGCCGTACCGGCGCCGCCGCTGGTCCGGTCAGCCGCGGTGGAACAGGCCTGCGCCTGCGGCGCGGGCCTCCAGGCGCCAACCTGTGCTGTAGCCGCATGGGCGCAGGCACACGAGACCCAAGGCGACCAAGCGGTCTTCGAGCCCGGCGCAAGGCTTCCCGCGGCGGTGAAGGCGGGTCCGGAGGCCGCCACCGGATGACGGCCGGGCGCCGCTCGGCGACGGCACATGGCTCACCCACGACCAAGAGACAGTGCAGCGCTGGACGATCGCCTGACCGGAGCCGCCCTCACGTCCGCGACACCATGTTCCTGCCGGCTTGTGGCAGGAGGCTCGGCTTGGCGGTGCAATGGCGCACCCCTGCGGCATGGCCAAGGGGCTCTGATCGAGCCGGTGATGACTGCGTGAATAAACCGGCACCGCTCGGTCACGGTCCGCGGGCACCAGGGGGCCTACGCCATGTGGGACATCATGAACGCGATCCTCCACCAACGCCGTACGGGCTGCCGTTAGGCCGGACGGCAGGACTCGCAGGCGTGACTGTCGATTGCGGTCACCAGGTCGCGCCCCGCGGCCTGGACGGCGGCGTCCGCATCACGAGTCAGCACGTCCGCCATGCTCCTGCCGTCGAGCACGGCTCGGTGAGCTGCTACAAGCGTTCATCGTTCTCAGGCTCTGGCTCTGGCTCTGGCTCTGGCTCAAATTCTGTGAAGTGTCACTCCGGGTGCTCGGGCTGATCATCCGAGGATCATGGCTGGCCAGGGTCGTCGAGGCGTTCCGTAGGGCCGGCGAAGGAGAGGAACAGAGTCCGGGTGGAGAGCAGCCAGGTGTCGTCCACCTTGCGGAACGTGTCTTCGTAGTGCCCCACCTGAACCGGGGGCCGGGGTGGTACGAGGCCTTCGGTGTAGCCGTCGACTCGGTAGGTCGTGAAGTAGGTGGTGGCGGCGGCCGTGTCCGCAGAGGTCACGGTGACCAGGATGTTGGTGCAAATACGGCGTGACAGCCGGTCCGCCGGCCGCCCGCCGAAGTAGGCGCGCAGGGCATCGTGACCCGCTATGCGGCGATCGCCGGCGGGCCACTCCCACATGCCATCCTGCGTGAACAGATCCGCCACCGAGCTCGGGTCCCCGAGGTCGAGCCGGTGAACGAACTCGACGGTCAGCCGCTCACAGGCCCGCTCTGCGAGCAGACGTTCCACCGGGTCAAGAGTTTCAGCATTCATGATCAACTCATATCAGGTCACGCATGGAAGAGGCAGACTCCCGAGCTGCGGCCCGTTTCCAACCTGGCCCATCGAGGTCGTGGAAACGGCTCCGGTGGCCTACGAGTGAAGCCCCATCCGCAAGCGCTAGGTCACGTGGCGAGCCCCGATAGCCAACTCGGCCAATTCTCAAACACCCTGGCCGGGAATGAAACGCTCTTTGAGCTTGCCGTTCAACGTCCGGCCTCGAACAGGTGGGACCCGGAGTGGCAGGCTGTGGTCGTGAACATCGCGAGCGACGACCAGCCAAGGCCGCTGTCGACATGCTTCTCTGGGCCTTCGCTTCCCTCGGCGGATCGGCCGGTGCCGATGCCCACTACCGGCGCCGACGGACCGGCGGGAACTGGCACATGCAGGCCCTGCGGCACCTGTTCAACCGGATGCTCGGGCAGCTGCACCACTGCCTCCAGGCACGCGTCCCCTTCGACGAAGCGGTCGCGTTTCCCCGTCCTGCTGCCGCAGGGTGATCACTGAGATCTCTCCATGACAGGCTGTGTCTTCTGAGCACTGAGGGAGAGCCATGGCAGAGGTCGGTGGATGGATCTGGGAGCGCAATCTGCGGTCGTTCCTGGAGTTGCTGTCGCACTACGTGGGCTACGGGTTCGATGCCACCGACTGGGAGACGGTGGCCCTGGCGGTCGAGGCGACCGACGACGAGCAGCCCGACGGCTGGTACTCGTATCCCTTGGTCGGTGAGCACCGGCAAGTCGAGGTTCGGCTTGCCCGCGCGGTCGGCGGCGACGAGCTCATGGTGGCAGTGAACGGAACTCTGACGCCCGAACTGGAAGTCCGGGCGGACACACTACTGGCCGCATTCTCAGCTGGCTGACCAAGGTCAACTTGACCTGTTAGCCACATGAGGTGTCTTCCGATGCACTGAGCGGCGCGTTCCGCTCTTCGTAGCGGTCCTTCTGCTGTCGGCCGGGCCGGGACCGCATCTGCTCCAGGTCCCCCGGTTGCGGCGACGCGCCGACCGGACGGCCGCGCACCCGAGGGAGGAGGCAGGACGCGCCCTCGCCCCGGCAGAACTCGGCGAGTCTGCCGGGGCGAGCCGGACCACTACGGCGGTTCCCGTGCGGTCGTCAGGTCGCAGGTCCTGCCCCCGACGACCGCGCGACGGCACAGGACGTCGCGGTCAGGAGGAGCCCGGGTCAGCGGACCTCGGTGACCCGGTGCTCCTTGAGCGCGCCACAGTTGGAGTTGTACACCTGCACGTGCACGTTGCTGATGCCGCCGCCCCAGTCGACGCAGTGGCCCTTGCCGTACACGTAGGCCGGGCCCGCGTACGACGTGTACCGGCCGTAGTCCTCGCCCCGCTCCCAGGTTGCCGGGACTTCGATCCAGAGGGCCATGTCCACGGCCGCACCCGGGTTGTTGCGGATGGTCGCGACGCAGTTCTTGCCGTTCGAGGCGTTGTACGTCAGGTAGACGGTGCCCAGCGAGCCGATGGCGGCCGAGTTCACGGTCTTGTAGGCGCTGCCGCAGACCTTCTGCGGCGTGGTGTTGGGCGCGGCGGTTGCGGGCGCCGCCAGCGCGGTCGTGGCCCCCAGGGCCAGGGCGGCGAATGCGGTGGTGGCAAGGACGGAACGGGTGAATTTCATGTTTCCCCCTGGTCGTCATCGGAGTTGGTCGCTCCTGCATGGTGTGACGTGAAGGACGACGGAACGGTTGCGCATCGTGCGCAAAAGGTGCGACCGGCCACCTGATTGGCGGCTTCTCGCCGCTCCCGGGCCCAGGACGCTTAGAGGGCCGGGTCGGCAGAGTCCCGGCGGCGGGTGTCCGGCGGTGGGCGTCCGGCAGCCGCCGGAAGATTGCGCGGGTGCGGGGAGGGGGGGAACCCGCGACACGACGACAACGCCCACGGCCCCGGGGTGGTCATGACCCGGGCAGCGGGCGTTGGCAGAGCCCCTTCTCGTGCAGCTGGCCCTCAGGCCGTAGCCGGCCCCACACCCGCGTCGTCGAGTACCAAGAGGGGTGAGTCTGCGAGCAGCACGGGAACGATGCCGTTGGCGCCTCGGGGCGGCAGGGAGTCACAGGTAGTGCGGTGACAGACGTCCGCGCCCCGCGCCTGAACGTCTTCGACCGTGGGGGTCAATGCGACCGGAGCGGAACGGGAGTGCTCTGGCTGCAGCAGCCGCGCGTTCGTCGCGGACAGCGAGGAGTGCTGGAACGAGGAGTCCTGGGAGGACGACGAGCCCGGTGCGGCCGGCTGCCCCTGCGGGAGCGAGGAGTTCGAGGCCGCGGTCGCGTTCTCACTCGGCGGCGACGGATCGGTCCGCTGGGTGACCGTTGGCCTGCGGTGCGTCAAGGACGGATTCTGCGGGATCCATGCCGGCTGGAAGATCGACTACAGCCCCACGGAACACCTCTTGACCATGGTCTAGGTCCGGCTGCCGTTCGTCACCGGGGCTTCAGTAGAGGCCCCCTCGCTCCCCTGCCCTGCGGCCACGCTCGTCGGGGGATGCCGTAGGGGCCTCGCCGTAGGTGTAGGCGGTGCGGATGTGACCGTCGCGGGCGTGGACGATGATCTGCGCGGGCTCGTGTTCCCTGGCGTGTCGGCGGGCTGCGTCGATCGCGTCCTTCTGGGTGCGGTGCGGTTCGTGCAACAGCCGACGGCCTTCTCTGCCCTCGACCTGCCACTTCACGCCTGCGGCGGCCGCCCGGTCACCGGACGGCGAGACGTGGTAGACGGTCATTCTCCCTGCCATGGTCCTTCTCCTCGCCCATCAGGTGCGCTCCGGGGCAGTTCCAGCACCAGGCGCAGCCTTGACCTGAAGGGAATATTCCCCTCCGGTTTCCCGGTGACACCGGCTCGGAGACGGCCGATACCCGAATCTGCGAAGGTGCAGCGGCCGCCGGCCCGCGTGGGGCTCCCGTCCACGGAGGTGCTCGCCCGCGCGGCGGAAGCCGGACGCCGGTGCCCGGCACATCGGCGTTCTCGGCCTTCTTGCGGGCGGGTCAGCGCCGCCTGCGGCTGATCGCCAGCCCGATTCCGACAAGAGCGAGCACAAGGAGGGCGATCACGAACCATGAAGGCATCAGTTCGAGTCCCTTGTATGCGAGCAGGCTGTCCGTCGACACGGCATACCCCTTCGGTCGGATGTTCCGCAGATGCCCTGTGGCTGCATCGAAATGCGTGGAGGCGTGGAGGGGTGAAGGGGTGGGTGGGACGACCTCGGCGGCCGCCGCCGATGCGTCGTACGGTGCGCATGCACCAGCGCCTTCACGGCCCGATCGCCCAGGCCCACCTGGACGACGATGACGCCGCCCTGGCTCTGATCGCGAACCTCCCCGACATCGGCGCCGCCCGGATCAAACACGGGCTCGCCCGCCGTGGACATCGACCCCGACCACGAGTTCGACTCCGAGATGGTGGCCATCGCACGGGCCGTCGGTCGCCCGGGGGCGCCGGTCGTGGGTGTCGGTCCCCGCTCACCGGACCGCGTAGATCATATTGTTTGCCGTTCGGGCGGCTTTCGTCCGAACGTACGAGACGGGGAGTTCTATCATGCGCATCCACCGGAGCCGTGCTGCGGCCCTTGCCGGCATCGTCGGGTTCGTCCTGGCACTGACCGGCTGCGGGGGCGCGGGGACCGGCGGCACGGGCACGCCGGCGGCTTCCGGCACCCCGGCCGCTTCCGGTACGGCGTCTGCGACTGCGACGGCGGCCGGTCCGAGCGGCACCGGCGATCCGGCGGGCGCCGCCGGCCCGACGCCGACGGGCCCCGACGGCAAGGGGCAGGTGACGGGCGGCGCCGACGCGACCACCGAGGACGCCTACGCCTACACCCACCCCTGTTCCGCCAGGAACCTCACCGTCAAGGTCACCTCGCCGCAGGGCTTCCCGGAGACCGTCCGGGTCGTCACGGTGACCAACAACGGTTCCAGCACGTGCGGCCTCGACTTCCACCCCGCCGTCGGCTTCAGCGCGAAGGGCTCCCCCCTCGGCATCCAGGCCACGCCGCCCGAGGGTCTGGGCGGCGCCCCGGCGCACCCGGTGCGGCCCGGGGCGACCACGTACGCGGCCGTGGACCTCAACCCCTCGGGCGGCGGCGGTCCCGTGGCCGACGAGATCAACATCCTGGCCGACCCGAGCCACATGCCGAACGCGGACGGCGTCAGCCTGCCGCTCGCCACCACGGGTACCGTCGCCAAGCCGAGGGTCGGGCTCTACCACTTCACCGCGCGCGACTCGTTCGACACCCTCTGACCGGACGCGGCGCGGGTGGCCGGGAGGGCGGGAGGGACGGCCGGACCGGAGTTGGCGTGCCGGGCACGGGCGGCGGGTGCGTCCATCGGCACGGCCCACCCGGCGGCTTCGCTGCTCACCACCGCCGATGATGAGGGTCTGGGCGCCGCCCAGGCAGTCGAGGTGTACGAGGCGCTCGCTCGCGGAGCGCGAGCACCGGGGCGACAGCCGGCACCTGACCGACGTCCTCCTCAACCGTGGACGCCGGCTGAACGCCTACGCCGCCGACGACGCGCACGTCCCGCCCCAGGATCCGCCCGGCTGCGTGGCCTCGGTCCAGGGGCGCGCCGAGCCCCTCGCCCCGGAAGCGCTCCCGTCGGCCCACCGACGGTGCTCCGGGCCTCCAGGTGGGCGAGGGCCAATTCGGCCGCACCGCCCCCCACGCAGCAGCGATCCTGAAGCCTCACGTTGCCGTCGACCGCCAGAAGGGACCCCACCTCATGCTGTGGCCCGCGCTCCGCGCGCACTCCCTCGGGAAGCTGACACCCGACCAGCAGCAATGGCTGCTCGGCACGTTCCGGCTCGACGCGACGCCCCGCACCGAGGGGCCCGGGGCGGCCGGGAGCATGGCGCACCGCTCCTTCGCTGATGACAACGGGACCCGCCTCGTCCTGGACGTGGCCCGGACCGGCGGGTCCGGCTGGGTGTTCACCTTGTTCTACCCGGGAGAACGGCCCTCCCCGGACACCGTCGAAGACCACCGGGCCTTGTTCCGCGCGGCCATCGACCGGCTCGGCCTCACCACCGTCGAGATCACCCCCGCCGCCACCGCCGACGAGGTCCTGGTCCCGTCCGTGGAACCGTCCGGCGACGCCGAATCCGCCTTCGGCTCCCACTGGTACCTGCCGTACGACGACCTTGACCGGGTGTGGCCGCACGTCGGACTGCGTGCGGACGCTCCGCGGGAGGTCAAGAAGGTCGAGCTGCGCCAGCTGATGCGGACCCCGGCCTGGCCCGCCGCTCCCACGGCTCTGCGGCTCCAGGCCGAGCGGTTTCTGCGCGGCGAATGACCCCGCCGCCGGGGGCCGCGGCCTGCTCGTCACCGCTGACGACGGCAAGGCGGGAATCGGCGAAGCTCGGCGCGTACTCCCGTGCGGACGGGCCGGCGGCGGCGCAGAAGCGGGTCCGGACCCGCCACGACACCCGTGGACCCGTTCGACGAACGTGTGCCGCCTGCACTTGGACCGGTCGCAAAGGCAGGCGCAGTAGGTGCCCGTACGGATCGTGCGGTCGAGGTGGGCGCCGAGCTCCGGTGAGCCGTACCGGCGTGTCGGCGTGCCGGTCGCGGCCTCCGAGGCCGACAGCCCGGGAGCGTTCGCTGATCAGGAAATCGCTTTCGGGCTGGGCCTGTTCCAGCCCGGCGAGGTCGGCGAGCTCTTGGCCGGTGCCGTCGCGCGCCTCGACCGCCTCGGCATCGACCGCGTGCACGTGGCCGGGCACTCCAGCGGCACGCGGGGCGCGTCCCGGCGCGCCCAGGACCGCCCAGGACCGCCCCGACCGCTCTCCCCGACCGTGATCAGGGAGTCGGATCCGGCGGTCCCACGATCGCCCGCAGCGCCGCGAGGTGCCCCTGGTAGGCCTCGCGGCCCTGCCGGGTCAGACGGAGCCACACGCGTTGCCGGGTGTCGCGGACGGCTTTGCGCTGCTCGACGTAGTCGGCGTCCATCAGCACGGCGACGTGCTTGCTCAGCACCGAGGCGGAGACGTCGAGTTGCTTCTGGACCAGGACGAACTCCGCCTCGCCCGCGGCGTCCAGCAGCGCGCAGATGCGCAGCCGGTTCGGGGCGTGGATGGTGGCGTCGAAACCCGCCAGCGGGTCCGGGGTCCCGGCGCTCACACGGTCTTCCGATGCAGGCGGACGAAGGCCAGGTGGAAGCCGACGGACGCGGCCGCGCTGATCAGCGAGGCCGCGATCAGCCACGCCGGCCGCCCCGTGAGGCGGAACGCGAACCCTGCTCCCACCACCAGCACGGGCAGGCCCACCGCGAGCGGCAAGGTCGCCCGCTTCGGCAACACGTCGAACCGCAGGGCCACCCCGGTCTTGTCGCGCCAGGCCTTGGCCGCGACGACGAAGAGCACCCAGTACGCCACCGCGCTCGCCAGCATGATGCCCAGCCAGGCCGAGTGCGGCAGCAGCCAGTCCGAGTCGGCCGTGACGCCGCCGTAGATGACGGGCAACGCGGCGGCGTAGAGCGTGAGCGTAATGAAGAACCAGTTCGGCCACGGCGTGGCCGCCAGCGCCGAGGTGGACGCCCGGACGTGCTCGGTGTCGGCCAGGGCGGAACGGGCCTGCTCGGGAGTCATGCGTACCGCGTCGGTTTCCATGCCGGAAAGAGTAGCGCTTAGTTTCCGATGCGGAAAGAGATGAGTTTCCGGTACGGCAAGTCCCTACGTCGAAGCGACCTCTCCCCGACCTCGCCCCGGCCGCGGCCCGGCCGCACCCCGGCCGCTGACGAAGCCGCGATCAGGCGACCTGATCGTTCTCCCGAAACCATCCACGTGCGGGCGGCCGTCGTGCCGCCCGGGCGGTTGGCCGACCGGGCACCTCTCACTGGTCGCGCCGTTGCACGCTGGTGACCGCGAGCACGGCTGCGGTGAGCGCCCACACCGCGTACACGGTCCAGGCTCCGCCGGTCGTCCACGGAAAGTCGGTGTGCGGGGAGCCGACCTGCACGAGCCGTGACCACGCCTGGTAGAGCGTGGCGTGCCCGGCGACCGCCGACCAGTGGCGGCCGTCGGTGAAGGCGAGGGGCAGCACGAGGATGACGACCACCGCGGCGATCATGGTGGCCGAGGTGTGCCTGATGACGGAGCCGATGGCCATGCCGGCGACCGCGCACACGGGCGCAAGGAGGGCGGACGCCACTACGACGCGCAGGGCGCCCGGGTGGCTGATCGATATGCCCGCGTCCCGGCCGTCGAGGATGGCCTGCGTCAGGGCGAACGAGGCCCCCGCGACGATCGCGCCGAAGACGGTGCTGGCCGCCGCGACGACGACCGTTTTGGCCGCCATCACCGAACGGCGGGCCGGAACGGCCGCGAACGTCGTACGGATGGTGCCCGTGCTGTACTCGCCGATGATCGCGATGGCGCCGATGGCACCGAGGGCGAGCATCATGACCATGGCGGCGTTCGCCGTGAACGCCTCCTGCAGGGGAATTCCGTCCCGGACGAAGTCGGCCCGGTCCGCCGCGGTCCGCTGAGGCCAGTAGTTGTACGTGTCGTAGGCGGTGCCCGCGTTGAACGCGATGACGGCCAGGGCGGTGGCCCCATAGGCGATCCAGGTCGAGCGCAGCGACCGGATCTTGATCCATTCGGCGGCGACCAGGTCGTGGAAGCGGGCGCGGGGTTCGGCGGGGCCGAGTCCGCCGGCGGGACCGTACGTCGCGGTCGCGGTCGTGGTCGTGGCCGGAACCGGAGTCGTGGCCGGAACCGGAGTCGTGGCCGGAGTCGGGGTCGGGGTCACCGGGGGTCTCCTGCGAGGTATTGGACGCTTTCGGCGGTGAGCTCCATGAACGCCTCCTCCAGGGAGGCGGACCGGGTGCTGAGGTGGTGCAGCGGAATGCGATGCTCCAGGGCGATCTCACCGATCCGGACCGCGGTCAGCCCGGTCACGGTGAGCAACTCGCCCTGTTGGGCGGGTACGACGGCGCCCTCGGCCGTCAGCAGGTCTCTCAGGGCGACCGCGGCGGTGGTGCCGACCACGGCGCTCTGCCGGGTGCCGCGGGCGGAGAACTCGGTGAGGCTTTCCGCCGCGATCAGTTCGCCGCGGCCGATGACGATCAGCTGGTCTGCGGTGTGCTCCATCTCGGACATGAGATGGCTGGACACGAACACGGTGCGGCCCTCGGCGGCGAGCCGCCTGAACAGGTCGCGCACCCACTTCACTCCTTCCGGGTCGAGGCCGTTGAGCGGTTCGTCGAAGAGCAGGACCGGCGGATCGCCGAGCAGGGCGGAGGCGATGCCGAGCCGCTGTTTCATGCCGAGCGAGAATCCTCCGATGCGGCGGCCGGCGACGTCGGCGAGGCCGACCTCCCGCAGCACCTCCTCCACCCGGCGCTGCGGTATGCGGTTGCTGCGGGCCAGCGCGGACAGTTGCGCCCGCGCGCTGCGCCCGCCGTGCACGTCGTGCGCATCGAGGAGGGCGCCGATGTGGCGCAGGCCGCGGGCGCGGTCACGGAAGGGGCGCCCGTCGATGGTGACGGTGCCGCTGGTGGGCTCGTGGAGGCCGAGGATCATCCGCAGCGTGGTGCTCTTGCCGGCGCCGTTCGGCCCGAGGAAGCCGGTCACCCGGCCGGGCCGCACGGCGAAGGTCAGGTCGTTGACAGCCGTCGTGCCGCCGTATCGCTTCGTGAGTTCATTGACTTCGATCACGGGGACAACGGTGCCGGGCGACGGCCTCGCCGCTCATCGGGCCGGGGTTGACAATCGCCGCGCGCGCGTGTCAACCCCGGTTGTACAACCGGGGGTCGATGGCTCCTCAACGGCACACGGTTACGATCACCGGATGTCTGCCTCCGTGTCTTTGCCGCTACTCAAGCGCATACCGCCGGGCCTGTGGACGGCGCTGGCGTGGTCGGCGGCAGGGGTGGCGCCCATCGTCGAGTACGTCGTGATGCCGCCGGGGCCGACGTATTCGCTCAACTTTCCCCGGGACGGGCTCGATCCGGTTGGCGCCAGGGCTCTGCTTGCGCTCGCCTTCGTGCTGGTCCTGGCCGGTAGTGCGGTGCTGCGCCGCAGGACTTCGCCGGCGTACGCACTGGTGATCGCCGGTACGGTCGCCTCGACGGCGGCCTGGCGCCAGGACGAGATCCCGCCCCTGCAGTTCCTGGCCGTGGATGTGGCCCTCTGCTACATCGCGGCCGTCCGATCCCGGCGGAACTCGCTCACGGCGGCCGCGGCGGCACTCGGCGTGCTCACCTGCTATTTCATGCTGCGGCTGCTCGTGGGGGACGACTCCGGGATCGCCCCTGAGCCCTTCCTGGCCCTGACCGTGGTCATCGCCTGGCTCATCGGCAACTCGGCCCGTCAGGCCCGCGCCCACACCGCAGAGCTGTACGCACGGGCCGCCGCGCAGGCCGTCACCGCCGAACGGCTGCGCATCGCCCGGGAAATGCACGACACCGTGGCCCACAGCATCGGCATCATCGCCCTGCAGGCCGGCGCCGCAGCCCGGGTCGTCGAGACCCAGCCGGCCAGGGCCCGGGAGGCGATGCTCAACGTGGAGAAGGCGGGGCGCGAGACGCTGTCCGGGCTGCGGCGGATGCTCGGAGCCCTGCGTGAGGCCGACCAGGATCAGGAAGGCCCCGGCCAGGACGACGGGCGTACACGGGCGTCGCTGCAGCCGGCCGGCCTGTCGGACGTGGAACGGCTCGCCGCGACGGCCATGGCCGCCGGTGTCCGCGTGGAGGTGCGCCGGCAGGGCAGACGTCGCCCGCTGCCCGCCGACATCGACCTGGCGGCGTTCCGGATCGTCCAGGAGTCGGTGACCAACGCCGTACGGCACTCGGGGGCGGATTCCTGCCTCGTGCTCGTCGACTACCGCGCGGACGAACTCGCGGTCGAGGTCTCGGACCGAGGGAAAGGCGGCGGCACCAGCACAGGCAGCGGCACCAGCACAAGCAGCGGATACGGACTGATCGGCATGCGCGAGCGGGTCACCCTGCTGCACGGCGATTTCACGGCCGGGCCCCGTCCCGGGGGCGGCTTCCTGGTGGCGGTCAGACTGCCGCTACCGGCAACAACCGAGGCGGGAGCCACATGACCATCCGTGTCGTACTCACCGACGACCAGCCCCTGGTCCGCGCCGCACTGCAGATGGTCATCACGGACACCCCGGACATCGAGGTGGTGGGCGAGGCCGGAGACGGCGCGGAAGCAGTACGGCTGACGGAGGAACTCGCCCCCGACGTCGTCGTGATGGACCTCCGGATGCCCGGTATGGACGGCATCGAAGCCACCCGGCTGATCACGCAGAGCACCGGATCCGCACGCGTCGTCGTCCTCACGACCTTCGACGACGACGAGTACGTCTACGGGGCGCTGCACGCCGGCGCATCCGGATTCCTCGTCAAGGACATGGCCCTGGACGACATCCTCTCCGCGATCCGGATCGTTGCCGCCGGGGACGCCCTGATCGCCCCGGCCGTCACACGCCGGCTGATCAAGGACTTCATCGCCCGACCCGCAGCGTCACCGCCGCGGCAGGCGAAGCTCGATGGCATCACCGCCCGAGAACGCGAGGTGCTGACCCTCGTCGGCAAGGGCCTGTCCAATACGGAGATCGCCGGCGAGCTCTGCATCAGCATCGCCACCGCCAAGACCTACCTGACCCGCCTGCTCGCCAAACTCGATGCCCGCGACCGGGTACAGCTGGTGATCCTGGCCTACGAGGCAGGCCTGGTGGCAGCGCACCGGTGAGCGCCTCCGCCCAAGCGAACGGACCTGCCGGACCGACGACGGCGGCCACCTGGTCGGCTGGAGCAGGGGCGGTCCCGGCCTGACGGCGTGGGCACTGCGTTCGGTAGCGGGGGGTGCCGTAGCAGCCCGAGATGCCGGCGAGGGCCTGCTCGAACGCCGTGGCGTAGAGGCGCAGGGGCAGCTCGGCCGCGGTGAGCCGACCGACGGGGTGGCGGGCCAGGCCCGCCTCCTCAGCCGGCAACCTACGCCGAGACCCGGTGAGGCGACTCCTCTGCGTGGAGAACGGAGCGTCGAGCGACCACTCGTTCACGCAACGGCCCCGCGACGGGCACCACTTGTTGTCCTGTCAGGTGCGTGCGGGCGCTGCTTCCTCGGTGGCAGCGCCGGCATTGAAGCGAGCGGCGATCCGCAGCAGGGCGCGGACGTCGTCGTCCGGAGTACGGAGCGACTCGCGCGTGCGGGCATCGGCGTATTCGGCCGGGCCGAGTGCGGGATCCCCGCGGACATAGGCGGCCACTGCTGAGTGGAGCTGGTCGGCCGTCACGGCAGCAGCCAGCTCGGCCGCCACGAGTCCGGCGGCGCGATGGCGCTCCTCGGCCGTACGGCGCACCGACTCCTCCAGGTAGTGCCGCAGGGCCCACTGGCCGTCCCGGATCTCCACGGCACGGCGGTACAGACGCCACGCCGTGCCCCAGCTCGGCGAGCGGGTCGCCGTGACCGACCCTTGCGGTTCGAGCACGATGCCGGGTACGACGTCGTGCATCACGCTCCACAGGGGTGCCAGGGCCCGGTAGTCGCGGTGCGTGCGCAACCAGGTCTTCATGCGCAGGACGGTGTGAACGGCCAGCGTCGGGATGAAGAATCCGGTGAGGACGAGCAGGTTACCGATGTCGGCGAAGACCCACGCCAGGCTCTCGGTGGCCGCCGACGGTCCGCCGCTTCCGCTTGCTGCGGCTGCGACTGCGGCGAGTCGGATGGCGCTGTAGCCGAGCGTGAGCAGGGCCCCGGTGCCGACGACACGCAGTCCGCGTGCGATCCACACCTCTTCCGTGCGGCCGGCGGCTCTCCAGCAGCCGACGCCGAGGACGCCCTGCCCGATGCCGTACGCGACCACGTAGAGGACCAGGTACGTCTGGTAGACGCCGTAGCGGATGTACGTGGCCGTGAATTGCTGAGGCGTCGTCGGACCGCCGGCGGGTAGCAGGAAGAAGAGGGTGGTCAGTGCCAGGACGACCACTCCGCCGGCCGTGAGGAACAGCCGGGCCCGGGCCCGTGCGCGGTCCGGGGAGAGCGCCCAGTGGGCGAGGACGACGGATTGCAGCGCCACCTGCGCCGTCACGAAGCCGAACGCCATGAGGATGCCGATCGAGGGGCGGCCCGTGACGCCGCCCACGAACTGCCAGACGGGTTCCAGGGAAACCAGGAAGGAGCATGCGCAAAAGCCGTAGACGCCTGCGAGGGCGGCACGCGCCCGATCCTGCCGCAGACGTTGCGGGGAGGCCAGGAGCAGGAGGAATCCGGCTGCGGCCAGCGCCAGGCACACCGGATGGAGGAGCTGCTGCACGTTCCTTGTTCACTTCCTCATGTCGTGGCCGCCCAACAACGTCTCCGCGGCCCGGTCGTGCTGCTTGATGCGGACTCGGGGCCGGTGGACGTGGCGCTGCAGGTACGTGCCGACCAGCTCCGCCTCCTTCTCGTCGCCGTGGGCGTAGTCCGTGCGACCCAGCATCATCCTCACCACCGACGGGTCGAGCGTGGGGACGAGGCGCTCGGAGTCCGGGGCCGCCTGCGGCAAGGCCGCGAAGCCGCGGTGGTTGCAGAGGATGTGCGCCAATTCATGGGCGATGATGTGGTCTTGATGGGCGCGGCTCGTCTTCTCGTCGACGAATACGTAGTCGACGCCCTCCGCCATCCGGATCCACAGGCCGCACACGCCCCCTACGTTGTCCGCGGGCGACGGAACAATCCGTATGGGATACCCGGAGCGCTCCTCCACGGCGGGCAGCAGGTCCCGCACGCTGTCGACCGGCGGCAGCCGGAGACTGCGGACGAAGCGGCGGCTGTGGCGCCGCACGTCATCCGAGTACTTCACGAACCCTCCCCCTCGTCCTCGTCGGCCGCGCCGCTCCCGCTCCTCCCCCCTTCGGACGGATCGGATGCAAGGCCCTCCTTCATCCGAAGCTGCTCGACGGCGGCGAGGATCTGCTCCATGCTCGCCGGCGACAGCCCGGCAACGCGTGTCGCGACCCTCTTCACTCCGCTGTCGCGCAGTTGCCGAACGAGGTCCAGTTCGGCGTCGATCCTGCCTGCGGTGTCGTCGTCGAAGAAGTACGCCACGGGCACCCCGAAGAACTCCGCGAGCGCCTCGAGGTGCCGCCGGGTCGGGTTGTCCCGCCGTCCGGTGCGCAGTTGCCACAGGTAGACGTGGGAGAGCCCTGGCCCCCCGCGTTCCTGCAGCAGCTGCGCGACCTCCTTGTTCGAGTAGGGGCCCCGACCCGGCGGATGAACAGTCTCGAAGAGCCTGTCGAGTCTCTCTCTGAACGCTTCCTTGGACAGAACAGCCCCCCTGAGCAGCGGGATTAATGTTGGTTGACGACCTGCCACGATCATGCCAGACTCAGGCCCGTTAGCTGAGATTAATCGAACTGGCCAATCATCGTCGGGGAAAACCAGCCACACCGATCGCCCTGAGACAACGCGGCAGCCGGGGCGACCGGGGCGGGATTCCCTCCGGCTGTCCAACCGTGGGGACCGTGTGTCCCCCGTTGTCGTGGTGGTGCGGGGCCCTCACGGGACCCCGGTGCCGCAGGCGCACGTCCGCGCAGACCTGCGCGCGAAACCTCCCTCAAAACTTGACCGATTACCGTCCCCCACCCTGCCCGGCCGTCTGGGACGCCCAGCGGGCTGCCAGGAACCGGAGGGGTTGCCAGGAGCGCCGAGTGCGTCCGGCGCGCCTTCCCGTCCGGACGGAAAACGCCAGACAGGAGTCAATGTGTTACAGGCCGAGCTGTTACGCCACAAGAGGATTGCCGTGGTGTACGGCCCCGTTTCCGAAGAGGACAGCCTCTACATTCGCAACGTACCGCGCGAGAAGTGGTCACTCGCCGGCATTCTGGGCGCCCTTGAGGGCCTCGGCCTGCACGCCGAGCATGTGGATCCCACAGACACGGACTTCATCGAGCGCATCCGGCTCTTCGACGTTGCCTTCCTGAACGTGCACGGCCCGTACGGCGAGGACGGCAGGCTCCAGGGGCTGCTCGACTACCTCTCGATCCCCTATACCTCTTCCGGTGTCCTGGCCGGCAGCATCGGCATGGACAAGCTCGCCAGCAAGGCCGTGTTCAGCTACCTCGGAATACCCGTCCCACGGGCTGTGCCCGTCCCCCGTTCCCGGGCGGCCGAGGTGCCGGGCGACTTCTCGTTCCCCGCCATGCTCAAGGCCGTGGACGGCGGCAGCAGCGTCGGCATGGCCCTGGTCGGCGCCGCGGCAGACCTGCCCCACGAGGCCGAAGTCCTCAACAGCCGAGGGTTCAACCGGCTCTTCCTCGAGGAATACATCCACGGCCGGGCCGTCACCGTGAGCGTCATGGCCACGGAGTCGGGCCCGACAGCACTGCCGCCGCTCGAGTTCGTCACCGAGTCCGAGTACTACGACGAGTCGACGAAACTCGGGGGCTCCGGGGCGCCGCACGTCGAATACCGCGTGCCGGACCTGCCGCCCCACGAACTCAAGGACCTGACCGAGAAATCGAAGGCGGTCTACGAGTTCCTCGCCTGCCGCGGAGCCGTCCGGATCGACTACATGATCGACAATCAGGGCGTCGCCTACGCCCTCGAGGTGAACACCATTCCGGGCCTGCAGGACCAGAGCAATCTGCCCGTTTCCTGCCGCCTCGAGGGCATCACCTACCCCGAACTCATCACGTCTCTTCTGGTGAACGCCGTCGAGAATGCCGCACCCGCTCCATGGACAGCCGAGTGATCGCCAAGCTGCAACTGCTGCCACCTCCGGGCGGATTACGCCGGTTCGCCGTTGCCAACCTCATCAACACGGTCGGCAGCGGGCTGTACATCACCGGCGGCACCCTGTTCTTCACGAGGACCGTCGGACTGAGCGTCGAGCAAACGGCCCTCGGGCTGACGGTGGGCACCGGAGTGGGGCTCGCCCTGATGATGGTGTTCGGCCGGCTGGCCGACCGGTTCGGGCCCAAGCTCGTCTACGTGTCGCTGCTGGTGGTCCAGGCCGCGATGATGGCCGTGTTCACCCAGGTGCGCAGCTTCTCCTGGTTTCTCGTGGTCGCCACCATCAGCGGCATCGCAGATCGCGGCATCTCCGGCACCGTCGGCTCCCTGATCCACGCCATGAGCGACGGCGGCAACCGGATCACCGCCAGGGCGCAACTCAGGACCGCCACCAACGTCGGGCTGGGGCTGGGCACGCTGATCGCCGGCGCCGCACTGCTGGTGGACACTCCGCAGGCCTACACGTTCGTGGTGGCGGGCAACGCCGTCCTCTTCACTGCCGCCGCCTCGATGCTGGCCGGAGTGCACGTCGCGCACCACCGGGGGCCCCGCGCCGCAGCGGTCGGCGCCCGCGCACCGGGCCCGCTGCGCGACACCCGCTATCTCGCCGTCACCGCGGCCAACGGACTGCTGGCGCTGCACGCCAGCGTGCTGAGCTTCGCTCTGCCGCTCTGGGTCGCCGACCACACCGACGCACCCAAGTGGTCCATCGCCATGGTGATGATCGTCAACACGGTCATCGTGGTCCTCCTCCAGGTTCGGGTCAGCCGGCGGGCGAGTGCCGTACCCCAGGCGGCCCGGATGGCGCGGCTGACCGGTGTCGTGCTCGCTGCGGCCTGCCTGACCCTGGCGGCCACGGAGTCCCTGGGGCCCGTCCTCTGCATCGCCGTTCTCCTCCTGTGGACCGTGATCTACACGGCCGGCGAGTTGTGGCAGACGTCCGCGGAGTTCTGCTTCGGGTTCGAGCTGGCCTCCGACGACGCACAGGGCGCCTACCAGAGCGTCTTCGCACTGGGGCCGGGCGTGATGCGCGCCCTCGCCCCGACCCTGCTCGCCACGCTGATCCTGGGGAACGGAACCGCAGGATGGATCGTGCTCGCGGGGTTCTTCGTCGTGTCCGGCTTCCTGGCGTCGACGGCGGCACTGGCCGCGAACCGCAACCGGCACGCATTTCGACGTCCGGCCGCCACCCCCATGACGCTGCCCTCAGATCGGAGCGTCCCGTCCTCGTGAAGTCCCCAGCACGGAGCACCAAGGTGACCACACCCCTTCCCGTCCAGCGCTATCCCCAGCACTTCACCGCCGCGGAGCAGTCCGACACCGCCTTTCCCTGGCCCTCGGGCGGTCCGGAGGTCTGGGGGGAGAAGTGCTGCGGACTCGCCTGTCTGCGCATGATCCTCGACCACCACGGCCTGCCGGTCCCGTCCCAGCGGCACCTGTTGAGGGAGGGACTGGAGCAGGGCGCCTACACGCCCAAGGGGTGGATCCACCGCGGCCTGGTCGATGTCGCCGGCCTGCACGGGCTGTCCGGCGCGGCAGTGCCCTTCAGCTTCCCCGCGCAGTTGCAGAGCATCGCCGAGGCGGGACTGCCGAGCATCGTGTCGGCCAGCTTCCGGTTTCCCGAGGACGGCCGCAAGGGCGGACATCTCGTGGTGTTCCGCGGCGAGGCCGTCAAGGACGGCCAACGGTACGCGGCGTTCGCCGACCCGTCCCGCTGGGGTGCCGACCACACGGAGCTGCCCGCCGAACGGTTCTGGGCGAGCTGGACGGGCCGGGCCGTGGTCCTGTGGCCGCAGGACCGGCCGGCCGCGTGGATCGCCGACGCCGTCGGTCCGGACCTGGCGGACCTGCTCGGGATCTCTCCCGGGTCCGAGGCGCTGGTCGGGGAGGCCCGGTGAACATCGACGTGGTGAAGAGTCTCGACGGTGTCGACAGGGACGCATGGGACGCCCTGTCGGGCGGCTCGTTCTATGCGGGGCATGCCTGGACGAGGTACCAGGAGGCGGATCCCGGATCGTCCGTGCGCTACGTGCTGGTCCGTGAGGGCGACGGTCAGCTCGTCGCGGGAGTCCCGGTGTACCTCGTGGACTCCGAGGCGAGCGCCATGTACGACCCCGCACGGCTGTTTCCCGACCTGCCGCAGCAGAGTCGGGCCATGGGACGCACCGTGCTGGCGGGTAACCGGCGCGGTTACGCCAACCGCATCCTCACGGATGCCGGAGCGGACGCGGATCCGGAGCGGAAGCGGCACCTCACCGGTCAGCTCGTCGACGCCGTCAACCGGATCGCGGCGGAAGAGGCCGACGGGCACGCGTGGTGGCTGTACCTGGGCGATGCCGATGCCGAAGCCCTGTTGTCGTTCGGTGCGGGATCTCCGCCCAGGCTGCTCGCCGCGGACTGCGCCATCGCGCTGCCCGGGACGTCCTTCGAGGACTACCTGCAGTCCGGATCGAGCAACATGAGACGGCAGATCCGCAAGGACCGCGACGCGTTCCGTGCGGCCGGCTACACCTGCTCGGAGATTCCGTTCTCCGCCTGCTGGGACGAGATCAGTCCCCTCATCGCCTCCCACCAGCAGCACCACGGCGAGCGGTCCGGCACCGACTTCATCCGTGCCCTGATGCGCGGCCAGGCGGAGGCGACCGCCGACGCCGGTGTCGTGCACGCCTGCCGCAAGGACGGCGGGATGGTCGGCTGCACCCTCACCTATGTGACGCCCCACGAAGTCTCCTCCAGGGCCTACGGGTTCGACTACCGGCGCCCCGCGGTGGCGGCCGAGTACTTCGAACTCCTCTACTACCGGCCGATGGAAGCGGCCTATCGGGCCGGCGCGTCCCGCCTGCACCTGGGAATCGGCACCCTGCAGCCGAAGATCCGTCGCGGCGCCGAGGTCTCCCTGCTGTGGGGTGTACGGACCGGGGTGGCCGACGGCGGCGACTCCGGGACGGCACGCGCCCGCAACGCCGTCCGGTGGCAGCAGCTCGCCGACGACATGGGCGGCGCCGCCGAGCGGACCGCATCCGCATCCCGCTTCCTCGCCGATGCGCTGTGACGTCTGATCCATATTCCAGAGAAAGGCAGATCATGCCCGCGCACAACGCCTGGGTCGTGTTCGTGGAGTTGCACACGCTGCCCGGCGGCGGCAGCGGTCGGCTGGCGGCCGGCGGTGCCATCACGGCTCCCGCCCGTGCCCAGCTCGAGGCAGCCCGGCGACTCGGTTTCCGCACAGCGGTCGCCGCATCCGACACAACCAGCTACGGCAATCAGTTCGATGACGTGGTCGACGCATGGCTGGTGACCAACACCTCGGACGCCGCCACCGTCGTACACGTGCTCAAGGTACTGACCGGCGGGATCGCAGCCGTGTTCAGTTCCGTGGACAGCTTCGTCCGGACGGCGGCCGCGGTCGCCGCGAAGCTCGGCCTCGCCGGACCCCAGCCGCTGGGGTCCGGCATCGCCCGGGACAAGGCGGTGGCCCGGGCAGCCCTGGCCTCGGCCGGGCTCCCGGACATCCGGTGGGGGGTCAAGTCCGCGTACGCCCAGGACCTGGAGTCGCCGATCGGCTACCCGTGCATCGTCAAGCCCGTGGACGGTGCCTCCAGTTGGGACGTCGTCCTGGCCGAGGACGTGCACGCCGTGCGCGACGTGGCGGCCCGGCACCTGGAGCGGGCGTACGGCAGGCGCGTGCGCCCGCAGCGCAGGCTGCTGTTCGAGGAGGTCCTCGTCGGCCCGCTGTTCAGCGCCGAGGGATTCGTTGACGCGGGCGAGCTGCGCATCATCGGGTACTCGGACCGCGTGATGTCCGCTCCGCCCCGGTTCGTGGAACTCGCTGTCCGCTTCTCCGCCGAGCGCCCCTTCCCCGGTGCGGACGACTACGTGGCGCAGACGCTGGCAGCCCTGGAGTACGACTTCGGCGCCTTCCACCTCGAGTTCATTCTGACGGAGGACGGGCCGCGGCTGGTCGAACTCAATCCGCGCTTCGTCGGCGCCGGCGTTCAGCACGCCATCGGCGAGCTGACGGGTGTCCTGCCCGCCGACCTGCTGGTGGCGAAGCTGACGGGCAGCCCCGTGCCCGAATTCGCCTTCGAGGGAGCGGTCACGGAGCTGTACCTGACGGCTCCGTCCTCCGGACGGCTGGACGACGTGCACGGGCTGGACGAAGCGGTGGCCGTGGAGGGCTGCCGGGCTGCCGGCCTCTACGTCGCCCTCGGCGACGAGGTCAGCAGTGGGATCGAGTCCAACAGCCAGTACATCGGCTACGTGCACGCCGTCGGACGCTCCCGCGAGGAGTCGTACGCGATCGCCGTGGAGTCGGCGTCGCGCATCTCCTACGGGATCCGAGAGCGATGAACGCCGGAACGCCGACACACCGGGAGCGCTGACATGGCGGAACGTCGCCCCGAGACCCCCACACGCCTGCGCCACTCCATCACGTTGTCCGACGGGCTCACCGACGCGCTGCAGTCCACGGCACGTCGGCTGGAGGTCGGCCGGTCCACGCTGACCCTGGCAGCAGCGGCCCTCTACACCCACCACCTGACGGGAGCGGACGAGGTCACCCTGGGGCTGCCGCTGCGCCTGACGGTACGGCCCGGTGAGAGCCTGACCGCGTTGGTCCGGCAGACCGACGGCGCCGTGCGCGAGGCGCTGCGGCGGAAACCGGACGTGCTCGGTGGCGCACTCCGGCTGACCGGAGCGGACCTGACCGTCCTCGTCCGCGAGGAACGGGGCGGACGGGCTGCGCTCCTGGACGTCGACGCCGACCCGGCACTGCACGACGCCGGGCAGGTCGCCGCGCACGCGGACCGCATGCTCCGGGTGCTGACGGCCCTGGCGGAGGATACGGACCGGCAGGTCGGGCGGGTGGAGATCCTGGACGGCGCGGAGCGCCATCGGATGCTCGCCGAGTGGAACGACACTGCGGTGGGCTTCCCCGCGGATGCCACCGTCCACGCCCTGTTCGAAGCCCAGGCGGCACGTACTCCCGACGCCGTCGCCGTCGTCTCCGGGCGGACCGAGCTGTCCTACCGCGAACTCGACGCCCGGGCCAACCGGCTGGCCCATCGGCTGCTGGAGCTGGGCGTGCGCAGCGAGGACCGGGTCGCGGTCCTCCTGGAGCGCTCGTCCGACGTCGTGGTCTCCTCGCTCGCCGTACTCAAGGCGGGTGCGGCGTACGTGCCGATCGACCCGGACCAGCCCGCCTCGCGCTCGGAGTTCATTCTCCGCGACACCTCGGCGGTGGCCCTGGTGACCGACCGTGACTCGGACCGGATCGGCTTCAGGGTCGGGGCGCCGGTGTTACGCGTGGACGGAGGCCAGCACACGGCGGACGGCCCCGAGGCCGCTCCGGGCAAGATCGTCCATGCGCAGCAGGCCGCCTACGTGATGTTCACCTCGGGCTCGACCGGCACGCCCAAGGGCGTGGCCAACACGCATCGCAACGTCGTGCACCTCGCGGCCGACCGGTACTGGCGGGGCGGCAACCACGAGCGGGTCCTGATGCACTCGCCGTACGCCTTCGACGCCTCGACCTTCGAGATGTGGACCCCGCTGCTGACGGGGGGCCGGGTCGTCGTCGCCCCGCCCGGCCGGCTGGACGCCGCCGCGTTCGCCGCCGTCGTCGCAGAACAGGCAGTGACCGGCCTCTTCGTCAGTGCCGGCCTGTTCCGCGTACTGGCCGAAGAGCACCCCGAATGCTTCGCCGGTGTACGGGAGATCTGGGCGGGCGGCGACGTGGTCTCCCCCACGGCGGTGCGTCGGGTGCTCGATGCCTGCCCCGGCACCGTCGTGGCCAACGAGTACGGCCCCACGGAGACCACGGTGTTCTCCACCGTGAACCCCCTGCACGCCGGGGACCCCGTACCGCAGTCGCTCGTCCCCATCGGCCGTCCGCTCTGGAACACCGAGGTCTACGTGCTGGATCCGGCGCTGCGGCCGGTTCCCGCGGGCGTCGCCGGGGAGCTCTACATCGGCGGGGCCGGGCTGGCCCGAGGCTACCTCGGACGGCCCGGCCTGACCGCCGGGCGCTTCATAGCCAATCCCTTCGGTGCCGCGGGCGAGCGGATGTACCGCACAGGGGACGTGGTGCGCTGGCGCACCGACGGCCGGCTGGAGTACCTCGGCCGGGTCGACGAGCAGGTCAAGATCCGCGGCTTCCGCATCGAACCCGGTGAGGTCGAGTCGGTGCTGGCCACCCACCCGTCGGTGGCCCAGGCAGCCGTGGTCGCCCGCGAGGACCGCCCCGGGGACAAGCGGCTCGTCGCGTACGTCGTCCCTGTCGCGCGGGCCGGTGCCACGGCCGGTGCCGACGGGCTGGACTCCGCGGCCGGTGCCGACGGGCAGCCGGATGCCGCTGCCATGCGCGCCCACGTCGCGGCCGCGCTGCCCGAGTACATGGTCCCCGCGGCCTTCGTGCTTCTGGACGGTCTGCCGCTGACCGGGAACGGCAAGCTCGACCGACGGGCCCTGCCCGCCCCGGCGGTCGCATCCACGGGCTCAGGACGCGAACCCGCCACCGAGCAGGAGAAGGTGCTCTGCGACCTGTTCGCCGACGTCCTGGGTCTGGAGGGCGTCGGGGTCGACGACGGGTTCTTCGACCTCGGCGGGCACTCGCTGCTGGCGACCCGGCTGGTCTCGCGCATCCGCTCCGCCCTGGGCTTGGAGGTGGGCATCCGCGCCCTGTTCGAGAACCCGAGCGTCGCCGGACTGGCCGCCCAGCTCGGTCAGTCGGGCGCGGCGCGGCCGGCATTGACGCCCCGGGAGCGACCGGACGTGCTGCCCTTGTCGTTCGCGCAGCGCCGCCAGTGGTTCCTGCAGGAGCTGGAGGGGCCGAACGCGACCTACAACCTGCCCGTGGCGGTGCGTCTGACGGGCAGCCTCGACGAGGAGGCGCTGCGGTCCGCCCTGGTGGACGTGCTCGCGCGGCACGAGACCTTGCGCACGGTCTTCCCCGCCGTCGACGGGCAGCCGTACCAGAAGGTCCTGGCCGTGGACGAGCTGGACCCGACGGCGGTCCTTGCCCCCGTCGGCCCGGGTGAGGGTGCTGCCGGTCTCCAGAAGCTACTGGAGGCGGCGGCCACTGCGCCCTTCGACCTGTCCCGTGACATCCCCTTCCGGGCCACGCTGTTCACCTCGGCCCCGGACGATCACGTGCTGGTGCTGGTCGTCCACCACATCGCGGCGGACGGGTGGTCCATGGGTCCGTTGAACCGGGACCTGTCCACCGCGTACGCGGCCCGCTGCCTGGGGAAGGCCCCGCGGTGGACGCCCCTGCCGGTGCAGTACGCGGACTACACGCAGTGGCAGAGGGAACTCCTCGGTGACGAGAGCGATGCGAACAGCCTTCTCTCCCGGCAGTCGGCCTATTGGCGTACGGCGTTGGCGGGCCTGCCGGAGGAACTCCGGCTGCCGGCCGACCGGCCCCGGCCGGCGATCGCCGGCCACCGGGGCGGGGAGGTCGCCTTTCGCATCCCGGCCGCCGTGCACCGCGGGCTGGTGGCTCTGGCCCGGTCCCGGGGGGTGACGCCGTTCATGGTGCTGGAGTCGGCGCTGGCCGTCCTGCTCCACCGGCTCGGCGCCGGCTCCGACATCCCCATCGGCACACCCGTCGCGGGCCGTACGGACGAGGCGCTGGACGATCTCGTCGGATTCTTCGTCAACACCCTGGTCCTGCGCGCCGATCTGACCGGGAACCCCACCTTCGCCCGGCTGCTGGAGCGGGTGAGGGAAGAGAGCCTGACGACGTTCGCCCATCAGGATGTGCCCTTCGAGCGGCTCGTGGAGGATCTGGCACCGGTCCGGTCCATGGCCCGCCATCCACTGTTCCAGGTCATGCTCGTACTGCAGAACCATGCCGAGGACCACCTGGAGCTACGGGGTCTGCGGTGCGACCCGCTGCCGCCCGTCACGCTGCCGGCGAAGTTCGACCTGGACTTCGCCCTGGTCGAGTGCTTCGACGGCACCGGGGACCCCGACGGCATCGCGGGCACCGTCAACTTCTCCGCCGACCTGTTCGACCGGGAGACCGCCGAGTCCGTGGCCGCCCGCTTCGTACGTGTCCTGACGGCCGCGATCGCCGATCCCGAGCAGCGGGTCGGTGAGGTGGGCGTTCTGGAGGAGTCGGAGCGGCACCGGCTGCTGGTGGAGTGGAACGGCACGGCGACGGAGTTCCCGGCCGTGACGCTCACCCAGCTGTTCGAGGCACAGGCGGCCCGGACCCCCGACGCCCTCGCGGTGGTGAGCGGCCGCCAACGCCTGACCTACGCGGAGCTCAACGCACGCGCCAACCGCCTCGCCCACCGGCTCGCCGCCCGGGGCGTCGGCCCGGAGGAGCACGTGGCCGTCAAGCTGCACCGCTCGGCCGACCTGGTGGTTGCCGTCCTGGCTGTGCTCAAGGCAGGCGGCGCGTACGTGCCGCTCGACCCGGACCACCCTGCCGACCGCCTCGCCTACGTCCTCGCCGACGCGCGGCCCGCCCTGACCATCGACGAGGCCTGGCTGGCGGCCGCGGACCTCGCACAAGGCCCAGGCCCTGCCGACGACCTGCCGCCGGTCGATCCCGCCCACCCCGCCTACGTGATCTACACCTCGGGCTCCACCGGACGGCCCAAGGGCACCGTCGTCGCGCACCGCGGCGTCGTCAACTGGCTGACCTGGATGCAGTCCGCGTACCGCCTCCGGCCGGACGACCGGGTCCTGCTCAAGACGCCTGTCGGGTTCGACGTCTCCGTCAGAGAGCTCTTCTGGCCCCTCAGCACCGGCGCCGCCATCGTGGTGGCCGCCCCAGAGGCGCACAAGGACCCCGTCCAGCTCGCGGAGACGATCCGCACCCAGCAGGTCACCACCGTGCATTTCGTCCCGTCGATGCTGCACGCCTTCCTGGCCGAGCCCACTGCCGCCGGCTGCACGAGCCTGCGCCGCGTCCTCGCCTCGGGCGAAGCCCTGCCCTCGACCCTCGCCGCCCGGTTCCACGACCGCTTCGGCATCCCACTGCACAATCTCTACGGCCCCACCGAGGCCTCGGTGGAGGTCACCCACTGGACCTATGTCCCCCACACCGCCACCATCCCCATCGGTCGGCCCATCAGCAACACCCGCACCTACGTCCTCGACGCTGCTCTGCAGCCCGTCCCCCCGGGCGTACCCGGCGAGTTGTACCTCGCCGGACCCGGACTGGCCCGCGGCTATCTCGGGCGGCCCGGCCTCACCGCCGAGCGCTTCGTGGCCGACCCCTTCGGCGCCCCGGGCGAGCGGATGTACCGCACCGGCGACCTGGTCCGCCAGGACAGCAGTGGCAATCTCGAGTACCTCGGCCGCACCGACAACCAGATCAAGATCCGCGGCTTCCGCGTCGAACCCGCCGAGATCGAATCCGCACTCGCCACACACCCCTCGACTGCCCAGGCCGCTGTCATCGCCCGCGAAGATCGCCCGGGCCACCAGACCCTCGTCGCCTACCTCGTCCCCACGCCGCCGGCCGGCACCGGAACCGGAACCGGTTCGCCCTGTGCGCCGGACACCGGCGCCCTGCGTGCGCACCTCTCGGCCACTCTGCCGGACTACATGGTCCCCACCGCCTTCGTCGTTCTGGACGACCTGCCCCTGACGCCCAACGGAAAGCTCGACCGGCAGGCGCTCCCCGCCCCCCGCCCCACCCCGGCCTCAACGAACCACCACCCCACGACCCCGCTCCAGCAGCTCCTGTGCACCCTCTTCGCCGAAGCCCTCGCCCTCCCCGAGGTCGGGATCCACGACAATTTCTTCGAACTCGGCGGACACTCGCTCCTCGCCGTGTCACTGGTCGGACGGCTGCGCGCACACGGTCTGTCCGTCGCCGTACGGACGCTGTTCGCTTCCCCGACCGTGGCCGGAATCGCCGCGCAGGCGGTCCGGGAGAAGAGCGCGACGCCCGTGGCCGCGGCTCCGGAGGACATCGATGCCGGCACCGCCGACGTGGTGCCCCTGTCGGGACTGACCGATGCGGAGATCGCGCGCATCAGCGACCTTGTTCCGGGGGGTCCCGCCAATGTCGCCGCCATCCACCCCCCGACTCCGCTCCAGGAAGGCATCCTCTTCCACCACCTGATGGAGGAGGGCCACGGCAACGATGTGTACGTCCTGCCGACGGTGATGCGCTTCGATTCCCGCGCTCGCCTCGACGCCTTTCTGCACGCCCTCGGCGAGGTGATCGCCCGTCACGACGCCCTGCGCACGGCAGTGCACTGGGAGGGGTTGCGCGAGCCCGTCCAAGTGGTGCTCCGCAGGACGGAACTCCCCTTGCAAACAGTCACGTTGAGCGACCGATCATCTGACAGCGTGGCCGAGCTGCTGGACCTCGCCGACCGTCCGGTGGACCCCCGGCGCGCGCCCGTACTGGGAGCGTACGCAGCGGCCGAACCGGGGACCGAGCGCTGGCTCCTGGTCCTGCAGTTCCATCAGCTGACCCTGGACCACACCAGCCTGGAGCTGATCATGGACGAGGTCGGCTCCTTCCTGAAGGGCACGGGTGACCGGCTGCCCGCCCCGCTGTCACCCCGCGAGGCCATGGCCGGGGCACGCCAGCAGGTCACCGCCGGGGAGCACGAGCAATATTTCGCCGGACTGCTGGGCGACGTCACGGAGCCGACGACCCCGTTCGGGCTGACGGACGTCCACGGCAACGGCCGGGATGCCGCCGAGGCCATCGCACCGCTCGACCCGGGCCTCGCACGGCGCCTGCGGGAACAGGCACGCCGACTGGGTACGAGCCCCGCCATGGTGTTCCACGTCATCTGGGCGCGGGTCCTCGCGGAGGCGTCCGCACGTGACGACGTCACCTTCGGCACGGTGCTCTTCGGCCGGATGAACGCCGGTACGGGTGCGGACCGTGTCCCGGGCCTGTTCATGAACACCCTGCCGGTCCGGGTACGGACCGCCGCAGCGGGCCTCGCGGACACGGTCCGCGCCATGCAGGTGCAGATGGCGGAACTGCTGTCCCACGAGCACGCGCCGCTCGTCCTGGCCCAGCGGTCCGCCGGCCTCGACGCCCGGACCCCGCTTTTCTCGGCGCTCCTC
Organism: Streptomyces sp. Sge12; assembly: GCF_002080455.1. Lineage (NCBI taxonomy): Bacteria > Bacillati > Actinomycetota > Actinomycetes > Kitasatosporales > Streptomycetaceae > Streptomyces > Streptomyces sp. Sge12. The sequence continues at coordinate 1,047,764 of NZ_CP020555.1, forward strand.
AACTACCGCTACACCAGAGGCCCCGGCGAGGAAGCACCATCCGGCGTCGACGGGATCGACGGGATCGAAACGCTGTACGCCGGTGAGCGCACCAACTACCCGCTCACCCTGTCGGTCGACGACCTCGGCACAGGCTTCCGCCTCACGGCCCAGGTGACGGCGCCGGTCTCCCCGGAGACGGTGTGCGAGCTGGTACGCGACGCCGCCGAAGCCGTCGTCGACGCCCTCGAAACGGCACCCGACTCCCCCGTCCGGCCCGTCCCCCCGGGCCTCGGGACCCACGACCACCTGCCACCCGGCGCACGCGGTGGACCAACCGGCCGGCAGTCCCTCCCCGCCGCGACGACGCACCACGACCCCACGACCCCACGCCAGCGGATCCTGTGCACCCTCTTCGCCGAAGTCCTCGGCCTGCCCCGCATCGGAGTCCACGACAACTTCTTCGATCTCGGCGGGCACTCTCTGCTGGCGATCCGGCTGGCCTCCCTGATCCGCGCCGAACTGGAGCCGGACTTCAGCCTGCGGAGCCTGTTCGAGAAGCCCACCGTCGCGGAGCTGGCGGCGTGAGCGGCAACGACGGGCGGACAGGCCGCGCCTCCGCCCCCGTACATCACGGGGAGATACTCCAGGGTGTCTTCGCCCACCAGGGGAACCTGCACAGGGGCCTGGTCACGCTCCCCTGTGCCCTGTATTCCGTCCGGGCGTCCTTCACGCCGGGCAGAGCCTGCCTGACCGTGTTCCCCCGGTGGAAGAGCAAGGCGAAACGGGCCGCGGAACTCGCCCTCGCCGAACTCGGACTGCCGGCACACGGGCACTTGGGGGTCTCCGACGACGTGCCGCTGCGCCGTGGCTTCGGTTCGTCCACGGGGGACGTCCTGGCCTCGATCGGCGCGGTCCAGGAAGCGTTCTCCTCGCCGCTGCCCACAGCGACGGTCGCACGGCTGGCCGTCAAGGCGGAGGGGGCCTCGGACTCCGTGATGTTCACGTCCACCACGGTGCTCTTCGCGCACCGTGATGGTGAGGTCATCGAGGACTTCGGCTATCCCCTGCCGCCTCTGCGTGTCCTGGGGTTCGGCTCCGCTCCGGGCTCCACGGGGGACGGGGTGGACACGCTGGCCCTGCCATCCACCCGGTACAGCCCCGAGGAGGTGCGGCGCTTCGCCGAACTCCGGACGGTGCTGCGCCGGGCCGTCCTCACCAAGGACGTCGGACTCCTCGGGGAGGTGGCGACCGCCAGTGCCCGGATCAATCAGCACCGTCTCCCGATCCCCCGGTTCGAACGCCTCCTGTCGATCGCCGAGGAAGCCGGAGCGGTCGGTGTGCAGACGGCCCACAGCGGTGACATCGCCGGCCTCCTCTTCGACCGGGACGACCTCGCCGTCGACAGCAGAACGATGCACGCGCAGGGACTCCTGCGCGACGCCGGAATGATCGAGCACTGGGAGTTCTCCACCGATGACTGAGACGACATCACCTCATGCCCCGAAGGCATACGCATCGATCATCGAGGCCACCGAGCTGCCCCGCATCATCCACGTCACCGACAACCTCTACGCGGCCGCCTTCAGCCTGATGAAACTGCTGCCGGCCCGCTTCATCGTCGACCGGGCCGAACGCGCCGGACTCCTCACCCCAGGGACACCGGTCATCGAGACGTCGTCCGGCACCTTCGCCCTGGGACTGGCGATGGTCTGCGCACAGCGCGGCTATCCACTCACCATCGTCGGCGACCCTGCGATCGACCGCGACCTGCGGAACCGGCTGGAGATGCTCGGCACGAAGGTCGTGATCGTCCACGACGAAGGGCAGGCCGGCGGCATCCAGGGCGCGCGCCTGGCCCGCGTGACGGAGCTGCGGCGGGAACACCCCGACAGCTTCGTACCGGGCCAGTACGACAACCCCGACAACCCGGCGGCGTACGCGGCCGTGGGCGACCTTGTCGCCCAGTCCCTCGGTGCCCTCGACTGCCTGGTCGGCCCGGTGGGCTCGGGCGGCTCGACGTGCGGGATCGCCGCCTCCCTGCGACGCGGCGACCACGATCCGCGCCTGATAGGCGTGGACACCCACGGTTCCGTCATCTTCGGCGCCCCCGAGGGGCACCGGGTCCTGCGGGGCCTCGGCAGCAGCATCGTCCCCGGCAACGTCGAGCACGCGGCGTACGACGAGGTCCACTGGGTCGCGCCCGGCGAGGCCTTCCACGCCACCCGCGAGCTGTACCGCCGGCACGGCCTGTTCATGGGTCCGACCAGCGGTGCCTCCTTCCAGGTCGCATCCTGGTGGGCCCGGCAGCACCCGGCCGAGAAGGTGCTGATGGTGCTGCCCGACGAGGGGTACCGCTACCAGTCCACCGTCTACGACGACTCCTGGCTCCGCGCGCAGGGCATCGTCGCCGCTCCCGGCGACCGGGGTCCGCGTCTGGTCGACGAGCCCGCTGACGCCGGCCGGACGTGGTCGAGGCTGTTGTGGGACCGGCGCGGCCGCGCGACCGCCGTCGCACCGGCGGTGGCCTCGTGACGCGGCCCGTCCTGCTCCTCGTCGAGAGCAACACGACGGGCAGCGGCAGGCAGTTCGCGCGCTGCGCGGCGGACCTGGGGCTCCGGCCGGTCCTCGTCGGCGCAGACCCGGGCCGCTACCCCTACGCCGCCGAGGGCGGGTTGCGCGTCGAGGTCGCGGACACCTCGGACGAGCGCGCGGTGCTCGCCGTCGCGCGCTCTCTCGACCGGGAGGCAGGGCTCGCGGGCGTCACGTCGAGCTCCGAGTACTTCGTGGCGACCGCCGCAGCCGTCGCGCGGGCCTTCGGCCTGCCGGGTCCGGACGCAGCTGCCGTGCGCGCCTGCCGCAACAAGGGGCGCCAACGGGCCCTGCTGCAGGCAGGCGGCGTGCCGGTGCCTCGGTTCGCCCTCGTACGCAACCAGCGCGAGGCGGTCCTCGCCGCCGAGGAGATCGGTTACCCGGTGGTGCTCAAGCCGGTGCTGGGCTCGGGAAGCCTCGGCGTACGGCTGTGCGCGGACCCGGACGCGGCTGCGGCGCACGCAGCGGCCCTGACCTCGGCGGCCGTCGACGGGCGGGTGGCGGCGAGTGCCCGCGACGTGCTCGTCGAGGAGTACCTGCGGGGCGCCGAGTACTCGGTGGAGGTGTTCGGCCGTACGGTCGTGGTCGTGGTCGCCAAGCAGCTGGGACCGCTGCCGGACTTCGTCGAGTACGGGCACGTACTGCCGGCCGCACTGCCGGCCGGGGACTCCCGCCGCCTGGGGGACACGGCGGTACGGGCCGTACAGGCGCTCGGTCTGGGCTGGGGTGCGGCGCACGTGGAACTGCGCCAGGACGGTGACGACGTCCACGTGATCGAGGTCAATCCCCGGCTTGCCGGCGGCATGATCCCCGATCTGGCCGGCCGGGCCCTCGGCGTCGACCTGGTGGCCTGCCAGGTGCGCGCGGCCGTCGGGCTCGCTCCTGCGCTCCGGCCGGCAGGTACGCCCCGCGCCGCCGCCATCCGCTTCCTCACCGCCGACGCTCCGGGGGCGCTCGCGGGTGCGGACGCGCGGACCGCCGCCCTGGACGCGGCCCTCGCCACCGCAGGCGTCGAAGCGGCCGCCCTCTACCGCGGGCCCGGGGAAGCGGTCGCCCCCGCACACGACTTCCGCGGCCGCATCGGCCACGTCATCGCGGTCGCGCCTGACACCTCCGCCGCCGCCCGTGCCGCCGCCCAGGGCCTCGGTGAACTGTCCACGGCCCTGGACCACTCGAACCGGGGCGGGACGGACCGAGGCGGGACGAACGCCGCCCGAACGAAGGGGAAGACACGTCCATGACATCGGACACGACACGCTCGGGCGTCGACACCGGGCGCCTCGGCACCGCACTGCATCCCGAGGCACACGCCATCGTCTACGACCAGTACCTGCCGGCCGGCGACTCCGAGGACGCCGTGGGCGAGGAACTCCGGCTGATCAGCGAGGTCGACCGGGCTCATCTGGTCATGCTCGTCGAGTGCGGCATCGTGGACGCCCCGCGCGCCGCCGCACTGCTCGATGCCGTCGACGGGCTGCGCCGGGACGGCTTCGCACCGGTCCGCTCCAGGCCCATGCCGCGCGGGGTCTACCTCGCCTACGAGTCCTGGCTGTCGGAGCGGCTCGGCGACGACGTCGGCGGGGTGCTGCACACCGGCCGCTCGCGCAACGACCTCAACGCCACGACGGCCCGGCTGCGCGGCCGCGATGTCTACCGGCGGCTGCTCGAGTCGGTCGAGGGCCTCGCCGCAGTCCTGCTGGCGAAGGCCGAGGAGCACGGCGAGGTCACCATGCCGGCGTACACCCACGGCCAGCCGGCCGTGCCCATCACCTACGGCCACTACCTGGCCGGGCTCGGCTGCGCAGTCCTGCGCGCGTTCGCCGACCTCCTGCACGCGGGCATGGAACTGGACACCAACCCGTTGGGGGCAGGCGCGGTCGGCGGCACTTCCGTCGCCATCGACACCGGACGTACCAGTGAGCTGCTGGGGTTCACCGCTCCCGCCGCCAACTCCGTGGACGCGGTCGCCTCGCGTGACTTCGGACTGCGGCTGCTGTCGGCCTCCGGTGTGCTGGGGGTCGCCGTCTCCCGAGCGGCGCGCGATCTCGCGGCCTGGACCTCCGAGGAGGTCGCGCTGCTACGGCTCGCCGACGACCTGGTCGGATCCAGCTCGATGATGCCGCAGAAGCGCAACCCGTTCCTGCTCGAACACATCCAGGGCCGGGCGACCGCGAGCCTCGGCGCGTTCAGTGCGGCCGCCTCGGCCATGGCCACGGCGCCCTACACCAACTCCATCGCCGTCACCAACGAGGCGCTGCGACAGGTCTGGCCCGGGCTGCGGAACACCACCGATGCGGTCACCCTGCTCCGGCTGGTGCTGGCCGGCGCCGAACCCGACGCCGGGCTGATGCTGCGGCGCGCCGTCGAGGGCCACACCTCGGCGACGTATCTGGCCGAGCAACTGGTGTCGTCCGGGATGCCGTTCCGGAGCTCCCACCATCTGGTGGGCCGTGTCGTTCTGCGTGCCCTCAACGCCTCCCTGCCCCTCGCCGACGCCGTGAGGGACACCCCCGAGATCGCCCGGGTCGCGCCGCACGACGACATCGAACACTGGCTGGATCCGGCGACGGTCGCCCGGGCCAACGCGTACGGAGGAGGTCCGGGCCCGGCTTCCCGCGCCGGGGCGCTTGCCGGGATGACCGCCGAATTCCATGGACTGCGCGCGGAGTTCACTGCCAGGCGGGACCATTGGGCGCACGGTGCGGTGCTCCTCGATGCGGCGGTCGGGCGGGTGACGTCCCGATGACCCGCGGTACGTGGCTGCGGAGGCTGAGCCGCGGTGCCGGCCCCCGCGCGCGACTCGTCTGCTTCCCCCATGCCGGCGGCACGGCGAGCTTCTTCCGGTCGTGGGCCCCGTCCGTGCCGAGCGACGTGGAACTCCACGCCGTTCGCTATCCGGGGCGGGAGGACAAGCTCCTGGAGGAGCCCGCAACGACCATGCGGGAGCTCGTCGAGCCGATCGCACGGGACTGCCTCCCCCTCCTGGACCGGCCCCTGGTCCTCTTCGGCCACAGCATGGGCGCCTCGATCGCCCACGAGGTCGCCGTGGTCCTGGAGACGCGGTACGGCGTCCCGCCGGCATCGCTCGTCGTCTCCAGTCAGCCCGGTCCCGGGCACGTGCCCCCCGAGGGCTCGCGCGCGCAGCAGGGCGATGCCGAGCTGATCGAGAGCATCGGCCTGCTGGGCGGCACGGAGGCCGCGGCCCTACAGGACCCGGAGCTGCGGGAGCTCGTACTGCCGGCGATACGCGCCGACTACCGGCTGATCGAGCAGTACTGGGCGTCGCCGCACACGCTCACCGGCGTGAGCGCACCCGTCGTCGTCTACCACGGCAAGGCGGATCCGGGCGTGGGCCGCGATGCCGTCGAGGCCTGGTCGACCGTGGCGCGATCCACCTTCGACACCCGTTGCTTCGAGGGAGGCCACTTCTACCTCGTGGATCACGCGCAGGAGGTACTCGACGACCTCTTCGCCCGTCTGGACCTCACCCCCCGCACCGTCGAAGCCGCTCCGACCGAGGACATGCCATGACCGCCAACCCGTTCGAAGACGACAACGCTGCCTACGCGGTCCTCGTCTGAGCGCCGTGCAAGGTGCCGGACGGGCCGTGCGCGAGACGTTCTCCGGACTTCCCGCCGCCTACTGGTGGTTGTGGACGAGCACGCTGGTCAACCGGCTGGGCGGCTTCGTCGTCACCTTCCTCGCGATGTACCTGACGGTCGAACGGAGCTTCTCCGCCTCGTACGCCGGTCTGGTCGCGGCGCTCTACGGCCTGGGCGGTTCGGTGGCCGCGGTGATCGGCGGTGTGCTGAGCGATTGGATCGGCCGACGCGCGACCCTGCTGGCCGCGTCGCTGGCCACGGCGGCGAGCACGGCAGTGCTGGGTCTGGTCACCCAGCCGGCCGTGATCGCCGTGACGGCGTGCGCGGTGGGTCTGGCCAGCAACGCGTCCCGTCCTGCGGTCTCCGCGATGATGGCCGACCTGGTCGCCCCGGAGGACCAGATGCGGGCCCAATCGTTGAACTACTGGGCCGTCAACGTGGGTTTCGGCGTCTCGGCGGCCGTAGCCGGTCTGATCTCCGCCCACGGGTGGGTGTGGCTGTTCCTCGGCGATGCGCTGACGACCCTGCTGTGCGCGGTGGTCGTCTTCGCACGCGTACCCGAGACACGCCCTTCCGAGGCGGGGACCGGCGGCACAGCGCTGGTGATCGGCCTGTCACAGGTGTGCCGGGACAGGCCCTTCATGGCCCTGGTGGCACTGACCTTCCTGCTGGGAACGATCATCCAGCAGGCGTTCACGACGCTGCCGGTGGACATGGGCAGATCCGGTTTCGATGCCGCCGACTACGGGCGCGTGGTTGCCCTGAACGGCCTGTTGATCGTATTGCTCCAGATACCTCTGGCCCGATGGGCGGGCAAGCGGGAAACGGGCGTCGTGCTGCCGTTGGGCGCCCTGCTGCTCGGGTGGGGGTTCGGCCTGACGGCCTTCGCCGGGACCTCGGGTCCGGGCGGGACGTCCGGGTCCGTCTGGGTCTACGCCCTCAGCGTCACCGTGTGGACGCTGGGCGAGATCGTCTATACGCCGGCGTCCGCGGCGGCCGTGGCCGGCCTGTCGCCGCTGCGGGCGCGCGGCCGCTACCAGGGTGTCTACGCGCTGGCGTGGGCGGCGGCGTCGTTCGTGGGTCCGGCGGCCGGCGGGGCGGCGACGGACGCCTTCGGAACGGGGGTGGTGTGGGGTGCCTGCGCGGTGGCGGGCACGGTGGCAGCCGGCGGCTTCTGGGCGCTCACGCGACGTCCCGTGTGACGCCCCTCGCGCCGAAAGGTGGGTTTGGGGGCATCGACGCGGGCAGTGATGCCTCCATGAACGAGATCATCTTGATGTCGGACCCGAGGGTCGCGGCCCTCCCCGTCCTGGAGTGCGGGGAGGCCCTCACCGACGTCCGCTCCGAGCGCCGCCTGCTGCTCGACCTCCGCAAGACGGACGACGCAGGAGCGTTCTGTCACGTCCGCACAGGTGTCCTGGAGCGGCTGCTCCACGCTCAGACCCTGCTGCCCGCCGGCCTGCGGCTGCTCTTCGTCGAGGGCTACCGGCCGCTGGCGCTGCAGAAGCGGTACTTCGAGGAGTACGCGGACGCGGTGCGTGCCGCCCACACCGACTGGCTTCCCGGAGAAGTGCATGCGGCGGCAAGCCGCTACGTCTCGCCTCCCGACATCGCACCGCACAGCGCCGGAGCGGCCGTGGACGTGACCCTGGCAGACGCCGACGGCCGCGAGCTCGACCTCGGTACGCGCATGAACGCCTCCCCGGAGGAGAGCGACGGCGGCTGCTACACCCACGCCCCCCACATCACCGGATCCGCGCGCGCCCACCGGACTGTCCTGTCCGCGGCACTGGTCGAGGCAGGCCTCGTCAACTACCCGACGGAGTGGTGGCACTGGTCCTACGGCGACCGCTACTGGGCCCTCGCCACAGGCGCGGCACACGCGATCTACGGCCCGCACGAACTGGTGTGAAGCGGAGGGCGCCGCCGGGACGGCCACGCCGGCAGGCCGCCGCTGTCCCGGCCTCTACGCCCACCTCAGCACGCCGTACACCGGCGAGGCTGCTCCGTGACGCGTTCCAGCAGGTTCTAAAGGAGGCGGGTGCGCATGAAGTCCGGCAGTTCGCCGACTTCCAGCAGCCTCTCCAGTTCAGTCATGGCAGCTGTGGTGGGGCTTGTGAAGTTGAGGTAGCCAGGGTCGTCAAGCGGGCGTTGTCCGGGGATGTGAGGCAGGGCGAGGGCGGACGTCTTCTGTCCCACGTCGCCGAGGTGCTCCTCGAGGGCGGCTGCCGGCGTCTCCGCCAGGCGCATGGGCCGGTCGGCCAGGAAGTTCCAGACGTCTCGCTGAACGTCGGGGAGGTTGGGCAGGCTTGCGTGCTCACCGTTGATGTAGCGGATCTCGGCGATGGAGGTGAGCGTCGCCGAGGCAAGCGGAACACGGCCGTCTCCGTCGCGGTGCGGGTCTCCGGGGCGCCGGCTCGTGATGCGGTCCATCTGGTGCCAGAGCTTGCCGCGCTTGGTGTACGCCAGGCGGAAGAGGGTCTTGAATCCGGTGCCGGCGATGATGGCCATCCGGTCGCGCAGGCCCTGGTCGAGGGTGCTGTGCCACAGGTGCAGGTCCTGGTGGCTCCGCCTGGCATCGTCGAGTCGGGCTTGCAGTTGCAGCTGTTGTGCGGGGGTGAGTTTGAGGTGCCAGGCGGTGGCGTCGTAGAGGTCGAAGTCTGCGCAGGGGTGGTCGTATCGCTCGCCGGGCTCGGCGGTGCTGGAGGGGTAGGTGCCGGCCGGGGCAGGCAGGAGGCTGAGGACTCCGGTGAGGCTGCGAAAGGTGTCGCGGGAGAGGTAGCGGCCGAGGAGGGCGAGGAGTTCGAAGCCCCAGAGGTGGTTCTTCAGGTAGCCGCCGATGGCGGGCGAACCGTAGTGCGGTGTACCGATGAAGACGATCTTGCCTACGTGGTTCCACAGGTCGGGGTGGCGCATGAGCGCAGTGCGGACGACCAGGCCGCCCATGCTGTGGGCGACGACGTGAACGGGCTGGCCGGGCTTGACCGCGCTCGTGGCGAGGATGGCCTGGTGGAGTTCGTCGGCACTGGTGGCCAGGGGCTTGCGCCAGTCGTACGGGAAGTCGTGCGGGTCGTGGGCCTGGTGGGCGGCGGCGGCGATGAGGAAGCCCTCGTAGAGCATGTCCAGGGCAGCGGGTGTGATCTTGAATGAGGCGTGGGCGTCGTTGACGCCGTCGGGTGCCAGGGCAAGGCTGTCGATACGGCGGCGGTTCTTCAGGTCGAGCCACCAGACACCGCTGAGACCTCTGCTGACCAGGACGCTGCCCATGACGCCGGGGACGAAGACGAGGCTGGATCCGGCCGTGGTGGACAGGTGCTCCTGTGGCAAGGGGCCGGCCAGGTCGACCAGTTCGGAGTAGGCACGCGCCCCCAGGAAACGGCGCAGGGCGCCGGTGTGGTCCGGAGAGCGCAGGAGCGACAGCCGTGTCGCCGTATCGCCCTGGAGGAACTGATCGCCGATGTCTTGGGGGTCCTGGGGTGTTGTCACCTTTGCCTCGCTGCTGTCAGGGGCGCTGTCCGACGGGGGTTGTGCATGGCCTCGACTTCGCCGGGGCGGGCGACGAAGAGCTGGTCGTCGTTGACGTAGCTGTAGAAGAGGCCGCCGATGCTGCGGTACTGGTCCCAGAAGAACTTGCGTGTCTGGGCGAGGGCCTCGCCGGCAGCTGTGGGCTGGTTGCGGTGGGAGCGGTAGTAGAGGAAGTGGAAGAAGACGTGGGCGAAGCGTGCTGCGAAGCCTGCGGGTACCTTGCATTCGCTGCCGATGTAGGCGCGGCTGCCGCGTCTGACGAAGTGGTTCTTCAGCATGTTGCTGTACAGGTGGTTCGCGGACGAGGTCTCGCAGGCGTTCATGAATACCAGTGGCTGGTCCTTCAGCGGCTGTTCTCCCATCTCTGAGAGGAGGACGACGTCGTCGGGCTCGACCGTACTGCCGAAGCGGAGGCCGCGGACCTGTCCGTTCTTGCTGTAGGCCTGGCTGAAGACGTAGAGCAGCGAGATCGGATCCGGGTTGCACAGGTATGCCGAGATCTCTTCCTTGCGCTGCTTGTGCCCTTGGGGCAGGACCAGGGGCTTCCACTGGTTGAGTTCGTCGATGTGCTCGAGCGACACCCGCATGGTCTCGTCGCCGTTCGTGCCGCCCCAGTACATGAGGTGGGCGCGTGCCGCGTCGGCCGACAGCACCCGGACGGTCTCTGCAGAGCGGGCGATGTGAGAAGTGCGCAGATGCAGGCCGAAGAAGTCCTTTGCCTGGATCGGGTGGCCCGCGCTGGGGAGCGATCCGCGGTACAGCAGTGGCCAGGGGATGTGGTCGGGGCCGCCGTCCTTCCAGTGGATGCGGAGCCTGTCGCCCGGTGCCAGGTTTTTGATCAGGTCGTGGAAGCGGTGCTCGCTGGGGAAGAGTGCTGTGAACAGCTGGCTGCCGGCCATGGCCAGCTCTCGTAGCTGTGGGCTGTTGGCGACGCCGTTCCACTTCTGCTGGTCGTCGGCGGTGGCCAGTGTGTGGGGAGCTGCCCAGTCGGCGTTTGCTGTGAATCGCTGCAGCCTGGTGGAGATGTCGTCGGGTGTAATGGTGTTGTACCGGCCGGCGTGGTGCTGCCGGTAGGACTCCAGGGCCTCTTGCGCCTCGCGCACCCATTGAGCCGCGTCGGTTTCCGGCTGCCAGGGTACGAAGCCATGGCTTTCCTGGCCGGGCTTGCCTTCGACTTCCAGCTTCCACATGGCTTGCGGAGGCATCAGGTTGAGAGTGAGCGTGCTGGCCGGCTGCTGCCAGTCGTGCGGAACTTGCAGCGCCGTGTGTCTTGCCAGCACGTTGTGGGTGCTGCGCACGGTCACCCTCGTGCTGGAGGAGCGCTGGTTGGGAGGCCTGCGCGCCGGTAACGCAGCGCGCGCGGAACCTGCTTCCGCCTTGGCGGACGCAGGGGCCGGCGGGGCGGCCTCGTTACGCGCCCCGGGCAGTGGTGCTAACTCCTGGCTGTGTGGTCCTTCCGTTGCAGGCGTCCCCTGTGCGGGGGTTGCCGGCGATGGAGTCGCTGATTCGGCAGGAAACTCGATCGTGAGCTCCCGGTAGAGGTCGCCGTCGACCATCACGAGGACGTCGATGCGGCAGGTTCCCGGGCTCGTGGGCGTGACGGAGACCAGACGTTCCTCGGAAGGCGCGTGGGGAAGGACCAGCAGGTCGAATTCGACCGCCCATTCCGGCTGTTCCCCTGCTGTGGGAGGCTCCTCGTCACGGGATTCTCCTGCGAGGGCGAGCTTGCACGTCCTGGACATGACGTACCACTGTGTGGGCAGACCGGCCGGCGGAATGATGTCCACGGGAATGGCGCGGTCACCGGCCGCCAGGTTTTCGCAATGGTCGGGACCGACCTGGAAGCACCCGGTGTAGGGCGTGTCCACCAGCAGTGGCCGGTCATCAGGGGCCGCGTCGGTGAACCAGAAGTTGATGACCTGTTCGTCGATCGCGTCGAGATCCTCGACGGTGACCGAGGGATCGGGATCTGACGTGACGTCTCCAGCGGGACGTTCCTCCGGGTCTTCGTCGGGGACTTCGCCGGGGACCGGAGGTTCGGGCGGCAGTCCCCCGCTGCCGCCCTGACCGCCTGCGTCCGCTGCAGGGGTCTCGTCGCCGGCAGGCAGCTCGCTGTGAACCCGATCGCCGGCAGCAAGGTGCTCCGGGCGGCCGTCGGCAGGCTCCTGATCAGTGGCGGCAAGAGTCTCCAAGTACAGCGCGAGCGCCAGCTGCTCGAGCTGTTCCATGATGTCCTCGAGCGACAGCTGCGCCGGCAGTTGGCCTGCTTGCTCGGTCAGCTGCGCCAGGTCCCGTGCCTCGCTCGATTCCAGTCGGCTGATTTGCTCAACCACCCTGGCCAGGCCTCGCTGATCCTCCGCTTCGGCGAAGAGTGCCCGCGCTTGGTTCAAGGCGTCGCGAGCCTCGTCCGTGGTACCGCTGAGGCGCCGCACGATGAAGAGAGTGAACAGGGCTCGGGCCTCGCCCAACCGCCACCCGCCCTGGGCACTGAGCGTACGGGCCCGGCCCAGGCTGGCGAGCGCCCGGGGCAGATCGTCTCGTGCCACCGCAATGATCCCTGACAGGTGCGTGAAGAGCGCCTCGGCGCGGAGGTCACGACGCTCGACAGCCCTTTGTCTGCCCGCATCGATGACGTGCTCGGCGGTATTCACGGCGGAACGGCCCAGTCTTAGGAGATGGGCAGTGACTACCGTGGAAATCCGCGCTACGGCATCCGGGTGATCTGCGTCGAACTGCGTGCAGGCCGCAAGGTTGTCCAGCTCAGCGGCGAGCCAGTCCGCAGCCTGGTCGGCATCATTCAGCGGAGGGGCGGAATCAGGCAGGGAGTTGCGGAGCTCCTCGGCCGGCTGCAGGTGGGCTTCCATGAGATAGGCGGCCGTCGCGGTGCGCTGGTAGTAGTCGACCAGCCGCTGCAGGCGCTGATCGCGTTCCTGTGCCGTCTCACGGTCGGTATTTTCTTCCTCAGGCTCGGCATCCAGGTAGGAAACCAGCAGGTCGTGCATGCGGAAACGCCCTGGCGACACCTCGCTGAGCAGGCTGCGTTGGTACAAGTTCTCCAGGTATTCGTCGGCGCGGTCAATGGTGACGCCCGTCAGGACGGAGCAGGCTCGCTTTTCCAGATCCGGCCCGGGGTGGAGCGAGAGTCTGCGGAGAAAGGTCTGCTGAGAGGGTTCCAGGCTGCGTAAGGAGGTGCCGAGGGCTTGGCCGACGGACCTCATGCCCGTACCCGGGCTGATGAGCCGCCGCGCGAAGTGGTCAAGGTCCTCGACCAGGTCGGTCACAGTCCACGTGGGGTGTGCCGCCAGAAGTCCGGAAACCATGGCCAGGGCCAGCGGCAGGTAACCGCACAGCCGAGCCACCTGGGCTGCGTGCCGGGATCCGGTCGTTACGCCTCGCTGTCGCAGCATCCGGTTGAACAGCGCGGCAGCTTCCTCGGGGCTCAGCACGTCGAGGGGCAGCGAGTGAGTGGTCTCCGGCACCTCCAGCCGCACCCGGCTGGTGATCAGCGTGAGGCAGCCGGGGTATCCGGGAAGGAGCGGCTGCACCTGCGGCAGATCTGCCGCGTCGTCGAGGATGAGCAGGACGTTTCGGGTGGCCAGCCAGCTGCGCCAGAGTCCTGCACGTCCATGAACGCTCTGCGGCTGCACCGACAACGGGATGCCCGCTGACACGAGCAGAGAACCGAGCAACTGCAGGGGTGCGGCGGGATCGTCCGCGGGTGCATGGCCTCGAAGGTTGATGAACAATTGGCCATCCGGGAAGCGGTCCGCCAGAGCGTGTGCTGCATGGACGGCTAACGCGGTCTTCCCCACGCCGGGCATTCCGTGCAAGAGGACCACCGGCGATTCGCCAGTCCTTGTTCCTGAATCGAGCAAGTAGCGCAGTTCGCGGTCCCGGCCCGTGAAGGACGGAAGGTCCTGCGGGAGCATACGGGCCGTTCCCAGCGGCACGGGCACTGGCACCGTGGCTACGCTCTGAAGGCCTTCGTCCCGGGGCGACCGCCGGGAAATGATGTTTCCCATCGCACGTCGAGATACGCCTGGTGGAGGAGTGGCGTCGTCGACCAGCCGAAGCAGCGCCAAGGAGCGGGGGTCAGGGGCGTCGTAGGCCGTCGACGGCGACGCCAACAAGCCAATGAGAATCTCCTGGAGTTCTTCGTTGGCCGAGGAGTCGTCGTGGACCAGGTCGTGCAGGCGTCTGTGCAGAACGACAGTCGCCTCGTGCTCGATGTGCCTGCTCTCGTCGGTCTCGACGGCGAGAATCATCTCGCGGGCTTCATCGAGCTCCTCCGTGACATCACCAGCCTCTTGCGGCCGCAGGTGGAAGAGCTGTGCCATGCGGTCACGCAGCTGTGGCCACGCCTCAGTGGTCAACGCTCCCACAATGGACGCGGACGCTGCCGCAAGTAGTGCCGGATTCATGTCTCCCCCCAATCCGGTTCGGCCTGTCCATCCTAGAAGCAGCTCGCATCGTAGAGGAGTCGTTCCCCGGAATCGGCCAGCCTGTGCAACAGCCCAGCAGGAACAACCGCTACGGACCATTGGGCATCACCATCACGCGTCCGAATCGAACAGCGGTCCACCGGGGGACACCCGCATACCCGCCTACCCGCCTACCCGCACCAGGCATGCTGACCCCCTCACGGCACAAGATCACAAACCTGTGATGGCGGCATCGCCAGTCGGACCGGCCGGGCCGCGCGCCGGTGATGCGGAGCCGGGCATGACGGTGCCAGAGGAAATCGACTCCGGGCGGGCGGCGCGCTTCTCAGGAGCCCTGACTCGCTCGGATTTTACGCAAGCACCGGAGTGGCGCCGGCACACCGCGATCGGTTCTACGAAACCGCCCACATCGGCGGTCGGCGTCGTGGTCACCGCCGAGCGGGTGCAGGGTCCGGTCGCCGGCCAGACCCTCATCGAACGGGTCGCCACCCTCGGCATCGACCTGCACATCGTCCGCCGCGACCCCGCCGCCAATCGCATTCAACCCGGCCATACGGGACGCCCGGGAAATGGGAGGTGTGCTGCGCCCGCGTCTCATACCATCGGCCAGCACCGACCCCACGAGTATCACCAAGGACTTTGTGAACCTCTCCGATCTTCGCGCCAAGGCCCCTTCGCTCGCGGCCGGCATGGCCGCCGCCGATCACAGCCCGGACAGCCAGCTGTCCCAGACTCGCCACCGCGCCGCGCTCGTGGCGGGCTGGCGCATCGCGCCGGGTTCAACCGTCCTCGAACTGGGTTGCGGGCAGGGCGACATGACCGCCGTCCTGGCAGAGGCGGTCGGGCCCGAAGGGCGCGTGGTTGCCGTCGACGTGGCCGAACCCTCCTACGGGGCGCCGGTGACGCTCGGGGAATCGGCAGCCCACCTCGCGGCGGGCCCCCTCGGGCCGCGCATCGACTTCCGCTTCGGCACCGACGTCCTCGACCCATCGGTGGGCTTCCCCGAAGGTGCCTTCGACCACGTGGTGCTCGCACATTGTTCCTGGTATTTCGCATCGCTGGGACAACTGCGGGACACACTGGCCCGGGTACGGCCGTGGGCGCGGCGACTGTGGTTCACCGAGTGGGACTTGACGCCTGCGTCCGGCGACCAGTTGGCGCACCTTCTCGCCGTGCTGATCCAGGGGCAGATCGAGGCCGCAGGGTCGCACGGTGAGGGCAACGTCCGCACGCCTTTCTCCCGTGAGGGGATGCTGCGTCTCCTGTCCGAGGTTGGCTGGACGGCCGACGGCAGCGGGCCGGTCGATACCGAAGAGCTTCAGGACGGTGACTGGGAAATCGCTGCTTGCCTCGAACTGGCCGGAACGGAGGAGCGTCTGGCGACACTGCCCGAGGCGGTACGACAGCTCGTCCTGAGCCAGGTCGACGTTCTCCGGGCCATCGCCAAGTCGCGCAACAACCGCGCGCTCACCGCGTACTCGCTCACCGCGCGGTGAAGTGGGCGCCGGCATCCGGCGCTGCGCTGCCTGCTCACTGGTGCAGGCCTTGCGGGTCGGGCCGTCCGTGGTGCTGGTCAAGTGGGAGGCCGGCATCGGAAAGTCCCGGCTCCTCAGGGAGGCCACGGGCCGGCTCGAGAGCGCAACCGTGATGTGGGGTGGGTGCCACCCGTTGCGTGAGCCGCTGCCGTTCGGCCCGGTCATCGACGCGCTGCGCTCCGCCGACCTGCACATCGACTCCCAGGCGAAGCTCAGCGCCGCCACCGCTGCGCTGGCACCGTATCTGGTCCTGACCTGTCGGGCGGAGGACCTGCCGGAGCACGGCAATGCGCTGGGCGCGCCGTACCGGCGGCCGGTCGGCGTCGGGGGCACGGAGATCACCCTCAGCCCGTTCACCGAGAGTGAGGTGCGAGAGCCGCCGTGTCGGTGATCGGGCCGGCCGCGGCCACCGCGCTCGGCGGCAGGCTGTTCGAGCGCAGTCAGGGGCTTCCGCTGGTGGCGGAGGAGGACTTGCTGACGGTGGCCGACCGGCTCGCCCGTTCCCCGGCCGCCGGAGCGAAGGCCCTGGAGGACATGGGGGTGCCCCGGGCGTTGCAGGAGGCGCTGAACAGCCGGGTCGCGGTGCTGGCCCCGGAGGCGGTGGCGGTGGTGCAGGCCGCCGCCGTCCTGGCCGCACCGGCCACCGAGGAACTCCTGGCGGCACTGGCGGCACTGGCGGGTCTGGAGGAGGCGCAGGCCGAGGCGTCCGGCCGGAGCCGCGAGGCACAACCTCGCGGCGCAGGCCGAGGTGCCTTACAGGATGCTGCGGGCGATGCCCGGCCCGCGTGGACCCGTCGGACGCGGGCCGCGGGTGACCAGGGACGCATGCCTGGCAGGACGAAGCTGGGGCGGCAGGACGTGGATGCGCTGACAGCCCGCATCAGCAAGCAGGTCGATGTCCCTCCGGGGGGTCGCGTGGTCTGTGGACAGCGCCCAGAGGCTTGGCAGCAGGACGACCCGGTGTCGTCCCATGCGTATCGCGCGGGTCAGGTCATCCAGCCGAGGCTTGTTGCCGGAGCCCGGAAAGCCGTTGTCGAAGTACACGACGGGCGTGGCCAGGCCGAGCAGGCTGCCACCAGGGAGGAGTCCCTCGTCCACCCGTTTGGCAGCACAGCGAGCCGCGCCCGCTGGCCTGGGGCGCCCCTAGGATGGCGACTGTGAGACCCAAACTCCCGAAGACCGAGGGCGGGGGCCGGGTACAGGGCCTCCTGCAACTCCTCGAGGACGGCATCCACCTCATTGTCGCGGCGCTCCTCGTACTGCTCGCGGGGATCCTGACCGTCGGGGTCGTCCACGACGTCGTCAGGTCGATCCAGGGGCCGTACGAGGAGGAGGCGGTCGTTCTGTCCGCCCTGGACAACAGCCTTGTGCTGTTCATCGTGGCCGAGCTGCTCCACACCGTCCGCCTGACCATCAGGAACCAGACCCTCGACGCGGAGCCGTTCCTCGTCGTCGGCCTGGTTGCCGGCATCCGCAAGGTGCTCATCGTGACGGCCGAGGCGGAGAAGTCCTTCCGGTGGAACGTCGAGGGGGTCGAACTGCTCGTCCTGGCAGGTCTGATCCTCGTGATGGCGACAGCGGGGTACGTGTGGCGTCGCTCGACGCGGCCGGGAGACTACTTCCCGCTCCAGGAGGCGCGGCGCGCTCCTCCGTCGCCGGAGCCGTCACCCACCCCGGTGGGCGGATCCTGATCCGGCACCTTCCGTCGCTGCGGCCGCCCGCACCCGTTGCTCTTCGCGAGCGGATCCGACGTCCCGTTCCAGGGGTGTACGGCTCACGGCCGTCGCGAGGTCCTCCAACGCCTGCTTCTGCATTTCCGCCCCGCGCCGCACCACCGGGCTCCCGTCTCCGGCGGCGGCGCCCTCCCACGCGTGGAGCGCCTCCTCCACGCGCGCCCAGTCCGGATTCCTGTGCTCGCGCACATCGACCGCCGCCTGCGCAGTGTCCGCCTCCAGAGCCTCGGCGAGCCGCTCCGCCTCGGGGACGGGACGGCTGTCGGCCCGCGGGACGTGGCTCTCCATGAGCATCGCCGCCCGGTCGAAGCCCTTGAGCGCCTCCTGCGCCTCCTCCGCCTCGCGTGACGTCAGGCCCCTGGGGCGGACCGGTTCCTGTCTCGCCCGGTCGTACGTCTCCTGCCAGGCGGCACGTGCCTCCCTGCTCGCCAGCAGTGCTCTGCGCAGGTCGGCGTGGTGTTCCCGGGTCGGTTCGGCGTAGCTGCGCAGCACCGCGGCCGCGTAACGGCCCTCGGCGGCGAGCCAGTCCGCAAGCCGGCCCGGCAGCCGGGGTGTCTCCCATGCGGGGAACACCACGTACGCCAGCATCGCGAGGGCCCCGCCGAGCAGGGTGAGCACCACCCGCTCCGGGACCGTCTGCTCCCACGCCTGGCCGCCCATGCCGAGCAGGAAGACGACGTATGCGGCAGTGAAGCACTGGGAGTAGGCGTAGCCGGTACGGTTCAGCATGAACGACAGGCCCGCCGAGACCACCGCCAGCAGGCCGAACACCTGGGCGTCCGGGCCCAGGGCCCGCACCATCCCGGTGGCGAGCGCGACCCCCGCCAGGGTCCCGGCGAGACGGGCCACCGCCCGCGCGTACGTCTGGTGGAAGTCGGGCCGCATCACCATCACCGAGGTGATGGGCACCCAGTAGCCGTGGCCCACCGGAAGCCGGGCGGCGATCAGGTAGCCGAGGGTGGCCACCGCCGCCAGGCGGACGGCGTGCCGGAACACGGGCGAGTCCCGGCGGAGCTCACGTCGGACCGCCCGGACCACGACCGGGACCAGCCGGAACATGGTCGGGCGCACCAGGACCTGGGCGTCCTCGGGGACGGGCGTCGCGGGCGTCCTCCCGGGCGTGCCGCACCGGGCGATCTCCAAGGCCTCGCCGAGCAGTTCCACGAGCCGCTCGGCGGCCTGCCGCGCGGGGCCCTCCAGCACCTCGTGCTCCTCGTCGACGCACAGGGCGTCCGTGCTTCCGGGCGACACCTCGGCGGGAGTGCCGCGGCGGATCGAACGGGCGGCCGCATCCAGGACCTCGGCGGCGGCGTCGAGCAACTCCCTTGCCCGGTCCCGCCCGGGCCCCTCCGGCGGGGCGCCGACGCCCGGGTCGGCGAGTGCGGCGACGACGGGCCGAATGCGCTCGGCGAGTCCCCTGGGGCCGTGCAGGACGGAGGGACGGGTGCGGGCCTGCGACGGCGTCACGGCGGCCGCGTCCCGGGCCGTCATCAACGGTTCCGGGTCGAACGGGGCGGTCGGGTCGTGCCGCAGCCGGCGGGCGTAGTCCGCCACGGCGGCCAGGGCGTCGGCGAGCGCGTCCCGATGCGCCCCCCAACGGCGGATCGGGAACAGCAGGATCAGCAGGGCCTGCGCCACGCCCCCGAGCGCGATGATCCCGGCGTGCTCCAGAGCCTGCCCGATGCTCGTGGGCAGGGTGACGGTCACCAGCATGCTGCCGACCGTCGTCGCCGCGACGATCCCGGCGGTCGATCCGACGGCCCACGCCATCCCTGCGGCGAAGGCCCATACGGCCAGCAGTGGGAGGAACGTCGTGAGTCGCCCCGCGGCCAGATACCCGAGGAAGGTGCCGAGTGCCAGACCTACGCCCGCGCCGAGCGCGATGACTTTGCGGGGACGCCAGGTGCGCTGGAACGTGGCTGCGCCCGCGGAGTAGGCGCCGAGGGCGGCGGACGCGGCGTACGCCGGGGAGGCGAGCCACAGCGCCGGCCCGATGACGAGCGCCACCCCCACAGCTGTGCGCAGCGCGAGCAGGGGCTCCAGTCGCGCCTCCTCGATCGTGAGCCCGGATCGCACGACTTCCCGGAGGGCCCGCAGCCACGTCACGGGCAGGAGCCTAGCCCGGCCCCGCTCCCGGGTCGTGCCGGCCACGCCGCCGAGAACGTTGAGCGTGAGGCGGGGGTCCTCGTGGCCCCCGGGGGCCGCCGATCGACCGGCGATGTCGTCGGGCCCTGACGATCACCAACCAGCGACGCATCTCCGACTCAGGTCATCAGCTGATCACCGTGGTCGCCTTGGAGCATGTGGCGACGTTGCTCTTCGCGCGTGGAGTAGGTGGCTGCGCGGATCGCCTCGTCGCTCTCCAAGCCCGATCCCAGCGCGCCGGCCACCGTGGCGACCGAAGCGACGAACCAGGACAACGTCAAGTACTCCGTGGCGTGCAGCGGGGTTCCTGTCGTGGAAGCGAACACCCGGTCGTTGAGGATGAACAGCGCCCACACCAAGTTGATGACCATCAATCCCACGTAGCAGACGAGCGCCCCGATACCGACGGTGAGGACCGTCGAGGTGTTGTAGAGCCGCGCCCTCTGCCTCGCCTCCGGCGATCCCTCCGTCGATCGGTGCCACAGCTCCCCGTCCACGATCAGCCAGCCGATCATGAGCCCGACTGACCCGACCATGGCGATCACGAGGCGTGGCGCGCTCAGGGCACCGGAGAGGCTCCAGGTGGTGGAGTCCAGGGTGGCGATGGCTCCCGTGGCGAGTGCGGCCGCCAGGGCTTTCGACAGGCCCGACACCAAGCGCCAAGGCCGGTTCGCGCGGACCATACCGACGAGCACCCGCAGGTAGCCGCGCGGCCCGCTGACGATGTACCGGAGATCGGCAGCCTCCTCGTCACCGACCTGGCCCCGGTGGACAGGCGCGAGACGACCGGCGAAGGGGCCCGGAAGCGGCTGACTCCGCGGAAGCCCCTCCGCCCCGGTGGCCTGCGGACCGGCCAAGCCGAGCACGGCTTCTTCCACGGCCCGCCGGGCCCTCGTCTGCAGCCGCAAGCCCCCCAGGGAAGGAAGGGACAGCAGCGCCAAGCCGTGTTCGTGACTCAGATCCACAAGAATCCTGCGCCCGTGTGAGTGCAGCGGAAGGTCGGTGAGGGCCACCACGATGTCCCAGTTCTCCGCACTTGCGCGCTCCATGACCCGGCGCATCAAGGTGTGCGGGTCCTCGGTCCCCGAGGTGAAGGGCTCGCTGACCACCTTGACGTCGAAGCGACGTCCCTGGCCCGCCTTTTCGGCGAGCCGGTCAGGAAGCATCCGGGCGATGCGCCGCGCGACGTCCGTGGGCGCGTCCGGATCGGCCAGGAGAGCTACGACCGTGACGCCCTGCGACGACTCCCGCACGACCGGACCATCCTCCTCGGCTGTCCTCCGCGATTGCAAGGGTTCACAGGATGCCCCGGGGTGGAGGCGAAGCCGTGGTGACACGCTGTCCGTACGGGGTGGGGCCATGTGTCGGGTCCGTCAGGGGCCGGGTCAGCGCGAGGACACGGGCCCGCCCGCTTCCGGCCGGCGTCCCTCGGGGCCGACGGTGACCAGGTTTCCCTTCCGTTCCCGGTGCTCGTGCACGAGGCGGATCGCCATGGCGCCTTCACCGGTCGCCGAGGCCACCCGTTTCACCGAGCCGCTCCTGACGTCGCCGGCGGCGAAGACCCCGGGCAGGGTGGTCTCCAGCAGCATCGGATCGCGGCCCAGTGAGGCCCACCGGTTCGTATCGGCCACCGCCCCGGCGTCGGCGCCGGTGAGGACGAAGCCTCTCTCGTCCAGGGCCAGCACGCCCCCCAGCCATTCCGTGCGGGGCCGGGCGCCGATGAACACGAACAGCGCCGCGGTCTGCAGCTCACGGCGCTCATGGCTTGCGTTGTCCTCCACCGTCAGCGACTCCAGCTTCTCCTTGCCGGCGACGCCCCGTACTTCGGTGTGGAGCAGCACCTCGATCTTGGGGTGCTGCTCCACCTGGTCCACCAGGTAGCGCGACATGTCCGCGTTGAGGTCGCTGCCCCGGACGAGGAGGTGGACCTCGGACGCGTGCTGGGCGAGGAACAGCGCCGCTTGTCCGGCGGAGTTCCCGCCGCCGACCACGGCGACCGGGTCGGCGCGGCAGAGGCCGGCCTCGTGGACCGTCGCCGCGTAGTAGACGCTGATCCCTTCCAGGCGGTCGATGCCGGGCACTTCGAGTCTGCGGTACCGCACGCCCGAGGCGAGCACCACGGCGCCGGCCCGGGTCCGGGAGCCGTCTGTGAACGTGACGATGTACTCATCGTCCTGCGGGGTGAGCGCGCTGACCTCCGCCGGCACCATCAGGCGGGCGCCGAACTTGTGCGCCTGGAGCACCGCACGCTCGATGAGTTCGCCCCCGGAGATGCCGGACGGGAAGCCGAGGTAGTTCTCGATGCGGGACGAGGTCGCGGCCTGGCCTCCCGTGGCCACGGCGTCGACGGTGACCGTGGTGAGGCCGTCGGAGGCGCCGTACACGGCGGCGGCGAGTCCTGCGGGGCCCGCACCGACCACCATGACCTCGCACCGTTCGTTCTCGGCCGAGGGGGCGGGGGCGGGCAGCCCGATGAGCCGGGCGAGTTCGGCGTTGCTCGGATTGCGCAGGAGCCGCTCGCCCTGCCAGAGGACCACCGGTGTCTCCTCGGGACGGATGGCGAACCGGCGCAGCAGTGCCTCGGCCTCCTTGTCCCTCTCCAGATCCACCCAGCGGTGGGGCAGCCGGTTGCGGGCGGCGAACTCGCGCAGCCGCAGCGTGTCCCGTGAGTAGCACGACCCCAGGATCCGGAAGCCGGCGCCGAGGCCGATGAGCAGGTACCTGCGGCCCAGGTAGGCGCGGAGGATCAGGTCGCCGAGGACGGGGTCGCTGCCGACCAGGGCGCGTTGCCGCTCCACCGGTACGGCAAGGATCTCGCCGGCCTCGCGCACCACGGCGGTGTTGAACGCTGCCTGGCCTTCCAGCAGTCCGAGTTCGCCCAGGAACCTGCCGGGTCCGTGGACCGCGACCGTGCGCTCGTCGGGGCCGCCCTGGTCGCTGAGGATTTCGACGGTCCCGCTGAGGATCACGAGGAACTCCCGGAACGGCTCGCCCTCGCGGTACAGCACCTCGCCCTCGGCGGTCCTGCGGCGCTCACCGTGCGCACTCAGGTCCTCGAGCTGCTCCGGCGTGAGGCGCGGGAACGCCCCGTACCGGTCCGGTGTCTCGCGGACCGCACCCTTCTCGTGCTCGGCCCTGCTCATCAGACCAGCGCCTCGTGGACGAAGCACCAGCGCCAGTCCTCTCCCGGCTCGAAGGACTGCACGACGGGGTGACCGACGCTCCCCGCATGCCGCCTGGCGTGCTTGAGGGGGGAGGAATCGCAGCAGCCGACGTGCCCACAGGTGAGGCACAGGCGCAGGTGGAGCCACGGGGACTGCTCCCTGAGGCACTCCTCGCAGCCCTGCGGGGTACGCGGCGTCACTGGGCGAACCATCGCCAAGTGCGGGTCGGGAATCGTGGCCATGAGGGTTTTCCTTCCGTGAAGTGGGCCTGATCGGCCGCGGCCGGCGATGGTCTTCCTCAGCACAGTCGCCTTCACCCTCCCGCAGTGGTCTGCCGGCCCGCCACCGCCTGCTCGACCCAGGAGCGCAGGACGGGCGCGGGTGCCGCGCCGGCCTGCCGGGCGAGCGTCTCGCCCCGGTCCAGGACGAGCAGGGTCGGCACCGCCTGCACCTCGAACCGCCGACTGAGCCGTGGGTTCTGGTCGACGTCGACCTTGACGAGCTTGATCTGTCCGGCGAGGTCCCGGGCGACCTGTTCGAGGGCTGGGCTGACCATGCGGCAGGGGCCGCACCAGGTGGCCCAGAGGTCGACGACGACGGGCACCGTGGCGTTGTCGGCGACCTCGGCGAAGTCGCCGTCGCCCGCGTCGACGACCCAGGGCAGGGGCTGCTTGCAGTGGCCGCATCGGGGCCGTCCCTCGGCGGCCACGGGAATCCGGTTGCCGCGACCGCAGTTCGGGCAGGTCACCGTGGTCGTCCGGGTGGTGTTCACGCCGCCCTCGCTTCCCGGTCGTCCTCCTGCTGGTCGTAGGTGACCACCAGCTCTCCGTGCTCGGCGTCGACGCGCACCGTCGCACCGTCCTGGACGTCGCCGCGCAGGAGGGCGCGTCCGACCAGCGTCTCGACCTCGTGGGAGATGTAACGCCGCAGCGGCCGGGCCCCGTACACCGGGTCGTAGCCCTGATGGGCAATCACCACCCGTGCAGCGTCGGTGAGTTCGACGGTAATGCGGCGCTCGGCGAGCCGCCGCCGCAGCTCGTCGAACTGAAGCTCCACGATCCGCTCGATCTGCCGCTCACCGAGCGGCTTGAACAGCACGATGTCGTCGACGCGGTTGAGGAACTCCGGGCGGAAGTGCCCGCGCAGCTCGCCCATCACCAGGGCGCGGGCGTCGGGCTTGATCTCACCCTCGGCGGTGGCGCCGTCGAGGAGGTGCTCGGAGCCGATGTTGGACGTCATGATGATCACGGTGTTGCGGAAGTCGACGGTGCGGCCCTGCGCGTCGGTGATGCGACCGTCGTCGAGCATCTGGAGCAGCGTGTTGAAGACATCGGTGTGCGCCTTCTCGACCTCGTCGAACAGGACGACCGAGTACGGCTTGCGGCGCACGGCCTCGGTGAGCTGGCCGCCCTCCTCGTAGCCGACGTATCCGGGCGGTGCGCCCATGAGCCGGCTGACGGTGTGCCGCTCCTGGTACTCGCTCATGTCGAGGCGGACCATGTTGTCCTCGGAGTCGAACAGGGTCCGGGCGAGGGTCTTGGCCAGCTCGGTCTTCCCGACGCCGGTGGGGCCGAGGAAGATGAACGAGCCGATGGGACGGCGGGGGTCGCGGATGCCGGAGCGGGCACGGATGATGGCGTCGGTGACGAGCTTGACCGCCTCGTCCTGGCCGATGACGCGCTCGCGCAGGATCTCGTCGAGGCGCAGCAGCTTCTCGCGTTCGCCCTCCTGGAGGCGGGCGACGGGGACGCCGGTCCAGGCGGCGACGATCTCGGCGATCTCCTCCTCGGTGACGACCTCGCGCAGCAGCCGGTTCTGCCCTTGTTTGGCGGCCAGTTGCTCCTCCTCCGCGGCGAGTCGGCGCTCCAGGTCGCGGACGCGGCCGTAGCGCAGTTCGGCGGCGCGGTTGAGGTCGTAGGCGCGTTCGGCCTCCTCGGCCTCGTGGCGGACCTGTTCCAGTTCCTGGCGCAGTTCCTGCACGCGGCGGATCGCCTGCCGTTCGGCCTCCCACTGGGCGCGTTTGGCGTCGGCTTCACCGCGCAGGTCGCCCAGTTCCCTGCGCAGCTCCTCCAGGCGTGTCTTGCTGGCGGGGTCGGTCTCCTTGGACAGGGCGGCGTCCTCAATCTCCAGTCGCGTGACACGACGGGTGATCTCGTCGAGTTCGGCGGGCATCGAGTCGATCTCGGTACGCAGCCTGGCGCACGCCTCGTCGACGAGGTCGATGGCCTTGTCGGGCAGGAACCGATCGGTGATGTAACGGTGGCTGAGGGTGGCCGCGGAGACCATCGCGGTGTCCTGGATCTTGACGCCGTGGAAGACCTCGAGGCGTTCGCGCAGTCCGCGCAGGATGGAGATGGTGTCCTCCACGCTGGGCTCCTCGACCAGGACCTGCTGGAAGCGGCGTTCGAGGGCGGCGTCCTTCTCGATGTGCTTGCGGTACTCGTCGAGGGTGGTGGCGCCGATCATGTGGAGTTCGCCGCGGGCCAGCATCGGCTTGAGCATGTTGCCCGCGTCCATGGCTCCTTCGGCGGCGCCTGCGCCGACGACGGTGTGGAGTTCGTCGACGAAGAGCAGGATGCGCCCTTCGGCGGCCTTCACCTCGGACAGTACGGCCTTCAGGCGTTCCTCGAACTCGCCGCGGTACTTGGCGCCGGCGACCAGGGAGCCCATGTCCAGGGCGAACACCGTCCTGTCGCGCAGGCCCTCGGGGACGTCGCCGCGAACGATGCGCTGGGCCAGGCCCTCGACGATGGCGGTCTTGCCGACGCCGGGGTCGCCGATGAGGACGGGGTTGTTCTTGGTCTTGCGGCTGAGGATCTGGGTGACGCGGCGGATCTCCGCGTCACGGCCGATGACCGGGTCCAGCCGACCGGACCGGGCCTCGAGGACGAGGTCGCGTCCGTACTTCTCCAGTGCCTCGTAGGCCACTTCGGGGTTCGCGGAGGTGACGCGCTGGTTGCCGCGGACCTGGGTGAGCGCGCTCAGGAACGAGTCCCTGGTGATGCCGGCCTGTTTGAGCAGTCGCCCGGCGGCGGTCGAAGAGCTCTCCTCGGCCAGGGCGAGCAGGAGGTGTTCCACGGACACGTACTCGTCCTTGAGGCGTTTGGCCTCCCGCTCGGCGGCGTCGAGCAGGTGGGCGAGGCGCTGGGTGACGAAGACCTGGCCCGGTGCCGCGCCGGGGCCGGTGACCTTCGGGCGGCGGGAGAGTTCCTCGCGCACGGCCTCGCGCAGTCCCTTCGGCTCCTTGCCGGCCTGCTCCAGCAACCGCGGGATCAGACCGTCCTCCTGATCGAGGAGTGCGAACAGCAGGTGTTCCCCGTCGACCTCGGTGTGCCCCATGCGGCCGGCCGCGGTCTGGGCCTCCTGGAGGGCTTCCTGGGACTTCTGGGTGAGACGGTTCATGTCCATGGGGGTGTTTCACTCCTCGTGCCGCGGCCGCGCAGGGCGGCTTCGAGCAGGCTGATGCGGTCGAGCAGGTCGAGCACCAGGCCGATGGATGCGTAGTTGAGGCAGAGTCCGGTGCGCAGCCGCTGGATGCGGGCGAGGACCGCCGGGGCCGTGGGGTCGAACACCAGGTGTCCCGCGGCGTCGCGTCCGGCGTCGATCAGGCCGAGGGCGACGAACCGCCGGATCAGATCGGGGTGGAGGCCCGAGCGACGGGACACGGCGTCGAGGGAGAGCCTGGGGGCGGGCACGAGTGCGTACCGGACGGCCGTCGAGGCGGTGAGGTCGGCGCCCGTTCGTACCGGACGGTTGCCCGCGCCGGCCCGGCCGGGGCCTGACGCTCCCACGGGTGGTTCGTTCATCACGTCCTCCTGGGGTCGTACGAGGAGGCGGCGGCGAGCTCCGCGAACAGTTCGCGCTCCCGGTCGCCGAGGGTGGGTGGCACCACGATGCGGAGTTCGGCGTACAGGTCGCCGTTCGCGCCGCGCGGGTTCGGCATGCCCTCGCCGCGCAGCCGCAGCCGCCGGCCGCTGGACGAGCCCGCGGGCACCGTGACCTTGGCCGTGCCGCCGCCGGGGGTGGGCACCGGCACGGTCGCGCCCAGGGCCGCCTCCCAGGGGGTCACCGGGACCTGGACGTGCACGTCGCGGCCGTCCAGCCGGAATCGGGGGTGGGGCTGGATACGCACGCGCAGGTACAGGTCGCCCGCGGCGGCGTCACCACTGCCCCGGCCGCCCTCGCCCGCCAGCCGGATGCGCTGCCCGTCGGTGACGCCCGGCGGCACGTCGACCTCGTACCGCCGCGGCTGCCCGGTGGGACCGGCGAGCGTGACGGTGCGACGGCCGCCTCGGTACGCCTCCTCGACGGTGAGCGACAGTTCGGCCTCCTGGTCCGCTCCGGGGACGCTCCCCCGGGCGGCGCCGGCTCCGAACATGGAGCCGAACAGGTCCTCGATGTCGATGCCCTCCGCTGCGAAGTCGTCGCCGAAGCCGGCGTACCGGACCCGCGGACCGCCGCCGCCTGCGGTCGTCCGACCGCGGAAGCCGCCGCCCGCTCCCGCCGCGACCCGTTCGTCGTAGTCCTCCGGGATCTTGCGGAAATCCTCGCCGAAGCGGTCGTAGCGGGCCCGGGTCTTGGGATCGGACAGGACGCTGTATGCCTCGTTGAGGTCCTTGAAGCGCTCTTCCGCCCCGGGGTCCTTGTTGACGTCGGGGTGGTGCCTGCGGGCGAGTTTGCGATATGCCTGCTGGATCTCGTCCTGGCTCGCGGACCGCGACACCCCGAGCGCCTCGTAGTAGTCCTGCGCCATGACCGGTCACTCCCGCTTCGCGACGGTCACGGCGGCGGGCCTGAGCTGCCGCTCGCCGTCCCCGTAGCCGGGGCGCAGTACCTGGACGACAGTGCCCGGTGCGGCGTCGGGGTCCTGGACGACGCCGACCACCTCGTGCCGGGCGGGGTCGAAGGGGACGCCGGTCTCCGCGTGTCGCGGGTAGCCGAGCAGTTCGAGGACGTTCACCGCTTGGTCGCGTACGGCCAGGATGCCCTCCACGATCGCGCCCGGATCGGCGCCCGCGTGGGTCAGGGCGAGTTCGAGGTTGTCGAGGACGGGCAGGAACGCGGCCGCCGTGCGGGCGCGCTCCACCGCCCGTTCGCGCTCCAGTTCCCTGGCGTGACGCTTGCGGAGGTTGTCGAGGTCGGCGAGTGCGCGCCGCCAACGGTCCTCCAGTTCCTGGATCGCGGTCGTGTACTCGTCCTCGGCGGACGCGGGGCCGGCGGCATCGGGTCCCGGTTCGCCGTTCGCCGCTCCGTGCCGGGACGGGCCCGGTTGGGGCAGGTCCCCGCGAGGCGGGGGTCCGGCTCCTTCCGGGACCGGTTCGGCCGGATCCGGCCCGGCCCGGTCGGGTTCCTGGGGGTAGGTGGGCATGGCGCGCCTCAGCCCTTGTCGAACTCGGCGTCGATGACATCATCGTCACCGCCACCGCCACTCGTGGGA
Organism: Streptomyces sp. Sge12; assembly: GCF_002080455.1. Classification (NCBI taxonomy): domain Bacteria; kingdom Bacillati; phylum Actinomycetota; class Actinomycetes; order Kitasatosporales; family Streptomycetaceae; genus Streptomyces; species Streptomyces sp. Sge12. The sequence continues at coordinate 1,075,918 of NZ_CP020555.1, forward strand.
CCGCCGGTGGCGGCGTCCTGGGCGGGACCTCCGCCCGTGGTGGCGGCGCCCTGGTGGGCCGCCAGCCCGGCGAGCACCTGCTGGAGTTCGGAGGTCAGGGGGCGCACGCGTTCCACGCCCGCCTCTTCCTTGACCGCCGCCCGGGCGTCCGACACGAGCATCTCGCCGCGTGCCTTCTCGTGCGCGGGCGCTGCGTCGCCCAGTTCGGCGAGACGCTTCTCGACCTGGTACGCGACGGCATCGAGTTCGTTGCGGGCGTCGACGGCCTCGCGGAGTGCCTTGTCCTGGCCCTGGTTGCTTTCGGCCTCCTGGACCATGCGTTCGACCTCGCTGCGGTCCAGGTTGGAGCTCTCGCTGATGGTGATGCCCTGTTCCTTGCCGGTGTCCCGGTCACGGGCCTTGACCTCGAGGATGCCGTTGGCGTCGATGTCGAAGGTGACCTCGATCTGTGCTTCGCCCCGCGGCGCCGGCCGGATGTCGGTGAGCTGGAACCGGCCCAGCACCCGGTTGTCGGCGGCCAGCTCGCGCTCGCCCTGGAGGACGACCACGTCGACGGCCGGCTGGTTGTCCTCGGCGGTGGAGAAGGTCTCGCTGCGGCGCACCGGGATGGTGGTGTTCCGCTCGATGATCTTGGTCATCACTCCGCCGCGTGTCTCCACGCCCAGCGACAAGGGGGTCACGTCGAGCAGCAGGACGTCCTTGACCTCACCCTTGAGCACCCCTGCCTGGATCGCGGCACCGAGGGCCACGACCTCATCGGGGTTGACGCTCATGTTGGGTTCCTTGCCGCCGGTCAGTCGGCGGACCAGGGTCTGGACGGCGGGGATGCGGGTGGATCCGCCGACGAGGATGACTTCGTCGATGTCGCTCTCGCCGACCTTGGCGTCGGCGATGGCCTGCTCGACCGGTCCCAGGCAGCGTTCCACCAGGTCGCCGGTGATCTGCTCGAACGTGGACCGCATGATCGAGTCGGTGAGGTGCTTGGGCCCGGCGGCGTCGGCAGTGATGAACGGCAGGCTGACCTGCGTCTGCGTCACCGAACTCAGCTCGGTCTTGGCCTTCTCCGCCGCCTCGAACAAGCGTTGCAGCGCCTGCGCGTCCTGTCGCAGGTCGATGCCGTTCTCCTTCTGGAAGTCGTCCGCGAGGTGATCCACCAGGCGCCGGTCGAAGTCGTCGCCGCCCAGGTGGCTGTCGCCTGCGGTGGAGCGCACCTCCACCACGCCGTCGCCGACGTCGAGGATGCTCACGTCGAAGGTGCCGCCGCCCAGGTCGAAGACGAGGACGGTCTCGTGCTCCTTCTTGTCCACGCCGTACGCGAGGGCGGCCGCCGTCGGCTCGTTGATGATCCGCAGCACTTCCAGTCCCGCGATCCGTCCGGCGTCCTTGGTGGCGGTGCGCTGGGCGTCGTTGAAGTAGGCGGGCACCGTGATGACCGCCTCCGTGACCCGCTCCCCGAGCTGCTTGGAGGCGTCGTCGGTGAGTTTGCGCAGCACCTGTGCGCTGATCTCCTCGGGCGCGTACAGCTTGTCGCGCACCTTGAAGCGGGCCGCCCCGCCGTCGCCCTCGACGACGTCGTACGCCACCGCCCTGGCCTCGTCGGAGATCTCGTCGAAATGCCGGCCGATGAACCGCTTGGCCGAGTAGATGGTGCCCTTGGGATTGAGGATCGCTTGGCGCCGGGCCAGCTGGCCCACCAGACGTTCCCCGGTATCGGTGAAGCCCACCACGGACGGTGTCGTGCGGTTGCCCTCGCTGTTGGGCACGACGGACGGCTCTCCGCCCTCCCACACGGCGATCACCGAGTTGGTGGTGCCCAGGTCGATGCCCACTGCCTTGGCCATGAGGAACTCCTCCCGGTACGGCGCCTGCGCCGACTGTCCGGATCACGTTCGTTCAGGTACGGGCGGGGACCTCTGCCAGTGGTCTGCAGCCCGCAGATCAGCCCTGCGGCCTCGTCGGAGACCTCCTCGACGAGGAGCAGGGCGGAGACGACGGGGTCGAGCCGGTTCACCGAGCCGAACAGCCGTCGAGCAGGACACCGGGGCCCTCTCCACGGGAAACCCGTGGCCCAAGAGGTGCTCAACGGCGTGTGCGGCTTCCCCGTACGTCGTGAACGAGGCAGCCGGCCTGCGGAGCTGCTCGGTCACCGCCCGGCGCTACCTACCGGTGCGCGGACGGTTTCGAACACTCCCCAGGGTGGCGGGCCCAGTGGCTCCACGCCTGCGCCTGGCAAGTCGGAAAAGCACGGGTCCGGTCGCCCCACGAGTACGAGAGGCAGAATCCGAACCTCTCGTATGAGCCGACCCGACCAGCACCGCCGCTCGGCGGTAGGCTCGAAGAGAACGGAGTGATCCCATGGCGAGCAGCCGGCCGCACCATCTGTACCGCCGCCGCTGCGACCGGGAGAGAAGCCTTCCGCGGGACAGCGGCGGGCGGCTCCCCATGGCCGCGCGGAGAGGGTCCGTCCCACCCCGCGGCAGCGGGTGGCGCCCCACCGCCGCGGGACGAGGGCCCCGCCCGCCTGCTCCCACCCAGGCCGACCGTGTCCCCCACGCACTGATGACGCTCTCCAGCGCGCTGTTCGACACCCTGGACGAAGGCGAGATCCTGGGCCTGGCCATGGACCACATAGCCGCCGCAGGGCCGTACGGCGCCGAGGCCGGATACCTCACGGTGGACGGCGCCCTGGTCCCCAGCCGGAGGAACGGGCAGGTCCACGCCCTGGCCGTGGACCGGAGGGTGCGGGAGCTGGCCGGGGAGGACGGCACCGTGACCGTACCCGGCCTGCCCAGGGCCCGGGCCCTGGGGCTGCGCGGGCACGAGAGGCTCCACGGCTACCTCGTGGTGACGTCCCGCTCCCGGCCCACCGAGGCCGAGCGGTCCCTGCTCGCCACCCTGGTCCGGCACACCGCCGCCGCACTCTCGGCCGCCTTCGCACACCGCCGCCGACGCGAGGACGCGCTGGAGCTGTACCGGCTCAGGGAGGAGCGGACAGCCCTCCAGGGGCAGCTGATCTCCGTCGTCGCCGAGCTGGGGTACCAGCGAGCCCTTCACGCGCTCATGGCCGACGTCGCCGCCTCGGGCGGCGGCGAGGAAGCCATCACGCGCGCACTGCACGGGCTCACCGGACTCCCCGCGCTGGTCGAGGACCGCTTCGGTCGGCTGCGGTCCTGGACCGGTCCCGATCGCCCCGACCCCTATCCCGAACCGGACCCCGTGCGCCAGGACGCAATGCTGTGCGCCGTCGGCCGTCAGGCCGGGCCGGTGCGCGTGAAGGACCGGCTGGTCACCCTGGTCCGCCCGCACGGCGAGATCCTGGGCGTGCTGGCCCTGGTCGACGCCCGGCGCGAGGCCGACGATCACACCCTGCGCGCGCTGGAGGACGGCGCCGCGTCACTCGCCCCGGAGCTGGCGCACTTGCGCAATCTGGCCGAAGTGGAGTCGAAGCTGCACCGCGAGCTGGCCGACGACCTTCTGACAGGCACGGACGAGGCGAGCGCCTACGCCCGTTCCGAGGCAGTCGGACACGACCTGCACCGCCGCCACTACGTCGTCGTGGTGCAGTGGTCGAACCGGACCGCGGACGGTCCCTTCGCGCAGACCGTGGGCCGGGCGGCCTCTGCCGTGGGCATGCACTCGCTGCTGACCCGGCGTTCCGACCACGTGGTCCTGGTCACCGACGACAGGCCGCACGCCCGCGCGCTGTACGAGGCGCTCGCCCGGGAGACCGGGACACGGTCCGGGACCATCGGGGTGAGCCCGCCTTGCGACTCCCTGGCCGACATCCCCCACCGCTACCAGGAGGCGCAGCGCGCCCTGGAAGTGCGCCGGCACTCCCGCGAGCACTACGGCACGACGTTCTTCGACGAGCTGGGCCTCTACCGCATCCTGGGACCCGGCAACGACTACCGGGAACTGGAGACGTTCGTCCACGAGTGGCTCGGGCAGCTGATCGACTACGACTCCCGGCACCACACGGCCATGGTGGAGACGCTGTCCCAGTACTTCGACTGCGGCGGCAACTACGACGAGACCGCCGAATCCCTCGCGATCCACCGCAGCACGCTGCGCTATCGGCTCCAGCGCATCCGCGACATCAGCGGCAACGACCTCGCCGACGTCGAGGACCGGCTCAACCTCCAGGTGGCGACCCGAGTGTGGAAGATCGTGCTGGGCGAACAAGCAGGAGAACGGCGTCGTTGAACGCGATGCGGCAGATCGATCACCCGCGCGCGAGCCGGGCCGCGAGGTAGGGCGCGGTGATGCTGCGGCGGGATTTCGCCACCTTGGCCGGCGGGCCTGCCGCGACCACCCTCCCGCCCGCGTCGCCGCCGCCCGGCCCGAGGTCGATGACCCAGTCGGCGGTGGTGATCGTGTCCAGGTCGTGCTCCACGAGGACGACCGTGTTGCCGGCGTCGACGAGCTTGTGCAGCTGTCGGAGCAGCAGCGCGACGTCCGCGGGGTGCAGCCCCGCCGTCGGCTCGTCGAGCAGGTAGAGCGCGTGGCCGCGGCGGGCCCGCTGGAGTTCGGTGGCCAGTTTGATGCGTTGCGCCTCACCACCGCTGAGCTCCGTCGCGGGCTGCCCCAGCCGCAGGTACCCCAGTCCCACCTCGCGCAACGTCTCCAGACTGCGGGAGGCGGCCGGGACGGCGGACAGGAACGCAGCGGCGGCGTCGACGGAAAGCCCCAGCACGTCCGCGATGTTCTTGCCGCAGTAGGTGACCTCCAGCGTTTCGGCGTTGTACCGGGCTCCCTGGCAGGTCGGGCACGGTGCGTAGGTGCCGGGCAGGAAGAGCAGTTCCACCGCGACGAATCCCTCGCCCTGGCAGGTCTCGCACCGTCCTTCGGGCACGTTGAAGGAGAACCGCCCGGCCGAGTAGCCGCGCGCTTTTGCCTCGTCCGTCGACGCGTACAGCTTGCGCACCGCGTCGAACATCCCCGTGTACGTGGCCAGGTTGGAACGGGGAGTTCGGCCGATGGGCCGTTGGTCGACCCGGACCAGCCGGTCGAACGACTCGACCCCCGACGCGTCCTGGACGTCAACGACCAGCTGCGCCTCATCGGGCCCCTCGGGTGCGAGTCCGAGGTGGCCGCGGACGACCTCGGCGAGCACCTGCGTCACCAGGGTCGACTTTCCGGAACCGGACACGCCCGTCACCGCCGTCAGTACGCACAGCGGTACGTCGACGGACACGTCGTGCAGATTGTGGCGGGAGACGCCGCTCAGGTGCAGCCAGCCCTGCGGGGTGCGCGGGCGGTGGTCGAGCGGCTGGGCGCGCCCGAACAGGTACTGGCTCGTGGCCGACTCCGCCATCTGCTCCAGACCGGCGACGGGGCCGCTGTACAGCACGCGCCCGCCGCCCTCGCCCGCGCCGGGGCCGATGTCGACCACCCAGTCGGCCCGCCGTACGACGTCCATGTCGTGCTCCACGACGAACAGCGAGTTGCCCGCCGCCTTGAGGCGGTCCAGCACGTCCAGCAGCGGTTCCGCGTCAGCCGGGTGCAGGCCGGCGGAGGGTTCGTCGAGGACGTAGACGACGCCGAACAGCCCCGAGCGCAGCTGGGTGGCGATCCGCAGGCGCTGCGCCTCGCCGGGCGACAGGGTCGTCGAGCGGCGCCCGAGGCCGAGATATCCGAGGCCCAGGTCGAGCAGTACGTCGACCCGCGCGACCAGATCGCCGCAGATCCGGACCGCGACCTCGGTCGTCTCCCCGGATCGGGCGGTCGAGGTGGTGGCGTCGGCCTCGGACCGCTGCGCGACGGGCCGCAGCAGCCCCACGACCTCGGTGAGCGGCATCGCGTTGATCTCGGCGATGGAACGTCCGGCGAAGGTCACGGCGAGCGCCTCGGGCCGCAGTCCACTGCCGTGGCACTCGGGGCAGGGCACACTCCTGACGAACCGGAGCGCCCGTTCGCGCATCTTCTCGCTCTTGGAGTCGGTGAGGACGTGCATGACGTGCTTGCGGGCGCTCCAGAACTTTCCCTGGTAGCCGTAGTCGACGCGGTCCTCCTCCGGCTCGATGTACACGGAGGGCTGCTCGTCGGTGTACAGCAGCCAGTCCCGGTCTTTCTTCCTGAGCCTGCGCCACGGCCGGTCGATGTCGATCCCCAGGCCGCTCACGACGCTGCGCAGGTTGGCTCCCTGCCAGGCGCCCGGCCAGGCGGCGATCGCCCCCTCGCGGATGCTCAGCGAGGGGTCCGGGACGAGCAGGTCCTCGGCGACGTCGTGCACGACGCCCAGTCCGTGGCATTCGGGGCAGGCGCCGGCCGTGGTGTTGGGTGAGAACGACTCGGCTTCCAGCCGGGCCGCCCCTTGGGGATAGGTGCCGGCGCGGGAGTACAGCATGCGCAGCAGATTGGACAGCGTGGTGAGGGTACCGACCGTCGAGCGCGAGCTGGGCGACCCGCGCCGCTGCTGCAGGGCCACGGCCGGGGGCAGTCCGGTGATCTCCTCCACGTGCGGTGCACCGACCTGCTGCAACAGCCTTCGGGCGTACGGTGCCACGGACTCGAAATAGCGCCGCTGGGCCTCCGCGTAGAGCGTGCCGAACGCGAGCGAGGACTTGCCCGAGCCGGAGACGCCGGTGAAGGCGACCATCGCGTCCCGCGGAACGTCGACGTCGATGTTCCGCAGGTTGTTCTCGCTGGCACCCCGGACATGCACGAAGGGGTCGATCGCGTCCTCGTTCACCGTTCCTGATTACCTGATCGCGCCGGGAACCGCGCGACAGGCGCCGTCACCGGGGCCCCGCTCATACGAGCGTCCGGGGTCATTGGCTCCATTCCAATGGACCCAACAGCCGCATGCGGACCTGACCGGCCCCACCGGCATTACGTCGGGGATACCGGCGCCCTGGATGGACGGGCGGGCGGGCGGGCAGGCAATGCGTCTGGCACGACAGGGCCGGCGCCTACTGGCGCGCGCACCGCCTTCGCATGGCGCTCGGCATGCTGCACGCGGCGCATCGTCTCGTATGCGCGATCCGAGGCCGACGACCACACTCGATAGACACCGACAGCGGCATGAATGTCGGAGCGGCCTACCCGAGTGACCAGTCGAACGCCGCAGGCAGCCGCTGCATCCAGGCCATGCGACGAAACCTCTGACGCCTACGCTCCGTACAACCCGTCGCACCGCGTCCGAGGCCCCCGCCCAGGACTCCTTCACGACCCCCGGAAACGATGAAGCGAGCTGACGAACTGTCACCAAAGTCAGCTACTCCATAGAGGTGCAGGTCAGCGCACCCGACCGCGTGCTTTCAGGGGTACCGGCGGGAGCTGCGGAGCGGGGATCGGAGGGCCGTCGTAGCCCTTTACTTCGCCGTAGCGGGTGCCTTCCATCCAGTCCTTGCGGAACTGGACGATCTCCTCGTTGCTCCGGCCGATCCAGTTCCAGAACATCACGATCTCCTCCTCGAACGGCTCGCCGCCCAGGAGCATCAGGCCCGCGTCCGACGTGGCGCGCAGGGGGAGTTCCGTGCGGCCGCAGCCCAGGTAGAGCATCGAGCCCGGGAGGACCGGGACGCCGTCCACGTGGGCCTCGCCCGACATCGACAGGACCGCGTACTCGAAGTCCGGGTCCAGCGGGAGGCGGGTCTCGGTGCCCGACGCGAGGGTGAGGTCCGCGCCCACGATCGGGGTGTACGCCGTGCCCGGCGAGGTGGCCGTGTCCAGGGTGCCCAGGATGACCGTCGCCGTCAGGCCCGGGGCCGTCACCCGCGGGAGGTCGGCGTGGTGCTGGAAGTGGGGCTCCACGTTCCGGTGGGCGTCCGGCAGGGCCACCCACAGCTGGGCGCCGTGCAGGAAGCGGGCGTGCGGGCGCGGGCTCTCCTCCGAGTGGCTGATGCCGCGGCCGGAGGTCATCAGGCCCAGCTCCCGGGGCCGGATCGTCTCGAGGCTGCCCACGCTGTCGCGGTGCAGCACCTCGCCCTCGTGGAGCCAGCTCACCGTCTGGAGGCCGGAGTGCGGGTGCGGTGCGACCTGCATGCCGGGCTCGTCGGCGATGTCGTCCGGGCCGTAGTGGTCCACGAAGCACCAGGCGCCCACCATGCGGCGGCCCAGGTTCGGCAGGAGTCGGCGGACCTCGGTGGACTCACCGAGCTTGACCGTGCGCGGGCTGAGGAGCTCGCGCACCGGTTCGGCCACGACGAAGCCGCGGCCGCCGCAGGCGGAGAGAGCGGGCTGGCGATCGAGATTGCTCATGTGGACAACCTAGCCCCGTGCGGGCGGCGCCGGAGAGCGGAATGTTCCACGGCCAGGGCGTGTTGGAGGCAGCGGACGGACCACCTGAACGGCGGAAGGGAAGCGATGAACGCGCCGACGGCGTACTTCGAGCACGGGACGGCGGCCGAGCGCTGGGCGCGCGCCCAGCTCTTCTTCGACGCGAAGGAGTACACGACGGCCGCCCGCATTCTGGGCGGGCTGGCGGCCGAGGCCCCCGAGCAGCTGGCCCCCCGGCTGCTGCTGGCCCGCGCCTACTACCACTCCGCCCAGCTCTCCCGCGCCGAGCACGAGCTGCGCGCCATCCTGGAGCGCTGGCCGGTGGAGGACTACGCACAGCTGATGCTCGGTCGCACCCTGGAGCGCCTGGGCCGGGCCGCCGAGGCCCGCCCCCACCTGCGGATGGCGGCCGCCATGGCGGGCGAGTTCCCGGAGTAGTGCGCCGCCCGGCCCCGCGCATGCGGGGTCGGGCCTCCGGCTCCGATAGCCTGGGTCGCATATGAACCGCCTGACCACACCCTTCGGCTCCTACGAGCTCACCCGCTTCCCCGAGGACCCGCGCGACCGGCTCCGTGCCTGGGACGCCGCGGACGAGTACCTGCTGCGCCACCTCGACTCCGGTACCGGAGAGCGGGGACCGGTGGACCTGGCCGCCTCCGCCGGCCGGATCACGGTGCTCGGGGACCGCTGGGGGACGCTCACGACGGCGCTCGCCGCGTACCGCCCGACGCAGATCACCGACTCCGCGCTGACCCGCTCCGCCACCGCCGCGAACCTGGACCGGGCGGGCATCGGGACCTCGAAGTCGACGGTGACCCTGCTGACGACGCAGGACCCGCCACCGGAGCGGATCGACGTCCTGCTGGTGCGCGTGCCCAAGAGCCTCGCGCTGCTGGAGGACCAGCTGTACCGCCTGGCCCCGCACGTGCACGCGGGTACGGTCGTGGTCGGCACCGGCATGGTCAAGGAGATCCACACCTCCACGCTGCGCCTCTTCGAGAAGATCCTCGGCCCGACGAAGACCTCGCTCGCCGAGAAGAAGGCCCGGCTGATCTTCTGCACGCCGGGCACGCCCGGGGCGACCCGCCCCACCTCCGCCGGGCCGTGGCCGCTGACGTACACGGTGGACGAGGACGCGGGCTCCGGCTCCGGCCTGTCCGTCGTCAACCATGCCGGGATCTTCTGCGCCGACCGGCTCGACGTCGGCACCCGCTTCTTCCTGCAGAACCTGCCGACCAACACCGACGGTGCCCGGGTCGTGGACCTGGGCTGCGGGAACGGCGTCGTCGGCACGGCCGTCCAGGTCCACGACCCGGACGCCGAGGTCGTGTTCACCGACGAGTCCTACCAGGCGGTCGCCTCGGCACGGGAGACCTACCGGGCGAACGTCCGCGAGGGGCGGCGCACCGCCGAGTTCCACGTCGGCGACGGGGTCGCGATGCTCTCCCCCGGCTCCGTGGACCTGGTGCTGAGCAACCCGCCCTTCCACTCCCACCAGGCCACGACGGACGCGACGGCGCTGCGGATGTTCGCGCAGTCGCGCAAGGTGCTGCGCCCGGGCGGCGAGCTGTGGATCGTCGCCAACCGGCACATGGGCTACCACACCCATCTGCGCCGGCTCTTCGGCAACAGCGAAGTCGTCGCGAGCGAGCCGAAGTTCGTGGTCCTGCGGGCGGTCAAGCAGGATCGTCCCCGCCCCATGTGACCTGCCGGTACGTCCTACACTCTGGCGCGTGAGCAGCCAGGTGGAGAACCAGAGCGGTGGCGGGAGCGGCGGCACGGGCGAGGGCGCAGGCCGTGGCGCACGCTACCGCCGGGAAGACGTGGCCCGGGCGGCCGGCGTCAAGGTGCGCAACCTGCGCTACTACCAGGAGCGCGGGCTGCTGCCGCCGCCGCGGCGGGAGGGCCGGATCGCCTGGTACTCCGACGACCACCTGACCCGGCTGCGCCTGATCAGCGACCTGCTGGGCCGCGGCTACACGGTCAACGGCATCGCCGAGCTGCTGCACGCGTGGGAGGAAGGCGGCGGCCTGCCCCAACTGCTGGGCCTGGAACGGGAGATGACCCGGGACTGGGTCCAGGAGGAACCGGTGACGCTGTCCCGGGCCGAACTGCGGGAGCTGTTCGGCCCAACGGCGACGGCCGACGACACCCGGCGGGCGGCCGAGCTCGGCTACGTGACGATCGACGGCGACCTGGTCACCTACCCCAACCGGCGGCTGCTGGAGGCGACCCTGACGCTGGTGCGGCAGGGGGTGCCGCTCGTGGAAATCCTGGATGCCGGGGAGTTCGTGCAGGCGCAGGCCGCGGCGGTGGCGGACCGGTTCGTGGGGCTGTTCCGGCGCTATGTGATCGATGCGGCGGGTCCGGACGGCCTGGAGGGCCTGGAACGGCTTTCGGCCACGCAGCTTCAGCACATCACGGCCGCGGTGGCGGCGCTGCGGCCGGTGGCCGGCGAGGTGGTGACCTCGGAGTTCGCGCGGGCGATGGCCCGGCGGGTGGATACGGAGGTCGCCGAACTGCTGCGTACGGAGCAGTAGGAGTCGGCTCAAAGGGTGCGCTCGCACAACCTTGCCAACCCCCATTGGCACTCTTACATTCAACTCGTCGGTAACAACGGTGCACAGCCGATATAAGGGACGCAGCCATGACCGGTTCCCCGCATTTATCCGACCCTTCCGACGATGACTCCGGGCGTGTGCGCTGGCGCCGGTTCGCCGTCCTGACCCTCCCCGCCGTGGCCGTGACCGCCGGCCTCGGCATCGCCCTCGCGCAGGGCGTACTGGCCGCTTCGTTCGCCGTGTCGGGACAGCAGTTCAAGGTCTCGGCGAGCAGCCTGGAGGGCGAGGGCTTCGCGCAATACGGCAGCGTGGACGTCAACGCCCGCCAGGAGCTCATCCCGGTGGCGGTCACCGCCATCAGGGAGGCCAAGCTCCACAGCCTCTGCCAGTCCGTGGTCACCTCGCTCCCGGTGATCGGGGACATCTCGCTGAACCTCACCGCCGGGAAGAAGACCCCGGTGGAGGCCAGCAACCTCTTCGTCGACGCCACCCAGCTCTCGGGCGACGCCGTCTTCAGCAATATCGAGATCGGGCGCGACGCCTCCACCCTCGACAAGGGCCCGGCCGAGGCCCAGGGGATGCAGGACCTCTTCGCCCAGCAGGCCGACACGGTCAGCATCACCGATCTCCAGCAGACGGCGTGGGCGACGAACGCCGGCACCTTCAAGCTCTCCGGCCTCAGCATGAACGTCAGCAAGGGCAAGAAGGAATGCTTCTGAGCCGTTGGCAGCGGTGGCGGCGGTGGCGACGCAGCAGACCCTTCTGGGGCGGGCTGTTCGCGATCCTGGCCGGGTCGTGGATCTGCGTCCTGCCGCTGGCACCGCTGAAGATCATGCTCCAGCAGGGCGTGGCGGGAATCCCGTCCGTCCTGATGGGCATCGTGATGATCGTGCTCGGGCTCACCGCCTGGTTCTCTCCCCCTCAGCGTTCTCTCGTGGGTGTCCTCACCACCCTGATCGCCACCGCCGCTCTGGTCCTGTCGAACCTCGGCGGGTTCCTGATCGGCACCCTGCTCGGCATCCTCGGCGGCGGCCTGATGTTCGCCTGGCAGCCGTACGCCGACCGGCGTGCCGGGAAAGCGGAGTCCGCCGTGGCCGCATCCCCTCCCCCCACCCCGCACCACGATCCCCAAGGAGCACAGCCATGAGCCGTACGCGCACCGCGCTCGCCCTCGGGACGGCCGTCGCCGGAGCCATCGCGCTCGCCTCGGTCACCGCCTCCGCCGCACCCTTACCGCTGGCCGGGTCGACCACCGTCACCCCGGCCGGGCACGCGTTCAAGGCCACCCTCAGCGGGAAGGCCACCTTCAAGGCCGGTTCCGTCACCATCACCTGTACGGTCTCCGCCGCCACCGGCAGCGTGCCGGGAGCCCCCGGCAACAGCAACCCGGCCGGGCCCGTATCGGCGCCGATATCGGCGCCCACGTACAGCTCGTGCACCTCGAGCATGTGGGGCGTGACACCCACCGTCACTACCAGCGGCGCCTGGTCGGTGTCGATGCAGAACGGCGCCCCGATCACGACCACCATGGGCCTGCCGGTGGGCGGTCTGGTGGTCCAGACGAGCGGTCTCGCCTCCTGCACGGTCACCGCCGCCCCCACCGCCCCGGCGACCGTCGGCGGCACCTGGTCCAACGGCGCTCCGTCGACCCTGACCTTCACCAACGCCTCCGTGCCGGTCACGGTCACCGGCGGGTTCGGCTGCCCGACCAGTGCCACCACGTCCGTCTTCAACGCGGTCTACAAGGTGACCGACACCACCGATCCGGCGCAGCAGATCACCGTCGGCCCCTGACCCGGCCGACCGGCACCCCCTGGCCCGTCCGTTCCCGGAGCAGTCCGGGACCGGGCGGGCCGCTCAGGATCTGTCTGCCTCCAGCACGTCGCCCGGGAGCACGACAGAGCCCCGGTGGGTGGGTACATCGGGCCCGCCCCGCCGACTCGACGACCATCCGAGCTTCGAGTCCCCGCGAACCCCCGAACTCCCCTCGTTGGCCGTCGGGCGTCTCTGCCCGTCACCAGGCGCACTGTCCTGTGGGTTCAGGGGCGGCGGGCGATCCACGTGGTGCGGGTGGTGCGCACGCTCAGGTCATGACGCCGCGCGACGCTGTGCGGGTGCTCTTCGTCCAGCAGGACGTCCAGGGCGGCCAGGTCATCCGCGTCGAGGACTTCCGTGGCGTGGGAGCGCAGTTTGGCCAGCGAACCCTGGGCGTAGGCGCTCAGGGACGGGCCTGCCTGCGTGGCGTCGAGGCGGATGTCGAAGGGGCGCCGCTCCTGGAGGGTGAACCCGGCATCCCGGAGGTGGCCGGTCCATTCGTGGGGCGGCCGGGTGTTCGTGGCGGCGTGCAGGCGGGTCTCCAGACCGGGGCGGCCGACGCCGGTGTCCTCGGGCAGGTACAGGGGGAAGAAGTCCATCTCGGTGACGGCGATGAGCCCGCCCGGGTGCAGCTGATCGAAAGCCCGGGCGAAGGTGCGGGCGGGGTCGGCCACGTGGTGCATGAAGGCGGCGGCCCAGATCAGGTCGTACGGCCCGCCCTCACCGATCTCGGCCCAGGACTCGTCGATGTTCGCCTCGACCGTGCTGATCCGGTCGGCGACCCCGTGCGCAGCGGCCTGCTCGCTCACGCGGTGCAGCATCTGCCCAGAGATGTCCACCGCCGTCACGTGCGCCGCCGGGAACCGGCGGGCCAGTGCGAAGCTGCCGGTGCCGGGACCGCTGCCCAGATCCAGGATCCGGGCCGGAACGGGGTCGGCGAGTTCGGCGAGCCGGCCGGTCAGTTCCGAGAAGTAGGAAGCCAGGACCTCGCCGTCCAGCACCAGCAGCTTCGCCAACGCGACGGCGGAATCCGCCGCCTGCTCGTGCCCGATGTGGCCGTGAGCGTCTTGGTGTGTGTTCATGCCTCGACGGTAGAACGGCCCTTGCCACCATCGCATATGGTCTTGCCGGTGGAGCAAGAAACGACGTTGGACGCCGCCGTCAGGATGCGGATCAGGTCCCTGCGCAAGGCGCGGGGCTGGTCACTGGACAACCTTGCGGAGCGGGCGGGCATCAGCCCCTCCCAGCTCAGCCGCATCGAGACCGGTCACCGGCGCCTCAGTCTCGATCAGCTCACCGCGATCGCCGAGGCGCTGGGCAGGTCCCTCGACGAGCTCGTCGAATCCCCCGACGACTCCGATGTCGTCATCCGGCCCGAGCGCGACGAGCGCCGCGGCCTGACGACCTGGCTGCTCAGCAAGGACGACGGGCCCCACGGCCTGACCGTGGGCAAGATGCGCATCACCGACCAGGCCGGCGACATCGGCCCCGACGACCTGGGCGTCCACCCCGGTCGCGACTGGTTCACCGTGTTGTCCGGAACGGTGGTCCTCTACCTCGGCGAACGCGTCATCCGCGTCGAGGCCGGACACGCCGCCTCGTTCTCCACCATGACCCCCCACGCCCTGCGCAGTGACCGCGGCCCCGCTGAGATCCTGATCATCCTCGACCACAACGGGCAGCGCAGCCACCTCGGTACCTGAACCGCCGACCGGCATCGACAACACCCCCGGCCAGTACCTCGCGCACACCCTCCCAGGGCGCCGGGCCCACGGCCGCGGTGGTCAGACCAGGGGGTGCGCCGTCACCCCGTGGGCCAGCTCCTGGAGGGCCCCCGTGGTCAGGATCCGTACCTCGGCCCGGTCGCTGATCTCCGCCTGGATGATGCCGGAGGCATCCTCGTAGACGGGGTGGCCGCCCGCTCCCGTGCGGCCGGTGATGCTCACCACCACACGGTCCTGGGCACCGTCGAACCCGTCGGGGAAGGCCAGCTCGTATCTCTGGCGAGGTCGATCTCCTGGTTCGGCGGGGCGCGCGCCGGTCCGGTGCGCATTGTCGGGTCCGCCCGCGCGGTGTTCCCGGGTGTTGGCGTCACGGACGCGCTCAGGATCCGCCGGCAGTGCCGCCGTCCCCGTCGCCGTTCTGGACGGGGATCCTGGTAGCCGGCCGTGGTCATCGGCCATACCGCCCTGGTGCTGGAGCGGCGAATACCGCGGGGAATCCTGGTCCGTGCGTCGAGCCTTTTCTCCCATGGTGCTTCCTGCCTGTGCGGTTGCCCCTTGTCGAGCCCGGTGTCGAGCCTGCGGGAAGGGGGATGACTGAGGTCGCATCTCGCGCCACGTCCGCCGCGATCTCGTAGACGGCATCAGCGCGACGGGCCGATCGTCGCGGGGACAACGCGGCCCGCCACCACCGCGGCAGCCGCCGGACAAGCCGGGAGGAGGGGAAAGACTTCTGTGATGCCGGTCAGCTCGAGCAGGCGCAGCATTTGATGGCTGGGGGCCGCCAGTCGCACAGTGAGCCCCTGATCGGCTGCCGCCGAACGCGCCTGCAAGAGGACACCGAGGCCGGACGAATCGCAGAACGAGGAGTGCGTCAGGTCCACGACCAGGTCAGTACGGCGCTCCTTGTGGGCGAGCTCGATCCCGGTGCGGAGAGCGTCGCTCAGCTCTGCCGAGTGGTCCAGGTCCATCACCCCGTGCACGCGGATCACACAGGGAACCGGGTGGGCGACGGCGTGCTGAGCAGTGCTTGCGCTTCGGGCTGTTGCGGCCGTCATGACCGGCCTCCTTGCTGTCGTACCCTCGCCCACCGCTTCGTACCGGAACGGCAGGCGAGCGACCTGGTGCGCCGCGGCAGGCTGAGCCTCTGGTTACCTGCGGCTCCCGATGGGCTGCGGCACAACCCGCTTCTTCCCCCACTCCACTCACATACACGCACATATGCCGCACCGAAGCGTGGCCGAGGAGCCTTTCGGACCTTCCGGATCCTGTGGCGGCGTCCTGGCCATGCGCCGCGTGCGTGATGAGGGATGTGACGGGCAGACGCGAAAGGAACGGTGCCGGGCGCCGCAGCGTGATCAGCCGGCGGCGCCGCACTCTCCTGGAGGTCGTCCATGTCCGGTTCCACCGCCACCGACCGGCTTGCCG
The DNA here is from genome assembly GCF_002080455.1 of Streptomyces sp. Sge12. Lineage (NCBI taxonomy): Bacteria > Bacillati > Actinomycetota > Actinomycetes > Kitasatosporales > Streptomycetaceae > Streptomyces > Streptomyces sp. Sge12. The sequence goes on from NZ_CP020555.1 coordinate 1,091,663, forward strand.
CTCTGTCCGCCGCAGGGGTTTCGGTCTGGCTCGATGACCTGTCCCGGGAGCTTCTGGCCGGCGGTGAGCTCGAAGGGTTGATCAACGACAAACACGTGGTCGGGGTGACGACGAACCCGACGATCTTCGCCTCGGCCCTGTCCAAGGGCGACCGCTACACCGTGCAGCTCCGCCGCCTCGGGGCCGCGGGTGCCGGCGTCGACGACGCTGTCCTCGCCCTCACGACCGACGACGTCCGCGACGCCTGCGACGTTTTCGCTCCCGTCCACGAACGCACCAGTGGCGTTGACGGGCGTGTTTCCATCGAAGTCGATCCGCGCCTGGCACAGGATGCCTCCGCCACCAGCGAGCAGGCCCGCACGCTGTGGGAGACCGTCGACCGGCCGAACCTGTTCGTGAAGATCCCGGCCACCAGCACGGGGCTGGAGGCGATCACCGCCGCCATCGCCGGGGGCATCAGCGTCAACGTCACACTGATCTTCTCCCAGGACCGCTACCGCGAGGTGATGGACGCGTACCAGAGCGGTCTGGAACAGGCCCACGCCGCCGGACGCTCCCTGGCGGACATCCACTCGGTCGCCTCGTTCTTCGTCTCCCGCGTCGACACCGAAGTCGACCGCAGGCTCGATGCCCTCGGCACGCCGGAGGCCCGGGCGCTGCGGGGAAAGTCCGCGATCGCCAACGCCCGCCTGGCGTTCCAGGCATACGAGCAGATGCTTCTGGCTCCGCGCTGGCAGGTCCTTGCCGCGGCCGGAGCGCGTATGCAGCGCCCGCTGTGGGCGTCCACCGGGGTCAAGGACCCCGCCTACCCCGACACGAGGTACGTCAGCGAACTCGTCATCGCCGGAACGGTGAACACCATGCCGGGCGCCACGCTGGCCGCGTACGCCGACCACGGCGCCCTCCCCGGACCGCCCGTGGCGGCAGACGAATTCGCGGCCGCCGCCGCCCACTTCGAAGCACTGGAACAGGCCGGCGTCGACTTTCGGGACGTCACCGACACGCTGGAACGCGAAGGCCTGGGCAAGTTCGAGCGCAGCTGGGAGGAGCTCGGTGCGTCGGTGGAGCGCGCGATGGCCGCCAAGGACGACCGGGTCGGCAACGACGACGGGGGGCGTAGCGCTGGTCCCGATCGCGCCGGTCTGATGGCCATCTACCTCAACGACCACTACTCCGGCGCAACCGGCGGCCTGGAGCTGTTCCGCCGGGCCGCGAGGGCGAGCGCAGGCGAGGAGGACGGCGAAGTGCTCTCCGGCCTGGCCCGACGGGCCGAGGAGGACCGGACCTCGTTGGCACAGATCATGGCTGACCTGGGCGTGCCCGTCAGCCACTCGAAGGTCGCCATGGGCTGGCTCGCGGAGAAGGCAGGCCGCCTCAAGCCCAACGGCCACGTGATCTCCCGCTCCCCGCTCAGCGACATCGTGGAAGCCGAGTCGATGCTCGTGGCCGTCCACGGCAAGGCGGCGGGCTGGCGGACCCTCCGGGCCCTGGCCGACACCGACGACCGTCTCTCCGCCGCGGCCCTCGACACGCTGCTGGAGCGCGCCCACCAGCAGGCAGGGCTGCTGGAAGAACTGCGAAGCGCGGCAGTCATGCGGGTCCTGCACGCCCGGTCCTCGCCCACACCGTGATCCGAAGGCACCGCACGTCGCGCAGGCCACGACAACGTGGAAGTGCCGATGGTGGGGCGCTCGTTCGCGATCACGGGAGGAAGAGGACCTTGACGGCGCCGTCCTGCTTCTTCTGGAACATCGCGTACGCATCCGGAGCGTGCTCCAGGGGCAGGCGGTGCGTGGCGAAGTCGTCCACGCCGAGGGGGTCTTCGTCGGTCAGCAGGGGCAGGAGGTCGCCCACCCAGCGGTGGACGTTGGCCTGGCCCATGCGGAGCTGGAGCTGCTTGTCGAACATGGTCAGCAGGGGCAGCGGGTCGATCGCGCCGCCGTAGACCCCGGACACGGAGATGGTGCCGCCTCGTCGGACCAGGTCGATCGCCGTGTGGAGGGCGGCGAGTGGGTCGATTCCGGCGTGTTTCATCATCGGGGCGGCGAGGGCGTCGGGCAGCCGGGTGGTCACGGCCTGGGCCGCGGAGGCGAGGCGGTTGCCGTGGGCTTCCATGCCGACGGCGTCGATGACCGCATCGGGTCCCCGCCCGCCGGTGAGGCCGCGGACCACGTCGGTCAGGTCGTCGCCGTACTCGCGTAGGTCAAGGGCACGGGTGCCGCGCCGCCGGGCGCGTTCCAGGCGTTCCGGTACGAGGTCGATCCCGATGACCGTGCCGGCGCCGCGGTGGGCTGCGATGCGCGTACTCATGTCTCCGATGGGTCCGAGACCCAGGACGGCGATGCTTCCGCCGGGCGGGACAGCCGCGTATTCGACGGCCTGCCAGGCCGTGGGCAGGACGTCGGAGAGGTAGACGAAGCGTTCGTCGGAGGGCCCGTCCGGGACCCGGATGGGGAGGGTGTTACCGAAGGGGACGCGGAGGTACTGGGCCTGGCCGCCGGGAACCTGACCGTAGAGTTTTGTGTATCCGAAGAGGGACGCGCCGGTTCCGTACGCGTGGACCTGGGTGGTCTCGCATTGTGAGTGCAGGCCTGCGCCGCACATGAAGCACGTGCCGCACGAAATGTTGAAGGGAATGACCACTCGGTCGCCCGGTTTCACGGCGGTCACGTCCGGGCCGACCTCTTCGACGATCCCCATGGGTTCGTGCCCGAGGATGTCGCCGGGGTCGAGGAAAGCGCCGAGGACCTCGTAGAGGTGGAGGTCGGAGCCGCACAGGCCGGTGGTGGTGACCTTGATGATGACATCATCCCGGTCGTGGAGCTTCGGATCGGGCACGGTGTCGACGCGCACGTCGCGCTTGCCGTGCCAGGTGAGTGCCCTCATGAAGCCTCCTTGCCGGTACCTCGACCCGGGCGTCGCGCACTGCGCCGCGTGCCTCCACCGGGCGGCTGCCCTCAGGGGGGTGGGCCAGCCTTCAGCAGCCTGTGGCAGCGGCTATCCCGCGCTGCGGGAGCCGCGAGGGTCCTGAGGGTCGACCCCGGTGGTGGCTGAGGCGTCCTTGGTTCCGCTGGGACGCCGCGAGCGGCCCTTCGGGCCCAGGTCGTGCATCCCCTGGTCACCGGAGCCCTTCTCCTGTTCCTCACCCCGCTTGCCCGTGCTCCTGGAAGGCCGGCCGTGGGGATTGCCCGCTTCCTGCTTGGAAACGGTCCGGCCGGGCCCCTTGGCAGGGGCGTATTCCTCCGCGTGGAATGAGCGGTGGGCGCTTGGATTGTCCTGCTGCTTGGTCTCGTCCACGTCCGGCGACCAACCGTGCTGCTCGGTCCCCTTGAACCGGCTCGTTCCCTCCTGCGAGGGGTCGGACGACTTCGGATGCTTGGCCATAGCTTGACCTGCTGTCTTCAGCTGGATTAGCTGGACGGCGCACAAGCCGTCCAGCTGGACGCATCAATCCCTCCGCTGGCCCGCAGCGCGGGTTCGGATGGCAGTCATGCCCGGCCCCTACCCGCGATCGGCCGCCCTACCGGCCACCGTGGGAGTTCATTCCGGTACGGGCTTCTCCGCCCACCCCGCCCGGGAACGTTTTCCCGCCAGGCGGGTGTGAGGCGGCCGTGGTCCGGGCCCTGCTCGGGAGGGCTCGGTCGCGTGCAGGGTCAGGCGTCCGCAGGGCCGGTGGGGCCGCTTCCGGTACGGGGCCCGTACCAGTCCAGGCACAGGACGGTGGCGTCGTCCCTGGGCGGGCGGCCGTCGTAGGCGTCGACGACCGCGCCGACCAGTGTGCGTACGACCTCGCGGGGGTGCTCGGCGGCGGTCTTGCGCAGCAGGGCGGGCAGGTCGACCCTTTCCGCTTCGCGTTCCTGCATGCCGTCGGTGTGCAGCAGAAGGCGGTCGCCACGGCGCAGGTCGAGGTTCTGGACCTGGTACGAGCCCTGTTCGGGGAGGCCGAAGGGGAGGTTCACCGCCAGGCGCAGTTCGTCGACCACGCCGTCGCGCAGTCGTAGCGGCCAGGGGTGGCCGGCGTTGACGAGCCGGGCGGTGGCGCCGTCCAGGGCGATGCGCAGCAACTGGCCGGTGGCGAGGCTGTGCCGGCCGTGGTCGAGGAGGGCCTGGTGGGTCTGGCGGGCTTGTTCGGCGAGGTCCACCCCGGCGCGGCGGGCGCCGCGGGATGCGTTGACGAGGAGGGTGGCCATGAGTGCCGCATTGACGTCGTGGCCCATGGCGTCGGTGATCGACAGGTGCAGGGTGCCGGTGTCGAGGCTGTAGTCGTAGGTGTCGCCGGCGATGTCGCTGGCCGGGACCAGGGCGCCGGCGAGGGCGAACTGCGGTGCTTCGCAGGAAGAAGCCGTGGGAAGGAGTTGTCGCTGGATCTCCGCCGAGAGGCTCACCTTCGCGGTGCGGTTTCCCCAGTGGTAGAGGTCGGTGAAGCGGCGGTCGGTCACGATGATGTACGCCAGCGCGTGCGCGGCCTCCCCCACCTGCTCCAGCACGTCCGCGGTGACGTCGGCGAGGAAGAGTTCCAGGACACCGATGGTGTCGCCCCGGTTCGTCACCGGGGCGAGGACCCTGTGCCCGAACTCGCCGTCCGCGGCCAGTACCAGGCGCTGGCTGCGCAGGACCTCGTCGTACGCGCTGAATCCGGGGAGGGGGACCTCTCCGGCGCGCTCCTCATGGTGGGTGGCTGCGGTGTCGTGAACGCGCAGCAGGCGTCGGCCCACCACGTCGACGAACAGGAACGACACGGACTGCGCCCCGAACCGGTCCCGCAGATTGCGCGCCACGACATCGAGGGAGTCCACCGGCGCGGCCGCCTCCGCCGCCGCCAGCACATCGGCCAGTCCGATCCGATCATCCGCCACATCAGCCTCCCGGGGGTTACAAGACTCCTTCCCGTGAAACCACGGTCCCGGCCCCGCTCCATGTCCGCGCGCTGTGGGCGCGGGTCGGGCGGCGGGCAGCGATGCTCGTCCGGCAGCGACAGGGGAACCGTCTCCCCCGTGCCGGCGGGCGACTGCGGCGCACGACCTGTCTAGGCGGCGAGCATGCCGCTGCGCAGGCGGGTCAGGATGCGGGTGAGGAGGCGAGAAACCTGCATCTGCGAGAGGCCGAGTTCGCCACCGATCTCGGCCTGGGTCATCTCCTGGGCGAAACGCATCCGGAGTATCTGCAGGTCGCGCCCGTCGAGTTCGCGCAGGAGCGGCGCGAGGGTATGGATGTCCTCGAAAAGAGCGATCGCCGGATCGATGTCGCCGACCGTGTCCGCCAGCGGCCTTCCCTCGCAGTGGGCAGCCGGGCGTTCCATGGTGCCGGCGGTCGAGTCCAGGGAGGCGCTGGTGTAGCCGTTGGCCGCGACCAGCCCTTCGATGACGTCCTCTTCGGGGAGCTCGAGGTGCGCGGCGATCTCCTTGACGCTCGGGGTGCGTCCGCGTACCTCGGTGAGTGTCTCCTGGCACTTGGTGAGTTCGACGCGCAGTTCCTGCAAGCGGCGGGGGACATGCACGGCCCAGGTGGTGTCGCGGAAGTACCGCTTGATCTCGCCGGTGATGTACGGGAGGGCGAGGGTGGAGAACTCGACCTCGCGGTCGGGGTCGAAGCGGTCGATTGCCTTGATCAGGCCGATTGTGCCGACCTGGATGACGTCGTCGAGCTCGATACCGGCGTTGATGCGGGCGGTGAAACGGCGGGCGGCGAAGCGGACGAGGGAGATGTTCATCTCGATCAGGGTGTTGCGCGCGTATTGGTACTCGCGAGTTCCCTCCTCGAGCTCTTTCAGACGCGCCAGGAACAGACGCGACATCTCGCGCGCGTCCGCGGGCGCCATCTCGCGCGCGTTGGTGATCTGCGGCAAGGGCGCCGCGAGGCATTCGGCGGTGGGGGGCACGGCGTCCGGGACCGTGCCCTGCGCCGAAGTTGTGGTCGTGGCGATGTGAGACATGAAACCGTTCCTCCCCTGAACGAATGGCCTGCGGGGCCGTGTGCCCACACAAACGGAATCCCAATCAGACGGACTTCAGTTCGTGGGTCCGATTGCAGCATCGCGGGCCGGCGCGCTTCAGGCGGCCGCAACCTGCAGCTGGGGCTGTGGCTGTGGCTGGCGTAGTTCTGCCTGGCCGAAGAGGAGGGCGAAGCCGCTGGGAAGTCGGCGCAGGATGCGGGCCAGGAGGTCGGGGCCGGCCAGGCGTGCGACGACGGTGAGTACGGCGCCGGTGTTCCAGCGGGTGGTGGCCGGGGTGGCGCCGGTGCGTTCGGCCAGGTCCTTGACGAAGCCCCAGCCGGTGACGTGTTCGGTGTCGGGGATCTGGGCGGTCAGGGTGAGGGCGGCCTCGACGGGCAGGCACTGGGCGAGGTCGACGCGTTCCTCGCCGGTGAGCCGGCGACCAAGGGCGGCGAGGACCTGGTGGACGGCTTCCGCGGCGCGTTCGCGGGTGGGGTAGGCGCCTTCGTAGCGCACGCGTTCCAGCATCCGGTCGAACGTCATGGCGGTCCGGGACGGGTTCGCTCGAGGCTGGTCGTACATGGCTGCGGTTGCCCTTTCTCTGCGAAGGGTCCGGCCTTCGGCCGGCGGTGGTCAGGTGTGCCGGGAGTGGCCGAAGAGGAGGTCGTAGCCGGGCGGGAGCTGCAGGAGGGCCTCACGCACAAGGACGTCGCCCGCGGCGGCGGCCGTGGTGGACAGCACCGCGCCGATGTCCCACAGGGCTGTCTTCTCGGTGGCGCCCTCGATCCGGGCCGCGGTCGCGCGGACGAACCGGTCGGGCGAGAGCAGCTCCGCGGCCTGCAACGGGTTCAGGAGGATCAGGGCGTACGTTTCGGGGAGCCGGGCGGCGAGTTCGGCCCGCACGGTACCCACCGGGTGTGCGCCCAGCAGGGCCAGGACGACGCGGGCAGCGCGATCGGCTTCCTCCGCTGTCCTGTACTCGCCGCGTTCCTGGACGTGGCGACTCCCTGCGTATCGGCATCACGTCACCTACGGGGAGGGGTGAAGGTTCCAAGGGGTAGCGGAGGGCGAGTGCCGGAGGGGGGTCGGCTCGTCCCGCCCTCCGCTGCCGGCTGATGCGGGCAGGTTCAGCCGGAGATCTGCTTGCGGTCGGCCGCGCCACCGATGCTGATCCTGCGGGGCTTGGCGCGCTCGGCGATCGGGATGCGCAGGGTCAGGACACCCGCGTCGTAGTCGGCCTGGATGTGCTCGGTGTCGAGGGTGTCGGCCAGGACGATCTGGCGGGAGAAGACACCCAGGGGCCGCTCGGAGAGCTCCATCTGCACGTTCTCCGTCTTCGCCGCGGGGCGGCGCTCGGCCTTCACCCGCAGCATGTTCCGCTCGACGTCGATGTCGATCGCGTCGGTGCTGACCCCGGGGAGGTCGAAGGCGATCACGTACACGTCGCGCTCGCGGTAGGCGTCCATCGGCATGGCGGACGGCTTCGACCAGGTCCCGGCCCCACCCGACAGCTGCTGGACGATCCGGTCCATCTCACGGAACGGGTCGGTGCGCATCAACATCGCGAAACACCTCCAGTTGGTTCAGGCAGAAACTGCCAATGCGCTTCAACGTGCTTCCGTTGTAACATGTCATCCAGACGATGACAAGCAGAATGTCACCGGATGGATGACATGCCTTTGGAGGGCGCTGTGCACGAGACCTCTTCCCCCGGACCGCCGGTCCGCGCCCTTGATGCCGCCGCGGCGCTGCAGACCATCCACCAGGCGGTCGCGGACGCCCATCAGCCCTCCCCCGGCGCACCGACGACCGGACCCTTCGGTCCGCAGCAGGCCCTGGCCGCCCTGCTGATGCTCCGCGAGGTCCGCGAACAGCTCACCGGCTGGGAAAGCGTTCTGATCGAAACCGCCCGCAGCCAGGGCGCCAGCTGGGCCGAACTCGCCGGGCCTCTGGGGGTCGCCAGCCGGCAGGCCGCCGAACGCCGCTACCTGCGGCTGCGCCCCGGCGCGGCCGGGAGCACAGGCGAACAGCGAGTACAGGCCACCCGCGACTCGCGGGCGGCCGACCGCACCGTGACCGCCTGGGCCCGCGACAACGCAGCAGACCTGCGCCGCCTCGCAGGACAGGTCGTCTCCCTCACCGACCTCCCCCCGAGCGCCGGGGGAGCCGTCGGCGAGCTCAACATGGCCCTCGCCGACAACGACGCCGCCCTCTTGGTCGGCCCCTTGGCCGGCACCCGACCCCATCTCGGGCCGGACGACGCCGAACTCGCCGACCGTATTGACACCATGACCCGCCACACCGACCGGCTCCGCCGGGACAGCAACGACCAGCGCAACTCCTGAGCGCCGATTTCGGGCCCAACGCGTGCAGGCCGCAACCGAGGAGGTACCCCGTGTCCGACCGACCCGACCGGGAGACCGGTGCAGAACCCGTCGTCGAGATCGTCGGCCGCGCGGTCGCGGTCCGGCCCGTCGGCGAGATCGACATCGCAACCGCACCGCTGCTGAGCCGCGCTCTGGCTTACGCCTTCGCGCACGTCAGCGCCCCGCAAGCCGATCGCATCGTCACCGACTGCAGCCGCATCACCTTCTGCGACTCCTCGGGGCTCAACGCGCTCCTCGCCGCTCGGCTGGAAGCGGTGAAGGCCGGCGCCGCGGTCCACCTGGCGAACCCGGCTCCTCAGCTGCAACGCCTGCTGGAGATAGCCGGCGCAGCTTCCCTCTTCCCTCGAGAAGACGATCTGCCCGCCTCGACCGGCACACCTGCGGCCGACGCTCGGACCTCACCACGCCGCCGAGGAACGGTGGCCTGAGCGGATCCGACGGCTGCGGCGGTGAGGGCGGATTCGTCGGCGCCCGCCCAGAACCGGTTCCCCGGCTGCTGTCACCCCCCTTCCACTCCGGGGCCGGCCGACGGAACGGACCGGGACGGCCGCCGATCGGTGGAGGTGAGCAGGTTCCCTGCTGCGTCACGACGACCGGCCCGGCCACAGCCCGCGTACCCCCGATGCGCGCCCTCACCCGTTTTCGGTCCGTGCGCGCGTATGGCGGGTCCGCAGCTGGCCCGTTCCCGCTGCAGGGCCGAGACACGGCCATGGCCTGCCACCCCCGTCGTGATGGGGGGTGGCAGGCCATGAGGCCGGCGGCTGGGCCGCCGCCGAGAGAACTACCAGCGGTACCAGCGGCCGCTACCGCCCTTGGGACGGGCGACGAAACCGATCAGCCACAGCACCAGCACCGCCAGCGCGACCCACCAGAGGATCTTCACCGCGAAGCCGGCACCGAACAGGATCAGAACGAGCAGAAGAACGAGAAGCAGGGGAACCATAGTTATCAACCTCCGAAGCACCGCCTGCCCGGCCTCTGCCTGGCCATGCACATGACTTTTACGGGTTTCTTATCCGTGCAGGCGGGCAGCAGAACTGGGCCGTACCCGGGGCGCCCCGCCGAGAATCACGGCTGCGGTGCGAAGTGGGCGGCTTCAGGGAAGCCCAGCTCATCCAGCAGCGCGTCGAACAGTTCTTCTGTCCAGGTTGAGCCATGCCTGCCAGCGGTTCCCGTTGGCGTCCAGGCCGGTCACGAGGGCGACGCTGCTGTCGGAGACGTCGGCGACGCAGGCCGGTGCACCGGTCCATTCGACCAAGGTGGCCAGGTACTCGTCCTCCCAGATGCCTTGTTCCAGCTGCAGGGTCTGCCAGCCGCCCGATCGCGGCTGCCACTCATGCACGTCGTCCCTCAGCCCTGGATCGGTGCTGTTGAACAGGGGTGCTTCCAGCAGTGGGCGCTCGCTGCACGCAAAGACCAGATGACCGGAAAAACCCATGGAACCCCCTCGTCGTATACCAGCGCACCCTACGAGCCGCCACTGACACCACCATCGGCGGCACCACCCGTCGGAACAACCCGCGTGCAGACTGCCGTACCTGCGGGCGGTCCGCCGGCCGGCCTTCGGGCAGGGGGAACCATGCGGCGCTGGTAGTCGTGCTGCACAGCGTCGACAGCGGAGGTCGGGTCAGGCCCGGTGGCGGGCGGCTCGCGGCCACCCGGGTGACCTGCGCCCAGCCCACGGCGCTGTGCCGCCGCACGACATGCGCGTCGGCGCGAGGATGCACAGGCCGAGTCCCCATCCTCGTGGCTGGAGTTATTTCCGTGCTCGAACGCAAGCAGCTCAAGGGCCGTACGAAGGTCACGTTCGTCCTGCCCGAGGACACACCGGACGGGCCCGTGAGCGTGGTCGGTGACTTCAACCACTGGAACCCGGCCGCTCACCCCTTGGAGCCCCGCGGGGACGGCACCCGCGCCGCAACCGTCGCCCTCCCCGCCAACAGCACACACTCCTTCCGCTACCTCGCGGCCGGCGACTGCTGGTTCGACGACGAGCACGCAGACAGCCACGACGGCACCAACAGCCGCCTCCACACCTGAGCGGCTTGCCGGCCACCCGATCGCTCTTCCGGAGAGTTCGCTTGCCGCCCTGCATCATCTGCGCGAGAGGCCGGAGATCAGTACCGTGACCCGCCCTCAAGGAGCACCTCGCCGACGTCCGGCCGCTCCGGCCGACTGAGGATCTGCCCCCCCTCGACCCAGCGCGCAGGCGGCCGCCGCGCGTGTCCTGCGCGGCGGCCGCCCGGCTCTGTCCCCGGGGAAACCCGCCCGTGCAGGGGCGGGTTCGGTGGGTACTGTCAGACCTGGCCCCGCCACTGTCCGGTGGCGGTGCCTCGGTCTTCGATGAAGTGCTTGAAGCGCTTCAGATCACCCTTGACCTGTCGGTCGACGAAGCCGAGCTTGTCGCCGATGTTCTCCGCCATCCCCTCGGGATCGAAGTCCATCATCAGCGTGACCTGCGTATGGGTGGGATCGATGGACTCGAAGGTCACCAGGCCGGACTGCTCGCTCTCGCCTCCGACGGTCACCCACGCCACCTTGGTATCCGGGATCTGCTCCGTGATCTCCGCGTCGAACTCCCTCTCGACACCGCTGATCTTCGTCACCCAGTGCGTGAGCGTGTCCGTGCGCTGTTCGATCCGCTCCACCCCATCCATGAACTGCGGAAACGACTCGAACTGCGTCCACTGGTCGTACGCCGTACGGACCGGAACATCGACCTCGATGGACTCCTTGACATGTGACATGACCTGTCTCCTTCGATCGGGGGTGGTGAAGCGGGAGCGGGGCGGTCTCGGGACTGCCCGACTCCCGAAGGGGCACCCGTATCCGTGCCCTCCCGTCGCGCGCCTGCCCCGCCAACCAGGTCGTGACTCCCCGAACGAGCCCACTTCCCGGACCAGGCAGCCCCCAGCAGTCGCGACCCGGGCGAAACCCTGAAGGGCTGGTACGAAAGAGCCGACCAACCGGGGCGGGCACACGCGCCCCACGCGCGCCACGGCCTTCCATCGCCGTCCTTCTGCGGGTGTGCGCGCCTCACGTACCGGGCAGGCCCAGCTCCCTGTCGGGCCGGGGCGTCCGCCTGCAGCCACACACTCACGTCCTCGGGGGCCTGCGATGATGACGGAGTGCCAGAGCCGGGAACCACTGCCGTCGTCATTCTCCTGCCCGATGCCGCTCCGCTCCTCGATGCGGCGCGGCGTATCGATCCGGCCCTCGTGCGCCATGGGGTGCCGGCGCACGTCTCGCTCCTCTACCCGTTCGTGCCGGAGCCGGCGCTGACCGGTCGGGACGAGCGCAGCGTGCGTACCCTGGCGGCGCGTTTTCCGGCTGCCGACCTGGTCCTGGAGGAGCTCGTGACGGCGTCCGGCTTCGTCGGCGTCACCGTTGCGGAACTCCAGCCGATCGTCGATGCGTTCCGCGCCCGGTGGCCCGGGTTGCGCCCGTACGGGGGCCGCTTCGGGGCAGAGCCCGCGGCTCATGTCACCGTCGCCATGGGCGCGGACGACCCGGCGGCCTCCGCACACGTCCGCGCTGCGGTCGGCAGCCTGCTGCCGCTGCGCACCCGCGCGGCAGCGGTCCAGCTGGTGGTGCTGACGGAGGAAGGCTGGCGGCCGCGGTTGACCGCGCCGCTCGGCGTCCCGGACGGCCGCTGAAATTGCGTTGCCCCCGCGCCGGCGCCGGGGGAGTCTTCCACACATGGCACAGAGCACTGAACAGCAGCCCGCCCGTACCCGGGACGTCAACGACCTCTTCTCCGGCGGGCGCCTCACCGCGATCCCCCGCAAGGTCGCGCGGCGCGAGCAGGTGCTCGTCCACCTCGCGCAGACCCTCTTCGAGGAGGGACGGGGGTACTCCGAACCCGAGGTGAACGAGGCGCTGCACACCGTGCACGAGGACTCCTCGGCGCTGCGGCGCTACCTCATCACCTCGGGTCTGCTCACACGGACCCGCGACGGCAGCTGCTACCGCCGGTCGACGACCACCCGGTAGTGGGTCGTCAGCCGGCCGTCGTCACCGATCACGTGGAAGGCGAGCGCCGGCGGTTCGCCGAGGTGGACGTGGTGGTCGGGGCCGGTCTGCGTCTCCCACGGCAGCCGCAGCGTGGAGACGACGCCGGGCGCCACCAGCAGCGGCCGCCCGGCGAAGGTGGTGGCCGCGGCGGTGTGGGCGTGCCCGCACAGGAACGCGGTCAGGTGCGGGTGGCGCTCGGCGAGTGCCGCGAGCCGCTCCTCCCCGAACTGGCGGATCTCGTCCACGTACGGGGTGTGCAGCGGGGCCGGCGGGTGGTGGAAGGCGACCAGGACCGGGGTCTGCCGCGGGGTGCCGGTCAGTACGCCGTCCAGCCACGCCAGGGTGGAGTCCTCCAGGAGGCCGTGGTCCGCGCCGGGAACGGACGAGTCGCACACGGCGAGGACGAAGCCCTCGCCGCGCAGCACCTGGTCGACGGGCGCGGTGGAGGCGGACGCCTCCCCCAGCAGGCCGCGGCGGAACGCGGCGCGCTCGTCGTGGTTGCCGGGGCAGACCACCAGCGGGTGGCGCGAGCGCAGTAGTTCGGCGGCCTGCTCGTACTCGGCGTCCTTGCCGTGGTCGGCTATGTCCCCGCTGACGAGCACGGCGTCCAGGTCGTGGGGCAGTGCGTCGAGGTACTCCATGACGGCGCGGGTGCGGTCGGCGGCGCGCCTGCCACCGTCGAGATGGACGTCGCTGAGGTGGGCGATCACGATCACGTGCGGTGTCTCCTTCGTCTCCGGTCGAGAGAGCGGACGGACACCCATTCAACACGCCGAACCGCCGCCCACCTGGGGCTGGTTGTGCCCGCTCAGCCGTCGGCGCGCCGCCGTGCACGGCGGATCAGCAGCCAGCCGGCAGCCGTGAGTACGACGGCGCTCCCGGCGAGGGAGGCCACGGCCGCTCCGGTGGAGGCGAGCGCACCACCGGTGGCGGTGGCGTTCGTACGGCCGCCGACCGTGGCGCCGGCCGAACCGGCGCCGCCGACGGTGCCGGAGGTGCTGGGGGTGCCCGCGCCGCCGCCCGTCGCGGCCGACCCGCCGACCGACCCGTTGGCGGAGCCGTCGGAGCCGCCGTCGGAGCCTACCGACGTACTGCCCGTCGCGCCGGTGGATCCGGTGCCGCCCGTCGTGGTGTCCGCGATGGTGACGGTGAGGGTGGCTGCGGCGCTGTGGACCGTACCGGCATCGTTGGCGAACTCCGCCCGGTATCGGCGGCCGTTGTCGGAGACGGCCGCCGTGAAGGAGTACGTCGGCGAGCTCGCGCCCTCCACCGCCTGCCAGGTCCGGCCCGCGTCCGTACTGACCTGCCAGGCGACGGTGGGCCGCGGGGGCCCCTCGGCCTCCGCCGTCAGCGACACCCGCGTACCGGCCGTGACCGCCCGGTCCGCCGGGTCCCTGGTGACCCGTGGGGAGGTTGCCCGTTCCAGTCGCGTGATCTTCCCGGCGACCGGGTCCGAGACGAAGACGACCGCGCCACCGGGCTCCACGGCCAGGGCCGCGCTGCCCAACTGGGTGTGGAATCCCGGCAGTACGACCGGCTTCGCGACCTCCTGGAGGTCGCGGGCGCGGTGGACGGTGAGCCTTCCGTTGTTGTCGCTGCCCGGCTGCGAGCTGTCGCCCGCGTCCTGCCACACCACGAACGCCTCGTGCGTGACCGTGTCGAAACTCGCCGCGCGGGGCATGTCGGCGCCGCCCTTGAGGATGCCCAGCCGCTTGCCCGTCGCGTCGTGGACGACGACGGAGGTGTCCAGTCCGACCCACACCGCGCCGGTCTCGGGGTCCACCTCCGTGAACCCGGCGAAGCCCTCGCCGGCCGGGAGTTCGACGGTCGCGGCGACCGTGAAGGCGGCCGTGTCGACCCGGTACATGCGGCGGTTGCCGAAGTCCGTGAACCACACCGCGCCGCGCGCCGCGTCCACCGCGAAGCCGTCGCCGCCCTCCAGCGTGACGGAGCGTTTCACGGCCGCGGTGGCGATCTCCACCTCCGAGAGCACGGATCCCTGCGCGACCAGCACCGTCGAGGGGGTGAGCCCGGCCGTGGCGTGGGTGACGGCCGCACCCGTCACCCACGCCCCCGCCGCGGCGGCGTCGCCGTCCTTGGCGGTGCCGATGCCGCGCAGTGGATAGGAGAAGACCGCCCCGTCACCGGGCAGCGGCGCGAGGAGCTGGCGCACCGCCCGCCGGCCGAGTGTCCCGGTGGGTCCGGGCGCCTGGCCGACGGTGCTGCGCACCTTGCCGTCGGCGGGGTCCAGTACGTGCAATCCGCTCTCGTTGACGTCGGCGGTGTCGGGCAGATCGTCCGAGCCGACGTACAGCTTCTTCGAGTCCGGGTGCAGCAGCAGGTCACGGGGCTTGCCCGCGCCGGCGAACTGCGCCACCGACCGGTACGCGACGGTGCCCGCGGGCACGTCGGCCCCCTCACCCCCGGCTGCCGATACGGGACTTCCGGTGGCGGCCGAGGCCAGTACGAGCGCGAGTGCGGCGGAGGCGGCGCCCGCGCGACCGGGGGTGAGGGGGTGTCGGGGTGTCATGGCTTCCTCGTCGACGGGCCGGGGAGTCGGTCCCCGGCCGGGCTGGTCGCGCACCGGATCGGCGGATCGGATCGGCGGATCGGATCGGCGGATCGGATCGGCGGATCGGATCAGTTGAAGGTCACCGGGACGTGAACGTCGTACTTCCGGTTCGAGGAGTTGAAGTGGTCGGCGCGCGTGACGATGGCGCACTCGACCGTCTCGCCGCAGATCTGACCGCCGCCCAGGTCCGCCTTGACGTGGATGGTGACGCTGAAGGTGCCACCGGGGCCGAACGTGGAGGTGTTGGCCAGGGTCCCGCCGAAGACGTTGTTGATCCAGTGCGAGGCGCCGGTGGTGCCCGACTGGTCCGAACCGCCCAGGCACGGGGTGGGCTTGTTCGCACCCGGTGCGCCGCTCACGGCGCAGAGGCTGACGTATATGCCCTTGGCGGTGTTGTAACCGCTGCCGGTGACCGTGACGTTCTGGCCGGCCGCGGCGGCGGTGGACGGCGCGGTGAGGCTGAGGTTGAAGGTGGTGGCGCCGTCGGTGACCGTACGCGTCGAAGTGGCGGCCGAGGCGGAGCCGGCCGCGCCGACGGCGATCGCGACGGCGGCGGAGGCGGCGACGGCCGCGCGGGCGGCGGTACGGGGCAGGGAGGCAGCACGCATCACTGGAACACCTTTCAGGCACAGGAGGTCGCAAAACTGAGGTAAGGCTAACCTAATATCGATCAAGGTTGCACGCCTGCTTTGCGCCATCTCCGATTCCGTGACGGTCGGTCAACACTGTTGGTACGCGCGCCGGTACGGGCGGCGGCCGGCAACGACACGGCCCGGCCGCGCCGTGGGGCGCAGCCGGGCCGTGTCCTCGTGCGCCCCTCGGGGCGGTCCTCACCCCCGGTAGGTCTCCAGCAGCCGCAGCCAGATCTCGCTGATGGTCGGGAAGGACGGCACCGCGTGCCACAGGCGCCGGATCGGGACCTCTCCGGCGACCGCGATGGTGGCCGCGTGGATCATCTCGGCGGCCCCCGGTCCGACGAAGGTGACTCCCAGGAGCACCTCGCGGTCGAGGTCGACGATCATCCGCGCCCGCCCCCGGTAGCCGTCGGCGTACAGCCCGGCACCGGAGACCTTGGACATGTCGTAGTCGACCGCCCGCACCCGGTACCCGGCCCGTTCGGCCTCGGCCAGGGTCAGGCCCGCGGCCGCGGCCTCCGGATCGGTGAAGACCGCCTGCGGGAGGGCGCGGACGTCGGCGGTCGGGGTGTGCTCGCCCCAGGGCTCGGTGTCCAGCGGGGTGCCGGCCGCGCGGGCGGCGATCACGGCTCCGACGACACGCGCCTGGTACTTGCCCTGGTGGGTGAGGAGCGCGCGGTGGTTGACGTCCCCGACGGCGTAAAGCCAGTCGTGCGCGGGCACGCGGCAGGTGTCGTCGACATCGATCCACTTCCCGGCCGGGAGCCCGACGGTGTCCAGGCCGATGTCCTCGGTCCGGGGCGCGCGGCCCGTCGCCATCAGCAGCTCGTCGCCCTCCAGCGTCTCGCCGCCCTCCAGGACCACGCGGACGGGCCCGGTCGAGCCGTCCCGTACGACCGCCTCGACGGACACCCCGATACGGACCTCCGCCCCGGCCTCGCGCAGCGCGTCCGCCACCAGCTCCCCCGCGAAGGGCTCCATCCGCGGCAGCAGCCCGGAATCGCGCGCCAGGACGGTGACCTGCGAGCCGAGGGCCTGCCAGGCGGTGGCCATCTCGACGGCCACGACCGAGCCGCCCACGATCAGCAGCCGCCCCGGGACCTCCTTCGCGGAGGTCGCCTCGCGGCTGGTCCAGGGGCGGGCCCCGGCGATACCGGGCAGGTCGGGGATCACGGCCCGGCTGCCGGTGGCGACGACCACCGCGTGCCGGGCGGACAGGATGTGGTGCTCGCCCTCGAAACTGGTGACGGCGACCTTACGGACGCCGTAGAGCCGGCCGTGGCCCCGGTACAGGTGGGCCCCGGTGGACTCGATCCAGTCGATCTGCCCCTGGTCCTTCCAGTCACCGGTCCAGTAGTCGCGGTGCGCGAACACCGCGGCCGCATCCAGGGGGCCCTGGACGGCCCCGGCCAGCCCGGGCACCCGGCGGGCGTCGGCCCGGGCCAGGGCCGGGCGCAGCAGCGCCTTGCTCGGGACGCAGGCCCAGTACGAGCACTCGCCGCCCACCAGTTCGCTCTCGACGAGCGCCGTGCTCAGTCCGGCGGCACGGGTCCGGTCGACGATGTTCTCGCCGGCCGGGCCCCCGCCGAGGACCACTACGTCGTACTCCACCGCTTCAGTCATACGGACCAGTGTCTCCGTCGGCCCGCCGCTGCGGCGGATCCTCAGGCCTCCGGCGTGCCGGGAGCCTCCGTACTGGCTCCTCCGGCTCCTCCGGTGCCCTCGGCGCCCTTCTGCTCCGCGGCGATCTTGGCGTGGACCTCGTCCATGTCGAGATCACGTGCCTGCCGGATGAGGTCCGTCAGCGCCGCCTCCGGCAGTGCGCCGGGCTGCGCGAAGATCGCCACCTGGTCCCGGACGATCATCAGCGTCGGGATCGAGGTGATCTGGAAGGCCCCGGCCAGCTCCTGCTGCGCCTCGGTGTCCACCTTGGCGAACACGAGGTCCGGGTGCGCCTCGGAGGCCCGCTCGTAGACCGGGGCGAACTGCAGGCACGGCCGGCACCAGCCCGCCCAGAAGTCGATCAGCACGAACGGGTTCTCGCTGACCGTCTGGTCGAAGTTTTCCTTGGTGAGCTCGACTGTAGCCACGGTTTCCAGACCTCCTGATTGAGCCGTCTGCTCCTTGAACGAACGACCTGTCCCGTGCATTCCGCCCCGGAGGGGGACGGGCAGGACACTCCCTAGAACGGGTGTGCGGCCGGGGTGCTGCGGGCCGTGGTCCAGCGCAGCTCGGTGAAGGCGTCCAGGTTCGCCTCGCCGCCGAAGCGGGCGCCGGTGCCGGAGGCGCCGACTCCGCCGAACGGGGCGACGGCCTCGTCATTGACCGTCTGGTCGTTGACGTGCGCGATCCCGGTCGGGATCCGCTCGGCCAGGTCGAGCCCGCGCGCCGCGTCCCGGGTCACGATCCCTAGGGAGAGGCCGTACGGGCCCGCCGAGGCCAGTGCGACCGCCTCCTCCTCCGTCGCGAAGGACCGTACGGGCGCGACGGGGCCGAAGACCTCCTCGGTGTACGCGGGGGTGTCGTCGGTGACGCCCGCCAGGACGGTCGGCCGGTAGAAGAGGTCCCGGTGCGTGCCGCCGGCGACGAGCTTGGCACCCCGCTCGGTGCTGGCCTCCACCAGGGCGTGTACGCGCTCCAGCTGGGCGCGGTCGATCAGCGGGCCCAGGTGGACCTGCTCGCGGTACGGGTCCCCCACGGCGAGCTCCTCGGCCCGTACGGCGAGCCGCTCGACGTACTCGTCGTAGAGGGAGGCGTGGACGAGGTGGCGCCCGGCCGTCATGCAGATCTGGCCCTGGTGGAAGAAGGAGCCCCAGGAGGCCTGGGCGACGGCGGACTCGATGTCGGCGTCGCTGAGCACGACGAGCGCCGAGTTGCCACCCAACTCCAGGTGCACCCGCTTGAGGTGACGGCCCGCCAGTTCACCGACGGACCGGCCGGCCGCGGTGGATCCGGTGAAGGACACCACCCGGACCCGCGGGTCGGCGACCACGGCGGCGCCCGTCCCGGCGCCGCCGGGCAGGACCTGCAACAGCCCGCACGGCAGTCCGGCCGCCGCGAGGACCGCGGCGAGGGCGAGGCCGCCGCAGACGGCGGTGCGCCGGTCGGGCTTGAGCAGCACCGCGTTGCCGAGGGCCAGCGCGGGCGCGACCGAGCGGATGGACAGGATCAGTGGGGCGTTGAAGGGGGCCACGACCCCGACCACTCCGGCCGGCACCCGGCGGGTGAAGGACAGCCGGGGCGCTTCGCTCGGCAGCACCTGCCCGGTGGGGCGGGAGGCCAGCGCGGCCGCCTCGTAGCACTCCTGCGCGGCGACGTGCAGCTCGAAGTCGGCCTTGCCGGGTATCGAGCCGGACTCGCGGACCAGCCAATCGCGCAGCTCGTCGGCGTGGGCGGTGAACAGGTCCCCGGCGCGGCGCAGCACGGCCGCCCGCTCCGGGTGGGTGGCGCGCGCCCAGTCCCGCTGCGCCGCGCGGGCCCGTACGGCGGCCTCCGCGACATCGGCGGGCGCCGCGAGGTCGATGGTGGCGAGGGTGCGGCCGGTGGCGGGTTCGACGACCGGGGCGGCGCCGCCGGTGAGGGTGGGTCCGTCCTGCCAGAGCGTCGGGTCGAGGAGCGGCATGGCGCGGGGCCTCCGGGTGGGGATGGGCGGGGTGGCGGGGGGCGGCAGCACGCGCCATCGTGCCAGACCGGAGGCTCCACTTCTGTTCAGTTATTGGGCAGTTGAGAACGGCCGCTGACCGGAAACGATCGACCCCCAGGTGGGGCGGGTGGGGCGCGTCGGGGTCAGCGCTCCAGGACGAGCGCGATGCCCTGCCCGACCCCGATGCACAGCGCCGCCATACCGGTGCCGGAACCCGCCGCCGCCAGCTGGTGCGCGACCGAGCCGGCCAGCCGGGCGCCGGAGGCGCCGAGGGGATGCCCGATGGCGATGGCGCCGCCGCGCGGGTTGACCACGGCCGGGTCGAGCTCGGGCCAGGCCGCGAGGCACCCCAACGCCTGCGCCGCGAAAGCCTCGTTGAGTTCGAAGGCGGCGAGATCGGCGAGCCCGCGGCCGGACTTGGCGAGCGCCCGGCCGACGGCGTCCACCGGTCCGAGGCCGAAGAGCTGGGGCTCGATCCCGGTGACGGCGGAGGCGCTGATCCGGGCGAGCGGCTCCCGGCCGGTGGCCGCCAGGCCCTCCTCGTCGGTCAACAGCAGAGCGGCGGCACCGTCGTTGAGCGGGGAGGCGTTGCCGGCGGTGACCGTCCCGGTGCCGTCCGAGCGGAAGGCCGGCTTCAGCCTGGCCAGCGCCTCGGGCGTGGAACCCTCCCGAATGCACTCGTCGCGCACCAGGTCCACGCCGGGGTACGGGACGACCTCGTTGTCGTACAGGCCGGCGGACCAGGCGGCCGCCGCCTTGCGGTGGCTCTCCAGGGCGAAGGCGTCCTGTGCCTCACGGGTGATGCCGTGCTTGTCGGCGACGAGTTCGGCGCCCTCGCCGAGCGAGCCGGTCCACTCCTCGGGCATCCGCGGGTTGGTCATCCGCCACCCCAGGGTGGTGGACCACATCTGCTGGTGGCCGGCCGGGAAGGCCCGTTCCGGCTTCTGCACGACCCAGGGGGCGCGGCTCATCGACTCGACCCCGCCCGCGATCGCCACGGAGGCGTCGCCCAGTGCGATGGCGCGGGCGGCCTGGACCACGGCTTCGAGCCCGGACCCGCACAGCCGGTTGACGGTGACCCCCGGGACGCTCACGGGCAGCCCCGCCAGCAGGACCGCCATGCGGGCCACGTCCCGGTTGTCCTCGCCCGCGCCGTTGGCGTCACCGAAGACGACGTCGTCGATACGGGCCGGATCGAGGTCGGGCGTGCGCTCCACGAGCGCGCGCACGACGTGCGCGGCCAGGTCGTCCGGCCGGACCCCGGCGAGGGCGCCGCCGAACTTGCCGATCGGGGTGCGGACGGCGTCGACGACGTACACGTCGCGGACGGTGCGGATGCTCATGGGGGCTCTCCTGGGCGGATCCGTACGGGCGGCGGCGCATCGGTGCCGGTGTGGGCACCGGGGCACGCCGCCGGGCACGCCCGGTGGGGCGCGCCCGAAGTCTCCGTCCGCACGTCACCGCCTGTCAACGGCTCCCCGGTGCGGCCCGGGGCCGACGGGCTCCCGACCGGCACGGCCCGGGCGCGGGCACCGTCGTGGTCGGGCGCGGGCACCGTCGTGGTCGGGCGCGGGCACCGTCAGTCTGGGCGCGGCACCGTCGGCCGGGGCCGGGGCGCGGGCACCGTCAGGTCGACTCCCGGGGAATGGCGGCGGCCGCCATCAGGTCGTGCCGCTCGGTGACCTCGGACGGCTCGCGCACCGCGTGGTCCACCAGCGAGGCCAGATGGGCGCCGGTCGGCATCTCCAGGCGCACCGTGCTCAGCCTCGGCCGCAGCAGCCGCCCGATGAGCAGGTCGTCGGCGCCGACGACGGCCACGTCCTCGGGGACGCGGAGCCCCTCGTCCTGGAGGGCCCGCATCAGCAGCATCGCGTACTCGTCGTTGTACGCGAAGGCGGCGTCCAGCCCGAGCCCGCGCCAGCGGGCCGCGAGGGCTGCGGCCGACTCCTCGGAGTAGGCCATCGGGAGGGCCGAGACCTCGGCGCCCTCCACCGAACGGGCGCCATTGAGCCGGGGTACGGAGAACAGCTCCAAGCCCTCCTCCTCCGGGACGACCACACCGATCCGCCCGCGTCCGCGCTCGACGAGGTGGGCGGCGGCCCGGACGCCGACCTCCTGCTGGTCCATGACGAGCGCGTGCGCCCCGGGCACGCCGACCGGCCCCATGGTGATCACCGCGCGGGCCCCGGCCCGCTTGAGGGTGGCCACGTTGCGGGCGGAGAGGGAGATCTCGCCGAGGGACAGGACCGCCACCGGGCGCAGTTCCGCCCAGGCCCGTACGGCTTCGTCCCCGCTGAGTCCGAGGCTCCCGTACTGCACCACGGTGTAGTCGAGACGGCGCAGCGCCCACTGGAGTTCGTTGAGGAAGGTGCTGTAGAGCGGCCCGATCGGCACGTGTGAGGTGGGCAGCAGGACGATCCTGGTGTGTCCCGCGCGCAGGCTGCGGGCGGCCGCGTGCGGGACGTAGCCGAGCTCCTCGGCGGCCTCACGGACCTTGCGCCGGGTCGGTTCGCTGATGCGCACGGCTTCGGCGTTGTTCAGGACGTACGAAACCGTCGCGCGCGAGACACCGGCGAGGCGGGCGACGTCGGCGCTCGTCGGAACGGGGGGCGGCGGGGTGGTCGATCCGGAGGCCGGGGTCGGCGGCTGCGGCGATTTCGATGACTGAGACATTGCCGTGGCATCTTTCCAGACCGATTGCGTACGAGGTCTAGCGGTTGGCCGGAAACGAATGCTACACAGTGGTTACACGAGTCATTGACACGTGTAACCACGGTGTCACATCCCCCTTCGGCCGATGTGTCGACGCCGTGCACCCCGCCGTGCCGCCGCCCCGTCGCGCTCCGTCGCACCCCCGCCGTCGCGGCGGGGCGGCGCGCACCCCTGCCCCACCGCGAACCGCTTGCACCACCGCCTCCACCAGGCCGTACCTCCCCCGTCCACCCTCATCCGCCCAGGAGGGCACCGTGGCCCTTTCCTCCTCCGACGCCGGCTCCGCCGCCCCCACCACCGGCACGTCCCCCGGGGCTGGGGCCGGCCCCGGGCCCGGCCCCGCACGGCGCGGCCTGCTGCCCCTGCTGCTCGTCGGCAACAGCGCCATGTACGCCCTCTACATCGGCGTGGCCGGGGTCCTGCTGGCCCTCCAGGTCGAGGACATCGACCCGGCGGCCAAGGTCGCGAACTTCGGCCTGATCGCGGGGGTATCGGCGATCTTCGCCACGGTCTTCAACCCCGTCGCCGGCGCCCTGTCCGACCGCAGCGGACGGCGCAACCCCTGGATCCTCGGCGGTGGACTCGCCGCCGTCCCGGCGATGTTCCTGCTCGGCCTCGCCGACACGATCCTGCTGATCACGATCGCCTGGTGCCTCGGACAGGCCGTCATGAACGTCTACCAGGCGGCCATCACCTCTGTGGTCCCCGACCGGGTACCCCTGGACGCCCGCGGGAAGGCCTCCGCGGCCGTGGGCCTCGGCCTGCCCTTCGGCTCCGCCCTCGGCGCCCTGATCGGCGCCGCCTTCGCCGAGGACTACCGCACCGGATACCTCGTCTTCGGCGCGCTCGTGGCGGGCGCGGCCGTCCTGTTCACCGCCTGCGGCCACGAGGAGCGGCTCCCGGCCCGCGCCCCGATGCCCGTCAAGGCCCAGCTCGCCGCCTTCACGAGCGCGCTGCGCGACCACGACTTCCGGTGGGCCTTCATCGGGCGGGCGCTGCTCGTCCTCGGGTACTTCGCCGTGAGCGGCTACCAGCTCTACGTCCTGCAGGACCACACCGCGCTGCCCGACGGCATGAAGCCGGAGGCCGCGGTGGCGGTCCTGATGCCGCTGACCAGCGTGGCGATGGTCGTCTCCACGGTGCTCGGCGGCTACCTCTCCGACCGGTTCGACCGCCGCAAGCTCTTCGTCGGCGCCTCCGCGCTGCTGTCGGCCGTCGCGCTCGTCATCCCGGCCGTGTCGACCAGCTGGACCGCCATGCTGTCCTTCGCCGTGGTCAACGGGCTGGCGTTCGGCTGCTACATGGCCGTGGACACGGCGCTGGTGACGATGGTGCTGCCCAAGGCCGAGGACGCCGCCCGCGACATGGGCGTGCTCAACATCGCCAACGCCGGCCCGCAGATCATCGCGCCCTTCATCGCCTCCCTGGTCGTCTCGATCAGCGGCGGGTACACCGCGCTGTTCGTCGTCGCGGCCGTGCTGGCCGTGGCGGGGGCCCTGGCCGTGAAGCCGATCCGCAGCGTGCGCTGACCCGCACCCGCGCCGCACCCGCACCCGCACCCGAACGCGCACCTCCTGGTCCGTACCTTCGACCGAAATTCGCCGTCAAGAGCCGTGAAGAAAGGCAACACCACCGTGCGACTGCACACCCGAACCTGGGGCGAGGGCGACCGCGTCGCCCTCCTGATCCACGGCATGATGGCCGACCACCGGACCTGGCGCCGGGTCGGCCCCGCCCTCGCCGACCGCGGCTACCGCGTCATCGCCGTGGACCTGCGGGGCCACGGCGCCAGCGGCCGCGGCGCATACAGCCCGGCGCTCTACGCGGACGACGTGGTCGAGACCCTGCCGGCCGGCGCCGAACTCGCCCTCGGCCACTCCCTCGGCGGCCTGACCCTGTCGCTCGCGGTGGACCGGCTGCGCCCGGCCCGGGCGGTGTACTCCGACCCTGCGTGGCACCTGGCCGCCCCCGGCGAGGGATTCGGTCCGGAGCTGTTCGCGCAGTTCAAATCGGCGACCAGGGAGCAGATGCGGGCGATGAGCCCGCGCTGGGACGAGATCGACGTCGACATCGAACGGGAGACCCTGGCGGTCTGGGACGAGCAGACCGCACTGAGCCTGGCCCCGCTGGTCGGCGCCGACCTGATGCCGTCCGCGCCGGCGGTCCCCTCGCTCGTGCAGCTCGCCGACCCGAGCACCCTGATCACCGAGGAGCGGGCGCAGTTGCTGGCGAGCCGCGGCTTCGAGGTGCGGTCGGTCCCGGGGGCCGGACACACCATCCACCGGGACGACTTCGACGGGTTCATGGCCTCCCTGGAGGGTTGGCTCTAGAACTGCGCGACCACTCCCCACTACGGTCTCCCTACCGATCGGTAATGGGGAGTGGTTCACGATGTCGGACACAGCTGTCCCGACGGCCTCCGGCCTGCTGGACATGGTCGGCGCGCTCACCGAAGGGACGGTCACGTCCCGGCAGTTGACCGAGGAGGCGCTGCGCCGGATCGTCGCGTCCCAGCCGGAGCTCAACGCCTTCCGGAGCGTACGGACCGAGGCCGCGCTCGCCGAGGCGGAGGCGGCGGACCGGCGGCTGGCCGCGGGCGAGCGGCTTCCGCTGCTGGGGGTGCCCCTCGCGGTCAAGGACGACATGGATGTGACCGGGGAGTCGACCGCCTTCGGCTGCGCGGGGACCTTCACCCCGAAGACCGCCGACAGCGAGGCGGTACGGAGGCTGCGCGCGGCCGGCGCGGTGATCGTCGGCAAGACCCAGACGCCGGAGTTGGGGCAGTGGCCCTTCACCGAGGGCGGGGCCTTCGGCGAGACCCGCAATCCGTGGAACCGGGCCTACACGCCCGGCGGTTCCTCGGGCGGCTCGGCGGCCGCCGTGGCGGCGGGCCTGGTCCCGGCCGCCCTCGGTTCCGACGGGGCCGGATCGGTCCGGATTCCCGCGGCCTGGACGCACCTGGTGGGGGTGAAACCCCAGCGCGGGCGGATCTCCACCTGGCCGGAGCCGGAGTCCTTCCACGGGCTCACGGTCAACGGGGTCCTGGCGCGCACCGTGGCGGATGCCGCGCTCCTGCTGGACGCGGCGAGCGGCCCGCATCCCGAGGACCTGCACCGCCCGGCGCGCATCCGCGCCGTGGAGGCGGCCGGCCGTACGCCCCGCCGGCTGCGGATCGCGCTCTCCTTCGGGACGGCCTTCACGGCGACGCCCAAATCCCTCGATCCGGAGGTGCGTTCGGCGGTGGAGCGGCTGGCCGCGCGGCTGGAGTCGCTGGGCCACGAGGTGATCCCGGAGGACCCCCGCTACGGCCCGATCGGGCTGACCTTCGTACCCCGCGCGACCAGCGGCGTACGGGACTGGGTGGCGCGGGTGCCGGATCCGGCGCTGCTGGATCCCCGCACGCACGAGGCCGTACGGACCGCCCGCATCCTGGGCGGGCTCGCCCTGCGGGTCTCCCGCCGGGCGGAGACGGCGCTCCAGCAGCGGGTCAGTGAGATCTTCCACCGCTTCGACGTGGTGCTGACCCCGACGACGGCCACGCCGCCGCTGCGGATCGGCGCGCTGGCCGGGCTGGGAGCCCTGGCCACGGACCGGGCGATGATCGCCGCCTGCCCGTACGCCTGGACATGGAACGTTCTGGGGTGGCCCGGGGTGAACATCCCGGCGGGCCTCACGGCCGACGGCCTGCCGATGGGGGCCCAACTGCTGGGCCCGGCGCACTCGGAGCCGCTGCTGCTGGGCCTGGCCGCGCAGGTGGAGGCGGCGGAGGACTGGGCCGCCCTGCGGCCGGCCGGTTAGGGCCGGCCGCGCAGGCGCCACACCTCACTTCAACACACTGCTGAAAATCCTCGCCGTCATATAAGTTCCGAATGGGAACCAACCCGCGCCACCTCACCATCCAGAAGGGCGACCCATGGCTCAGCAGACGTGGACGGCCGTCGACGACTACTTCGACGGTCTCCTGGTCGACGAGGACGCGGCCCTGGTCGCCGCGGCCGCCGATTCCGAGGCCGCCGGCCTGCCCGCCCACCAAGTGGCCCCCAACCAGGGCAAGCTGCTCCACCTCCTCGCCCGCATCCGCGGCGCCCGCCGCGTCCTGGAGATCGGCACCCTGGGCGGCTACAGCACCATCTGGCTGGCCCGCGCGCTCCCCGCCGACGGCCGGCTGGTGACGCTGGAGGTCGACGCGCGGTGCGCCGACGTCGCGGCCGCGAACATCACCCGGGCCGGGCTGGACGCCGTCGTCGAGATCCGGCGCGGGCGCGCCGTCGACCTGCTGCCGGGCCTCGCCGACGAGGCACCGTTCGACCTGGTGTTCATCGATGCCGACAAGCCGTCCAACCCCGAGTACCTGCGGTGGGCCGTCGAACTGACCCGGCCCGGCAGCGTCATCATCGGCGACAATGTCGTCCGCGACGGCGCCGTGGTCGACGCGGACAGTTCCGACCCGCGCGTCCGGGGCGTCCGGCGGTTCACGGAACTCATCGCCGAACACCCCCGGTTGACGGCCACCGCCCTCCAGACGGTCGGCGGCAAGGGCTACGACGGCCTCGTCCTGGCCCTGGTCACCGACTGACCCGTGACGCGGTCGCCCGCTCGCCTCCTCCGCCACGGGCTCCGCAACCAGTACCCTCGCCCGGATGACGGCACTTTCCCACCACAGCAACGGCCGGACCGAGCAGCCCGGGCGCGACGGCGACACCGCGACCGCCGAGGCCGACCCGCGCGCCATCGGCCGGGTCCGCACCGAGTACGCCCCGGACCCCGACGGCGATCCCGACCCCGGCGAGATCGTCTGGACCTGGGTGCCATTCGAGGAGAACGACGGCCGCGGCAAGGACCGCCCCGTGCTGGTCGTCGCCCGGGAGGCGGGCGGGCGCACCCTGCTGGCCGTGCAGCTGTCGAGCAAGCGGCACGACCACGACCGGGAGTGGGTGCCGATCGGGACGGGCCCGTGGGACAGCGCCGGGCGCGAGTCCTGGGTGGACGTCGACCGGGTGCTGCGGGTGCACGAGTCGGGGATGCGCCGCGAGGCCTGCGCGCTGGACCGGGGCCGCTTCGGCCTGGTCGTGGACCGCCTGCGCGAACGCTACGGCTGGCAGTAGGGCGCGTACGGCCCCGGGAGCGGCCGGCGCCGCCCCCGGGCCCCCCGGGCCCCGCCGGACCTCAGGCCGGGAACGCCCGGGCGAAGGCCTCGCGGGTGGCGGGGGCGGGGTCGAGGATGCCGAACACGACCCGCTCGAAGACCCCGGCGAACCGGTCCGCCAGCAGCCCGCGGAAGGCCTCGGCCACCTGCTCCGGGTCGTTGCGGAACACCCCGCAGCCCCAGGCGCCCAGCACCAGCCGCCGGTAGCCGTGCACGGCCGCAACCTCCAGCACGAGCTCCGCGCGCCGTGCCAGCGCCCCCGGGATCTCGGCGACCCGCTCCGGTTCCTGCCGCCGGATCGTGCCCGCGTTCGGTGCCGGAGAGGTGAGGAAACCGGCCCGGAAGGGGGTCTCCAGCAGCCCGCCCCGGTCGTCGCGGAAAACGGGGACGCCGGGCGAGTGAATCACCCGGTCGGTGTAGAAGGTGCTGCGTTCCGCGCGGTGGATCTCGTAGTACTCCGGGGCTTCGAGGAGGGTCTCGTACAGCGCCGACGCGCGGCACAGCGCTTCCTCCTGGGCCTTGGCCCCGCGGACGTAACCGCCCCCGGGATTACGGGCCGAGGCGAAGTTCAGGACCGCCACGGGAGCGGGATCCGGGTCGGCCGCGGTGGCGGTCGCGAGCCTGCGGGCGGCGACCGTGCTGCTCTCTCCCGTGACCTCGACGACCGTCACACCGCCGCCGGAAACGAGTCGCTCATCTGGAATGACCCGGTTTGGTCCATATATCCTGGTTCCGGCCTTGGCTTCCGCCAGGGCGGCGGCAAGCTCGACCTGCCGTCCCGACCGCGTCCGGTACCCCCCGGCCGCCAGGATCTGCGCGTTCTCCCGCGCGATCTCGCGCAATCTGCTGCTCACGCCGTCATGCTCCACCGTTCGATTCCCGGCGGCAAAGGAATTTGTGCCGCGAGGAGGGGTAGGCACGGGTGATGTCACGGCCGACGACAGGAGACGAGGACCCGGTCATGTCCCAGGACTCATCCGTTCCCCCGCCCGCGCCCGACCCGATCCCTCCACCCTCGATCAGCGAGACGCAGGCAGAGGAGCTCCTCCACGGCATCTGCTTCAAGACCGGCCCGCCGCGCCTGATAGGCGCCGAACTCGAATGGCTGGTCCTGGACGCCGAGCGCCCCGAGCAGCCCCTGCCCCCCGAACGGCTGCGCGCCGCCCACACCGCGGCCCGCGCACTGCCCCTGAACTCCCGGCTGACCGTCGAACCGGGCGGCCAGCTCGAACTCAGCTCGGCCCCCGCCACCTCCCTCACGGGCTGCGTGGACGGTCTGCAGGCCGACCTCACCGCCGTACGCGCCGCCCTGCTGAGCCAGGGCCTGGTCCTGCGCGGCCTCGGCCGTGATCCCCGCCTCCCCTACCGCCGGCTGCTCCACAGCCCGCGGTACGACGCGATGGAGGCCTACTTCGACCGCACCGGCCCGGCCGGGCGCGCCATGATGCGCGCCTCCGCCTCCGTGCAGGTCTGCGTGGACGCCGGGTACGAGGAGCCGGGCGTGCTCGGCCACGGCCGGCGCTGGCGGCTGGCGCACCTGCTGGGCGCGGTCATGGTGGCCTCGTTCGCCAACTCCCCCGCGCACGAGGGCCCGTACGCCGGCTGGCGTTGTGCCCGCCAGGGCATCTGGAGCGACCTGGACTCCCGGCGCGCGCTCGCCCCGCCCCTGGACGTGGATCCCCGGACCGCGTGGACACGGCAGGCCCTGGACACCGAGGTCATGTGCGTCCGGTCGTACGAGGGCGACGACCCGTGGGAATCCCCGCGCGGTACGACCTTCCGCGACTGGCTGCGCACGGGCGGACACCCCGCGCTGCGGGCGCCCACGGCCGAGGACCTGGACTACCACCTGACCACGCTGTTCCCACCGGTCCGGCCGCGCGGCCACCTGGAACTGCGGATGATCGACGCGCAGCCGGGTGACGACGGCTGGCTGGTCCCGGTGGCGGTCGTGCACGCGCTGTTCGACGACCCGGAGGCCGCCGAGACCGCGTACCGGGTGGCCAAGGGGCTGGCCGACACCTACGGCACCCGGCCCGCGCCCCGCAATCCGCTCTGGCGGTCGGCGGCTCGCAACGGTCTGGCCGATCCCGAGCTGCGGGCCTCCGCGAAGGCCTGTTTCCGGGCCGCCGCCGAGGCCCTGCCCCGGCTGGGCGCGAGCCGGCACGTCCAGGAGGTGGTCGGCGCCTTCGCCGAACGCTACGTACTGCGCGGCCGATGTCCGGCCGACGACGAGTCCACCGAGGTGCTCACCGGAAAAGAGGCCCGCCGATGACCACCGCCCGCACCGAACCCACCGAACCCACCGGATCCCCTTCCGACCCCGGATCCGCCTCCGGATCCGCCTCCGGATCCGACTCCGTCTCCGCCTCCGCCCTGCGGGAGCGGGCGGCCGCCGCCCTGACCGCGGCACGCGCACGGACCGCCGGCCTCACCGACGCCGTGACCGACGAGGACCTCACCGCCCAGCACTCCCCCCTGATGTCCCCACTGGTCTGGGACCTGGCACACATCGGGAACCAGGAGGAGCTCTGGCTGCTCCGCCGGGTCGCCGGACGCGAATCGATGCGCCCCGAGATCAACCCGCTCTACGACGCCTTCGAGCACCCGCGCGCCGAGCGGCCCAAGCTGCCGCTGCTCGGTCCCGACGAGGCCCGCCGGTACGCGGCCGAGGTGCGCGGCCGGGTCTTCGACCTGCTGGAGAAGACCCCACTGGAGGGCAGCACGCTGCTCGACGACGGCTTCGCCTTCGGAATGATCGCCCAGCACGAACAGCAGCACGACGAAACCATGCTGATCACCCATCAGCTGCGCCGCGGGGTCCCCGTCCTGACCGCACCGGAACCGGACGCCCCCTACGATCCACCGGGCGCCGCCGAAGTCCTCGTCCCCGGCGGCCCCTTCACCATGGGCACCTCGGCCGAGCCGTGGTCCCTGGACAACGAGCGGCCGGCGCACGTCCGGGACACCGCGGCCTTCTGGATCGACACCGTGCCGGTGACGAACGCCGCGTACCTGGCCTTCATCGCGGACGGCGGCTACCGCGACCCCCGCTGGTGGGCGCCGGCGGCCTGGGAGCAGATCCGCGAGCACTCCATCGAGGCCCCGTTGTTCTGGCACCGGGAGGCCGGCCAGTGGCTGCGCCGCCGGTTCGGGGTGGTCGAACCGGTGCCGGAGGAGGAGCCGGTGCTGCACGTCAGCTGGTACGAGGCGGACGCCTACGCCCGCTGGGCGGGGCGGCGGCTGCCCACGGAGACGGAGTGGGAGAAGGCCGCCCGGCACGACCCGGCGACCGGCCGCTCCACCCGCTACCCGTGGGGCGACGCCGACCCGACCCCCGCACACGCCAACCTCGGCCAGCGGCACCTGCGTCCGGCGCGCGCGGGCAGCTACCCGGCCGGTGCCTCCCCGCTCGGGGTGCGCCAGCTCATCGGCGACGTGTGGGAGTGGACCTCCTCCGATTTCCTGCCGTACCCCGGGTTCCGCGCCTTCCCGTACAAGGAGTACTCGCAGGTGTTCTTCGGCCCGGAGCACAAGGTGCTGCGCGGCGGCTCCTTCGCCGTGGACCCGGTGGCCTGCCGGGGCACCTTCCGCAACTGGGACCTTCCGGTGCGGCGGCAGATCTTCTCCGGCTTCCGGACCGCGAGGGACGTCTGATGTGCCGTCATCTGGCCTACTTGGGCCCGGTGGTGGCGCTCGGGGAGCTGCTGAGCGAGCCGGAGCACTCACTGGTGCGCCAGTCCTGGGAGCCGCGCCGGCAGGTGTCCGGGACGGTCAACGCCGACGGCTTCGGCATCGGCTGGTACGCGCAGGACGACCCGGTGCCCGCCCGCTACCGGCGGTCCGGGCCGATCTGGGGCGACCTGACCTTCACCGATCTCGCCCGGGTGGTCCGGACCGGGGCCGCACTGGCCGCCGTACGGGACGCCACGAACCCCGGGGCGGACGGGGAGGCGGCCGCCGCGCCGTTCTCGGACGGGCCGTGGCTGTTCAGCCACAACGGGTCGGTGCGGAACTGGCCGGACTCCGCCGCACCGCTCGCGGCCTCCCTGTCGGCCGCGGAGCTGCTCCGGCTGGCCGCGCGCACGGACTCGGCGCTGATCTGGGCGCTGGTCCTGCACCGTCTGCGGTCCGGGGACGACCTGGGCACGGCGCTCGCCGAGCCGGTGCGGGAGCTGGCCACGGCCGCGCCGGATTCCCGGCTGAACCTGCTGCTCACGGACGGCGCCGCGATCGCCGCGACGGCCTGGGGCGATTCGCTCTGGTACCTGGCCGACCCGGAGCGGCGGCGCACCGTGGTGGCCTCCGAGCCGTACGACGACGACACCCGGTGGCGCGAAGTGCCCGACCGGACCCTGCTGACCGCCACCCGTACGCGGGTCGAACTGACCCCGCTCAAGGAGAACTCCCCGTGAACGACTTTCAGTTGACCCGGACGCTCGACGAGCACGCCGCGGAGTCGGCGCTGCGGACGGACGTGCTGCACGGGCTGACCCGCACCCCGAAGCTGCTGCCGCCCAAGTGGTTCTACGACGCACGGGGCAGTGAGCTCTTCGAGGAGATCACCCGGTTGTCCGAGTACTACCCGACGCGCGCGGAGCGGGAGATCCTGCTGGAGCGGGCGCG
The DNA here is from genome assembly GCF_002080455.1 of Streptomyces sp. Sge12. Lineage (NCBI taxonomy): Bacteria > Bacillati > Actinomycetota > Actinomycetes > Kitasatosporales > Streptomycetaceae > Streptomyces > Streptomyces sp. Sge12. The sequence goes on from NZ_CP020555.1 coordinate 1,123,330, forward strand.
GGAGATCGCCACGGAGAGCGGTGCCCGCACCCTGGTGGAGCTGGGTTCCGGGTCCTCGGAGAAGACCCGGCACCTCATCGAGGCGATGCCCGCGCTGGACACCTACGTCCCGGTGGACGTCAGCGAGAGCGCGCTGCGGGGGGCGGCCGAGACGCTGATCGCGGAGCATCCGGGGCTGCGGGTGCACGCCCTGCTGGCGGACTTCACCCGCGCGCTGCAACTGCCGCAGTCCCCCGGGCCCCGGCTGGTGGTGTTCCTGGGCGGGACGATCGGGAACCTGCTGCCGCCGGAGCGGGCGGTGTTCCTGGCGTCCGTACGGGCGATGCTGTCGCCCGGGGACGCGCTGCTGATGGGTACCGACCTGGTGAAGGACCCGGCCGTGCTGGTGGCGGCCTACGACGATGCGCGGGGGGTGACGGCCGAGTTCAACAAGAACGTGCTGGCGGTCATCAACCGGGAGTTGGGGGCGGACTTCCACACGGCCGACTTCACGCACGTGGCGGTGTGGAACGAGGAGCAGGAGTGGATCGAGATGCGGCTGCGGGCGCGGTCGGACCTGGTGGTGAAGATCCGGGCGCTGGACCTGGTGGTGCCGTTCGCGGCCGGTGAGGAGATCCTGACGGAGGTCTCCGCGAAGTTCCGTCAGGAGGGCGTGCGCAAGGAGCTGGCCGCGGCCGGGCTGGAGCTGACCCAGTGGTGGACGGACACGGCGGGCCGCTTCGCGCTGTCCTTGTCGGTCGCCGACGGGGTGGCCGGCTGAGCGGGAATGCCCGGTAGCGGGTTCGGGTCGGTGGGGCCGGTCCCGATGGGGCCGGTCCCGATGGGGCCGGTCCCGATGGGGCCGGTCCAGGCGCCGACGACCGCCCGCTGAGCTGCTGCCGCGAGGTCCCGCCGGTGCGCGTACCGGCCCGGCGGGATCCGCGGCAGCAGCCTGACCTCGGCCCGGACCCCGCGGGCCCGGGCGATCCGCCACAGCGAGGCCGTCAGCGGATCGTCCCCGACGAAGGCGGGCGCTCCGGCCGGACCCCCGTCGCACAGCAGGTACGTGAGCCGCAGGGGCTGTACGGGAACCCGCGCGTCCAGGGCCGCCTGGAAGGCGGCCCTGCGGAAGGTGCCCTGGGCGCGCCCGCACCAGGTGGAGCCCTCGGGGAAGACGGTGACGCGGTCGCCGGCCAGCAGGGCGCCGGTCATGGCCTCGACGGTGGCGGGCAGGGCGCGGATCCGGTCGCGCTCGATGAACAGGGTGCCGGCCCGTCCCGCGAGGCGGCCGAGGACCGGCCAGGTCCGGATGTCGCTCTTGGCCAGCATCCGGCAGGGCAGGGCGGCGGCGACGAGCGGGATGTCCAGCCAGGAGATGTGGTTGGCGACCAGGAGCCGGCCGCCGCCGGGGCCCGGGCTGCCGTGCACGGTGATCCGTATGCCGAAGGCCCGTACGAGCGCGGTGGACCAGGCCCGTACCACCCGGTGCCGGGGGCCGGCCGGCAGCAGCCGGACCGGCGGGGCGCCCAGGATCCCCAGCAGGATCAGGGCGACGGCGGCGGCGAGTCTGAGCACCGCGTGCGGGACGCTCGCGCTGTCCCCCTCGTGGCCGGCGCAGGCCTCGGGGGTGCAGGGCGAGGTGGGCAGCCAGACGCTCATGCGCCCGGGACGAGCGAGCGGAAGTGCTTGAGGTAGCGCGGGTTGGTCCGGCGCAGGGAGAGCAGCACGTACAGGTCGGCGCAGCCGAACTCGGCGTCGAGGGCGGGCTCGCCGCACACCCAGGCGCCGAGGCGGAGGTAGCCGCGCAGCAGCGGGGGCAGCTCCATGCGGTCGGGGAAGGTGATGCCCTCGGGGCTCCAGGGGAGGTGGGGGGTGACGCGGTACTCCTCGGGGGCGAGGCTGCGGGTCAGGGCGGTCTCGCGGGTGGCGGCGGCCAGGACCCCGCCGTCGGCGAGCGGTATCGAGCAGCAGCCGGCGAGCCAGTTGTGCCCGGTGCGGTCCATGTAGTGGGCGAGGCCGGCCCAGATGAGGGCGATGACGGCGCCGTTGCGGTGGTCGGGGTGGACGCAGGAGCGGCCGACCTCGACGAGGTCGGGGCGGATGGGGGCGAGGGCCGAGAGGTCGAATTCGCCCTCGGAGTAGAGGCGGCCCGCGACGGCGGCGCGCTCCGGGGGCAGCAGCCGGTAGGTGCCGACGACCTGCTCGGCCTCCTCGTCGATGACGAGGAGGTGGTCGCAGTAGGCGTCGAAGGCGTCGGCGTCGAGGCCGGGCTCGGGCGAGTCGAGGCGGGCGCCGAGCTCGCCGACGAAGACCTGGTGGCGCAGCCGCTGGGCGGCGCGCACCTCGTCCTCGTCGCGGGCGAGGCGGACGGCGTAGCGCGGGCCCTCGGCCGGCGCGCCGGGCGCCGGGCTCGGGGTCCTGGCGGGGGCGAGGCGGGTGGAGGGTGCGGCCGACGGGGACAGCGGCGGGGTGGTGAGGGGGGACGGGGACAGGGGTGCGATGGTCATGGCGGCTCCTGATCCGGGCACGGAGGGCCGGGCCCGCAGGTGCGTGGCCTGGCTCCTTTACTTCTTCCGTGACCGGCTGGATTCGACATGACCGCTCAGCGGCCCTCGGATGTGCGGACGCTGAACTCGGCGGTACCCCCGTCCCGGCGGTACCGCCGTCCCGGCGGGTATTGCCGCGTCAGCGGTCGGAGCTGAGTACCTTGCCGATCTCCTCGGAGGCGGCCCGGGCGGCCTGCTTGGCGTCGCGCCCGGTGAGCACGGCCGTCATGAAGGGCTTGATCGGGTTCTTCGCCTCGACCTCGGCCCAGCGGGCGGAGGTCGGGGTGGCGCGGCCCTGGGCGGCGCCGGGGGCCATGGCGGCGGCGCCCTCGTTGCCCTCGACGACGTGCGCGAGGGTGGTCTTGTTGGGCACATAGCTCATCGTGCGGGCGAGCTCGGTCTGCCACTTCTCGCTGACGAGGGCCGTGATCACGTCCACGGCGCCCTTCCGCTGCCCGGTCCGCGCCGGGATGATCAGGTCGGAGCCGCCGGTGAAGACGGCGCCGGCCCTGTCGGAGGTCTTCCCGGGGATCGGGAAGAAGCCGAGCTTGCCCTTCAGGGCGGGGTTGGCCGCCTCGATCTCGGCGACCTGGCCGGGCGGGGCGATGATCTGGGCGACCCCGCCGCGGGCGAAGACCTGCGACTGCGGGGGCGTCTCCTCGTCGGCGTCCTCGGGGCCGTCGCCGAGGGCCTGGAGCTGCTTGTAGAAGTCCATGCCGGCCAGCGCCCTGTCGTCGTCGAGGGCGCCGACCCACTTGCCGCTGGTCTCGACGGCGAGTTCGCCGCCCTCGTCCCAGATGAAGCCGGCGAGGACGTACCAGTTCTGGCCCGCGAGGTAGATGCCCTGCTGGTCGCCCTTGTCGAGCTTCTGGGTGGCCTGGATCCACTCCTGGCGGTTGCGGGGCGGGGTCTTGATGCCGGCGCCGGCGAAGAGGTCCTTGTGGTAGATGACCACCCGGTTGGCGGCGTACCAGGGGACCCCGTACTGGGCGCCGTTGATGGTTCCCGGTTCGGCGAGGCCCTTGAGCCAGTCCTTGCTGCCCCATTCGCGCAGTCCTTCGAGGGTGAGCTCCTCGAGGCCGCCGGTCTCGATGTACTTGGCGACCTGGGTGTTGCCGACCTCTATGACGTCGGCGCGCTCCTTGCTCGTGCCGTCGAGGACGGCGTTGACCTTGTCGCCTATGCCCGTCCACTCCTGGATCCTGACGTCCAGGTCGGTGCCGGGGTGTTCCTGCTCGAACGCGGCGGTGAACTTGCCGATGAAGTCCTCCGAGGCGCTGCCCTTCATCAGCCAGAGCGTGACCTTTCGCGGCCCTCCGGCCGGGTCGGCCGACTGGCTGCAGCCCGTGAGGGCGGCAGTCGCCGCGAGGGCGGTGCACACGGCGAGCAAGCGCATCTTCAAGAGGGTCACCTTCTGGGCTCGATCTCAGATGGCTCGAAATTGGCATAGACCAATAGGCCGGTCAAGGGTCTTTCGCTCGGGATTGTTCGCCCAAAGTTCGCGCAGCCGGACTTACTGGGGCACCGTAGAACCAGGCAAAAGCCACCCACTGTCGGGAGACTTCCATGTCCAATCACACGTACCGGGTGACCGAGATCGTCGGCACCTCCCACGAGGGCATCGATCAGGCCATCCGCAACGGAATCGCCCGGGCGGGCCAGACCCTGCGGAATCTGGACTGGTTCGAGGTGGTTCAGGTACGCGGGCACATCGAGAACGGGGAGATCGCCCACTACCAGGTGGCGCTCAAGGTCGGCTTCCGCCTCGACGGCGAGGACTGAGGCCCCCGGGCCTTCCCCCCTCCCGGTCCTCCCGGTTCACGTACGGCCGTCGACCTCCTGGGCGGTCTCCAGCTCCGGCGCGTCCGCCGCCCAGTCGGCCAGGACCACCCGGAAGCCGGCGGCGCGCGCGGCCCGGCAGACGAGCTCGTCGTCGTCGACGAGCATCCGCACCTCCCGGCCGCGGGAGATCCGCCGCAGCACCTCCAGCTTGGTCGTACGGGCCGGCCGCCGGTCCTGGTTGCCGCGCATGAACAGCCGGCCCTCGGGCAGGTCGTGCCGGGCGAGCCAGTCCAGCGTGTCCGCGCGGCACCGCTCGGGGCGCCCGGTCAGGTACACCACCTCGCAGTCGGCCGCGCTCTCCACGGCCAGCGCGACCCCGCGCGCGAGCGGCGGATCGGCCGGGGCCGCGGCGAAGAAGCCCGTCCAGTTCCGGGGCCGGCGCTCCAGGAAGTGCTGGCGATGACCGGTGTCCGCCAGGGTGTTGTCGAGGTCGAAGACGGCCAGCGGCCGGGTGGTGTGCTCGCTCATTGCGCCAGCGTAGGAGAGCCGTACGGGAATCCTCGCGGCCGCCCGGCGTTGAGTCCTGTGTGATCCGAAAACTCTCGATACTCGACCGGTCGCGCACCCGCCGGGGCCACCCGGCCCCGCAGGCCCTGCGCGACACCGTGGAGCTGGCCCGGACGGCCGAGCAGCTCGGCTACCACCGCTTCTGGGTGTCGGAACACCACAGCGTGCCCGGTGTCGCCGGCTCCGCGCCGACGGTCCTGGCCGCCGCCGTCGCCGGAGCGACCGCCCGCATCCGGGTCGGCACGGGCGGGGTCATGCTGCCCAACCACCAGCCGCTGGTGGTCGCGGAGCAGTTCGGGGTCCTGGAATCGCTCTTCCCCGGCCGGATCGACATGGGGCTCGGCCGCTCGGTCGGCTTCACGGGCGGCATCCGGCGCGCCCTGGGCCGCGACACCGGTGACGCGGACCGCTTCGAGGAGCAGCTGACCGAACTGCTGGGCTGGCTCGACGGCACCCAGCGCGCCCACCCCGAGGTGCACGCCCACCCCGCCGAGGGGCTGCGCATCCCCGCCTACGTCCTGGCCACCGGCGAGGGCGCCCGGATCGCCGCCCGGGCGGGGCTGCCGCTGGTCGTGGGCGACCTGCGGTCCCGCGACCGGGTGAGCGAGATCGTCCGGGCGTACCGCGAGGAGTTCCGGCCCTCCGCCCACGGCGCGGAGCCGTACGTCGTGGTCTCGGGCACGGTGGCGGTCGCGGCCACCGCGGAGGAGGCCCGCCGCATCCTGATCCCGGAGGCCTGGTCCCTCGCGCACTCCCGCACCCGGGGCAGTTTCCCGCCGCTGCGCCCCGCCGAGGAGATCGAGGCGCTGGAGATGACCCCGAAGGAGCGCGAGCTCTACGAGGGCGCCCTCACCGGCCACATCCACGGCACGGAGGACCAGGTGGCGGAGCAGCTCGCCGAGGTCGCGGAGCGAACCGGCGCGGACGAACTCCTGGTCACCACCTCCACCTTCGACCGCACGGCCCTCCTGGACTCCTACGCCCGCCTGGCCCGCCTCACCGGAATCCGGGGCCCGGCAGACCCGCTGTGAGGAACCGCGCCCGACCACCTGGAGCACCCCTCGGGTCGGGTGCCATCGCCGAGCGATCCTGCTGAGGCAGCCGGGCCCCGGGGCCCGGCCTCCGTCGGCAGGGCCCTAAACTGGGACGAATGCACCAGCCCTCTGCCTCTTCGGCCCACGGCGACCCCTACGTACGGGTCCGGGGCGCCCGGGAGCACAATCTGCGCGGCGTCGACGTGGACATTCCGCGCGACGCGCTGACCGTGTTCACCGGGGTCTCCGGGTCCGGGAAGAGCTCGCTCGCCTTCGGCACGCTCTACGCCGAGGCCCAGCGCCGCTACTTCGAGTCCGTGGCCCCGTACGCCCGCCGTCTCATCCACCAGATCGGCGCGCCGAAGGTGGATTCCGTCACCGGGCTGCCACCGGCCGTCTCGCTGGAGCAGCGCCGCTCCTCCCCCGGCTCGCGCTCCTCGGTCGGGACGGTGACCCTGCTGTCCAACTCCCTGCGGATGCTCTACTCGCGGGCCGGGACCTATCCGCCGGGCGCGGAGCGCCTCGACTCCGACGCCTTCTCGCCCAACACCGCCGCCGGGGCCTGCCCTTCCTGCCACGGGCTGGGCCGGATCCACCGCACCAGCGAGGAGCTCCTCGTCCCCGATCCGGGACTGTCGATCCGTCAGGGTGCCATTGCCGCATGGCCGGGCGCCTGGCAGGGCAAGAACCTGCGGGACATCCTGGAGACCCTCGGCCACGACGTGGACCGGCCCTGGCGGGAGCTGCCGGCGAAGGACCGCGAGTGGATCCTGTTCACCGAGGACCAGCCGGTGGTGACCGTGCACCCGGTGCGGGATGCCGACCGGATCCAACGCCCTTACCAGGGTACGTACATGAGCGCCCACCGCTACGTCATGCGGACCTTCGCCGACAGCAGGAGCGCCACCCTGCGGGCCCGCGCGGAGAAGTTCCTCGCCGATTCCCCGTGCCCGGCCTGCGAGGGGCGGCGGCTGCGGCCCGAGGCCCTCGCCGTCACCTTCGCGGGGCGGAGCATCGCGGAGCTCGCGGCGCTGGCGCTGACCGACCTGGACGCCGTACTGGCCTCCGCGCCCCTGGACGGGGAGGCCGCGCGGGTGCTCGCCGAGGACCTGCGCTCCCGGATCGGGCCCGTCACCGAGCTCGGGCTCGGCTACCTGAGCCTGGACCGGACCGCGCCGACCCTGTCCGCCGGCGAGCTGCAGCGGCTGCGGCTGGCCACACAGTTGCGGTCGGGGCTGTTCGGCGTGGTGTACGTACTGGACGAGCCGTCGGCCGGGCTGCACCCGGCCGACACCGAGGCGCTGCTCGGCGTACTGGACCGGCTGAAGGAGGCCGGGAACACGGTCTTCGTCGTGGAACACCACCTCGACGTGGTGCGGCACGCGGACTGGCTGGTGGACGTGGGGCCGCTGGCCGGGGAACACGGCGGGCGGGTGCTGCACAGCGGGCCGCCGCAGGACCTGGCCGGTGTGGCCGAGTCGGCGACGGCCAGGCACCTCTTCGCGGCGCGGGAGACGGCCGGTGCGCCGCGGGCCGTGCGCCCGGCGACCGGGACGGTGCGGCTGACCGGGGTGGACCGGCACAACCTGCGGGACCTGGAGGCGCAGTTCCCGCTGGGGGTGTTCACGGCCGTCACCGGGGTGTCGGGGTCGGGCAAGTCCACGCTGGTGGGGCAGGTGCTGGCCCGGGAGGTCGGCGAGCGGCTCGCGGACGCGGACTTCCCCGTACGGCGGCTCGTGGAGGTGGACCAGAAGCCGATCGGCCGGACCCCGCGGTCCAACCTGGCCACGTACACCGGGCTGTTCGACGTCGTGCGCAAGCTGTTCACGGCGGCACCGGAGGCGCGGGCGCGCGGCTGGAAGGCGGGCCGGTTCTCCTTCAACGTGCCGGGCGGCCGGTGCGAGACCTGCCAGGGCGAGGGCTTCGTCTCGGTCGAGCTGCTGTTCCTGCCGAGTACGTACGCCCCGTGCCCCGAGTGCGCGGGCGCCCGGTACAACGCCGAGACGCTGGAGGTCCGCTACGCGGGGCTGAACATCGCGGAGGTCCTGGGCCTGACGGTGGAGTCGGCGGGCGCCTTCTTCGCGGAGGTTCCCGCGGCTGCCCGGAGCCTGCGGGCACTGGAGGAGATCGGGCTGGGCTACCTGCGGCTGGGGCAGCCGGCCACCGAGCTGTCGGGCGGCGAGGCGCAGCGGATCAAGCTGGCGACGGAGCTGCAGCGGCTGCGCCGGGACCACACGCTGTACCTGCTGGACGAGCCGACGACCGGGCTGCATCCGGCCGATGTACGGGTGCTCCTGCGGCAGTTGCACGGCCTCGTGGACGCCGGGCACTCGGTGGTGGTCGTGGAGCACGACATGGAGGTGGTGGCGGGCGCGGACTGGGTGATCGACCTGGGCCCGGGCGGCGGCACGGCGGGCGGCCGGGTGGTCGCCTCCGGTACTCCGTCACAGGTGGCCCGGTCGGCGGACAGCCGCACCGCTCCGTACCTGGCGCGGGCCCTCGGGACCGACCGGGAGGGGGCGTCCGGGCAGGCCTAGGCTGGGTGGCATGTTCCGGAAACGACTGGGAGCGCAGGCTCCGGCTCTGCCGATTCCCGAGGCGGCGCCGGTCGCGCGGCTTCCGATCACGAACGACGGGCGGAATCGGCTGTCGCTGGTCCTCGAGCCCTGGGGCTCGGAGGAATGGGTGGAGCCGGGCGAGAAGGTCACCGTGATCACCATCGGTACGGCGGACGGCGACCGGCCCTGGTCCGGTACGCGGTCACCCCATGAACCGTTCGAAGTGCAGTACTGCGCGGACATGCTGGTGGTCTGGGCGAACGGCAGCGTGACGATCGTCGAGGACTCCGAGGGGAACGAACTGAGCCGCTGGTGATGCTCAGGCGTCGCCGGGGAGCAGGTGCTGCGGCAGTTCGCGGAAGCTCCACTGCCCCCGGCTGCGGGTGAACATCCAGACGAGGTCGTGGCGGTCGGGCCAGGTGGCCGGGGTGCCGGTGACCTCGGCGGCGCCGAGGGCGCGGACCAGGCGGGGGATCCCGGTGTGCTCCCAGCAGACGAGTACGGGCATGGCCGCGGCCGTCGCGGCCTGTGCGAGGGCGGCTTCGGCGCCGACGGCGAACTCGGTACGGACGGGGGTGCGCAGCGCGGCGGCCAGCGCCGTCACGGTCTGCCGGCACCGCGCGGGGGCGCCCTGTTTCCCGCCGGCCGCGAAGACCACCGCGGGGCGGGGCAGCGAGGAGCCGCGGGCCGGCGGGAACAGGCGCGGGAGCTCCTCGGCGCGGCGCCAGCCGCGGCCGGCCAGCGAGCCGGGGTCGTCCTCGCCGTCTGCGTCCCGGCCGACGTCACCGGCGTACGGTTTCTCCGCGTGCCGGATCACCATGATCAGGGCGTCCTTGGGCCCGGCCTGCGCGCCGGGCGCCGGGGTGCGGGGGGCTTCCCCGCCGGAGCACCCGGCCGCGGCCAGCGGGGCGAGGGCGGCGGCCAGTACCGTGCGGCGGCGCGGTCCGGACCCTGCGGGGGCTTCTGACATGGGGTCACTGTCCCCCACGGCCCCGGTGGCGGCGGGGTGCGGCGCGGTGCGGGCCGCGCCGGTCAGCCGATCGGCGCACGTGCGCGGGCCGCGAGGAGGCGGCGGCCCGGGCCTCGGGTCAGCGGGGGCCCTTGCGCACCGCCCGCAGCCACTCCTTGTTCATCGCCGCGATCGAGGGGAGCGGGATGCCCTTCGGGCAGGCCGTGGCGCACTCGCCGGTCAGGGTGCAGCCGCCGAAGCCCTCCTCGTCCATCCGGGCCACCATGTCCAGCACGCGGGTCTCGCGCTCCGGCGAGCCCTGCGGGAGCACGTTCAGGTGGTTCACCTTGGCGGAGGTGAAGAGCATCGCGGAGCCGTTCGGGCAGGCCGCGACGCACGCGCCGCAGCCGATGCACTCGGCGTGCTCGAAGGCGTAGTCGGCTTCGGCCTTGGGCACGGCGGTGGCGTGCGCCTCGGGGGCGGCGCCGGTGGGTGCGGTGATGTAGCCGCCGGCCTGGATGATCCGGTCGAAGGCGCCGCGGTCGACGACGAGGTCCTTGACCACCGGGAAGGCGGCGGCCCGCCAGGGTTCGACGTCGATGGTGTCGCCGTCGGCGAAGGACCGCATGTGGAGCTGGCAGGTGGTGGTGCGCTCCGGGCCGTGGGCGTCGCCGTTGATGACGAGGCTGCAGGCGCCGCAGATGCCCTCGCGGCAGTCGTGGTCGAAGGCGACCGGGTCCTCGCCGCGCAGGATGAGGTCCTCGTTGAGGGTGTCGAGCATCTCCAGGAAGGACATGTCCTTCGAGATGCCGTCGACCTCGTACGAGGCCATGTGGCCGGGGGCGTCGGCGCCGCGCTGGCGCCAGACGCGCAGGGTGAGCTTCATGCGTAGCTCCGCTGGGTGGGGTGGACGTACTCGAAGACGAGGTCTTCCTTGTGCAGGACGGGGGCGGTGCCGGTGGCGGTGAACTCCCAGGCCGCGGCGTAGGAGAAGGTCTCGTCCTGGCGGGCGGCCTCGCCGTCGGGGGTCTGGGACTCCTCGCGGAAGTGGCCGCCGCAGGACTCGGCGCGGTGGAGCGCGTCGAGGCACATCAGCTCGGCGAGTTCGAGGTAGTCGACGATGCGGTTGGCCTTCTCCAGCGACTGGTTGAACTCCTCGCCGCGGCCGGGGACCTTGATGCGGCGCCAGAACTCCTCGCGGATCTCGGGGATGCGCTCGAGTGCCTTGCGCAGGCCCTCCTCGCTGCGGGCCATGCCGCAGTACTCCCACATGAGTTCGCCGATCTCGCGGTGGAAGGAGTCGGGGGTGCGGTCGCCGTCGACGGCGAGGAGCCTGGTGAGGCGCTCGCGGGTCTCGTGCACGACGGACACGGCTTCGGGGTGGGTGTCGTCGACGGTGTCGCGGTGCGGGTGGCGGGCCAGGTAGTCGTTGATCGTGGAGGGGAGTACGAAGTAGCCGTCGGCGAGGCCCTGCATCAGGGCGGAGGCGCCGAGGCGGTTGGCGCCGTGGTCGGAGAAGTTGGCCTCGCCGATCGCGAACAGGCCGGGCACGGTGGTCTGGAGGTCGTAGTCGACCCACAGGCCGCCCATCGTGTAGTGCACGGCGGGGTAGATCCGCATCGGGACCTCGTACGGGTTCTCCGCGGTGATCCGCTCGTACATGTCGAAGAGGTTCCCGTACTTCTCGGAGACCTTGTCGCGGCCCATGCGGCGGATGGCGTCCGCGAAGTCGAGGTAGACGCCCTGGCCGCCGGGGCCCACGCCGCGGCCCTCGTCGCAGACGTTCTTCGCGGCGCGGGAGGCGATGTCGCGGGGCACGAGGTTGCCGAAGGAGGGGTAGATCCGCTCCAGGTAGTAGTCGCGCTCCGCCTCGGGGATGTCGGCCGCGGCGCGGGTGTCGCCCTTCGCCCGGGGGACCCAGATGCGTCCGTCGTTGCGCAGGGACTCGCTCATCAGGGTGAGCTTGGACTGGTGGTCGCCGGTGCGCGGGATGCAGGTGGGGTGGATCTGGGTGAAGCAGGGGTTGGCGAAGTACGCGCCGCGCCGGTGCGCCCGCCAGACGGCGGTCGCGTTGGAGTTCATGGCGTTGGTGGAGAGGTAGAAGACGTTGCCGTAGCCGCCGCTGGCCAGCACCACGGCGTCGGCGTAGTAGGTGGAGATCTCGCCGGTGATCAGGTCGCGTGCGACGATGCCGCGGGCCACTCCGTCCACGACGATCAGGTCGAGCATCTCGGTGCGGGCGTGCATCTCGACGTTGCCGGCGGCGATCTGCCGGGAGAGTGCCTGGTAGGCGCCGAGGAGGAGCTGCTGGCCGGTCTGGCCGCGGGCGTAGAAGGTGCGGGACACCTGGACGCCGCCGAAGGAACGGGTGTCGAGGAGGCCACCGTACTCGCGGGCGAAGGGGACGCCCTGGGCCACGCACTGGTCGATGATCTCGACGGAGATCTGGGCGAGGCGGTGGACGTTGGACTCGCGGGCGCGGAAGTCGCCGCCCTTGACGGTGTCGTAGAAGAGGCGGTGCACCGAGTCGCCGTCGTTGCGGTAGTTCTTTGCGGCGTTGATGCCGCCCTGGGCGGCGATGGAGTGGGCGCGGCGCGGGGAGTCGGAGAAGCAGAACTGGACGACGTGGTAGCCCTGTTCGGCGAGGGTCGCGCCGGCCGCGCCGCCCGCCAGGCCGGTGCCGACGACGATGACGGTGTGCTTGCGGCGGTTGGCCGGGTTGACGAGCTTCGCCTCGAAGCGGCGGCGGTCCCAGCGGTCGGCGATCGGGCCCTCGGGGGCCTTGGTGTCGGCGACGGGTTCACCGGTGGTGTAGCCGGCGAAGCGGGGGTGGGGCGTGTGGTCGTGCTGCGGGGTGGGTCGCTGGGCGTGCTGCGGGTCGCTCATGGTCAGTTCACCACTCCGGTCATGACGGCTACGGGGACGGACACGAAGCCGGCGAAGAGGACGAGGGCCAGCCCGTTGGCCAGGAACTTCAGGGTCCGGTCGCGTCGGGCGCTGCCGGCGCCGAGGGTCTGCGCCGCGCTCCAGAAGCCGTGCCGGACGTGCAGGCCGAGGGCGGCCATCGCCACGATGTAGATCGTGTTCCCGTACCAGGTGGAGAAGGTGGACAGGACGTTCTCGTACGGGTGGCCGGCCCAAGCGCGCTCGTTCACGGTGAGCGTGGTCAGGTCGAGCAGGTGCCAGACGATGAACAGGCCGAGGATGATCCCGCCCCAGCGCATGGTGCGGGTGGCGTAGCTCGCGCGGCGGCGCTTGTGGGCGTACTTCACCGGGCGCGCTCCGATGTCGCGGCGGCTGAGCTGGTACGCGGACACGGCGTGGGCGACGACGGCGGCGAGCAGCCCCACGCGCACGATCCACAGGGCCCACTCGTGGTGCAGGAAGGGCGAGCCGAGGGTGCGCAGCCAGTGGGCGTAGCCGTTGAACTCGTCCGCCCCGAAGAAGATCTTGAGGTTTCCGAGCATGTGCACGACGAGGTAGCCGAGCATCACCAGGCCGGAGACGGCCATCACGGACTTCTTGCCGACGGAGGAGTCCCAGATGGTGCGCGTGGTGGACGGCCGTCGATCCGTCCGGGTTCCCAGAGCCATGTCCTCGACGGTAAGGACGAAGGTCCCGAAAGGTCCAAGACATGATGGAGCTGATATCGATAGAGAACGACTATCGAGGGCGGTAGCCTGGGCCGATGCAGTTCCAGCAGCTCCTGTACTTCGTGGCGGTCGCGGAGACCCGGCATTTCACCCGGGCCGCGGAACGGGTGCACGTGGCCCAGCCCTCGCTCTCCCAGCAGATCAAGGCGCTCGAACGGGAACTGGGGGCCGAGCTGTTCAGCCGGGCGCGGGGCAACATCACGCTCACCGATGCGGGCGAGACGCTGCTGCCGCTGGCCCGGCGGATGCTGGCGGACGCGGACACCGCACGGCTGGAGGTGCAGGAACTGGCGCAGCTGCGCCGGGGCCGCGTCCGGCTGGGCGCCACGCCCAGCATCTGCACGGGCTTGCTGCCGGACGTACTGCGCGCCTTCCATGACGCGCATCCGGGGATCGAGCTGCTGATCGAGGAGAGCGGCTCGCTCGACCTCGTACGGGAGCTCGCGCGCGGGGCCCTGGACCTGGCCCTCATCGCACTGCCGCTCCCGCCTTCGGCCCCGGCCCTGACGACGGTCGAGCTCCTGACGGAAGACCTCGTGGTGGTCTCGTCGGCGGACCGTCCGGCGCCCGGCGGGGGCGGCGAGCTGACCATCAGGGGGCTGCGGGAGGAGCCGATGGTGATGTTCCGGCACGGCTACGACCTGAGGGAGCTCACGGTGGCGGCCTGCCGCGCGGAGGGCTTCGAGCCGGTCTTCACCGTGGAGGGCGGGGAGATGGACGCGGTCCTTGGCTTCGTCCGGGCCGGGCTCGGTATCGCGGTGGTCCCGGCGATGGTGGCGGACCGTGCCGGGCCGAGCCTGCGGGTGACCCCCTTGGCCGGCTCCCCGCTGCACCGCACGATCGCCCTGGCCCACCGCACCGATGTGGCTCCCCCGCGGGCGGCCCGTGAGCTGCAGCGCATCCTGACCGGCTGATTCCGCCGCGGCGGCGTCGGCGGAGTCGGGGGCGCGGCCGGGGGCGGAGCGGCGGTCATTCCGGGGCCTGGGCCGGGGCTTGAGCGGAAGCCGGGGCGGGGGCCGGGGCGCCGTCCGGGGCTGTCGGCAGGGCCTGGTCGAGGCCTTCGGCGAGCATGCCGAAGGCCTGATCGGCATCGGCCACCGCGGCCGCGTGAGCGCCGTCGGCGCTCTGCCCGGATTCGATCCGCCGCCAGTTCAGCCGGCCCAACTCGTGGCGGACGGCCACCAGATGCATCGCCGCCAAGTGGGCGGCGAGCGGGGGCACCGCTTCGGCCTCCAGCGCTTCGGCGAGCAGCTCCACCTCTCGGTCGGTGTAGCGGGCCAGCCGGCTCTTCAGGCCGGCGGTGCTGTAGACCAGCTGCTGGAAGGCCATCACATTCGGGTGGTCGCACAGTCCGGTGATCGGGTCCCGCTCGGCCAGGGCCGTCAGGAAGTGCGCGTGCACCGCACCCACCGGCGTGCGGCCGGCGGGCCGCTCGCGCACGATGCGCGCCACCTCGTCCTGATGGTCGGCGAACCGGTCGAGCAGCAGGTCCTCCTTGCTCGGGAAGTACCGGAAGAGGGTGGGCTTGGAGACCTCGGCCGCGGCCGCGACGTCCGCCACCGACACGGCGTCGAAGCCCCGTTCCAGGAAGAGCTCCAGCGCCGTCGCCGCCAGCCGCTGACGCGTACGGAGCTTCTTGTTCTCGCGCAGACCCGTCGTGTTCTCCATGCGCACAGCCTAGCACAGATTCGTGACCGAGTTATTTTTGTAACCGGGTTGCTTTTTCGGTCGGGAGCCGCTTTCCTTGAGACATCGACGAGGAGAGGACATCCCATGACTGACGTACTGATCGCCGGATGCGGTCCCACCGGGCTGACGCTCGCCTGCGATCTCGCACTCGGCGGATTCGCCGTGCGCGTCATCGACCGGCGCACCGAACCGCACCACGAGTCCCGGGGCAAGGGACTGCTGCCGGGCAGCCTCGATGTCTTCCGGCGGCTCGGCGTGCTCGAGGCCCTCGAAGCCACCGGCAGCAAGAAGGTGGTCCTGCGCAAGTACTTCGACGGCCGGCACATCAACGACACTTCCGCCGAAGGCGGTCTGCTGCTCGGGCAGTGGCAGATCGAGGCGGCCCTGCGCGACCGGCTCGCCGGACTGGGGGTGCGGGTCGAGTACGGATCGGAGCTCGCCGGCATCAGCCAGGACGAGTCCGGGGTGCGCGCGGAGCTGGCGGACGGCACCGTGATCGGAGCCCGCTATCTCGCCGGGTGCGACGGCGGGCGCAGCACCACCCGCAAGCTGCTCGGCATCCCCTTCGAGGGGAACGGCCAGGAGGAGCCCGCGATGGTCATCGGGGACGTCCGGGCACCCGGGCTCGGCCGGGACGCCTGGCACCAGTGGTTCACCTCGGACGGCGGCGGCATGCTGCTCTGCCCGATGCCGGGGACGGACAGCTTCCAGCTGCAGGCCTCTCCCGAGCGGGACGAGCGGGGCGAGCCGGTGCCCCCCTCGCTGGAGAGCTTCCAGCGGCTCTTCGACCGCCATGCCCGAGTGCCCGGGATCCGGCTCGTCGATGCCACCTGGATCTCGGCCTGGCGGGTCAACGTCCGGATGGCCACGCGGATGCGGGAGGGCCGGGTCTTCCTCGCCGGGGACGCCGCGCACGTGCAGCCCATAGCCGGCGGGCTGGGCATGAACACGGGCATCCAGGACGCGGCCGCCCTCGGCCGGACGCTGGCCACCGCACTCACGGGGCCCGGCGGTGAGGAGGTGCTCCAGGCGTACGAGGCGGAGCGGCTGCCGGTGGTCGCCGACGTCCTGGCCGACACGGCGGAGCGGTACGAGCGGGTCCTTGAGGCCGTCCGGACCCCCGGCCGCGGTACGGAGGTCGGCATGAACCGGGCCGAGCCTCCCGCGGGAGCGTGAGGCAGCCCCGGCTGGCCCCCGGCCCGGACTCCAGGCGCCGGGGGTCCCGCCCGCCCGTCAGCCCGTGCGCCGCCACGTCCCGCCAGGTCCCGACGGTCCCCGCCCTCCCGCGGGGTGGATGTCAGGAGGGCGTGGGCACGGCGTCCGAGAGGGAGAGGGTGTGGATGCGGTCGGGGGCGCCGGGTCGGGCGTAGTACCAGCCCTGCGCGGTGTCGCAGCCGAGGGCGCGCAGCTGGGCGGCCTGGGCTCCGGTCTCCACACCCTCGACGGTGACGGCGAGTTCGAGGCTGTGGGCCAGGGCCACGATCCCCTCCACGATCTTGACGTCGACCGGGTTGGCGGGCTGCTGCTGCATCCCCTGGGTGAAGGAGCGGTCGAGCTTGAGGACGCTGACCGGCAGCCGCCGGAGGTTGGCCAGGTTCGAGTAGCCGGTGCCGAAGTCGTCGAGGGCGATGTCCACACCGAGGGCGGCGAGCCGGCGCAGCGGTTCCAGGAGTTCGTCGTCGGCTCCTATCAGGGCCGACTCGGTGACCTCCAGGCACAGCGCGCCCGGGGCGAGGCCGGACTTCTCCAGCACCGCCACGGTGTCGGCGACCAGGCCCGGGTGGTGCAGCTGGGTCGGCGAGAGGTTGACGTTGATCCGCAGGGACGCCCCGCCGTGCTGGCGCTGCCAGATACGGGCCTGGCGGACCGCCTCCTCCAGGACCCAGCGGCCGAGCGGCACGATCAGCCCGGTCCGTTCGGCGAGCGGGATGAAGCGGTCCGGGCCGAGCACCCCGTACTGCGGGTGCGACCAGCGCACCAGGGCCTCGGCGCCGTGCACGCTGCCGTCGCGCATGTGGACCAGCGGCTGGTACTCGATGAAGAACTCGCCGCGTTCCAGCGCCGCCGGCAGGGCGTTGGTGAGGCCGTGGCGGGTGATCGCGCGGGCATCGGCCTCGGCGTCGGCGAATTCGAAGCGGTTGCCGCCCGCCGCCTTGGCCCGGTACATCGTGATGTCGGCGCTGCGCAGGACCTCCGCCGGGGTGCGTTCCTTGGCGCGGCCCTCGACGATGCCGATGCTGCCCCGGACCGTCAGTTCCCGGCCCTCCAGCCGGATGGGCGTGGACAGGGCGGTCAGGATGCGGACCGCGAGGTCGGTGACCTTCTGCTCGGTGTCCGAGCCGGTGGTCAGGGCGACGAACTCGTCGCCGCCGAGCCGGGCCACCACCTCGCCGGGACCGGTGGCGCAGCTCTGCAGCCGGTCGGCGACCTCCACCAGCAGCCGGTCCCCCGCCGAGTGCCCGAGGCTGTCGTTGACCGCCTTGAAGCCGTCGAGGTCCAGGTAGCACAGGCCGTAGCGGTCGCCGCCGGCGCCGCCGAGGGCCTTCTCCAGCCGCTCGAAGAACAGCGTCCGGTTGGGCAGGCCGGTGAGGGCGTCGTGCGTGGCCTCGTAGCGCAGGCGCAGGTTCAGCAGCCGACGTTCGGTGGTGTCCTCCATCAGCGCCAGCTGGTACTGCGGCGTCCCGTCGGCGTCGCGCAGCAGGGACACCGTCAGGTTGGTCCAGAGCACGGTCCCGTCATGCCGGTAGTAGGGCTTCTCCACGCGGTAGCTCTCGCGCTCGCCGCGCACCAGCTCGCCGTACATCCGCCACACGTGCGGGGTGTCGTCGGGGTGCCCCCACTCGCTGACGTTGCGGCTGCGGACGTGCCCCTCCAGACCGCCGAACATCTGCAGCAGGGTGTCGTTGACCTCCAGGACGTTCCCGTCGAGGTCGGCGATGCCGATCCCGACGGCCGCGCCCTCGAAGACCGCCCGGAAGCGCTCCTCGCTCGCGTGCAGGGCCTGCTGCGCGTCGGTGCGGGCGGTCTGCGCGGAGCGCGCGATGGCTTCCTGCTCCCGGAGGGTGCGCTCGCGCAGGGCCCGGGCGTAGCCGGCCGCGATGCCGTGCTGGAGCCGGGCGCAGCGGGAGCGGTACTCCTCGGTTCCCTCGATGCCGGAGCCCTCGGGTCCGTCCGGGCCGCAGTACAGCACCAGGTACGACTCGATCACGCCGAGGGTGCCGGCCAGTGCCTCGGGGTCGGTGCAGTGCACGGCGACGAGTTCCGCCCCCACCTGCTGGGCGACCGAGGCGTCGAAGGGCCGGGCGCGCAGGGCCTCGGTGAGCGTGCGGGTGAGCGGCAGGAGGTGCCGTTCGAACTCGGTGCGGGTCAGCGAGGTCGCCGTGACCGGGAAGATCGCCCGCCCCCAGATCGTCGCGAAACGGCCGATCCGGTCCTCGATACCACCGTGCAGGGCCGACGACGCCCCGGTGACCGGTGCCGCGGTGGGCGCCGCGGCGGCTTTCGGCGCACCCGCCGTCTGTGCCGGAAGTCTCACGCCTTGCGTCCCACGCCGCCGAAGCCCGAGAAGGCGTAGGGGTCTTCCGGCGACTCCGCGTCCGCGCCGTCCTCGGCGCGGTCGGGCCGCCAGTCGGGCATGGACACGAGGCCCGGTTCCAGCAGCTCGAACCCGTCGAAGAAGCCGCGGACCTGTTCGCCGGTGCGCATGACGAGGGGGTTGCGGATGTCCCGGTAGACGCTCACGGTGCCGCCCGCGACCTCCTCGGGGAGCGGGATCCCCTCGTACGAGGCGTGCGTGAGGATCAGCAGGCTGCCCGGGGCCAGGGCGTCGCGCAGCTCGGCGACGGCGGCGTACGGGTCGTCCGCGTCCTCCAGGAAGTGCAGGACGGCGACGAGCAGCAGGGCGACGGGGCGGCCGAGGTCGAGCAGCCGGCCCACCTCGGGGGCGGCCAGGATCTCCTTGGGCCTGCGCAGGTCGGCGGCGACGATGTCGGTGTGCTCGTCCCCGGTGAGGACGGCGCGGCTGTGCGCGACGGCCACGGGGTCGTGGTCGACGTAGACGACGCGCGCCTGCGCCGTGGCGGCCTGGGCGATCTCGTGGACGTTGCCGAAGGTGGGGATGCCGGAGCCGATGTCGAGGAACTGGGTGACGCCCTCGTCGACGGCGTGGCGGACGGCTCGGCGCATGAATGCCCGGTTGGCCTGCATGATCTTGGGCAGTCCCGGCATGAATTCCATGGCGCGGCGAGCCGTCTGGCGGTCGACCTCGAAATTGTGGGACCCGCCCAGGTAGTAATCATAGATGCGGGACACGCTCGGCACCGATATGTCGATGCCTGGCGGGGCCCAGGCGGGGCGCTCCATCGGGGTCTCCAAGCGTTGGTCCTGCGGTCGTCCGCGCGAGGTCGGACTCCTGTCCGAGCCGAATGTACTGATCATTTCCCAACAGGGCGAGCAAAAGCGGAAATTGGCGATCCGTTCTTCGTCACACACCAAAGGCGCCACCGCGCCGGGTGAGGGAATGACCGATACCGACAAGTCCCTTATGGGAATTGGCCGCTGAGCGATCGTACCGGCCGCACGACCGTCAGGAAACTGGCTCAAACCTCTCTGGTCCTCAGTCCACCCGTTCAGGCGAACCGGGGCTGAGCCTCGCGTGCCCGGGCGCGCGCGGGCCCATGCTCCCGGGGTGAACAGAGCCTGTGCCAGGCGCCTGCTGGCGGTCCCGGTCCTGCTGTGGGCGGCCTTGTCCGTCACGCCGGCCGTGGCTGATAGCCGCGCCTACGCGACGACCGACTCCGGCGACGGCCCGGCCCGCGCCGTGGTGGCCGCGGTGGCCGGCGGCAGCGACGAAGGACGCGGCCCGCGTGGCGGACATCACGGTGACGACCAGGGCTCCGACCACGGGAAACGCCGCGGGGGCGGCCACGGCGGGGGCCATCACGGCCACCCGCACTGCCCACCGCCGCCACCCCCGCCGCCCTGCCCGCCGAAGCCGCCGCCCAAGCCCACGCCACCGCCGAAGCCGACTCCCCCGCCGCCTCCACCCGAGCCCACGCCTCCCCCGAAGCCCACCCCTCCGCCGCCACCGCCGCCGCCGAAGCCGGTACCGAAGCCGGTCCTGCCCGCGCCTCCCCCGCCGAAGCCGGCTCCCCCTCCGCCCCGCGTGGTCAGGGCCCCCGCTCCGCCACCACCCGCACCACCTGCACCACCGCCACCACCCGCCCCGGAGGTGAAACCCGCACCGCCGAAACCGGTGGCCCGTCCCGCCTATCGCGCCGCGACCCGCAAACCCGCCGAGCACCACATCTCACCGGTGACATTCACCCTGATGACCGCCGCTCCCGCGGTGCTGGCGATCGTCGCCCTGCGCCCCCGCTAGACCTTCTTCCGCCTCACCAGTAACCGATATGGGAGTCATCTTGTCGGAATGGCTCGTCCTGTCCCTCGCGATGGCCGCGGCGTGTGCCGTGGTGCTGTCCATCGCCTTCTTCAACCACCGCAGGATCGGCGAGGACGACGATCCGAACGAGACCCCGGACGTCATCGAGTACATGACGATGATGATCGGGGTGATCTACGCGATCGTGCTGGGCCTGGCGATCGCCGGCGTCTGGGAGGGCCGCGGGGCCGCCCAGGAATACGTGCGCCAGGAGGCGCAGGCCCTGCACGAGATCAGCGTCCGCTCCGAGGTCTACCCGGCCGAGGTGCGCAAGAGGATCCGCGCCGATGTCGACGCGTACGTGACCCACGTCGTGGACACGGAGTGGAAGCGGATGGCCGACCACGGCGAGCTCACCGAGCAGGGCGGGCAGCTGCTGGAACGTATCCGCCGGGACGTCACCGACTACGAGCCGCAGACCGACCACGAGGGGCAGGCGTACCAGCCGCTGGTCGACCAGGTCGCGGTGGCCGACGACGCCCGCAGCGCCCGCGGTTCCAGTGCCGGTGCCACCATGCCGGGGGTGGTGTGGTTCGGCCTGATCACCGGCGCCCTGGTGACCGTCGGGCTGATCTTCACCCTGCAGATCAGGCGCTCGTTCCGGGAGATGCTGCTGGCGGGCCTGTTCAGCGCCCTCATCGCCTTCCTGCTGTTCCTGATCTGGGACTTCGACGCGCCGTTCGGGCGGGGCATCTCGGCCACCGCCGAACCGTTCCTCGCCCAGTTCCCCCACCTCGACCTCGGCGGCTGAGGGCCGCCCGCAAACCGGGGACGGGCCTCCCGTCCCCGGTTCGGCCTACGACCGTGCCCCATTCGCCCGTTCCTGATCGCGGGTCACCGCACCCGGACCTAGCGTGTCGGACATCGAGGCGCACGACCCCCCACGTGCGGAAACCGTTCCGCGGCTGCTCCTCGGGGATCCGGAGAATCAACCATGGGTGCGATACGTACCTCCGCCACCGCCCTGCTCAGCGCCGGCGCCACGGGCGCCGTACTCGCGCTCGGCGCCCTCGGCCCGGCCGCCGCGACCGCGGCCGAGGCCCGGCCCACGATCACCTCGTTCGGCTTCACCCTCACACCTTCGACCGTCGCCCCCGGGGGGCAGACGGTCCTCGCGGTCAGTCGCTGCAACGCCGCCTACGCCACCGCCTCCTCCGGGGTCTTCGACACCGTGAGCATCGCGCGCGGCCAGACCGTACGGGTCACCGTGGACCGCGACGCGCGGCGCGGGGCCGTCTACTCCGTCTCCTTCACCTGCAACGGCGAGACGGGCTCGGCCGACCTGACCATCGCCGGCGGCACCACCACGCCGACCACGAGCTCCACGCGGACCGCCACCGGCGCGGCCGCCCTCCCCACCCCGTCCTCCGCCCTCGGTGTCCGCGGCGGGCTGGGCGGCAGCGTGGCGGGCATGGATCCCGTGGAGTTCGGCGCCGGCGCCGGCCTGTTCCTCACCGCCGCGGGCGGGGCCGTGTACGTACTGCGCCGCAGGGGGTCGGACCGTAGCCATTGAAAGCGCCGGACATCCCCCGCTACCGCCGGTTGCCCCGAGTCCTGACGAGGACTCGGGGCAACCGGCGGTAGCGGGGGACCTGCGTCCGGGGCGGCCGATCAGGCCCGGCTGCGGAGCGGACGGCGACGGCGCAGCACGTGGGCACCCGCGCCGAGGGCCGCGGCGCCGACGAGGCCCGCGCCGATGGCGGTCTCGGCGGTGGACGGGCCGATGGACCCGCCGATGCCGCCCTGCGAGGGGTTGCCCTCCAGGATCGTGAAGCGGTGCGTGGCGACCAGGTTGCTGTCGTTGCACTTGACCGACAGCGTGTGGTGGCCCGGAGAGGCGTGGTTGAAGATCCGGACGGTCGCGAAGCCGATCGAGCCCGCGGACAGGTTGGCCGGCGGAAAGTTTCCGTGCGAGGTGACGGTACCGCCGTGACCGCAGCCCGCTGCGCTCACCTGCATCGTGGAGCCCTGGTGCACGGAGTACGGGTTGACGGAGATGTTGCTGGGGCCGTTCCCACCCCCGTTCCCACCCCGGCCCCCGGGGTCCTGGTTCGCGGAGGCGAGTGGGGCACTGAGTCCGATCGCGGCGCAGGCTGCCGCCGTCACGGTAAGAGCGCGCAAGACACGCATGGTGGAACCTCCAGCGGGAAGCGCCCCGGAGCGTCGGCCCCGGATGATCGACGAGAACGCCTCCCACGTCGAACCCTCGGGCGGACCCGCAATCTCCGCATTTCCGGCTTTGGGCCGCCCGGTTGAGCGACACGCCGAAGGGCGGGAAATGCAACTGACGGATCCGCAGGTCACGACCCGTCAGGCATTTATGTGACGATTACCTGGATGGCCGCACCCCGTCCGGCTCCCTCCGGGTGGCGGCCACCCGTTCGCCCCCTCCCCCCTCGCCGTCCTGCCGACTCCGCCTTAGCGTGCGTGGAGTAGGGCGTACAGGGGCGGGACAGGAACGCGGGTCGGGACCCCCGCGTCGGGAAGGGAGAACGATGGGCGAGGACGAGACCGGGCAGTCACGCAAACGCTCACCGTGGGGCGTGCTCGCCCTGGTCATGCTCGCCGGCCTCGCCATGGTGCGAAACGGTGTGAACGTCGGCGACGGGCCGCCCCAGCCCACCGCGGCCTCGGCCGTCGCGGTGACGGCGGACCAGTTGCCGGCGAATCCACCGACGCCGCCGGCGGACATGGAGGTGCTGGAGCACTCGTCGGTGCAGCGCATCCGGATCCCCACGATCAACGTGGACGCGCCGGTGATGACGGTCGGGCTGGACGCGGAGGGCTGGATCGACGCCCCGCCCCCGCAGGACCGCAATCTCGCCGGCTGGTACCTCAACGGCATCTCGCCGGGCCAGCGGGGCTCGGCGGTGATCGTGGGCCACGTGGACAACGCGCAGGGCCCCGCGGTCTTCTACGGCCTGGGGTCGGTCAAGCCGGGCAACCAGATCGAGGTGGAGCGGTACGACGGCCGTACGGCGGTGTTCGAGGTGTACGGCGTGGAGGTGTTCTCCAAGGAGGCCTTCCCCGGAGCCCGGGTGTACGGGGACACCGGGCACCCCGAACTCCGGGTGATCACCTGCGGCGGCGGATACTCCAAGGCCCGCGGCTACGACGGCAACGTGGTCGTCTTCGCCCGCATGGTGGCGACCCGCTGAGCGGGTGAGTATCCGCCGGGCCGCCCCGGTTCAGCGGGGCGGCAGCGTCGGGAGGGTCATCCGGTAGCCCCGCGCGAGCAGTTGGGGCAGGTACGAGGAGATGGCCTGGACGCTCTGCGACCGGTTGCCGCCCGCGTCGTGCGAGAGGACGATCACGCCGGGGGCGGCGCCGCCCAGGACCCTGGAGATGATCGTCGGGGTGCCCGGTTCCTTCCAGTCCAGGGTGTCCACGGTCCAGGCGAGGGGCTCCATGCCCAGCTCGGCCCCGATCTCGAAGGCGGCGCGGTTCCAGGCCCCGTAAGGCGCCCGGAACCACAGCGGCGCCTCGCCGACGGTCTGCTGCACGACCTCGCTCGTGCGGCCGATCTCGGAGACGAGGGCGGGCCGGCTGAGCCCCGGAATGAGCGGGTGGGTCCAGGTGTGGTTGCCGATGACGTGGCCCTCGGCGACCATCCGGCGCAGCAGGTCCCGGTTCTCGGTGGCCATCTCCCCGCAGACGAAGAACATGGCGCGTACGCCGTGCCGGGCGAGGGTGTCGAGGATGGCGGGGGTGTAGCGGGGGTCCGGGCCGTCGTCGAAGGTGAGCACCATGCCGCCCGACGCGGCGGCTTCGGCCGGGAGTTCCAGGATGGGCCGGGTCCGTACGGCCGGTTTCACGGCGGCCGGCCGCATCGGCTCCTCGGCGGTCATGGGGCGCAGCCGGTACGACTTCTCGGGCAGCGCCTGCGCCCGCAGCCCCGGCGCACCGGCCGCGGGCTGCGCGCCCGGCCCGGCCTGGGGCCCGCTCCCGCCGCCCGGTCCGGCACCGGGTGCGCCGTCCTCGGTGCCCACGGTGAGGAGTCCGGAGGCGGCGGCGACTCCGAGGAAGACGGCGGTACGCAGGACCGTGCGCCGCCCTACTGTCGGCTCGTCATTTTTCATTATTACTACGTATCAACGACATCGCCGAAGTTGTCGAGAGGCGCGGAAGCGCCCTCTCCCCCTCACCCGGTCGGCCCACGCGACGCGATCGTCCGCGGCCCGGGGCGACGGCCCGGGGCTGACCGGGCGCCCGGTCAGCCGCGGCGGACCAGGGGGAAGGGGAGCGTCTCGCGGATCGTCAGGCCCGTGAGGAACATGACGAGGCGGTCCACGCCGATGCCGAGGCCGCCGGTGGGCGGCATCGCGTACTCCAGGGCGTCCAGGAAGTCGTTGTCGAGTTCCATGGCCTCCGGGTCGCCGCCCGCCGCGAGCAGGGACTGGGCGGTGAGGCGGCGGCGCTGTTCCACCGGGTCGGTGAGCTCCGAGTAGGCGGTGCCCAGTTCGGTGCCGAAGGCCACCAGGTCCCAGCGCTCGGCGAGCCGGGGGTCCCGGCGGTGCTGGCGGGTGAGCGGGGAGACGTCGGTGGGGAAGTCCTTGTAGAAGGTGGGCAGCTTGGTGCGTTCCTCGACGAGGCGCTCGTACATCTCCAGCACCACGTCGCCGCGGGTGTCCTCGGGGGCGTGCGGGACGGACGCGCGGTCGCACAGCCTGCGCAGGACGTGTTCCTCGGTGTCGGCGTCCACCTCTTCGCCGAGGGCCTCGCCGATGGCCCCGTACATGGTCTTGACCGGCCAGGTTCCGGAGATGTCGTGGACGACGAGCTTCCCGTCCGGCCCCGCCTTGTGCGCGATGGGCGAGCCGAAGGCGGCGATCGCGGCGCCCTGGATCAGCTCGCGGGTGAGGTCCAGCATCACGTCGTAGTCGGCGAAGGCCTGGTAGGCCTCCAGCATGGTGAATTCGGGGTTGTGCTTGTAGGAGACGCCCTCGTTGCGGAAGGTGCGGCCCATCTCGAAGACCTTCTCCATGCCGCCGACGCAGAGCCGCTTGAGGTAGAGCTCGGGGGCGATGCGCAGGTACAGGTCGAGGTCGTAGGCGTTGATGTGGGTGCGGAAGGGCCGGGCGTTGGCGCCGCCGTGGATCTGCTGGAGCATCGGGGTCTCGACCTCCAGGTAGCCGCGGTCGAGGAGTCCCTGGCGCAGGGCCTGGACCGCGCTGGAGCGGGCCCGTACGACGTCGCGCGCCTCGGGGCTCGCGACGAGGTCGAGGTAGCGGCGCCGGACCCGGGCCTCGGGGTCGGCGAGGCCCTTGCGCTTGTCGGGGAGGGGGCGCAGGCACTTGCCGGTGAGCTGCCAGGAGCGGACCACGAGGGACAGCTCGCCGGCCCTGCTGGCGCCGACCTCGCCGCTGGCGAGCACGTGGTCGCCGAAGTCGACCTGGGAGGTGAACGAGTCCAGTACGTCGGCCCCGGCCTCGTCGCGGGTCAGCATCAGCTGGATGTCGCCGGACCAGTCCCGCAGGACGGCGAAGACCACGCCGCCGAGGTCGCGTACGAGCATCACGCGCCCGGCGAGCGTGGCCTGCGCGCCGGTCCGGGCGCCGGGCTCATGGCCGGGGTGGGCCGCCTTCAGCTCCGCGACGGTGTGCGTGCGCGGGCGGATGCCCACCGGGTAGGGGTCGGTGCCCGCGGCCCGGATGCGGTCCAGTTTGGCGTGGCGGACGCGGACCTGTTCGGGCAGCCGCTCGGCCGGGGACCCCGCGGTGTCCTGCTCCACGGCGTCCAGGCCGAGGGATTCGATCGAGGGCAGTCCCTCGGTGGAGGCGATGGCGGTGAGGCCCTTGGGATGGCCGTTGCCCCACAGGGTGCGCAGGCTGGGTACGGAGACGAAGCCCTCGGCGATGCCGGAGGCGAGGCTGACCCGGGCGAGCGAGCCGGCGTCCTGGTAGCAGAGGAACCGCGGGTACCACTCGGGGTTGTACTTGACGTTCGAGCGGTACAGCGCCTCCAGCTGCCACCAGCGGGAGAAGAACAGCAGGAGCTTGCGCCACAGCTTCAGCACGGGCCCGGCGCCGATCCGGCCGCCCTCCTCGAAGGCGGAGCGGAAGACGGCGAAGTTGAGGGAGATCCGGTGCACGCCGAGGCCGGGGGCGGCGGCGCAGAGCTGGGCCACCATGAACTCCATGACCCCGTTGGGGGCGGTGCGGTCACGGCGCATCAGGTCGAGGGAGATGCCGTCCTTGCCCCAGGGGACGAAGGAGAGCAGGGCGATCAGCTCGCCCTTGTCGTCGAAGGCCTCGACCAGCAGGCAGTCCCCGTCGGCGCGGTCGCCGAGCCGGTCCAGGGCCATGGAGAAGCCGCGTTCGGTCTCGGTGTCGCGCCATTTGTCGGCGCTCTCCACGATCATCTGCATCTCGTCCTCGGAGAGGGCGGAGTGGCGGCGGATGACGGTGGTGGCCCCGGTGCGCCTGACCCGGTTGACGGCCTGGCGGGTGACGCGCATGTCGCGGCCGTCGAGGTCGAAGTGGGCCACGTGCAGGATGGCCTCGTCGCCGAGTTGCAGGGCGCCGAGTCCGGAGCGGGCGTAGGCGGTGGCGCCGTCCTCGGAGGCGCCCATGACGGCGGGCTGCCAGCCGTAGCGGCGGGCCACGGCCAGCCAGGCGTCGATGGCGGCGGTCCAGGCGGCGGGGTCGCCCACCGGGTCCCCGCTGGCGAGGCAGACGCCGGCCTCGACGCGGTAGGTGACGCCGGCCTTGCCGTTGGGGGCGAAGACGACGGCCTTGTCGCGCCGGGTGGCGAAGTAGCCGAGGGAGTCGTTGCGTCCGTAGGCGCCGAGGAGGGCGCGGATCCGGGGTTCCTCGTCCCCGTGCAGGGCGGCGGTCAGGCGCTGGGAGCGGAAGAGGGTCATGGCCGCGTTCAGCAGGGCGACGGCGCCGAAGAGGCCGAGCAGGAAGGAGAGCGGGCGGGGCGGGCGGCCGTCGAACTCCCGGGCCGAGAAGAGACCGCCGAAGACCTCCTTGGCGGCCCAGTCCAGCCACTGCCCCTTGGGCAGGGTGCCGGGGAAGACGGCGACGAGCGCCCAGCCCACGAGTACGGCGGCGAGCAGGCCGAGACCGAGGACGAACAGGGCGTGCCACAGCGCCCCGGGGCGGGACGCGGCATAGAACTCGTCACGGGCGGCGATCAGCACGACCAGCGCGGCAACCGCGATGATCATGGAGGGGACGCCGATCCAGTACTCGCCGACGGCCATCTCCAGCACGTCGTCGACGATCAGCAGGGCCAGATAGGTGATGACGATCCACCAGGCGACCTTCTTGCGGGTGCCGAGGGCGGCGGCCAGGAGGAAGAGGAAGACGGCGTAGGCGAGGTTCGCGCTGACCGGGACCACGATCAGGTCGAGGAAGCGCACGATGTGCCGCAGGAGCCGCCGCAGCGTGGGCGAGAGCGCGAGCAGGGCGCACAGCAGACCGAGCGCGCCGAAGAACGCGCCGAATCCGTCGGGCACCCGGTTCAGGAAGCGGTTCCGGGTCCCGTGCTTCTCCTCCACGGTGGCACTGATGGCGCTCATGGTTCGCACTGTAGGGAGGGCGGCGTCGGCGCGCGCGGCGAGCCGCCTATCCTCGGCAGGGTGACGGAGCACGTGAACACGGCATTCGAACGCGGTACCGACGGCCCGAAGGTGATCCTGGCCGGGGTGGACGGATCGGAGTCCTCGCTGCGGGCCGCGGCCTACGCGGCGGGGCTGGCCCGGCGGCAGAACGCCCTGCTGGCGCTGGTGTACGTCCAGCCGGTGATCGCGGCCGGGGCTGCGCTGGGCGCGCCGGTCGCGGACACCACCGGGGAGATCGCGGAGGGCCTGGTGGCCGAGATCCGGGCGTCGGCGGAGCGGCTCAAGGGCATCTACGAGGTGCGCTGGGAGTTCCACACCTTCCGCGGCGACCCGTACGCCGGTCTGGTGAGCGCGGCGGACGAGCTGATGGCGGACGCGGTGGTGGTCGGCGCCTCCGAGCAGGCCGGCCACCGCATCGTGGGGTCGGTGGCGATCCGCCTGGTCAAGGCGGGCCGCTGGCCCGTCACCGTGGTTCCCTAACCCTCCGGGATCCTTCCGGAAGTCGTCCGGGAGTCGTCCGGGGGCCTTCCGGGGGCCTTCCGGGGCGCCGGTCCTACCTGCCCATGGTCAGGCCGTCCTTGGCGGCGCCGCGGCCGAGCACGGCCTCGCTGATGGCGTCCCGGGCGCGCTCGTAGTCGTCGCGACCAGGGTCCTTGGCGAGCGCGTCGGGCAGGTGGACGACGCGGCCCACGGACAGGTCCATCATCTGCGGCACGAACTCGGCCTTGGTGACCTGCCAGCGCTGCCCGGCGGTGGCCGGCGGGGCGAAGGTGAACCGGCCGATCGACCCGTAGTTGCCCCGCATGTCGCGCGCGCCGGTGTAGTTGAACATCTCGCCCGCGACCTGGTCGCCCATGCCGTAGACGATCCAGGTGCCGTTGACCTTCTCGTAGGGCTGCGGGATGTGCGCGTGGGTCCCGAGGATCATGTCGATGTCGGGGCGGCCCCCGGTCTGCGAGGCGGTCAGGGCCCTGCCGAGGGAGAGCTGGGTCTCGTCCGGATCGGTCTCCCACTCCGTGCCCCAGTGCACGCTCACCAGGACCACGTCCGCGCCCGCCTTCCGGGCGGCCCGCGCATCCGCAATGATCTTGTCCTGCTTCATCAGGTTGACCGCCCACGGCTGACCCTCGGGCAGCGGATAGCCGTTGGTGTCGTAGGTGTACGCGAGGTGGGCGACCTTGGCGGAGCCCGCGGTGTACAGGGTGACCGTGGCCGCCTCGGCGGCCGTGCGGGCCGAACCGGCGTGCTTCAGACCGACCTTGTCGAAGCGGTCGAGCGTGCGGCGCAGCCCCGCGGCCCCGTCGTCGAGGGTGTGGTTCGAGGCCGTGGAGCAGCCGTCGTACCCGGCGTCCTTGAGGCCGTCGGCGACCTGCGGCGGGGAGGTGAAGGCCGGGTAGCCGGAGAAGGGGCCGCCCTCCTCGCCGTAGATGGTCTCCATGTGGCAGAGGGCGAGGTCGGCGCCGGAGACCACGGCCTTGACGCCGGAGAACATGGGCCTGAAGTCGTACCCGTCGCCCTCGGCGTCGTTCGCCGCGCGCTGGATGACGGAGGTGTGCGGCAGTACGTCGCCGCTCGCGACCAGGGTGAAGCCCTTGCCGGCGGGTGATCCGGCGGCGCTGGAGGGGGTGGCCGGTGCGCCGGATTCCCCGAGGCGGGCCGGTGCGGAGCTCCCGCCGGCCGAGCATCCCGCGGCGGCGGACAGCAGTACGGCCGTCAGGAGGGCGAGCACCTGCGGCCGGATTCGCGTGGTCATGTGCCCGACTCCCATTAATACGATTATCTGACGTGTGATCACAAGCAATCCATATAACTACACGCCGTAAGTCAAGGAGCGGATCCGCTGCACCGGCACGGGCCCACCCGAACGGCGGACATGACCGCGAGGAGCGGCCGCCCGGCGGTGGGCGGCGGTGCCGGGCGCCTGCCGTTCGCCGCGCCGTTCGACCGTTCACCGACCCGCACGGCCGCCCGGCGGCCGACCCGGGTGCTTGGGCGCAACGCCGGGGCAGGACGGTTCCGGGTCGGCTCCGTGCAGGTCAGGGTGGACGTGACACCGCCCCCATGGCCCCCCACGCACCCCGGAAGGAGCCCCTCGTGCCGCTCTCCCCCACCCTCCCGCGTACGGATCCCGAGGCACTGGCCGAACTCCAGCGCGACCACGGGCGGGCCCTGTTCGGATTCCTGGTCGGCCTCACCGCCGGAGACGCCCAGCGCGCGGAGGACCTCGTACAGGAGACCCTCGTACGGGTCTGGCAACACCCGGAGGCCCTGGCCAGCGGGCACGACTCCATGCGGCCCTGGCTGTTCACGGTGGCCCGGCGGCTCGCGATCGATGCCCGGCGGGCCCGGCTGTCACGGCCGCTGGAGGTGGATCCGGAGGGACTGGAGCAGGCACCCGAACCCCAGGACGCGGTCGCCGGGTCGGTCACGGCGATCGACGTCCGGCGGGCCGTGGGATCCCTGGGGCCGGAGCACCGCGAGGTGCTGATGCAGGTCTACTTCCGCGACCGGTCGGTGGCGGAGGCCGCCGCGGAGCTCGGCATCCCGGCGGGCACCGTCAAGTCCCGCACCTACTACGCCCTCCGCGCCCTGCGGAAGGGGCTCCACGGGTACGGGTACGATCTCGGCGCCTGACCCCCCTCCGACCCCGGGGAAGGGCGGGTAACGCCGTGAATAGACGCGGATCGGACATAAAACGCGTCGTTTTCGGCATGAGAGCGTGCAAGTTGAGTAAACATCCCCCGCTCCGCGAGCCGCTCGGTGAAGGCTCAGGGTTGACGACGGGACGCTCGACGCACGGGAGAAGGTGGAACGGTGCAGCCCGAGGGTAGTAACGGCACCAGTGACGGCGGGCTCGCGGTGCCCATGGCCTGGCTGTACGCCGAATACATCGCGGACGAACTGCTGCGCACGGGCCGGCTGATCCCGGTCAGCACCCTGGAGTTCCGGGCCGGACGGGACACGCTCGCCCTGACGATCTACCTCTCGGACGCGGCCGGCGAGCTCTCCGGGATCCGGGTGGTCTCGCAGCTCGACGAATGGCTGTCGCTCACGGCGTACGGACACCCCTGGCGCGACTGGGTGCACACCCGGTTCCTCGCGCTCGGCGAGGAGGCCCGCGAACGCGGCGACGGCGAGGACCCCGACCTGGAACTGGCCCGGGCGGCGTGGCGCTGGCTGGACGGCACCGAGCTGTTCGCCACCAACCTCGACCCCGGCCGGCCCGACCGCACCGACCTGCCGCCCGGGCTGGACGAGAACGCGCGCGTATGGACGCCCGCCTGGCAACTCGGGCTGCCATTGGGCCACTTGGCGATGCACCTGTTCTGACCGGGGGCGCACCGCACCTGCGGGTCCCGGCCGGTGTCACGCCCGGTCGGTGTCACGCCCGGTCGGCGGGATCCATCACCAGGCCGGTGAAGGCGGCCTCGTTGCGCTCCGCGCGGGTGACGTACCAGCGGGCGACGATCCACATCACCGGGTAGACCAGCAGGCCGAGCGCCACCCAGATCAGCGGCCCCGACGCGTCGTGCGACAGCGCGAACACCAGCGGCAGCGACCCCACCAGCAGCACGAGCGCGGCCAGCGCCCACAGCGCCGCGCGCAGCTGGCTGCGCATGAGGGCCCGTACGTAGGTGGCGCCGAGGGTGGTCTGCTCGGAGATCTCCGAACGGGCGGGGGTGTGCGCGGGCGCCCGGCGACGGGTGCCCCGGGGGACCCCGGTGACGATCTCGCGCCGGGGCGGCGACTGCTGCTGCTCCTCGGCCATGGTGCCGGAGTCTACGCAGCACCCGCCTATTTGAGGAGGCGCGAGAGCCTGCGGTCGGCGAGCGGCTTGCCGCCGGTCTGGCAGGTGGGGCAGTACTGGAGCGAGGAGTCCGCGAAGGACACCGAGCGGACGGTGTCCCCGCACACCGGACACGGCTCCCCGGCCCGGCCGTGCACCCGCAGTCCGCTCTTCTTCTCCGCCTTGAGTTTTCCCGCGGCCACCCCGTGGGCCCGGTCGACCGCCTCTCGCAGGGTGGTCTGGACGGCCTCGTGGAGCTGGGTGAGCTGTTCCTCGGTGAAGGACGCGGCGAGCTTGAACGGCGAGACCTTGGCCGCGTGCAGGATCTCGTCGCTGTAGGCGTTGCCGATGCCGGCGATCACGCTCTGGTCCCGCAGCACGCCCTTGATCTGGCGCCGCTCCCCCGCGAGCAGCGCGGCGAAGGCGTCCCGGTCGAAGCCCTCGGCGAGCGGATCCGGGCCGAGACGGGCGATGCCGGGCACCTCCTGCGGGTCGTGGACCACGTACACGGCGAGGCGCTTCTGCGTCCCGGCCTCGGTGAGGTCGAAGCCTCCGCCGCCCTCGAGGGAGACGCGCAGCGCGAGGGGCCCCTTGCCGGGGCGCGGCGGCTGCGCGGGCAGGGTGTCCTGCCAGCGCAGCCAGCCGGCCCGGGCCAGGTGCGTGACGAGGTGGAGCTCGCCGACCGGTACGGCCAGGAACTTGCCGTACCGGGCGGTGGTCCCGGCCGGCTGCCCTTCGAGGGCGGTGAGCGGCGGGTCGTAGGTCTTGAGCACGCTGACGGCGAGCGGGAGGACGCGCTCGACCACCCGCCCGGTGAGGTGCTCGTCGAGGTACTCCCGCAGGGCCTCGACCTCGGGCAGTTCCGGCATGGTCCCAGCCTGCCGCCGCCCCGGGCGAAACGCGAGCCGGGCGGCGGGCGGCGGGGCGTCGTGATCGGAACAACCGGACCAGCCGGGTCAGACGGGTCAGACGGGTCAGCCGGGTCAGCCGGGTCAGCCGGGTCAGCCGGTGAAGATCCAGCCGAGCTGGCCGCCGGAGGCCTGGCCCTCGCAGTTCGTCGCGTTGGACTCGAAGAACTCCCGCTGCTTGCCGACCATGCAGCGCATCAGCGGTGCGCTGGCCGCGTCGGCGGGCTGGCCCGGGTAGAACCAGCCGAGCCGGGAGACGTAGGTCTGGCCCTCGCAGTTCACGTCGCCGGAGAGGAAGTTGTCCCTGCGGACGACGCAGTGGTAGAGCGGCACCGTCCCCTCGCGGGGGCTCGTGTAGAGCTGGCCGAGGCTGCCCTCGACGCGGTAGCCCGGGGGAACGTTCCAGACGGTGCTGATGTGCTCGCCGTTCGGGCCGATCAGGCGGTTGAGGGTGCGGGTGGGGGTGCTCACCGCGGGGTCACCGTTGCAGGTCGCCTTGATCATGGCGTTGTAGTAAATGCCGGTCACGTGCTGGAAGACCGGCCCTTCCGTCACCCGGCACTGCGAGCCGTTGAAGCCGAGCTCGGCGGCCTGCCGGGCGAGGTGGTCCTGGGCGGCGGCCGCGGCGATGTTCTGGGGGCCGCTGCCCATGCCGGTGAGGTGGACCACGACGGGTCCGACGTTGGCGGCGGATGCCGGGGCGGCGGCGGGCGCGGCGGATGCCGGCGCTGCGGATGCCGGGGCGGTTGCCGTCATGGCGGCGGCCAGTGCGGCGGCGAGGGAGAGGAGGGAGGTGCGGAGGCGAGAGGTGCGGTGCAAGTCCTGGCTCCTGGTCGTCGGCCGCGGCGCCGCTGGGCGGCCGCGGGGCTGAGCGACGGTGCGTGGCGCCCTGTCGGGCGGCGCACCGCCATTCCACCCGGCGGTTGCGTGTAGGGGCCAGCGGCTCTTCGGCCGATCGGGGACGAAAAGCCGCCACGGGGGTCAGGTACGGGCAATCAGCGCGTACCGCTCGTCGGTGACGGGTTCGCCCCACAACCCGGCGTCCGCGCCGAGTGGTTCGATGTGCAGGACGGACACCAGGAGCCGACCGGCGGCGCCCAGTCCCACGGCGGTGATCAGCGGCCCGGCTCCGTCGACGTACGGTGCGCCGCTGTCGCCGACCTCGCGCCGCGCGGCCGCGGGGTCGGGCAGGGTCCACAGCAGGTGCCGGCAGAGCCCGACGTGGTACCGGTCGGCGGGGCCGCGGCGTCGCCGACGAGGAACCGCCCCTCGAGGCCCGCGGCGGCCAGTTTCGCCCGGGCCCGCTCCACCATTCGGGGCGCCAGGTCCACCCCGGTCACCCGGTGCCCGGCCCCGGTACCGCCTCCGACGTCGAGCAGGCCAACCAGCGGCCGCAGGCGGCGGCCGCGCGCGCAGCTCAGGCGCAACGCCCCAAGGCTGGGGACGCGGGAACCGACACCCGCCCCGCCGAGGCCGGTGGCCGCAGGCCGGGGCCGGGCTGCAGGTCGGGGGGTGGCCGCGGGCCGGGGTCGCAAGTGCGGGGGGTCAGGTCATGATGAATTCGCACCAGACGCATTTGCCGCCGCCCCGGGGCTCCACGCCCCAGACGTCCGCCAGGCGGTCCACCAGCATCAGGCCGCGGCCCGAGACGCCCGATTCGCCCGCCTCGCGGCGGCGCGGCAGGGCGCTGGAGCGGTCCTCGACCTCCACCCGGAGTCGGCGCTGCGGGCCCGCGAGGACGCGGAGGGTCACGATCGCCGGGCCGTCCGTGTGCATGAGGGCGTTCACGATCAGTTCGTCGGCGACGAGTTCGATCTCGTCGGCCCGTTCCCGCGCGCCCCACGCGCGCACCGCCGCCCCGATCATGTGGCGGGCGGCCACCAGGGCCTCCGGATCACCCGGGGCGACGTGCTGCTGGAGGCGGCCGCCGCCTTCCGGGGCGGCCACGACCTGGCGGCGCAGCAGGAGCAGCGCCATGTCGTCGTCGCCGCCGCGTTCGTCGGCGATCTCGCACAGCAGGTCCGCCAGGCGTTGCAGGTCGGCCGGTCCGCCGCGGATGTGGGAGCTGAGGAGCCGGATCCCGTCGTCGAGGTCGGCGCCGGGCTGTTCCACCAGGCCGTCCGTGCACAGCAGGAGCGTTTCTCCCGGGTCCAGCTCCACCGTGGTCACCGGGTACTCCAGGCGGCCGAACTCCGCCGAGAGGCCGAGCGGCATCCCGCCGCTCACCGGCAGCCGGTGGCAGTCCCCGTCGCGGGTCCGCAGCAGCGGGTCGATGTGGCCGGCCCGCACCACCTGGAGCACGCCCGTCGAGAGGTCGGCCTCCACGTAGGTGCACGTCGCGAACCGGTCGGTGTCCAGCTCGTGCAGGAAGACCGAGGCCCGGGCCATGACCGTGCCCGGCGAGTGCCCCTCGGCGGCGTACGCGCGCAGCACGATCCGCAGCTGGCCCATGACCGCCGCCGCGTGCGTGTCGTGGCCCTGGACGTCGCCGATGACCGCGCCGACCCGGCCGCCGGGGAGCGGGATGACGTCGTACCAGTCGCCGCCGATGTCCCGGCCCATCCGGGCGGAGCGGTAGCGTACGGCGATCTCCCCGCCGGACACCGACGGGATCCGCCGCGGCAGCATGGCCTGCTGGAGGCTCTCGGCCAGGTCGTGCTCCTGCTCCAGCAGCATGGCCCGCTGGAGGCTCTGCGCGATGCTGCTGCCCAGGGCGACGAGCAGGTTGCGCTCCTCCTGGGTGAAGCCGTCCTTGTCCTGGTAGAGCAGTCCGATCGCGCCGATCGGGCGGGCCTGGGCGATGAGCGGCAGGTAGGCGGCGGCCGAGATCCGCATGTACGAGATCTTCGCCCAGAGCCCGGGGTAGTCCCGGGCGAACTCCTGCGCCGAGTTCAGGAAGCGCGGCTCCAGCGAGCGGACGACCTCGCTCATCGGGTACTGCTCGTCGATGCGGGTGTAGCGGGTGCCGGGTACGAAGCTGTCCTCCGGGCCCTCGGCGACCAGGTGGATCCGGCCGGCCTCGACGAGGCCCATCACCATGCCCATCGAGCCGAGCCGTTCCAGGCCGTGGGCGTCGCCGATGACGTCGATGACGTCCCGCACGGTGCGGGCGTGCGCGAGGGCGGCGGTGGTGGACTCGACCACCGATGTCTGGCGGCGCCGCTCCTCGTCCAGGCCGAGCCGCTCCGCCGAGTGGCTGAGCTCGTCGGTGGCGTCCCGGACGATGCCGATGATGCGGTACGGGCGGCCGTCGGGGCCGCGCATGACGCGGCCCTGGGTGTGCGTCCAGCGCAGGCGCCCGTCGTGGCAGCGGATGCGGAAGTAGGCGCCGTAGCTGTCCTCGCCGCTCTTGAGGGCGGAGGCGACGAGGGCGTCGAGGCGGTGTCCCTCGGCGGAGGGGACGCGCTGGGTGAGCGATGCCGGCCGGCCGTCGTACTCGTCGGGGGTCGTGTCGAAGACGTCGAGGGCGGCTTCGTCCATGTGCATGAGACCGGTGACCAGGTCCCAGTCGAAACTGCCCATGCGGTTCAGCGACAGCGACCGGTCCGGGTGTGCGGGCCAGTCGTCCGGCAGCGATACGGTGGTCGGCACCGATCCACCATGACACACGGGCCGGTCAGGCGCTCTCCAGCGGATATCCCTCGTCCGAGGACTGCGGTTGCAGGTCCGGGTCCACGAACGGGTCGGACGGGTTGTAGGGGGCGGACGGGTCGGACGGCATGTCCGGGGTGGCGGGGACGTCCGGGTTGTAGGGATCCACCGAATCGTTCGGGAGCGGAGTCGTTCCGTCGGACTCCAGCGGGTACCCCGACTCGCCCGGGTCCAGCGGCGGCATGCCGGACTGGGGGTCCGAGGGGAGGGTCTCCGACGGCGAGGTGCCGGACGGCGGCTGCTGCTGCGGCCGGGTGGCCGGGTTCGAGGGCACTTCCGGGTTCTGCGGCCGGGTCTGGCCGGATGAGCTCGGCGGGGCCTGCGGATCCGCCGGGCAGTCCGTCGCCCCGGGGGCGGGCCCTGTCGCCGCGTTCGGCGAGGCCGGCGCGGCGGCCTGGTTCCGGCAGGGGTCGCCGGTCGTGGTCCCGGGCGGGGCGAGGGGGCCGTCGGGGATGCCGGAGGCCGGGTCGAAGGCGGGCAGGGCCTTCGGCGGCCGGTCCTGGGCGCCGTCGTCCCCCCGCTTGCGCTCGATCCAGGTGTTGTCGGCGATGTTGACGATGACCAGGTTGTTGATGATGTGCGTGGTGGGTTCGATGACCACGACCTGGTTGGCCTGGTAGCCGCTCCACGGGTCGCCCTTGTGCACCGGGGAGCCCTTGGGGGCGCGCGGCGAGGCCAGCGGGTTTCCGCAGCCGCAGCGCACCCGGGGCATGCCGTGCTCGTCCACGAGGACGGCGGTGCCGGCCTGGAGGACGGACTGGAAGTCGTCGGCGCCGCCGTCGCGGAAGGCGTGGTTGGTGACCCGGGTGTCGGCGCGCAGGACGACGGGGGTGAGACCGCGCAGGAAGTCGGGGATCTTGTCGGCTTCGATGTTCG
The DNA here is from genome assembly GCF_002080455.1 of Streptomyces sp. Sge12. NCBI lineage: Bacteria > Bacillati > Actinomycetota > Actinomycetes > Kitasatosporales > Streptomycetaceae > Streptomyces > Streptomyces sp. Sge12. Next base: position 1,160,316 of record NZ_CP020555.1, read on the forward strand.
AGGCTTCGGCGAAGGCGCGGGCCTTGGCGTCGTCGCCGGTCAGGAAGCGCACCTGCTGTTCCACGTCGCAGCTGCCGAGCCGCTGGGTGCCGCCGTACAGGCCGGGGGTGGCCGCGTTGACGGTGCGGATGCCCTGGCCGGTCGCGTTGGGGAGCGGGGGCTGGACGGGGGCGGACTCGGCGGTGGCCGAGGAGGGGGTGAAGGGGTCGGGGCCGGCGGAGGCGACGGGCTGGAGGTAGACCTCCTGGCTCTCCGCTCCGGCGGCGCCCTTCGGCTCCTCCGGGCTGCCGCAGGCCGCGGCGAGGAGGCCGAGGAGGGCGAAGAGGGCGGCGCCTGCGGGTGCATGACGACGCGACGCCTGACGAGGTGTCGGAAGTGACGGTCCGTTCACTTGATTCTCCCTTTTCGCCCCGATTGCTTCCTCTTGTCTGCCGTATCCGCGCGGGAGCCGCAACCGGAGCGGAGCTTGAACATGTTCAAGGAACGCCGTAGGCTCATCACCGCGAGTTGAACGCGTTCAAGGCGTTCGGCCGCAGCGTATTGGGGGGAGTCCAGGGTGACGGTACTGGTGAACGTGATCGTCACCCTGGGCATGCTGTACGTCGTTCCGGCCGGACTGCGGCTCATCGATCCGGAGCGGCTCCTGCGGACGGCCCGGCTCTGGCCCCTCGCGGCCGCTCCCGGAGCCCTGAGCCTGTGGCTGCCGCGCGGAACGCCCGCCACCGCTCTCGCCGCGCTGTATGCGGTGGCCTGCCTGGCGCTCGCGGCCCGCGCCCCGGGGGTCCGCCGGACGGGGCGCCCCCTCGACCCGCCCGCGATCGCCGTCGCCACCGCCCTGGTCTCGCCGTCGATCGCCGACACCGCGCTGGTCGCCGAGCGCGCCGGGTACCGGCTCCTGGGCTTCGACCTCGACATCCTGGCGCTGACCGTGCCCCACTTCCACTTCGCCGGATTCGCCGCCGCCCTGGTCGCCGGGCTGGTGTGCCGCACCCTCGGCGGCCGCGCCGGAACCGGCCGGCTCGCGCACGGGGCGGCGTACAGCGTCCCGGCGGGCACCCTCCTCGTCCTCCTCGGCTACTTCGTCGACGACTGGGCCGAGCTGCTGGGCGCGGTGGTCCTGACCGGCGGGATGTGGGCCGTGGCCCTGCTGACCTGGCGGGAGATCCGGCCCGCCGCCGGGGCCCGCACCACACGGATCCTGCTCGCCTGCTCGGCCGCCGTGCTCGTGGCCACCATGCTGCTCGCCCTGTGGTGGGCGCTCGGCGAGGCCACCGGGATCCCGCACCCCACCCTGACCTGGATGGCCGCCACGCACGGCCTCGGGAACGCCCTCGGGTTCGCCGTGTGCTCGCTGCTCGCCTGGCGCCGGCTGGCCGCCGACGCCCCCGGCCGCACCGCCACCACGGGCCGCACCGCCACCGCGGGCCGCACCAGCGCCGCCCAAGGCACCACCACCGCCGAACGCACCACCGCCGACCGACTGGAGACCTCGCCATGACCCGCCTCATCAGCGCCGGCCGGGACACCGTCAACTACCCCGACAGGGGCGCGACGGCGCACCGGCCGCTGCCCGTCGGATACCACCACCTGCGCCACCGCACCCGCCTCGGGCACGGCCGGGCCGTCTTCGAGCGGGCCGGGACCGCCGTCACCACCTTCCACGCCCACCGGACCTCGGGGATGCGCGTACGGGCCGATGCCGGCGCGGCCCGGCCCGGCAGCAAGGTGGTGGTCGGGATCGGGCTCGGGCCGCTGCGGATCGAGGCTCCGTGCCAGGTCATCTGGACCGCGTACGAGCCCGCCCGGATCGGCTTCGCCTACGGAACGCTGGCCGGGCACCCCGAGTGCGGCGAGGAGTCCTTCGTCGTGGACATGGACCCGGACGGCACGGTGTGGTTCACGGTCACCGCCTTCAGCCGCCCGAACACCTGGTACACCCGCCTCGCCGGCCCGGTGGTCCCCTTCCTCCAGCTGCGCTACGCGCGCCTGCTGGGCCACCGGCTGCGCAGGCTGGCCGCCACCGGCTGACCGGCCCGATACTGGAGGCGATGGACTGGTTCACGGCGCCCGGATACTGGCTCGCCCGGCTGGTCTTCCAGCGGGCCCTGGCCGGGATCTACCTCGTCGCCTTCGTCGGGGCCGCCCTGCAGTTCCGGGCCCTGATCGGGGCGCACGGCATGCTGCCCGTGCCGCGCTACGTACGGTACGTGCCCTTCCGGCACGCCCCGAGCCTGTTCCAACTGCGCTACTCCGACCGGCTCTTCGCCGGCTGCGCCTGGGGCGGGGCCGCGCTGGCCGCGGCGCTGGCCGCTGGGGCCGGGGACGAGGTACCGCTGCCCGCGGCCATGGCCATGTGGGCAGCGCTGTGGCTGCTCTACCTCTCGATCGTGAACGTGGGGCAGACCTGGTACTCCTTCGGCTGGGAGTCGCTGCTGCTGGAGGTGGGCTTCCTCGCCGTGTTCCTCGGCAACGCCCGGGCCGGACCCCCGGTGCTGGTGCTGTGGCTGCTGCGGTGGGTGCTCTTCCGCGTGGAATTCGGCGCCGGTCTGATCAAACTGCGCGGGGACCCCTGCTGGCGCAAGCTGACCTGCCTGTACTTCCACCACGAGACGCAGCCGATGGCGGGGCCGCTGAGCTGGTTCTTCCACCACCTGCCGAAGCCGCTGCACCGGGTGGAGTGCGCGGCCAACCACGTGACCCAACTGGTCGTGCCGATCATGCTGTTCACCCCGCAGCCGGTGGCCTCGTACGCCGCCGGGATCATCATCGCCACGCAGCTGTGGCTGGTGCTGTCGGGCAACTTCGCCTGGCTGAACTGGCTGACGATCACCCTGGCCGTCTCGGCCGTGGACTTCACCGGGATCGCGGGCCCTCCCCCGGCGGCCGCCTCGCGCCCGGCTCCGCTGTGGTTCGTGGTCCTGGTGTGCGCCGTGACGGCCCTCGTGCTGTTCCTCAGCCGCCGCCCGGTGCTCAACATGATCTCGCGCCGCCAGGTGATGAACCGCTCGTTCGACGCCCTGCACCTGGTGAACACCTACGGGGCCTTCGGCTCGGTCGGCCGGGTCCGGATGGAGGTGGTGGTGGAGGGCACCGCGGACCGGGTGCCGCGCGCGGACGGGGACTGGCGCGCGTACGGCTTCAAGGGCAAACCGGGCGAACCCCGGCGGATCCCGCGTCAGTTCGCCCCGTACCACCTGCGGCTGGACTGGCTGATGTGGTTCGCGGCGATCTCCCCCGACTACGCGCGGGACTGGTTCGGGCCGTTCGTGGAGCGGCTGCTGGCGGGCGACCGGGACACGCTGCGGCTGCTGCGCGACAACCCGTTCCCGGACGCGCCGCCCGTCCACGTCCGGGCCCTGCTGTACCGCTACCGGTTCACGACCTGGCGGGAGCTGCGCGAGACGGGGGCGTGGTGGCACCGCACGCTGGTGCGCGAGTACCTCCCGCCGACCCGCCTCGCGGACGCGCGGCGCTCAGAGCCCGAGTAGGGCGGCCTCCCGCTCCGCGGAGATGCCCTTGGACGGCCGGTCGGGCCGCTGCGGGGCGACTCCGCCGAGGGTGCGCAGCCAGGCCCAGGTGTCGGCCACGGTCTCCTCGACCGGCCGGCACTTCAGGCCGGCGGCCAGCGCCTTGGAGACGTCCCCGTGGTGCATGTGGTCGTACCCCTCCCCCTCGGGCACCCAGATCGGGAGCTCGGTCCAGGGCTCCACACCCGCCTCCAGGATCCGGGCCGGGTCGGTCCAGCGGAGCTCGGCGCCGCCCGCGGTGGTGGCGGCGCAGGCGTCGAGGAGACTTCCCGTCGTGGCGTGTCCGGGCGGGGAGACCAGGTTGTACGCGCCCCCGCGCCCCGCCGCGGAGGCGTCCAGGGTCCAGGCCGCGAGGTCGCGTACGTCGATGTACTGGAGCGGGAGTTCGCGCGGCCCGGGGGCGAGCACGGGACCGCCGCGGGCGGTGCGGTTCAGCCACCACGGGAGCCGGCCGACGTTCTCGTACGGGCCGAGGATCAGCCCCGCGCGCACCAGCAGGGCGCGGTCCCCGAAGGCGTCCAGGGCGGCCAGTTCGCCGCCCCGCTTGTCCTCGGCGTAGGCGGTCGGCCCGGCGTCCGGGGAGCCCTCGACGACGGGGCCGTCCTCGGTGAGGCCGGCCGGGGCGGGGTAGGCGTACACCGAGCGGCTGGAGATGTACGCGTACCGGCCGACCCGGTCGCGCAGCAGCCGGCTGCTGTCACGGACCGCGGTGGGGGCGCCGCCCCAGGTGTCGACGACGAGGTCCCACTCCCCCGTCTCCAGGGCGGCCAGGCCGCCGGGAGCGGTGCGGTCCCCGTGCAGGGCGGAGGTGCCCGGCGGGGGCGCGTGGTGCCCGCGGTGGAAGACGGTCACCTCCCAGCCCCGGGTCAGGGCGTCCTCGGTGATTGCGCGTCCGACGAATTCGGTACCACCCAGCATCAGCAGTTTCATGCACGTCAGCCTGCCGGGGCGGGAGGGGCGGCGGAAGCGGTGATCGCCCTCGGCGATGACGCTCAGGGCGTAGCCGGTCGGGGAACCGGGGCCGGACCGCGGCTTCAGGCGGCTTCGCACGGGCTGCGGCGGGCAGGGCAGCGCCCCCGGTGCACGTGGCACGCGGGGGCGCTCGGCACTGCTCTGCGGGCTAGTCGATTCCGGGCAGGATGTGCGCTTCCGCCAGGTCGTCCTCGTAGCCGGCCAGCCGGATCGGGGCGGATCGGGCCCAGACCTCGAGGCTTCCGAGTTCGTCGGTTCGGGGCTTGGCCCTCGTTCCCGTCCGCTCCATGGCCGTCGGTTCGGGCTTGGTCTTCTCAGTCACCGCGCACTCCTTTGTGTCGCGTAACCCGGCAGGCGACCGCGAGCCGGGCAAGGGATAAAGGGTTTCCGGACGCGGTGGCGCCTTAGTGGAGCGCGGCCCGGATGGGGGCCGTCTTGATGCCCCAGAGTACACATATGAGCGGACCTCCGCTCGATAGGAAGGCAAAATCCGCTGCGCCCTCTTACTTTCGCTCCTAGTTCAGCAAGTCGTGGGGCTGCGGGTACATGACGGGTGATCTGCTCGACCCCGGACGCGCAGGGTGTGACGGAGGGGGTCGGCGGTGGCGAAGCCCGGGGTGCCCGAAGCTCAAGTGCCGTACGTCACAAGCGTGCTGGAGCTGATGGAGCTCCTGCGCGGCAGCCCCGACGAGCGGCGTCTGCGGACCGCGGCCCTGCTGCGCCGCTCACACCCCTTCGACAAGGAACTGCAGCTCGCAGGCTTGCTCCACGACATCGGCCGGCTGCTCCGTCTGAGTGACGGGACGGTTACCGTGGGGGTCGCCGCGGAGGCGGTCCGCCCCCTGCTCGGTGAGCGGGTGGCCCGGCTGGTACGGCTCTCGGCCGCCCCCTTCGACACCGGAGCCGGGGCCGGAGCCGAGGCCGAGGCGGTGGCCACCCTGTGTCACGCCCGGGATTCGGCCGGCGCGGCCGACCTGGACGCGGGCGTGCTGGAGGACTGGCGGCCGCTGCTGGAGCTGGTCGCCGCCGGGGCCTGCCGGGTCGGGCCCGCCCGGAACGCACTCGACCCCCTCGGTTCGCCGAGGGGGTCGAGCAGGCCGGTCAGGGGCCTCCCGTGACGAGGGGAGGCTCCGGGGCTACCAGTTCCCCGGGGCGTAGTCCTTGAGGAAGACGCCGAACAGGTCCTCGCCGGCCTCGCCGCGGACGATCGGGTCGTAGACCCGGGCGGCGCCGTCGACCAGGTCGAGCGGGGCGTGGAAGCCCTCCTCGGCGAGGCGCAGCTTGTCGAAGTGCGGGCGCTCGTCGGTGATCCAGCCGGTGTCGACCGAGGTCATCAGGATGCGGTCGGTCTGGAACATCTCCTGGCCGCTGGTCCGCGTCACCATGTTCATCGCTGCCTTGGCGGCATTGGTGTTCGGGTGCCCCGCGCCCTTGTAGCCGCGGCCGAAGACGCCCTCCATCGCCGATACGTTGACGATGTACGCCCGTCCGTTGGCCGCCTTGCGGGCGGCCTCCGCCATGGCCGGCCGCAGCGCGCTGATCAGGATGAACGGCGACGTGTAGTTGCACAGCTGGGTCTCGAGCAGCTCCACCGGGGAGATCTGGTCGATGGTCTGCACCCAGGTGTTGCTGTCGACGACGTCGGGCAGCAGACCGCCCGCGTCGATGGCGGTGCCGGCGAGGTGGCGTTCCAGGCTGGCGTTGCCCGCGACCAGGGCGAGGTCGGCGACCTTCTGCGCCTCGAGCCCGCTCACGCCGACGGGCAGCGCCGCCAGGCCGTCGACCGCGCCGGAGTTGAAGGCGCCGATGACCTGGTGGGCGGGGAGCTCACCGGCGGGCAGCGGGGCGGCCTCGCCCTCGACCAGCGCCGCGTAGGCGCTGGGCAGGCGGCGCACGGTCTGCGTCGCGTTGTTGATCAGGATGTCGAGGGGGCCGGAGGCGGCCACCTGGTCGGCGAGGGCCACGGCCTGGGCCGGGTCGCGCAGGTCGATGCCGACGACCTCCAGGCGGTGCATCCAGTCCGCGGAGTCCTCCATCGCCTTGAAGCGGCGGATGGCGTCCTTGGGGAAGCGCGTGGTGATCGTGGTGTGGGCGCCGTCGCGCAGCAGCCGCAGCGCGATGTACATGCCGATCTTGGCCCGGCCGCCGGTGAGCAGCGCGCGCTTGCCGGTCAGGTCGGCGCGGGCCTCGCGCCGGGCCCGGTTCTCGGCGGCGCACGTCGGGCAGAGCTGGTGGTAGAAGTAGTCGACCTCGACGTACCGCGTCTTGCAGACGTAGCAGGAGCGCGGGCGCTGGAGTATCCCGGCGATCCGGCCGGCCTCGGTGACCGAGGAGGGCAGGATGCCCTCGGTCTCGTCGTCGATGCGCTCGGCGGAGCCGGTGGCGGTGGCCTCGGTGACGGCCTTGTCGTTGGCGGTCTTGGCGGCGCGGCGCTCCTGGCGGCGGCGCTGCTTGACCGTGCGGTAGAGGCCGGCGGTGGCGCGGCGTACGGTGATGGCGTCCGGGTGGTCGACGTCGAGCTTGTCCAGCTCGTCGAGCACGCTGAGGCAGAGGGCCAGCCGGTCGGGGTCGATGCCGGGCCCGTAGGCGTGCCCGTAGTCCTGACTGTCTTCGGTCACCGTCATGGCCGCTGCCGTTCCTTGATCACTCGTCCGCATCCGCCTGCTGCGGAAGTCCTCAAAAGGGAAACTGTACGGATCCCACGCGCCCGGAGCCAAACCCGATCCCGGGGCCCTCACTGACCGCGAGCAGGACGTCACCGTACGGGGCGGTCCGGTGACTGTGGGGCACCGTAGGGGTCGCTTTCCGCTGCGGTCCGAGCCACGCTGCGTACTCCCGTACTACGTCGGGAGTATGACTGATCACCACCTGTGGGCGGAGGAATAGCGCAGATGGGTCGGGCATTGTGGACCTTATGAGTGCACTGGCGCTGTCGGTCCTGCTGTGCCTCGTGTCCGCCTTGGCGTACGCGGGTGGCGCGATCGTCCAGGAACGGGTCGCGGCGAGCACGCCGGACCGGCGGTACGCCCCGCTGCGCCGGGGCGTCTGGTGGGTGGCGGTGGGGCTGAACGGACTCGGTGCGCTGCTGCACGTGGTGGCCCTCGCGTACGGGCCGCTGAGCCTGGTCCAGCCGCTCGGCGCGCTCACCATCGTCTTCGCCCTGCCCATGGCCGCCGTGTTCGTACGGCGCCGGGCGGGCGCGGCCGCCTGGCGCGGGGCGGTGCTGGCCACGGTCGGCCTCGCCGGGCTGCTCGCGCTGACCGGCGGGAGCGGACGGGCGGAGCAGGCGCTGGCGGGGGACGAGCGGAGCGTGCTGCTCGTGGTGACCGCCGGGGCGGTGCTCGTGCTGTTCCTGGCGGCGCACCGGATGCACCGCGCGGTGCTGCACAGTGTGCTGCTGGCCGCGGCGGCCGGTACGGCCTTCGGCATGGCTTCGGTGTTCACCAAATCGGTGGCGGAGGCCTTCGGGCCGGGCGCGCTGCCCGGCCTGTGGCCCGATCTCGCGGCGATCGCGGTGCTGGCGGCGGGCGGCCTGCTGCTGTCGCAGGCCGCCTACCGAGGCGCGGGCCTGACCGCGCCGCTGGCCACCGTGACGGTGGTCAACCCGGTGGTGGCGGCGACGGTCGGCATCACGCTGTTCGACGAGGGCTTCCGGTACGGGGCCGCGGGCGCGACAGCGGCCGTGGCCAGCGCCGCACTCGCGGCGGCCGGCCTGATCCTGCTCACCGTCGTGCCCTCGCACGTGCGCGGGTCAGATGCGGACCCCGTGGCTGCGGAGGTACTTCAGCGGGTCGATGTCGGAGCCGTAACCGGGTCCCGTGCGCATCTCGAAGTGCAGGTGCGGCCCGGTGCTGTTGCCGGTCGAGCCGGAACGGCCGATGCGCTGCCCGCCGGAGACCTGCTGGCCGGCCTTGACCCCGAGGGCGGAGAGGTGCGCGTACTGGGAGTACCGGCCGTCGGTGTGCCGGATGACGACCTGGTAGCCGTACGCCCCGGCCCAGCCGGCGGAGACGACCTGGCCGGGTCCGACCGACTTGACGGTGGTCCCCGTCGCCACGGGGAAGTCGACGCCCGTGTGGTAGCCGCTGGACCAGGAGGATCCCGAGACGCGGTACGCGGTGCCGAGGGCGGCGTCGACGGGGGCGGAGAATCCGCCCGCAGCCGGCTTCTGCTGCGCTGAGGCCGGCTCCGGCGCCGGCTTTTCCACCGGCTTCTCGGCGGGCTTCTCGACCGGCTTCGGCGCGGGCTTCGCGGCCGGCTTCTCGGCGGCCGGCTCCACGGGCTTGACCGGGTCGGCGGTGCGCGGCGGCTTCTCGGGGTCCTGGCGGGGCGGAGGTGGCGTGGCCGGCGCGCTGGTGACGCGCAGGGTGAGCCGCTGGCCGGGGAAGATCAGGTTCGGGTTGTCGCCGACGGTGCTCCGGTTGGTCTCGTACAGCGCCTGCCAGCCGCCCTCGACGCGCTGGTCGGTGGCGATCGCGGAGAGCGAGTCGCCCGGCGCGACGACGTACGGGTTCGGCAGGACGGAGGTGCCCGTCGGGCGGGGACCGCTGCCCTGCGCCGGTACCTGCGGCCGGCTCTGGGTCTGCGGCTGGCTCTGGGTCTGTACCTGCGCCGCGGGCTGCGAGGGCGCCCGGCCCTGCGGGGCGACGGCCGGAGCCGGTCCGCTGCGCGTGAGCCCGGCCTGCTTGCCGCAGTTGGGCCAGGCGCCGGGCCCCTGCCCCTTGAGGACCTTCTCCGCCACCGCTATCTGCTGGTCCTTCGTGGCCAGGTCGGCGCGCGGGGCGTAGGCGGCACCGCCGAAGGCCCGCCAGGTGCTCTGGCTGAACTGGAGGCCGCCGTAGTAGCCGTTTCCGGTGTTGATGCGCCAGTTGTTCGTCGACTCGCAGGCCGCGACCTTGTTCCAGGTGTCGACGGACGCCGCCTGAGCGACTCCGGCACCCATGAGCGGGAGCGCGATCCCGGCGCCTCCGGCCGTGACGGCCAGCGAGGCCCGGTTGATGCTGCTCGGCTGATACCGGCGGTGCCGGCCCCGTACACCCATGGGTGCCCCCATTGAAGACATCAGGAACCGCACAACTTAACGGCGCGATCAGGGCATGACAAGAGGCGCAACGGGGCGCATGCCAAGGGAACTTGACCGTGTCTCGACGGCCGGGAGATCCGTTCCGGTCCGCGTGGGGGTAGCGTCGGTGTTCCCCGCCCACCGAAGGCACACCGAAGCACGCAGGAGCGCAACGATGAGCACCAGCACAGCCCAGATCGGCGTCACCGGACTCGCGGTGATGGGCAGCAACCTCGCCCGCAACTTCGCCCGCAACGGATTCACCGTGGCCGTCCACAACCGCACCGCCGCCAAGACCACGGCGCTGGTGGAGGAATTCGGGCACGAGGGCACCTTCGTGGCGGCCGAGTCGGCGAAGGAGTTCGTCGACGCGCTGGAGCGCCCCCGCCGCATCGTCATCATGGTGAAGGCCGGCGAGCCGACCGATGCCGTCATCCACGAGTTCGCCCCGCTCCTGGAGGAGGGCGACGTCATCATCGACGGCGGCAACGCGCACTTCGAGGACACCCGGCGGCGCGAGCGGGAACTGCGCGAGCAGGGCATCCACTTCGTGGGCGCGGGCATCTCGGGCGGCGAGGAGGGCGCGCTGCTCGGCCCGAGCATCATGCCGGGCGGCTCCGCCGAGTCGTACGCCTCCCTCGGCCCGATGCTGGAGAAGATCGCGGCGAAGGCGAAGGACGGCACTCCGTGCGTCTCGCATGTCGGCCCCGACGGCGCCGGACACTTCGTCAAAATGGTGCACAACGGCATCGAGTACGCCGACATGCAGCTCATCGCCGAGGCCTACCACCTGCTGCGCGAGGTCGCGGGCTACTCCCCCGCGCGGATCGCGGACACCTTCCGGGAGTGGAACCGCGGGCGCCTGGACTCGTACCTGATCGAGATCACGGCGGAGGTGCTCGCGCACACGGACGCCGAGACCGGCCGGCCGTTCGTCGACGTCGTGGCCGACGCCGCCGAGCAGAAGGGCACCGGCCGCTGGACCGTGCAGATCGCCCTCGACCTCGGCGTACCGGTGTCGGGGATCGCCGAGGCCGTCTTCGCCCGCGCGGTCTCCGGGCACGCGGACCTGCGCAAGGCCGCGCGCGGGCTCGCGGGGCCGACGGCCGCCGCGCTCGCGCCGGAGGCGGCGGAAGCCTTCGCCGCCCAGGTGGAGCAGGCGCTGTACGCGTCGAAGATCGTCTCGTACACCCAGGGATTCCACCAGATCCGGGCCGGCAGCGAGGAGTACGGCTGGAACGTGGACCTGGGCGCGGTGGCCTCCCTGTGGCGCGGCGGCTGCATCATCCGGGCCGCGTTCCTGGACCGGATCCGGGAGGCCTACGACGCCCGGCCCGACCTGCCGAGCCTGCTGGCCGACGAGCGCTTCGCCGAGGAGATCGCGGCGGACCAGGAGGGCTGGCGATCCGTGCTGGTGGAGGCGGTGCGCCAGGGCATGCCGGTGCCGGCGTTCTCGGCCTCACTGGCCTACTACGACGCGCTGCGCGCGGAGCGGCTCCCCGCGGCCCTCACCCAGGGGCAGCGGGACTTCTTCGGGGCGCACACCTACCGGCGGACCGACCGGGAGGGCTCGTTCCACACCCTCTGGAGCGGCGACCGCTCCGAGGTCCGCTCCTAGGCGGCGCCTTGCCCCTCAGCTCAGGGGCCCGGGCTGCGGAATCGGCGCGGGTCCCGGCGGCGGCGGGATCGGGTCCGGCTCGGGTACCGGGCCGGGCACGGGCGGCGCGGGCCGCGGCATGGGCTCGGGGTCGGGGAACGGGCTCGGGTCCGGAACGGGGTCGGGGCCCGGGACGGGCGGTTGCGTCTCTTCTGCGTCTCGCTTTCGCACCATAGGGCCCACTTTCCCGCGATTGCGAGGGGTATGCCTGCGCTACGGGGCCGAACGCATCGCCAGGCCCGCGGCCAGGCCCGGAGCCGGGCTGGAGAGCACCGGCACCGGGCCCGTGACCAGGTCGGCGGCCCCGGCCATGGAGGCCTGGGCCAGCACGATGACGTCCGCGCCGGTGACGGAGCCGGCGGCCTCGGCCACCCGGGCGAGGTAGCCGGCGGTGTCACCCGCCTCGAAGCGCTCCCAGGCCCCGGCGACCACGTGGGTACGGATCGACACCGGCCGCTCGCCCGCCTCCTCGGCCAGCAGCTCCCGGGTCGGGGCGAGCGTCGACTCCAGGGCGGCCAGTACGGCGATCCGCCGGCCCGCGCGCACCGCGGCGGCCGCCATCGGCCGGTCCACCCGCAGCACCGGGACGCCGAGCGCCGGAGCCAGGGACTCCGCGGCGGCCCCGATGGTGGAACACGTCACCAGCACGGCTCCGGGCCCGGCTTCGGTGAGCAGTCGGCGCAGGGCCGGAATCACCGACTCCGGCCCTGCCGTGCGGGCCCGGTCCAGCAGCTCCGGCGCGACCAGGTGCCGTAGGACGGCTCCCGGATGGTTGCGGTCGCGCAGGGCGTCGAAGACCGGGACGTGCACGGGCGAGGTGTGCAGCAGGAGCAGATCGGTCACCCGAGGCGGGTGTCCGAGGCCAGCTGCACCTTGGCCGCCAGCACGACCTCGGCGGCCGGCTCGGGCGCCTCGTCGGGGTGCTTGGCGGCCCAGCTCGCCGCGTACGGGCAGAGCGGCACCACGGGCACCCCCTCGGCGGCCGCGATCCCGTAGAAGGTCTTCACCAGTCCGCCCGCGATGCCGCGGCCCTCGTGGCCCTGCTCGACGACGGTGTGCACCGCGACCAGGGCGTGCGGCGCGTCGGCGAGCACGAAGTACGCGATGTGGCCGACCACCGCCCCGTCCTCCACGGCGAGCAGCCGTCCGGCCTCGCGGTCGTCCTTGTACTCGATCGCCATGTTCCCCGACTCCCCTCAGACAGCCACGGCGTGCGGGCTGCGCTGCTGATCCGTACCCGGCACCGGGGCGGAGGCGTCCGTACCCAGCTCGACGATCCGGTTGTCGCCGTCCACGTGCACGACGCGCGGCTTCAGCACCCGGGCCTCGGCGTCCTCGACCTGCGCGTAGCTGATGAGGATGACCAGGTCCCCGGGGTGCACCAAGTGCGCGGCGGCGCCGTTGATCCCGATGACCCCGGACCCGCGCTCCCCCTCGATGACGTAGGTCTCCAGCCGGGCCCCGTTGGTGATGTCCACGATGTGGACGAGCTCACCGGGCAGCAGGTCGGCCGCGTCCAGCAGATCGGCGTCCACGGTCACGGAGCCGACGTAGTGCAGGTCGGCCTGGGTGACGGTGGCCCGGTGGATCTTGGACTTGAACATGGTACGAAGCATCGGAAGACTCCCGGATTGTCTGCTCCCTGCCCGCGTGGTGCGGGTCAAGGGCGTTGGTCGGAGCCTACAACGGTTCGTAGGTCCGGTCAGCTGTCCCCCGGCATTTCAGGACTCGCGCTGACCGGAAGACCGGACGGAGGCTCTGGCGCCGCGGCCCTCCGGGCGGGTCCTGGATTTCGCCGGCATGCGATGCCGCGCACGACATCGGAGGGCAGTGTCGCTGCGGGGAGCCGGCCGGAGGGTTGTGGAAGTCAGTAGAGGCCCATGCGGCGGGCCGTTTCCTCACCGTGTTTCATCCGCTGGTGGGCCCCTTCGCCGAGTGCGGTCAGCACTCCGGCAACAACAGTTTCGATGATCGCGAGGGTGGGAACGAGGCTGTCGTAGGGGGAGGGTGCGGCGACCTGGCTCGGCAGGACCACCTGCGCGTGCGCGGCCGCGGGTGAAAGCCACACATCGGTGAAGAGGATGACCTTGCCGCCCAGTTCCTGTACGAGTTCGGCCATGGCGACCTTGTCCGGCTCGTAGCGCCGGTAGTCGAACAATACGAAGACGTCACGCCGGTTCACCGCTGCGAGCTGCGCGGTCCGTTCGACGTCCCGGTCCGGCAGGAACCGTACGTCGTCGCGTACCTGCATGAGGTGCAGGCCGAGGTATTGGGCGAAGAGGTTCGTGAACCGGCCGCCGGCCAGGGTGATGCGGCGTTTGCCGTCGGAGAGCAGTGCGATCGCGTGTTCGAGATCGTGCGGGGGTAGTTCGGCGAGGGTCTGGGCCACCGCGGCGCTGAAGAGGTTGCTGCCGCGCTGGAGGAGGGAAAGGTCCTCGACTCCTTCGTGGCTGCGGCCGTAGTCGGTTGCCTCGTAGAGGGACAGGGGGGACGCGTTGCGTTCGTCGAGCTCTGTGCGGAGCGCGGCCTGGAAGTCGGGGAAGCCGCGGTAGCCGATCCGGTTGATGAAGCGCAGGACGGTCGGGGTGCTGACGGCGGCGCGTTCCGCGAGGACGGCCATGGTTTCGAACCCGGCTGAGGGGTAGCCGGCGAGGAGCACGCGGGCGACCTTGCGTTCGGCCGGGCTGGCGTCGCCCAGCTTGAGGCGAATCTCGTCGGCGAGCGTGCCAGGGGCCATGCGCTGGGTCTTCCTTCGTATGCGTGGGGGCCGGGGGCGGTTCCAAGGTCGAGCTTAGTGTCGATCGTGGGTGGGCGAGGCCCGCCGGAACCCCATGGATTCCGGCCGGCCCTGTCGCCCGGAGTGTGTCAGGGCAGAGTCACTCCGGGGCGACGGCTATCCGCAGTGCGGTGACGGTGTGCGCGGTGGCGTCGTCGCTGGTCCAGGCGGTGAATCCGGGTTGCTTGCTGAAGGTGACGGTGAACCGGGGGCCGCTCTCGAAGGTGTCGGCCGTGGTGGTGCGCTGGGTGCCGGCGGCCAGGGCACGGGCGGTGTTCAGGAAGGAGTAGGGGACGCCTGCGGGGTTGGCCGGGGAGTGGAAGACGTCGGAGTTGGCGGGTATGGGTGAGGCTGACAGGGGGATCAGGGGCCGCTTGCCGCTGGCGGGCCGGATCTGCCAGCGGTTGGGGTCGTAGCGGTCGCCGTTGGAGAGGTAGTTGTAGCGGGCGCCGGTCAGGGCCCATCCGGCCTGTGGGCCCTTGCTGGTTCGAGCTTGCCGGAGGTCGAGGATGGCGACGCCTTGCGGGCCGAGGACGCGCAGTCTCTCGCGGGGGGTGTTGGGATCGTCGACGACGAGCGCGGTGTTCTCTTCCAGTGCGTACACGCGGTCGTGTCCCGTGTCGGCGGCGAGTCGCAGGGCCCTGCCTTCGCGTCCGTTCGTGCCGGTGTGGGTGTCGATCAGTCCTGAGCGGAGGAAGCCGAAGCCGCCTTCGGGGAGGTACCCGAGCCGAGAGGCGTCGTCGAAGTAGCCCGGGCTGCTGCCGTCGCGCAGTCCTTCGTAGGAGTCGCCTCCGGTGATCATGTCGGCTCCGGCCGTGATCTGCGCTCCGGCGCTGGATCCGGATACGACTGACCCGGCGGCGAGCTTGGCCCGGATGGCGGCGAGAACCTTGGAGTCGGTGTGGGCGGTGCCGTGGAGCAAGGTGGTGACGTAGCGGTACTGGTCGCCGCCGCCGAAGAAGAAGCCGGTCATGGAGTTGACCTGCCGCACGACGTCGTCGGAGTCGGCGTTGGTGATGTGGTCGAGGTCGATGGGGATCCACTGGGCGTCGGCTGCGCCGTGCTGCTCGAAGAGTCCGGCGTAGTAGGCGCCGTTGCAGGCGGAGTTGCTGCATTTCTCCGGGTCGCCTGCGTCGGGATCCTGGCTGGCGGGGACGGAGGCGGCCGTGAGGACGCCGATGCGCGCTTTCGATCCACCTGCACGCTTGATGATCTCGCCGTAGACCTGCGCGTTGTCGGCTTTCAGGCCGCCGCCGATCAAGACGAGCGAGCCGCGGCTGCCGGTCGTGGCGCCGCTCGCTTGGGCGGCCGGGGCGAGGGCGAGGGCGAGGACGAGGACGGTGCTGCCGGTCAGTGCGGTACGGCGGGCTCCGGTGGGGACGGGCACGGGATGCCTCCTGTGGGTGGGGTCGGGTGGTGGCCGGGACCGCAGCGGCGGGTGTCGGCTGCGGCCCCGGCGCGGGCCGGCAGCACGGTGCGTGGTGGGAGGGGCTGCCGGAGTGGGGTCCCGTACCGGGCAATGGCGCGATCAAACCGGTACGGGACGTCTGGGGGAGGTCAGCCGGTGCGGCTGTCGCCGAGATCGGCGATGAGTGACGCCAGGAGCGCGACACGGGCCGGGACGGTCGAGGTGTCCAGCCATTCCTCCGGGGTGTGGTCGGCGCCGCCGACCGGGCCGAGGCCGTCCAGGGTGGGCACGCCGAGGCCCGCGACGAAGTTGGCGTCACCGACGCCGCCGGTGGCCGCGCCTCCCGGGCTGATCCCCAGGCCGGCGGCGATGCGCCTGGCCCGGTCGAACACGCGGCGCGAAGCGGGTGTGTCCTCCATGGGCGGGCACAGGTCCAGCTGCTCGACGGTCGCCGTGGTGCCGGAGACGGCGGGTCGTGCCACGGCTGACTCGATCGCACGGTGGGCCGCTGCGAGCCCGGCGGCGGTGGCCGAGCGCACCTCGACGCGCAGCTCGGCTTCCGGGCAGACGATATTGGTGCGGCTGCCGGCCCGTACGACACCGACGTTGACGGTGACATCGTCCCAGTGGCCGTTGAGGGACTGCAGAGCCACGACCAGGTGGGCGGCGGTCAGAGCTGCGTTCGCTCCGCGCTCCGGCTCGATGCCGGCGTGCGCTGCCCGGCCGGTGACTTTCACACGGAAGTCGGCGACACCCTTCCGGGCGACGACCAGGTCGCCGTTCTCCCGGGCACACTCCAGGGCCAGAGCGAAGTGGATTCCACGGGCTGCTGCTTCGGTCACCGGGCGGCTCGCCGGTGAGCCGATCTCCTCGTCCGGCGTGGCGAGGAAGACGAGTTCGGCGTACTGCCCTGCCCGAGCTTCCTCGAGGATCTCCACAGCGGTGATACCGGCCAGCAGGCCGGCCTTGTCATCGCTGACTCCGGGGCCTCGCGCCATATGGCCGTCGAGGTGGAAGGGCCTCGCCGCGGCGGTTCCGTCCTCGAAGACGGTGTCGAGATGAGCGACGAGCAGGAGGCGTCGTCCGCCCTGCTCGATCGGAAGGTCGCCCGGTTTGCGGGCGAGGATCACATCGCCGACAGGGTGCCCGTGAGGAGGGTCGGGAGCGAAGCGCTCGACATCGAATCCGAGCCGCAGCAGCCGGCTCTGGGTCCAGTCGGCCATCCGGTTCACGCCGGCGGGGCTGTAGGAGCCCGAGTCGATGGCAACCAGGCCGGCGAGGTCGGCGAGGTAGCCCTCCAGGCGCGCTTCGGCATACGGAAGCAGCTCGTTGGTGTGCAGCTGCTCCCGCGAGGGGGCGGTCACAGGACCTTCGAGAGGAACGCACGGGTGCGTTCCTGCCGGGGTTCGACAAGGACCTGGCGCGGGTCCCCGGATTCGACGACGACGCCGTCGTCCATGAAGACGGCGGTGTCACCCACTTCGCGGGCAAAGCCGATCTCGTGGGTGACCACGACCATCGTCATGCCGTCCGCCGCGAGCCGGCGCATCACGTCGAGAACGTCTCCGACCAGTTCTGGGTCGAGCGCCGAGGTGGGTTCGTCGAAGAGCATGAGTTTGGGTTTCATCGCCAGGGCTCGCGCGATGGCGACGCGTTGCTGCTGCCCGCCTGAGAGCTGGGCCGGGTAGTGGCCCGCCCGATCCCCGAGGCCCACCCGTTCCAGCAGGTGCCGGGCCTCGTCCCTGGCCTGCGACTTGTCGGTCTTGCAGACGTTGACGGGGGCTTCCATGACGTTGTCCAGTGCGGTCATGTGAGGGAAGAGGTTGAAGCGCTGGAAGACCATGCCGATGTCGCGTCGTCGCGCGGCGACTTCCTTCTCGCGCAGTTCGTGGAGCCGCGATCCGTTCTGGCGGTAGCCGACCAGGTCGCCGTCGACGGCGAGTTTGCCGCCGTCGACCCTGTCGAGGTGGTTGATGCAGCGCAGGAAGGTCGACTTGCCCGAGCCGGAGGGACCCAGCAGACAGCACACCTGTCCCCGTTCGACGGTCAGGTCGATTCCCTTGAGGACTTCGAGCTTCCCGAAGTGCTTGCGCACGCCCTGGGCGTGGACCATGGGGACGTTCACGCTGCCGCCTCCTTGGTGTTCTTCGTGCGCGCGGGCTGGACCAGTGCGCCGGTGAGCATGCGGCGGAGCGGTGAGATGTGGCCGCCGCGGTCCGAGCCGCGGCCGTAGCGGCGCTCCAGCCATGCCTGCGGGATGCTGAGCAGGGTGACCAGGCCCAGGTACCAGAGGCTGGCGACGACGAGCATGGGGATGACCTGGTAGTTCTGCGCGTACACGTCCTGGATGTTGGACATCAGGTCGTGCGCCGAGATGATCGATACCAGGGCGGTCATCTTCAGCATGTTGATCGTCTCGTTGCCCATGGGCGGGATGATCACCCGCATGGCCTGGGGCAGCACGATCCTGCGCATCGTCTGTGCGGGCCGCATGCCGAGGGAATGCGCGGCTTCGCTCTGGCCGGGGTCCACCGACTGGATGCCGGCCCGGACGATCTCCGAGGCGTACGCGGCTTCGTTGAGTCCGAGGGCCAACAGCGCTGCGACGGCCGGGGTAAGGAGGGAGTTCGTCTCGACCTGGAAGAAGGTGACGCTGGTGAAGGGGATGCCGATTTTCACGTACTGGTAGAGGGCGGCGGCGTATCCCCAGAAGATGATCTGGACCAGCAAGGGGGTCCCGCGGAAGAACCACACGAACAGTGAGGACATGCCGTAGAGAACCGGGTTGGACGACAACCGCATCACTGCGACGAGCGTGCCCAGAAGGAGTCCGAGGGCCATCGCCGCCACGGTGAGCCACAGGGTCGTGACGAGTCCGGAGAAGATCAGGTCGGCGAAGAGGAAGCGGCCGATGATCTCCCAGTGGAGATTGCCGTTCTTCGCCAGCGATCCGGCCACACCGACGAGTGCGGTAATGGCCGCGACAGCGGCGATCCAACGGCCGTAGTGGCGCAGCGGCACGACGGTGAGTTGCTCGGCGGCCGGGCGGTCGAGGTCCGCGGGAGCTGTGGTGGTGGTCATTTCTAGTCCACCGCCGCGTTCTTGGTGGCCTCCTTGACGGCGATCGAGGCGACACCGTACTTGTCGAAGATCTTTGTCACGGTTCCGTCGTCGATCAGAGCCTGCAGGGCCTTGTGGATCGCGTCGCTGAGCTGGGGCAGCTTCTTGGAGACCGCGATCCCGTTCGGCGAGGCCCCGTAGCCGCCTGCGGCAGCCGGATCGTCGACGACTTGGAAGGCGGTGCCACCGTCGGCGGTCTTGGCGGTCCATCCCGCGGCGGGTTTCGTCTGCACCTGGGCGACGACCTTGCCGGAGCGCAGGGCGAGCTGTGCGTCGGAGTCCTTGGGGAACGTCTGGATGTCGATCTCGCTCTTCCCGGCGGCCTTGCACTTCGCCTGGTGTTCCTTGAGGAGGTCCAGCTGGTTGGTGGCCGCCTGCACCGCGACCTTCTTGGCGCACAGGTCATCGAGAGTGGTGATCCTCTCGGGGTTGCCCTTGACCACCATGATCCCGGAACCGGAGACGGAGTAGTCGACGAAGTCGACGACCGCCTGGCGCTCCTTGTTGTCCGTCATCGCCGACATCGCCGCGTCGAACTTCCCGGCCTGAATGGCCGGCACGATGCCGTCGAACTTCTGAGGTGCGAACTCGAACTTCACACCCAGCTTGGCCCCCAGCGCCTGACCCAGGTCGTAGTCGAGGCCGGTGAGTTCCGGCTTTCCCTCGGCCACGAACATCTCGAACGGCGCGTAAGGCACGTCCGTGGCCACTCTCACGGTGCCCGCCTTCTTGATCATGTCGGGCAGTGCGTCGTGCAGCGCGGCGTCCTTCGTGACCGCTACCCCCGCGACGGTGGCCGGCTGTCCGCCGGTGGCCTTGGCGGTTTCGGCAGCGGAGTCCGAACAAGAAGTGAGTGTGGCCAGCGCGGTCGCGGCCGTCAGCGCCGTGATCAGGTTTCGTGACAGACGGGTGTTCATCAGGCGTATGCCTCTCCGGTCTTCGGGCCGACGGGTGTTCGCCGTCGACTGCAACCCAGAAATTACAGAACACTCACACTGATGGCTAGATGTATCGCTCGTTACATTACCGTAACGGCCACTGCGTCGGCCGCGAGGCTGCTGTGAGATGGCCACTGAGCTGACAAGATCGCCCCTCTCTCAGAAGAGCGGAGCGATTCGCGCTCTACATCTACCGCTCATTCGGCGTGACTTGTAAGTTCCGGTACGACACCACCCACCGGACGGCGCACCTCCCCACAAGCGCCGCTCAGGGCGTTGCCACGCCCTGCCTCCTGCGGATTCACCACTCCTCCCCCACCCCTTGGAGAAGCCATGGGCACACGGTTCAGGCATGTCTCACCGGCCTCGACTGCCGTAGTACTGCTCACACTTGCCGCCACGCTCACTTCGGCCGGCAGCGCGCAGGCGGCCGCCACGCGGATCCGCTCGGGCAGCAGCTCGGACGTCAGCCGCACGTCATGGCAGGGCCCCGCCTTCACCATGAACGGCGACGGCAAGATCGTCCCCGCGTCGATGTCGGCCGCCATCGACGCCATACGCGGCGGGGTCGGCAGCCTGGACGTCGTCGTACTGGCCGGTTCCGCCCCCACCTCAGGCAGCGCCACGCCCGAATGCGACGCCGCCATGGCACTGCCCGGCGTCAACTCCTGCACCACCTGGACTCTGACCGCTGCCTCGGACGGCAACAACAGCCAGGTCAATTCCGACATCCGCAACGCTGAATTCGTCTACTTCGCCGGCGGTGACCAGTGCCGCTATACCGCCTGGAAGGGCAGCGCGCTGGAGGCATCCGTCGAGTCCGTCGCGGCCAAGGGCGGCGGCTCGGGCGGCGGCAGCGCCGGGCACCACATCAACAGCCCCGTCGTCTACGACGCCTGCAAGGGAAGCGTCACCAGCGCCGAAGCCCTCGCGAACCCGTACGACAGCCACATCACCTTCACCACCGGCATGTTCGACTGGGCGAACTACAGCGGAGTCATCAACGACTCCCACTTCACCAGCCGCGACCGGATGGGCCGCACCATGGCCTTCGTCGCCCGCGCCATCAAGGACGGCCGGACCTCCGGAGGCAAGGCCTGGGGCGTAGGAGTCGAGGAAGGCAGCTCGCTGCTCCTCGACAAGAACGGAACAGCCACCCTCTACGGAAAAGAGGCCTTCGTGGTCCTGGGCGACCACCAGCCGGAGCAGGCATCGTCCGGGAAGCCCATGACCTTCTCCGACTACAAGATCTGGCGCCTGGGCCCCGGACAGACCTATGACTTCAAGAACCGCCCCACCTGCGGCTACTACCACCGCAGCGTCACAAACGGAGTCGCCGACCCCGACCTGTACACCGGCACCCCCCAGAGCACCTGCTCACCGAGCGGCGGCACGTCCACCCTGGCCGAAACCGAAGCGAACGACACACGCGCCACCGCCGACGACGCCACCGCCCTCACCTACCCCGCGACACTCACGGGCAGCATGCAGTCGACCAGCGACCGGGACTACTTCCGCGTCGCCTTCGCAGCCGGTGAGCGCGTCACCATCCTCTGCGCCATTCCCGACGGAGCCTATGACGCCGACCTCTACCTCCTGGACTCCAGCGGCAGCACTCTCGCCCGCTCGGTGAACGACGGAGCAGGTACCGACGAGAGCCTGACCTTCACCAGGACCGCCACGGGAAGCAGCACCTACTACCTGGAGCTCGACGCCTACCAGGGGTCGGGCAGCTCGCCCTACACGTGCACCCTGACCAAGGGCTGAGTTGCGACGCATGCCGGACCGGCAGCTTTCCTCCGGTCCGGCACACTCGCGCGTACGACCGAAGGATGCCCGTAACCACATCAACCAGTAAATCGATGCATAAATAGTGCGAATCGCCCTCCGTGTGGATCCGGCAATAGGTTCGTCTCGTCACAGACCTCTTCGGAGGCTCGAGCTTCTCCCGGAATGACCAGAAGGAGACTTCGTCATGATCGTCAAGAAGCTGCATGCCGCAGGCGTAAAGAGCGAACACGCCTACCTGGCGGCCACCCTGTCCATCGGCCTGTCGCTCGCATCGTGGCTCGCTTCCAACAGCCGCGAGGACGTCGAGCGGGCGGACCGGTGGGGCATCTTCGTCGGGGAGTGGGCGCCCACGTTCTTCGGCCTCGGCCTGGCCCTCGCGAACTACGAGCAGTGACTCATCCGCCTACCGGCACGATCCCCCGGAGGAACCGACATGAAGCTGAGTGACGAGCTACCCGTCGATCACCACCTCGCCACCGTATACCGGTACGGCGCCCTGCTCTGCGGCCTGATCCTGCTCGCCTTCGGAATCCTGGGCTTCGCCGATGCCCTGCGCCCCTTCGACACGCGGGGCGAGACCATCGCGGGGATGACGACGAACACGACCCTCAGTGTCATCTCCGTCGTCGTCGGACTCGCACTTGCCGCGGGCGCCTTCATCGGCGGCAACTTCGCCTCCACCCTCAACATCACCGTGGGAGCCCTGTTCCTGCTCAGCGGCTTCGCGCACATCTTCGTCCTCGACAAGGACGCCAACGTCCTCGGCTTCGGCATGACCAACGTGATGTTCAGCTTCGTCATGGGGCTGATCATCATGACCTTCGGGATGTACGGCCGCGTCTCGAGCAAGCTCTCCCACGACAACCCCTACTGGCAACGCCGCCACCTCGGCCACGCATCGGGCCGGTCCGCGCATGCTCGCACCGCTCTCACCAGCGGGGCCATCGACTCCATCGCGCGCCGCACCTTCGGATCCAACGAGCTCCCTCAGCGCAGGTGAAGCCTCGCGATAATCGTTCGGGAAGCGCCCCATGATCCGGAGCGCTTCCCGCTCGGTTCTTCACACGTACGGGCTGTCCACGCCCACGGGGGATTGCTCTCCGACCCGGCCGTCCCGGGTGCCGGCTCACGTGCGCTGTGCCGCCGTTCCGGTTCGCGGCAGCCTTGTGTAGACAGAGGCGAACGCCGAAGCTGCGGCGTCAATGGAATAGCGCGCCCGGACCGTGGCACGGGCGCGGCGGACCATGGCGTCAACGACCACCGGGTCCAGTTCCAGCAGCCGCTCCAGCCCTTCGGCCAGGGCTTTGGACGACGAGGTGTCCAGGAGGATTCCGTTGACCGCGTCCTGCACGTAGTGGGGAATGCCGCCCCGGCCGGTACCCGCGACCGGCAGGCCCGCGTCCATGGCCTCCAGCACGGCAATGCCGAACTCCTCCTTCGCGCTGGGGCAGACGTAATGAGCCCGACCGCTGGTTCCCGGGCCGGCGGCCAACGCGCGCTCCAGGCACCGGACCTGCTGGTTGGGCATCGCCGGCACCAGTGCCAATCGTGCAGCCGCATCCGGGTGCTCGTCGATCAAACCCGCGATGGCCGACCGTACGTGCCGTTCTGCCGGATCTCTCACCTCCGTCCGGGCGGACCCGCCCACCACAACGAGCGTCGAGCGGAGGTGGAGACCGGATTCGATCCACGCGCGGACCAGGACGTGCTGCTGCTTGAGCGGGTGGAGACGCCCCACGGTGAGCAGCAGGGGCAGGCCGCGCGCGGCTGGGTCGAGCGCCGAGGGGAGTTCGGCGGCGAACAGACCCTCCAGGAGGCTCTGCCGTCGCAATGCTTCGTCGGCGGCGGGCCGGTACGCGGTGATCCCCTCCTGAGGCGTGCTGGGTCCTTTCCCACCCCTGACTGCGGCGAGCTGCGGGAAGTAGCGGATCAGCTCGCCCGTGCCGCCCCGGCCGGGGATGCCGATGACTTCATCGGCACGGTCGACGAGTCTGTCAGCCGCAAAGACGCGGTGGAGGTCTTGACGCAGTTCCTCCGTTTCGGTCTCGTTGGCTGCCATGAGTCCGGCGTGCCGTGCGCTGACGCGGCGGTGTGGATCGGGCGTCGCGGTGAAGATCAGGCGTGCGCCCAGTTGCCGGGCGGCTTCGGCTACCGCGAGGGACCCTTCGTCCGCGTACCTGACATGGACGAGGTCGGGCCGTCGGCCCAACCCCGCGAGGACCCTGTTCGTCCACCAGGTCAGAGCGGTTCCGGCGGGGATCCCGGTAGTGGCGTTGTCGTGAGGGGCGGTCGGCAGGGTGAGCGTCCAGTGTCCGGCTCCCCGGCCGCGCAGGAGGTCGGGCTCCTCACCCAGGTCCCGCGCGTCCTTCGTCACCAGAGTGATCACCGCATCGATGCCCCGCGTGCGCGCGAGTGCGTCGCCCAATCCGGCGAGAAGGACTCCGAGGCCTCCGCTGCTCCCCTCCCCCGGGCTGTCCATTTCGCCGAGCAGCATCGACTGGACCACCAGCTGGCCGCCCTCGTTCGGCAAGGCAGGAGATTCGAACAATCGGCCGCCGCCGGCGGCCGCGAGCAGCAGGCGTTCATAAGCGTCGTCGGCCGTGTCGGGCCGGGGAAGGATCTGGCGCAGGTCCGTGTGGCCCGCAAGGTGACGCCACAGGGCGAGTCTGGCCGGCCTGAGGTTGAGGGGCCGCCTGCGGGCCAGGTCGGCCCATTGGGCCGGTTCCAGCACGTGCAGGCGCCCCGCGGTGGCGAGGTCGATCAGGTGGGCCATGGTCCCGGCATCCGTGCAGCGCAGGATCTCCTCACGCAGTCCGCGGCGGACACGCTCGGTGTCCTGGAGGGAAAGCGACAGGGGCCAAGCCTCCGTGACCGTACTCCGCAGCCGGTGGTCCCCGCGCAGCGCCGCAGCCAAGAGGTCTTCGGGTGCAAGCCCCCTTCGGAGCCTCAGGTCGCGGCGCAGCGAAGCAATGCTCTGGTCGATGGGATCGGCAAGAAGGCGGGCCGGATGCTCGTGGTGCCCCGGGAGGTACTCGGCGTGCAGGAAGGACGCCAGGATGCCCGGGGTGAAGGGAATCCGCGGTGCTGCCTCGGGAGCCCAAAAGCTCTGGCGGGCTGCTACGAAGGGGTCGGTTCCGTCCCGCGGGGTGTGTGCGTCCATGGGGCGCTGCTCTCGCTCGTGCGGATGGTCACCTCCCGTTCCCTCAGGCCCACGGCTTCGGATGCGGACACATGCCCGTCCGACCGCTGCCTCCGCATGGGGGGCCGATGCAGAAGCAGACCCGACAGCCGTCTGCCGGAAGTAGGTCCCTCATGCCGCGAGTCACCGTGATCGCTCCGCCGTTCCACTCGCACGCTGCTCCCTTGTCCGTGTTGGCCGGCGAGCTTCGTGCGGCGGGTGCCGAGGTCACGTTCGCCTGCGCGGAAGGTTTCGCACCCCTGGCCGAGACCGCAGGGGTGGAATTCACACCGTTGAGGGTCGGCCGCAACGCGAACACGGGCATCGCGCGGCGCACGGTCCAGGCCGCAGGTGAGACCGGACGCCTGGAGGAGTTCTTGGAGGCGACTCGGGCCGGCGCCGTTCCAGCCCTGTTGGTCCAGGCTCGGCACCGCAGGGCAGACATGCTGGCCGAACCTGAACGGGTCCTGGCGCAGCTACGGGCGATGCATGCGCGGCACCCGGCGGACTGGTATGTCGTCGACCAGCTGAGCTACGCCGTGACACTGGCCCTGCACTGCCTGGACCTGCCGTACGTGACCTTCTGTCCAGGGCATCCCAGCTATCTGCCGGCCGCACCGGGCGCCCTGTTCGGAGTTCCCTACGCATGGCCCCAGGCGGTGCGGCCGACCGCCGCGGACCTGCAGACGTTGCACGGTGAGGCACAGGCGAACGACGTCTCCTTCACCGCGCTGTTCGCACGGTTCATCGCCCGCCACGCGCCACACCGACCCGTACCGAGCCGGGCGTTCACTCTGTGCTCTCCGCATGCCGTCGTGCTGAACTATCCCCGGTTGAACTGGCTGCCCCCACGCCCCGAAGGCCCGGTCTACGTATTCACCGGGCACCTCACCCCCACCGGCACTCTCGACCCGGGCCCCTTCTGGAACTCCGAAGTGAGCCGCCTGCGCCAGGCCGGCCGGTGTCTGGTGCTGGTCGCACTGGGGACGTGCCTCTCGGCCCGGCGGGACGTGCTGGAGTCGGTGACACGGGGCATTCTCGCCGGGCGCCCCGACACTTCGGTGATCGTCGCCGCCGGGGACCAGGCCGAGGCACTGGCGGGTCTGGCAGGCCCCCGGGTCGCGGTGGCCGCGACCGTACCGCAGCAGGCACTGCTCCGGCAGGTGGACGCCATGGTCCACCACGGAGGCAACAACTCCTTCACCGAATGCCTGGCGGCCGGCGTGCCCGCCCTCGTGCTGCCCTTCTCCAGCGATCAGTTCTCCGTCGCCCACGACGCCGAAAGGTCCGGAGCGGGCCTGTGCCTCGACCCGCACCGGCTGGACCCCGAGAGGGCAGGCCAGGCGGTCTCCGCACTTCTGGACGCCCCCGGGCGCGGCCTCGAAGAACTGCGCCGGCACGTACGCCTGCACGGCCCCCGACGAGCCGCTCAGCGACTGACCGCCCTGATGGCCCGACCCGCGGGGAGGGGTTCAAACGGTGCACGAACGGTGCGAGGTGCGGCCGGGTGGCCGGCGCCGGACGGTTGAGGAGAAGGTACGACCTCGTCTGGCGGAGGAGGCACCATGAGCGCCCGTCCTGTAATGCCGGAGGAAACCCCCTCGGTGGAGGGTTCCACGGCCGAAGCGCACCAGGAACGACCTGACGGCGGCATCTGGGAGCACCCGTGGTTCTTCCTGGGGCTGATCGTGGTCGGCGCCGTCCTCGTGGCGGGCTTCTTCGTGGCACGGGTCGCCGGCCTGTAGGGGGAGGATCGACATGGACGACGGTGTGACCGCATCCGGTCCGGGTCTGAGCGGGGCACGGGTACTCGTCGCGGGAGCCAGCGGTGTCCTCGGCGGGCTCGCGGCCCATGAGCTGCAGGCCCGCGGCTCCATGGTCGCCCTCGCCGGAAGGCATCCGGACCGGCTGGCCGACGTGGCCGGCGGACTCGGCGGGGCTCCGGTCCGGGGGCTCGATGCGTATGACCTGGACGACTGTGCAGCCCTCGCCGCGTGGGCGGTGCGGGAGCTCGGGGGTCTGGACGGTGTCCTGGTGACGGTGGGGGTGGCTGGATTCGGGCGGGTGGAGGAGGTGCCCGATGCGGTCGTCGAGCATCTGTTCGCTGTCAATGTGCTGTGTCCGGCCGCAGTGCTGCGCGGCGCGGTCGCCCGCGTGGTGGACGGCGGGTTCCTGGCCGCCGTGACGGGAGCCATCGTGGACCGGCCGATGCTGGGTACGGCCGATTACGCGGCGGCCAAAACGGCCCTGAGCTGCTGGCTCGGTGTCGTGGCCCGCGAGGGGCCGGCCCGGCGGCTGCGCGTGTTCGACTTCCGGCTCCCGCACCTGGAGACGGGCTTCTCGGACCGGCCCGTGGCCGGGCGGCCTCCCGCCCTGCCTCGGGGCGGCGACCCGGCCGCGGCCGTACGGGCCCTGGTCGACCAGCTCGAGGGCGCGGCTCCCGCCGCGCGGTGACCACGGGAGGTGGCCGTGAACGCGACCGGGACATCGGGGCGACCCGCCGAGTCCGTGTGGGACTACCCCCGACCGCCGCGCTTCGAGGCGGACAGCCGTCGCGTGGTCGTCGTCTTCGCCGGGGTCCGCATAGCCGACACCCGCCGCTCGGTCCGGATGCTGGAAACGAGCCACCCCCCGGTCTTCTACGTTCCGCCCCAGGACACGCGCCAAGAGCTGTTCCGGGAATCCGGTACCCGAACGTGGTGCGAGTGGAAAGGCGCCGCCACGTACTGGGACCTGCGCATCGAAGGCAGGACCGGGGTCCCGGACGTGGCGTGGAGCTACGAGGACCCCTCCCCCGGATTCGCCGCCATCGCCGGGTTCCTTGCCTTCTACCCGTCCCGGGTGGATCACTGCCGAGTCGGGGACGAGGAGGTGGTCGCGCAGCCGGGTGACTTCTACGGGGGCTGGATCACCTCCGAGATCAACGGGCCTTTCAAGGGCCCGCCGGGTACGCGGGGGTGGTGAGGCCCCACCGCGCCGCTGGGCGGATGCGCCCGGCCCGCGCATCCGGCAGCAGCGCGGCGGGAGAAGAGGCAGGCAGCAACGAAGCTGCGTCCGGGCGGAAGAGATGCCGGGCCGCGGCAGACCCCAGGTCGCGCTGCGCGACAGAAGTCATCGAGTACACCGGGAGACAGCCGTGGCACATTCCGCGACACCAGCACCGATGCCGTCCCCGGCCCGCCCGCACGGATCGAGGCAGTGGTGGGCCCTCGCGGGCTTGCTCGCCGTGAGTTACGGCGTCGCGGCACTGGGAGCACTTGCCTCCGCCGATGCGGGTGAGGTCTACTCGGCGCTGGTCCGGCCCGGCTGGGCCCCGCCCGCCTGGCTGTTCGGGCCCGTCTGGACCGTGCTGCACGGGATGATGGCGGTCGCGGCCTGGCTGGTCGGGCGCCAACCGGATCGTCTGCGCGTGCGGCGGGCCCACATGTGGTGGTCGGTGCAGCTCGCCCTCAATCTGGCCTGGACCCCGCTGTTCTTCGGGGCCCGCCAGTTCGGGCTCGCCCTTCTGGACATCGTCCTGCTGCTGGCCGCGCTCGCCACCACGGTCGTTCTGTTCCGGCGGCTGAGCCGCACCGCTGCGCTCCTGCTCGTCCCGTACCTGTTGTGGGTGGCCTTCGCAACGGTCCTCAACGCGTCCATCTGGCAGCTGAACCCGTGAAGGTCGAGGAGCAGCCCCTGACACCGCCTGTGGTCGGCATGAGTACGGGAGCCGTGGCGCAGCGTCTCGGAGTGGCGGCGGGAACGCTGCGCTCGTGGGAGCGGCGTTATGCGATCGGGCCCGCTGTCCGCGTCGCGGGCAAGCATCGGCGCTGGCTCCCGGAAGACATCGCACGTCTGGAGGAGATGTGCCATCTGACCGGGCAGGGGGTACCCCCCGCGGAGGCCGCGCGAGCTGCCCGGGTGAAGGCCGCAGGAGCGTTCGGGTTCGAGGACGATGCACCCGCGACCGGGGGGCGGGCTCCTGGAGGATCCGCGGCGCTGCCCCTGGGGCCGGTCCGTGCCGAGTGCCGCGGTCTCGCACGGGCGGCGGTGAGACTGGACGGGGATGCGGTGGAGGCCCTCCTGGACCGGGCGATCGAGGACCACGGCTGCGTGGTGGCGTGGGAGGAGATCATCGCCCCGACGCTCCACGCGGCCGGACGTAAGTGGGCGTCTGCCGGCAAACGTTACATCGAGGTCGAGCACCTGCTGTCCTGGCTGGTCTCCTCGACGCTGCGGCGCCGGTACGAGCCTCGGCCGCCCACCCGCGAGGGGGTCCGGCCGATCGTACTGGCCTGCGCGCCGGATGAACTCCACAGCCTTCCGCTGGAAGCGCTGTGGGCGGCCCTCACTGAGCGCGGACTGCCGGTGAAGATGTTCGGTCCGGCCTTTCCGGTGGAAGCCTTGATCGAGGCAGTACGACGGGTGGGCCCTTCGCTGGTGGTGGTGTGGGCCCAGGCCCGTCCCGCCGCTGGGGCGGCACTGGTGAGCGCGGTCGAGGGAGTGAGGTGGGGGGTCAGGGGGGCGAGGTCCCACTCCACACTGCTGGTGGCCGGGCCCGGCTGGAACTCCGTCCCTCAAGCCGGCACCAGGCGTCTGACGGGCCTGCGTTCGGGCCTCACCCTGATCGAACAGCGTCTCGCAAACTGACTCGTCGCAACCGGATCCCGACGAAGACATGGGCGTCTGCGCCGAGGTGTGCCCGTACCGGACGGACTTTCCGGCAGGTCCCGCGGCCCGGCACAGGCCTCCGCCCCGGCGTCACGCCGCTGACCTGCGGAAACGCCCAGATGTCAGAGCGGGTTCCCGCATGCCTGATGCCCCCGCCCGCCCCGTGTACGCCGGGGCAGGATGGCAGATGGCAGCTTCTACCGCTGAGGGGCGTCCATGTGCAGGCGGATAACGGTTCCCCGGTCAGGGGTGGAGCGGATTTCGACGAGGTCGCAGAGCTGGTGTGCGAGCCACAGGCCGCGGCCGCCGATCTGGCTCGCTTCGGGGCGGCTGCGACCCGTCATCGCGTCGGGGATGTAGCCGGCGTCGCGGAATTCGCAGAGGAACGTCGCATCCTGGGCCCAGGTGCGCAGGGTGCCGCGCCCGCCGCCGTGGCGGATGCTGTTCGTGGCGATCTCGGTCACGGAGACGGCGAGCTTCGGCAGCCGGTCCTCGGGGACTCCGGCGTCGGCGGCGCACTGGGAGACCTTCGAGCGGATCGCACCCAGGTCGCCGTGCGTGTAGCTCAGCTCCTGGAACGGGTCGCACGGGTCGGCCAGGGCGTCGAAGGCGTACTCCCCGCCGATGAGGTAGTCCTCGTTGGGCGCGTACTGGCCGTCTCGGCGGATCTGCGGGTGGCAGCGGGACAATGACCGCAGGGCGTTCTGGTCCTCGTCGGCGGCGTCGTAGGGGCACAGCATCGACCAGGTGGAGCTGTGCGCGAAGGCCCGGTTCATCAGCCATTCGTGGTAGCGGAGCTCAGAGAGGTGCGCGGCGCTGCGCGCTTGGCGCCAGGCGGTTTCGCCGATGCCCCGTACGGGCCTGCCGCCTTCGCCGCGCTGGTTCATCCATGCCGACCAGGCGGCGATGTGCCGGCCGGGGTTCGGGCCGGCCGTCGTGGCGTTGACGAAGGTGACGGCGGGTTCGTCGGCGAGTTCGCCGCGCAGGAGCGAGGTCTTGTCCTCGGGGACCGCGACGACCACTGCCTCGTCGGCTTCCAGTGCCTCGTGGATGTAGTCCAGGGTCCCGGTCAGGAACTGGTCCTCCCCGCGGTAGGGGTACAGCTCGTGGCGGAACGGGCCTCCGTCGGGACGGGCCGGCGTCGAGGGCATGGTCTCGGTCATGCCGCCATCACCACCGGCACGTCTGCGATGGCGTAGCCCGCGAGGTCCCAGCACAGCCGCACGATCTCGTTGGCGCCTTCGACGACGATCCGACGCTCCGGCAGGTGACGGGCCGCGTCGACGAGAGCGTGCATGCCGGCGGCATCGATCATCTCCACGGCGTCGAACCTCAGCTTCACCATGGGCGTGCGCCGCATCGCCGCGCGGACCGCTGCGTTGAAAGCCGCCGCGCACTCCGAGTCGACCACTCCATCCACACCCCAGCTGTCGGTACCTGTGCTGAACATCCGGAAAGCCGGACGCGCAGCCCGTGTGCCCGTCTCCTGCGGATGTACACACGCCGCCTGCTCCAGCGTGGACGCCTCCCACTGCGCGGCCCTGAACGCGCACACCACGATCGCCCCGCTCTCCGAGGCGAACTCCTCGAGCTTCA
Source organism: Streptomyces sp. Sge12 (assembly GCF_002080455.1). Lineage (NCBI taxonomy): Bacteria > Bacillati > Actinomycetota > Actinomycetes > Kitasatosporales > Streptomycetaceae > Streptomyces > Streptomyces sp. Sge12. Next base: position 1,190,991 of record NZ_CP020555.1, read on the forward strand.
GCTCCCGAGCCAGCAGCTCCTCCGCGCCGCCCGGCTCCGCCAAGGGGGTCTGCCCGGTAAGGACACGTACGGATCGGAAGCCCTCTCGCACCGCCGCGCTGGCCTCCCGGCGCACCGCGGCCAGCATCACGTCGGGATCGGCCAGGTCCGGAAGATCAAGGACCACCGAGGTCGTGGGGAGGCGGTCGCGCTGAACAGCAACGGTGCCGAGCGACCCGACGATCACGAGCTTGTCCCCGTACAGAGCTCCATCGGCCACATAGGAACGCGCTTCGGCGAACGCGTCAGCCGGGTCCACCCGCCAGCAGACGTGGTCACCGAGCTCGACTTCGTCCAACGTCGCCAAAGCCCGCACCGATCTCACCCCGCCCCCTTCCGAACGCCAACGTGACTTGCGGACACAGCACAATACTGGGCCCCACAGGTGCCCACGCAGCCGAATCTGTCACTTGCGTGCCTCACCCAGGCACCTGCCCATCCTCGCATCCGCGAACCGCTGACCGGCGGGAAGAACCGCGCGAGCCGGCCAGGCGGCAGGACCCTGCCGGCCCCATGGTGCAATGGGGCCTGTCCGGTGCCCCAAGGCGCGGGGCGTCCGCGTGTCCGGGGCGCATATCCCCGGGCGGCATCGAGCAGCAAGGGGTCGCTGTGAGCGCAGGAGAGCCGGCCGGCGGGCCGGCCCCTCGTCCTGATGCAGGCGCAAGCCGCCGGCGCAGGGCGATGACCTTGGCGGGAGTGCTGGAGGCGGCGGAGGCCGCAGCGCCCGTGGAGTCGCTCGACGTGGTCGCGCGCATGCTCAGGGACCACCTCGGGGCGGTCTCGGTGTCGTTTCTGATCACTGACTTCTCGGGCAGCTCGGTCGTACGACTGGGGGCCGCGGACAGCGTCGACACCGATGAGCCGGCCCGGCGGATCCCGCTGCGCGGCACCCTGTACGAGGACGTGATCCGCAGCCAACAGCCGCAGGTCGAGCAGGTCGAGCACCGGGGCGACAGCCGGCACGTGCGCGTGGTCGTCCCCGTGACCAACCGCGGGGACGCCATCGGCCTCCTCGAACTGTTCCTGCCCTCGGTCCCGGACGCGCACGTGATGCGGGAGATCGGCGAGACCGCACACGCGCTCGCGTACATTGTCATCGCCAACCGGTCCCACACCGACGTCTACCAGTGGGGCCGGCGCACCAAGCCGCTGAACCTCGCAGCCGAGATCCAGCACCGCCTGCTCCCCGCGTCACTGGCGTGCGAGGCGGCGCAGTTCGCGGTCGCCGGTGCCCTGGAACCCGCGGAACACGTCGGGGGCGACACCTTCGACTATGTCATCGACCGGGACACCGTCCAGTTGTCGGTGACCGATGCCATGGGCCACGACGTCGACGCCGCACTGCTCGCCACCCTGGTGGTGGGCGCACTGCGACGCGCCAGACGAGAGGGCGCCGACCTTGCCGAGCAGGCCCGCCAAGCCGACCGGGCCATGCGCAGCCACGGACGCAGCGGCTTCGTCAGCGGGCAGCTGCTGCGCATCAGCCTGCTCGACGGCCGGACGGAGTTCGTCAACGCCGGACACCCCTGGCCGCTACGGATGCGAGACGGAAGAGTCCAGGAGATCGTTCCGAAAGTCGACCGGCCGTTCGGCCTCAATGTCCATGCCTCCGTGGCCAACACCTACCGGATCCAGACACTGGACCTGCGGCCCGGCGACCGGCTGGTCATGCTGACCGACGGCATGCTGGAACGCGACGCCGAGAAGCTCGACCTGCAGGACCTGATCATCCGCACCCGCGCACTGCATCCCCGCGAAGCCGCCCGCACCCTCATCAAAGCGATCGTCGACATCGGCCACGGCCACCTCGACGACGACGCCACTGTCATGTGCCTGGACTGGCGCGGCGTCCACCACTCCGAACGGGACGCCGCCACCGGCGCCGACCTCACCGACGCCTCACCACCCGCGACAGCGGGACCAACCGCCCTCAGCGAGCCGCCCACTCACCTGCACTTCCGTGTGGGTGGCGGGATCGCCGGGCCACCCGTCAGGCGGTGACCGGGGTGCCGAGCATCGCGGAGGCCCGCTGGAGGGGGCTGAGCACGCGCGTGGGCACGGCGGGCCGGGAAAGGCCGCCGCGGCAGGTGAAGCCGAGCTGGGTCATGGCGCGGAGGACTTCGCCCGCGCTGAAGTCGCGGCGGTCCTGGCGGGTGATGACCTGGCCGACCTGCTTGAGGGGGTAGGTGCGGCGGCCGATGATCACCGACTCGCCGATCACCTGCTCGGGCTTGATGCCCTTCATCGATTCCAGGACACCGCTCTTGGTCAGGTCGAACGGGAAACGGGCGATGACACAGCGCATGGATGCCTCACAGGGTGAAGGGGAAACGGGCCGACCACGGTGCCGGTGGTTCAGCGGCTGAGGGCCAGGACGCCCATGGCGCTGCCTTGTTCGTCCACGACGGGCAGGGCGGTGAGCCTGCGGTAACGCATCGCGTGGTCGGCCTCGGCCGTCGTCGTCATCGGCGAGGCGAACGGCCCGCGGTCGCCGAGAACATCGCGCAGACGGGTCCGGTCCGTGTACGCCGCGCTGTCGCGGACGATGGTGAGCCGGGCACGGGTGACCATCCCGGTACACAGGCCGTCCTCGTCGCAGACGAGCAGATGGTCCGCGCGGGCGCCGGCCATGACGGCCAGGGCCACCTCAACGGTCATGTCGTCGCAAACCTGTGGACCGGCCGCTTCCATGACGTCGTCCACCGTCCGGTGGACGAGGTCGGCACGTGCATCGGCATGCGCCGGGCGGGGCTGCATCTGGACCAGCGTCAAAAGGTGCCTCCTGCAGAGATGGGTCATTGTCCTGATCACGTGGTTCTCAGGCCGCCGCATCAAAGGCGGTCCGTCGCAGGCTCGCGCGCCGCGCAGCCGACACGGGCCCGCGTCGACCGCGGGAGGCCGTGCTGCGCTTGGGCCGCTCGGACACCGGTGCGGTGATGGTGACCGGGATGCCGGAGGGGGCCTGGGCGCCGGTGATGCGGTTCAGGGCCTCGTCGCCCGAGCGGACCTGGGTGGTCAGCGGGGTGATGCCCGCGGCCTGCATCAACCGGGCCATCTCGCGGCGCTGGTTGGGGGTGACGAGGGTGACGACGCTGCCGGACTCGCCGGCGCGGGCGGTACGTCCGCCGCGGTGGAGGTAGTCCTTCGGGTCGGTCGGCGGGTCGACGTTGACGACGAGGTCCAGGTTGTCGACGTGGATACCGCGCGCCGCCACGTTCGTGGCGACCAGCACGGTGACGTGTCCGGTCTTGAACCGGGCCAGGGTCCGGGTGCGCTGGGGCTGGGACTTTCCGCCGTGCAGGGCCGCGGCACGGACCCCGCTGTCGAGGAGGTCCTGGGTGAGGCGGTCCACGGCGTGCTTGGTGTCCAGGAACATGATCACCCGGCCGTCGCGGGCCGCGATCTCCGTCGTCGTCCGGTGCTTGTCGGCGCCGTGGACGTGCAGGACGTGGTGCTCCATCGTGGTGACCGCGCCCTGCGAGGGGTCGACGGAGTGCACGACCGGGTCGGTCAGGTAGCGCCGGACCAGCAGGTCGACGTTGCGGTCGAGGGTGGCGGAGAACAGCATCCGCTGGCCCTCGGGACGTACCTGGTCCAGGAGGGCGGTGACCTGCGGCATGAAGCCCATGTCGGCCATCTGGTCGGCCTCGTCGAGGACGGTGACGGCGACCTGGTTCAGGCGGCAGTCACCGCGGTCGATGAGGTCCTTGAGGCGGCCGGGCGTGGCGACGACCACTTCGGCTCCGGCACGCAGCGCACCGGCCTGGCGGTGGATCGGCATGCCGCCGACCACGGTGGCCAGGCGCAGCTTGACCGCCCGGGCGTAGGGGGTGAGGGCGGCGGTGACCTGCTGGGCGAGCTCTCGCGTCGGTACGAGGATCAGCGCGAGCGGCTGACCCGACTCGGCGCTCTGGCCGGCCGTACGGGCCAGCAGCGCGAGGCCGAAGGCCAGGGTCTTGCCGGAGCCGGTCCGGCCGCGGCCGAGGACGTCGCGGCCCGCGAGGGTGTTGGGCAGCGTCGCGGCCTGGATCGGGAACGGCGTGGCCATGCCCTCACGGGTGAGCGTGGTGAGCAGCTGGGCCGGCATGTCGAGGTCGGCGAATGCCTCGACGGCGTCCAGCGCGGGGGTGATCGTCTTCGGCGGTGCGAACTCGCCCTGGATCGCGGCGGGCCGGCGGCCGTATCCGCCCGAGCGGCTCGGGCTTCCGGAACGGCTCGGGGTCGACGGGCCGAAGCGGCTGCCCCGACCCGAACCGGCGCCGGTGCCGAAAGCGGGGCCGCTGGTGCGGCCGCGGGTGCGAGAAGAGCGCTCGTTGGTACGTGTGGGGTTCATGCGGAACCTTCCTTGATACGGCACGCATCAAGGAATTCCCGCAGCGCAGGGGCGCAGGGAATTGCGAGAACGGGCCGAATGGAATTCGATAGCGATCTGGCGGACAGGAATCTGTTCGGGCTCAGATGCTGAAACAGGTGGCGTCATGCGGACGGACGCGACAACCAGGAGAAGAAATCGGGTGCAGCTCCGAGAGGGCCAGTGGCCGGATCTCTCAATGCTTGATACCGCGGGTGAACGCACCGCGGAAAATGCGTGCAGCTGGGGCCCGCACCCCGAGGGATGCGGGCCCCAGCTGCAGAATGCGTGTCAGCGTCAGGCGGGAACGATGTTCTCGGCCGTCGGGCCCTTCTGGCCCTGCGCGATGTCGAAGGTGACCTTCTGGCCCTCGTTCAGCTCGCGGAAGCCCTGGGCGGCGATGTTCGAGTAGTGCGCGAACACGTCAGCGCCGCCACCGTCCTGCTCGATGAAGCCGAAACCCTTTTCCGCGTTGAACCACTTGACGGTACCAGCAGCCATGTCATGTCTCCTTTGGGGCAATACATCAACGTCTGCACTGTGCGAACGCCGTGTTGCCGCGATGATGGCCCGCCGGAAAATGACCGGGAAATACAAAACGCTTCCTGCGGACCGAAATCCGACTGGAGGCACTTGAAGTTCTTGGGTACCAAAACTGCAACCGAGATCGACAGTAGCACGCTGCAGCGGCTTGTGTGCGCCAGATATTTCTGGCTGCCGTGTGGCGGCAGAAACTCTCCCCGCAGGACCCGTTAAATCCTGAGGTCGCGGTGACAGATATTGATTCACCCCGAGCGCAGCGTTCTCAAGTGCTCGCCGTCGGCTGCAGGATGCGGCAGCGAGGTCGTCGGGGAGGTGGTCGGATTCGGAGTGCTCTCCGGCCCCGGTGGAGCGGAACTCGGGAAGCATCGGTGCGTCACCGGGCCGGGCCGGGCCGGGCCGGCAGCACTCTGCGTCGGCACCCTGCTCGGCGTCAGCCTGCCGAAGTGAAAAACGGGGCCCACCCGAGGCCCGCCACGCACCCGGTGTCGGGCGCGGTCGGACGGGCGAGGAAGGACGCCAGCACCTTCTGGGCGCAGGGCGACTGCGGGACCACCCAGTGTCCGATGCCGGGGACCTGCACGGTGGTCGCGTGGGGCAGCGCACGGGCCGTCTTCTGCGCCCAGCTCGCCCCGGTCTTCATGTCCCCCGTCCCGTTGAAGAAGAGGGTCGGCACCGAGCTGACGGGGTCCACCCGCATCGCGGCGGTGCGGTCCGGGACGTTCCAGACCCGGCACACCTGCTCCTGGAAGGCGAGTTGGGGGGCCTGGGCCAGGACCGGGTCCGGCCAGTCGGGGAAGGCGCGGCGGCCCGCGTTCAGTACGTCGGACGCCGAATGGTCCGGCACCCACTCGCTGCACACCACCGAATTCGTCAGGCCGTGGGCGGTCTGGCCGACGACCTGGGCGGCGCCGGCGGCGCGGGCCCGGGCGAAGCGCTCCGGACGTCCGCGGCCGAGTTCGTCGATCGCCGCCGGGACCTCGGCGAACGGAATCGCCTTGGCCACCAGCAGGTTCACCAGCGCGCCGCCGTCGAGGACGACCTTCACCGGGTCTCCGCCCTGCGGCGGCCGGACGTTCAGCGTCAGCGGGTGGGCGTCCAGCTTGCGCACCTGCTCGTTCAGGGTCCGCTCGATGTCCGGGTAGCGGCTCTTGCAGCGGGGATCCGCCGCACATGCCTTGAAGAGGTGGTCGAGCCCCTCCCGGGCGCCGGCCCAGGCGAAGGGCAGGGAGACGTACTGCGAAGGGGCGATCGAGTCGAGCGCCACCGCGCGGATCCCCTGGGGGTGCAGGCGCAGGTAGGTCATGGCCAGGTTGCTGCCGTAGGAGTGGCCGTAGACGTTCCACTGCTTGATGCCGAGGGCGGTGCGCAGGTCGGCGAAGTCGGCGGCGTTCTCGGTGCTGTTGTAGGCGCTCAGGTCGATTCCGTCGGCCGTCAGGCGCTCTCGGCACCGCTTCACCGCGTCGAGCATGAGCCGTTCCGTCTGCGGTGCGTAGGAAGGCAGCCCCACGGATGCGGAGTTGAAGCGGTCCAGCTCCGGGCAGGCGAGGTTCGGCTCGTCGTAGAGATTGCCGCGCTGGGCCATGACGATCAGTTCGCGGTCCCGGTTCAGGCCGGAGGAGACCAGGAACGGGATGTCGTCGAAGGTCTCGCCCCCGGGGCCGCCCGACATGAACACCACGGGGTCCTGGGCGGGCTTCGCCGAGGCGGCCGGGATGACGGCGACGGCCAGCCGGATGGTCCGGCCGCCGGGACGGGAGCGGTTCTCGGGGACCTCCAGATATCCGCACCGGGCGGTGGCCAGCGCTTCGATCGGCTCGGGGGTCTTGGGACAGGGCCCCGGGACGAAGCGTGACGCGACGACCCGGCCGGGGCCGGGGGTTCCGGTGGTTCCGGTGTGGGGCGATACGGCGCCCGCCGCGCTCGCGGCCGGTACCGCCAGGAGGCCCAGGGCCACCCCGGCCGCTGCTGCCCCGCTGCGGAAGCTGTGCTGTGCCATGCGACCCCGTTCCTGCGCCGATCGACGGCCGCCCCGCAGGGCGAGGCCGCGGGGCTACGGGCGTACCTCACACATTTCGACGCTAGCAGGCGGTCCGGCCGCCCGCACACGGGCCGCCGGCGGGTGCGGCGCGGGGCGGCGGGGTGGTCACGGGAATGCGGTACCGGGGACTTCCCCGGGCGGATCGGGGCTCGTCAAGAGGCGTATTAGTGGGACTTTCGGGACCGTCCGGCCGTCGCGGACAGTGGCGTTACGTCGTCGTTGATCGACCGATCCGACTGAGGAGACTGACCACCGCATGGCCACTCACGACCGCGGGCCGCTGCCCCTGACCCCGCCGCAGAACGGCGTCTGGTTCGCGCAGCAGCTCGACCCCACCCGCCTCGACTACACCATCGGCGAGTACCTGGAGATCCGCGGGGCGGTGGATCCGGAGCTGCTCGCCGAGGCGGTGCGCACCGTGGTGGCCGGAACCGAGACGCTCTGCGTGCGGTTCGCCGAGGTGGACGGGGTGGTGCAGCAGATACCGGCCGGGCCTCCGCCGCTGCGGATGGACACCGTCGACGTGAGCGCTCACCCCCACCCGGACGGCGAGTCCGAGCGGCTGATGCGCGCCGAGCTGGCCCGGCCGACGGACCTGGCGACCGGGGACGTGTGCCGCCAGCTGCTGGTGCGGACCGGTCCGCGGGCGTACCGCTGGATGCAGGCCTACCACCACCTCGTGGCCGACGGGGTCACCGGCTCGATCCTCGCGCGGTGGACCGCCGAGGTGTACTCGGCGCTGGTGGCGGGAGAGCCCGTACCGGCCCTCGAGAGCACGCCGTGGGAGCGGATCGTGGCCGGGGAGGAGGAGTACGCCCGCTCCGAGCGGTGCGCGGCGGACCGGGAGTTCTGGCGGGCCCGGCTGGAGGGCGCCCCCGAGCCCGTCTCCTTCACCGGGAGCGCCCCGGCGCCCGCGTCCGGTACGGCGGTGCGGGTGAGCGGCGAGCTCGACCCCGCCGACGCCCGCACCCTGCGCGAGGCCGCGCGCCGGCACGGGACGCGCTGGTCGGCGCTGGTGATGGCCGCGGCCGCCGCCCACCTGCACCGCGCGGGCAGCACCGAGGACGTGGTCCTCGGCCTGCCGGTCACCGGCCGCACCACCCAGGACGCCCGCCGGACGCCGGGGATGTTCTCCAAGGTCCTGCCGCTGCGGCTGACGGTGACCGGGGACACCACGGTCGGCGCACTGGTACGGAACACCTCCGCCGGCATCAAGGAGGCCCTGCGCCACCAGCGGTACCGGATCGAGGAGTACACCGGGAGCGGTCCGCGGCTGTGGGACGCCGCGGTCAACCTCATGTCCTTCGACTACGAGCTGTCCTTCGCCGGCGCGCCCGCGTCGGCGCACAACCTCGCGGTCGGACCCGTGGAGCACGTCTCCCTGAACGTCTACGACCGCGGCGGCGACAGCCCGCTGACCGTGCAGGCCGAGGGCGACGCCGCCGATATCGGCGCGGACGAACTCGAGGCGCTGCGCGTGCGGTTCACCCGCTTCCTGGTCGCGCTCGCCGCGGCCGAGGACGAGACTCCGGTCGGCTCGCTGCCCTTCCTGACCGCCGAGGACACCGAGCGCCTCGCCGGCTTCGCCGAGGGCGGTGGCGACCGCGCTCCCCGCGGCGGGCTGCTGCACACGCTGTTCGAGGAGGCGGCGGCGCGCGCACCCGAGTCGGTCGCCGTGGTCTGCGCCGGCGAGGAGGTCACCTACCGCGAACTCGACGCCTGGGCGCAGGACATCGCGGACCGGCTGCGGCCGGCCGTGGATCCGGGCACTGCGGTCGGCGTGTGCGTGGAGCGCTCCCCCGCGATGGTCGCGGCCCTGCTCGGGGTCCTGAAGGCGGGCGGCTGCTACGTACCGCTGGACCCCGGCCTGCCGCCGGAGCGGATCGCGTACATCGTGCGCGACGCGGGACTGCGCACGGTCGTCGCGGGGGCCGGCGCCCACGACCGGCTGCCGCACGACCTACCGTCCGTGGTCTTCGCGGGAGCGGTGGGCGATCCGGTCCGCGGGGGCCGCGGGGGCGCGGAGGTGCCGTCGGCCTCCGCCGCGTACCTGCTGTACACCTCGGGCAGTACGGGTGAGCCGAAGGGCGTCGTCGTCCCGCACGCGGCGGCCGTCGACTTCGTACGCGGCCACCTCGCGCTGTGCGGGGCGGGCGGCCCCGCCGGCTCCGCAGCGGGAGCAGGAGCGGGCGCCGGAGCCGGAGCCGGGCGTACGGAGCGGTTCCTCGGCTTCGCCTCGCTCTCCTTCGACGTGTCGGTCCTGGACGTCTTCGGCTCCCTGCTGAGCGGTTCCACCCTGGTGCTCGCCACCGACGCCGAGCGGGTCGACGTCGACCGGCTCCAGGCGCTGCTCGCCGAGCACGCGGTGACGGTCGCCGACCTCCCGCCGGCGCTCCTGCCGCTGCTGGACCCGGCCGCCCTTCCCGAGCTGCGGTTCCTGTCCACGGGCGGCGAGGCCCCGTCCGGGGACGCCGTCGACCGCTGGGCGGTGGACGGCCGCGAGGTCTGGAACGCCTACGGTCCGACCGAGGCGGCCGTGTCGGTCACCATGCACCGGGTGGTTCCGCCCTCGCACGGCCGGATCCCGCCGATCGGGCGGCCGATGGCCCACCACCGCGCGTACGTGGTGGACCGGGACCTGCGGCTGCTGCCGCCGGGGGCGACCGGTGAGCTGTGCGTGGCCGGTGCGGGGCTCGCCCAGGGGTACGCGGGGCGCGCGGCCATGACGGCCGACCGTTTCGTGCCCGACCCGTTCTCCGGTGTTCCCGGTGCGCGGATGTACCGGACGGGCGACCTGGTGCGCTGGTCGGTGCGCGGCGAACTGGAGTTCCTCGGGCGGGTGGACCGCCAGGTCAAGATCAACGGCCACCGGATCGAACTGGGCGAGATCGAGGCCGTGCTCGGCCGGCAGCCCTCGGTGGGGCAGGCCGCGGTGATCGTGCACGCGCCGGTCGGCGCCGCCCGGCGGCTGGTCGCCTTCGTGGCGCCGCCGCAGGACGGTGGTCCGGCGCCCGAACCGGAGGAGCTGACTGCGGAGTTGGGCCGGGTCCTGCCCGGCTACATGGTGCCCCGCACCATCGTGGCCGTGGACCGGCTGCCGCTCACCCCGGGCGGCAAGGTGGACCGCGCGCGGCTGCGCGTACCGCAGGCCGCGGCGCGTCCGGAGCGCCCCGAGCGCCCGTACGGAGCCGTGGAGTCGACCCTCGCGGCGCTGTTCTCCGAGGCCCTCGGCGTCACCGCCGCCCCCGACGACAACTTCTTCGAGCTCGGCGGTGACAGCATCACCGCCCTCACCCTGACCAGCCGGGCGCGGGCGCACGGCTTCTCCTTCACGTTGCGCGACGTGTTCGCGCACAAGACGGCGGCCGCCCTCGCCGCGGCCGTCGGCGAGCCGGCCGCCGCTGCGTCCCCGGCCGCCGCTCCGGCCCCCGACGCGTGCGGTCCGCTGCCCGCGACGCCGGTCATGCGATGGCTGCTGGACGGACCGGGCCCCATCGGGCGGTTCAGCCAGTCCATGGTGCTGGCGCTGCCCGGGGGCGCGGACGACGCGACGCTCGTACGGGTCCTGCAGTCGGTCGTGGACCGGCATGCGGCGCTGCGCCTCGGCGTGGCCGCCGGCCCCGGGGGACCGCTGTGCACGATCGGCGAGCCCGGCGTGGTCGACGTGTCCCGGCTCTACCGCACCGTGAGCGTGGCGGGGCTGGACGAGTCCGCCCGCGCCGAAACCATGGCCGAGGCGGCGCGGAAGGCGGCCGGGCAACTGGACCCCGCGGCCTCGGTGATGCTGCGGGCGGTGCGCTTCGACGCCGGTGGGGCCGCGCCGGACCGGCTGCTGCTGTGCGTGCACCACCTGGCCGTGGACGGGGTGTCCTGGCGGATCCTGACGGCCGACCTGGCCGCCGCCTGGGAGGCCGCCGTCGCCGGGCGTCCGCTGCCGGCCGCCGACGGCGAGGTCTCCTTCCGCGCCTGGGCCCGGCACCTCGAACTCCTCGCGCAGGCCCCGGAGGTGCTCGACGAACTCCCCTTCTGGCGCTCGACGCTGGAGACCCCCGGGGCGGAAGCGGACCCGCAGGCGCCGTGGAACCGGGTCCCCGACCCGGTGCGGGACACCGCGGGCACCACCCGCACGCTGACGCTCGACCTGCCCCGCGAGGTCGCCGGCCCGCTGCTGGCCGGGGTGCCCGGTGCGCTGCGCACCGGGCCGACCGAGGTGCTGCTCGCCGGACTGGTCCTGGCGGCCCACCGCCTGCGGTCCCCCAGGACCGCCGCCGGGCCGCTGCTGGTCGACCTGGAGGGCCACGGCCGTGTCGACCGCACCGGCCGCCACGACCTGGCACGCACCGTGGGCTGGTTCACCACCCAGTACCCGGTCCGCCTGGACCTGGACGGCCTCGACCTGGACGCGGCGGCCCGGGGCGGCGAGGCGCTCGCCGAACTGGTCGCCCGGATCCACACGGTGGTCGCCTCCGTACCGGACCACGGCACGGGCTTCGGCCTGCTGAGCCGACTCAATCCGGGGACCGCCGCGGAGCTGTCCGATCTCCCGCGCCCCCGGGTCCTGTTCAACTACCTCGGCCGGTTCTCCGGCGGGGACGAGACGCCCTGGAGCCCCGCCCCCGGGGCGGGCGGGCTGCGGGCCGACGTGGACCCGGCGATGCCCGTCGAGCACGCCCTGCAGATCGACGCCATGGCCGTGGACGGCGCCGACGGTCCCGCCTTCACCGCGGTCGTCACCCATCCGCGGGCCCTGCTGACCGACGCCGAGGCGGACGCCCTGGTGGCGGCCTGGGGCGAGGCGCTGCGCCTGCTGGCCGGCTGGACGGGCGCCGCCCGGCCGCGCCGCCTCACCCCCCGGGACCTGCCGCTGGTCCGGCTGACGCAGCCGGAGACGGACGCCCTGTCCGCACGCCACGCCGGGCTCGTCGACGTGCTGCCGCTCTCGCCGCTCCAGGAGGGGCTCTTCTTCCACTCCGCCTTCGACACGGGCGCGATGGACGCCTACACCGGCCAGCTCGTCCTCACCCTGGAGGGCCCGGTCGACGAGCGCGCCCTGCGGGCAGCGGGGGACCGGCTGCTGCGCCGCCACAGCGCACTGCGCTCCGCCTTCACCGACCAGGGCCTGGACCGCCCGGTGCAGGTCGTCCTCGAATCCGCCGAGGCGCCCTGGGAGACGGTGGACCTCGGCGGGCCCGGCTCCGCGGACCGGCAGCGGGAGTGGGAGCGGCTGCTGGCGGCCGACCGGGCCCGCCGCTTCGACCTGGAGCGGCCCCCGCTGGTGCGCTTCACCCTGGTCCGGTTCGGCGCCGACGAGCACCGGCTGGTCATGACGAACCACCACATCCTGTGGGACGGCTGGTCCTCGGCGGTCCTGCTGCGCGAACTGCTCGCCGGATACGCCGAGTACGCGGAGCACGCCGAACGGGCCGAGTACGCCGCATGCGCCGGGTCCCCCGACCCGGGCGGCACCGGCCCGCTCGCGGAAGGGGTTCCGTACCGCTCGCACCTGGACTGGCTGGCCCGCCAGGACCACCGCGCCGCCGAGGCCGCCTGGAGCGGTGCGCTGGCCGGGCTGGAGGAGCCGACCCTGCTGGGCGCGGCCGACCCCCACCGGATCGACGCCCTGCCCGAGCGGGCCGCGGTGGAGCTGTCGGCGGAGTTGACGGCGCGGCTCACCGCGCGGGCCCGCAGCGCAGGGGTCACCCTCAACAGCGTGGTCCAGGGCCTCTGGGCGGTGCTGCTGGGCCGGGTGACCGGGCGGGACGACGTGGTGTTCGGCGGGACCGTCTCCGGGCGCACCGCGGACGTCACGGGCATCGAGGAGATGGTCGGGCTGCTGATCAACACGCTGCCCGTGCGGTTCCGGATCCGGGAGGACGAGCCGCTGCTGGCCGCGCTCGCCCGGTTCCAGGACGAGCAGGCGGACCTGATGGACCACCAGCACGTCGGACTGGCCGGCATCCAGCGGGCGGCCGGGCTGGGCACCCTCTTCGACACCACGGTCGTCGTCGAGAACTATCCGCTCGACCTGGAGTCGATGCGGGACCTGGCCGGCGGGCCGCGGCTGACCGGGGTGGAGGGCTCGGACGCCACCCACTACACGGTCAACCTCATCGTGCTGCCCGGGGAGCGGCTGCGGCTGCACCTGGACCACCGTACGGACGTCCTCGACGCGCGGACGGCGCGCAGTCTGGGCGAGGCGCTGGAGCGGCTGCTGACGGCCGTCGCCGACGCCCCCTCCACCCCGGTCGGGGAGGTGGACCTGCTCTCCGACGAGCAGCACCGGCTGATCCGGGAGTGGAACGGCACGGCCGTGCCCGTCCCCCGCACCACGCTGGTGGAGCTGTTCGCGCAGCAGGTGGCGCGGACCCCGGACGCCCCGGCGACCGTCTTCCGCGGCGAGCGCCTGACGTACGCCGAACTCGACGCCCGCGCCGAGCGGCTGGCGCGGGAGCTGTGCGCCCGGGGCGCCGGTCCGGAGCGGATCGTCGCGGTCGCCCTGCACCGCTCCACCGAGATGGTGGTCTCGCTGCTGGCCGTGCTGAAGTCGGGGGCGGCCTACCTTCCGGTGGACCCCTCGCTCCCGGCGGACCGGATCGCGTACCTGCTGTCCGACGCCGAGCCCGTCCTGCTGCTCGCCGACGACGCCGTGGCGGACGCGCTGCCGGCTGCCGCGGACCTGCCGCGGCTGGATCCGGGGGCCGTCCACGGCGGGGGCGGCGGTGCGCTGCTGCGGGCGCCGCTGCCCGCGCACCCCGCGTACGTGATCTACACGTCCGGGTCGACGGGACGGCCCAAGGCCGTCGTCGTCGAGCACTCGGCCATCGTCAACCGGCTGCTGTGGATGCAGGACCGGTACCGGCTGGGCGCGGACGACCGGGTGCTCCAGAAGACCCCGTTCGGCTTCGACGTATCGGTGTGGGAGTTCTTCTGGCCGCTGCTGACCGGTGCGGCCCTGGTCGTCGCCGAGCCCGGCGGGCACAGGGACCCCGCCTACCTCACGCGGGTGATCCAGGAGGAGGCGGTCACCACCGTCCACTTCGTGCCGTCCATGCTGGCGGCGTTCGTGGAGGACCCGCAGGCGGGCCGCTGCCGGTCGCTGCGGCGGGTCGTGTGCAGTGGCGAGGCCCTGCCGGAGGAGCTGAAGAACCGCTTCCTCGATGTGCTCGACGTGCCCCTGCACAACCTGTACGGGCCCACCGAGGCGGCCGTGGACGTCACGCACTGGGACTGCCTCCGCGAGGAGACCGGGCCCGTGCCGATCGGCCGGCCGATCTGGAACACCTCGCTGTACGTGCTCGACCCGCGCGGGCGGCCCGTCCCGGTGGGCGTGGCGGGCGAGCTGTTCCTCGCGGGCGCGGGCCTGGCCCGCGGGTACCTGCGCCGTCCGGCGCTGACCGCGGAGCGCTTCCCGCTGGACCCGTTCGGGCCGCCGGGCTCGCGCATGTACCGCACCGGCGACCTGGCCCGGCACCGGGCCGACGGCTCGGTGGAGTACCTCGGCCGCACCGACGACCAGGTCAAGATCCACGGCTTCCGGATCGAACTCGGCGAGATCGAGACGGCGCTGGGTCGGCTTCCCGGGGTGGGACGGGCCGCGGTCGTCGTCCGCGAGGACGTCCCGGGCGAGCGCAGGCTCGTCGGGTACTTCGTCCCGGAGGCCGGAACGGCCCTGGATGCGGAGGCGATGCGCGCCGAACTGGCCCGCTCCCTGCCGGAGTACATGGTGCCGCTACTGGTCGTCGTGGACGGGCTGCCCGTCACGGCGAACGGCAAGCTCGACCGCAGGGCGCTCCCGGCGCCCGCCGCGGCGGCCGCCGCCACCGGGTACGAGCCGCCCGCCGGGGAGACCGAGGAACTGGTCGCCATGGTGTGGGCCTCCGTCCTGGACGCCCCGCGGATCGGCCGCCACGACGACTTCTTCGCCCTCGGGGGCCATTCGCTGAGCGCCACCCGGGTGGCGGCCCGGCTGCGCCAGTCCCTCGGGCTCGACCTGCCCCTGCACACCCTCTTCGAACAGCGGACCGTCGCCGCCCTCGCCACCGCCGTCGAAACGGTGCTGCTGGCCGAACTGGAGGCCGAGGCGGCCCCGTTCGACGCACACGCCGAGACCGCCGGCGGCACCGCCACGGCCCCCGCCATCGATGGCGTTCCTTCACTCGTACTTCAGGGAGAGACCTCGTGACCACCCAGGAGAGCCTGCCCGCCGGCGTGGACGGCCGGCTGGCCGCCGCCCGCGAGCTGCTGCGCCGCCGTGTGCGCGCCGCACTGGACGACTCGGCGGCCGGCACCGCCACCCCGTCGGCCCCCACCGCGGCCACCGACGCCACCGCCGACGACGGCGGCCCCGACCTCGCGCCCGTCGCCTCCTTCGCCCAGGAGCGGATGTGGCTGGTGGACCGGATGATGGACGGCACCCCCGGCTATGCGATCCCCGAGGTCGTCCGGCTGCGCGGCCCCGTCCGGCCCGACCTGCTGCGCCGGAGCCTGACCGCCGTCGTGGCCCGCCACGCACCGCTGCGCACCGTCTTCGAGGAGCGCGACGGCGCCCCGCACCCGGTGGTCCTGCCCGCGCCGGAGGCCTTCCCGCTGCCGGTGCTGGACCTGGGCGACGCCCCCCTCTCGGAGCTGGAGGAGCGGGCCCACGCCCTGGCCCGGGAGGAGGTCCGCGGGGCCTTCGACCTCGCGGCGGGCCCGCTGCTGCGCGCCCTGCTGATCCGGCTCGGCGCCGAGGACCACCTGCTGGTGCTGGTGGTCCACCACATCGCGACCGACGGCTGGTCCATGGGGCTGCTCTGGCAGGAGCTCTCCGAGGGCTACGCGGCCCTGCTCGCGGACCGGCCGCCCGTACGGGCAGCGCTCCCCCTGGACTACCAGGCGTACGCCCGCACCCAGCGCGACCGCTTCGCCTCGGGTGCGATGAACGGGCAGCTGCGCTGGTGGGAGAAGTCCCTCGCAGGTCTGGAACCCCTCGAACTGCCCACGGACCGGCCCCGGCCCACCCGCCGCAGCGGCGACGGCGCGAGCCTGGACTTCACCCTCGACGCCCGCCTCACCGCACGGCTGCGCGGGATCGCCGAGAGCGGCGGCGCCACCCTGTTCATGACGCTGCTGGCCGGCTTCCAGGCCGCCCTGGCCCGGTTCTCCGGCCGCACCGACATCGCCGTCGGCACTCCGGTCGCCGGGCGCGACCGGGTGGAGCTGGAGCCCCTCGTCGGGTTCTTCGTCAACACCGTGGTGCTGCGCGCCGACCTGTCGGGCGAGGTGGGGTTCCGCGAGCTGCTCGGCCGGGTCCGCCGGGCGACCGTGGACGCGTACGACCACCAGGAGGTGCCCTTCGACCGCCTGGTGGAGCACCTGAGCCCCGAGCGCGTCGGCGACCGCAACCCGCTCGTGCAGGTGATGTTCGCGTCGGCGCCGGACGAGACGGCCGGGCTGCGGCTGCCGGGCCTGGAGGCACAGGCCGTGCGGACCGACTTCGGCGGATCCCTCTTCGACCTGAGCGTCTTCGTCTCCGAGGGCGCCGAGACCTGCTCCGGCTCGCTCGTCTTCGACACCGACCTGTTCGACCGGGCCACCGCCGAACTCGTCCTCGGCCACTACCTGGAGCTGCTGGCCTCCGCCGCCGAGGAGCCCGACCGGCCCCTGGCCGAACTGCTGCCCTCCGCCCCGACCGCCGCCCGGCTCACCGCCGAGGGCCACGGCGCGGCCCGCTCCGATCTCGCCCCGGCCTCCCTGGTCGAGCTGTTCGCCGAGCAGGCCCGGCGCACCCCCGCGGCCGAGGCCGTGGTCTGCGGCGCCGACCGCCTGACCTTCGCCGAACTCGACCGCCGCTCGGACCTGTTGGCGGCCCGACTGGCCGACGCCGGGGTGGTGCGCGAATCGCCGGTGGCCCTGCTGATGGAGCGCTCGGTCCACCTCCCGGTGGCGATCCTGGCCGTCCTGAAGGCCGGCGGGCTCTACGTCCCGCTCGGCGAGGGGTTCCCCGTCGCCCGGCTGCACTGGATGCTGGAGCGGACCGGCGCCCGCCTGCTGCTCGCCGATGCGGCGACGGCCGGCCACGAGGCCGTTAGTACCTCGCCGGTGCCGGTGCTCGACGCGACCGGCCCGGTGGCCGGGGCCCCGGCCGCCGCACCGGGTCCGTACCCGCCCTGCTCGCCGGACCAGTTGGCGTACGTGATGTACACCTCCGGTTCCACGGGCGAGCCGAAGGGCATCGGCGTCACGCACGCCAACGTCGCGGCGCTCGCCCGGGACACCTCCTTCGGCGCCGCGCACCGCCGGGTGCTGGCGCACTCCCCGCTGTCGTTCGACGCCTCGACGTACGAACTGTGGGTGCCGCTGCTGTCCGGCGGACAGGTGGTCATGGCGCCGCCCGGCCGGGTGGACACCGCGGCCCTGACCCGGCTGGTGCAGGAGCACCGGATCACATCGCTGTTCCTCACGGCCGCCCTCTTCAACCTGGTGGTCGAGGAGTGCGTGGAGCTCCTGACGCACGTGCGGGAGGTGTGGACGGGCGGTGAGGCCGCCTCCCCGCACTCCTTCGCCCGCGCCCTGGAGCAGGCGCCCGAGACCGTCCTCGTCAACGTCTACGGGCCCACCGAGACGACCACCTTCGCCACGCGGCACCGGCTGGACCCGCGCGCCGGAGCCGTCGTGGACGGCCGGATCCCCATCGGCACCGCGCTGGACGACACCCGCCTCTACGTCCTGGACGAGCGCGGTCGCCCGGTGCCGCAGGGCGCCGTCGGCGAGCTGTGCATCGGCGGCACCGGCGTGGCCCGCGGCTACCTGGGCCGGCCGGGCCTGACCGCGCGGCAGTTCACCCCCGATCCGTACGGCGCCCCGGGCGCCCGCATGTACCGGACGGGCGACCTCGCCCGGCGGCGCCCCGACGGCGCCGTCGACTACCTCGGCCGGAGCGACCAGCAGGTCAAGATCCGCGGCCACCGCATCGAGCCGGGCGAGATCGAGGCCGAGCTGACCCGCTGCCCGCAGGTCGGGCACGCCGCGGTGGTGGTCCGCGAGGACGCCCCCGGCGAGCAGCGGCTCGTCGCCTACGTGGTGCCCACGGAGGGGCGGGCGGCCGAGCCGGCCGAGCTGCACCGGGTACTCGCCGTACGGCTGCCCGCGTACATGCTGCCCTCGGCGATCGTGCCGCTCGACGCGCTGCCGTTCACCCCGAACGGAAAACTGGACCGGCGCGCGCTGCCCGCTCCGCCCGAGGAGGGGGTGCGCCGGGCCGAGTTCGCCGCACCGGCGACGCCGATGGAGGAACTCGCCGCGTCGGTGTGGGGCGAGGTGCTGGGCACCGAGCGGATCGGCCGCCACGACGACTTCTTCGCGCTCGGCGGACACTCCCTGCGGGCCACCCGCGCCGTCTCGCGGCTCGGCGCCCGCCTGGGCACCGGGGTGCCGCTGCGGCTGCTCTTCGAGCACCCGACGCTGGAACGGTTCGCCGCGGCGCTGGACGCCCTGCGTACGGACGCGGCCGGCACGGCCTCGACCGCGACCGCCGTCACGGCGATCGGCGCCCGGCCCGCCGGGGAGCCCGCGCCGCTGTCCTTCGCCCAGCAGCGCCTGTGGTTCCTGGACCAGCTCCAGCCCGGCCGCCCCGACTACAACATCCCCGTCGCGGCCCGGCTGCGGGGCCCGCTCGACGCCGACGCGCTGGCCGCCGCGCTGAGCACGGTGGTGACCCGGCACGAGGTGTTGCGCTCCCGGATCACCGAGGGCCCGCTAGGCCCCGTACAGACCGTGGAGGCGCCGGAGGTCTTCGCCCCCGTCCGCACCGACCTGGGGGACCTGCCCCCGGAGGAGGCCCGCTCGCGGGCGCTCGGCCTGGCCCACGCGGATGCCGCCACCCCCTTCGACCTGGGCTCCGCTCCCCTGCTGCGGGCCCGCGTGGTGCGGGTCGCGGACGACGAGCACCTCCTCGTCCTGGTCCTGCACCACACGGTCGGCGACGGCTGGTCGATGCCGGTGCTGTGGCGGGAGCTGTCCGGCGCCTACGCGGCGCTGCGCCGCGGCGAGCAAGCCGTACTGCCGGAACTGAGCGTCCAGTACGGGGACTTCGCCCACTGGCAGCAGAGCCGGCTGGCGAACGGCGGGGCCGACGCGGGGATCGCCCACTGGCGGGAGGCCCTGGCCGGGCTCCCGGCGCTGGAACTGCCCACGGACCGGCCGCGGCCGCAGGTGCGCTCCGGCGCGGGCGACTCCTTCGTCTTCGAGGTCCCGGCCGAACTCGCCGAGCGGCTCGGCGCGCTGGCCCGGGAGCGCGGCGCCACCCTGTTCATGGTGCTGCTGGCCGGCTTCCAGGCGTTGCTGGCCCGCTACACGGGCCAGGCCGACATCGCGGTGGGCTCGCCCATCGCCGGCCGCGACCGCACCGAACTGGAGCCGCTCATCGGCTTCTTCGTCAACACCCTCGTCCTGCGCACCGACCTGTCCGGCGACCCGGCCTTCGGCGAACTGCTGGGCCGGGTGCGCCGCACCGCACTCGCCGCGTACGAGCACCAGGACGTCCCCTTCGACCGGCTGGTGGAGGAGCTGCGGCCGGAGCGCGACCTCAGCCGCAACCCGCTGTTCGACGTGCTGTTCCAGCTGCATCCCGAACAGCTCGCCGCCCTGCCGCTGGACGGTGTGGAGGTCGAGGACCTCGACACCTCCAACGGGACGGCCAAGTTCGACCTCAGCCTCGCCATGACGGAGCACGCGGGCGGTCTGACGGGCACGGTGCAGTACGCGACGGACCTCTTCGACCGGGCCACGGTCGAGCGGTTCGGCGCGCACTACCTGCGGCTGCTGGCCGGCGCCGCCGAGGAGCCCGACGCGCCGCTGTCCCGGCTGGACGTCCTGTCCCCGCAGGAGCACGCCGCCCTGCTCGGGGAGGAGCCGGGGCCGCGCGCGGACCGGCCGGCGGACCGGACCCTGCACTCCCTGGTGGCGGAAGCGGCCCGGCTGCGGCCGGACGCCCCCGCCGTGACCTGCGCGGGCCGCACCACCAGCTACGCGGAGCTCGACGCGGCCGCCAACCGGCTGGCCCACCGGCTGCGGCAGCTCGGGACCGGCCCGGAGACCACGGTGGCCGTGCTGGCCGGGCGCGACCTGCGCATGCTGGTCTGTGTCCTCGCGGTCCTGAAGGCCGGCGGTGCCTACCTGCCCCTCGACGCGGGGCACCCGGCCGAGCGGCTCCGCACGGTCCTGGCCGACAGCGGCGCCCGGCTGGTGCTGACGGCGGGCCTGCCCGGCGGGCTGCCCGCGGACCTGGCCGGCGCCGTACCGGTCCTGGACCTCGACCTGGACGCCGAGCAGCACCGGGTGGACGCCCTGCCCGCCACGGAGCCGCCCGCCACGGCCTCCCCCGCACACCTCGCCTACCTGCTGTACACCTCGGGGTCCACGGGCCGCCCCAAGGGCGTGGCCGTCACGCACGCCGCGATCACCGGCTATCTGGCGGCGCTCACCTCCACCTTCGGGCTCGGGCCCGACGACGCGGTGCTCGCCCGTACGGCGCTGACCTTCGACCCGTCGGTCCGTGACCTGTTCGCCCCCCTGACCACCGGCGGCCGGATCGTCCTCGCCTCCCAGGACGAGTCCGGGGATCCGGACGCCCTGGCCCGGCTGCTGCACGCCGAGGACGTGACGGCGCTGCTGTCGATCGTCCCGTCGATGCTGGAGCCGCTGGTCGGCGCCGTGGCCGCGGGACAGGGGCCCTCGCCGGCCCTGCGGCTGGTGATGACCACCGGTGAGGCGCTGACGCCCGGGCTGGCCCGGGCCGCGCACGCCCTGGGCACGCCCGGCCGGCTGCGGCTGGTCAACCAGTACGGCCCGACGGAGTGCACCAACACCACCACCTACCACGAGGTGACGGACGCCGACATCGAGGCGGGCCGCATCCCCATCGGGCGGCCGCTGCCCGGCGCCCGCGTGCTGGTGCTCGGCGAACACCTCGAACCGCTGCCCCGGGGAGCGATCGGTGAACTCTTCATCGCCGGACGCGGGGTGGCCCGCGGCTACCTCGGCGATCCCGCCCGCACCGCCGAGGCGTATCCGCCGGACCCGTACGGTCCGCCCGGCGCGCGCATGTACCGCACCGGTGACCTGGCGCGGCTGCGCTCCGACGGGGTGCTGGAGTTCCACGGCCGCCGGGACAACCAGGTCAAGGTCCGGGGCCACCGCATCGAACTCGGCGAGGTCGAGGCCGCCCTGCTGCGCCACCCGGACGTCGCCCGGGCCGTGGCCGCCGCGCACGGCGAGGGAGCCGACCGGATGCTCGCCGCGTACGTCGTCTGGCGGGACGGGGGCGGCGATCCGGCCGCCGTACTGGACTTCGTACGCGCGGCCCTGCCGGCCGCGATGGTGCCGTCCGCGCTGGTGGTGCTGGACGCGCTGCCGCTGACGCCGAACGGGAAGACCGACCGCAGGGCGCTGCCCGCGCCGGAGGCCGGCACCGCCGGCGGCCACCGCGCGCACGTCGCCCCGCGCACCGCGCTGGAGCGGACGGTCGTCGAGGTCTGGGAGGAGGTGCTCGGGGAGGGCCCCATCGGGGTCCGCGACCACTTCTTCGAGCGCGGCGGGCACTCGCTGCGCGCCACCCGGGTCATCTCCCGGCTGCGCGCCCTGCTGGAGCTGGACATCCCCATGCAGCTGCTCTTCCGGCACCCGGTGGCCGAGGACCTGGCCCGGGCGCTGGCCTCGCTGGGTGCGGCGGACGCGTCGGAGCCGGTGATCCCCGCGCTGCCCGTGGGGCCGGGCCCACTGTCCTTCGGGCAGCAGCGGCTGTGGCTGCTGGACCGGCTCCAGCCGGGCCGGCCCGACTACAACATGCCCGGCGCCGTGCGGTTGACCGGGGAGCTGGACCGCGCCGCCGCGCTGGGCGCGCTGGCGGACGTCGTGGCCCGGCACGAGGTGCTGCGCTCGCGGATCGAGGAGAGCGGGGAGAGCGGCGGCGAGGGGCTCTTCGCGGCCCGTGTCGTGCCCGGTCCGGCCTCGATGTTCACCCCGCTGTTCACCGACCTGTCGGAGCTGGGGGCGGCGGCCGGGGAGCGGGCACGGGAGCTGGCGGCGCAGGACGCCGCGCTTCCCTTCGACCTGGCCGCGGCGGGCCCGCTGCGGGCCCGGCTGGTGCGGATCGCCCCGCAGGAGCACCTGTTGGTGATCGTCGCCCACCACATCGCTTTCGACGGCTGGTCGGTGGGGGTGTTCTGGCGGGAGTTCTTCGCCGCCTACCGGGCCCGCACCCTCGAAGGGGCCGAGCCGCTGCCGGAACTCGCCGTCTCCTACCGCGATTTCGCGTCCTGGCAGCGCGAACGGCTGAGCGGTGACGCCCTCGCGGGCACCCTGGACTACTGGCGGGGGCGGCTCGACGGGCTCGCCCCGCTGGACCTGCCCACCGACCGGCCCCGGCCGGCCACCCCGTCCGGGCGCGGCGAGCAGTTCTCCTTCGAACTGCCCGAGCCGCTGCTGCGGGACCTGCGCGACCTGGGCCGCCGGCACGACGCGACCCTGTTCATGGTCCTGCTGGCAGGCTTCCAGGCCCTCCTGGCCCGCTGGTCGGGCGGCGAGGACGTGGCGGTGGGCTCCCCCATCGCCGGTCGCGACCGCACCGAACTGGAGCCGCTCATCGGCTTCTTCGTCAACAGCCTGGTGCTGCGCACCGACCTGTCCGGCGATCCCGGCTTCGGCGAGCTGCTGGACCGGGCCCGTGAGACGGCCCTGGGTGCGTACGCCCACCAGGAAGTGCCCTTCGAGCGCCTGGTGGAGGAAGTGCGGCCAGAACGCGACCTGAGCCGCAACCCGCTGTTCCAGGTGATGCTGGTGCTCGACGAGGAGGCCTCGAAGCCGCCCGCCCTGCCCGGACTGGACGTGGAACCGCTCTCGCTGGCCAGTGGCGCCTCGAAGTTCGACCTGTCGCTGTACTTCGTCGAGGAGGAGGGAGCGCTGCGCGGCGAGGCGGTGTTCGCCACCGACCTCTTCGACCGGGCGAGCGTCGAGCGGATGACGTCGGCGCTGGCCGAGCTGCTCGCGGCCGCGGTGGCCGATCCCGCCACCCCGTTGGGCGCCCTGCCCCTGATGGGTGCGGCCGAGGAGGCCCGGCTGCTGGACGCGGGCCGCGGGGTCGCCGAGCCGGGCGCCGGCCGGGCGCTCCCCGTGCTCGTCGGCGAGCAGGTCTCCCGTACGCCGGGGGCCGTCGCCGTGGACGACGGTGAACGGGCCCTGACGTACGCCGGGTTGTGGGAGGCATCGGGTCGGCTGGCCCGGGAGCTGGCCCGCCTGGGCGTGGGTCCGGAGACGGCGGTGGCCGTGTGCGCGGAGCGCTCCGTGCTGCTTCCGGCGGCGCTGCTGGGCGTGCTGCGTTCCGGCGGCATGTACGTGCCCGTGGACCCCGGGTATCCGGCCGACCGGATCGGCTACATGCTCGCGGACAGCGGCGCCCGGGTCCTGGTGGTGTCGGGTCTGCCCGGCGCTCCCGGGGCGCCGGACGGGGTCGCCGTGGTGGACCTCGACGCCCTGGCCGGGGCCGCCGCCCCCGCGGGCGGCGACCTCGGACCCGTGCGGCCGGAGCAGGCCCCGGAGCCGGAGCAGCTGGCGTACGCCCTGTACACCTCGGGCTCCACGGGACGCCCGAAGGGGGTGACCGTCCCGCACCGGGCGCTGGCCAACTTCACCCGGGACATGGTGCGCAGGCTGGAGCTGACGGCCGGTGACACGGTCGCGGCCGTCACCACCGCCTCCTTCGACATCGCCGTGCTGGAGCTGCTGGTCCCGCTCGTGTGCGGTGCGACCGTACGGGTCGTCGACCGGGACACCGCCCGGGACGGCACCCTCCTCGCGAAGGAGCTGGACGCGGCGCCGGTCACGGTCGTCCAGGCCACCCCGGCGACCTGGCACCAGCTGATGGAGTCCGGCTGGCAGGCGCCCCGCGTACGGGCCCTGTGCGGCGGCGAGGCGCTGCCGCCGGCCCTGGCCGAGCGGATGCGCACGGCGCTGGGCACGGTCCGCAACGTGTACGGGCCGACGGAGACCACCGTCTGGTCCACGGCCCACCGGCTGTCCGGTCCGGTCGGTGACGGGCCGGTGCCCATCGGCTCGGCGCTCGCCAACACCCGGCTGCACGTGCTGGACGCGAACCTGAGGCCGGTACCGGTCGGCGTCTTCGGCGAGCTCTACATCGGCGGTGACGGGGTGGCCCGCGGCTACCACGGGCGGCCGGCGCTGACCGCGGACCGGTTCGTACCCGACCCGTACGCGGCGGGCGAGCGGCTGTACCGCACCGGTGACCTCGTACGCCGCCTCGCGGACGGCGGCCTGGAGTACCGCGGCCGGGCCGACGGCCAGGTCAAGGTGCGCGGCCACCGGATGGAGCTCGGCGAGATCGAGTCCGCGCTCGCCCGCCACCCGCGGGTGGCGGCGGCCGCCGTGGCCGTCCACGGCACGGGAGTGGACGCCGTGCTGGCCGGCTACGTGACCTGGCGGGAGGGGACGGGCGAGCTCCAGGAGCTCGGCGACTTCCTGCGCCAGGACCTCCCCGAGTACATGGTGCCGGCCGTCCTCACGGCGCTGGACCGGCTCCCGCTCACCCCGAACGGCAAGCTCGACCGCAAGGCGCTGCCCGCTCCTTCGGCGGACGCGGTGCGCGGCGGGGGCGCGGGGCGGATCGCCCCGCGCGACACCACCGAGCTGCGGATGGCGCGGCTGTGGGAGCAGACCCTCGGCATGTCCCCGATCGGGGTGCGCGACGACTTCTTCGCGCTCGGCGGCCACTCGCTCAAGGCCTTCGCCCTGATGGCGGCCGTGCGCCGGGAGTTCGGGGTGGAGCTGCCGCTGAACATGGTCTTCCGCCGGCGTACCGTCGAGCTGCTCTGCGAGGCGCTGCCGCAGGCGGGGGCGGCCGCAGCCAGGCTGCTGGTCCCGCTCGCCGACGGGGACCCGTCCAGGCCGCCGCTGGTCCTGGTCCATCCGCGGGGCGGCGACGTCGTCTGCTACCGGGACCTGGTGCGGGACCTGTCCGCCCGTCCCGGGGGCGCCCGGCGGGTCCTCGGCCTGGAGTCCGTGGGCTACAACACCGGTGAGACGCCGCTGGAGCGGGTGCCCGAGATGGCCGAGCGCTACCTGGCCGCGCTCCGCGAGGAGCAGCCGCAGGGCCCGTACCTCCTCGCCGGCTGGTCGTTCGGCGGGATGGTGGCCTACGAGATGGCCGCCCGGCTGGAGGCCGCAGGTGAGGAGGTGGCCTTCCTCGGGCTGATCGACGCGGCCGCGCCGGGTGCCGCTGCCGGCAGCCGGTCCGCTGCGGCCGGGCCGGGCGATCCGGACCTGTTGCGGTACGGCATCGCGGCGGGCCTCGACGCCGGCTCGGCGCGCGAACTGGACGAGGAGGAACTGCTCGACGTCCTGGTGCGCCGCGGCCGCGAGGAGGGCACCCTCCCGCGTACGTCCCCCACGGAGGCCCTGCGCAGGCTGCTGCGGGTCGCCGAGGCGAACGGCGCGGCCTCCGCCGCCTACCGCACCGACGCCGTACTCGGTGTCGACCTGCACCTGTTCACGGTCGACGAGCGGCACCCCGAGCTCGCGACCCCGCTGGTGGACCCGGCGGCCTGGCGGCCGCGCACCGCGGGGGCCGTCGTACGGGCCGCGGTCCCGGGCAACCACCACGACCTGGTGGACCCCCCGCACTGCGCCGCTCTGGCGCAGCTGCTCGCCGCGGCCCTGCCCCGCTGACCCACCCCACTCCACCCACCCCGATGGCCCTTCCGCATCACCGATCCGTCCTGGAGAACACCGTGAACGACGCGTCCCCGCAGCAGTACCTGGTCGTGGCCAACGACGAGGAGCAGTGCTCCCTCTGGGAGGCCGGCCGGCCCGTCCCGCTGGGCTGGCACGACCAGGGCGTGCGCGGCACCAAGGAGGCGTGCCTGGAGCACATCGAGCGGGTGTGGACCGACATGCGCCCGCTCAGCCTCCGCATGAACATGGCCGGCTGACCCGACGATCCCCGGGCACCACGCCGCTCCGGCGGTCCGCATCGCGGGCCGCCGGGGCGGCGCGGCGGTGCCGGAAGGAACCCCTATGACCGGCTCGTATCCGGGCGGCTCCGCATCGTCGCGCCGCCTCACCCCGCTGGCCGCCCTGGTGGCGGCCTCCGGGATCTCCTCGCTCGGCATGGCGGCGACCCTGGTCGCCGTGCCCTGGTTCGTCCTGCACAGCACCGGCAGCGGCACCCGGACGGGGCTCGTCGCCACCGCCGAGGTGCTGGGCCTGCTGTGTTCCGCCGTGCTCGCGGGTCCGGTGGTCGACCGGCTGCCGGTACGCGCGACGAGCGTGGGGGCGGACCTGCTGACGGCCGCGGCGATCAGCCTGATCCCGCTCCTGCACGCCTGGGACGCCCTGAACCTGCCCGTCCTGACCGCCTTGGTCTTCCTGGTGGGGGCGGCCCGCGGGCCGTCCGACACCTCCAAGCAGCTGCTGCTGCCCGCTGCGATGCAGCGCGCCGGGGTGACGGCGGAGCGGGCCACCGGATGCGTCGAGGGGGCCCGCCGGATCGGCATGATGGCGGGGGCTCCGCTGGCCGGTCTGCTCATCGCGACCGCCGGCCCCGTACGCACCCTGTACGCGGACATGGCGGCGATGGCGCTGTGCGCCCTGCTGGTGGCTGCCCTGGTTGCGGTGGTGCCGCGGTCCCGTCCGGCCGACGGGGCGCCGGGCGGCTCGTACGCCGGGGAACTGCGTTTCGGGCTGGCGCAGTTGCGCCGGGACCGGCTCCTGGGGGCGATGGTGGGGGTCTTGATGCTGACCAACGCCCTGGACGGGGCGCTGAACGGGGTCCTCTACCCGGCCTACGGAACCCAGGTGCTGCGCAGCAGCGCCCTGTTCGGGGCGATGATCACGGCGATGGGGGCGGGCGCCCTGCTCGGGGCGGCCCTGTACGGCTGGGCGGGCCACCGGCTGCCGCGGCGCGCGGTCTTCGTCGGGGCCTTCGTCCTGGTCGGGGCGGTGCGCTGTGCGGTACTGGCGGCCGAGCCGCGGGTGCCGGTGCTGCTGGCGGTGCTGGCCGTGTCCGGTATCGGGTCGGGGGTGGTGGGGCCGCTGATGATGTCGGTGGCCTACGAGCGGGTGCCCGAGGAGGTGCGGGGGCGGGTGTTCGGCCTGCTGGTGGCCGCCGCGCTGGCGGCGACCCCGCTGGGCATGCTGGGTGCGGGGCTGGTCCTCGACGCCTCGGGGCTGGTGGCGGCGCTGCTGGGTACGGGGGCGCTGTACCTCGCGGTCACTCTGGCGCCGCTGGTCTTCCCGGTGTGGCGGGGGCTCGACGCCCGCAGCGGCGCGGGGACTTCGGGGATCGCGGAGGCTTCGAAGGAGCCGGCCGGGCGCGCGCACGACGCACCGGCCGCATCGGGGGCCAAAATCCTGACCGAACAGGCATAGTTCGTCCATTTTTGCGGCCCCTCACCATCGGGCCAGGCAGCTTGATGAGCTGTCGGATCGGCCGCCGGAGCGCCCGGGGCACGGCAAGGTTGGTCCTGCACCGACCGGCGCGGACGGCCCACGAAGCACTCCGCGCCCACACCAGACCGCTCGTCTTCCTGGGGATCCCATGCTCAAGCGTTATGTCATCGCCCTGTCCGTGACCGCGTCCGCCCTGCTGCTGCCCGCGGCCGGCGTCGCGCAGGCCGCCGACGACACCTCGGCCACGACCACCGCGACGACCACCACCGGCGGGGAGAACACCACCACGGCCCCGACGACGCGCCAGATCGTGACGGCCGACGGACGGGTGGTCACGATCGGGACGGGCACGCTCGGCCACCGCAACCGCGACACGGCCGACAGCTCCTGGGGCGGCTGACCCGGCCGGCCCGTCAGGGCCTGCCGAAAGGGGGGAGGGAGGATCGCCGTCGCGATCCTCCCTCCCCCCTTTTGCCGTCCTGCCCGCCCGCCGCGGCGCGGCCGCCCTCAGCCGCCCCGGGGGCCGAGGCAGACGACGGCGTACTGGGCTCCCTGCGCGTCGATGTACCGGCGCGACCAGCCCGCCGGTACGTACAGCAACTCGCCCGGCAGCAGCCGGCACTGGAAGGACTCCGGCCGGCCGCTCTCACCGGTCCCCGTCAGCTGCCAGGTCACGGCGCCGGCGATCTGGTGGACCAGGAGGTGCTCCCGGCCCTCGGGCTGCGCGGTCCAGACGGCGTCGGCGCCCCCGCCCTGGGTGGATCCGGGCGTCTCCACCCGGTCCAGCCGGACGGACAGGCCGGTCAGGGCGCCCAGTTCGGCGGTGAACCGGTCCGCCTGGGCCGGCCGTACACCGCCCTCCGCCGGGAGCGCGCCCGCGTCGTCGGCGTCGTCGGCGTCGCCGAACGCCGGATTGTCGTACTCGGGCCACAGCACACCCGGTGCCCGGTCCAAGTGGACCGAGAGGAACAGGACGATCTCCCGCAGGTGCGGGGTCCCCCGCTCGCAGCCTGCGTCCGTCATGTCCATTACGTGCCCCTCTTGTTCGGCGACTCGACAGCTCCCATCCCAGCAGCATGCGACACGCCCGCCACCTGCGACAGCCACGAGAACGCGTGACACCGAGGTCAGGAGGGCGCTACCGTGCCGTCCGCCCCCGCCACGGCCTCGGCCGCCTGCTCGGCCTCGGCGCCCCGGTCCAGCAGGCCGCGCGCGGCGGCCGCCACACCCGCCTGGAAGCGACTGCCCGCACCGAGCTCCTGCATGATGTCGGCGATGTGGCGCCGGGCCGTGCGCAGCGACATGCCCAGGCGCCGGGCGATGGCCTCGTCCTTCAGCCCGGCCGCGAGCAACCGGATGATCGTTTCATGGATCTCCCGGGCGACCTCCTCCAGCCCCTGGCCGGCCGCGGCCGAGAAGGGCGAGGCCAGGTCCCAGGTCTGGTCGAAGATGTTGCACAGGTAGGCGACGGTCGAGGGCTCGCGGATCACCACGGCGCCCCAGCTGCCGTCGGCGACCGGAATGAAGGCCAGTTCCCGGTCGAAGGCGATGAGCCGGCCGAAGAGTTCGTGCGCCGTGCGGTACTGCGCCCCCAGGACGGACGTGGCCGCGACATAGGCCTGGCTCGGCCCGTTGAACCGGGCCGTGTGGTGGTAGAGGGTGCGGATCGAGATGCCCCGCTGGAGCATCGTCTCGTCCCGCCGCAGCGCCTCCTGCATCGCCTCCGGCACCCTGCTGCCGCCCCCGGGCTGCGAGCTGAGCATCTCGGTGGTGCAGTTGAGCGAGGCCCGGTTCAGTGCCCCGCGCACGTCCTCCAGGCTCTCCAGGACCTCCAGCGACTCCCCCGTGGAGCGGCGGCCCAAGTAGTGCGGCAGGAAACGCCCGAGGTCCTCGCGGATCCCGCTGATCTCCCGCTGCTGGTCACGGATCTGCGCCTCCAGGGGCGCGACGAGCTGCTCGGCCGCGGTGTCGGGGGCCACCGCGAAGGCGACCGACGGGTCCACCGGGCTCACGTGCAGCAGGCGTGACGCGCGTAGACGCGCCACGCTGCCGCGGACCTCGTCCGGGTCGCGCCCCGTACCGGCGGCCACCGCGTCCACGTCCACCGTGCGGTGTTCGAGCACCCAGCCGTAGACATCGATGTCAACATCGGCATTCTTCGGATCCGGCACCACATCAGATGTTTGCATTGCCCCACTTTGCACTTTTCACCCCGGGTCGCTTTGCTGCCAGGCACCTTGGTGAGGTGCCCGCCCCCTGGCGCCAGGATATGCAGCACGAAAGGCTGAGCGGGACGAACAGCGGCGGGCATCCGGCCACTTCAGGACCCGGGACGACCGAAACGGTGCGATCACACACAGCGTGATCGCACCGTCGCCCGGGGTGGCGCCCCGCCGCTCCCCTTCACCATCGATCCGGAATCCGGAGCCCCACATGCTGGACAGCACCCTCACCGCCCCCGCACCGGAACTGCCCGCCCTGACCCCCCGCGAGCAGGAGGTCCTCGCCTACCTCGCGCAGGGGCACACGTACCGGATGATCGCCTGCCGGATGGGGCTGAGCCCGCACACGGTCGACACGTACCTGCGGCGGCTGCGCAGCAAGACCGGTGCGGTGAACCGGACCCAGCTCACCCACATCGCCTTCCGGCTGGGCTACTGAGCCGGTCGCCCGGCCGTGGCCCCGGCACCCGGGGCCGCGTCCTCGAACTCGCGCATCCGGCGCAGCGGGGAGCACAGCAGGACCAGCGGGGCCACCGACAGGGCCGCGGCGCACAGCCACAGCGCGTTCCGCACGCCCAGCAGTTCACCGAGGAGCCCCGCCAGCAGACCGCTCAGCGGCAGGACGCCCCACACGAGGAAGCGCATCGTGGCGGTCATCCGGCCGAGCAGGTGCGGCGGGCAGACGGTCTGCCGGTAGGTGACCTGGCAGATGTTGTAGAGGGTGACACCGGCCGACTGGACGAACGAGCCCAGGACGAACAGGCCGATCCTCCAGTCCTTGTCGGCGAGCGGGAGCAGGAGCCCGAAGGGCATGGTCACCAGGAGGGACAGCCACGTGAGCCGGGCCGCGCCGACGGCCCGGGTCACCCGGTCGGCGACCGTCGCCGCGAGCACCGAACCGATCGTGGCCGTCGTCAACACCCAGCCGACGGCCGCGGGCGGCAGCCCCACGGTCCGGGTCAGGAAGAGCACCTCGATGGCCATCACCGCACTGAGGAACAGGTTCACGGCGGCGGTGTTGAGGGCGATGAGCCGCAGGATGCGGTGGCCCAGGACGTAGCCCAGCCCCTCGCGGATGTCCCGCAGCAGGTGGCGGCGGGGGGCGGGCTCGGGCTTCTCCTCGCGGGCGCCGATCCGCCCCAGCAGCACCACGGAGACCAGCGAGGTGACGGCTTGGCCGGCCAGCGTCCCGGCGGCGCCGAGCAGTTGCACCAGGAAGCCGGCGATACCGGGGCCGGCGAACTCCGCGCCCGACCGCACCGTCTCCAGCTTCGAGTTGCCCGCGATCAGGGTGTCCTTGCCGATGAGCGTCGGCAGGTAGCTCTGGTCTGCCACGTCACCGAACAGCCGGGCGCAGCCCAGCAGCAGGGCGACCGCGTACAGCAGCGGCATCGAGTGCAGGTCGAGCAGGTAGGCCACCGGCAGCGCCGTCAGCAGGACGGTGCGCGCCAGGTCGGCGGCCATCATCACGCGGCGCCTGCGCATCCGGTCGACCCAGGCCCCCGCCGGCAGGCCCAGTACCAGGAAGGCCGCGTGTTCCGCGGCGGCCAGCAGGCCCGCCTGCATCGCCGAGGCGTCCAGGGTGAGCACCGCCATCAGCGGGAGGGCGACGTAGGTGATGCTGCCGCCCAGCTCGTTGCAGATGTGCGAGGACATGAAGAGGCGGAAGTCCCTGCGCCGGCGGCGCTGCACGCTCTGCTCGGAATCGGTGGGCTCGTCGGTGGTGACGGACACGGGTGCGTTCCTTGTCTGGGTGCGGACGGGGTCCGCGGGTCGCTGGTTCATCGGGGGGCGGGCGCGGGAAGCGCCCGCGGGTCGAGCTTGCCGCCGGGGGTCCGCGGCAGCCGCTCCATCAGTGTCACGGCGGCCGGCACCAGGTATCCGGGCACCTTGGCCAGAAGGTGACGGCGCAGGGCGTCCGGGGTCAGGTCGCTGCCGGGGGTGACGGCGGCCCAGGCGGCCAGCTGCGGTCCGTCGGCCGCCGCGACGGCGCGGGCGACCACGTCCACCACGTCCGGGTGGGCGGCCACGGCCGCCTCCACCTCCTTGAGTTCGACGCGGTGGCCGCGGATCTTGACCTGGTCGTCGGCGCGCCCGAGGAAGACGAGCGGGCCGCCGGGGGCCCGCGTGACCCGGTCGCCCGTGCGGTACATGCGCTCGCCCGGGACGCCGGCGAACGGGTCGGCGACGAACCGCTCGGAGGTCAGCGCCGGCCGGCCGTGGTAGCCGCGGGCCAGGCAGGAGCCCGCCAGGTACAGCTCGCCCGGGGCGCCGGGGGGCGCCTCGCGCAGCTCCTCGTCGAGGACGTAGGCGCGTACGCCCGCCAGCGGTTCGCCGAGCGGGATCAGTTCGTCGCCCGCGAAGCCGGCCAGTTCCGCCGGTCCGGGCTCGTAGGAGGTGGCGGTGATCGTGGACTCGGTGAGGCCGTAGCAGCTGACCACCGGGGGGTGGCCGGCGGCCGCCCAGTTCACCAGGTCCGCGGTCCGGCCCGCGTCGCTGCCGATCACCACGCGGCGCAGGGTGCCCGGCAGGGCCCGCGGGGTGCGCTCCAGGTCCTTGGCCCACTGCGTCCAGTAGGGGGTGGGCAGGTTGACGACGCCGATCCGCTGTTCGGCGAGGAACGGCTCCAGTTCGGCGGGCGAGAGGACGTTGTCGGTGACGAAGACCGCCGTGCCGCCCGTGCACCAGGTGGGCAGCGCCTCCTCCAGGCAGACGTCGAAGGCCGGGGCCGCGAACTGCAGCACCGCGTCCTCGGCGGTCAGCGCGTAGCGCTCGGCCAGGGTGCGGACCTGCGCGGCGAGTCCGGCGTGGCCGACCGCGACGGGCTTGGGCAGCCCGGTGGAGCCGGAGGTGAAGAGCACGTAGGCGAGGGAGCCCGGGGCGATGCCGGCGGGCGGTTCGGCCGCCGCCGTGGGGGCGGCGCTGGTCGTGGAGGCCCAGAACAACGCGCGTCCGGTGCGGCGTTGCAGCATCGCGGCCGCGTACGTGTCCGGGGCGACGGCGTGCCGGGTGCCGGCGGCCTCCAGCAGGGTGCGCAGCCGCTCGTCGGGGGCGTCGAGGTCCACGAGGAGGGCGGCCGCGCCCGCGTACCAGATGCCCAGCAGCCCCACCGCCCAGTGGATGCCCCGGCGCACCCCCAGGAGCACGGTGTCCTCCGGTCCGGCGCCGGCGGCGCGCAGCTCCTCGGCCACCGCCCGGGCCCGCCGGTCGAACTGGCGGTAGGTCAGCTCGCCCTCGGCTGCGCGGACCGCGGTGGCCTCGGGTGCGATCCGGGCCCGGTGCGCGATGCGCAGGGGCACGGGGGTGGTCTCGGTGGGGCTCATGGTGGTGGTGTCTCCTGGGGGTGCGGGCGGGCTCTTCGCGGGGGCACGGCCCGGTCGGGTGCGGTCAGGCGCCGTCGGGTGCGACCGGGCCCGGTCGGGACGCGGCCGGGCCCCGTCGGGTGCGACCGGGCCCGGTCGGGTGCGGTCAGGCCCCGTCGCGGGAGCGGGGGCGCAGGGCGGGGCGGGCGGGGGCGGCGGGGGCGGTCGCGGCCTCGGCCAGGCGGGCGGAGATGCCCGCCGGGGTGGGCGTCTCGAAGAGGTCGCGGATGCCCAGGTGTACCCCGAGCTCGGTGCCGATGCGGCCGGTCAGCCGGGTGGCGAGGAGGGAGTGGCCGCCGTGGGAGAAGAAGTCGTCGTCCATGCCCGCCTCCTGGAGGCCGAGGACGGAAGCGAAGATCTCGCAGACCGCCTTCTCCTCGGGGGTCGAGGGCAGCCGGCCGACCGGGCGGTGCACGGTGGCCGGGTCGGGAAGCGCCTTGCGGTCGAGCTTGCCGTTGACGGTCAGGGGGAAGTGCGGCAGGTGCAGGAAGAGCGACGGGACCATGTAGTTGGGCAGGTTGCGGCCCAGTTCCGTGCGGACCTCCTCGGCGGTGGGCGTTCCGGTGAAGTAGCAGACGAGCCGCTGCTGGCCCGCGTGGTCCCGGTCGACGGCGACGACGGCCTCGCCCACGCCGGGCACGGCGCGCAGCGCGGTCTCCACCTCGCCGAGTTCGATGCGGTTGCCGCGGACCTTGACCTGGTGGTCCTGGCGCCCGAGGAAGTCGAGTTGGCCGTCGGCCCGCATCCGGGCGAGGTCGCCGGTGCGGTACATGCGGCTGCCCGGCTCGGCACTGAAGGGGTCGGGGACGTAGCGCTCGCTGCTGCGGCGGGGGTCGCGCAGGTATCCGGGGCCCACGCCGGTGCCGCCGATGAAGAGCTCGCCGGGCACGCCGGGCGGTACGGGCGCGAGCGCGGCGTCCAGCAGGTAGAGGGTGTTGTTGCGCAGCGGGCGGCCGACGGGCAGCCGGCCGTGTTCCAGCTGGGCGTGCACGTCGGGCCGGATGAAGGCGTGGGTGTTGTCGTCGGAGCACTCGGTGAGGCCGTAGGCGTTGACGATCGCGGCCTGCGGGTGGCGCGCGTACCAGCGGGTGCACAGTTCGGGCGGCAGCACCTCGCCGTTGACGATGAACCAGCGCAGGTCGGGCAGGGCCGGCGGGCGCACCCCGGTGTCCCACAGGTCGACGGCGGCGCGGACGAAGGACGGCACGGTCTCCAGAACGGTGATCCCCCGGTGGGCGGCGTCGCCGAAGAGGGCGGCGGGGTCGCGGGCGGTGTCCCGGGAGACGAGGTGGACCTGTCCGCCGGTGATCAGCGGGGCGAGCATCTGCCACACGGAGATGTCGAAGGTCAGCGGGGCGTTCATCACCACGCGGTCGCCCTCGTCGAGGGTGAGGTCCTCGACCTTGGCCAGGAGGTGGTTGTTCATGCCCCGGCGGTGGACCATGGCGCCCTTGGGCTTGCCGGTGGAGCCGGAGGTGAAGCAGACGTAGGCGAGGGCGTCGGGACCGCCGGCCGGTGCCGGCCGCTCGCCCGGGGCGGCGGCCGCGTCGTCGATCACGAGGACGGGCAGCCCGCCGGGGACGGCGGCGGCGATCTCCTCGGCGCGGGCGCGCTGTTCGGGGGCGGCGAGCAGCCGGGCGATCCCGCCGCTCGCGAGGAGGTCGGCGGTACGGGTGACCGGGCCCTCGGGGTCGAGGGGGACGTACGCCGCTCCGGAGCCGAGGATGCCGAGCATCGCGACGGGGACGCGGGCGGTGGGCTCGCTGAGTACGGCGACCAGGTCGCCGGGGCGGACCCCGTCGGCGAGCAGGGCCAGGGAGAGGGCGTCGGCGCGGGCGACGAGGGCCGCGTAGCTCAGCTCGCGGCCGGTGTCGTCGGTGGTGGCGACGGCTTCGGGGCGGCGCTCGGCCTGTTGGCGTACCCGCTCGACGACCTCCGCGTACTGCTCGTCGCAGGCGGTGTCGTTCCATTCGACCAGGA
This sequence comes from Streptomyces sp. Sge12, assembly GCF_002080455.1. Lineage (NCBI taxonomy): Bacteria > Bacillati > Actinomycetota > Actinomycetes > Kitasatosporales > Streptomycetaceae > Streptomyces > Streptomyces sp. Sge12. The sequence goes on from NZ_CP020555.1 coordinate 1,225,965, forward strand.
CGCGGTGGCGTTCGGCCGGGGAGAGCAGGTCCACGGTACCCACCGGGCACGACGGGTCGTCGGCGACGGCTTGGAGGAGCCGGGCGAGGCGTTCCAGCAGGGCCTGGGCGGTGTCCCGTTCGAAGACGTCCGGCCGGTAGTCGATCTGCAGGCGCAGCCGGTCGCCGGGGATCGCGGTCAGCGAGAGCGGGTAGTGGGCGGCGTCGTGGGGGTCGACTCCGGTGACCTCGAGCCCGCCCGCGCCGAGGGCGGCGAGGCCGGCCGCGTCCACCGGATAGTTCTGGAAGGCGACGCAGGAGTCGAAGAGCTCCCCCGCTCCGGCGAGCCGCTGGATCTCGACCAGTCCCAGGTGGTGGTGGTCGATCAGCCGTGCCTGCTCGTCCTGGAGCCGCTCGAACAGTGCGACGAGCGACTCGGCGGGATCGATGCGGACGCGGACCGGCACGGTGTTGATGCACAGGCCCACGATGTCGGCGACGCCGGGCAGTTCGGGGTCGCGGCCGCTGACGATGGCGCCGAAGACCACGTCCTCGGAGCGGATCTGGCGGCCGAGCAGCAGCGCCCAGGCGCCCTGGAGGAGGGTCCCGGAGGTGATCCGGTGGGCGCGCGCGAGGGCGCCCAGCCGCTCGGTCAGGGATGCGGGGAGGTACGTCTCGACGCGGTCGGGCAGGACCGTGCCGGGCGGCGGGGACACGGGCGCGGTGCGGGTGCCGCCCGCGAGGCCGTCGAGCGCGCGGGTCCAGGCGTCCTGGGCGGCGAGGGTGTCGCGGCCGTGGAGCCGGCTCAGGAAGGCGGAGTACGGGGTGACCGGGCCCAGCGGCGCGTCGTCGGCGTGGTGCAGGGCGAGGAGTTCGCGCACCAGGACCGGCCAGGACCAGCCGTCCATCAGGATGTGGTGGTAGGTCAGCAGCAGCCGGTGGGAGAGCGCGCCGGTGCGGATGAGGGTGAAGCGCAGCAGCGGAGGCCGGGCGAGGTCGAAGCGGGTGGCCCGGTCCTCGGCGAGGAGGGTGTCGACGGCGGCGGCGCGCTCGATCGCGTCGAGCCCGGTCAGGTCCACCTCCTGCCAGGGGGTCCGTACGCCGCGCCGGACGACCTGGGCGGGTTCGCCGGTGGCGCGGCGCAGGAAGCCGGCGCGCAGGTTGGCGTGCCGTTCCAGGACGGTGTCGGCGGCGGCGCGCAGCCGGTCCGGGTCGAGGGGGCCGTCGAGGTCGAGGATCAACTGGGCCACGTAGACGTCGCGTTCGTCCTCGTCGAAGAGGGCGTGGAAGAGGATGCCGTCCTGGAGCGGGGAGAGCGGCAGGACGTCCTCGACCAGCGAGCGGGCGGCGGGAGCGGGGGTGGGCGCGGCGGTGAGAGCGGGTGTGGGAGCGGGCGTGGACGGCGGGTGGTTCATGGTGGTGGTGTTCCTTCTGGGGTCAGGCGGTCTGGGTGCGGCGGGCCCGGCGGACGATCGGCGGGTCCTGCGCGGCGGCGCCCGCGGCCGCCGCGGCGGGCAGGGCCGCGGCGAGTTCGGCGACGGTGGGGCCGGTGAAGAACTGGCGGATGCCGACGGCGGCCCCGAACCGTGCCCGGACCTCGGCGAGCAGCTGGGTGGCGAGCAGGGAGTGCCCGCCCAGGTCGAAGAAGCTGTCGTGGACGCCGATCCGGGGAAGGCCGAGGACCTGCTCCCAGATCGCGCACAGGGCGCGCTCCTCGTCGGTGCGCGGCTCCTGGTGGGCCCCTGGGGCGCCGGACGCCGCCGGGTCCGGTACGGGCAGTGCGGCGAGGTCGGTCTTGCCGTTGGCCGTCACGGGGAAGGCGTCGAGCAGGGTCAAGGTGGTGGGGACCATGTAGTCGGGGAGCCGGGCGCGCAGGTGCTCGCGCAGTTCCGCCGGGGTGGGCGCGGGGGCTCCCTCGGCCGGGACCGCGTAACCCGCGAGCGCGGGTCCGGCCGCCGTGTCCACGACGGTGACGGCGGCCTGGCCCACCGCCGGGTGGCCGGCCAGGGCGTGCTCGATCTCCCCCGGTTCGATGCGCAGCCCGCGGATCTTGACCTGCCGGTCGGCGCGGCCGAGGTACTCGACCTGGCCGTCGGCGTTCCAGCGGGCGAGGTCGCCGGTGCGGTACATCCGGGCGCCCGGGGGGCCGTACGGGCAGGCGACGAAGCGTTCGGCGGTCAGCGCGGCCCGGCCGAGGTAGCCCTGCGCGAGTCCGGCGCCGGCGATGTAGAGCTCGCCGATGACGCCGGGCGCGGCGAGGCCGAGCCGTTCGTCGAGGACGTGGAGCTGCGTGCCGTCGAGCGGGCGGCCGATGGGGACCTGCCCGTCGGGTGCCTCCTGGCCGGGGCCCACGGCGAAGGTCGCGGCGAAGGTGGTGGCCTCGGTGGGGCCGTAGGCGTTGGTGACGGTGGTGCGGGGGCAGGCCTCGCGGACCCGGCGGACCATGGACGGGGAGGCGGCCTCGCCGCCGGTCATCACCTCGTGCAGGGAGCCGAGTGCGGGCAGGCAGCGGTCGGCGAGGACGTTGAAGAGGGTGGCGGTGAGGAAGGTCCCGGTGACCTTCTCCTCCGTCATCAGCCGGGCCAGCGCGTCGACGTCGAGGTCGCCGGGGGGTGCCACGACGACGAGCCCGCCGTTCAGCAGCGGCACCCACAGCTCGTAGGTGGAGGCGTCGAAGGCGTGCGGGGAGCGGAACAGGACCCGCTCGTGCGCGCCGCCGCGCCAGCGGCGGTCGGTGGCGAGGGCGACGACCTCGCGGTGGGAGACGGCCACGCCCTTGGGGGCGCCGGTGGAGCCGGAGGTGTACATCAGGTAGGCGAGCGCGTCGGGTTGTCCGGCCGGCCCGGCCGTCGCAGCCGCTTCGCCGGCTCCTTCGGCGGCCCGTTCGGCAGTGGGTTCGGCCGGGCGCAGTACGTGGCGCGGTCCCGCCGGTACCGGCTCGCCCTCCGGGAGGTCGGTGACGAGGACGGCGGCGCCGGACGCGGCGATCACGGCCTCGGTACGGGCACCGGGGGCCCGGGCGTCCAGCGGCAGGTAGGCGGCCCCGGCCTTGAGGATGCCCAGGCAGGCGGCCACCAGGTCGGCCGAGCGGTCCATGAGGACGGCGACGGCCTCGCCGGGGCGGACGCCGAGGGTGCGCAGGCGACCGGCGAACAGCTGGGCCGCCGCGTCGAGTTCGGCATACGTGGTCCCGCGGCCGGCGCAGAGCACGGCGGGCCGGTCCGGGTGGGCGGCGGCCCGTTCCGCGAAGGCCTCGTGGACGGTGCGGGCGTCGGTGGCGACGGGCGCGCCCTGCCAGTGCTCCAGGAGGTCGGCGCGCTCCCCCGGCAGCAGGACGTCGAGCGCGGAGAGCGGGATCCCCGGTTCGCGGACGACGGCGCCGATCAGATGGACGAGCCGGTCCAGCAGGCGCCGGGCCGTTCCCTCGTCGAACAGGTCGCTCGCGTACTCCAGGCCGAGGGCCAGGCCGCGGGGTTCTCCGGTGGCCGGGTCGTGGAGTTCCTCGACCTCCAGGGTGAGGTCGAACTTGGCGGTGTCGGTGCGCACCGCCTCCACCTGCGCGGTCAGGCCCGCGAAGGCGGGGATCTGCGGCTCGGTGCGCTGGGCGGCGACGGCCACCTGGAAGAGCGGGTGCCGGGCCGCCGAGCGGGCCGGGTTGAGGCGTTCGACCAGCGATTCGAAGGGCAGTTCCTGGTGGGCGTACGTGGCCAGGGCGGCGGCGCGCACCCGGTCGAGCACCTCCGTGAAGGCCGGGTCGCCGGAGGTGTCGGCGCGCACGATCAGGGTGTTGACGAAGAGCCCCACGAGGTCGGTGAGGGCTTCGTCGTCGCGGCCGTCGACGGGGCAGCCGAGCGGCAGGTCCGTGCCGGCGCCGAGGCGGGTGAGCAGGACCGCGAAGGCTGCCTGGACGGCCATGAACGGTGTGGCGCGGCCGTCCCGGGCCAGTGCGGCCAGGCCCGCGTGGGCGGCGGCGTCGGTCCGTGCCTCCACCACCGCGCCCCGGTGCGCGGCGACGGCCGGGCGCGGCCGGTCGGCGGGCAGCGCCAGTTCGTCGGGCAGGCCGTCGAGGACCTCCGCCCAGTGGGTGAGCAGCCGGGCGTGCAGGGAGTCGGAATCCTGGGCCGGGCCGAGGAGTTCGCGCTGCCACAGGGCGTAATCCGGGTACTGGACGGGCAGTTCGGGCCACTCGGGCGGCCGGCCGGCGGTCCGGGCGGTGTAGGCGGCGGCCAGGTCGCGCACGAGGATGTTGACGGAGTGGCCGTCGCCCGCGATGTGGTGCAGGACCAGGAGCAGGTAGTGGTCCTCGTCCCCGTCGGTGAAGAGGTCGGCGCGCAGCGGCGGTTCGGTGCGCAGGTCGAAGGGGCGGGACGAGGCCTGCGCGGCCCGCCCGGCGCGTTCGGCGGGCGGGCAGTCGGTGACGGCGAGCGCCGGGGCGGCGTCCGCGGGCTCCAGGACCCGCTGGTACGGGCGGCCCGCCTCGTCGGGGAAGACGGTGCGCAGCGCTTCGTGGCGGGCGCTCACGTCCGCGAGGGCGGCGCGCAGGGCGGCGCGGTCCAGGACGCCGTTCAGCCGGAGCCCGACGGGGATGTGGTAGAGCGCGCCGTCGGCGCCGTCGCGGGCGTGGAACCACAACCGCTGCTGGGCGTGGGACAGAGGGATCACAGCAGGGCTCCGAGCTGGGATTCGAAGGTGTCGAGGTCGGCCTGGCTGACCCGGGTGAGGGACACGTCGGAGGGGGTCAGTCCGCCGGCGTCCGGGCGTGCGGCGTGGGTGACGACGGAGCGCAGCATGGTGAACCACTCCTGGGCCAGGTCGTGGACCCACGGCCCGGGGAGGGCGTTGCCCGCCCAGGTCCAGGTGGCGCTGAGGGTGAGGCCGTCGGGGCCCTCGTGGGCGGCCGCGTTCACCTCGACGGCGTGCGCCATCGGAAGTCCCTCTTCGGCGTCGTCCAGGGCGAAGTCGTGCCCGGGGGCGGCGTCCCACGGCGCGTCGCCGCCCATCGGGAACCGGCCGAGGTAGTTGAAGCCGATCTGGGGTATGCCGCGCGCGGCGAGGTCCCCCCGGGTGCGGGAGTTGAGGTGGCGCAGCAGGCCGAAGCCGATGCCCTTGTCCGGTACGGCGCGCAGTTCCTCCTTGACGAGGCGCAGGGCGGCTCCGATCGCCGGTCCGCCGGCCCGGGCCTCTTCGAGGTCGGGGCGGCCGAGGGCGAGGCGGACGGGAAAGACGGTGGTGAACCAGCCGACGGTGCGGGACAGGTCGGTTCCGTCGGCGATGTCCTCCCGGCCGTGGCCCTCGACGTCGACGAGGACGGCTCCCTCCATGTCCTCGGGGACCTGGGGGACCTGGCCGTCGGCGTTGCGCCGGCCGAGGACGGCCAGCGCGAGGGCGGTCAGCAGGACGTCGTTGACGGTGCCGTTGACGAGGCCGGGCGCGGTGGTGAGCAGGGGGCCCGCCACGTCCGGGCCGAGGGTGAGGGTGAGGGTGTGCTCCGGGCTCTCGGGGTCGAGGCCGCCGGGTGCGCGGACCCCGGCGAGGGCCTGCGGGGCCTCGCGCAGGGCCGCGGCCCAGCGGTCGGCCTCGGCGGTCCGGCGGCCGGAGGTGGCCTCCGCGCGCAGCAGGTCGGCCCAGTGCGCGAAGGGGGTGTGCGCCGGTTCCAGGACGGGCTCGCGGCCCTCGGCGAGGGCCGCCGCGCAGGTCCGCAGGTCGTCGTGGAGGATGCGCCAGGACACGCCGTCGACGACCAGGTGGTGGATGACGAGCGCGAGGCGTCCCTGCTGTCCGGCTCCCCGGTCCATCAGGACGGCGCGCAGCATGCGGCCGTCGCGGGGCGAGAGCAACCGGCGTGCGGCCCGCATCCGCTCCCGGGTCAGGGCGGGCAGTTCCGCGTCGTCCCTGCCGCGGGCGTCCACCTGGTCCAGCAGGTCCGCCGCGGTGACGGAGCCCGCGGGGGGTACGACCGGCTCGGCGCCGGCCGCGGCGATCCCGTCGGGCAGCCGCAGCCGGAGCATCTCGTGGGTGTCGAGGAGGGCCTGGACGGTGCGTTCGGCGTCGGCCGCCCCGAAGCCCGGCGGGGTGCGCACCACGAGCGACTGGTTGTAGGTGTCGACGGGACCGCCGAGTTCGGCGAGCCAGCCCATGATGGGGGTGGGGGTCAGCGGCCCCAGCCGGCGCGGGGGCACGGCCGGGCCCGCGCCGGCCCGTACCCGGCCGTGGGCGCGGGCGGTGGCGGCGAGCGCGTTCACGCTCTCGGCGCGGAGCACGTCGCGGGTGGTGAGGACGAGGCCGGCCGTGCGGGCGCGGCTGACGACCTGGATCGCCTGGATGCTGTCCCCGCCCAGCCCGGTGAAGCTGTGGTCCGCGTCGACCTCGCCGCGGCCGAGTACCTCGGCGAAGAGGGTGCGCAGGGTCCGTACGGGGTCGGCCCCGGCGGGCTGCTCGGTGCGGTGGGCGGGCTCAGCCACGGGCCGTGTTCCCGGCGAGGGCGGCCACCAGGGAGGCGGGGCGCATGTCGGTCCAGACGCGCTCCACGTGGTCCAGGCAGGCCTGGCGGCCGTCGGGGCCGTGCACCACGTGCCAGCCGGCCGGGACGGGGTTGGCGGCGGGCCACAGGGAGTGCTGGAGCTCGTCGTTGCGGACCACGACGTAGGCGGCGTTGTCGTTCTCGAAGGGGTTGCTCATGGCGGTGCGCCTTTCGGTTGGGGTGGGCGCGTACGGGTGGTACGGCGCCTCGTGGGACGGGCGGTGGTGGTGGATCAGGAGCGGGGTGCGGCCTCGATGTCGAGGCGGATCAGGGCGCGTGCCGCGTCGAGGGCCGCGTGCACGCCTTCGGGCTCCGCGTGGCGGGCGATCACGTGCCCGAGCCGGTCGGAGGCACTGCGGGGGCTGTGCACGGGCGTGCCGGGGGCGGCGGTGACCAGCACCGACTCGACCCCGTCGACGGTTTCGGCGGCCCGGGTGCCGTGGGCGGCGGTGAGGGTGCCGTCGGTGTCGGCGAGGAGGAACTGGATGCCGGCGTGGCCGGCGTCCTCGGCCTTCAGGTGCGGGGGCAGGCCGAGGGCGGCGCGGAGCTGCTCGCCGAGCAGGTCGACGCCGGTGGCGAGCCGGATCAGTTCGGGGATCATGCCGCCGGCCGGGCGGGGGTTGATCTCGATGAGGGCGGGTCCGCCGGCGGTCAGTTTGACCTCGGTGTGGGTGGCTCCGAGCCGGATCCCGGCCGCGTCCAGGGCCGCCGTCACCGTCTCGGTGATCCGCTGTGCGGTGGTGGCGGGCAGTGGGGCGGGGAAGAGGTGCCGGTGCTCGACGAAGTACGGGGTCGCGGTCACCGACTTGGCGGTGATGCCGACGCACTGGGCCTGCCCGTCCTGGCTGAACATCTCGACGCTGTACTCGGGCGCCTCCAGGTACTCCTCGACGAGGACGGTGCGTGCGGTGGGCATGCCCCGCACGTTGGTGTCGATCGCGAGGATCCGCTCGATCTGGGCGCGGACCTCGGCCTCGTCCGCGCAGAGCAGGACGTTCGTGGAGCCCGAGTCGTCGGCCGGCTTGACCACGCAGGGCAGTCCGGTGCGGGCGACGGCGGCCGCGGCCCCGTCCGGCTCGCGTACCAGGGCGTACCGGGGCTGGCGGACGCCCGCGGCCCGCAGCCTCTCGCGCAGCGCCGACTTGTCCCGGCAGACGGCCACCGCTTCGGGCGGGTTGCCGGGCAGGCCGAGCCACTGGGCGATCCGGGCGGCGGCCGGTACGTAGAAGTCGCTGGTGGTCGTGACGCCGGCGATCTCCTCGCGGCGGAAGCGCTCCTGTACGGCCTCGCGCAGGGCGGCGTCGGAGTTGGTGTCGCAACGCACCACCTCGGCGCCGGTGTCCGCGAGACCCCGGTAGCGGTCGGGGTCGCCGGTCAGCAGGACGGGTACGGTGCCCAGTTCGCGTGCCCGCTCCAGCGCCAGCATTCCGGTGCCGGTGGTGTTGGACTCCACGAACAGCAGGTGCCGGCGGATCCCGGCGGGCGGGCTGTAGGCGAGGGCGGACCAGGTGCGGGCGGTCCCGTCGGTGCCGAGGGCGGCCGGGGCGGTGGCGGTGGGCACTTCGCGCAGCCGGTTCGCGTCCCAGTGCTCGTCGTTGTAGACGGTGTCGGCGTAGCGGTCGCCCCGGTCGGGCAGGATGCCGACGATGCGGGTGCCGGGTTCGGCGCGCTCGGCGAGGCCGGTGAGGACCCGGTAGACGGAGCCCGAGGTGTTGCCGCCGAAGATCTGCTGCTCGCGGGCGAGGTCCCAGGTGGCGGCGAAGGCCTCGTGGTCGTTGAGCCAGTGCACCTCGTCGACGAGGGTGCGGTCCAGGTTCTTGGGCAGCAGGCTGTTGCCCAGTCCGCTCTGCAGGCGCTGCGGTACGTCGGGCTGGCCGAAGAGGGCGCTGCCCACGCAGTCGACGCCGACGACGTGCAGGGCGGGCAGGGCGGCGCGCAGGGCGCGGGCGGTGCCGCAGAGGGAGCCGCCGCTGCCGACGGCGCCGACGAGGGTGTCGAACCGGCCCAGGTCCTCGAGGAGTTCACCGGCGAGGGTGCGGTAGGCGCCGGGGTTGTCGGGGTTGGTGTACTGCTGCGGCCAGAAGGCGCCGGGCAGTTCGCCCCGCAGCTCCGCGAGCCGCTCCAGGCGGGCGCTCTGCCAGCCGTGGCTGGTCATGGCCTCGACGATGTGCACCCGGCAGCCCAGGGCGCGGAGTTTGGCGAGGGTGACGGGGTCGATGCGCGGGTCGGTGACGATGTGGACCTCGTGGCCGAGGGAGCGGCCGACGAGGGCCACGCCGAGGGCCATGGTGCCCGAGGAGCTCTCGATGACGGGGTCGCCCGGCTTCAGGGTGCCCAGCCGCCGGGCCTCCAGCAGGATGTTGCGGGCGACGCGGTCCTTCATCGCGAAGAGGTTCTGCAGCTCCAGCTTGGCGTAGACCTCCACGCCGCGGGCCTCGCCCAGGCGCAGCCGCACCAGCGGGGTCGCCCCGATCGCGTCCGTCACGGTGTCGAACAGCATGCTCAGATCTCCAGCTCGGTGGGGTGGGCGGGCACGCCCGTCGGGCTCCAGCTGTCGCCGCCGCCCAGGGAGCGGTGTACGGACACCTCTCCGCCGAGGGCGGCGCAGCCGGCCCGGATGTGCTCGGTCTTGCCGGCGAGGGCCGGGTCGCCCGCCTCCAGGAGGACGCCGAGCATGGTGCCGCTGTGGGCGAGCACCAGGCCCAGGCCGTCGACCTCGCGGCACAGGGCGTGCAGTTGCGCGAATCCGGCGCGCCGGCGGCGGTGGGCGTTCATCTCGGCGCTGCGGGTGGCGACGGCGCCGACCTCCTGGAGGTCGCCGCGGGCCACGGCGGCGGTGAGCCGGTCCAGCAGGAGCGCGTACTCGGCGCGGTCCGCGGCGCCGATGGCCCGGGCGACACGGTTGTGCGCGACGGTGTCCACCTGCCCGCCCTCGTCGTGGGCGACGACGGTGAGCGGGGGGAGCACGCCGAGGCGGCGGCCGAGGCGCACCTCGCGGTGGTGGAAGGCGACGATCTCGTCGTACATGACCCCGTCGGCCGGTTCGATGCCGCGCAGGAAGTCCTCCGTCTCGGCCGGGGTGAAGGCGCGGCCGTGGGCGGCGCCGACGGCCCGTACGGTGGCGACGAGGTCGGCGGAGGAGCTGGCGAGGCCCTTCCCCTCGGGCAGGTCCCCGGCCACCTCCAGCAGGCCGCCGTCCGTGCTGCCGAGGGCGGCCAGGACGGCTTCGGCGACCCGCCGGGACTTGGCCTTGTGCGCCGGCCGCACCTGGACGCCGTGCCGGCCGGGCACGGGGTGGAAGACGGCGGTGGCCCAGCGTGCCAGCGGGAAGGTGACCAGGAAGTCGCCCTGCGGGTGGGGCAGGGCGCCCTGGAGCAGTTCGCCGAAGGTGCCGAAGGCGCTGCCGGATCCGGCGGGGGCGGTGGCGGTCCCCCCGGCGGTGTCAGTGCGCGTGCCGTACGCGGGTGCGGGTGCCATCGCCTTCCTCCTGCTCGGTCTCGGTGCCGGTCGCGCCGTACAGGGCGCGGTCGCCCTCCTCGGCGCCCGCGCGGATCGCCGCGGCGCGCCGGTCCCAGTCGGCGGTGAGCCGTTCGTACGTCTCCTGCTGGGTGCGCAGTACCGCGCGCACGGCCTCGGGGCGGGCCGAACCGGCGGACACCATGCGTTCCAGTCCCCGGTCGACGTCGAAGGCCTCGGCGAGGAGCCGGGCGGGGTCGGTGAGGGTGATGCCGTGTCCGGCGGCCGCCTCGGCCAGCAGGGCGGGCTCGCCCGGGGCGGGGGCGGCGCCCGCCGTCGCGGCGAGTACGACGTACTTGCCGGCGACGACCTGGGCGGTGCGCCAGGGCACCCCCTCGGTGAGGCAGAGGGCGTTGGCCAGGCTGAAGCCGCCGAGGAACTCGCGCTCGCACACCTGGCGCATGCGGTCGGCGCGGAAGGTGAGCCGGCGCAGCACCTCGGTGAGGAGGCGGACGGTGCCGTGCGCCGAGTCGAAGGCGTTCAGCAGGTGGGTGCCCGCCTCCTTGGAGACCTCGACGAGGTTGCAGAAGGGGGTGTTGCGCTGGCCCAGGAGCACGTCGAGGTGGAAGGCGGTCAGGTGGGCGGTGCGCCCGCGGATCCGTTCCAGGACGGGGTAGTTCTTCTTCTGCGGCATGGCGGAGGAGATGCCGGACAGTTCGTCGGGCAGTTCGATGAAGCCGTACTCGCTGCCACCCCAGGTGAGCAGGTCGGTGGTGAAGCGGCTCAGGGCGGTGCCCAGCAGGCTGAGTTCCGCGGTCAGTTCGGCGCTCCAGCGGCGCGAGGCCACGGCGGTCAGGGCGTGGGGCTGCGGCCGGGAGAAGCCGAGCAGCCGTGCCATCCGGTCGCGGTCCCAGGGCAGTTCCTGACCGGCCATGGCGCCGGCGCCCAGCGGGGAGGCGTCGATGCCGTCGTAGGCGTTCAGCAGCCGGGCGTGGGTGTGCAGCAGGTGCTCGGAGAGCGCGGCGAGGTGGAAGCCGGGGGTGATGATCTGGGCGGCCTGGAAGTGGGTGTAGCCCGGCATGGGCAGGTCGCAGGTCTTCTCGGCCAACCGGTGTACGACGGAGCCGAGTTCGAGGAGGGCTGCGGCGAACCGGGTGAGCTGGTCGCGTCCGTACATCACCTGGGCGCAGGCCTGGAGGTCGTTGCGGCTGCGGTCGGCGTGCCATGCGGTGACCGGGTGGGGCAGCCCCGCCTCGACGTGCCGTTCGAGGGCGAAGGCGATGTCCGACATGTTGGCGCCGGGCTGCGCGCTGAGGGTGTCGGGGCCGACGGAGTCCAGCAGGGCGGCGATCCGGTGGGCCTCCTCGGCGGTGATCAGGTCCATGCGGACGTACTCGGCGGCCAGGGTCTTCTCGATGGCGACGTAGTGGCGCAGCAGGTGGCGGGACTCGAATGCGAACTGCGGGGCGAGCACTTCGTCGTGGAGGAGTTCCGCGGGGCCGCCGCGGATGCGGCCGCTCAGCTCGGGGGCGGGCCCCGGGGTATCGCTCGTCACGTGGTGTTTCCGTTCCTGTTCTGGTGCGGGGCGCAGGGCGCGGGCGCGTCGGCGCATGCCTCGTCGGCGCGCGGCGCGCGAGGGCATGGCACGGGGAGGGCGGGGCGGGGGGCGGTGGGGGGCGGTGGCGGTGGCGGGGCAAGTGGGCCTACGGGGCCCCGGTTCAGCGGTGGTCGGCCGCGGCGAGGGCGGTGCGCAGCAGGGCGGCGGCCCGGGTGCTGTGCGGCGGCCGCATCAGCCCGTAGTGGTCGGTGGCGAGGTCGTGGCGGGTGAAGCCGGCCTCGGCCCGCCCGGCCCACCGGTCGGCGGCGTGCTCGCGGGCCCCGGTGGCGGTCTGGAGGAACAGGACCGGGCAGGGGGCGGCCGGCGGCTCGTACGCGGCGGCGGCGCGGATCCCCGTGCGGAAAACCGCGTAGTGCCGGGCGAGGTCCCGCGGGTCCAGTCCGGGCGCGAAGCCCTCGCGTTCCACCTGCTCGGCGAGGACGGCGAGCCGGGCCGTGGTGTCGGCGACGCTCCGCAGTGCGCTGCGCAGGGCCGCCACGCCCTCGTCGGAGGGGTCGAAGCCGGCGGAGCGGGCCAGGTCCTCGTGGAACCACTCCAGCAGGTCGCTCTCGTCCGCGGGGACGTGTGCGGGCTCCGGGTAGCCGGTGTCCAGCAGGGCGAGGGTCGCCACCTCCTGCCCGGCGGCCCGCAGCCGTACGGCCATCGCGTAGGCGAGGAGCCCGCCGAAGGACCAGCCGGCCAGGTGGTAGGGGCCCTCGGGGCGGATCCGGCGCAGGGCCTCCACGTGGGCGGCGGCCAGCTCTTCCACGCCGGCCCCGGACACCGGGTCGGGGGCGGTCAGCCCGGGCGCCGTCAGGCCGAACACCGGTCGGTCGGCGTCCAGTTCGGCGGCCAGGGTCCGGTAGCAGAAGACGTTGCCGCCGATCGGGTGGACGAGGAAGAGCGGGTCGAGCGTGCCCCCGGTCCGGATACGGACCACGGGGTCCGGTGCCGCCTCGGCGTGGCGGCCGCGCAGCAGGTCGGCCTGCCGGGCGACGGTCGGGTGTTCCATGACGGCCGAGACGCCGAGCCGTTCACCGAAGGCCTGGTTGATCCGGCCGATCAGGCGCAGCGCGTCGATGGAGTGCCCGCCGGACTCGAAGAAGTCGTCGTGGACGCCGACCGGGCCGGCGGCCAGGAGCCGCTCCCAGATCCCGGCGAGGCGGGATTCGAGTGCGTCGCGGGGCGGCGTCTGTTCGACGCCGCCGCGCAGGTCGGCGGGGTCCGGGTCGGGCAGGGCGGCCCGGTCCAGTTTGCCGTTGGCGGTGAGCGGGAGGGTGTCCAGGCACACCCAGGCGGACGGGACCATGTACTCGGGGAGCCGCTCGCGGGCGTGCCGGGCCAGTTCGCCCGGTTCGGGGGCGGGGGCCGGGGCGCCGTCGGGGCCGGTGGCGCCGGGGACGACGTAGGCGACGAGTCGTTCGCCGCGGGGCAGGACCGCGCAGTCGCGGACGCCGGGGTGTTCGGCGAGGACCGCTTCGATCTCCCCCGGCTCGACGCGGAAGCCGCGGATCTTGAGCTGGTGGTCGGTGCGGCCGGCGTACTCCAGGGCTCCGTCGGGGCGGTGCCGGGCCAGGTCGCCGGTCCGGTAGAGGCGGCGGGTGGCGCCGTCGGGGCCGGTGTGCTCGATGAAGCGCTCGGCCGTCAGTTCCGGTCGTCCGTGGTAGCCGTCGGCGAGGCCGATGCCTTCGAGGAAGAGTTCTCCGGTGACGCCGAGGGGGACCTCGGCGAGGCGCCGGTCGAGGACGTGGGTGCGCATGTTGGCGATGGGCCGGCCGATGGGCACGGTGTCGCCGCCGTCGGGCCGGCACTGCCAGTACGTGACGTCGACGGCCGCCTCGGTGGGCCCGTAGAGGTTGTGCAGTTCCACGCCGGGCAGCCGCTCGAAGAACCTGCGCTGCACCTCGTACGGGAGGGCCTCGCCGCTGCACACCACCCGGGTGAGGCCGGCCGCACCGGTCACGGCCGCGGGGTCGTCGAGGAAGACGCTGAGCATCGACGGGACGAAGTGCACGGTGGTGACGCCTTCGTCGTGGATCAGTCCGGCGAGGTAGCCGGGGTCGCGCTGGCCGCCGGGGCGGGCGAGGACCAGGGTGGCGCCGGTGAGCAGCGGCCAGAAGAGCTCCCACACGGAGACGTCGAAGGTGTAGGGCGTCTTGTGGAGCACCCGCTCCCCCGGTGTCAGGCCGTACTCGTCCTGCATCCACAGCAGCCGGTTGGCGATGGCGCGGTGGGAGACCACGACGCCCTTGGGCTTGCCGGTGGATCCCGAGGTGAAGATCATGTACGCCGGGTCGGCGGGCCCGGGGCCCGTGCCAATCGCAGAGTCCGTCGGGGCGCCCGTCGGGGCGTCCTGCGGCCGTACGACCGTGACCCCGGAGTCCGCCAGCCGGTCCGCCCACGCTCCGTCGGTGACCACCAGGCCGATGCCGGACTCGGCGAGCAGGGAGCGCACGCGCGGCGCCGGGTGCTCCGGGTCGAGCGGGACGTAGGCGGCGCCGGACTTGAGGACGGCGAGCAGGACGACGGGCAGGGCGAGGGAGCGTTCCATCAGCAGGCCGACGAAGGCACCGGGGCCGGCGCCCCGTTCGCGCAGGACCGCGCACAGCCGCTCGGCCTCGGTGTCGAGGGCGCGGTAGGTCAGTTCCGCGCCCTCGAAGCGGACGGCGGGGGCGTCGGGCGTCCGCTCGCACTGCTCGTCGATCAGCCGGGTCAGGACGTGCGGCCGCGGGTAGTGGACGGCGGTCCGGTTCCACTCGGCGTAGCGGCGGTGCTCGGCCTCCGGGAGGAGGTCGGCAGCCGTGCAGTCGCGGTCCGGGGCCTCGGACAGGTCGCGCAGGGCGGCCCGGTAGGAGGCGTGCGCGCTCTCCATCTGCTCCTCGGAGAACTGGGCGGCATCGAAGCGCAGGCCGAGTTCGAGCAGGGTGCCGTCGGGGCTGCGGGAGAACTCGGCGCCGAAGGCGAAGTCGGTGCCGGCCTCCCCGGTCTCCTCCAGCACGGTGAACGTGCCGTCGGCGGGCCCGTCCTGCTCCACGTGGAAGTGGGTGTAGTTGAAGAAGGTCTCGAAGAGCGGGCCGCCCCCGGACAGGCGCTGGATCTCGGCGAGCGGGAAGCGCCGGTACGCGTGCAGCTCGGCCTCCAGCTCGGCGACGTGTGCGACGAGGCCGCGCCAGGGCGTCCCGGTGACGTCGGCGCTCAGCGGCAGGGTGTTGAGGAAGGCGCCGACGACCTTGTCGCCGTCGGTCTCCTCGGCCCGCCCGTTGTGGACCACTCCGGTGGTGACCGCGTCGCCGCCGCCCAGCAGGGCCATGACCCGCAGGTGGGCGGCGAGCAGGACCGTGCGCAGCGGTACGCCGCACTCGGCGGCCAGGCTGGTCAGCCGGGCGTGCAGCCCCTGCGGGAGCGGCGCCAGGTACCAGGACATGCGGGCGGGTCCGCCGGTCGCCGCCGGGCGGGGCAGCCGGGTCGCGGGGGCGTCGGCGGCCTTGCCGGTCCAGAACGCGCGCTGCCCGGGGTCGGCCAGGGCGGCCCGTTCGAGGGCGACGAAGGAGGCGAACCGGGAGCGGGGGCCCGCGTCCGGCGAGGGGCCGTCCCCGGGGGTGCGGGCGGCGAGCGCCTCGGTGTAGCAGGAGGCCAGTTCGGTCAGGAGCGACCGTTCGCTCCAGCCGTCGAGGACCGCGTGGTGCTCGGCGACGAACAGGCGCAGCCGGGTGCCCGAGAGCCGCTGCACGTGGAAGCGGATGAGCGGGGGACGCTCCCACGCGAACGGCCGGTCGCGCTCGGCGGCGTAGCGGGCTGCGACGGCGGTGTCCTGCGCCTCGGGGTCGAGTCCGTGCAGGTCCTCGAAGGTGATCTCCGGGCGGGCGCCGCGGTGCACGAGCTGGAGGGGTTCGCTGAATCCGTGCGGGTCGAAGGAGGTGCGCAGCATCTCGTGCCGGGCCGCGAGGACCTCGACGGTGGTCCGCCAGGCGGCTTCGGAGAAGGGCGCTTCGACCAGGTAGGAGGCCACGTTGTGGTAGACGCGTCCGCCGGCCGACGGCAGGTCGCTGTGGTAGAGCATGCCGGCCTGGAGCCGGGTCATCGGGTAGGCGTCCTCCAGCCCCTCGGGCAGGGCGGCGCGGTCCTCGGGGGTGAGCAGCGCGAACGGCTCGTACGGGGCCGCGCCGCCGGGCGCCGCCTCCAGCCGGGTCACGGCGGGGGCGAGGGCGCGGGCCGACTGGCGGCGCATGAGGTCGGCGACGGTGAGGTCGAGGCCGCGTTCCCGGATCCGGGCGAGCACCTGGAGGGAGCGGATGGAGTCCCCGCCGAGGGCGAACCAGTTGTCGAGGGCGCCGACCCGTTCGTGTCCGAGGACCTGCGCGAAGACCTCGGTGAGCGCGGTCTCGACCGGCCCGTCGGGCGCCTCGTAGCCGGCCGTGGGGGTCCTGGCGGCCGAGCCGGGGGCGGGCAGGCGGCGGCGGTCGGTCTTGCCGTTGGCGGTCAGCGGGAAGGCGGGCAGGGTGACGAACGCGCCGGGGATCATGTAGCCGGGCAGCCGCCGCGCGAGGTGGGCGCGCAGCTCCTCCACGGTGGGACCGGCACCGTCCTCGGCCCCGGTCACGGCGAGGTAGCCGACGAGGACGTCGGTCCCCGCGGGATCGGGTGCGACGAGTGCGACCGCGGCGTCGACGAGGGGGTGGGCGGCCAGGGCCGCCTCGACCTCTCCGAGTTCTATCCGGAAGCCGCGCAGTTTGACCTGGTGGTCGATGCGGCCGAGGTACTCCAGGTCGCCGTCGGGCAGGGCGCGCGCCAGGTCGCCGGTGCGGTAGAGCCGCTCGCCGGCGGAGAGCCCGGTGGGGGCGTCGGCGACCGCGGAGCCGTCGGCGAGGGGGGTGGGGAAGCGCTCGGCGGTGAGTTCGGGCCGGCGCAGGTAGCCGCGGGCCAGGCCCGCGCCGGCGACGTACAACTCCCCGACGGCTCCGCGCGGGACGGTCCGGCCGCGCGCGTCGAGCAGGTGCAGGCGCAGGTCGGGGATGGGCACGCCGATGACGCTGCCGCGGCCCTCCTCGGCGTCGCGGGCGGTCAGCGGCCGGTAGGTGACGTGCACGGTGGTCTCGGTGATGCCGTACATGTTGACCAGGCGGGGTGCGGTGTCGCCGTGCCGGGCGAACCAGCCGGCGAGGGCTGCGACATCGAGGGCCTCCCCGCCGAAGACGACGTGGCGCAGGCTCAGTCCGGACCCGGCCGCCCCTGCCGCCCCGGCCGTGCGGTGGTGTTCCTCGTCGGCGCGGGCCAACTGGTAGAAGGCGGAGGGGGTCTGGTTGAGCACGGTGACGCGTTCCGCGCGCAGCAGCCGGTGGAACTCCTCGGGCGAGCGGCTCGTCCCGTACGGGACGACGACGAGGCGGCCGCCGTGGGCGAGGGCTCCCCAGAGCTCCCAGACGGAGAAGTCGAAGGCGATGGAGTGGAAGAGGGTCCACACGTCGTCGGGACCGAAGCCGAACCAGTGGTCGGTGGCGGAGAACAGCCGGGTGACGTTGGAGTGGGGCACGAGGGTGCCCTTGGGCAGGCCGGTGGAGCCGGAGGTGTAGATGACGTAGGCCAGGTGGTCCGGGGTCACGCCGGTCTCGGGGGCGGTGTCCGGCTGGGCGGCCAGCAGCGGGGCGTCGGCGAGCAGGTCGACGGTGTGCAGGGCGGCGGCGGGGGCGTGCGGGTCTTCGGCGTGCGGGTCGGTGGCGTGCGGGTCGGTGGCGGCAGGGGCGGTGGCGGGGGCGTCCCACAGGTGCCGGGTGGAGGTGGTGCCGACGACGTGCGCCAGGCGGGCGTCGCCGATGATGTGGCGCAGCCGCTCGGGCGGGTTGTCGGGGTCGAGCGGCAGGTAGGCGCCGCCGGCCTTGAGGATGCCGAGCAGAGCGACGACGAGGTCGGCGGAGCGGGGCAGGCACAGTCCGACGAGGGTGTCGGGCCCCACGCCGAGGGCGCGCAGCCGGTGGGCGAGCCGGTTGGCCCGGGTGTCGAGCTCGCGGTAGGTGAGGGACGTCCCCTCGTGGACGAGGGCGACGGAATCGGGGGTGCGGGCGGCGTGGGCCGCGAAGATCTCGTGGACGCAGCGGGGTCCGCCCGGGGCGTGCGGGAGGACGCCGTGGGGCGGGTGCGGAGCATCGCCGGGGAGCGGGGAGCCGATGCCGCCGCGCTCGTCGTCCGACAGCATCGCCAGGGCGTCCAGCGGTAGTTCGGGGTGGTCGGTGGCGGCGTCGAGAAGTCGGGCGAAGTGCCGGCCGAACTGCT
The DNA here is from genome assembly GCF_002080455.1 of Streptomyces sp. Sge12. Taxonomy (NCBI): domain Bacteria; kingdom Bacillati; phylum Actinomycetota; class Actinomycetes; order Kitasatosporales; family Streptomycetaceae; genus Streptomyces; species Streptomyces sp. Sge12. Next base: position 1,243,783 of record NZ_CP020555.1, read on the forward strand.
CGATCGTGGCGGCCGCGAACAGGTCGGCGCGGTACTCCAGTCGGCAGCTCATCGCCCCGCCGGTGCGTACGACGTCGAAGGTGAGGTCGAACTTGGCGGTTCCGGCGGGCCCTTCGAGCATCCTGGCCCTCGGTCCGGGCAGGCCGTCGGTCATGCCGTCCTCGTCGTGCAGGCCGAACATGACGTGGAACAGGGGCGCGTCCTCGCCGGTGCGGCCCGGGGCGATCCGGTCGACGACCCGCTCGAAGGGCAGGTCCTGGTGGTCCTGGGCGTCGAGCACGGTGTCCCGTACGCGTTCCAGGTGGACCCGGAACGCGGGGTTCTCGGACAGGTCCGCGCGGATCACCAGCGTATTGACGAACAGGCCGACGGTGTCCTGGAACTCCTTGCGGTTGCGGCCCGCCACCGGCGTCCCGACCAGCACGTCGTCGGTACCCGTGTACCGGCCCAGCACGATCTGGAAGGCCGCCAGCATCAGCGTGTAGGGGGTGCTGTGCGTGTCGCGGCACAGGCGCTCCATCCGGGCGAGCACCGGGGCCGGCACGTCGAAGGAGTGCAGCGCCGCCGCGCCGCGGGCCGCTCCGGCGCCGGGGCGACCGTCCCGGGGCAGGGGTGCGTCAGGCAGTTCGCCGCTCAACTGCCGTTCCCAGTGGGCGAGCTGGCGCCCGGCAGCCTCGCCCCGGAGCCATTCCTCCTGCCATTCGGAGAAATCGGCGTACTGGTACTCCGGGCCCTCCTCGGCCGGTTCCGGCCGAGGACCGCCGGCGCACCGGGCGTAGGCGGAGAGGAGTTCACGGGCGAGGATCCCGACGGACCAGCCGTCGGCGACGATGTGGTGCATGGCGAGCGCGAGGACGGCCCCGTCGGGGGTGTGCAGCAGGGCCGCGCGGAAGAGCGGTCCGGCCTCCAGGTCGAAGGGCCGGTGGTGTTCGGCGGCCGTCCACTCCTCGACGTCCCGGTCCCCGGCCGCGGTGGCCGAGGACCAGGCGAGCGCGGCCCGGGTGTCGATGTGCTGCCACAGCTCGCCGTCCCGCAGGACGAAGCGGGTGCGCAGCGCCTCGTGCCGGTCGATCAGTTCCTGTGCGCAGCTGCGGAGCGCGGTCTCGTCCACGGGCCCTTCCAGGCCGTAGAAGACCGGCATGTGGTAGGTCGGCCGGCCCTCCTCCATCTGCTGGAGGAAGTACATGCGCTGCTGGGCTGCCGATGCGCGGAACGCGCTGAACGACGGCTCCGCAGGGCGTTCGATCGGAACGTGACTGGCCAAGACAACTCCCTCGACGCCGCACCGGTGCCTGGTACGCGGCGCATGCTCCGCTTGATTGCCCGCTCAGCCTAGGAACGGTGCGGATCGGGGTGAAGTCGCCTCTTCGCGGTCCCCGATTCACGTGACCGGGCCGTCGGTGCACGGGGCGGCGGACGGTCCGCCGACGGCCACGATCGGCCGACGACCCGGGGGAATACGGACGCAAGCCCGTGTTCCGGCGGCCTTCGGCGGTCCCGGGGCGCGACACTCCTACGGGTCCCGGAACGTCCCGGGACGCCGTCGGCGCGCCACCGCAACCGCAACCGCAATCACAACAGGAGATAACACCATGCCGTTCATCACCGTCGGCCGGGAGAACACCACCGACATCGACCTCTACTACGAGGACCACGGCACCGGACAGCCCGTGGTCCTCATCCACGGCTACCCCCTGGACGGGCACTCCTGGGAGAAGCAGGTCCCCGTCCTCCTCGACGCGGGCCACCGCGTCATCACTTACGACCGGCGGGGTTTCGGACAGTCCAGCCAGCCCACCACCGGCTACGACTACGACACCTTCGCCGCCGACCTGCACACCCTGATGGAGACCCTCGACCTCACGGACGCAGTCCTCGTCGGCTTCTCGATGGGCACCGGCGAGGTCGGGCGCTACCTCGGCACCCACGGGTCCGCGCGCGTCGCCAAGGCCGCGTTCCTGGCGGGCCTGGAGCCGTACCTCCTCAAGACCGACGACAACCCCACGGGTGTCGACGGCAGCGTCTTCGAGGGCATCCTCGCGGCCGTCACGAAGGACCGCTACGCCTACTTCACCGACTTCTACCAGGGCTTCTACAACCTCGACGAGAACCTCGGCACGCGCATCAGCGAGGAGGCCGTCCGGGCGAGCTGGGCCACCGCCGCCGGCGCCTCCGCGTACGCCTCCCGCGCCGCCGTCCTGACCTGGACCACGGACTTCCGCGGCGACATCCCCCGGATCGACGTCCCCACCCTGATCCTCCACGGCACCGAGGACCGCATCCTGCCCATCGGTGCCACCGCGGAGCCCTTCCACAAGGCCCTCCCCCACGCCGACTACGTCGTCCTCGAGGGCGCCCCGCACGGTCTCCTGTGGACGCACGCCGACGAGGTCAACAGCGCGCTCCTGGCCTTCCTGCGGAAGTAGCGCCGCCGCGGGTACCGGGGCGGTCCGTCGACGCAGGCGCGACCCTGATGCAACAAATTTGCTTTAAGCTGGTCGCATGAGCCGAAGAGCGATGGTCCGCCCCGGAGGCCGCAGCGCACGGGTCCAGCAGGCGGTCCACACCGCCGTGCGGGAGCTGCAGGCCGAGGTGGGGCGTCCGGAACTGACGATCCCGCTGGTCGCGGCGCGGGCCGGCGTCACCCCGTCGACGATCTACCGCCGCTGGGGCGACCTCCAGGAACTGCTGTCGGACGTCGCCGTCGAGCACCTGCGCCCGGAGGCTCCGCCGGAGGACCACGGCGATCTCGCGGCGGACCTGCGCGGCTGGGCCGAGCAGTTCCTGGAGGAGATGGCCTCGCCCACGGGGCGCGCCTACATCCGCGACGCCCTGCTGGGGGACCCGGACGGCGACAACGCGGGCCAGTGCTCGGCCTACGCGGCGGATCAGATCGCGATCGTGCTCGCCCGCGCCGAGGAGCGCGGCGAGGAGGCCCCGGACGTCGAGACGGTGCTCGACCGCGTCGTGGCTCCGATGATGTACCGCATCCTCTTCCGCCCCGGCGGCCTCACCGACGCGTACGCGCACGCTCTGGTGCGGGAGGCCGTACGGGGCTTCGGCACCCCCCGCTGACACCCCGCGCCGACACCCCGTACGACAGCCCGCGCCTGCGGTCGCGCTCAGCGGTCCTCCGGGAGGCCGGCGACGGGTTCGAGCCGGTAGCCGTCCCCCTCGACGATCACGCGACCCGCGGTCGGCGCGGGGAAGTGCGTCCCGAGGACCAGGGCGCCGGTTTCGGCGAGCCCGGCGAGCAGCGCCCGGCGGGTGGCCTCGGCCCGGACGGGGTCGATGTCGACGCAGCTGCCGATCTCCGGGTGCGCCAGCTGTACGGGGTGGTGGACCGCGTCCCCGGTGATGAGGGCCGCCGCGCCCGCGCCGCCCACCCCTACGGCGATCTGTCCGGGGGTGTGGCCCGGGGCGGGCAGCAGGCGCAGCCCGTCGGCCACGTCGACGCCGTCGGCCGGTACGTCCACCAGGTCGAGCAGGCCCGCCTCCTCGACCGGCACGACGGAATCGCGGAACATGCCGCTGCGCGCCTCGTCCATGTCGTACGCGGCCCAGAACTCGTGCTCCGCCCGCGAGGTGAGGTAGCGGGCGTTCGGGAAGGTCGGCACCCACGCACCGTCGACCTTCCGGGTGTTCCAGCCGACGTGGTCGGTGTGCAGGTGGGTGAGGATCACCAGGTCGACGTTCTCGGGGGTGAATCCGATGGCCGCGAGGCGTTCGAGGTAGTCGGTGCGGAGGTTGTGCCAGGCCGGGTTGGCCCTGGTCTTGCCGTTGCCGATCCCGGTGTCGACGATGACCCGCAGACCGTCCACGACCAGCGCGAAGCTGTGGCTGTCGAGGTGCAGGACGCCGTCCGGGCCGGCGTAGTCGGGTCGCAGCCAGGCGTGTTCGGCCACCACGTCCGGGGTGGCGGCGGGCAGCAGCCACGGTCCGGTCGCGGGCGGCAGGGGCATCTCGTCGATGCGGTGGACCGTGAGCCCGCCGACGGACCAGTGGGCGGGGGCGCCGGCCGGGGCCGGTTCGGTGAACTGGGCGGTGCGCATGTGCGTGTTCCTTCGTCTACGGGCGCCCACGGGCGTCCACGGCGGGCGACGAGCGACAAAAGCGATTCATTCGCTTTAAGCGACCGTAGGCCCTACCGTGGACTAACGCAAGCCGTTAGCTTTAAGGCGGCGATCATCGTCGCACCGCGCACCCTGAAGGAAGGCAGCACATGTCCGCCGCAGACCTCACCCCGCCCGAAGCCGCCCGCTGGGCCGCACGGTCCGGGCTTCCGCTCGCACCCGACCGCCACGCGGAAGTGGCGAGCACCGCCGGCCACATCCACGCCGCCGTATCGCTCCTGCGGGAACTGGACTTCGGCGATACACCGCCCGCCGCCGCGTACCGCGCGGGAGGGGAGCAGCACGATGCAGCCGTATGAGCTGACCGTGGCCGAAGCGGCCGAGGCCGTACGCACCCGCACGATCTCACCGGTCGAACTGGTGGAGTCGGCGCTGGAGCGCATCGCGCGGGTCGAACCGCGCCTGCAGGCCTTCACCGCCGTGACGGCGGACCGTGCGCGCGCGTCGGCCCGGGAGTTGGAGACCGAGCTCGCCGACGGCAGCCACCGCGGGCCGCTGCACGGGATACCCGCCGGGCTGAAGGACCTCATCGACGTGGCCGGGCTGGCCACCACGGCGAGCTCCCGGGTCCGTACGGGGCACCGGGCGCAGGCCGACAGCACCGTCGCCGCGCGGCTCGCCTCGGCCGGAACGGCCCTCGTGGGCAAGACCCACACCCACGAGTTCGCCTACGGCCTGACCACCCCTCAGACGGCCAACGCCTGGCATCCGGAGCGGGTGGCCGGCGGCTCCAGCGGCGGGTCGGCCGTCGCCGTCGCCGCCGGGGCGGCCGCCTTCGCGCTGGGAACCGACACCGGTGGATCGATCCGGGTGCCCGCCGCCCTCAACGGGATCGTCGGACTGAAACCGACGTACGGGCTGGTGCCCCGCCACGGGGTGACCTCACTGTCCTGGTCGCTCGACCACGTGGGCCCCCTCACCCGCACCGTGGAGGACGCGGCCCTGGTCCTGGCCGCCCTGGTCGGGCACGACCCCCGCGACCCGGCCTCCGTCACGGCCCCGGCGGCCGACTACCGGCCGGGCCCCGGCACGGATCTGACGGGACTGCGGGTCGGGGTGCCGGACAACTACTACTTCGACCACGTCGATCCCGAGGTCGAGGCCGCCGTCCGCCGGGCGATCGGCCGACTGGAGGAGCTCGGCGCCCGGCTCGTCGACGTCGAGATCCCGATGACGCGCTACATCCGGGCGGCCCAATGGGGCCTGATGGTGCCCGAGGCCACCGCCTACCACGAGCGGACCCTGCGGGCGGTGCCCGACCTGTACGGCACCGACGTCCGCGCCCTCCTGGAGGCGGGCGAGCTGATGACCGCGGGGGACTACCTGCGGGCCCAGCGCGCCCGCACCCTCATGCGCGGGGCCTGGCAGGAGATGATGGAGCCGGTCGACCTGATCGCCGCGCCGACCGTGCCGCTCACCGCCGTGGAGGCCGGACGGACGGACGTGACCTGGGGCGACGGCAGCGTGGAGAGCGTCCCGGAGGCGTACGTACGGCTGTCGGCCCCCGCCAACCTGACGGGCGTTCCCTCGCTGAGCGTCCCCGTCGGCCTGGACGCGGCGGGCCTGCCGATCGGCATGCAGCTCATGGGCAGGCCCTTCGGCGAGGCCACGCTGCTGCGCGCCGGACATGCCTACGAACGGACGGGCACCGCACTCGGTCCGCCCCCGGAACCGGCCGCGTAGCCGTGCGGGCGGGGGCGCCACGGCGCTGTCCGTGTGCCGAACCAGCCGCTTTCGCGGCGGAGTTCAGACAGTCACGGCGGCCGTGTCCGGTGTGTCCGGTGGGCGTCCAGGGGGCTATGTAATGTCACATCACATGATGCTCTTACGGCGCGCGGCATCGGCCGCAGCCCTTGTCGCCCTCGCCCTCCCCCTGACCGTCGCCCCGCCCGCGCACGCGGCCGACGGCCCGTCCGCCTGCCGCACCTCCCCGTCCGTGCCGCTCGACGCCGAACAGGCGCGGCTCGCCGACCCGCGCACCACCGCCCTCGTCGAGGGCGCCGGATTCGCGGACTTCGTACGGCGGTTCCCCGCCGCGCTGTGCGCGACCCGCGGCCGCGCGGAGGCCGACCGGCTGGTCGACGACTGGGGCGAGGCCCTCTGGCAGGCCTCCGTGCGGCGGGCCCAGGACCGGCGGCCCGGCGGCGCCCTCGCCGCCGGCGACGACCGCCCGCTGTACTGGGCGCGGCTCGGCATGACCACCGTACTCGCGCGCTGGCAGCCGGAGTTCACCGTCGACCGGGCCGCGCTCCGCGCCCGCTTCGAGGACGCCTCCCGCGGGCTCACCGACAACGCCTTCCGCGCCGCACCCGGCGTACGGCGCGTGTTCATCAGCGGGTTCGACCCCTTCGGGCTCGACGCCGAGATACGCCGCGCCAACCCCTCCGGGTCGGCCGCCCTCCAACTCAACGGACGGCACGTGACCCTCGCCGACGGCAGCCCCGCCGAGATCCGCGCCGTCGTCCTCCCCGTCCGCTACGCCGACTTCGACGCCGGCATCGTGGAGCGGGCGTTCGCCCCGCGCATGGCCGGCGGCCCGGCCCCGGCGGACATCATCACCAGCGTCAGCCAGGGCTACCCCGGCATCTTCACCCTGGAGGACTGGGCGGGGCGGGCGCGGTCCGCCGACCCGTACCCCGACAACGTACGCGCCCTCTCCGGCGGCACCCGGGAGCGGCCGGTGACCGCCCCGGGGCTCGGCCCGGGCCCGGAGTTCATCCGGACCACGCTCCCCGCCGACGCCGTGACCGGCGCCGTGCAGAGCCCGTACCCCGTCCTCCTCAACTCCGAAGTGACGGAGATCCCGGCGGGCGGCACGGCTCCCGTCGACCGGACCGACGGGCCGACGCCCGGCTCGCGGGCCGTGGCGGGCGGCGGGGGCGGCTACCTGTCCAACGAGGTGGCCTACCGCTCCAACCGGCTGCGCGCCGAACTCGCCCCGCAGCTGCCCGGCGGCCACCTCCACACGCCGGTGCTCACCGGCCTGCCGGCCGACCCGCAGCAGCTGACCGGCCCCGAGTTCGAACGCAACGAGAGCGCGATCACCGCCGAGGTCCGCGCAGTCCTCGAACACGCCGCCGTCCGGCGGTAGCGGCCGCCCCGCCTGCGGTGCGTGCACCTGCCATGGGGCAGGATGGCAGCCCGTTCCGGATGCGCACACGCGCCCGAACGGGGCTCCACGCACGACGAACTGACAGGTGACAAGGTGACGACACACCTCATACGACGGTCGGCAGCGTCCGCCGCCACTCCCTGGGGCCGGCGCCGCGGAAGGGCGGGTGTCCGTTGAACCGGGATCTCGTCCTGCACGACTGGCTGGTCGCCGGGATCGCGCTGGGGGCGGGCGCCGCGGCCGGCCTGCTGCTGCGCGCCCTCCTGCGGTGGCTGGGCCGGCACGCCGAGCGGACCCGGTGGCGGGGCGACGACATCATCGTCGACGCGCTGCGCACCATCGCCCCCGGGGCCGCCCTCATCGCGGGCGCCGCGGTGGCCGGGACCACCCTGCCGCTCACCGCGCGGGTCTCCGGCTTCGTGAACCAGTCCCTGACGGCGCTGCTCATCCTGATCGCCACGCTCAGCGCGGCGCGGGTCGTGGCGGGCCTGGTCCAGTCGGTGGCGGGAACACGCACCGGGGTGGCCGCCTCGGCGTCCATCTTCGTCAACATCACCCGGATCGTGGTCCTCGTGATGGGCGTGCTGGTGGCCCTGGAGACCCTCGGTGTGTCCATCGCGCCGCTGGTCACGGCCCTCGGAGTGGGTGGTCTGGCGGTGGCGCTGGCCCTCCAGGACACCCTCGCCAACCTCTTCGCCGGGGTGCACATCCTCGCCTCCAAGACCGTGCAGCCCGGTGACTACATCCGGCTGACCAGCGGCGAGGAGGGGTACGTCGTCGACATCAACTGGCGCAACACCGTGGTGCGCAACCTGTCGAACAACCTGGTCATCATCCCCAACGGGCGTCTGGCGCGCACGAACATGACCAACTTCACCCAGCCGGAGGCCAAGTTCTCGATCCTGGTCCAGGTGGGAGTGGGCTACGAGAGCGATCTGGAGCACGTCGAGCGGGTGACCCTCGATGTCGTCGACAGTGTGATGGCCGACATCAACGGGGCGGTCCCCGACCACGAAGCGGCCGTCCGCTTCCACACGTTCGCGGACTCCCGGATCAACTTCACGGTGATCCTGGGCGTCGGCGAGTTCAGCGACCAGTACCGGATCAAGCACGAGTTCATCAAGCGCCTGCACGAGCGGTTCCGTACGGAGGGCATCTCGATCCCCGCCCCGACCCGTACGGTCGCACTCCACCGCGACGACGCGCGGCAGCCGTCGCCCCCGCACGCACCGGTCCCGCACCAGCGCGAGGCGTCCTCGCTGCTCCCGGACGGCAGCGGCCGGTAGCCCCGTGCCGCCGCGGCCCCCGCGTCGACGTCAGCCGGCGTGGACGTGGGGGCGGCGGCTGCGGTCGGGCTCGGCCTCGCGGATCACCTCGCGGGTGACGGGGGCCACCTCGCCCTGGCCGAAGAGGAAGAAGCGCAGGAAGTTGGCCATCGGGTTGCCCTCGGTCCACTCGAAGTAGATGTGCGGGCGCTGTCCGGTCTCGTCGCGGACGTGCAGCAGGAGCGCGGCGAGGGCGTTGGGGATGCTGGAGCTCTCCAGGGTCAGGACGCGGTAGCGCTCGTGCAGCACTTCGCCGCGCACCCGCATACCGGACTCGAACTCGGACGCGTCGAGGACCGTGACCTCGACGAACATGACGTCGTCCCCGGCGGGGATGTCGTTGTCCGCGCGGATCTGCTCGACCTTCTCGCGGTATTCGGTCCGGTCCCTGTTGTCGGGCTCGTTGGCGATGAACCGGATCGTGCGGTTGGCGGTGTCGCGGACGAACCGCTGCGCCATCTCGTCCAGCTCCACGTGGGTGACGCGCAGTTCGAAGACCCGGGCGAGACGCGAGAGCAGGGAGAGGGCCATGATGCCGGCGATGAAGCAGGCGCCGATCTTCACGCCGTCGGGGCGTTCGACGACGTTGACGGCGGTCGTGTAGATGAAGACGGCGGAGATGATCCCGAAGCCGATGGTCCAGCCGCGCTCCCCCGCCCGCCGTGCGGCGATGGTCACGGCGACCGCGGCCGAGGTGATCAGGACGAGGACACCGGTGGCGTACGCGCCGCCCTGGGCGTCGACGTCGGCGTCGAAGATCCAGGTCACCAGGAAGGCCACGAGGGTGAACACGATGACCATCGGCCGCAGGGCGCGGGCCCACTGCGGGGCCATGCCGTACCGGGGCAGGTAGCGCGGCATCAGGTTCAGCAGTCCCGCCATCGCCGAGGAGCCGGCGAACCACAGGATCAGGATCGTGGAGATGTCGTAGACCGTGCCGAAGGCGGAGCCCAGGTACTCGTGCGCGAGGTAGGCGAGCGCGCGCCCGTTGGCCTCGCCGCCCGGTTCGAACTGGGCGGCCGGGATCAGCAGGGTCGTGATCAGGCTGGAGCAGATCAGGAAGATGCTCATGATCACGGCGGCCGTGGTCAGCAGCTTCTTGGCGCCGCGGATCCGGCCCGCCGGCTTCTCGGGGGTGTCCTCGGGACCGCCCTTGACGTGCGGCATGACCGCCACGCCGGTCTCGAAGCCGGACAGGCCCAGCGCGAGCTTCGGGAACACGACGAGCGCGATGGCGATCATCATGAAGACGTTGCCGTGCTCCGTGGTCAGCGCCTGGGTCCAGTCGGTGATGACCTGCGGTGCGGTGAACACGTGCCACAGCCCGACGGCCACCACCACGACGTTCAGGCCCAGATACGTGAGGACCAGGACCACCGCCACGCCGATGGCCTCGCTGAACCCCTTGAGGAAGACGCCGCCGAGCAGCGCGATGAGGATCAGGGTGATCAGTACCTCGTGGCCGTGCAGAGTGCTCGTCAGGTGCGGGTTCTCGACCATGTGGGCGGTCGCGTCGGCGGCGGAGAGGGTGATGGTGATGAGGAAATCGGTCGCCGCGAACCCGAGCAGGGTCAGGACGAACAGCTTCCCCTTCCAGAACGTCAGCAGCCGTTCCAGCATCGCGATGGAGCCCTCGCCGTGCGGGCTCTCCTCCGCCACCCGCCGGTAGACGGGCAGCGCTCCGAAGAGGGTCAGGAGCACGAGCACGACGGTCGCCAGCGGTGACAGCAGCCCGGCCGCGAGGAACGCGATGCCGGGCTGGTAGCCGAGGGTGGAGAAGTAGTCGAGGCCCGTCAGGCACATGACCCGCCACCAGGGCCGGCCGTGCGGCTGGGCCGCCGCCTCCTTGGCGGCCGGCGAGGCGTTCTCGGCGGTCAGGCCTTCCAGCAGCCACGCGCGCAGGCGCGGGGAGCGGACAGGGGTGGCCATCTTCGGGGGCTCCCGTCGTACGGAAAAGAATCAGCCATCGACACACCGACGGCGGAGCCAGCGTACGCAGCCAGATCGTTTGTGCACGTGAGCGACCCAATCCTGACGCGTCCTTAACGTGCACCTTCTCTCCGGACCCGGCCGGGACCCGGCCGGGACCCGCGGGCACCGCCTGGGCACGGGAACACGCCGGGCGGCGGGCCCCGGTGGCCGGAAGCAGCCGCCGGCCCGGGTCCCGAGGGCAAAATCCGCGTGCGGTACGTCAAGACCTCGCCAGGGCGGGTGGCTCCGTCCTTCGCCGTGGGCAGTCTGCCCTCGGACATCCGGCTCTGGTTGAGATCGTCACCTCGGACGGGAGGCATCACATGCCCGGGTACCGACTGCACGACCGCACTGCCCTGTTCGGGGCCCTCGTCGTACCGCTCCTCGTGGCACTGGCGCTCGTCCCCTTCCGCACGCACCTGTCCACGACGAACGAGGCGCTGGTCCTGGTCGTCGCCGTGGTCCTGATCGCCGCCTCGGGCACGCGCGTCGCCGCGGCCCTGGCCGCGCTCTCCTCGGCGGCCTGGTTCGGCGTCCTCCTCCTCGCCCGCCCCTACCGGCCGTTCACCCTCGCCGACCGGGACGAGATCCAGACGGCCGTCCTGCTGCTTGTCGTCGGGCTGATCGTGTCGCAGTCGGCCGTCCGCGCACGACGGCTGGAGGCGGTCGTGGTCACCGGCGCCGCGCACCTGTCCAGCCTTCAGGGCACGGCCCGGCTGGCCGAGCGGGGCGGCGCACCGGATGCGGTGGTCGAATTCGTCCGCCGCGAGCTGATCGGCGTGCTGGGACTGCGCGGCTGCCGCTTCGAGTACGGGACCCTGATCGGGCACCGGCCGCGGCTGGAGCACGACGGCGGCCTGTGGCTGCGCCGGGGCGGCGAAGTCACCGGGTACGCCGCCTGGCCGGACGGCGAGACCGAGCTGAGGGCCGTCGGAGGCGGGCACTACTACGGCCGTTTCCTCCTCGACCCCTTCCCCGGCCGCCCGCTGCCGCCCGAGGACGCCCGCTCGGTGGCGGTCGCCCTGGCCGCGCTGGCGGGCGCGGCGCTGGACACGGCCGGAGTGCCCCACCGGGGCTGAGTGCGGCTCACGGAGCACCGCGGCGGACCCGGGCGAGGATCAGGACCGTGTCGTCGGTGGGCGGTTCGGGCAGCAGGCCGGCGAGGATGCGGTCCGCCATGTCCTCCAACGGCTCCGTGCTGTCGCCCAGTTGGGCGCGCAGGGCGTTCAGTCCCACTTCGATGTCCCGACCCCGGGCCTCGATGAGGCCGTCGGTGTACAGGGCCAGCGTCGCGTTCTCGGGCAGTTCGATCACGGTGGTCCGGAACGCGCAGCCGCCGACGCCCAGCGGGACCCCGAGGACCTCGTCGACGGTCTGCACCGTGCCGTCCGGCCGGAGCACCAGGGGCGGGGGGTGGCCGGCGCTGGCCATGGTGGCACGTCCGCTGCGCGGGTCGTAGACGAGGTACAGGCAGGTCGCGAGCTCGATGCCGACCTCCTGGGCGCACGCGTCGAGTTCGGTGAGCAGGTCGGCGGGCTCGCTGCCGTGCCGGGCCAGGGCCTTGGTGGTGATGCGGAGGTGGCCCATGGCGGCGGCCGCGGACACCCCGTGGCCCATCACGTCGCCCACGACGAGGGAGACCCGGCCGTCGGGCAGGTTGATCATGTCGTACCAGTCGCCACCGACCTCGGTGATCCGGCTGCCGGGCACGTACCGGTGGGCGACGTCCACGTACGGGGTGGCCGCCAGCGTCGTGGGCAGCAGGGCCCGCTGGAGGGTGAGGGCGATGTCCTGGACCCGGCTGTACAGGCGGGCGTTGTCCAGGCAGATCGCGGCGCGCGAGGCGAGCTCTCCGGCGAGGCTGACGTCCTCCTCGCTGAAGGGCGGACGGGCGGCGGACCGGCCGAACATGGCGATGCCCTGGACGGTGCCCCGGGCGATGAGCGGGGCGACGAGAATGCAGGCCACGCCGCTCTCACCCATGATCCTGGTCCGTGACTCGGTGACGACGGTCCGGGCCAGGAACTCCTCGTCCACCACGGCCGAGATGGCGCGGCCGGTGCGCAGCATCTCGTGGATGACCGAGCCCGGCGGGTACCGCACCCGCTCCACCCCGCTGACGAGCTCGGTGGCCGGTGCGGGCAGCGTCGTCCCGGAGGCGATCCGGCGGGTGAACAGCGGTCGCCCCGGGTCGAAGTCCTCGGTCTCGTCCATCCATTCCACGATCTCGACCACGGAGCCGTCGCAGAAGTCCGGCATCGACGCGTCGACGAGCTCCTGGGCGGTGAGGTTGACGTCCAGGGTGGTCCCGATCCGGGTGGAGGCCCCGTCGAGGAGGGCGAGGCGGCGCCGGCTGGCGGTCGCCTCCAGGATGGCCCGTTCCCGGTCCGTCACGTCGATCATCAGTCCGCCCACGCCGGAGCTGGTGCCGACCGCCCGGCTCAGGGGGAAGAAGCTGACGGACCGGACCTGGTCGCGGTCCGGATGCCCGTGCGGGCGCACGCCGACGAGCGTCCCGACGACGGGGGCTCCGCCCCGGGCGACGGCCCGGAGCATGCGCTCGTACTCACCGCCGTCGGACATGATCATGATTTCGTCCATGCGCCGCCCCAGGTGCGCCTCGATCCCCAGCCCGTCCATGTCGGCGAGCGCCTGGTTGAGGTGGATGTACCGGAGGTCCTGGTCGATCATGACCAGGCCGATGGGGCAGGTCTCGAAGAGCGCGTCGAGGAAGGCGAGGTTGGTCTTGACCCGGTCGAGCTCGTCGCTGCGGCTCGACAGGACCATCACCACCGAGGGGCCGCCGGATCCGGTCACGGAGAAGGACCGGAAGCCGCAGTCGAAGGCCGTGCCGTCGCGGTGCCGGGCCGTCAGCCGGCCCCGCCAGTAGCCCTGCGTACGGCCCTGTTCCGTCAGCCGGGCGCACGACGGGGACCTGCCGCGGGAGGCGTCGGCGAAGAGGACGGCGCCGGGCCGGGTGAGGACGGCGCCGGGCTCGTACCCGAAGAGGTCGCGGGCGCCGGGCCCCCAGAAGCAGACGCGGTCGTCTTCGTCGATGCCGAGGACGGCCACGGGCACGCGCTCCAGCAGCGACCCCGGCTCGGCATAGATCGGGCCGTGGGTCTCCTCGCCCCCCGGCCGGGCCGCTGGCACGAGACGTCCCCTTCCGCAGGCCGTTCCCTCCACATCATGACGCCGACACCCCCGTTCTCGCGCGGCAGGAGCGGAGCTGCCCGGCCTCCCGCCCGGTCCGGGAAGCCCCCGGAACACCGGTGACACGGCCGTCTCCGGGGTGGAGAATCGGACGGACTGTCGTGGGGCCGAGGGGGCGGGGGCGCTGATGGGTCGGGCATTGCGCGTGGGGTTCGTGGTTCTGCTGGTGGGGTTCGGGCTCTGGTACGCCTCGTACTACACCACGATCGCGGTCTGGGAGCTGCGGAAGCTGTTCGCCTGGTTCGCCGTGCCCCTGCTGGCGGTGGCCGGAACCGCGCTGGGCTGGCTGGTGGTGGCGCTGCTGCGGCGGCGTGCCGGGCGCGGCTCGGGCACCGGGGACGCGGGGGTCGTCCTCGGGTGCCTGGGTGCTGTCGTCGGGCTGGTGCTCACCGTCGGCTGGCTCGTCTACGGCTCGTACCTCCAGGACCGTGCGTACATGGCCACGGCGCAGGTCGTGACCGACCCGGTGCCCGCCCTGACGGCCCGGGTGCCGTACGTGGCCGGCAAGGCGCAGGCCGCCCCGCACCTGGGCGACGTCACCGGCGAGATCTCCGACATCACCTACCTGCCCGACTCGGATCGGTTCGCCACCCTGGTGGAGCGGCGGGGCTGGCTGGCCGGGTACGAGGTGGGCCTCGTCCAGGACGTGCCCCTCGGCGGCGAGAGCCGCAGCCAGGAGCGCTGCGCGTTCGACGTGTCGGTGGCGGACGCGCGGATCAGCGGCTGGTTCACCCACAACCTCGGCAGGAAGATCTCGGCCCAGAAGCGCTGGGTCCGGTTCGAGGCCGACGACGCGTACGTGACCTGCTCGGCCGGCACGCCCGTCGTCGTCGTCCCGCTCAAGCGGCAGACCGGGCTGCTCGTCGTCACCGAGCGCCCCGCCGGGGTCGCGCTCTACGACGGGCGGACCGGGAAGCTCACCGTCACCACCGACACCTCCGCCGTTCCCGGCCCCTCCTATCCGATCAGCCTCGCGGCCCGTCAGCGGGAGGGCACGGCCGCGGTCGGCGGCTTCAGCGACTGGTGGTTCGAGCGCAACGGCTGGGACGCCTCCGAGGACGGCGCCAACGAGGGCAACGAGTCCGAGTTCACCCTCCGGTACCGCGAAGAGGCCGGGCGCAGTGCGTACGTCACCCCGCTCACGCCGCAGGGCGAGGCCAGCTCGGTCGTCGCAGTCTCGACGATTCCCACCCGCCACCGGGGCGGGGGGCTCGCCCCGATGACCGTCCACCGCCTGGATCCGGCGTGGTCGTCCCCGAAGGCTCTGGTCGCCCTGATCAAGGCCGAGTACCGGGACGTCTGCTGCTACAACGACGACGAGGTGTTCGAAGTGGTCCCCACCGGGGGCGGAACGTGGACGGCCACCGTCGGCAGCGAGCAGAACGTCCGCTACCGGGTGGAGGGCAGGGGCCAGGTCGGCGGCCGTGAGGCGACCTGTCTGAAGGCGGCCGACGGGGCGCTCATCCGGTGTGCGTTCGCAGCGCCCGGCTCACCGGAGGAAGCGGAGCTCAAACGCCGTGAACAGGAGAAACAGCAGCAGGCGGGCGCGAAGAACCCGGGGGATCCCGGTGACCTGAAGGCCTATACGAACGAGCAACTGGCCGAGCTCCAGCGCCGTATGACCGAGGAGATCGGCCGCCGCCTGAAGGCCGGCTGACCGGGATCCGCAGCGCGCGACCCAGGACGGCATCAGCGAGACGAAGGAAGCGAATCCCCTCGCAGATGCGTACCTGAGGGGCAGGTCTGCCTCTTGGATGATCCACCGTGCAGAATCGGTCCGGGGTGGCCGGATTCCGTGCCCGGAACCAGGAGCCGCCCCGGGCCGGTTCCTGGTTGACTGGCCGTGGCCACCACCCTCCGGACCGCTTGGCGGCTCTCGTGGTCGTGGAGGGGCCTGGTGCAGGAAGCCCCTGCGCGCCGATCGCGGTGTTCGGCGCGCAGGGCTTCGCCGGCCCGGCCGCGCTCCATCGTGGCGGGGCGCGGGCCCCCGTTTTCGACACCCCGGCACCTGCCCGGCCCACCGGACTCCCGCATGATCGATGCTCTGCACCGAACCTTCGACCACGGGAGTCCAGTCCTATGTCCGACATCAGCGTGCGTTCCGTGCGGGCCGGGGATTTCGCGCAGTGGCGCGCCCTCTACCGCGGCTACGCCGACTTCTACCGGGTCGAGCAGACCGAGGAGGCGGCCGCCACCGTGTGGTCGTGGGTGACCGACCCCGGGCACGAGGTCGAGGCCCTGGTGGCCGAGGACGCCGAGGGCCGGCTGCTGGGCCTCGCCCACTACCGTCCGTTCGCGCGCCCCCTCTCCGCGACGGTCGGCTGCTTCCTCGACGACCTGTTCGTGGCACCCGAGCACCGCGGCTCGGGCGCCGCCGACCTGCTGCTCGGCGCCCTGCGCGCGCTCGCGGCCGAGCGCGGCTGGAGCGTGGTCCGCTGGATCACGGCCGACGACAACCACCGGGCGCGGGCCAAGTACGACCAGGTGGCCACGCGGACCATGTGGGTCACCTACGACATGGCTCCCCCGAGCCCTGAGTCCTGAGCCCCTGAGTCCTGAGTCCTGCCCCCCGAGTCCTGACCCCCTGAGTCCGCACCCGCGCCGCCCCGTCCGCCGCTGCCGTGGTCAGGCCGGGAGGTCCAGCAGGAGGAGGGGGGCCGTGGTGGGCCGGGTGGATCCGCCGGTGGGTTCGAGGGTGAGGCCGACCGCGCCGGCGTCCGCGGCGTCGCCGTCGAGGAGGACGGTGCCGTCCTGGTGGAGGAGTCCGGCCGGGCGCATGGTTCCGTCCTGGTCCAGCCAGAGCTGGTAGGTGGTACCGGGGACGGGCGCCGGCAGGCCGCTGGCGTAGAAGAGGGCCTGCTTGCGCAGGGCCGAGGTGACGATGGCGGTGGAGGCCCCGTTGCTGGTCCGGCCGTACGTCGCGCGGGCGTCGGGGGCGGCCAGGACCGCGCCGACGGTGTCGAGGCGCTGCTCGATCTGCCGGGCCTGCAGCTCGTAGCGGTGGCCCTCCTGGCTCTGCCAGGCGGCCAGGCCGGCGAACAGCACGGCGGTGGCCAGGCTCGCGGCCACGACGAGGCGCGCGGCCCTGCGGCGCAGCGCCCCGCGCGTCCGGACCGGGACCCGGGCCACGGGGCTGCGGGGCGGGAGCTGGCGGACGCTCTCGATGGCCGCCAGGGTCCGCTGCCGCATGCCGGCGGGCGGCGGGCGGCTCACGGCGGCGGCGAGACGCGCGGCGGTGGCCCGGAACTCGGCCACTTCCCGGCTGCACTCCTCGCACTGCTCGAGGTGGGCGGCGAATTCCTCGCGTTCACCGGCCTCCAGGGCGTCCAGCGCGTAGGCCGCGGCGAGGGCGTGGAGGTCGGGCCGACGCCGGTTCATAGGTTCACCCCCATGCAGTCGCGGAGCCGGATCAGTCCGTCCCGCATGCGTGTCTTGATGGTGGGGACCGGGGTGTGCAGGACCTCGGCGACCTCGCGGTAGGTCAGGCCCCGGTAGTAGGCCAGGGTCACCGCCTGGCGCTGGAGTTCGGTGAGACCGCTCAGGCAGCGGCGGACCTGTTCGCCGTCCAGGCGGGTCTCGACCTGCTCGGCGACCTCGTCGAACGGCGTGTGGTGCTCGTGGGCGGCCCGGGTGCACTCCCGGTCGGTGGAGGCCTGGGCGGAGCGGACCCGGTCCACGGCCCGCCGGTGGGCGATGGTCGCCGCCCAGGTGGTGACGCTGCCGGAGTCGGGCCGGTAGCGGGCGGCCTGCCGCCACAGGTCGATCATGACCTCCTGGGCGACCTCCTCGGACTGGGCCCGGTCCCGTACGACGGCGACCACGATTCCGAGGACGAGGGGTGCGAGGGCCTCGTACAGGGCGGAGAACGCCTGGGTGTCGCCCCGGGCCACCTGCCGCATGGCCTCGGACAGTTCGGCGGGGCCGGTGCGACGGCTCTCCTCATCGCGCCGGGATCGGACGGGGTTCCGGGGAGAAGGCCCCGGAACCCCGCGGTGCCCGTTCGTCGCTACCACCTGCTGTGGCAGTTCCAGTGGCCCGAAACCCAGTGGTTCTTCTCGTAGCCCCTGCCCCACCAGCCGTCGTGCCAGTTGCCGTGGTTCCACTTCGACTCCCAGTGGCCCTTCACCCAGGTGCACCGGTCATGGCGGTCCCACCGGTCCCATCGGTCCCAGCGGTTCTGGCGATGGTCGCGGTCGCGGTCCCGGTCGTGGTCACCGGTGAGCGTCGAACTCACCGCGGTGGAAGCCGCCGGTGCGGCGTTCGCGGTGCCGGAGAGGCCCAGCAGCGACCCACCGGCCAGGAGCCCGGCCGACGCGGCCCCGACGATCAGACGCCGGGCGGTCAGTGAACCGGTCATCGCACTCACCTCCTTCCTTCCCTCGGGCGGTCGGTTCGGCGGCCCCTTCTGCCTCAGGGGCCTCATGAGGGATTCGCCACCGACGGGGCGAGGGATTGGAAAAACCTCATATCACCATAAAACGCCTCACCGTCACTGTCGGCCCGGCACCGCCTATGCTGCGGACGTGCCGTCGTACTCCCTGGGGCAGGCCGCCCGAGTCCTGCGCGTGAGTCCCGAGACCGTCCGCCGATGGACCGAGACGGGCCGGTTGCCCGCCCACCGCGCCCCGGACGGGTCGCGGGCCGTGGACGGCGCGGCCCTGGCCGCCTTCGCCAAGGAGCGGGCGATCGGGCCGCATCCGTTGCCGGCGGGCGCCGTCGTGACCTCCGTACGGAACTCCTTCGCCGGGATCGTCACCGCCGTACGGCTCGACGACGTGGCGACCCAGGTGGAGATCCAGTCCGGTCCGCACCGTGTGGTGTCCCTGGTGACCCGGGAGTCGGTCGAGGAACTCGGCATCACGGTCGGGTCGACCCTGACGGCTCGCGTGAAGTCCACCGAGGTCCACATCGAACTGCCGTAGCGGCGTGCCCATCGCACCCGGTCAGCGTCATCCGCAGCGCAGCGCCGCGTACAGGTCCAACTTGTGGTCGAGGCGCGACAGGTCACGGCCCGTCAGGACCTCCACCCGCTCGATCCGGTAGTGCACGGTGTTCACGTGCAGGTGGAGGGCCTCCGCCGTGCGCGCCCAGGAGCAGTTGTTGGCCAGGAAGACCTCCAGGGTCTCCCGGAGCATGCCGTCGCCGAGCACCCCCAGTGTCCGCGTCCCGTACACGGCCCGCACCTCCGGCGGGATCCCCGCCATCAGCTCCCCGAGGGTGTCCAGCTGCTCGACCCCGCGCACCGGGACCGCCTCGTCCGCGGCGGTCAGCGCGAACCGGGCCTGACCGAGCGAGGCGCGCAGACCCTCCAGGCCCTCGGCCCGCGTCCCGAGGCCCAGCCTGAGATCGGTCTGCGGCCCCGCGCACTGCTGGAGCACGGGCCACACCGCGCGGAGCCGGTCCGCCACCCCGGTTCCGGTGGCCGGATCCTCGTACAGCACCGCCGCCGACCGCCCCACGGCGCAGGCGGCGCCGTCCAGGTGGCTGAGTGCCTCGGCCAGGGCGTCGCCCGAGGTCGCCGCCAGGACCCGGTACGAGCCGCCCACCGGCAGCCCGGCGGCCGCGATCGCCTCGTCCAGGGCCCCGGTGTCGGCGGGGGCGGGGCCGGACGCGGCCCCCTCCAGCACGCCGATCAGCTCCTGTCCGGCCAGCCGGTCGGCGGCGAGCCGGCGGGTCTGCCCGTTGCGGCACTGCGCGAGCACCTCGGCGATCTCGTGGAGCACCCGCGGCGGCGCCGCGTCCGGGTCGGGGACGTGCAGCTGCCAGGCGTCGTACGGGGAGCTCTCGGCCTCGATGCGCAGCCAGACCCCGCCCCGTGCGGATGCTGCCGACGCCTGCCGGGCGGGCAGCTCGGGGGCGGACGGCGTGCGGGCCACCGTGCGGCCGCTGGCGGTGAGCAGGTAGCAGGAGACCCGGCCCAGGTGCGCGCAGGCCCGGTCCAGCAGTTGGTCCGGCCCGGCACCCTCCTCCACGAGGCGGCTCAGCTCGCCGCGCACGTTCTCGGGGAGCGCGAAGAGCCGGGTGGGGCGGCGGCTCAGGTCGCCCCACTGGCGCAGGTACACGGCCTCGGTCACCGCACGGAAGCTGGTGCGCGCGGGGACCGCCACGATCGGCACCCGGTGGGCCCGGCAGGCGGCGACGAGCTCGTCGGGGACCCTGCCGTGGGTCTCCTCCCCCGCCAGCAGCGCGGTGGCGCCGGCGTCGGCGAGCGCGCCGACGAACCGGTCGGCCTTGGCCACATCGCCCTCGGCCCACCACACCAGCCCGCTCAGCACGAGCTCCCCCGGCCCCAGGAACCGGCCGGGCTCCTCCAGGTCGGTGGCGGTGACCCCGGCGACCTCCTGGCCGAGAAGCGCTTCCTCGCCCCAGAGCAGGTTGAGACCGAGGCTGTCGAGCTGGAGCAGGTCGAGGACGTGCATGGCGGGGACTCCTTGCGGTGGGCGAGTGCCCACATTCGCGAGGTGAATAGAGGCTGAGTCATCGTAAATGCTAGGTGAAAAACCCGGTACGCCTCTTGGTTGATCCTCCATGAGGGGAGGTCCCGGACTCGTCCGTTTCCGTGGCCGGGACCAGTCGTCCCGGCACCGCCCCCGTTGCTTCACTGGCGGAAACCCCTCGGTACCCCTGTCAGGCCGGAAAGGCTGGTGGCGCGAATTGGACCTCAACACGGTGCTCGACGTGCGCGACGCGCGCCGCCGTGAACCCTGGCGTCCCGGCGACGCCTGGCTCGGCGGCGGCACGTACCTCTTCTCCGAGCCGCAGCCGCACATCCGCCGCCTGGTCGACCTCTCCCGCATGGGCTGGCCGCCCCTGTCCTGGCAGCCCGACGGCTCCCTCGACATCGCCGCGACCTGCACCATCACCGAGCTCTCGCGGTTCGCCCGGACCCTGCCGACCACGGCCGCCCCGCTCTTCGAGCAGTGCTGCCGGGCCTTCCTGGCCAGCTTCAAGATCTGGAACATGGCCACGGTCGGCGGGAACCTCTGCAACGGCCTCCCCGCCGGCCCGATGGTCTCCCTCACGGCCGGCCTCGACGGCACCGTGTTCCTCCAGGGTCAGGACGGCGTGACCCGCCGGATGCCCGTCACCGAATTCATCCTCGGCGCCGGGGTGAAGGACCTGCGCGAGGGCGAGCTGCTGCGGTCCGTGCGGCTGCCCCCGAACGCGCTGGACTCCCGTACGGCCTTCCGCCAGGCGTCCCTCTACGGACTCGGGCGCTCCGGCGCCCTCGTCATCGGCGCCTGCGACCCCGCCGACGGCTCCCTCGCCGTCACGGTCAGCGCCGCCACCACCCGCCCCTTCCGCCTCTGGTTCGCGCTGCCGCCCACCGCCGCCGAACTGCGCGCGGCGATCGACGGCGCCGTCCGCCCCGACGAGTGGTACGACGACATCCACGGACTGCCCGAATGGCGCCGCCACATGGCCCTGCGCCTGGCCGAGGAGATCCGCCGCGAGCTCACCACCGAGGACGACCGATGACGTACGAGATCGAGATCAACAAGCGGCGCTTCGACACCGAGCCGCGGGCCGGCCAGTGCCTGCGCACGTACCTGCGCGAACGCGGCTGGTTCGGCGTGAAGAAGGGGTGCGACCAGGGCGACTGCGGGGCGTGCACCGTCCACGTCGACGGACAGCCGGTGCACAGCTGCCTCTACCCGGCCGTCCGCGCCGAGGGCCGCTCCGTCACCACCGTCGAGGGACTCGCCTGCGCGGGCGGCGAACTCCACCCGGCGCAGCAGCAGTTCCTGGACGCCCAGGGCTTCCAGTGCGGCTTCTGCACGGCGGGCTTCCTGATGACGACCGCCGCGCTCCAGGCGGAGGAGGGCACCGCCCACGACGACGGCAAGCTCCAGGACCTGCCGCGCGCCTTCAAGGGCAACATCTGCCGCTGTACGGGCTACCGGGCCATCGAGGACGCGGTCCGCGGGGTCAAGCACACGGAGAGCCCCGAGGCCGGGCAGGCCGTGGGCAGGTCCCCGGGCGCCCCCGCGGGGCCGCTCGTCGTCACCGGCGCCGCCCGCTACACCTTCGACGTCGAGGTGCCCGGGCTGCTGCACATGAAGCTGCTGCGCTCGCCGCACCCGCACGCCCGGATTGTCGACATCGACATCAGGGACGCCCTCCGGGTCCCCGGCGTGCACGCCGTCCTCACCCACCACGACGCCCCCGACCGGCTGTATTCGTCCGCCCGTCACGAGCACCCCACCGAGGACCCGATGGACACCCGGGTCCTGGACGACGTGGTCCGCTTCGTCGGCCAGCGGGTGGCGGCCGTCGTCGCCGACAGCGAGCAGGCCGCCGAGGAGGGCTGCCGGCGCGTGGTCGTGACGTACGAGGAGCTCCCGTACGTGATCGACCCGGAGGAGGCCATGCTCCCGGGCGCCCCCGTCCTGCACCGCAAGGGCCCGGAGTCGGGGATCTTCCGCGCCGAGAACAACGTGTGCGGAGAGGTCCACAACACCCTCGGCGACATGGAGCAGGGGTATGCGGAGGCGGACGTCGTCCACGAGGAGACCTTCCGGACGCAGCGCGTGCAGCACGCCAGCCTGGAGACCCACGGCTGCGTCGCCTACTTCGAGCCCAAGGAGGAGGGCGACGGGGAGCGCATCACCGTCCGCTCCTCCACGCAGGCGCCCTTCCTGACCCGGCGGGCGCTGTGCGCCCTCTACGACCTGGGCGAGGACGAGGTCCGCGTCGTCGCGGGCCGCGTGGGCGGCGGGTTCGGCGGCAAGCAGGAGATGCTGACCGAGGACATCGCCGTCCTCGCCGCCCTGAAGCTGCGCCGGCCGGTGAAACTCGAATTCACCCGGGCCGAGCAGTTCTACGGGGCCACCACCCGCCACCCCTTCAAGATCACCATCAAGATCGGTGCCAAGGCCGACGGCACCCTCACCGCCCTGCGCATCCGCGTCGTCTCCAACACCGGCGCCTACGGCAACCACGGACCGGCGGTCATGTTCCACAGCGTGGGCGAGTCCTTCGCCGTCTACCGGGCGCCGAACAAGGAGGTCGAGGCCTACTCCGTCTACACCAACACCGTCCCGGCCGGCGCCTTCCGCGGCTACGGCCTGGGCCAGGTCCTCTTCGCCCTCGAATCGGTGATGGACGAACTCGCCATCAGGCTCGGCATGGACCCGCTGGAACTGCGCGAGAAGAACGTCATCGGCGCCGGCGACCACATGGTCACCCCGATCGGCCACGAGCCCGACCTCTTCATCGCCTCGTACGGCATGAAGCAGTGCATGGACGTCGTCCGCAAGGCCATCGCCGAGGACCGCAGCCACGAGGACGTGCCGGAGGGCTGGCTCACCGGCACGGGCTCGGCGGTCGCGATGATCGCGACCGGTCCCCCGGGCGGCCACTTCGCCGACGCGCGGGTCAGCCTGCTGCGCGACGGGACGTACGACATAGCCGTCGGCACGGCCGAGTTCGGCAACGGCACCACCACCGTCCACAAGCAGATCACCGCCGGTGCTCTGAACACCACCGTCGACCGGATCACGGTCCGCCAGTCGGACACGGACGTCGTCCGCCACGACACCGGCGCCTTCGGCTCGGCCGGCACGGTGGTGGCGGGCAAGGCCGTGATGCTGGCCGCCGACTCGCTCGCCGAGCGCCTCAAGACCTTCGCGGCCCGCCACACGGGCGTGGCCCGGCACCTGTGCACGCCGGGCCCCGAGTCCTTCGACTGCGCCGGCCGCATCGTGCCCCTCAAGGAGCTGTACGAGGCCGCGTACGACAAGGGCAGGCTGGAGGAGGTCGCGGCGGACGGCCACTGGACCGGCTCACCGCGCTCGGTCGCCTTCAACGCCCAGTGGTTCCGCCTGGCGGTCGACCCGCACACCGGGGAGATGAAGATCCTGCGCAGCGTGCACGCGGCGGACGCGGGCAAGGTCATGAACCCGATGCAGTGCCGCGGCCAGGTGGAGGGCGGCGTGGCCCAGGCCCTGGGCGCCACCCTCTTCGAGACGGTACGGGTGGACGAGCGCGGGGAGGTGACCACGGCAGCGTTCCGGCGCTACCGGCTCCCGCAGTACGCGGACGTCCCGCGCACCGAGGTCCACTTCATGGAGACCTCGGACGCGATCGGCCCGCTCGGCGCCAAGTCGATGAGCGAGAGCCCCTTCAACCCGGTGGCCCCGGCCTTCGCCAACGCCCTGCGCGACGCGACCGGGGTGCGCTTCACCGAGCTGCCGGTGACGCGGGACGCCGTCTGGCAGAAGATGCAAGCCACGAGCAAGTAGAAGTGGCCGACGGACCGCAGCAGCACGTCTTCGAGGGCGTGCTGCTGCGCGACGTGGTCACGAGCGCGGGGCCGGCCTTCGACGCCCGGCGCCGCAAGGACCGCTCGCGTTTCCTGCTCGCCGTCAGCGGCGGGGACGGCCACCACACCGTCCTCGCCTGGGCCGAGCTGGACGCCGACTTCGGCGACAGCCCGGTGCTGCTCGCCACCCGCCTGGACGGGCAGGACCTGGACGCCTCGGGAGCCCAGCTGGTGGTCCCCTCGGACCGGTGCGGCGCACGCTACGTCAGCGCCGTCACGCACGTGTGGTTCGGCTCCCTGGCGGCGCCGGTCCGCTGAGAACCGCCCGCGGCTCAGGCGGTGGCGAGGGAGATCTCGGTCGACTTGATCAGCGCCACGACGGAGGAGCCGGCGGACAGCCCCAGCGCCGCCACGGCGTCGGCGGTGATCGCCGCGGTCAGGCCGCCTCCGCTCACGTTGACCTTCACGGCGGCCATGGCCGGGCCGGCGGTGACCTCGGCCACCGTGCCCGTGAGCTGGTTGCGGATGGAGAGGTTCGCCACCGGGGCGGTGGCCAGGGCCACCTCGGTGGCCTTGACGAGCGCGTTCACCGCCGAGCCCGGAATGATGCCCAGCTCCTTGACGGCCTCCGCGGTGACGGCCGCGGTGATCTCCTGGCCGCCGGCCAGCCGGACCTTGACCGTCGCCATGGCCTCCCCGACGGTGACGGTGGTGACGGTGCCCGCGAGCTGGTTGCGGATGCTCAGACTCATGACGGTTCGACCTCGCGTCTCGATGCCGCGCACGGTCCGAAGGGGCCGCACGGACCGACCGTAGGACCCGCCCGATGCGGCCCGCGCCGACGCTCGCGCGGCACCGCGCCAGAACCACCCGACCGGCTGGCCCCCGTACGGGCCCGCCCGCCCGGGAGTGATTCGGGGCGGCCGGCACGGATTCCGGGCGGCCGGGAACTGCGGGCGCCCGGCATCCGACTACTGCCACGTGGGAGGCGCAGTCTCGCCTTCCCTCGCAGCGGAGGACGATCGCCGGGAGTGTGTGATGGGCGGGCTGGATGTGCGGATGCGGGACGTCGTGTGCCGGCACGGCCGGACGGAGGCCGTCGCCGACGTCGATCTGGAGATCGCCGCCGGTGAACGCGTGGCCCTGACCGGCACCAACGGCTCGGGCAAGACGACGCTGCTGCGCGCCGTCCTCGGCCTGCACCGGCAGACCACGGGCTCGATCCGGGTCGGCGGCCGGGAGGGCCGGTCACCCGCCGAGTGGGCCTGGCGGCGGCGCGCCTGCGCCTGGATCCCGCAGAAGCCGGCCGCCGGCCGCTTCCCGCTGCTCGGCTCCGAACTGCTGGCCGGCAGCGGCGCTCCGGCGGATGCCGCCGGGGCCGCCGAGCGCCTCGGGGTGGGTCCGCTCGTCGGACGGCCCCTGCACACCCTCTCCGGCGGCCAGTTGCAGCGGATGTACCTGGCCCGCGCGATCGGCTGCATCGCCGCGGGGGCCGAGTTGCTGCTGGCGGACGAACCGACCGCCGCCCTCGACTTCGACGGGCAGTCCGAGGCCGCCGACGTCCTGACCTCCCTGCCGGTGACCCTCATCGTGGTGACGCACGACCGGGCGCTGGCGGACCGCTGCGACCGCGTACTGGAAATGGCCGCGGGCCGCCTGCGGGAGGTCCGGTGACCGCGGCCGTGCACCTGGCCACCGCCGACCTCGGCGAACTGCTCCGGCTGCTGCCCGTCCAACGGGCCGGTGCGGCCCTGCTGCTGGCCGCGATCGGGCTCCCGGTCATCGGTGTGGTCATCGTCGGGCTCGACATCATGCCGGTCCGGTTCGCGATGATGCACGTCGCGCTGCTGGGCATCGCCGTCGGCCTGCTCACCGGGCTCGACCCGATGCTGTGCGCCCTGGTGGCCTGCGCGCTGGCCGGTGCGGGCGTGGCCCCGCTCGCCCGGACCCCGGACGGGCTGTCGGGGGCGATGGGCCTGCTGATGAGCCTGGCCATCGCCGCGGCCCTGCTGCTGCTGGCCGTGTCGGGGGTCAACGCCTCCGGCGCGTTCGCCCTGTTGTGGGGTTCGATCCTGTCGGTGGGCACCGCCGACCTGATCGTGCTCGGCGTACTGGCCGTCGTCGTCCCTGGCCTGTTCTGGTGGCGGCGGCGCGAGATCGGCCTGCTGCTGTACGACCGTGAGCTCGCCCTGTGTTCCGGCGTGCCGGTGCGGGCGCTGACGGCCGCGCTGCTGGTGCTCGTCGCCATCGCCGTCGCCGGGGCGATCAAGCTCACCGGCGCGCTGCTCGTCGACGCCCTGACCCTGCTGCCCGCACTCGCCGCACGCCGTCTGGGCAGCTCGCTCAAGTCGATCACCCTGTGGGCGATCGGCATCGGCGTCGCGGTGAATCTGACGGGGTTCCTGCTGGCCCTGTGGCTGGACTGGCCGCCCGGCCCGGTCCTCGTCCTGACCGCGGGGGCACTGGTCCTCGCGGTGCATTTCATACCCGAACGGAGAATCAGCTCATGGCGCGCACCCGCGTCCGAATCCCTTCCCTCCTCGCACTGAGCGCGGCGCTCCTCCTGAGCGCCGCCTGCGGGAACAACGACCCCTCGCCCGTGGACGCCGTGCGCCCGCAGGACGGCAAGCCGTCCGTGGTCGTCACCACCACCTGGGAGGGCGCCTTCGCCAAGGCCGCGGGCGCCGAGGACATCAAGGTCATCGTGCCGCAGTCCGTCCACCACGCCCCGGACTACGACCCCAAGCCCTCCGACCTCGCGGCCGTGGCCAAGGCCGACTTCGTGCTGTACGCGCCCTTCGAGCCGTACGCGGCGAAGATCAAGGAGGCGGCGGGCTCCAAGGCGAAGCTGGTCGAGGTGGAGCTCGACAACGATCCCACCAAGGTGTCCGCCGAAGTCGGCCGGCTGGCCGGGCTGTTCGGCACGGCGGAGGCCGCCACGCAGTGGAAGACCGGCTTCGACACGGAGTACGGGAAGCTGAACAAGGACGTCCAGGCGGCCTGGCCCGGCGGCAGGAGCCCCTCCGTCGTCTCCCAGGTCTTCACGACCTGGGCCGCGAAGCTCGCCGGCGCCACCCCCGTGGGGACGTACGGACCCGAGGCCGTGACCCCGGCGCAACTGGCCGAGCTCGGGGCGAAGAAGCCGGAGCTGGTGCTGGACAACGCGCACATGTCCACCGGCACGGTACTGCCCGACTCCGGCGCCAAGCAGGTCAAGATCGTCAACTACCCGGGTGAGGACCTGGACCTGCTGACGGTGTACCGCAACGCGGCGGCCGAGCTGAAGAAGGCCATGGGCGCCTCCTGATCCTGCGGCCCGGACCGCCCCACGGCACGCCGAGCACTCGGCGTGCCGTGGGGCGTGGGGCGTGGGGCGTTCGGGCGTTCAGCCGGCCATCCACGGCACACGGCAGGCGTGGGAGGCCGTCCCCTCGGGACACAAGGCACTGATCACCGCGCGGCGGACCGCCCGGCGCGTCCGCGCGGAACACACGAGGCGCACCCGCAGCTCGACTGCCCGCCGTTCCCCGCTGCTCCGCCCGGGATGTTCCACGGCCCACTGCTCGGCGAGGAAGTCGTACAGATCGGCGGTCGGCAGCTCGCTCCCGGGGACGGTGTGCGCGACGGTCGCGCCCACGATCCGGGTGCCGCGGGCGTTGCGCGCGTGCACGGCGTCCGCGACCAGGCTCTTGACCCAGTCCAGCCCCTGCTCGTCCGCGTACAGGCCGAAGGTCAGTGCGCGCGTCCTCATCGCGTCAGGCCTCCCTGGTGGTCGGCGTCGCCCTTGGCGAACACGGCGGAGAACCAGGAGTACACGGGGGCGAGCGTCGGTGACGGGGGCCAGCCGTTGACCGTGGCCAGGAGCTGCCAGTAGCGCTCGGACCGGGGATCGGCGGTCGTCCGCAGCCGGGCGAGGAGCCAGCGGCGCAGATCGCCCTCGTCGGCACACTCGAAGGCATGGGCGTAGAGGCCTCCCAGTGAATCGGTGAGGAACACGCCGCCCGCCGAGGCCGGCACGAGGCCGGCGGAGACGGCCTCGGCGATCCGTTCGCGCATCGCCCGGTTGAGGGCGTCGTGCAAGGCGGCGACGTCGTGCCGGGCGGGCTCCTGTGCCTGGTCCTCGGCCATGCGGCGCAGCGCGGCACGGAAGTCCTCGCTCTGGCAGAGTCCGGCGAGTTCCACCCAGGCCTCGACCTGTTCGGGCGTGGGATCGTCGGGCAGCTCGGGCGTGACGGAGCGCATCAGCATCTCGAACTCGGGGTTTTCGTGCGGGACTTCGAAGGCGTCGTCGATGAATCCGGAGACGAGTCGGTGTCGTTCGGCCTGGGAGAGCGTGGCGAGTCGGTGCATGAGTTCCATTTCCATGGGTGTGGAGCCGCGCCGGGCGACCGCGCGGAGTACTGCCCGGCGCAGGCGCAGGGTGCGGATCTGCACGTCCAGGGCGTTGGCGTGTGCTGTGGCCACGTCCGGCAGGGACACCTCCCGGTCCAGGACCTTGCGCACGGTCGCGAGATCGAGGCCGAGGGCGCGCAGGGTGCGGACGAGGTCCAGGCGGGCGAGCGCGTCGGGGCCGTAGCGGCGGTAGCCCGCCGGGCTGCGGCCGGCCGGTGGGACGATGCCCCGGTCGGAGTAGAACCGGATGGTCTTCACGGTCAGGCCGGTCCGGCGGGACAGGTCTCCGATGGAATGGAGCGTGTCGCCTCTGCTGTCGCTGTCCATGACCCCAGCTTGGTGTCTCCCCCGACGGGAGACTCAACCGGGCCCGGGAGCCTGCCGCGCAGTGGCGCGGTGGGTTCCCGGCGGCCGGTTGAGTCTCCCGTCGGGATGTGGACGTCAGCCCGCCTGGGCGAGCGGGGCCTCGGTCAGGCGTTCGCGCAGCGCCGCCCGGTCGGGTTTGCCGGCCGCCGTCAGCGGCAGTTCCGCGACCAGCAGGAGCCGCTCGGGGTGTTTGCGCCGCTCCAGCCCGCGCTTCGTGAGGTGTTCGCCGAGGGAGGCGAGGGTGGGGTGCATGCCGGCCCGGGGCACCACGCAGGCGGCCAGCCGCTCCCCCATCAGCGGGTCCGGGATGCCCACGCAGGCCACGTCGCGGATCTGGGGGTGCGCGGTGAGTTCGCGTTCCACCTCGGCCGGGCTGATGTTGGAGCCGCCGCGGATGACGATGTCCTTGAGACGGCCGACGACGTGCAGGACGCTGTCGGAGTCGAGGTAGCCGAGGTCCCCGGTGCGGACCCAGCCGTCGGGCGTCCGGTAGCGGGCGTCGAGGTCGGGGGCGCCCACGTAGCACAGCGGGGTCATCGGGCCGCGGGAGATGATCTCGCCGACGGCGCCGTCGGGCAGTGGTTCGTGCGTCTGCGGGTCGGCGATCCGGATCTCGGCGACCCGGGGGTCGGGATGCCCGGCGACGACGCCGGTCCCGTCGGTGGGCGGCACCGTACGGCCCAGCCCGGTGTGGCAGTTGACGCCGTCGGCGGAGCCGTAGAGGTTGACCACTGCGCAGCCGAAGGCCTCGGCCGCGGCGGCAGCGGTGGTCTCGTCGAGCGGCGCGCCGCCGAGGACGAGCGCGGTGGGCGCGGGCGGTTTCTCGTCCGTCCCCTCGAGGCGTTCGAGCATCATGCGGACCATGGTGGGCACGCCGAGGATGTGCGTCGGCCGGTGTGCGCGTACCGCCTCGATCGCCGCTTCCGCGGTGAAGTGGTCGAGCAGGACGAGCGTGCCGCCGTGCCGGGCGAGGGTGACGGCGGTGCCGTTGGACCCGAAGGCGGAGGCCAGCGGTACGAGGAAGAGACAGCTCGGCGGGGTGCGGTCCGGGATGAGCGAGGCGAGGAAGTTGCCCCGTCCGCCGGCGAGCGCGTTGTGGGAGTAAGCGATCATCTTCGGCTCGGCCTCGGAGCCGGAGGAGACGAGGATGCGGGCGGCGCTGTCGGGGTCGGGCCGGGCGGGGACGAATCCGCTGGGGTCGGAACGCAGCAGCCCCGAGAGCAGAACCGTTCCTTCGGGTGCGGTCCCGGGCCCCGCGGCGATGACGTGGCGCAGCGCGGGGAGCGACCCCGCGAGCGTGCTCAGATCGGCGGCGTGCCGGAACTCCCGGTGCTCGGTCGCCGCGATCACGGCGACGGCCTCGGCGCGGCGCAGCAGGCACTCGGCCTCCAGGACGCCCCGGCCGACCGGGAAGGGGAGCGCGATCGCGCCGAGCGCGGCCAGCGCCAGATCGGCGATGACGGCGGTCCGGTTGTTGGGCAGTTGTACGCCGACCACGTCGCCCGGGCCGATCCCGAGCTCCCGCAGGCCGGTGGCCAGACATCGGACCTTGCGGTCCAGCGCGGTGTAGCAGAGCTTGCCCTTGGCATCGATCACGGCCGTCCGGTGCAGGTCGGCGATCTGACGTGCCCGGAAGAGGCTGTAGAGGTCGAGGTCGGGGCAGGTCCCGTCGACCACCCAGGAGCGGCGGAGTTCGGCGGGCAGCAGATCGTGCAGTACGAGCCTGTCGGCGGTCATACGAAGCTCCAGGGGTCGGGGACTGCGGGGGCGCCGTGCGCGTCGCGGCTGATCGAACCGGTGAAGCGCGGATCGTGGTGCAGGTCGGACAGCTCGGTGGTGACCGCGGTGGCGGTCAATCCGTGCTCGTGCAGCCGGGCCAAGGCCTCGGTCGTGGTCAGGCCGCTCAGGTCGTGGGCGGCCGTGGCGCGGGCATCGGCGTCGGCGGGCGCGAGCCAGCCGTCCGCCGTCCGCCGCGGCACCCGGAACCCGGCGGGCCGCCGGGGGTTCTCGCCGCGGGCCGCCCGGCGCAGGGCCGGGGCGGTCAGCGTGTCGGCCGCGCCGAGCAGGGAGGAGTCCACCCGTGCGCCGCGACCGGTGCGCTCGCGCAGCAGCAGGCCCGCGAGGACGGCCTCGGCGCCGAGCAGTCCGCCCAGCACGTCGAGCAGGGTCATCAGGGAGGGCGCCGGGGCCTCGCCCTCGGGGCGGACGGCCTCGCCGACGCCGGTACGGGCCTGGACCATGAAGTCGGTTCCCATGGGGGCGTGTTCGATCCGGTCAGCCCAGCCGCTGGTGTAGGCGTAGACGAGCGCGGGGTTGACCCGGGCGAGGTCCTCGGCGTCGAGGCCGAGCTCGGCGGCCTTGCCCGGCGCCCAGTTGTGCAGGAAGACGTCGGCCCCGGCGGCCATCTCCCGCAGCCGTCGCCGGTCGGACTCGCTCTTGATGTCGATCTCGACGGCCTGCTTGCCCCGGTTGAGGGCGAGCCAGCGCGCCGAGATCCCGGAACAGGCCGGGGGCATGCCGCGCAGCGGGTCGCCGCCCGGCGGTTCGATCCGGATCACCTCGGCGCCCAGGAGCCCCAGCAGATGCGCCGCGAGCGGTGCCTGGATGCGCCGGCCGGCCTCCAGCACGGTCAGCCCGGCCAGCGGCCCGCCGGCCGTTACACCGGGCGAGGCAGCACCCGGCGGGGCGCCGGGAGCCGGCCGGCCCGGCCCGAGGGCCAGGCGCCCGGTGGCCAGCCGCCCGGTGGCTGTCGGCACCAGGGACCAGGGAGCGGCGCCGTCGTGTTCGGCGGCCCGCTCCGCGAGGGAGTGCAGGGCGCACACCTGGGCGCCGTAGGCGGCCGCGGCCCGGCGGATCCGCTCCCACGTGTGGCTGCGCGCCGTGAGGTGGAGGGCGGCCGGGAAGGGCGCGCAGGCGGTGGCGTAGCGGAACTGGAAGGGCCGCCAGCCGGCCCGCAGGGCCTCCACGGGCGCCTCCAGCGCCTTCCAGAAGGCCGCCCAGACTTCCGGATCGAGCGTCTCCAGTTCGAAGTGGACTCCGTCGGCGGAGGTGAACGGCGGCCCTCCGGCGGCGAGTTCGGCCGCCTCGCCCTCCTCGGCCCCGGCGGCGGCGAGGTACTGGGAGACGGCGAGCAGGCCCGCCCGGTCCGCGCCGGTGCTGACCGCCCGGACGGGTCCGCCGCGGGCCTGGCCCACGAGGGACGCGAGCAGCCCCTGCACGGCGAGGATGCCGGTGGCGGTGGCCGCGTAGTCGGCGGCGAGGCCGCGCGGGCTGCCGTCGCGGCGGCCGTGCACGGCCATGACGCCGGTGGCGGCCTGCACGGTGGCCTCGTCGACGAGCCCGCCGACGCGGCCGCCGGCAAGGCCACCGGCGTGATCGGCCCAGCTGGCGGTCGCGTGCGCCGGGGCGAAGCCGCCTCCGGTGACGGTGGTGCCGCCGGTGGTGCCGCCCGTGACGGTGCCGGTGCCGGTGGGCACCTCCCCCGGTACGGGGCGGTCCGTCCGTGCGCCGAGCAGCCGCAGGTGGTCGGCGACGACGCTCGTGATCTGCGGGGGCCCCGAGGTGTCGAAGCGCAGTGTGTCGAGCGGCCGGACCGTCTGCGTGGTTGCTGGTGACGCCATGCCTCTCCTCTCCTGGCCCGGCGGTGGCCGGCGCCCGGGTCTTACCGAATGCGGGGAACCCGGGAGCGTCCGCGCCCGACCAGTTCCACGGACAGGGAGTCGGGCGGCCGTTCCCGCGAGTTCCCGGCAATGAGGAGGAAAGAAGTGACGGATCCAGCCACGGACCACACCTCGCACACACAACAGGTGTCTGATGGAGGCGATGTGAAGGGCCGGATCGACCGGTTCGTCCGCTCCCGGGTGGTCCCCCGCGAGGCGGTGCTGGACGGGGGCGGCCCGGCCGCCGCCGCCGCACTGGCCGAACTGCGGTGCCGGGCCCGGGAGGAGGGGCTGTGGGCGCTGCCGCTACCCGTGGAACTGGGCGGCGGCGGGCTGGACTTCCGTACGTACGCCGGCCTGGCCGAGGTGGAGGGGGCCAGCGACCACGGTCCGGCCGCGCTGGGGTCCGCCCCGCTCCTCGATGTGACGATGCTGGCGCGGCACGGTGGGGCCGCGGTCCGCGAGGCGTACCTGAAACCGCTGGTCGCCGGGGAGGTGCGGACCTGCTACGCGATGACCGAACCGGACGTCCCCGGCACCGACCCGTTCGGGACCGGCACGCGCGCCGAGCCCGGGCCGGACGGAAGCTGGACCGTCACCGGCCGCAAGTGGTTCACCTCCGGCGCCGCCGGGGCCGACCTGGTGACGGTCATGGCCCGCACCGGTGGGAGCCCCGGTGACCGCGAGGGGCTGTCGCTGCTGCTCGTACCCACCGCGTCGCCCGGCTTCCGCGTCGTGCGCGAACTCCCCGTCCTCGGGGCGGGGGGCCAGTACGAGATCGAACTGGACCGGGTGCGCGTCCCGGCCGACCACCTCCTCGGCGCACCCGGGGACGCCCTCGCCATCGCCGGGGAGCGGCTGGCGCTCGGCCGTACGCTGCGCTGCCTGCGCTGGCTCGGCCAGGCGCAGCGCGCCTTCGACCTCATGTGCGCGCGGGCGGCCGCCCGCAGCGGATCCCGCGGGCCCCTCGCCGACCAGCAGTTGATCCAGAGTCACGTCTTCGACGCGCTACTGGCCCTGCGCACCACCCGCCCCCTCGTCCACGAGGCCGTGGCCCTGATCGACGCCGGGCGGGACGCGCGTACGGAGGTGGGGCTCGCCAAGGTCGCGGCCGCGCGCATGCTCCAGCAGGTGGCGGACTCGGCCATCCAGGTCCACGGCGCCGCCCGCATCCTGGACGGCCCGGACGAACTCCACATCACCTCCGTGGCCCGCCGCGTCCTGCGCCCGTACGAGTAGGGTCGGTTGAATGGACGACGCGATGTATCAGCCGACGGAAGAAGACCTGGAGCCGGCCGGGCGTGCCGCGCCTGCCGCCCCTGCCGCGACGCAGTCCCTGCCTTTCCATCACAGCTATCTCGATGCTGTTCGCACCGGGCGGAAGACGACCACCGTCCGGCTCCGGAACACGGTGGGGACGGGCCCGGTGGACCTGGTGTTCGAGTTGGACGACGAGATGGTGCTGCCCGGCGAGGTCACTCGGGTCACCTCCAAGCGCGTCGGCGAGTTGACCGACGCGGACGCCGTCGCGGACGGATTCCGCGATCTGGCCGAGCTGCAGGACAGGCTGCGGTTCCACTACCCCCGCATCGAGGCGACCGACGACGCCACCATCGTCCACTTCCGTCTGACGGGTTGATCGTCCGGCGGGCCGGCAGGGCTGCGTGCGGCGGCCCGGCTCGGGAGGCGGGGTGGCAGGATGACGTGGTGCCCGAAACTCTGCGTGAACTGTGGCTGCGCGGCCTCGCCTTCAACGACGCGGCGCCCGCCGACGTGCTCGTACGTCTCCTGGAGGAAGCAGCCGGTGAGGCCGGCCTGCTGATGTGCGAGGGGCGCGACCTGCCCGACGCCGTCGTCGACGAAGCCCTCCACCACCCCGTCGAGCGGATCCGCCGCGCCCTCGCCCACAACCTGCACGTCGACCCCGCACGGCTGGCTCCCCTGGCATCGGACCCTTCGGGACTCGTCCGCGCGAATTTCGCCCGCGGCAGCCGGCACCAGCCCCGGTGGGTCCGGCCCCTGCCGTACGACATCCTCGCCACCTTCCTGACCGCCCGGGAAGGAGGCGAGGACGGCAGGCTCAGCGAACAGGACATCATCGGGGAGCTCTGGTGCTCCCGGCAGATCCCGCTGTCCTTCGCTCAGGACATGGCCGGTCACGACCACCCCGCACTCCGCACGAGCGCCGCCTACCAGTGGCAGTCGCTCAGCGCTGCGCAGCGGGACGCCCTGCTCGACGACCCCGACCCCGGGGTGCGGAAGGCGGCGCGGGAGAGCAGCTGGGTGCTGGACCCGGAGGCGGTGGAGGCCAGGCTGCCTCCCATCGGATCACGCCACGCGGTGTCCGTGCTCTGCAGCTACGCCCTGTCACCGGCAGTCGTCGAGCTGTGCTTCGCGCACGACTTGGTGAACCCGCTGGCCCGGAACCGCCATACCCCGGCCGACGCCCTGGCCCGGCTCGCCCGCCACCCCGATACGGAGATCCGCAGGCTGATCGCCACCCGGCCCGACCTGGGACCGGCGGCGGCGGAGCTGAGGCAGGATCCGGACGCGGACGTGCGGATGCGTGCCCGCCTCCAGCCCTCCATCCGGACCTGGGTCGAATTCGACGCGGTCCAGCGTGTGGTCGACCACGGTCGCGACTGCACCTGCCCGATCACGAAGCCGGCCACCGAGCCGTCGCCCGACTGGTTCGCCGCCTGCGCGGCGTCCGGGGAACCGGTGCTCCGCCGCGTTGCGGCGAGCCGGCCCGGCCTGCCCGCAGATCTCGTCGAGGCACTCGCGCAGGACGAGGACGAGGGGGTACGGATCCGGCTGGCCTGCCACCACCCCCTGGCTCCGCCGCACCTCCTGCTGGACGTCTTCGTGACCCGCCCCGCCCACCGCCCGCACCTGCTGACCCTGTCCGCGTTCCCCCGCACCGGCCTGACCCACCTCATCGGCCACCCGGACCCCGAGGTACGCGCCCTGGCCGCGGCCGATCCCGACCTGCGCAGACCGCCGGTGGACGACCCGGACGAGTCGGTACGCCGGGCGGCCGCCGCCAACCCGTCCCTGGCACCGGAGACTCTGGAGACCCTCCTCACCGACCTCCGCACCGCAGAGGGCGCCGCGGCCAACCCGTCCCTCCCGGCCGACCGCATGCACGCACTCCTCGACCACTGCCTGAACGGCGCCGCCACCGCGCAGGCGGCGGCCGGACGCCGATAGACACCCCCCGAAGAGACGGCCTAGACGTGCACCTCGGGGGGAAAGCCCGTCCAGCGCAGCTCGGGGGGCAGGTGCCGCATGTCGTTGGAGATGAGGACGGAGGCCGGCCGGCCGGGCGCGTATCGGATGACCGTGAGAGCGGCGTTGGCGTGGTTGAGACCGAGCCAGCGCCATTGCGGCGCATGCATGGCGTCCCGGACGAGCCAGGCGACGAGGAAGTTGTGGGTGACGACCAGTTCGTGCCGGTCCTCCTCGCCGTCCACCGGCCCGGTGAACATGTCCAGCGCCTGCCGGGCCAGCGCAGGTCCCTGCTCCCGCTCCTCCGCGGTGGCGCCGGCGAGGAAGCGGAGGAAGAAGTCCGCTGATTCTGCCGGGAGTTCCTCTCTCATGGGCATGTGGGGAACGTAGTCGCCGGCAACGTCCGAAACACGCAGGGGAATGTCCTCCAGCTGCTCGCCGATCAGCCGTGCGGTCTGTTCCGCCCGGGGCAGCGGGCCATGGTGAACAGCTGCGAGAGGGACGCCCCGGAGGCGTTGGCCGAGCAGCACCGCTTGCCGACGGCCGCCTTCCGTCAGCCCGCCCTCCTCCGAGGCTGCCTCGCCGTGCCGCACCAGATAGAGGTAACGGGTAGCCGTGCCGGTCATCACACACTCCTCTGCGCCCACTGACGATCTTGTGCATCGATGGACGCCGCCGCTTACGGCGCCGGTTCCCTCCGCCCGTCCGAGAGACGGGCTAGATACGGGTGATGTCGACGACGCCGTGCAGGGCGGCGAGGGCGAGGGCCAGGAAGAAGTCGCCCCAGACGAGTTCGTGCCGGACCGCCAGGTCCTTGCCCGCGTCGTAGCAGCCGTCCAGCAGCATTCCGGGCGGGCGCCCGGAGCCCGGGCCGCTGACATGGCGCGCCACGAGCCGGTCGAGGATCACCCCGGCGCGGTCCGCGTACTGCGCCGCACGGGGACCGGGCACCCGGGCGAGTTTCAGCAGGGCGACCGCGGTGATCGCGGCGGCCGAGGTGTCGAGCGGCCCGCCCGGCCGGGCGTCGTCGGCCGCCGGGACCGGGAACGCCCCCTGCGCGAGCAGGAGTTCGGAAACCGTGTCGAGCCGGTCGGCGGCGCGGGCGGGGCCGGCCGCCGCGAGCTCCGGGCGCACCCGGGCGTCGGCCACCGCCAGGAGCAGCCAGGCCCGTCCGCGGCTCCAGCCCGGTGGCGGGTCGGCGCAGGGCTGCCAGCCCGTGCCCGCGTCGAAGCGCAGGGCGGGGGTGAGCACCGCAGGAGCCGGCGCCCCGGGAGTCTTGGCTGCGGGAGCCTTCGCCGCCGGGTTCGCTCCGAGGCAGAGGTCGAGGTGGCGGTGGAGGTGCTCGGCCGCGGCGGCGACGCCCTGCGGTCCGGCCCCGGCCAGCAGCGGCACCGTACCCGGCACGCCGTCGACGCGGGCCAGCAGGCGCGGCCCGCCGAGGGCGTCCCCCCAGGGAACGAGCCCCAGTTCACGGTCGTGGGCCGCAAGTACCGCCCGGGCGGCCCGGGTCCGGAGGGCGGCGGCCCCGGCGTCGTCGCCGGCGGGTGCGGTCCCGTACCAGAGGATCAGGCCGCGGGTGGCGGTGTCGGCCGCGACCCACGGTTCGATCCGAGCCGTGCACGCGGCCGCGGCGCGCCGGTCGGCCTCCGCGCCGGTGTACCGCGCCCGCAGCCAGAGGAGGCCCGCCCAGAACCCGCCGGTCCACGAGCCCCGTCCGGTGGTCGTCCAGCGCCCGTCGTCCGGTGCGGCGTACAGCGGGAAGCGGGGTCCCACGGCCTCCGCGGTCACCGCCACCCGTTCCATGACGGCTTCGAGGGCCGGGCCGAGCCCGGCCCCGGCGGCGCTCATGCCGCGCCCTCGCGCCGGTCCCGTACGGCCCACAGGAACGCGACGGCGCCCGCCGCCGCGAACTCCGCCGCCACCAGCAGCCAGCCCGGACCGTACCGGCCGCTCTGCGCGAGCAGTCCGAACAGGGGCGGGCCCACGGCGAATCCGCCGAAGAACCCGGCCGCGACCAGCGCCGAGTCCTGCCCGGCCCGGCCGGGCGCGGCCCGCTGCATGACGAGCACCATCGAGACGGCGTTGCCCGATACGGCGAACACGCCCACGGCGATCGCCCCGACCCACACCAGCGGGCCCGCCACCACGGCGGCCGCCAGCAGGGCCGCCGCGGCCAGGGCCCCGCAGGCCAGCCAGCCGGGGAGCCATTCGGCCCGCCCGGGCCGGGCCGCCTTCGACCATCCCACCCGGCCCACGATCCCCGCCACGCCGAGTACGGCGACCAGGGCGGCCGCCGCCGTCGGCCCCATGCCCAGCCGCTGCGCGCCGAAGAGGGCCAGGTAGGTGTTGACCGAGGCGATGCCGGCGCCGAGGAACAGCGAGAACACTGCCAGCCAGGCCACCATGCCGTGCGGCACGAGCGCCGTCCGGGGCCCGGCGGGCGGCGGGGGCGGGTCGGCCGGCAGGACGCGCAGGGCCCACAGCCCGGCGAGCAGGGCGGCGCCGGAGCCGGTCCAGACGGCGCCGCGCCAGCCGATGCCGCCCGCGAGCAGGGCGAGCGGCAGGCCGGCCGCGAAGGCGCCCAGTTGCACACCGGACTGCTTGAGCCCGGTCACCGCGCCCCGCCGGGCGGGCGGGACGGCGCGCAGCACCGCCTTGTTGGTGGCCGGGTTGGCCAGTGCCTGGGGTACGCCGCCCAGTGCGACGGCGCCGAGCAGCAGACCGGCGCCGGGGGCGGCGCCGATCAGGGCGAGCGCCGCCGCGGACAGCAGCAACAGGACCACCAGCGAGCGTCGCGGGCCGATCCGGTCCACGATGCGGCCGCCCGCCGGGGACAGCACGGCGGCCGTACCGAATCCGATCGTGGTGGTCAGGCCCAGGACCGCGGGTGACACGCCGAGTTCGGTCACCAGGCGCGGGCCCAACGCCCCCAGGAGGAACAGCTGGAGCATGGAGAACGCCATGGCGCAGGTGAGGAGTACGGTCAACTGCCGTCCCGCCCCGTCCTCTTCCTCCGTCGGCGATGCGGTCGCCGTCCCCTCCGCGGCCACGAAGTCTCCCTTCCCAGGACGTTGAACTCTTCGACCGAGCGGGTAGGCAGTCGGATGGACCGGCGGGGCGGTTCCCCCGGTCCCTTGTGCCCTGCACCACACGAGGCGGGCGGCCCCCGCCATGACACGGCAGGACGCGGGAACTTGTCCGGAAGTGCGCACCCTGATGTGTGGCTCGAGCGGCCGGTGCAAGGATGAGCCCTCCATGAACCCGGTCCGCTGTTTACGTGCCGTGAGGGCTGCGATGTTCGCAGCCCTCTGTGTGCTGCTCGCGGCCACCGGCCACCTGCTCATGTCGGGCGCGGCAGTGCCCTGGTGGGCCCTGGCCGTCGCCCTCCCCGGCACGGCGGCCACCGCGTGGGCCCTCGCCGGGCGGGAGCGCGGGCTGCCGGCCGTCACGGCGGCGGCCGTCGCCGTCCAGGCCGTGCTCCACACCGGTTTCACCCTCGCCCAGTCCCTCGTGCCGGCCGCCCCGACGGCCGGATCCGGGCAGATGCCGCAGCCGCCGTCCGGCGTCGGAATGCCGGAAGCCGCTGCTCACGCGCACCATGCGATGCACGGGACCGCGGACACCGCGTCCTCCCTGACCTCCCTGACCGTGACGACCGGTGCGACCGGTGCGACCGCCGCAACCGGCGGGCCGCTGCCGGGCGGTATGCACGAAGCGGCCGCCATGTCACCGACCGGCATGCTCGCGGCCCACGTGCTGGCCGCCGTGCTGTGCGGGCTGTGGCTCGCCCACGGCGAGCGGGCCGCCTTCCGCGTGGTGCGCGCCGTCGCCGCCCGCCTCTGGACTCCGCTGCGCCTGCTGCTCCGT
This sequence comes from Streptomyces sp. Sge12, assembly GCF_002080455.1. Lineage (NCBI taxonomy): Bacteria > Bacillati > Actinomycetota > Actinomycetes > Kitasatosporales > Streptomycetaceae > Streptomyces > Streptomyces sp. Sge12. Next base: position 1,283,313 of record NZ_CP020555.1, read on the forward strand.
ACGGCCGTACCCGTACGCCGGCCGGCCGGCCGGATGAGCCGGCGGCGGGCCCACCGCGCACCGCGCCGGCTGTTCCTCGCCCACGCCATCACCTCACGCGGTCCGCCCGTGGGAACCGCTGTCCTCTGACAGCTGGTTCCCCGAGCCGCGTCCGCGACCGCTACCGCACCCGTATGCCGCGCCTCGGGCCTCGGCCATGCCCTCCGGCAGGCCGCTCCCCCACCGGCCCCGCCCGCTCGCGGGCGCCGGACACCCCTTGCCCGTAAGGACCTTGTGGCGATGACTGCTGCCCTGACGACCCCTTCCTGTACCGCCGGCGACCGGCCGGCCCGGCGCACCCCCGACTCCGACGCGGAGGTGACCCGGCTGGCGCTGGAAGCCCGGGACGGCGATCCGGTGAAGACGGACCGCTTCGTCCGCGCGCTCCAGCGTGACGTCTGGCGCTACGTGGCCTACCTGAGCGCGGACACCCAGGCCGCCGACGACCTCACCCAGGACGTGTTCCTGCGCGCGCTGGCGAGCCTGCACCGCTTCGAGGGCCGTTCCTCCGCGCGGACCTGGTTGTTGTCCATAGCCCGCCGCACGGTGGTGGACAGCCTCCGGCACGCGGCGGCCCGGCCCAGACTCTCGGACCGATGCGACTGGCAGACGGCCGCCGAGCAGACCCAGCCGTACGACGTGCCGGGCTTCGAGGACGGCATCGCCCTGGCGGAGCTGCTCGCCCTGATCCCGTCCGAGCGCCGGGAGGCCCTGGTACTGACCCAGTTGCTGGGGCTGTCCTACGCGGAGGCGGCCACGGCCGTCGGCTGCCCGATCGGTACGGTCCGCTCCCGCGTGGCCCGTGCCCGCACGTCGCTCATCGCGCTGCTGACGGACACCCGTACGTCCGATCCCGTGCCGGAGCCGCCGGCTCCGCGGCCCGACCGCACCGCCTCCGGAACCACCCGGACTGCGGTCGAGCGCACGCTCACGGCGGTGGCCCCCACCTGATCCTCCGTACGGACGGGCGGGAGGGTGGGAGGGGCTGCGGGGCGCACACGGCGCTCCGCAGCCCCTCCCGCGTCTTCGCGCACCGTTTCCCGGCCCGGCACGGGCGCGCGGGCACAACGCGACGGCCGTCCGGGGCGCCGGGCGGGGCCGGCCGGCAGTGGTCCGCGGCCGCGCGGAGCGGCGTCCGGGCAGGTAGTCGTCGGGCAGGGGCGCGCACGCTGACCTGGCCTTCGGCCACCGCGCGCACATGTGGGGCATGCATGCGCCACACGGGCGGTGCGGCGGCATGACGGCGCGGCACGCAGACATGCCGCGGCGGCGCCCGGCCACATGGGCGGACGCGCGGCAAGATATCAGCCTTCCGCGGAGTCGCCGGGATGTTTGTCCGATGGTGATGTCCTCCGGCAGCGGCGGCGCGCCCGGCACTAGCGTCCCGTCACACCCCGGGAATGCGGGTGTGCACCGCACGGCAAGTGCGGCCCCTCCTGCCCCGCCACCCCCTCCCGGCCCCTGGAGCGAGGAGGCACTGTGCTGTCAATGCGGCGGAGATCCATCAGCAGCTTGTCGATGGCGACGAGATACACGATCGGAAGCGGCCTCGTCATCAGCGCCCTTGCCCTCACGCTGATCGCGTTGCTGATACCCGTGGACAGTTTCGGCAGCCGTGCCTCGGCCGCCGTCACGGGTCCGGCGGGCGATGACGACGGCGGTGGCACCGTGAGCACCGCCTACGGCCCGCTGACGGCCGCGGACCGCGACTTCGTCCGCAAGGTCCGGCTCGCGGGACTGTGGGAGCTGCCCGCCGGCCGCCAGGCCCAGCAGCGAGGGTCCCGACCCGCGATCAAGACGGCCGGCCAGCACCTCATCGACGGTCACACCGAACTGGACCGACAGGTCATCCAGGTCGGTCAGGCCCTCGGTGTCGATCTGCCCAACCAGCCGTCCGCGCAACAGCAGGACTGGCTGGGCCAGATGAACCGCGCACGCGGAGAGGAGTACGAACGACTGTTCGTCCAACTGCTGCGCCGAGCTCACGGAAAGGTGTTCGCCCTGCTGGCCGGAATCCGGTCACAGACCAAGAACTCGATGGTCCGGGCCCTCGCCACGTCCGCCAATGCCACGGTTCTGGACCACATCACGGTCCTCGAAGACACCGGACTCGTCGACTTCGACGCGCTTTCCGACAATGTCCAACCGACGAAGTGAAGTGATCGCATGAGTAAAAAGGGCCACAAACGCCCACGGCTGTCGAACAAGGTCCTGGGCGTGATATCCGCGCTCGTACTGGGCGGTGGCGGGGTCGCCGTCGTCGCCGGAAACGCGTCCGCCGGCCAAGGGGGCAATCGTGCGCAAGAGATGACCACCACCATCGACTGCCCCGACGTGGGAGAGAAGCTCACCGCGGTCCCCGATCAGGCCAAGCCCGCGGTCGACGAGAACCTCGCCAAGCTGGACAACCAGGTGGCCGACGCCTACAAGAGGCTCGCCGCGGGCAAGGCCAAGGGCGACGCCGCCCTCCTCGGCGATCTGAAACAGCAGCGCGACAAGACGATCAAGGGCATGACCGATGCGATGGGCGGTGCCGGCCAGGCTCCGGCGGAGCTGCAGAAGTTGAGCGCGTGCACGGTCAAACAGGCTCCCGCGGCGGACGACGCCGCTGCCGCGGCCGCGAGCAAGGGCGAGCAGGGCGTCGCCGCCCAGGCCGCCGGGCAGAAGGGCGGTCCGGCCAAGAACGACTTCGTCAACATCACCAAGATCCGGCCGAACGTGAAGACCCCCGCGGCCGGGGGGAACGCCTCGAAGGGATCCTTCACCTCACAGTGCGGCCGCAACGAGAACGGCCACTTCAACCCCGACAACGTCATCGTCGCCCCCGGTGTCTCCAACGGCGCCCACCACATGCACGACTACGTGGGCAACAACTCCACCGACGCCTTCTCCACCAACGACAGCCTCGCCAAGTCCGGCACCACCTGCGGCAACGGCGACCAGTCCAGCTACTACTGGCCCGTGCTGCGGTTGCGCGACGGCAAGGTGGAACGCGACGCCAAGGCTCCCGGCGGCGGCCAGGACGGCAACGTCGGCACCATCCTCCAGCCGAAGCAGGTGTCGATCACCTTCAAGGGCAGCCCCGCCGGCAAGGTCACGGCCATGCCCCGCTTCCTGCGCATCATCACCGGTGACGCCAAGGCCTTCACCAACGGCACGGCCAACGCCAACGCCTCGTGGAGCTGCACCGGATTCGAGAACCGCCAGCTGAAGGACAAGTACCCGGTCTGCCCCAAGGGCAGCGACGTCGTGCGCTCGTTCACCTTCCAGAGCTGCTGGGACGGCAAGAACATCGACAGCGCCAACCACCGGACGCACGTGGCCTTCCCCGACAAGAACGGCCGCTGCCAGAACGGCTTCAAGGCCATTCCGCAGCTGGTGATGCGCCTCACCTACGGGGTGGCGCCGGGTGCCCGCTTCGCCGTCGACAGCTTCCCCGAGCAGTTGCACAAGCCGGTGACCGACCACGACGACTTCATCAACGTGATGTCGAACGGCCTGATGAACAAGGCCGTCGGCTGCATCAACGAAGGACGCAACTGCCGCTGATACCGGCGGCATTACACCCCCTCCACTCCCGGGCCGGACGCTCCCCCTCCTCCACCACCGCGTCCGGTCCGGGACAGGTGTTGGCCCGGAGCCGACTTCGGGCCAACACCGCAGGTGTGTACGGAGCCCCGGCGTCCTGACCGCGTCCCGGCCACCGCACACACAGAACAGTCCGGCCCGGCCCCGTGATACGGGGCCGGGCCGGACTGTGTGCGGTGCGAGGGTGTGGTGGGCCGCTGTTGCCTTCGGTACTACAGACCGTTGACGCGGGCCATCCGGCCGACTACCAGGGGGGTGAAGTCGGCCTGGATCACGCGGGCGGCCCTGCGGCCCACCCGCGAGTGCTGACGGCGCACCTGGGCCATCAGCCGGCGGCTGCGCAGGGCCATCTCCAGCTCGAAGCGGGTACGGGGGTCCCGCAGGCCGGTGCCGAAGAGCTTCTCCAGCTGACGCATCCGGTACCGGACCGTCTGCGGGTGCACACTCAGTGCCTTGGCGGCCTCGGGCGCCCCGCCGCCTTCCAGCCAGGCGAGCAGGGTCACCTCCAGCCGCTCGCTCTGGCGGGGGGTGAGGTCGGCCAGCGGGCGCAGCCAGCGGGCGGCGAGCGCGTGGGCCAGGGGCTCGTCCTGGAGAAGCAGGAGGGTCGAGAGGTGGTCGTCCACGAAGACGGGCCTGACCTCGACACCCGGGCGGGCGGGTGTCAGTGCGGACAGGCGCAGGGCCCAGCGCAGCGAGGAGGCCGTGTCGCGGAGCGGCACGGCGTGGCCCACGGCCGCGAACCGGCCGCGCAGCAGGTGTTCCAATGGGGCGCGGTTGTCCGGGTCGGTGCTGGGGACGAGCAGGCACGGACGGCCCGCGAACATGCCGACCAGTGCGTGGTCCAGTACGGCGGCGAGCTGTTGGGTCTCGCCGGGCGTGGCCGGCACGATGGCCCGCACGGCCGGCGGGAGGGGCCAGCCGGCCGCCTCCGCGAGCTCGCTGAGGGACATCTCGGACGCGGCCCTGTCATCGGTGAGGGTCTTGAAGAGGTCCTGGCGTGCCTGCTCGCTCCCACGGACGCCATCGCGGCGACCGTCGTGGCGGCCCTCGTGCCGGGCGTCGTGCCGGGCTTCGAGTCGTGCTTCGCGGAGGCCGACGGGGCGGACCTCGCGAACGCCGTCGGCGCGGACCTCGCGGAGGCCCTCGTGCCGGCCCTCGTGCGTGACCTCGCACTCCTCCCGGGCCGCGAGTCCGGGCTCGATCCCGGATGCGGACCCGGATGCGGTCCCGTGCCGAGCCTTGCTCTCGAACTTGTTCTCGACCTTGACGTGGTTCTCGATCTCGTCCTCGCTCTCGGCCTGTTCATCGTGCCCGTCCGGTGCTTGTTCCCGGGGTTGTTCCTGGTAGCCGAGGACGGTGAGGAGTGCCTCTTCCACCCGCTGCCGGAACAACTCGTCATCAATGGCATCGTTGTCATCGATAAGTGCGGAAAATTCCGGAATTCCATGCAGAAGCTCCTCCACTATCTCGGCGGCCAGCGCGGGGAGTTCCCTGCGCAGGACGCGCGTCCACTCGCCACGTGGGCGGGACCAGATGCGGTTCAGAAGTTCGCACATCGTTTTCCTCGTTCGTGCCGGGGTGAGGCTTGTCCGGGGAAGAGCGACAAGCCCGCCGAGGTTGCCCCCCGTGTCAACATCCTTGTCTGACACGAGAGTTGCGGCCCTCGTACTCCCTCCTGGAGAGGTCCAGCCACTTACGGTCCCGTTCCTTTGCCTTGTTTTTGCCGTCGGGGACGCGTAGGTGGCGGGCGGCGCGGTGGCCTGTCGCAACCTCCGCTGGAGGGGAATCTTCCGGTGTTGTTCGATGCGCCGTAGACGCGGTGCGAGAAATTATCACGTTTCGATAAATCCTGTGGAGCTGCTGTGCAGCTCCACGATGCTGCTGCACTCCGGCTGCCCCAAGTTCCCTCGGCCGGCGCGGAGTTTCACAGCGCTGCCGGGCACGACGACATCGACCCCCGGGTGCCGAGCGCCAGGTGGAGTGCTCGGAGCCCAGGCGCACAGGAGAACTGGATGCCCCTGCCCCAGCCTCACATGCCCAGCTCACACAGAGCCCGCCGCAGAAGCCGCCACGCGGCTGCGGCTCCGGCGGCCGGAAGGAGGGCCGTCAGGCGGCCCTCCCTCCTTTCCACGCCCGGACGGCTGAGTCCCGGCGTGCTCTGCGCCGCGGGCGCGGCCATCGTGGCCATCACCGTGGCTGCCCGCGCAGGCGCCTTCAGCAAGCTATGGGAGTTCCTCGACTTCGGGGCGGGCGTACTGTCGCTCGTCTCGCTCACCGCCACCGTCCTGTGGGGACTGGCCGCGACCGACCGGGTGATCCTGGGCTCGGGCCACCGGCTGGTCGCCCAGGCGGCACACCGCGGCCTCGCCGTGTCGGGCCTCGGTTTCCTCGCCCTGCACATCTGGGTCAAGATCGCCGGCCAGCGGACGACCGCTTCGTCCGCGCTCGTCCCCTTCACGGACCAAGCCCGGCCCGTTCTGGTCGGACTCGGCACCTTGGCCGGATACCTCTTCATAGCGGTGGCCATTTCAGGCGCGGCGCGCAGCGCATTCGCCACCAACCGCCGCTCGGTGTTGTGGCGCGCCCTGCACTTCGGCGCCTATCCGGCATGGGGCGCCTCACTGGTGCACGGCCTGAAGTCGGGCCGCGCCGCCGACACCTGGGTCACGGCCGCCTACGGGCTGGCCCTGCTCGGCATCGTCGGTGTGCTCGTACTGCGCGTCAGGACCCGGATCCAGTACGCGGCCTCCCTGCCGCCGGTACCCGCGCCCGTGCCGCAGACACCCGTCAAGGCCACCGTCCCCCGGCCGAGGCGCTCGACGCGGCCGGCAGCAGCGGCCGTGACCGCCGCACCGGCTCCGCCACCCCTGTCCGAAGAGCCACCGCGTACCGCTGTGTACGCGCCCATCCGGGCCGGTGGTCCCGCCGACGGCGAGGACTTCGCCACCCGAGGGCGGCAGATGTGAGCGGCGACCCGCGCCCCAGCCTCGGCTGCGTGGGCGCCCCCCGGCTGCTGGCCGGACTCGACCAGGCCGCGCGGCTCGACCGCGTGGCCCATTTGACGACACACGGCCAGATGCCCCGCTACCGGCCGGAGGAACTCGTCGACCTCGCCGACAACATCGACCTGCGCGGCCGCGGAGGTGCGGGCTTCCCCTTCACCCGCAAGCTCCGCGCCGTCATGCGCGCGGCACGCGCCGGGGACGGGCAGACCGCAGTCGTCGTCAATGGCAGCGAGGGCGAGCCGAGTTGCCTCAAGGACACCGCACTGCTGCTGCACGCCCCCCATCTGGTGCTCGACGGGGCCCTGCTCGCCGCCGCCGCGCTGAACTCGGAGGACGTCGTGGTGGGCGTCACCCGGGGGGACGTGGAGCAGTCGCTGCGCCAGGCCGTCGCGGAACGCGGCCCGGCAGGGCGCCGGGTCCAGATCACCCGGCTGCCCGAACGCTTCGTCACCGGCGAGGGAACGGCGCACGTGAACGGCCTGAACGGCGGACCGACGCTGCCGTCCGGACAGAAGGTGCGCACCAGTGACCGGGGCCTGAACGGCATGCCCACCCTGTTCTCCAACACCGAGACCTTCGCCCAGCTCGCCGTCGCCGCCCGGCTCGGCGCGCTGGACTACCGGACGACCGGCCTGCCCAGCGAGCCGGGCACCGTCCTGCTGACCGTCGCGGGCACCACGGTCGTCGAGACGCCGAGCGGAGCCGCGCTCTCCTACATCCTGGAGCTGTGCGGCACCGATCCGGGCCAGGGCGTCCTGGTCGGCGGCTATCACGGCAAATGGCTCGATCCGGCGTCCGCACGTGCCGCCGAGATCTCACGCGAGTCCCTCGACAGGCTGGGCGCGCGGCTGGGGGCGGGGGCGGTGCTGCCGCTGCCCATGGACACCTGCCCGGCCGGCGAAGTGGCACGGGTGACCCGCTGGATGGCGAAGGAGTCGGCCGGCCAGTGCGGTCCCTGCGTGCGGGGGCTGCCCGCGATCGCCGACGTACTGGATGACGCCATCCGGGGCGGGGGCAGACCCGCCCTCGAGATGTTGGAGATCCGGATGAAGGCCGTCCTGCGGCGCGGCGCGTGCAGCCACCCCGACGGAACCTCGGCCTTCGTCGCCTCGGCGCTGAGGACCTTCCCGGACGAGTTCAGGGACCACGCGCTCGGCAGCGGCTGCGGCCGACGGGTCCTGGGCGCCCTTCCGCTGCCCGAGGACGACGAGAGCCCGGAACGGCTGCTGGTCGACTGGACCCTGTGCAAGGGCCACGGGCTGTGCGTGGACGTCCTGCCCGATGTGGTCCGGCTCGACGTGGACGGCTTCCCTGCGGAGGCGTCCATGGCCGTACCCCGCCAGCTGCGGCAGAAGGCGCTGCGCGCGGTGCGCCGCTGCCCGGCCCTCGCGCTGCGCATCCAGGACTGAACCAATGCCCCGGGTTCAATGTTGGCGCGATCTGACAAATTCCCGGGGATATTCGCTTCCGCCGGTGCGGGCCCCGTATCAATTACCGGGGGCAAGGAAACGCGGAACCGAACCTGAAGGAGAGATCGTGAAGAAAATGCGTCGCGAGATATTCGCCGTGTCGGCAGTCGCGGTACTGATGATGACGGCCGCATGCGGAAGCTCGGACAATTACGGGGGAAAGGCACCCGCAGTTCAGCCGGTGGGCGACAGCAAACAGGCCGGATCCGCCGACGACATCTACGGAGGCGGCGCCGGAGGCGGCGCGGTACCCGCGGGCCAGCTCGGCAAGACCGGGCCGGCCGGCCAGATGAAGGTGAGCGAGATCCAGGGCCTGGGCGCCGCGGTCACCGACAGCGAGGGCTTCACGCTCTACCGGTTCGACAAGGACACGCCCAAGCCCCCCAAGTCCAACTGCGAGGGCGACTGCGCGGCGACCTGGCCCGCGGTGGCCGCGGAAGGCGCCTCGGTCAGCGCGGGGATCGACGCGGCCCTCCTCGGCTCCGTCGAACGGTCGGACGGTACGAAGCAGCTCACGGTCGCCGGCTGGCCCGTGTACCGCTACGCCAAGGACGCCAAGGCGGGCGACGCGCTCGGCGAGGGCGTCGGCGGCACCTGGCACGCACTGGGTCCCGGCGGCAAGCCCGCGGGCAAGGGCGCGGCCGCCGGTGCCGAGAAGGAGAAGGAGGAGAAGAAGGAGGAGAAGCCCGCGGAGGAGGCGAAGGCCTCCGGACTCACCGCCGTGCAGAACCCGGAGCTCGGCACGCTCGTCGAGGACGCGGAGGGCAAGACCCTCTACCGGTTCGACAAGGACAGCGCGTGGCCGATGAAGATCGGCTGTGTGGACGCCTGCACGGACACCTGGAAGCCCGCCAAGCCCGTCGACAAGGCGAATGTGAACGGAGTCGCTCCCGAATTGATCGGGAAGGTGAAGCGCCCCGACGGCACCGAGCAATTGACCATCGACTGCTGGCCGGTTTACACATTTACCGGCGACAAGGAGCCCGGGGACACCACCGGGCACAACAACAAGGGTCTCTGGTTCGCCATCACCGACAAGGGCAAGAAGGCGAAGGTCGTCAACTAGGGAATTCCGCGGCGCACCGGTCCTGCCCCGAAAACGCGTGGTGCCCGGGTACCTCCCCGCCCGGGCGCCACGACCCCTTCCCGATCAGCCTGAGAGGTCGTCATGCCGTCCACCGAACGCCGCACCCGCCGCGCCCGGCGGATCCGCCCGTCCCTTCCGGCCGTTGCCGCGGTGTGCGTCGCCGCCCTGCTGTGCGGTGGCTGCGCCGCGAAGGCCTCGGCGCACCACACCCCGGCCGGTGCGAAGGAAACGGCCGCGGACACGGCCAAGGGGGCCGCGGCGGCGGGACCCGCAACCTCGATCGAGCAGATCGCCACGGCTATCGGCTGCACCGCCGAAGTGAACGTGGAGGCCGAGGAATTGCGCCAGGGCGGCTGTGAGGCCGGCCAGGTCATCTACCGCATGGTCACCTTCGCGGCGGAGCAGGGACTGCACTCCTGGCTGACCGAGGCCCGCATGTACGGCGGCATCTATCTGGTCGGCGACCGCTGGGTGGTCACCGCGCAGACGCAGGAAGCCCTGACCACGCTGCGCGGACGGCTCGGCGGCGAACTGCAGACCGGTGAGACCCACGGCGGGACCCACGGCGGGACCGACGGCAAGACGGACGGCAAGCCCGAGGGCGGGACCGGCGGCGAGACCCACGAAGGCGGCCACTCCGGCCAATAGGCCGTCTCCCCACCCCCTCCACACGCCGCAGTCGGCCCCCGGTACACCACCGGGGGCCGACTGCGGCGTGTCGGCCACTTGTCCTGTTATCGGCTCGTTCGTGAGGAGCACAAGGTACGACCTTCGGGATGATTCGGCGGGGCTCGGCGTGCAACAAGGTGGACGCGTCAGTGACTTCACCGAAAGGAACGGCTCAGTGCGCCTGAAACGACGCCTCGCACCACTGCTCGCCGCTGCCGGACTCCTCGCCACCACCGTGCCCCTGCTGTCCGCCACCCAGGCCTCGGCCGCCCCGGCCTCGGACCACCTGCGGCAGAAACCTGCCTGGCACCGCTGCAGTCCCGAGCTGCCGGCCTCGTACGAGTGCGCGACGCTCAAGGTCCCGCTCGACTACCGGCGTCCCGACGGGAGCACCATCGACCTCGCCATATCCCGGATGAAGAGCGAGAATCCGGCCAAACGGCACGGGGCCATGCTGCTGAACCCGGGCGGCCCGGGCGGTTCGGGGCTCGATCTGCCGCTGGTGATGAACGAGGCGATGCCGAAGGACGTACGGGAGCAGTACGACCTCATCGGCTTCGATCCGCGCGGGGTCGGCGCCAGCAGCCCGCTCACCTGCGGACTGACCGACACCGAGCAGAACTTCAACCGCGCCTACCGCCCGGAGACCTTCGGCTCCGACGTGACCTGGGCGCGAACCGTCGCCGACAAGTGCCGTGAGAAGGCCGGTTCGGTACTGCCGCACATCACCACCCGCAACACGGCCCGGGACATGGACACCATCCGCGCGGTGCTGGGCGAGCGCAAGCTCTCGTACCTGGGCTACTCGTACGGGACCTACCTCGGCGCGGTCTACTCGCAGATGTTCCCGGACCGCACGGACCGCTTCGTGCTCGACAGCGGTGTGGATCCGCAGCGGATCTGGCGCGGCATGATCCAGGTCTGGGCCACCGAGGCCGAGCCGGCCTTCGCGCGCTGGACGCAGTGGGCGGCGCAGCGGTCCGCGGAGTACGGGCTGGGCGACACCCCGAAGGCCGTGTCCGAGACCTTCTGGGGGCTGGTGGCGCGCGCCGACAAGGAGCCGATCGAGCTCGACGGCTTGAAGGTCGACGGGGACATGATCCGCGCCGCGCGCGGGGTGTTCTTCTACCCGGCGCAGGCCACCCCGATGGTCGTGGCCCTGAAGGATGCGGCCGAGGGCCGGCCGCTGCCCGCCGGCATGACCGTGACCCAGCTGAAGCGGCTGCTGACGGGCGGCGAGGAGCCCGAGCCCACGGACAACACCACCGCCGTGTTCTGGGCCGTGGTGTGCGGGGACACCGGCAGCTGGCCCCGGTACACGGAGCAGTACGAGCGGGACGCGGCGAAGGACAAGGCCAGGTACCCGCTGTACGGGGACTTCGCGTCCAACATCAAGCCGTGCGCGTTCTGGGACCGGCCGGCCGAGGCGGCCACGCCGATGAACAAGAAGGCGAACGTACTGACGGTGCAGAACGAGTGGGACTCGCAGACCCCGCTGGTCAGCGGCCAGGGCCTGCACCGCGCCCTCAAGGGCTCGCGGATGGTGCTGGCGGCGGGCGGTGAGGGCCACGGCGTGTACCTCTTCGACACCACCTCGTGCGCCAACGCCCCGGTCAACGCCTATCTGACCACGGGCCGGCTGCCCGCCCAGGACGTGACCTGCCAGAACCCGCCGGCTGCTGCCGAGCGGCGTGATGCGGCGGCGCCGTCGAGGCCGCTGCCCCTCCCGTCCGGTCCCGCCCGGTTCTGAACCGCCCGGTGGCCGACGGACGGCCCGGCCCGAACCGCCGCCGCGCGGATACGGGCCGGGCCGTCCGTCCGTCCGTCCGTCCGGCCGGCCGGTCGGTCGGTTGGTCGGTCGCGTCAGGTCTGCCGAGGGCTCGGCTACGCCGGGAGCGCGGCCTCCGCGGCCGCCTTGATGCGGCGGCCGAAGTCGGGGGCGTCCTTGCGGGCGGCGCCGGCCGCGAGGCCGACGAGCAGTTTGCCGATGCCGTGGCCTTCGAGCGTGTTGAAGATCCGGACACGGGTGCGGCCGCCGGGGAGGGCTTCGAGGTCGTAGCCGCCCTCCGCGGTGACGAGGTTGCGGGTCTGCTCCGTCCACCGGATCAGCTGCGGCGGGTCGAAGCCGACGATGCGGAACTCACGCCCGGTCTTCATCCCGGCGTCCTTGACCGTGCTGCGGAAGACCGTGCCGAGGGCCGTGGGACCGTCCGGGGTCTTGGTGATCTCCTGGACCCGGGGGCTGAACTCGGGGTCGTGCCGCCCGTCCGCGAGATAGGCGAAGACCGCCTCCACCGGCCGGTCGATCTCGATGCTCGACTCGAACTGTCCGGACATGTCGGCTCCTCGGGCGGCGGGCTACCTGTGATCCACGATCTCAGACGCGGACTCCGGGCGCGCGTCGGGAGCCGTACGGCCGCTGCCGCGCAGCGGGGTCAGCAGCCCGCCGACGAGGACCAGCAGGCACAGCGCTCCGCCCGCCAGGCTGACGGCCGGCACGCCGTGGCGGGCGGCCAGCAGCGTGAGGACGGCCACGCCCACCGGGCCCGAGGCGTTGTGCACGGTCCAGAAGGCGGACGTGACCCGGCCGAGCAGGTGGTCCGGGGTCACCTCCTGGCGCAGGGTCATGGTGCAGATCCCGCCCAGGGTGATCCCGAACATGAACACGGCGGACAGCGCGGCGATCACCGGAACGCTGCCGCTGACGCCGGTCACGGTCACCCCGACGGCGACCATCGCGATCGAGGCGAGCCAGCACGTGCCGAAACCGAGGATCCGGCGCAGCCGCCCCGCTGCGAGCGCCGCGGCGACGGAGCCGGCCCCGCCGACGGCGATCACGTAGCCGAGGGTGGCCGCGTCCCGGCCGAGGTCGTGCCGGACCCGGTAGATCAGCAGGTCGGTGGCGCCCATGGTGACGAAGGTCAGCAGGGTGAGCTGGACGGTCAGCGGGCGCAGCAGCGGGTGGCTCCACAGGAAGCGGAAGCCGACGACGAACATCTCACGCAACACCCCGGCGCCGCCGGTGCCGGTGTGCTGTCCGGCGCGCCGGGAGGTGAACCGCACCCGGGCGAGGCCGACGGCGGAGATCAGGAAGGTCGCCCCGTCCACGGCCAGCGCCCGGTCGGCGCCCGCTGCGGCCGTCAGGAAACCGGCCACCATGGGCCCGAGCAGGCTCCCGAGGGCGAAGGTTCCCATCAGCCGTCCGTTGGCGGCCGTGAGGTCCTGCGTACGCACCAGGTTGGGGATGGCCGTCACGTACGCGACGTCGAACAGCGTCTTCAGTACGGCGACCAGTGCGGTCAGCACGTACAGCAGCCAGATCTGCGGCCCCGCGGCCCACCAGACCAGCGGGACCGCGCCGAGCAGCACGGCCCGCGCCAGATCGCAGGCGATCATGAGCCTGCGGCGGTCCGCCCGGTCGACCACGTACCCCGCGAACACTCCCGTGCCGATGGCGGTGGCCCCGGAGACCACGGTGACCAGGCCCAGCTGGACGAGGGACCCGGTGGCGTCGAGGACGAGCAGGGGCAGTGCGATCAGCGATACGGACCCGCCCAGGACGGACAGCGCCTGGCTGAGCCAGAAGACGTTGAAGTCCTTGTTCCGCCGCAGCGGCGGCCTCGCGCCGTCGGTTCCGGATTGCGCCGGGATGGCTCCGCCGATGGTCCCGCTCCCCCGTTTCCGTGCGGCCGCCCTCGCGGCCGGTGGACGGCTGCGAGCGTAGGAGACCCGGTCCGCCTCCCGCCAACACATTTCGGCCCGCCCCCTGGTCCCGGGGGTTGTCCCCACCCGGAACGGGCCGGGAGGCATGATCGCGGCGGACGGGCGTCCCCGGAGAGGCTGGGTGCGGAACACACCGATGGATTCCCGACGTCTTCTTTGGAGTTGGCCCGTGCACGCACAGACCCGGCACACGCTTCGTTCCTCCCGTCGACCGCAGGGCGGCGGGCGCAGAGCCGCGACGGCAGCGGCCGCGACGGCCCTGTGCGCGCTGGCGTTCGGCGCCCTGGCGCCGCCCGCGACGGCCGGCGCCCGGCCCGAGGCGGTCCAGCAGGGTCTGACCGCGCTGGTGCGCTCCGACGGCCTGCCCGCCGCACTGGCGAGCGTCCAGGACGGCACGGGCCGCACCCGCACCTACACGGCGGGCGTGGGTGACCTGGCCACCGGGGCGAAGGTGCCGGCCGACGGGCAGGTGCGGATCGGCAGCACCACCAAGACCTTCACCGCGGTGGTCGTCCTGCAACTGGTGGCCGAGGGCAAGGTCGCCCTCAAGGACAAGGTCGACACCCATCTGCCCGGCCTCGTCCGCGGTGAGGGGATCGACGGCCGCAACATCACCGTACGTCAACTGCTCCAGCACACCAGCGGCGTTCCGGACTACGAGAAGGACGTCGACGACGACCTGCTCCAGCGCCGGTACCTGGAGCCCCGCGACATCCTGGACAAGGCCCTGCGGAACAAGGCCGTCTTCGCCCCCGGGACGGACTGGGGCTACAGCAACACCAACTACGTGCTGGCCGGCCTGATCGTCCAGAAGGTCACCGGCCGGCCGCTCGCCGAGGAGATCGACAGGCGCGTGGTCCGGCCCGCCGGACTGCGCCACACCTACTTCCCGGCCGCCGGTGACACGAGCATCAGGGAACGGCATCCCCGCGGCTACCGCCAGGAGCCGGCGGGCGGGCCCTGGCGCGACGTCACGGACATCGACCCGTCCGCGGCCTGGGCGGCGGGCCAGATGATCTCCACCAACTCCGACCTCAACCGGTTCTTCACCGCACTCCTGGCCGGCAAGCTGCTGCCGGCCGCGCAGCTCGCCGAGATGCGCACCACGGTCCCCCTCGGGGACACCGGCGCGGGCTACGGACTGGGGATCATGAGCAGGCCGCTGTCGTGCGGCGGCGTCTACTGGGGCCACGGCGGCGACATCATGGGGTACGAGACCCGCGGCGGGATCACCGAGGACGGCCGCGCGGCGGCGAACGTCACGGTGACCGCCGTCCCCGCCGACGCGCAGACCGCGAAGCGCGTCGACGACGTCGTGGACACGGCCCTGTGCGGCGCGAGCCGGAAGTAGCGGGCGGCCTAGCCGAGCAGGGCGTACACCGTGGAGGCGGTGGCCGCCGGGTCCGGGGAGCCCTCGGGGGTGAGGGTGATGTCCGCGAAGGCCATCCGCTTGCCGAGCTTGGTCACCCGTACGTGGATCAGCACGTCGGCCCCGACCACCGGCCGCTGGAAGCTGGTCGACTGCTGGACGGTGGTCATCGGCCCGTAGGTCCCGCGGGCGGCGGAGATCGCGATGACGGTGGCCGTGTCGGCGGCCGCCATCATGGCCTGGCCCGAGAGGCCGCCGCCGTCCCGGGCCAGCTCGTCGGACCAGGGCAGCCGCAGTACGGCGTGCCGCTCCCCGGTCTCCTGGACGGTCAGTCCGAGGGCGAGCACCCAGGGGGCGAAGTTGTCGGAAAGGATCTTGTCTGCGTCTGCCGGTGAGATCGTCACCGGGCGATTGTGGCGGTCCGGCCGGACCGCCACAATCCCCTTTCGGTCAGAGAGCGGCGGCCAGTTCCGTGCCCTGCCGGATGGCCCGCTTGGCGTCGAGCTCGGCCGCCACGTCGGCGCCGCCGATCAGGTGGGCCGGGATGCCCGCCTCGCGCAGCGCCTCGTACAGGTCGCGGCGCGGCTCCTGGCCCGTGCACAGGACCACCGTGTCGGCGGGCACGAGGTGCTGTTCGCCGCCGACGGTGATGTGCAGGCCCTGGTCGTCGATGCGGTCGTACGTGGCCCCGGCGACGGAGACGACGCCCCGGTGCTTGAGCTCCGCGCGGTGGATCCAGCCGGTGGTGGTACCCAGGTCCTTGCCGACCTTGGTGGCCTTGCGCTGGAGGAGGTGGACCCGGCGCGGCGGCGCGGGGCGCTCGGGGGCGGTGAGCCCGCCGGGGCCGGCGTACGTGGTGTCCACGCCCCAGTGGCGGAAGTAGACGTCGGGGTCCTGGGAGGCGCCCTCGCCGCTGTCGGTGAGGAACTCGGCCACGTCGAAGCCGATGCCGCCGGCGCCGACGACGGCGACGCGCTCGCCGACGGGGGCCCCGTCGCGCAGCACGTCGAGGTAGCTGACGACATTGGCGTGGTCGACGCCCTCGATGTCGGGGGTGCGGGGGGTGACGCCGGTGGCGATGACGACCTCGTCGTAGCCCTGGAGGGTCTCCACGTCGGCGCGGGTGTTCAGGCGGACCTCCACGCCGGACTCCACCAGCTGGGTGCCGAAGTAGCGGATGGTCTCCTCGAACTCCTCCTTGCCGGGGATGCGGCGGGCGACGTCGAGCTGGCCGCCGATGTGGCCGGAGGCCTCGAAGAGGGTGACGGCGTGGCCGCGGCCGGCGGCGGAGACGGAGCAGGCGAGGCCGGCCGGACCGGCGCCGACGACGGCGACGCGCTTCTTCGTCCGCGTCGGGGACAGGACGAGCTCGGTCTCGTGGCAGGCCCGCGGATTGACCAGGCAGCTGGTGATCTTGCCGCTGAAGGTGTGGTCGAGGCAGGCCTGGTTGCAGCCGATGCAGGTGTTGATCGTCTCGGAGCGGCCGGCCGCGGCCTTGGCGACGAAGTCGGCGTCGGCCAGGAAGGGGCGGGCCAGGGAGACCAGGTCGGCGCGGCCGTCGGCGAGCAGTTCCTCGGCGATCTCCGGGGTGTTGATGCGGTTGCTGGTGACGAGGGGGACGCTCACCGCACCCATCAGCCGCTTGGTGACCCAGGTGTACGCGCCGCGCGGGACGGAGGTGGCGATGGTGGGGATGCGGGCCTCGTGCCAGCCGATGCCGGTGTTGATGATGGTGGCGCCGGCCGCCTCGATCTCCTTGGCGAGGTGGACGACCTCGTCGAGGGTGGAGCCACCGGGGATCAGGTCGAGCATCGAGAGCCGGTAGACGATGATGAAGTCCTCGCCGACGGCCTCGCGGGTGCGCCGGACGATCTCCAGCGGGAAGCGGACGCGGTTCTCGTAGGCGCCGCCCCAGCGGTCGGTGCGCTTGTTCGTCGCGGCGGCGATGAACTCGTTGACGAGGTAGCCCTCGGAGCCCATGATCTCGACGCCGTCGTAGCCGGCGAGCTTGGCGAGGCGGGCGGCGCGGACGAAGTCCTCGACGGTGCCCTCGACCTCGGCGTCGGTGAGCTCGTTGGGGACGAAGGGGCTGATGGGGGCCTGGATGGCGCTCGGCGCGACCAGGTCCTTGTGGTAGGCGTAGCGGCCGAAGTGGAGGATCTGCATTGCGATCTTCCCGCCCTCGGCGTGCACGGCCTCGGTGATCACCCGGTGCTCGGCGGCCTCGTCCTCGGTGGTGAGGCGGGACCCTCCCTCGAAGGGGCGGCCGGCGTCGTTCGGGGAGATGCCGCCGGTGACGATCAGGCCGGCGCCGCCGCGGGCGCGCTCGGCGTAGAAGGCGGCGAGCCGCTCGAAGCCGCCCTGGTGCTCTTCGAGGCCGGTGTGCATCGAGCCCATGATCACGCGGTTCGGCAGGGTGGTGAAGCCGAGGTCCAGGGGGCTCAACAGGTGCGGGTACCGGCTCTGGGAACTCATGGGGGCGCCTCCTCGCGCGGGGGTGATGAACCTGTTCTAGCGAGGGGAGGCAGGTTTTGCAACTAAGTGCATAACCAAAGCGGACGGCCGGGGACCATCCGCCCCCGAAATCCCGGGGCGGGGGCGCGGGCACCCCGCAACCCTGTGGCGGAGTTCACGCCGTCCCCCGTACCGTCGGCCGGATGACCGAGCACCGTACCCCGCCCGTGGACGGCGTCCGGCCGACCCACCCACCGTCCGGGAGCGCCGACGGCGATCGGCCGTTCCCCGGCGAGCTGCCCGACAGCGAACGGGCCCGGCGCTGGCTCGCCGAGGACGGCATCACGCAGACCGGCCCCGGCACCTGGTACGACGCCGAGCCGCCCGCACAGGTCCTCACCACGCAGGACCTGTGCAACGGACTCGGCTCGATGGCCTTCACCGACGAAAGGCTCGACGTCGCCGGCCGGCTGCGGGTGGCCCTCGGGCTGATGGACCTCCTGGGATGGCACCCCCTGGTGACGGATCAGATCCACACCGCGCACCTGGGACCGCAGGGCCCGCTCCCGCCGGACCTGCTGTGGGGCGGCTACCGCCGGCGGCTCGAGGCCGTGCCGGAGCACGAGGCGGTCACCTGCTCGCTCTGGTTCGACTGGTTCGAGTACGCCCCGACCGCGGCCGAGGCCTTCGCCGAGGTCCTCGGCAACGATCGCGCACGGCTGCTGCCGGACGCTCCCGAACCGCTGCTGCGCAGGGCCCGGCGGGTACTGGAGCACTCGGGCCCCGTGCCCTGGGCCACCAAGATCGACACCTACCGGGCCGCAGCCCGCGTACCCGCCCTCCACCACGCCGTCTTCCGCGCCGTCCTGCGCAGCCACCACGACACCTACGGGAGCGTCGACCCCGCCGACGGGCTCGCCCTCCTCGCCTCCCTGGAACTCCCGCCGGGCACCGAGCGCCTGGCCGCACTGCGCACCGCGCTGGCGGCAGGGCCCCCGCCCCGGGGAGCCGGGGCGGGGGCCGGGGGCGGGGTGGTCAGGGACGGCGCAGGCGGAGCGTGACGATCTGGAAGGGGCGCAGGGTGAGCGGGACGAGGCCCTCCGGGGTGGCGACCCCCACCGCCGTGCCCGGCAGGGGGCGCTCCAGCAGGTCGCTCTCCACGGCCGCCGCCACGGGGAAATCGGCGCTGAGGGTGGCCCGGGCGCGGCCGCCGCGGGACTCGTAGAGCCGGACGATCACATCGCCGCTGCGGTCCTCGGCCAGCTTGACCGCCTCCACCACCACCGCGTCCTCGTCGACGGCGACCAGCGGGGCGACCGGGCCCGCGCCGCGGACCACTCGTTCGGGCAGGTTCAGCGCGTGGCCCTCGCGGACGGCGTCGCCGATCCCGGCGCCGGGCGCGAGCGAGAACCGCAGGGTGTGGGACCCCTGGTCGGTCTCCGGGTCGGGGTAGCGCGGCGCGCGAAGCAGCGACAGCCGGACCGTGGTGGTCTGGCCGCCGTCGGCCCGGACGTCCCGGGTCACGTCGTGCCCGTACGTGGAGTCGTTCAGCAGCGCCACTCCCCAGCCGGGCTCCTCGGCGTGGATCCAGCGGTGGGCGCAGATCTCGAACTTGGCCGCCTCCCAGGAGGTGTTGGTGTGGGTGGCCCGGTGAACATGCCCGAACTGGGTCTCGGTAGCGGTCCGTTCGGCCTTCACGTCCAGCGGGAAGGCCGCCTTGAGGAACTTCTCCGTCTCGTGCCAGTCCACGTCCGTGACGATGTCGACCGTCTTGGCCCCGGCTCGCAGGGTGATCTGCTGGACCGCCTCGGACCGCCCGAAGGAGCGGGTCACGCGGACGGTCGCGGCCCGCGGGCCGCCCTCGGTGACCTCCAGCCGGTCCAGTTCCACGAGGTCGGTGACCCGGTTGCGGTAGAACGCGTCGACGTCCCAGGCGTCCCACATGTTCGGGAAGTCGGGGTGGATCTGGAGCAGGTTGGCCGCGGCGCCCGGGGCGACCGACTCCCGCCGCGCCTCCAGGTCGTAGACGGAGACGATCAGCCCCCGGCCGTCGATCTGCACGAGCAGGCGGCCGTTGGCCAGGACGTGCCCGCCGCCGTGCCGCTCCTCCACCGTGACCGGCTCCCGGGGCGCGACCGGGCGGCCCGCTCCGCCGGCCGGGACGCCCCGGCGGGCGTGCGGGGCGCAGTTGAAGACGAGCTCCTCGCCGCCCTGGCCGGCGAGCGCCTGCTGCGCGGCGAGGGTGACGGCCCGCAGCTCCTCCCCCAGCGCCGCGTACGTCTCGCGCGCCTCCCGGTGCACCCAGGCGATGGAGGAGCCCGGCAGGATGTCGTGGAACTGGTGGAGCAGGACCGTCTTCCAGATCCGCTCCAGGTCCTCGTACGGGTACGCGTACCCCGCGATCCGCACCGCGGCGGTCGCCGCCCACAACTCGGCCTCGCGCAGCAGGGATTCGCTGCGCCGGTTGCCCTGCTTGGTCTTGGCCTGGGAGGTGTACGTACCGCGGTGCAGCTCCAGGTAGAGCTCGCCGGCCCAGACCGGCGCGTCCTGGTACTCGGCGTGGGCCTTCTCGAAGAAGGCGTCCGGGCGCTCGATCCGGACCTTCGGGGAGCCCTCCAGGTCCCGCTGGCGGCGGGCCCGGGCGAGGTGTTCGCGGGTGGGGCCGCCGCCGCCGTCGCCCCAGCCGAAGGGGGCGAGCGAGCGCGAACCGTGCCCCTTCTCGCGGTAGTTGCGTGCGGCGTGGGCCAACTGGGCGCCGCCGAGATCGCAGTTGTAGGTGTCGACGGGCGGGAAGTGGGTGAAGACCCGGGTGCCGTCGATGCCCTCCCACCAGAAGGTGTGGTGCGGGAACCTGTTGATCTGGGACCAGGAGATCTTCTGGGTGAGGAACCACTTGGAGCCGGAGAGCTTGACGATCTGCGGCATCGCGGCGGTGTAGCCGAAGGAGTCGGGGAGCCAGACGTTCTGCGTCTCGATGCCGAACTCGTCGAGGAAGAACTTCTTGCCGTAGAGGAACTGGCGGGCCATGGCCTCGCCGCCGACCATGTTGGTGTCGGACTCCACCCACATGCCGCCGACGGGCACGAACTGCCCGTCCGCGATCTTCTTCTTGATCCGCTCGAAGAGCTCGGGCCGGTACGTCTTGATCCAGTCGAGCTGCTGGGCCTGCGACATCGCGAAGACGAACTCCGGGTGATCGTCCATCAGGTTGACCATGTTGGAGGCGGTGCGCGAGACCTTGCGCACCGTCTCGCGCAGCGGCCACAGCCACGCGGAGTCGATGTGGGCGTGGCCGACCGCGCTGACGCGGTGCGCGGAGGCGTTGGCCGGGGCGGCGAGCACCCCGGCGAGCGCGGCGCGGGCCGCGGGCGCGGTGCCGGGTACGTCGCAGAGGTCGAGCGCGTCCAGGGCGGCGCCGATGGCCCGCAGGATCTCGTACCGGCGGGCGTCCGCGGTGTCGAGCTGGACCATCAGGTCGTAGAGCACCTCCAGGTCCTGGACCAGTTCCCAGACCTGTGTCTCGAAGACGGTGAGCTCCATCCGGGCGAGCCGGTACAGGGGCTGGTCGCCGCTGGTCGGCAGGTCCCCCTCGTACGTGACCGCGTGGTCGACCAGGACCGGGTTGGAGGCGGCCTCGACGTACCACTCGACCTGCTCGCCGCCCTCGGCGCGGTCGGCCACGCGCACCCAGTCGTTGTACGGGTTGAGCGCCTTGATCTCGCCGCCGTCGGCCCGGTGGACCAGGCCCTCGCACTGGAATCCGGGCATCATCCGGTCGAAGCCGAGGTCGAGGACGGCTTCCACGGTACGGCCGGCCCAGTCAGCGGGGACGGTGCCGGTGACCTTGAACCAGGTGGTGCCCCAGGCCGGGCCCCACGGGTCGCCGACGGCGCAGGGCCCGTAGCTCGCCGCGAGGCCCTCGGCGACGGGCACGGGCTCGCCGGGAGCCTCCCAGCGCTCGACGGTCAGCGGGATCGCGCGGGAGTGGACGGCTGGCTTGACCCGCTCCTTGAGAACCCGGCGGAGGCGGTGTTCGGTGATGCTGCGGTCGTCGTGCATGACGGCTGCTCCAGGGGAGGGTGGTCGGTACGGACGGGCAGGGGACCCGGGCGGACCCGGAGGGACCGGGAGGGGCCGGGAGGGGCCGGGATGGACCGGGTGGACTCAGATCTTGACGGCTCCCTCGCCCACGCCCTTGAAGAAGAAACGCTGGAGGGCGAAGAAGAGGAGCATCATCGGCAGGAGCGCGGCCATCGCGCCGGCGGCGACGAGGCGCTGGTCGTTGACGGTGGTGGCGCCGGCCAGGGTCTTCAGGCCCAGTTGCAGGGTGTAGTTGTCGCTGTCGGTGAGGACCAGCAGGGGCCAGAGGAAGTCGTCCCAGGCCCCCATGAAGCTGGTGATGCAGACGACGGCGAGGGCACCCTTGGCGGCGGGGAGGAAGACCCGGGTGAAGCGCGTCCATTCGCCCGCCCCGTCCAGCACGGCGGCCTCCTCGATCTCCTTGGGTACGGCGAGGAAGGCCGCCCGCATCACCATGATGTTGAGCACGGAGACCGCGCCGGGGAGCCAGACGCCGATGAGGGTGTCGACCAGCCCCATTTCGCGGACCGTGAGGAACATCGAGATCATCACGGACTCGAAGGGGAACATCAGGGTCGCCACGAGCACGGTGAAGACGACCCGGCGGCCCTTCCAGGCGGCCCGGGAGAGGGCGTAGCCCCCCATCGCCGCGAAGAGCAGGTTCGAGGTGACCGCCAGGACGGCGACGGTGAGGGTGTTGCCGACGTACTGCAGCAGCGGGAAGGACTCGGCGACCCGGACGTAGTTGTCGAGGGTGGGCTGCGAGGGCAGCACGCCGTCGTACACGTTCTCGGTGCGGCCGCGTATCGAGGTCAGGAACTGCCAGACGATCGGGCCCAGCATGACCACGAGCATCAGCACCAGGGTGGCGTACCGCCCGGCGAGGCCGATCCGGTGCCGCCGGCGGGCGGCGGCGGAGGAGGTGCTCACCTCTCGTCTCCCTTCGACAGACGGCGGCCCATCAGGCTGAAGACCAGCGTCAGCAGGAACAGCAGGATGGAGATGGCCGAGGCGTAGCCGGTCTCGCCGGAGAAGCCGAGGCCGACCTGGCGGATCAGGAAGGGCAGGGTGCGGGAGCCGCCGCCGGGGCCGCCGCTCTCTCCGCCGAGGATGTAGATCTCGGTGAAGACGCGCAGCGCCGAGATGGCGGAGAGGGTGCCGACGAGCAGCATCATCGGCTTCACCTGGGGGACGGTGATGCTGAAGAAGCGGCGGACGGGTCCGGCCCCGTCGAGCGCGGCCGCTTCGTAGAGGGTGGCCGGGACGTTCCCGAGGGCCGCCAGGTAGAAGACCATGTAGTAGCCGAGGCCCTTCCACACGGTGACGATCATCGCGGAGACGAGCAGCATCGTGGAGTCCGTGAGGAACGGGACCGGCTCGGAGACGAGGTGCAGCCGCTGGAAGACGGTGTTGACCAGGCCGTCGCTGCGCAGCACCCACTGCCAGATCAGCCCGACGACCACGGCGGAGGCGATCACCGGGGTGTAGAAGGCGGAACGGAAGAAGCCGATGCCGGGGATGTTCGTGCGGACCAGGACCGCGAGGGCCAGCGGCAGCAGCACCAGGCAGGGGACGACGACCACGAGGTAGAGCACGCTGTTGCCGGTCGCGACCCAGAAGTCGGGGTCGGCGAAGGCGCGCCGGTAGTTGTCGAGTCCCACGAAGCTGCCGCCGCGCAGGATCTGGGCGTCGGTGAAGGAGAGGATGACGGTGTTGACGAACGGCCAGAGGCTGAACAGCGCCACCATCGCGAGGCCCGGGGCGAGGAACAGGTAGGGGGTCCACCAACTGCGGTGGACCAGCCCGGTATCGGTCTCCATGGCCCGCAGGGCGCGCCGCCGCTGCGCTGCTCCATGTCGCCGCCGGTGTGCCGCGGCGCCGCCCCGAGGCTCGCCGGCGGCGAGGCCGGTCACTTCTCGGCCGCTGCGGCGAGGAGCTTGTTCGCCGCTTCCTGGGCCTTCCGCACGGCGGTCCGGGGGTCCTGCTCGCCCTGGATGGCCTTCTGCATCTCGCGTACGACGGCATCACCGACCTGGTTGGTCCACTGGACGGGGGTGTTGGCGTCGAGGGCGGCGGTCTTCAGCTGGTCGGCGCCGACCGCGCGGGCGAGGGTCTCCGCGTCCTTGCCGTCGCCCTTGTCGGAGAAGAACGGGTCGGCGAGGCCCTGGGCGTTGGACGGGTAGATGGTGGCCTTCCGGGAGAACTCCACCTGGTTGGGGCCGTTGGTGACCCACTGGGCGAACTCGGCCGCGGCGTCGAGGTGTTCGGTGTCCTTCCTGATGCCGAGGGACTGGGCGTAGATGCCGATGTGGCCGAGCTTTCCGGTGACGGCACCGGCCACCTGGGTCTTGGCGTAGATCTGCGGGGCGTTCTGCTTGATGTCCTTGACGAAGCCCGGTGAGCCCGGACCGAAGACGATCTTGCCGCTGCCGTAGAGCTGGTTGATGTCGTCCGACTTGAGCAGGGACTCCTTGGGCATGGCGCCCTTGGCGTACAGGTCCTTCATCCGCTCCACCCATTCCACGGCCTTGTCCGTGTCGAAGGTGAACCGGTCCTGCTTCTCGCTGAGGATCGGGATGCCCATCTTCTGCCAGTCCCCGGGCAGCCGGCCCTTGGGGTCGGCCATGAAGGCGGAGTACCGGCCGCCGGACGCGGCGGCGATCCGCTCCGCGCAGTCGAAGAACTGCTCGACGCTGGTGGGCGGCCGGTCCGGATCCAGGCCGGCCTTCTCGAAGAGCTCTCTGTTGTACGTGAGGATCTCGGGGGTCACGTACCAGGGGTAGGCGTACACGCTGTCGCCCCGGCCGGGCAGTTTGAACTGCTCCCAGGCGCCCGGCACATACTCCTTGGCCAGCGCCCCGTCGAGCTCGGCCACGTCGGCGAGCATGCCCCGGTCGCCGAGCAGCTGGAAGGAGTCGGTGGAGAGGTTGACCACGTCGGGGAGGGCTCCGGCCTGGGCGTCCGCCACGAGCTTCTCGTTGTAGCCGTCGCCGGGGACGTCCTCCCAGACGACCTCGGCCTGCGGGTACTGCTTCTCGAAGGCGTCGATGACCCCTTGGACGTAGGCCGTGAAGGCGGGTTTCAACTGGAGGGTGCGGAAGGTGATCCGGCCGGACACCTCGCCCGTCCTCGCGGACTGCTTCGCCTCGCCCGAGCCGCCGCCGCTCAGGCCGCAGCCCGCGCTGGACAGGAGGGCGCCGGCCGCCAGCAGGGCCACAGCAATTCGGGTCGGGTTCGAACGCGTCATCGTCGCCGCCTTTGCAGAAGTCCGGCCTCATTGCCGGAGGCGGTGCCCACGGTCGTCCGAAAGCAACACCTCGTCAATGAGGCAGGTGGAAGGCTGGCCGGTGGTGCATAGGCAGCGAATGGCGCACCGGGGCCGGACCCGCCGCGAAGACCTTGATCAGTTCCATGACGACCTGCACTAATGCGCTTTAGTACAAAGGGAGTCGGGGAGGGTATCGATTCGATAACGGAGCGGTCCGCCCGTCGAACTTTGACTTCTTATCGACGGTTCACCCGAGCCTGCACTAATGCGCTTTAGCCGGAACCGGCCCGTGCGGCCGGGACTCACTCGGAGCCGGTGACTACTTGGGCTTGTTGCGGTAGATGCGGCGGCCGGCCAGGTGCGCGGTGACCGTCTCGCCCCGCCACAGCTTCCGGTCGCCGTCCGTCTCGTCCGGTGCGGGCCACCGGCCGCGGCTGATGTCCGAGCGGATGCTGTCGGGCTGCAGGCCCGACGCCTCGGCGATCTCCACGACGGTGTACCGGCGGGACGGATCGAGCTCGGTGGCCTCGCGGGTGTGATGTTCGCCGAAGAACCGGGCGACGGCCTCGGCGTCGAACTCGATGGTCCTGCCGCGCCTGCCGATGGCGGGCGGCCACCCGGGGTGCCGTCCCCACCGCGGGTTCTCCGACAGGTAGCGGGCGCTCATGCCGTAGTGCTCGGCTATCTCGGTGTAGGTCACGCCCGGGCGGCCCTCGGGAGGGACGGGGCCGCCGGCGCCTGCCTTCGACTCGGCGGGGGCGGTGCCGGCCGGCCGGGGCCGGCCCTCCGGGGCATCGGCGACGGTGAGCACGACCGTGCGGCCGTCGGGATCGGTCAGCGTGTGCCGGCCCGACGGCAGGAACCCGGCGCCGTTCGGCGGCGCCGTGAGGCCGAGGCGCAGATACCCGGTCTCCGGGCGGCCGGTGGCCGGGTAGAGCTCCAGGACGCCGCCGTCGGCGAGCGTCGCCGCATAGTGCTCGGGGCCGTTGCCGTGCCGTTCGGTGACGATGTCGAGGCCGATCCCGCGGTAGAAGTCCCGGCAGGCGTCGAGGCGGGTCGTGTAGATCACGGCGAGTTCGAGGATCATGCTGGAGCTCCCGGTCTGTGCTGGCTGGCTGTGGTCGGACGGTCGGCAGCCGACCCCCACTACGCGCAACAGCGCGGCGACGCAGGGGACTTGACCCTTGCCATGGCGCACCGCACACCTAACTCCCCGTTCCGGGTGCCCACTTCGCCCGCTCCCGCGTGGCGTGACACGCATGGACAGGAAAGGTCATCCTGAATTCCTACCATGACTGCGTACGCTGATCCCATGACCGCCGGCAGCCCTGCCGAGCCCCCGTGCGGGGCCGCGGTCCCGGCGGGTGGCCGGTGGCGCGCGGCCTCAGCGGGTGGCCAGCGGCGCGCAGCGCATGCCGATGTAGCAGCAGGGGGTGCCGTCCACGAGGGTGCCGAAGACCACGGGCGTCCAGTCCCCGCAGGAGGAACCGGCGTCGGCGGCGGCGAAGACCGTGTCGCCGAGCGGGGTGAGGTCCATGGACAGCGGCGGCGAGAAGTCCTGCATCCCGTCGGCGAATTCGTACAGCAGGTGGGGTGCGCCGTCGGGCCGCACGCTGACGGTGATGACCACCCCTTCCCGGCGGTAGGTCCCGACCAGCGGGGCGAAGTCGACGAGCGGCGGCCGCGCGGGCGGTGCGAAGGCGGGCGGCATGTGGACTCCCCCGAGTTCCAGGAGGAGTTCGCGGAACAGGTCGGCGTAGAGCGGGCGGGCGGCGCCCCCGTTCGTGAGCAGGACGACGACGAGGTCGGCGCCGGGGACCACGCGCAGGAAGGCGTACTGGCCGATCGAGGCGCCGTCGTGGCCGTACCCCGGGATGCCGTTCCAGTCGTAGAGCGACCAGCCCAGCCCCCAGCCGTCCGCGCTCACCGTCCACCGGTCGGGGACGTCGACGGCCCACCGCTGCATCTCCGCCACGGCCCGGGCGCCCAGGACCTGTGTGCCGTCCGGGGCGGAGCCGCCGTCGAGGTGCAGTTTGGCCAGGCGGAGCACGTCGGCAGCGGTGGCCAGGACCCGTCCGTACGGTCCCGCCGAGCGGGGCATCATGTCCCAGGCCGGCGCCGGCTCCGGGTCGGGGCCGTCGCCCGGGACGTGTCCCATCGCCGTCCGGAAGGCCAGCGCCTCCTCGGGCAGGGTCATGGTGCGGGTCAGGCTCAGGGGGGCGAGGAGCCGCTCCTTGAGGGCCCGGTCCCAGCTGCGTCCGGTGAGGACCTCGATGATGCGGCCGAGAATGTTGTAGCCGACGTTGCTGTAGGAGACCGCGGTGCCGGGCGGACAGTCCAGCGCCACGTTCCGGGCGGCCGCCACGTAGGTGGCCAGACAGTCGTCACCGCGGCCGCTGTCGTAGGTGAAGTCACAGGTCATACCGCTGGTGTGGCTGAGGAGTCGGCGGGCGGTGATCGCCTTGGCGGCCTCCGCGTCGGCCACGGAGAACTCGGGCAGCACCTCGATCACGGGCGCGTCCAGGTCCAGTTCGCCCGCGGCGGCGAGCTGCATGACCAGGGTGGCGGTGTAGAGCTTCGCCATCGACCCCAGGTGGAACACCGAGTCGGTGGTCGCCTCCACCCCCGTGCCACGGTGCAGGATGCCGCTCGCCAGCTCGTGGATCTTCCCCTCGGTGAACACCGCGAGGGTGGCTCCCGGCACGCGGTGGGCGGCGCGCAGTGCGTCGAGGCGGTTCTGCCAGTGGGCGCAGGAGAAGGTCACGTCGGGTCCTTCGGCTCGGTGGTCTCGGACGGATCGCCGCATGCCCCTTGATCCACTCGCCGCGATCAACGTCAACGTAGGCCGTTCCAGAGGGTGTTGTTAAGGACCCGCACACGACAACGAGGGGACTTCGGGCGCCAGCCCACGACCGGCTGGTAGCCTCGAATGTCCTATGCGGTCTCCTGCCACCGACGGCACCGTCTCCGTCCAGCTCGCGCGGTTCGTCGTCGACGCGCTGCGCCGCTCCGGTGTGGAACCGGGACGGGTGGCCCGGCTGCCGGACCTCGGGCCCGAGGTGCTGGGCAACGATCTGGCCCGGGTCTCGACCGCGTCGGCGCTGGCCGTGTGGGAGCAGCTGACCCTCGCGGGGCCGGGAACGGCCATCGGTGCGCTGATCACCGATGAGGCGCCGATCGGTACCTTCGGACTGTGGGACTACCTGATCACCACCGGCCCCAGCCTGCGCGAGACCCTGCGGCAGGCGGTGGAGTACAACGCCGTCATCGGTGATGCCGCCCAGGAGAAGCTCCTCGTGGAGGAGGACGGCCGTACCTTCAACATCCGCCATGCGACGGGCAGTTGGGGTCCCGATGTGGTGGAGGCGATCGACTTCTTCGTCCTGGGCCTGTTCCTGACCCGGTCCCGGGCCGCCACCGGGCGTCCCCTCGTCCCGCTGCGCGTCTCCGTGACGCACGGCGCGTCCGGGCGCCACCGGCAGTTGACCGAGTTCTTCGGAACCACCCGCATCGATTTCGGCGCCCCGTACAACTCGATCACCTTCCACGACAACGACGTGCGCGCGCCGCTGCCCCGGGCGCAGCCGGGCCTGGACCGCCTCCTGGTCCGGCACGCCGAGCTGACGCTCGCGGCCGCACGGCCGGCCCTGCTCTGGCAGGACCGCTTCCGGATGGCCCTGGACTCCGCCTTCCGGGAGGGCGCCGTCAGCCTGGAACACGTGGCGCAGCGGCTGGCGGTGAGCCCGCGCACTCTCCAGCGGCGGCTGGGCGAGCACGGCACGACCTGGCGCGAGGAGGTCGAATCCGTGCGCCAGGAGCACGCCTTGGAGCTGCTGCGCACCACCGACCTGCCGCTGCGCTCGGTCGCGGCCCGGGTCGGTTTCAGCGACGTGCGCGCACTGCGCCGGGCGGTGCGCCGCTGGGAGGGGCGGCCGCCCCGCGACATCCGCAGTACCGCGGGCGCCGGAGCCGGAGCCGGAGCCGGAGCCGGAGCCGGCGAACCCCCGGCTACTTCATGGGGTACTGGGCCTTCTCCGCGAGCCTGCCGTCCTTGAAGCAGAAGCGGAGCACGGTCTCCTCGCCGTTCTTCGGCTCGCCGCTGGAGATGTACCAGGCGCAGGTGCTGCCCTCGGGCTCGGCCGGTCCGCCCTCCTTGAGGGCGCTCTTGACGAAGCTCTCGCCCGAGGGGAGCCGGTCGCGGACCTCGCTCTCCGCGTCGCCGGTCTTCACGGCCCCGTAGACCGCGGGGTCGACCATGCTCTTGTCGGCCATGTCGAGGAACTTGCCCACACCGAAGAACAGGGCCACGATCAGGCCCGCGCCCAGCACCAGCGCCACCCCGCACCCGATCAGACAACCCTTGCGCTGAGCCACGCCCGTTCCTCCAAGTCGTTCGCGTCCGGCGTCGGTCGCCTGGACACTCACACCCTCGCAAGGGGCAGGGGCTGCGGGCTGTCCTCGAAAGTCGTCGGATCTTGCAACGATCGTCGTTCGAGGTCGGACCCCCTGGTCCGTGTATACAGGGAGGAGATCGACTATTCGGGCGAAGCGAGAGGAACCACCGTGAGTGAGCGCACCATCGAGCCGCTGATCGTCGTCGGCGTGGACGGGTCGAACCATTCGAAGGAGGCCCTGCGCTGGGCGGTCGCACAGGCCGCGATGACGGGCAGCCGGGTGCACGCCGTCATGGCCTGGGAGTGGAACCGCAATCCGTTCGCCATCGGCCCGACGGCCGCCGAGGCCGCCGAGGCGGAGGCGGTGACGGCCGAGGAGGCCGCCCGCCGGAAGCTGGCGGACACGGTCGCCGCGGCCGTCGGCACCTCGCCGGG
Source organism: Streptomyces sp. Sge12 (assembly GCF_002080455.1). Taxonomy (NCBI): domain Bacteria; kingdom Bacillati; phylum Actinomycetota; class Actinomycetes; order Kitasatosporales; family Streptomycetaceae; genus Streptomyces; species Streptomyces sp. Sge12. The sequence continues at coordinate 1,312,893 of NZ_CP020555.1, forward strand.
CGTGCCGGTGTTCCGGCGCGTCGAGCAGGGGTCCCCGGCCCAGGTCCTCGTCGACGCCTCCAAGGAGGCGGACCTGACGGTGGTCGGCACCCGCGGGTACGGCGGTTTCAAGGGCGCACTGCTGGGGTCGGTGAGCCAGCAGGTCGTGCAGTACTCCGCCGGCACGGTCGTCATCGTCCGCGAGGAGCAGGCCGCCGACGACTGAACGACCGGACCGGACCGGACCGGTCGGGCTCAGGCCCCGCTGGTCCCCGGGGTCTGCGAAGTCACCAGGTCCCGGGGGTCCGTGTTGGCCCCGCAGAGGATCACGGCGACCCTGTCGCCCAGCGGCTCGGGCGCACGGCGCAGCGCCGCCAGGGCGGTGCCCGCGGCCGCCTCGACCACGATCCGGTGGTCCTCCCAGAGCGCCTGCCGGGCGGCGGTGATCTCCGTGTCCGGTACGAGGACGGACGTCACGTTCTTCTCCTGCGCGGCGGCCAGTGCGTCCGCCGAGACCCGGGTGGCCCCCAGCGAGTCGGCGGCGACCGACTCGACCGGTACGTCCACGACCCGGCCCGCCGCCAGGGCCGCGTTCAGGGCCCGGCAGTTCTCCGGCTCGACCGCGACCACCCGTACGCCGTGCTCACGCGCGGCGGTGGCGACGCCGGCGAACAGTCCGCCGCCGCCGACCGCGACGACCACCGTGTCCAGTCCGGGCAGGGCGGCCCGGATCTCGTCGAGCAGGGTTCCGGCGCCCGCCGCGATGAGCGGGTGGTCGTAGGCGTGGCTGCTGAGCGCCCCGCTCTGCGCGGCGAACTCCTCGCAGGCGGCCAGTGCCTCGGCGTACCGGTCGCCGACGAGCCGCACATCGGCCCCGTACCTCCGCAGCCGTTCCACCTTCACGCGCGGGGCGTTGGCGGGCAGGAACACGGTCGCGGGCACGGACAGCGCCCGGGCCGCCCAGGCGCAGGCGAGTCCGGCGTTGCCGCCGGAGGCGATGGTGACGCCGGCGGCGGGGAGGGTGCCGGCCTCGTGGTGGGCGGCGAGGAAGTTGCGGGCGCCGCGCGCCTTGAAGGTGCCGGTGTACTGGAGGTGTTCCAGCGCGTACCAGACGCCTTCCGCCGCAGGCGCCACCGTGACGGGTCGCACCCCTCCCTCGATCCGGGCGGCGGCGGCGCGTACGGCGGCGTAGTCGAGCCGGTGGGCCGGTGCTGCGTGCATGGGCTGTCTCCCCATCAGGTGGTGGGCGGGGCGGGCGGGGCGGTACGGGCACCGTGGGCGGGCCGGGTGGGCCGGGCGGCCTCGATCAGCTGGCGCAGGGCGACGTAGTACACCTCGTGGTCCGTCAGGGCGGGCAGTACGTCGGGCAGTCCGCCGGAGAGCACGGGGAACTCCTCCGGATCCAGGGCGGCCAGGGCCGCCCGCGAGGCGGCGGTGGCAGCGGCCGGATCCCGGTGGTCCACGAAGGCCGCGCTGCCCAGGGTGAGCAGGTACATGCGGCGGTAGACGGTCATGGCCTCGGCGGCGGTCATCCCCGCGGCCACGCTGTCGGCGAGGGCGGGCTCGACGAGGCGGGCCAGCAGCTGGCGCCCGAGCCAGGGCCGGCCGCCGCGCAGCACCAGCAGTCCGGGGTGTGCGGTGAGCAGCAGGTACAGGGCGCGGAACCGCTGTTCGGTGGCCTGCGCCCAGTCGGTGCCGGCAGGAATCTCGGGGAGCTGCGCGGCGAGGTGCTCGGTGCACAGGTCGAGCAGGCCGGCGAGGTCGGTGCAGCGGCGCTGGACGGTCGCGTGGGAGACCTCGAGCCGCTCGGCGAGGCTGCGGAAGCTGAGGTGGCCGGGGCCCTGCTCGTCGAGGATCCGCAGGGCGGCGACGGCGATGGCCTCGGGGGTCGCACGGTCCAGGGCGGCTGATCTTCGCGGCATAGATACACCGTAACATACGACGTATCTTCACTTTCGTGTGACAGCGGTTGCAGCCATATTGCTGGTCATCCGCCGATAATCAACGACTTCTGTTGACACTGGGTGATCACCTCGCTGCACTGGGCGCACGACTGTCCCCACGTCAAGGAGACCCCGTGCCGCCTCGCCTGCGCGCAACGCTCCCCTGCCTGACCGCGGCCGCCCTGTTCGCCCTCGCGCTCTCCCCCTCCCCGGTGGCGGCCGACCCGCGGGCGACCTCGGACACCCCGCTCGCGCTCACCCCTCCCATGGGCTGGAACAACTGGGCGCACTACATGTGCGACATCGACGAGGCGAAGGTGGTCGCCAACGCCGACGCGCTCGTGTCCACCGGGCTCGCCGCCAAGGGCTACGACACGGTGACCGTCGACGACTGCTGGATGACCAGGAGCCGCGACGCGCAGGGCGCGCTCGTCGTCGACACGGCGAAGTTCCCGCACGGCATGGCCTGGCTCGGCGAGTACCTGCACGCCAAGGGCCTGAAGTTCGGCATCTACCAGGACGCGGGCTCCCTCACCTGCGAGAAGTACCCGGGAAGCGGCGCCCCCCAGGGCGGCGGCGCGGACCACTACGCCCAGGACGCACGGCAGTTCGCCTCCTGGAAGGTGGACTACGTCAAGATGGACGGCTGCAACCTGTGGGTCCCGGAGGGCAGGACCAAGGAGCAGGCCTACCGCGACGCCTACAACGCCGTGGCGAAGGCCCTGCGGGAGAGCGGCCGGGACATGGTCCTGTCGGCCTCCGCACCCGCCTACTTCCAGCAGGGCGAGTGGGGCGGCTCCGACTGGCACAAGGTCCTCGGCTGGGTCGGCGAGACCGGCCAGCTGTGGCGCGAGGGCAAGGACATCAAGGTCTACAACCCGGCCGCGCCCACCGCCTCGCGGTGGAGCGCGGTCATGGGCAACTACGGCTACAACCGCTGGCTCGGCCGGTACGCGGGCCCCGGCAACTGGAACGACCCCGACTTCCTGATCGCGGGCGCCCCCGGGCTCACCGCCGCCGAGAGCCGCAGCCAGGTCGCCCTGTGGGCCATGATGGCCTCCCCCTTCATCCTGTCCTCCGACGTCTCGAAGCTGACCCCCGCGGGCCTCACCGCGCTCGGCAACACCCGGATGATCCGGCTCGACCAGGACCCGATGGGCCGTCAGGGCGCCGTGGTCTCCTCCAACGCCACCTTCGAGATCCTGGTGCGGCCGCTGGCGAACGGCGACCGCGCGGTCGCCGTGCTCAACCGCTCCGCCGCCACCCGGGACATCAACGTGCCGCTCGACGAGATCGGCCTGACCGACTGCACCGTCGGCGCCGACGCCCAGGACCTGTGGAGCGGCACGCGCCGCGAGGTCTCCGCAACGCTGACCGGGAAGGTGGCCGGGCACGACACCGGCGTCTGGCGGCTCACCCCGCGCGGCTGCGCCGAGGCCACACCGACCGGGCAGATCGTCGGAGAGGGCGCCCGGTGCGCCGACGGCGCCAACACCACCGGGGTCGGCGCCGTGGTGATGGCCGCCTGCACCGGCGCCCCCGACCAGCGCTGGACCGTGGGCACGGACGCGCGCCTGCGGCTGGCCGGCGAATGCCTGTCGGTCGGCGAGGACCGCACCGTGGAGCTGGCCGACTGTGCGGCCCGCCCCGAGGAGCAGCCCGGCCAGAGCTGGTCGCAGCGCCGTGGCGGGGCCCTGGTGGAGGAGGTCAGCGGAATGTGCCTGACGGCTCCCGCGGCCACCGCTCCGGCCGAGCGGCTGCGGCTGACCGACTGCGGCGACCACCGGGTCGACCAGGCCTGGGCCCTGCCGGTCTGACGGCCCGGGCCGAGCGATGAGGAACCCGATGCCGCGCAGCGGGCGCAGGCCGGCCGTGCCGCGCCCGCTGGCCCTCGCCGCCCTTCCGGCGGCGCTGCTGGCGCTGATCTGCGCGGGGCCCGCGCCCGGGGCCACCGCCCCGGGCGCGGGGTCGCCCGCACGTGCCGGCGTAACGACGGACGCGCGCCCCGCCGTACGGGCCCTCGTGCCCGGGGGTGCGTCCCGGAGCCCCGGTCGGGCCCGTGCCTTCGACCTCGCACCCGCCCGGGCCGCCCTGGAGCGGCTCCTCCCGCGCCACGGGGGGCAGTTCACCCTGGTGCCCGACACCGGCACCACCGCCGGCGCCGACACCTTCACCGTGTCCGGGACCGCCGGCGCGATCACCGTGCGCGGCAGCACCGGCGCCACCCTGCTCACCGGGGTCGGCTGGTACCTCCAGCACGTCGCCGGGGTCGACATCGGCTGGCCCGGCGACAGCCTCGGCATGCTGCCCGCCCGGCTGCCCGCGGTACCCGCGCCGGTCACCCGCAGCGCACAGGTGCCCCACCGGTACGCGCTGAACGACACCGACGACGGGTACTCCGGCCCGTACCGCTCCTTCGAGGAGCACCAGCGGCAGATCGACCTGCTCGCCCTGCACGGCATCAACGAGGTGTTCGTGCAGGTGGGCGCCGAGTACCCGTACTACCGGGCGCTCCAGGGGTTCGGCTACTCCGCCGAGGAGCTGCGGCAGTGGATCCCGGGCCCCGCCCACCAGAGCTGGTGGCTGCTCCAGAACCTGAGCGGTTTCGGCGGCCCGGTCACCGAGCGCCTGATGCGCGAGCGCGCCGAGCTGGGCGGACGGATCGCCGAGCAGCTGCGCGGGCTCGGCATGACCCCGGTGCTGCCCGGCTACTTCGGGACCGTGCCGCCCGGATTCGCGGCGCGCAACCCGGGGTCGGCCACGGTGCCGCAGGGCGACTGGGCGGGGTTCGACCGCCCGGACTGGCTGGACCCCGCCTCGCCCGCCTTCGGGAAGCTGGCCGCCGCGTACTACGCCGAGCAGCGCGAGGTGTTCGGGGACAGCACGATGTACCGGATGAGCCCGCTGCACGAGGGCGGTCGGACCGGCTCCGTCGACGTCGGCGCCGCCGCGGGCGCCATCCAGGGCGCGCTGCACGCCGCGCACCCCGGAGCGCTGTGGGCGGTGCTGGGCTGGCAGGACGACCCCACCGCCGAGCTGCTGGCCGGGGTGGACACCTCGAAGCTGCTGATCCTCGACGGGCTCTCCGACCGGTACAACCGGCTGGACCGCGAGACCCGTTGGGGCGGGACCCCGTACGCGATGGGCACCATCTACAACTTCGGCGGGCACACCACGGTCGGCGCGAACAGCTCCGTGTGGATCGAGCGGTTCGGGCCCTGGCGGGACAAGGCCGGCAGCGCGCTCGCCGGGATCGCCTACCTGCCGGAGGCCACGGGCACCAACCCGGCCGCCTTCGACCTCTTCACCGACCTGGCCTGGGAGCACGGGCCGATCGACCAGCGCGCGTGGTTCGCCGACTTCGCGGCCCGCCGATACGGCCGTCCCGACGCCGAGGCCGCCGCGGCCTGGGAGGAGCTCCGCACGGGGCCGTACAGCACCTCCTCGGGTCTGTGGTCGGAGTCGCAGGACAGCCTGTTCACCGCCCGGCCGGGCCTGACCGCGGCCGGCGCGGCGTACTGGAGCCCGAAGTCCATGCGCTACCAGGCCGGTTCGGTGCGCCGGGCCCTGGACCACCTGCTGAAGGTGGATCCGGCGCTGCGCGCCTCCAGCGCCTACCGCTTCGACCTGGTGGACACCGCCCGGCAGGCCCTCGCCAACCACTCGCGGGTACTGCTGCCGAAGATCAAGGCGGCCTACGAGGCCAAGGACCTGACCCGCTTCCGCGCCCTGACGGCCGAATGGCAGGACGGCATGCGGAAGCTGGACGCGGTCACCGGGTCCGACCCGGCCTTCCTCCTCGGCAACTGGCTCTCCGGGGCCCGCTCGTGGGGCGGCGACCGGGCCGAGCAGGACCGGTACGAGTACGACGCCCGCTCGCTCCTGAGCGTGTGGGGACGCCGCAGCACCAGCGAGGCCGGTTTCCTGCACGACTACGCGAACCGCGAATGGAGCGGCCTGATCTCGGAGTTGTACGCCCCGCGGTGGGAACGGTACTTCGCCTCGCTGGACGAGGCGCTGGTCCGCGGGACGGCGCCGCGGGAGATCGACTGGCACGCCTTCGAGGCGGAGTGGGCGGGACGCACCACCCGCCATCCGAGCCGGCCGGCCGGTGACCCGTACCGGCTGGCCGAGGCGATCGCGCGGGCCCTGCCGTCGGCGGCCGCCACCCGCTGACCACCGCCGCGGGCCCGGCCGGGCATCCGGCCGGGCCCGCGGCGGTGCGCCGTGGCCCTCGGCGCACCGCCGCGGGCCACCGCCCCGCCCGTGCCCGTGCGGCGGCCCGGGTGGCCCCGGCGGCCCCCGGACCGAGGGCGGTGATCGAGACGGCCGGACTCGCGGCCGGGGTCCGCGCCGGCAGCTCCCGCGGGGCGGAACGCCGGAAGCGCAGCCCGCATGCCGCGTTGCGCCGCCCGAGCGATCCCGATCGCCGGCCGGCTCACGGCGACCCGTGGGTGATCACGGGCCGGTAGCGCGCGGCGCCGTCATCGCTGCCCCGCGCCCCACCGCCGCCCCGGTCCGTCCACCGACGGCGGCACGGCGTCGCCGCCGGAGCTCCCCGGCGCGGCACACTGGCGGTGTGGAGGCAGACCCGAGCCGTTCCGCACGGCCGCGGCGCGTGATGGGCGCCGTCAGCGGGATCGTCGCGGCCGTCGCCGGGCTCGCGGTCGCGCAGCTGGCCGCGGCGGCCGGCCGGCCCGAGGCCTCGCCGGTCACGGCCGTCGGCGGGGCCGTCGTCGACCTGACGCCGGTGGCCGTCCGGGAATGGGCCATCAGGCTGTTCGGCACCTCCGACAAGCTGGTGCTGGGCCTCGGCATCCTCGCCGCCGTGGCCGCATGCGCCATCGGCACCGGGCTGCTCGCCGTACGCCACCTGCCGGCCGCGATCGCCGTCACGGGCGGTCTCGGGCTGGTGGGGGCGCTGGCCGCGCTCAGCCGGCCGGATGCGTCCTGGCAGGATGCGCTGCCCTCACTGGTGGGCGCGGCGGTCTCGGCCGGGGCGCTGTACCTGCTGGTCACGGCCGGGCAGCGGTCCCGCCCGGCCGTGACCTCGCAAGGCAGGGCCTCACCGGGCGGGACCACGCCGGGCGGGGCCCCGGAGATGGACCGGCGCGGCTTCGGCCGGCTGGTGGTCGCCTTCCTGGCGGTGTCGGCCGGGGTGGGACTCGGCGCGCGGCGCCTCGGCGCGCACGGCAGCGCCGACGCCACCGCTTCCCGGGCCCGCTTCGTGCTCCCCCGGCCCACCGTGCCCGCGCCGCCGGTGCCCGCCGGGGCGGACCTGAAGGTTCCCGGGCTCGGCCCCTTCCTCACCCCGAACCAGGACTTCTACCGGGTGGACACGGCGCTGGTCGTCCCGCGCGTGGACGCGGACACCTGGCGGCTGCGCATCCACGGGGAGGGGGTGGCCCGGCCCCTGACCCTCGATCTTCGGGAGCTGCTCGCCCGCCCGGTGGTCGAGCACGACATCACCCTGACCTGTGTGTCCAACGAGGTCGGCGGCCCGTACGCGGGCAACGCCCGCTGGCTCGGTGTCCGCCTCGGGGACCTGCTCCGCGAGGCCGGGGTGCGGCCGCCGTCCCGGGGCGGTCCGGCCGACCAGCTGGTGGCGCGTTCGGTGGACGGCATGACCATCGGGACGCCGGTGGAGGCCGTGATGGACGGCCGGGCGGCGCTCCTGGCCGTCGGCATGAACGGCCGGCCGCTGCCCTTCGCCCACGGCTTCCCCGTCCGGATGGTCGTACCGGGCCTGTACGGGTACGTCTCCGCCTGCAAGTGGCTCACCGAGCTGCGGCTGACCACCTTCGCCGCCTACGACGCCTATTGGGTGCGCCGGTCCTGGGCGCAGCAGGCCGTGATCAAGACGCAGGCGCGCATCGACACCCCCCGCCCGTACGCCGGCCTGTCCCCGGGCCGGGTGGCGGTCGCCGGGGTGGCGTGGGCCCAGCACCGCGGGATCGAACGGGTCGAGGTACGGGTGGACGGAGGCGCCTGGCAGGAGGCCCGGCTCGGGGCCTCCGACGGTGTCGACACGTGGCGCCAGTGGGTCTGGCCGTGGGAGGCCGCCCCCGGACCGCACACCCTGGAGGTCCGCGCGACGGACGGCACGGGCGCCCTCCAGACGGGAACCCGCACCGGCACCGTCCCGGACGGCGCGACGGGCTGGCACACGGTGAACGTGAACGTGCGGGCGCTAGGCGGTGGCCCGCCGGCCGGGGCGGACCGGCAGTGACCGGACGTTGTTGCTGAGGAAGCTGCGCTGGTACGGGAGATCGTTCTCCGGTACCGCGAGGTCGAGGTCGGGGAAGCGGGTGAAGAGCCGCTCCAGGGCGATCGTGGCCTCCAGCCGGGCGAGCGGGGCCCCGGTGCAGTAGTGGGCGCCGTGGCCGAAGGAGAGGCTGCGCGCGGCGGTGGGGCGGGTGATGTCGAAGCGGTCGGCGTCCGGACCGTGGAAGGCCTCGTCGCGGCCGGCCGCGCTGTAGCCGGCGAGCACCGGGGTGCCCTGCGGGATCAGGGACCCGTCGACGGTCAGGTCGCGGGTGGGGTAGCGGAAGGGGAACCAGCTGACGGGGGTGTCCCAGCGCAGGGTCTCGTCCACCACGTCCGACCAGGTGGACTTGCCGTCCAGGACCAGGGCGAGCTGGTCGCGGTGGGCGCACAGCGCGCGGACGGCGTTGACCACGAGGTTGAGGGTGGTCTCGTGGCCCGCGACGAGCATCAGCCGCATGGTGCCGACGAGTTCGGCCTGGGTGAGCCGGTCCCCGCCGTCCTCGCGGGCGGCTATCAGGGCGCTGGTGAGGTCCTCGCCCGGGTTCGCGGCGCGGGCGGCAGCGATCGCGGCGGTCAGGGCCATGAGCTCCTGGAGGGCGGCCGTCTTCTCGGCCGGGGTGATGTCGGTGGCGACGACCACCGTGTTGGCCAGTTCGTGCAGTCGGCCCCGGTGTTCGGGGTCCACGCCGAGCAGCTCGCAGATCACGTTCATCGGGAGCGGGAGGGCGAAGTGCGCGTACAGGTCGGCGACTCCGTCCGGGGATCCGGCGGCGGCCCGCCCGAGGTCGTCGAGCAGCTCGGCGGTGAGCTCCTCGACGCGCGGCCGCAGCCGCTCCACCTGGCGGATCGTGAACGCCTTTCCGACCAGGGCGCGCAGCCGGCGGTGGTCGGCGCCGTCGGCGGTGTGCATGCCCACGGCGTTGGCGAAGACGCGCAGCGGCCAGTCGGCCGGGATGGTGCCGTCGTCCAGGGCCGGGAAGTGCCGGGGGCCCTTGGCCACGTCGGGGTGGGCGAGGAACTCCCGCAGCGCGTCGTGCCCGAGGACGACCGCCCCGGGCACCCCGCCGGGGAGCACGACCTGGGCCACCGGGCCTTGCTCGGCGCGCAGCCTGGCGTTGAGGGCGTGCGGGCAGCCACCGGCGGGGTCGATCACGTGCGGCGTGCCCGAGCCCTGCGGGACGGGTGGGATGGGGGACGACAAGCCGGTTCTCCTGACCTGAGGACGACGGAACTCGGTCAACAGTGCGGCCTCGGGGGCGGGTTGGACAACCCCGTCCCGGTCCCGCCTCAGAACCAGTTGAGGGTCAGGGTGAAGCTGGTGCCGGCGGTGGCTCCGGTGGCATCGGATGCGGTGGCGGTGACCTGGAACGCGCCGCTGCCCCAGGGCTTGCCGCTGATCCGTCCGGAGGCGCTGTCGAGGGTGAGGCCCCAGGGCAGGCCGGTGGCGGCGTACCGGACGGGGGGCTTCCCGCCGGTGGTGGTGAGCTGGACGGTGCAGGACTGGTTGAACCTGCACGTCTGCGGACCGGGGTCGGTGAACTTCAGACCGCCGGGGGTCGGTGTAGGGGTCGGGGTCGGGGTCGGCGTGGGGGTGGGGGTGGGGGTGGGCGTCGGTGTGCTGTCGCAGCCCGGGGTGGCCTCCGGCGGCAGTGGGACCCGCCAGATCTGCGGGTCGTTCTCCGAGCCGACGAGCAGGTTCGCGCAGTCGGCGTACGTCAGCGTCTCCCCCTGCGACTGGGCCGGGAGGGCCACGTCCGCGAGCTTGACGCCGGAGGTGTCATAGACGGAGGCGGTGTTGGCGCCCAGCGGCCCGCCGCTGCGCAGGGCGTACGAGGCACCCGAGGGCGAGAACGCGCCGTCGGTGGCGAACACGGGACCGGGACGGACCGCGGTGAGGGTGTTGACCTGCCCGGTCACCGGCGGTAGCGGGGCCTGGTACAGCCGGCCGGCGGCCCCGATGAGCTTGCTGGCGACGTAGAGCCGGCCGCTCACGGGGTCGGCGAGCAGGGACTCGGCGTCGTGCCTGCCGTCGGCGTAGGAGAAGCGGTAGGTCACGGGGGTGACCGTGGCGTCGGTGAGCCGGTCGGGCTCGGCGAAGCGGTGCACGGTGATCTCCGCGCGTCCGCCGAGGTTGTCCCCGATGTCGCCGACCAGGATCGCCGGGCCGCCGGCCGCGTCCTTGCCGAGCGCCAGGCCTTCCCAGTCGGTGTTGCCCACGCCGGAGACGGTGAGGGTGGCCAGGAGCCGGCCGGTGGGGCCGTTGCAGTCGACGGCGAAGACCTGGTTGGTGTTGCCGCTGTCGTTGACGGCGTAGAAGACCCCGGGGTGCTTGCGGCTCATGGCGAGGCCGCTGAACTCGGCGAGGCCGCCGGGCAGGGTGCACCGCTTCTCCGGCGCCTGGGCCCCGGCGGCGGCCGGCGGGACGGCGAAGGCCCCGGGGACGGCGGTGGAGGCGGTGGCAGTGGAGGCGGTGGCACTGGCGGTGGCGGTGGCCAGCCAGGCCGACGCGGTCAGGATCGTCGCGAGGGCCGCGGTCGCGAGGGCGGCGGCCCGTGGAGGTGTCAGGAGACGGGACATGCCCACAATCTGAGGGGACATCAATCGGTGTGCCAGAGGCAATCCCCTCCCGTTCGAGCATCGTTCAATGCCGCGCGGGCATGTCCGGTCAGCGCACCGGCTCCCGGACCGGTGCCTTGTGCCCGGCCTGCGCGATGAACGCCCGGGCCGCCCGGCTGAGCGGCCGCCGGGCGTGGGCTATGCCCACCGGACGCAGCAGCGGAGGGGTGAAGGAGCGGATCTCGGCCCGGCTCCCGAAGGCTCTCGACACCACGTCCCGGTACCAGATGAGGGAGCCGCGGCCGTCCGTCACTCCCGTCACCCAGGCCAGGCGTTCGTCGACCTCCAGGGTGGGGACGGGCCGTACTCCGAGGCAGCTGAACATGGCCTCCATCTCGGTGCGCCGGCCCGTCCCCGGGGTGGGCAGCACCATCGGCAGCCCGTCGAGCATGCGCAGGGGCATCGGGTGCGGCAGCCGGGAGCCCGGGGGCGAGATGAGCACCACCTCGCGTTCCTGGATGAAGTGTGTGGAGAGCTCCTTGTCGACGGGCAGGTCGACCAGGGCCAGCTCCGAGCGCCCCCGGTTCACCTCCTCGACCAGCGCCTCCCTGCTGCCGTGCTGCTGGAGCCGGACGTCGACGGTCGGGTGCCGTCCGGTGAAGGCGGCGATGAGGTCGGCGGCCAGGTCAAGGGCCAGGGTGGGCGTGGTGGCGAGGGTCAGGACGGCCCGGGTGTCCCCGCCGTGCGGGGTCCCGATGTCGTCGATGGCCTCCACCGCGTTGAGCACGGTGCGGGCCAGTCGGACGACCCGGGCCCCCTCCGGCGTGAGGTCCACCCCCCTTCCCCGGCGGGCCAGGAGTTCGACGCCGAGATCGCGCTCCATGGCCTGAACTGCCCTGGACAGCGCGGACTGGGCGACGAAGACCGAAGCTGCGGCTCCGGTGATGGACCGGCAGTCGGCGACGGCGACGAGGTAGCGGAGCTGGGCGAGGGTGGGGGTCATGACCGGACGGTAACCGCGTGAGGCTGTACCTGTAAGGGCCCGTCGGGTGAACAACTGCCCGAGTCCCGGATGGCGGGCATGCCCGGTCGGCGAGTGGGCATGCCCGTGCGGCATGCCCACGGGGGGCGCGGTACGCCGGCCCGCGCGGCGGGGTCGGTCCGGCCCGGCGGAGAACACCGCAGGCCACCGGCTCGGCCGGGGGGTGTCGAGGGCCCGCCCGGGTGGGATTTCGGGTGGCACGTGTAGGCCGCGGGTGCGAAGCACCGTATTCCGCATGGCTGTTGACAGTGCACGGCGGTCACCGCACGATGCAACGCGGCATTGCGGGTGTTTGACCACGGTTCAAGCCCGCCGTACCCGCGGTGGGTGCCCCGGCCGGTGCGCGCGACCACCGCACTCCCCCTTCTCCCGCCCTGCCCCGCACCGCCGTTGCACGGCTCGTCGGCTCGTCGGCTCGTCGGTTCGCCCGCTCGTCGTTCGCCCGCCCGCCTGCTCGTCCGTTCTTTCGTCCTGCACTCCGCCATGTCACACAGCATTGGAAGAGGAGCGCCCGTGACCCCCCACCCGCAGCCCGCCGTCACCCGTGACCTGGTCGTCGCGGTCAGCCCCTTCGAGGAGCCCCATCCGGCCGTCGTGACCGCCGCCGAGCGCGCCGGGGCCCTCGGACTGCTCGACCTCGGCCGGGACCCCGGCGCGGCACGGCGTGCCTTCGCGGAACTGGGCAGAAGGCTCGGCAGTGCCCGGTACGGGGTGCGGGTGCCCGTCGGCTGCCCGCTCGGACCCGCGGAACTCCCCGCCGCGGTGGACACCGTGCTGCTCGCCGACCCCGCCGCGCACGCCCCCGAGCAGGTGGCCGCCTGGGCCGCGGCGGCCGGGCGGCCCCGGGTGTGGGCCGAGGTCACCTGTGCGGCCGAGGCCCGGAGCGCCGTGGCCGCCGGGGCGGGAGCGCTCGTCGCCAAGGGCCACGAGGCGGGCGGCCGGGTCGGGTCGGCCACCACCTTCGTCCTGCTCCAGCAGCTCCTCGGCGACCCCGGGATCCGGGTACCCGTACGGGCCTGCGGCGGGATCGGGCCGCACACGGCGGCCGCGGCCGTCGCGGGCGGCGCCGCCGGGGTGCTGCTCGACGTACAACTGGCCCTGACGGCCGAGGGCGAGGCCGAGCTGCCGGAGGAAGTCACCGACGCACTGCGGTCGATGGACGGCTCCGAGACCCGGCTGGCCGACGGGCACCGGGTGTTCGCCAGGCCCGACCTGACCCCGCCCGAGGGGCCCGTACCCGCCCTGCTCGGCGCCCGGGACCTCCGGACGCAGCTGCTGCCCGTCGGGCAGGACGGGGCCTCGGCGGCCCGCCTGGCCGCGCGCTACCGGACCACGGGCGGAGTCCTCCAGGCCGTACGGGCGGCCATGGCCGGGCACCTGGAGGCTGCCGTACGGGCCCGGCCTCTCGGGCAGCCGCTCCCCGTCGCCCAGGGCCCCATGACGCGGGTGAGCGACCAGGCGGCCTTCGCCGCGGCGGTGGCCGCCGCGGGCGGGGTGCCGTACCTCGCGCTCGCGGTGATGGAGGGCCCCGACGTACGCCGGCTGCTGGCGGAGACGGCCGAGCGGCTCGGGGACCTCCCCTGGGGCGTGGGCCTGCTCGGCTTCGCCCCGCCCGAGCTGCGCCGGGAACAACTGGCGGCCGTGACCGGGGCCCGTCCGCCCCACGCGATCATCGCCGGCGGCACCCCGGCGCAGGCGGCCCCTCTGGAGGCGGCCGGGATCCGGACCCACCTGCACGTACCCTCCCCGGGCCTGCTGGAGCGCTACCTCGCCGAGGGGGCCCGGCGGTTCGTCTTCGAGGGGCTGGAATGCGGTGGACACGTCGGGCCGCGCGCCTCCTTCCCGCTGTGGGAGGAGCAGATCGAGCGGCTGCTGGCCTGCCCCGAACCGGAGGCCCTGGACGTGCTGTTCGCGGGCGGGATCCACGACGAACGGTCCGCCGCGATGGCGGTGGCGGCCGCGGCCCCGCTCGCCGCCCGGGGCGCACGGATCGGGGTGCTGATGGGCACCGCCTACCTGTTCACCGAGGAGGCCGTGGCGGCGGGCGCGATCCGGCCGGGCTTCCAGCGCGCGGCGGTGGAGTGCGCGGACACCGTCCTGCTGCGCACCGCGCCCGGCCACGCCACCCGGTGCGCGGCCACCCCGTACGCCGGGACCTTCGAGGCGACCCGTCTCCGGCTCGTGGACAGCGGGATCGAGCCGCGCACCATGTGGGAGGAGCTGGAGCGGCTGAACCTGGGGCGGCTGCGGATCGCCAGCAAGGGCATGCGCCGCAACCCCGACGGGAGCGGCCTCGAACCGGTCACCGAGGAACAGCAGCACAGCGACGGGCTGTTCATGCTGGGCCAGGCCGCCACCCTGCGCACGGGAACCACCACGATCGCGGCGCTGCACGCGCAGGTCACCGACGGGGCCACCGCCCTGCTGGAGCGGCGGGCCCGCGAACTCGCCGCCGTCGCGCCGTCGGCGGAGCCCCCGCAGGCCGCCGACCCCCTCGACATCGCGATCGTCGGCATGGCCTGCGCCTATCCGGGCGCCCCCGACCTGGCCGCCTACTGGGCGATGGTCCTCGCCGGCACCGACGCGGTCACCGAAGTGCCGGCCGAGCGCTGGGACCCGGCGCTCTACTACGACGCCGACCCGGCCCGGGCCGGCGAGCGCACCCCCTCCCGCTGGGGCGGCTTCCTCGGCCCGGTGCCCTTCGACGCCCTCGCGCACGGCATCCCGCCCGCCTCGCTCGCCGGGATCGAGCCGGTGCAACTGCTGGCCCTGGAGATCTCGGCCCGCGCCCTCGGGGACGCGGGCTACGGCAAGGAACGCGCCTTCGACCGCTCCAGGACCTCGGTGGTCTTCGGCGCTGAGGCCGGTACGGAACTGGCGGGCGCCTACGGGCTCCGCGCCCTGCACCCCGCCTACCTGGGCGAACTCCCGGCCGAGTTGGACGAGCAGCTGCCCCGGCTCACCGAGGACTCCTTCCCCGGGATCCTCGCGAACGTCATCGCCGGGCGGGTCGCGAACCGCCTCGACCTCGGTGGCGCGAACTGCACGGTCGACGCCGCCTGCGCCTCCTCGCTCGCCGCACTGGACCTCGCCTGCCGCCAACTGCGCGACCACGACAGCGACATGGTGCTGTGCGGCGGCGCCGATGTGCACAACGGCATCAACGACTACCTGATGTTCGCCTCCGTCCGGGCCCTGTCACCCGGCGGCCGCTGCCGCCCCTTCGACGCCGCCGCCGACGGGATCGCGCTCGGCGAGGGCGTGGGCGCGCTCGTCCTGAAGCGGCTCGCGGACGCGGAGCGCGACGGAGACCGCGTGTACGCCGTGATCAAGGCGGTGGGCGCCGCGAGCGACGGCCGGTCCCTCGGCCTGACCGCGCCCCGGCCGGAAGGACAGCGGCGGGCGCTGGAACGGGCCTACGCACGGGCCGGGATCACGGCCGGCGAGGTGGGCCTGATCGAGGCGCACGGCACCGGAACCGTCGTCGGGGACAGCACCGAACTCTCCGTGCTGAGCGCACTGTTCACCGCGTCCGGGGCCGAACCGGGGTCCTGCGCCCTGGGCTCCGTGAAATCGCAGCTCGGGCACACCAAGTGCGCGGCCGGACTGGCCGGGCTGATCAAGGCCGCCCGGGCGGTGCACACGGGCGTGCGGCCGCCGACCCTGCACATCGACACGCCCAATCCGGCCTGGCGGGCGGAGAGCAGCCCGTTCTCCTTCGACCGCGAGGCCCGGCCCTGGGCGGTGCCCGTGGAGCGGCGGATCGCCGGGGTGAGCGCCTTCGGCTTCGGCGGCACCAACTACCACGCGGTGCTGGCCGGTCACGGCGGCTCGGCGGAGCCCCGGCACGCGGTGGAGGAGTGGCCGGCCGAGCTGTTCTGCTTCCGCGGCGAGGACCGGCGGGCCGTGACCCGGGCGATGGCCCGGCTGGCGGCGCGGCTGGAGGAGAACGACGCGGCCGGGCGCCCCTGGGCGCTGCGGGACCTCGCGGCGGAGACCGCCTCCGGCGGGAGCGGCCCGGTGACGGTGGCGGTGGTGGCGGCCGATCACGACGAACTGGCGGCCCGCCTGGAGCAGGCCCGTACCTTCACCCCGGCCGCGGGGGTCCACGTACGGGAGGAGGCGGCGGAGCCGGGCACGGTGGCCTTCGTCTTCCCCGGGCAGGGCAGCCAACGCCCGCGCATGCTCGCCGACCTCTTCACGTCCTTCCCCGCCCTGCGCGCCCTCCTGGACTCGGCCCCGGCCCGGGTGGTGTCCGCGATGTTCCCGCCGGCGGCGTTCACCGCCGGGGAGCGCACGGCGCAGCGGGCGGCCGTCACCGACACGCGCGTGGCACAGCCAGCCCTCGGCCTCGCCGGGGCGGCGGCGCACCTGCTGCTCGGCGAACTCGGCGTACGCCCGGACTGCGTGGCCGGGCACTCCTACGGGGAGCTCACGGCGCTGTGGGCGGCAGGGGCCTACGACACGGAGAGCCTGCTGCGGCTGAGCGCCCGCCGGGCCGAGGCGATCATGACGGCCGCAGGCGCCGACCCGGGGGCGATGGCCGCCGTGTCGGCCGCGCCCGAGGAGGTGCGGGAGATCGCCGCCCGTACCGGCTGCGTGGTGGCGAACCACAACGCCCCCCGGCAGTGCGTGATCTCGGGCCCGACGCAGTCCGTGTCCACGGCGGTGACCGCCCTGCGCGAGGCAGGCCTCACGGCCGAACCCCTCCCCGTGGCCTGTGCCTTCCACAGCGAGGTGGTGGCAGGGGCAGCCGCATCCCTCGGCACCGAACTGGCAGCGACCCGCATGGCGGCGCCCCACACCCCGGTCTGGTCGAACACCACGGCCGACCGGTACCCGGCGACACCCGAAGCGGTACGAGGCCTTGCCGCGCGCCAGGTCGCGGAACCGGTCCGGTTCGTCGAGCAGGTGGAGGCCATGTACGCGTCCGGTGTTCGGACGTTCGTGGAGACGGGCCCCGGCCGGGTCCTGTCCGGCCTGATCGGCCGCATCCTGCACGGCCGACCGCACACGGTGGTCCCGCTGGACGTGCCGGGCGAGCACGGCCTGGCCAGGCTGGTCACGGCGGTGGCCGAACTCATGGCGGCGGGTGTTCCGGTGGCGCCGCAGGCCCTCTTCCGCGGCCGCACCTCCCGCCTCCCGGACCGCGCCCCGCGGCGCCCCGGCTGGCTGGTCGACGGCCACCTGGTCCGCACCGCGGACGGCACCCCCGTCCCGGGCGGCCTCCGCCCGCCGCAACGGGTGCGCGCCGTGGCGCCGGCCGCGGCGACGGGCTCGGGACCCGCGACGGACGGGCCCCCCGACCGCCGCGAGGAGGCGGTACTGGAATACCTGCGCAGCACGCGCGAACTGGTCGAGGCCCAACGGGACGTGCTGCTCGGCTACCTGGGCGCCGCGCCGGCGGGCCCCCTCGGCCGGGCGGCCGGAGCCGGCCGCGGTTCCGACGGGGTCGGGAGTGTGTCGGGGCGATCCCCGCAGGGCGCCGAACGCACTGCCGCCGCGCCCTCCGACCCCTGGCCACGTTCGGCGTCCGAGGAGACGTCCCGGCGCGCGCC
This sequence comes from Streptomyces sp. Sge12, assembly GCF_002080455.1. Lineage (NCBI taxonomy): Bacteria > Bacillati > Actinomycetota > Actinomycetes > Kitasatosporales > Streptomycetaceae > Streptomyces > Streptomyces sp. Sge12. The sequence continues at coordinate 1,330,238 of NZ_CP020555.1, forward strand.
CGGCCCCGGCGGAACCGCCCCCACCGGCCCCGTACCCACCGCACCCGCACCCCCGGGCCCCCGCACCGCCGAGGAGGTCATGGACCTCGTCCTGGAGATCGTCCACACCCGGACCGGATACCCCCGTGACATGCTCGACCCCGAGCTGGACCTGGAGGCGGACCTCTCCATCGACTCCATCAAGCGGGTGGAGATCATCGGCGCACTCGCCGACCGGATCGGCCTCCCCCAGGACCCGGGCGGCACCACCGAGTCCGCCGTCGAGGAACTGTCCCGGATCAAGACCCTGCGCGGCATCGTCGACTGGGTCACCTCCCGCACCCCCGCCGCACCGACCGCACCCGCCGCACCCGCCGCACCCGGCAAGGAGCCCGACCCCGCCCCCACCGCCCGGCCCCTGACGCCCCCGGTGATCCCGGTGACCCCGGTGACCCCGGTGACCCGGCTGCGGGTGGACCTCGTGCCCGTACCGCCGGCCGACGCCGCCCCCGAGACCCTGCGCGGCCTGCGGATCGGCCTCGTCGAGGACGGCCAGGGCATCGCCCCCGCCCTCGCGGCGGCCCTGGAGGACCTCGACGCCGAGCCGGTACTCCTCCCCGCGGCCGAGCCCGGCTTCGACGGCCTCGTCGACCTCTCCGCGCTGCGGACCACCGCCGGCCCCGTACTGCCCGACGCCTTCCCGGGGCTGCGGCGGGCCCTGACGTCCGGAACCCCGCGGCTGCTGCTCGTCACCGGGCCCGGCACCTCCGGCGCCGGTCTGCACGGCTTCGCCCGCAGCGCGGCCCTCGAATTCCCCGGCGTCCTGGTCCGGGCGGTGGGCATCCACCCCAAGGAGGACCCGGAACGCATCGCGGCCCAACTGGCCGCGGAACTGGGCAGCGGCGCCGACGGAAGGGGCACCGAGGGCAGCGGCACCGACGGAGGCGCCGGCAGCGCCTCCGTCGGGTACACCGCCGAAGGCACCCGGGTGGCCCGCCTCCCGGTCCCCGCCCCCCTGCCGACCACCCCCGGCGGCGGCCCCCCGCTCCTGGACCGGAACGCGGTGGTCCTGCTCACCGGCGGCGCCCGCGGCATCACCGCCCGCACCGCGCTCGCCCTGGCCCGCGCCACCGGATGCCACGTGGAACTGATCGGCCGCACACCCGAACCGGGTGCCGCAGCCGACGAGTTCGGCCAGGCCCGGGACCGGGTCGCGCTGCGCGCCGCGCTGATCGCCGCGGGGCTGCGTACGCCCGCGGAGATCGAGGCCGCTGCCTCGCGGATCCTCGCCGAGCGCGAGGTACGGGCGACCCTCGGCGCCCTCGACGCGGCGGCCGCCTCCGTCCGCTACCACTGCGCGGACGTCACCGACGAGCAGGCCGTACGGGCCGTCGTGGCCGGCGTACGGGAGCGGCACGGCCGCCTCGACGGCATCGTGCACGGCGCCGGGGTGCTGCGGGACGGGCTGCTGCGGGACAAGCAACCGGCCGACTTCACCGCGGTGTTCACCACCAAGGTCGCCGGAGCCCGGCACCTGGCCGCCGCGGCCGCCGAGCACGGGTCCTGGCCCGCGCCCCGGTTCCTGGCACTGTTCGGCAGCGTCGCCGGGGTGTACGGCAACCGGGGCCAGTGCGACTACGCCGCGGCCAACGACGCCCTCGACGGCCTCGCGCACACCTGGGCGGAGTCCTTCCCGGGCCGGGTCCTGTCCGTCGACTGGGGACCGTGGGCGGCACAGGCGGGCGGGATGGTCACCCCCGAGCTGGAGCGTGCGTACGCCCGGCGCGGGATCCCGCTGATCGCTCCGGATGCGGGGACCGCCGCGTTCCTGGACGAACTGGCGCACGGGAGTGACGTCCAGGTGGTCCTGATGGCGGAGGGGGGCCTGGGCGATGCGTGACGCACGGCGCAGCGGCCCCCGGCCGACCGATGCCGCGATCGTCGGGATGGGCGCGGTGTTCCCCGGGGCCGCCGATCTGGCCGCGTACCGGCGCAACCTCCTGGCCGGTACGGACTCCATCGGCGAGGTCCCGCCGGGACGTTGGGATCCGGAGGTGTACTACGACCCGCAGGGCGCGACGGGACCGGTGGCGGGCGACCGGTTCTACTGCCGGCGCGGCGGCTTCGTGGACGGTCTCGCCGCCTTCGACCCGACCCGGTTCGGGATCATGCCGGCCGCCGTAGAGGGGGCGGAACCGGATCAGATGCTGGCCCTGCACGCGACGGCCGAGGCCATCGCCGACGCGGGCGGCGAGGCCCGGCTGCCCGCCGACCGGTCGCGGATCGGGGTGGTGCTGGGGCGCGGCGGGTTCATGGGCGTGGCGACGGCGCGGCTCGACCAACGGGTCCGCACGGCCCATCAGTTGGCGCAGACGCTGCGCGAGTTGGCGCCGGAGCTGGGCGAGCGGCGGATCGCGGAGGTGCGCTCCGCGTTCCAGGACGCGCTGGGTCCGGAGCGGCCGGACGCGTCGATCGGGCTGGTTCCCAGCTTCACGGCGGCCCGGACCGCGAACCGGCTGGACTTCCGCGGCCCGGCCTACACCCTGGACGCGGCCTGCGCCTCCTCCCTGCTGGCCGTGGACCAGGCGGTGGGGCTGCTGGCCGCCGGGCGCTGCGACGCGGTCGTCGCGGGCGCGGTCCACCACTGCCACATCGCGACGCTGTGGAGCGTGTTCACGCAGCTGCGGGCGCTCAGTCCGAGCGAGCAGATCCGTCCCTTCGACCGCAGGGCCGACGGGACCCTGCTGTCGGAGGGCACCGGGGTGGTGCTGCTGAAGCGGCTGGCGGACGCACAGCGCGACGGCGACCGCGTGTACGCGGTGATCCGCGGGACGGGCGTGGCCGGCGACGGCCGCGCGGCGAGCCTGATGAGCCCGCTGGTGGCGGGCCAGGTGCAGGCGCTGGAGCGGGCCTGGCGGGAGGCCGGACTGGATCCGCGGGAGCCGGGGGCGCTCGGCCTGCTGGAGGCGCACGGCACGGGCACCCCGGTGGGGGACGCGGCCGAACTGGACACCCTGGCCCAGGTGTTCGGGCCGCCCGGGGCGGGGGGCGCAGGCCTGATCGGCTTCGGCTCGGTGAAGTCGATGCTCGGGCACACCATGCAGGCCTCGGGCATGGCCGGGCTGATCAAGGCGGCGCTCGCGGTGTACGAGGGGGTGCTGCCACCGACGCTGCACCTGGAGGAGCCGCACGCAGACCTGGCCCGGACCCGGATGCGGCCGGTGAGTGCGGTGGAGCCGTGGGAGCGCGGGCCGCAGCCGCGCCGGGCCGGGGTCAACGCCTTCGGCTTCGGTGGGATCAACGCGCATGTGGTGCTGGAGGAGGCTCCGACGGCCCCGCACCCGACCCCCACCACCCGACCCGCCCCGGTCCCCGGCGCCGGGCGGGTGGCTCCGGTGCGCCGTTTCCTGCCGCTGGGGGAGGCGGCCGCGCCGGTGGGTCCCGCCGCAGGGGGCGACGTACTCCTGATCGGTGCGGACACTCCGGCGCAGCTCGCGACGCGGCTGGCGGTCGCCGCCCCGGTGTCCGGGGGCGACGGACCCTGCCGGGTCGCGGTGGTCGGGCCCACGCCCCAACGGCTCGCGCTGGCCGCGAAGGTGGTGGCGCGCGGCCGGCCGTGGCGGGGGCGCGGGGACGTGTGGTTCACCCCGGAGCCGCTGGGCGGCCGGGTGGCGTTCCTGTTCCCGGGCCTGGAGCCGGAGTTCGCGCCCGTGGTGGACGACGTGGCCGACCGGCTCGCGCTGACGGCGCCCCGGCTCACCCGCGGCGCATCGCTCGTGGAACGGGCCCTCGACGCGATCGCGACGGGCCGCTTCTTCGCCCGCGCGCTGCCCGAACTGGGCATCGAGGCCCATGTGCTGGCCGGCCACAGCCTGGGCGAGTGGGCGGCGATGGTGGCCGCGGGCATGTACCCGCAGGAGGCGGCCGACACCTTCCTCGGTTCCCTGCATCCGGGTGACCTGCGGGTCCCGGACCTCGTTTACGCGGCACTGGGTTGTGGCGCGCCGCGGGCGCAGGCCGCCCTCCACGGCCTGGAGCGGGTGGTGGTCAGCCACGACAACTGCCCTCACCAGTCGGTGATCTGCGGCGATCCGGAGCAGGTGGGCACGGTCGTGGCGCGGTTGCGCGCCGACGGGGTACTCGGTCAGGAGCTGCCGTTCCGCTCGGGCTTCCACACCCCGATGTGGGAGCCGTACCTCGGGCAGGTCCGCGCCGCCTTCGACCGGCTGCCGCTGAGGCCCGGCTCCCTCCCGGTGTGGTCGGCCACCACGTGCGCGCCGTTCCCGGACGCGCCGCGGGACGTACGGGACCTGGTCGTCCGGCACCTGCTGGAGCCGGTCCGCTTCCGCGAGCTGACGCTGCGGCTGTACGAGGAGGAGGGCGTGCGCTGCTTCGTCACGCTGGGCCCGGGCAGCCTGCCGGGCTTCGTCGAGGACAGCCTGCGCGAGCGTCCCCACCTCTCGGTGTCGACGTCCTCCCCGCGGCTGCCGGGCCTCGCGGCGCTCGGCCGCACCTGCGCCGCGCTCTGGGCCGAGGGGTACGCGCCGCGGTGGGACCTGCTGGCGGCCGGGGCCCACGCCCCGTCCGCGGCCGCGGCCGAAGCGGAAGCGGAAGCGGAAGCGGAAGCGGAAGCGGAAGCGGAAGCGGCGGGGGCGCAGGAGCCCGCACCGCGTCCGGCGCCCGCCCCCGGCCGTGGCGTGCCGCTCGACCTCGGGTCCCCGCTCGTCCGGCTCGGCGAGCCGGCCCGGGCGGCCTTGGCGGGCCTGCTCGGACCTGCCCCGGCGCCGCGACCGAAGCCTGCGTCCGCGGCACCGGGCGGCCCCCGACCGGTGCTGCTGTCCGCCCTGGACGCGGTGCTGGCCGACACCGGGGCGGCCGCCACGGCCGTCGCCGAGGCCTGGTCGACGGGCATCCCACAAGGCCCGAAGACACCGCCACCGGCGGATCCGGTCCCGGTCCCGGCAGCGTCCCCCGCACCCGGGCACCACACCCTGCGGCTGTCCCTGGCCGCGCTCCCCTACGTACGGGACCACTGCGTGTACCTCCAGCCCGACGGCTGGCCGGAGGACTCCGACCGGTTCCCCGTCGTACCCATGACCACCATGCTGGAGCTGGCCGCCGACGCCGCCCGGCGGCACGCCCCGCCCGGCCTCGCCGTCATCGGCTACGAGGACGTACGGGCCCTGCGGTGGCTCGCCGTCGAACCGGCCGTCGACGTCGAGGTCACCGTCCGCGGTGACGGCCCCGGCCGGCTGCGGGTCGGACTCGGCGCGTACGCCTCGGTGGTCGTGCTGCTCGGCGAGCGGTACGGGACGCCGCCCGCGCGCGACGACACCCCCCTGCGCGAGCCCGGTCCGGCCCCGGTCAGCGCGGCGGCCCTCTACCGGGACCGGTGGATGTTCCACGGCCCGCGCTTCGCCGGGGTGCACGAGGTGCGGTCGGTCGGCGCGGACGGCATCCACGGGGTCCTGCGGGCGCTGCCCGACCCGGGCGCGCTGCTCGACGCCGCCGGGCAGCTCTTCGGGCACTGGATGCAGCTGCGCCTGCCCGTCGACCGGCTGGTGTTCCCCGCCACCGTGGACCGCATCCGCTTCTACGGGCCCCCGCCCGCCGCGCGGGAGCTGGTGACCGCGACGGCCCGGATCCGCGCGGTGCAGGACGTGACCGTGCGCGGCGACATCGAGCTGCGCGGGGCGGGCGGCGGGGTGTGGGCCCGGATCGAGGGGTGGACGTACCGCCGGTTCGGCGCCGACGAGCGGGTCTGGCCCATGAAGTTCACCCCGGAGGTGTGCGGCATCGGCGAACCCCGGCCCGAGGGCTGGTGCCTGGCCCGGCGCCGCTGGAACGATCCGGCCTCGCAGGAGCTGGTGATGCGCCGCTACCTCGGCGCCGCCGAGCGGGCGGCCTACGAGCGGCTGGCGCCGCGCGCCCGGGGCCCCTGGCTCCTGGGCAGGATCGCGGCCAAGGACGCGCTGCGGCAGCTGCTGTGGGACGGCGGGGCCGGCCCGGTGTTCCCCGTGGAGGTGCCGATCGGCAACGATCCGGCCGGGCGGCCGCTGGCCGAGTCCCCGGCGACGCGCGGGTTCCGGCTGTCGATCGCGCACAAGGAGCGGATCGCGGTGGCCCTCGCCCATCCGGCCCGGCCGGTCGGGATCGATGTGGAGCGGGTGATCGCCGACCCGGACGCGCTGGTCCGGATCGCCCTCGGGCCGGCCGAACTGCGCCTCGCCGAGGGGCTGGCCGCCCACGCGGGCACCGGCCTGCCCGCCGCCCTCACCGCCCTGTGGTGTGCCAAGGAGGCGGCGGCCAAGGCGGCCGGGGGCGGGCTCGGCGGCCGGCCGCGGGACTGGCGGGTGGCCGGGGACCCGGATTCCGGCGCCCTGCGGGTGACCTCCCCCGACGGTGACCCGTACCCGGTCCGCACCGCACCGCTCACCGGCAGCACGCTCGCCGGCGGCACGTTCGCCGGGACCACGTTCGCCGACGGCACGACCGCCGCCGACTCGGCGCCCGACCACGTCGTCGCCTGGACCGCTCACCCGGCGGCGCCCGACTCCTCCCCCGTCCCCTTCCCCCTCACGGAGGCCCGTCATGGCAACTGACATCCTCGCCGAGATCACCGGCATGCTCGTGGAGATCGTCGGCGACGAGTACCTGCTCGCGGAGGAGGTCACGATGAGGACGACCTTCAACGAGGATCTCGCCCTGGAGAGCATCGAGTTCGTCGCCCTCGCCGAACTGCTCCACCACCGCTACGGCGCCGAGGTCGACCTGATGGGCTTCCTGGCCGAGAAGGACATGGACGCCATCCTGGCCATGTCGGTGGGCGAACTCGTCACCCACATCGGCCGGATCACGCACACCTCGCTGGCCCGGGCCGCGGCGGGGACCTCCCCCGCGTCGGCCGGCTGAGCCCGCCGTGGCCTTCGTCCGCGCGGGCTCCCTGCGCTTCCACGTCCAGCGGCTCCCGGCCACCGCCGGCGCCGACGCCCCCGACCGGCCCGTCGTGGTGTTCCTGCACGGGCTGGTCGTCGACAACCTCTCCTCCTTCTACTGCCCCCTGGCCGTGCCGGTGGCCCGGTCCGGCCACGAGGCCGTCCTCTACGACCTGCGCGGCCACGGCCGCACCGAGCGCCCCGGGTCCGGGTACGACCATCGCAGCGCCGTACGGGACCTCTTCGCCCTGCTCGGCGCACTGGACCTCGGGCGGCGCCCGGTCCACCTGGTCGGCAACAGCTACGGCGGCACCCTCGCCCTGCACGCGGCGCTGGCCCGGCCCGACCTGGTCACCGGGCTCACCCTGCTGGAACCGCCGCTCGGTGGAGCCTGGGTGGAGAACATGGTGGACACCCTGTCGGCCGCCGCACTCAGCCTGGAGGACAGCACGGTCCCCACCGAGCTGCTCACCCTGCGGCTGCGCAAGGCCGCCAACCTCACGGCCATCGCCGACGCCCTCCTCAACCGCACGACGCTCATCGACGACATCGCCGCGAGCCGCACCTTCACCGCGGTGGACTACGCCCGGCTGCGCTGCCCGGTCCTGATCGTCTGCGGCGAGCACTCCGAACTGCTGCCGGGCGGCCGCGAATTGGCGGGGCACGCGCCGCACGGTGCGCTGCGGATCCTGCCGGGCCTGGGGCACGACGTCCTGAAGGAGAGCAGCGGGGTCCTGCGGGAGACCGTGCTCGCCCACCTCGACGCGACGGCCGCGCGGGCGCGGGTGGGAGCTCTGGTCCCGTGAAGGTGCTGTTCACCGTGCCGCCGCTGGCGGGGCACGTCAATCCGACCGTGGCCGTCGGGGCCGAACTGGCCGCCCGGGGGCACGAGGTCGCCTGGACGGGTCCGGCCGCGGCGCTGGCCCGGCTGCTGCCGCCGCAGGCCCGGATCCTGCCCGCCGGGGAGGAGCTCGGCGGCGGGTACGCGGAGCTGCACGACCGCTGGCGCGATCTGCGCGGGGTCGGCGCCCTGCGGTTCCTGTGGGAGGAGGCGTTGGTGCCGCTGGCCCGGGCGATGGTGCCGGGGGTGACCCGGGCCGTGCACGCCTTCGGGCCGGACGTGCTGGTCGCGGACCAGCAGGCCCTGGCCGGAGCGCTGGTCGCCCGGCGGCTCGGCGTGTCGTGGGTGACGTCCGCCAGTACCTCGGCCGAGCTGACCCGGCCCTTCGCGGACTTCCCGAAGGTCGGGGAGTGGGTGGCCGGGCAGATCTCGGGCCTGCTCGCGGAGTTCGGCGCGGGACCGGGTGGCGGATCGGGGGCCGGGGCGCACTGGGACCCCCGGTTCTCGGAGCGGCTGGTGCTGGTCTTCTCCACTCCCGAACTCGTGGGAGCGGGCGCGGACTTCCCGCCGCACCACGCCTTCGTCGGCCCGGCCTTCGGGGCCCGGCCGGCCACGCCCGGGTTCCCGTGGCAGCGGCTGGATCCGGCGCGCCGGCGCGTGCTGGTGTCCCTGGGCACGCTCAACCAGGCGGCCGGAGCCCGCTTCTACGGGGCCGTGCTGGGTGCCGCCGAACGACTCGCCGCAGAGGTCCAGTTCGTCCTCGTGGCGCCCTCCACCCTGATCGGGGACGCGCCGGACCACCTTCTGCTCCAGGAGAGCGTCCCCCAGCTGGAGCTGCTGCCCCATCTGGACGCGGTGGTCTGCCACGCGGGCCACAACACCGTCTGCGAGGCCCTCGCGCACGGGCTGCCGCTGGTAGTCGCCCCGATCCGGGACGACCAGCCGATCGTGGCCCGGCAGGTCGTCGAGGCCGGAGCGGGCGTCCGGGTGCGGTTCGGCAGGACCCGGGCCGAGGAACTGCGCGACGCGCTCACGGCCGTGCTGGACGACCCCGGCCCGCGCCGGGCCGCCCGGCGGATCCAGGCCTCATTCGCCGCGGCGGGCGGAGCCGCCGCCGCGGCCGACCGGTTGGAGAAACTGCTATGACGCCACCCCCGCTCCCCCGGGTCCCCCGGACCGCCGCCGTATTGCTTGCCGTCCTCGCCGCGGGCACCGTACGTGCCGGGCGCCGGCTGCGGGCGATCCCGATGCTGCCGGTGACCCCGCCCGGCGCGGCGGCCGGAGTGCCGCGCGCCGCCGGGTGGCGGCTGATCACCGCCCGGGGCGTCGAACCGGATGCGCCCACCTTCCTCGCCGCCTGCGCGCACGCCGAGGCGGAGGGGCTGCGGGTGCTGGACCTGCTCCCCGCGGACCTGCCCGCCGAGCGGGCCCTGGGGCTGCTGCGCCTGGTCGATCCGGCCCGGTACCGGCAGGACCGGCTCGCCGTAGGGCGCGGAGCCGGATTCGCCGTGCTCGTCACCGAGGAGGTGCTGGCCCGGGCCGGGGTGGATCCGGCCGGGCCGCGCCCGGACACGGCGGAACTGCTGGCGCTGACCCGGCGGTTGAAGGAGTACGCCGCCGACGCCACGGGGCTGGCCATCGCCCCCGGCCTGAGCTGCGGCGGGGCCGGGGATCCCGGCGGGCCGGCGCGGGCCGCCGAGTTGCGGGCCCAGGGGCTGCCGCCGGCGGCGCTGGCCGCCGCGCAGCTCGGCGGGCTGGCCCTGCTCGCGGGGGTCGCCGTACGCCAGGGCCGGTGGGGCGCCGCCGCGGCCGGACTGTACTGGCTCCAGCCGTACCTGGCCCTCGGCGGGCCGGGCTCCCCGCTGCGGCCGGCCGGACTGGGCCGGGCCACGGCGGCCCGGCCGCTGCGCGCCCTCGTCTCGGGCCTGCGTACGGCCGCGGCGGCCCGCCGGGACGGGGCACCGGACACCGCCTCCGACGCCGCGCGGGCCGCCTCCTACCAGGAGGACCTCGCGGCGGGCCCGGAGCGTTTCCTCGAACCGCGCCGCACGGACTGCCCGTGGTGCGGCGGTCACCGGCTCACCGTCCGGGTCCGCATGCCCGACCAGCTCCAGGGCAAGCCGGGCCGCTTCACGCTGGAGCAGTGCGGGGACTGCGGGCACGTCTTCCAGAACCCCCGGCTGACGCCGGCGGGGCTGGAGTTCTACTACCGCGACTTCTACGACGGGCGCGGCGGCGAGGGGACGGGCACCGTCTTCGGCACGCAGGGCGCCTCCTACCGGGGGCGCGCCGAGATGCTCCTCCCGCACGCCGACCCGGCGTCCTGGCTCGATGTCGGCACCGGGCACGGCCACTTCTGCAATGCGGCGCGGGACGTCTGGCCGCGGACCCGGTTCGACGGGCTGGACATGGGCGAGGGGGTGCGCGAGGCCGAGCGCCGCGGCTGGGTGGAGACCGGATACCTGGGCCAGTTCCCGGAGTTCGCCTCGAAGCTGGCCGGCCAGTACGAGGTGGTCAGCATGTACCACTACCTGGAGCACACCCGCGAGCCGCTCGCCGAACTGGACGCGGCGGCCACCGTGCTCACCCCCGGCGGGTTCCTGGCCATCGAGCTGCCCGATCCGGAGACCCGCATGGCCCGGCTCCTGGGTCCGTTCTGGCTGCCCTGGTTCCAGCCGCAGCACCAGCACCTGATGCCCGCCGCCAATCTGCGCGAGGCGCTGGCCGACCGCGGGTTCACCGTCGTCGCCGAGGAGCACGGGGCCGCCCACCAGGGCAACGACTTCTTCGGCGCGGTGGCCTTCGCGGCGGCGCGGGTGTCCCCGGACCCGGACCGGCCGTGGGGCCCGGGCCCCACACCGCGCACCCGGCTGCTGGCCCACGCGGTACGGGTGGCCTCGCTGCCGTGCTTCGCCGCCGCGGTGGCGCTCGACACGCTGCGCACGGCCGCGGCCCGGCGCACCGACGGCGGCAACGCCTACCGGATGCTGGCCCGCAAGGACGTCCCGTGACGGGCTCGACCGGCCGCGTCGGTCCGCCCGTCGGGGAGCACCGCGCCGACGACCCCCCTTCGGCGGCCCGCCGGGACGCTGCGGTGGCCGGTGCCACCGCGACCGCCGACCGCGCCGGGGGCGATCTGGCCCGGCGGGCGACGGCCGATCCGCTGTACCGGCTCGTCGCCTATGCCCTGGAGGCGGCGCACGGGCGGCCCCCGGCCGCCGTGTGGAGCGCCCCGTACGCCTTCCACCTGGGCTCCCCCGGCCTGGTCGCGGCGGCGGGCTGGCCCACGGCCGCCGCGGCCGCCCCGCGCACCGATGGCCTGGTGCGGCTCAGCTCCCTCGGCCATCCCGCGGACAGCTGCGATCTGCCGCTGACCCTGTCGGGGCCGCCGCCCGCCGCACCCGCCTGGGCCGCCGGGCCGTACGCCGTGCTGCGGGCGCTGGCCCGGGACGGGTACGGCCTCGGCGGGACGGACCTGCACGTACAGGGCTCGCTCACGGGAGCCGCCGGACTGGCCACGGCGGAACCCGCCGAGTGCGCGGTGGCGCTGGCGGTGGCCGACGTGCACACGGGGGCGGGCGAGCGGCCGGACCGCGAGCTGCTGGCCCGGCTGCTCGCCGGAGCCCTGCCGGACGGGGACGACGGGCTGCGGCGGGCCGTGCTCTTCGCCCGGTCGGGCCGGGCGCTGCTGCTGAGCGCGGAGCCCCGTAGGCGGCAGCGGTACGTGGCCTTCGACCCGGCGGGCTCGGGCGCGCGGCTGGTGCTGGTCGCCGTACGCGGGGAGGCCGCGGACCGGCCCCGGGAGCTGGCGCGCGCGGTGGCCTGCGCACGCCGGGCGGGGGCGCTGAGCGCCTGGCCGCCGGGGCCGCGCCCGGGGCGGAGCGTGCTGGTGCTGCTGCCCGAGGGGCGGCTCGCGGCGGTGCGGGCGGCGGTCGCGGAGGACTTCCGCGACCGAGGACGGCCCGTACCGCGGTTCCTGAACATCACCGTGGCCGGTGCGGCGCGGCGCGAGGAGTGACCCCGTCCCGGGGCCGGACCCCGGCTGCACGGCACGACGACACGACAACGACACGACACCGACAACGCGACATGACATGACGTCCAGGAGGAGCACACCCATGCCCACCCCACCACCCGCAATGACGGCCCGCGACAGACGCGGGACCCTGTGGCCGGCGCTCGTGGCCGGGCTCGGCGCGCTCGGCCTGTTGGGCGCCTTCACCGTGGCCAACTCCGAGGCGGCCGAGACCCGTTCGGTGCCCGCCGCGGCAGCCGCCGCCGCGCTGCCGACCTACGACCACGTGGTGGTCGTCGTGTACGAGAACAAGCAGTACGGGGAGATCATCGGCAGCGCGAACGCCCCGTACATCAACCAGCTGGCGAACGGCGGCGCGAGCCTGACCGGAATGAAGGCGCTGACCCACCCCAGCCAGCCGAACTACTTCAACCTCTTCTCCGGTGCCACCCAGGGCATCACGGGCGACGGCTGTTACACCCCGCAGTCGATGACGGCGCCCAACCTCGGCCAGGAGCTGATCGCGGCCGGCAAGAGCTTCGCGACGTACAACGAGGACCTGCCGGGCGAGGGGTCCACGGCCTGCACGAACGGCCAGTACGCGCAGAAGCACAACCCGTGGTTCGCCTTCAAGAACGTGCCGCTGAACACCGGTAAGACCTGGGCGCAGTTCCCGCAGAACAACTTCGCGGCGCTGCCGAACCTCTCCTTCGTGGTCCCCAACCAGTGCAACGACATGCACTCGTGCTCCGTCGGCACGGGGGACACCTGGACGCGCAACAACATCGACGCGTACGCGCAGTGGGCGAAGGCCAACAACAGTCTGCTGGTGCTGACCTGGGACGAGGACAACTACCTGGGCTCGAACCAGATCGCCACCGTCTTCTACGGGGCGAAGGTCAAGACGGGCAAGTACGCCACGGCCTTCAACCACCACCACCTGCTGAGGACCTTCGAGGACCTCTTCGGCACGGCGACGCACGCGGGCAACGCGGCCAACGTCCAGCCGATCGGCGAGGTGTTCGACACCTCGTCGAACCCGACGCCCACCCCGACACCCACCCCGACACCCACACCCACACCCACACCCACACCCACCCCGACTCCGACTCCCACGCCGACCGCGGGCGGTCTGCAACTGGCCAATCCCGGCCCGCAGACCTGCAAGTTCAACCAGTCCTGCACCGTGCAGCTCAGTGCCACCGGCGGCAGACCGCCGGTCCGGTACGCGGCCACCGGCCTGCCCTGGGGCCTGAGCGTGGACGCCGGTTCCGGCCGGATCGGCGGCAAGCCGTGGGGCAGCGGCACCGTCCAGATCACCGCGACCGCCACCGACTCCGCGGGCACCACCGTCACCGCCGCGTTCCCGCTCACCGTCAACTGGTTCTAGATCCGGCCCCGGAGGCATCCGTGTACCTGTCGACCACCCGGGCCTCGGACATCGCCGGGGACACCCCGGCCCCGAAGGGCCCCCTGCGGGCCGTCCCCGGCACGGTGTTCGTGCTCGGTCTGGTCAGCCTGGTCACGGACGTCTCCGCGGAGATGGTCACCGCCGTCCTGCCGTTGTACCTGATGGCCGGACTCGGCATGTCCCCGCTCGCGTTCGGCGCCCTGGACGGTCTGCACCAGGGCGCCACCGCGGTGCTCCGCCTCGCCGGCGGCCGGATCGCCGACCGCACCCGGCGCCACAAGCTGGTCGCGGGCACCGGCTACGCGCTGTCGGCCGTGTGCAAGGCGGCCCTGCTCCTCGCCACCACCCCGTGGTCGGTGGCGGCGGTGCTCGCCGCCGACCGGACGGGCAAGGGCCTGCGGACCGCGCCGCGCGATGCGCTGATCTCGCTGTCCGTGCCGCCCGGGGAGCAGGGCCGCGCCTTCGGGGTGCACCGCGCGCTGGACACGGCGGGCGCCCTGCTGGGGCCGCTGGCTGCGTTCGGGATCCTGTGGGTGGCGGTGGACGGGTACGAGGCGGTGTTCACCGTCAGCTGCTGCGTCGCCGTCCTGGGGGTGGTGCTGCTCGCGCTCTTCGTCCGCGAGGCCCCCGCTCCCCCTCCCGCTCCCCCTCTCGCTTCCGCGCCGACACGCGCCCGACCGCCGCTGCCGCCCGTACGCACCCTGCTGCGCCTGCCCGGCCTGCGGCGGCTCTGCCTGACCGCCGCGCTGCTCGGCCTGTTCACCGTCGGCGACGCCTTCCTCTACCTGCTGCTCCAGCGCCGGCTCGACCTGTCGGCCGCCTTCTTCCCGCTGCTGCCCGTCGGTACGGCCGCCGTGTTCCTGCTGGCCGCGCTGCCCGTGGGGCGGCTCGCCGACCGGGTGGGCCGCAGCCGGGTCTTCCTCGGCGGGCACGTCCTGCTGCTCGGGGCCTGCCTGCTGCTCCTCGCCCCGGTCCCGGCTGCGGGCGGGGCGCTGCTGGTCGTGGGCGTGCTCGCGATGCTCGGCCTGTTCTACGCCGCCACCGACGGGGTGCTGATGGCCGCCGCCGGGCCGCTGCTGCCCGCCGGGCTGCGCACCACCGGGCTCGCGGTGCTCCAGACCGCGCAGGCGCTGGCCCGGTTCGCGGGTTCCCTGATGTTCGGGTCGGCCTGGACGCTGTGGGGGCCGGGCGCTGCGCTGGGCCTGGCGGCGGCCGGGCTGCTGCTGTCCCTGACGGTGGTCGCCGTGTTAGGAGGGGCCCGCGCGGAGCGGGCGTCGTAGGGTCGGGGCATGCCGGAAACACAGCGAACTCTTGAGGGCAGGGTGGCCCTCGTGGCCGGGGCGACGCGCGGCGCGGGCCGCGGCATCGCGGTCCAACTGGGCGCGCAGGGCGCGACCGTGTACGTGTCGGGGCGCAGCACCCGGGGCAGCCGTTCGGAGTACGGCCGGCCCGAGACGATCGAGGAGACCGCCGAGCTGGTCACGGCGGCGGGCGGCCGGGGTGTCCCGGTGGTCGCCGACCATCTGGTGCCCGCGGAGGTAGAGGCACTGGTCGGGCGGATCGACGCCGAGCAGGGCCGGCTGGACGTCCTGGTCAACGACATCTGGGGCGGGGAGCTGCTCTTCGAGTGGGACAGCACGGTCTGGGAGCACGACCTCGACAACGGGCTGCGGCTGCTGCGGCTGGCGGTGGAGACCCACGCGGTCACCAGTCATTTCGCGGTGCCGTTGCTGCTGCGCGAGCCGGGCGGGCTGGTGGTGGAGATGACGGACGGCACCGCCGAGTACAACGCGTCCAACTACCGGGTGTCCTTCTTCTACGACATCGCCAAGTCCTCGGTCCTGCGCATGGCGTTCGCGCTGGGTCACGAGCTGGGGACGCGAGGGGCGACGGCGGTGGCGCTGACCCCGGGCTGGCTGCGTTCGGAGATGATGCTGGACAACTTCGGTGTGACCGAGGCGAACTGGCGTAACGCGCTGACCAAGGTCCCGCATTTCGCCATCTCCGAGACCCCCTCGTACGTGGGCCGGGCGGTCGCGGCGCTCGCCGCGGACCCGGAGGTGGCGCGGTGGAACGGCCGGTCCCTCTCCAGCGGGCAGCTCGCGCAGGTGTACGGCTTCACGGACCTGGACGGCAGCCGCCCGGACTGCTGGCGCTACATGGTCGAGGTGCAGGACCCGGGCCGCCCCGCCGACACCACCGGCTACCGCTGAAGGGTCCGGGCGAACGGCAGACCCTGCGGGGCGCACTCGCTCCTGGGGGGAGGGCCGGGACGGCGGATCACCCTGCCGGGCGGCGGGAGTCGATCAGGTGGGCCAGGCCGTCCAGGACGCACTGGAGGCCGAAGGCCCAGAGCGTCTGCGGGTGGTAGCCGCCGACGGCGCTGCCGACGCGGCCCGCCAGCGGGTAGCGCTCCGGGTCCAGGGCCTGCTCCAGCAGCGGGGCGCTGACGGCCCACCACTCGTCCTGGCTCTGGCGGCTGTTGTGCGCGGCGTCGTCGGCCGCGGCCAGGGCGTTCGCGTGGACGAAGCCGAGGAGGTGGGTCAGGGCCGCGTCCATCTGGATGTCGGTGAGGCCGATGCCCTCGAAGGCGGCCAGTTCGTACTCGTACTTCCCGATGACCCCGGGGCCCAGCGGCGGGCGGGTGACCGGTAGGTCCGCGATCCAGGGGTGGCGGGTGAGCAGGTCGCGGTTGTCCTCGGCCACGCGGGCGACCCGGGTCCGCCAGGAGTCCGCCGCGCCCGGCGCCGGGCGTTCCATGCGCCCGTACGCCTCGTCCAGCATGAGGTCGAGGAGTTCGGCCTTGCCGGGGACGTACGTGTAGAGAGTCATCGGGGTCACGCCCAGGCGCTGAGCGAGGGCGCGCATGGTGAGCGCGGGCAGTCCGGCCTCGTCGGCGAGCTCGGTCGCGGCCCCGACGACGGCGTCCACGCTGAGGCCCTGCCGCGGGCCGCGCCGCCCGGTCCGATCCGGCTGTCCGGGCGTGCGCCACAGCAGTTCCAGCGTGCGGGCGGGGTCGCCCGCCCCACTGCGGTCCTTGACCATGTCCGGTCCTCCGATCCCGTGCCCCATAATTCACTACGCCGTACAGAATACAATGTATAAAGTAACCTCGAAACGCCGCCACCGCGACACCGCAACCGCGAGGAGTTCCGTGCAGATCGCCGCCGACAGTCATCAGGTCATCCAGGTCCGCGGAGCGCGGGAGAACAACCTCACGGACATCTCCCTCGACATCCCCAAGCGCCGGCTCACCGTCTTCACGGGCGTGTCCGGCTCCGGCAAGTCCTCCCTCGTCTTCGGCACCATCGCCGCCGAGTCGCAGCGGATGATCAACGAGACGTACACCGCCTTCGTCCAGTCCTTCATGCCGAGCCTGGGCCGGCCCGACGTGGACGGGCTGCACAACCTGAGCGCCGCGATCGTGGTCGACCAGGAGCGGATGGGCGCGAACTCCCGCTCCACGGTCGGTACCGCGACCGACGCCTCCACGATGCTGCGGATCATCTTCTCCCGCCTCGGCGTCCCGCACGTCGGCTCCTCCACCGCCTTCAGCTTCAACTCCCCGGACGGCATGTGCCCGAACTGCGAGGGCATCGGCCAGGTCTCCGACATCGACGTGGACCAGCTGGTGGACCGCGAACTCTCCCTCAACGAGGGGGCGATCACCGTCCCGGGCTTCGCCGTGGACACCTGGTACTGGCAGATCATGGCCAACTCCGGCTTCTACTCACCCGACACGAAGCTGAAGGACTTCACCGAGCGGGAGTGGGCCGACTTCCTGCACATGGGCCAGGTGAAGGTGAAGGTCGGCTCCAACAACTTCACCTACGAGGGCCTGGTCACGAAGATCCAGCGGACGTACCTGTCCAAGGACCGCGAATCGATGCAGGCCCACATACGGGCCTTCGTCGACCGCGCCGTGGTCTTCACCGACTGCCCCGCCTGCGGCGGCACCCGGCTCGGTGCGGCGGCGCTCTCCTCGCGCATCGAGGGGATGAACATCGCCGAGTGCTCGGCCCTGCAGATCAGCGACCTGGCCGCCTTCGTCCGCCGGATCGACGACCCGGGCGTCGCCCCGCTGCTCGCCAACCTGCGGGACCTGCTCGACTCCCTCGTGGAGATCGGCCTGGGCTACCTCAGCCTGGACCGCCCCTCCGGCACGCTCTCCGGCGGCGAGGCCCAGCGGGTCAAGATGGTGCGCCACCTCGGGTCCTCGCTCACGGACATCACGTACGTCTTCGACGAGCCGACCACCGGCCTGCACCCGCACGACATCCGGCGCATGAACGACCTCCTGCTGCGGCTGCGCGACAAGGGCAACACGGTGCTCGTCGTCGAGCACAAGCCCGAGGTCATCGCGATCGCCGACCATGTCGTCGACCTCGGCCCGGGCGCGGGCACGGCCGGCGGACGGCTCTGCTACGCCGGGGACGTGGCGGGACTGCGCACCTCCGGCACGCTCACCGGCCGCCACCTCGAACACCGGGCCCGGCTGAAGGAGTCGGTGCGCTCCCCGCGCGGCCACCTGTCGGTCAAGGGCGCCGATCTGCACAATCTGAAGGACGTCAGCGTGGAGGTGCCGCTGGGGGTGCTGACGGTGGTGACCGGGGTCGCCGGGTCGGGCAAGAGCTCGCTGGTCCACGGGTACCTGGCCGGGCAGGACGGGGTGGTGGTCGCCGACCAGTCGCCGATCCGCGGCTCGCGGCGCTCCAATCCGGCCACCTATACCGGGCTGCTGGGGCCGATCCGTACGGCCTTCGCCAAGGCCAACGGCGTCAAGGCGGCCCTGTTCAGCGCCAACTCGGAGGGCGCCTGCCCGAAGTGCAACGGCCTCGGGCTGGTCTACACGGACCTGGCGATGATGGCCGCGGTGGCCTCGGTCTGCGAGGAGTGCGAGGGCCGGCGCTTCACGCCCGAGGTGCTGACGTACCGGCTGCGCGGCAAGAACATCAGCGAGGTGCTGAACATGCCGGTCACGGAGGCGCACGCGTTCTTCCCCACCGGCCAGGCGCGCGCCGTCCTCGGGCGGCTGGTCGACGTGGGCCTGTCGTACCTGCGGCTGGGGCAGCCGCTCAACACCCTGTCGGGCGGTGAGCGGCAGCGGCTCAAGCTGGCCATCAGCATGGCCGAGAAGTCCTCGACCTACATCCTGGACGAGCCGACGACCGGCCTGCACATGGCCGACGTGGACAAGCTGCTGGCCCTGCTGGACCGGCTCGTCGACGACGGGAACTCGGTGATCGTCATCGAGCACCACCAGGCGGTGATGGCGCACGCCGACTGGATCGTCGACATCGGCCCCGGCGGCGGCCACTCCGGCGGCGCGGTCGTCTTCGAGGGCACGCCGGCGCAGCTGGTGGCCGGGGCGGACACGCTCACCGCCCGCCACCTGCGGGAGTACGTCGGCGGGTAGCGCGGGGGCGGAGGACCTCGGCGGAGGACCTCGGCGGCGGTCGCGGCCGCGGCCGAGGTCTCCCGGGGGCGGCCCCGGTCAGGGCAGGCGCAGTTCGCGGTCCTCCCCGAGCGGGGCGAAGAAGCGCTCCACGTCCGCGCCGCTCACCCCGGCCAGGGTCGGCGGGGACCAGCGCGGGGTGCGGTCCTTGTCGACCACCTGCGCCCGGATGCCCTCCACGAGGTCGGGCGAGGCCAGCGCGTTGCAGGAGACCCGGAACTCCTGGGCCAGCACCTGCTCCAGCGTGCCGAGGGCGGCGGCCCGGCGCACTGCGGCGAGGGTGACCTTGAGGGCGGTCGGGGATTTGGCCAGGATCACCTCGGCGGCCTCCTTCGCGGCGGGTTCCCCCTGGCCGAGCAGCCGTTCCACGATCTCCTCGACGGTGTCGGCCGCGTAGCAGTGGTCGATCCAGTCCCGCCGGTCGGCGAGTTCACCGGGCGCAGGGACGGCGGCGTGGCGCGGCAGCACCTCGTGGGCGGGGGCGCCGGCGAGTGCGGCGGTCAGCTCGGGGAGCCGGTCGGCCGGTACGAAGTGGTCGGCGAGCCCGCACAGCAGCGCGTCGGCCGCGCCCACGGCGGTGCCGGTGAGGGCGAGATGGGTGCCGAGTCCGCCGGGCACGCGGCCGAGCAGGTGGGTGCCGCCGACGTCCGGGACGAAGCCGATGCCGGTCTCGGGCATGGCGACGCGGGAGCGTTCGGTGACGATCCGGACCGAGCCGTGGGCGGAAACGCCGACGCCGCCGCCCATGGTGATGCCGTCCATGAGGGCGACGTAGGGCTTGGGGTAGCGGGCGATGCGCGCGTTGAGCCGGTACTCGTCGCGCCAGAAGTCCATGGAGGCCCTCCCCCCGGCCCTGGCGTCGTCGTGGATGGCCCGGATGTCCCCGCCCGCGCACAGGCCGCGCTCACCGGCGCCGCGGATCAGGACCTGGTGGACGGCCGGATCCTCCGCCCATGCGGCGAGGGTCTCGTCGATGCGGAGCACCATGGGGTGGGTGAGGGCGTTGATGGCCCGGGGGCGGTTGAGGGTGACCACCCCGGTCCGGCCGTCGGTGTGGAACAGCACGGCGTCCGCGTCTTCGGCCTTCGCTTCTTCGGTCTTCACACCGGCCAGTATGTCCGCGTCCCGTGCCGCTCCCGCCGCGGGGCACTCCCGGGGCGTACGGTGGGTTGCCATGCGGAAGATCGCGCTGATGGCGGACCACTGGCCGGCGGCCGACGCCGATCCCGCGACGCTCAGTCGCGCGGGCGGGACCGGTGCGCCCGCCAGGCGGCCAGGGCCTCGGAGCGGGCTCCGTCGGGGTGCCGGGCGTGCCAGGCGCGCAGGAACCGGTTGAACTCGAACTGCGCACCCACCTCCTGGGGTTCGGCCGCCTGCGCGCGGGTGGCGTGCCAATGGGCGACGGCCTGCGCGAGGGTGTGCCCCGCGTGCCGGGCGATGTAGTCGCGCATGAAGGCGTCGAAGTGGAACCCGGGTCCGATCTCCCGTAGGAAGTACGCGCGCAGCACCTGGCTGCAGCGCTGGCCCGGCGGGATCACGGTCGCTCCGGTGACGGGGGCGGCGAGCTGTCGCCCGCCCCGGCGGGGCGCGGGGGCCGCCGGGGCGGCGGGTGCGGGAAGTCCGTCGAGGGCGGCGGCGAGCCGCGCGGTCACGGCAGCCTTGCCACCCCCGGCCGGCAGGCCCATCTCCCGCGCGAGCGCGGTCAGTTCGGCCAGTGTCCAGTACCAGCGCAGCAGCTCGGCCCCGGACAGCGCAGCCGTCGGGGCGGGCCGGGATCCCGTCTCATTCGTACTCACGTTCGTATTCTATGCGGCCTGCCGCGGCACCGGCCCCGGTCCGCACGCCCCCACCGTCCTTCGAGGAGAGAACCCATGACTGCCGAACCGAACCGCCTCGTCCTCGGCGAGGACACCGCCCTGGTCCTGATCGACCTCCAGAAGGGCATCCTCGGCCTGCCCACCGCGAAGCCCTCCGCCGGTGTCCTCGCGCAGGGGATCGCGCTCGCCGAGGCCTTCCGCGCCCACCGGCTGCCCGTGGTCCTGGTCAAGGTGGCGTGGTCCCCGGACGGCGGCGACCTGCCCACCGCGAACGTGGACCGCCCGGGCCCGGCCGCCGCGCCGCCCGCCGCCTTCTCCGAGATCCCCGCCGAGCTCGCCGCCCTCGGGGACGTGGTCGTCACCAAGCGCCACTGGGGCGCCTTCACCGGTACCGAGCTCGATCTCCAGCTGCGCCGCCGCGGAATCCACCGCATCGTGCTGGGCGGGATCTCCACCAGCGTCGGCGTCGAGTCCACGGCCCGTACGGCGTGGGAGCTCAGCTACGACCTGGTCTTCCCGGAGGACGCCACCGCCGACATCGACGCCGACTCCCACGCCCACACCTTCGGGAAGATCTTCCCGCGCATCGGCAAGGTCAGCACGACGGCCGAGGTCATCGCGGCCCTGAGCTCCTGACCGCTTCCACCACCCGGAACCGGACGCCGGGGGCGTTCACCCGTAACCGGGCGGGCGCCCGTGGGTTAGCAGCGAGAAGGTGAAGGAGTTCTCATGGCGCAGCGGCACACCACGTCCCTACGGCTGCGCCTTCGCTACCGGTTCGACCATCTGGTGGCGGGCGGGACCACCGCGCTCATCGGCTGGTTCGCCCTGGCCTGCCTCGCCGTCGTGGTCCCGGCGAGCACCGTGCTCGTCTGGGCCGACCGGGCCGCCCCGGCGACCCTGTCGGGCCGGCTCGCCGCCGTGTGGGTCAGCGTCGGGCAGACGCTCAAGATCGGCGGCGCGCTGGGCTCGCCCCTCTACGTCCTGGCCTCCGTGGCGCTCGCCCTGGTCGCCCTGCTGTTCGTGTCCACGCTGGTCGGCCTGATCACCACCGGCATCAACGGACGCATCATGGAGCTGCGCCTCGGCCACTCCACGGTGCTGGAGTCCGGGCACACCGTCGTACTGGGCTGGTCCGACCAGATCTTCCCGGTGGTCGGGGAGCTGGTGGCGGCGAATTCCAACCAGCGCCGGTCGGTGGTCGCCGTCCTCGCCCCGAAGGACAAGGTGGAGATGGAGGACGAGCTCGCCACCTCCGTCGCCGCCACCGGCACGACGAGGATCATCTGCCGCAACGGCCGCACCACCGACCCCCTGGAGCTCGCCCGGGTGAGTCCGCGGACCGCGAAGGCCGTGCTCGTGCTGCCCCCGGAGGGGGAGACCGGCGACGCCCACGTGGTGAAGACCCTGCTCGCCCTCGACGCGGCGGACCCCGAGCCCGGTGGGGCGGTGGTGGTCGCCGCCGTCCGCGACACCCGCAACCACGTCACCGCCCGGCTGGCCGCCGGGCCCGGCGGGCACGTCCTGTGCGTCGACGACATCATCGCCCGGCTCCTCGTCCAGACCGCCCGCGAGCCCGGGCTGTCGCTCCTCTACCAGGACCTGCTCGACTTCGCCGGCGACGAGTTCTACACCGCCCCGGCCCGGGGCCTTGCCGGACGCACCTTCGGCGAGGCCCTGCTGGCGTTCACCACGTCCTCGGTGGTGGGCCTGCTGCACCCCGACGGCGAGGTCTCGCTCAACCCGGACCCCGCCACGGCGATCGGCGCGGACGACCTGATCGTCCTCGTCTCCCGGGACGACGACACGGCCGTGCAGGAGGACGCGTCCCCCTTCGTCGAGGAGGACGCGATCGTCACGGCCCGCCCCGAGGAACCCGCGGCCCAACGGCTGCTCCTCCTCGGCTGGAACCGGCGCGCTCCGCTCGTCGTGGAGCAGCTCGACCGGTTCGTGAGCCCCGGGACCACCCTCGACGTGGTCTCGCTCGGCGACGAGACGACGATGCGCTGCACCTCCGGCATCTCGGGAGTGCGCAGCCGCCTCGAAGTGGACTTCCGCAGCGGGGACATCACCGATCCCCAGCTGCTGGCCAAGCTGGACGTGCCCTCGTACGACAGTGTGATCGTCATCGGGGAGACGGAGTACGAGGCCGTCTGCCCGGGGCCGCTGCCGCCCGCCCGCGCGATCGACCTCGCCCTCGAGACCGGGGCCCGGACGGACGACCGGACGCTGGTCACGCTGCTGCACCTGCGGGCCATCGGGCAGGCGGCGGGGCGGGAGCTGTCGCTCACCACGGAGATGTCCGACGACGGCAACCGGCTGCTCGCGCCGGGCCGGGAGGGCGCCGACTTCATCGTCAGCGGCCGACTGATCAGTCTGCTCATGACCCAGATCTCGGAGAGCCGCCATCTCGCGAAGGTCTTCGACGAGTTGTTCCGGGCCGAGGGGAACGAGCTGCACCTCAAGCCGGTCGCCGACTACGTGCGCACCGACCGCGAGGTGCCCTTCGCCACCCTCGTCGAGTCGGCGCGCCGCCGCCGCGAGTGCGCGGTCGGCTACCGGCTGCGCGCCGAGACCGGCACGGGCCCCGCGTACGGGGTGCGGCTCAATCCGGACAAGCGGCAGCGGGTCCGCTTCGGCGAGCACGACTGGCTGATCGTGCTCGCCGAGAGCTGAGGCGGCCACCGGTCCCGGTCACCGGAAGGTCGCGATCACCGGATCGGTCGTCGCGTTCGCGTGGGTTCAGAGGGTTGAGTGGACCTCGAGGGCGGTGCGTACCGCGGATTCCAGGGCGCCCTCGATCCACGCCGGCTTGATGGAGGTGTGGCACCCGGCGAAGTGCAGGTTCCCCTCGGCCTTGCGGACGTGGGGGAAGAGCTCGGTGTGCTGGCCGGGCAGCAGCACGGAGGCCTCGCCGTAGGCGTACGGGTCGCGCATCCAGGACTGGGTGCGCCCCACGCCGGTGTAGAACACCTCGATCCGCTGCCCGAACACCTCCTGCACCCCGGCGAGGGCCCGGGGGTAGCGCTCCTCGTCGTCCAGGGAGTCCCACTTCAGGGCGTCGTCCGACCAGCTGTAGGAGGCGAGCACGACCCCGCCCGCGCTGCCCTCGACGGGGTAGGAGGGCTGGAACATGAAGCGGTTGGGGTTGTCGGTGGCCGAGCCGCCGCCGATGACGTGGGCCGCCTCGGGCTGGTCGCGGGTGACCCCGCGGCAGGCCGCGTAGTGGGCCCGCTGCGCGGTGGAGATGCCGCGGTCGGAGACGGAGGAGTGGGCGCCCAGCAGCGTGCCGTCCGCCGGGGTCTGCCCGAGCTGGTACTTGCGGTACAGGCCGGGCTGTACCGCCTCCAGCTCGCGCTTCCAGTCTGCCTCGTCGAACTCCCACCAGCGGCGGCTGAATTCGAGCAGGACCTTGGTGGCGGCGTCGTAGTGCAGCTCGGTGATCGCGCGCCGCTTGCCGTACGAGAGCGCGGGCGCGACCGGGATGTGGCGCAGCCCGGAGAAGGGCACGGTGATGATCGCGGTGTCGCCGGTGAAGGTCTCGCGCTGCACGGCGCTGCCGCCGCGGCCCTCGGAGACGGTCTCGATGCGGACCTCGCCCTCCCCGTGGGTGATGCGGGTGGCCCGGCGGTCGAGCCGTACGAGGTCCTCGACGCGGGCGTAGAGCGCGTCGGCCAGGGTGGCGGTGCCGCCGGGCAGTTCGAAGAAGGCGGTGTCCGGGCTGATCAGCGAGGCTCCGATGAAGCTGTGCACGAAGGCCAGGTGCAGGCGCGAGGTGAGGTTCTCGACGGTTCCGATCAGGTCGATCGTCCGCTCGTCGAGCTTCGCCTCCTCGGTCAGATAGCGGTACATCGACATGTGGCCGTAGCGCTGGATGACGCGCGCCCAGCCCTCGACGAGCTGCTTGTCCTTCTTGCCCTCGATCTCCCTGCGCACGGGGGCGAAGGCGTTGCGGACGATCTGCGCGGCCGGCACGCCCTCGTAGGCCGCGGGGACCCCGAAGGACTTGTTGAGGGCCTGGGGGCTGCGCGCGTAGTCGGCGCGGCGGACGCGGATCCCGTTGACGAAGATCCACGTACGGTAGGCGGGGCGACCGGACCCGTCGACGTCGACCAGGTGGAAGCGCCTGCGCTTCAGCCCGAGACTGTCGATCAGCCCGGTGACCAGGGGGTGGCTGTCGGGGATGCGCATCGCGCCGGCCTCGGCGTACTGCTTGGGGTCGGCGAAGGGGGCCGCGGACTTCTCGTGGCCGCCGGCCCGGAAGGTCTTGATCCGGCCGCCCACCCGATTGCCGTTGGCCTCGATGACGGTGACCCGGTGTCCGGCTTCGCGCAGCAGGTGGGCGGCGGTGAGCCCGGCGGGTCCGGCGCCGACGATCAGGACCTTCTTGCGGGTGCGGGAGCGGGGCAGGCCGTGCTTCAGGAGGATGTCGGAGTAACGGGGCACCAGGGGCTCGTCGTCCTCGTCCCGGACGAGGACGGCGCGGGCGATGGTGAGGCAGGTCTCCCAGTCGGGGCGCGCGGAGCCGGACGGCGCCTGCGGGGTCCCGGCGGACGCCGCGGCGACCGACAGGGCCCCGGCTCCCGCGACGGCGGCCGCGCCGGCGATGACGGTGCGGCGGGAGGGGCGGCGGGCGGGTGCCGGGGCCGTTTCGTCCGGGGTGCCGGGCGTGTGGTCGGGTGCGGAACCGGGTTCAATGATCATGGATCAACTCTCGCGGCCGCCAAGCGCCTTGATCACCCAAAGCCGCCCGGAAGGGGAACAATCACCCGGACGTGCGGTGCGTGCCGCGCGACACTGACGAACGGGCATTCGCCTGCGTCGGACGGTGCGGGCCGCGGCGGTTCAGTGGATCCGGCGCACCCGCTGGCTCGTCAGTTCGTACCGGGCCCCGACGATGGCCAGCTCTCCGGCGGCGACCTTGGCCGCGAGCTCCGGTTCCGCGGCCAGCCGCGCCCGCACCAGCCGTACGTTCGCGGTGATCGCGGCGTCGATCCGCGCGGCGCCGCGCAGAGTGCGGTCGATCGCCGGGTGGATCTGGTCGACCAGGTACTGCATGTGGCCGGGCAGCGGCGCCCCTCCCCCGGCGGCCCGGACGGCCGCGGCGACCGCCCCGCACGACTGGTGCCCGAGGACGACGACCAGCGGGATGCCCAGTTCGAGGACACCGTAGGCGATGCTCCCGAGCACGGCCTCGTCCAGTACCTCGCCCGCCGACCGTACGGTCAGCAGGTCGCCGAGGCCCTGGTCGAAGACCAGCTCCGGGGGCACGCGCGAGTCGATGCAGCCGAGGACGACGGCGAAGGGGTGCTGGCCGCCGACGAGGGTCTGCCGCACGATCCGCGTCTCGTCGGGGTGCCGCTCGTGCAGGGTCCGCCAGCGCGCGTTCCCCGCCTCCAGTTCCACCAGCGCGGAGCGGGGGGTGGCGGGCCGGACGCGTCCGGGCCCCCCGGTGACGGGGGCGTCCGGGGTGCGGGGGGAACCGGCCACCAGGCCGGCCGCCAGGGCCACCGTGCCGGTCAGTACCACCCGGAGCAGCCGGCGCCGCCCGGGGCCGCCGCGACTTTCAGCATGGATGCTCATATCGGAACAAACTATGCATATCCCCTGGCGAAGAGTGGGTGCCGCTCCTGGGAGGCCCTCGGCGGCGCCGCCACCCGCTGCGAGAAGGAGGACGCGTTCGTCCTCGCCGCCGGGTGCGCCGATCGGGGCCGGGCGGCGGCCCCGGCCCCCGTGGGGAGGGCGCGGGGCCGCGTTCAGCCGACGTCGGAGTGTGCGGCGGCGGTGCCGTCGAGAAAGCCCCCCGACTGGTGCTGCCACAGCTTCGCGTAGGCGCCCTCCGAGGCGAGCAGCTCCTGGTGCGTGCCGTGCTCGACGATGCGTCCGCGGTCGAGGACGACGAGCCGGTCCATGTTCGCGACCGTGCTCAGCCGGTGGGCCACCACGAGGGCCGTCCGTCCCTCCATGAGCCGCCACAGCGCCTCCTGGACCAGGATCTCGCTCTCGGAGTCGAGGGCGCTGGTCGCCTCGTCGAGCAGCAGGATCGGCGCGTCGCGCAGGATCGCCCGGGCGAGCGCGACGCGCTGGCGCTGCCCCCCGGACAGCTTGACGCCGCGCTCGCCGACCATGGTGTCGAAGCCGTCCGGCAGGGCCTCGGTGAACTCCGTGACGTGCGCCGCCTCGGCCGCCCGGCGGATCTCGGCCTCGGTGGCGTCCGGGCGGGCGAAGGCGATGTTCTCCCGCAGGGTGCGGTGGAACATCGCCGGGTCCTGCGGGACGTAGGCGATCAGGCTGCGCAGGTCGGCCTGGCGCAGTCGGCTGATGTCCTGGCCGCCGATCAGGATCCGGCCGGCCTCGATGTCCGTCATCCGCATCAGCAGCCGGGTGAGCGTGGTCTTGCCGCCACCCGAGCGGCCGACGAGGCCGATCTTCGTCCCGCCGGGCACGTCGAGGTCGAGTCCCTCGAAGAGGGGCTTCCCGCCGCCGTGGGCGAAGGTGACCCGTTCGAAGCGGACGTCGCGGGGCCCGGGCCGCAGCGGTTCGGGCGAGACCGGGTCGACCACGGTCGGCGGCGTCAGGAGCAGTTCGGTGAACTGCCCGGCCTCCGTCATCGAGCTCTCCAGGCGGCGGTAGATCTGGTTGAACTCGAACATGATCCGCGTGGCGCTGGCGTAGTAGGTGAAGGCGACGATGACCGCCTCCACGCCGTGTTCGCCCCCGCCCAGCGTGACGGCGAGGAGCAGTCCCAGTGCGTTGGTCAGTACGGACATCGGCGCGACCACCGTGTCGATGCGCAGGTTGCCGTAGTCCCAGGAACGCAGGGTGAGCCGGCGCGACTGCGCGACGCGCGACCGGTGTTCGGCGGCCTCGCGCTCCTCGGCGGCGAACGCCCGGACCGTGTCCATGTTCATCAGGCTGTCGGCGACGTGGCCCGACACCCGGGCGATGGCCTCCTCGCGCTGGGCGACGAGGGTCTGGCGGCGCCGGATCAGCGGCGCCACGCCCAGCGCGGTCACGGCGATCAGGACGAGCAACCCGGCCACGAGCAGCGGGTCGTACTGCCAGAGCACGACGGAGGCGAACAGCAGCGGTACGAAGCTGCCCATGACCGAGAAGGTCAGGGTGTCGACGAACTCCTCGAAGCGGGAGGCGAAGCTCAGCACCCGTTTGGTCAGCGATCCGGCGAAGTTGTCGTGGAAGAACGCGGCGTCCTTGGCGAACAGTTCGTCCATGCCGACCACGTAGAGGTGCTCGATGCCGCGGGCGTCGAGGCGGTTGAGGCAGTGCAGCCCGACGCGCCACAGCGCTTCCGCGAGCAGCAGCACCCCGGCGAAGCCGAGGACGTACGGCAGCATGGCGTCGACGGTGGTGCTGCCGCCGCCGGAGATGCGGCCGACGAGCTTGGCGACGATCAGCGGCGCGATGTAGTTGATGCCGATGTTGCCCAGCGCCGGGAGCAGCATCGCGGGAGCGGTCAGCCAGCGAAGGCGGGCCAACTCCCGTCCGTAGTAGCGAAGTGCGAGGAGTACCGAGCCCCTGCCCGGTGAACCTTCGGCCGATCCAGGCGTTCCCATTACAACCCTGTGCTGTCGTGTGGCGGGAGGTTTGCAGGAACCGAAGTCTCCCGCGGCAGCGTTCGCCGGGTCCAAGGATTTTCCCGGATGGCGGTATGTCGTCCCCGATCGTCCCGCCGGACCACGGGCCGCTCCGGATCGCTCCGGAGCGGCCCGTGGTCCTTGTGCCGGGCTGCGGGACGGCTACGGGACGGGCTGCTGCTGGGTGACGCAGTGGATCCCGCCGCCGCCGGTGCCGAGCCGGTCGATGTTGAGCTGCTCGACGGTGCGGCCCGGGTAGAGCCGGGCGAGGGTGGCTCTGGCCGCGGTGTCGGCCCGGGTGTCGCCGAAGTGGGCGCTGATGACTGCGCCGTTGCACAGGTAGTAGTTGGCGTAGGAGGCGAGGAAGTCCGGGTTGGAGGAGCGGATCCGGTTGTAGTCCGGGCCCTGGATCTGATCGACCGTCATGCGCGTGCCGTCGGCGGCGGTGGACGCCGACAGGATCTGGTACTGCTGGCGCGCGTCCTTGGCGTACACGTCGCTGTCCGAGGCCAGGGGCATCTGGACGGCGGCCCGGCCGGGGGCGAGGAAGCGCGAGGTCGCGTCGACGTGGTCGTCGGTGATGTCCTGGCCCTTCACCCCGTCGAACCAGATGACCTTGGAGGCGCCGTACGCGGCGAGCATCGCGGACTCGATCTGCGCCTGGGTCTTGTTGGGGTTGCGGTTCTTGTTCACCAGGCTGCTGCGGGTGGCCATCAGGGTGCCGGCGCCGTCCTGTTCGATCGCACCGCCCTCGCCCACCAGGGCGGCGGAGGTGAAGGGGACCCCGACATAGGAGGCGATCCGTCCGGCGACCAGGTTGTCCCGGGAGTGGGCCTGCTTCTTGCCCCAGCCGTTGAAGTTGAGGCCGACGGCGTCCAGGCCGCCGGATCCGTTGGTGCGGAAGACGGGTCCCGTGTCGCGCATCCAGCAGTCGTCGACGGGGATGGTGCTGATGACGGTGACGGTGGGGCCGCACATCGAGCGGGCCTTGGCGGCGCTGGCGGAGTTGGCGCAGAGGAGGACGGGCTCGTACTTGGCGATGGTGCGTGCGATGAGCGCGATGTCCTGCTGGACGCCGCCGAGCGTGTTGCCCCAGATGGAGGTGCTGTCCGGCCAGGCCATCCAGGTACGGGTGTGGCGGACGTCCTCGATCGGCACACGGAAGGCGCCCGCCGCCGCCGGGCGGATCGCGGCCGCGGCGCCGGCCCGCCCCTCGGTCGCCGCCAGGGCGGCCGCGGCGGCGGTGAGTCCCGCCGCCGCGAGGAACCTGCGTCTGCCCATGCCCATACCCTCGCCTGCGGGCCGGTTCACTGCGTGATCGTTCATGTGGGGGTTCCTCCGATGGCTCAACTCCCCGCGGGGACAGCGGGGTTGACCGGAAAGCTAAAACTGGCCAAGCGCTCGGTCAATAGTTTGGACGAGGTGATTCCGGTGGATCACCCAAAGCCCCAGGTCGCACGTGAAAGGCTGGTTAGAGTGACGCCATGGCAGCTGTCGCGAAGGACTCCGGAGACCGGCCCGCTCCCCCCGTACGGGCCGGCCGGCCACGGGCCTCGGCGAAGGGCGAGCAGACCCGGGCACGGCTGATCGCCGCCGCACGGACCCTGCTCGCGGGTGAGCTGAGCGAGGGCTTCACCACCCGCAACGTCGCGGCACTGTCCGGTGTTTCGCACGGGATGTGCCACTACCACTTCCAGGACCGGACCGATCTCGTCCTCGCGGTCATCGAGGACATCCGCCCCGAGTGGATCGCTCCGCTGGAGGCGGCGGTGTCCGATCCCGGCTCGTTCGCCGAGCGCACCGAGCGCGTCGTCGAGCTGCTCGGCCGGCCCGAGGGCGCCGAGCTCTCCCACCTCCATTCCGCCCTGCACTGGCAGGCCCTCAACGACCCGCGGGTCCGGGAGAGCCTGGAGGTCGAGTACCGGCGCTGGCGCGCCTGTTTCGTCGCCCTCTTCCAGGTCCTGGCCGACGAGCGCGGCGGCGGCCTCGACCCGCGCCCCCTGGGGCTGGCCGTGGCCGCCGCCGTCGACGGACTGGCGGCCATGGACTCCCTCGGCGGCGACGGCGGTACGGAGCCGGTCCTGCGCACGTTGATCCGTACGCTCGCCGCCGGGGCCTGCTCCGGCCGGCCCGGGGCCTGAACCCGGGCCCCGTTACAGCGCCCTGCGGGCGGCGGCGATCGCCTCGGGGTCCCATCCGGGGCGCGGCACCGACTCCAGCAGGAGCCGCGTGTACGGGTGCCGGGGCGCGGCCAGCACCTCGGTCGTGGCGCCCGCCTCGACGATCCGGCCGTGCCGCATCACCACGATCTCGTCGGTGACGCACCGTACGACGCCCAGGTCGTGGGTGATGAACAGGTACGCGATGCCGGTCTGCTCCCTGATGTCCGCGAGCAGGTTGAGGATCTGCGCCTGTACGGATACGTCGAGCGCGGCGACCGCCTCGTCCAGGACGAGGACGGACGGCTCGACCGCCAGGGCCCGGGCGATGGCGACGCGCTGGCGCTGGCCGCCGGACAGCTGGCGCGGCAGGGCGTCGGCGGCCCGGGTGCCCAGACCCACCTGGTCGAGCAACTCCCGTATCCGCTTCGCGTGGTCGCGGCCCGGGAAGTGCAGGCGCAGGGTCTCCCGCAGGGCCGCCTCGACGCCGGTGCGCGGGTCGAGGGAGAGGTAGGGGTCCTGGAAGACCATCTGGACCTCACGGGCGCGGGCCAGCCGCCGGGCGCGCCGGCGGCCCGCGCCCCGCGCGGTCCGGTTCCGGCCGCCCACGAGGACCTCGCCCTCGTCGGCGCGTTCCAGGCCGACGACGATCCGCGCGGTGGTGGTCTTGCCGGAGCCGGACTCCCCCACGATCCCCAGCGAGCCGCCCTCGGGAAGGACGAAGGACACGTCGTCGACGGCGCGCACGGCTCCGTAGGAGCGGTGGAGCCCCGTGACCTCCAGGACGGTCTCGCGAGGTCCGGGTCCGTTATCGGGCATCGACGGTGCTCCCTTCGAGCCGGTCGCTGTGGTGGCAGGCGGCCAGGTGCCCCGGCGTGTCCCGGGCGGCCACCGGCAGCGGAACGTGCTGGTCGCAGACCTCCGTGGCGAGCGGGCAGCGGGCGGCGAAGGCACAGCCGTGCAGTTCCTGGCGCAGGTCCGGCGGCTGGCCCTCGATGGCGGCGAGCCGGCCGCGGGGGCCGTCCATCCGCGGGGTGGAGGCCAGCAGGGCGGCCGTGTACGGGTGGCGGGGCCGCGCGAAGAGGGTCTCGGCGGGCCCGCTCTCGGCGATCCGGCCCGCGTACATGACGTAGACCCGGTCGCTGATGGCCGCCGCCAGGTCGAGGTCGTGCGTGACGAACAGCAGGCCGGTGCCGAAGCGGGCGCGCAGTCCGGCCAGCAGCGCGACGACCTCGGCCTGGGAGGTGACGTCCAGTGCGGTGGTGGGCTCGTCGGCCAGCAGGAGCGAGGGGTCGCCCATGAGGGCCGCCGCGATCACCACGCGCTGGAGCATGCCGCCGGAGACCTGGCCGGGGTACTTGCGCAGCACGGCGGCGTCCAGGCCCACCGCCGCCAGGAGTTCGGTGGCGCGCGCGGTCGCGGCCGCCCGGCTCATGGCCTTGGTCAGCGTGGCGCTCTCGGTGAGGAAGTCCCCGATGCGGCGCAGCGGGTTGACGGAGGCGCGCGGGTCCTGGAAGACCATGGCGACGGCGGAGGCGCGTACGGCGCGCAGCTGCGCGGCGTTCATGGTGAGGACGTCCTCGCCGCCGACCCGTACGGCTCCTTCGACGACGGCTCCGGGCGGCAGCAGGCGCAGTGCGCTGCGCGAGGTGAGGCTCTTGCCGGAACCGGACTCGCCGACGAGGGCGACGGTCTCACCGGTGGCGACGGTGAGGTCGACTCCGTCGAGGACGGGCCGGGCGGTACCGGGCAGGGTGATCCGCAGCCCCTGGATGTCGAGGGTGGGCGCCGGTGGCGTCGGTGGCGTGGTGTTCATCTGTCTCTCCTGGCGACACGGTCGGCCCAGCGTTCGCCGACCACGTTGAAGGCGACCACGGTCAGCACGATGAAGGCGCAGGGCAGGATCGCGGACAGCGGGTAGCCGTGCTGGATGGCGGTCTGTCCGTCGAAGACCATGCGGCCCCAGTCGGGGGTGAGGGCGGGTACGCCGAGCCCGAGGAAGGACAGTCCGGCCAGGTCCATCAGGGCGTAGCCGAAGTTGATGGTGGACTGGGCGAGGACGACGGGGGCGATGTTGGGCAGGATGTGGCGCAGGCAGATCTGCAGCGCCGAGTGGCCCTGGACCTGGTAGGCGCTGACGTACGGGCGGGATCGTTCGGCCAGGACCAGGGAGCGGGTGAGGCGGCTGACGTAGGGCAGGTAGGCCACGGCGAGGGCGATGACCGGGGCGAGCAGTCCTTCTCCGTAGACCGAGATGATCAGGATGGCCAGCAGCATGCCGGGGAAGGCGAAGACGAGCTCGGTGCTGCGGGAGAGGACGGAGTCGATCCAGCCTCCCCGCCAGGCCGCGGCCGTGCCGACGGCGATGCCGGCGACGGTGGAGAAGGCGACGACCCCGAGCGGTCCGAGCAGTGAGGTGCGGGCGCCGAGCAGCAGCCGGGAGAGGGTGTCACGGCCGGCGGCGTCCACGCCGAAGGGGTGGGCGGCGGAGGGCGCGGCGAGGGCGTTGCCCAGGTCGACGGCGTTGGGGTCGTGGGGTACGAGCCAGGGTGCGAGCAGGGCCGCGAGCACGACGACGGCGACGAGGGCCAGGCAGACCAGGTGGAGCGGGGAGCCTGCGGCGCGGATCCGGGAGAGGCCGGGCCGGCGGGTCAGGACGGCGGTCATACGGCGGCGCTCCTCGTTCCGAGGGTGACCCTGGGGTCGACCAGGGGCAGCAGGAGGTCCACGACCAGGTTCACGACCATGAAGAGGGCGAGGATGATCAGGGAGATGGCCTGGACGGTCGGGAAGTCCTTGGTGGTGGTGGACAGTTCGAGGAGCTGGCCGATGCCGCCGATGCTGAAGGCCGTCTCGACCAGGATGGTGCACACCAGCAGCGTGGAGACGATCAGGCCGCCGGTGGTCAGGACGGTGCCGAGGGAGTTGCGGAAGACGTGCCGCCGGATGACCTGCCGTTCGGGGACGCCGCGGCTGCGGGCCACGGTGACGTGCTCGCTGTCGAGGGCTTCGAGCATGGCGGAGCGGGTGACCCGGGCGAGCATGCCGATCAGGTAGAGCGCGAGGGCGATCGAGGGGAGCGTGAGGTGCCGGAGCAGCTCCCCGAGGCCGCCGTCCCCCGTGCCGCTGCTGGGGAACCAGCCGAGGTTGACGGCGAAGAGGCCTTGGAGCAGGACCGCCGCGACGAAGGACGGGGTGCCGACGGCGAGGGTCGTGGTGACGAGGATGGTGGAGTCGGTGGCCCCGCCGCGGACGGCGGCGACCCGGCCGAGGAACAGTCCGATGGCGACGACCACGAGGAGCGACATCACGATGAGCGTCAGGGTGGTGGGCAGCCGGTCCGCCAAGAGGCGCGAGACGTCGGTGCGGTAGGTGATCGACCGCCCGAAGTCGCCCTGGAGGATGTCGCCGAGCCACCGGAAGTACCGGACGAGGAAGGGATCGTCCAGGTGGTACTGGGCGTTGATCGCGGCGAGGGCCTCCGGGGAGGCCGAGCGGCCGGCGAGCAGGAAGCTCGCCGGGTTGCCCGGTGCCAGGTACATCGCCGCGAAGACCACGAACGAGGCGGTCAGGAGGGTGGCGGCCATCTCCGCCACCCGCCGCAGCGCGAATCGGACGAAACTCACTGCGCGGCCCCCACGTCGGCGGCCCACGGGTAGTACATGTACGAGATGGTGGTGGGGGCCCCGGTGATCCGCTTGTTCAGGAACAGCGCGGTGGGCCATTCGGCGACCGGGATCCACAGGAGCTGTTCCGAGGCCCGGTGCTGGAGCTTCGCCTCGATCTCCATCCGCTGCTCGGTCGGGTAGACGGCGCTGGCCCGGTCGACGAGCTTGTCGTACTCGGGGTCGCTGTGGCCGGCGAAGTTCATGTACGCGCCGGTCTTGAAGTTCTGCAGCAGGTCGAGCGGGTCGGTGATCGAGTCGTAGTAGGTCAGCGGGAACATGTCGATGCCCTCGCGCGCCTGGGGATCGGTGAACAGTGCGGTGAAGGCGTTCGGGGCGATCGTCTTCAGCTGGATGTCCAGGCCGATGCGGGTGCCGGCCGACTGGACCGCGGTGGCGAGGAGCGACACGTCTTGGCCTATGGAACTGGTGGCCACCGTCAGTGTTTTGCCGGTCGCGCCGGCCTCCGCGACCAGCGCCTTGGCCTTGTCGATGTCCTGGCCGGTGGGCGGCAGGCCGTCGAAGGCTGTTTTCAGGGTGCTCTCGGGGGCGGCGGCCCAGGCGGCGCGGGTGGTGAGGGAGTTGGTGACGGTGCCCGCTCCGCCGAGTCCGGCCTTGACGAACCCGGAGCGGTCCAGTGCCAGGGACAGCGCCCGGCGGACGCGGATGTCACCGAGCGGGCCCTGCATGTTGGTGACGTTGACGTTGACCGTACTGAGGCCCTCGCCGAAGTAGAGGGTGCCGGCGCCGCTGCTCCGCAGGCGGGCGTAGCTCTCGGTGGGGATCAGGTAGCCGCCGTCGGCCTCGCCGCTGAGCAGGGCGTTCGTACGGGCGGAGGGGTCGGTCAGGACGCGGAAGACGGCCTTCTTCGACTTGGCCTTGGTGCCCCAGTAGGTGTCGAAGCGCTCCAGTTCGATCGACTGGCCCTTGTTCCACGTGCCGAGCTTGAAGGGGCCGCTGCAGCCGAGGCCGCCCGTGGTGCCGTAGTCCTTGCCGGCGGCCTCGACCGCGGCCTTGGACGCGACGACTCCGGCGGCGGTGGCCATGTACTGGGGAAACTGCGAGTCCGGCTTGTTGAGCTTGACGGTGACCTGGAGCGGCCCGCTCTTCGTGATCGAGGCGACGTTCTGGAACACCTGGGCCCAGGCGGCGGCGTTGTCGGGGTCCGTCTGGCGGCCGAGGCTGAAGACCACGTCGTCGGCGGTCATCTCCTTGCCGTCGTGGAAGCGCACGCCGGGACGCAGGTCGTAGACCCAGGTGGTGGGGTCCGGGTTGGACGCCTTCTGGGCGAGGCCGGGCTCCGTGGTGAGGCCCGGCGTCCAGCGCATCAGGCTCTCGCACACGTTGGACAGGACGGTGTTCTGCGGGTAGTCGAAGGCCATCGTGTAGTCGAGCGTGGGCGGTTCGGCGTACACGGCCCAGGTGAAGGAGTCGATCTCGCCGCGGGCCTCGGGGGTGGTGGCCGACAGCTTGAGGTCGGTGACACCGCCGTTCTCGTTCTTCGGGGGCCCGGAGCAGGCCGCGAGCAGGGAGACGGACGTCAGGGTGGCGGTCGCGGCCGCGGCAACGGAGCCGAGCCGGCCGCGCCGGCCGCCCGGGCGTCTGCCGGTGCGGGGCAGGGAGGTGGTCATCGTCGCGCTCTCTATTCCGTGAGGGTTGCGGGGGGAGGAGCGGGCGGACCGCCTGAGCGGTCCGCCGGGAGCGGCCGGTTTCCCGGGTCGGGCGGTCCGGTCAGCCGGTCAGCCGGTCAGCCGGTGGTCCGCACGGTGGGGACCTGCTGGGTGATGCAGTGGACGCCGCCGCCGCCGAAGGCGATGGCGAGCGCACGGACCCCGACGACCTTGCGGCCCGGGTAGGCCGTGGCGATCACGGCGAGGGCCTCCTCGTCCTGCGGCACTCCGGCCACCGGGACGACCACGCCGCCGTTGGCGACGTAGTAGTTGAGGTAGGACACCTCGATCTCGCCGTCGGCGACGTCGGCGAAGGCCGTCTGCGGCACCTCGATGATCTCCAGGCGGCGGCCGCGGGCGTCGGTGGTGGCCTCCAGCACCGCACGGTTGGCGCGCATGCGGGCGTAGTCGGGGTGGTCCGGGTCGGAGGGCAGCGAGATGACGACCGTGCCGGGGGCGGCGAAGGCGCAGACGCCGTCGACGTGGCCGTCGGTCTCGGTGTCGAGCAGGCCGCCGTACGGGAGCCACACCACCTTGGTGACCCCGAGCCGGGACTTCAGCTCGGCCTCGATCTGGTCGCGGTTCATGCCGGGGTTGCGGTTGGGGTGCAGGAGGCACTGCTCGGTGGTGATCAGCGTGCCCTCGCCGTCGACGGTGATCGCTCCGCCCTCCAGGATCATTCCGGAGGGGATGCGGTCGACCCCGAGGTGCTCCAGCAGCAGACCGCTGATCCGGTCGTCGGAGTCGAACGGGTGGTGCTTGCGGCCCCAGGCGTTGAACCGGAAGTCGACGCCGGCGCGGTTGCCGTCGCCGTCGAGCACGAAGAGCGGGGCGGAGTCGCGGAACCAGGAGTCGTCGAGCGGCAGCTCGATGACGGTGACGCCGTCCCCGTCGCCGCACAGCGCGCGGGCGTCCTCGACGAAGCCGGGCGGGGCGACCATCGTCACGGGCTCGAACGCGGCGATGGCGCGGGCGACGTTCGCGTACTCCTCCTTCACCTCGGCGAGCACGCTGCCCCACAGTTCCTCGCGGGTGGGCCAGGCCATCAGGCAGCCGTCGTGCCGGGACCACTCGGCGGGCATACGGAATTCGGTCATCAGGTGTCTCATTTCTTGCGTGGGTGGAGTCTTCCACTCGACTGAAATTTCAGTCAAGAGCGAGGATGCGGGGAGAGGAGGTCGAGCGGTGGGGGCGTCGAGGCGGCGGCTAGAGGAAGTAGAGGCGGTTCAGGGAGACCTGCTGGGCCGGCTCGGAGCGCAGAGGCTCGCCGTCGAGGGTGACCAGACCGGTCCGGGGGTTCACGTCGACGGCACCGAGGCGGGCGTTGCCGATCATGTCCTTCGGCCCGATGCCGCGCGTGCCGTGTACGGCGACCCTGCGGCGCCGGGTGGTCATGACACCGGAGGAGCCCGACTCGGCGGCGGCACGGCTGACGAAGGCGACCGAGAGATCGGCCGGGGCGGCGCCGTGGGCGCCGAACAGGGGGCCGAGAACCAGCGGTTCGCAGCAATCGGTGGCGGCGTTGGGGTCGCCGGTGACGCCGTACGCCGGGAATCCGGACTTCAGGACGAGCTGGGGTTTGGCGCCGAAGAACGGGGGGCGCCACAGGACGATGTCGGCGAGTTTGCCGACCTCGATGGAGCCGATCTCGTGGGCGAGGCCGTGGGCGATGGCCGGGTTGATGGTCAGCTTGGCGATGTAGCGCAGGACCCGGGCGTTGTCGTCGCCCTCGCCGTCGCCGGCCATCGGGCCCAGCTCGCCCTTCATCTTGGCGGCCATCGCGAAGGTGCGGCGGATCGTCTCACCGGCCCGGCCCATGCCCTGGGCGTCGGAGGAGGTGATGCCGATCGCGCCCAGGTCGTGCAGGACGTCCTCGGCGCCCATCGTCCCGGCACGGATCCGGTCGCGGGCCATCGCGGCGTCGCCCGGGAGGTCGGGCTTCAGGTCGTGGACCGAGACGATCATGCCGTAGTGCTCGGCGACCGCGTCCCGCCCGAACGGCAGCGTCGGATTGGTGGAGGAGCCGATGACGTTCGCAACGCCCGCCATCTTCAGCACGTTCGGCACGTGCCCGCCACCACAGCCCTCGATGTGGAAGGCATGGATCGTCCGCCCGTCCAGCACCCGCAGGGTGTCCTCCACGGACAGGCACTCATTGAGGCCGTCGCTGTGCAGGGCGACCTGCACGTCGTACTCCTCCGCCACCCGCAGCGCCGTATCCAGCGCCCGGGTATGGGCCCCGAGGTCCTCGTGGACCTTGAAGCCGCAGGCCCCGCCCTCGGCGAGCGCCTCGACCAGAGGGGCATCGTCCGACGAGGAACCGCGGGCCAGGAACCCGATGTTGACCGGCCAGGCATCGAAGGCGTTAAAACCGTGCTTGAGGGCCCAGGGCGAATTGACGCCCACGCCCCAGCTCGGACCGATCTCCTGGCCGATGATCGTCGTGACACCGCTCGCGAGCGAAGCTTCCATGATCCGCGGGGAGAGCAGGTGGACATGCGTGTCCACCGCTCCGGCCGTCGCGATCAGCCCTTCACCGGAGACGATGGTCGTGCCGGTGCCGACGACCACGTCGACGCCGTCGAGGGTGTCCGGGTTCCCGGCCCGCCCGATCGCATGGATCCGGCCCTCACGGATACCGATCGACACCTTGCGAATGCCGAGGACGGCGTCGATGACCAGGACATTGCTGATCACCACATCACAGGT
Organism: Streptomyces sp. Sge12; assembly: GCF_002080455.1. NCBI lineage: Bacteria > Bacillati > Actinomycetota > Actinomycetes > Kitasatosporales > Streptomycetaceae > Streptomyces > Streptomyces sp. Sge12. The sequence continues at coordinate 1,368,489 of NZ_CP020555.1, forward strand.
CTCACGCACCGCGGCGGCCTTCAGATGCAGCCCGTCACGCGCCGTCTTCCCGAAACCCGCCAGGAACTCATCACCCGGCTTCTGCGCGTCGTGCTCGACGCGCACGGTCAGCCCGGAGTCACCCAGCCGCACCCGGTCCCCCGCCCGCGGGCCGAACACGGACGCGTACTCGTGCGGATCGATGTGCCGGCTCCCCGGCGCACAGTGGTCGCTGTGCGGGATCTTCTTGCTCACGCCCGCTCACCGGCCTTCCGGTCGGCGGCCGCACCGAGATATCCGCAGGCCGCCGCCCTTTTCAGCGCGAGGGCCTTGGCCCCCGGCGCGTCCAGGGGCCCGTCCACCAACCCGGCGAAACCGACCGCGATCCGGTCGCCGCCCACGGGGACCAGGCCGACCTCGACGGTGGCGCCGGAGTCGAAGCGGGTGGACGAACCGGCGGCCACGGCCAGGCGCATCCCGTAGGCCGCGGCCCGGTCGAAGGCGAGCCGCGGGTTCGCCTCGAAGAAGTGGAAGTGCGAGGTCACGCTCACCGGCACGGCAGCGGTGTTGGTGACGGTGAGGACGACGACCGGCTCCGGCGCCGCGACGGTGTCCGAAGCGGGCAGCACGGCGCCCGGGGCGGAGTCGTCGCGCTCCAGGGCGCCGAAGGGCTCGCTGATGGCGGCCAGCCGGGTGCCGTCCTCGAAGACGGCCTCGACCTGGATCTCGGTGACGATGTCGACGACTCCGGGGAGCACGTCGTCCGGACCGAGGACGCCACGCCCCCGCTCCAGGGCCTCGGCCAGGCGCAGTCCGTCGCGCGCCGCCTCGCAGACCGTGTCCGCGATCAGCGCCGTCGCCTCCGGCACGTTGAGCCGCAGGCCGCGGGCGTGCCGGGCGCGTGCCAGTTCGGCTGCGGTGAAGAGCAGCAGCCGGTCGCGTTCGGTGGGGGTCAGGGGCATGAGGTCCCCCGGCCGTCCCGCCCGGCCTTCGGGCCGGTCGAAACCATCATGATCATTCCTTCCTCCGGAAGGCGGGCGAGGGTACGGCCGGGGCCGGGGCGTCGCCCGTCCGGATGGTGTGGTGCGCGAGGCGGCGGCCGAAGGCCGATGGCGCGCCGGGGGACGCCTCAAGGGGTGCGTCGAGGAGTGCGGGCCGGGCACGGGCCCGTGAGGTGGCACGGGCCGGCCGGCGGTCCGAAGGGGCGGGGGGTTCGGCCCGCCCTGCTCGGAATCCTCACTCTGACATTGACTGAAAATTCAGTCAAGAGGCTGAACGGACCCGGTCCGCAAGGATGCGAAGGAGTCGAACGCGGGACCGGCAGGTGGCGCCCAGGAGACGGGGAGAAGCCGCGCGGAGCCCGTACGGGGCCGAGTCGGGGGCGGCACGGAGCCGGGCGGCGCGGCGCGGAGCCGGGGGGCGCGGAACGGCCCCTGTGCGGGCGCGGGGCGAAAGGGACGACCCGGCTCCAGCGCAGAAAACACGGCGATCCGGCGGGCGTCGCCCCGGCCGCGGGGGGCGGAACGAGCCCGGTCCGGCGGCGTCAGTTCTGCGCGAGGCCCGCCAGTTCGGCGTCGATGGCGCCCCGCATCAGCTCACGGGCGTGGTCGATCTTGATACCGCCGCTCAGCCAGCGCATGCTCAGGCCCTCCAGGAGGGCGGTGAGCCGCTCGGCGGCCGCGGCGAGCGCGGAGGCCGGCACCATCGGCCGGACCTGGCCCAGCAGCGCGGCCACCTCCTGGACCCACACCAGGGTCGCCCGCGCCAGGTCCTCGCGCAGCACCTCGTCGAAGACGGCGCTCGCCCGCAGTTCGCCCCAGGCCGAGCTGTTCTCCCGTACGTCCACGGTGTCCTGGAGTTCCAGGAGGAGGGTCTCCTCCAGCTCCTCGCGCGGGGTGAGCGGCGGTTCGTCCGGGTCCCGTTCGGTGGTGTAGCGCTCGGCGCGGTCGTTGATGAACTCGAGCGTATGGCGCAGGACGCCCGTACGGTCCTTGAAGTGGTAGTAGATCAGGGCCGTGGAGACGCCGGCCTCGGCCGCGAGTTCCTCCACGCGCAGCCCGCGTACACCGCGCCGGGCGATCACCCGGGCGGCCGCTTCGAGGATCTGAGTACTACGAGACGCCATGCTCCGCACCCTACCGGGGTGATCGGGTGCGCACGTACGCGGCCCGTCACCAGGAGTGCCGGACGGTGCGCGGGCCGCCCCGGCGGGCCGGGCCGTCCGCGCCGGCCGGGACGACCCGGCCATCAGACGGCCGGCGGCACGGCCGGGTGCGACTGGGTGGCGCAGTGGATTCCGCCGCCGCCGGAGGCGATGCCGTCGATGGCGAGCTGCTCGACCCGGTGCCCCGGGTAGGCGGCCTGGAGGATGGCGCGGGCGACGCCGTCGGCGGGTCCGTCGCCGAACTGCGGGGCGATCACCGCTCCGTTGGCCGTGTAGTAGTTGGTGTAGCTGGACAGGAACTCCTCGCCCCGGCCGCGGATCTCGCGCCGGTCCGGTCCGGGCAGTTCGGTGATGGCCAGGCGCCGGCCGTGGGCGTCGGTGGCGCTCTGCAGGGCCCGCTTGGTCTCCTCGTAGACCGCCACCCACTTCTTGTCGGCGCCGGGGCCGGGCTTGTCGAGGATGACCCGGCCCGGGGAGATGAACCGGGCCAGGCAGTCGATGTGGCAGTCGGTGATGTCCTGGCCGGCGAGGCCCGGTACCCAGATCACCTTGTCGATGCCGAGCGCCGCCTTCATGGCCTGCTCGACCCGGTCCTGGCTCATGCCCGGGTTCCGGTTGGCATTGACCATCGAGCTGACCGTGGCCAGCAGGGTTCCCTCGCCGTCGGTCTCCAGGGAGCCGCCCTCGCCGACGAAACCGGCCCGGATCCGGTTCACCTCGTACTCGGCGAGCAGCGTGCGGGCCGCCGCCGCGTCATGGGCGAAGGGCTGGGCGTACGCCGTCCCGGCCTTGCCCCAGCCGTTGAAGTTGGTGTCCACACCGGCGATGGCACCGGGGGCGACGACGAAGGTGGGGCCGAAGTCCCGGATCCAGAGGTCGTCGTTGGGAATGTCGATGACCTGGATGCCGTAGTAGGCGCCCTGTCCGCACTGGTAGCGGGCCTCGGCGACCTGGCCGGGGCGGGCCAGCACCACGACGGGCTCGTAGCGGGAAATCGCGTGCGCCACCTCGGCGATGTCCCGGCGTACCGCGCCGAGGCCGGTCTCCCACACGGAGGAGAGGGCCGGCCAGGCCATGTACGTGCGGACGTGCCGGTCGGTCTCGGCCGGCATGCGGAGCGTGCCGGTCTCCGCGGCCGAGGCCGTGCGCGCCAGGGACGCCGGGAGGGCGGTGGAGCCGAGGGCCGCGAGCGGCAGGGCGGCCGCGCCGAACTGGAGCACGCGGCGGCGCGAGGTGCGGGGGTGGACATCCATGGTGACTCCCTGATGAGGAGGGGCGGGATGCACGGCATCTTCCCTTTAACTGAAAATTCAGTCAACCTTTGCGGCAGGTCGCCCTGCCGCCCCGGACCGGTTCCGCTTGCTCCGGTCAGCGCGTGCGGAAGTGATCGACGGCGATGGTGACGGACCCGGCGGAGGTCGCTTCGACGAGCCGTACGATCGCGACTTCCCGCTGGTCAGGGCTTCGTACGCAGAAGGGGCGCTCGTCAGCGAGCGCCTTGAAGGGCAGGGTCGTGACCGGCCGGGTCTCGATCCCCCGCGCGCAGTCGTCCGGGGTCAGCTCTCCGCTTCCGTCGGCGACGAAGGCGTCGGACTCCTCGGACGGCAGGAACGCGTCGGAGGTGCGGGCGAGGTACCAGGCGGCGCTCTCGGCGGGGACCACCTTCCCGGCACGGAGATCGAACTCGTAGCCGGAATCGGGGGCGGTGAGCGCGGTCTGTACGTATCCGGGGACGTACGCGGAGGCCGCGGGCGTACGGGGCGCGCCGGTGGCGGGGTCCCCGGCGGGGTCCGGCTCCTCGGGCGGGAAGCCGAACCAGTAGGCGCCGCCGGCGCAGGCCAGCAGGGCCGCGGCGGCCAGGGCGAGGACGGGCAGCCGGCTCCGGCCGCGCCGCCGGTCACGACGCACGGGCCCGGCCGGGGGCAGGGCCGGGGGGTGCGGGGCCGGGGCGTAGGGCATGGTCCCGCGCGGCCCCGGACCCGGGGCGGGTGCGGGTGCGGGTGCCGGGTAGGCGGCGGGATCCGCGGCCATGGTCGGCTGCAGGTGCTCCGGTACGGGACGGGCGGCAGGGGCAGACGGCGCAGGCGGGACGGACAGTGCCGACCCGCCCGGCCCGGCCGGCCCGCCCGGCGCCTGCCTCCGTACCCCGACCTCCTCCAGCACCGGCCCGGGCAGCCAGCCCTCGGTGAACTGCGGCCGCGGGCCCACCAGGGGGTGGGCCCGGACCGCGGCGATCAGGTCGGCGGTCGTGGGGCGGTCCTCCGGAGGCTTGGCCAGGCACCACGACAGCAGTTCGTGCAGTTCACGGGGGATCCGGCCGAGGTCCGGGTGCTCGTGGACCACCCGGTACAGGGCGCCGGACTCCGGCCCGTTCCCGAACGGCGGGACCCCGCCCGCGACGAACCCGGCGAGCGCCCCGAGCGCGAAGACGTCGGTCGCGGACGTCACCGGACGGCCCAGCGCCTGCTCCGGCGCCATGAACGCGGCGGTACCGATGCGCAGGCCCGCACCGGTGAGGGCGGCGGCGTCGGCCGCGCGCGCGATGCCGAAGTCGATCACGCGCGGCCCGTCCCCCGCGATCAGCACGTTGGCGGGCTTGAGGTCCCGGTGGACGACGCCCACCCGGTGGATCTCCTGGAGGGCCTCGGCGATGCCCGCGACGAGCAGCAGCACCGTACGCACCGGCAGCGGTCCGTGCCGCTGGACGACCTGGTGCAGCGAGGGGCCGGGTACGTAGGCGGTGGCGAGCCACGGGGTCCGCTCGTCCTCGCCCGAGTCGACCACCTGCGCGGTGAAGAGGCCGTGGATACGGCGGGCGCTCGCGACCTCCTGGGCGAAACGCTCGCGGAACTCGGGGTCCGCCGCGAACTCCCGCCGGACGGCCTTGAGCGCGATGGGCCGGCCGCCCGGCGTGTACGCCAGGTAGACCACCCCCATTCCGCCGGAGCCGAGCCGGGCGTGGAGGCGGTAGCCACCGATCTCGTGGGGGTCTTCGGCGGACAGGGCCGTGAGGCCGGGCTGTACGCCGGGAGGCTGAGCGAACATGCGGTGGCTCTTTCAACGATGCGGCAATGACCTGGGCCGCATCGTGCCGCTAACTAAAGTTTCAGTCAATGTGGGACAATGCGAGACGCACATCGCCGGAAGGGAGGATCACCCAGTGTCGGATCGCAGACGGGCCATCTTGGAGGGCGCCGCCCGGGTCATCGCGCGACGCGGGGTCCGCGGGCTGCGGGTGGGCGAGCTGGCGGCCGAGGCCGGCGTGTCGACCGCCCTGATCTACTACCACTTCAAGGACCGCACCGGCATCCTGCGGCAGGCGCTGGCCTTCATCACCGACCGGGCCGACCGCTACACCGGCGCCGCCGACGGGGCGGGGGTCCCGCCCGCCGGCACCGACCCGCGGCAGCTCCTGGAACGGATCCTGCTGCTGGAGTTCCAGGACCTGCCCGAGGTGCGCGAGAACAGCACGGCCTGGGGAGAGCTGCGGGCCCACACGATCTTCGACCCGGAACTGCGCGACGAGCTCTCCGCCGCCGGAGCGGCCTGGGTGGAGGAGGTGGCCGGACTGCTGGCCGCCGTGTGCCCGGCGGCGGCGCCCGCCGCCGTCGGCTCCGCCGCCGAGCGGCTGACCGCCCTCCTGGAGGGGCTGAGCAGCCGCTGGCTGAGCGGCCTGCTGCCGGTGGGGCACGCCCGCGACCTCATGCGCGGGGCGATCGGAGTCGAGATCGGCCGACTAGGTTCCCTCGATGCGCAAATTGACTGAATTTCCAGTCAGTGCAACAGTGGACGACATCTGGCCGCATCACTTTCCCGTGCGTACCAGCCTTTCTCGGTGCAAAGCGTGCACCCTTTGGGTAGGGCCCGGCCCGCCGGCCCGTGCCACGCCTCCCGTGCCCGTCCTGGCCGGACGCCCCTCGCTCCGCCAGCACACGATCGGAGTCCCCCGTGTCGTTCACACCCCCCACCCGCCGGACCGTCCTGCGCACCCTCGCCGGTATCGGCGCCGCCGTGTTCGGCGCCGCGGCCTGCGGTCCCGCCGAATCGGGCGCGCAGCCCGGCGCCGACGGCTCCGCGCAGCCCGCCGCCGACGGAAAGCGCCGCTTCGGCGCCGAGTGGGAGAGCCACACCCGCACCTTCATGTCGTGGCCGGCCCTCGCCTCGGTCTGGGAGCAGGACCTGCCCTACGTACGCGAGGACATCGCCCGGATCGCCCGGGCCGTCGGCGAGTACGAGGCGGTCGTGATGATGGCCCGCCCCGACCAGGTGGCGGCGGCCCAGCGGGCCTGCGGCTCCGAGGTCGAGGTCGTCCCGCTGGCCGTCGACGACCTGTGGGCCCGCGACACCGTCCCCGTGTTCGTCGAGGAGGGCAGCAAGGTCATCGGGGTCGACTTCAACTTCAACGGCTGGGGCAACAAGCAGGAGCACACGAACGACGCCCAGGTCGGACGCCTGCTGCTGCAGAAGTACGGGATCCCCCGGACCCAGGCCCCGCTCGTCGCCGAGGGCGGTTCGTTCGAGACCGACGGCGAGGGCACCCTGATGGTCACCGAGAGCTCGATCGTCAACGACAACCGCAACCGGGGGAAGTCCCGGGACACCATCGAGGCCGAGCTCAAGCAGACCCTCGGCGTCCAGAAGGTCATCTGGCTGGCCGGCGTACGCGGGGAGGACATCACCGACGCGCACGTCGACAGCCTCGTACGCTTCACCGCCCCCGGCGTGGTGCTGCTGGACCGCGCCCACCCCGGCACCCCGCCGGACTCCTGGTCGCGCTCCGCCGACCAGGCCAAGTCGGTCCTGTCGAAGGCGACGGACGCGCGCGGCCGCCGCTTCGAGGTCATCGACCTGCCGCAGCCCGACCTGAACCGGATCACGGGCGAGGGCGACGACTTCGTCTCCACGTACGCCAACTTCTACGTGGCCAACGACTCCGTCTTCATGCCGCAGTTCGGGGACCGCAAGGCGGACGACCGCGCCCGCGGGATCCTGCGGGAGCACTTCCCCCGGCGGGACGTCGTCATGGTGAAGATCGACACCATCGCCTCGGGCGGCGGCGGCATCCACTGCTCCACCCACGACCAGCCCGGCAAGCCCGCCGCCTGATCCGCCCCCGCCCAGCCCCCGCACCACCGGAGCCACCGTGCCGAACCCGCACCGCCCCGCACACCCCGCACGCCGCGTCCCACTGCTGCCGGGCCTGCTCCTGATCGCCATCGTGGCGGCGGTCACCGTGGGGGCGTGGCTGCAGTTCGGGGAACGCCAGGCCCTGGACACGGTGTACACGGCGGGCCGCACCGACCGGGACCGCATCGACATCAACGCCACGATCCAGCGGGTCGACGCCGCCGGCCGCGAGATGACCCTGCGCGTCCTGGTCACCCCCCGCGGCACCCTCGCCGAGGCCGGCGGCGTCTCCCCCGCCGAGGACCTCACCGTCCAGACCTCGACGGCGACCCGCGGCGACCTCACCTTCAAGGCCCACCAGCGCATCTCCACGCTGGACGTGCCCGTCGCCCTGACGGGCGGCTCGATCACGGACTACCCGTTCGACGCGTACGGGGCGGACGTCGAGTTCGGCGCGGTGCTCGGCGGCGAGAAGGTCCCGGTCCGCGTCACGCTCTCCAACAACGACGTCCTCTTCTCGGCGACGGTCGACGCCACGACGACGCAGGGCATCGCAGTCCTCGACATCGAACTGGCCCGGTCCAACAGCGTGTTCCTCTTCGCGATCTTCATGATGCTCGCGATGTGGGCGCTCGCCGTCTCGGTCCTGATCGGCGGCTGGTACCTGGTCACCCGGCGCAAGGGGCTCACCTGGCCCGCCCTCGGCTGGATGGCGGCGACCCTCTTCGCCCTGGCCGCCTTCCGCAACACGGCCCCGGGCGCCCCGCCGATCGGCTGCCTGCTGGACTACATCGCCTTCCTCTGGGCCGAGACGGTCATCGCCTTCTGCCTCATCACGGTGGTCATCGCCGGCATCCGCGCAGAACCCCGCACCACCCCACCGGCGGACGGCGCTCCCTGAGCCTGCGCGGACAGCGGCATCAGTGCTCGCAGAGGGAGAACTCCCGTTCGTAGAGCTGCTCATTGTGCTCGTCGACGAAGAACTTGCGTTCCCGCATGAGCTGTTCGCGGTGCTCCTTGGCTTCCTCGAGCGTCATGGTCGAGGTGTCGGACCACGGTTGCTGCGGCGGCACGTCGGAGGTCGAGACGATGCTTTCCGACGGGTCGACCAGGAAGAAGGCGAGGATCTTGCGGTGTCCCGGGCGGGTGGGGTCCGCCAGGCGGAACGAGCCGACACGGTGCTGGAGGATGTTCGGGAACGCCAGGCACCGGCCCGCCGGCGTCGCCGCCGATCCGAGCCTCTGGTTCAGTGCATCCTCGTCCTCCAGGCCGTAGACGTCCCGCAGGCCGTTGTCGTCGTTCTGCTCGTAGTGCGGGTCGTCGAGCGCCGCCCGGAAGGCCAGCCGGCTCTCGGTGATGTTCTCGCTGTCCCAGTAGTAGATACCGGTCGAGACGATCCGCTCGTTCAGCATCCCCTCGACGTGCCAGGAGCCGCCCGCGTACTCGGGCCGGTCCGGCGTGAGATGAATGGTGGCCAGCTTGACGATGACCTGGAGGCGGCGGCCGCGCAGGTCGACCCGGGCGGACTGCTCGGGCAGAGCGGGCGGGGTGAAGGCCGGGGCGTCCGGGACGACCGGGCGCCGGTTCTCCCACCAGTCGTCCTGGGCCGCCTCCCACGCACGCAGGGCCTCCGCGTAGAGCGCGGCATCATCGAAGGCGGACTTGTCCGGGCGCTGCGGTTCCGAGTCGTACCACCCGTAGGGATCGGGCTCGATCCGCAGCGGCCGCGGATGGCGCAGATCGGTGAGCACCCTCTCCAGCAGCGGCAGCATGCGTGCGAACAGGTCCGGCAGGACCGCGGCGAGCTCGTGGTGGGTCTCGGGGTGGACGTTGTTGACGTACGAACGGAAGGTGGCACCGCCGTCGTCGGCCACGTCGACGTCCGTGGGCAGCCACTGGAACTTCTCCGAGAACTCGTACTTCGACCAGCGGTCCGTGGGATTGCGCCAAGCCCCGTCGGGTGCGCCGCTCACATCCCTCACCAGGCAGAACAGCGAGGGATGAACCAGATCCAGTACCTGGCCGCCGGATCCGGGATGCCAGTCCCTCTCCTCTTCGGGAACCTCCTCCAGGACCCGGACCGCCTCACGCAGCCGGGAGGTGAGCTTGTCGTCGACCAGCGTGTCCGACTGCCACACACCGTCGACGGCGGACACCTCGATGCCCGTTCCCCCGTCGCGCAGCGCGGCGTAGTGCTCGAGTTCGGCGAGCACGTACCGGACCTGCGCCTCGGTGAGGCCCTGGTCGATCGCCTCCCTCGTCCACCTGGCGACGATGTCGGCATCGTTCATCTTGTCGAACCAGCCCGGCTTCGCCCGAAGGTGCGCGCTGCACTGCATGACCTCGAGTTCCCGCAGGGTGCGGGGGGTCGCGAACGACAGGGAACGGGAGGCCTGGAAGGGCAGCGGAAAAGCAGACATGCCGGTCAATTCGCATGGTCCTTACAGTCGGTGGTCTGTGGCCGGAAGAATAGCCCCGCACACTGACACCGCCGCCGTGATCCGCCGGGGCCGGGTGCCGCGGCCGGGCGTGCGCACACGTGCGGGCAGGGCACGGACCCGGACCGGGACGGGGAAGGAGCAGTCGCACACTTGGCTTAGGCTGACCCCATGGTGGGGCATTCAAGTACGCGGCAGCGGCTCGTCGTCGCCTTCGTCTCCTTCGTCCTGGCAACCACCGCGACGGTTGTGGCGGCGGCTTCCTCGACGGGCCCGGCGTCCGACGCGGGCGGGCGTTCCGCCGCCGCGTCCCAGCGGCCGCCCGAGCCGCCGAAGAAGCACGACCTGCGACTCGGTCTCTCCTACGGTGACACGCTGACCTGGAAGTCCGACGACGGCCTGGCCGCCGCCCTCAACGACGCGGTCGGCCTGGGCACCACCTGGATCCGGGTGGACCTGTCCTGGAACAACATCCAGCCCGACAGCCCGCGCACCTACCAGTGGCAGCGCTTCGACCGGATCGTGAAGGCGGCCCGCGAACGCAACCTCGACGTCCTCGCCACCGTCGCCTACACCCCCGCATGGGCGCGGGCCGAGTCCTGTACCGGGCACCGTCCCACGTGTCCGCCGGCCGACCCCAAGAAGTTCGCCGCGTTCGCGAAGCTCGCCGCCCTGCGCTACGCACCCCAGGGCGTGCACACGTGGGAGGTCTGGAACGAGCCCAACCTCCCCCAGTTCTGGTACCCGGAGCCCGACGCCAAGGCGTACACCACCCTGCTCAAGTCCACCGCAGCCTCCCTGCGCGAGGCCGACCCGGCGGCGTACGTGCTGATGGGCGGTCTGGCCGCCGTCGGCACCTGGCCATCCATCAAGTACGTCTCCCACTTGGACTTCCTGGAACAGGTCTCCCGGCTCGGCGGCAACAAGGTGGTGGACGCGCTCAGCTACCACCCCTACGCCTGGCCCCAGCTCCCGCACGACGGCAAGGTGTTCACGGAGATCAGCAGCGCCGGGGAGAACCTGGTCGGCATCGCCGAGCGGCACGGAACACCCGGCATGCCCGTGTGGCTGACGGAGACGGGCGCGCCGACCAACGGTCCGGGCAACCCCGCCGCCGACGAGAAGTCCCGGACGGAGAACATCACGCACGTCAGCGAGGAGTTCCAGGCGCGGATCGCCACCGACACCGTGCCCACCGCCGCGAAGGAGAAGTACGTGGCCGCCGCCTTCTGGTTCGCCCATCAGGACACGGCCACCGGCAACGACAAGAGCCATTCGAAGTACTACGGGCTGCGTCGCTACGACGGTTCCGCGAAGCCCGCGTTCGCCGCGCTCCGGGCGGCCATCGAGGAGTACGCGAAGAAGCAGCCCCAATAGGGGCGTGTCGCCCCGGGGGGCGGCCGCCGGTCACAGCGAGCGGAACAGGTCCACGTACCGGGCCAGGAGGCCGTCCCAGGAGAACCGCTCACGAGCGGTGCGCAGCGCCGCCTCGCCCAGCCGGTCCGCCAGCGCGCCGTCCGCCAGGAGCCGCCGGCAGGCGCCCGCCAGGGCGCCGGGGTCGCCGGGCGGCACCAGCAGGCCGGTCCGCCCGTCCTCGACGACGTACGGGATGCCGCCGACCCGCGAGCCGACCACCGGCGTGCCGCAGGCCATCGCCTCCACGAGGACCATGCCGAACGACTCGGCCGCCGTGACGGAGGGCAGGACCAGCACCGCCGCTTCGCGCACGGCGCGGACGAGATCGGGTCCGGTCAGCTCGCCGGACGCGGTGACCCGGTCCGCGAGGCCGAGCGAGGCGGCCAGGGCGAGCTGGTCGTCGACCGCGTCGCCGCCGCCGACCAGGCGCAGCCGGGCCCCGGGTACGTCGGCCAGGGCGCGGACGAGGACATCGACCCCCTTCCATGCCGAGGACCGGTCGATGCGGCCGACGTAGAGGAGCGTCGGCGGTCGGGTGGAGGGCGGCGGGCCCGGCGTGAAGCGGCCGGTGTCGACGCCCGGACTGATCTCCAGGGCTCCGGGCCGTCCGGCGGCCAGGGAGACGGGGGACACGGCGACCAGGGCGCGGGCCCGGGCGAACACCCGGGGCAGCAGCCGGCGTTCGTACAGGCCGATGAGGCGGTCCGCGGCGCCGGTTCCGGGCCCGCCCTTGTGCATCGGGCCGGCGTGGTAGGTGAGCACGGCCGGCCGGTGGCCCGCCATGGCCACGGCGAGGTCGCCGAGACCCGGTACGGGGGCGTGCGCATGGACCACGTCGGCGCCCGTACGGCGCAGCCAGTACCGCAGCTGAAGGGGCCACAGGGGGCTCACGGGCGTGTTGGAGAGCCGGAACCAGGCGCCGAGCCGGACGACCCGCACGCCGTCCTCCACGGAGGTGCGGGTGCGCAGGCCCGGCCGGCTGGTGAGGACGACGGCGTCGAGGCCGGGCGCCTCGTGCACGGCCCGGGCGACCCGGGCCGCGTACTGCTCGACTCCCCCGAGGTGCGGCGGGTAGTAGGGGGTGACGACGGCCACCGTGCGGGAGTTCACAGGGCGGCCCGCAGCAGGCCGGGGAAGCGCTCCGCCTCGGCGACGTAGCCGGGCAGGCGGCGCCGCAGCTGCTCGCGGTAGTCCACGTCGTCCTGGAGCAGCGGTGCGACCAGCGCCCACAGCCGGGCATGTGTGACGTCCTCGATGGCCAGCACGTGGGCGCCGAGGCCGAGATCGGCCATGATGCCGCGGGTCTTGTGCTCGTACTCGATGGCCACGCAGGGCACGCCGCTGGTCAGCGAGAAGATCACCGAATGGAAGCGGGTGCCGATCAGCAGGGCGCACTCCCGGTAGACGCCCTTGAGGTCGCGGTAGTCCACCCGGTCCTCGATCAGCAGGGGCTCCTGGGTGCAGTGGGCGGCGATCCGGCGTTCCACGATGCGGTCGTCGTCGCCCAGGTAGTCGGTGCTGACCTGCGGGATCAGCACGACGCGGGCTCCGGTGGCCTGGACGGAGTCGATCGTCGCGGCCAGGGCCCGTTCGTACGCGTCCTGGGCGGCCGGGGCCAGCCAGCGCCTGGCCGTGACCCCGACGAGCCGCTGCTCCGGTGGCACGCCGAGCCGGGCCCGCCAGTCGGAGGACGGCGGCGGGTCGAACGCGAAGCCCGAGTCGACGCCGCGGGTGACGACCGTGTCGGGCAGGCCGCAGCCGCGCAGTTGGGCCGCGCTGACGTCCTCGCGGGCCAGGACGAGCGGGGACCGGCCCAGCGCGCGGGCGACCAGGCGCCGCTGGAGGGGCGAGGGGAAGGGGCCGTAGGACTGCGGGGCGAAGACGACGGGCACGCCGGCCCGCTGGGCGAGCAGGACGGGCAGCAGGACGAAGAAGACGTTCTGGTGGCCGTCGAGGCCCGGGCGGGCCAGGACGTACGCGCCTCCGGTGGACACCACCAGGTCGGCGCCGGCCAGGGCGTCCGCCTCGCGCCGGGCCTCGGCGGGCAAGGCCCTGCGCAGCAGGGCGGCCGCGGTCCGGGGCAGCAGGAGGAGGCCGGCACCGGCCGCGCCGACGTACACCTTCCGCAGGATCCGGCGGGAACGCGAAGCGGTGCCGTCGGCGACGTGGCGGCGGATCGAGCCGAGGTTGGGGGCGTCCTCGAACGCGGGGTGGACGGCGGGGTCCTCCATGCCGGCGACCCGGACGTCGGCGCCGGGGAACGCCTCGCGGATCTGGCGCAGGCAGACGGAGAGCAGCGCGGCGTCGCCCGCGTTCTCCCGGACGTAGGCGTTGATCACCACGATCTTCACGGGCGGTACCTCTCGGCAGGTGGTGCGGCGGACGGCGCGGCGGCGGACAGCGGGGCCGCGGACGGCGGGGCGGCGGCCGCGGGCCCGGGCAGCCGCACGGCGCGCAGGGGCAGGGTGTCGACGAGGGCCGGGCCCGGTCCGGGGTCGGCGTCCGGTTCCGGCGGGCGGGGCGCGGACGGCCGGCCGCGCAACAGGGCGGCGGTGGCGAAGAGTCCGGCGGCCAGATTGCCGATGCCCCAGGCGCAGCCGACCCGGACCAGCCCGTGCGGCGCCCACCACGCGGCCAGGCCGATGGTGGTGCTCGCGAGGACGGCGTTGGCCGCGATGAGTTGCTTCATCCGCTGGGCCAGCTTCAGGCCGAAGCACGCCCAGGTGTTGAGGGCGACGGGGAGCGCGGCGACGGCGAGCACGCCGAGCAATCCCCTCGCGGCCGTGGTGTAGCCGCCGCCGAACACCATCAGGAGCAGTCCGCTGCCGGCCGCGACGACGGCGACGGCGGGTACCTGGACCGCGGCGATGATCTTCGCGGAGCGGCGCAGGAGTTCACCGAACCGGGACGGGTCGGAGGAGACCTCGGCGAAGACGGCCTCGCCCACGGCCGTGGAGACGGAGTTCAGGAGGGCGGCGATCTGGAAGGCGACGAAGTAGTAGCCCGCTTCGGCGGCGCCCAGCTTCTGGAGCACGATCAGCGGAGTGATCAGGACGGGCGCCAGGTTGATCAGGCTGGAGACGTAGCTGGCGACCGAGAAGCGCAGTTGCTCGCGCAGCCGGGTGCCCCGGGTGCGGAAGTCGAACCGGAAGCCGAGGCGGCGCCGGAGCAGCAGCAGGGCCGCGGCGCCGGCGACCGCGTAGCCGATGCCCGCCGAGCCGAGGATTCCGGCCGCGCCGAACCCGGCCAGGGCGACGGGCGCGGCGAGTTTGGCGAGGCCTTGGAGGATCCCGTCGAACAGCACGTTGTACTGCGCCATGCGGGCGCTGATGAAGACCGACTTGACCAGGAGGTTCAGCGAGGCACAGGCGCAGGACAGGACGAAGAGGGCGGCGAGGTGCGCGTGGTCGCGGACGAACAGCAGCTTGTGCCCGTACCAGGGCAGCCCCAGCAGGTAGATCCCGGCGGCGCCGCAGGAGACCAGCAGCACCAGGGCCGTGGACTGGGTGATCTGGCCGTTGCGGGCCCGGCCCTCGGCGGGGAAGCGGATCAGGGTGCTGTTGAGGCCGAACATGCTGAGGTAGGACAGCAGCGAGGTCGCGGAGATCAGCGAGGTGGCCAGCCCGACCTGCTCGGGCGGGTAGAAGCGCGCCACGACCACCCAGAAGAGGAAGCTCAGCCCGGCCGTCGTGACCGTGGACGCCAGCAGGAAGAACGAGCTGCGGAACATCTGGTCCGCAGGCCGGGCGTGCTTACCCACGGCCGGCGTCCCCGTAGTGCCCGAGCAGCGCCGTCACGTGCCGGTCCCAGCCGAAGGACGCCTCGGCGAACGCGCGGGCGGCGGCTCCCATCGCCGCCCGCCCGGCGGGGTCCGCGACCAGGCCGTCGAGCGCGGCCCGCAGCGCCGGAACGGTACGGGGCACCAGCAGGGCGACGCTGCTGTCCAGGCCGTACGGGGCGTAGCCGGGGTCGTCGGTCGTGACGACGGGCAGGCCCGAGGCCATCGCCTCCTGGACGGTCAGCGGGAAGCCCTCGGCGGTGGAGGGCAGGGCGAACACGTCGCAGGCGCGGTAGGCGTCGGCGAGGTCCTCGGCGGACAGGGAGCCGAGGTGGTGCACTCCGGAGCGTCCGGCGAGGGCCGCGGCGTCCCCGTCACCGGCGAGGACGAGCTCGTAGGCGCCGTCGCCGGCATGGGCGTCGAGGAGGAGGTCGTACCCCTTCTTGGGGACGAGCCGGCCCGCGAAGAGCACCAGGGTGGGCCCGGCCGGCAGACCGAGCCGCGCTCGGGCCGCGGCGCGTTCCGCGGGGTCGGCCGGCGGCCGGAACAGGCCGGTGTCCACGCCGTTGGCGAGGTGGTGGCGGGCCTCGGCGCGGGCGCCGAGCCGGCGGACGAAGGAGGCGACGTCGCCATTGACGGTGAGCACCCGGCGGGCGCGGCGGAGCTGGAGCCGGCCCGCGACGGCGTAGACGGCCCGCTGGACGCCGCGTACGAGGGCCGAGGGGTGCGCCACCAGGCCGACGTGCTGGGTGACCACGGTGGGGGTGCGGGTGGCGGCCGCGGCGAGTCCGGCGGCCCAGGAAGAGGCGTACAGGCAGTCGTGGACGTGGACGACGTCGGCGTGGCGGGCCCAGCGAAGGGCTGCGGGCAGCAGCGACGGCGAGAACAGCGGGAAGGGGACGCCCGACCGGCGCTCCACCACGTTGGACGCGGCGACGCGGACGACGCGGACGCCGTCCTCGCGGTGGGTCCCGGCGCGGTCGCCGCTGGTGAGGACGGTGACGTCGGCGCCGTGCCGGGCCAGGTGGAGGGCCTCGTTGCGGACGACGTTCTCGATGCCGCCCACGTGCGGCGGGTAGTAGTGGCTGACGAGCAGGACCCGGGGCCGTCGCCGGACGTGGTTCATCGGTAGACCACCGCCCCTTCATTGCTGTAGATCAGGTTGCGTGTGGTGTCGAGGAGGTCGCGCGGATACCGGTACGTCACGAGGTCGCCCCGGAAGAATACGGTGACCTCGTCCTTGCGGGTGGGGGTGGAGCCGAGCAGGACGTAGGACTGGGACCTCAGCAGCGCCGGGTGGACGCTGTCCTGCGTGCGGACGGTGAGGAGGGTCTGCAGACGGCTGAAGGAGTACCGGTCCGTCTGGACGACAAGGTCGTCGCCCGCCGCCCGCTGGTTGAGCCACATGGCGGCCCGGCGGTCCTCGGCGTGCGGGTAGTAGATGTCGTACGAGGGACCGGAATTGCTCAGCGCGAGCTGGGCGGGGTAGCCGCCGAGTGCCTTGGGGACGGCCCCGGTCAGGTCGAGCAGCAGCCCGGCGACGACGACGCACAGCAGGGGCAGGGCGCGGCGGCCGGCCCAGCGCACCGCCCACAGGGCGCCGGCGGCGATGAACGGCGCGAAGAACAACAGGCCCTGCTGGAAGGCGCGGAGCACGCTGTAGTCGACCGACAGCTGCGGCACCAGCGTGAACAGGCCCATCATCGCGAGGGCGCCCACGGTCAGGGTGACCTGGTCGCGAACGGGCGTGAAGGGGCTCCTGCGGCCGCGCAGGGCGATCACGAACCCGACCAGGACCAGGACTTGGAGCAGCAGGGCGGCGGCCTGCCGGAGCACCCCGTTGAGGGCGGGCACGCTCAGGCCGACGGTGTCCAGCGCCCGGCCGGCGGTGGTGAGCGGCAGGTTCTCCTTCTCCGCCACGGGCGTGGGGTATTTCGCGAGGTTCTCCAGCGGCAGGTACTTGCCCTCGGCGCGGTCGGCCCGGGTGTAGCCGATGGTGTCCTCGCGGTATTCGGCGAGCCGCTCCCCCGGGGTGACTCCGGCGCCGCCGAAGAGGCTGTAGCGGGTGTCGGAGGAGCCGCCGCGGGCGTCGCCGGACCCGAACAGGTCGCTCGCGACGACCCGCAGTGTGCTTTCGAGCTGGCCACCGGTGTGGGTGAGGGGACCGGCCCAGAGCAGGGCGAGCGCGGCCGGTACGGCCACGGCCCACCAGGTCAGGAAGGTCCGCATCCCGCCTTGGCCGACGGCGCGGTGCGGATGGGCGCGGCCCGGCCGGGAGGCCAGCCGCCAGACCTTGTCCACGGCGAACGCGGTCGCCAGGGTGCCGACGATCACGTAGATCGTCGAGTAGTGCGACAGGACCACCCCGGCGAGCAGCACGGTGAACACCGCGCGCCGCAGGGGCAGCGGGCGCCGGGAATCGGTCAGGACGAGCATCGCGCAGGCCAGCAGCAGGAAGGCGATGGCCTGCCGGCCCAGGAACGGCATGTCGGTGAAGAAGGTCGGGAACGCCATGAAGAACACGGCGGAGAGCAGCGCCACGAGCGGGGACGCCACATTGCGCACCGCACGGTGGACCAGTACGGGGGTCAGGGCGAACAGCAGCGGCAGGACGGCCTTGAAGACGTAGATGTCCTCGATGCCGGTGAGCCGGAACACGCTGACCGGCAGCAGGGTGATGCTCAGGCACGCGTTGTACGGGTCGGTGTAGGCGGAGATGTCCCAGAAGCCGCCGCCGAGGGTGAGCCGGAAGTAGAGGTACTCGCGCTGGATGTCGTGCCCGGTGATGTACCAGCCGCGCAGGGAGGTGAGCAGCAGCAGGGTGGCGGAGGCCGCGTAGAGCCCGGCCTCCAGGACGAGCGGGGAGCAGCGTCCGCGGCGTACCAGCAGGAGGACGATCAGCGCCGTGACGACGACCAGGGCGGCCGTGCTGACGGCGCCGCCCAAGCCGTTGTTGAGCCTGATCGGTCCGGCCACGGACAGCAGGAGTGCGGCCCCGGCCGTCCAGGCGACCGGGCGGGCGCCGCGGCGGGGTGCGCCGCGCAGGAGGGGCCGTGGTGACTGGGGGGCGAGGATTCCGAGGACGAGGAGCACGAGGGTGGTCGCCGACGCCAGCGCCAACCGGGTCAGGGGCCGTTCCACCCCGAGCAGCGGAAGCACGGTGTTGACGCCCAGCGCCACGAGGATGTCGAGGAGCACGGCGAGGCCGGCCGCCAGCAGGAGGGAGCCGCTGCGGGTGGAGACCACCCTGTCGGTGAAGCCGCGCAGCAGCAGGACGGGTGCGGCGAAGAGCAGCCACAGGCCGACCGGGGCGAGCAGGAGGGCGGGGACGCCGGGCAGCGTCTCGACGGCGCAGGCGGGGCCGAGGCTCAGCAGGACGCCGAGCCGTCCGCGCAGCCAGGGGGGCGGGTTCATATCCCTGCCTTCCGGTACACGAGCTCCACCTGCCGGGTGACTTCCTCCCAGGTGTGGCGGCGGGCCCGCTCGGCGCTGCGGCCGGCCAGCCGGGCGCGCAGGGCGGGGTCGGACGCGAGGCGGTCCACGGCGGCGGCGAGCGCGGCCGGCTCCGGTGCGGCCAGCAGGCCGACGCCGCGGAGCAGTTCCGTGGTGCCGGGGACGTCGGTGGCCAGGACGGGAAGGGCCGCGGCCATGGCCTCCAACGCGGCGAGGGGCATGCCCTCGCGGTCGGAGGGCAGCACGAAGGCGTCGGCGTCCGCGTAGGCGGCGAGGAGGTCCCCGCCGTGCAGGGGCCCGGTGAACTCGACGCGCTCGCCGAGGCCGAGGCGGGCGGCACGGGCGCGCAGGTCGGCGTCGAGCTCGCCGCCGCCGACGATGCGGAGCGTGACCGGGGCCTCGGTCAGGTCGATCGCGTCGAGCAGGCGTGCCACGTTCTTCTGGGCGCTGAGGCGGCCGACGTAGAGCAGCCGCAGGGGCCGGTCGGTGGCGGTCGCGGTGGCTGCGCCGGCCGGGACGGCGGCGGACCGGAAGAACTCCGCAGCGACGCCGTTGGGCACCACGTGCACCCGGTCGGGCGGCACCCGGTAGGCGTCCTCGACGAAGCGGGCCTGCTGCTCGGTCAGGACGATGACCGCCGCGGCGGCGCGCGCGACCCGTCCGAAGACGTGCTTCTTGTAGGCGGGCAGGAGTCCGCCGAGCCGGCCGCTGGCGTCCACGTCGAGGTGGAAGTGGAGCACGAACGGCTGTCGGCGCAGCCGGGCGGCGAGCGCCACGGTCTCCGGCAGGAGGGCGTGCGCGCAGTGCGCGTGCAGCACGGCGCCGCGCGGCGCGGCCAGGAGGGAGCCGAGGAGCCCGGGCGCGATCGCGGTGTGGGCGAACTCGGCGGCGCGGTGCCTGCGTACGGCGACGCCGTCCTCCCGGGCCCGCCGCGGTGCGCCGCCGGAGCCCAGCGTGGTGGTGACGACGCGGACGTCGTGGCGTTCGGCGAGGTGGCGCGACAGGTGCAGCACGACGCGCTCGAGGCCGCCGAGGTGCGGGGGGTAGTACGGGGTGATCTGGACAACGGTGCGCATCAGAGTTCCGGAGGCTTGCCGAAGCGGAAGTGAAGGGTCTGCGGGTGCCCGGTGAGCGAGACCCGGACCAGGGCGACGTCGTTGCCCTTGGCCCGGATCCGCGCCGTGACCGGGACCGCGGCGCCCTGGTGGGGTTCGACGGGGTAGGTCTCGGTCGCCAGCACCTTGCCGTCGGCAGCCTCGACGGTGAGGGTCGCGACCAGTGACCGGGCTCCTGAGCCGTGGTCGTTCACGGCGAAGGGAACGAGGACGCTCGCTCCGTCGAACCGCGGGTTCTCGGTGAAGTAGAGCTCGATGAAGGCGGTTTGCCGACGGGTGAACGAGTCCAGCAGGATCGTCCGCACGGGCGGCAGCGACCAGGCGCCCGCGCACAGGGCGGCCGCCACGGCCAACACCAGGGCCGCTCGGATCAGGCGCTTCCTCATGCCGGGGTGCGCCGCCGTTCGTAGCGGGCGGGGCGGCCCTGACCGGGCCGGCGGAAGCGGTGCTCGAAGAGCTGGCGCAGATTGGCCATCCCGTCGGGCAGCGCGTTGAGCTTCACCTCGCCCTGGCGGTTGCGGTATTCGATGGGCACTTCGAGGTAGCGGTAGCCGGCCCGGGTGGCGGCGTTCTTGATCTCCTGGGAGAAGGCCATGCCGGTCGACTTCACGTCGACGCCGTCCCAGACGTAGCGCCGGAAGACCCACATGCCCGACTGCGAGTCGCGCAGCCCGTTGCGGAACAGGGCCCGGCTCAGGGCGCTCAGTGCGTAGTTGGCGACGGTGTGGGACCGCTTCATCGCCGAACGGTTCTCGCGGCGGAGCCGGTTGGTCGTCATGAACTCGACGTCGGCCTCGGTCAGGGTGCCCAGCAACTCGGGCAGGGAGTCGAACGGGTAGGTGCAGTCGGCGTCGCCGGTCGCTATGACGTCGCCCTTGGCCGCGCGGAACCCGGCGTGGTAGGCGTTGCCGTACCCCCGCTCCGGCTGCGAGACGACGGTGGCGCCGAGCGCGGCGGCCACCGCGGCGGTGTCGTCGGTGGAAGCGTTGTCGACGACGATGACCTCGGTCTCCCAGCCCAGCGCACGGAGCGCGCCCGTGGGCACCGAGTTGACCACGGTGGGCAGGTTGGGCGCCTCGTTGAGCGCCGGAATCACGACGGAAAGCGTATTCAATTCATCCCCCGGTGCCGGAACAGAACGACGGCCGTACGAGCGCCCCGGCAACTGAGGGCCTTCACATCGTGGAGTCTCGGCCGCATGTCGAGCCGGGCGGTCTGCTGGGTGTTTCTGTTACGGACGTCAACCCGGTGTCCGGGCCAGCGGTGACCCTATCCGACGCGTGAGACGCCGATCCACCGGGGTGACCCGCCTGTAATGATCGGATCAGGGCCGGCCCGGCCGAAAAGAGCTCAACCGACGAGCCACGAACCGACAGGCTTGATCTCCTTGTCGAGCTTCCCGCCCTTCAGCGCGAGAACCTGATCCGCACTCAGCGGCTTGTCCCACACCAGGACGTGACCGATGACACCGGCCCAGGGCCCGCTCCAGATCCCGTGATGGCGGGAGCGGCCCAGCTGCAGCGGCCCCTGGCCCGACCAGGCGGCCGCCACCGGGGCACGGCCGGCCTCCTTGCCGTCGACGTACAGCGTCAGCGTCTTGGCCTGGGCGTCGTACACGCCGGTCAGCAGGGCCCAGGTGCGGACCGTGTTCAGGCCTTCCGAGGCGGCGGCCACGGCGGTGGAGGCCGCACCCTTCTCGTCGGTCTGCATCCGGAACACCCAGGACTTCTTGCCGTTGCTGTCCTCGCGACCCAACTCGAAGGAGTACGAGGTGCCGTCGCCCTGGCTGATGGCGAACCGCGAGCCGCCCTCGGCCTCGTTGTAGACCCAGGCGGAGACGGTGAAGTCCTTGGACGCGTCGACCACCTGCTCGGCGGCCTGCGCGTACGAGTTGCCGTTGCTGCGCAGGCGCAGCACGTTGCCGTTGTCCACCTTGCCGAGAACGGCGTCGGGGCTGAGCGCGATGTTGACCTGGCCGGAACGGTCGCGCAAGAGGTTCGGCTCGCCGGGGACAGTGGGCGAGTTGGTGTCCTGGCCGGGGGCGGCGGTCGCCGACCGGGAGGCGCCGGGGCCAGGAGCGTTCCCCTCCTTGCCGGTTCTCTCCAGGATGAAGAGCCCGGCGCCGACGCCGAGGCCGCATGCCGCCAGCCCGATGGCGGCCATCCAGATCCGCTTGCGCGTCCGCCGCTGCGACTCCGAACGGTCCGCCATCGCCTGCCAGTCGGGCTGGGGCGGGGGCGTGAACCCGGTCGACTGTGGCTGCGGCTGCGGCTGGGACTCCAGGGGCGGCTGCTGCGCCCCGGGTGCCTGGGGATGCTGCGGCGGCTCTGCGTCGGTCCCCGGCAGGGACTGCGGCTGCGGCTGCGGCTGCTGGTACGGATTGGGCTGCCAGACCTGCGGAAAGCCGTAACCGCCGGGCGTCCCCTGGGGGTATCCGTAGCCCCCCTGCCCCGCGGCGGGGTCCGGCTGGGGAGTGCTCGTACGATCCGTACCGTCAGTCATGGGACGGATCGTAAAACATGACCGCCGGACCGCCACCAGACGGTACGGCACGAGTATCGGCGGGGCGTTCCGGGCGGTGCACCCGGCCGCTGACCGCGCCCCGAGATCGCGGACACGGACCGCCCCGGCCCCCATAATGATCAAGGGGCCGTTTCAGATTGCTCTGAAACGGCCCCTGACCGACTCCTTCGAGTCGGGACGACAGGATTTGAACCTGCGACCCCTTGACCCCCAGTCAAGTGCGCTACCAAGCTGCGCCACGTCCCGTTGTGCCTGCGACCTGGGGTTTCCCCGCGCTCGGCGGCACATGCAGAACATTACCCCACGCAGAGGGGTGTGCATGCACCGGTAATCACCGAGAGGGAGGATGGGGTGGTGAACGCACGGGATCGGGACGTTGACGGGCGGGCGCGCAGTGCGCGGCCGCGGGACGGGTTGGGGCGGCCGCTGCCGTACGGGGCCGCCGGCGTGGAGCGGCAGCCCGAGGGGGTGGTGCGGTCCGCCGCGGAGACCGTGCGGGAGGCGCAGCGGTTGCTGGCCGCCGGGATGCCGTTCCACGCGCACGAGGTGTTCGAGGACGCCTGGAAGTCCGGGCCCGCGGCCGCGGCGCCGCTCTGGCGGGGCCTCGCGCAGCTCGCCGTCGGGTTGACGCACGCCGCGCGCGGCAACGCGGTCGGCGGGGCGCGGCTGCTGCGGCGCGGGGCCGCCGGGATCGAGGGGCTGGACGGGGTGCCGTACGGGGTCGACGTGCCGGGCCTGGTGCGGTGGGCCGGGGAGCTGGCCGGCCGGGTGGAGGCCGGCGGCCGGCCGGTCGACCCCGTACGGGAGGCTCCCCGGCTAGCGGGCGGCGGGCTGTAGCAGGTCCCAGCGGTTGCCGTACAGGTCTTCGAAGACCGCGACGGAGCCGTACGGCTCGTGGCGCGGCTCCTCCAGGAAGTGGACGCCCTCGGCGGTCATCCGGGCGTGGTCGCGGGCGAAGTCGTCCGTGTACAGGAAGTGGCCGACGCGGCCGCCCGTCTGGTCGCCGACCCGGGAGCGCTGGGCCTCGTCCTTGGCGCGGGCCAGCAGCAGGGCGGACTCGGTGGCGCCGGGCGGGCGGACCACGACCCAGCGGGAGCCGTCCGGGCGGGCGGTGTCCTCGGCGAGGTCGAAGCCGAGGGCGCGGGTGTAGAAGTCGATGGCCTCGTCGTAGTCGCGGACGAGGAGTGCCGTGAGGGCGATGTGGGAGGGCATGCCCTCATTGTGTGCCGACGAGGACCACCTCGAGCGTGCGGGGGCCGTGCACCCCCTCCACCCGGTCCAGCTCGATGTCGCTGGTGGCGGAGGGGCCGGAGATCCAGGTCAGCGGGCGCGTCGGGTCGAGGAGCGGCAGGGCCTGCGGAATGGAGTCCACCACCTGGTCCGGGACGCGGACCACGCAGATGTGGTGGTCCGGGACCAGGGTGATGCGCCGCCGGCCCTGGTCCGGGCCGGCGTCCAGGACGATCGTGCCGGTCTCGGCGACGGCCAGGGCGCAGCCGGTGACCACGCTGTCGACCCGGTCCAGTTCGTACGGGGTGGAAGCCGCCCGGTCGGGGACGCGGTCGGGGACCCGGATCGGGCCCGCGGCCGGGAGCCAGTGCGGGGGCAGACCGGGCGGAACCAGCACGGACCGGGCGCCCCGTTCCGCGAGCAGCCGCGCGATCAGGGCGGGCAGCCCCTCCTCGTCCGTGCGGTGGACCACGGCCCGGTACTCGGCGAGGTGGGCGGCGAGCAGGTCCACCCGCTGGGCCGGGGTGCGGGCGCCGTGCACGTGGAGGTAGTCGCGGGGGATCTCCACCGCGGGGGCGTCGTCGCGCAGCGCCCGGCGGATCCGGCCCAGGATGCGGTCCTTGCTGCTCATCGCGGGTCGCTCCGTTCCCGGGCCCACCAGTCGCGGAAGGACTCCGCCGGCACCGTGGGCAGTTCGCGGCTGTCGGTCCAGGCCCGCCCGGCGCCGGGGAGCCTGCGGGGCGCCAGGCGCCGGGCCCGGGCGAGCAGCCGCTCCGCCGCGCGCAGGGCCCCGGGGCGGTCCAGGAGCAGCCGGGCGGCCCGCATGGCGGCCCGTTCGGCGGTGTGGCCGTCCGCGGGGCGGAGCGTGACGCGGACGCCGCCGCGGGTCACCGGGCCGCCCTGGGCCACCCGCTCGCGGAGGTGGACGAGGACCTCGGGGATGTCGATGGCGACCGGGCAGACCTCGTAGCAGGCTCCGCACAGGGTGGACGCGTAGGGCAGTGAGGCGTCGATCGCGCTTCCGGTGCCGCGGAGTTGGGGGCTGAGGATCGCGCCGATGGGGCCGGGGTAGACGGAGCCGTAGGCGTGGCCGCCGGCGCGTTCGTAGACGGGGCAGACGTTGAGGCAGGCGGAGCAGCGGATGCAGCGCAGGGCCTGCCGGCCGACCTCGTCGGCGAGGGTGTCGGTGCGGCCGTTGTCGAGGAGGACGAGGTGGAAGGCGGAGGGGCCGTCGCCGTCCGCCCCCCTCGAAGGGCCCAGCCCGGTCCACATCGTGGTGTACGGGTTCATCCGCTCGGCCGTCGAGGAGCGCGGCAGCGTCTGGAGGAAGATCTCCAGGTCGCGGAAGGTCGGGACGACCTTCTCGATGCCCACGACCGAGATCAGGGTCTCGGGCAGGGTCAGGCACATCCGGCCGTTCCCCTCGGACTCGAAGACGACCATGGTGCCCGTCTCGGCGACCATGAAGTTGGCCCCGGACACGGCGACCTTGGCGCGCAGGAACTTCTCCCGCAGGTGCAGGCGTGCCGCCTCGGCGAGTTCGCGCGGATCGTCGCCGAGGGGTTCGGGCGCCGCCCGTCCCCAACCGCCCATCTCCGCGCGGAAGATGTCGCGGATCTCGGCCCGGTTGCGGTGGATGGCCGGGACCAGGATGTGGGACGGCCGGTCGTGGCCGAGCTGCACGATCAGCTCGGCGAGGTCGGTCTCGTACGCGGCGATCCCGGCGGCCTCCAGGGCCTCGTTGAGCCCGATCTCCTGTGTGGCCATGGACTTGACCTTGACGACCTCGCGCTCGCCGGTCGCCCGGACCAGGTCCGTGACGATCCGGTTGGCCTCGTCCGCGTCGGCGGCCCAGTGGACGGTGCCGCCGGCCGCCGTGACCGCCTCCTCCAACTGGAGCAAGTAGCGGTCGAGATGGCGCAGGGTGTGGTCCTTGACGGCCCGGCCCGCGGCGCGCAGCCGGTCCCAGTCCTCCAGTTCGGCGACGGCCCGCCGGCGTTTGTCACGGATGGTGTGCGTGGCGTGCCGCAGGTTGGCCCGCAGCCCCTCGTCCCGTACGGCCTCCCGCGCGGCGGCCGGGAAGGCGGGCGCGGCGGCGGGGAAGGCGGGCATGCCCAGGTGGGTACCGGTCACGGCAGCGGTTCCTCCTCGGTGGCGGCCAGGATCTCGGCGAGGTGCAGGGCGCGGATCGGGCTGTCCGCGCGGCGCAGCAGGCCGTCGAGGTGGGCGAGGCAGGAATTGTCGGCGCCGCACAGGACGCGGGCGCCGGTACCGGCCGCGGCCGCGATCTTGTCGGCGCCCATGGCGGTGGACACGTCCGGGTTCTTGACGGCGAAGGTGCCGCCGAAGCCGCAGCACTCCTCGGCGCCCGGCAGTTCGACCAGGTCGAGGCCCTTGACCGCGGCCAGCAGCCGCCGCGGCCGGTCCCCCAGCCCCAGGCCGCGCAGGCCGTGGCAAGAGGGGTGGTAGGTGACGGTGTGCGGGAAGTACGCGCCCACGTCGGTCACCCCCAGCACGTCCACCAGGAACTCGGTCAGCTCGTACACGCGCGGTGCGAGCGAGGCGGCCGCCTCGGCGAGCTCGCCGCCCCGCCCCTCCGCCGCCGCCTTCCGGCCGATGCGCGGGTAGTGCTCGCGGATCATCGCGGCGCAGGATCCGGACGGGGTGACCACGTACGGGTACCCGGCGAAGGCCCGTGCGGTACGCCGCACCAGCGGTTCGGTCTCGTACCGGTAGCCGGTGTTGTACTGCGGCTGCCCGCAGCAGCTCTGGGCGGCCGGGAAGTCCACGGCGACGCCGAGCCGCTCCAGGAGGCGTACGACGGCGATGCCGGTGCGCGGGTACAGGGCGTCATTGACGCAGGTGACGAACAGCGCGGCTCGCATGATGGGCACAATAGCCCGGTGAAGAAGTTCTCAGTGATCGGCATAGGCGCGGGCGACCCGGACCACCTGACCCTCCAGGCGGTCAGGGCGATCGGCGCGGCGGACGCATTCCTCATCCTGGAGAAGGGCGAGGAGAAGGCGGATCTGACCGGGCTGCGGCGCGCGATGCTCGACGCGCACGCCCGCCCCGGCCACCGGCTGGTGGAGGGCCGCGACCCGGACCGGGACCGGACTCCCGCCGACTACACCCCGACGGTGGACGGCTGGCGCAGCGCGCGGGCCGCGCTCTTCGAGCGCTTCATCGCGGAGGACCTGGCGGACGGCGAGACGGGCGCGTTCCTGGTCTGGGGCGATCCCTCCCTCTACGACTCCACGCTCGCGATCCTCGACGAGGTGCTGGAGCGCGGCCGGGTGGCCTTCGAGCACGAGGTCGTGCCCGGCATCAGCAGCATTTCGGCGCTGCTGGCGCGGCACCGGACCAACCTGAACCGGGTCGGGCGCCCCGTCCAGATCACCACCGGCCGCCGGCTGGCCGAGGGCTGGCCCGAGGACGTGGACGACGTGGTGGTCATGCTGGACGCGCGGCACGCCTTCACCGCCCACCTGGACCAGGACCTCTACATCTACTGGGGTGCCTATGTCGGCACCCCGGACGAGATCCTGGTGCAGGGCAAGCTCGCGGAAGTCGCCGGGCGGATCGAGGAGCTGCGCACCGAGGCCCGCGCCCGCAAGGGCTGGATCATGGACACGTACCTGCTCAGGCGCGCCTGAGGCAGGACGGGAGGACGGCGGCGAGGCGTTCGTACTCCTCGGGGCGGTTGTAGATCTGGCCGCAGACGCGGATGCCGCCGCCGCCCGGCCAGGGCCAGATCAGCACCCGGATGCCCTGCTCGGCCGCGATCCGCTCGCGCAGTTCGCGGGCGCGCTCCGGGGTCTCGGCGACGCCGGCCGGCAGGCGCAGGGTGCGCATCGCGAGCCCCTCGCCGTGCGGGAGCGCGGTGAGCCCGGGGAGCTCGGCGAGCAGGGCCGCGCCGTGGGCGGCCAGCGCGCTGTTGTGGGCCCGCACCTTGGCGGCGTCGAGGCGTTCGAGGAGGTCCAGCCCGTCGGGGGCGGCGAGCCAGCCGGTGTAGTCGGCGGTGGCGCGGTTCTCGACGGAACGCGGGAATCCGTGCGAGTCCTCCCAGGACGGTACGAGCGCCCGGATGCGGCTGCGGTGCTGTGGGGCCACGGCCAGGACCGCGCTGCCGGAGGGCGCGTAGCCCCACTTGTGGAGGTTGCCGAACCAGAAGTCGGCGCCCCCGGCGAGGGGGTCGGCGAGCATGCCGGGGGCGTGGGCCCCGTCGACGACGGTGGTGACCCCGCGTACGCGCAGCTCGGCGAGCAGCCGGGGGGAGGCGATGATCCGCGCGGTGGGCGAGCTGACGTGGTCGAGTACGGCCACCCGCGTACGGGGGGTCAGCGCGGCCAGCACGGTCTCCCGTACGGCGTCCTCGTCGGGCAGGCGGGGATCGAGGGCGACGGTGGTGACGGGGGCGCGGCGGGCGGCGGCCGCGACGACGGTGCCGTAGCCGTGGTCGGTGACCAGGATCTCGTCGCCGTCGGCGAGCGGGACGGCGTCGAGGGCGAGGTTGGCGCCCTCGGTGGCGTTGGCGATGAAGGCGATGCCGTCGGGGTCGGCGCCGAGGTGCGCGGCGATCCGGGTGCGGGCCCGGGCGAGGCGGTCCGGGACGGCGATGAAGAAGGCGTCGGGGTCGGCGTGTGCCTCGGCGCGGAGCGCGGCCTGGGCCTCCTGGACGGGGACCGGGACCGCGCCGAAGGAGCCGTGGTTCAGATGGGCGACGCGGGGGTCCAGGTGGAACAGGGCGGGCCCGCCGGGGAATGCCTGGGCGGGCCCGGCGGAACGAATCGTCTCGGTCACTGCTCCTCCGGGGATCCGGTGCGGCTGTCCTGCGGATCATCCCCCGCCGCCGGTGATGCCGGTAGACCGCCCTCGCTCGCGTCCCCGTGAACACCGCCGTGGGTACCGCCGGGAGCACGGTCGTGAGCAGCGCCGAAGGAGCGACGCCCGTACGCGAGCAGCTCGCGCACGGCAGGGCCGTGCGCGGTGCGCCAGACCAGGCAGAGCAGGGCCGGGATGTCGACGTCGTCGAGGACGCGGACGGTGAGCCGGTCGCGGTAGGCCTCGGCCATGGACTCGCTGAGGACGGCGACGCCCAGCCCGCGCGCGGCGAGGTCGGCCAGCGCGTCCGCGGCCCCGGCCTCCAGGGCGATCGCCGGCCGCAGGTGCTGAGCGGCGCAGGCCCGGTCGAGGACCGCGCGCAGGCCGGTGCCGGTGGGCATGCAGATGACGGGATGGCCGCCCAGGTCGCGCAGGGTGACCCGGGGCCGGCCCGCCAGTGGGTGGCCGGGCGGGACGGCGACGACGAGCCGCTCGCTGACGATCGTGAGGGCCTCCAGATCGGCGGGGGCCGCGGTCGCCGTCCCGATGAGGGCCACATCGACGGCGCCGGCGCGCACCCCCTGGACGAGCCGGTCGGAGTTCTCCTCCACCAGGGCGATCTCCACGCCGGGATGGGTCCGGTGGAAGGCGGCGAGGGCGTCGAACAGCGGGGTCACGGTGCAGCCCACGACCATGCCGACCGTGATCCGGCCCCGGATGACGCCCGCCACGTCCCCCACGGCCTGGCCGACCGCCTCGGCCGCGGCGAGTGCGGCCCGGGCGGGTGCGAGCGCGGCCTCTCCGGCGGCGGTGAGGGTGGCGGTGCGGGCCGAGCGGTCGAACAGCTCGGCGCCCAGCTCGCGCTCGAGGCGGCGGATCTGGGCGCTGACCCCGGACTGGCTGATGTGCACCCGCTCGGCCGCCCGGGTGAAGTTCTGCTCCTCGGCGACGGCGACGAAGTAGGCGAGCTGCCTCAGTTCCATGACCAGGGATTCTAGTTTCCAGAAGAACCAGCTGTTGGACTTCTGATCACCGGGGATCCAGCCTGGACGTACGCGGCACGGCGGCACGGCCGCGCAGCGGACGACGAGACCCGTGGAGGAAGTCGTGTACGAGAAGGCGATGCGCCCCGAGGACATCACCCGCCTGTTCGTCGAGCGTTCCAACGCCGGGGACGCGGCAGGGGTCGCCGCGCTCTACGAGGAGGACGCGGTGCTGGCGTACCCGCCCGGGGAGCGGACCGTGGGCCGGAAGGCGATCCAGGCCCTGTGGGAGCAGGTGCTGGCCCACCGCCCTGTCTTCGAGCCCGAGGAGCCGTTGCCGACGCTGATCAGCGGTGGCATCGCCCTCACCTCGACCCCGCCGAAGGACGGTTCCGGCGCCCGCGCGCAGGTCGTCCGGCGCCAGCCCGACGGCAGCTGGCTGCGCCTGCTCGACCAGCCCGAATTCGCCCCGCCGACCGGCTGACGGCCCCGGCGGGCCCGGCGCGCCGGGCGGGGCGCCGGGCCCGGCGCCCCGCCCGGCTCCGTCCCGGCCTACGACTCGCGTCCGCTGGTGGCCGCGTAGTACTGGAGGTCCTGCACCTCCACCTGGTGGTCCACCCGGTACGGCAGGTCGACCCGCACCCCGCCCTTGCCGCCCCGGACGACCTGCGCCGCGCTGGTCCCCGGCTTCAGCGGCACGAGCTGCGCGTGGATGCCCGCGGGGGCCTCGTGGCTGCTCTCGGTCGTTCCGACGGTGGTGCGGACCGATCCGGGGCCGGTGAGGAAGCTCAGCACCTCCACCTTGTCCCGGGGCGGGGCGCTCCCCCTGCGCAGCGACATCACCAGCGACTGGTCGCCCGTCGGGTCGGCGGCCGCGAACTGGGTGCGGGCCGAGAGGTAGAGCGTGTCCCGGACGATCTTCGGCCAGCTGCCGGTCTTGAACCTGGTCAGGTAGTACGAGGTCAGGTCCAGGTACGCGTACCCGTTGTGCAGGGAGGGGGCGAACTGACTGCCCTCCGAGTAGTCGTTCCAGGTGGTGAGCTGCACCCAGTCCGCGCCGTCCTCGATGGCGCGCGTCCAGGTGGAGCGCAGCGTCGCGGTGTTGCCCGCCTCGTCGTAGATGCCCTGGTTGGGGCGCGCGTCCTGGACCGACACGGGCTGCATCCAGATCTTCCCCATGCCGTGGGCCCGCTGGACGTCGCGCGTGGAGCTCTCTTGGCCGACGTAGCTGCGGCTGCCCCATTCGGAGAAGCCGTGGCTGATCGGGGCGAACGCGCCGCTGTGGGCGCCGAAGTCGAGGAAGAGCGGGACGAAGGCGGTGCGGATGCCGTGCTTGGTCTGGAGGAGGTCGAGGGCCCGGGTCCACCAGGCCACGCTTTTCTCCTCCGCCTTGAAGGGGGAGACCACGAGCCGGCCGTCGGGGAGCCGGTGCGCGGCCGGTGCGTCGGCGAGCGTGGCGAGCGCCTCGGCGAGCACCGCGGGGTCGTCGGTCTTCAGCGAGGTCATGTCCGGCATCAGCATGATCTTGAACGACGGGTCGACCGAACGGGCCGCCGCCATCAGCAGGTTGGAGCGGTCCCAGTTCTTGCCGGAGAGGGAGAGCAGGTCGAGGGTGAAGCCGTCGATGCCCGCCGCGCGGGCCGTGCGCACCTCCTGCTGGAGGTTGGCGTACTCCCAGTCCCCGGTCTTGGGGGTGACGGGCAGCGGCCGGTCGCGCAGCAGGCCGCCGTACCTGCCGTGCTTGCCGCTCTCGCCGTCGGGGTTGAGGTAGTTGCGGGTGTAGTAGTCGCGGTCCGCGGCCGCGTTGTCGAGGGAGAGCGGGTACGGGGTGAAGTAGTGCGCGAACACCAGCTTCTTGCCCGCCGCGCCGGAGCGCAGCGCGGCCGGCTGGGGCATGTCGAAGGGCAGGGCGCCGGTGGGGCGTTCGGCGCCGGTGTCCACGGCGCCCTCGGGGTTGCCCTTGGCGGCCGCGCCCTTGGTGGGGGCCGGGGGCGGGGCGGGTGACGGGACGGCCGCGCCGGGGGCGGCATCGGTCCCGATGGCCGCCGGGAGGCCGCCCTGGGCCGAAGCCCCTTCCACGGAAGCTCCGCTGAGGGGGTCCCAGGCCGTTCCGGTGGCCGCACAGACGCCGACCAGGAAGAAGGCTGAGAGCAGCGTGGCGAGCAGCGGCCGGCGGCCGCGGAAGGCCGGCCGGCGCCGGTGCGAGACCGGCCCGCTCCCGGCCCGCCGTGCCGCACGGTGCTGTGCCCGCCGGTCCGTTCGCCGGTCCGCTGTCATTCTGGTCCCTCCCGCGAATATGCCCCGAGGAGGGGCTGGACAGCAGTAGAGCCCAATCCCGGCTTCCGGACAACTGTTCAAAGGAACCAGGGCCCCGGTACGTACGTCACACGGACCACGGGAACTACGCAGCCCGTCCGGCGACGCGTGCGGAGCCCCCACCTGGGCCGCAGCGAACCCGTTCTTCGGAATGCGACATTCCCCTAGCCTTGCGTCGTTAGTGGCGCATAATCGACGTCACGCGGCCAGAAAAAACCCTCTCGCCGCGCCTGGTCACGCATGCAATGGGGGCATCGTGCCGATGAGGGAATCCGGGGCCATGGGGGAAGCCGGGTCGATGAGGGAAAAGGGGTCGACCGGAATGCTGCCGGCGACGTCCGCCGAGATGTCCCGGCTGCTCACCGCCGTGCGGCGGGGGCGCGTCCTGACC
This sequence comes from Streptomyces sp. Sge12, assembly GCF_002080455.1. Taxonomy (NCBI): domain Bacteria; kingdom Bacillati; phylum Actinomycetota; class Actinomycetes; order Kitasatosporales; family Streptomycetaceae; genus Streptomyces; species Streptomyces sp. Sge12. The sequence continues at coordinate 1,400,226 of NZ_CP020555.1, forward strand.
GTGGCGGGAGCGTTCCGCGAGCCGCGGAGCTTATTGGTGCGGGAGATCGCGCGGCGGATCGCGTCCAACTTCTACGACGGGGTGGCCCTCGTCGCAATGGACCCGCTCCACGGCGGCTACGGCGTCCGCGAGCTGACGGCCGAGCTGGGCTCCGTACCCGGCATGTCGCAGTCGGCGTGCGGGAGGACCGACACCGCCTCCTGGCTGGCCGAGCGGGACATGCTGCTCGTCCTGGACGGCGCGGAGCAGCTCGGCCCGGACGCCCTGGCCTGGCTGCGGAAAGTGCTGGCCGTGGCCCCGGGACTGCGGATCCTGGCCGCCGGGCGGTCTCCGCTCGCCTTCGAGCAGGAGCGGATCCACCGGCTCTGACCGCCCGCCGCCCGCCGCGCCGTTACGTGCGCGGCACACCGCCGCCATGGAGCCGCCACGGCCCTGCCATGGCGCTGCCACACCCCGGTTCTAGGGTCTGACCTGCGGGTTTCGGCGGTGCGCGCGCTCCGCCGAGAACCCCCGTGCGTACGTTCCCTTCCCCGCACGTACAGGAGACCTTCGTGAGCGAGCACACCAGCACGCCCCGGAACGCGCCCCGCGACTCGTCCCGCTCCGGCCCGGTCGGCAGGCGCGGTTTCCTCGCCGGCGCCGCGGCGGCGGCCGCGGCCGCCGCCACCCCCGCCCTGGCCGGCGCCGCGGCCGCCGCCCCCGCCGCCGCGGCCGCCGCCCGGCCGAACATCCTGCTGATCGTCACCGACGACCAGCCCAAGCACACCGACTGGGCCCTCCCGAAGCTCATCAACTGGCTCGGCGGGCAGGGCGTCACCTTCACCCACGGGCACTCCGCGACCCCCCTGTGCGCGCCCTCCCGTTCCTCGATCCTCTCGGGCCGCCACGCGCACCACCACGGCGTGCGCAACAACGCGGCCTCGCACAGCCTCGACCGGTCCACCACCGTGCAGCGCCGGCTGGGGCAGGCCGGATACCGCACCGGGCTGTTCGGCAAGTACCTCAACTCCTGGGCGCTCGAGGACAGTCCGCCGCACTTCGAGGAATTCGCCCTGCTCCGGCCGGGCTTCAACAACGCCTGGTGGAACATCGACGGCACCGTCCAGCAGCTCCCCGGCTACACCACCAACGTCATCAAGAACAGGACGCTGGCCTTCCTCGACAAGGCGGCCACCGACAGCCGTCCCTGGTTCGCGTACGTCACCCCGTACGCCTCCCACGAGCCGAACACCCCGGCGGCCAAGTACGCCGAAACGCCCGTCCCCGCCTGGAACGGCCGCCCCTCCGTCCCGGAGGCCGACCGCAGCGACAAGCCCGCGTACATCCGCAACGCCACCGCCACCCTCGCCGACGCGCAGGAGTTGCGCCGCCGCCAGCTGCGCGCGCTGCTGTCGGTCGACGACGCCGTGCAGGCCATCCACGACAAGCTGGTGGCGCTCGGCCAGCTGGAGAACACCCTCGTCATCTACACCGCCGACAACGGCTACACCTGGGCCGACCACGGCTGGCTGAAGAAGTCCGTGCCCTACTCCCCCGCCCACGAGGTGCCGTTCTACCTCTCCTGGCCGGCCGGGGGCCTCGGCTCCGGCACCACGGACAGCCGCATCGTCGCCAACATCGATGTCGCGCCCACCATCCTGGACGCGGCCGGGATCGCCCCCGCCACGCCCCTCGACGGGCACTCGCTGCTGACCGCGGCCGCCCGGGACCACCTGCTGGTCCAGTGGTGGAAGCAGGGTACGGGCGGCGCCGGGCCGAAGACCTGGGCCTCGTACGTGGCCAAGGACAAGCAGTACACCGAGTACTACGACCTGCACACCGATGCGACGGGCGCGGTCTCCGGCACCGGGCAGGTGGCCTTCCGGGAGTACTACGACCTCGTGAGCGACCCGTACCAGTTGCAGAACCTGCTCCACCGGGCCACCCCGGCGCAGGAACAGGCCCTCGGCATACCGGCGCTGGCCGCGCAACTGGCCGCCGATCGCGCCGGCTGACCGAACCGACCCCGCCCCGTACCGCCCCCAGGAGAGAGCCATGCCGCCCAAGCCCTGCTGCACCCCCGGCCGCGAGCCCGCCGCCGAGCTCCTGACCCCGGGCCGGCGGCCGGCACCCGCGCCCGCCGGGGCGGCGGCGGCCCCGACGCCGGACCCCGCGGCGGCGCGGGCCGTACGCGACCTCGTCGCCCTGCCGGGCGGCCGGTTCCTGATGGGGACGGAGGATGCGGACGGGTTCCCTGCGGACGGCGAGGGGCCGGTACGGGAGGAGGTGGTCGGGGCCTTCCGCATCGCCCCGACCACCGTCACCAACGCGCAGTTCGCGTCCTTCGTGAAGGCCACCGGCCATGTCACGGAGGCGGAGTCCTTCGGCTTCAGCTTCGTCTTCGCGGGCTTCCTCACCGCCGAACTCGCCGCCGTCTCGCCCTCGGTGGCCGGGACCCCGTGGTGGCGGGCCGTCTCCGGGGCCGACTGGCGGCATCCGGAGGGGCCCGGCTCCTCCTTCGCCGCCCGCCAGAACCACCCCGTGGTCCACGTCTCCTGGCACGACGCGCTGGCGTACTGCGCCTGGTCCGGGACCCGGCTGCCCACGGAGCCCGAGTGGGAGTTCGCGGCGCGCGGCGGCCTGGAGCAGAAGCGCTACCCGTGGGGCGACGAGCTGCGGCCCGGCGGGCGGTACATGTGCAACATCTGGAACGGCGACTTCCCCGGCCACAACACCCGGGCGGACGGGTACGCGGGCACCGCGCCGGTCAGGTCCTTCCGGCCCAACGGGTACGGCCTGCACCAGACGGTCGGCAACGTGTGGGAGTGGTCCGCCGACCGCTTCTCACCCGCCGGACCGGAGCGGGCCATGCGCGGCGGCTCCCACATGTGCCACGACTCGTACTGCAACCGCTACCGGGTCGCGGCCCGTACCCGCAACACCCCGGACAGCTCCGCCGGGAACATCGGCTTCCGGGTGGCCGCGGACGCGGTGGCCCCCGGCCTCAGCCCTGCTGCCGGCCGAGCTGTCGCCATACCCGGGCGGGGCAGCGTCCCTGCGGCCGGGACCTGAGGAACATCGCGTAGTCGACGCGGCGCGGCGGACGGCCGAACTCCACCCGGTGGGCGCGGCCGGAGGCCTTGTCCCAGCCGTCGTTCGGTATCCGGATGTGGTCGGTGCGCCCGTCCTTGTCCTTGGTGGTGATCTGGGCGACCTCGGCATGGCCGGGGTGGACGGCCAGCACCACGCAGTAGTGCCGCAGCTGCCGTGCCGGGTCCTCGCGCAGCGGCACCATGGCCAGCCAGATCTCTCCCGGCGCCGGCCGCGGGGTGCCGATGGTGGTGACCGGGCCGCCGCGGGAGGCGTCCCACCGGCGGACCGCCACGACGAAGGCGAGCGCCACCAGTCCGGCGGCCATGCTCTCGGCCGTGGCCCGGAGGTTCCACGCCGGGAGGTCCCCGGCCCTGCCCTCCGTCCACCACAGCGCCGCGGCCACGAGCGCGAGCAGGGCCGCCGCCCGGGCCGGCACCAGCCACCACCCGCCGACCCGGCGGCGCCCCGCGAACAGTGCCGGCAACAGGGCCACGAGCACCGGTACGGCATGGACGATCAAGTACGGGCCGAAGCCGTCCAGCTGCTGCGGCGGTGTCTGCTCCGCGAGCAGGTCGGGCAGTGCCAGCGGCAGGGCCAGCAGATGGCCGACGGTGGGCAGGACGAGGAGCACGAGCAGCAGCCCGGCGCAGCCGATACCGCCGCAGGACGTGTCGGACCGACGTGCCACAGAACCCCCGGAGCAGGGCCTCGCCGGCCGGCTCGACCACGGTGAATTTCGCGCGTCCCCCGCCCTGCCCGGGCAGCGAACGGGGCGGTGGATACGGCTCCGCCCCGGTGGGCACGGGGCCTGCCGGGGCGGAGCGGGTCACGTCGTCACCGACGCGCGGGTGGTGCCGACGGCATCAGCCCAGGAGTGCGAGCGCCTGGTTGAGGGTCTCGGACGGGCGCATGATCGCCGCGGCCTTCTTGGGGTCGGGCTGGTAGTAGCCGCCGATGTCGGCCGGGGAGCCCTGCACCGCGATGAGCTCGCCGACGATGGCCTCCTCGCGCTCGGCCAGGGTCTTGGCGACCGGCTCGAACGCCGCGGCCAGCTTCGGGTCGTCGATCTGCCGGGACAGCTCCTGCGCCCAGTACAGGGCGAGGTAGAAGTGGCTGCCGCGGTTGTCGATGCCGCCCAGCTTGCGGCTCGGCGACTTGTCCTCGTTGAGGAAGGTGCCGGTCGCGCGGTCCAGGGTGTCGGCCAGCACCTGGGCGCGGGCGTTGCCGGTGGTGGTCGCGAGGTGCTCGAAGCTGGCGGCCAGCGCGAAGAACTCGCCGAGGCTGTCCCAGCGCAGGTAGTTCTCCTTGACCAGCTGCTGGACGTGCTTCGGGGCGGAGCCGCCGGCGCCCGTCTCGAAGAGGCCGCCGCCGTTCATCAGCGGGACGACCGACAGCATCTTGGCGCTGGTGCCCAGCTCCAGGATCGGGAAGAGGTCGGTCAGGTAGTCGCGCAGCACGTTGCCGGTCACCGAGATGGTGTCCTCGCCGCGGCGGATGCGCTCCAGGGAGTACGCGGTGGCCTCGACCGGGGAGAGGATCTCGATGGTCAGGCCCTCGGTGTCGTGCTCGGCGAGGTACGTCTTGACCTTGGCGATCAGCTGCGCGTCGTGCGCGCGGGTCTCGTCCAGCCAGAAGACGGCCGGGACGCCGGTGGCGCGGGCGCGGGTGACGGCGAGCTTGACCCAGTCCTGGATCGGCAGGTCCTTGGTCTGGCAGGCGCGGAAGATGTCGCCGGCGGCGACCTCCTGCTCCAGGACGGTGGTGCCCGCGGCGTCGACCAGGCGGACGGTGCCCGCGGTGGCGATCTCGAAGGTCTTGTCGTGGCTGCCGTACTCCTCGGCCTTCTGCGCCATGAGACCGACGTTCGGGACCGAGCCCATGGTGGACGGGTCGAAGGCGCCGTGGGTGCGGCAGTCGTCGACGACGACCTGGTAGACGCCGGCGTAGCTGCTGTCGGGGAGGACGGCGAGGGTGTCGGCCTCGGCGCCGTCCGGGCCCCACATGTGGCCGGAGGTGCGGATCATGGCCGGCATCGAGGCGTCGACGATGACGTCGGACGGCACGTGCAGGTTGGTGATGCCCTTGTCGGAGTCGACCATCGCGAGGGCCGGGCCCTCGGCGATCTCGGCGTCGATGGAGGCCTTGATGGCGTCGCCGTCGGGCAGTGCGCCCAGGCCGTTCAGGATGCCGCCCAGACCGTCGTTGGGCGACAGGCCGGCGGCGGCCAGGGTCGCGCCGTAGCGGGCGAAGGTCTTGGGGAGGAAGGCGCGGACCACGTGGCCGAAGATGATCGGGTCGGAGACCTTCATCATCGTGGCCTTGAGGTGCACGGAGAACAGGACGCCCTCGGCCTTGGCACGCTCGATCTGGTCGTTGAGGAAGGTGCGCAGCGCGTCGACGTGCAGGACGGACGCGTCCACGACCTCACCGGCGAGGACCGGTACGGACTCGCGCAGCACGGTGGTGGCGCCGTCGGCGGCCACGTGCTCGATGCGCAGCGTGCCGGCCTCGGTGATGACGGTGGACTTCTCGGTGGAGCGGAAGTCGTTCTCGCCCATGGTGGCGACGTTCGTCTTCGACTCGGGGACCCAGGCGCCCATGCGGTGCGGGTGCGTCTTGGCGTAGTTCTTGACCGAGGCGGGGGCGCGGCGGTCGGAGTTGCCCTCGCGCAGGACCGGGTTGACGGCGCTGCCCTTGACCTTGTCGTAGCGGGCGCGGATGTCGCGCTCCTCGTCGGTCTTCGGGTCGTCCGGGTAGTCCGGGAGGGCGTAGCCCTGGCCCTGGAGCTCGGCGACCGCGGCCTTGAGCTGCGGGATCGAGGCCGAGATGTTCGGAAGCTTGATGATGTTGGCTTCCGGGGTCTTCGCCAGCTCGCCGAGCTCGGCGAGGGCGTCGGCGATCCGCTGGCTCTCCTGGAGGTACTCCGGGAAGACGGCGATGATCCGACCGGCCAGGGAGATGTCACGGGTCTCGACATTCACACCGGCCGTCGACGCGTATGCCTGGATCACAGGCAGGAACGAATACGTCGCGAGGGCCGGGGCCTCGTCAGTGTGCGTGTAGATGATGGTCGAGTCAGTCACCGGATGCTCCGCTCCACAGTCTGCGTCTCTCGTCTGCAACATTGCTCGACATCAAGATATCTCGTGATCGGGCCACTCTGGACAGCCCCCTGCCGCCAGTCCGGGAGACGCATGTCACGCGGGCTCCGGCGGGCCCCGGAAATGGCGAGAGCGCCGCCCCCGGCTGTTTCCGGCCATGGGCGGCGCTCCGGCATTCAGGCCTGGATCAGGCCTGTACGTGATGTCAGGCGGCGAGGACCTTGGGGTCCGGGCCGTACTGGTTCGGCTGCGGCTGACCGGCGGTGGCGGTCAGGACGAGCAGCCAGATGCCACCGATGAAGGGGACGAGGACGATGAAGTACCAGGCGCCGGACTTGCCGAGGTCGTGCAGACGGCGGACGGTGAGCGCCAGCGTCGGGACGAGGGTGCCGAGGAGGTACAGGCCCACGATGATCGAGTTGGCGCCGATGACGGCGTCCAGGATCGCGAGGACGATCACGACGGCCACCTGGAAGAGGGTGAACATCCAGTACTCCTGGCGGCGGGCCCGGCCGGAGAAGACGGCGTACTTCTTCAGGACATCGGTGTAGTGGTTCATGAGGGTCCCCCCAGAGGACGGTTGGTTCGGCCCGTCCTGCTGGAGCAAGCCGGGGCAGAACTTATGCCCCCCTTACGTCGCGGTCAAGCCAGTTCACAACCCACCGGAATGGGAACTTTCCTTCACTTCTCTTACCAAACACACGCGTACCTGGCGTCACTTGAAACCCACCGATCGCCTTTGACCACAAGGCGTGACGAAATGGGCCGTGTTCGGGAGGGATGGCAGGTCGCCAGGGGGATACAGAGGGCGCGCAGCACCCCTGAGGGCAACCAAATGCCTGGATTGTCCTGGGTGTTCATCGACCCGACGGGCGCCGGCCCGCCGACTCGGCTCACAGATCGTTACCTCACCGCAGCCTGGGCCGTCGCGGCCCGGGACAGAAGGGGGGATTCCGGCCCCGGGCCGCAGCGGCCGATCGGCCGTCAGCCGATGTGGAAGGAGTCCCCGTAGACCTTCCAGTCGAGGGGCGTGTTGAGGTTCAGGTTGCCCTTCTTCAGGAAGACCCGCTGCGCGGTGTCGACCCGGCTGGTGTCGCTGTGCGCCTCCTCCTGCTTCATCGCCCAGACCCGGGCGTCCAGGAAGGCGTTCAGCCAGGCCGTCTCACTGCCGCCCTGGGACGGGGGCTTGGCCTTGGACAGGGCGCGCCCCCGGATGTTGCGGAAGCTGGTGGAGTCGGTGCCGTCGCCGTGCATGACGATGGCGTCGTAGTAGATGAACTGGCCCAGCACACCGACGCCGTCGGCCTTGCCCTGCCGCACGGACGGGTTGAAGTAGACCCGGTCGCGCTCGTGGTCCTGGGCCTTCCTGAACTCCGCGTCCTGGGCCGCCTTCGCCCAGTCCTTGGTGAAGTTCGGGTCGAGGCCGGCGTGCGAGTCGCTGCCGTCGACCCTGCGCAAGGCGGGGAGGTACTTGGCGAGGACGTTGCCCGGCTTGACCTGGGTGTAGTACTCGACGAGGTCGAGCATGTCGCCGGTGCCGGAACAGAATCCGATGATGCCGGCCGTGTAGCCGCGGCCGTCGTCTATGTCCTCTATGTACTTGTACTGCGCCTTCCAGTCCAGCGAGGAGTTCTCCGCGCTGGAGACGATCTTCATGGCGATCTCCTTCTTCGCCGGATCGTCGAGCCCTGCGGCCGCTGCCGCCGAGGTCCGCGCCGTGGGGGCGGGGGCCGCGGTGGCGTGGGCGGTGACGGGGACGGCGATCAACGCGCTGCCGAGCAGCGCTCCGATCGCCAGCATCTTGCGGTGGGGGGTGAACACAAGGCCTCCATGGGGTGGTTGAGGCGTCCCGGCTTCGTTAGGAAACTTTACTACCAGAGCTGACGACAGCTCAATACCCGTGCGCACCCCAGGGAATGGACCCGTCCGGTCAGAGCCAGCCGTTGCGCCGGAAGCCCCGGTGGATGACGAAGCAGGCGAGTGCCATGACACCGAGGACCAGCGGGTAGCCGTAGGTCCAGTGCAGTTCGGGCATGTGGTCGAAGTTCATGCCGTACACCCCGCAGACCATGGTCGGGACGGCGACGATCGCCGCCCACGCCGTGATCTTGCGCATGTCCTCGTTCTGGGCCACGGTCACCTGCGCGAGGTGGGCCTGGAGGATGGAGTCGAGGAGGTTGTCGTAGGAGCCGATCTGTTCCGTGGCCCGGGTGAGGTGGTCGGCCACGTTGCGGAAGTAGGCACGGGTCTCCGGCGGGATGACCGGTATCGGCTGCGTGGCCAGTTGCTGGAGCGGGCGGCTCAGCGGGGCCACCGCCCGGCGGAGCTCAAGGAGTTCGCGCTTGAGCTGGTAGATCCGTCCCGCGTCGCCGCGGCCGCCGTCCTCGCTGAACACGGCCGTCTCGACGGCGTCGATGTCGTTCTGCACCGCGTCCGTGACGGCCACGTAGTCGTCGACCACATGGTCGGCCATGGCGTGCAGCACCGCCGCGGGCCCGTTCGCCAGTTGCTCCGGCGCCGCCTCCAGCTCCTCGCGGACCGGGCCCAGGGTGCCGCGGCCGCCGTGCCGGATGGTGATGATGAAGTCCTGGCCGGTGAAGGCCATCAGCTCGCCGGTCTCCACCACCTCGCTGGTCGCGGTCAGCTCCTCGTGCTCCACGTAGCGCACGGTCTTGAAGACGGAGAACAGCGTGTCGTCGTAGCGCTCCACCTTCGGGCGCTGGTGCGCGTTCACCGCGTCCTCGACGGCGAGGGGGTGCAGGCCGAACAGCTCGGCCAGCCCGGCCAGCTCCGGGGTCGACGGCTCGTGCAGGCCGATCCAGACGAAGCCGTCGCCCGTCTTGCGGACCCGGCGCAGCGCCTCCTCGACCTCGGCGCAGTCGTCCTGCCGTACGCCCTCGCGGTAGATCACGCAGTTGACCACCGCACTGCCGAGCGGGGAGCGGGCCGGGTGGCTGAGGTCCACGGCCCGCCGGTAGCTGCGGCGCACGGCCCGGCGCAAGTTGCTGAACATGGACAACGGCGGACTCCCCTTCGGCGGATCAGCGGCCAGTCTGCCATCGCCGCCGGAACGCCTGCGTCCGGGCTCACCGCGACCGGCGCGCCTCAGGCCCGGTCGACGAACACGCTCGTCGACTTCACCCGCGCCGTGGCCCGCGCCCCGACCTCCAGCCCGAGCTCCTCCACCGCCTCGCGCGTCAGCAGCGAAACGATGCGGTGCGGTCCGGCCTGGATCTCCACCTGCGCGTCGACCGTGCCCAGCTTCACCGCGGTGACGATGCCCGGGAAGGCGTTGCGGGCCGAGGTGTACGCGGCTTCCTCGCCCTCGGCGCCCTCCTGCGCGGCCTCGACGCAGAACGCGGCCAGGTCGGGACCGTCCACCATCCGCCGGGTGCCCTCGCGGTGGGTGGGGAAGCGTTCGGCGTCGGCCCAGCGCCGCGCCGTGTCGACGCTGACACCGAGCAGCCGGGCCGCCTGACCGATCGTGTAGGACTCCATGGACCGCAGCTTAGGCGCTGTCCGGCGGGGTGGGCCGGCTCACGGATCATGGATCGGGCTCAGGGGGCGCGCAGCGCCTCCCGGGCCGCCGTCGCGATCACGTCCGCGACCATCGACAGGGCCGGCGAGTCGAGCTTCCACTGCTGCCAGTACAGGGGCACGTCCATCGGCCGCAGGGGCTCCAGCAGCACCAGCTCCCCCGTCCGTACCAGCGGGTTCGACTGCTGCTCCGGCACCAGCCTCCACCCCAGCCCCGCGACCACCGCGTCGCGGAAGCCCTCCGAGGTCGGCACGTAGTGCCGCACCCGCCCCGCCGCGGCCGTGCTGTCCCCCGTCAGCGCGCGCACGAAGGCGTCCTGGAGGTCGTCCTTCCGGTCGAAGACGATCGTCGGCGCCTCCCTCAGGTCCCGCTCGGGCTCCCCCGTCAGGTACCGCGCCGCGAACGCGGGGCTCGCCACCGGCAGGTACCGGGCCAGCCCCAGCATCCGTACGCTGCACCCCGCCACGGGGTCGGGCGAGGAGGTCACCGCCGCCATCACCTGCCCCTCCCGCAGCAGCGCCGTCGTGTGCGACTCGTCCTCGCGGTGGAGCTCGACGCACACCGGCGGATCCTGCGGCACCCGCGTCAGCGCGGGCAGGAACCAGGTGGCGAGCGAGTCCGCGTTCACCGCGATGGGCAGCCGCACCGGGCCCATCCCCTCGGCCATCCCGAGCTCGGCGCGCGCGTCGCGCTCCAGCCGGGCCAGCTGGCGGGCGAAGCGGACCACCACCTCCCCCGATTCGGTCGCCCGCACCGGCTTCGTCCGCATCAGCAGCACCCGCCCGGTCCGCTGCTCCAGCGCCTTGACCCGTTGGCTGACCGCGGAGGGGGTCACGTGCAGGACGGCCGCCGCCGCGTCGAAGGTGCCCTCGTCCACCACGGCGAGCAGCGTGCGTACCTGGTCCAGCGGGAGTTCGTCCATCACGAGCGCTAATGGTACGTAAAAATCTTTAGCTGTACTGAAGGGGAGGCTCTGCCTACGGTCGAGGTCATGAACTACGGCATCGTCACCGCGGCCCTCGCCGGCTTCGGCACCGGACTCTCCCTCATCGTCGCCATCGGCGCGCAGAACGCCTTCGTCCTGCGCCAGGGCGCGCGCCGTCACGCGGTCCTCGCCGTGGTCGCCATCTGCGCCGTCTCCGACGCGCTGCTCATCGCCCTCGGCGTCGCGGGCGTCGGCGCCTTCGTCACCGCCTGGCCGGCCGCCCTGACGGCGGTCGGGCTCGCCGGAGGCACGTTCCTCATCTGCTACGGAGTCCTCGCCGCCCGCCGCGTACTGCGCCCCGCCCCGGGGGCGGCCCTCACCACGGACGGGGCCACGAGCGGCTCGGCCCGCCGGGCCGTGCTGACCTGCCTGGCCATGACCTGGCTCAACCCGCACGTGTACCTGGACACCGTGCTCCTCGTCGGTTCCCTCGCCGCCGACCGGGGCGACCTGCGCTGGGCCTTCGGCATCGGCGCGGGCCTCGCCAGCCTGGCCTGGTTCTCCGCTCTGGGCTACGGGGCCCGGCTGCTGAGCGGCCTGCTGGCCCGCCCCGCCGCCTGGCGGATCATGGACGGGCTGGTCGCTGCGACCATGGTCACCATGGGCGGCCTGCTGCTGGCCCGCGCCTGAGCCCCGCATGTCGGCGCCGGGCACCCGCCGCGGCCGGGGCATAGTGCTCGTGCCGCCGAACCGACCCCCAGGAGCCACCCGTGCCCGACCGTCCCTCCCCGCTCGTGGCCGCCACCGGGGTCGTCCTGGACACGCGCGGGCGGGTCCTCGTACTGGCTCCCCCGGACGCGGCGGATCCGCGGCTGCCGGGCGGCACGGTCGAGGACACCGAGACCCCGGAGGAGGGGCTGGCCCGGCTGTTGCGGAAGGAGCTGGACCTCGCCCTGCCGGCGGGCCGGCTGCTGGCGGTCGACTCACGGCCGCCCGGCCCGGCCGGCGCGAACGGCCCGGCAAGCGCGAACGGTCCGGCCGGCACGAACGGTGCGGGCGGTGCGGGCGGCCGTTCCCTCGTCGTGCACGTCCACCTCGTCGGACCGGTCCCGCCGCACCGGGCCGCCGCGCTCTCCCTCCTCGCCGGATCGGTCACCGGGGCGCGCTGGCTGGCTCCCGACGAGGCCTGCGCCGCCCTGCCCGCCCCGGTCGCCGCCCGGCTGCGCGCCGCGCTGGCCGCCCTGCACACCGGCTCCTTCGCCCACCTCGTCGACGGTGTGCCCCACCCGGGCTCCCCGGCGGGTCTGGACCCGGCCCGGCGCGTCGCCCTGGAGCACTCGGGCACCCTCGACCCGGCCAGTCACCGGGCCAGCCGTCCCAAAGCGGTCACCGCGGCGAGCGTGCTGTTCACCGACCCCGGCGGCCGGGTCCTGCTGGTCCAGCCGGCGTACGGCAGGTCCGACCGGTGGAACCTGCCCGGCGGCGGCATCGACAGCGACCTCGGCGAGATCCCGCGGGCCGCCGCCCGGCGGGAGGTCCACGAGGAGATCGGGCTCGACCTCGCCCCCGGCCGCCTGCTGGCCGTGAACTGGTCCCACAAGGCGGGCCGTCCGGCCCGGATCCGCTTCCTCTACGACGGCGGCGTGCTCGACGCGCCCGCGCTCGCCCGGATCCGGCTGGACGAGACCGAGCTGCTCCAGTGGCGCACGGTGGCCCCCGCGGACCTCCGCGGCTGGGTCAAACCCGCCCTGCGGCGCCAGATCACCGCCTGCCTCACCGCCCTCGCCACGGGCGCCGGCCCGCTGGAACTCCACGCGGGCCGCCCCTGAGCGGCGGCCCCGGCCGCCGCGCCGGGCCGCGGCGGCGGGGTTACCGTCGGCGGCATGGACGGTGATCGCCGGCGGTGGCGCCAGTGCTTGCTCAGCGGGGCGGTGTTCGCCGTGTGCATGGCCGGCACCACGCTGCCGACCCCCCTCTACGGCCTCTACCAGGAGAAGTTCGGGTTCTCCGAGCTGATGGTGACCGTGGTGTACGCGGTGTACGCCTTCGGGGTGATCGGCGTACTGCTGCTCGCCGGCAATGCCTCGGACGCCGTCGGCCGCCGTCCGGTGCTGCAGTCGGGCCTGGCCTTCTCGGCGCTCAGCGCCGTCTGCTTCCTGTGCGCCACCGGAGTGGGCTGGCTGTACGCGGGCCGGCTGCTGTCGGGACTGTCCGCCGGGCTGTTCACCGGGGCCGCCACGGCCTACGTGATGGAGCTGGCGCCCGCCGGCGGCGCCTCCAAGGCCACCTTCGTGGCGACGGCCGCCAACATGGGCGGGCTCGGCTGCGGCCCGCTGCTCGCCGGTGTGCTCGCGCAGTACGCCCCCTGGCCGCTGTACCTGGCGTTCACCGTGCACCTCGCGCTGGTGGCCGTGTCCGCCCTGGTCCTGCTGCGGCTGCCCGAGACCGTCCGGGACCGCACACCGCTGAGCACCGTACGGCCGCAGCGGCCCGGCCTGCCCCCGCAGGTGCGGTCGGTGTTCGCTCCCGCGGCGACCGCCTCGTTCGTGGGCTTCGCGCTGTTCGGGGTCTTCACCTCGGTCAGCCCCGCCTTCCTCGCGCAGTCCCTGGACGTGGACAACCACGCCGTGAGCGGGGCGATCGTCGCGCTGGCCTTCTTCGCCTCGACCGCCGGGCAACTGGCCGTCGACCGGGTCGGGGTCAGGCGGTCGCTGCCGCTGGGCTGCGCGGGGCTGCTCGCCGGGTTGGCGCTGCTCGCGGGCGCGCTGTGGTGGGACCTCCTGGCACTGATCGTCGCGAGCGCGTTGGTGGGCGGGGCCGGGCAGGGGCTGGCGTTCCGCGGGGCGCTGTCCACCGTGGCCGCGGCCTCTCCGCCGGATCAGCGCGCGGCGGTGATCTCGATGCTGTTCGTGGTGGCGTACGCGGGCATCTCGGTGCCGGTGATCGGTGTGGGGCTGCTGGTGGACCCGATCGGCCTGGAGGGCGCCGGGCTGGTGTTCATCGCCTGCATGGCCGTACTGGTCGGGGCCGCGGCCGGGTACCTGCTGCGCCGTCCGGCGCGGGCGCGTGCGTGATGCGCGCGGGTCACTCCTGCTGCCCGCCGCCGCTCAGCCGGTCCCCGAGGGGGCTGCGGCGGTAGAGGACCTGCCGTCCGTGGCGCGCCCGGGAGACCAGGCCGGTGGCGTACAGCACGCCCAGGTGCTGGGAGACGGCACTGGCGGTGACCCCGAGGCGCCGGGCGAGCTCGACCGTGGGCAGCGGCTCGTCGAGCAGGCCGAGGAGCCTCGCCTTGGGCGCGCCCAGCAGGGAGACCAGGGCGGCCGAGTCGGCGACCGGCTCGCGCACCCACAGGGTCGCCACACCGCGGCTCGGGTACGCCAGCGTCGGCGCCTCCTGCGGGCTGACCGGCGGTGCGGGCTTGTGCGCGAACACCGAGGGGACGAGGAGCAGGCCGCGGCCGGACGCCGCGACGCGGTGCCGGCTGATCATCTGCCCGATGTGCAGCACGCCGCCCTGCCAGCGCAGGTTCGGATGCATGTCGGCGAAGAGGAGGCGGGCCCCGCCCATGGCCAGTTGCCGCGCGCGGTAGGTCATGTCGGCCTCCAGCAGGAGGCGCATCCGCGGCCACATCGGCCGGACGGCGACCTCCCAGTACTGGTGCAGGAGCGCGCACAGGGCGTCGCGGAGGGCGAGGACGGGCCCGTCGCCGGGGTCGAGGGCGGCGTGCAGCGGGCCGGGGAGCGGATCGGGGGCGTGTGCGGCCAGCAGATCGCGGCGGACCAGGTCGGCGGGGGTGCGGCGGACGGTGGCCAGTTCCTCCTCGAAGGAGGGGGCGAAGGCCGCGGGCCTGGGGGTCAGGAAGTCGGGCAGCGTGCGCCGTGCCGCGACCAGGGACATCAGCAGTCCGGTGTCGAGCCCGTCGAGTGCGCCGAGGACCGACCTGCGCCAGGGGAGGTGGAGGGCCGAGAGCCCCGGCTCGCGCAGCACGCGCAGGCTGAGCACGGTCTCGTACAGGGGCGACAGCGCGAAGCGGGTGTCGGCGAGGTCCTCGACGCCGAGTTCGAAGCTGATCATTGAGGCATACGCTACATCGATTGGCGCGGGGGCGGAGGTGCCGTGAACTCGCACCATGACAAGTCCCCCCGTGGCGGACCCGGTTCACGCGCGGCCCGCGATGAGCCGCCGGTTGCTCCTGCTCCTCACCCTGACCTGCGCCGTCGGCGTGGGAACCGTCTACTTCCCGCAGGCGGTCAGCCCCCTGGTCGTCGCGGCCCTGCACGCGTCCCCCGGTTCCGCGACGCTCGTGGTGACCGCGATCCAGATCGGCTACACGGCCGGGATCTTCCTGCTGGTACCGCTGGGCGACCGGCTGCCGCACCGCCCGTTCCTCGTCACCCTCCTGGCCCTGACCGGCGCCGGTCTGCTGGCCGCGGGCTGCGCACCGGGTCTGGCCCCGCTGATCGCCGCGGCGGCCGTCGTCGGGATGACCACGGTGGCCGCGCAGGTCATCGGTCCGCTGGCGGCGGGGCTGGTGGCCGCCGAGCGCAGGGGAGCCGTCTTGGGCACCTTGCTGAGCGGGTCGACGGGGGGCATGCTGCTGGCCCGCACCTTCGGCGGGACGCTCGGCGAGTGGCTGGGGTGGCGCGCCCCCTACCTGGTGGCCGGCGCCGTGGCCCTGGTCCTCGCGGCCGTGCTGGCCCGTACCCTGCCGGTCACCGCCGCGGGCTCGCGGGAGCGGTACCCGGCACTGCTGGCCGCGCCGTTGCGCCTGTTGCTGACCGAGCCGGAACTGCGACGCTCCTGCCTCTACCAGGCGACCGTGTTCGGCGGGTTCTCGGCGGTCTGGACCTGTCTGGCGCTGCTGCTCACCGGCCCGGTCTACGGCCTGGGCGCCCACGCGGTGGGCATGCTCGCCCTGGGGGGCGCGGTCACCATGCTGTGCACGCCGTACGCGGGGCGGCTGGTGGACCGTACGGGAGCGGACCGGGTGAACCTCGTCTGCCTGCTCGGGGTCCTCGTCTCGGCGGCGGTCCTCGCGGCGGGCGCCCGGGGCGGGGCGGCCGGTCTCCTCGCGCTGGCGGGCGGCACCCTGCTGCTCGACGTCGCGATGCAGTGCGGCATGGTCGCCAACCAGGCGCGGGTGTACGCCCTGCGCCCCGACGCCCGCAGCCGGCTCAACACCGCCTACATGACCTGCGCCTACCTGGGCGGCAGCGGCGGGTCCTGGCTCGGTGTGCGGATCCACGGCCGGGCCGGCTGGCCGGGGGTGTGCGCGCTGGTGGCCGTGCTGGCCGCGGTCGCCCTGGCCCGCCACCTCGTGGCGCTCCGCGGGCGCGGCCCGGACGCACGACAGGCGGGGGACGGCGGGCGGGGCGGACCGGTGCGCGTCGGCATCGGTCGCCCTCCCGCTGTCCCCCGCCTGTCGAAGCAGCCGGTCGAACGGCGAGCGCTCTGAAGGATCAGACCGCCGGAACCGGGTAGGTCGGGTACTCCACGCCGGACACGTGCTGGACCACGCGGATGACCTGGCAGGAGTAGCCGAACTCGTTGTCGTACCACAGGTAGAGGATGGCGTTGTCGCCGTCCACCTTGGTGGCGCCCGCGTCGACGATGGAGGCGTGGCGCGAGCCGACGAAGTCCATGGAGACCGCGTCGGGCGCCGTGGTGAAGTCGATCTGGCGCTTGAGCGGCGAGTGCAGCGAGACGTCGCGGAGGTAGTCGAGGACCTCTTCGCGGGTGGTCTCACGGCCCAGGCGCAGGCTCAGGATGGCGATCGAGACGTCCGGGACGGGGACGCGGATCGAGCTGCCGGTGATCGGCGCCTTCAGGTCCGGCAGCGCCTTGGCGACGGCGGAGGCGGCACCGGTCTCGGTGATGACCATGTTGAGCGGCGCGGAGCGGCCACGACGGTCGGCCTTGTGGTAGTTGTCCAGCAGGTTCTGGTCGTTCGTGAACGAGTGGACGGTCTCCACGTGACCGCGCAGGACACCGTACTCGTCGTCCATGGCCTTGAGCGGCGGGACGATCGCGTTGGTGGTGCAGGAGGCGCAGGACAGGATCTGCTCGTCCGGCTTGATGGTGTCGTGGTTGACGCCGTGGACGATGTTCGGGACGTCGCCCTTGCCCGGAGCGGTCAGCACGACCTTGTCGATGCCGGGGCGCAGGTGCTTGGACAGACCCTCGCGGTCACGCCACCTGCCCGTGTTGTCGATGAGGATGGCGTCCTTGATGCCGTGCTCGGTGTAGTCCACCTCGGACGGGTCGTTCGCGTAGATCACCTTGATGGCGTTGCCGTTGGCGATGATCGTGCTGTTCGCCTCGTCCACGGTGATCGTGCCCTGGAACTGGCCGTGGATCGAGTCGCGGCGCAGCAGCGAGGCGCGCTTGACGATGTCCTGGTCGCCGCCCTGGCGGACGACGATGGCGCGCAGGCGCAGGCCGTTGCCGGAGCCGGCCTTCTCGATCAGCAGCCGGGCGACGAGGCGGCCGATGCGGCCGAAGCCGTACAGGACGACGTCGCGGCCCTCGACGCGCTCGATCTTGTTCGCGCCGGTGGCGCCGGCGACGGCCTCGGCGGTGAACTCGGCCACCGAGAGGCCGCGGTCGTCGCTCTTGTAGTCCGCGGCGAGCATGCCGATGTCGATCTGGGACGGGCCGAGATCGAGCGTGGTGAGCACCTGCAGGAACGGCAGCGTCTCGGTGACCGAGAGCTCCTCACCGTCGATCTGCCGGGCGAATCGGTGGGTCTTGAGGATGCTGACCACCGACTTGTTCACCAGGGATCGGCTGTGGAGCAGGATCGTGACGTCCCGCTCCCGGTGCAGCTTCCCGATGATCGGGATCATCGACTCCGCGATCTCCTCGCGGTTCTTCCAGCTGGTGAACGAGTCCTCATTGACAGTCACAGGATTATCTTTCGAGCTAGGCGGTGCTCATATGCTAACCCGCCGCCATTTTGGTCACTTAAGCGGTACCCACCGTGTCGGGAACGGGCACTATGTGACATGAATTTGTACGTTTTTTCAATGGTTTGCCGCTAAAACCTGCCGCGGAGGCGCATGCCCAGGGGGCGGCCGTCCGGATCGACGAGCAGGTGGTGCAGCGGGGTCGCGAGCAGCCGCCGGGTCAGGGACAGCTCCGGGGACTCGTACGCGCGCAGCCGCCCCGGCGGCCGCGGACCGGGGCGGCCGTCAGCGTGCCAGGCGTCCAGGGCCGCGGCGCTCGCGGCGAAGGCCTCGAAGGCGGAGACCGGGTCGCACAGCCCGTCCACCACACCGGTCCCGGCTCCCGCCTCGGCCTCGACGTGCTCGCGCATGAGCTCCAGGCGCAGCTCGCGGGCGAAGGCCCGCGCGCCGTCCCCCAGCCCTGCCGGGTCGCTCGGCGGCCGCGGGTCCGGGTGCTCGTCGTACACGGCGCAGCCCAGCTCGGAATCGTGCGTCCACGAGCGGAGGTTGATGTTGTCGGAGCCGACGGAGGCCCATACGTCGTCGATCACGCACACCTTGGCGTGGACGTAGACCGGTGTTCCCGCCCGGTTCTCCAGGCCGTACACCGCGACCCGATCGCCGCCGGCCCGGCGCAGCTCGTCCAGGGCGGTGATCCGCCCGATCAGGTTCATCGGCAGGGTGAGCGGGCCGTCCTGATCCGGAAGGCTGGGGACGACCGCGATCACCCGCAGCCGCGGGTGATCGCGCAGCGCCCGGGCGAAGCGGGCCACCACCTTGGGGGACCACAGGTACTGGTCCTCCAGGTAGATCAGTGACCGGGCCCGGGCGAGCGCCTTGGTGTACCCGCGGGCGATGCTGCGCTCCCCGTCGGGGGCGAAGGGGTAGCCGGAGAGCAGGCGGTTCGGGTAGGTCCGCAGCAGTTGGACGGTGTGCGTGCCGCAGGGCGCCGGGTCGGGGGTCTGCGGGGGCAGCGGGTCCGCGCTGATGTCCTCGCGGTGCATCCGCTCCCGCAGCCGGACGAGCGGGCTGCGGCTGAGGGGGGCCGGGTCCTGCCAGCGCTCGCGGAAGACGGCCTCGACGTCACCCACGACCGGCCCGCGCAGGGCGAGCTGGACGTCGTGCCAGGGCGGGTGCGGCCCGTAGGCGCGGGCCAGGGGGAAGGACTGGCGGTCTCCCGCGTGCGTGGCGTCGTCGTTGCGATTGCGACAGAGGTCGATCCCGCCGACGTAGGCGACGTCCAGCTCCGGACGGCCGCGGTGGCGCAGCACCACCAGTTTCTGGTGGTGGGAGCCGCCGGGCCGGACCCGCATGTCGAGCAGGCACTCTCCGCCGGCCCGACCGAGTTCCTCGCCGAGGTGGAGGTTCTCTTCTTGGCTGAAGTGAAGGCTGTCCAGGTGGGACCGCCACAGCAGCCCCTTGACGACGACGCCGCGCTCGGCCGCCCGGCACAGCACGGAGCCGATCTCGGTGCCGGGCCCGGCCAGCCGCTCGTCGGGGTCGCCGCGCCAGTCGGTGAACATCAGCAGATCGCCCGGATCCATCGCACGGACGGCCGCGAGCAGTTCCGCGAAGTAGACGGCGCCGTGGACCAGGGGTTGTACGTGGTTGCCCGTGGACCAGGCCGTGCCGTCGGGGCGGCGCCGGTCCAGGCACGTCGCGGGATTGCCGCGTTCAGCGGGGAGCAGGAGCCAGTCGGCGTGTGTCACGGCATCGGCTCCCCACCTGCGCGCTACCGGGAGTGACGGCGGTCATGTGGTCCTCCGATCGCGCCGGTGCACCGCAGTTTCAGGCTAGCCGCACCCGGGCCGCGCGGCCCGCTCAGCCGACGGGTTCCACGGAGGCACCCCGGCCGGCCGGGGCCTGCGGGGCGGCTCCCCCGCGGGCGCCGCGCGTGCCGCGGGTCCCGCGGAACACCACGTCGGCCATCCGCCGCTCGGGGCCGCCGCGGCGCAGGAACCGGTAGCCGAGGAAGGCCGCCGGGCCGAAGAACACCTGGGCCGGGACGAGGGTCGGCGCGTGGTCGGTGACCGCCGCGACGACGTGCAGGGTGGCCACGGGGGCCACGGCCCCGAAGAGCGTGACCAGCGCGATCCCGGTCCGCAGCCCGCGGGTCCCGTACGCCTTGCAGGCGGTGGTGGTGAACAGGGCGTAGGCCAGCAGGTCGCCCATGCCGACCACGGCGCCCAGGTCCTCCCCGATGCGCAGGCCCGCGGCCGGGGCGTACGGGTATCCCTGGACGGCGTCGGACAGTTCCTGGGTCAGCGGGACGACCCAGGCGAAGAAGGCGTCGTACGCGGTGAGCGCGAGGAGGAACCACGCGACGTTCTTCAGCCGCATGCCGCCCTGCACGTTGAGGTTGGTGGCGGAGACGACGATCAGTACGACGACGACGCTGTTCGCCACCCAGTACGGGGGCGCGGTCTCGCCGAAGGCCGTGTGGCAGACGAGCACGCTCGCGATCAGCAGGGCGATCAGCGCCCACCGCAGTCGGCCGTTGCCGATCAGGGGCTGGTAGCCCACCGACAGCCCACCCGCGAAGACCAGGGCGAGCACCACCGGCAGCACCGCTCCCGGCAGGGTCAGGTAGATGTACGGCAGCGCCAGGACGAAGCCCATCATCATGAAGATGTCACTGCCGTTGAAGACGCCGACGGGCGGCCTCGGGGTGCGCACGGCACGGAAGTAGGCGATCGCGCCCACGCACACGCCGAGCGCCAGGGCGATGGTGACCGCGAGCTGGAAGAAGACCGTCATGCGTGGCTCCGGGTGAAGGTGTGCTCCAACAGGTCGCAGCGGAGGGGGAAGAGGCGCGCCGCCTCCTCGTCGTCCACCGGCAGGACCGTGACGCGGGCGTCGATGTCCTGGGCCCGCAGCCGCTCGGCCACCTCCGCCTCGGTGACCTCCTTGGAGGCGACCTCCACGTGGAGCCGGCCGTCGGCCCCGACCTCGGCCCGGTGGCGCAGCGGCCAGGGCAGGCCGGGGGTGCCGTCCAGCGCCTCCAGGATGTCGCGCGGGGTCACCAGGCCCTCGGTGGTGCGGTGCAGCGTGCCCGCCTTGCCGAGGATGTGGGAGACGGCGGGTACGGCCGCCAGCTCGCAGTCCGGTTCGCCGTCCAGGGTGCGGACCACGTCGCCGGTGTTGTAGCGCAGGACCGGCATGCACTCGCGGTAGGGGAAGTAGGGCGTGACCGTCAGTTCGCCGAGCCGTCCGGGCCCGGCGGGTTCGCCGGTCGCCAGGTCGAGGACCTCGGTGTAGCCCATGTTGGGGTCGATGTGGAGGTGCCGCTTGCCGCAGGTGCGGCCGCCGACCGGCAGCAGCTCGGTCATCCCGAACGCGTCGCCGACGGTCTTGGCCCCGAACGTCTCGCGCAGGGCGTCCGAGAGGCTCCGCGACAGCATCTCCCCGCCTGCGTAGATCGCACGCAGTCCGAAGTCGTCGGGCCCGTACCCGCGTCGGCGTGCGGCGGTGACCATCTGTCCGAGGTAACTGGGGTTGCCGGTGAGGATGGTGGGCCGGATGCCGCCGACCGGGGTGAGCAGGTGCTCGACCGACTCCTCCGGCGGGATCTGTCCCACGACGTGGCACGAGGCGTTGGCGAGCCGGCACACCTCGACGTCCTCCTGCACGGCGGCCGTCGCCCGCGAGCTGAGGTTGATCTGCATGCGGTCACCGGGCCCGAGATCGCCGCGCAGCACCAGGGACAGCGCGATCAGCGCGGGCCAGAGTTCCATCTCGTAGCGGGAGAGCCAGATCTGCACGGGGCGGCCGGTGGTGCCGGTGGTCTGGGTCGCCAGGTAGGGGGTGCTGCACAGGAAGTCGGCGGGCCGTGCGATGAGATCGGCCTTGCGGGTCACCGGGATCCGGGTGAGCGTCTCGGCGGTCAGGCCGTCGAGGTCGATGCCGGCGAGCCGCTCCCGGTAGAAGGGGGAGTGCTTGGCCAGTCGGCGCACGGTCCGCTGGAGCGCGCGGTTCTGCAGGTCCCGGCGCTCGTCGGGGTCGGCGAACGGCCCGTCGGCCAGTTCGTCCACGTCGTCGCCGAGGGAGCCGAACTCCTCGAGCGTCAGGAGGGCGTCGGCGACCAGTCGCTCGACGGCCCGTACGTTCAGCCGCCGGCCGAACACCATCGCCATGGCCACCCGTACCTGGCGGACACCGGTCTCCAGCACTCATACCTCCCTGGGGCGTGGCGAAGGGGTGGGAGCGGCGTACCGCTCCCACCCCTCACTTCTTCGTCAGCTGGCGGAACAGGTGGCGAAGAAGACCGCCGTCATGGCGCCCATGACGTACTTGAACTGCTTGGCGCTCGTCTTGATCGCGCTCATCGGATCCTCCTTGTTTCGTTCCGGGCGGACGGTGCTCCGGGCTCCCCTGAGGTCGCCGTAACGTTCCGTCACTTGGACGAGAACACACTGGCGCGATCGCAACACAGGGGCAATGATCTGGTCCATTCAACGGACCGGTGAACGGGGGACGGCACCACCGTTACCTCCAACGATCCGGGACGAACGGGGAGTTCTGGACCCATCCGACCGATGGGGCCAGAGGTGAAAGGGGGACCGCCCATGGCCAGATCCGGTGCAGAGGGGCGGGGCGTGCTCGAGGGTGCGTTCGCGTTGATGGAAGTGCTCGCGCAGGGCGAGGAAGTCGGCCTGACCCGCCTGGCGACCGACGCCGAACTCCCGAAGGCCACCGCCCACCGGCTGTTGGGGCAGCTGGTGGCACTGGGCGCGGTGCAGAGCCGCGCCGGCCGCTATCGTCTCGGGGCCCGGACCTTCCGGCTGGGACAGGCATGGCATCCCGCGCGTGCGCTGCGCGTGGCATCGGCCCGGCCGCTGCGTGAGCTCGCCTCCGCGAGCGGCCGGGTCAGTCTCAGCCTGTCGGTGGCGGAGGCGGGGCAGACGATCGTGGTCGGGGGGCTGCGCGGCGAGGTGGACGACGTGTTTCCGCTGAGTTCGGGTGTCGTCCTGCCGCCCGGGAGCGCGGCCGAGCTGATCCTGGCGGGTTCGGCCCCGGTGGGCGAGCCGCCCGAGGGGCGCTCGGCCGCCTCGTGGGCCCGGGAGGTCGCGCAGGCCAGGGAGCGGGGGCTGGCCTTCGAGTACGGGCAGTGCGTGAGCTCGCTCTCGTGCGTATCGGCGCCGATACTCTCCGCGTCCGGGCAGGTGGTGGCCGCTGTGGCGGCGACCGCCCTGGAGGCCCGGCAGATCGCCCCGCTGGGTGAGTCCGTGGCCCGCGCGGCGGCGATGATCAGCGCCAATCTGGCGCGACGGCCGGCCGCCGGGGCCCGGCCCCACCGCGAGCGCCCCGACCGGCCGCCGGGCACCCGGGCCCCGCACCCGGTACCTGCCTAGGCAGCCCGGATCCCGACCGCCGGACGGTGGGGGGCCGTTTGCGGATTGGTCCGAAAGGGCCCCTCCGTCGGGCCGGAGTGCCGACGGAGGGTGACCGTGACACGCTGAATCGGGGGATCGCCGATCCTGGCGTGCCAGGTCGGCTCTGTCACCGAGGAGATCGACATGGCCAGTGACGCCAGCAGGCCCCGGACAAGCCAGCAGCCCAGCGCCTGGCACGCGCCCACATCGGGCACCACCATCACGGCGGGAGCCCTGATGGTCTTCGGCGGTGCGATGGCGATCTTCGAGGGGATCGCGGCGCTCGCCCGGGACGACCTGTTCGTCGTGACACGGCACTACGTGTTCGAATTCAGCCTGACGGGCTGGGGCTGGGTCCACCTGATCCTGGGGATCGCCCTCGTCATCGCCGGCTGCTCCGTGTTCACCGGAGCCCTGTGGGCGCGCTTCTTCGGCGTGGCCGTCGCCGGACTCGCGGCGATCGCCAACTTCCTGTGGGTGCCGTACTACCCCTGGTGGGCCCTGACCCTGGTCGCCGTCAACCTGTTCGTGGTCTGGGCGCTGTGCGCCGGCATGCACAAGGAGGCCGACGCGGGTACGACCGCCTGACCTCGGCCGCAGCAGCCGCAGCAGGCCCAGCAGGGCCGGGAACGATCGAAGGGCCGGTCCGGATTGCTCCGGACCGGCCCTTCGATCTACGACTCTTCCGAGTCGGGACGACAGGATTTGAACCTGCGACCCCTTGACCCCCAGTCAAGTGCGCTACCAAGCTGCGCCACGTCCCGATGCGCGCTGACCTGGGCTTTCCCCTGGTTGAACGCGCAGGAGAACGATACCGCACTTCGTGGGGTGGTCGCGCGCACCTTTTCCGCCTCCGGGCCCCCCGGGGCGTGTCGCGGCCCTCAGCCGGTGGCTCCGGTCAGCTCCGGATGGGCGGCGATCAGGCGCTTGGGCGCCGCCTGGAGCCAGGAGTCGATCAGGATGGAGCGCAGCTCGCCCGTGCTCTGCAGTGCCGCCAGCCGGACCCGGATCCAGGCGTAGTTGTCGTCGTGGCCGGCGCGCAGGAAGAACTTCTCCGGCTCCGCCGCGATCAGCTCGGCCCGGTCCTCCTTCGGGCACTTCACCCCGATCGTGGTGTCGTCGTCGGCCAGCGAGACGAAGATCTTCCCGCCGACCCGGAAGGTCGGCATGCCCCAGGCGAGCTTCTCCGTGCTGTCCGGGAGCGACAGCGCGATCAGGCGGACGTCCTGCGCGGTTGCGGCCATCCCCGAAACTCCTCTCCAGCCACCGGTGGACCCTTGTCCCGCGACCGTAGCGCCCGCCACCGGCCCTCGTGCTCACCCCCGCCGGTCCTCCCCCGGCGCCGCCCCGGGGAGCTGCCCCCGGTCCTCCCGTTCGTGCACCAGGGCCACCAGCTCCGCCGCGAGGGCCTTCACGGTGGTGAGCCCCTCGGTCCCCCACCGCCGCGGGACCACGTCCACCGCGCACACCGTGCCCAGCACGATCCCGCGCCGGTCCAGGAGCGGCGCGCCCACGTAGGACCGCACCCCGCTCTCGTCCACGACCGCATTGCCCGCGAAGCGCGCGAAGTCCCGTACGTCCTCCAGTACCAGCGCCCGCCGCCGTACCACCACGTGCGGGCAGTAGCCGTGGTCGCGGGCCAGCACCCGGGCCGGGTAGCCGCTGGCCGGGGCCTCGGCGGCGTGGTGCAGGCCGGCGAAGAACTGCCGCTCCTCCCCGACGAAGTTGACCCCCGCGTAGGGTGCGCCGAGCGTGTCGGAGACGCGGCGGGCGAAGGCGTCCAGTTCGGCGTCGGTACGCTCCCCGATGCCGAGCTCGCGCAGCCGGACGGCGCGCACCGGCGCCTCCCGGTCCACCGGCGTGAGCAGCAGGTGTCCGGTCGATTCGTAGTAGGTCATAACGGTTCCCCCGACTCCGAAGACATGCACAGCAGATGACGGACGAGGGCGGCCAGCGCCCCCGTCCCGGAACTGGTCAGGCGCGCGTCGCACCGTACGACCGGCACCTCGGGCCCGATCCCCACCGCCTCGCGGACCTCGTCGGGCGCGTAGCGGTGACCGCCGTCGAACTCGTTGACGGCGACGATGAAGGCGATGCCGCGCCGCTCGAAGAAGTCCACGGCGGGGAAGCAGTCGGCGAGGCGGCGGGTGTCGGCGAGCACCACCGCCCCGAGCGCGCCCGCGCACAGCTCCTCCCACAGGAACCAGAAGCGGTGCTGCCCGGGCGTGCCGAAGAGGTAGAGCACGTGGCGCTCGTCGAGGGTGATCCTGCCGAAGTCGAGCGCGACGGTCGTCGTGGTCTTCTCCTCGACGCCGTGCAGCGGGTCGGCGCTCGCGCCGATGCCGCCGATCAGCTCCTCCGTGCTCAGCGGTTCGATCTCGCTCACCGCGCCCACGAAGGTGGTCTTGCCCGCCCCGAAGCCGCCCGCGACCAGGATCTTCAGCGTCACGGGCGGGGGGCCGGGGGCGCGCCCGTGGGCAGGGCCGGCCACGGGAGCGGGGGTGTCACAGTCGTTTGCGCAGGCCATCGAGCACCGCCAGGAGCAGGGACCGGTCATCGGCGGCGAAGGAGCCGCCACCCGGGAACCGCGGCGCCTGCGCCATCAGGGCCCCGTGTTCCATCAGGTCGGACAGCAGCACCTTCACCACCACGGCCGGCAGCCGCAGCTGCCCGGCCACCTCGGCGACGGTGACGGTCGCGGAGCCCGCGCAGATCCGCAGGGCGAGGGTGTGCTCCGCGCCGAGCGGGACGCGCGGGCGCACCCCGGTCGTCGTCACCGTCGAGAGCAGGTCGAGCGCGACGCCCGGTCTGGTCCGCCCCCCGCTGGCCGTGTACGGGCGCATCACCCGGCCCGCCGAATCGTCGAGCCACGGTGTGTCCCGGCCCTTCGTGTGCGCCCCCGGCCCGCGGAGCCTCATCGCTCCGCGTCGGCGACGGGCCGCCTCGGCGGGGCCGCCAGGTACGGGCGGACGCTCTTGACCAGCATCGCCATCTCGTAGCCGAGCACTCCGGCGTCGGCGTCCCGGTCGGCGAGGACCGCCAGGCAGGTGCCGGATCCGGCGGCGGAGACGAAGACGAGCGCGGTGTCCAGTTCGACCACCACCTGCCGCACGTCGGCCCCGTCCGCGAAGCGGGAGCCCGCGCTGCGGCCCAGTGAGTACAGCCCGGACGCGAGGGCCGCCATATGGTCGGCGCTGTCGGCGTCCAGCCCGTACACGCAGGTCACGAGCCCGTCGGCGGTGAGGAGTACGGCGCTGCGCGTGTACGGCACGCGCTGCACCAGGCCGCTGAGCAGCCAGTCGAGGTCCGAGAGCCGGCTGCCGGTCTTCGTCGCCACTTCGCCGCCCATGGGGGTGCGCTCCTTGCTGAGGGGGTGGGGGGTCGGGGTCATGCCTGGTGCTCCGACTGGGCGAGCCCGTAGCCCCGTTGGAACGCGGCCATGAGGCCCGGGTCGTGGACGGGCTGCTCGGGATCCGCGGGCCGCCGGGGAGCGGGCGCCTCGCGCAGTTGGGGCGCGAGGTGCTGCTGGGCACGGCGCCGGGGCAGCAGAGGCCGGTCACCGGTGTCGTGCCCGCCGGGTGCGGGCGGGGCCGGGGGCTCCGGGGCCGACCAGGCCACCGCCCCGGTCGCCGGGCCCGGCGCGGGACCGCCCCGGGGCCCGGTGGCGGGCGCCGACCAGGCCATCGCCCCGGCGCCGGAGGGCGGATCGGACGGCGGGCGGCCGAAGGCGGGATCGGCACCGGTCCGCGGCGAGGGTACGGGCCCGGCCGCCGTGCCGGACCGGGGCGCGGGCAGGGGCGCCGGTTCCACGACGCTCACCGGTACGGGTGCCGGTACGGGCTCGGGCGCCGGACCCGGTACGGGTGCGGGGCGCGGCTCGGGCGCCGGCCCCGGCCCCGGCAGGTGCATCCGGACCGGCTCCAGCGGCCCGGCCGCGGCCCCCTGCCCGGTCCCCCACGAGGTGGCCCGTGAGCCCCCCGCCGCGTCGGCCGCGGTCGGTGCCTCGGCGCCCAGCAGTTCCTGCGGCAGCACCAGCACGGCGAGCACTCCGCCGTAGATGTTGGACTTGAGCTCGACGGCGATGCCGTGGCGGCGGGCCAGGGCCGACACCACGAAGAGGCCGATCCGTCCGTCGGCCAGCAGGTGCCGGACGCTGACCTGGTCGGGGTCGCCGAGCAGGGCGTTCATCCGGTGCTGCTCCTCGGCCGGCATGCCGAGCCCGCGGTCCTCCACCTCGACGGCGATCCCGGCGGTGACCCGCTCGGCGCGCAGCACCACGTCCGTGTCGGGGGCGGAGAACACCGTGGCGTTCTCGACGAGCTCGGCGAGCAGGTGCACCACGTCCGCGACGGCGTGCCCGCGGACGCTGCCGCCGGCCGGGGGCACGACCTTGACGCGGGTGTACTGCTCGACCTCGGCGACCGAGGAGCGGAGCACCTCGCTCAGGTCGACGGGCCGGGTCCACTGGCGCCGGGAGGCGGCGCCGCCCAGTACGGCCAGGTTCTCGGCGTGGCGGCGGATGCGGGTGGCGAGGTGGTCGACGTGGAAGAGCTGCTTGAGCAGGTCCGGGTCCTCGACCGTGTCCTCCAGGTCGTCCAGCAGCGAGATCTCGCGGTGCACGAGGGACTGGAGACGGCGCGCGAGGTTGACGAAGACCTCGACCTTGCGCTCGCTGTCGGACGGGGCGGCCGGTCCGGCCAGCCGCAGCAGGGTCGTGTGCGCCTGTTCGCGGGCGCTGCGCAGCTCCTGGGAGAGCAGCCAGAACTCGTCCAGGCCGGCGGGATCCCCGCCGGGCGGCGGGGAGCTCGGGCCGCCGCGCACCGGGCGGGGCGGGGTCTCGCCCCGGTCCAGCCGGTCGGCGGCGGTGCGCAGCTCGTGGCGGCCGCGCACGCTGGAGCGGCGCAGCGCCTCGCACCGGTCCCGTACGGCCTTGGCTGCGCGCTGGGCCCCGAGGAGGGCGGCCGCGAGGGCGCCCACCACGAGGAGGGCGCAGCCGGTGAGCACCGGCCACAGCCGGGCGTCGCGCTCGCCCGCTCCCCCGCCGAGCTGGAGGGTGAAGATCACCGCGGCGGCGCCGCTGAGCGCGGCGGCGAGCACGGGCAGTACGGCGGCGCGCACCAACAGGGGCCGTATCTGCCGGCCGGGACCGGTGACGGCGTGTCTCGACGGGGCGTGGCGGGCGGCGCGGAGTCCGGACATCTGGGTCCTCGGTACGTGGGGCCCGGCCACCGGCGTTCCCGGGGCCCGGTGTTGATCACCGAATACCCACGCTAGACCCCTCCGCCGCGCCCGGGAGTACCAGTTTGCGAACTTCGCGGGGGTGCTTCCCGCTCCCGGTGGAGCGCTCGTACAGCAGCCCGAATGCGCCGGTCGGGCCCTGCGGGCCGCCCCGGCGCCGCCCCGCGGCGGCCGCTGGGACCGGTCCGAACGGCCGCCGGCCGCCCCGGTGTGCCGGGGCGGCCGGACGCTTCGCCGGTGTGGCTCGCTACGACCCGACGGACTCCGGCTTCTCCTGTCCGCCGGCCGCCGCGGACCCGACGCGCGCCGCGGTCCCCGCCACTGACCCGGCTCCGAGCGGGGGCACGGACGACGGACCGTCGACCCGGCCGCCCGCCGTCGTCCCGGCGACGAAGGGCCGCCACCACGGGGTGTGGGGGGCGCCGGCGGCGCCGGGCTCGAACGGCTGGCCCGGGATCGGCAGCGCGATGGCCGCTCCGGCCCCCTCGGCCGCGGACAGCGTGCCCTCGCCCGGCTCGTCCCACGGGTGCAGGGCCAGGTTGAAGGTGCCCCAGTGGATCGGCAGCATCGTGCCGTGCGGGGTGCCGCCCTGCAGGTCGAGGTGGGCGCGCATGCCCTCCTCGGGCGTCATGTGGATGTCGGGCCAGTATTCCGAGTAGGCGCCGATCTGGATCATCGTGGCGTCGAAGGGGCCGTGCTCGGCGCCGATCTCCTTGAAGCCGGGGAAGTAGCCGGTGTCCCCGCTGTGGTAGATCCGGTGCTCGCCGCCCGCGACGACCCAGGACGCCCACAGGGTGTGCTGCTGGTTGCGCAGGCCGCGGCCGCAGAAGTGCCGGGCGGGGGTCGCCGTGAGGGAGAGGCCGGCGATCTCGGTGCTCTCGTTCCAGTCCAGCTCGCGCAGCCGGTCGGCCGGTACGCCCCAGCGCTCCAGGTGCGCGCCGACGCCCAACGGGACGGCGAAGACCGTGTCCGTACCGGCCAGCTCCTTGATCGTCGGCAGGTCGAGGTGGTCGTAGTGGTCGTGCGAGATGACGACGACGTCGACCGTGCCCAGCGAAGCCAGCGGGACCGGTACCGGGTGCAGGCGCTTGGGGCCGGCGAAGGGGAAGGGGGAGCACCGCTCGCCCCACACCGGGTCGAACAGCACCCGGCGCCCGTCGATCTCCGCGAGCACGCTGGAGTGCCCCATCCAGGTCAGCCGCAGGCCGCTCGCGGGCGGCTTCGCCAGGTCCGCGAGGGTCGTCGGGTGGACCGGGATGGGTGCGGCGGGGCTGCGCCGGACCCGCTGCTCCCGGTGGAAGTAGATCTTGGCGAACTCCGTCATCGAGCCCGAGGGCCTGTTCCGGGCCCCGACCGGGTTCTGGAAGACGCCGTCGGCGAAGTTCGGCGAGCGGCGGATCCGCTCCAGCCGGGCACCGGACGGGTCCGCACCGAAGGCTTCGGGCCGCAGGGCACGCAGCCGCGGACGCAAGGGACGGGAGCCGGTCAAAGCGCCTCCAGGGAGGGTGGGGTCAGGATGGTCGTGCTTCTACGACCATCCCAACGCACACCGGCCCCGAAGGATTCCGCTTGCCGCCCCCGACCCTGTTACAGCGGCAGCAGGTCCGGCCGCTTCGCCGCCACGTGGTCGCCGGAGGACTCCCCGCGCAGCCGTCGGCCGATCCACGGCGCGAGGTGCTCGCGCGCCCACTGGATGTTGTCCCGGGTGACGTCCACGGAGCCGCGCGGGCGCTGCGGGGGCCACGGCTGGTCGGGGTCGGCCGGCACCGGGAGGCCGAGCACCTGGGCGGCGCGCAGCGCGACCCGCGTGTGGCCCTCGGGTGAGAGGTGCAGCCGGTCGGTGTCCCAGGCCCGCCGGTCCTGTACGGACTTCAGCGACCAGAGGTCGAGCACCGGGCAGTCGTAGCGGTCGGCGATGGCGCGGACGTGCGCGCTGTAGGTCGCGACCTTGCCGCGCAGGTGCTTGAGCACCGGCACGCCGCGGGTGTCGAAGCCCGTGGTGATCATGACCTGGCCGACGGCCCCGGTGAGGTCGGCCACGGCCGCCTCGAAGCGCTCCGCCACGTCGTCCGGGTCGGTCCCGGGCCGGATGATGTCGTTGCCGCCCGCACAGAAGGTCACGAGGTCCGGCGCGAGGGCCTTGGCCCTCGGGAGCTGGTCGGCCACGATCTGGTCGAGGAGCTTCCCCCGCACCGCCAGATTCGCATAACGGAAGTCGTGCTCGTCGCGCTGGTCCGCCAGGAGCACGGCGAGCCGGTCGGCCCAGCCGAGATAGGAATCCCCCGGGTCCCGGGTCCCCCCACGCCTTCGGTGAAGCTGTCCCCGATCGCCGCGTACGAGCCGATGGTCTTGAGTTTCGTCGTCGTCGCTGCCACGGGAACCCATACTTCACTCCCGTAACCAACCTACGCCAACGTAATGAGGGGTTGACGGACCGTGATCTATACCACGCATGGGATAAGGAATAAGTACACGTGAGGCCGGGACCCCCCTCGGGTCCCGGCCCCACGCGGGTCGGCGGTCCGCCGGCGGGTGCCGTCAGAGGCTCGCGCCCTTCGAGCGGAGGTAGGCGATCGGGTCCAGGTCCGAGCCGTAGGACGGGCTCGTGCGGATCTCGAAGTGCAGGTGCGGGCCGGTCGAATTGCCGGTGGAGCCGGAGAGGCCGATGCTCTGGCCGGCGGTGACGCTCTGACCGGAGGAGACGGAGAGCTGGGAGAGGTGGGCGTACTGGGAGTACTTGCCGTCCGCGTGGCGGATGACGACCTCGTTGCCGTACGAGCCGCTCCAGCCGGCGGAGACCACGGTGCCCGCGCCGACGGCCTTGACGCTGGTGCCGGAGCTCGCGATGAAGTCGACGCCCGTGTGGTAACCGGAGGACCACATGGCTCCCGCGACCTTGTACTGGGTGGAGATCCCACCACTGACCGGGGCCACGAAGCCGGCGGCCGACTGCGGCGCGGCCGGGGCCTCGGCGCGGGCCTCGGCGCGGGACCCGGTGGTGGCCTCGCGCTGCACGGGGGCGGCCTTGCCGGCCTGCTTGCGCTCCTGCTTGGGCGCGGCCGGCTCGGCCGGCTTCGCGTCGGCCTCGGGGGCGGCCGGGGCGGCAGCCGCCCGGCCCGCACCGCCGAGGGTCAGCTTCAGGCCCGGGTGGATCAGCGACGGGTTGCTGCCGACGGCCTCGCGGTTGTCGGCGTACAGCTGCTCCCAGCCGCCCGACAGGTGGCGCTCGGCGGCGATCTTGGAGAGGTAGTCGCCCGGCACGACCGTGTACACGGACGGGGCGGCCTGCACGGCGGCGACGGGCGCCGCCGGGAGCGCGGCCGGGGCCTGCGGGGCCACCGCGGGAGCGACCGCGGGGGCGGCGGCCGGAGCACCGGCCGCCTGGGCGCCGGCGGCACCGATCAGCGGCAGCGCGAGGGCCGCGCCGCCGGTTCCGGCGACGGCGAAACCGCGCGAAAGGGAAAGGGACTTGGGGCGGCGGTGCTTACCCTTTGCAGGCATGACGAATTCCTCTCCGGCGCCTGCGAGGTGAGCTGTCGGGTTCGGACTGGAGATGTCCGGCCGTACATGTACGGGACATGAACGGCTTCACCCCGAGCCGTCCCGGTGAAAGGATCTCCGGGCCGGCGGCTTACCTGGTTCCCCCGCTCCTGCCGCACGAATAGGTCGGATGCGGTTTCCGGGAGGCGGCAGGATTTGGCGTTCCGCCCGGATCGATCGCGAAGGTAATCCCTTGCGGCCGCGCGCTACAAGCCGCGAATTCCCTGACGGAATAACAGGCATGAGGGACCGGCGGAATTCCGGTCACCCTGCGTCCATTCCCGACCGTCAACAGCCGCCCCGACCGGGCCATTCGCCTTCAGCGATCAGGCACTCACGGTCACCGTATGATCTGGCTCACGGGGACGTGCCCGATCTCGCCTCCGGATATGGCAAGTTGGCGCCAAGTAGTGTAATTCGGACACAGCACCCAGGATGCGGCGGAGGAGTTGCTTTGACCCAGCAGATACAGGAGCCGGAGCTGACCGGAGTGCGCAATTTCCGCGATGTGGGCGGATTGCCGACTTCTGACGGCCGAACGGTCATGACGGGACGACTGTACCGAAGCGGACATCTCGCACATGCCACCGAAAGCGATGCGGAGTTCCTCGCCTCGCTCGGCCTCCACACCATCTTCGATTTCCGCAACGGCGCCGACCACGCCCTGGAGGGGCCGGACGTCGAACTGCCGGGCGTGCGCAACGTCAACATCCCGCTCTCGGACCCGGCCGACGGGCGGGAGTTCTGGCGGCTGGTCCGCGAGGGCGACCTCGTGCAGCTGCGCGAGCTCCTGGGCGAGGGCAGGGCCGCCGCCCGGATGTCGAACTCGTACCGCGGGATCATCCGCCTGCGCACCACCGAGCACAGCCGGGTCGTGCACGCCCTCGCCGAGGACAGCGTCCCCGCCCTCATGCACTGCGCGGCCGGCAAGGACCGGGCCGGCCTGTCGATCGCCGTCACCCTGCTCGCGCTGGGCGTCGAGCGCGAGGCGATCGTGACGGACTACCTGGAGTCGAACGCCCCGCACCGCCGCTACCGCGTGCGCCGCACCGACGAGTCGGCGGACGCCCGCTCCCCCGAGGTGATGGAGCTGCTCGCACCGCTCTTCGACGCGCGCGCCGAATACCTGGTGGCCGCCTTCGACACCATCGACGAGATCTGGGGCGGGGTGGACCGCTACCTGGCGGAGGGCCTCGGGCTGCGGCCCGAGACCCTCGACCGGCTGCGGGACCGGCTCCTGGTCTGACGGGGCGGGGGCCGGTTCCCCGCCGGGGTCGGCAGGCCGTCAGCGCGCGGCGACGGCCTGCTTCACCAGCGTCCTGCCGAAGTCCCAGATCAGCCCGGACCCGCCGTGCGCCTCGTCCATGACGTCGCGGAAGGCGCCGACGAACCGGTCCACGTCCCGCTCGTCCACGATCAGCGGCGGGATCAGCTTGATCACCTCCAGGTGGTCCCCGGAGACCTGGGTGAGGATCCGGTGCTTCTGGAGCAGCGGCACCACGACCATCTGCGCGAAGAGACCCTTGCGGGCCGCCTGCAGCATGGTCCAGCGGCTGCGCAGGCCCAGCGAGGACGGCCGGCCGAACTCGATGCCGATCATCAGCCCGCGCCCCCGCACCTCGTGCAGCAGCTCGTACTCGTCCACCAGCGCGGCCAGCCGCCCGCGCAGCAGGTCGCCCATGGCCCGGGCGTTGGCGACGACCTCCTCGTCCTCCATGACGGACAGCACCGCCAGGCCCGCCGCCATCGCCTGGGCGTTGGAGCCGAAGCTCGCGGAGTGCACGAGGACCCGGTCCATGGACGAGTAGACCTTCTTGAAGATCCAGTCCTTGCCCAGGGTGGCGCCGACCGGCACGTAGCCGCCCGACAGCGCCTTCGCCACGCACACCAGGTCCGGTTCCACGCCCGGCTCGTGCTGGTACGCGTAGAAGTCCCCGGTGCGTCCGAGGCCGGTCTGCACCTCGTCCGCGATCAGCAGCGCCCCCCGCCGATGCAGCATCTCCTGTGCGGCGAGCAGGAATCCGGGCGGTGCGGCCAGCACCCCCTTGCCCTGGACCGGCTCGACGACGAAGGCGGCCACGTCCCCGCGCTTCAGCTCCCGCTCCAGGGCGGCGAGGTCCCCCAGCGCGATCCTGGTGTCGGGGAGCAGCGGCGCGAAGCCGTCGCGGAAGCCGCCCTCCCCGTTCACCGAGAGGGAGCCGGCGGTCAGCCCGTGGAAGGCGTGGTCGCAGTAGAGGATCCTGGGGCGCCCGGTGGCGTACCGGGCGAACTTCAGGGCCGTCTCCACGGCCTCGGTGCCGCTGTTGCCGAAGAAGACCCGGTCCAGGTGGGGGCTGTACGAGAGCAGTCTCTCCGCCAGCAGTCCGGGCAGCGGCTGGCAGTCGAAGCGGGTGAGGTCGGCGAGCTGGGCGTCCAGGACGTCGTGCAGGGCGCGGCGGACGACCGGGTGGTGCCGGCCCAGGCCCATCACCCCGAACCCGGCCAGCATGTCCAGGTAGTCGTTGCCCTCGGCGTCCCAGAAGTGGGCGCCCTCGGCCCGCTCGTAGACCTTGTCGAAGCCGATGGTGTGCAGCATCCGGGGCAGCTGGTGGTTGAGGTGCTTGGCGTGCAGCTCGTAGCGCTCGGCGCCGCGCTCGGCCAGCAGGGCGCCGAGGTCGAAGCCCTTGCCCCGGCCGCCCCCTTCCTGCTGTGGCCGCGCGGTCATGCCGACGTACCCCGGTTGCCGCCGATCGTCTCCCGGGCCGCGCGCAGGGACTCCTTGAGGGAGCCCATGGTGGCGAGGACGGCGGTGGGCTCGTAGCCGCAGTGCGCCATGCAGTTCGCGCAGCGCGGGTCCTTTCCGCGGCCGTACTTGTCCCAGTCGGTGTCGTTGATGAGCTCGCGGTACGTCGGTACGTACCCGTCGCTCATCAGATAGCAGGGACGCTGCCAGCCGAAGAGGGAGTAATTCGGAATGGCCCAGGCCGTGCAGGGGAAATCAGCTTTCCCTTCCAGGAAGTCCAGGAAGAGCGGGGAGTGGTTGAGCCGCCAGCGCCGCCGGTTGCCGCCCGCGAAGGCTTTCCTGAAGAGTTCCCGGGTCTGCTCGACGCCGAGGAAGTGCTCCTGGTCGGGAGCCTTTTCGTAGGCGTAGGCGGGGGAGATCATCATCTCGTCGACCTGGAGGTCGTCATTGAGGTAGTTGAGCACCTCGATGATCGTCTGGGGGGTGTCGGTGTTGAAGAAGGTGGAGTTCGTGGTCACCCGGAAGCCGCGCCTCTTCGCCTCCTTGATGGCCGCGACCGCCTCGTCGAAGACGCCTTCCTTGGCCACGGACTCGTCGTGGCGCTCGCGCAGCCCGTCGATGTGCACGGCGAAGGCGAAGTACGGGGAGGGCGTGAACTTCTCGATCTTCTTGCGCAGCAGCATCGCGTTGGTGCACAGGAACACGTACTTCCGGCGCGCCACCAACTGGCGGACGATCTCGTGGATCTGCGGGTGCATCAAGGGCTCGCCGCCCGCGATGGACACCATGGGGGCACCGGACTCGAGCACGGCGCCGACCGCCTGGGCGACCGGCATGCGCTGCTTGAGCACCCCGGCCGGGTGCTGGATCTTCCCGCACCCCTCACAGGCCAGGTTGCAGGCGTAGAGCGGTTCCAGTTCGACGATCAGGGGGAACTTCTCGCGCTTGCGGAGCTTCTGTTCGAGAAGATACGTCCCGACCCTGATGGACTGGCGCAGCGGCATGGCCATCTGGCTCACCTCCTGGGGAGCAGCAACGAACGGTGCCATTCATGAAACGCGGGCAGTACGGCACGCAGGACACGGAAGGCCGATATTCCCCCGCGAACCGTGCCGATACGGACGAGCTCGTGCTCCGGAGCGTCCACGATCACCCGGACGGCCGCAACCGGGCGGTCACCGCCCCGGGTGGCGGCCCACAGGGTGGCCGCGGACTCCATGTCGACCGCGATCGCGCCGGTGGCGCGCAGCTGCGCGCGCTCTTGGCCGCGGACGACGTGGTCGGATCCGGTCAGCGCGCCGGTGTGCACGGTCCGGCCCGGGGCGGCCCGGGCCAGTGCTTCGGCGAGCAGGGCACTGCCGGTGCACGGGACGGTCCCGTGCGGATCCCGGGTCTCCTCGGCGACGACCAGGTCACCGGGGTGCATGCCGGGGACCAGCCCGGCGCAGAACCCGGTCGCGAGGACGGCGGCCCGGTCCATCCCGGGCCGCCCCAGTGCCCGGCCGACGGCCCGCTCGGCCGCGCTCGGGCCCATCCCGGTGCGCAGCAGGGTGTGCCCGCCGGCCGGCCCGCGGTCCGGCCCGCGCCCGGCGCTGCGCAGCGCGGCCTGCTCGATGCGCAGTGCGCAGGCCACCAGCAGCGGATCGGGACCCGGGGCCCGGGGCCCGCCCGCGGCGGACATCACGCCTCCCCGGCCGGGGAGAACGGTTCTCCGTACAGGTAGCGGCCGAGCGCGGTGAGCGGGAACACCTGCCGGTACAGGTGGTAGTTGATGGAGAAGTCCCAGGGGAAGCCGGTCCCGGTGAAGTACGGCTCGTCCCAGGTGCCGTCCTCCCGCTGGGTCTCCACGAGGTACGCGATGCCCCGCTCGACGGCCTTGCCCTCGCGTTCGCCCGCCGACAGCAGGGCCATCAGCGCCCAGGCGGTCTGCGAGGCGGTGGAGGCGCCCTTCCCGGCCCAGGACGGGTCCTTGTAGGAGCGCTGGTCCTCGCCCCACCCGCCGTCCTCGTTCTGTACGGACTCCAGCCAGCGCACGGCCCGCCGGATCGCGGGGTGCCCCGGCGCGATGCCCGCCGCGACGAGGGCCGGGACCACCGACCCGGTCCCGTAGATGTAGTTGGTGCCCCAGCGGCCGAACCAGCCGCCGCTCGGCTCCTGTTCGGCGAGCAGCCAGGCGATGCCGCGCCGGGTCCGCGCGTCGCCCGCCCGGCCCTCGAAGGCGAGCATCTCCACCACGTGGGCGGTGACGTCGGCCGAGGGCGGGTCGATGACCTCGCCGAAGTCGCAGAAGGGCAGCTTGTTCGGGAAGGGGCTGGTGTTGTCGGCGTCGAAGGCTCCCCACGCCCCGTTCCGCGACTGCATGCCGAGGTTCCAGGACACCCCGCGGGCGATGGCCGCCTCGACCCGGGCCGGGTCCGGG
Organism: Streptomyces sp. Sge12; assembly: GCF_002080455.1. Classification (NCBI taxonomy): domain Bacteria; kingdom Bacillati; phylum Actinomycetota; class Actinomycetes; order Kitasatosporales; family Streptomycetaceae; genus Streptomyces; species Streptomyces sp. Sge12. The sequence goes on from NZ_CP020555.1 coordinate 1,437,097, forward strand.
TGCTTGATCCGGCGCAGGGCGAGGACCACTTCGGCGGTGTCGTCGATATCGGGGTAGGTGTCGTTGTGGAACTCGAACGCCCAGCCGCCGGGGGCGAGTCCGGGCCGGCGCACCGCCCAGTCCCCGGTGCGGACGATCTCCTCGCCGAGCATCCAGTCGGCGGCCTTGACCAGTGCGGGATGGTCGGGCCGCAGTCCCGCGTCGGCCAGGGCGATCGCGGCGAGGCAGGTGTCCCACACCGGGGACTGGCAGGCCTCGATCATCCGGGCGCCGTCCTCGCGCCACACCGCGAACCGGTCCAGGGACTCCAGTCCGGCGCGCATCACCGGATGCCGCAGGTCGTAGCCGAGCAGGTGCAGGGCGATGACCGAGTACACGGCGGGCGGCTGGATCCCGCCCCAGCAGCCGTCGTTCTCCTGGCGTTCGATGATCCAGCGGCCGGCGGTGGCCATCGCCGCCTTGCGCAGCCGGCGCGGGGCGAACCGCCGGTAGACGTGCAAGGCCCGGTCCATGCGCTGGAAGGCGCCGTCCCAGCTGGTCAGCGGGGCGAGTCCGGCGACGGGGTGGGGATTCCGGGCGTCGGCGTGCAGCTCGTCCAGGGCGAAGGGGGCCGGGCGGACCGGGCGCAGTGCGGAGACCACGGTGAGGGGCACGATGGTCTGGCGGGCCCAGCAGCCGAAGTCGTAGATGTTCAGGGGCACCCAGGACGGCAGGAAGACCAGTTCGGGCGGGAGTTCGGGCAGGTGGTCCCAGTTCCACCAGCCGAAGAGGGCCAGCCAGATCCGGGTGAAGACGCGGGCGGCGGCGATCCCCCCGTGGGCCCGGATCCAGGCCGAGGCGCGGCTCATGTGGGGGGCGTCCGGCGCGTCCCCGGCCAGGCGCAGTGCGACGTACGCCTCGATGGTGGCGGACAGTTCGGGCGGTCCGCCGTGGAAGGTGGCCCAAGTGCCGTCGTCCCGCTGCTCGCCGCGGATGAAGAGGGCGGCGGCGCGGGTGGTGGCCTCGTCCCGGATGCCGAGGAACTGCCGCAGCAGCAGGTCCTCCGCGTCCATGGTGACGTTGGTCTCCAGGTCGCCCTTCCACCAGCCCTCGGGGTCCTGGCGCTCCAGCAGGTTCCGGGTGGCGCGCGCGGCGGCCTCGTACACCCCCGGCCGGACGCCCTCCGGTGGTCGGCGCAGGTCGGCGGCCGTGGTGGTCCGGCCCGGCCGGTCGGGCCCCGGGCCGGCGGACGGGTCCGCGGTGCGGGCACGGCCGCCGCCCCGGCCGGTGTCCGGCGCGGTGGGGCCGGCCGGCTTCGCCTCGGGCGGCATCGTGGCCACGCCCTGCCGGCCGGCGGGCGGGAGCAGCGGCCCCGGTTCGGCCGCCGGTGGGGCGGAGCGGGCGCCCTGCGGGCCGGGCGTGCCCGGCGGCCCGTACTCGGCCCGCGGGCCTGCCCGCCCCGCACGGGTCGGGGCGGGCGGCCGCCCCGGTTCCGCGGCCGGGCCGCGGGCGCGCCCCACGCCGGTGCCTGCCGGGAGCCCCTGGGCGCCCGGAGTTGATTCGCTGCCAGCGCCAGCGCCCTCGGCGCTGCCGTCGGTCGTCGCTGTCATGGCTTCCCCTTAGAACAGTGTCCTGTGCTGTGCTGGGGTCTGCCGTCGGCCGGTGCGCGCCACGCTCAGGTGGCGGCGCCGGCCGGCGACTCGCGATTCATATCCGCTGTCGGGTGGCGATCACCTCTTGCGCACGACGACGAAGTCCGCGAGGGCCACGAGCTGGTCGCGCACGCGCTGCGGCATGTCGACGTCGTCCAGGGCCCGGATCGCGACGGCGTGCTGGCGGCGTGCCTCGTCGGCGGTCCACCGGCGGCCGCCGGCCGCCTCGATGAGGGCCGCGCGGGCCGCGAACTCCTCCTCCGAGAAGTTCTCGAAGTCGCTGCTCTTGGCGTCGGCGGCGAGCAGTTCGGCGAGCTGCTCGGAGGCCTCCCCGCCGGCCGCGAGGGCGGCGACGACGGGCAGGGACTTCTTGCGCTGACGCAGGTCGCTCCAGGTCTGCTTGCCGGTCGCCTCCGGGTCGCCCCAGATGCCCAGCAGGTCGTCGACGGCCTGGAAGGCGAGGCCCAAGTGGTAGCCGTACTCCTCCAGCTTGTCGGCGGTACGGTCGTCCGCGCCGCCGAGGACGGCGCCGATGGAGACCGCGCAGGCGAGCAGGGCGCCGGTCTTGTTGCCCTCCATCTCCAGGCACTCCTCGACGCTGACGCGCTCGCGGTGCTCGTAGGAGATGTCCTGCGCCTGGCCGTCGATGAGCTTGCGGCTGGCGGTGGTCAGCCGGCGGGTCGCACGGCCCGCCTCCACGGTGCCGAGCTCCAGCAGCACCTCGTTGGCGAGGGCGAACAGGGCGTCGCCGACGAGGATCGCGAGGGCCGGTCCGTGCACCTTCCACACCGTGTCGCGGTGGCGGCGCTGCTCGTCGCCGTCCATCAGGTCGTCGTGCAGCAGCGAGAAGTTGTGCACGAGCTCGACCGCGACGGCGCCGGGGATGCCGACCTCGGGTGCGGCGCCCGCGGCCTCGGCGGAGAGCAGCGCGAGGGCGGGGCGCACGGCCTTGCCGCCGTCGCCGTCGGCCACGTTGCCCTGGGCGTCGATCCAGCCGAAGTGGTAGGCGGCGACGGTGTCCATGGGCGCCGCGAGCCGGTCGACGGCTGCGCGGAGCGCGGGGGTCGACAGCGTACGGCCGCGTTCCAGGAGAGCGATCGTGTCCGCCTTCTCCACGCCCCCTCCGGCTGTGCCCACACTGGCATCCGTGTTCTCGACAGCCGGATTCCCCGGGTTCACTGGCTCTCCTCTTGTTCCTGTACGTGCTGTGCTCGTGGTGCTGGTGGTGCCGGTGCTGCTGGTGGTGCTCGTCATGCCGCCTCCTGCAGAGGGTGTTCGCGGTGGCGGCCGAGCGCGGCGAGCGCGGCGTGTGCCGCGCTCAGTCCGCTCCGGACGGCGCTCTCCATGGTCGCGGGCCAGCCCGTGGCAGTCCACGCACCGGCGAGGTAGAGCCCCGGCGTGTCGGTGCGCGCCCCGGGGCGCAGCCGGCCGACGCCGGGGGTGGGGGCGAAGGTGGCCGTCCGCTCCCGGGTGACGAAGAAGTCCCGTACCTTGGCGCCGCGCGCGGCCGGCAGCAGCCGCTCCAGCTCGGGCAGGTACTTGGCGCGCAGGACCGAGACGGGCTCGTCGATGTCGTCCTGGGCGACGGACTGGGAGAGCGCCAGGTACTGGCCGCCGTCGGGGAGTCCGGAGGAGTCGGTGCGGTCGAAGACCCACTGCACCGGGGAGCCGAGGGCGGCGAAGAAGGGCTGCTTGAGCACCTTGCGGTCGTAGACCACGTGGACGTTGAGGATGGGCGCGGTGCCGATGTCCAGGAGCTTGTCGGGGTCGGGCAGGGCGCCGGCGGGCAGCAGTGCGTGCGCCTCGCGCTGCGGGACGGCGAGGACCACGGTGCCCGCCTCCAGGGACTCGTCCTCGGTGTCGATCCGCCACGCCCCCTCGGGCATGCGGGAGATGTCGGTGACCCGGGTGCGCAGCTCGGTCCGTACGCCTGCCGCGTCGAGCGCCTTGCGGGCGAGGGTGTCGTGCAGTTCGCCCAGCGGGACCCTGGCCCAGCCGATGTCGGCGGCGCCGTTCTCGGAGAGCAGGCCGGTCTTGAAGACCATGGCGGCCAGGCCCAGCGAGGACTGCTCGGCGGTGGCGTTGAGGGTGGCGATGCCGACGAGGTCCCACAGGGCCTCGATCGTGCGGGCCGACTGCCCGTAGCGGCTGAGCCAGGTCGCGAAGTCCAGGCCGTCCAGCGCCGGGTCGGTGGGGTCCAGGCGGCGCAGCGCGAGCGCGGCGCGGCCGACGCTCAGGCGCTCGGCGAGGGACAGGTGCGGGTAGCAGGCGAGCGATCCGGCCAGGTGCAGGGGCACGGGCAGGGCGCTGCGGCGCAGCCGGCCCAGGCGCGGGCCGCCGGGGTGGGCGACGTCCAGGACGGGAACGTCGAGCCGGTCCTGGAGGGGGGCGAGGGCGGCGCCGTCGACGCGGTCGAGGAACCACCGGTAGGCGGTGCAGCAGCGCAGGTAGACGTGCTGGCCGTTGTCGACGTCGAGGTCGCCGCGCTTGAAGGAGAAGGCGAGGCCGCCGAGCCGCGGGCGGCCCTCCATCAGGGTGACGCGGAGCCCGGCGTCGGCGAGTTCGAGGGCGGTGGTGACCCCGGCGAGTCCGCCGCCCACGACGACGGCGTGCTGTTCGATGCCGTTCATGCGCCCTCCCCCGTGCTGCGCCGGCCCTGCGGGCCGGCCGGTCGGTCCTCGGCGGGCGCCGCGGCCCCGCCCGGTGCGAAGTCCCGTGGGAGAGACGCGGCCGCCTGCGCCGTGGTTGCCCGGAACCGGGCCCCGGGCCGCGCGGGGGCGCGGTGCGGGCGCGGGTGCGCGGGCGCGCTCGCCGGGTGCCCGGCGCCGGGCACCGCGCGGGCGGCGTCCCCGCCGGGACGGCCCGGCGGGCACGTGCACGCCGCGGCGGGCGCGGCCGGACCGGCTGCCGCCGGCGCGGGCCGGGTGATCGCGGCCATCAGCCCCTCCTCCGCGTGCTGCGGCGGGACACGGTGCGCGCGTCGAGGCCGGACAGGCCGCGCACGGCGACGTACGCCTTCTCGTGCGGCGGCAGCGACACACGGCCCCGCAGCACCGCCTCGGGCTCGCGCTCGATGCGGTCCAGCAGGCGCCGGTAGATGCCGGCCATGGCGGCGACGCAGGCGCCGCTGCGCCGGTCGAGCATCGGCAGCAGCCGGTAGCCCTCGGCGAACAGGGCCCGGGCGCGGCGGACTTCGTGGTGGACCAGCCCGGCGAAGTCGGCGCCGGCGGGCATCCGGTCGCTGTGGAAGCCGTCCGAGCAGCCGAACTTGGCGAGGTCCTCGGCGGGCAGGTAGGTGCGTCCGTTGCCGGCGTCCTCGCGAACGTCGCGCAGGATGTTGGTGAGTTGCAGGGCGAGGCCGAGGGTGTCGGCGTACTCCGCGGCGCGCGCGGAGTCGGAAGCCCCGAGGGCGGAGCCGTTCACCGTGCCGAACACGCCGAGCGAGAGCCGCCCGATGGCTCCGGCCACGCAGCGGCAGTAGGTCCTGAGGCCGTCCCACGTCTCGTAGGTCTCGCCGCGGACGTCCATCAGGACCCCGTCGATGAGTTCGTCGAGGCCGCCGAGCGGGATGGGGAAGCGGCGCGCGGCGTGCGCGAGGGCGACGGCGACCGGGTCGGTGTCGTCCTCGTCGATCTCCTCGGCCCGGATCCGCCCGAGCAGGGCGCGGGTCTCCTCGAGCCGGGCGAACTTGGCCTCGGGCGCCAGCGTGCCGTCGCCGATGTCGTCGACCCGCCGCGAGAAGGCGTACAGCGCGGACATCGCCTGCCGCTTGTCGTTCGGCAGCAGCCGGATGCCGTAGGCGAAGTTGCGTGCCTGGGCACCGGTGACGGCCTCGCAGTAGCTGTAGGCGGCCTGGACCGGTGCGGACACGTGTGTGGGGCCCTCCACGGTCGGGCTCACCCCTTTCTCGGCGCTGTGCGCAGGACGGCGGCCACCTCGCGGAGCAGGCCGCTCTTGGTGGGCTTGGGCGGGCCGGGGAGGACGTCGAAGCCGGCGGCGGTGACGGCTCGCAGGGCCGCACGCCCCCCTCCCACGAAGCCCGCGAGCAGCAGCCGGAGTCTGCCGTGCACGCTACCCACGAGCGGGGTGCCTTCATTCAGCAGCTCGCGTGCGCGATCGCATTCGAATGCGATCAGGGAGCGCACGGACGCGCCGGCGGTCGGGGCCGCGAGCTCCGCCTCGGTCACGTGGAAGCGGTGCATGTGCTCGGCGGGCAGGTAGATCCGGTCGCGGCCGAGGTCCTCGGCGACGTCCTGGACGTGTTCGACGATCTGCAGGGCGGTGCAGACGGCGTCGGAGCGGCGGATCCGTTCGGGGGTGCTGGTGCCGGTGAGGGAGAGCACGAGGCGGCCGACCGGGTTCGCGGACAGCTCGCAGTAGCCGAGCAGGTCCGCGTACGTCCCGTAGCGCGCGACGTACTGGTCCTGGCGGTTGGCCTCGATGAGTCCGAGGAACGGCTCGGGGGTCAGGTCGTGGGCGCGCACGACGGGCCGCAAAGCCTGCAGCAGCGGGTGCCGCGGGGGGCCGTCCGTGCCGCCGAACACCCGGTGCAGATCCGCCTCGAGGGCGTCGAGCATGGCGAGCCGGTCGTCGACGGCGGCGGGGTCCAGGCCGAGGAGGACGGCGTCGCGGCCCCCGGGGGCGAGGTCGCCGTCGCCGATGTCGTCGACGAGGCGGGCGTAGCCGTAGACGGCGGTCAGTCCGTCGCGCCAGGCGCGGGGCAGGAAGACGGGGGCGACGGGGAAGTTCTCCGCCGTCGCCTTGTCGAGGGTGGCGTTCACGTGGACCGTGTCGGACAGGGGCCGGATGCCGTGCCCCGGGGTCACCGCCCGCCGCCCGGGGCGGGGACGGCCGTTGTGCCTGGGGGCCGGAGAATTCCCGTAGCCATTGCCGTCACATCTCCCGTTCTACACTGCCGACCCATTACATCCTATTTCGGACACGCCGCCCGGGGATTCCCCGGGCCGCCCCAGAGCCCTTCACCTGCGGGGAATCGTCCCCTCTTGCCGTGATTGAGGACCGCCTCAGCTTACGCTGTAGAACGTCGCGGAGCCCTCCCGGGTATTCGCTCCGCCACCGAATGTCGCCGCGGAATGCGGGAGCACGATTGAGGCCCCCGCCGCGCTGAGCGGCGGGGGCCTTCGGGTGAAGCGGAAAAGCGCCGGAAGAGGGCGCCGCGCGACCCGGAGGTCAGCCGTTGGTGGCCTTCTCGTACGCCGAGACGACTTCCTCGGTGGGCCCGTCCATCAGGAGCTCACCCTTCTCCAGCCACAGCACCCGGTCACAGGTGTCACGGATGGACTTGTTGTTGTGGCTCACCAGGAACACCGTGCCGGCCTTCTGCCGCAGTTCGCGGATCCGGTCCTCCGAACGCACCTGGAAGCTGCGGTCACCGGTGGCCAGCGCCTCGTCGATCATCAGAACGTCGTGGTCCTTGGCCGCCGCGATGGAGAAGCGCAGACGCGCCGCCATACCGGAGGAATAGGTACGCATCGGCAGGGAGATGAAGTCGCCCTTCTCGTTGATGCCCGAGAAGTCGACGATGCTCTGGTAACGCTGCCTGATCTGCTCGCGGGTCATACCCATCGCGAGACCGCCGAGAACGACGTTCCGCTCGCCGGTGAGGTCGTTCATCAGGGCCGCGTTGACACCCAGCAGCGAGGGCTGGCCGTCGGTGTAGACCTTGCCCTCCTCGCAGGGCAGCAGGCCCGCGATGGCGCGCAGCAGGGTCGACTTGCCGGAGCCGTTGGAACCGATGAGGCCGATGGCCTCGCCGCGGTAGGCGGTGAAGGAGACCCCGCGCACGGCGTGGACCCGCCGGACGCCCGGGGCGTCGCCCTTCTTCCGGCGGATTATCTTGCTGAGCGCGGCGGTGGCCGCGCCCTTGCCGGCGCTGCCGGTGTTGACCCGGTAGACGATGTGGACGTCGTCCGCGATCACGGTGGGGATGCGCCCCTGGGTGTTGTCAGCCACGGCCGTAACGCTCCTCAGACTTCCAGAAGTACACGAAGCCGCCGATGCCGATCACCACGGCCCAGCCCACCGCGAAGGCCCACACGTGCGGAGGCAGGTTGCTGCTGCCGTAGTCGTCGATCAGCGCGAACCGGATGAGGTCCATGTAGATCGCGACCGGGTTCCACAGCAGCACGTCGCTGATCCACTGGGGCTGGTCCTCGAGGTAGATCCCGATCGGGAACATGACCCCGGAGGCGTACATCCAGGTACGCATCACGAACGGCATCAGCTGCGCCAGGTCGGGGGTCTTGGAACCCATCCGCGCGAAGATCATGGCGAGGCCTGTGTTGAAGACGAACTGGAGCGCCAGGGTCGGGACGACCAGCAGCCACGAGAGCCGCGGGTAATTGCCGAAGGCAACGGCGATCACGAAGACGACGATCATCGAGTACAGCAGCTGCTGGAGCTGCTGGAGCGAGAAGGACACCGGCAGCGAGGCGCGCGGGAAGTGCAGCGCGCGCACCAGGCCGAGGTTCCCGGAGATCGCCCGGACACCCGCCATCACCGAGCTCTGGGTGAAGGTGAAGACGAAGATGCCCATCATCAGGAACGGGACGTAGACGCCCTTGGGCATCTCCCGGCCCGCGCCGAGGATCAGGCCGAAGATCAGCCAGTAGACGGCCGCGTTCAGCAGCGGGGTGGCCACCTGCCAGACCTGGCCGAGCTTCGCCTGGCTGTACTGCGCGACCAGCTTGGCCCTGGAGAAGGCCATGATGAAGTGGCGCCGGCCCCAGAGCTGCCGCACGTACTCGCCCAGCCGCGGCCGGGCGCCGCTGACCGAGAGGCCGTACTTCCTGGCGAGCTCCGCGGGGCTCAGCCCCGCGTCGTCGGACGGCGGCCTGCTCGTGGCGAGGGCACCGTCGTGGGTTGTGTCACTCACAAGTTGAAACTTTCGTCTTCAAGATGCGGCCAGGTGGGCATCAGGCTGGTGGCTCGAGGCCCGTGATCGCGTCATGTTCCCAGACGCGGGCTGGTCAGATGACAGGAGGTCGGCCCAGCCGGGTCAACCGCCAGACCGTACGCCATCTCATCGGGCGGCGGGGTCCGCAGGGAGTGGTCCATCCCTCCCGGAAGCCGCCGAACCAGGCCTTGAGCGCGGGTACCGAAGGCCTGCGGGCGAGCGTCAGCAGGAGCCAGACGCCCACGTAGACCGGGACCAGCGGGGCGGGCAGGTTGCGGCGGGCGAGCCACACCCGGTTACGAGCCACCATACGGTGGTAGACCGCGTGCCGGGAGGGGGCAGTTGTCGGGTGCAGCAGCACCATGTCCGCCCGGTAGTCGATCAACCACCCTGCGTCGAGCGCCCGCCAGGCCAGATCGGTCTCCTCGTGCGCGTAGAAGAACTCCCCCGGCAGGGCTCCGACCTGCTCGAACACCGTCGTGCGGACGGCATTGGCGCCGCCCAGGAAGGTGGTGACGCGGGAGGAACGCATCGGGTCGGAGGCGCGCAGGCGCGGCACGTGCCGGCGCTGGGTGACACCGGTCTCGGGATCGGCGATCCGGAAGCTGATGATCCCGAGCGCGGGGTCCTCGGTGAAGGCCTGGCGGCACAGCTCGGCGGTGTCGGTGCGCTCCAGCAGGCCGTCGTCGTCCAGGAAGAGCAGCACGTCCACGTCACGGCCGCCGGGGCCGAAGGCCTCGATGCCGACGTTGCGCCCGCCCGGGATGCCGAGGTTCTCGGGCAGGTCGATGCTGCGGACACCCTCGGGCAGGCCGGTGACCTGCACGCCCTGGCCCACGACGACCACGTCGACGGGGGCGCCGTCCTGGCGGGCCACCGAGTCCAGGAGCGCCTTGAGCTCGTCGGGCCGGTTGCCCATGGTGATGATCACGGCGCCCAGCCGCAGCGGGGCACTCACTTGAGCCTGCTGGAGGCGAGGATGGACACCAGGTGCAGCACGGTCTGGAGCATCGCGATGCCGGCCAGTACGGCGACACCGACGCGGGACCAGTACAGGTCGCCCTGCACCTGGTCGACGACGGCCAGCACCAGGATGAGCAGCGAGGCCTCGATGCCCAGGATCAGGCGGTGGAACTTGAGCGCGGCGGCGGCGCGGCGGGCGAAGGCCATGCCCTTCGCGCGCGGCTCGGCGGCCGCGTCCTTGACCACGGGCTTGCCGGCCTGGTGGCGGGCGACACCGACCAGGTCGGTCTCGGCCTTGATCAGGATGGCGCCGAGCGCGGCCAGGGTGCCCAGGAAGGCCCACAGCCAGTCGGCGCCGCCGGGGCCCCACAGGTCGGCGGCGCGCAGGCCGAAGCCGACCAGGACCGCGGCGTCGCACAGATAGGCGCCGACCCGGTCCAGGTAGACGCCGGAGAGCGAGTACTGCTTCTTCCAGCGGGCCACTTCGCCGTCGACGCAGTCGAGCAGCAGGTACATCTGGACCGCGACCACGCCGAGGACGGCGCCCAGGATGCCCGGCACCAGCAGGGCCGGGAGGGCGAGGACGCCGGCGAGGGTCATCAGGTAGGTCAGCTGGTTCGGCGTGACCTTGGTGGTGACCAGGTAGCGGGTGATGCGCAGGGAGACCTCGCGCATGTAGAGGCGCCCGCCCCAGTGCTCGCCGCTGACCCGGTCCTTGACACCCGCGGGGTGGACGACCGGCCTCAGTTCAGCTACGGATGGTCTTGACATAGTCGGCGTAAGCGTCCCTGATCTCGGCGGCGGACAGGTTGAGGTGCTCCAGGATCGTGAAGCGTCCCGGGCGGGTCTGGGGGGCGTACTCGACGGCCGCGACGAACTCGTCGACGCTGAAGCCGATCTCCTCGGGTCCGACCGGCAGGCCGTGCCGGCGCAGTACCTCGACGAAGAGGCCCGACTGTTCGGCGGCCCCGCGCAGGTGCATCGCGAAGGCGGCGCCGATGCCGACCTGCTCGCCGTGGAGCGCGGAGCGTCCCGGGTGGAGCAGGTCGAAGGCGTGGCTGATCTCGTGGCAGGCGCCGGACGACGGGCGGGAGTCCCCGCTGATCGACATGGCGATGCCGGAGAGCACCAGCGCCTCGGAGAGCACGGTGAGGAACTCGTCGTCGCCGCATCCGCCGGGGTGGCGCAGTACGGACTCGCCGGCGGTACGGGCCATGGCGGCGGCCAGGCCGTCGACGGGCTCGCCGGTGATCTTGTGCGAGAGCTCCCAGTCGGCGATCGCCGAGATGTTGGAGATCGCGTCACCGATGCCGGCGCGGATGAACCGGACCGGTGCTTCCTTGATCACGTCGAGGTCGATCACCATGGCGATCGGCGTGGGCACGCCGTAGGAACCGCGGCCGTTGTCGTTGTCCAGGATGGACACCGGCGAGCAGATGCCGTCGTGCGAGAGGTTGGTGGCGACGGCCACCATGGGCAGCCCGACCCGCGCCGCGGCGTACTTGGCCACGTCGATGATCTTGCCGCCGCCCAGGCCCACGACGGCGTCGTAGCGGCGGCCCTTTATGTCGTCGGCCAGCTTGACCGCGGAGTCGATGGTGCCGTCGACGACCGCGTACCAGTCGGCGTGCGGCAGGACGGGCTCCAGCTTGGCGCGCAGCGCCACGCCGGAGCCTCCGCTGATCGCGATGGCCAGCTTGCCGGAGGCGGAGATCCGCTGGTCGGCCAGGAGGCCGGCCAGGTCGTCCATCGCCCCGCGACTGATGTCGACGACGACGGGCGAGGGGATGAGCCTCGTCAGTACTGGCATGCGATCGTCCGGCCCTTGGCGAGGTCGTCGTGGTTGTCGATCTCGACCCACTTGACGTCGCCGATGGGGGCCACGTCGATGGTGAAGCCGTCGTTGACGAGCTGCTGGTAGCCGTCCTCGTAGTAGAGGTCGGGGTCGCGCTCGAAGGTGGTCTTCAGCGCCTCGGCGAGCTGCTCGGCGGCCTCGGGCTCGATGAGGGTGACACCGATGTACTCGCCGGTGGCGTCGGCGGGGTCCATCAGCTTGGTGATCTTCTGCACGCCCTTCCCGTCGGCGGTGACGACCTTCATCTCCTCGTCGGCCAGGTTCTTGACCGTGTCGAGGGCGAGGATGATCTTCTGGCCGTTGCCGCGGGCGGCGAGCAGGGTGCGCTCGACCGAGACCGGGTGGACGGTGTCGCCGTTGGCGAGGATCACGCCCTGCTTGAGGACCTCACGCGCGCACCACAGGGAGTAGGCGTTGTTCCACTCCTCGGCCTTGTCGTTGTCGATCAGCGTGATCTTGACGCCGTACTTGGCCTCCAGGGCCTCGCGGCGGGCGTACACGGCTTCCTTGCGGTAGCCGACGACGATGGCGACCTCGGTCAGGCCGACCTCGGCGAAGTTGCCCAGCGTCAGGTCGAGAACCGTCAGGCTCTCCTCGTCACCCTCGGGGCCGACCGGCACGAGCGCCTTGGGCAGGGTGTCGGTGTAGGGACGCAGACGGCGTCCGGCACCGGCAGCGAGTACAAGGCCGATCATGCTGGTTCTCCTTCGTCATGTACGGCGGGTGCTCCGGAGGAGACCCAGAATCGGATGCTCTCCACGAGCACCACGAGTGCCACGAACACGGCCAGGGCCGTGAGCGCGACGGGGAAGTCCGCTTCGCGCGATACGAGGACGGCCGCGAGGACCGTGATCAGCAGGACCCGGCCTTCGTGGCCGCCGATCGTCCGCACCAGCCAGTGCGGGGGCGCGCCGGTGCCGCCGCGGATGCGGTACACCGTGTCGTAGTGATGGTAGGCGACCGCCGCGATCAGGCCGAATGCCGCCGGGAGGGCCCCGGGGACGTCCGCCCTGACGGCGAGCGCGAGGACCGTGACGTACTCGGCGGCCCGGAACAGCGGCGGGATCAGCCAGTCCAGGGCGCCCTTGAGGGGCGCGGCGACGGCGAGGCCCGCCGTCATGGCGTAGATCACCGCGACCGCGATCAGCCGCGGGTCGCCGAACGGCAGGAACACCGCGCCCGCGATCATCACCAGCGTGCCGAGGGCCGCCACGTACACGGAGCCGAAGGATCCGGCGCGGCCGCGCAGCAGGCGGGCCTGGACCTCGGCGAGCGGGCCGGAGTCGGCCAGGTCGGCCAGGGCCCGGGCCGCCCGGTCGGTGCGGGTGGCCCTGCGGGTCAGGGAGCGCAGGACCCGCCCGGCGGTGGTGTAGAGCGCGCCGAAGGCGCAGCCGATCAGCAGGGCGTAGAAGACGATCCGCGGGGTGGTGAAGGCGGTCAGGACCGCGATCATCGCCCAGCGCTCACCGATCGGAAGGATGATCATCCGGCGGAGCCATACGGTCCAGCCGACGCTGTCGAGCCGGTCGGAGAGGGCGGCCGTGGGGCTCGTGTTGGCGGTGGCGTCGTGGTTGGCCTCGTTGAAGGAGAAGTCCACGACGTGCCGGCAGGTCATGAGGATCATGGAGCCGACCGCCAGGGCCCAGACGTCGTCGCCGTTCCTGGCCGCGCCGAGCGCGAGGCCCGCGTAGAAGGAGTACTCCTTCGCGCGGTCGAAGGTGGCGTCGAGCCAGGCGCCCATGGTCGAGTACTGGAGCGAGTAGCGGGCGAGCTGCCCGTCGGTGCAGTCCAGCACGAAGGAGACGAGCAGCAGCACGCCGGCCGCCACATAGCCCCAGCGTTCGCCGGTCGCCGCGCAGCCGGCCGCGATCAGCGCGGTGATCAGCGAGGCGGTGGTGACCTGGTTCGGGGTCAGGCCGCGGCGCGCGCACCAGCGGGCGATGTAGCGCGAGTACGGGCTGATGCAGAAGGTGGTGAAGAAGCCGTCGCGGGACTTCACGGCGGTCCGCAGGCGTACGGCCTCGTCGTCGACGGCGGCGACGGCGGCGGTCGCGGCCTCCCGCTCCGCCGGGCCCGCGGGGACGGCGGCGACGAGCGTGCCCAGCTCGGGGCGCTGCACGGTGGTGCCGGCGGCCTCGACCGCGGCGGCGAGCCGGTCCGGGTACGGGCCGGCGGCGGCGGGTTCGGCGGCGGGTTCGGCGCCAACGGGTTCCGCTGCGGCGAGGGCCGCGGCCTTCTCGAGGGCCTCACGGGCGCCGGCCTGGACGCCGAGGGCCCCGGTGACGGCGCAGGCGTCGAAGCGCGGATCGGTCAGCGCGAGGCGCAGTGCGTGCACGTGCCCGACGAAGGCGCTGTCCACGACGGCCACGCGCTGGTCGGCGGGTACGCCGGCCAGTGCGGCGGCGGCGTCCTGGGGACCGGCGGCCGGGCGGACCTCGAAGCCGAGGGAGCGCAGCTCGTCAGCGAGCGGTGATCCGGGGACCGGCAGGCCGGTGAGGATGACGGTCGGCAGACGAACTCACTCCTTGTAACGAATTCCGAACGCGCGCCTGAGGGGGCGGCGGCACGTCGGCAGAGGCTATCGGATGAATGGAAGCAGGGGTTCACCACCCGTTTACGCCCCGATAAGCCGAATATCCGGGCTCCGGGCCGGGTTCCGATCATCATTGACGATCACGGCGCGGTACCACAAACGGCCCGGATGTTACGGTGGACACGCCCCTGAACGTGTCGAGTGGAAAGAGGTGGGTTGATGACCGTCGTAGTGGTCGCGGCCATGCGCAGCGAACTCCGGTGCATCTCCCATTCCTTCCGGGTATCCGGCCGGGCCTGACCCCACAGCTGGGCCTCGTCGGCCGGAGCCCCCGTTCCAAGGGTTCACGTTGACCGACAGCACTTCCTCCGACGACCGCTTCGACGACTCCTGCGACGAGTCGGGCGGTGTCGACGACTTCACGCACGCCTTCTTCGCCCTGCACCACGGCCTGCCCCGGCAGGCTCCGGGCTCCGACGCGAGCACCCGCCGCCTGCTGTCCCTGTGCGGACCGCTGCCCGAGCGGCCGCGCGTCCTCGACCTGGGCTGCGGTCCGGGCCGCAGCGCCCTCCTGCTCGCCGCCGAGGCGGGCGCGGGCGGGGCCGAGGTGACCGCCGTCGACCTGCACGCCCCCTTCCTCGAAGAACTCCGGGCGGCCGCCGCGGCCCGCGGGCTCGGCGACCGCGTCCGCACCGCCCTGGCGGACATGGGATCACTCACGGGCGAGGACTTCGAGGACGGTTGTTTCGACCTCGTCTGGGCGGAGGGCTCCGCCTACATCCTCGGCTTCGACGCCGCGCTCGCGCGGTGGAAGCGGCTGCTCGCCCCGGGCGGCACCCTCGTCCTGACCGAGTGCCAGTGGACGGTCCCCGAGCCCTCCGCCGGCGCCCGCGCCTTCTGGGACCCGCACTACGCGCTGCGCACCACCGCCGGCAACCTCGCGGCCGCCCAGGCGGCGGGGTACCGGGTGCTCGGCGTGCACCACCTGCCCGATGCCGACTGGGCCGAGTACTACGGCCCGCTCTCCGAGAGGGTGCGTACCCTCTCCGGGGCCGAGAGCCCCGCGATGGCCGCCGCGCTGGCCGCGACCCGTGAGGAGCTCGACGTACGGGCCCGTCACGGGCACGAGTACGGCTACACGGGCTACGTCCTGCGTCCGGTCACCGCCGGGGACGGCGGCGCCTGGCCCGCCCGCCCGGAGACCGCGGCGGATGCGGCCGCGGTACGGGAGGTCAACCTGGCGGCGTTCGGGACCCCGCTGGAGGCGGACCTCGTGGACGCGCTGCGCACGGACGACTCCTGGCTGCCCGGCCTGTCGTACGTGGCCGAGGCCCCGGACGGGTCGGTGGCGGCGCACGCCCTGCTGACCCGGTGCGAGGTCGACGGCGTTCCGGCGCTCGCCCTCGCCCCGGTGGCGGCCGATCCCGCGGTCCAGCGCTCGGGCGCGGGCAGCTCGGTCGTACGGGCCCTGCTGGCGGCGGCCCGGGAGCGCGGGGAGTCGCTGGTCCTCGTCCTGGGGCACCCGGAGTACTACCCGCGCTTCGGTTTCGTACCGGCGTCGCACTTCGGGATCCGGGCACCCTTCGAGGTCCCGGACGGGGCGATGATGGCGCTGGTGCTGGACGATTCTGTTCCGGTGCCGGCGGGAACGATCGGCTACCCGGCCCCGTTCGGGGTCTGACGCCCGCGCGGCATCCGCTGATGTCGCCCGCGATGTGATCCGCCCCTCGTCGCCTAGCACGCGACGGGGGGCGGACATGCGTGGATCTCCGAAGTGGGGACAAGCCGCTTTTGTACGGCAGACTGAAGGCCGAAGTCCGAAGCGAAGGATGGGTATGCCGACCACACCAGCCACCGCCGCGAACAGCGCGTCCAACGGCACCGGTACTCAAGAACCGATCATGCTCGAACTGGTCGACGAGTCCGGCAACACCATCGGCACGGCGGAGAAGCTCTCCGCCCATCAGGCGCCCGGGCAGCTGCACCGGGCGTTCTCCGTGTTCCTCTTCGACGAGCAGGGCCGTCTGCTGCTCCAGCAGCGGGCCCTCGGGAAGTACCACTCCCCCGGCGTCTGGTCGAACACCTGTTGCGGTCACCCCTACCCCGGGGAGTCTCCGTTCGCGGCCGCGGCCCGGCGGACCCACGAGGAACTGGGACTGTCGCCCTCGCTGCTCGCGCAGGCGGGAACGGTCCGCTACAACCACCCGGACCCCGCATCGGGTCTCGTGGAGCAGGAGTTCAATCACCTGTTCGTGGGACTCGCGCAGGCTGCCGTGCAGCCGGATCCGGAGGAGGTCGAGGACACCGCCTTCGTCTCCGCCGAGGAGCTGGCGAAGCGGCACGCCGAAGTGCCGTTCTCGGCGTGGTTCATGACCGTCCTGGACGCGGCGCGGCCCGCGATCCGCGAGCTGACCGGCGACGCGGCCGGCTGGTAGCCCACAGGCCCGCAGCGCCGTCCCGCCGCGCGGCCCCGCCGTTCCGCCGTTCCGCCGACCGCCGCTCAGCCCGCGGCCGGCGGGGCGGTGAGCGGGAGGGCGGCCCAGATCACCTTGCCGCCGGTCGAGGTGTGCTCGACGTCGCAGACCCCGCCGGCCTCCAGTGTGACCTCCCGGACCAGGAGCAGTCCCCGGCCGCCGGTCTGGCCGAAGTCGGCCTCCAGCGCCTTGGGGCGGTAGGGGTGGTTGTCCTCGACGGCCACCCGTACCCATGCGCGGCCGATGGCCACCTCGACCGCGACCTCCGGCGAGAGCAGGGCGGCGTGCCGGACCGAGTTCGTCACCAGTTCGGAGACGATCAGGAGCAGGGAGTACACCAGGTCCTGGTGGGCCGGCACCCCCTGGCGCCCGAGCAGGTCGCGGACCGCGCGGCGGGCCTGCGGAACGGATTCTTCAACCGCGGGCGCGGTGAACCTCCACACTCCCTCGTAGGCGAGGGGGTCGGCCGGAGCCTCCGCCTCCCCCTCCTTGGCCGGCGGGATGCTCCCGCTCACATCCATCTTCCGTCCCCCGTCTTCACGCTCGATCGTCTCCACGCGACAAGAGTGGGGAACGGGCTGGTCCGGACCGGACTGCTGACCAGAAGTCAGCGTCTATAGGGCACTTTCTGACCGCTGGCGTATGACAGAGTCAGTTGTTCGACTGTTCCTGATCTTCTGCCGGACGCTTCCCGGCCGTCTCGCCCGGCACGCCCGCCGCTGCCGCCTCCGCCGGGAGCCCGTCCTCCCTGACCAACCCCAGGATGCGCCGGGACCCCATGCCCATCGCGACCAGGCTCAGCCCGTCGAACAGCAGGGCGAGGGAGAAGAAGGTTCCGATCACGTACAGACTGTTGCCGGGCCAGCCGGAGAGGATCAGGAACCCCAGCAGGATCCCGAACGCCCCCTGGACGATCGCGAGACCGAAGTGGGAGCCGCGCACCACCAGCGCCCCCACCAGCCGGAACACCCCACCGGTGAGGAAGAGCAGCGCGGCGAACATGGTCAGCGCCTCGGCGCTCGCCCCGGGACGGCGCAGGATCACGAAGCCCGCCGCGAGGTTGATCGCGGCGACGACGACGGCGAGCCAGAAGTAGTTGCTCCGGCGCGCCTGCACGGCCTGCAGCAGGCCCACCACACCGCCGATCAGCAGCAGCCAGCCGAAGAGGAACATCGAGGTGAGGGTGGCCAGGCCGGTGTAGACGAGGCCGACCAGTCCGGCCAGCACCAGCAGCACCCCGAGCGCCGTCATCAGCGCGAAACTGCGGCCCAGCTTCTTCTTCTCGCGCTGCGGTTCCGGGCCCCCGACCCTGGCCCCCGTACGGTCTGCGCGGTCTGCGCCCATGGACGTGCCACCTCCTCGCACCCCCGACGGACTCCCTTGATCATAGGTATGACCGCCCGGGATAGCATCCGGCGCATGGACGCAGCCCAGGACGCAACCCTCCTGCACACGGTCGCCGACGGGGTGGCCACCGTCGTCATCTCGCACCCCGCGAAGCGCAACGCGATGACCGCTGCCATGTGGCGGGCGCTCCCGGAGCTGCTGGCGGGCCTGGCCGACGACCCGGCGGTACGGACGCTCGTGCTGACCGGGGCCGGAGCGACCTTCTGCGCGGGCGCCGACATCTCCTCCCTGACCGGGGACGCCGGGGACGCCGGCGCCGATGATCCGCGGGCCCTGGCCGTCGCGGCCGAGGAGGCCCTGGCCGCCTTCCCCAAGCCGACGCTGGCGGCGATCCGCGGCTTCTGCGTGGGAGGCGGCAGCCAGCTGGCGGCGGCCTGCGACCTGCGCTTCGCCGAGGAGGGCGCCTCCTTCGGAGTGACCCCGGCCAAGCTGGGCATCGTCTACCCCGCGTCCTCCACCCGCAGGCTGGCGGGCCTGGTCGGCCCGGCGTGGGCCAAGTACCTCCTCTTCTCCGCCGAGCTGATCGGCGCGGAGACCGCGCTGCGCGCCGGATTCCTGAACGAGCTGCTGCCGGCCGGCCAACTGGACAAGCGCGTCGCCGAGTTCACCCGGATCCTGGCCTCGCGCTCCCAGCTGACGCAGGCGGCCGCCAAGGAGTTCGCGGACGGCCGGACCGACCGGGACGCCTACTGGCAGGGCCGGGCCGCCGCCGGCGAGGACACCGCGGAGGGAGTCGCCGCGTTCCTGGAACGCCGGGCACCGCGCTTCACGTGGACGCCCTGACGGCCGGCCGTCAGCCGGGCGTGCCGCTGCCCCGCAGCATCTCGACGAGAGCGGCCGGGGCCTTGTCGGGCGAGCCCGCGTCATAGGGCGGCTGGGGGTCGTACTCGGTCATCAGCTGCACGGCTTGCGCGAAGTCGTCGCCGGCGATCCGGCCGAGCAGGGTGAGCCCCATGTCGATCCCGGAGGACACCCCTGCGGCGGTGACGTACTTCCCGTCGAACACCACGCGCTCGCCGGTCGGCTCGGCCCCGTGCTTCGCCAGCCGGTCCAGGTACAGCCAGTGGCTGGTGGCCCGCCGGCCGTCGAGCAGCCCGGCGGCGGCCAGCAGCAGGGATCCGGTGCACACCGAGGTGGTCCAGGTGGTCGTGGCGTCGACGGTGCGTAGCCAGTCCAGGACCACGGGATTGGCCATCTCCCGCTCGGGATGCGGCCCGCCGGGCACGATGACGATGTCGGGCCGGGTGACCTCGTCGAGGCCCTTGTCGGCGACGAGCGCGAGCGCCCCGCTGTCCGTCCGCACGGGACCCGGCCGCTCGGAGACGAAGACGACCTCGGCGTCGGGGAGCCGGCCGAGGGTGTCGAAGGGCCCGACGGCGTCGAGGGCGGTGAAGTGGTCGTAGAGCAGTACGGCGATCTGCATGGCTCCTCCGGAGCGGTGGTCGGAACACGACGGAACCCCCTGGGGGGCGACTCTTCTTCTTCGGCCGCCGGGGCCGGCCCTCAGGCGCGGGACGTGCCGAACCGGCGGCGGTACTCGGCGGGCGGCTGGCCGAGGGTCCGTACGAAGGCCCGGCGCAACGCCTCCGGGTTCCCGTACCCGCAGGCCCGGGCGATCTGTGCGATCCCTTCCCCGCTCTCCTCCAGCAGCCGCCGCGCGTGGTCCACCCGGACCCGTTCGACGTACCGGCCGGGCGTGACCCCGGTCTCCGCCTGGAAGGCGCGCGCGAAGTGCCGCGGCGACAGCCGGGCCCGGGCGGCGAGCCGCTCGACGCCCAGGTTCTCCCCCGGGTGCTCGGTGATCCACTGCTGCACGTCCCGCAGCGGGTCCCGCCGGGCGGTCTGGGCGGCCAGCTGCGCGCTGAACTGCGCCTGGTTGCCGGGCCTGCGCAGGAAGACCACCAGGTGCCGGGCGATCGTCAGGGCCACGTCCCGGCCGTGGTCCTCCTCCACCAGCGCCAGGGCGAGGTCGATCCCGGCGGTGACCCCGGCCGAGGTGGCCACCGGTCCGTCCCGTACGTAGATCGGGTCCGGCTCGACGGAGACGGCCGGGTAGTCCCGCGCCATCCGCTCGCAGGCGTACCAGTGCGTCGTCGCCCGCCGCCCGTCCAGCAGCCCCGCCTCGGCCAGCAGCAGTCCTCCCGTGCACACGGACACCAGCCGTCCCGCGCCGCCCCCGTGGGCACGGAGCCAGTCGGTGAGCCTCGGCTCGAAGTCCGCCGTGAACCGCCCCCCGGGCACCAGCACCGTGGTCCCGGGGTCCGGCCGGGCGCTCTCCAGCTCCCCGTCCGGCACCAGCGTCAGCCCGCTTCCGGTGCGGACGGGCGTTCCTGCGGGAGCGACCGTCCGGATCGTGTACCCGGCCCGCCCCGGGAAGTGGGCGAGCGCGGCGAACACCTCCACCGGCCCGGTCACGTCCAGGCTCTGGACCCCGTCGTAGAGGAGGACGAGGACGTTGCGCGGCGATGACCCCATGGATCCATGGTGTTCTGCGCCCGTGACGGCCGCAATGACGGGCTTCCCACCTATCCGGCCATGCCGGGCCCCGTCCGCGCGCGGATAGGATCGGCTCATCATGACTGCAACCCTCGTCGCCAAGAAGCTCACCGCCGCGCACGGTGAGCGCACCCTCTTCGCCGATCTCGACCTCGTCGTCGCGCCCGGCGACGTCATCGGCCTCGTCGGCGTGAACGGCGCCGGGAAGTCCACCCTGCTTCGGCTGCTCGCCGGGCTGGACACTCCCGAGACCGGGGAGCTGCGGCTGTCCCCGCCCGGCGCGGCCGTCGGGCACCTGCCGCAGGAGCCGGAGCGCCGGCCGCAGGAGTCCGTCCGGGAGTTCCTGGCCCGCCGCACCGGCGTCGCGGCCGCCCAGGCGGAGCTCGACGCGGCGACGCAGGGCCTGGTGGACGGGACGCCGGGCGCGGACGACGCGTACGCGACGGCGCTGGACCAGTGGCTGAACCTCGGCGGCGCAGACCTCGACGAGCGGGCCCAGGAGGTCGCCGACGACCTCGGTCTCGCGGTCGGCCTCGACCTGCCGATGACCGCGCTCTCCGGTGGCCAGGCGGCCCGCGCGGGCCTCGCCTCTCTCCTCCTGTCCCGCTACGACGTCTTCCTCCTCGACGAGCCCACCAACGACCTGGACCTGGACGGTCTGGAGCGGCTGGAACGCTTCGTCAAGGGGCTGCGTGCCGGCACGGTCGTGATCAGCCACGACCGCGAGTTCCTCACCCGGACGGTCACCAAGGTCCTCGAACTCGACCTCGCCCAGCAGCAGATCAACCTCTACGGCGGCGGCTACGACGCCTACCTGGAGGAGCGCGAGCGCTCGCGCGACCACGCCCGCGAGGAGTTCGAGGAGTACGCGGACAAGAAGGCCGCCCTGGAGGGCCGGGCCCAGATGCAGCGCAACTGGATGGACAAGGGCGTGCGCAACGCCCGCCGCAAGGCGAGCGACAACAACAAGCTCGGCAAGAACCTGCGCGCCGAGTCCAGCGAGAAGCAGGCCGCCAAGGCCCGCCAGACGCAGCGCGCCATCGAGCGGCTGGACGTCGTGGACGAGCCCCGCAAGGAGTGGGAGCTGCGGATGGAGATCGCGGCGGCCCCGCGCTCGGGCTCCGTGGTGGCCACCCTGCGCGAGGCGGCCGTCCGGCGCGGGGACTTCTCCTTCGGCCCGGCCAGCCTCCAGATCGACTGGGCGGACCGGGTGGCGATCACCGGGGCCAACGGCGCCGGCAAGTCCACCCTCCTCGCCGTCCTGCTGGGCCGGCTGGCGCCGGACTCCGGCTCCGCCACCCTCGGCTCCGGCGTCCTGGTCGGCGAGGTGGACCAGGCGCGCGGCCTGTTCCTCGGCGACGAACCGCTGCTGGAGGCCTTCTGCGCGGCGGTCCCGGACACCGAGCCGGCCGAAGTGCGCACCCTGCTGGCCAAGTTCGGGCTGAAGGCGGCGCACGTCCTGCGCCCGGCGGCGACCCTCTCGCCGGGCGAGCGCACCCGGGCGGCGCTGGCCCTGCTCCAGGGCCGCGGGGTGAACCTGCTGGTCCTGGACGAGCCCACCAACCACCTCGACCTGCCGGCGATCGAGCAGCTGGAAGCCGCCCTCGACGCCTACGAGGGCACCCTGCTGCTGGTCACGCACGACCGCCGCATGCTGGACGCGGTACACGTGACCCGCCGCCTGGAGGTCTCCGGCGGCAAGGTCACCGAGCTCTAGTCCTCCGGAAGGGCCGCCCCGGGCCGGCCGTACCCCGTGGTCTCGCGCCGGGCACAGCCCTCACGGGCCTCGCGGGCCCGCTCCGGGGGCGGGGTCACATGTCCGCCCCGGCCGGGGGCCGGCGCTTGCGGGCCATCTTCCGGGCGACGAAGGTGCGCGGCAGGTGCCGGGCTGCGAGGGCGTAGGCGCGGTAGCGGCGGCCGGTGATGCTGACCGGGCGGCGCAGGGCGAGGTCCTTCAGCGCCTGCGCGACCACGGCCTCCGGTTCCAGCCACACCGCGTCGCGCAGCGCGCTGACGTCCATCCCGGCGCGCGCCTGGAACTCGGTGCGGGTGAAGCCGGGGACCACGGCCAGCACCCGGACCCCGTACGGCGCCATGTCGACCCGCAGCGACTCGCTGAAGGCGGTGATCCAGGCCTTGGCGGCCCCGTAGGTCCCGGTCGGCAGGAGTCCGGCCACCGAGGAGACGTTCAGGACGGCGCCCCGGCGGCGGGCGCGCAGGCCGGGCAGCAGGGCGTGGGTGAGCCGCAGCGGGACCTTGACCAGCAGGTCGAGCATCCGCTCCTCGTCCTCGACCGGGCTGTACGGGAAGGGCGCGGGCAGCCCGAAGCCCGCGTTGTTGACCAGGATGTCCACGGGGCGGGCCGGGTCGGCGAGCCGCGCGGCGACGGCGGCGCAGTCCGCCGGGTCCAGCAGGTCGGCGGGCAGCACCTCGGACGCGGTGCCGTACTCCCTGGCCAGTTCGGCGGCGACGGCGTCGAGCCGGTCCTTGTCGCGGGCGACGAGGACCAGGTCGCAGCCCTTGGCGGCGAAGCCCCGGGCGAAGGCCGCGCCCAGTCCGGCGCTGGCCCCGGTGATCAGTACGGTGGTCGCCGCGGCGTTCGCCGCGGTCATCGGATCGGTGGTCCGGTCAGCGGTCCGGTCGGTGGTCCGGTCGGTGGTCCGGTCGGTGGTCACAGCGGGTTCACTTCCTTGGTGGGACGGGCGAGGCGTACGCCTGGGCGACGTCGACGAGGAACCGGGCCTCGTCCGCCAGGTCCCCGTCCTCCTGCGAGGTGTGGATCGCGGCGGGCAGTTCCAGCGCGGCGCCCTCCCCCGGCTGTCCGGGCGCCCCGTCGAGCTTCGCCTGCCGTGCCTCCCGCAGGACGCGGGCCAGCGCGGTGGCGGTGGCCCGCTGCTCGGGGATGCCGTGTCCGGCGACCTGGCCGCGGGCGCGGTCCAGGGCGCCCGGCGCCGCGTACTCCCCCAGGATCAGGATCGCGTCGCGCGTCTCGATGACCTTGCGGTAGACGAGCAGGTTGCGCGGGACCGGCGGCCACAGCAGCTCCATCACCCGGCAGGCGCGCGGCTTGTTGAGGGCCACGTGCGGGACCGCCTCGACCAGGTCGCGCCACAGCGGCCACAGCCGCCAGGCGGTGGCCAGGTCGGCGAAGGTACGGCGGAGGGTGAACAGGGTGGGCACGAGGATCGCGACGGCGCGCAGCAGGCCGTGCAGGTTCATGAGCAGCGGGAGGGCGGGCATCGCCCAGGTGCTGCCGAACAGGGCCTTGAGCAGGTACGCCAGCCAGAACAGGCCGGCGAGCGCGGTGCCGAGGCCGAACAGGCGGAGCCCGGCGGCCAGGCCCCGGCTCGCGGTGCGGCGGCTGTAGCGCCAGCACAGGGCCACGCAGACGGTGTTGGCGACCACGTGCGCGGAGATCAGCACCAGCCAGTAGGCGAGGGAGGGCACCGGGTCGCCGACCGGGGGCATGGTGTGCGTGCCGTGGCCGGGCGCGGCCGCGTCCAGGGCGAGGAGGGCGCCCAGCCAGGCCGCGGTGGCGGTGCAGGCGGCGAGTTGGAGCCGGCGGCCGCGGGTGGTGGCGGCGACGAAGTAGAGGACGGCGCCCGCCGAGAGCACCCCGATGAGGTTGCGGACGAGGCCGATGGTGTGGGCGTAGCCCGGGCCGCGGTCCATCGCGTACGCGACGACCTCCGGGAGGTTGAGCGTCATCGCGGCGGCGGCGGTGGCGACGGCCAGCCACAGGCCGCGCTGCTGGGGCGAGCGCAGGGCGCCGGGGGCGCGGAGCAGGACGGCGGCCCACAGGCACACCACGCTGGGGAGGGCGAGCCAGTTGCCGAAGGCGGTGAGGTCAGCTGCCATCGTTGGCCCGCTCGTACCCCATGGCGGACTCCAGCCGGGCCAGGGTGCCGCGTTCACTGCCGGTGGAGCGGGGCCCGGTGTTCGCCGTGCGGATGCGGATCATGCTGGCGAGCATCTCCGCCTCCTGTTCCTGGCGGGTGGTGTAGTTGGTGCGTCCGAGGACGACCGGGGCGTTCCCGTCGCTCTCCTCCCCCTCCAGCGAGTGGTGGCCGAAGAGGATGTGGCCGAGCTCGTGGAGGACGATGTGCTCCCGGTGCAGCGGCGTCGTCTGCGCCTCGTAGAAGACGTAGTCGACGCTGGCCGTGCCCACCCACAGTCCGCAGACCCCGGACTCCGCCGCCTCCTTGGGGAGCGGGTGGAGCCGGATGGGGCGTCCGCGCCGCTCGGCTATCCGTCCGCACAGGACGTCGAGGGAGAAGGGGTGGGTCAGATCCAGATGGCCGAGAATCTGCTCGCACCTTTTGCGAATGCTGAGTTGCCGGTGGGGCATGTGATCCCTCTTCGGACCCTTTCCGGGGCAACGGCGGTAGGCGTGTGTGGGCATGGGCATGACGTCCTGTGCCTTCGAGGCGGCCTCGGGGAACGCGGTCCTGAGGGGTCCTGGGGGGTCCTGAGGAGAAAACGCGGACGCCCGTCCGCCGAGTGACGAACGGGCGTTCCACCATGCCTACAGATCTTGTACGTGAGTTGGCAAGGCAAGTCCCCAGGTGGGGAACCTATTCGGCCATCCTGTACGAAGATCCTCACGCGCCGGGTGGCTGCAAGACACCCTTGACGGCCGCTACCGCTTGCGGCGCTCCTCGGGGGCGGAGGTGAGGCCCGCGCGGCGCAGGGCGTCGGCCATCGCGCTGTTGGCGGGGGCCGGGGCGCTGCCTCCGCCGCCGCCCTGCCGCCGGCCCTGGCCGCCCTGGCCCCGTTCGCCCTGGCCCCGGCCCTGGTTCCGGCCGCCCTCGCGGGTGCCCTCACGGCCGCCGGCGCCGCCGCGCTGCTGCGGGGGACGGCCGTTGCCGGCGCCGTTGCCACCGCCCCGCCGGTCCTCGCGCTGCCGGGGCGCGCCCGCGCCGCGCTCCGCCCCCGCCTCGTCCTCCAGGCGCAGGGTCAGCGAGATCCGCTTGCGCGGGATGTCCACGTCCATGACCTTCACGCGGACGATGTCGCCCGGCTTGACCACGTCCCGGGGGTCCTTGACGAAGTTCTTCGACAGCGCCGAGACGTGCGCCAGCCCGTCCTGGTGGACGCCGATGTCGATGAAGGCGCCGAAGGCGGCCACATTGGTGACCACTCCCTCCAGGATCATCCCCGGCGCCAGGTCGCCGATCTTCTCCACGCCCTCCTTGAAGGTGGCCGTCCTGAAGGCGGGACGCGGGTCGCGGCCCGGCTTCTCCAGTTCGCGCAGGATGTCCGTGACGGTCGGCAGGCCGAAGGCCTCCGTGACGAACTGCTCCGGTCGCAGCGAGCGCAGCACATCGCCGTTGCCGATCAGCGCCGCCACCTCGCTGCCCGCCGTCTTGGCCATCCCGCGGACCACCGGGTAGGCCTCGGGGTGCACGCTGGAGAAGTCCAGCGGGTCGTCCCCGCCGCGGATCCGCAGGAAGCCCGCGCACTGCTCGTACGCCTTCGGGCCGAGCCGGGCCACGTCCTTGAGCCCCTTGCGGCTGCGGAAGGGGCCGTTGGCGTCGCGATGGGCCACGATGTTCTCGGCGAGGCCGCCGCTGATGCCCGACACCCGGGAGAGCAGCGGCGCGGAGGCGGTGTTCACGTCCACGCCGACGCCGTTCACACAGTCCTCGACGACCGCGTCGAGCGAGCGCGAGAGCTTCACCTCGGACAGGTCGTGCTGGTACTGGCCGACGCCGATCGACTTCGGGTCGATCTTGACCAGTTCGGCGAGCGGGTCCTGCAGCCGGCGGGCGATGGAGACCGCGCCGCGCAGCGACACGTCCATGTCCGGCAGTTCCTGCGAGGCGAAGGCGGAGGCCGAGTACACGGAGGCGCCCGCCTCGGAGACCATCACCTTGGTGAGCCCCAGCTCCGGGTGGCGCGTGATGAGGTCACCGGCCAGCTTGTCGGTCTCGCGGGAGGCCGTGCCGTTGCCGATGGCGACCAGCTCGACGGAGTGCTCCTTCGCCAGGCGGGCCAGCTTGGCGAGGGACTCGTCCCACTTGTTGGCGGGCACGTGCGGGTAGATCACGTCCGTGGCCACGACCTTGCCGGTCGCGTCCACGACGGCGACCTTCACACCGGTACGGAAACCGGGGTCCAGGCCGAGGGTCGCCCGGGTGCCGGCGGGCGCCGCGAGCAGCAGGTCGCGCAGGTTGGACGCGAAGACCCGTACGGCCTCGTCCTCGGCGGCCTGGCGCAGCCGCATCCGCAGGTCGATGCCGAGGTGCACCTGGATCTTCGTACGCCAGGCCCAGCGGACCGTGTCGCCCAGCCACTTGTCGCCGGGGCGGCCGCGGTCGCCCACGCCGAAGCGGCGGGCGATCATGCCCTCGTACGTGGACGGGCCGGGCTCCTCGCTCGGCTCCTCCGGCTCCAGGGTGAGGTCGAGGACGTCCTCCTTCTCGCCGCGCAGCATGGCGAGGACCCGGTGCGAGGGCAGCGCGGTGAACGGCTCGGCGAAGTCGAAGTAGTCGGCGAACTTGGCGCCCGCCTCCTCCTTGCCCTCGCGGACCTTCGCCGCGAGGCGGCCGCGGCCCCACATGCGCTCGCGGAGTTCGCCGATCAGGTCGGCGTCCTCGCCGAACCGCTCGGTGAGGATGGCGCGGGCGCCCTCCAGGGCGGCCGCCGGGTCGGCGACGCCCTTGTCGGCGTCGACGAACGCGGCCGCGGCGGCGGCCGGTTCCACCGACGGGTCGGCCAGCAGCCCCTCGGCGAGCGGCTCCAGCCCGGCCTCGCGGGCGATCTGCGCCTTGGTGCGCCGCTTGGGCTTGAAGGGCAGGTAGATGTCCTCCAGCCGGGCCTTGGTGTCGGCCGCGGCGATCCGGGCCGCGAGCTCGTCGGTGAGCTTGCCCTGCTCCCGTACGGAGTCCAGGACCGCCGCGCGGCGGTCCTCCAACTCGCGCAGATACCGCAGCCGCTCCTCGAGGGTGCGCAGTTGGGCGTCGTCGAGCATCTCGGTCGCTTCCTTGCGGTAGCGCGCGATGAACGGCACGGTGGAGCCGCCGTCGAGCAGCTCGACGGCGGCCTTGACCTGCCGCTCCCGTACGCCGAGCTCCTCGGCGATCCTGCATTCGATGGACGTCGTCACGATCGGGTCCCGCCTGCCTTCGTTTGCACTGGAAGGCTGCCAATTGTGGCAGGTGGCGGTGACGGACGGCGGGAACCCTGCCCGTTGCCCGCGGTCAGGCCCGGCCGAAGAGGTCGCGCGGGAAGGCCCCGGCGCCGATCGCCTTGGTCACGAAGCCGCTGCCCAGTTCCGCGAGACGGGCCAGGCCCTGCTCGCCGAGGTGCTCGTACGGGGCCACGTCGAGGCGGTCGGTCTCGGCCTCCAGGCGCTCGCGCACGGCCTTGCCCTCCTCGGTGAGCTCGCCGTCCGCGTCGAGGATCCCGCGCTCGCGCAGCCGGCCGGTCGCGGCGTCCAGGTCGGACTGCTCCCAGCCGCGGATGGCCTTGATCCACTTGGCGGTCATACCGCGGCCGGTGGCGGTATGGCTGACCAGCGCCTCCACCGGGTCCAGGGCCGCGAGGAGCAGGGCGGCGAGGTGGCCGTCGCCGCGGTGCTCGCGCAGCAGGGTGGTGGCGTGCCACAGGCGCAGGTGCGGGGCCTCGGGTACGGGGAGGTCGGCGTGGGCCGCGTAGAGGGTGCGGGCGTGGCGGGTGCAGCCCTCGGTGGCGCGCATGGCCAGGTCGGCGGCCTCGGCCATCTCCGGCGACTCGACGGTCTCGGGCCCGAGCAGCCGGCGCAGGGTGCTGTCGGCGGCCCGCAGCCGGGCGGCGAGGACCTGCTCGGGCGTCGCGGTGTCCCACACGGCCGGAAGGTGCCGGGCGAGCAGGTCGTGGCGGTAGTTGTAGAAGGTGGCGGTCACCGTGCCGGGCCCGACGGCGCCCATGGCGGCGGCGCGGCTGGCGAGATTGACGGCCACCGGGTCCGTGACGCCGAGGGCTGCGAGCTCCTTGGCGAGATCCGGCGAGAAGTAGATCGTCGCGTGCAGCGGGTTGATCGCTGCATGCCAACAGCGACGGGCGGCGAGCAGGGGAAGCGTCATGCCCGGCAGGTTACCGACTGTTCGGTATGCCGGGTAGGGCGGGATCCGGCAGTACGCGTCTCACCGCCTGCTGCGCGCACCGGGCGCGCGCGCCGATCCGGCCCGACCGGGCAGCCGGATCCCCAGCGCCCCGGTGCCGGACGGGCGTTGGCGGGGCCGGGCCCCCGGGGCCCCCGGTCCGCCGCGCGCAGCTCATCCGGCTCGATTCGGCCGATCCGCGGGGGCTGGTGCGGATGCCGGGGCCGGCACGGCTCGGCTTCGGCGCGCGCAGCGGCGGCGGCCCCGCGGGCGCCGGCGGGGCGCCCGGCCCGGAGCTGCACCGCAGGCCACCGGGCACGGGACGGGGCGTACGGGCCGCCCGAGGGGGCCGTCCGGCGCCCGCTGCCACCCGGCCCGGGGCCGCGCCACCCGCTCACCCGTGACGGCCGAATGGCGATCGTGTGACAGCAGGGGCCATGGACATGACCTGAGCCGCCACGGGTGAATACGGTCGAGCGACAAGGCCTTGAACCACTCTGTGAACCGATCTGTCTCCCCTACCACTTGGAGCCATTCGTGCACCGCAAAGTCATCGCCCCGAGCGTCCTCGCCGCCTCCCTCCTGCTGGTGATCCCGGCGTCGGCGGCGAGTGCCGGTCCGGGCGCCCCGGGTGTCGGCGATCCCTACTACCCGGCCAGCGGCAACGGCGGATACGACGTGTCGCACTACGACCTGCGCCTGCAGTACCAGCCGAAGACGGACCTGCTCGAGGGCACGGCCACCCTGCTGGCCACCGCCAAGCAGGACCTGTCCCGCTTCAACCTCGACTTCGGCCTCCAGGTCAGCGAGATCCGGGTCAACGGGGTCAGGGCGAAGTTCGCCACCTCCGGCTCCCACGAGCTGGAGGTCACCCCGGCGAAGCCGCTGGCGCGCAACACCCCGCTGTCCGTGGTCGTCAAGTACGCGGGCAAGCCCTCCGAGCTGAAGGTCGACGGCTGGACGGCCTGGCAGCGCACGCCCGACGGCGGGGTGGCGGCGCAGGAGCCCGACTCGGCGGTCTGGTGGTTCCCCAGCAACGACCACCCGCTGGACAAGGCCACCTTCGACGTCTCGGTCAACGTGCCCGACGGCACCCAGGCGATCAGCAACGGCGTCCTGCAGTCCCAGACCTCGCGCCTCGGCTGGACCCGGTACAACTGGCGTTCCAACAAGCCGCAGGCCACGTACCTCGCCACCCTCGCCGTCGGCAAGTTCGACATCACCACCGACAAGACGGCGAGCGGGCTGCCGATCCTGAACGCGTACAGCAAGGACCTCGGCGACAACGCGGGCGCGGCGCGCGCGAGCGTGGAGCGGACCGGCGAGGTCGCCGAGTGGCTGGAGGGGGTCTTCGGGCCGTACCCCTTCAACGCGCTGGGCGGCTACGTGCCGAACGTGACCGCCGGCTTCGCCCTGGAGACCCAGACGCGGCCGTTCTACGGCCCCGGCCAGTTCCGGGGCGGCGCCAACGTCTCCGTGGTCGTGCACGAGCTGGCGCACCAGTGGTACGGCGACAGCGTGTCCGTCGACGGCTGGAAGGACATCTGGATCAACGAGGGCTTCGCCCGCTACAGCCAGTGGCTGTGGTCGGAGAAGGAGGGCGAGGGCACGGCTCAGGAACTCGCCGACTGGGCCTACGCCCTGCGCCCGGCCGAGGATGCGTTCTGGCAGGTCAAGCCGGGTGACCCGGGTCCGGAGAACCAGTTCCACGGCGCCGTCTACGACCGCGGCGCCATCGCCCTCCAGGCGCTGCGCAACGAGATCGGCGACGAGAAGTTCTTCGAGATCCTCAAGGGCTGGCCGACCGAGCGGGCGTACGGCAACGCCAAGGTCGGGGACTTCGTCCGGTACGCCGAGAAGGTCTCGAAGAAGCCGCTCGCCCAGCTCTTCGAGACCTGGCTCTACACCCCCGGCAAGCCCGAGGCCTCGGCCCTGAACCCGTCGGCGGCGGGCCCCTCGGCCCGCTCGCTGCAGCAGTCCGCCCCGGCGAAGCCGGCGAAGCCCGCCGCGGAGCCCAAGTCCTGGAAGAAGATCGCGGAGACCAACACGATCCACGACACCGAGCACGGCTCCGGGCCCGGCCACCGGCACTGAGTCGGCGCAAGGCCCCGCCCACCGCGCACGGGCTCCCGCATTCGGCGGGGGCCCGTGCTTCCCCGGGTCGTGCGTCCCGGGGTTGTCAGTGGGCTTCCGCGTGCCAGGCGGCTCGGGCCCGGTAGGCGATCGGCAGGTAGCGCAGGCGTTCCGGCAGGAGCGGTACGAGGAGCCGTACGGCCGTGCTGAACCGCCGGAGCCTGCGCTCCTGGGCCGGGCTCCACTCCAGCCCGATCGCCGCGCGGGCCTCGGGCGGCATGTAGCCGGCGGTGACGAAGGCCCGCAGGCGCAGGAACGCCGCCCGCAGCACCGGCCAGGTCAGCCGCAGCAGCAGGCGCACGGCGGGCGAGGCGGCCTGCGGCCGGGGCAGCGGCACATCGGTGGCGACCAGCTCGCGGGCGACCGCGGTGGGCTCGATCTCCTCGGCCAGCATCCGGCCCCAGTACGTCCGGTACTCCTCGATGCTCTGCGGCATGTCCCGGTCGTGCAGGCCCAGGATCCGGCCCACCTGGAGCCACTCCCGGTAGAGCTGCCGCTCCTGGGCGGGGGTGAAGCGGCGCAGCAGGTAGCGGCCCGCGTAGAGGTAGACCGGGAAGCCGGTGGCGTGCACCCAGGCGTAGCAGGCGGGGTCGAGGGAGTGGTAGCGGCGGCCGCGGGTGTCGGTGCCCTGGATGTCCTTGTGCAGGCGGCGGACCCGGCGGCCCTCCTGCGCCGCCTCCTCCCCGCCGTACACCCACAGCTGGACCGAGCGCAGGGACCGCTCGCCGCGGCCCCAGGGGTCGGTGCGGAAGACCGAGTACTGGTCGACGCCGGCCGCGATCGCGGGGTGCGCCACCTGCATGGTGAAGGCGGCGGGCAGCATCAGCAGGGCGCGGACGTCGCCGGCGATCGTCCACAGCACCCCGCCCGGCGGGGGCGGCGCGGGGTCGGTGCGGCGCGTGGCCGCAGGTCCGGCGGGGTGTGCGGAGTCCGTCGTCGTCATATGACAAGTATGCGAGCACCGGACGGCCGTCTCACGGACAGAAAGTCTCTGCACGGGTGTTACCCAGAGGTAACTGCTGCTGCTTGTATGACGGCGTCGATCTTCCCCCGCAGGAATGACGGAGACCTTCATGCTGCTTTCCACGCCCCGCTCGCGCCGCGCCGCCGCCACGGCCGTCGCCGCGGTCGCCGCAGGCGCGCTGGCCGCCACCACCGCGCCTGCCGCCACGGCCGCGGAGACCGCCGCCGCCCCGCGGCTCAGCGTCCTGTCGTACAACGTGTTCCTGATGAGCAAGAACCTGTACCCGAACTGGGGCCAGGACCACCGCGCCGCCGAGATCCCCAAGGCGTCCTTCTACCAGGGCCACGACGTGGTCGTGCTCCAGGAGGCCTTCGACAACAGCTCCTCGGACGCGCTGAAGGCCAACTCCGCCGCGCAGTACCCGTACCAGACCCCGGTCGTCGGCCGCAGCAAGAGCGGCTGGGACGCCACGGGCGGCGCCTACTCCTCCACCACCCCGGAGGACGGCGGCGTCACCGTCCTCAGCAAGTGGCCGATCGTCCGCAAGGAGCAGGTCGTCTACAAGGACGCCTGCGGCGCCGACTGGTGGTCCAACAAGGGCTTCGCGTACGTCGTCCTGAACGTGAACGGCGCCAAGGTGCACGTGGTCGGTACGCACGCGCAGTCCACCGACCCCGGCTGCGGCGCGGGCGAGGCCGCGGAGATGCGCGCCCGTCAGTTCCGGGCCGTCGACGCCTTCCTGGACGGCAAGAAC
Source organism: Streptomyces sp. Sge12 (assembly GCF_002080455.1). Lineage (NCBI taxonomy): Bacteria > Bacillati > Actinomycetota > Actinomycetes > Kitasatosporales > Streptomycetaceae > Streptomyces > Streptomyces sp. Sge12. The sequence goes on from NZ_CP020555.1 coordinate 1,469,307, forward strand.
ATCCCGGCGAACGAGCAGGTCATCGTGGCGGGCGACCTCAACGTCGACTCGCGCACCCCCGAGTACGCGAGCCTGCTCGCCAACGCCGACCTGGCCGGCTCCGACAGCCGCACGGGGCACCCGTACTCCTTCGACACCGCGCTGAACTCGATAGCGAACTACCGCTACCCGACAGACCCGCGCGAGGACCTGGACTACGTCCTCTACCGCAAGGGCAACGCCCGCCCCGCGGGCTGGGAGAACAACGTCGTCAAGGAGCAGTCGGCGCCCTGGACGGTCTCCAGCTGGGGCACCTCCTACACCTACAACAACCTCTCCGACCACTACCCGCTGATCGGACGCTAGCCCGCTCGTGACGGCCCCGGTGCGGTGGGCGCGGGCCCGCTCGCCGCACCGGGGCGTCTCGGTTTCAGGCGGTCCCGTACGGCTCCTCGTACAGGCCGTCGATCAGCGCGCCGTACTTGTCGCGGACCACTCGGCGGCGGAGCTTGAGCGAGGGGGTGAGCTCCCCGGTCTCCGGGCCCCATTCCTCGGTCAGCAGCCGGTACCGCTTGATCTGCTCGGTCCGGTTGAGCCGGGCGTTGGCCGCCTCCACCGCACGGGCGATCTCCTCGCGGACGGCGGGGTGCGCGGCGAGGGCGGACGGGGAGGCGGCCTCGATGCCCCGGGCGGCGGCCCAGACCGGGGCCAGCTCCGGGTCCAGGACCAGCAGCGCGACGAGGTAGGAGCGGCCGTCGCCGTGCACCAGGGCCTGGCCGATCAGCGGGTGCTCCTTGACCGTGTTCTCCACCAGGGCCGGCGAGACGTTCTTGCCGTTCGAGGTGATGATCAGCTCCTTCTTGCGGTCGGTGAGCCAGAGGTACCCGTCCTCGTCGAGCCGGCCGATGTCCCCGGTCGGGAACCAGCCCTCCTCGTCGCAGGCGCTCTCCAGCGAGCCGTCCGGCCGCAGGTAGCCGCCGAACACGGTCGCCCCGCGGGTGAGGATCTCCCCGTCCTCGGCCAGCCTCAGCTCCAGCCCCTCGATCGCGCGGCCCACCGAGCCGAGCCGGAAGCCGTCCGGGCTGTTGACCGTGCAGACGCCCGAGGTCTCGGTGAGCCCCCAGGCGTCCATGATGGTGATGCCCCAGCCGGCCCAGAAGCGGACCACGTCGATGGGCATCGGCGCGGTGGCGCTGGCCGTCCACATCAGGCGGTCCAGGCCCGCCAGCCGCAGCAGCGGGTCCAGCACCTGCTCCTTCGCCGCGGCGTACGAGGCCTCGAGCGCGGCCGGCACCTCCTCGCCGCGCTCCCGGTGGCCGGCGCGGGCCCGGGCCAGGTCGTTCGCGGCCTCGATGGCCGTGCGCTGGGCCTCGGGCAGCTGGGCGAGGACCGCGCGCACCGAGGCGGCGAGCTTCTCCCACACCCGGGGCACGCCGAAGAACTGCACCGGGTGCAGCTCGCGGACGGCCCCCGACACGGCGGTGGGGTCGGCGCACAGCCGGACGTGCGAGGCCCGCAGCAGCGGCAGGTAGATGCCGAGGACGCGCTCGGCTATGTGCGCGAAGGGCAGGTAGCAGATGTGCTCGGCGTGCTCGGGCAGTTCCACGTGCCGGTCGAGGCGGACCGCCTGGAGCACGATGTTGCGGTGGGTCAGCCGGACGCCCTTCGGATCGCCGGTGGTGCCGGAGGTGTAGACGACGGTCAGCGGGTCCTCGGGGCGGGTCTCCTGCCAGGCCTTCTCGAAGGCGTCGCCGCGGTGGAGCCGGGCCCCGCCGGAGTACAGGGAGGCGTAGGTGGAGTGCCCGCCTGCCTCGGCGGCCTCGGCCACCACGAGGCGTTCCAGGGGAACGCCGGCATCGGCCAGCAGCGGTTCCCACCGCAGGAGTTCGCGGGCGCCCTCGACGACGGCGACCCGGGCCCGGCTGTGGCGGGCGATGTGGGCGATCTGCTCGGGCGCGGAGGTCCCGTACACGGTGACGGGTACGGCGCCGAGGTGGACGAGGGCGAGGTCGCTGAGCCAGTGCTCGGGGCGGTTGCCCATCATCATCAGCACGTGCTCGCCGCGCTCGATGCCGAGGGCTGCGTATCCGGCGGCGAGGACGGCGACCTTGCGGCGCACGTCGCCCCAGGTCAGCGTCGTCCAGTCGGCGGCCTCGGGGCCGGCTCGCCAGGAGAGGGCGGGCAGGTCTCCGTATGCGGCGGCGTTGCGGGCCAGCAGGGCCGGCAGGGTGATCTCTTCGGGTCGTCCGGGCAGTCGCAGGTTCGTGGTCATGGGCAGCTCCTGGCCGTTTCACATCGTTGGTGCGACAGCAATACTGTTGAACCCAAGCTGTGGAGCAGAGAGCGAGGCGCAGACGATGGCCGACCAGGCACCCGAGCCGATGCTCACCGTCGACGAGCTGGCGGCCAGGGCGGGCGTCACCGTGCGCACCGTTCGTTTCTACAGCACCCGCGGGCTTTTGCCCCCTCCCGTGATCGGCCCTCGTCGGGTGGGGCACTACGGGCCGGAGCACCTGTCCCGGCTGGCGCTGATCGAGGAGCTCCAGCACCAGGGCATGACCCTGTCCGCCATCGAGCGCTACCTGGACGCGCTGCCCGACGATCTGAGCGCCCACGACCTGGCCATCCACCGGGCGATGGTGGCCAGTTGGGCTCCCGACGCGGCCCAGGAGGTGACGCGGGAGGAGCTGGAGAAGCGGGCGGGACGGAGCCTGTCGGACACCGATGTCCGGCGGCTGACGGCAATGAACGTGCTCGCCGTCTCGGGGGACGGGTTCCGGGTGGACGTGGGGCTGCTGCGGCTGGGCGTCGCGCTGCTCGACGTGCCGATCGCCCACGAGACGATCCTGGCGGCACGCAGGGTGCTGATGGAGCACACCCGCTCGGCGGCCCACGAGCTGACGGCGTTGTTCCGGGACGAGGTGTGGGGGCCCTTCACGCAGGGCGAGAGCGATCCGGAGCGGGTGGAGTCGATGAAGGCGCTGTCGGCGCACATGCAGCCGATGGTGGTGCAGGCGCTGGTGACGGCCTTCCAGCGGTCGCTGAAGGAGGAGCTGAAGGCGGCGTTCGCGCCGGAGGCGTGACGGCCCCGCGGCCCCACCGGTTCACCCCGGAGGCGTGACGCCCCGCGGCCCCACCGGGTCGCCCAACAGGGCGCCCCACCGGGTAGGTTCGCCGTCATGGCGATCATCCACAAGACCACGATGAGCCCCGGCAAGCTGGAGCTGCTTGCCGCGTGGCTGCCGGCGCAGCCCTGGTACCTGCCCACCGGACGGCCGCCGGCCCTGGCCCGCGCGGGCGGTTTCCGGCTCGACGACCCCGAGGGCGAGGTGGGCATCGAGTTCATGGTGGTCACCGATACCTCCGGCGAGGAGCCGACGGCGTACCACGTACCGCTCACCTACCGCGGCGCGCCGCTGGCGGGCGCCGAGGCGGCCCTGGTGGGCACCACCGAGCACGGCGTCCTCGGACGCCGCTGGGTGTACGACGGGCCGCACGACCCGGTGCTGGCGGCGCAGCTGCTCGCGCTGTTCCATGGCCGCGCCGTGCCGCAGGCGCAGAGCCTGAGCGACACCCCGGATCCCACCGTCACCGCTCGGTACGACGGACCGGATCCGGCCGTCGCCGACGCCGACGCCGACGCCCGCGCCGGCGCCGACGCCGACGCGCTCACCGTGACACGCGTGCTCGGGAACGCGGCCCCGGCGACCGGCTCCCTCGGCGAGGTCACCGCGGGCTGGACCGGCCCGGACGGAACCGCGCACCGGGGCGTCTTCGCGTCCCTCGCCGCGCGCTGACCCCGCCGGACCGCGGGTCCCGGGGCGGCAGCCGCCCCCGGGACCCGCGGTACGCCGCCGTGCGCTCAGTCGGCGTACGTCTCGCCGCGCTCCGCCTTCGCGACGAGCGAGGCCGGCGGGGTGAAGCGCTCGCCGTACTTCTCGGCGAGTTCGCGGGCGCGGGCGACGAAGCCGGCGAGGCCGCCCTCGTAGCCGTTGATGTACTGGATCACGCCGCCGGTCCAGGCCGGGAAGCCGATGCCCATGATGGAGCCGATGTTGGCGTCGGCGATCGAGGTGAGGACGCCCTCGTCGAGGCAGCGGACGGTGTCCAGGGCCTCGGAGAAGAGCATCCGCTCCTTCATGTCCTCGAACGGGATCTCGTACCCCGGCTTGGCGAAGTGCTCGCGCAGGCCCGGCCAGATGCCGGCGCGCTTGCCGGCTTCGTCGTACGCGTAGAAGCCGGCTCCGCCGCTGCGCCCGGGGCGCCCGAACTCGTCCACCATGCGGTCGATGACCGCGTCGGCGGGGTGCTCGGTCCACGCCCTGCCCTCGGCCTCGAAGGCCTTGCGGGTCTCGTTGCGGATCTTGCGGGGCAGGGTCAGGGTCAGCTCGTCCATCAGGGAGAGCACCTTGGCCGGGTATCCGGCCTGCGCCGCGGCCTGCTCGATCGACGCGGGTTCGACGCCCTCGCCGACCATCGCCACGCCCTCGTTGATGAACTGGCCGATGACGCGCGAGGTGAAGAAGCCGCGCGAGTCGTTGACCACGATCGGCGTCTTGTTGATCCGGCGGACCAGGTCGAAGGCACGGGCGATGGCCTCGTCCCCCGTCTGCTCCCCCTTGATGATCTCCACCAGCGGCATCTTGTCCACGGGCGAGAAGAAGTGCAGCCCGATGAAGTCGGCCGGCCGCGAGACGCCTTCCGCGAGGCCCGTGATGGGCAGCGTGGAGGTGTTGGAGCAGAGCAGCGCGTCGGGCTCGATGACGTCCTGGATCTCCTGGAACACCTTGTGCTTGAGGGCGGTGTCCTCGAAGACGGCCTCGATGACGGCGTCGCAGCCCGCGAGGTCGGCGGCCTCGGCGGTCGGGGTGATCCGGGCGAGCAGTTCGGCGCGCTTGGCCTCGGTGGTCCGGCCGCGGGAGAGCGCCTTGTCGAGCAGCTTCTCCGAGTACGCCTTGCCCTTCGCGGCGGCCTCGGGCGTGACGTCCTTCAGCACCACCTCGATGCCCGCGCGGGCGCAGGAGTACGCGATGCCGGCGCCCATCATCCCGGCGCCGAGGACGGCGACCTTGCGGACCGTGCGGGGTGCGATGCCCTGCGGGCGGCTGCGGCCCGCGTTGACGGCCTGGAGGTCGAAGAAGAACGCCTGGATCATGTTCTTGGCGGTCTGTCCGGTGACCAGCTCGGTGAAGTAGCGGGCCTCGATGGTCAGCGCGGTCTCGAAGTCCACCTGGGAGCCCTCGACGGCGCAGGCCAGGATGTTGCGCGGCGCCGGGTACGGGGCCCCGTTCAGCTGCTTCTTCAGGTTGGCCGGGAAGGCCGGGAGGTTCGCGGCGAACTTCGGGTTCGACGGCGTGCCGCCCGGGATGCGGTAGCCGGGGACGTCCCAGGGCTGCTTCGACTCCGGGTTGGCGTCGATGAAGGCGCGGGCCTTGGCCAGCATCTCCTCGGGCGTGGCGGCCAGTTCGTGGACGAGGCCGTTGTCCAGGGCGCGCTGCGGGGTGTACTGGGTGCCCTGGAGCAGCACCTTGAGCAGCGCGTCGGCGATGCCCATCAGGCGCACGGTACGGGTGACACCGCCACCGGCGGGGAGGAGGCCCAGGGTGACCTCGGGCAGGCCGATCTTGGAGCCGGGCGCGTCGAGGGCGACGCGGTGGTGGGAGGCGAGGCAGATCTCGTAACCCCCGCCGAGGGCGGCGCCGTTGATCGCGGCGACGACGGGCTTGCCGAGGGTCTCGATCCGGCGCAGCGAGCGCTTGATCTCGGTGCCGGTGTCGAAGGCGATCTGCGCGTCCGCCGGGCGGAGCCGGATCATGTCCTTGAGGTCGCCGCCCGCGAAGAAGGTCTTCTTGGCGGAGGTGAAGATGATGCCGCGGATGGAGTCCTTCTCGGCCTCGGCGCGGTCGGCGACGGCCGCGATGGAGTCCTTGAAGGCCTGGTTCATCGTGTTGGCGGACTGGTTGGGGTCGTCGAGGATCAGGGTGACGACGCCGGTCTCGTCCTGTTCCCAGCGGATCGTGGTGGACTCGCTCATGGTCACTGCTTTCGTTTCGGAAGGTCCGGTGGGCAGGGGGAACAGGGCGGATCAGAGGCGTTCGACGATGGTGGCGACGCCCATGCCGCCGCCGACGCAGAGGGTGACGAGCCCGTAGCGCTTGTCCTGGCGTTCCAGCTCGTCGACGATCGTGCCGAGGATCATCGCGCCGGTGGCGCCGAGCGGGTGGCCGAGCGCGATGGCGCCGCCGTTGACGTTGACCTTGTCGAGGGACAGGCCCATGTCCTTGACGAAGCGCAGGACGACGCCCGCGAAGGCCTCGTTGATCTCGACCAGGTCGATGTCGTCGATGGTCAGCCCGGCCTTGGCGAGGGCCTTGCGGGTGGCCGGGGCGGGGCCGGTGAGCATGATGGTGGGCTCGGAGCCGGAGACGGCCGCCGAGACGATCCGGGCGCGCGGGGTCAGCCCGCCGCGCTCGCCCGCCTCGCGGGAGCCGATGGCGACGAGCGAGGCGCCGTCGACGATGCCCGAGGAGTTGCCCGCGTGGTGGACGTGGTCGATCTTCTCGACCCAGTGGTACTTCTGCAGCGCCACCGCGTCGAACCCGCCGAGCTCGCCGATGTCGGCGAAGGAGGGCTTCAGCTTGGCGAGGGTGTCGGCGGTCGTGCCGGGGCGGACGAACTCGTCGTGGTCCAGGACGATCAGGCCGTTGCGGTCGGTGACCGGGACCACGGACTTCGCGAAACGGCCGTCCTTGATGGCCGCGGCGGCGCGCTCCTGCGACAGGGCGGCGTACTCGTCCACGTCGCGCCGGGAGAAGCCCTCGATGGTGGCGATCAGGTCGGCGCCGATGCCCTGCGGGACGAAGCCGGTGTCCCAGTTGGTCATCGGGTCGGCGAACCAGGCGCCGCCGTCGGAGGCCATCGGGACCCGGGACATGGACTCCACGCCACCCGCGAGGACGAGGTCCTCCCAGCCGGAACGGACCTTCGCGGCCGCCATGTTGACGGCCTCCAGGCCCGAGGCGCAGAAGCGGTTCTCCTGTACGCCGGCCACGGTGTCCGGGAGCCCGGCGGCGATGGCCGCGATACGGGCGATGTCGGAGCCCTGGTCGCCGACCGGGCCGACGACGCCGAGCACGATGTCGTCGATGGTGGCGGGGTCCAGGCCGGGGTTGCGCTCGCGCAGGGCGTCGATGAGTCCGACGACCAGGTCGATGGGCTTGGTGCCGTGCAGGGCGCCGTTGGCCTTGCCGCGGCCGCGCGGGGTGCGGATCGCGTCGTATACGTAAGCTTCGGTGCTCACTGGTCAAGCCTTTCGGAGGTTCCAGGGGGAGGAAGAAGGGGCTCAGTGGAAGACGGAGCCCGGCGGAAGAGGAGGTTCAGCCGAGCAGGGACCGGCCGATGATCTCTTTCATGATCTCGGTCGTGCCGCCGTAGATGGTCTGGATGCGCCCGTCGGTGAAGGCCCGTGCGACCGGGTACTCGCTCATGTAGCCGTAGCCGCCGTGCAGCTGGAGGCAGCGGTCCGCGACACGCTTCTGCAGCTCGGTCGCCCACCACTTGGCCATCGAGGCGTGCACGTGGTCCAGTTCGCCGTTGGCGTGGTCGGTGATGCACCGGTCGAGGAAGGTCCGGGTGACGGCGACCTCGGTGGCCATCTCCGCGATCTCGAAGCGGATGTGCTGGAGCTTGGCCAGCGGACGGCCGAAGGCCTCGCGCTCCTTCACGTACTGGGTGGTGATCTCCAGCAGGTGCTCGGCGGCGGCGATGCCGGCCATCGCGATGCCCATGCGCTCCTGCGCGAGATTGGTCATCAGGTGCAGGAAGGCGCCGTTGAGCTCGCCGAGCAGGTTCTCCTTGGGGACGCGTACGTCGTTGAAGAACAGCTCGGCGGTGTCCTGGGACTTCTGGCCGATCTTGTCGAGGTTGCGGCCGCGCTCGAAGCCCTCCGCGCCGCGCTCGACGACCAGCAGCGACAGGCCGTGCGCCCCGCCCTCGGGGGTGGTCTTGGCCACCACGATCACCAGGTCGGCGAGGATCCCGTTGGAGATGAAGGTCTTGGACCCGTTGAGCACCCAGTGGTCGCCGCGGTCCTCGGCGGTGGTCCGGATCCCCTGGAGGTCGGAGCCCGCGCCCGGCTCGGTCATCGCGATGGCGGTGATGGTCTGCCCGGAGCAGAAGCCGGGCAGCCAGCGGCGCTTCTGCTCCTCGGTGGCGAGCGAGGTCAGGTAGGGCCCGATGATGTCGTTGTGGAGGCCGATGGCCAGCCCCGGGGCGCCCGCCCGGGTGAACTCCTCGGCGATCACGGCGGCGTAGCGGAAGTCGGTGTTCCCGCCGCCGCCGTACTCCTCCGGGACGGCGAGGCCGAGCAGCCCCTGGCGGCCCGCGGCCCGCCAGGCATCGCGGCTGACGATGCCGTCCTTCTCCCACTGCTCGTAGTGCGGCAGCACCTCCTTGGCGAGGAAGGTGCGTACGGTCTCGCGGAACGCCTCGTGGTCGGCGTCGAAGATGCGGCGTTGCATCGGGGCCCCCTAGAGCCAGTTCTTGACGGTTTCGATCAGACGGGCCGGGTCGGGGCCGACCGGCGTGACGTTGAGCATGGTGACGCCCGCCTCGCGGAAGGCCTCGATGCGCTCGCGTACGTAGCCCTCGGGCCCGCAGAGCGTCATCAGCTCGCAGAACTCGTCCGGGACGGCGGCCGCGGCGTCGCGTTTGCGCCCGGAGAGGTAGAGCTCCTGGATCCGGCGGGCCTCTTCCCCGTAGCCGTAGGCGACGGCGAGGTCGTTGTAGAAGTTCTTGCCGACCGCGCCCATCCCGCCGACGTACAGGGCGATCTGCGGGCGCGCGAGGTCCCGTGCGGCGGCCGCGTCGTCGCCGATGGCGAGCAGTCCGCCCGCGACGGTCCGGAGCGGGCCGAGCTCCGGCGACCGCCTGGCCGTCCCCTCGGCGAGCGGGCCGCCCCACACCGCGGCGGCCTTCTCCGGGATGAAGAGGGTGGGCAGCCAGCCGTCCGCGATCTCGGCGGTCATCCGCACGTTGGCCGGGCCGAGCGAGGCGATGTAGACGGGAACCGCGGGGCGCACCGGCCGGGTGAGGATCTTGAGCGGCTTGCCGAGCCCGCTGCCCCGCTCCGGGGGCAGCGGCATGTCGGTGATGCCGTGGTGGTCGATCGTCTCGCGGCGCCAGATGCGCCGGCACAGCTCGACCGTCTCGCGGGTCCGGCCGAGCGGCTTGTCGTACGGCATCCCGTGCCAGCCCTCGACGACCTGCGGGCCGGAGGCGCCGAGGCCGAGCAGCGCCCGGCCGCCGGACAGCGCGTCCAGGCCGGCGGCGGTCTGGGCGATGAGGCCGGGGGTGCGCGAGTAGACGTTGAGGATGGCCGAGCCGATCTTCAGGCGCTCGGTGCGGGCGGCGAGATAGCCCATGATCGTCGGTGAGTCGAAGCCCCAGGCCTCGGCCACCCATACGGCGTCGAGCCCGGCGGACTCCAGCGCCGCGGCCTGGTCCGCGGCCCGGCGCGGGTCCCCCGCGTAGTCGAGCATCATGGACAGTTCCATCAGTTCTCCTCCTCCTTCCCGAGCAGGGCCGGTACGTCCCAGTCGGCGGCGACCGACGCGGCGTGCGCTCCGGGCTGCGCCGGGCCCCCCGTGACGGCGCCCGGCGTCGCCGAGAACCGCGGCGCGGGCGCGGGCTGGACGATCCCGCCGAAGTCGGTGAAGGTCCCGCGGGCGGCGAGGTGCGGGTGGTCCGGGGCCTCGCGCAGCGAGAGGACGGGCGCCACGCAGGCGTCGCTGCCCTCGAAGACAGCCGTCCACTGCGCCCGCGTACGGGTCTTGAAGCGCGCGGCGACGGCCTCGCGCAACTCGCCCCAGCGGGCGAGGTCCTTGCGGGCCGGAGCCCGGTCCTTGATCCCGAGGAGCTCCACGAAGGTGTCGTAGAACTGCTGCTCCAGCGCGCCGACGGCCATGTACTGGCCGTCGGAGGTCTCGTAGGTGCCGTAGAACGGGCAGCCGCCGTCGAGGAGGTTGGCCCCGCGGCGGTCCTGCCAGCCGCCCGCCGCCATCATCCCGTGGATCATGGCGGTGAGATGGGCGGTGCCGTCCACGATGGCCGCGTCGACGACCTGGCCGGTGCCGGTGGCGCGGGCGTGGTGGAGCGCGGCGAGGACCCCGATCACGAGGTAGAGCGAGCCGCCCGCGTAGTCCCCGACCAGATTGGCGGGGACGGCCGGCGGCTCTCCCGGATTGCCGATCATGCCGAGGGCCCCGGTGACCGCGATGTACGCGATGTCGTGCCCGGCGGTCTCGGCGAGCGGGCCCTCCTGGCCCCAGCCGGTCATCCGCCCGTAGACGAGCTTCGGGTTGCGGGCGTGGCACTCGGCCGGTCCGACCCCGAGCCGCTCGGCGACGCCGGGGCGGAAGCCCTCGAGGAGTACGTCGGCCCGCTCGACCAGGTCGAGGACGCGGGCGGGCCCGTCGGCGGACTTCAGGTCGACCAGGACGGAGCGCTTGCTGCGGTTGGTGATGTCATAGGCCGGATCGACGGCGAGTCCGCCACCGCCGGGCCGGTCCACCCGTACGACGTCCGCGCCCAGGTCGGCGAGGAGCATGGCGGCGAACGGTCCGGGGCCGATGCCCGCCAGTTCGACGACGCGCACTCCGGCGAGCGGGCCGGGCCCGCTCGCCTCCCGGTTCCCGTTCCCTGTCACTGCCATCGGGCCCCCAGCGGCTCTGGTGTGCATGGTGTGCGTGGTGTGCGGCTGTGTGACACAACTGATGTAACACCAGTGATGCTAGGAATGCGTTCCACCGAACACAAGCCCCCGTGCGGGCTCCGCGCGGATCGCCGGGCCCCGGCGCGTCCGACCCGGCCGAGACCGGACCGAGACCTGGGACCACCCCCCTGATGGGCCGCCGCGCTGCTCTGTACTCTGAACACGCTTTCGAAGCTGATCAAGCGTTCAACCAGAAAATGGGGGGCCGGTGCGCAACCGCCGACTCGTAGTTTCCGTCGCCGCCATCGCGGCAGGCGTGGGTCTCATCCCGGGCGTGGCCCAGGCCGATCCGGCCAAGCCCGACGCCCGCCGTGCGGCGACTCCCGACGTGGACCTCGGCAAGGCCGCCGCGTCCCAGGCCAAGGGCCACACCTTCACCAGCCCCGCCGACCGTACGGTGCGCACGGCGCTGCCGTCCGCCAGGACCGGTAAGGCCGGCGCCCCGCAGGCGCAGGCCGCCGCCGCCGACAACCCGGACCTCGCGGTCGGTCTGAGCGGCTACGGCCTGACGGCCCACGGCATCGAGCTGAAGTCCACCCTCACGAGCATCAGCACCCCGCTCGAGGTCACCATCGCCTGGGGCGACGGCAAGACCGACGTGGTCAACGCCTCCGGCGCCGGGGTGCTGACCAACAAGCACACCTACGCCGAGGTCGGCGCCTACACGGTCAAGGTCACCGTGAAGGACACCGCGAACAGCCTCTCGGCCGTCAACGAGCTCGCGGTCGTCACGCCGGGCTCCGACTTCACCCCGTACACCCCGACCCGTCTGCTGGACACCCGCTTCGGGACCGGCGTGACGCAGGGCAAGGTCGGCGCGGGCAAGTCGACCCGGGTGAAGGTCGGCGGCAACGGCAAGATCCCCGCCGGGGTGACCGCGGTGGCGCTCAACATCACCGTCACCAACGCCCTCGACAGCGGCTTCATCACGGCGTTCCCCGAGGGCGTCGAGCGTCCCTTCACCTCGAACGTCAACTTCAAGGCCGGCCAGACCGTGCCGAACATGGTCATCGTGCCGGTCGGCAAGAGCGGCTACGTGGAGCTCTACAACGGCAGCTGGAAGTCGGTCGACCTGATCGCCGACGTCACCGGCTACTTCACCCACACGGCCTCCTCCGGCTACACCCCGGTCGAGCCGACCCGCTTCGTCGACACCCGCGAGGGCCTCGGCACCACCAAGCGCAAGCTCGCCGCCCAGTCGGCCTTCAGCACCCAGATCAGCGGACTGCGCGGAGTGCCCCAGGGCATCAGCGCCGTGGCGCTCAACGTGACGATCACCAACCCGCAGGGTGCCGGTCACCTGACCGTCTACCCGAGCGGCGGTGCCCTCCCGGCCACGTCGAACCTGAACTTCAACGCCAACCAGACCATCGCCAACTCGGTGATCGTGCCCGTCTCCGCCGACGGAAAGATCAGTGCGTTCAACGGCGCCTGGGCCCCGACCGACGTCGTCGTCGACGTCGTCGGCTACTACAGCGAGGGCAGTGACAGCGCCTTCCTGCCGCTCTCGCCGGAGCGCGTCTTCGACACCCGCGAGCCCGAGGACCCGTTCTACGGGACGGTGTGGGGCGAGACCTACGTCCCCCTGCCGATCTCGGACGCCGACCCGAGCGTCACGGGCTGGGTCATGAACTCCACCGTGGCCAACACGCAGGGCAACGGGTACCTCACGGTCACCCCGGACCCGAACTCGTGGGACGACTACATCAACGAGTCGGCCTTCTGGCCGACGCCCCCGAACTCCTCCAACCTGAACTGGACGAAGGGCGACGTCGTCCCGAACCTGGTGCAGGCGAGCAGCGGGGACCACGGCATCATCGACTTCTGGAACCGGGGCTGGGAGGACATCGACCTCATCGTCGACGTCTTCGGCCTCTACCAGAAGGGCTAGCACCCCCTCGCACCCCCGCCGGCGAGCGGGGGTGCGCCAGCGGATCCCGGCAGCGCCCCGGGACCGGCCTCCGGGCCGGTCCCGGGGCGCTGTTCCCGTCATGGCGCCGCACCGCACCGCATCGCACCCGGTCGTACTGACGGTCGAGGATCACGCTAGCCTCGGCCACCGGAACCCCCTGGGAGGAGCGCTCATGAACGCAACTGTCCCGCACGACCGGCCCGAACGCGCCTACGACGTCGTACTCTTCGGCGCCACCGGATTCGTGGGCGCGCTCACCGCCGAGTACCTGGCCGCGCACGCGCCCGCCGGCTGCCGCTGGGCCCTCGCGGGCCGGGACACGGCGAAGCTGGAGCGGCTGCGCGAGCGGCTGTCCTTGATCGATCCGGCCTGCGCGGAGCTGCCGCTGCTGCGGGCCGACGCCCAGGACCCGGCGGCCGTGCGCGAGCTGGCCGCCTCCACCCGGGTGCTGGCCACGACGGTGGGCCCGTACGTCTGGTACGGCGCCGAGCTCGTGGCCGCCTGCGCCGAGGCGGGCACGGACTACGTGGACCTCACCGGCGAGCCGGAGTTCGTGGACCGCATGTACGTCGAGCACGACGCGCGGGCCCGCGAGACCGGGGCGCGCATCGTGCACGCCTGCGGCTTCGACTCGATCCCGGCCGACCTCGGGGCGTACTTCACGGTCCGGCAGCTGCCGCAGGGCGTCCCGCTGACGGTCGACGGGTTCATCCGCTCCAACGCCCTCTTTTCCGGCGGCACCCTGGCCTCCGCGCTGACCGCGCTGAGCCGCGGGCCCCAGACGGCGGCCGCGGCGCGCGCCCGCCGGCTGCACGAGCCCCGGCTGCTGGGCCGGCGGGCCCGCGGGCCGGTCGGGGTACCGCGGTTCAGCCGGGAGACCGGCACCTGGGCGATGCCGCTGCCCACGCTGGACCCGCGGATCGTGGCCCGGTCGGCGGCCGCGCTGGAGCGGTACGGCCCCGACTTCCGCTACCGCCACTACGCCTCCGTCAAGCACCTGCCCGTCGCGGTGGGCGGTACGGCGGTGCTGGGCGCGACGGTGGCCCTGGCCCAGGTGCCGCCGGCCCGGCGGTGGCTGATGGACCGCTGGGAGCCGGGGCAGGGGCCGGACGCGGAACGCCGCGCGCGCAGCTGGTTCACGGCGCGGTTCGTGGGCGAGGGCGGCGGCCGGCGCGTGCTCACCGAGGTGTCGGGCGGCGACCCGGGCTACGGGGAAACGGCCAAGATGCTCGCCGAGTCGGCGCTCTGCCTGGCCCACGACGCCCTGCCGGCGGTGTCCGGACAGTTGACGACGGCCGTGGCGATGGGCGACGCCCTCACCGCCCGCCTCCAGAAGGCGGGGATCACCTTCCGGGTGGCCGACGCCCGCTGACGGCCGGCGTCAGGAGGCCTCCCGCAGCGCCCTGCGGCACAGGGAATCGGCGTGGCGGGTGGTCTCGGGGATCCGGAAGCGCGGGCTCAGGGCCAGGGCGTGGGCGCAGGCGTTCTCCAGCGAGACCCGGTGCCCGACGGAGACGTACACCGGCTTGATCCCGTCCTGCGTGCGCAGCGCCCGCCCGACCTCGGCCCCGTCGGCCGCGAGCAGGGCGGCGGCGTCGCCCCGCCGGGCGCCCGGTTCCTCGTGGGTGAAGGTGAACGGGTTCTTCGCGACGCCGATCGCCGGGAGCCCGGTGACCACACCGAGGTGGCAGGCGAGACCGAAGCCGCGCGGGTGGGCGAGGCCGTAGCCGTCGCAGACGACGAGTCCGGGCGCGGACTTCAGGGAGTCGAGGGCGGCCAGTACGGTCGGCAGCTCGCGGAAGGCGAGCAGTCCGGGCACGTAAGGGAAGCTGACGTGCCCGACGGCGGTGGCCTCCTCGACGACCTCCAGGGTCGCGGCGTCGAGCACCACGGCCGCGGCGGCGACCAGGTCGCGCGCATCGTCGTAGGCGACGTCCACTCCCGTGACGAGGCCGTGGCCGGGTGGCGGACCGGGCTCGGTGAGCACGACCTGATGGCGTAGTTCGTCCTGTATCGCCCGGGCCTCGGCCTCGTCGGCGGGGGTCTTCACACTCGTCATGATGGAGCGAGAGTAGCCTGGTGATCATGTTCGTCATGGAGCTCACCTACACCGTCCCCGTCGAAGCCGTCGAAGAGCACATGGACGCCCACATCGCCTGGCTGGACGGTTACTACGCCGCCGGTGTGTTCCTCGCCTCGGGCCGCAAGGTCCCGCGCGACGGGGGCGTGATCCTGGCCGGCGGGGTGTCCCGGGCCGAGATCGAGCGGATCGCGGCCGAGGACCCCTTCACGGTGGCGGGCGTCTGCGCCTACACCGTCACCGAGTTCATCGCCACGAAGACCTCCGCCGACCTGTCGACGGTGCGGGAGAACCCGGTGGTGTAGCGACAGCGCCGCGTCGTCCCCCGTCCGCCCCCTGCCTGCCTGCCTGCCTGCCTGCCTGCCTGCCTGCCTGCCGGAGTGTCCATGCTGCCCCGCCCCGCCGAAGCCGCCGATGTCCCCGAGCTCATACGACTGCGCGCGGTCGCCCTCGCCTCCCTCGGGGTCGACCCCGGGCCCGCCGACGCCGCCTGGCGGCAGGTCGCCCGCACCTGGTTCCTCGACCGCATCGGCGAACGCCCGGGCGTGCACTGCCTGGTCGTCGGCGGAGCGCCGGGCGAACCGCTGCTCGCCACCGGCATGGCCTGGGTCACCCACCACCTGCCCGGCCCGCAGTGGACCGACGGCCGGCGCGGCTACCTCGACGGGATCGTCACCGACGCCCCCGCCCGCGGGCGGGGCCACGGCCGGCGGATCGTCGACGCCCTCGTCGCCTGGCTCGACGGCATCGGCATCCACTACGTCCAGCTGCACGCCAGCCCCGACGGCGAACCCGTCTACCGGGCCGCGGGCTTCACCGCCGGGCGCTACCCGGGCATGGACCTCTTCACCACCCCGGGACCGCCGGCTCCGCCCGCTCCCGCCGACTGATCAGCGCCGCCTCTCCAGCCGCGCCACCCGTCCCTTCTCCCCCGCCGCCCAGCAGCCCGCGTCCGGGGAGCAGTCGACGGTGTCGAACGAACCCGTCTCCAGGGACCGCCAGCTGCGGCCCCCGTCCGTGGTCACGTCCGTGCCCGTGGGTCCCACCGCGAGGGCCGTCCCCGCGGTGTACGGGAACCAGGCCGCGCCCGAGCGGTAGGCCGGCGGGGGCGTCGCGGCCTGGCGCCAGGTGCGTCCCCCGTCCGCGGAGAGGGCCGCGGCCTGCGGGGAGGCCTGCCCGGTGCGGTAGTCACCGCCGACCGCCAGTCCCCTCGTACGGTCCCGGAAGGCGAGGGCGAAGACTCCGCGGGCCGGATCGCCCGCCGGGACGGTGGATTCGGCGACCCGCCAGGTCAGGCCACGGTCCGCGGAGTGCAGGATCCGGGCCTGCGCCCCGCCGCCGGTGGCCAGCCAGACGTCGCGCGGGCCGGAGCTGACCAGGCACTGGCCGCTCGCGGCGAAGCCGGCCTCGCCGGGCAGCGCCTCGGGCATGCCCGCGTTGGGCAGCACCCGCCAGCTCCGCCCGCCGTCGTCCGTGGCCAGGATCCGGAACTTCCCGTCCACCGGATCGCTCATGGCCAGGCCGTGGCGGGTGTCGAAGAAGGTGAGGCAGTCGTAGAAGGCGCGCGGGTCCGGATTGCGGAAGGTCTCGGTCCAGGTGGCTCCGCCGTCCTCGGTGCGCAGCACCCGGGAGGCCTCGCCCTCCCCGATGGACAGGGCCACCGCGCGCCGCGCGTCGAAGGCCTCGATGTCACGGAACTCCAGGCCCTCCACGACCGCACCGGGCGGCGAAACGTTACGCCAGCTGCGGCCGCCGTCCACGGTGCGCAGCAGCGTCCCCTTGGAGCCGGCCACCCAGGCCGTGGACCGGTCGACGGCCGCGAGCCCGCGGAAGCGTACGTCCTTCGCGGTGTCCCCGGTGTCCTTCAGCGCCCAGCCGGCGCCGCGCAAGTCCCGCGCCACCGGGGCCGGATCCGTATCGGCCCGGTCGGGGGCGGCCTGGGCGGGGGCGGCGAGCACCCCCACGACGAGGGCTGCCGCGCACATGCCGATTCCGAGTTCCAGAAGTCTCATGGCGCCGGAAGCTAACGCACCCCGCAGGCACCGTCCAGAGCGCCTTCCGGCCCCCGGCCCGGCAGCTCCCCGGCCCCTCCCGCCCCCTGTTCACGACGGCCGGGCCCTCGCGGACGAGAGTCCCCGCGGCGCCTTCCGGTACACCGGCAGCGTCAACCCGGCCGGCGTCTCGCGCTCGTGGCCGGGGTGGCCGCGGCCGCCGTCTGCGTCGACACGCTCTCCACCGGGCCGGTCGCCGCGGCCCTGATGCTCCGTATGCGACTCGTTGGGCCTGTGGAGTGATCGGTAATCAGCCCTTCTCCGAGGCACCCCGGCCCCTCGGCGGCGCGCGGGCCGCCTTCCGAGACATCCCTCCACCCCGTCACTCTGTGCGATCACACAGAGTGGTTCAAGCCAATCGGTGACACAGCTCACGCAACGGCCCATGCACGGATTTGCCGATTCCCGCGTCTATCGGGTTGCCGGGCCCCACCCCACTGTCCGGCAGCAGATCCGCCGCAAGGGAGTGAGCCTTGATCACTGTCATCGAGCAGGCCGCACAGGCCCGTCTGGTCGCCACCGCGCCGAAGGTCGAGACCGTGCCCGTCACCCTCTGCTACGACCGTGCGGATCCGTTCGCCGTGCGGATGGCCTTCCCCGCCCCGGCCACGCTGGAGGGCGTCGAGGTCTCGTGGACCTTCTCGCGCGAGCTGCTGGAATCGGGGCTGGACCGCCCGTCGGGCTGGGGCGACGTACGCGTGCGCCCGTACGACGCCGACCGGACCACCATCGAGTTCCACGCGGCGGAGGGCGTCGCCATCGTGCTGATGCTGACCGCCGAGCTGCACCGGTTCCTGGAACGGGCCGCGGCCGTGGTGCCACCCGGCCTCGAGCACCTCTACCTCGACATGGACCACAGCCTGGCCGAGCTGATGCGCGACACCTGCTGAGCCCTGCCGGATCCCGCCGAGTTAATTGGTTTGCGGGCGGCCACGGCCGCCCGTAGCTTCGAAGACGGCCCATCCCCGTCGAAACGGAGCAGGACATTGCTCGTCTGAGGTTCGAGACACCGACCACCGCCCCCTACGGCTGAGCCGTCGGCTGTCTCCCCGCGTTGCACGCACCACTCACGCAACCTGGAGGCCTCCATGAGTAACGCCCCTGCTTTCATCACCTGCTCCGCACTGTCCTTCGACTGGCCCGACGGCACCCCCGTCTTCGACGGGTTCCACCTCTCCGTCGGCCCCGGCCGAACCGGCCTGATCGGGCTCAACGGCTGCGGGAAGTCCACCCTGCTGAAGCTGATCGCCGGCGAACTGACCCCGACCGAGGGCCAGTCCGCCGTCGCCGGCTCGGTCGGCCACCTCCCGCAGAACGTCACCCTCGACACCGCGCTGCGCGTGGACGAGGCGCTCGGCATCCACACCACCCGCGCCGCCCTCCACGCCATCGAGGCGGGCGAGGCCACCGAGGCGAACTTCACCGCCGTCGGCGACGACTGGGACGTGGAGGAACGGGCCCTGGCCACGCTCGACCAGCTCGGTCTCGCCCGGATCGGCCTGGACCGCACCGTCGGAGAGCTCTCCGGCGGCGAGTCCGTACTGCTGCGGCTGGCCGCCCTGCTGCTCGCCCGCCCCGACGTCCTGCTGCTGGACGAGCCCACCAACAACCTGGACCTGCGGGCCCGGGGCCGCCTGTACGAGGCGGTCGAGTCCTGGTCCGGGGTGATGCTCCTGGTCAGCCACGACCGGGAGCTGCTGGAGCGGGTCGATCAGATCGCCGATCTGCGCGACGGCGAAGTCCGCTGGTACGGAGGGAACTTCACGGACTACGAGGAGATGCTCGCGGCCGAGCAGGAGTCGGCCGAGCGGATGGTCCGGGTCGCGGAGGCCGACGTGGCGCGCCAGAAGCGAGAACTGTCCGACGCGCAGGTCAAGTTGGCGCGGCGCAAGCGGTACGGGCAGAAGATGAACGACAACAAGCGCGAGCCGAAGATCGTGATGGGTGCACGCAAGCGTGCGGCCCAGGAGTCGGCGGGCAAGCACCGGATCATGCACGCGGAGAAGCTGGCACAGGCGAAGGAGCGCCTGGACCAGGCCGTGGAGGCGGTGCGCGACGACGACGAGATCCGGATCCAGCTGCCCGCCACCCAGGTCCCGCCGGGGCGGCGCGTACTGACCCTGAGCGATCTGCACCTGGCCCACGGGGCCCGGGTGCCCGGCGAGTGGGAACTGCACGGTCCGGAGCGGATCGCCCTGGTGGGCCGCAACGGATCGGGCAAGACCACGCTGCTGCGCACGATCGCGGGGCAGCTCGCGCCGGTGTCCGGGGCGGCGGTGACGCATGTGACCACACGGTTCCTGCCGCAGCGCCTGGACGTACTCGACGAGAGCCGTTCGGTCGTGGAGAACGTGGCGCGGTTCGCCCCGCAGGCCACGAACAACCTGATCCGGGCCCGACTCGCGCACTTCCTCTTCCGCGGCGGCCGGGCGGACCGCCCGGCCGCCACCCTGTCGGGCGGCGAACGCTTCCGGGCGGCACTGGCGGCCCTGCTGCTGGCGGAGCCCGCTCCACAGCTGCTCATGCTGGACGAGCCGACGAACAACCTCGACCTGTCGAGCGTGCGGCAGCTGACCGAGGCGCTGGAGTCCTACGAGGGCGCACTGGTGGTGGCGAGCCACGACGTGCCGTTCCTGGAGTCGATCGGCATCACGCGCTGGCTCCTGCTGGACGGGGAGCTCAGGCCGACGACGGCCGAGGCCGTCCGCGAGACGCTCTGGCACGAGTGAGCCAGCCCGCTCAGCCGCCGCCCGCGGACACCGGACACCGGACACCGACCGCGGGCGGCGGCGAAGCGGAATCCGTTCCGGCCGTCAAAAGTAAAACTTTTCCACCACCTGACGGCGTGATTTTGCCCCCTCAGCTGCCCCTCAGGGCCCCCATAAACTGCACAGATAACTGGATGTAACCAGACATACACCTGCCCGGGGGTTGGCTGGCCTTGATGTCACGCTTAACCTACGACTCCGTAGGCTACGGAACCGTAGGTAATTCGCTTTGCACCCAGGAGTACCCGTGACGATCACCTCTCCCCACCTCGGCAGCTCGGAGGCGTGGACAGACGCCAAGCTGCTGTACGCGCTGGAAGAGGTGGTCGAGAAGGAACTCAACCGCCATCTGCAGGTCACCAAGGACTGGATGCCCCACGAGTACGTCCCGTGGAGCGAGGGCCGCAACTTCCCCGGCTTCTTCGAGGACGGTGAAGCCTGGGACCCGCAGCAGTCCAAGGTCACCGACATCGGCAAGATCGCGCTGGTCGTGAACCTGCTGACCGAGGACAACCTCCCCAGCTACCACCACGAGATCGCCTCGCTCTTCGGCCGCAACGGCGCCTGGGGCACCTGGGTGCACCGCTGGACCGCCGAGGAGGGCCGCCACGGCATCGTGATGCGCGACTACCTGCTGGCCTCGCGCGCCGTGGACCCGGACAAGCTGGAAGCGTTCCGCATGCAGCACATGTCGGAGGGCTTCGAGTCCGACAACCGCCACTCGATGCTGCACTCGGTGGCGTACGTGGCCTTCCAGGAGCTCGCGACCCGCATCTCGCACCGCAACACCGGCCACCAGTCCGGTGACCCGGTCTGCGACCGGATGCTGGCCCGCATCGCGCAGGACGAGAACCTGCACATGGTCTTCTACCGCAACCTGCTGGGCGCGGCCTTCGAGCTCGCCCCGGACCTGACCATGCAGGCCGTGCGGGACGTCGTCGTCAACTTCCGGATGCCCGGACACGGCATGCCCGGTTTCGAGCGGATGGCCGCGCAGATGGCGATCGGCGGGGTCTACAACCTGCGGATCCACCACGACGACGTGCTGAGCCCGGTGATCCGCTTCCTGAAGATCATGAGCATCGACGGCCTCGGCCCCGAGGGCCAGAAGGCCCAGGAGGAGCTCGGGCTGTTCATGAACGGCCTGGACTCCGAGGCCCGCAAGTTCGACGAGAAGCTCGCCGCCCGCGCCGCGCGCCTCGCCGCCCGCAAGGGCTGACCGATTTCCGCTCGCTCGGGCGAGTGATGCCGATTGCCCTGGCAGAGCCTTGCTCTGCCAGGGTTTCGCGTCATGACCTCGCTCCAGGTGGACATCGACCAGCTGACCCGTCTGACGCGCGTCCTGGACTCCTCGCTGACCTCCCTGCGGGACGCCCGCCGCGCGCTGGACCACGTACGGCCCGACCAGCTGGGCACGGCGGACCTCGACGCAGCGTGCGACGGCTTCCAGAAACGGTGGGCCTACGGCACGCGGGAGCTGACCAAACGCGTCAAGGGCGTCCGGGAGGGCGTGGACCGCAGCGCTGCGGAGTACGCGGAGCTGGACCAGGCCATCCGCGCGGCCTTCCTCAGGGCGGCGGCCGCGCATGGCTGAGCACGCGGCGCTGGGCTTCGACCCGGCCCCCGGAAATCCCGCCGCGGTGCTGGCCCTGGCCAAGAAGCTCAGCGCGTCGGCCACCTCCCTCGGGGAGGCCTCCCGGGTCGTGAAGGACCTGGTCTCGCACAGCGCGGCCTGGCAGGGCGAGGCCGCCACCGCCTTCCGGGCCTCCCTCTCGAAGGACGTCCCCCGCTACCTCGGCTCGGCCCACACCTCCCTCGCGGAGGCGGCCCGCCGGCTCACGGGGTGGCACGACACCCTGGTCTCCCACCGCGCGCTGGCCTCCCGGTACGAGACCCAGGCCGCCGCGGCGAAAACCGCCGAAGCCCTGGCGGACGTCCGCCGCCTGGCCCGCGAACTGGCTGCCGAGCACGGAGCGGCGGCCCGCCGGGTGGCGCAGACCCTGAACGCGGCGACGGACCGCCTGGCCCCGAAGGAACCGGGCCTGCTGGCGTCCATCTGGAACAAGATCGTCGATGACCCGGCGGACGCGATGTCGAACGCGTCGGCGATCCTGGGCGCGATCGGGGCGGGCGTGGCTCTCGTCTGCCCGCCGGCGGGGCTCGCGATCATGCTGGTCGGCAGTGGGCTGTCCTTGGCGGCGCTGGCGATGCACACCTCGGACCCGAAGTTCCGCAAGTCCCTGACCGACGGCTTCACCAAGGGCCAGTTCGACGCGGACTTCTGGAAGAGCAGCGTGACACTGCTCGGGGACACGGTCGGCGCGGTGCCGGGCGTCGCGGCGGTCGCCTCCGGCGCGAAAGCGGGCACGACAGCCGCCCGGGCGGCGATGGCCGCGGCCCCGGAGAGCAGCGCGGTCGTGGGGCTGGCCCCCGGCGCCACGGCGTTCAGGCAGTCGGCCTGGTCCACCTCCGACGACCTGCGGCAGCTGGAGAGCCCGCTCACCGGATGGGCGATGCGGTCGTCGACACCGGATGCCAGAGAACGGGTGGGCGTGGCAGTGGCAGGTACCGGCGCGCTTACCGCAGTACTCGACTACACCCCGGACAACGACGCGGTCGAACACGGCTCGACCGCAGTGGACGGCACCCGAGGGGTACTGGAGGACACTCCCTCAGCCATCAGAAAGACGGGCCACGTGTGGTCGGCGCTGCGGCCATGACCCATCAGAGCAGCATGCCTCAAGTCTGGTTCCGCCTGCCTCCGGGCTTTCACGACATCGCCCCTTGCGACGCGGCGTCCCTGGACGCATTCGCGGAGGCCCTGGGCAGCCCTGCTGCCCAACGGGAACTGTCCCGACTCATGGACAACCTTGACGAACTCACGGGGCACGATGTCGTGCACACCGCGTTGGGCTTCCATCCAGAGGAGCCGGTCGGAGTCGCCACATCACTGTTCTCCCTGACGATCCGGCGGGTGGAGCAGCCCAACCCCCGGCTCGCCGTGGCGCGTACGGCTCTGGCCATCGCGCGCTCGCCCCTGTGGACCAGCTCCGTTCGCAGGTTCGTCGACCTGCCATCGGCTCTTCCGTGCTGCCTGATCTCAGGGATCATTTCCGTGCCTGAAGTTGAGCATCACCAGTTTCAGGCCAGGCTCGCGACCGTTCACCCGGAGGGACAGCACTTACTCGTCCTGGATCTGAGCAGCGCCTGCACCCAGCACGCCGACGCTTATACGGACATCCTCGAAGCGGTGGCGCACACCCTCCAGTTCAGCGATCCCGACCCGAAGGTGCCGAAGGCCGTCGGCACCTCGCGCATCCTGGAGGTGCTCCTATGAGCGTCACGCTCGCCAAGGCTGCCTGGGACCACCCTCCCACGGTGGTCGGCTACAGGCGGTTGGCGATCCGTCGCTTCAATTGGGTGCTCTGCCTCGGTGGCCCGCCGCTGACCGCCCTCGTCTGCATGGGCCTTGTCCCCCACGCGGGCACGACCCTTGCCCTCTTGATCATTCTCGTTTTGCCCTACTTGCCGTGGGTGATCGTCGCCTATTTCCGGCGACGCCGCGTCGCCGCGGTACTCCAGGCTTACCCCTGGCAGGAATGGCCCTGTCGGCACCAGCGCAGACGGAACGGCAGCCCAGCGACCGTCGCCATCCCCTTCCGGGAGGACTTCACAGCCATGTTCCGGATCATCCCGTTCCCCGTACCGCTCGCGACGCTGGAGGACGGACACCCGGACCGGATCTGGTTCGCCGGTGACCCGCGCTTCGGCGGGGTCGTGTCGCCCGTCGGCGGGCACTACCCCGTGCGCGTCGTACCCCACACACCGCGCCGGGAGGAGTGCGGTGGCGAGGGGTTCGAGCTTGCGCGGCGGGTGGGGTTGGTCCGGGGCAGCGGAAAGGGGACGCGCACCTGATCAGCGGCGGCGGGCGCGCAGGGCGAGGCGCTCGGACTCCGAGAGGCCGCCCCAGACTCCGAAGCGCTCGTCATTGGCCAGGGCGTACTCCAGGCATGCGGTCCGTCCCTCGCACGCCCCGCACAGCCGCTTCGCGTCGCGGAGCGAGGAGCCGGGCTCCGGGAAGAAGAAGCCGGGGCCCGTCTGGGCGCACAGGGCGAGCTCGTACCAAGCGGTGTCAGTGGTTGCGGTAGTGGTGTTAATCGACATGCCGGTGATACTTACTGCCGCGGATGGACGTCCGATCAACGACTGATCAACACACGTCATGACCGGCCGTATGCGCGCCTCCCGCCGAGCATCGCACCCGCCACTGACAACGGCCGTTTCCTCGCACTGAGTGAACGACCGTGCGTTCGGTAAGATGGTGTTATGGCTGATGGACGCGTGGAGCGCGGCAACCAGACGCGGCGGGCCGTGCTCGACCGGACGATGAGCATCGCATCCGTGGACGGCCTGGAAGGCCTGTCCCTGGGGAAGATCGCCGCGGATCTCGGCCTGAGCAAGAGCGGGGTCTTCGCCCTCTTCGGTTCGAAGGAAGACCTTCAGCTCGCCACCGTCCGTGCCGCCGTGGAGGTTTTCCTGAACGAGGTCGTGCGGCCCGTGCACCGGGATCCCGACGGCCTTCCCAAGGTGTGGCGGCTGTGCGCGCGTTGGCTCGACTACTCCGGGCGGCGGGTCTTCCCCGGCGGGTGCTTCTTCTACTCCGTCTCCGCCGAGTTCGACGCGCGCCCCGGGCCGGTGCGCGACGAGATCGCCAAGGTGCGCTCCGACTGGACTCGTTACGTGGAGCGCCTGTTGGACGAGGCGCGCCTGGCGGGCGGGTTCCGGAGTCCGGCGGACGCCGATGCCGTGCCGCAGCTCGCCTTCGAGCTGACGGCCCTGATGGAGCTGGCCAACGCGCATTCCGTCCTGCACGGCGACCCGTCGGCGTACGAACGGGCCGGGCGCGGCATCCTCGGCCGGCTGCGCGCGGTGGCGGCCGCTCCGGACGAACTGCCGGAACTACCGCCCGCGTTCAGCTCGCCTTCCTGACGCCGCATCTCACGCGCGGTGTGCGCCGGCGGCAGGCGCGGGTACGGGTGCGGGCGGCGCAGCCTCCGAGACGGCGAACTCGACCGCCGTCCGGATGACATCGGGGTCGGCGAGAATGCGCCGGTGGCCGAGACCGGAGGTCTCGATCAGATGGGCCTGCGGGCCGTAGGCGGCGGCGATCGCGCGGGACTGGGCGGGATCGATCACGTCGTCGTCGCTGTCGTGGACGAGCAGGATGGGCGCCCGCACGTCCGCGAAGCGGCGGCGGGCGTCGAGGCGCCGCCAGATGTCGGGGTCACCCGGGAAGAGACGGCGCTCCACGTGGGCGCGTAGTGCGCGCCCCACTCCCTCGCCCAGATCCAACCCGGCACGGAAGCGCGCCACGAGGTAGTCGAAGTCCGCCACTCCCCCGATACCGACGACGCGGTCGGCCCTCATGCCGTCGTGCAGCATCGAGAAGGTGGCGAGCACGCCGAAGGAGTGGGCCACGACGGCCGAAAAGTCACCGTGCTCCGCGTGCAGTCGGCCGATGATCGCCCGGTAGTCGCGGATCGTGGAGGCGCGCCCCTCGGACTCCCCGTGCCCGGGCGCGTCGAAGGAGATCACGGTACGTCCCTGGGCCCGCAGGGCCTCTATGAGCCCGGCGAACCGCGAGGCGCGCGAGGACCAGCCGTGCACCACGAGAACGGGCCGGGGCCCGTCGCCCCATCGGTACGTGGTCACGGCCGTGCCGTACACGACCATCCGTCCCCGCACGGCCCGCGCCATCGGATCCGCCTCCTCGGGCCGTAGCCGTGCCCGCCCGAGGGGCCGGACGAACAGCGCGAAGGCCCGGCGCCCGGCCGGCCCCGGGGCGAGCCGGGCCGTGACGTTGAGGGCGGTGCTCAGGAGTGAAGCCATGGGATGCATGCGCGGGTTCTCCGGAATCTCCTCAGGGCAGCCAGATGCCGATGGCAAGCCGATGCAAAAATATTAGCACGACCGTTCGTGTTGTTATTGGGACGCTTTCCGGCCCTGCACGACTCCGGCATGAGGTCTACCTGATGGAGGTCGGCCACGATGGCCGTCGACTTCGCCAGGTCGAGCTGGCCGAGGACGGAATCGCCTACCGGAGCACTCCGGAGCACTGGACCTTCAACCCACCTCTGGTGGACCGTTACGCCCCCGCGTGGGTGCCGTTCGTGATCGGTCAAGAAGAGTTCGAGGCTCAGTGGACCCGAGCCGTCCACGATCCCGGCCGAGCCTGAACCACCGTCGGTCACGGCATGTCAGTGGGGGCTGGCACGATGCCCGGACATCACCACGAGCGGGAGAGACACATGGGTACTTGGGACGTCGGCCCCTTCGACAACGACACTGCCGCGGACTTCTCCGGCGATCTCGACGAGGCGCCCGAAGGCGAGAGAGAAGGCATCATCCGGGACGCTCTTCTCCGGACTATCGACACCCGCGACCATCTCGATCAGGACATCGCGGTGGAGGCGGTCGCAGCGGCGGCACTGGTCGCCGCACAGTGCCCGGGTGGCGAGCCCATCACCACCGCGTACGGGCCGGACCTGGCACTGCCCCAACTTTCCACCGAACTGCGGGCACTTGCCGTCCAGGCCCTCGACCGCGTGGTCACCGAGCCGTCCGAACTCATGGAGCTGTGGGGTGAAACCGACGAGGACGGCTCCTGGCGGGCCAGCCTCGCCGGGATCCGAACCGCCCTCTTGGCCGCATCTTCCGAGGGAGCAGCCGCCCCGCTCGCTCAGCGCTGAGTGAGGCTTCGGGCATCCGGCCGCACCGGTCCGGCCCGGCCGGTTGGCGACGACCTGCAGTTCGCCGGGTCAGGCGGGCTGCCGGCGGTCGGCGGCCTTTCGCGTCTTCACTCCGCCGAGGATGAGCGCCAGTCCCACGGCGATGATGCCGAGGTACGCGGTGGACGGGAGGTCGACGACCTTGTGCATCCAGCCCCACTCCGTGCCGAAGAAGGCCTGCGAGGCGAAGCTGACGAGCCCCTGGGCCCCTACGACGTAGCCGATGCTTTCGACGGTGTATCCGATGGTTGTTCGCACGGATCAACCCTCTCGCGGCCGTGCCGCAAGATCGTCCTCCACAGGGCCGAGAACACAGTAGGCCAAAGGATGCAGTCGCTTGCAGGGAGTGCCGGCGCCCCGCTCCCGCCGCCGGGCGTCAGCCCTCGTGCTTCGCCCGGCTGGGCTGGACGCGCTTGGGTTCGCCCGGCATCTTCGGATAGTCCGGGGGGTAGGGCATGTCGCCCAGGCCGTGGTCCTGTTCGTCGCGGGCGGCGAGTTCCAAGACGGCGTCCAGGACGAAGGCGTGCTCGTCCATGTCCGCGTGCAGGTCGCCCAGTTCGGCGAAGCGCGCCGGCATCGTCACGATGTCGAAGTCGCGCGGCTCCGCGTCGTCCACCTCGTCCCAGCGCAGGGGCGCCGATACCGGGGCGTGCGGGCGCGGGCGGACCGAGTAGGCGGAGGCGATCGTGCGGTCGCGCGCCGTCTGGTTGTAGTCGACGAAGATCCGCTCGCCGCGCTCCTCCTTCCACCAGGCCGTCGTGACCTTTCCCGGCATGCGGCGTTCCAGTTCCCGGCCCAGTGCGATGGCGCACCGCCGGACCTCGGTGAAGGTCCAGCGCGGCTCGATCGGCACGAAGACGTGCAGCCCTCGGCCGCCCGAGGTCTTGGGCCAGCCGCGCAGGCCCAGTTCCTCCAGCAGGGCGCGCAGTTCGTGGGCGGCCGCCACCGCGTGGTGGTAGTCGGTGCCCGGCTGCGGGTCCAGGTCGATCCGGAGCTCGTCGGGGCGGTCGGTGTCATCGCGCCGCACCGGCCAGGGGTGGAAGGTGAGGCATCCCAGATTGGCCGCCCACAGGACGGCGGCCGGTTCCGTCGGGCAGATCTCGTCGGCCGTGCGGCCGCTCGGGAAGGCGATGTGGGCGGTGGGGATCCAGTCGGGAAGGTTCTTCGGGGCCCGCTTCTGGAAGAAGGACTCGCCCTCCACCCCGTCCGGGAAGCGCTCCAGGGTCGTCGGCCGGTTGCGCAGGGCTCGTGTGATGCCGGGCGCGACCGCCAGGTAGTACTC
Source organism: Streptomyces sp. Sge12 (assembly GCF_002080455.1). NCBI lineage: Bacteria > Bacillati > Actinomycetota > Actinomycetes > Kitasatosporales > Streptomycetaceae > Streptomyces > Streptomyces sp. Sge12. The sequence continues at coordinate 1,496,938 of NZ_CP020555.1, forward strand.
GGCGACGTGCCGCTTGGTGAGACCCCGCTCCGGGAAGTACACCTTGTCCGGGCTGGACAGCCGTACCGTCCGCCCGCCCGCCTCCAGCTCGATCGCATTACCCGCAGCACCCATGTGCGCCACGGTAGGCAGGCCCGCTCCGGCGCGCATACCGGGCGGGTCCGGACGTACCACCGCAGAATCGAATGCATGGATCTGCCAGTGATGCCGCCCGTGAAGCCGATGCTCGCCAAATCCGTCGCGAAGATCCCGCCCGGGATGCAGTACGAGGCCAAGTGGGACGGCTTCCGGGCCATCGTGCATCGCGACGGCGCGGAGATCGAGATCGGCAGCCGCACGGGCAAGTCCCTGACCAGGTACTTTCCCGAGCTGGTGGAGGCCCTGAAGGACAATCTGCCGAGCCGTTGCGTCGTGGACGGCGAGATCGTGATCGTGCATGGCGGGCGCCTCGATTTCGACCGGCTGACCGAGCGGATCCACCCCGCGCAGTCCCGCGTCGCCCTGCTGGCCGAGACCACCCCCGCCAGTTTCGTCGCCTTCGACCTGCTCGCGCTCAACGACGAGGCGCTCCTCGACACCCCGCTCGCCGACCGCCGTACCGCCCTGGTCCGGTCCCTCTCCACTGCTCGGCCCCCCGTGCATCTCGCGCCCGCGACCACCGATCCCGCGCTCGCGCAGGAGTGGTTCGAGCGATTCGAGGGCGCCGGGCTCGACGGTGTGATCGCCAAACCGCTCGATCTCCCCTACCGGCCCGATGCCCGCCTCATGTTCAAGGTCAAACACGAACGTACCGCCGACGTCGTCGTCGCAGGTTTCCGTTTCCACAAGAGCGGTCCGATTGTCGGATCGCTGCTGCTCGGCCTGCACGACACCCACGGCACCCTGCAGCACGTGGGCGTGTGCGCCGCCTTCCCCATGAAGCGCCGCGCCGAGCTGGTCGAGGAACTCGAACCCCTGCGCATGCCTGATCCGACCGGCCATCCGTGGGCCGCCTGGGCCGAGGAGTCCGCCCACGAGAGTGCCCGGCTTCCCGGTGCGCAGAGCCGCTGGACCGGCAAGAAGGACCTCTCCTGGGTGCCGTTGCGCCCCGAGCGGGTCGTCGAGGTGAGGTACGACCACATGGAGGGCGATCGTTTCCGGCACACCGCCCAGTTCCACCGCTGGCGGCCCGACCGGACGCCCGAGAGCTGCACCTACGCCCAGTTGGAGGAGGTCGTCGGGTACGACCTCGGCGATGTACTCGGACCGGGCGTCGGCTCGGGCCGCGCGGGGTGAGCGGGGGCCGCCCGGCTCACCCCGCCGTCAGCTTCTCCCACTCCTCCCGGTCCGGGCCCGCCGTGTTCGGCGCGTAGTCCGGGCGGTCCGCCAGCCAGCGCGCCACCCGCGCGCGGATCTCCGGATCGGCGTACGCCCGCTCCGGCGGTTCCACCAGGTGCCGGACCCGCGCCCGTGCCCGCATCACCTCGGGGTCCTCCAGCGCACAGTCGAACAGCGCGGACACCTCGCGTGCCGTCGCCCCGCGCCCGGACCGGGTCGCGAAGCGCTCGCCGATGGCCGCGTCGGCGACCACCTGGAAGTCGAACCAGGGCTTCAGGGTGCGCTGCGCCCAGATGTGGTGCTCGGCGGCGTACCGCGGGGAGCCCGGGTCCCGGTGCGCCGTACGGGCCACCCTGCGCGCGGCCCACAGGGCCAGCGAGGTGCCCTGCCCCAATGTCGGGTTGGTGTGCGTGATCGAGTCACCGACCGGCACCAGCCCGCTCACCACGGGGCCCTGTTCGTCGACCAGCGCGCTCCAGCGGTTGTCCAGGCTCGCAGTCGCCAGCACGCCCGACAGCGGCTCGGCGCCCAGTGCCAGCCAGGCCGCGCCGGGCGGGAAGGCGCGCGCCGCCGCTTCGAAGACGTCGGGGTCGCGCAGCGCGGACCGGGTGGTGTCCGTGGTGTGCACGAACAGCGTCACGGCGAACGCCCGGTTGTCGGCCGGGAAGACGGCGCACCCGGCGAAGGCCCCGCCGGTCACCGCCCACGGCCTGCGCGGCCCCTCCTCCATGCCCTCGGGCAGCCGGTACCAGCGGCAGAAGTAGGCGAGTCCGGTGCGGTGCCGTTCGACGACGGGTGGCCGGCAGCCCACCTCGGCGAGCCTGCGCTCGGTGCCCCCGCGCCGCCCGCAGGCGTCCACCACGAGGTCACCCGGGTAACTCCCGCTCTCCGTGGTCACTCCCGTCACCTGGACCGCGGCAGCCCCTGTGACCCCGGCGGCTCCGGCCGGTCCCGGGGCCGTGAGGAGCCCGGTGACCGGTTCCCCGTACCGGACGACGACCCCCGGTTCCGCGCGCAGCGCCGTGGCCAGCGCGCTCTCCAGCACGATGCGCCGGGCCTGCAGCATCACGAGGTCCTCGTCGCCGGGCAGCGCGGGTGGCCGCACGTCGAACCAGTCGAGCTCGTGCCTTTCGCGGGCGCCCAGCCGGAGCATCTCCTCGTGGACGTCGGGCAGGTCCGCGCGCAGGACGTTGTGGGCGGCCCCGAGCAGGACGTGGGGTTGGGCCGCCTGCGGTACGGTCGGCCGCCGCCAGCCGAAGAAGTCGCGGTCGAGCGAAGTGCCCGGGGCCCGCACATCGCTCTCGAAGACCTCCGCCGTATGTCCGCGCCGCGCCGCGAGCAGGGCGGTGGCGGGCCCCGCGACGCCTCCGCCGATGACCAGCACATGTGCCATGGAGCGTCCCCCCGAGCTGTTGGACCGTACGACGATCACACCGCACAGAGCCTGCACGCACGGAAGCTGTCCGAAACCCGCACAAATGACCGATAGTCGCTCAAAGACCCGGCGCTCACGCGCCGACCCTCACACGTCGGCACCCGCCCGGTATGCCTCGACCGCCCGCCGGGTCTCCGCCTCGATCAGGTCGGTGTTGATGGCCATGGCGGCCTGCGCCCCCTGTGCGGCCGCGCCCGCGACCTTCTCCATCGGTGCGGTCACATTGCCCGCGACCCAGACCCCGCGCAGCGCGGTGGCCCCGGTGGCCGGATCGGACTCGACGCAGGTGCCGATCGCCCGGCCGTCCCGCTCCATGACGACGGTCGGCAGGCCGAGCGAGGTCAGGACACCGGAGCGGGCGGTGAACCGCGGGGCCACCACGAGGGCCCGGCACCCCACCTCGGCGCCGCCGGCCAGGGTCACCCCGGTCAGCCGGTCGTCGTGGACGGCGAGTCCGGTCACCTCGCCCTCGACGACATCGACACCGAGGGCGGCGAGCAGCTCCCGGTCCTCGGCGGTGAGCCGCCAGGTGTGCGCGAGCAGGGTGGTGTGCGCGCTCCAGTGCCGCCACAGCTGGGCCTGGTGCACGGCGAGCGGGCCGTCCGCCAGCACCGCGATCGGCCGGTCGCGGACCTCCCAGCCGTGGCAGTACGGGCAGTGCAGCACGTCCCGCCCCCAGCGCGCCCCGAGGCCCGGCACGGCGGGAAGCTCGTCCACCAGGCCGGTGGCGACCAGCAGCCGGCCCGCCCGCACGGTCGTGCCGTCCCCGCAGCGCAGCAGGAAACTCCCGTCGGGCAGCCGGTCGGCGGCGAGGACCGTGCCCGTCCGGACCTCGCCGCCGTAGCCGGTCACCTCGGCGCGCCCCCTGGCGAGCAGGGCGGCCGGGCTCTCCCCGTCCTGGCCGAGGTATCCGTGCATGTGCGCGGCCGGGGCGTTGCGCGGGCTGCCGGAGTCGATCACCAGTACCGAACGGCGGGCCCGGACCAGGGTCAGGGCCCCGGCGAGCCCGGCGGCCCCACCGCCGACGACGGCCACGTCGAACGAGTTGTCCACTGCGTTGCCCATGTCTGTGAGGGTCTGCCCCCGGCGGCCCGCTTGACAAATGTTCTTGCCGAAGCGGCAAATGGAGGCATGGGAACCGAGGAGCAGGACGAGGAACTCGCCGGTGTACTGACCGCCGTGGGCCCGCGGCTGCGCGCCCTGCGGAGGCAGCGCGGCACCACGCTGGCCCAGCTCAGCGAAAGCACCGGGATCTCGCTCTCGACCCTCTCCCGGCTGGAGTCCGGGCAGCGCAGGCCGACGCTGGAGCTGCTCCTTCCGCTGGCCCGCGCGCACCGGGTGGCGCTCGACGAGCTGGTCGGGGCCCCGGAGACCGGGGATCCGCGGATCCGCCCGCGCCCCTTCGTCCGGCACGGCAGCACCTACATACCGCTGACCCGGAACTTCGGCGGGGTGCACGCCTTCAAGCAGATCCTCCCGCCCCTCGAAGGACCGCCGCCCGAGCCCTCACTGCAGGTGCACGAGGGCTACGAGTGGCTGTACGTGCTGTCCGGACGGATCCGGCTGCTGCTCGGCGAGCACGACCTGATCCTCGGTCCCGGCGAGGCCGCCGAGTTCGACACGCACACTCCGCACGCCTTCTTCAACGCGGGTCCGCAGCCGGCGGAGTTCCTCAGCCTCTTCGGCCCGCAGGGCGAGCGGATCCATGTCCGGGCCCGCCCCACCACCGCATCGGAAGGACGTCCATGACCAGCACCGGCGAGCGCCCCGAGCGAGCCGCACCGCAGCCCCATGCCGTCGTCGGTGTCGGGCTGGTCGTCGTGGGTCCGGACGGCCGGGTGCTCCTCGGCCAGGCGCACGACGGCCGCTGGGAGCTGCCCGGCGGCAAGGTCGACCCCGGGGAGGGCTTCGAGCAGGCCGCCGCCCGGGAACTCGCCGAGGAGACGGACCTGCGAGCGGACCCGGGGTCGATCCGGATCCTGTCGGTGCAGATCGAGGGCACGGCCGGCCTGACCCGCCTGACGGCCGCCGCCGTCACGACCTCGGCCGAGGGCGTCCCCGCCGTCACCGAGCCGCACAAGATCGCCCGCTGGCAGTGGTTCGCCCCCGCCGAGATCCCGGCGGCCCTGTACGTCCCGTCCGCGGCCGTGCTGCGCGCGTGGCGCCCCGACCTCGCCGCGCTGCCGGCCGTCCCCGCCCACGCCTACCCGCTGTCGGGCCCGGCGCAGAGCACCTGACCGCGCCCCGGCCCGGGCTCGACACCCGCTCCCGCACCTGACCGCGCCCGCGCTAGCTGGTGGCCGTCAGGACCGTCACCGCCGTCACGGCCACCATCGCGGCCTGCATGTCGCGGATCGCCACCCGTACGCTCTCGGCCGCCCACTGGCCGGCGGCTATCTCCGCCGTCCGCGCGGTCAACTCGCCGGGCTGCCGGTCGGGGAAGGCCAGCCGGTGCAGCTTCGCCGAGTGGATCAGCGCGATCAGGCCGGCCGTGCGCGCGTCCGGCTCGGCGCCGTCCAGGACGACGGCGTGGAGCCGCTCGCGCAGGGCGCGCTCGACGGTGCCGTCGGCCTCGGGGTAGCGGCGCTGCGGGAACACGCCGAACACCTTGTGCACCTGTGCCACCACGAGCCCGCGCCCGCTCAGGCTCTCCAGGGCGGCGCCGACGGCCTTGGGCTGGTCCTTCGTCAGCCAGTCCGTCACCCGGCGCTTGCTGCGGCCCCGCATCCAGTCCTCCATCAACCGGATCCGGCCGTCCAGCAGTTGCTCCCCGGTGGACTCGGTGTTCGTGAGCTCCAGGTACTTGCCCGACACCGACACCCGCTCCGCCATGACCAGTTCGAGCAGGATCGCGCCCGCCACGGCCCAGCCCGCCGACTGTCGCTGCCGCGCCGCCCCCGACTCGTCGTCCAGGGACAGCAGCATGATCTCTTCGGCCAGTGTGATCCTCACGAGCGGCCCCCGTCGTCCTTCGTCCGTCTGCCGGTCCGGCTTTGTTACTGCCTCGTAGGGAGGACGAGCGATGATGGCGCCGGGTTCCCTTCCGGTCCCGGATTCACCGGCGCAGCACCACCTTTGGCGCGAAATTCCCCTCCCCCAGGTCCTCCGCGAGCAGCCGCTTGGCGATCGCGTCCGCCGCCACCCGCAGTTCGGCGCTCCGCGGCCGCCCCCGGTCCTTCTCCAGCTGGTCCCCCAGCCACTGGGCCCATGCCTTCGAGATGACGTCGGCCTCCCGCTGCCCGGCCGCGGTCAGGGTGAAGAAGCTGCCCTCGCGGCTGAGGAAGCCCTCGTCCGCCATCCGCTCGTAGACCGGGATCAGCACCTCCGGCGGCAGGGACCGGCGGCCGGCGATCAGGCCGATGCTGGCGTGGCCGACGGTCCGGGTCATCAGGTCCACCTGCATCACCGCCCAGGCGCCCGCGATGTCCAGGCGGGTGTCGGAGCCCTCGACGATCCCCCGCGCCGTGTCCGCGCCCATGTTCCGTACGAGTTTGCCGACGGCCAGTTCCAGCAGCTTGGCCGAATCGCCCGAGGCCGTGGCCGGTGAGCCGAATCCGTCGCCCATGTCCGTGGACCCGGCCCGGGCGCTGTCGCGCAGCCGGACCTGCTTGAGGAAGAGCGCCACGACGAAGCCGAACGCGGCGACCGGAACGGTGTACAGGAACACGGTGTGCAGGGCCTGCGCGTACGCGTCGATCACCGGGGCCGCGACCTCCGGGGCGAGCCGGTGCACGCCCTGCGGGGTGGACGCGGCCCGGGCCAGCTCCTGCGGGTCCTGTCCGGCGATCCCGGCCGCCTCCACGTACGCGGCCTCCAGTCCGGGCCCCAGGTGGTTCGCGTAGATCGTCCCGAACACCGCCGTCCCGAAGGCGCTGCCGAGCGTACGGAAGAAGGTGACGCCCGAGGTGGCCGTGCCCAGGTCGGCGTAGTCGACGGTGTTCTGCACGGCGATGGTCAGCACCTGCATCGACAGGCCGATGCCCGTGCCGAGCACGAACATGTACAGCGATTCCAGCAGGGTGCCGCTCCCCGGCTCCATCAGGGACAGCAGGTAGAGGCCGACGCCCATGACCGCGTTCCCGACGATGGGAAAGATGCGGTACTGGCCGGTCCTGCTCACGACGTTGCCGCTGAAGACCGAGGCGATCAGCAGGCCGACGACCATGGGCAGGGTCCGGACGCCGGAGATCGTGGCCGAGTCCCCGTCGACGTACTGGAGGTAGGTCGGCAGGAAGGTCATCGCGCCGAGCATCGCGAATCCGACGACGAAGCTCAGCACGGAGCACACGGAGAAGACCGGATTGCGGAAGAGCCGCATCGGCAGCATCGGTTCCGCGGCCCGCGTCTCGGCCAGGCAGAACAGCCCCAGTGCGACCACGCCGCCCGCGAACAGCCCGATGATGACGGGCGAGGTCCAGGCGTACTCGTTCCCGCCCCAGCTGGTGGCCAGGATCAGCGCGCTGGCGCCGGCGGCGACCAGCGCGATGCCCAGGTAGTCGATGACCGGCTTGCCCGAGGCGCGGACGGCCGGGATCGTCCTGGCGGCCGCGATGACGACGAGGATCGCGATCGGGACGTTGACGTAGAAGCACCACCGCCAGGTCAGCTGGTCGGTGAAGAACCCGCCGAGCAGCGGTCCGATCACGGTGGCGACCCCGAAGACGGCGCCGATCATGCCCTGGTACTTGCCGCGTTCGCGCAGCGGCACCACATCGGCGATCAGCGCCATGGCGGTGACCATCAGGCCGCCGGCCCCGATGCCCTGGACGCCGCGCCACACGATCAGGAAGGTCATGTTGGGGGACAGGCCGCACAGGAAGGAGCCGCTGATGAAAACGACGGCGGAGATCTGGAAGATCAGTTTCCGGCCGAAGAGGTCGCCGAACTTGCCGACCAGGACCGTCGCCACGGTCTCGGCGAGCAGGTAGGAGGTCACCACCCACGACATGTGGTCGCCGCCGCCCAGATCCCCCACGATCGTGGGCAGCGCGGTCCCGACGATCGTCTGGTCGAGCGCCGCCAGCAGCACGCCGAGCATGATCGTGCCGAAGATGACGTTGCGCCGCCGCCGGTCGATCACGGGGGGCGCGGCGGCCTCGGCGGGGGCAGTGGTCACCTTCGCACTGTCACAGCCCGCCCGCCGCGGCGCATGCGGCGCTGAGCCGTACGGGGGAACGGCCGGCCCGGGTCAGCGCAGGTAGGCCAGACCCGGGTGCTCCGCCGCGTACCCGTCGAGCAGCCGCCGGGCCACCCCCACCGAGTCGACCAGCGGATGGAGGGCGAAGGCCTTGACCGCGTCCGCCCGCGAGCCGCTCGCGGCCGCCGCCAGGATCTCCCGTTCGACCGCCTTGACCGCCGTCACCAGCCCCACCGCGTGCAGGGGCAGCTGCGCGACGCCCACCGGGTGGGCGCCGTTCGCGTCGACCAGGCAGGGCACCTCGATGACGGCCTCGGCGTCGAGGACGGACAGCGTCGAGCCGTTGCGGACGTTGAGGATCAGCGTGGCCCGCTCGTCCCGGGCGATGGCCCGCATCAGCGCGAGGGCGACCTTCTCGTAGCCGCCGGATTCGAGGTCGCTCCCGTCGCGCTCCCCGACGCCCGCCACCTCGCGGTTCTCGGCCATGTACGTGGCCTCGCGCTCGGCCCGCGTACGGTCCCAGGCGGCCAGCGCCGCCCCGGCGGGCGCTCCGGCCCGGCCGGCCTCGGCGTAGAAGCCGCGCTGCTGGTCGCGCAGGAAGGCCCCGCGGGTCTGCTTCGCCTCCTGGTAGGCCCGTACGGTGTCACGGTTGAAGTAGTAGTAGTGCAGGTACTCATTGGGGATCGCGCCGAGCGAGCGCAGCCATTCGGCCCCGAAGAGCCGGCCCTCCTCGAAGGACTCCAGGGCCTCGGTGTCGGCCAGCAGCCGGGGCAGCTCGTCGCGGCCGCCGATGCGCAGCCCGCGCACCCAGCCCAGGTGGTTGAGGCCCACGTAGTCGATCCAGGCGTCCTGCGGCCGGGCGCCCAGCAGCCGCGCAATGCGCCGCCCCAGGCCGACGGGCGAATCGCAGATGCCGATCACGCGCTCGCCGAGCTCCTCGGCCATCGCCTCGGTGACCAGCCCGGCCGGGTTGGTGAAGTTGATGACCCACGCCTCCGGGGCGGTACGGGCGATCCTGCGGGCGATCTCGCGCGCCACGGGGACGGTCCGCAGGCCGTACGCGATCCCGCCCGCGCCCACCGTCTCCTGGCCGAGCACACCCTCGGCCAGGGCGATCCGCTCGTCCGCGGCGCGCCCCTCCAGGCCGCCGACGCGGATGGCGGAGAAGACGAAATCGGCTCCGCGCAGGGCTTCGTCGAGGTCCCCGGTGGCCGTGACGGCCGGGGCGTCCACGGTCGGGCCGTCTCCCGCCGGGCCGTGCGCGTCAGCGGCTGCGGCTGCGGCTGCGGCAGCCGCCTGGTCCCGGAGCACCCGGGTCATGGCGGTGAGCCGCGCCGGATCCTCGTCGTAGAGCGTCACATGGGACACCCTGCCCTCGGCACGGTCGCCGAGCAGGGCTCCGTAGACGAGTGGGACCCGGAAGCCGCCCCCGCCGAGGATCGTCAGCCGCACGCCCTACCGCCTTTCGCCAGTGCAGATCCGGTGGCCGACGTGTCCGCCGCGGTGGCCGGTCCCGGGATCGGTGCCCGGATCAGTGCCACGATCAGTGCCACGATCAGTGACACGAACACGATCGGTGCCACGATCACCGAGACGCACGCCGACAGACACGCCACGGCCCACGTCCGCCGGTACCAGTCTGCCCGGTCGGTCACTCCACCGGCGACGGCACGGCGCGCAGCCTGGCGCCCTGCTGGTGCGTGAAGCCGCCGCCCTGGACGGGACCCCTCGGCGCGCCCGTCGGCGTCGAGAGGATCAGCGTGATCCGGGTCAGCCCCATCTCGCCGAGCATCCGGCTGGTTTCGGCCACCATCCGGCAGCGCACCAGACCCCACCGCGGGTCGGGGTGGCGCACGGTGCGCACCGCCCCGTCCAGCTCGGCGGCGTCGGTCCCGTGGGTGCTCAGCCAGTGCGGCACGCCGTAGCGGTAGGCCGCCTCCATGAACGGGTCACGGGCCACCTCCTGGCGGATGCTGCGCAGCCCCTCGTCCTCGGGAGCCCCGGCCAGCGCGGTCGCGAACTGGGCCAGCAGCGGTACGCACCAGGCCGGTTCGTGGTCCTCCAGCACGGCCGCCGCGTCCGGGTGGAACAGCACGAAGCGCAGGAAGTTGTCGTCCGGCAGGGCCGTGGGGTGCGGTCTCACCGACTGGAAGAGCTGGTCGAAGGCCGAGTTGGTCAGGGCCACGTCCCAGCGGTGGTCCACCAGGAAGCTCGGGTACGGCACGGACTCCATCAGGGCCGCGTAGTCGCACAGGTAGTCGCGCTGCGCCGGATCGTCGGGCAGCCTGTTCTCCTCGGCGGCGCGCCACGTGGGCGGCGGGTCACGGTCGACCATGACCCGGAACAGCCAGAAGCACTGTCGCTCGCTCATCTCCAAGGCTTCGGCCAGGGCGAGGAGTTTACGGTCCGTCCACTCTTTGACCAGGCCTCTTTCCCAGTTCCCGTACGCGCGCACGCTGATGCGCAGCCGGGCGGCAAGATCTTCCTGGCTCAGGCCCAACTCCTCGCGGCGCTGGCGCAAAATCTCCTTGCGTCGCTCCGACCGAACGGCGCCGCGGGCGGATTCCTCGCCCGCCAGACGCTCTTCACCGGCTCGGGCGAGTCCATCGGACGGGCCCACCGCTGCGAGATGTGGCACTGAGAGCTCCCCCTCCTCCGGTCTGGATCTTCATTTCCGTGTGGCGATCCTGCTACCGACTTCATTCGAGTGTCAACTATTGTGGCAATTCCAGCCTCTTGACAGCTCATTCCCGCCACAGCTGTGGCACGTTCTAGCCCTTCCGGGCGAGAGCGGCTAGATTCCAGAAGCCGACCATGTGCCCATACCGACTTCGCGCGATCTAGGAGAACCACTGGTGACAGACGGCTTCCCGGCTCCCGTCGCGGTAGCCAACGCACCCCTGGCAGCCACCATCACGCGTGTCGCCGAACTCGCGGGCAAGATGGGCCGCGACCTGAACCAGGTCTTCGACCTGCGGCGGCTCTCCGAGGCCTCCGGCGTACCCACGGACGTGGTCAGGACCCTGCTCGACGGCAGGCCGGCCGGCGAACCCGATCTGCAGACCCGGTTCCTCCAGCGTCTCGACCTGCTCCGGCGGACACGTGTCAAACCCAACGGCCGCCGCTACACGCAGCAGGAGATCGCGGACGGCGCCGGCATGTCGCGGCAGCAGGCCGGGGCTTTGATCAACGGCGACCGGCGTCCCACCATGGAACACTGCGACGCGATCCAGCGGTTCTTCGGAGTGCACGCCGGGTTCCTCACGGCGCACGACTCCGACGCCCTGACGGACGCCCTCCAGAGGACCGAGCAACAGCTGCTCCAGGACTTCGCGGGGCGGGCGCGGGAAACCGTACCGGCTTCGGCCGCATCGTCCGGGGATCCGCTGGCAAGACTCCTCCAGAACCACGGCGTACGGGGCATCGCCTGGCGCGCCGCCCAACTGCCCAGCGACAAGCACCGGGACAAGGTGACCGAATGGCTGGACATGCTCCTCGAAAGCGTCAAACCGAACGAATCCTGACCCAGTCGAAAGTCTGGGTCTGATCCTTGAGTCCTGATCCGGATCCGCGCCGACGGGGAGAACGGTGAGCATAGGCAGAGAGCAGCGGCGGTTGTGCGGGGAGCTGGTGGCCGGCATCCGGCTGACCGCACCCGTGGAACCCGTGGACCTCTACGCTGCCCTCTGCGAGGGCATGAGCAGACACCGCGGACGCCGGGTGGACTTCCGGATGGCCTCGTTCCCGCCGCGGACGGCCAGCGGCCTGTGGCTCGACATGGCGGACCGCGACCTCGTGGTCATCGAGGAACGCACCGCGCCGGACCACCAGCTGGTGATCCTGGGCCACGAGCTGTGGCACATGAAGGCCGGCCACTGCAGTCACCACGTCGACGGCGCCGCCGTCGCCGCGCGGCTGCTGACGGACGAGGCCGACATCGGTGAGACGGTCCGCCGCGTCGCCGCGCGTACGCGCGCCGACGTGCAGGAGGAGACGGAGGCCGAAACCTTCGGCTTACTGCTGGGCAGCCGGTGCCGGAACTGGCTGGCCGGATCGGCGAGCCACCGGGCTCCCGTCCAGCGCGATCAACTGGCGGGCCGGATCGAGGCCTCGCTGGGCTACCGGGGGCACAGGAACGACCGTTGAACGGCGAGGACTACTACATACCGGCGGCTGCGATGGCGATCTCGCTCGCCTTCAAGCTGCCGGCCCTGCGGCACAACTGGAACGACCCGCTCCTGAGGTCGGTGGTCGCCCTGCTGACCCTGGCGGGAGCGGTGTTCGCCTTCGCCGCCCCGCCCACCATCGCGGCGGTCAACCGCTGGACCGGGATCGTCAACGTCTCGGCCCCCCTGGTGTACTGCCTGATCACCGCGTTCAGCGCATCCTGCCTGGTCCTGATGGTCAACTGGCGGGGCGGACCGCCCGAACAGACCCGGCGCGTCTCGCGCCGCTGGATCCTGGGCTACAGCGTGGTGATCGTCGCGCTGGTCGTGCTCTTCGCCCTCGGGGAGACCCCGGTGGAGCGGCTGCGCGACTTCGACACCTACTACGCCAACACGCCCTACATCGGCCACATGATCGCCCTCTACCTGCTGGCCCACCACGTGGCCGCCGTGGTGATGGTGGTCCTGTGCTGGCGCTGGTCGCTCCAGGTCCGCGGCTGGCTGCGGGTCGGACTGGTGATCATCGTCGCCGGCTACATCTTCAACCTCGCCTACGACGCCACCAAGATGACCGCGGTCGTCGCCCGCTGGTCGGGGCACAACCTGGACGACCTCAGCACCTTCGCCGCGCCGCCGCTCGCCTCCCTCGGGGCGCTGATCAGCGCGATGGGCTTCGTGGTCCCGCTGGTCTGCCAGCGGCTGTCGGACCACTGGCAGACCTGGGCGACGTACCGCCAGCTCGGCCCGCTCTGGCACGAGGTACAGATCTCCGCGCCCGTCGGCACGCCCTCCGTGCGGATCGCCTGGTGGTCCGCGGCGGAGCTGCGGGTGATCCAGCGCGAGTCGGACATCCACGACGGGTTCCTGCACCTCGGGCCGTACTTCGACAGCGGCCTGCGCGACGGCGCCTACGCGAGCGCCGTCGCCGAGGGGGCCGACGAGGAGACCGCCCGCGCCGTCGCCGACGCCGCGATGGTCGCGGCCGCCGTACGGGCCCGCTCCGCCGACCCCGACGGCAAGATCATCGGGGAGGACGAGGAGACCTTCCTCGACACCGCCGACGGTCCGCGCGACCTGCTGCGGATCTCCCACGCGCTGCGCCACTCACCGGTGGTGCAGTCGCTCCGGCGACAGGTGACCGTGTAGCGGCGCCGTGACGTGCACCGCGCCGGCACCGGCACCGGCCGGGGCTCGGCGGATGCCGGCGGGGGCTCGGCCGGTACCGGCCGGGGCTCAGCGGGTGCCGGCCGCCACCGTCGCCGTCGCCGGGAACAGGTCCTGGAAGGGCCCGGCCGAGTCGATCCCGTCCCGACCGTACGGCGCGTCGAAGCTCCACACCATGAACAGCAGGAACACGATCAGCGCGCTGAACAGTCCGGCGAGCAGCAACTCCCGCCCGGACCGGCGGATCTGCAGGGTGAAGATCAGCCCGACCGTGACCACCCCGCCGACCAGCAGCCCGAACCACACCACGCCCGGCAGGGTGGACTCGGAGCTCTGCGTCCGCGAGTGGCGCGCGTCGTCCGCGGCGGCGATGTGGTCCAGCAGCGGCTGGTAGGCCTGCGCCTGGAGCTCGGTGGTCGGGCTCTGGTGCGTGACGTCGCTGCGCAGCTTGCCGAGCAGCGCGCCGCCCTCGGCCGAGGCGCCGTCCCCGGAGGTCAGCAGCGGCCAGTCCACGGCGACGGTGTGCGAGACGTACGCGTCCACCTCGCCCCGGATCCGGTCGCGGACGGCCGCCGGGTAGACGTCGGCGCGCTGGGTGACCTCGTACAGGGCCTGGGCCTCGCGGCGCACGCTGTCCTCGGCGGCGCCGCGCGCCTCCCAGACCCCCGCGATGGCCAGGCCCAGCACGATCGCGTAGACCACACCCACCATCATCGTCATGTACTCGATGACGTCGGGGGTTTCGCTGGTGTCCTCGTCGTCGGCGGCCCGGCGGTGCCGGATCGCGGTGATGGCGAGGACGAGGGCGCAGACGAGCGCCATGGCGATGGCCAGGACCAGCCATTCGGACACGTGGATTCTCCCGGTGTAAATCGGTGGTGGATCGGTGGATCTATGGACGTGCGGGTGGACGGGGTGGGTGGACGGGGTCGGTGGCGGCGGTCAGCCGCGGCTCTTGGAACGGGGCCGCAGGGCGGCGGCGGCGAGTACGGCCGGGGTGGTGACGACGACCATGAGCATCACGGTGGACATCCCGCCGGGGCCGCGCCGCTCCACCGCCACCGCGCGGTACGGTCGCACGTGGAAGGCGCTCACCCGCGCGGCGGCGGCCCCGGCCGCGGGCGGGGCGGGTGCTTCGGCCGAGGCCGGTTCGGCCTCGATCCCGGGCGCCGGCCCGGGCGCCGGCGGCTGCGCCTGCGCGGCCCCCGCCTTCGCACCGGGCCCCACCGCACCCGGCGCCCCGGACGGCTCCGGCCGCCCGGGTTCCGCCGCCGGTCCGGGCCGCGCGGGCCGCTCCGCCGGAACGACCGGTGCCGCGGGCCGTCCCGGGTGCCGCACGGTCGGCCGGTCCGTGCCGGGCACGGCCACCCGGACGGAGGGCTGCCCCGAAGGCGGCCGGAAGACCGGCCTGCCCGGCTGCCCGGCCGGCACGCACAGGTCGACACGGGCCCCGCGACCGTGACCGTCGCCCGCGACCGCCACGTGGCCGTGCAGCGGACAGAGCGCCGCCACCAGCCCCGCCCCGGCGAAGTACTGCCAAGCGGTCACCGCGCGCCTCCCGAAATCGCAGCAGATGTAAGGGTTACCGCTGAAGAAACGATCAAGGCGCGGCTTCGACACGCCGCAGACGGGTCCGGATCGCCGATGCGGCATGATGTCGCCATGGGGACCGAGGGGGCGGACGCCCGTCTGATCGCAGGGCGTTACCGGCTGGACGCCAAGCTCGGACGCGGTGGCATGGGCATCGTGTGGCGCGCCACCGACCAGTTGCTCGGCCGCAGCGTCGCCGTCAAGGAGGTCGCGCTCGACCCCGCGCTGTCCGAGGAGGAGGCCCGGCACCAGCGTGAGCGCACGCTCCGCGAGGCGCGGGCCGCCGCGCAGCTCAAGCACCCCCACATCATCGTGGTGCACGACATCGTCGAGGACGGCGAACTCCCGTACATCGTCATGGAACTGGTCGAGGGCGGCTCGCTGGCCGACCGGCTCTCCCGCAGCGGCCCGGTGGACGTCGCCGAGGCGGCCCGGATCGGGATCGCACTGATCGGCGCCCTGCGGACGGCGCACGCCTCCGGTGTGCTGCACCGGGACATCAAACCGGCGAACGTGCTGCTGGAGGCGCCCGGCGGGCGGCCCGTGCTCACCGACTTCGGCATCGCGCAGGTGTCGGGCGCGACGACGCTGACCACCACCGGGTCCTTCGTCGGCTCCCCCGAATACACCGCTCCCGAGCGGATGTCCGGGCAGAGCCCGACGGGCCCCGAGGCCGATCTGTGGTCGCTGGGCGCCCTGCTGTGCGCGGCTCTCAGCGGCGCCTCGCCCTTCCGGCGGGACTCGTTCGGCGGAATCCTGCACGCGGTGGTCTTCGACGAGATCCGGCCGCCCGACGCGTGCGGACCGCTGCTGCCCGTGGTGCGGGGGCTGCTGGAGCGCGATCCGGCCGAGCGGCTGGGCGCGCACGAGGCGGAGCGACTGCTGCGGGCCTGTACGGAGACGGCGACGCAGTACACCCCGTTGCAGTACAGCCCGACGCAGCTCAGCCCGATGCGGTCCGGCGCGACCGGGCCCGCGCCGGCGCCGGCCCCCGCGGCCGGGGCGACACCGGTGGCGGCGCCCGAGCCCGGAGCCGTGTCCGGGGCCGCGCCCACGCCCGGGGCCGCGGCCGGGACCGTACGCGTACCCGGGAAGCGGCGGCCGGGGGCGGCGCTGATCGCCGCGCTGCTGGTGGCCGCGGTCGCCGGGGCGGGCGTGTCGGCCGCGCTGCTCATGGACCGGGACGAACGCGGAGGGCAGACCTCCGCGAGCGGAGCGCCCGGCGGGCGGTCCGCGCCCGCGGACCCGGCCGGCTCCGCTCCCTCCCCCACACCCACGCCCTCGCCGTCGGCGTCGCCCTCGTCCGACGACAAGGCCGCCGCCCCGGCCGGCTACCGCGTCGTCACCGACCCGGAAGGGTTCTCGCTCGCCGTCCCCCTCGGTTTCACCCGCAAGGTGGAGGGCCCCCGCATCTTCTACATGTCCCCCGGGGAGACCTTCCGTATCGGCATCAAGTCGGCGGAGCCCGAATCGGGCGGTCCGGTCGCCGTCCATCAGCGCGCCCACGCCAAGGGACCGGCGAACAACCCCGGATACCGGGACGCCGAGGTCGTGACCACCTCGCACCACGATCGGCAGGCCGCCCTCTGGCTCTTCACCTGGGACGGTTTCTCGACGGTCGAGGGCCCCCGGCGCACCCGCGACCTGTGCTGGGAGGAGGGCGGCCGGCTGTACGACGTGTGGGTGTCGTCGCCGGTGAGCCGGAGCGAGGAGGCCCGGGGCTACTTCGACACGGCGGTGCGCACCTTCGTACGCACGGGCGGCTGACCCACCCCACCCGGCACCCCCCTGCCACTCCCGGCACCGCGCGCCGCGTTCACCCGCCGGGCGCAGTCCACCACGGCATCGGCCCCGCCCCCGCTCCATGATCGGGAGAGCGGACCGGCGGACCCTCTCAGGGATGGTGGCGGATGGAACCGGACAGCCGAGGCACCCCGTGAGCACCGCGCCCCCTGCTCCCGCCGATCCGGCCCCGGCCCCCGCCCCGGAGGAACCGGCGGGCAAGGGGTTCAGCTTTCCCAGCGCGCTGACCGTTCTGGCCGTCGTCACGGTGGCCGTCTGGCTGCTGGCCTTCCTCGTCCCGGCCGGCGCGTACCGGCGCAACGAGCGCGGCGCCCCGATCTCCGGCACCTACCACCGGGTGGACGGCACCCAGAGCTTCGCCGAACGCCTGAACGACCTCTTCCTCGCCCCCGTGAACGGCCTCTACGGCATCCGGGACGAGGAGACCGGCGAGGTCGGCCCCACCTTCAGCGGCGATCTGTACGGCAGTGCGGGGGTCTTCCTCTTCGTCCTCGCCATCGGCGCGTTCATCACCGTCGTCTTCGCCACCGGCGCCCTCGACCGCGGTATCGCCCGCCTCGCCCACCGGCTGCGCCACCGCGGCACGCTGCTGATCGCCACGGTGATGCTGGTGTTCTCCGTCCTCGGCACCGTGGAGGGCTTCGCCGAGGAGACCCTCGGCTTCTACGGTCTGCTGGTGCCGATGATGCTGGCCCTCGGCTACGACCGGATGGTCGCCGTCGGCGCGGCCATCCTGGGCGCCGGCATCGGAGTCCTGTGCTCCACCGTGAACCCCTTCGCGACGGGCGTGGCCTCCGCGGCCGCCGACATCTCCCTGGGCGACGGCATCGCGCTGCGCTTCGCGATGTGGGTGGTCCTGACGGCCGTGACCATCCTCTACGTCGTCCGGTACGCGAAACGGGTCGAGAAGGACCCGGCCAGGTCCGTGTGCGGCTTCCTCCCGGGCGACCGGGAGCAGAAGGCGACGGGAGCGCAGGAGACGGCACCGGAACTGACCCGCCTGCACAAGGTGGTACTGGTCCTGCTCGGCCTGGTCTTCGGCTTCATGATCTTCTCGGTGGTGCCCTGGGCCGGGGCGCTCACCGGCGAGGCGGAGGCTGCCCCGTACCCGTGGGAGCTGGGCTGGTCCTTCCCCGAGCTCTCCGCGCTGTTCCTGTGCGCCGCGGTGCTGGTGGGCCTGGTGGCACGGATGGGCGAGGCGAGGATCAGCTCCACGATCGTCCGGGGCGCCGCCGACTTCATGTCCCCGGCCCTGGTCATCATGCTGGCGCGCGGGGTCACGGTCATCATGAACAACTCGCGGATCACCGACACCGTCCTGCACTCCATCGAGGACGTCGTGAAGGGCACCTCTTCCGCGCTCTTCGCGGTGATCGTCTTCCTGGTCAACCTCCCGCTGGCCTTCCTGATCCCCTCCACCTCCGGCCACGCCACGCTCGTCATGCCGATCCTGGCCCCGCTCGCCGACTTCGCCGGCGTCTCCCGCGCCCTGGTGGTCACGGCCTGGCAGTCGGCCAGCGGCTGGATGAACCTCTGGGTCCCGACCTCGGCCGTGACCATCGGCGGTGTCGCCCTGGCCAAGGTCGGCTACGACCGGTACCTGCGCTTCGTCTGGCCCCTGCTGGCCGTCCTCCTCGTCCTGATCTGCGGCTTCCTGGCGCTGGGCGCCGCCGTGTGACGGCACGTCACCACCCCCCGCCGGGAACGCGGCAGGACACCGCCTAGGCTGGGCGGACATGTCCTCCGACTCCGCCGCCCTCCCCGAACCTGCCGGACCGCCACCGGTCGCCGTCCTCGCGGTGCTGCGCCGGCCCCTGCGGTTCCTCGGCTCGTGGTGGCCCTGGCGGTGCTGGGCGTACCTGGGCAGCGGGTTCCTCATCGGCTACCCCGTGCTGGTCGTCCTCGTCCTGCTCGTCGGGCTCGGGGTGACGCTGGCGCTGGTCGGCATCGGGCTGCTGCTCCTGCTCGGCGCCGTCGTCGCCGGGGTGCCGCTGGGCGCGCTGGAGCGGTGGCGGCTGCGCTGCGTGGAGCCGGTGCGCGTGCCGGATCCGCACGCCTCCCTCGCCGGGGCCGGGCCCGCGGCGTGGCTGCGGACCCGGCTGCGGGAGCGGTCCACCTGGCGGGAGTTCGGGTACGCCGCCCTGCTGGGGCCGGTGTTCGGAGCGGCCGGGTTCGCCGTGCTCACGCTGGTGGCGTTCGCGCTGATCCTCATCGCCGCCCCGGCCATCGCGTGGGCCCTCGCCCCCGAAGCGGTGATGCTGATCCCCGGCAGGCGGGTCTCCGGGCCGCTGGAGGCCCTCGGGGGCACGGCGGCCGGACTGGCGGGGCTGCTGGTGGCGGCGTACGCGGGCGGCCTGCTCGCCGGGGCCCAGGTGAAAACGGCCCGGCTGTTGCTGGGGCCGCGCGTGGAGGCCGACCGGATCCTGGAGCTCACCCGCTCCCGGGTCCGTCTCGTCGACGCCTTCGAGGCCGAACGGCGGCGCATCGAACGGGACCTGCACGACGGCGCGCAGCAGCAGTTGGTCGCGCTCAGCATGACCCTGGGCCTCGCCGAGATGGAGCTGCGCGGGCTCCCGGAAGCCGCCTCGGCCGCCGCCCTGGTGGCCAGGGGCCGCGGCGAGGCCAAGGTCGCCCTGGAGCAACTGCGCGACCTGGTACGGGGCATCCATCCGCAGGTCCTCACCGACCACGGGCTGACGGCGGCCGTGACCGAGGTGGCCCTGCGCCATCCGGTACCGGTGACCGTGGACCTCGACGTGCCCCGGCTGGCCGAACCGGTGGAGATCACTGCGTACTTCACCGTCACCGAGGCGCTGACGAACGCGGCCAAGCACAGCGGCGCCTCGCACGTCGCCGTCGTCGGTAGGGTCGAGGACGACCGGCTCACTCTCACCGTCACCGACGACGGCCGCGGCGGCGCCGATCCCGGCGCGGGAGCGGGCCTGGCAGGACTCGCGGACAGGGTGGCGATGTTGAAGGGCAGACTGGTCGTGTCCAGTCCGGTGGGCGGACCGACCCGGCTGCGCGTGGAGGTCCCGTGCTCCGGCTGATCCTGGCCGAGGACTCGGTGCTCCTGCGCGCGGGGCTGACGGAGCTCCTCACCCGCGGCGGCCATCAGGTCCTCGCCGCCGTCGGCAGTGCGGAGGAGCTCGTACGGGCGGTGGAGGCGCAGCGGCCGGACGCGGTCGTCACCGATGTCCGGATGCCGCCGGGCTTCCGCGACGAGGGCCTGCGGGCCGCTCTCGAACTGCGCTCCCGGGACGCCTCGTTGCCGGTGCTCGTGCTCTCGCAGTACGTGGCCACCGCCTACGCCACCCAACTGCTCACCGGCGCCTCCGCGGCCGGGCTGGGCTACCTCCTCAAGGACCGCGTCGGCGAGGTGGCCGAGTTCCTCGACGCCCTCCAGCAGGTCGCCGACGGCCGGACGGTCATCGACCCGGAGGTGGTACGGGTCCTGCTCAGCCGGCAGTCCGAGGAACGGCCGCTGGCCCGGCTGACGCCGCGCGAGCGGGAGGTACTGACGCTGATGGCCTCGGGCCTCAACAACCAGGCCCTGGCGTCCCGGCTGTTCATCACCGAGGCCGCCGTCGTCAAGCACGCCTCCAGCATCTTCACGAAGCTCGACCTGGACGCCACCGAGGGCAACCGCCGGGTCCTGGCGGTCCTGGCCCACCTGGCGGGCCAGGACACCCCCTAGGGCTGTGGCGTCAGGACCTCGCCCGGCTTGGCGATGTCCTCGACCCTCCGGTCAGCCGGCGGTGTCCCGCCGGGCGCCGCCGGTTCTGATCAGCAGGGCGACCGGGAGGGCCGCGAGCAGGAGTCCGCCCACCGCGCACCACAGGGTGATGGTGTAGGAGTCCAGCATCCGGGCGAACAGGTCCGTGTCCTCCGAGACCCGGTCCAGCCGGCTCACCAGGACGGTGCCGATCACGGCGCCGCCGATCGACTGCCCGAGGTGGTGGGCCGTGCCCAGGGCCGCCGAGGCCCCGCCGGCGTGCCGCGGGGACACCCCGGCGGTCGCGACGGAGTAGAGCGGGACGAGGGCCAGGCCCAGGCCGGCGCCGGTGAGCAGCATGCCGGGCAGCACCCCGGTCACGTACGGGGTCGCGCCCCCCACACCGGCCAGCAGGGCCAGCCCGAGGGCCGTCACCAGCAGGCCGGGCAGGATCAGGGCGCGCGGTGCGAGGCGGGGCAGCAGCCGGGCGGAGACCTGGGTGGCGGTCACGAGGGCGGCGGCGACCAACGGCAGGTGTGCCGCCCCGGCCGCGGCCGGTCCCTCGCCTCGGATCTGCTGGGCGAAGAAGGTCAGGGCCGGGAGGAGGGCGACCAGGGCGACGCCGGTGAAGAGGATGACCACCAGGGAGGCGAGGCGGCTGCGGTCGGCGAGGAAGCGCGCCGGGAGCAGCGGGCCGGAGGTCCTGGTCTGCGACGACAGGAAGCCGGCGAGCAGCGCGAGGCCGCCCACGAGCAGCAGCAGGCTCTGGAGCGAGCCCCAGCCGACCGTCTCGACCTCGGCGAGGCCGTACGTCAGGGCGGCCGATCCCGCCGTGCCGAGGAACACGCCGAGTCCGTCGAACCGGGCTCCGGCGCGGCCCGGCCGGTCGGGCAGCAGGGTGAGCGCGCCGATCAGGGCGAGCACGGCGAGCGGTACGACCGACCACAGGGCCCAGCGCCAGGCCAGGGTCTCGGCGAGCCACCCGCCCGTGAACACGCCCAGTGCACCGCCGCCCGCGGCGACCGCCGCGTAGATCCCGAAGGCCCGGCCGCGTTCCCGGGGGTCGGTGAAACCGGTGGTCACGAGGGACAGCGCCGCCGGGACGAGCAGGGCGGCAAAGGCACCCTGGAGGGCGCGGGCGGTGATCAGCAGCCCGGCGCTGCCGGCCGCGCCGCTGAGGGCGGCGGCCACCGCGAACCCGATCAGGCCCACCACCAGCATCCGCCGGGCACCGAGCAGGTCGGCGAGGTGCCCGCCGAACAGCAGCAGTCCGCCGAGGGCGACCAGGTAGGCGCTGAACACCGCGCCCAGTCCGCCGACGCCGAGGTCGGCATGGATCTGCGGCCCCAGCAGGTTGAAGTGCGCCGCTTCGACCAGCACCAGGAGCTGCGTCAGGGCGAGGACCGCGAGTCCCCACCACCGCCTGGGGTGCGGGGGCGCGGGGGTGGACGGGTCGTCCCCGGGGACGGTGCCCGGGGGCGGGCCGAAGCCGTCCGCGGGGCCGAAGTGGCCGGGGACGGCGGGGGCGTACGGGGGCGGTGTCCCGTACGGGGAGGCGCCTTGGCGGGACTGCGCCGGCACGTGGCGGGGGTCCGGCGTTCCGGCGGGCGTGCCCCCGGCCGGGTCCGCGCCGCCGATTCCGACTCCGGCTCCCGCTACGGGCCCGCCTGCGGCTCCCGCTACGGGTCCGGCTCCGGCTCCGGCGGGGGACGCCGGCGCGTAGTCCAGCAACCGGGCGGCATGTCGGCCCAGATGGGCCAGTACCGCTCCCGGGAGCCATTCCCCCGCGGCGTCCGCCGCCGTACGCTCCGCCACCTCCTCGGGGGCGGGCCGCCGGGACGGGTCCTTGTGCAGGCACGCGCCGACGAGCTCGACCAGCGACTCCGGTACGCCGGTCAGGTCCGCCTCCTCCTCGGCGATCCGGAAGAGGTGGGCGTTCAGGCCGGTGTCCGTGGCGCCGAAGAGCATGCGGCCCGTGGCGGCGTAGACGAGGACCGCGCCGAGGCAGAAGACGTCGCTGGCCGGGGTCAGTTCGAGTCCGCGGACCTGTTCCGGGGACATGAACCCCGGTGAGCCGATCAGCATGCCGGTACGGGTGTGCAGGCTGTCCCCGGTCAGGCTGTCCATCGCCCGCGCGATGCCGAAGTCGATGACGCGCGGCCCGTCGACGGTGACGAGCACGTTGGACGGCTTCAGGTCGCGGTGGATCAGGCCCGCGTCGTGCACGGCCCGCAGCGCCAGGGCGAGCCGGTTGGCGAGGGTCCGTACCGAGTCCTCGGGCAGCGGCCCGAACTGCCGGGCGACCACGCTCTGGAGGTCGGGTCCCGGGATGTACTGGGTCGCCACCCAGGGCACGGCGGCCTCGGTGTCGGCGTCGAGCACGGCTGCCGTCCAGCTGCCGCCCACCCGGCGCGCGGCGGCCACCTCGCGGGCGAACCTCCTGCGGAATTCGGGGTTCCCGGCGAACTCCGCCTGGACCACCTTCACGGCGACGGTACGGCCGCCCTCGGAGCGGCCCAGGTAGACCAGGCCCATGCCGCCGGCGCCCAGCCGGGCGATCAGGCGGTACGGTCCTATACGGCTCGGGTCTTCGGCGATCAGCTGATCCACGGACGGAAGGATAGTGCAACTATCCAATGTGCGGGGGACATCAGGCGAAATGCCCTCCCGACCGCTCGTTCCGCGCTTGCGGACGCCCGCCCGGACGCCCGCCCGGCGGCCCGACCCGGGAGGAGCCCGCCACGACGCGGGAGACGCCCGGGACCGTCACCGAGCGGGCCCAGACCGCCAGCAGCACCGGCAGCGCCAGGTAGCCGAAGCGGCCCGCCGGAGCCAGCAGGAAGGCCAGCGTGAGGCCGAGGGCCAGGCGGTCGGCGGCGGCCACCACCGTGCGCGGCGGCCGGGCGAACAGGGACAGCGCCACCGCGAGGCCCGCCACCACCAGCAGACCGACGGTCAGGTACCAGCCCCATGGACCCAGTTCGGCCAGCAGGTGGCCGGGCAGCGGGCTGCTCGCCGGGGTCGGCACCGCCGCCCGTCCGGTGGGGAAGGCGAACACCTGACGCCACAGCTCCACCGGCTGGAGCAGTGCGCCCGGCAGCACCAGCAGGGCCGTGCCGCCGGCCGCCACCAGCGCGCAGCGCACCGCCGGGCGGCCGCCCCGGCAGGCCGCGAGCAGGGCGACGGCCACCGCCACCGCGGGCAGCGCCGTCCACTTCAGCGCGCACGCCCCGGCGAGGGCCGCCCCGGCCAGGGCGGGCCGCCCGGAGGCGGCGGCCGCCAGCGCCAGGCAGCAGAGCCCGGCCAGCGGCAGGTCCACCCCGCTCACCGCCAGGGGCAGGGCCACGACCGGTGAAGCCACCAGGACGGGCAGCAGCCCACGGCGGGGCCCGCCGAAGGGCCCGCCTGTGAGCAGCCGCCGGGCCGCCCACAGGCAGCCGAAGAGGGCGGCCGCGCACCAGATCCGGGCGTCCCCCAGCAGCCGCACCGCCCAGCCGTCCCCGCTGCCGTCGCCGCCGAGCAGCGCCCGCGGCACGCCGAGCAGCGCCATGCCGGGCAGGTACGGGGTGTACTCCCCGACGTGCGCGGGCCCGTCGACGTAGACCCGTCCGGATTCCAGCAGGAGCCGCCCGGACCGTTCGATCACCGCCACCTCCGACTGCCCCCGGCCGGTCAGGACCAGCCAGAGCAGCGGTACGGCAACGGCGCCCAGCAGGGCCGCGGCGAGCGCCGTACGACGGCGGCCGAGCGCGGTGGCCGCGGCGGCCCCCAGGTACCCGGCGGCGGCGCACCAGCCCCACAGCCGGTGCGGCCCCAGCGTGGAGAACAGCGGGAAGGACAGCGCCCAGGCGGCGGCGAACAGCCAGCCGGTGGTCCACCGGGGGGTACGGGAAAGGGTCATGGGCCCATTCCAGCCGCGCGGCCCCGGCCGGGTCTGCACGGCCAGGTGGACACTTCACGGTGGGGTTTTGCCTACCGTCCCCGCCCGGCGGGTACACGAAAGGGGCGCGACCGGAAGGTCGCGCCCCTCATGCGGTGGCCACCGGGGGCCCAGGCCTCAGGCCTCCGGGGAACCGCCGAAGCGCTCGCGGTAGGACTCCAGGTCCTCCTCGGTGACACGGGCGAACAGCACCGGCGGCACGGTGAACGGGGTGCCGGCCGGGACGGCGTCCAGGGACCGCGCCTGCTCCGGACCGACCCACGTGGCGGTGTCGTCGGCGAGCGCGAAGGAGGAGCGCATGACGCGCGCCGAGGCCGGGATGAACGGCTCGGAGACCACCGAGTAGAGGTGGATGAGGTTCATCGCGGTGCGCAGGGTGAGCGCGGCGCCGTCCAGGTCGGTCTTGACCTCCGTCCAGGGGGCCTTCTCGTCGAGGTAGGAGTTTCCGGCCGACCACAGGGCGCGCAGCGCAGCGGCGGCCTTGCGGTACTGGAGGGAGTCCATGTGGCTCTCGTACTCGGCCAGCAGCTCGGCGATCTGCTCGCCCAGCTTGGCCTCGACCTCGCCGGCGGGGCTGCCCGCGGGGACCTCGTCGCCGAACTTCTTGCGGGAGAAGGTCAGTACGCGGTTGACGAAGTTGCCGAGGGTTCCGCCGAGGTCCTTGTTGACCGTGGCCTGGAAGTGCTCCCAGGTGAAGGACGAGTCGTCGGACTCGGGCGCGTTGGCGATGAGGAAGTAGCGCCAGAAGTCGGCCGGGAGGATCTCCAGCGCCTGGTCGGTGAAGACGCCGCGCTTCTGCGAGGTGGAGAACTTGCCGCCGTAGTACGTCAGCCAGTTGAAGGCCTTGACGTAGTCGACCTTCTTCCAGGGCTCGCGGGTGGCCAGTTCGGTGGCGGGGAACATCACCGTGTGGAACGGGACGTTGTCCTTGGCCATGAACTGGGTGTAGCGGACGTCCTCGGCCTCGTACCACCACGACGTGTAGTCGCGGTTCGCCGGGTCCAGGTCCGACCACTCCTTGGTGGCGCCGATGTACTCGATCGGAGCGTCGAACCAGACGTAGAAGACCTTGCCCTCGGCGGCCAGCTCGGGCCACGTGTCGGCCGGGACCGGGACGCCCCAGTCGAGGTCACGGGTGATGGCGCGGTCGTGCAGGCCCTCGGTCAGCCACTTGCGGGCGATGGAGGAGGCCAGCTGCGGCCACTCCTCCTCGTGCTCGGCGACCCAGGCCTCGACCTCGTGCTGGAGCTTGGACTGCAGGAGGAAGAGGTGCTTGGTCTCGCGGACCTCGAGCTCGGTGGAGCCGGAGATGGCCGAGCGGGGCTCGATCAGGTCCGTGGGGTCCAGGACGCGGGTGCAGTTCTCGCACTGGTCGCCGCGCGCCTTGTCGTAGCCGCAGTGCGGGCAGGTGCCCTCGACGTAGCGGTCCGGCAGGAAGCGCCCGTCGACCGGCGAGTACACCTGCCGGATCGCACGCTCCTCGATGAAGCCGTTCTCCTGGAGCTTGCGGGCGAAGTGCTGGGTGATCTCGCGGTTCTGCGCGGACGAGCTGCGGCCGAAGTAGTCGAAGGACAGCTGGAAGCCGTCGTAGACCGCCTTCTGGGCGTCGTGGGCCTGCGCGCAGAACTCGGCGACCGAGATACCGGCCTCCTTGGCGGCGAGTTCGGCGGGGGTGCCGTGCTCGTCGGTGGCGCAGATGTAGAGGACGTCGTGGCCGCGCTGGCGGAGGTACCGGGAGTACACATCCGCCGGAAGCATCGACCCGACCATGTTGCCCAGGTGCTTGATCCCGTTGATGTAGGGAAGCGCGCTGGTGATCAGGTGTCGAGCCATCCTCGGATGCTCCATTTCCTCTGTGCGGTACAACGTGACGTCACGGACTGTGAATGTGGTTCATCGTATCGAACCGCCGAAAGGCCACGCGCCGCATTTGTTCATGGGTGGACGTAACGCAAAAGCGAGGGCAGTGACCTCTCCGTCACGGCCCTCGCGATCAGGCCCATGCTACAGCCGGACGGCGGCGCACCGGACCGGCGTCCCAGCGGTGCCCGAACGGTCCTCGGCCGGGGCTCAAGCACCGGCATCGGCGCCGGGCATATGCATATGTGCTGGCTGGAGCCGCGCCTGATCGAGATCGATCACAGGTCGATCATCCGCGACGTATTGCTTCCAGCTCTCTTCTCTGCGCCCCCCGAGTGCGCCCGCGCTGCTTTCCTGTTCAGCGCACAGGGGATGAGGTGGAGCGGTGAACGATGGCGGACCGGAGGAGTCCGGTGGGGCCGTGGGACTACCGAGCCGGCGTCGGCGGCCGACTCCCATGAGCCAGTGGGATCCGACGGCGCGCCTGTCGTACTGGGCCTTCCACGCCAACCGGCGGCCCGCGTACATGCGCTTCGCGTATCTGCAGCTGGGCTCCGACGGGGCGGCGGAGGAGGCGGTGGACGCGGCTTTCGACTCGATCATGGGCGAGTGGCTGCGGATGCTCCACATGGACCGCCTCGACGCCTACGCCTGGACCGTCCTCAAGCAGTGCCTGATCGACCGGCAGCGCCGGCGCCACCCGTGGCAGCCCCCGCCCGAGCCGATGGACATCAGCGCCTTCGAGGCCGCCCTCAAGGAGGCGCACGCCGACCGGTACGAGGTGCTGACCGACACCATCCGCTTCTACTCCGCCGTCTCCCGGCTCGTCGAGCGGCAGCGCGACGCCGTGCTCCTGCGGTACGGGCTCCAGTGCACCCCCGGTGAGGCAGCCGCCGTGATGGGCGTCGACGAAGCCACCGTCCGCTCCCACCTCGGACAGGCCCACCGGCGGCTCGCCCGCCTGCTCGACACGTCCGCCGGGGCACCCGAATCAGCCGAATCAGCCGAATCAGCCGAATCATGAGGCACTACGAGCGGCAGGAGCGCCAGGACCGCGACCCGATCCCCCGTGCCCTGGCCGAGCTCCTCGCCCGGGCGGGGGTCCGCGACCGCTACCGGCACTACGACCTGGGCGCCGCCGAGGCCCGGCTGCTGCGCGCCA
This sequence comes from Streptomyces sp. Sge12, assembly GCF_002080455.1. NCBI lineage: Bacteria > Bacillati > Actinomycetota > Actinomycetes > Kitasatosporales > Streptomycetaceae > Streptomyces > Streptomyces sp. Sge12. The sequence goes on from NZ_CP020555.1 coordinate 1,524,227, forward strand.
CCCCGCACGCCCCCGGCGCGGGACACCGTGCCCGGCGGCGGCCGGTGCACGGCTGGAGCGATCCCGCACGGGACTGCCCGCTCGACGCCGAACGGGCCCGACGCGACCTCAAGGCCGTCTGTCTGGCCTCCGCGTGCGCGCCCAAGGCCGGGGCGCACCTCGACTCCTTCCTCACCGACGGGCACACCGACCTGGCCGGGGCCGTCGTCTTCGGCTGCCTGCTGCACCTGGCCGGGCTGCGTGAAGGAGCCCGTTTCTGGTGGCAGTTCGCCGCCGGGTCCGGGAGCCCGCGCACCTCCGCGGCCGCGTACTGCCTCTTCCTCGACCACTCCCGGCGCGGCGAGCACCACGACGCCCGGCACTGGGCGCGCGAGCTGGGCCGGCGCGGCTTCCGGCCGGGCGGCCGGCGCGATCTGCGCGAGGTCCGGCTGTGCGCGCAGGCGGCCGTCCTGCGCTACGTCGACCAGCTCGAGGATCCCGACCTGGGCCCGGTGCCGCTGCCCAGGCCCGGACTGTCAGGGGTACTGGTCTCCTTCCTCCCGCCGCCGGTCACCGTGTCGGCTCCGGTCGCCCCGTCGGTGACCGCGCTGCGGCCGGCCACCGGACCGCTGCGCCACCCCGCGCTGACGGCCGCGGCCCGCGCGAGCGCCACCCCGGGCGGGACGAGCCACGCCCTGGCCGAGGCGCGCCGCGCACTGGCCGTCGTACGGGTCCTGGAACGGCACCCGCTGGGGGTGCGGGCCGACCGGCTCGCCCGGGAGTCCGGCCTCGCCGAGGGGGAACTGCGGCCCCTGCTGGCGATGCTGTGCGAGGAGGAGTACGCCCTACGCCCGGCCCTCGGGGTCTACGGGCGCGGCCCCGCCCTGGAACGGCTCGCCGCCCCCGGCGGCCACGGCCTGGCCGGTCAGCTCCAGCGCACCCTGGCGCTGGCCCGGGACAGCGCGGGCGCCGCGGTGTACCTCAGCCGGTACGCCGACGGCGAGGTCCGGATCACGCAGATGGCGGCCGGGCCCGCGACCCCTCCGGTGCGGGAGTGGGTCGACTTCCGGGCCGCCGCACACGCCAGCGCGGTCGGCAAGTGCCTGCTGACCCAGCTCGACCACGACCGCCGCGCCGACCATGTGGCCCGGCACCGGCCAGCGCGGCTCACCCCGCGCACGATCACCGACAGCCGGGTCCTGTTCAGCGCCCTGGACGCGGTGGCTCCGGGGGCGCCCGTGTTCGACCTGCGCGAGTACTCCCCCGGGGTCGTCTGCTCGGCGGTCCCGATCGCCACCGGGGGCGCCGTCGGAAGCCTCGCGCTCTCCCTGCCCGCCTCGCACGCCCACCGGCTGGGCGCGGCCACCGAGGCCCTGCGCCGCAAGGCCGTACCGGTGCTGCTGGCGCTGCTCCTGACGGGGGCCATCCCCCCGGACTACGCGGCCTCCCCGGACGTGCCGGCCAGCGGGGCGGCGGCTCCGGCCGGGGCTCCGCCTGCCGGGCCCCGGCCGATGCGGGCCCCGGTCACCCCGGAGACCCTGCGGCACCTGCGGCAGCTCTTCCGCACCCCGCTCACCGGCGGGACGGCCGCGGCGGGCGGCCCGCACCTGGTCAGCGACACCGCCGCGGCCGCGGCCTACCTCTTCGAGGCCGCCGCGGAGACGGACCAGCCCCGGCTGTCGCTCCCCCACACCTTCACGTCGGTCACGCCGGGCAGCCTGACCACCCCCACGGGCCTGGTGGTCCTGGGCCCGTGACACGACCCCTGCGGGGCGGAACGGGGCGCGGCGGGCGGAAATACAGAAGAGCCCCACACGATGTGTGGGGCTCCTGCTTGTTGTGTCCGAGGGGGGACTTGAACCCCCACGCCCGATAAAGGGCACTAGCACCTCAAGCTAGCGCGTCTGCCATTCCGCCACCCGGACCAGGTGGTCGGCCCCGGTTTCCCGCGGCGACATGGACAACAATAGCAAAGGATCGGGGGGCTTCCGACCACATATTTGGGCGGCGATCGTCCGCCACGCCGGGCTGACCTGCACGCATGCGCCGACGGCCGTCGCCGGGGGCGGCCGCTCCCCCGCCGGGGGCGGCGAGGGGAACGGCCGCGGAGCCCGTCACGGGCAGTGGATGACCTGGCCCGCGTAGGAGAGGTTGCCGCCGAAGCCGAAGAGGAGGACCGGGGCGCCGGAGGGGATCTCCCCGCGCTGGACCAGCTTCGACAGGGCCATCGGGATGCTGGCGGCCGAGGTGTTGCCGGACTCGATGACATCGCGGGCGACGACGGCGTTGACGGCGCCGATCTTCGCGGCGAGCGGCTCGATGATCCGCAGGTTCGCCTGGTGGAGGACGACGGCGGCCAGTTCCTCCGGCGCGACTCCGGCCTTCTCGCACACCTTGCGGGCGAGCGGCGGGAGCTGGCTGGTGGTCCAGCGGTAGACGGACTGGCCCTCCTGGGCGAAGACCGGCGGCGAGCCCTCGATCCGGACCGCGTTGCCCATCTCCGGGACGGACCCCCACAGCACCGGGCCGATGCCCGGCTCCTCGCTGGCCTCGACGACGGCCGCGCCGGCACCGTCGCCGGTGAGCACGCAGGTGGTGCGGTCGGTCCAGTCGGTGATCTCGGTCATCTTGTCGGCGCCGATGACCAGGGCGCGGGTGGCGGAGCCGGCCCGGATGGCGTGGTCGGCGGTGGCCAGGGCGTGCGTGAAGCCCGAGCAGACGACGTTGATGTCCATGACGGCGGGGCCGCCGCCCATACCGAGCTTGGCGGCGACGCGCGCGGCCATGTTCGGCGAACGGTCGATCGCCGTCGACGTCGCGACGAGCACGAGGTCGATGTCGTCGGGGGTCAGGCCGGCACCGGCCAGTGCCTTGCCCGCCGCCTGGTAGGCCAGCTCGTCCACCGGCTCCTCCGGGCCCGCCATGTGGCGGGTGCGGATGCCGACGCGGGACCGGATCCACTCGTCGGTGGTGTCGACCATGGCCGAGAGGTCCTCGTTGGTGAGCACTTTCGCGGGCTGGTAGTGCCCTAGCGCCACCACGCGTGAACCGGTCATGGGCGGGGTCCCCCCTTGTACGGAAGTCAGGATCACCCAGCTTTGCCTGCTACTGGTGGGTACGTGTGCGTGTGACCCGACAGGATTCCGGGCCCCGATTTTGGAGCTTCCCGAGGATCTACCTGCCGGGGGCGTCGCGGGAAGCGGAACCGGGACAATGAGGTTGTCGGATACCGGCGGGAACAGCTGCGAAAACAGAAGGGGTGGACTGATCACCATGGGACGGGTCACCGAGCGCCGTCGCGTCGTCCGGATCCGGAACGGCGGGGCGGGTGTCCGGCCGGACACCCTGGTGGCCGAGGAGCCGCTGGAGATACGTCTGAACGGAAAACCGCTGGCCATCACGATGCGCACGCCGGGCGACGACTTCGCCCTGGCGGTGGGCTTCCTGGTCAGCGAGGGGGTGCTCGGCGCCGCCTCGGACGTACAGGCCGTCACCTACTGCGAGGGGGCGACGGCGGACGGTTCGAACACCTACAACGTCGTGAATGTGCAACTGGCGGCCGGGGTCCCGGTGCCGGACATCACGCTGGAGCGGAACGTCTACACCACCTCCTCCTGCGGCCTGTGCGGCAAGGCCAGCCTGGACGCGGTCCGTACGGCGACCCGTTTCCCGGGTATCGCCGCCGATCCGGTACGGGTGCCCGCGGAGGTCCTGAGCGCGATGCCGGACCGGCTGCGCGCGGCCCAGAAGGTCTTCGACCGCACGGGCGGACTCCACGCGGCCGGGCTGTTCACGGCGCAGGGCGAGCTGCTCGACCTGCGGGAGGACGTGGGCCGGCACAACGCGGTGGACAAGATCGTGGGCCGGGCGTACCGGTCGGGGGGGCTCCCCCTGCCGGGCGCGGTCCTGCTGGTGTCGGGCCGGGCCTCGTTCGAGCTCGTGCAGAAGGCCGTGATGGCGGGCATCCCGGTACTGGCGGCGGTCTCGGCGCCGTCCTCACTGGCGGTGGACCTGGCGCTGGAGTCGGGGATGACGCTGGTCGGCTTCCTGCGGGGCCCGGACATGAACATCTACGCGGGCGAGGAGCGGATCACCCTGTAGCGGTACGCCGGTAACGCTCGCCGCTCCCGCCCCACTGGCGTCAGCGTCCCCGGCGGCCGCGGCGGGCGGGGTCCTTGGCCGGCTTCGGGGTCGGCGGGTCGATGCGGTGCAGGTCCAGGGTGGGCGGGAGCGGGGTGGTGCCCGGGCCGCCGGACTCGGCCCAGGCGATGATCTCGTCGGTCGCGGTGTCGTCCAGCGCCCAGCCGAACCAGGTCGCGCGGGCGCCGCGGCGGCGGGCCTCGGTGGTGGGCTGGACCACGATGACGTTGGCCTGGGCGCAGGGGCCGAGGCACTCGCTGGTACGGACGGCGAGGCGGCCCCCGGAGGCTGCGGCGGCCTCGCGCAGCCGGGCGAGTTGACCGGCGTGGTCGGAGCCGGGGTTCTTGCGGGGGTCGCCGCAGCAGCAGCCGCGGCAGACGACCAGGGTGCAGGGGCGTTCGGCGTGGGCGGCGAGCGGGCGTATCCAGGTCACCGCCGAACGTTACCGGGCCCGGGGCGCGGGCTGTTGGAGCGTGGGCGAGACGTCCGCCACACGGTCGGCGGCGTGTTCGGGCGCCGGATCCCGGGCGCGGCGCCGGGCGATGACCGCGCAGACCATCAGCTGCATCTGGTGGAAGAGCATCAGCGGGAGCACGGCGAGGGCGGCGTGGGGCCCGAACAGCACGCTGGCCATGGGGAGTCCGGCGGCCAGGCTCTTCTTCGACCCGGCGAACTGGATGGCGATGCGGTCCGCGCGGCCGAAGCCGAGGCGGGCCGCGCCGTACCAGGTGGCGAGGAGCATGACGGCGAGGAGTACGGCCTCCACCAGCATCAGGGCGGCGAGCTGCGGGAGGCTGACCCGGTGCCAGATGCCCGCGACCACGCCCGCGCTGAAGGCGGCGTAGACGACGAGCAGGATCGAGCCGCGGTCGACGTGGCCGAGGACCTGCTTGTGGCGGACGAGGAAGCCGCCGACCCGGGAGCGCAGGGCCTGTCCGAGGAGGAAGGGCAGCAGGAGCTGGAGGGTGATCTTGAGTAGGGAGTCGAGGGAGAAGCCTCCCGCGTCGCCGCCGAGCAGGGCGGCGGCGAGGAGGGGGGTCAGGACGATGCCGGCCAGGCTGGAGAAGGAGCCGGCGCAGATCGCGGCGGGGACGTTGCCGCGGGCGATCGAGGTGAAGGCGATGGAGGACTGCACGGTCGAGGGGACCAGGCAGAGGAAGAGCAGGCCGCTGTAGAGGGGGGCGGTGAGCAGGCCCGGGACGAGGCCGCGGGCGGCGAGGCCGAGGAGCGGGAAGAGCACGAAGGTGGCTGCGAGGACGGTCAGGTGGAGCCGCCAGTGGCGCACCCCTTCGAGGGCCTCGCGGGTGGAGAGCCGGGCTCCGTAGAGGAAGAAGAGCAGGGCCACGGCTGCGGTGGAGGCGCCGTCGGCGAGGGTGGCGACCGGGCCGCGGGCGGGGAGCAGGGCGGCGAGGCCCACGGTGGCGAGCAGGGCCAGGACGTACGGGTCGAGGGGCAGCCGGGCGGGCAGGTGCGGGCGGCGCATCGGGGGTGCTCACTTGCTGTCGGGGCGGAGTGCTCCCTCCATGGTCGGCGGGGAGCGGTCATCGGGAAACCCGCACACCGCACTCACTGTCATCGCATTCCGTGATGACGGGGACTAGCGTGGGCGGTATGTACGACCCGGTTCAGCTGCGGACGTTCCTCACGGTGGCCCAGACGCTCAGCTTCACGCAGGCCGCGGGCCGGCTCGGGGTGGGGCAGTCCACGGTCAGCCAGCACGTGCGGCGGCTGGAGGAGGCGACGGGCCGGCCGTTGTTCGTCCGGGACACGCACAGCGTCGGGCTGACGGACGACGGCGAGGCGCTGCTCGGTTTCGCGCGGACGATCCTGGAGGCGAACGAGCGGGCGGCGGCCTTCTTCGCGGGGACGCGGCTGCGCGGTCGGCTGCGGTTCGGGGCCTCGGAGGACTTCGTGCTGACGCGCCTTCCGGAGATCCTCGAAGGCTTCCGGCACGAGCACCCCGAGGTGGAGCTGGAGCTGTCGGTCGAGCTGTCGGGGACGCTGCACGAGCGGCTGGACGCGGGGCGCCTGGACCTGGTGCTCGCGAAGCGGCGGGGGCCCGGGGACGAGCGGGGCCGGCTCGTCTGGCGTGACCGGATGGTGTGGATCGGGGCGGAGGGGCTGCGGGTGGACCCGGAGCGCCCTGTTCCGCTGATTGTCTTCCCGCCGCCGGGGATCACCCGGGCGCGGGCGCTGGAGGTGCTGGAGGGGGAGGGCCGGGCGTGGCGGATCGCATGTACGAGCGGCAGCCTGAGCGGCCTGGTCGCGGCGGCCCGGGCCGGGCTGGGGGTGATGGCGCACACCCGGGGGCTGATCCCGCCGGGCCTGGTGCGGGTCGGCGGGCTGCCGGAGCTCGGGCCGGTGGAGTTCGCGCTGCTCCGCGGGGCGCGCCCGTCGGCCGCGGCCGAGGCGTTGGCCGCGGCCGTACTGTCCGGCGCGGATCGGCTCAGTCGCACGTCAACGGCGTGAACACCGTGATCACTGGGGAGGTCTTGTGGAGGTATCCGATGGCCGACGAACCCCTGTTGACCATGCGGTACGTTCACCGCGGCGCGCGGAGAGGAGCGGGGTCTTGCGCGAGTTCACCGTCCCACCCGTTGTCACGGGCGCGCCCGTCGGCGGCCTGGCCGACATCATTTTCCAGCACGCCCGCGAGGAACCGGACCGGGTGGTGCTCGGCCGCAAGACCGAGGGGGTCTGGCGGGACGTGACGTCCCGGGAGCTGGCCGCCGAGGTGCTCGCGCTCGCACGGGGGCTGCTGGCCCAGGGGGTGCGCTTCGGGGACCGGGTGGCCGTCATGTCCCGCACCCGGTACGAGTGGACCCTCTTCGACTTCGCCCTGTGGGCGATCGGCGCCCAGCCCGTGCCGGTGTATCCGACGTCCTCGGCCGATCAGGTGCACTGGATCCTCTTCGACACCGACTGCACGGCCTGTGTGGTCGAGGACGAGAACCAGGCGATGACGGTGGGTTCGGTCATCGACCGGCTCCCCCACCTGCGCCGGTTGTGGCAGCTCGACGCGGGGGCGGTGGACGCGCTCGTCGCCGACGGCCGCGGGGTCGCGGAGGACGTCGTGCACCGCCATCGCAGGGCGGTGACGCCCGACGCGACCGCCACCGTCATCTACACCTCCGGGACCACCGGCCGGCCCAAGGGGTGCGTGCTCACGCACGCCAATTTCATGTACGAGACCGACACGCTGGTCAACCGCTGGGAGTCGGTGTTCCAGGCCCGGCAGGGCGAGCAGCCCTCCACCCTGCTCTTCCTGCCGCTGGCGCACGTGTTCGGGCGGATGGTGGAGGTGGCCGCGGTCCGGGCGCGGGTCAAGCTCGGGCACCAGCCGGTGCTGGCGGCGGCCGAGTTGCTGCCGGATCTCGCCGCCTTCCGGCCGACCTTCGTGCTGGGCGTCCCGTACGTCTTCGAGAAGGTCTTCGCGGCGGCCCGCCGCAAGGCGGAGGCGGAGGGACGTACGGGTCCCTTCGACCGGGCTGTGGAGACGGCCGTGCGGTACGCGGAGGCGCGCGAGCGGAAGGCCTTCGGCACCGGGCCGGGGCCGTCGGCCGCGCTGCGGATGGAGCACCAGCTCTTCGACCGGCTGGTCTACGGGAAGGTCCGCGAGGCGATGGGCGGCCGGGTGCGGTACGCCATGTCGGGCGGGTCGGCGATGTCGCGCCGGCTGGGGCTGTTCCTCGACGGGGCGGGGATCACGGTGTTCGAGGGGTACGGGCTGACGGAGTCGTGCGCGGCGGCCACCGCGAACCCGCCGGGGGCGACCAAGTACGGCACGGTGGGACAGCCGATCCCGGGCAGTACGGTGCACATCGCGCAGGACGGGGAGGTCTGGCTGCACGGCAGCCACATCTTCTCCGGTTACCTGAACGATCCCCGGGCCACGGAGGCGGTGCTGCGCGGCGGCTGGCTGGCGACCGGGGACCTGGGCCGGCTCGACGAGGACGGCTACCTCACCATCACCGGCCGCAAGAAGGACATCCTGGTGACCTCCAACGGCAAGAGCGTCGCGCCCGCCGCCCTGGAGGAGCGGGTCCGTTCGCATCCGCTGGTGTCGCAGTGCGTGCTGGTGGGCAACGACCGGCCGTACATCGCGGCGCTGCTCACGCTGGACATGGACGGGATAGCGCACTGGCTGTCGATGCGCGGCCGGCCGCAGATGCCGGCGGCGGAGCTGGTGGGCGACCCCGAGCTGACGGCGGAGGTGCGCCGGGCGGTGGTGGCCGCGAACACGCTGGTGTCGCAGGCGGAGGCGATCCGTACCTTCCGGGTGCTGGGCGAGCAGTTCACCGAGGAGCGGGGGTTGCTGACCCCGTCGTTGAAGCTCAAGCGCCGGGCGATCGAGAAGGCGTACGAGAAGGAGGTCGCGGCCCTCTACTCCGCCTCCTGAGCCGGGCTCCTCGGCGGGTCCGGCGGCAGGCCATCACGGCAGGTCCGATCGGGGTTCCGGGCGGACACCGCACCCGACGGGACCAGAACTGACGGTTCGTCATTTCTGTCCGCCGACAATATTGACGATCCGTCAGGTCACGCACAGAATGCGGGGATTCCAACGGAGGGGATCCCCGACATGTTGCGACCGATCCGCACCCTGGCCGCCGCGGCGGCGGCACTCGCGCTCGTCTCCGCCTGCAACTCCGCCTCCACCAACGGCACCGGCCCGGGCAAGCCCGGCGGGGCGTCCGGCACCACCCGCGGGGTGACCGCCGATTCGATCAAGGTCGGCGGGATCGTGTCGATGACCAGCGCCAGCGGCTACAGCAAGAAGGACACCGACCTCGGGGCCAAGGCCCGCTATCTGCGGGCCAACGCCGAGGGCGGGATCAACGGACGCAAGATCGACTACCTCGGGGCGCAGGACGACGGCCAGGACCCCGCCAAGAACCTGGCGGCCGCCCGCAAACTCGTCCAGCAGGACAAGGTCTTCGCCGTCTCCCCCATGAGCTCGGTGACCTTCTCCGGGGCCGACTTCCTGGAACAGGAGAAGGTCCCCACCTTCGGCTGGGGCACCCTGCCCTCCTTCTGCGGGCCCAAGTACATCTACGGCTTCAACGGCTGCCTGGTCCCCACCCCCGGCGGCACCCTCAACCAGACCTGGCCCGAGGGCATCGGCCAGATCCTCGGCGGGGCCCGGGGCAAATCGGTCGCGATCATCGCCAACGACAGCGACGCCGGCAAGTTCGGCATCCGCACCTTCCAGCAGGGCTTCACCAGCGCCGGGTTCCACGTCTCCTACGCCAAGGCATCCGTGCCCGCCACCGCCGTCCCGAGCGACTGGTCCGCGTACGTGAAGGACATCCTCGCCGGCGACGACGGCAAGGCCCCGGACGCCGTGGTCTCCGTGATGCAGACCCCCAACAACATCGGGCTCTTCACCGCGCTCAAGCGCAGCGGCTACAAGGGGCTGCTCTCCGACCCGACCGACTACGACCCGGGGCTGCTCGCCAAGGACGCCACCAAGCAGGCCCTCGACGGGGTGCACGTACTGCTGCAGTTCCAGCCCTTCGAGTCCACCGACCCGAAGATGGCGCAGTTCAAGGCCGACATCAAGGCGGCGGCGGGCGGCCAGGAAGTACCGCTGAACATGCACATGCTCACCGGCTACATGTCGGCCGACCTCTTCGTGTCCATCGCGCAGAAGGCGGGCAAGGAGCTGACCGTCGAGTCCTTCCAGACCGCCGCGCAGAGCTTCTCCGACACCGGCACCCTCGTCGGCGACCGCGCCGAGCCCAAGGGCCAGAAGGACAGCTTCGGCTGCGGGGCGCTCGTGCAGCTCAAGAACGGCGCGTACGAGGTCTCCGTGCCGTTCAAGTGCTACGAACCCATCCCCTTCAAGTAGGGCAGCGGCATGGGGGATCTGCTCGTCTTCGTACTGAGCGGTCTGGTCTCCGGCGCCCTGTACGCACTGCTCGCCACCGGGCTGGTGCTGTCGTACTCGGCGTCCGGGCTGTTCAACTTCGCGCACGGGGCCACGGCCTATCTGTGCGCGCTCACCTTCTACGAATTGCACTCGGGCCTGGGCTGGCCCGCCGTCCCGGCCGCGCTCCTGGTGGTGCTGGTCCTGGCCCCCGGTCTCGGCTGGGGCCTGGACCGGCTGATGTTCCGCCGGCTCGCCCGGGTCGGCGAGACCGCACAGATCGTGGCCACCATCGGGCTGCTGGTGGCGCTCCCGGCCGCCGGGCTGTGGGTGGTGGAGCTGCTGGGGGACGCGGGCGCGCCGGTGAAACCCGCGGAGAACCAGTTCGGGCTGCCGGGAGTGGGGCCCAGCCCCGCGCAGTCCTGGCAGCTCGCCGAGGGCGTCGGCATCGACTCCGACCAGCTGATCACCTGGGTGGTGACGGCGCTGGTGGCGGTGGCCCTGTGGGTGCTGATGCGGCACACCAGGCTGGGGCTGCAACTGCGGGCCGCCGTCGACAACCGCTCGCTGACCGAACTGCGCGGCATCAGCGCCGACCGGCTGTCGTCGGTGGCCTGGATGATCGCGTCGGGGCTGGCCGGGCTGGCGGGGGTGCTGGCGACCCCGCTGCTGGGGCTCTCGGCGCACGACTTCACGCTCTTCCTGTTCGTCTCGGCCACCGCGGCGGTCATCGGCCGGTTCGCGTCCGTGCCGCTCGCCTTCGCGGGCGGGCTGGGGCTCGGGGTGCTGCAGAACCTGGTGGCCGGCTACGCCTCCTTCGCCGAGTCCGTCACCGGCTTCCGTACGGCCGTGCCGTTCCTGATCCTGTTCGGCGGGCTGCTGGTACTGACCCGCAGGGCACGGACGGCAGGGGTCGCGGCCGCGGACGCGCCGCCCGTCGACCACCTGGCGGGAGCCTCGTGGGGGCGGCGGTGGGGGGTGTGGGCGGCGGGCGCCGGGCTGCTGTGCCTGGCCTTCTACACCGTGACCACACCCTTCTGGAGCGGACTGCTGGCGCAGGGTCTGGCCGTCGCGCTCGTGTTCATGTCGTTCACGGTGGTGACCGGCCTCGGGGCGATGGTGTCGCTGGCACAGGGCACCTTCGTGACCGGTGCCGCGCTCGTGGCCGGGCTGCTCATGAGCCGGGGCTGGCCGTTCGTCGCGGCACTGGCGGCGGGCACCTGCGTGGCGGCGCTGCTGGGGGCGCTCGTCGCGCTGCCCGCGCTGCGGCTCGGGGGCAGGTCCCTGGCCCTGGCCACGCTGGCACTGGCCTTCCTCGCCGACCAGGTGCTGTTCCAGCTGCGGTGGCTGCGCAACGGCGACGCCGGGTGGTCGATCCCGCGGCCGGTGTTCGGGCCGGTGGACCTGAGCGACGACCGGGCGCTCGGGGTGGCCCTGGTGGTCCTGGTCGCGCTGGTGGCCGCCGGGCTGAGCGCGCTGCGCAACTCCCCGTCGGGGCGGGCGATGCTGGCGGTGCGGTCGGCACCGGCAGCGGCGGTCGCCTCAGGGGTCTCCGTCCTGCGGACGAAGCTCCTGCTGTTCACCCTCTCGGCGGGGCTGGCCGGGTTCGGGGGCGTGCTGTACGCCTCGTACAACACCCGCATCACGGCGACGGACTTCACGGCGATGACCGGGCTGGTGTGGCTGGCGGTTGTCGTGGCGGCGGGTGTGCGCAGGCCGCAGTACGCGGTGGTGGCGGGGCTGGTGTTCGCGGTCGCCCCGCGGCTGCTGTCCGACTACGTGACGCAGTCCGCGCACCTGCCGGTGATCCTGTTCGGCCTGGCCGGGCTGGCCCTGGCCAACGACCCGGACGGGTACTGCGCGGCGCTGCCGGTGCGGCGGGCGCGGCGGCGCGCCGCGGGACCGCCACCCCGGATCCCGGCGCAGCCGGGGCCGGCGGGACGGCGCGCCACCGCTTCCCGGGGCTCCGCCCCGGACCCCGCACCTCGAGCGCCGGCGCGGCCGGATCCGGCCGGCGGAGCCGGCGCCGCCCTGGAGCTGCGCGGGGTCACGGCCGGGTACGACGGGGGGCTCGTCCTGCACGGGGTCGATCTCGCCGTCCGCCCGGGCGAGATCCTCGCCGTGCTCGGGCCCAACGGGGCCGGGAAGAGCACCGCCTGCCGGGTGGCCGCCGGGCTGCTGCCCGCCACGGCCGGAGCGGTGTTCGTCGGCGGGCGGGACGCGACCCGGGACGGGGCCGTACGGCGGTCACGGTCCGGGGTGCTGCTCGCCCCCGAAGGACGCGGGATCTTCCCCGCGCTCACCCTCGAGGAGAACCTGGCCCTCTACCTGGAGGAGGCCGACGCGCGGGACGCCGTCTACGCCCGCTTCCCGCGGCTCGCGGAGCGGCGCAGGATCCCCGCCGGCGCCCTCTCCGGCGGGGAGCAGCAGATGCTGGCGCTGGCTCCGCTGCTCCAGCGGCCGCCCTCGGTGCTGATCGCCGACGAACCCTCGCTCGGGCTCGCCCCGCGCGTGGTGGAGGAGGTGTACGCGCTGCTCACCGAGCTCCGCGACGCCGGTACCGCACTGCTCCTGGTGGAGGAGAAGGCCGCCGAGATCCTCGGGATCGCCGACACCGTGGCCTACCTCTCCCAGGGGCGGGTGTCCTGGTGCGGCCCCCGGGCCGAGGTGGAGGCGGACCGGCTCACCGAGGCCTACCTGGGGATGGCGACATGAGCGAGGACGGGTACGTGCTGCGGGCGCGCGGGGTCGGCGTGCGGTTCGGCGGCGTCCGGGCGCTGGCCGGGGTGGACCTCGGGGTCCGCGCGGGCGAGGTGTGCGGGCTGATCGGCCCGAACGGCGCCGGGAAGACCACCCTGTTCGACGTCCTGTCCGGGATCCGGCGCCCCGACCAGGGGCGGCTGCTGCTGGACGGGGCGGACATCACCCGCCGCTCCCCCGTCTGGCGGGCCCGGCACGGGATCCGCCGGACCTTCCAGCGGCAGCAGTTGTTCGGGCAGCTCAGCGTGGCCGACAACGTGCTGGTGGCGCAGGAGTGGCGGGGCGGCGGGGGCGGTCCGGCCGCCGATCTCCTCGCCCTGCCGTCCCGGCGGGCCCGGGAGCGCGAGCGCCGGTCCCGTGGCGAGCGGGTGCTGGCCGACTGCGGGATCGGCGCGCTCGGAGCCTCGTACGCCGGCGGGCTGCCCGTCGGGCAGGCCCGGATGGTGGAGGTGGCCCGGGCGGTGGCCGATCCGCCGCGGGTGCTGCTGCTGGACGAGCCCGCGTCCGGCATGTCCGCCCCGGAGCGCGAGCGGCTCGCGGAGGTCGTGCGGCGGCTGGCGGAGCGGGAGGGCTGCGCGGTGCTGCTGGTCGAGCACAACGTGGCCTTCGTGATGGAGCTCTGCACCCGGGTCGTCGTGCTGGACCTCGGAACGGTGCTGGCCGAGGGCACGGCGGCCGAGGTGCGCGCGAACCCGCTGGTGCGTGAGGCGTATCTCGGGGGTGCCTGAGGGAGCGCGCACGGATGGCGGGAATACGTCGTACGAGGGGCCGGTTACCGCCCCTCGTACGACATTTTCGGCCACCGCGCGTACGCGCCGACGTGAGGGAACGACCAGACGTGAACCAGGTCCCCGCCATCAAGCTCAACAACGGCACGCTCATGCCCCAGCTCGGCTACGGCGTCTGGCAGGTGCCGGACGCCGAGGCCGAGCGCGCCGTCGGCACCGCCCTGGAGGCCGGCTACCGCAGCATCGACACGGCCGCCATCTACGGCAACGAGGCCGGCACCGGCAAGGCCGTCGCCGCCTCCGGGCTGCCGCGCGAGGAACTGTTCGTCACCACCAAGCTGTGGAACGGCCCGAAGCAGAAGTGGGGCCGGGACCAGGTGCTGCGCGCCTTCGACGACTCCCTCGCCAAGCTGCGCCTCGACCACGTCGACCTGTACCTGATCCACTGGCCGCGTCCGATGCGCGACGACTTCGTCACCATCTGGAAGACCTTCGAGGAAATCGCGGCGAGCGGCCGCGCCCGGGCGGTCGGCGTGTCGAACTTCCGCCCGGCCGACCTGGAGCGGATCGCCGCCGAGAGCGGGCTGGTCCCGGCCGTCAACCAGGTCGAGCTGCACCCGCTCTTCCCGCAGGCCGAGCTGCGCGCCGTGCACGCCGAGCGCGGGATCGCCACCGAGGCCTGGTCCCCGCTGGGCCAGGGCAAGGAGCTGCTGACCCTCCCGGCCGTGACCGCGATCGCGGACAAGTACGGCCGCAGCGCCGCGCAGGTGGTGCTGCGCTGGCACCTCCAGCTCGGGAACATCGTGATCCCGAAGTCCGTGACCCCCGCGCGCATCCGGGAGAACCTGGACGTGTTCGGCTTCGAGCTGGACGCCGCCGACATCGCGGCGCTGGACGCCCTGGGCGCGGGCGCGGCGGGCCGCCGGATCGGGCCGGACCCGGCCGAGTTCGACGTGTGACGGGGTCCGGCCCGGGGCGGTCCTTCCCGCAGGGTCACACGCGGACGAAGCTCCGTATGCGGTACGTGGGCTCCGCGCGCGGGACGTCCTGGTCCGGCAGCAGCTCCAGCCGGGCCGCCAGCTCCTGCGCGGTGATGCCGCGCGGCACGATCCGGGAGGCGTACCGGCCCGCGAGCAGGGCCTCGGCCGAGCCGCGCGGGGTGCGTCCCTGGCCGTGGCCGGTGAAGCGGGCCTCGCCGACCGGGAGCAGGCCGGCGCGGGCGGCGTAGGCCTCGACCTCCCCGGAGGCGTCCGCGGGGGTCGGGGTCAGGTGCGCGGCGAAGACGGCGTCGATGTCGCTGCCGACGTCGTGCGCCGAGTCCTTGTCCACGGTGGCGAGGAGGACCCCGCCGGGTCGCAGCACCCGCGCGGCCTCGGCGATCACGGCCGGCACCAGGCCCGGCTCCCGCAGCAGGTGGAGCAGCCACACCGCGCTCACCGCATCCAGCGACCGGGACCGGACCGGCAGGCGGGCCGCGTCGGCCAGGGCCACGGGGACCCCGCGGCGCAGCGCCGTCGCGGCCATGGCGTGGGAGGCGTCGGCGCCCAGGACGCGCAGGCCGGGGCGGTTCAGCAGGCCGGTGACGATGCCGGTGCCGCAGCCGAGGTCGAGGAGGGTGCGCGCGTGCGCGGGGAGCAGCCCGAGGACGGCCTCGGCCGCGGCCTCGGCGCGCGGGGTGCCGCCGCGGGTGGCGTCGTAGGCCTCGGCCTCCGCGTCGTAGTCGAGCAGGGTTCTGACGGACGGTATGTGCGTGGTCATCAGCTCGCGCCGTGGGCCGGGGCGAGGGCCTCGACGCGTTCGGCGAGGGCGAAGTCGGACTCCGTCACCACATCGCCGGCGTCGTGGCTGTTCACGGAGAGCCGGACCGTGTTGTAGCCGAGGGTCAGGTCGGAGTGGTGGTTCAACTCCTCCTGGACGCTGGCGATATGGGCGACGAGGGCGCTGGCGGCGAAGTGGCTGCCCAGCCGGTAGGTGCGGAGGATCCGGTCGTCCTCGAAGGCCCAGCCGGGGAGCTCCCGCAACCGGTCCTCGATCTCCTTCTGTGACAGCGGCTCACTCGGCATGCACCGGCTCCTTTTCCCCGTGACGTGTAGTCAAGGTTCCCACAGTGGAGGCCGGAACAATCCTTTCGCGCCATAGTGCGCTCGGGTACTTCTACGCCTTCCGCGTCCACCCGGCCCCACCTATGCTCCTGCGCCGGACAGGCTGTTACCAGCGGTAACGAGGGGGCATCCGCATGGCGGGCACAGGGAGTTCCAGGCGTACGTTCATCGCGGGCGCGGGCGCGGCGGCCGCCACCGGGGCGGTCACGGCCGGGGCCGGGGCGACGCCGGCCGCGGCCGCCCCCGCCGCCCCCGCCCCCGGACCGCCGCCTGCCGGACGGCGCGTCGCGGTCCTCGGCGGCGGGGTGGCCGGCCTGACCGCGGCGCACGAACTCGCCGAGCGGGGCTACGCCGTGACCGTGTACGAGCGCCGCGCGCTCGGCGGCAAGGCCCGCAGCATGGACGTGCCCGGCAGCGCCCGCGGCGGACGCCGGCCGCTGCCCGCCGAGCACGGCTTCCGCTTCATCCCCGGCATCTACCACAACCTCCCGGACACGATGCGGCGCATCCCCTTCCCCGGGAACGCCCACGGCGTGTGGGACAACCTCGTCGCGCCGCGCGAGATGATGTTCGCCCGGGCGGCCGGGCGCGAGGACCTGCGCGCGCCGATCCCCTGGCCCGAGCACTCCCCCGCCGTGCTGACGCCCGAGGAGCTGCGGCGCGCGCTCACCGGCATCCTGCAGACACTGGTCCGGCTCCCGCTGCACGAGAGCGCGTACTTCGTCGACCGGGTGCTGGTCTTCCTCACCAGCTGCGACGAGCGGCGCACCGAGGTCTGGGAGCGGACCCCCTGGTGGGACTTCGTGCGGGCCGAGCGGATGTCGAACGAGTACCGGCGGATCCTCGCCGTCGGCATCACCCGCAACATCGTGGCGACCAAGGCCGAGGAGGCCTCCACCCGCACGGTCGGCACGCTCGGCGAGGCCTTCGTCTTCAACCTGCTGGGGCGCGGGTCGGACGGCCCGCCCGACCGGATCCTGAACCTGCCGACCAACGAGGCCTGGATCGACCCCTGGGAGGCCCATCTGCGCTCGCTCGGCGTGGAGTTCAGGATCGGCTGGACGGTACGGGAGGTGCGCTGCGCGGACGGCCGCGTGAGCGGGGTCGCGGTCGAGGGCCCGGACGGCACCGTGCAGACCGTCACCGCCGACCACTACGTGAGCGCGCTGCCCGTCGAGCACGCCCGCCGCACCTGGAGCGCGGCGCTGCGGGCGGCCGATCCGATGCTGGGGCGCTGCGACCGGCTGCAGACGGACTGGATGACCGGCATCCAGTTCTACCTCACCGAGCGGGCCCCGCTGGTGCACGGCCATCTCAACTGCATCGACTCCCCGTGGTCGCTGACCGCGATCCAGCAGGCCGAGCACTGGCCGTCCCGCGACTTCCCGGCCGACTACGGCGACGGGACGGCGGTCGACTGCCTGTCGGTGGACATCTCGGAATGGGACAGGCCGGGGATCCTGTACGGGAAGACGGCCAAGCAGTGCACCCGTGACGAGGTGGCGCGCGAGGTGTGGGCGCAGCTGAAGGCCTCCCTCAACGACACCGGGAAGACCCTGCTGGCCGACTCCAAGCTGCACTCGTGGTTCCTGGACCCGGGCGTGGACGGACTCGGCACCCCGCACCCCACCAACCAGGACGAGCTGCTCATCCACCCGGTCGGCACCCTCCACAACCGGCCGAGCGCGGGCACCCGCATCCCGAACTTCTTCCTCAGCGGGGACTACGTGGCGGTCGACATCGACCTGGCGACGATGGAGGGCGCCAACGCCTCGGCCCGCGCGGCCGTCAACTCCCTGCTGGACCGGGACGGTTCGCAGGCCCCGCGCTGCACGGTCCGCCCGATGTACCGGGCGCCGGAGCTGGAGGCCGCCCGGCGGCACGACCTGTGGCGCCACCGGCTCGGCCTGCGGAACGTCTTCGACCTGGGATGAGGGTCCTCGGCTACCGTCGTGCCCATGACGACGAGTGTGGGCACTGCGCTGCGCGCCTGGCGGGAGCGGCGCGGCATCAGCCAGCTGGAGCTGGCGGGCCGCGCCGCATCCTCGTCCCGGCACATCAGCTTCATCGAGACGGGCCGGTCCCGGCCGAGCGAGGAGATGGTGCTGCGGCTCGCCGACCATCTCGACGTGCCGATGCGGGAGCGCAACGCCCTCCTGCTGGCGGCGGGTTACGCGCCGCGCTATGCGCACACCGCCCTGGACGACCCGGCGATGGAGACCCTGCGCGAGGGCATCGAGCGACTGCTGGCGGGGTACGAGCCCTATCCGGCGCTGGTCGTGGACGCCCTGTACAACGTGGTCGCCGCCAACCGGGGCATCGCGATGCTGCTGGACGGGCTGCCGGAGCACCTGCTGACCCCGCCGCTGAACGCCATGCGGATCACCCTGCATCCCGAGGGCCTGGCCCCGAGGATCCGCAACCTCACGGCGTGGCGCGGGCACCTGCTGGCCCAGATGGAGCGGCAGATCGCGCTGGCCCGGTCCGAGCCGCTGCGCGCCCTGTACGAGGAGGTGTCGGCGTACCCGGTCGCCGAACGGGCGGACGGCGGCGAACCGGAGGAGCCCGCCGCGTACATCGCGCTGCCGCTGGTCGTCGAGCACGACGGGCACGTGCTGTCCTTCGTGTCGTCCATCGCGACCTTCAACACGCCGATGGACGTGACCGTCGCCGAGCTGGCCATCGAGACGATGCTCCCGGCCGACCCGGCGACGGTGAAGTACCTGCGGTCACTGGGCGGCTGAGCGCGAACGCAGGGCCAGCTGCTGGAGCACGGCGAACCCGGCGACGGTGGCGGCCTGCACCGGGATCCACAGCAGGCCGGCGGTGGTGGGGTCGAACCAGAGCGCCAGTGACACCAGACTCAGGGCGGCCCAGGCGTAGTTCGTCTCGATGACCAGCTTCACGGGCAGGGTCGGCGGCTGGCGCCGCGACGCGAGCCACCCGACGGCGGCCCCGTACGCGACGAGCAGGAGGCCCAGTTCGAGGAGGAGGCCCTGCCCGACCCCGAGCAGCCGGCCGAGCGGGGCGCAGAAGGCGACGTAGGCGAGCCCGTTGGCGGTGGTGACGGCGGAGTCGAGGGCGAGGAAGCGGCGCAGTGCGGTCTGCGGGACACGGTTGCCGGTGAAGCCGGTGAGCGGGGTCGCGGACATGGGGATCAGCCTCCATCGAGGTCGAACGGCCTGGTGGGACACGGGTTCCGGGACCGAGTGCGCGGTCCCGGGACCCGATGCGTCCACTGTGCCGGGGGCGGTGGGGCGGGTCGATTACCTCGGAGGTCATGCCAACCGTTTTTGAGGTGTACGGCAGGAAACGTTGGGGTTCCCCTGGTTCGGCCAAAGGCGGGAGGCTAGGCTTCACGGAGCCCGATCAACTCGAACGCCTTGTCGACAAATGGAGAATCCGCCGGTGCGAGCCGCCGCCCGACCCGACCTCGCCGCGATCTGGCGTCGCACGTGGGCACTGTCTCAGGAGCACGGGCAGGATCCGGCCGAGGTGTTGGCGGTGGAGCGGCTGAGCCACCTGTCCGGGGTCGAGCCGGGGCGCATACCGCAGGTGCTGGCGGGCACTGCCGACGAGGCGCCGCTGGAGCGGCGCGTGCACCAGCGGTTCCTGCGGCTGCGCGCCACCCGCCGCGACAAGCACGGCCGGGAGTGGCCGCTGGCCGCCATCGCCGAGGACTTCGCCGCCCCCGGCGCCTCCCTCGGGCCGCTCAACGCGGGCACCGGGCTGCCCCGGATGGGCCATGCGGCGGGTGTGCAGCGGTTCTTCGGCGTGTACGCGGGTTTCCTGCTGGCCGACAGCAAGAGCGCGGTGGAACGGGCGCTGGCCCTGTCCGCGACCACCGTCTCGGACGGCCGGGACGACCTGGAGCACCTGTCGTACCTGACGGGCATGACGGCGCAGGCCATCCGGCTCACCTTCGACGGCAGGCCGCCCCGGCTGCCGCTGAAGGAGCAGGTGCACCTGCGGTTCGAGCACCTGCGCCGCACCCGCGTACGGGAGGACGGCCAGCCGCACTCGCTGGCGGCCATCGCCCGGTCCTTCGACGCGTCGGGGCAGTCGCTGACCCGCCTCGCCCAGGGCGAGGGCCTGCCGAACCTGGCCGCGGCCGCCGGGATCCAGCGTTTCTACGGGGTCGAGGGCGGCTTCCTGCTGGCCGACGACACCGAGGCCCTGTCCACCGCGCTCGCGCTGATCGAGGGCGAACTGGAGTCCGCGGTGCGGGACCGGGAGAACCCGATGCTGGCGGTGCTGCGGGCGCACGACGTACGCAGCATCGTCACGCGGGCCGGCCGGCTGTCGCCCCAGGGCTGGAAGTCGCTGGCCGACCACTTGGACGACCTCCTCGCACGCGAGGGGCAGCTCGGGGTTCCGGGCACGAAGGGCGGGACGCCGACCGAGGACGTCGCCGCCGAGGGAGACACACCATGAGGACCACACGGGCCATGCGCAAGCTGGGCTCCGAACTGCTGGAGGGCGCACGCCTGACGCCGCCGGCCGATGTCGGCGAGATCATCGGGGCGTTGTGCGCCGCCTACGCCGGGCGGCGCGACGGAGACCGAAAGGTCGACTTCCAGTTTTCCCCGTTCCCGCCGGACACCGCGAGCGGTCTGTGGCTGGAGCTGGACGACGTCGACCTGATCGTCGTCGAGCAGCACACCCGGCCCGAACACCAACTCGTCATCGCGTGCCACGAGTTGTGGCACCTGAACGAGGGGACGTGCGACAGCGTCGGTCCGGGCATGCTGGCGGCCGCCCGGCTGGCGGGACACCCCGGCCGCCTCGCCGAACTGCTCGCCTCCGGCACCGGGTTGGAGGCGGTGGTCCGAGCGGCCGCCGCACGCGCCGACCAGGGCGATCCGGCGGAGATCCGTGCCGAGACCTTCGGCCTGCACCTCGGCAACATCCTGCGCTCCTACCTGCCGTCGCCCCGGGAGCAGCAGCTGCCCGAAGCGATCGAGCGCATCAAGTCCTCACTCGGCTGGGGAAGCCCCGTGCCACGCCGTGACCTGCACCAGCCAGTCGCCGCACCCCTCACGCCGATGCCCTCAGCACGGCCCTGACAGAGAGCACGCCACGATGAACCAGTCCTCCCCGCCCCGCCACGCCGTCGTCATAGGCGGCAGTCTGGCCGGCCTCCTCGCGGCCGCTGTCCTCGCCGAGCACGCCACGGTCACCGTCGTCGACGCCGACCCGCTGCCCGAGGGCCCGGCCCCGCGCCGCGGGCTCCCGCAGGCCCGGCACACCCACCTCCTGTGGTCGGGCGGCGCCCGGGCCATCGAGCGGATCCTGCCCGGCATCACCGCCGACTGGACGAAGGCGGGCGCCATCCGCCGCAGCCTGCCCACCGACCTCGTCACCAAGACCGCCCAGGGCTGGATCCCCCGCTGCGGGGAGAAGCAGTTCAACATCTCCTGCAGCCGCGACCTCCTCGACTCGGTGGTGCGCGCCCGGGTGACCGCCCTCGCCGGCGTGTCCACCCTCCAGGGCCGGGTCCGCGCCCTGGAGGGCACGGCGGCCCGGGTCACCGGCGTCCTCGTCGACACCCCGCAGGAAGAGGGCCGGCTGCTGACCGCCGACCTCGTGATCGACGCCAGCGGGCGCGGCTCGCGGGCCCGGACCTGGCTCCAGGCACTCGGCGTGAGCGGAATCCGGCAGGCCGAGGTCGACTCCGGTCTCGTCTACGCGACCCGGATCTTCGAGGCCCCCGCCGGTGCGCACGAGATGGGCTTCCCCATCATCAACGTGCAGTCCGACCCCCGGGTGCCCGTGCCCGGGCAGACCGCAACGATCGTGCCGATCGAGAACGGCCAGTGGCAGGCCACCCTGTCCGGCACCCGCGGCGGCCAGCCGACCGGCGACCCCGACGCGTTCATCCCGTTCGCCAAGGCCGTCCGCGACCCGATCGTCGGCGAGCTCCTGGAGGGCCGCAAGCCCCTGACGGACGTCGCCGTCACCCAGGGCACCGCCAACCGCCGGGTCTACTTCGAGAAGGCCGAGCTGCCCGACGGCTTCTTCGCCGCCGGCGACTCCGTCGCCACCTTCAACCCGCTGTACGGGCAGGGCATGACCGTCGCCGCCCAGGGGCTGCTGGCCGTACGCACCCTGCTCCGGGCCAAGGGCCTGGCTCATCCCGGGATCGGGCGCGAGGCGCAGCGCGCGATCGCCCCCCAGGTCAGCACCGCCTGGGAGCTCGCCACCTCGCAGGACATCCTGTATCCGGGCGCCACCGGAATGAAGCCGCGCACCGGCACCGGCCTGCTCAACGGGTACGTCAACCGGCTGATGACGGGCGCCACCACCGACGAGGCGCTCACCGCCGCCCTGTTCAAGGTCCTCACCATGAGCACCGCGCCCACCCACTGGCTGCGGCCCTCGGTGGTCTGGCACGTACTGCGCGCCTCGGACCGGGGCGCCCTGAAGGCGCCGCCGCTCACCGCCGCCGAGCGGGCCGTCGCCGGGCTCGACCCGGTGCCCGGCGCAACACCCGGCGCCGACGCAACGCCCGGCGCGGGCACGAGCACCGGCACCGGCACCGGCACGGCCGCGGACGCCGCCGTCACCGGCCCGGCGGCGGACCCGGTCGGCCCCGCCGACCCCGTCGGACAGGCCCGATGAGCAGCAGGATCCTGCTGCTCCTGCCCGGGTCCCTGATGGTCCTGGCGCTGCTGATCAAGCTGCCGACGCTGCGCCGGGACCGGGACCAGCCGCTGAACCGCACCGCCTGCGGGCTCCTCCTGGTCGGCGCCCCCATCACCTTCCTGGCATCGCCGCCGACGATCGCCGCGGTCAACCGCCTCACCGGCGTGGTCAACTTCTCCGCGCCCCTGGTGTTCGGCCTGCTCACCGTGTTCTCCGGGCTGTGCGTCGTCCTCGTCCTGCAGTGGCGCGGCGGGCCGCCCGCGGCCGTGCGCCGGGCCACCCGGCTGACCGCGGCCGTCTTCGCCACGGCGACCGCGGCGATCGTCGCCCTGTTCGTGATCGGCGACGCGCCGGTGGAACGGCTCGAGGACCTGGACACGTACTACGCCACCACGCCGTGGATCCGCGAGATGATCGTCTGCTTCCTCGTGGCGCACACCCTGGGCAGCTCGGCGCTGACCTGGCTGTGCGGCAAGTGGCTGGCGCGCGCCGACCGCGCGCTGCGCCCGCTGCGCACGGGGCTGGCCCTGATCGTGGTCGCCGGGCTGATGGACCTGGCGTACCTGGTCGCCAAGTGGGCCTCGGTGGTGGCCCGGTGGGCCGGCCGCGACATGGTGTTCCTGTCGACGGACGTGGCGCCGCCGCTGGCCTCGGCGTCCGCGCTGCTGCTCGGCGCCGGTTTCGTCGTGCCGCTGGTCGGCGGGTCGGCGACCTGGCGGGCCTTCGGCCAGTACCGGCGGCTGCGCCCGCTGTGGAAGGCGCTGCGGGGCTTCGCCGCGGCCCAGGGCCGGACCGTGCCGCTGGCCTGGTGGTCCCCGATGGGGATCCGGCTGCTGCACCGCGAGTCGGTCATCGACGACGGCATCCTGGCGCTGGCCGGCTGGTTCGACCCCGCCGTGCGCTGCGCCGCGTACGAGGCCGCGCGCGGCCAGGGCGCGAGCGAGGCCCGGGCCTCGGCCGTGGCCGACGCCGCCATGCTCGCCGCCGCGTGCGAGCGCCGGGCCGCCTCGGAGGCGGCTGCCCGGCCTCCGCAGCACCCCGAGCCGCCGCGGCTGTCCGACCAGCCGCTGACCGTTCTGGCGCGTGAGTTCCGTACCTCCCCGATCGTCGCCACCGCCGCCCGTTCCGCCGCCGGGGCCTGAAAGGGGAACGCCCCGGACCGCGGCATCAGCCGGGGTCCGGGGCGTTCGATCCGAGCTCAGAGCTCCGCGAGGTCCAGCCCGGCCTGCGCGGCGGCCGCCTGCACGGTCTGCTCCAGCAGGACGGCGATGGTCATCGGGCCGACGCCGCCCGGTACCGGGGTGATCAGCGAGGCTCGGGCGGCGGCCGACTCGAAGTGCACGTCGCCGACGTTGCCCTCGTTGTAGCCGGCGTCCAGGACCACCGCGCCCGGCTTGATGTCCTCGCCCCGGATGAACTCGGCCTTGCCCACGGCGGCGACCAGGACGTCCGCCTGGCGCACGATCGAGGAGAGGTCCCGGGTGCGCGAGTGGCAGTAGGTGACGGTGGCGTTCTGCTCCAGCAGCAGCATTCCGGCCGGCTTGCCCAGGATCGCGCTGCGGCCGACGACGACGGCGTGCTTGCCGGTCAGGTCCACGTCGTAGGCGGCGAGGAGGCGCATGATGCCGCCGGGGGTGCAGGAGACGAAGCCCGGCAGTCCGAAGCCCATCGCGGCGAAGGAGTGCATGGTGACCCCGTCGACGTCCTTGCCCGGGGCGATGGCCTCGAAGGCGGCGCGCTCGTCGATGTGGTGCGGGACGGGGTGCTGGAGCAGGATGCCGCTGATCTCCGGGTCCTCGGAGAGGGCCGTGATCGCGGCGACGAGCTCCTGCGTGGTGGTAGACGCCGGCAGCTCCACGTGGCGGGAGGTGATCCCGGCCTTGGCGCAGCGGTTCTGCTTCATGCGGACGTAGGTGACGGAGGCGGGGTCCTCGCCGACCAGCACGGTCGCCAGACAGGGCGCGGTACCGGTGCGCTCGGTGATCTTCGCCGCGCGGGCGGCGGTCTCCTCCGAGATGCGGCGGGCGAGGGCGGTGCCGTCCATCAGCCGGGCCGTGGCGGTGGTGTCGGCGAAGGCGCCGGAAGGGGCGGAGGCAGTCTGGGCAGTCGTCACGGGGTCTCCTGAACGTCGCTGCGGATCGCGGTTCGCCCAGGCGCGCGGCAGTCGACGTACCGGAGTGCGCAGTACGCCGGGCCGCTCCCCGGTGGTGATCCACCCGAACGCCAGTCACGGCCCGCCGACCACTGTAGTCGACATATCCGGTGGTTGACGGGCGTCCGACCTGGGACGATCGAGGCATGACGCGTACTTTCGACCATCTTGTCGCCGAGGCGGAGTCCGTCTCCGTGGACGGCTGGGACTTCTCCTGGCTCGACGGCCGGGCCACCGAGCAGCGCCCCTCCTGGGGCTACCAGCGCTTGATGGCCGAGCGCCTGGCCCGTGTCCGGTCGGCCCTGGACATCCAGACCGGCGGTGGCGAGGTCCTGGCCGGCTCCGGTCCGCTGCCGCCGCTGACGGTGGCCACCGAGTCCTGGCCGCCCAACATCGAGAAGGCGACGCGGCTGCTGCACCCGCTGGGCGCGGTGGTGGTCGCGGACTCCGACGAGCCGCCGCTGCCCTTCGGCGACGACGCCTTCGAGCTGGTGACCAGCCGGCACCCGGTGACCATCTGGTGGGAGGAGATCGCACGGGTGCTGACGCCGGGCGGCACCTACCTCTCGCAGCAGGTCGGTCCGGCGAGCGTCTTCGAGCTCGTCGAGTACTTCCTCGGCCCGCAGCCGGAGGAGATCCGGCGCGCCCGGCACCCCGACGACGCGGTCGCCGACGCCACCCGGGCCGGCCTCGACGTGATCGATCTGCGCTCCGAACGACTGCGCACGGAGTTCCACGACATCGGAGCCGTGATCTACTTTCTTCGGAAGGTGATCTGGATGGTGCCCGGCTTCACGGTCGGGCAGTACCGGGACCGGTTGCGCGAGCTGCACGAACAGATCGAACGCGAAGGTCCGTTCGTCGCACACACCGCACGTTTCCTCGTCGAGGCCCGCAAAAAGGGGTGACGCGGGGGGCGGACGGATCTGCGCCGGATCGGTTGCGCGAACACAGCGTGGCGCAGGTCACTCAATTCAGCGCGTAACGAATCGACTCGGGCATGCGATGAACCGACAGGTGTCCTCGCGCGGCCCGGAATACAGACCCCCCTCGGGTCTGTTTCCCGAGTTCGCGCGATGATGTCCCGCCCACCCTTTATCTGTTCGCAACGAGAGGCTCCTTGTGTCGCTCAGCCCGTCCCGTACGTTCCCTCCGGAGATCGCCGAATCCGAGGCCCTCGTCGCGCTCGTCGAGCGCGGCCGCGAGCAGGGTCACATCAACGGTGACGACGTGCGCCAGGCCTTCGAGGCCGGCCGCATCCCGGTGGACCAGTGGAAGCGGGTCCTGCGCAGCCTGAACCAGGTCCTGGACGAGGAGGGTGTCGCCCTTCACGTCAGCGCGGCCCCCGCCACCAAGGCTGCCGCCAAGAAGCCCCGCAAGGCTGCCGCCGCCCCGGCCCGTACCGTGGCCAAGAAGGCCACCCCGGCGCCGCGCCCGATCGGTGCGCGCAAGACCGCTGCCGCCACCGCGGCCGCGCCCACCGCCACGGCGATATCCGCTCCGTCGGCCGCCGCCATCGACGAGGACGCGGCTGCCGAGGCCGCCGCCGAGCCGAAGAAGCGCACGGTCAAGAAGACCGCCGCCAAGAAGACCGCCGTGAAGAAGACCGCCGCGGCGAAGAAGACCGGTGCCAAGGACGCCGACGAGGGCGAGACCCCCGTCGTCGAGGGCGAGGACTGGGCTGCCGAGGACCTCGCCGACGAGGCCGAGGACGAGGCGCCCAAGGCCGGCGGCACCCAGGGCTTCGTCCTGTCCGACGACGACGAGGACGACGCCCCGGCACAGACGGTCATGGTGGCCGGTGCCACCGCCGACCCCGTCAAGGACTACCTGAAGCTGATCGGCAAGGTGCCGCTCCTCAACGCCGAGCAGGAGGTGGAGCTCGCCAAGCGCATCGAGGCGGGCCTGTTCTCCGAGTACAAGCTCGAAGAGGAGGAGGACCACAAGCCCGCCTTCAAGCGCGAGCTGGAGATCCTGGTCGAGGACGGCCGCCGGGCGAAGAACCACCTGCTGGAGGCCAACCTCCGCCTCGTGGTCTCCCTCGCCAAGCGCTACACCGGCCGCGGCATGCTCTTCCTGGACCTGATCCAGGAGGGTAACGTCGGCCTGATCCGCGCCGTGGAGAAGTTCGACTACACCAAGGGCTTCAAGTTCTCCACGTATGCGACCTGGTGGATCCGGCAGGCGATCACGCGTGCCATGGCCGACCAGTCGCGCACCATCCGCATCCCGGTGCACATGGTCGAGATCATCAACAAGCTCGCCCGCGTGCAGCGCCAGATGCTCCAGGACCTGGGCCGCGAGCCCACCCCGGAGGAGCTGGGCAAGGAACTCGACATGACCCCCGAGAAGGTCATCGAGGTCCAGAAGTACGGCCGTGAGCCGATCTCCCTCCACACCCCGCTGGGTGAGGAGGGCGACAGCGAGTTCGGTGACCTGATCGAGGACTCCGAGGCGGTCGTCCCGGCCGACGCGGTCTCCTTCACCTTCCTCCAGGAGCAGCTCCAGTCCATCCTGGGCACGCTATCGGAGCGCGAGGCGGGCGTGGTCTCCATGCGCTACGGCCTCAACGACGGCCAGCCGAAGACCCTGGACGAGATCGGCCGCGTGTACGGGGTCACCCGTGAGCGCATCCGCCAGATCGAGTCCAAGACCATGTCGAAGCTGCGCCACCCGTCGCGTTCGCAGGTGCTGCGCGACTACCTCGACTAAGAGGTCAGGCCAGTCGGAAGACCGGCCCCTTGGGTGTGAACGGCAGGGAGGCACCCTGTGGGATCAGGAAGGCGTGCTCGCGCCGGATCCGCAGGGTGTCGGTCCACCCGTCCGTGATCACCAGCACCGGGGCTCCGGGCGGGAAGTCCTCCGCCCGCTGGAGCAGGTCGATGCCCGGCTGCAGCACGGTCCCGCCGCGCCCGTGGACCCGTACCCGGCCCGCGATCTCGGTGGGCGGCAGATAGCCCGCGTCGTACGGCGCCGCGTCGCAGAAGACGACGCGGGCCGCGGGTACGTCGCGGGCCTGAGCGTACGAGGCGATGGCGCCCAGCGCCTTGCCGAGCAGCTCGCGGTTCATCGACCCCGAGGTGTCGAGCACCACCCCGAAGGTGCAGCGGGCGACCTCCTCGGGCGGGAACCAGCGGCCCGCCCGCGGGATGTCCGGGGTGGAGGCCTGCCGGCGCGCCGGGCGCGCGAAGCTCCGTACGGCCTGCGGGCGCGGCACGTACTCGTCGAACCAGCGGGCGAGCCGGGCGTCCCACGGCACGGGCGGGTGGGACAGGGCCCGGATCTCCTCGATCAGCCCGGCGGGCAGCAGGCCGCGCTCCCCGTACGCGTGCAGGTCGAAGCCCTGGACCAGGCCGCGGCGGTAGAACTCGTCCAGGTCGGTGTACGGTCCGCTCCCCGGGTGGGGCAGCGGCTCGCCCAGGATGTCCCCGCGGCCCTTGCCGCGCAGGGTGGCGAGGCGGCGCATCCGGCGCAGGTCGCAGGTGATCCGGTCGTAGACCTCCTCGACGGAGAGGTCCTTCAGCTCCGGGTCGTACAGCAGCCCTTCGGGCATCTCGCCGACCCCCATCTCGACGAGCCAGCCGTTGACCACGTAGTCGGCGGCCACGTTGTGCAGGTAGGGGTCGCGGGCGCCGCAGCGCTCGCCGTGGCGCAGCGCGGCGTGCAGCATCTCGTGGGCCAGGATGAACCGCCACTCCTCGTCCGCGAAGGTGCGCAGCGGGTTGACGTAGATCTCTCCGGCCCTCGCGCTGACGGCGGCGACGTCGATGCCCTGCGCGCGGGCGAGCTCTGCATCGGCGACGATCCGCAGGCCGCTGGCGAGGCCGCCGAGCAGCGGGTACGCGGAGACGAACCAGTTCAGGGCGCGCTCCCACGGCTGCTGTGTGTGGCCCTCGCGGCCCGCGGCGCGGTCCATGGTGACGGACACGGACCGGGTGAGGGCGTGGGCGAAGCCGGTCTGCCAGTCCGGGACCGGCTGCCAGTGCGTCCACACGTCCAGCAGCTGGTCCGCCGCCCCGGCCGGGCCCGTACCGCAGTCCTGGTAGGCGGGCGGGACGCCGCCCTGCCGCCAGGCGCCGGCGAGCTGCTCCTCGTCGCCGCCCGGATAGTGCTCGGGCAGGCGGTCGGGGGCGCGGCCGACGGGGAAGGTCTGGAGGAAGCGGTTGACGACGACGCAGCGGGCGGCGAGGTCGGCGGGATCCGGCTGCGGCCGGACCGGCCCCTTGGCGGCCGGTACGTGGCCGAACCCCAGGTGGAGCATGCAGTGGGCCAGCGCCCAGGCCCACTCGGCGGGGTCCGCGCGGCGGGTGGGGTGGGCGTGGATCACTCCGCTGGAGGTGACGACGGCGAGCCCGGCGGCGTTGCAGGCCGGGCACCGGGCGTCGCGGCAGTGGGTGGCGCTGACGGCGTGCAGGGCCGGGTTCGCGCGGATCGCGGCCCGGCCGGCCTCGTAGGCGAGGGTGGCCGGGTCCTGCGCGGCCTGCTTGCCCGGACTCCCCGAGCGGCGCCTCACCGGCGCGCCTCGACCAGGCGCGGCATGTCGCGGGCGGCTTCGATGAGGAACCAGGCGGGCAGCACGGGCAGCCCGTCGGCGTCGTCGGCGATGACGGTCTGGGCCACCTCCACGGATATCTCGGCGAGCTGGACGAGCAGGGACTTGGCCCGGTAGGCGGTCTGGCGGACGGCGGGCGAGACGTGTTCCTTGCGGGCCGGGAGTTCCTTGACGAGGCGCCCGCGGAAGGCCTCGGCGAGGTAGTACAGCAGGTCGCGGTCGGCGGGACGGGCGGGCCAGGAGGCGTCGCCCTTGATGATCGCCTCGATACCGAAGGTGTGGCGGACGATCTTGGCGTACCCGCAGAAGGAGACGGCGTGCGCCGGCGTCAGGGTGCCGTGCGCGATCACCTTCAGGGTCTGCTCGTCCAGGTCCGGCCCGAAGGAGTGCAGGGCGTCGGAGAGCATGTGCCAGGAACGCGGCGTGGAGAAGGGCTCCTCCGTCTTGGGCGGCTGCGACCAGAGGTGGTCGGGGCGGTCGGTGAGGTAGTCGGTCACCCAGGGGTGGATGCCGTGCTCGCCGGCCCAGACCAGCCAGTCCTGAGCGGACGCCTGGAGGTGGACGTGGGTGAGGCGGTTGACGAGCGCGGAGGCGATCGGCCGGGCCAGCGCGTTGTCGGTGGCGCGGTTGCCGGCCCCGATGACGATGGAGCCCGCGGGCAGCTCGTACGAGCCGATCCGGCGGTCGAGGATCAGCGAGTAGAAGGCCTTCTGGACGTCCGGGCCCGCGGCGTTGAGCTCGTCGAGGAAGAGGCAGTACGGCTCGTCCCGGGCGATGGCCTCCGGCGGGCAGAAGACGGACCGGCCGTCACGGATCTGCGGTACGCCGATCAGGTCCTCGGGGGCGAGCTGCGTGCCGAGGAGGCTGACGCACTCCAGGCCCAGCGAATCGGCGAACTTCCGTACGAGCGAGGACTTTCCGATGCCCGGAGCCCCCCAGAGGAACACGGGCCGGACGGTGGCGAGGCCGAGCAGCAGTTCGGGGATCTGGGCGGGGGTGACGGTGACGGCAGCCTGCACGGGCGTGGATGTCCTCGGGGTGGAGCGGAAGGTGTGGTGCGGCCAGTGTTGCCGCACCGCACGGCCCGGGGCATCCGGTTTTCGCCCCGCCGCGCTCCCGGCCCGCCGGGGGTCAGGCTTCGAGGAGGTGCTTGAGCTTCTCCTCGCCCCGCGGCAGCTCCTTGCGGACCATGGGCCTGGCGACGAGGGGCACCAGTGCCCGGCCCAGACCGTGGCCCTCGAGGTCGACGTCCAGGGTGAGGCGGGAGCGGGCACCGCCGTCGAGGGGTTCCACGGTGCCGCGCACGTCGGGCCGTACGGGCCCGTCGACGCCGTGCACGTGCCAGCTCCTCGGCGGGTCGAGCTCCACGAACTCCATGGTCGTGGGGACCCTCCGGCGGCCGATCTGCCGGGTGACGAGGATCCTCGAACCGACGTGGACGGGGAGGTCGCCGATCGGGACGGCGGAGACGGCACTGTCCTGCCACTCCGGCAGGTGGGTCGGGTCCGTCAGGTACGCGTAGACCTCTTCGGGCCTGCGGTCGATGTCGATGCTCTTCCTCATCGCGGGCATGGCGCTCCCTCGGCGCCCCCCTGGCCGGCCCCGTCTCCCACGCTACTCCGCCGGGGAGACGGCGGCGCGGTGCTTCCTGGCGGACATCGCGGCGTACACGAGGACGCCTGCGAAGAGGAACAGCACGCCCTGGTAGACGGCCGCGTAGCCGGAGCCGGCGACCAGCCACATCGAGAAGCCGAAGGCGAGGGCGGCCAGGACGCCGTCGCGCGCCAGGCGCGCCGGGTGGACCCGGTCGCGCTGCCCGGAGAGGAGGAAGTAGATCTGGGCGGCGGTGGCGAGCAGGTAGGGGACGGTCGCCGTGAAGGTGGTGATGAGCACCAGGCTCTCGAAGACGCCCTGGGCGCCGGCCGTGTAGTTGTAGACGGTCAGGGCGGAGGCCAGGGCAACGGTGACGATCACGCCGACGACGGGTACGCCGCGCTTCTTGGTCTCGAAGACCTTCGGGAAGAGCCCGTCCTTGGCGGCCGCGTACGGGGTCTGCGCGCTGAGCAGGGTCCAGCCGTTGAGGGCGCCGAGCATCGAGATCACGGCGGCGCAGGCGACCACGGTGCCGCCCCAGGTGCCGCCGAACATGGCGTTGACGGCGTCGGTGAACGGGGCGGTGGAGGAGACCAGCCGGTCGTGGGCGACCAGGCCGAAGACGGCGACGGTACCGAGCAGGTACACGGTGGCGGCGCCCACGGTGCCGAGGACGGTGGCCCGGCCGACGTTGCGGGCGGGGTCGCGGACCTCGCCGGCGCTGACGGTGGCGGACTCGACGCCGAGGTAGCTGAACAGCAGGATCGCCGCGGAGGCGGAGACGGCGCCGGCCGCGCTCTGGTCGGTGGCCCGGAAGGGGCCGAGGTTGGCGGGGTCGAAGAAGAACAGCCCGCCGACGGCCACCAGGAGCAGCGGGGCGAACTTGAGGACGGTGGCGACGACCTGGACCGCGCCGACGTAGCGGGTGCCCGCCAGGTTGGAGAGGGCCGGGAGCCACTGGACGGCGAGGGCGGCCAGGCACATGGACCACTTGTGCTCGCCCGCGGCGGGGAACAGCACCGTGAGGTAGCCGACGGCCGCGACGGCGAGGGCCGCGTTCGAGACCCAGGCGGTGATCCAGTAGCTCCAGGCCGCGAGGAAGCCTGCGAAGTCGCCGAACGCGGCGCGGGCGTAGACGTAGGGGCCGCCGGTCTGCGGGTGCCGCTCGGCGAGCCGGCCGAAGACCAGGGCGAGGGCGATCGCGCCGAGCGTGAGGACGGCGAAGGCGACGAGGCTGATGGTGCCGAAGGGCGCCACCGAGGCGGGGAGCAGGAAGATTCCGCCGCCGATGATGTTGCCCATGACCAGGCAGGTCGCGACGGGCAGGCCGAAGCGGCGCGCGTGCCGGTCCCGGCCCTGCTCGGGGGGTGCGGAGATCGCGGCGGGCAGGGTTGCGGTGCTGGTCATCGGTGGTGCGCCTCGGGGTGTCTCACATGCTGGGCAGGTCAACCCATGGTTGACCACCGCGAAGACGGCACAAAATCAGCGGATTTCGTCCCGTGCGGGCACCCCTGCGGAAGGAAAGCTTCCGCTATTTCCGCTCCCGGGCGGGGGTTCCTCCACCGGCCGCCCCGCGGGCTCCGCCGCCGCGCCGCCCACCGGCGGGGCCACCGGCACCTGCGGCCCGTCCGCCTCCCGCAGCCAGCGCCGCAGCACGGCGTGCACCGCCTCGGCCCCGACGAGCTCCCGCACCTGCCGGAGGTCCGGGTCGGGATCCGAGGCGGGGGCCGGACCCTGGTCCGGGTGCAGGCCTTGGTCCAGGCCGGGGTGCAGGCCGGAGTCCGGGTCCGAGAGCTCCGTGGGCCACATCAGGAACGGACGCCCCTGGTCCCCGCCCAGCCCGCCGTGCGAGCCGATCTGCTCCTCGAAGGCGTGCACCGCGCCCGTCCGCGGGTCGTACGCCGAGTTCACCATGACGTCGGCCACGTGCGGGAAGGCGTCGGTCCGGCGGACGGCCTCCGCCGCGCCCGGGCCGAAGGGGGCCAGCAGCGCCTCCGCCTCCCCCGGGACGTCCAGCCGGGCCACAGCCCCGTCCCGGCCCAGCACCACCCCGTCCACCAGCAGGAATCCCACACCCGGATGGTTCGCCAGGGTCGTCAGCAGGGCGGGGTGCGCACGCTCGATGCGCGCCCGCGAAGCCCGGCCCGGGATGCCCGGGAAGGAGATCAGGCCGAGGTTGCCCGAGGCCAGCACCACCGGTTCGGAGCCCCGCCCGGGGTGGGCCTCCTCGTCCTCCTCGACCGGCCGGTGGAGCGCCGCGAGCACGGCGGCCCGCGCCTCGGCCCCGCTGCGGGTGCGGCCGGCCCGGCGGGAGACCGGGAGCCCGCAGCCCGCCCGGACCAGGTCCTTCAGGGTCAGCCCGTACCGGCCGAGGAAGGTCTCCCCCGGGCTCTGGCCGTGGTCGGAGAGCAGCACGATCCGGTACCGGCGCGGCGCGTGCTCGGCGACCCGGGCGATCAGCGCGATGCTCCGGTCCAGCCGCTCCAGCACCCGGTCGGTGTCCCGGCCGCGCGGTCCCGAGTGGTGCGCGACCTCGTCGTAGGCCACCAGGTCGGCGTAGATCGCGGAGCGTCCGGCGAGCACGTCGCCGATCACCGCCGCGACGACCACGTCCCGCTCCACCACCGTCGCGAAGGCCCTGATCAGCGGGTACAGCCCGCCGCGCGAGACCCTCGGCCGGTCCCCGCGGATCCGTGCCCGCACGGACTGGCACACCTCGCGGACCACCTCGGCCACGAAGGACACGGCCGTGCGGACGGCGTTGGCCGGATCGGAGAAGTACGCGAAGTAGCCCGCACGCGACCGGTTCGCCCGCCCGCGCCGGGCCGAGACCGAGAGCACCAGCGCCAGTTGGTCGGCGCCGCCGCTGAACAGGTTGCCCCGGCTCGCCCCGTCCAGCGTGAGCAGCCCGCCGTCCCCGGTGCGCTCGATGGCCCGGCGCTGGAGCTCGGCGGCGCTGGTCGGCCGGTTGCAGACCATCACCTCGCCGGTGTGCTTCTCGTACCAGCGGAAGGCGGGCACGTCGAAGTTGGAGCCGTGCAGGATGCCGAGCTGGCTGGCACCGGTCTGGCTCGACCAGTCCGTGCGCCAAGGCCGCGCGCGGTGGCCGTGCTCCAGCCACCCGGCCACCGTCGGCATCAGGGCGTCCGCGCACGCGTGGCGCAGCACCTCGTACCCCACCCCGTCCAGCTGGAGCAGGAGCAGGCCCGGCGGGGCCTCGGCGCCGCGGGGCGTGCCCGCCCCGCCCTGCCTGCGGCGGCGCCGGTCGGCGAGCCGGTAGAGCCTGCGCCGGTACGCCTCGTCGTCGCGCACGGCGAGTGCGGTGGAGGTGGCCGACGCCACCGCGGACATCACGGCGGCGACGACCACGGCGGTCTCGGGGGCCACTTCGCTGCGCCCGTCCGGGATCAGCCCGAGCGCTATCAGCAGGAGCGAGCCGTTGAGGAAGAAGACGAGCAGCCCGAGCACCAGGGCGGGCACCAGCAGCAGGGCCCGGACCACCAGCGGCCAGACCAGCGCGCTCAGCA
The DNA here is from genome assembly GCF_002080455.1 of Streptomyces sp. Sge12. Lineage (NCBI taxonomy): Bacteria > Bacillati > Actinomycetota > Actinomycetes > Kitasatosporales > Streptomycetaceae > Streptomyces > Streptomyces sp. Sge12. The sequence continues at coordinate 1,558,271 of NZ_CP020555.1, forward strand.
GGCCGAAGGCACCGGCCGCCCAGGCGGCGGTCAGCCCGATCTGCGTGAGGCTGTCGCCGTCGTCGGACTGGAGGCGGAAGTCGGGCAGGATCCCGGCCAGCACGAGCATCGTGAGTGTGGACACCGCCCAGACCAGCAGCACCCGGACCAGGGCACTGCCCGCGGTCCGCCACCGTCCTCGCCCCACGCCGCCACCTCCCGCGAGCCCCGTGCCGTCCGCCTTCCAGGCTCGCACAGCGCGGCGCGCCCGGTCGGGCGGGGCGGACGGCGCACAGGAGTACGGGGAGGGGCCGTCGGGAAGTCGGGAACACGGCGGCGCGGGCCGGGTCGGATCGGGTCGAGTCGGGCCGCGCCGGGCCGGGTGGCGTCAGGTGCCGTCGTAGCCGGCGGTCGGCATGGACAGCCGGCGGTGCACCTCGGCCTTCATCGCGGACGTGTACAGGGGCTCCTCGGCCCCGGCGGTCTCCAGCCGTACGCCGCGCCGCTCGCACTCGGCGGTGAACTCCTCCACGGAGCTCAGCGCGCGGGCCAGTACCCGGTCGTTGGCGGCGACGAAGAGGTCGACCTGCCCGGTGTCGATGTCGGACCAGAGCCCGCAGTGGTCGGCGCGCAGCCCGTAGACCAGCAGCTGCCTCGTCACGACGTAGCCGCGGTCGGCGGCCCAGCGCACGCACATGGCGTGCTGGCTGCGGGTGTCCACCGCGAAGGGGTCGGCGTCCAGGTCTTCGAGCGGGGCCAGGCTGGTGATCGCGGCCACCCGCAACTCTTCCATGCCGCCGGACCCTACTCCGATCCGCCGCCGGAGAGGAGGGGGCTGCGGGATCCGGTTCCGAGCGGCCGCAGGGGGCAGAGTCTAGGCTCGGGAACGAGGTGCGAGGGAGGGAGGGCCGGGTGCCGGTGGAGCTCACCTGGTGGGGTCATGCCACGTGCACCGTCGAGGACTCCGGGGTCAGGCTGCTGACGGACCCGCTGTTCGCGCGACGGCTCGCGCACCTGCGGCGGCGGCGCGGTGCGGTGCCCCCGCCCGAGGCCGCGGTCGCCGACGCGGTGCTGGTCTCGCACCTGCACGCCGACCATCTGCATCTGCCGTCGCTGGCGCGGCTCGCGCCCGGCACCCGGCTGCTGGTGCCCCGCGGGGCACGGCGGGCACTGCCGGGTCTGGCGCGGGTCGCCGGGCTGCGCGGGCTCGCGGTGACGGAACTGGCCGCGGGCGAGGAGGTCGCCGTACGGGACGGCGTACGGGTCCGGGCGGTCCCCGCGCGGCACGAGGGACGGCGGCTGCCGTTCGGGCCGCACCTGTGCCCGGCGCTCGGGTACGTGGTGCAGGGCGCGGAGCGGACCTACTTCGCCGGGGACACCGGGCTGTTCGACACGATGGCCGAGGAGGTCGGACCGGTGGACGTGGCCCTGCTGCCGGTGGGCGGCTGGGGTCCGTACCTGGGCCCGGGGCACCTGGACGCGGGCCGGGCGGCGCAGGCGCTGGCGCGGCTGGCGCCCGCGGCGGCGGTCCCGGTCCACTACGGGACGTACTGGCCGCTGGGGATGGACGCGGTGCGGCCGCACGAATTCCACGCGCCGGGCGAGGAGTTCGAGCGGCTCGCACGGCAGCTGGCGCCGAAGGTGACCGTGCGGGTGCCGCGGCACGGCGAGCGGGTGCGGCTGCCGTGACGTGGCGCGAGCTCGCGGCGGCGGCCGGCCAGGTACCACCGGAGAGCACCCAGCAGGCGGTGGGCTACCCGGCGCTGTTCCTGCTGGTGGCGCTGGGCGCGCTGGTGCCCGTCATCCCGACGGGGGCGCTGGTGAGTTCGGCGGCGGTGGTGGCGTTCCACCACCAGTCGCCCTACGGGGTGTTGCTGGTGTTCGGGGTGTCGGCGCTGGCGGCCTTCACCGGGGACATGGCGCTCTACTGGCTGGGGCACCGCGGGGTGCGTTCGAAGGGCGGTTCGCGCTGGCTGGAGGCCCTGCGCGGGCGGGCCACGCCGGAGCGGCTGGAGCAGGCGCAGACGAGGCTGGACGAACACGGGGTGCTGGTCCTGGTCCTCTCGCGGCTGGTCCCGGCGGGCCGGATCCCGGTGATGCTGGCCTGTCTGCTGGCGCGGATGCCGCTGCGCCGGTTCGCCCGCGGCGACGCCCCGGCGTGCCTGGCGTGGGCGGCGACGTACGGCCTGATCGGGATCCTGGGCGGCACCCTCTTCTCGGAGCCGTGGAAGGGCGTGGCGCTGGCGGTCGGGCTGGCTCTCGCGATCAGCGCGGGCCCTGCGCTGTGGCGCCGCGTGCGGCCGAAGCCGTGACCCCGCCGCCCGCTGCCTGCCGCCGGCCCCCGCCGGCCGCCGCTCCTACCGGTCCTCGCCGTGCCCCGGCCGTGCGGTAACCGGCGGGAACGAGAGGCCCGTCGGGGTGTTGAGGCCGGTGAAGGAGAGCGTGACCTGCCCGCCGCCCGTCTCCCGGACGCGCACCACCCGGTTGTTGAAGCCATCGGCCACGTAGAGGTTGCCGGATCCGTCGAGCGCGAGGCCCAGCGGCGAGTTCAGCCCGGTGGTGGGCACGGTGGTCTGCGCTCCGCCGCCCGCGGCCACCTTCACCACCCGGTTGTTGCCGCTGTCGGCGATGTAGAGGTCACCTGCGGCGTTCACGGCCAGCCCGGTCGGCTGGGAGAGGCCGATGGTGGGCACGGTGGTCTGGCCGCTGCCGTCGACGGCGACCCGCACGACGCGGTCGTTGACGAAGTCGGACACGTACAGGTCCCCGCCGGGCGCCCATGCGAGGCCCCAGGGGTGCAGCAGTCCGGTGGTGGGGACGGTCGTCTGGGCCCCGCCGCCGGCGGCCACCCGCACGATCCGGTCGTTGAAGCTGTCGGCGATGTAGAGGTTCCCGGCCGGGTCGACGGCGAGCCCCAGCGGGCGGGACAGGTCGACCGTGGGAACGACGGACTGCCCCCCGCCGTCCGGGGGCAGGACGACCACCCGGTTGTTGCCGGTGTCGGAGACGAGGAGGCGGCCCGCGGCGTCCCAGGCCATGCCGGTCGGGCGCACCAGTCCGTCGAGGGGGACGGTGCTCTGCTCGCCGCCGTCCAGGGGCAGGGCGACCACCCGGTTGTTGCCGTAGTCGGACACGTACAGCGGCGGGCCCGCGGGCGACCGTACGCCACCGGGCTGCGCGGCTCCCGCCGCGCCCGTCGGGAGCGCGCAGAGCAGCAGCAGCCCCGCGGCCGCGGCCAGCCGCCGGGTCCACCGCCGGGCGGCGGCCCGACGGGCGGCGCCGGCCGGGAGATCGATCGTTCGCGACTCGGCCGTCATGCGTTCCACGACTCACCCACCAGATCTGGACGGTCGGCCCGGTGCCGTACCCCCGCCGACCCTAGGAAGAGCCGCGCGCCGGTGCGGGAGCCACGCCACCCGGGCGTGCTCCGGCCACTCCAATGCCGGGCGGGATTCAGACGGTGGGGAGGTCGAGGCCGGTGTAGATCTGGTTGAAGAGGGTGGGCAGGAGGGCCTGGGCGGTGGTGCGGCCGTCGGGCGACAGGGTCAGGTTCGTCCAGACGACGAGCGTCACGTCGTTGACCGGGTCGTGGCCGATGAAGGAGTTGAAGCCCGGGAGTTCACCGCCGTGGTAGTACATGGCCGCTTTCGGGCCGAAACTCTGGTACGCGATGCCGTAGCCGTACTTCTGGCCGTCGGGCGCGGCCGGGTCCTCGGCCTGCGGGCTGTCGAGCCACTGGCGCTGGCTCGCGGGGTCCAGGACCTTGCCCGTCACCAGCGCCCGGATCCAGGTGGCCAGGTCCTGCGCGGTGGAGACGACCCCGCCGGCGGCGGTGGCGTAGGAGGGGTTCTGGTGGGTGTAGTCGAGGGGTGCGAGCTTCCCCGACTCGGCCGCCTCGCGCAGGGCGGCCGGGTACGGCTCGTCCACCAGGGCGTAGGAGGTGCCGCCGTACATGTAGCCGTGTGCGTAGGGCTCGGCGAGCGACCGGTCGTGGATGCCGGGGAGTGAGGTCCCGGCGAGGCCCAGCGGGCTGAGCAGCCGGTCGCGGAACTGCTGGGCGAGCGGGCGGCCGCCGGCCTTCTCGGCAACGAGGCCGAGCAGGGCGTAATTGGTGTTGGAGTACTCGTAGTCCGCGTCGGGTGCGAAGTTCGGCGGTCGGCGGAAGGCGATGGCCAGGACGTCCTGCGGGGTGTAGGCCCTGCCGGGGTCGGCGTCCAGGGCGGCGGCGAGTTCCGGCGCGGACGTGTAGTTGTAGAGCCCGCTGCGCATCCTCAGCAGGTCGGCGACTGTGATGTTCGCGCCGTTCGGCACGTCCGCGACGTACTTGGACACCGGGTCGCTCAGGCGGAGCCTGCCGTCCTGGGCGAGGAGCATGATCAGCGCCGAGGTCATGGTCTTGGTGTTGGAGGCGCTCCGGAAGTGGTCCTGCGCGTCCGGCGGCCGGACCCCGCCCCGCTCGGTGGTGCCGACGACGGCTCGGTAGGTGCCCTGCGGCGTACGGAGCAGCACCATCGCACCGGGCACCATGAGCGTCTTCGCGGCGCGTTCGACGGAGGCCTGGAAGGCGGCCGGATCGATGGGCTTCAGCGCCGCGGAACCAGGATCGGCGGCGGGGGCGCTCGCCGTCGCCGTGGGTGTGCCCGGCGGATCCGGGAGGGCCGGGGCGGGTGACGCGGCGGGAAGGGCGCCGCCCGCGATCAGGAGCGCCACGCAGGGCGCCAGCAGGGCCGGGGTACGGGTACGGCTGCCGGTGCTGGTGCTGGTGCGGCGGTGATTCGTCCGGGAGGTCTGCATACGCGCATCACGACCGTTGCGCTCGGCCCCCGACGCGGCTGGAACCCTCCGATTTTACCAGGGGCCCCTCCTCACACCCTGCGGATCCGGTCCGGACCGGGAGGGGTTTCGGCCAGGGGCTGGACCTCAAGTGCGCTTGAGTTCATAGGGTCTTGCCCAGTGCACGTTCCTGCACAGCGAACGGGGAGAAGATCCACCATGGAGTACTCGCACGACGACGCCGAACTGATCCGCCAGCCCATCGGCTACTGGAGCTGGGCCGCCTACGACGCGGTCGTGGCCCGCACCCGCGGCGCGCTCGCCGGGCTCGGCACCACCCAGCCCCAGTGGTGGATCCTCGCCCGGGTCGCGCTGGCCGGTGACGAGGTCCGGACCCGGGACGAGGTGACCGAGACCCTGCGGGGCTACCTCTCGGTGGGCGAGGAGGCGCTGTCCGAGGAGATGGATTCGGCCATCGTCCAGGGCTGGATCACCCAGGACGCCGAAGGGCGCCTGGAGATGACCCACGAGGGCCGGGAGTTCTTCGACAAGGCCGCGGCCCTGCAGAAGGACCTGTGGGACGAGCGGCACTCGGGGATCTCCGACGAGGAGTACCTGATCACCCTCAAGGTGCTCCAGCGGTTCATCCACAACGTGGGCGGTCAGGCCTGGCACCACTGACCCCGGGGGGCTCCGCTCGATCGCTGGTCCCGGAGGCGTCCGGGGCCAGCGTGCGGGAGCCGCCGATCGGCAGGTCCCAGAGGTCCTCGCGGGGCAGGCCGGCCCCGGACCAGGCGGCCAGGGTGCGGTGCAGGGGCTCCATGACCGGCTCCGCGGAGAGGACGAAGGTGCCCCAGTGCATGGGGGCCATCCGGCGGGCACCGAGGTCGAGGCAGGCCCGGACCGCTTCCTCCGGGTCGGCGTGGACGTCGCGGAGCCACCACCGCGGGGCGTACGCGCCGACGGGCAGCAGGGCGAGGTCGATGCCGGGGTGGCGGCGGCCGATCTCGCCGAACCAGTGCCCGTAGCCGGTGTCGCCCGCGAAGTAGACCTTCCGCGGCTCCGCGCTCCGGGTGTCGGTGAGGATCCAGCCGCCCCACAGGGACCGGCAGGTGTCGATCAGCGACCGCTTCGACCAGTGGTGGGCGGGGACGAACTCGAATCGCACGCCGCCCAGTTCCGCCGATTCCCACCAGTCGAGGTCGGTGACCCGGGTGAAGCCGCGACGGCGGAACCAGCCGGCCAGCCCCGCCGGTACGAACAGGGCCGTGTGCCGGGGCAGCCGCCTGAGGGTGGGCGCGTCGAGGTGGTCGTAGTGGTTGTGGCTGATCACGACCGCGTCCACCGGCGGCAGATCCTCCCAGCGCACCCCGACGGGGGTCATCCGGGCCGGGGTGCCGAGGATCCGCCGGGACCAGACGGGGTCGGTCAGTACGGTCAGCCCACCGGTGCGAAGGACCCAGCTGGCGTGTCCGGCCCAGGTGACGGAGACGGTCCCGGGGGGCGCGGCGGGCAGCGGGCCCGGCGCGTAGGGCAGGTCGGGGATGCCCCGCAGCCCTTCGGGGCCCGGGCGGAAGGCGCCCTCGCGGGCGAGCCGGGCGAAGGCGCGGACCCCGGGGAGCGGGGTGGTCAGCCGGTCCGCGAAGGAGCGGGGCCAGCGGCGGTGTTCACCGAGCGGGCGCGGGGCGCACGGACGTTCGCGCTCCGGCTCCGGGCGCGGCTCCGGCTCCAGCTCCGGCCCGGGCTCCGGGTGCGGCTCCTGGTGGGGCTCCGGATGCGGCTCCGGGCGCCGGGTGGCGGTGGGCCGTACCGGCGCCGCCACGGCGGTGGAATCGGGGGCGGAATCGGGGGCGGGGGCGTCCGTCCGGTCCCTCATCGCGAAGTCTCCGTTCACCGGGGGTCGGGAGGTCAGGCCAGCCCGGCCAGGACTGATCCGAGGAGTTCCAGGGAGTCCCGTACGTGCGGGAGCGCGAGCGGGTCGCGGGCGGTGAGCGCGGCCAGCCGCTCCTCGGGGGTGGCGCCCAGCAGCGGCCCGGTGGACAACCGCACGCGCAGCGCACCCAGTTCGTCGGCGAACCGCTGCCCGCCGGGCGTCGGCGCGCCGAGCCGGGCGCCGAGCCAGTCCTCCAGTTCCATGGCGTCGCCGACGCCCTGCCGGGCGAGGCCCGGGCGCAGCGGCGTGAGGTCGGCGTACAGGTGCCGGCCGGCCTGCGGGGGCCGGGCCAGCGCACCGGCCGCGAGCAGGCGGCGGTGGGCCTCGGCGGCCACCACGCCGTGCAGGGCAGCGGCGGCGTAGGCGCGTCCCGCGACGGCGTCGGGTTCGTCGAGGGCGTGCGCGGCGGCTCCCGCGACGGGTCCGGCGACCATCGCGCCGGTGGCGGTGAGGACGTCGAGGGTGCGGGCGCGCAGCCAGGTCCCGCGCGGGGTGTCGGGGAAGCGGACGACGGCGGCGGGCCAGCCGGCGGGCAGCAGCGCCCCGGACAGGTCGACGAGGACCGCGGCCCGGTCCGGGAGCATCTCGGCGGGGCTGAGGACCAGGGTCTCGTGAGGGCGGTGGACGGTGTCGCGCCAGCTCTCGTCGCTGACGACGAAGAGCCCGGCGGATTCGGCGGCCTCGCACGCCTCGTGCAGCATCTCGGGCGGCGGCACGGTCGCGGTGGGGTCGTCGGCGACCGACAGCAGCAGGACCCGCGGGTCGCCGCCCTCGGCGCGCACCCGCCGCACGGTCTCCAACAGGGCGTAGGGGTCCGGGATCCCGCCGCACTCGGCCGGGGTCGGCACGTGATAGGCGCGCCGTCCCAGCAGCCGGACCTGCGGGGTCCACCAGGCGGGACAGGGCCGGGGCAGCATCACGTCGCCCCCGTACGCCCCGAGCAGGGCCAGCAGCAGCCCCGGGGCTCCGGGGCCCGCGGCCACGTACTCGGGGGCGGTGGCCAGCCCGCGCCGCCCCCAGTACCGGCAGGCGGCCTCCCGTACGGCCTCGCCGCCGCCGGGGGGCTCGGGAGCGGCGCGGCCGGCGGCCGCGGCCAGCACGGCGAGCAGTTCGGGGAGCACGGGCAGGCCGGGCTGGGGGGCGGGCGGGCCGTACCGGACCGGGCCGCGGCCCTCCGCCGCCGTGCGCTGCATCCCCGCCACCGCTGTCCGCCTTCCGCGCTCGCCCTGCCACGCCTGCCGGGGCTTCCGGGGCTGCCGGGGTTCCGGGGTTCCGGGGCTGCCGGGTCCCGTGGCGCCCCACCAGACCTGACCTTTATACGATTATTTGGGGCTGTATGCCTGTTGTGCGGGAGGGCGACCCGGCGCGTCAGCCCTTCCGCCCCACCATCGCGAGGAGCCTGGTCTGCGCGTCCGCGCCCGCCGGGACCTCCACCGGCTCGGCGTACGCACCACTGGACGCCAGTCCGTCGGCGTACGGCATGATCTCCTTGATCGAGAACTCGACGAGGCTGTCGGGCAGCCGGTCGCCGGCGCCGATGCCCCGGGCGAGGTCCCAGGTGTGCACCACGCAGTCGGCGGTCAGCTCCGAGCAGTACGCCGACCCGAGCGCGGGCCCGTACGAGAGGCGGACGGTCCGGTCCATCGCGCCGGACGCGGCGAAGGCGGCATGCGCGGCGGCCGAGGCCCGGTCCCAGGCCGCGACCGGGTCCTCACCCAGCACATCACCGGAGAAGCTGCCGGCCAGCTCCTCGACGGTGCGGCCCTCGGAGACCAGCGGCGGGATCCAGAGCTGCTCCGCGGTGACGTGGTTGACCAGCTCCCGCACGTTCCACTCCGCGCACGGGGTCGGCGCGCCCCACTGGTCGCCGCGCACGTCGCGCACCCGCTCACCGAAGAGCCTCAGCGCCTCGGCGTGCCGTTCGAGCAGCGTGTCCGTCATGCCCCTCACCACCGTCCGCCCTGGGGATGTGCCCTATGTGCCCCCACGCAGCCACTCTCCTCGCACCTTCATTTCCCTGCCACCGCCCCGGCCAATGCCCTTGGCACACAAGGGCAGTGTCCACATGTCAAAATGCCAGTCTCGAATGACGAACTGATCGCCTACGGTGGGACCCACGCTTCGACGACGAAACGAAGAGGGGCCCGGCCATGAATGCCGCCACGAACGCCGCCAAGGAGACCGCCGTCTACACGCACGGCCACCACGAGTCGGTCCTGCGCTCGCACCGCTGGCGCACCGCAGAGAACTCCGCCGCGTACCTGATCGGCGAGCTGCGCCCCGGGATGCGGGTGCTGGACGTCGGCTGCGGCCCGGGCACGATCACCGCGGACCTGGCCGAACTGGTCGCACCGGGCGGCCGCGTCACCGCCGTCGACGCCGCCGGGGACGTCCTGGAGCAGGCCCGCGCGTACGCCGAGGAGCGCGGACTGGGCGACGCCGTGTCCTTCGCCGCCGCGGACGTCCACGCGCTGGACTTCCCCGACGACTCCTTCGACGTGGTCCACGCCCACCAGGTGCTCCAGCACGTCGGCGACCCGGTGCAGGCACTGCGCGAGATGCGGCGGGTGTGCCGGCCGGGCGGGATCGTGGCCGCGCGCGACGCCGACTACGCGGCGATGACCTGGTACCCGGCCGCGCCCGGCCTGGACGCCTGGCTGGACCTGTACCGGCGGGTGGCCCGCGCCAACGGCGGCGAACCGGACGCGGGCCGCCACCTGCGGGCCTGGGCCCGGGAGGCCGGTTTCACGGACGTCACCTGCTCGGCGACGGCCTGGTGCTTCGCCACCCCGGAGGAGACCGCCTGGTGGTCGGCCCTGTGGGCGGACCGCACCCGCGCCTCCGCGTACGCGGCCATCGCCACCCGCGGCGGCCACACCACGACGGAGGACCTGGACGCGGTCGCCGAGTCCTGGCCCGCCTGGGGCGCGCACCCCGACGCGTGGTTCACGGTCCTGAACGCCGAAATCCTGTGCCGTGCCTGACCGCCCGGACGCCCCCTAGGCCTTGTCCGGGCCGGGGATCGGGGCCTGGGCATGGGCCTGGGCCTGGTCGTGGCTTGCGGGCCGCATGCGGAAGTCGTAGCGGGGCGGCAGGGGGCAGTCCGTGAGGGTGGACCAGACCTCGGCCAGGGTCTCCTCGCCCTCCCGGAGGTCCGGCAGTTCGAAGCCGTCCTCGAAGACCCGGCGGGCCGCCCGCACATGGCCCTCCGCCGCGAGGAGCCGGGCCGCGAGGAGCCGGAAGCGGCCCTGCTCGCGCAGCGCGGGCCGCAGGCGGTCCCAGACGGCGCGGGCCTGGGGCAGCCGGCCCGCCGCGAGCAGGGCGGCCATCGCCTCCCGGCCGAGCGCCGACTCCGCTGCCGTCCACGGATCGCCGCCGCGGCTCTCCACGACCAGGTCCTCGAAGGCCGCCGCGAAGCCGTCGGCCGCCCGCTCCGCGTCCCCCGCCAGGGAGTCCGCCACCGCCAGGCACCGCAGCAGCGGCCACCGCGAGGGGGCCAGCGCCAGCCCGCGCTCCCAGCTGCGTACCGCCTGGGCCACGTCCCCGGCGTGCCACTGGGCCACGCCCAGGTGGTATTCGGTCAGCGGATCCGCCGGGGCCGTCTCCAGCATGTCCCGCCAGTGCGCGGCGACCAGGCTCGGCCCCGGCGGGACCACCCGGCGCGGAGCGGGCAGGACCCCCGTGCGCCACAGTGCGAGCCACGGCTCCTGCTCCTCCCCGAGCGTGTCCTCCCCGAAGGGCGTGCCCGGCAGTTCGATGCCCCCGCGCAGCACCTCCAGCGCGCCCCAGCCCGAGCCCTGCGCCAGCCGCTCCCCCGGTTCGGTGTCGGCGCAGCCGCGCCACGCCTCGTACGCCGCGTCCACCCGCTCCCGCGGCAGCACGGCCTCCAGCGCGCCCTCCGCCGCGCCGCGGGCCGCCGTCCAGTCCGCGCCGTGCACCTGTGCCGGCTCCGCCGACAGCGGCCCGTACGCCTCCAGCCAGCTGAACTCCGCGCCGCCCTCCAGCCGTACGTGCTCCAGCTGGGTCCGGGCCAGTCCGGCCTGGATCTCGGCGTAGCCGCCCGTACCCGGCTCGGTGAGCCACTCCTGCCAGCGCCGGCCCCCACCGCCCGCGCCCCACACGAAGAGCTTGCGCCCGCGCAGCCGCGCGGTGGAGGTCTGCACGAGCCCGTGCCCGGCGGCGTCCAGCGAGGCGATCCAGGGCCGGGCTCCGCTCGGGACCTCGTAGAAGAAGTCGGCCGGGTACTCGCCGCGCAGCGGGTACGTACGGTCCGCGCCCTCCCACTCCGGTACGGGGATGCGGCGCAGCGCGCGCTCGTACCCGAAGTGCCAGGCCTCGTCGGCGGGGGCGAGCACCCGGGTGCCGGGGTCCTCCGGGACGGCGATGTTGGACCACCAGTACACGGGGGCGGGCCGCTCGTGCGGGTTGCGCACGCGGACGCCGACGTAGAGGAACTCCGAGGCCTCGGGCAGCCACAGGTCCACCTGGAACGGCAGGTCGCGCAGGCGCTCCCACTCCCACAGCCGGACCATCACGCCCCCGTCCGGGGCGGGTACGAGCGCGGCGTGCAGCGGGGCGCAGGAGAGGGTCGTGTGGCCGGTCGCGCCGGTGTTCCACTCGATGCCGCCGGAGAACCAGGCACCGTTGAGCGCGAAGTTGGCGGGCTGGAAGACCGGGTTGCGGTAGAGCAGTTCGCGCCGGGTCGGCAGGTGCACGAGCGAGTGGACGCGCCCGCCGAGCCCCGGCAGCACCGTGACGCGGAGGTGGTCGTTCTCGATGACGATCGAGTCGAACTCCCGCTCCGTGCGCTCCCGTCCGTACCCGTCGCGGATCGGTGCGGGCAGCAGCGAGCGCAGCGGCTCGTAGCGGATCTGCCGCGCCATGTCGCGCGGCATTCCCTCGAGGGCACGGTCGTCCAGGGTGTGCATCTCGTCGGGCGCGCGCAGGGCGGGCAGCGGGTTGTCCGAGCCCAACGGGGCTGCGGGGAGGGTCAGTACGGCGCGTCGGACGGTGGTGGCCATGGAGAAATGGAACACGCCCGGGCGGCCGGTGCACAGGGGTTCCGCGGAGGACCACCGGTCAGGATTACGCAAAGCCCCGCCACCGCGAGCCCGGCCCGACACCGGCCCGGCCCGACACCGGCCTAGGCGAAGGCGCCGGCCACGAGATCGGCGAGGAGGGCGCCCGCACGGCCGTCCGGGTCCAGGTCCGGGTCGTAGATGGTGACGTTGATCCCGGCGCAGCGCGGTGAACGCACCAACACGGCCAGCAGTTCGGCCAGTTCGTCGGGGACCAGGCCGCCGGGGTCGGGGCTGTCCACGGCCGGCATGACGGCCGGGTCCAGTACGTCGGCGTCCAGGTGCACCCAGAACCCGGCGGTGTCCGGCGGGTGCAGCCCGTCCAGTGCCGCCCGCGCCACCGGGCCCGCACCGCATCGGCGGATCTGCCCGACGGTGGCGACGGAGATCCCGGCCGCGTGCAGCTCGGGAAGGTCCGGGTCGCCGTCGCGCAGCCCGAAGAGCCGCACGTCCTCGTCGCGCAGGTACGGCGAGAGCCCCTCCAGGTCCGACAGGTCGGCCTGGCCGCGCCCGGTGGAGAGGGCGAGCTCCTCACCGCCGGCCGCGCCCACGGGTCCGTTCACGGCCGCGTTGCCGGGGTGGCGGAAGTCGGCGGAGCCGTCGATGGCGGCCAGCCCGTAGCGCCCGAGGCGGCGCATCGCGAGGGCGGCGCCGAGCTGGATGGAGCAGTCGCCGCCGAGCACGACGGGGAACTCCCCGGCCCGCAGGTGCCGTTCGATGCGGTCGGCGAGGGTGACGGTGTACGCGGCGAGGGCCTCGGCGTGGAACACGCCGTCGCCCTCCCGCCAGTCGCCGCGGTCGTAGCGCGGCGGCACGACCACCCCGCCCTCGCGGGCACCGAGCCGGGCGAGCAGTCCCTGTTCGCGCAGGGCCCCGGCGAGCTTGTAGACGCCCGGGACGGCGCCGGGCGCGGGCGGGCGCAGGCCGAGGTTGGAGGGGGCGTCGAGGAGCACGAGGGTTCGCATGCCCTCATCCTGGGCGATGCGACCCCTCGGGGGCCGGCGTTTCCGCGGTGCCGGCCCCCGGCGCTCGTGCTCGCGCCGGGCGCCGTCGACATCGGCGCAGGGGTGTGGGGACGTGTGACAGCATCGGGCGGGTGGTCACGGACGGAACGGGAACGACGTTGCTGCGCAAGGCCGCTTTGAACAATGCCGCCTGGTGCGACGCGGTCTGCCGGGCGCACGGGGTGGCTCCGCGGTACGAGGGCGACGGGCTCTGGGTCAGTCCGCGGCGGACGCCGCCGATGTATCCCGATGCCGTGACCCTGGAGCCGGGCGTACCGGCCGAGCGGGTGCTCCTGGGGGTCGACACCGACTCCCCCGGCTGCTCGGTCAAGGACAGCTTCGCCGATCTCGATCTGGCCGGGGCCGGCTTCGAGGTGTTGTTCGAGGCGCAGTGGATCCACCGTCCGGCCGGGGCGCCGCTCCCGGCGGCGGAGGCAGAGGCGGGCGGCCCGGAGTGGTCGGAGGTCACGGACGCCGCGGAGCTGGCCGGCTGGGAGGCCGCGAGCGGCGGGGTGTTCCGTCCGGAGCTGCTCGGCGAGGGGACCGTGTTCCTGGCCGGTCGCGCCGGGGGCCGGATCGTCGCCGGGGCCGTCGCGAGCACCGGCGGGGGCGTGGTCGGGGTGTCCAACGTGTTCGGAGCCGCCTGGGCGGGGGTCCTCTGCGCGGTCGCCGTGCGGTGGCCGGAGCTGGACGTGGTCGGCTACGAGCACGGGGAGGACCTCGAGGCGGCGCTCCGGGCCGGGTTCACGCCGATCGGGCCGGTACGGGTATGGCTGCGAGCCGGCGGCGCGGACCACGCTTCGGCCGATTGATCCACTTCGCGTGGGACCGGCGCGGTGCCATCTGCTCGGACCGGTCGGCGCTATCGGTGCCCTGTTGGGGCTCGTCCTCGTCCGGGCGGACGCCGGGCCCTGCCCGCGGCCGCCGCCGTCGCCCTGCGCGTACTCGCGAGCGCCTCCTCCCTCCGGCTGCTCCTCGCACCGCGTCGGGCCGGCGCACCCCGTGACGCCGGCTGGACCGGGACTGCGCCACGGCCTCCTGCTGTACGTCCCGCTGGCCATGGCGGCCAGGATCAGTCCGGTCGTCGGCCTGCACGTCTTCGGCCTCGCCGTCATCGCGGCGGTCGCGGGCAGCACCCCCGGCGCCCTGCTGCTCGCCACCGTCGCCCGGAGCCGACACCGTTCTTCAGTAGTGTCAGTCCGAATGCCGGTGGTGCTCTGTCCCCCGCGCGTCAAACCTCGGCCTGGCGGAGGGTGTGCCGGGCAGGCGCGGTTCGCGACGGTTGGGCCACCGGCCCTTCAGCTGCTGGTGGACCTTGACGCGTCTGCGGTCGATGTGCCGGCGCGGCCGCCGGTGCCCGGCAGGTCCTTGGCGAGCCGGCCTGCGAGTGCGCTCACCGGGCATCGGCCGGGTGAGGACGCCGAGTGTGAGCAGAGCGAGCGCCGGCAGTACGGCGACGATGATTCCCATCGGCAAGGCGTCGGTGGCGCCACCCGCGCCGGCCAGCGGGGCAAGTGCCCCGCCGATCATGAACTGGCTGAAGCCGAGCAGCGCGGCGGCCGACCCGGCGTGTCCGCCGTGGTCGGCCAGGGCCTGGGCCGCGGCGTTCGGCATGACGAGGCCCACGCTGGAGACCAGGACGAACAGGCCGATCAGGAGCGCGGGCAGGGGTGCCCGTGTCAGCACCGCGCCCAAGACCGTGGTGCCACCGGCTGTCGCGCCCAGCAGACCGGCGAGCAGCAGCACGCGGGCGCCGGCCCGGGCCACCAGCCGGCCGCTGATCTGGGCGGCCGCAATGAGTCCGGCGGCGTTGACGGCGAACACGGCGCTGTACTGCTGCGGTGACAGGCCGTGGATCTCCTGCAAGACGAACGGCGAGCCGGAGATGTAGGCGAACATCGCCGCGAAGACCAGGCCGTTGGCCAGGACGTACCCGGTGAAGACCCGGTCGCCGAGCAGCTGCCCGACGACAGCCGGCAGCGGCTGGCGTGGCGCGGAGGACCGGGTCTCCGGCAGTCCTGCGGCGGAGGCCGCCAGCATCACCGCGCCGAGTACGGCCAGGGCCACGAAGATCCCCGGCCAGGCCGTGACGCGCAGCAGCTGGCCGCCGAGGACCGGCGCGAACACCGGCGCCAGGCCGGTGATCAAGGTCAGTGCGGAGAAGAGGCGTGCGGTGCGGGTTCCGGAGGTGCGGTCGCGGACCATGGCGTTGGCGATGACGATGCCGAACGCCCCGCCGATGCCCTGGACCAGGCGTAGGCCGACGAGGGTCCGGACGTCGGGCGCCACCGCGCAGAGCGCGCTGGCGATCGTGTAGAGGGCGAGGCCCGCCAGCAACGGACGCCGCCGGCCGTAGGTGTCGCTCAGCGGCCCGGCGATCAGCTGCCCGATGGCCAGCCCGGCCAGGCAGGCGGTGATGGTGAGCTGGGTGGCCGCGGCGCCGGCGCGCAGGTCGCCGGCGAGGTCCGGCAGTCCGGGCAGGTAGCCGTCGATGGACAGTGGTCCCAGGGCCACGAGCGCTGCGAGCAGGACGATGAAGCGGGTTTGCCGGCCGGCGGCGTCGTTGCTCATGGCTCAGTACGCCACGGTGATGCGGCGGCGGATCGCGGTGCCGCTCTCGATCGTGTCGGCCAAGGCGATCGCGTAGTCGGCGTACGAGATGCGGCTGTTGCCGTCGTCGTCGGTGAGCAGGGTGTCCCCGGCGCTGCGGTAGGCCCCGGTCCGCTCGCCCGCTCCGATGACTGCGGCGGGCGACACGTACGTCCAGTCGAGGTCGTGCACGCCGCGGTAGAGGTCGAGCGCTTCGGACTGGGCCTCGGCGTTGGCCTTCCACAGCGCGGGGAAGTCCGGGTCGTCCATGACCCGGGCGCCGGTGGGCGTGCGCAGGCTACCGGCACCGCCGATGGTGACCAGTCGGGTGACGCCGGCCCGGCGGAGTCCGTCGATCAGCGCACGGGCGGCACCGACGATCGTGGCGCGGTCGTTCTCCTGGCCGATCCGGGGGCCGACGGCCGAGAGCACGGCGTCGTGGGAGGCGGCGAGTCCGGCGACCGCCGCGGGGTCGGTGACGTCACCGGTGGTCACGGTCAGGGCCTTGTGCCCCAGTCCGTCGATGTGGCCGGCTCGGGTGACCGCGGTGACGGTGTGGCCGCGACGCAGTAGTTCCTCGGTGGTGGGCCGGCCGATGTTGCCGCTGGCACCGAACAGGACGATCTTCATGTGCTGCTCCTTGTTTCTGATGGTCACAGGACGGGCTGGCCGTCGGCGACGATGGCCGCGGTGATGCCGCGCTCGTCGGCGGCGTGCTGGAAGCGCTGCTCGATATCGGGTTGTTCGGTGTAGAACGGCGGGTTGTGGAACAGGCCGTAGTGCATGGCGCAGACGGTGCCGGCGCCGAGTGCGACGGCGGCCTCGACGCCCTGCTCGGGGGTCATGGTCGCCGGGACGTTGGCCGCGTAGCCCTCGAAGTGGGCGATCACGCCGTTGACCGGGACGAACGCGACGTCGAACGGGCCGTGGTCGCGGGCGATCTGCCACCAGCTGCCGTGCCACTGGGTGTCGCCGCAGTGGATGACCCGCCGGCCGGCGCCTTCGACGACCCAGGCGACCTGGTCACAGTCGTTGCCGCGCCAGTCCAGCGAGGTCACCGAGGTGACGGTCAGCTCTCCGATGCGCCGTGACCGGCCCAGGTCCTGGGCGACGGGGGTGATGCCCGCCTCGCGCAGCCCGGCCGCGCTGGGGGTGTGGCAGCCGATCGTGCCGGTGGCCGCGATCCGGGCGATCAGGTCGTGGTCGTAGTGGTCGGGGTGCAGGTGGGTGATGAGGGCGTGGGTGCCGGGCGGGGTATCGACCGGGTCGACCGGCCGGTGCGGCGGCCCCATCACCGGCGCCAGCGGAGCGACGTTCTCGAGCGGGTCGATCAGCAGGCGGGTGTCGCCGAGACGGATCTCGACGCCGGCCCAGGCCAGCCGGCGGACGGAAAGGGTGGGGGTCATGGGCAGCGACGCTAGACCGACCTTGTTGAGAAAGTCAACAAGAGAGTTTTGAATCTCAACACCCCGATGTAGAATCTCAACACCACGATGTAGGGTGGTGGCATGCGCACCTATGGGCAGTACTGCGGCATCGCGAAGGCACTGGACACCGTCGGCGACCGATGGACCCTGCTGATCGTCCGCGAACTGCTCGCCCTGGGTCCTTGCCGGCACACCGACCTGCGCAACGGGCTGCCCGGGATCGCCAGCAACCTGCTGGTCGACCGGCTCCGCGAACTCGAGGAAGCCGGCCTGATCCACCGCGAGGCCGCCCCGCCGCCGGTGGCCACCACCCTGTTCTCCCTCACCGAGCGTGGCCGCACGCTCGAGCCGGTGCTGCGGGAGCTGAGCAGGTGGGGCGTGCCGCTGTTGCGTGAGCCGGGCGGCAACGACACCTTCCGCACCCACTGGCTGGACATGCCCGCCCGGGCACTGACCGACCACCGCCCCGACCAGCCGGCGATCGCCCTGCAACTGCACGCCGACGGCAACGAAGACCTGGTCATCGAAGTCAAGGACGGCTCGGTGCACACACACGCCGGCCGGGTCGACGACCCCACCGCGTCACTGACCGGACCGCCGCACCTGCTGGCTGCGACTCTGCTCGGCGACCTCGATCTGAGCGCCGCAGAACAGCAAGGCCTGCGGCTCAGCGGCGAACGCGAGGCGGTAATGCGCATCCTGCCCCGCTGAGCGACCGGCCGCTCGCGGGCCTGCGATCTCAAGCTCGACCCGACTCGCCACTCCCGCCGTCACTCCATGCGGCCGGACCACAGAACCTGAGCCGGAACCGCTGGGGATGAACGAGGCCACCGGCCGGTCGGTCGCATCAAGGGCCGGAGGCACCCGGCGCGGCGGGGCCGGCCCAGCGGGCGTGCGGTGCAGTGCGCAGTTCCCGGGTTCCCGTCAGCCGGTGCTCAGCTCCAGCCGTGGGACGTCGGTGCGTTCGATGCCGAAGACCTGCGCGTACAGGGAGAGTTCGGCCTCCAGTGCGCGGATCAGGGTGTCCGCCCGGCGGAAGCCGTGGCCCTCGCCCTCGAAGGTCACGTACGCGTGCGGCACCGGCACCGACCGGTCCCGCAGCGCGGCGAGCAGCCGCTCCGCCTGGGCCGGCGGGCACACCGGGTCCTCCAGCCCCTGGAGCAGGACGAAGGGGGCCGTGATCGCGTCGGCCCGGGCCAGCGGGGAACGCTCGCGGCCGAGTACGGCCAGGGTCTGCGGCGGCCCGGCCAGGCTCTCGATGTAGCGGGATTCGAGGTCGTGGGTCTCCTCGGCGAACCCCAGCAGGTCCAGCACCGGGTAGATGATCGCGGCGCAGGCGTACAGGTCGGTGGCGGCCAGCGAGGCCGCGGCCGTCCAGCCGCCCGCGCTGCCGCCGCGGATGGCGAGCCGGGCGGGGTCGGCGGTGCCCTCGGCGGCCAGCGCGCGGGCCACGGCCGCGCAGTCCTCCACGTCCACCACGCCCCACTGCTCGCGCAGCCGCTCGCGGTAGGCGCGCCCGTACCCGGTGGAGCCGCCGTAGTTCACCTCGACCACGCCGATGCCGCGCGAGGTGAAGTACGCGATGTGCAGGTCGAGTACGGGCGGCACGTGGTCGGTGGGTCCGCCGTGCGCCCAGACCACGTACGGGGGCAGTTCGTCGGCGGCGGCCCGTACGGCCGGGTGGTGCGGCGGGTAGACGTGCGCGTGGATCTGGCGGTTGTCGGGGCCGAGGAAGGTGCGGCTCTGCGGCTCCGGGTAGTAGGCGGGGTCCACCGGGTCCGGGCGCCGGGCGCCGACCGCCCGGGCGTGCCCGGTGGCGGTGTCCAGCTCGACCACCTCGTACGCGCTGCGCGGGCTGGCGGCGACCCCGTAGACGCGGGTGCCGTGCACGGCGAGGGTGGGCTGCCAGGCGGTCCACGGTCCGGCGGCGTCCACCAGGTCGCCGCTCTCCGGGTCGAGGATGCCGAGCACCGACGAGCCCTGCCCGTGCAGGACGGCGACGAGGCCGGCCCCCGAGCCCGCGGCGTGCGGGGTGGGGGTGTCTCCGGGGAGCGGTGCGAGCCAGCGCAGCCCCGGTTTCCACAGCGGGCCGCCGAACTCCTCCTCCCGCGGGCAGAGGTTCATCGCCCAACCGGTCCGCGGGTCCACGCCGTACGGGTTCCACCAGCCGCCGCGGTCGCTGACCGCGAGGAGGGTCCCCTCGGCGGTCCACTCGACCTGGGCGACGGCCTCGTCGGGGCCGCCGAGCACCGTGCCGGCGTCGGCCAGCCGCCCGTCCTCGGTGACGTCGGCGACGCGGAGCTCGGTACCGTCCCAGGGCATCCGGGGGTGGTCCCACACCAGCCAGGCGGCGCGCCGGCCGTCCGGGGAGAGCCGGGGGCCGGTGGTGAAGCGGTACCGGTCGTCCGTCAGCTCCCGCACCGCGCCGCGCGACCGCGCGGCGGAGCCGTCCAGCGGTACGGCGGCCAGCACCCGGCGCACATCGGTCGGCGCGGGCCCGGTGAACTCCTCCAGCACGCACCAGACCTCGTCGCCGCGCAGCACCGGGTCGGCCCAGCGCAGGCCGCCGCCGGTCCGGGAGAGCGGGGTGAGGGGCCGCGGGGCGGGGCCGCCGGGCGCGTCGGGCTCGTACGCGTACAGCCGCTGGTCGGCGAAGTGGACGAAGACCAGCAGGGGGCCGCCGGCGGGCCGCTCGGCCCCGGCCCAGGGCAGGCCCCCGTACTCGGTGAGGCGGCTGCGCACGTTCCACGGGGCGGGCAGTTCGGTGATCTCGGGGCCGGCGGCGGTGAGGCGGCGGCGCACCAGGGTCCGGCGGCCGGCCTCCCGCGGCCGGGGCTCGGTCCACCACACCTCGGGGCCGACCGTGCCCAGGTATTCGGGCCGCCCGTCGAGGGAGGCGGCGAGCCCCGCGTCGATGGGCGAGGGCCAGCTGCCGTAGGGCCGGGTCGTCGCCGCCATCACCGGGCCCCGCTCACAGGGTCCGCAGTGCGTGGTCGAGGACCCGGACGCCGAAGTGCAGGGCCTCGACGGGGACCCGCTCGTCCACGCCGTGGAAGAGGGCCCAGTAGTCGAAGCCGGGCGGCAGCTTGAGCGGGGAGAAGCCGTAGCCGGTGATGCCGAGGCGGGAGAACTGCTTGGCGTCGGTGCCGCCCGCCATGCAGAAGGGGACCACGTGCCCGGCCGGGTCGAACCGCTCGACCGACTCGCGCAGGATCCCGTACGTCCGCCCGTCGACCGGGGCCTGGAGGGCGACCTCCCGGTGGTGGAACTCCCAGTGCACGTCGGGTCCGGTGAGGGCGTCGAGGGTGGCGGCGAACTCGGCCTCGCCGCCGGGCACGGTGCGGCCGTCGACATGGGCGGTGGCGTGCTCGGGGATCACGTTGAGCTTGTAACCGGCGCTGAGCATGGTCGGGTTGGCACTGTTGCGGACGGTCGCCCGGACCAGGGCGCCGGCCGGGCCGAGGCGGTCGAGGAGCTCGTCGAGGTCGAGGCCGGGACGGTGCGGGTCCACCGACAGGCCTTGCAGGGCGGCGAGTTCGGTGATGCAGGCGGTGACGGTGTCGGTGAGCCGGACGGGCCATTCGTGCTCGCCGATCCGCGCGACGGCGGCGGCGAGCCGGGTGACGGCGTTGGCCCGGTTGGGCTTCGATCCGTGGCCGGCGGTGCCGTGCGCGGTCAGCTTCAGCCAGGCGGTGCCCCGCTCCCCCGCCGCGATCGGGTAGAGGGCGCGGCCGCCGGGGCCGGTGTGCACGGTGAAGGCGCCGGACTCGCTGATGCCCTCGGTGCAGCCGTCGAAGAGGTGCGGGTGCCGGTCGGCGAGGAAGCCGGAGCCGTCGACCGCGCTGTCCTCCTCGTCGGCGGTGTAGGCGATCACGATGTCCCGGCGCGGTTTCACTCCCGCGCGCGCCCAGGCGCGTACGACGGCCAGCACCATCGCGTCCATGTTCTTCATGTCGACGGCGCCGCGCCCCCAGACCACGCCGTCCCGGACCTCGCCGGAGAAGGGGTCGACGCTCCAGTCGGCGGCCTCGGCCGGGACCACGTCGAGGTGGCCGTGGACGAGGAGGGCCTCGGCGGAGGGGTCGGTGCCCTCGATCCGGGCGACCACGTTGGTGCGGCCCGGGGTGCGCTCCAGCAGGAGCGGTTCCAGTCCGGCCCCGGCGAGCCGCTCGGCGACGTACTCGGCGGCGGGACGCTCGCGGCAGTCGCCGCCGCCCCGGTTGGTGGTGTCGATCCTGATGAGACCGGAGGTGAATTCGACGGCCTCGTCGAGAGCCGCCCGGTCCACCGCGTCCGCCCGGTCCAGCGCGTCGACGGCGCCGGCGGGGCCCTCGGCGTTGATTGCGCACATGTCAGCCATACTGCTCCTCCACGGCCGCCGAGACGACCGTCGTGACCGCTTTGAAGGCCCGGATCCCCTCGTACATCGTCCCGGTGCTGTACGCGACCTTGCGCTCCCCGCTGCGCTCCACGCCCGGGACCACCGTCGCGGCCATCGCCAGGTGGGCGGCGTCGAACTCCAGCTCCACCGTGAAGGGGCCGCCGCGGACGGGTTCGCGGCGCACGGCGAGGGCGGTGGCCTCCTTCGCGGCGGCGCGGATGTCTGCGGCGGTGCGGGCGGGGGTCCGGCATACGGCGGCGTAGCGCGAGACGTGGTCCTTGACGGCGACGGTCGCGGCGCCCGGGGCGTATCCGGCGGCGTCGACGCAGGTGAGGTCGTCGCCGGTGACCAGGATGACGGGGACCCCGTACTCGGCGACGACGTGGGCGTTGAGCAGCCCCTCGCTGGCGCGGGTCCCGTTGAGCCAGACCCCGGTGATGGAGTTGGCGAGGTAGGTGTGGGCGAGGACCCCCTCGGAGCCGGCCCCGGTGTGGTAGCCGACGAAGGCGACGCCGTCGACGTCGCCGTGCTGGACGCCCTCGACCATGGAGAGGGTCTTGTGGCGGCCGGTGAGCATCTCGGCGCGGGCGTCGAGCTTCTCCAGCAGCAGGTTGCGCATGGTCCAGTGCGCCTCGTTGATGACGACCTGGTCGGCCCCGCCGTCGTAGAAGCCGAGTACGGCGGCGTTGACGTCGGAGGTGAACATCACGCGGCAGCGTTCCCACTGCGGGGTTCCGGGCAGCACGTCCGCGGGCCAGGTGACGCCGGTGGCGCCTTCCATGTCGGCGGAGATGAGGATCTTCATCGGGCCCCCGGGCGGTCGGTTGCGCTCAGGGGCCCACCCTAGCCGCCGAGGCCCCCGGGGGCCGTGGGGCTCGCGCCCCGGCGCGGCGCGCGGCGCGCCGCCCGCCGGGCGTCCGGGTTCACCCGATCCGGTGAGGCCGTTTCCCCGGCCTCACCGTCAACGCCGTTGCTCAGCGCTCCACTTCGGTGGCCAGGTTCTCCAGCAGGGTGTCGTAGATCCGGCCGAGGCCCTTGGGCGCGAAGGTGCGCTCGAAGAAGCCGCCGATGCCGCCGGCGCCGTTCCACACGGTGGTGACCACGGCCTTGGACTTGCCCTCGCCGGCGGGGGTGACCACCCAGGTGGTGACCATGGAGGAGTTGCGGTCCTTCTCCACCAGCTGGCCGTCGGTGGGCTCGGTGACCTCCAGCAGGCAGTCGCGGACGCGCTTGCTGGTGGCCTGGAGCTTCCAGTGGACCAGGGTGCCCTCGCCGTCGCCGCCCTCGCGCACCTCGTACTCGCTGAAGTGCTCGGGCAGCAGCTTCCCGCGGGTCCCGGTGTAGTCCGCCAGCGCGTCGAACACGGTCTCCGCGTCGGCCGCGATGATCCGCTCCGTGGTGGCCTCGACCTGCGCCATAGCTGTTCCTCCAGCAGTTGTGATCGCTCGTCACGGCGAAGCCAACCACCTCCGGGCCGGGCGCCCAAATCCGGCCCCGGCTGCCGTCCGGCGCCCGCACACCCGGTCGGGGGTTCCCCGCACGATCATGGGAACGTTTGTTCTATTCTGCCGGTGAACCATCGAGGAGGCACCATGCGCTGGGAGAATCTGACCGAGGGCTCCGGCGGCCCCGCCGCGCTGTTCGGGGCCGACGCCGTCGTCACCCGCACCGTCGACACCCCCGAATTCCGGGGGATCACCTTCCACGAAGTGCGCGCGCGGTCGATCGTCAACCGGGTGCCCGGCGCCTCGCGCATGCCGTTCGAATGGACCGTGAACCCGTACCGGGGGTGCAGTCACGCCTGCGTGTACTGCTTCGCCCGCAAGACCCACAGCTATCTCGACCTCGACACCGGCATCGGCTTCGACTCGCAGATCGTCGTCAAGACCAACGCCCCCGACCTGCTGCACCGCGAGCTCGGCTCACCCCGCTGGTCCGGCGCACACATCGCCATGGGCACCAACGTCGACTGCTACCAGCGCGCCGAGGGCCGCTACCGGCTGATGCCCGGGATCATCGAGGCGCTGCGCGACCACGCCAACCCCTTCTCGATCCTCACCAAGGGCACGCTGATCCTGCGCGACCTCCCCCTCCTGCGCCAGGCGGCGGGCGCCGCCGAGGTCGGCATCTCGGTCTCCGTCGGCTTCACCGACCCCGGGCTCTGGCGGACGGTCGAGCCGGGCACCCCGTCCCCCGCCGCCCGACTGGCCGCCGTACGCACCCTGACCGACGCCGGGATCGAGTGCGGGGTGCTGATGGCCCCGGTGATCCCCTTCCTCGGGGACTCCCCGGAGCAGCTGCGGGCGACGGTGCGCGCCGTGGCCGAGGCCGGCGCGACCTCCGTGACACCCCTGGTACTCCATCTGCGGCCCGGGGCGCGCGAGTGGTTCACGGCCTGGCTGGGCGCCCACCACCCCCACCTGGTCCCCCGGTACGAGCGGATGTACGCGGGCGGGTCCTACGCGCCCACCTGGTACCAGCGCCGGATCACCCGCCAAGTCCACGAACTCGCGGCCGAATTCGGCATCGGCCCGTCGCGCCGGGGAGCGTCGCGCGCCATCGTCACCCCGGAGCGCCCGGAGGACCCCGCGCCCGCCGGGGCCACCCAGCTCAGCCTCCTGTGACGTCCGGCGCCGCCTGAACGGTCATCACATCGGGCCAATCCGCGGCGTAATACCGCCTTCCGGGCACGGTTTCCGGGACGATTCCGCCCAGAACCCTCGGCTGGGAGGCCCCATGCTCCACCCCTTGAAGAAGCGCGCTGCTGTCCTGCTGTCGCTCTCCACCGTCGCCGCGACCGTCGCCGCCGCCCTCGCGAGCCCGGTCACGGCCGCGCCCGCCGCCCCGGCCGATCCGGCCGCCCCGGCGCAGGCGCAGGCGGCGCTGCGCTGGGCCGAGTGCGCGACCCCGTCGCAGCCCAGGCTCCAGTGCGCGTCCCTCAAGGTGCCCCTCGACCACGCCCGCCCGGGCGGGCGGCAGATCGCCCTCGCCCTGACCCGGGTCCCCCACTCCGGCCCCACCTCCCAGGGCCCGCTGCTGGTCAACCCCGGCGGCCCGGGCGGCAGTGGCCGCAGCCTGGCCGCGTACGTCGCCTCCGCCCTCCCCAAGGAGGTGGCCGCCCAGTACGACGTGATCGGCTTCGACCCCCGGGGCGTCGGCAGGAGCGAGCCGGCCCTGGACTGCGCGGACAGCCACTTCAAGCCCGTCCGGCCGGACTCGGTGCCCCTGGACGCGGCGACCGAGCGGGCCAATCTGGACCGGGTGCGGTCCTTCGCCGAGTCCTGCGGGTCCCGGCACGCGGACGTGCTGCCGTACATCGACACCGTCTCGGCCGCCCGCGACCTCGAGGTGCTGCGCGGCGCCCTCGGCGCGGAGCGGATCAGCTACTTCGGCTACTCCTACGGGACCTACCTCGGCGCGGTGTACGCCAAGCTGCACCCGGGGCGGGTGCACCGGCTGGTCCTGGACTCCGTGGTCGACCCGGGCGGCGTCTGGTACGAGGACAACCTCGCCCAGGACCTCGCCTTCGACGCCCGCCACAAGGCGTTCCTGGCCTGGGTGGCCCAGTACGACGCCACCTACCAACTGGGCACCGACCCGGCGGCGGTCGAGCGGCGCTGGTACGCGATGCGGGACGCGCTGCGCGAGAGCCCGGCGGACGGCAGGGTGGGGCCGGCGGAGCTGGAGGACACCTTCATGCCGGGCGGCTACTTCAACGGCTACTGGCCGCTCCTCGCCGAGGCCTTCTCGGCGTACTCCGTGCGCAAGGACCCGAAGCCGCTGGCGAGCGCCTACGGGCGGCTCGGCGCGGTGGAGGCGGCGGCGGGCAACGGCTACAGCGTCTACACGGCGGTGCAGTGCCGGGACTCGGCCTGGCCGAAGGACTGGAACCAGTGGCGCGCCGACATGTGGCGCACCCACGCCAAGGCGCCGTTCATGACCTGGAACAACGCCTGGTACAACGCGCCGTGCGCGTTCTGGCCGACGGAGGCGCTGCGCGCGCCGGACGTGACCAATGCGGATCTCCCGCCGGCCCTGCTGCTGCAGGCGACGGAGGACGCTGCGACCCCGTTCGAGGGGGCGCTCAGCATGCGGGAGAAGCTCTCGGGTTCGGCCCTGGTGGTCGAGGAGGGCGGCGGCAACCACGGCGTCTCCCTGAGCGGCAACAAGTGCCTGGACGAGAAGGTGGCGGCCTACCTGGCGACGGGCCGGGCCTCGGACGCCACCTGCCCCGCCCAGCCGGCTCCGAAGCCGGCCACGGCCACCCGCGCCGTGCCCCCGTCGGCGGGCGGCGCGGCCCTGCACGGCCTGCTCGGCTTCCGGGGATGACGCCTTCCGGGGCTGATGCCTTCCGGGGCATGATCGCTGCCATGACCACGACACCGTCGCACAGCAGCCGCATCACCCGTGTCCCGGCGCCGGAGGGGATCGGCCCGGCCCCCCACTACAGCCACGTCGTCTGGGGCACGGGCCGGTTCGTCGCCGTGTCGGGTCAGTGCGCGCTCGACGAGCGGGGCGGGGTCGTGGGCGAGGGCGATCCGGCCGCCCAGGCCCGGCAGGTGTTCGAGAACCTGCGCCGGTGCCTGGCGGCGGCCGGGGCCACCTTCGACGACGTCGTGAAGCTGACCTATTTCGTCACGGACATCGCCCACCTCCCGGCGGTACGGGAGGCCCGCGAGGCGGTGATCCCGCAGGACCGCCTCCCGGCCTCCTCGGCGGTACAGGTCTCTGCGCTGTTCCGGCCCGAACTCCTGGTGGAGGTGGAGGCCTTCGCGGTCGTTGCGGAAGAGACGGTCTAGAAGAAACGGTCCGGAAGACGCGGTCTAGAGGTTGCGGAGCGCGGCCGTGGCCGCGACGGCGAGGCGGGGGTGGGACTGGGCGCGGGTGAGGAGTTCGCGTGCGCGGGGGTCGGCGAGTGCGCCGAGGCCCTCGACGCAGGCCAGCGCCACCCGCCAGTACGGGTCGTGCGGGGACAGCAGCCGCCCCAGGGTGGCCATGAGGGCCGGTACGGACTCGGGGGCGCGCAGGGCGGTGAGCAGCCGCACGGGCTGCAGGGCGTAGGCGGTGCGCAGGCTGTTGGTGGCGAGCGCCGCCGCCGCGCGGGCGGTGCGCGGGTCGTCCAGGACGGCCAGCGCCTCGGCGGCGGCCGAGCAGCGGGCCGGGTCGCGGTGGTTGAGGAGCAGGACGAGGGACTCGAAGGCGCGGCGGTCTCCGGCGAGGCCCAGCCGGTACGCGGCCAGTTCGCGGGCCCACAGCGGCAGGCCGGCCGAGGTCAGGGAGGCGGCCAGGGCGTCGGGGGCGGCCGTGAGCAGCACCTCGTACTCGGGTGACGGTCCCGCCTCCGCCCGCAGGCGCTCCAGCACGTCGTTCACCCGGCCACCCTAGGGGGACACAGCGGTCGCCGCGCCGGGTTTCGGGACATCAGCGACAGCGGGTTGATCGATGATCGATGATCGGTACATTTCGGCGGTACAGGTCACATCTCCCAGCTATGGCGGACCAGTTACCGGCGAGTTACTGTCGTTCCAACACGTACGAGGGCGGCCTGGTGACGCAGCCGCCTCGTGCCGGTCGGTTCGTTTTTTCACGGTGAGACCCCGGGACAGGGTCCGCCGTTCCCGCCCCGGGGAGATGCTCCCCGCGGGCTCCTCCCGTCGGGCTCCCTCACCCCGGGCCCTCGCACCGCACGGCTCTTCCGTACGGCATCCGCGCGCGCCGTGCGCCGCGCGCACCCCTCAGTCGTCACCCTCTTCCACTGGAGTCCCTCGATGGACCGTCAGTCCAGTCAGCCCACCCTCCAGACCATCGCCGTCGTCGGCCTCGGCACGATGGGCACCGGCATCGCCGAGGTCCTCGCCCGGGCCGGCCGCGAGGTCATCGGCATCGACATCAGCGAGGCCGCCGCCCTGCGGGCCGCGACCTCCCTCGCCGCGGCCACCGCGCGCTCCGTCGCCCGGGAGCGGCTCACCGAGCAGGAGCGGGCGGACGTGCTCGCCCGCTTCCGCACCTTCACGGACCTGGGCGCGGCCGCCGAGGCCGATCTCGTCATCGAGGTCGTGCCCGAGTCGTACGAGATCAAGCAGCAGGTGTTCCGCGAGCTCGACGCGATCGTCCGGCCCGACACCATCCTGGCCACCGGCACCAACGCCCTGTCGGTGACGCGGATGGCCGCCGAGTCCCAGCGCCCCGAGCGCGTGGTGGGCGTGCACTTCTTCAACCCGGTCCCGGCGATGAAGCTGGTCGAGATCGTCTCCTGCGTCCTGACCGCCCCGCCGGCCGTCGAGGCGGTCACCGAACTGGCCCGCGAGCTGGGCAAGGAGCCCGTCGCGGTCGGCGACCGGCCCGGCTTCGTCGCCGACGGCCTGCTGTTCGGCTACCTCAACCAGGCCGCCGCCATGTACGAGGCCCGGTACGCCTCCCGCGAGGACATCGACGCGGCCATGCGGCTCGGCTGCGGCCTGCCCATGGGCCCGCTCGCGCTGCTCGACCTGATCGGCGTGGACACCGCCCGTACCGTCCTGGAGGCCATGTACACCTCCTCCGGCGACCGGCTGCACGCCCCGGCCCCGATCCTGGGCCAGCTCGCCGAGGCCGGCCTGACCGGGCAGAAGTCCGGCCGCGGCTTCTACACGTACGAGGCCCCGGGCAGCTCGGTCATCGTCCGCGACCTCCAGACCCCGCTCGACGGGTCCCTGGTCGGCGCGGGCCGCCCCGTCAGCTCCGTCGGCGTGGCCGGCTCGGGGACCATGGCGAGCGGCATCGCCCAGGTCTTCGCGCAGGCCGGCTACAGCGTGGTGCTCGCCGCCCGCAGCCAGGAGAAGGCCGAGGCCGCGAAGGCCGCGATCGGGAAGTCCTTGGGCCGTGCGGTGTCCAAGGGCCGCCTGACCGAGGAGGGCGCCGCGCAGACCCTGGACCGGATCACCCCGGCCGGTTCGCTGGACGCCTTCGCCGAGGTGGACCTGGCCGTGGAGGCCGTCGCCGAGGACCTCGCGGTCAAGCAGGAGCTGTTCGCGACGCTGGACAAGGTCTGCAAGCCGGGTGCCGTGCTGGCCACCACCACCTCCTCGCTGCCGGTGATCGCGGTCGCCCGCGTGACCTCGCGTCCGCAGGACGTGATCGGCATGCACTTCTTCAACCCGGCCCCGGCGATGAAGCTGGTCGAGGTGGTCCGGACCGTCCTGACGGCCGACGACGTGCACGCCACGGTCCGCGAGATCTGCGTCAAGGTGCGCAAGCACCCGGTGGACTGCGGCGACCGGGCCGGCTTCATCGTGAACGCGCTGCTGTTCCCGTACCTCAACAACGCGATCAAGATGGTCGAGGAGCACTACGCGGACATCGACCGCATCGACGCCGCGATGAAGCTGGGCGGCGGCTACCCGATGGGTCCGTTCGAGCTCCTGGACGTGGTCGGCCTCGACGTCTCGCTGGCCATCGAGAAGGTCCTGCACAAGGAGTTCCGCGACCCGGGCCTGGCCCCGTCCCCGCTGCTGGAGCACCTGGTCGCGGCGGGCTGCCTGGGCCGGAAGACCGGCCGCGGTTTCCGTGAGTACGCCGCCCGCCGGTAATCGGTCGGGCCACGAGCCGGATGCGTGGGGAGGGCTGCTCGGGCCCGCCGGACCCTCACGGCGGGCCAACCCTCACGAGCCCAGTGCGGGCCCTCCCCCGCATCCACCCCTCTCCCACCCCCCGCAGGCGCGCTCCCCTGCACGAATGAAGTACTTTCGCTCTATGTCCCAGCCCGCCAAGACCTCGCCCCGCGCCGCCGCAGCCTCCGACACCCCGGAAAGCACGGCCGGCACCAAGGCGGCCGCGCAGCGGCTCAAGATGCGCCGTGAGCTCGCCGCCGCGGCCATGGAGCTCTTCGCGACCAAGGGGTACGAGGCGACGACGGTCGACGAGATCGCGGCGACCGCCGGAGTGGCGCGCCGGACCTTCTTCCGGCACTTCCGGTCCAAGGAAGAGGCGATCTTCCCGGACCACGACGACACCCTGACCCGCGCCGAGGCCGTCCTGGACGTGGCCCCGGCGCACGAGCACCCGCTCGACACGGTGTGCCGCGGGATCAAGGAAGTCATGAAGATGTACGCCGCCTCGCCGGCGGTGTCGGTGGAGCGCTACCGGCTGACGCGCGAGGTGCCGGCGCTGCGGGAGCGGGAGATCGCCTCGGTGGCCCGGTACGAGCGGCTGTTCACCCGCTACCTGCTGGCCCACTTCGACGAGCACGACCACCACGACGGCAACGACGACCCGCTGCTGGCCGAGGTGGCCGCCTCGGCGGTGGTCACCGCCCACAACCACGTGCTGCGGCGCTGGCTGCGCGCGGGCGGTCAGGGCGACGTGGAGGCCCAGCTGGACCACGCCTTCTCGATCGTCCGCAAGACCTTCGGTTCGGGCATCGGCGCGGGACGCACGCTGAGCACGGCCCCGGCCGCGCCGGCGGCCGTCCGTACGCAGGGCGAGGTGCTGGTGGCGGTGGCCCGTACCGATGCCCCGCTGGACGAGGTCATGCGGACCATCGAAGAGGCCCTGCGCGCCACGTAGCCGGCAGCAGTCCGGCCGGCCAGGAGTCACGCACGTCACAGCGGCCGCTCCCCTTCCGGGGGCGGCCGCTTTCGTATGTCCGGCTTGCCCCTACTCGCCGGTAACTCTGATCGATCATCGCTCATCGGTGCAGGTCAATCGCCAAATGAGAGAAAGTTTTGGCACGCGGTGCCTTGCCGGGTGACACGGGGTGCCATACGTTGAAGTCGTCCGGATGTCCCCGCGACCCACGCCCACACGGCACGGAACGCGCCCCGGATTGCCTGCGTCACCAGGCACCCGCACGCCCCACCACGGGCGTCGCCCCGCACCACCGCACCAGCCGGACCGACGGCACACCGCACCCGCACCACGCACCCCGCTCACCTCAGCGCACCCTCATCAGCGCTAGCCGGAGGCTCTACCGTGAAGGACATCCTGGACGCGATTCAGTCGCAGTCCGCCACCGCCGCAGACTTCGCGGCCCTGCCGCTGCCCGACTCGTACCGCGCGATCACCGTGCACAAGGACGAGGCGGAAATGTTCGCGGGGCTGACGACACGCGAGAAGGACCCGCGCAAGTCCCTTCACCTGGACAACGTCCCGGTGCCGGAGCTGGGCCCGGGCGAGGCCCTGGTCGCCGTCATGGCCTCCTCGGTCAACTACAACTCCGTGTGGACCTCGATCTTCGAGCCGGTCTCCACCTTCAGCTTCCTGGAGCGCTACGGGCGCCTGTCGGAGCTCACCAAGCGCCACGACCTCCCGTACCACGTCATCGGCTCCGACCTCGCGGGCGTCGTCCTGCGCACCGGCCCCGGCGTCAACGCCTGGAACCCGGGCGACGAGGTCGTCGCGCACTGTCTGTCCGTCGAGCTGGAGTCCTCCGACGGCCACAACGACACGATGCTCGACCCCGAGCAGCGCATCTGGGGCTTCGAGACCAACTTCGGCGGCCTGGCCGAGATCGCGCTCGTCAAGTCGAACCAGCTGATGCCGAAGCCCGACCACCTGAGCTGGGAGGAGGCCGCCTCCCCCGGCCTGGTCAACTCCACCGCCTACCGCCAGCTGGTCTCCCAGAACGGCGCCGGCATGAAGCAGGGCGACAACGTCCTGATCTGGGGTGCCAGCGGCGGCCTCGGCTCCTACGCCACCCAGTTCGCGCTGGCCGGCGGCGCCAACCCGATCTGCGTGGTCTCCAGCCCCGAGAAGGCGGACATCTGCCGGGCCATGGGCGCCACCGCGGTCATCGACCGCAACGCCGAGGGCTACAAGTTCTGGAAGGACGAGCACACCCAGGACCCGCGCGAGTGGAAGCGCTTCGGCTCCAAGATCCGCGAGCTGACCGGCGGCGAGGACATCGACATCGTCTTCGAGCACCCGGGCCGCGAGACCTTCGGCGCCTCGGTCTACGTCACCCGCAAGGGCGGCACCATCACCACCTGCGCCTCGACCTCGGGCTACATGCACCAGTACGACAACCGCTACCTGTGGATGTCGCTGAAGCGGATCGTCGGCTCGCACTTCGCCAACTACCGCGAGGCATGGGAGGCCAACCGCCTCATCGCCAAGGGCAAGATCCACCCCACGCTGTCGAAGGTCTACTCCCTGGAGGAGACCGGCCAGGCCGCCTACGACGTCCACCGCAACCTCCACCAGGGCAAGGTCGGCGTCCTCGCGCTGGCCCCCGAGGAGGGCCTGGGCGTCCGCGACCACGAGATGCGCGCCAAGCACCTCGACGCCATCAACCGCTTCCGCAACGTCTGAGACCGTTCAAAGGCCTAAGGGACAGCCTGAGATGACAGAGCGCCAGAAGGACCGTCCGTGGCTCATGCGGACGTACGCCGGCCACTCCACGGCCGAGGCGTCCAACGAGCTGTACCGCCGCAACCTCGCCAAGGGCCAGACGGGTCTGTCGGTCGCCTTCGACCTGCCGACCCAGACCGGATACGACCCCGACCACATCCTCGCCCGCGGCGAGGTGGGCCGGGTCGGGGTCCCGGTCTCCCATCTGGGCGACATGCGGCGGCTGTTCCAGGACATACCCCTGGAGCAGATGAACACCTCGATGACGATCAACGCCACCGCCATGTGGCTGCTGGCGCTCTACCAGGTGGCCGCCGAGGAGCAGGGCGCGGACATCGCCCAGCTCCAGGGCACCACCCAGAACGACATCGTCAAGGAGTACCTCTCGCGCGGGACGCACGTCTTCCCGCCGGGGCCGTCCCTGCGGCTGACGACCGACATGATCGCGTACACGGTCAACCACATCCCCAAGTGGAACCCGATCAACATCTGCTCGTACCACCTCCAGGAGGCCGGGGCCACCCCGGTCCAGGAGATCTCGTACGCCATGTCCACGGCGATCGCCGTCCTCGACTCGGTGCGCGACTCGGGCCAGGTGCCCGAGGACCGCTTCGGCGAGGTCGTCGCCCGGATCTCCTTCTTCGTGAACGCGGGCGTCCGCTTCATCGAGGAGATGTGCAAGATGCGCGCCTTCGGCCGCATCTGGGACAAGGTCACCCAGGAGCGCTACGGCATCGAGAACGCGAAGCAGCGCCGCTTCCGTTACGGCGTCCAGGTCAACTCCCTGGGCCTGACCGAGGCACAGCCCGAGAACAACGTCCAGCGCATCGTGCTGGAAATGCTCGCGGTCACCCTCTCCAAGGACGCCCGCGCCCGCGCCGTGCAGCTGCCCGCCTGGAACGAGGCGCTGGGCCTGCCCCGGCCCTGGGACCAGCAGTGGTCGCTGCGCATCCAGCAGGTCCTGGCGCACGAGAGCGACCTGCTGGAGTACGAGGACATCTTCGCCGGATCCCACGTCATCGAGGCCAAAGTCGACTCCCTGGTCGCCGACTGCCTGGCCGAGATCGACCGGATCCAGGAGATGGGCGGCGCCATGGCGGCCGTCGAGTCCGGGTACCTGAAGTCCCAGCTGGTCTCCTCGCACGCCGAACGGCGAGCACGGATCGAGGCCGGCGAGGACAAGATCGTCGGTGTCAACTGCTACCAGCAGACCGAGGAGAACCCGCTCACGGCCGACCTGGACGGCGCCATCATGACGGTCGACAGCGCCGTGGAGGCGCTGACCGTGGAGCGCATCGGCCGCTGGCGCGCCGAGCGCGAAGAGTCCTCCGACCGCCAGGGGAACGGCGACCCGTTCGTCTTCCCCACCACCCGGCAGGCTCTGGACCGCCTCAAGGAGGCCGCGGCGGGCACCGAGAACCTGATGGAAGCAACGCTCGAGTGCGCCCGGGCCGGTGTCACCACCGGCGAGTGGGCCGGCGCTCTGCGCGAGGTGTTCGGCGAGTTCCGCGCCCCGACCGGAGTCTCCTCGGCCCCGGTGGCCGTCACCGCCGAACCCGGTACGCCGATGCACGAGGTCCGCGAGAAGGTGACCCGTACCGCCGACGAGCTCGGCTCGGGCCGACTGCGCCTGCTCGTCGGCAAGCCCGGCCTGGACGGGCACTCCAACGGCGCCGAGCAGATCGCCGTCCGGGCCCGCGACGCCGGATTCGAGGTG
This sequence comes from Streptomyces sp. Sge12, assembly GCF_002080455.1. NCBI lineage: Bacteria > Bacillati > Actinomycetota > Actinomycetes > Kitasatosporales > Streptomycetaceae > Streptomyces > Streptomyces sp. Sge12. The sequence continues at coordinate 1,591,478 of NZ_CP020555.1, forward strand.
GTCTACCAGGGCATCAGGCTGACGCCGGAGGAGATCTCCGCAGCGGCGCTGGCCGAGGACGTGCACTGCGTGGGACTGTCCATCCTGTCCGGCTCGCACAGCGCCCTGGTCCCTGACGTCCTGGAACGCCTGCGACTGGCGGGGGCGGGTGACATCCCGGTCATCGTCGGAGGCATTATTCCGAACGCCGACGCCGTGGCGCTCAAGGCAGCGGGTGTCGCCGCCGTCTTCACGCCGAAGGACTTCGGCATCACGGAGATCATCGGCCGTATCGTCGACGAGATCCGCAAGGCCAACAAGCTCGCCCCCCTCGACATCGACAACGCACTCGTTGCAAGCACGGAGGTCCCCGCATGACCACGCCAGTCCACCCGGTGAACCGCCTTCGCCCGCGTCGCTCCTGCCTCGCGGTGCCCGGCTCGAACCCGCGGTTCCTGGAGAAGGCCCAGGGCCTGCCGGCCGACCAGGTCTTCCTGGACCTGGAGGACGCCTGCGCGCCGCTCGCCAAGGAAGGCGCCCGCCACACCATCGTGGACGCGCTGAACAACGGCGACTGGACCGGCAAGACCCGCGTCGTGCGCGTCAACGACTGGACCACCCACTGGACCTACCGTGACGTCGTCACGGTGGTCGAGGGCGCCGGCCAGAACCTCGACTGCATCATGCTGCCGAAGGTCCAGGACGCCCAGCAGGTCGTGGCGCTGGACCTGCTGCTGACCCAGATCGAGAAGACCATGGGCTTCGAGGTCGGCAAGATCGGCATCGAGGCGCAGATCGAGAACGCCAAGGGTCTGGTGAACGTCGACGAGATCGCCGCCGCCTCCCCCCGGCTGGAGACCATCATCTTCGGCCCGGCCGACTTCATGGCCTCGATCAACATGAAGTCCCTGGTCGTGGGCATGCAGCCGCCCGGCTACCCGGCGGACGCCTACCACTACATCCTGATGCGGATCCTGATGGCGGCCCGCATGCACAACCTCCAGGCGATCGACGGCCCCTTCCTCCAGATCCGCGACGTGGACGCCTACCGCGAGGTGGCCGGCCGGGCCGCCGCACTGGGCTTCGACGGCAAGTGGGTCCTGCACCCCGGCCAGGTCGACGCGGCCAACGAGGTCTTCTCCCCGTCCCAGGAGGACTACGACCACGCCGAGCTGATCCTCGACGCGTACGACTGGTGCACCTCGGAGGCCGGCGGCAAGAAGGGCTCCGCGATGCTCGGCGACGAGATGATCGACGAGGCCAGCCGCAAGATGGCCCTGGTCATCGCCGGCAAGGGCCGCGCCGCGGGCATGGAGCGCACCACCAAGTTCGAACACCCCTCGACCGAGAAGACGGCGGAGGCCTGATCCCGATGCAGTTCGGACGCACGTACGAAGAGTTCGAGGTCGGGGCGGTCTACAAGCACTGGCCCGGAAAAACGGTCACCGAGTACGACGACCACCTCTTCTGTCTGCTGACCATGAATCACCACCCGCTCCACATGGACAGCAATTACGCCGAGAACACCACCGACTTCGGCAAGAACGTCGTCGTGGGCAACTACATCTACTCGCTGCTGCTCGGCATGTCCGTGCCGGACGTCTCCGGGAAGGCCATCGCCAACCTGGAGATCGAGTCCCTGCGGCACGTGGCGCCGACCTTCCACGGCGACACCATCTACGGCGAGACCACGGTCCTCGACAAGACCCCGTCGAAGTCGAAGAACGACCGCGGGATCGTCTACGTGGAGACCAAGGGCTACAAGCAGGACGGCACCCTCGTCTGCGTCTTCCGGCGCAAGGTGATGGTCCCGACCGAGACGTACATCAAGGAGCGCGGCGGCGAGCAGCCCGGCCGCCCCACGCTGAAGGAACAGGGGAAGTAGCCATGGCCCGACTCGCCCAGACCGCCGGGCTGACCGACGTCCAGCGGGAGATCCTCAAGACCGTCCGGGAGTTCGTCGACAAGGAGATCATCCCGGTCGCGACCGAGCTGGAGCACCGCGACGAGTACCCGCAGCAGATCGTCGACGGCCTCAAGGAGCTCGGCCTCTTCGGCCTGATGATCCCGGAGGAGTACGGCGGCCTGGGTGAGTCGCTCCTCACCTACGCCCTGTGCGTGGAGGAGATCGCCCGCGGCTGGATGTCCGTGTCGGGCATCATCAACACCCACTTCATCGTGGCGTACATGCTCAAGCAGCACGGCACGCAGGAGCAGAAGGACTACTTCCTTCCGCGGATGGCCCTGGGCGAGGTGCGCGGCGCGTTCTCGATGTCCGAGCCGGCGCTGGGCTCCGACGTGTCGGCCATCACGTCCAAGGCGGTGAAGGACGGGGACGAGTACGTCCTGAACGGTCAGAAGATGTGGCTGACGAACGGTGGCAGCTCCACCCTCGTGGCCGTTCTGGTGCGAAGTGACGAAGGACACCCCGAGGGCACGGCGCCCCACAAGTCGATGACGACCTTCCTCGTGGAGAAGGAGCCGGGCTTCGGCGAGGTGCGTCCCGGCCTCACCATCCCCGGCAAGATCGACAAGATGGGCTACAAGGGCGTCGACACGACCGAGCTCATCATGGACGGACTGCGCATTCCGGCCAATCGGGTACTCGGCGGCCAGACCGGCCGAGGGTTTTACCAAATGATGGACGGGGTCGAGGTCGGCCGCGTGAACGTGGCGGCGCGTGGCTGTGGCGTCGCTCAGCGTGCTTTCGAACTGGGTGTCTCTTATGCCCAGCAACGTCACACTTTCGGCAAGCCGATCGCCGAGCACCAGGCGATTCAGTTCAAGCTGGCCGAGATGGCTACCAAGGTCGAAGCCGCCCATGCGATGATGGTCAATGCAGCACGCAAAAAGGACTCCGGGGAACGAAACGACCTCGAAGCAGGGATGGCGAAGTACCTCGCCTCCGAGTACTGCAAGGAGGTCGTCGAGGACGCCTTCCGTATCCACGGTGGATACGGGTTCTCGAAGGAGTACGAGATCGAGCGTCTCTACCGGGAGGCCCCGATGCTGCTGATCGGCGAAGGTACCGCCGAGATCCAGAAAATGATCATCGGGCGACGCCTGCTCGAGGAGTACCGGCTGCAGGGCTGAAAGTCCCTTTTACGGCGAATCGTCCATGGGTTCGTTGCGAAAGGATCACTGGCAGTAACTGGCTGACGGTCATCGACTCGGCTTCTGGCTTGCCCAGTTGTTGCGTGCAACCGATAGCATTCCAGTAAAGCCGCCGTCCCGTCCCCCTGTTTGCGGCGCGGCAATCACCCGCTACGAAGGTCATCCATGCCCCACAGCCAAACCTCTGCACCTCGCGACAGCCTCCTTGGCGTACGCCTCGCGCGCGGAGCATCGCCGTGGCTTCTGCCGACCGTCGCCACCGCGGCGCTCAGCCTCACCCGGGCCCGCAAGTCCGGACGCTGGGCCGCGGCGGCCGTGCCCGCCACCGCGCTCGCCGCGGGCATGCTGTGGTTCTTCCGCGACCCCGAGCGTGAGATCGCTCAGGGCCGTGTCATCTCGCCCGCCGACGGTGTGGTGCAGAGCATCATGCCGTGGAAGGACGGACGGACCCGGGTCGCGATCTTCATGAGCCCGCTGAACGTCCACGTCAACCGCGCGCCCCTCGCGGGCACGGTGACGTCCGTGGAGCACATCCCCGGCGGATTCGTCCCGGCGTTCAACAAGGAGAGCGAGAACAACGAGCGCGTTGTCTGGCACTTCGACACCGAACTCGGTGACATCGAGATGGTGCAGATCGCCGGCGCCGTCGCCCGTCGCATCGTCCCGTACCTGCCGGCCGGAACCAAGGTGGAGCAGGGCGAACGCATCGGTCTGATCCGCTTCGGCTCCCGCGTCGACATCTACCTCCCCGAGGGCGTCGAGGTCGCGGTCGAGGTCGGTCAGGCCACCACCGCGGGGGTGACACGAATTGACCGTGACTGACCCTGAGACTCCGGCCGCAGGCTGGGTTCCCGAACCTGCCGAGGAGGAGTCCGCCGAGGACGACATGCCGCTCTCGCTGCGGCTGTCGATAGCGGACACCCTCACCCTCGGCAACGCGACATGCGGATTCATGGCGGTGTACTTCACCACCACCGGAATCCTCATTCCGCACCTCACCGGCAGTGGCGAATCGGGCATGGCCCGTAACAGCGCCGCCACGGCGGTGATACTGATGCTGCTCGCCGCGGTCTTCGACCTCTTCGACGGCATCGTGGCCCGCAAGCTGCGCAGCTCCCCGATGGGTGCCGAGCTCGACAACCTGTCGGACCTGATCAGCTTCGGCCTCGCTCCGGCCTACTTCGTGCTCGTCTACGGCATGGTCGCCGTCGACGCGCACCAGAAGATGTCGGCGCTGGCCGCGATCGTCGTGCTGCTCGCGGTGGTGCTCAGACTCGCGAGATTCAGCTGCGTGACGATGAAGGACGGCATGTTCCAGGGCATGCCGAGCCCCTTCGGCGCGCTGACGGTCGTCTCGATCGTGCTGCTCGAGCTGCCGTTCGTCCCGACGCTGCTCGCGATCATCGGGGTGGCCTGGCTGATGGTGAGCCGGGTCGAGTACCCGAAGCCGCGGGGCGTACTCGCGGTGGCGATGCTGTGCTGGATCATCAGCGCGATGGGGCTGCTGGCGGCCTGGGCGTTCGACGCGCCCGGCGGGCAGCTGCTGCTCCAGGCGGGCTGCGCCCTGCAGATCGCGATGGCGGCGACCATTCCGCTGTTCGCGACGACCCGCAAGGCGAACACCTTCCGGCACAACCGCCGTGAGGCCCGCGCCGCGACGCTGCGCTAGCCGTACCGAAAGGCCCCGGATGCCGATGGCATCCGGGGCCTTTTGCTGTCCGGGGCCGGGCGGCTGGGCGGGGGCGTGCGAGGGCCGGGGGTGGTGGTGGGGCGGGGAGTGTCCGGGGTAGGCATGATTTATGGCCCCTGAGCCGGGTTCCACAGGACTCGGGAGTGAGGGCCACAAATCACGTTTGACACCCCGGACACTCCCCGCCCCACCACCACCCCCTCCCACCCCCGCCCTCGCCATGCCTGCCCCGGGGGAGGGAGGCGGGGGAGGGAGGCGGGAGGGAAGAGGGGGAGGGCGCGAAGGGCCCGCCCGCACCCGTATAGCCCCCTCCCCCACGTTCGGGCGGGGTGGGTGGGCTGAGGGTGGGACGGGGTGGGTGGGCTGAGGGTGGGGGTGGGGCTGGTGGTGGGGTGGGGGGTGTCCGGGGTGTAAAACGTGATTTGTGGCCCGAAACGCCGGGTGCTGTCCCGTTCCGCCGGGGGGCCATAAATCATGCCTACCCCGGACACCCCCCACCCCACCGCCGGCCCCGCCCCCGCCCGACCCCCCGCCCGGCCCCCCGCCCGGCCTCCGTCGGAGACACCCGCCGGAGCCCCCCGACCCGGCGTAGGCTTGATGTCGGAAAACCGCCAGCCGTCGTGGGCCGCGCCCCGGATCCTGGAGCCATGCACACCGACACCGAGCGCTGCGTAAGGGCCGTGCAGTCGAAGGACGCCCGCTTCGACGGCTGGTTCTTCACCGCCGTCCTGACCACGCGGATCTACTGCCGGCCGAGCTGCCCCGCGGTACCGCCCAAGGTCGAGAACATGACCTTCCTGCCCAGCGCCGCCGCCTGCCAGCAGGCCGGGTTCCGGGCCTGCAAGCGGTGCCGGCCCGATACGAGTCCCGGTTCGCCGGAGTGGAACGCCCGCGCCGATGCCGTCGCACGCGCGATGCGGCTGATCCAGGACGGGGTCGTGGACCGGGAGGGCGTGCCGGGCCTGGCCGGCCGGCTCGGCTACTCCACCCGCCAGGTGGAGCGGCAGCTGAACGCCGAGCTCGGTGCCGGCCCGCTCGCCCTGGCCCGGGCCCAGCGCGCCCAGACGGCCCGGCTGCTGATCGAGACCTCCGAGCTCCCGATGGGCGACGTGGCCTTCGCCGCCGGGTTCTCCTCCATCCGGACCTTCAACGAGACGGTCCGCGAGGTCTTCGCCCTGGCCCCGAGCGAGCTGCGGGAGCGGGCGGTCAAGGCCGGCCGGAGCAGGAACGCCCCGCCGCGGATCCCGGGGACGATCAGCCTGCGGCTGCCGTTCCGGACGCCGCTGAACCCGGACAACCTCTTCGGGCACCTGGCCGCGACCGCCGTCCCCGGGGTCGAGGAGTGGCGGGACGGGGCCTACCGCCGCACGCTGCGCCTGCCGTACGGCACAGGCGTGGTGGCCCTGACCCCGCAGCCCGACCACATCGGCTGCCGGCTCGCCCTGACGGACCTGCGCGACCTCACGATCGCCATCAGCCGCTGCCGCTGGATGCTCGACCTGGATGCCGACCCGGAGGCCGTCGACGAGCAGCTGCGCTCCGATCCGCTGCTGGCCCCGCTCGTGGACAAGGCTCCCGGGCGCCGGGTGCCCCGCACCGTCGACGCGGCGGAGTTCGCCGTGCGGGCGGTGCTGGGCCAGCAGGTCTCCACGGCGGCGGCGCGCACGCATGCGGCCCGGCTGGTCGCCGCGTACGGCGAGCCCGTCGAGGACCCGCTGGGCGGGCTGACCCACCTCTTCCCCTCCCCGCAGGCGCTCGCCGGGCTGGACCCGGAGTCGCTGGCCCTGCCGCGCAGCCGGCGCGCCACGCTCACCACCCTGGTCTCGGCGCTCGCCGACGGCTCGCTGCCGCTCGGCTTCGACAGTGACTGGGAGGCGGCGCGGGCGCAGCTCGCGGCGCTGCCCGGCTTCGGCCCGTGGACGACGGAGGTGATCGCGATGCGGGCGCTCGGCGACCCGGATGCGTTCCTGCCGTCCGATCTGGGGGTGCGGCGGGCGGCGCAGGGGCTCGGGCTGCCGTCCACCCCGTCGGCGCTGACCGCCCGGGCGGCCGGCTGGCGGCCCTGGCGTGCGTACGCCGTCCAGTACCTGTGGGCCACGGACTCCCACCCCATCAACCATCTGCCCGCCTGAGGAGCACCAGCGATGCGATCCACCATGAACGTGAGCACCGTCAAGCGGCACACCGTCGTCGAGAGCCCTTACGGCCCGTTGACGCTGGTCGCCACGGACGGGGTCCTCAGCGGCCTCTACATGACCGGGCAGCGGCACCGGCCCGCCGAGGAGTTCTTCGGGGAGCGGGTGGCCGCCGAGGAGGCGCCTTTCCCGGAGGTGGTACGCCAGCTGGCGGCGTACTTCGCCGGGGAGCTCACCGCCTTCGATCTGCCGTTGCGTCTGGAGGGCACGGACTTCCAGCGCAGTGTCTGGGAGCAGCTCGTGCGGATCCCGTACGGGCAGACGTGGTCCTACGGGGAGCTCGCGGCGAGGCTGGGCAGGCCCAGCGCCTCGCGCGCGGTGGGCCTGGCGAACGGGAAGAACCCGGTGGGGATCATCGTCCCCTGCCATCGGGTGATCGGCGCGTCGGGCGGGATGACGGGCTACGGCGGCGGGGTCGACCGCAAGGTGCGGCTGCTGGCGTTCGAGGCCGGGGAGCGGGGCTGATCGCTCCGCGTGCGGACCTCATGAAGCGGTTGTATCAATGAGGTACCGCTACATGATCGGAGTCCGGCATGGACGACTATCCGCTTCTCAACATCTTCTGGACGATGCTGTACCTGTTCCTGTGGATCATGTGGTTCTTCCTGCTCTTCAAGGTCATCACGGATATCTTCCGTGACCACACCCTCAGCGGCTGGGGGAAGGCAGGTTGGCTGATCTTCGTGCTCGTGGTGCCCTTCCTGGGCGTGTTCGTCTACCTGATCGCCCGGGGCAAGAGCATGGGTGAGCGGGACATCAAGCAGGTCCAGGAGAACGAGGCCGCCTTCAAGGAGTACGTCCAGAAGACGGCGGGCTCCGGAAGCGCCGACGAGCTGCACAAGCTCGCCGCCCTCAAGGACAAGGGCGACATCACGCAGGAGGAGTTCGACCGCGCCAAGGCCAAGCTGCTGGCCTGACCCTGCGGGTCAGACGACGAGGAGCGGGACCAGCAGGGCGAAGGCGGCGCCCGCTTCGACGGCGTAGCCGTACAGCGAGGGGTGCTGGACCGGGGCGGCGAGCAGGACGACGCTCTGCTGGGTGGCGGCGGCCGTCACCCAGTCGTCGTCGGCGCCGAGGTTGCCCTGGTACCAGCCTTCGCAGGAGCCGGGTCCGGTGACGGCGAGGAGGTCGTCCTCCCGGCGGTAGAAGGCCTGCCAGCCGGCGGCCGGTACGGACCAGCCTTCGAAGTCGGTGAACTGGTGCCAGCCGCCCTCGCGTATCGCGGTGTCGAACATCCAGACCGGGGTTCCCTCCGGAGTGACTTCACCACCGGCCTGCTGGTCGGTGGTGAAGTGCACCATGGGGAGGGCGTCGGGCCCGTCGGCGGTGCTGGGCCAGGCGTACATCGTGATCATCTGCTGATTCTGTCCTGGTCGAAGTAAGCCCGGTGTTATTTACGGGGTGGCCGGGCGGCGGCCGTTCTCCAGTTCCGCGGTGTCCTCGCCCGACTGCGCGACGCGGTACGCCTCCTGGGTGCGCAGCCCGAGCGATCCGAGCAGGTATGTGGTGAGTTCGCCGGGTTCGACCAGGCGCCAGGAGAGCAGCTCGTCCTCCTGGAGTTCGATGGCGGCGAGCTGGGCCGCTTCGAGCACGCCGCCGTCGTAGACGTATGCGACGAGCGGCGGGCGGTCGGTGCCCAGGGACCAGTCCACGGCGAGCAGGCGGCCGAGGGGGAGGTCGAGGCCGATCTCCTCGGCGCTCTCGCGGCGGGCCGCGGTGCGCGGTGACTCGCCGCGGTCCGACTCGATGGTGCCGCCCGGCAGGGCCCAGCCGTCGCGGTAGTTGGGCTCGACGAGCAGGACCCTGCCCTCGGTGTCGCGGTAGAGGGCGGCCGCACCGGCCAGCACCCGGGGCAGGCTCGCGATGTACGTGGCGTAGTCATCCGTGGTGGTCACGCGGCCACCCTACCGAGGTCGACCGGCGGGGCCGGTGGTGCCGTCCTCGTCGTCCCGCCCTGCGGACTCCGCGACGCGCCGCAGCCGCATGTGGCGGGCCGTCCCCTGTTCGTCGATGGCGTCGCCGACCATGGCGCGGACGGCGTCCCGCATCCCGTGGAGGGGGTGGTGGCGGGCGGGTCCGGCGCCGGGGTCGGTGCGCAGTTCCTTCACCAGGGCCCAGCAGAGCAGCATCATGACGAGGGCGAAGGGCAGCGCGACCAGGATGGTGGCGGTCTGCAGGGACTTCAGGCCGCCCGCGACGAGCAGGACGGCGGCGACGGCTGCCATCAGCACGCCCCAGGTGACGACGAGCCAGGTGGGCGGGTTGAGGGAGCCGCGGCTGGTGAGCGAGCCCATGACCAGGGAGGCCGAGTCGGCGCTGGTGACGAAGTAGGTCATGACCAGGACCATGGCGACCCAGGAGGTGACCGCGGAGAGCGGCAGGGCGTCCAGCATCGCGAAGAGCGAGGCTTCCGTTCCGTCCTTGATCTTGGCGGCGAAGTGGACGGCGCCGGTGGAGTCGAGGCGGATGGCGGTGCCGCCCATGACGCAGAACCAGACGACGGTGGCTCCGCTGGGGACGAGCAGGACGCCGATGAGGAACTCGCGGATGGTGCGGCCGCGGGAGATGCGGGCGATGAAGGTGCCGACGAAGGGTGCCCAGGAGAGCCACCACGCCCAGTAGAAGATCGTCCACGCGCCGAGCCATGCGGAGTCGGTGAAGGCGCCGGTGCGGCTGGCCATGGGCACCAGCTCGCTCAGGTAGCCGCCGACGCTGGAGGGGATCACGTCGAGGATGTAGACGGTGGGGCCGAGGACGAACACGAAGAGCATCAGGACGGCGGCCAGGACGAGGTTGATGGTGCTGAGCCACTTCACGCCCTTGTGCAGACCGGAGAAGGCGGAGAGGACGAAGGCCGCCGACAGGGAGCCGATGATGATCAGCTCGACGGTGATGGAGTCCTCGATGCCGGTGGTGAGGTTCAGCCCCTTGGAGACCTGGAGTGCGCCGAGGCCGAGGCTGGTGGCGGTGCCGAAGACGGTGGCGAACACGGCCAGCAGGTCGATGGCCTTGCCGGGCCGGCCGCTCGCCCGTTCCTCGCCGATCAGGGGGACGAAGGCGGAGCTGAGGCGGTTGCCCCGGCCCTTGCGGAAGGTCGCGTAGGCCAGGGCGAGGCCGGCGATGCCGTAGATCGCCCAGGGGGTGAGGGTCCAGTGGAAGAACGAGTACTCCATCGCCGCGAGGGCGGCGGCGCCGGTGGCGGGGGCCGCTCCGGAGGCGGGGGGCGGCGCGAGGTAGTGGGTGAGCGGCTCCCCCACCCCGTAGAACATCAGGCCGATGCCCATGCCGGCGCTGAACATCATCGCGATCCACGCGAGGTTGGTGAATTCGGGCTCGGAGTCGTCGGCGCCGAGACGGATCCGGCCGAACCGGCTGATGGCGAGCACGATGCACATGACGAGGAAGAGGTCGGCGGCGATCACGAACAGCCAGGCGAAGTTGCCGAGGACCCAGGAGAGCGCGGTGCCGGACGCCGTGTCGAAGGAGTCCTTGCCCAGGGCCGCCCAGGAGACGACGGCGAGCACGGCGATCACGCCCACGGTGACGACGGCGTGGTCGGGTGCCCCGTCCGCCGGACCCTCGGTTCCCCCTCCGGGAGCGTCCGGAGGGGCCTGGTCCAGTGATTCCGCGCTCATGCGGCCACACTATGCAGGCGTATATCCCTATTTAGGGGCATGGCGCGCCGGGTGTGGCCCAGGCCACTCATGGGCATAGGAGGATCCTCCGGATAAGCTCATGGCGGCGCGACTGCACTGTTCGATAGCAAGGGAATAGCAAGGTGACGGACGGAGCAGTAACTGAGGCCGCGCGCGTGCTCATCGCCGCGGACAAATTCAAGGGCTCGCTCACGGCCGTTCAGGTCGCGGAGCGGGTCACGGCGGGCCTGCGCAAGGCCGTACCGGACGTGGAGATCGAGACCCTCCCCGTCGCGGACGGCGGCGACGGAACGGTCGCGGCAGCCGTGGCAGCCGGCTTCGAACGCCGGGAGGTACGGGTCACCGGCCCCCTCGGCGACCAGGTCACGGCCGCCTTCGCGCTGCGCGGGGGCACCGCGGTGGTCGAGATGGCGGAGGCCTCCGGGCTGCAGCTGCTGCCGGCGGGCACCTTCGCCGCGCTGACGGCGACCACGTACGGCTCGGGCGAGCTCCTCAAGGCGGCGCTGGACGCGGGCGCGCGCTCGATCGTCTTCGGCGTGGGCGGCAGCGCCACCACCGACGGCGGCGCCGGCATGCTGGCCGCGCTCGGCGCGGTGTTCCTGGATGCGAACGGCGAACCGGTCGGTCCGGGCGGCGGCGCGCTGGCCGAGCTGGCCTCGGCCGATCTGTCGGGGATCGACCCGCGGTTCGCGGAGGTGGAGTTCGTCCTCGCGAGCGACGTGGACAACCCGCTGACCGGCCCGAAGGGCTGCGCCGCGGTCTACGGCCCGCAGAAGGGCGCCTCCCCGGAGGACGTGGCGACGCTCGACGCGGCGCTGGCGCACTTCGCGGTGGTGCTGGAGAAGTCGATCGGCGCGAAGGCCGCCGAGTGCGCGGTGCTGCCGGGTGCCGGTGGTGCGGGCGGTATCGGCTACGGGGCGCTGCTGCTCGGTGCCACGTTCCGCCCCGGCATCGAGCTGATGCTGGAGGTGCTGGGCTTCGCCCCGGCGCTGGAGCGCGCCACGCTGGTCATCACCGGTGAGGGCTCCCTGGACGAGCAGACCCTGCACGGCAAGGCCCCGGCGGGTGTCGCGGCCGCGGCGCGGGCGGCGGGCAAGCCCGTGGTGGCGGTGTGCGGCCGGCTGCTGCTGACCCAGGAGGCGCTGGAGGGGGCCGGTATCAGCAAGGCGTACCCGCTCACGGACCTGGAGCCCGACCCGGCCAAGTCCATCCCGAACGCGGGTCCCCTGCTGGAGCAGGTCGCCGCGAACATCGCCACCGACGTCCTCTGACCGTTTCGTAGCCTCGCCGGCGTTTGAGGCCCCGCTCCTCAAACGCCGGAGGGGCTGCATTACGCCCTAGGCCGGCAGGAGGTCGGCCGTGGTGACGACGCGGGCGAAACCGCCGCCCTGGAGGTTCACCGCGGTGGCGGTGGCGAGCTCGTCGGCCGTCAGGGAGAGCCCCTGCGGTCCGGTGAGGTCGAAGGTGTGCGTGGCGTCGAGCGGGACGAGCACGTCGTAGCCCAGGTTCCCCGCCATCCGGGCCGTGGTCTCGACGCACATGTTGGTCTGGATGCCGACCAGCACCAGCTGGCCGATGCCCCGGGCCGTCAGCCAGTCGGCCAGGTCCGGGGTGCCGTAGAAGGCGGAGTTCACGGTCTTGGTGATCACCAGGGCCCCCTCGCGCCGCTTCTCGACCAGGTCCTTGAAGGCGTGGCCCGGGTGGTCCGCGGCGAGGACGGAGCCGGGCTGCACGGAGGCGTGCCGGACCAGGACCACCGGGCGGCCGGCCGCCCGCCAGGCGTCCATCAGGGCCGCGATGTTCTCCTCGGCCGCCGGGTTGTTGCGGGGCCCCCAGAAGGACTCCTCGTCGAAGCCCTGCTGTACGTCGATGACCAGCAGGGCACTGTCGGGGGCGATCTCGATCGCGGTCGTTGTCATGCCTCCATGCTGTCCGCCGGGCCGTGGGCCCGACAGCGGCGGCGGGGCCCCGTACCGATGGGATCCTGCCAGGATGGCAGTCGTGACCGCCTGGCACACTGGCCGGATGCGCCGTGTCGCCATCGTCGTCCAGCCCGGCATCCGCAGCTTCGACCTCGCCGTCATCACCGAGGTCTGGGGTCCCGACCGCAGCCGCGACGGGGTGCCGGGCTTCGAGCTGCGCCGGTGCGCCGCCGAGCCCGGGCCCATCCCGCTGCCCGGCGGGCTGACCCTGGAACCCGACCGGGGGCTCGACTGGCTGGCCACGGCGGACCTGGTCGTCGTACCGGCGCTGGCCGAGCCGGCCGATCCGACGCCCGAGCCGGTTCTCGCCGCCCTGCGCGGGGCACACGCCCGGGGCGTGCCGGTCGCCGCCCTGTGCGCCGGGGCGTTCATCCTGGCGGAGGCCGGCCTGCTGGAGGGCCGTCGGGCGGTCACCCACTGGTGGCTGGCCCCGCAGCTCGCCGCCCGCTACCCGGGGATCGTGGTCGAGGAGGCCCCGCTCTACGTCGAGGACGGCGGGCTGTGGACCTCCGCCGGGGTGGCCTCCGGGATCGACCTGTGCCTGCACCTGGTCCGTGAGGCGCACGGCGCCGAGGCGGCCGCCGCCGTGGCCCGCTCCATGGTGACGGGCCCCTTCCGCACCGGGGACCACGCCCAGTACCTGGACCGGCCCGTCCCGGCCGCGGACCGCACCGCCGAGGCGCTGGCCGCCGTACGGGCGCGCGCCCTGCGGTCGCTGCACGAGCCGCTGTCCGTGGCCACCCTGGCGGGCTGGGCCGGAATGTCCCCGCGCTCCTTCGCCCGGCACTTCGCCGCGGCCACCGGCACCACTCCGCACCGGTGGCTGCTGCGCCACCGGTTGGACGCGGCCCGCAAACTGCTGGAACGCACCGACCATCCGGTGCCGGAGGTGGCCCGCCGGGCCGGTTTCGCCAGCGAGGTCACCTTTCGCCAGCACTTCACCGCGCACGTCGGGGTCGGTCCCCGGGCGTACCGTGCGGCCTCCTCCGTACCGGCAGCCCCACCTGCGGCGTAGCCCGCGGCCGCACCAAACCCCCCGGACAGTGTTAGAAAGGGCTCATGACCGGACGTTTTGGTCGCCAGCCGACCGGGTGGGATTCGCGCGTGTTCGCGCGCCTGTCCCGGGGGGCGCACAGCGTCGCCGGTCAGGTCTTCGCCCTCACGGCGGTGATCGTGCTCCTGCTGATCGCCGCCGCATCCGTGGCCCTGCTGTTCCAGGCCCGGTACGACAGCGAGCGCGACGCCCGGCACCGGTCGCTCGCGGCGGCCGAGGCCTTCGCGCACGCCCCCGGCATCACGTCGGCGCTCCTCGCCGCCGACCCGACCGCCCTGCTCCAGCCGCTGGCCGAGGACGCCCGGCGGGGCTCGGGCGTCGATTTCATCGCCGTCATGAACACCGACGGGGTCCGTTACACCGACTCGCGGCCCGAGCTGATCGGCCGCCGGGCCACCGGTGACCTCAGCCGGGCCGTCGCCGGGCAGGCCTTCACCGAGACCTTCAGGGGCGAGCCGAGCGATGCCGTCAGGGCCGTCGTCCCGGTGCGGAACGCCGACGGCAAGGTCATCGGCCTGGTCGGCACCGGCATAGAGGTCGAGAACGTCTCCGAGGTGGTCGAGGGCCAGCTCCCGCTGCTGCTCGGCGCGGCGGGAGCCGCCCTGCTGCTCGGCACCGGCGGCGCCGCCCTGGTCAGCCGCCGGCTGCGGCGCCAGACCCGCGGGCTGGGCGCCGCGGAGATGAGCCGGATCAACGAGCACCACGAGGCCGTCCTGCACGCGGTCCGCGAGGGCGTCGTCATCATCGGCGCGGACCACCGGCTCGTCCTGGCCAACGACGAGGCGCGCCGGCTGCTCGCCCTGCCGACCGAGGCCGAGGGCCGGGACGTCGCCGAACTCGGCCTCGACCCGCGCACCGCCGAACTGCTCGCCTCGGGCCGGGTCGTGACGGACCACGTGCACCTGGCGGGCGACCGGCTGCTCGCCGTCAACGTACGGCCCACCGCGAAGTACAAGGGCATGTCCACCGGCAGTGTCGTGACCCTGCGCGACTCCACGGAGCTCGCCGCGCTCTCGGGCCGCGCCGCGGTGGCCCGCGGCCGGCTCCAGCTGCTCTACGACGCCGGTGTGCGGATCGGTACGACCCTCGACGTGGTGCGGACGGCCGAGGAGCTGTCGGAGGTCGCCGTCCCGCGGTTCGCGGACTTCGTCACGGTGGAGCTGCTGGAGCCGGTGCTGAACGGCGAGGAGCCCTCGGTGGCGGGGGGCGTCTACACGGAGATGCGCCGGGCGGCCATCACCGGCGTCCGCTCGGACTCGCCGCTCCAGCCGGTCGGCGACATCATCCGGTTCGTCGTGCCGACGGCCCCGATGGCGGCGGCCCTGGACGCCGGGCACGCGGTGCTCGCGGCCGATCTGAAGGCGGCCATGGGCTGGCGGGCCCAGGATGCCCAGGGCACCCGGGTGGCTCTCGACTACGGGCTGCACTCGCTGATCTCCGTACCGCTCCAGGCCCGGGGCGTGGTCCTGGGGATGGCCAACTTCTGGCGGGCCGACACTCCGGAGGCCTTCGACGAGGAGGACCGTTCCTTCGCGGCCGAACTGGGGGCGCGCGCGGCCGTCTCCATCGACAACGCCCGCCGCTTCACCCGCGAGCACGCGATGGCCGTGACGCTCCAGCGCAGCCTCCTGCCCCGGGTGCTGCCCGCCCAGAACGCCGTGGACGTGGCCTTCCGCTATCTGCCCGCGAAGGCGGGGGTGGGCGGGGACTGGTTCGACGTGATCCCGCTGCCCGGCGGCCGGGTGGCGCTGGTCGTCGGCGATGTCGTGGGGCACGGGGTGCACGCCGCGGCCACCATGGGCCGGCTGCGGACCGCGGTGCACAACTTCTCCACCCTGGACCTGCCGCCCGACGAGCTGCTGGGACACCTGGACGAGCTGATCAACCGGATCGACCAGAACGAGACCGGGATCGGGATCGCGGGTCCCGACGGGGAGGCGGCGGACGCGGACCCCCCGGACGGGGTGGCCGAGTCGGCCGGGGTGACCGGTGCCACCTGCCTGTACGCGGTCTACGACCCGGTCTCCGGGCGGTGCCTGATGGCCAGCGCCGGTCACCCCGGGCCGGCGCTGATCCGCCCCGGCGCGGACGTCGAGTTCCCCGAGCTGCCGGCCGGGCTGCCCCTGGGCGTCGGCGGCATGCCCTTCGAGGCGGCCGAGTTCATGCTCCCCGAGGGGAGCCGGCTGGCGCTGTTCACGGACGGCCTGGTGGAGGACCGCTACCGCGACTTCGACGCGGGGCTGCACCTGCTGGGCGAGACGCTGGCCCGGCCCGGGCGCAGCCCCGACCAGGCCTGTGCGGACGTGCTCGCCGCGATGCTGTTCCCGGTGCCGAGCGATGACATCGCCCTGCTGGTCGCGGACACGCGGCGGCTGGAGGCCGACCGGATCGCCGAGTGGGAGGTGCCGGGCGAGCCCTCGGCCGTGTCGCGCGTGCGCAACGCGGGTGCGGCTCAGCTCGCCGCGTGGGGGCTGGAGGAGATCTCCTTCACCACCGAGCTGATCCTCAGCGAGCTGATCACCAACGCCATCCGGTACGGGAGTGCGCCCGTGCGGGTGCGGCTGCTGCGCGACCGCAGCCTCATCTGCGAGGTCTCCGACGGCAGCAGCACCTCACCGCACCTGAGGTACGCGGCGACCACCGACGAGGGCGGGCGCGGACTGTTCCTCGTCGCCCAGTACGCCGACCGGTGGGGCACCCGCTACACCGAGCGCGGCAAGGTCATCTGGGCCGAGCTGCCGCTGACCGGGGGCCCGGAGCCGCAGGCTGCGGATCCGCTGGACCTGGACGCGCTGGAGGACCTGGCCTGGTGAACCGCCCGCGGTGGGCCGGGCCCCGGGCGGCGGCGCGGGGCGCGGGTCCGGGCCGGGGTCCGGCGGGGGTCAGGTCGGGCGGGTACGGGCCAGCAGTACGGCCACGTCGTCCTGCTGGGCGCTCGGCAGCAGCAGCCGCAGGATCCCCTCGCACAGTTCCTCCAGGGGCTGGTCCACCCGGCGCAGGGCCCCCGCCAGCTGCGCCATGCCCTCGTCGAGGTCCCGGTCCCGGGCCTCGATCAGGCCGTCGGTGTAGAGCACGAGCAGGCTCCCCGGGGGCAGCCGCACCTCCTCGGTGCGGAAGTCCTGTCCGCCCGCGCCCAGCGGGGTCCCGGGCGGGCCGTCGAGGAAGGTGATGCTCCCGTCGGGGGTGACCACGGCGGGCGGCGGATGGCCGGCGCGGGCGATCACGCAGATGCCGGACGCCGCGTCTTGGACGGCGTACACGCAGGTGGCCATCTCGTCCTCGCCCAGGTCGGCCACGACGGCGTCGAGGGAGCGGAGCAGCTGCGCCGGCGGTACGTCGTGGCGCGCGAGGGTCCGTACGGCCGTGCGCAGCTGCCCCATGACGGCCGCCGCGTGGACGCCGTGGCCCATGACGTCCCCGATGACCAGGCCGGTCCGGCCGCCGGGCAGCGGGATGGCGTCGAACCAGTCGCCGCCGACGTCGTGGTCGCTGGCGGGCAGGTAGCGCCCGGTGAGTTCGAGGCCGGGGACCTCGGGCAGGGCGCTGTTGGTGAGGCTGCGCTGGAGGGTCAGGGCGGCCTGGCGCTGGAGGGTGTACATCCGGGCGTTGTCGATGTTGAGGGCGGCGCGGGCGACCAGCTCGTCGACGAGGACGCAGTCCTGCTCGTCGAAGGGCTCCCGTTCCCGCGTGCGCGTGACGGCGACCGCGCCGAGCACCGTGCCGCGGGCGACGAGGGGGACGAGCCGGGCCGAGCCCAGGGTGGAGAGGTAGGTGCGCAGGGCCTCGGCGCGGGGGGAGGTGATCAGTGCGGGGATGTCGGCGAGGTAGAGGTTCATGGGCCGGCCCTCGGCGATGACCTGCTCGTAGGTGGTGCCCATGGGGATCTGGAAGGTCTGGCCGGGTGCGAGTTTCGCGGTGGGGGCGGTCGGGTCGGGGAAGCGGGCGGCCAGGCGGCGCAGGACGCCGCGGGTGGAGGCCGTGGGGACCGGGCCCTCGTCGGGGCCCAGTACGGCTTCGAGGAGTTGTACGTCGGCCGAGTCCGCGAGCTGCGGTACCAGGACGTCCACGATCTCCTGGGCGGTCTGGTGGAGGTCCAGGGTGGTGCCGATGCGGGTGCCGGCCTCCGCGAGGAGGGCGAACCGGTGCCGGGCGCGTTCGGCGTCGGCCTGGGCCCGCTGGCCCTCGGTGATGTCGATGAGGGAGGCGATGACGCCGAGGGCCCGGCCGGAGCCGTCCAGCAGCGGGGCGTACGAGCAGGACCAGGTGCGGTCGTTCTCCGGGTCGGCGGGGGTGCGGCCGGTGCGGCGGACGTCGACGACGGCGGTGCCCTGTTCGAGGACCTGCTGCATGGTCGCTTCCAGGGCGACGGCGTTGACCCCGGGGACGACCTCGGTGAGCCGTTTGCCGAGGTGCTCGGCGGCGGAGACGCCGTTCATCCGGGCCAGGGCGTCGTTGACGCGGAGGAACCGCAGGTCGGTGCCGAGGGTGGCGAGGCCTATGGGCGACTGGGTGAACAGGCTCTGGAGGGCGGCGAGCGAGTCCCGCATGTGGAGCACCTCGGAGGTCTCCACGGCGATGAGCATGGCCCCCGTGCGGCCCTGCGGGTCGACGGCGGGGACGATCCACATCTCCATCGGCACCCGGTGGCCGTCGCGGTGGCGGACGGGGAGGGTGCCGACGACGGTCTCGCCGGACTGGACGCGCCGGGTCAGCTGGTCGGCGAGTTCGCGGTTGGCCTCGGGGACCAGTACGGCGGCGCCGGGCAGGCCGATGATGTCCTCGGGGCGGTGCCCGAGCAGGTCCTGGGCGGCCAGCGACCACTCGACGATGCGCCCGTCGGCGTCCTCCCGCCACAGGGCGATGGGCAGCAGCTCGCGGAGCACGCCCGCGTACCCGACAGCCGCGACCGGCTGATCCGGCACCTCGCTCGTCGACTGGTAAGTGTCCAACGCACCGACCTCACCCCGGGGGGCCTGATTCCTACCGATTCACCCTATCCGAGGCGTGGGCGCGGGGCTCTGTGTTCGGCGCCGCTAGGGCAGCACGGCGGCGGCCGGTGCGGTCTGCTGGCGCGGGAGGGTCCGGAGCCGGTCGGCGGGGTCGGGGGTGTCGAGGACGCCTGCGATGCCCCGGGCGAGGTCGGGGATCCGGTGGGCGGGGATGCCCGCGATGTTGATCCGCCCCGAGGTCGTGCCGTAGACGGCGTACTGCCTGCGCAGCCGGAGCATCTGGTGCGAGGACAGCGGCAGCATCGAGAACATGCCCTTCTGCCGGGCGAGCGAGCGCGCCTGCTCCGCGCAGCCGAGCGCGCTCAGGTGGGCGGTCAGGTCGGCCCGGTTGTCCATGATCCGGCCCCGCATGACCTCCAGCTCCGCCCGCCAGGCGGCGCGCAGTCCCTCGTCCTGAAGGATGGTGGTCACGACGGCGGCGCCGTGCTCGGGCGGCATCGAGTAGAGGGTCCGGGCAGCGTTCTGGAGGGCGGTCTCGGCGTGCCGGACGGCCTGGCCCGAGGCGCCGATCACGATGGCGCAGCCGACGCGGTCGCTGTAGAGGCCGAAGTTCTTGGAGCAGCTGACCGCGATCAGCATCTCCGGGACGCGGGCCGCCAGCATGCGGGTGGCCAGCAGGTCGGCTTCGAGGCCGTCGCCGAGTCCGTGGTAGGCGAGGTCGACGAAGGGTACCCAGCCGCCGCGGGCGGAGGACTCGGCGAGTGCCTCCCAGTCGTCGAGCAGCGGGTCCACGCCCGTGGGGTTGTGGCAGCAGCCCTGGAGGAGGACGACGTCGTCGCGCTGGGCGTCGCGCAGTTCGTCCAGTACGCCGGCGGTGTCGAAGCCGCCCTCGGCGTCGCGCCAGCCGTACGTGCGCACGTGCAGTCCGGCGGCCTCCAGGATGGGCCGGTGGTTGACGTAGGCCGGGTCGCTGATCCAGACCGTGGCGCCGGGGCGGGTCCGGCAGATCAGGTCGGCCAGCAGCCGCAGTGCGCCGGAGCCGGCGACGGTCTGGACGGCGGCGGCCCGGTCGGTGGGCCCGCAGGGGCCCAGGACCAGCTCCAGGAGGGAGCGGTTGAAGGCGGCGTTGCCGGAGAGCCCGCGGTACTCCTTGGAGTCGGAGCGCTCGGCGAGGCGGATCTCGGCCTCGCGCACGGCGGTCATGACGGGCGTGGTGCCCGTCTGGTCGCGGTAGACGCCGAGGACGAGGTTGAGGCGTTCGGGCCGCTCGTCGCCGCCGAACTCGTAGGTCAGGTCCCACAGCGGGTCGGTGGGCGGCGGGGGCAGGAGCTCAAGCATGTGCGGGAACCTCGGGTCGTGGGCGGCGGTTGGCGAGGACGACGCCGGTGGTGATGAGGGGTACGCCGACGAGCACGGCGAGGGTCGGGGTCTCGCCGAGGAGGGGGACGGCGAGCAGGACGACGGCGACGGGGCTGAGGCTGCCGACGACGGCGCTGCGCTCGGCGCCGAGCCGGCGGATGGCGAAGGCGTACAGCAGGCCCGCGCACAGTCCGACGCCCAGCCCCTGCACGACGAGGAAGAGCGCGATGTCGCTGCCCGCAGCGTGTGCGATGCCGGTGGGGAGGATGCCGGTCAGGGCGAGGATCCCGATCACGGCGAAGGAGGGCAGGCACAGCAGGCCGATCGAGCCGATGGGGTCGAGGTCCACCTCGCGCAGTCCGACCGTGTACAGGGCCCACAGCCCGCTGGCCACCAGGAGGGTGCCGGCGCCGGCGAGTACGTCGGTGTCCACCGGGACCACGTAGCGCCAGACGAGGGCGATCACGCCGGCCGCGATCAGCGCGAGTCCGGCGGCCTGGGTGCCCCGGGGAGCGCGGTGGCCGCGGCGGATCATGATCGCGGAGACGAACAGCGGGACCATGCCGGGGACGATGGAGCCGACGAAGGCGGCGGAGGTCAGGGCGCCGCCGTGCATCGCGGCCAGGAAGAAGGGCACCCCCGCACCGCAGATGATCTTCACGGCGGGTCCGGGCCGCACGGCGGCGATGGCGCGGCGGCGCCGCCACAGGGCGGGGAACAGGACGACGAGGGGGACGCCGAAGCGCAGCAGGGCCGCGTCGGCGGGGAGCAGGGAGGAGCCGCTGAGCGCGCGGGCACTGAGCGCGAAGGCCGCCCAGATGGACACGGTCACCAGCAGCGCCAGCATGCCTTCGGCCTGCGGGGAGAGCCCGCGCCGGCCGGGGTGTCCGGCCTGCGGGCCCGCCGCGTCGGGAGGCGGGGTCGCCCGGGTGGTGTGCGTCGCGACCAAGGAATTGCTCCAGCCTCTGGGACCCGGACCGGTCCGGTCCGTGCAGGGCAACGCTAGGGCTTCGGTCGGGGCAGCCGATTGCCAGTTCTGCCGCTCGGACATACGTTTGGGGCAGAATCTGCCAAGGAGTGGCCATGGACGCAGTCGATCTGCAGATCATCAGGGAATTGCAGGCCGACGGGCGCCTGTCCAACCAGGACCTGGCGGACCGCGTCCGGCTGTCCCCCTCCCCCTGTCTGCGCCGTGTGCGGCGGCTGGAGGAGGCGGGGCTGATCCGCGGCTACACGGCCATGGTCGACCAGGTCGCCTTCGGGCTGCCGGTCACCGTCTTCGTGCGGATCCGGCTGGAGCGCCATACGGCGGAGGCGGTGCGGCAGTTCGAGGAGCACGTCGCGGTCATCGAGCACATCCAGGACTGCTATCTGATGGCCGGCAGCAGCGACTACCTGCTGCGGGTCGTCATCGAGGACCTGGAGGCCTACGAATCCCTGGTGCGCCACCGGATCCACGCCATTCCCGGGATCGCCTCGATCGAATCGAGCTTCGCGTTCGGCAGCGTCAAGCAGTCACGGACCTACCCGCGGCCCGCCCCGGGCGCATCTCGGCGGTCGCCGCGCTGACCCTGCCGCGCACGGCTCAGTGGGCGGCGGCCACGGCCCTCTCGAAGGCCGCGAGGGCGGCCGCGTCGAAGAGCACGAACCGCACTTCCTGCACCTCGGTGCTGGCGCTGCGCACGGTCTCGACCGCGATGCGCGCCCCGTCGTCCATCGGCCAGCCGTAGATGCCGGTGGAGATGGCCGGGAAGGCGACCGTGCGGGCACCCAGCTCGTCGGCGACCCGCAGCGATTCGCGGTAGCAGGAGGCGAGCAGCTCGGAGCGGTCCTCCTCGCGCGACCAGACCGGGCCCACCGTGTGGATGACGTGCTCGGCGGGGAGCCGGCCGGCCGTGGTGGCGACGGCCCGGCCCGTCGCCAGGCCCTTGCCGTAGTGCGAGCCACGCAGGTCCTCGCAGGCCGCCAGGATCTCCGGGCCGCCGCGCCGGTGGATGGCGCCGTCGACCCCGCCGCCGCCGAGCAGCGAGGAGTTGGCCGCGTTGACGATCGCGTCGGCCTTCTCGGTGGTGATGTCGCCGCGGACCAGGACGATGCGGGTGCGGGTCATCGGGAGTCCTTCCGCAGGTGGCGCCAGACCGCCTTGGCGGCGTTGTGCCCGGACATGCCGTGCACGCCCGGGCCCGGCGGTGTCGCCGAGGAGCACAGGAAGACCGCCGGGTGTGCCGTGGTGTAGGGGGTGAGGGACAGCTTGGGCCGCAGCAGGAGCTGGAGGCCCGAGGCGGCCCCGCAGGCGATGTCCCCGCCCACGTAGTTCGGGTTGCGGGCGGCGAGCTGTGGCGGGCCCGCCGTGGCGCGGGCCAGGACCAGGTCGCGGAAGCCCGGGGCGAAGCGCTCCAGTTGGGTTTCGACGGCCTCGGTGAGATCGCCGTCCCAGCCCGCGGGGACGTGTCCGTACGCCCAGAAGACGTGCTTGCCCTCGGGCGCCCGGCCGGGGTCGACGAGGCTGGGCTGCGCCGTGATGAGGAAGGGCGCGCGCGGGGCCCGGCCGCCCGCGGCGAGCTGCAGGGCGGCGTCGATGTCCCGGGCGCGCGGGCCGATCTGCACGGTGCCGGCGCGGCGCGGCTCCTCGGCCGTCCAGGGGACCGGGCCGTCGAGCGCGTAGTCCAGCTTGAAGACGGAGGCGCCGTACCGGTAGCCGTCGTAGGCGCGGCCCAGGCGGGCGATCCGGGCCAGGGCGGTCGGCGAGGTGTCGAAGACGTAGGTGCGGGCCGGCGGGAGGTCGTCGAGCCGTTTGACCTCGAAGCCGGTGTGGATGGTCCCGCCGAGGTCGCGCAGGTACGCGGCGAGGGCGTCGGAGACGGACTGCGAGCCGCCGCGCGGCATCGGCCAGCCGTTCGCGTGCGCGGCCAGTGCGAAGACGAGGCCGACGGCGCTGGTGGCGATCCCGTCGAGCGGTGCGATGACGTGCGCGACCAGGCCCGCGAAGAGCGCCCGGGCCCGTTCGTCGCGGAAGCGGCTCAGCAGCCAGGTGGAGGGCGGCAGTCCGGCGAGCCCGAAGCGGGCGAGCGTGAGCGGGTCCCGGGGCAGTGCGGTGCTCGGCAGGGACATGAAGTCCCGGGCCAGGGTGTCCCATTTGCCGAGGAACGGTCCGACCAGACGCCGGTAGGTGCCCGCGTCGCGAGGCCCGAGGGACGCCGCCGTCTCCGCGACCGAGCGGGACAGGACGGCGGCCGTGCCGTCGTCGAAGGGGTGTGCCATGGGCAGCGGGGCGTGCAGCCACTCCAGCCCGTACCGCTTCAGCGGCATCGTGGCGAAGACCGGCGAGCCGGCGCCGAGCGGGTGCACCGCCGAGCAGGGGTCGTGCCGGAAGCCGGGGAGGGTGAGCTCCTCGGTCCGGGCGCCGCCGCCGACCGTGTCGGCGGCTTCGAAAACGGCCACCGAGAAGCCGCGCCGGGCCAGTTCGACGGCGGCCGTCAGCCCGTTGGGCCCCGCCCCCACCACGACCACATCGAGAATCGACGGCACTTGCGACTCCTTCGTTTCCGGCGGCGCCTGCACCCCCAGGATATTCCGCCGTACGCGGCCGGTCCGACACCCCTGAATCGCTCCGGGGCCCGCCCGGAACGGGCCGGAGCGGGCCAGGACCTGCTCAGGCGCCCTTCAGCAGCTCCCTGATACGGATCGCGGTGGCCTCGTCGCGGCCGACGGCGAACGGCAGCGCGTTGTCCCGGTCCACCCGGAAGGGGACCCCGTCGACGGTGCTCTGGGCGCCGCCGGCCTCCGCGACCAGCAGCAGGCCGGCCGCGTGGTCCCAGGCCGAGGGCCAGGTGAAGGCCAGGCCGTCCATCTCGCCGCGCGCCACCTTCAGGTACTCCAGGCCCGCGGAGCCGCACGGCCGGGCCGCGACCCCGGGCACGTCCAGCCGGGCGAGCGTGCGCTTGTTCTCGTCACTGGTGTAGAGCGGGTGGGCGATGGCGACCCGCAGCGCGGCGTCCGGATCCGGCGAACCGCTCCGGATCTGCTGGCCGTTGACGTACGCGCCCTGCCCGCGCACGGCGGTGGCCAGCTCTTCCAGGGCCGGGGCGAAGGTCCAGGAGGCGAGGATCTCCCCGCGCTGGGCGAGGGCGACCAGGGTGCAGAAGGCGGGGTCGCCGTTCACGAACTGGCGGGTGCCGTCGACGGGGTCCACGATCCACACGGGGGCGTCGGCGCGCAGCGCCGCGTACACGCCCGGGTCGGCGTGCACGGCCTCCTCGCCGACCACGGCGGAGCCGGGCAGGAGCCGGGTCAGGGCGGCCGTCAGGTGCTCCTCGGCCTTGCGGTCGGCCACGGTCACCAGGTCGTGGGGGCCGCTCTTCTCGTCGACCTCGTGCTCGGCGAGCTGCCTGAATCTCGGCATGATCTCGATCGCCGCCGCCTTGCGGACGGCCTCTTCCACATCGGACAGGCCATGGGCCAGGAACTCATCGATCATGCCCCCAGCAAAGCACGCCCGGCCGACAAACCCCACCGCCAATCCCGGACGGGAGGCTGGACACCGGGTGTCCACCGGGTGAACCGCCCCGGGAGACCGCGGGGCGGAACGGGGCCGCCGGCGGGGGCGCAGGGCCTCCCGCCGGCGGTCCGGGGCGTCAGTCGCCCAGCACCGGGATGATGTGCCGGCCGTACGCGTCGATCGTGGCCTCCCGCGCGTCGTGCATGTCGTAGACGGCGAACTGGTCGACGCCGAGGTCGCGCAGGGTTCGCAGCTTCTCGATGTGTGCTTCTGCCGGGCCCAGCAGGCAGAAGCGGTCGACGATCTCGTCGGGGACGAAGTCGGTGGACGGGTTCCCGGCCCGCCCGTGGTGGCTGTAGTCGTAGCCCTGGCGGGCCTTGATGTACTCGGTGAGTTCGTCGGGGACCATCGAGGAGTGCTCGCCGTAGCGCGTGACCAGGTCGGCGACGTGGTTGCCGACCATCCCGCCGAACCAGCGGCACTGGTCGCGGGCGTGGGCGAGGTCATCGCCCACGTACGCGGGCGCCGCCACGCAGATGGTGATCTCCGCGGGGTCGCGGCCGGCCGCCACGGCCGCATCGCGGACCGACTTGACCATCCATTCGGTGAGGTAGGGGTCGGCGAGCTGAAGGATGAACCCGTCGGCCTTCTCCCCCGCCAGGGCCAGTGCCTTGGGTCCGTACGCCGCCATCCAGACGGGCAGCTTCCCGTCGCGGACCCAGGGCAGCCGGATCGGGTTGCCGTCGACCAGGGCCTCGCGGCCCTCGGCCAGGTCGCGGATGACGTCGATGGCCTCGCCGAGCCGGGCCAGGGTGTTGGGTTTGCGCCCGGCGACCCGCATCGCCGAGTCGCCGCGCCCGATCCCGCAGACGGTGCGGTTGCCGTACATGTCGTTGAGGGTGGCGAAGGTGGAGGCGGTCACTTCCCAGGTGCGGGTGCCGGGGTTGGTGACCATGGGTCCGATGTGCAGCTTGCGGGTGTGCTCCAGGATCTGGCTGTAGATGACGAACGGCTCCTGCCACAGCACGGCGGAGTCGAAGGTCCAGCCGTAGCGGAAGCCGTTGCGCTCGGCACGCTTCATGAGGCTGATGACCTGGGCGGCGGGCGGGTCGGTCTGCAGGACGAGGCCGAAGTCCATACGGGCGGCTCCTTGACGCTCTTTACAGGTACTGGCAGGTGGAGCGGTGGACGAAGGCGCCGTGGCCGGCCCGGCCGGTGAATTCGCGCTGGTCGATGACGATTTCACCGCGCGAGAGCACGGTGTCGACGCGTCCGGTGATCCGCTTGCCCTCGTACGCCGAGTAGTCCACGTTCATGTGGTGCGTCTCGGCGGAGATGACCTGCTCGGCGTGCGGATCGTAGAGGACGATGTCGGCGTCGGAGCCCGGCGCGATGGTGCCCTTCTGCGGGTAGAGGCCGAACATCCGGGCCGGGGTCGCGCACGCGATCTCGATCCAGCGTCGGCGGCTGATGTGCCCGTCCAGGACGGCCTGGTGGAGGAGGTCCATACGGTTCTCCACCCCCGGCAGCCCGTTGGGGATCTTGGAGAAGTCTCCGCGGCCCAGCTCCTTCTGGCCCCGGAAGCAGAAGGGGCAGTGGTCGGTGGAGACCACCTGGAGGTCATTGGTCCGCAGGCCCCGCCACAGCGCCGCCTGGTGCTCGCGGGGGCGCAGCGGGGTGGAGCAGACGTACTTGGCGCCCTGGAAGTCGGGCTCCTCCAGGTTGTCGGTGGACAGGAACAGGTACTGCGGGCAGGTCTCGCCGAAGACCGGCAGGCCCTTGTCGCGGGCGGCGGCCAGTTCGGCGACCGCTTCCTCCGCCGAGACGTGGACGACGTAGAGCGGGGCGCCCGCGACCCGCGCGAGCTGGATGGCGCGGTGAGTGGCCTCGGCCTCCAGCAGCACCTTGCGGACCTCGCCGTGGTGGCGGGGATCGGTCTCCCCGCGGGCGAGGGCCTGTTCGACGAGGACGTCGATCGCGATGCCGTTCTCGGCGTGCATCATGATCAGCCCGCCGTTGGCGGCGCCGCGCTGCATGGCGCGCAGGATCTGCCCGTCGTCGCTGTAGAAGACCCCGGGGTAGGCCATGAACAGCTTGAAGGAGGTGACCCCCTCACCGACGAGGTGGTCCATCTCCTTGAGGGTTCTCTCGTTGACGTCCGAGAGGATCATGTGGAAGGCGTAGTCGACGGCGCAGTTGCCGTCGGCCTTGGCGTACCAGGTGTCGAGCCCCTCGCGCAGGGAGTGGCCCACGCTCTGCACGGCGAAGTCGACGATGGTGGTGGTTCCGCCCCAGGCGGCGGCCCGGGTGCCGGTCTCGAAGGTGTCGGAGGCGGAGGTGCCGCCGAAGGGGAGTTCCATGTGGGTGTGCGCGTCGACCCCGCCCGGGATGACGTACTTCCCGGTGGCGTCGATCGTGCGGTCGGCCGTCCAGGCCTCGGCGGCCGCCGAGGAGTGTGCGGCCAGCGCCGCCACGCGGCCGTCCTCGATCAGGATGTCCGCGTGCACTTCGTCGGCGGCGGTGATGACGAGGCCGCCGCGGATCAGGGTACGGATGCTCATGTGATCCCCCTACTCAAATGCTGCGCAAGGCCTGTTCGAGGATCTCGGCGCCCTCTTCCGCCTCGGCGACGGTGAGGGAGAGCGGTGGCGCGATGCGCAGCACGCTGGTGTTGTGGCCGCCGCCCTTGCCGAGCAGCAGGCCGCCTTCGCGGGCCGCCTCCAGGACGGCTGCGGCCGCGTCCGGGTCGGCCTCGTCGGTGCCCGGCCTGGTGAGTTCCAGTCCGGCCATCAGGCCCCGGCCGCGGACCTCCCGTACGGCGGGCACGGTGGCGGCGATCCCGCGCAGCCGCTCCAGGAGCAGGCCGCCGACGCGCCGGGCGTTGCCCTGGAGGTCGTGCTCCAGCAGGTAGGCGAGGTTGGCGACGCCGGCCGCCATCGTGACCGGGGAGCCGCCGAAGGTGGAGATGGAGTTGGAGTCCAGGCAGTTCATCACCTCGGCGCGGGCCACGACCCCGCCGATGGACATCCCGTTGCCGATGCCCTTGGCGAAGGTGAGGATGTCCGGCGGGCCGTTCTGGGCGTGTGCCTGCCAGCCCCAGAAGTGGTCGCCGGTGCGGCCCCAGCCGGTCTGCACCTCGTCGCTGATCCACAGGATGCCGTGGCGGTCGAGGACCTCGCGGAAGGCTCCGTAGAGGCCGTCGGGCGGGGAGGTGAAGCCGCCGACGCCCTGAATGGGTTCGGCAATGAGGGCGGCCACTCCCCCGCGGGCCTGACCGAGCACGTCCTCCAGGTCCGCGACGGCGGCGGCGGTGAAGGCGGCGTCGTCCAGGTGGGCGAGCGGGCCGCGGGTGCGGACGGCGCCCTGGACGTAGTACGTCTGCAGCGGGGAGAGGCTGGTCGGGGACCAGCCGCGGTTGCCGGTGATCGAGACGGTGGAGAAGGACCGGCCGTGGTAGCTGTTGCGCATCGCCAGGATCTGGTTGGAGCGGCGGTACGTGGTCGCGAGCAGCAGGGCGGTGTCGTTGGCCTCGGTGCCGGAGGTGGTGAAGAAGACCCGGGCGTCGGGGATGCCGGAGAGCGCGGCGACCCGTTCGGCCAGCTCGATCATCGGCCGGTTGAGGTAGAGGGTGGAGGAGTGGATGATCCGCCCGGCCTGCTCGGACACGGCCTTGGTGACCTCGGGCAGGGCGTGGGCGGTCATCGTGGTGAGGATGCCGCCGAAAAAGTCGAGGTAGCGGTTGCCGTCCGCGTCCCAGACGTGGCGGCCCTCCCCGTGGGTGAGCTCGATGGGGTGCTTGTAGTAGAGCGCGAGCCAGTCGGGCAGGACGGTGCGGTGGCGGCTGTGGAGCGGGGTCGGGTTGGTCACGGCTGTACGAGTCCTCCGTAGGCGTCGGGTCGGCGGTCGCGGTAGAAGGCCCACTGGTCGCGGACCTCCTTGATCAGGTCGAAGTCGAGGTCGCGGACGACGAGTTCCTCGTCCTTGTCGCTGGCGACCTCCCCGACGAACTGACCGCGCGGGTCGACGAAGTAGCTGGTGCCGTAGAAGTCGTTGTCGCCGTACTCCTCCTGGCCGACGCGGTTGATGGCGGCGATGAAGTACTCGTTGGCGACGGCGGAGGCGGGCTGTTCCAGCTGCCACAGGTAGGCGGACAGGCCTCGGGAGGTGGCGGACGGGTTGTAGACCAGCTGGGCTCCGGCGAGTCCCAGTTGGCGCCAGCCCTCGGGGAAG
This sequence comes from Streptomyces sp. Sge12, assembly GCF_002080455.1. NCBI lineage: Bacteria > Bacillati > Actinomycetota > Actinomycetes > Kitasatosporales > Streptomycetaceae > Streptomyces > Streptomyces sp. Sge12. Next base: position 1,620,184 of record NZ_CP020555.1, read on the forward strand.
TGGCGGTCGTAGCAGATGTAGACGCCGATCCGGCCGACGGCGGTGTCGAAGACGGGCCAGCCGAGGTTGCCCGGACGGAAGTAGTACTTCTCCCAGAAGCCTTTGACCTGCGGGATGTGGTGCTTGCGGTACTTGCCGAGATAGCTGCCGTCGGCGTCGATGACGGCGGCGGTGTTGTAGTAGAAGCCCTCGCTCTCCAGCTCGAAGACCGGTACGACAATCACCATGCCGGTCTCGCGGGCGAGGTCCTGCATCCGGCGGACGGTCGGGCCGTCGGGGACGGCCTCGGCCCAGCGGTAGTGCTCGGGCTCCTGGACCTGACAGAAATAGGGGGAGTTGAAGACTTCCTGGAAGCCGATGATCTGCGCGCCCTCGGCGGCCGCCCGGCGGGCGTACTCCTCGTGCTTGGCGATCATCGATTCGGTGTCTCCGGTCCAGGTGGCCTGGACCAGCGCGGCGCGGACGACTTGGGCCATGAGCTGCTCCTCGCGACGGGAACGCCGGTTCTACGCACGTAGACGGTGTGCGTAGGGAGTCGAACGTAGGCCTCGTCACAGCCTGGGGCAAGAGCGCCGTGCGCGGTTGGAGTAGTCGATCACGTTACGTCGCCACGCGGTCGAATGCGATCACCAGACGGGCGGGTTAGCACTCCTACGCACTCGCGATGCCCGCCACGCGCAGCGCGTGCACCAGATCCCGGTAGTGGGCACCGGGCAGCGTCCGGGCCACCTGGAGCAGGCGCGGGGCGAGCCATTGCGGGTCGCGCCGGGCCAGCCCCGCCGCCTCCTCGGCGGTCCGCACCCGTACGAAGGCGCCGAGCAGGGCGTCGGCCTCGCGGATCCGGCCGGCCCCGCCGAGGGCGAGGGCCGCGTCGGCGACCTCCGCCGCGGGGCGGGCGACGCCCTGGCGCAGCAGGGCGTCGCAGTCGGCCTCCCGGCCGGCGGCGCCGAGGGCGGCGGCGGCCGCCGCGAGCCGCTCGGGCGGGAGCGAGGCCGCCTCCCACAGCAGGGTGGCCCAGTCGGCGGCGAGGCCGGCCCGGGTCAGCTCGGCGGCGAGCCCCGGCAGGTGGTCGGCGGGGCGGGCCGCGGCCTCGCACAGCAGGGCGTGCGCCTCGCCGCTGCGGCCCTGCGCGCGCAGCGCGAGGAGGGCCGCGGCGACGGCCCCGGGGTCGCCGGCGGCGGGCGGCCCGGCCCGGTGCGCCGGATCCTGCGGGGTCGGGCCCTGCGCGGCGGGGTCCTGCGCGGGGTCCTGCGGGGGCTGCCCGAGCGGGTGTTGCGCGGCCGGGCCGCCGCCGTGGGCCCCGGGTCCGGGATCCGGGCTGCCGAAGCGGGCCCCGCGCGGCGCGGGGAGCGCGGCGCCGGGACCGGTGTCCGTCGAGCCGTCCCCGCCGGGGTGTCCCGGCGGCGGGGTGAAGGCCGGGGCGTCGGGGGCCGCCGAGCCCGCGTACCGGGCGCCTCCGGCGCGCCGCGCGCCGCGCAGCCAGCGTCCCTCGGCGCGGCCGACCGGCGGGTCGACCCGCGCGGGGGGCTCCTCGGTCGGCGCCGCGGCCGGCGCCGCGGCCGGGGGTTCGGCGGGCGGTTCGGTGCGCGGTTCGGCGGGCGGTTCGGTGCGCGCCACCCGCTGCCGGGGCACCCCGGGCTGCCACTGCGCCCCCTCCGGCCGGGGCCACTGCCCGTCGGGGCCGGCCCGCAGGGCCCGCAGGCGGACCGCCAGGTCCTCGTGGCGGGCCGCGGCGCGGGCCACGTCGTCCTGGGCCCAGGCGAGTTCCCGGGTGAGGGCGTCCGTCTCCGCCCGGTCGGTGACCCCGGCGAGCCGTACCGTCAGGCTCCGCAGGGCCGTCTGCGACTCGGCCCGCTGTTCGACCGCCGCCGCGAGCAGGGTCCGCAGCTCCTCCTCGCCGCCCGGCAGCCGGTCCCAGGCGGTGACGGCCGCCGCCCGCAGCTGGGCCGCGTACCCGGTCTCCCGCGCCGCGAACTCCGCGCCCCGCGCCCCGGCCAGGTCCCGCAGCAGCGATTCCACCAGGTCCCACGGGGGCATCGCCGCCCCGTCGAGACAGGCCCGCACACCGTCCGGATCCCGGCGCAGGAACTCCCCGTACCAGCCTGCCCCGGGATCCAGCCTCTGCGTCAATCCCCGCAAGTATCCGGAGAGTTGACTGATCGCCAGTGAAGTCGCGGTCTCCATGGGCGCATTGGATCCCACCCGTGTTACGGGCGGGCTACGGGAGTCTCAAAGCTTGACGGCGATCGCGGTGTGGGGACGCTTGCCCCGGCGCGCCAGGGTGGCCGGCACGTCCACCAACCAGTACTGCCACGTGTACTTGCGCGACATCAGCTTCCGCACCCGGCGCAGCCCCGCCTCGTCGAGCAGCCGGGCCTGGCCCTCGTACACCGGCGCGCCCTCGCGCAGCCGACCGCGCACGTCGCACGCGGCGACGGTGACCCGCCCGTTGTTGCGGATCCGCTTGACCTTCCACGTTTCGGTGCGCGTCCACACGTACAGCTCGCCCCCGTCGACCACGGCCCACACCGGGGTCGCCACGGGCGTGCCGTCCTTGCGGAAGGTGGTGAGACTGATGTACCGCGCTCTGCCGAGCTCCTCGAGATCCATACGCGCACCCTAGGCGCGCCCCGCGGGCCGTGTCAGGCCGGTGGAGCTACTGCACGGCCGACCGGCTCCCGGGCGGTGCAGGGCCTCCTCCACGTCGGGGCTAGGCCGGGACGACCGCGCAGCGTCGCAGGACGTCGTCCAGGGAGAGGCCGAGCGCTTCGGCGAGGGCGGCGACCGTGAAGAAGGCGGGCGTGGGCGCGCGGCCGGTCTCGATCTTGCGCAGGGTCTCGGCGGAGAGCCCGGCGCCGGCCGCGACCTCGACCATGCTGCGGCTGCCGCGGGCTTCGCGCAGCAGCGCGCCCAGCCGCTCGCCGCGCTCGCGCTCTTCGGGGGTGAGAGGGGTTCGGACCATGCCCTCATCCTACCCCGCACACCAATAACTATCCCGTCATTGTTATACCGGTATAGTTATTGGCATGGTGATTCTGAAGACGGACCGAGAGATCGACGAGATGCGCGCCGCGGGCCGGGTGGTCGCCCGCGCCCTGGCCGCCGTACGGGAGGCCGCCGACGTGGGGGTGTCCCCGCTGGACCTGGACCGGGTGGCGCGCGAGGTGCTCCGCGAGGCCGGCGCCACCTCGCCCTTCCTGGGCTACCGGCCGCGGTTCGCGCCGGTGCCCTTCCCCGCCGCCCTGTGCCTCTCGGTGAACGACGCCATCGTGCACGGCATCCCCGGCGAGGCCCCGCTGCGGGACGGCGACCTGGTCAGCGCCGACTTCGGTGCGCTGCTCGGTGGCTGGGCCGGCGACGCGGCCGTCAGCTTCACGGTCGGCCGGGCCCGCCCCGCCGACCTTCGCCTGATCGAGACCTCCGAGGCGGCCCTCGCGGCCGGGATCGCCGCCGCCGTACCGGGGAACAGGATCGGCGACATCGCCCACGCCATCGGCACCACCTGCCGCGCCGCCGGGTACGGCGTCCCGGACGGCTTCGGCGGCCACGGCATCGGCCGCGCCATGCACGAGGACCCGGGCGTGCCCAACGAGGGCCCGCCGGGACGCGGTACGAAGCTGCGCCCCGGCATGGTCCTCGCCATCGAGCCGATGGTGATCGCGGGCGGTACGGACGACTACACCTGCGACGGGGACGGCTGGACCCTGCGCACCGTCGACGGCAGCCGGGCCGCGCACTCGGAGCACACGGTCGCGATCACCGCCGACGGCCCCCGGATCCTCACCGCCCTCTGAGTGCGGCGCCGGCGCCGGGCCTCCCGGCGCTACGGCCTCCCGTGCGGGTGGACCACCATCGCCGAGCCGCCGCCCCGCCGGCTGGTCTCGGCCGCCGCCAGCCACCGGCCGTCCGGCAGCCGCTGCACGCCGGTCGCCGCGCCGATCTCCGGGTTCTGCCGGAAGCCCTGGCCGATGGCCTCCAGCTCCGCGCGCAGCGGGCTGTTCCACAGCCCCGGCTCCAGCTCGGTGGTGGTCTGGTTGCGCTGGCTGGCCCGCGGCGCGGCGATCGCGTCGACCAGCGGCAAGCCCCGGTCCAGGTGGCCGATCAGGGTCTGCAGCACGGTGGTGATGATGGTGGCACCGCCCGGGGAGCCCACCGCGAGCACCGGGCGGCCGTCCTCCAGCACGATGGTCGGCGCCATGGACGAGCGCGGCCGCTTGCCGGGACCGGGCAGGTTCGGGTCCGGGACGCCGGGTGCGGCCGGCGCGAAGGAGAAGTCGGTGAGCTCGTTGTTGAGCAGGAAGCCGCGGCCGGGGACGGTGATCGCGCTGCCGCCGGTGGACTCGATGGTCAGGGTGTAGGAGACGACGTTGCCCCAGCGGTCGGCGGCCGTCAGGTGCGTGGTGTTCTCCCCCTCGTAGGTGGTCGGGGCGGCCCGGCCGGTGGTGGCGCAGGGCGCCGGGTTGCGCGGGTCACCGGGGGCGAGCGGGCTGGTCAGCGTACGGTCCGGTGAGATCAGGCAGGCCCGCGAGTCGGCGAACCGCTGGGAGAGCAGCTCGCGCGTCGGCACCCGCACCGCCGCCGGGTCGCCGACCCAGCGGCCCCGGTCGGCGAAGGAGATCCGCGAGGCCTCGATGAAGCGGTGCAGGTACTGCGCCTCGGACAGCTTCGACAGGTCGGTCCGCTCCAGGATGTTGAGCGCCTCGCCGACGGTGGTGCCGCCCGAGGAGGAGGGCGCCATGCTGTAGACGTCCAGGCCGCGGTAGCCCACCCGGGTCGGGTCCTGCCGCTTGGTGGCGTACGCGCGCAGGTCGCCGGTGGTCAGGTCGCCGGCGCGGACCTTGCGGGTGGCCGCCGGATCCACCGGGGGCGTGCGGACGGCCCGCACGATGTCCTCGGCGATCGGCCCCCGGTAGAGGGCGCCGGTCCCCTTGCGGCCCAGTTCGGCGTAGGTGGCGGCCAGGTCGGGGTTCTTGAAGGTGGAGCCGACCACCGGCAGGGCGCCGCCCGGCAGGAAGAGCTTCGAGGTGGCCGGGAAGTCCTTGAAGCGGTCCTGGTTGAGCTCGGTCTGGGCACGGAAGGTGCTGTCCACCGTGAAGCCGTCCCGGGCCAGTTTCTCGGCGGGCTTCAGCAGTCTGTCGAGCGGGCGGGTGCCCCAGGCGTCGAGGGCGCTCTTCCAGGTGGCGGGGGTGCCGGGGACGCCCACGCCCAGTCCGCTGGTCTGGCCCTCCGCGAAGGGGATGGGGAGGCCGTTCTCCTGGAACAGGGTCTCGGTGGCGGTGGCCGGGGCGGTCTCGCGACCGTCGATGGTGTGCACGCGGCGGGTGCGCGCGTCGTAGTAGACGAAGTAGCCGCCTCCGCCGATGCCCGCCGAATAGGGCTCGGTCACCCCCAGCGCGGCGGCGGTGGCGACCGCCGCGTCCACGGCGTTGCCGCCGTTGCGCAGGACGGCGATGCCCGCGGCCGAGGCGTCGGCGTCGACGCTGGCCACGGCCCCGCCGTACCCGACGGCGACCGGCACCTTGGCCGGTGGGGCGGTCGTGGGGGTGGGCGGGGCCGCGGCCCCGGTGGAGACGAGCGCTCCGGCGAGGGCGACGAGCGCTAACTGACGTGCGGCGGGACCACGCATCCGGTTCCTCCAGTCGACGGCCGGTCAGGCCTGGTTCGCGCAGCGTAACTTCACCGCACCCCCCACGTCAGGAAGGCGGCCCGGCCGCTACCATCCGCCGCATGAACGACGACGTGCGCAACATCGTGCTCGGGGTGATAGCCACTGCCGTCAGCGGCGGCTTCGGCTGGTTCGCCCGGACCTATCTGTGGCGCCGTGCGCTGCGCCGCAAGCAGGTGTTCTTCGGGCTGCCGCCCGGCTCGGACTGCCTGTTCGTGGTCAACCGGCAGATGGGCGGCAAGGAGTCGTCGGTGCACCGCAACGACGCCTTCGCCCTGCTGGAGATCTCCGCGCTGATCAAGGACTGCGGGGCGAACGTGCAGATCGTCACGCACGACGAGGCGCGGCAGGGCTTCGGCGAGCGCGCCGAGTTCTGCGTCGGCGGCCCGACGTCCAACACCCGTACGGTGGCGCACCTGGCCTCGATGCTGCCGGGGGTGCAGGTGAACGTCGACTCCCACGAGCACGAGGACCGGGGCGCGATCCAGGTGGGCGGCGAGGTGTACCGGTGGGCCAAGGAGCGGGTGGAGTACGTGCTGCTGGCCAGGCTGACGGGTACGCAGGGCGGCCGTCCCGTCTTCCTGCTGTCGGGGCAGACGGCGGTCAGCAACCAGGCCGCCGCCCGCTACCTGGCCCGCAACCACGAGCGGTTGGCCCGCAAGTACGGGAAGGACGCCTTCTGCCTGGTGCTGAAGGTGGTCAACTCCCATGCCTACGGACCCGATGTGACCGAGCTGGCGGCCGATGTCACCCGGGCCGCCCTGACACCCGTACCGGCAGCCGCGTGATCCCGTTGATGAAGTTCGACACCAGCCGGCGCGGCGGGCCCGCCAGTTCCGGGGCGGGCATGGCCGTACACCACTCCTCGTAGAGGGTGCGCAGCTGGAGCCGGGCGAAATGGGCGCCGAGGCAGACGTGCGGGCCGTCCCCGAAGGAGACGTGCGGGTTGGGGGTGCGGGCCAGGTCCAGTCGGCCGGGGTCGGTGAAGACGCGCTCGTCGTGGTTGGCGGAGGCGTGGAAGACCACCACCTTGTCGCCGGCGCGGATCGGCTGCCCGGCCAGTTCGGTGTCGACGCGGGCCGTGCGGCGGAAGCTGAGCACCGGTGGGTGGACGCGCAGCAGTTCCTCGACGGCCCGGTCCGGCGGGACGGCCCCGGCCGCGAGCCGGCGGTAGGCGTCCGGGTGCTGCGCGAGGGCGAGCAGGCCGCCGGGGGCGGCGCTGCGCACGGTGTCGTTTCCGGCGACGGTGAGCAGGAAGAAGAACATCTCCAGTTCGGCCGGCTCCAGGCCGGCTTCGGCGAGCGCGGTCATCACGTCGTCGCCGGGGTGTGCGCGCTTGTGGGCGGCCAGTTCCCGGGCGTACGCGAACATTTCGCCGAGCAGGGCCGGGGAGCGCGGGTTGAGCGGAGTGCCGTCCGGGCCGAGCAGCGGAGCCGGGGCGTCCTCGGGGTCCTGGTAGCCGATGATCCGTACGGTCCACTCCAGCAGCAGGGCCCGGTCGGCGGCCGGGACGCCCAGCAGGTCGGTGAGGTTGAGCAGCGCGTATTCGTCGGTGACGGTGCGCACGAGGTCGGCGGCGCCGTCCTCGGCGCTGTCCCGGGCGCCGGCGAGCAGGGCGCGGGCGCGTTCCCGCACCCGCGCGGCGAAGGCGTCGACGCGGGCGGGGGTGAAGGCCCGCGCCACGAGCCTGCGCAGCATGCCGTGCTCCGGCGGGTCCTGGTTGAGCATGGTGCGGCGCAGAAAGGGCAGGTCGGCCGGGTCGGGGTCGCGGATCTGGGTGGCGCCCAGCCAGGAGGAGTACGTCCGGTGGTCGCGCAGGACCCGTACGACGTCGGCGTGCCGGGTGACCGCCCAGAAGCCGGGACCGGCGGGCCAGCCCTGGATCTCGGGCTCGGCCTGCCGGGCCACGGGGTACCGCTCGCGCAGCAGCCGGTACCGCTCGTGCGGGATTCCGCGGGCGTAGATGCGGGGGTCGAAGACGTCGGGGACGTCCGCGGCGTGATCCATGGGGCCACCGTGACGGGTGCGCGGCCCGGCCCGCAAGAGTGCGGCCGGGTCGCCGCGCGGCGACCCGCGTGCCCGGCGGTTCAGCGGTTCAGTGGTTCAGGTCGCACTCGTCGTACGGAAGGGTGGTGTCGGTGCCCTGGAGGACGACGGGGCTGAGGGTGTTCCGGACGGCGGATACGCCGACGGTGCACACGAGCTGTTTGCGTGCCAGGGGCGACAGGTCGCCCACGGGGAAGGGCACGTGGACCGTCATCCCCCGCTCCTGTGTGTACGGGCTCACCGTCACTTGGTCCCCCGTCCCGGCGGGCAGCTTGGGCAGCGCCGTGGTGAGTCCGGCCTCGCCGGCCCGGCCCATGGGCCCGTCGAGCAGCAGGCGCACGAGCGCCGCGGGCGCGATGGTGTAGCCGTCGAACAGGGTGAACGGGGCGGGAACGAGCCGGTCCCCCTCCTTCGAGACGAAGTAGAGGACGGTGCTCTTGCCGGACCCGGAGACCTTGACGGTCGCGGGGTGGCCGCTCTCGATCACCCCGGTGCGCTTGATCCCGCATCCGGTGAGGAGCAGGGCGCAGCCCGCCAGAACCGCTGTGGCCGCGGCGGTCCGGGAGCTCGTCCTCCGGCGTGTCATGCGCGGGCCTCCAGTGGCATGTCGAGGGTGAAGACGGCTCCCCCGGACGGCCCGTTGCCCGCGAGGAGGGTGCCGCCGTGCAGGCGGACGTTCTCCAGGGTGATGGCGAGGCCGAGGCCGCTGCCGGCGGAGCGGGTCCGCGCCGCGTCGGCCTTGAAGAACCGGTCGAAGATGTGCGGCAGCACCTCGGGGGCGATGCCGGGTCCGCTGTCGGCGACGTCGATCAGCAGCCGTTCGCCGGCCTGGCCGGCTCCGCCCGGTACGGTCCGTACGGTGACGCGTACGGGCGCGCCGCCGTGCCGCAGGGCGTTGCCGACGAGGTTGGCGAGGATCACGTCGAAGCGGCGCGGGTCGAGCCGTGCGCGCACCCCGTCGGGCAGTTCGGTGACGACCCGGTCGTCGACCCAGTGGCGGCGTTCGAGGGTCTTGCGCACGGCTTCGGCGATGTCGACGTCGTCGAGGTTGAGCTCGGCGGCCCGGGCGTCGAAGCGGGAGATCTCCATCAGGTCCTCGACCAGGACGGCGAGCTTGCCGGTCTCGGCGCTGACCAGGCGCAGGGCTTTGGCGGTGTCGGCGTCGAGGCGCTCGGCGTCCTCGTCGAGGACCTCGGTGACGGCGAGCATTCCGGCGAGCGGGGTGCGCAGTTCGTGGGAGACGTCGGAGGCGAAGCGGCGGGCGCGGACCTCCGCCTCCTGGAGTTCGCGCACGGACTGCTCCAGCGCGCGGGCGGTCTCGTTGAAGGTGCGGGCGAGTCCGGCGAGTTCGTCGGCGCCCCGGACCTCGATGCGTGTGTCGAGGCGGCCGCGGCCGAGGTGCTGGGCGGCCCGGCGCATGTCGCGGACCGGCCGCAGGACGCTGCGGGCGGCCAGCAGTGCGGGCACGATCGCGATGGCGAGGCCGGGGACGGCGCCCTGCTTGGCGGCGTCGACCATGGCCTCGACGGTCTGCCGCTCGGTGGAGAGCGGGACGCTGGCGAAGAAGAGGGCGCCGGTGGATTCCTTGAATCCGTTGTGTTCGAAGACGGCGGGGACGCCGACCGTGAGCCACGGGTTGCCGCGTGCGTCCTCGACCCGCTGGAAGGCGGTGTAGTCGTGGCGGCGGACCTTTTCGCGGAGGTTGTCGGTGATCACGCCGGAGGTCGGTGTGTCGGGGTTGGTGGAGACGCGCAGGCTGCCGTACTCGCCGAAGACGATCCACGGGTGCGGTTTGCCGCGCCTGCCGAGTTCGATGACGACCCGCTGGAGCTCCGGCTGGTCCAGCGGGAGGCGTATCTCCTGCTGTTCGACCTGGTCGCGCAGCGTGCTGATGGCGGTGTCCTGGGTCTGCTTGAGGATCGCGTTGCGCGCCTGCTGGTAGGTGAGGGCGGCGGTGGTCACGGCGCTGATCGCGGCGACCAGCAGGAAGGCGGCGATCAGCCGGGAGCGCAGGCCCAGCGGTGCTATGCGTCGCACCCGGGCCTACAGGGGACCGAAGCGGTAGCCGAAGCCGCGCACGGTCTGTATGTAGCGGGGGCTCGCGTCGGGGTTCTCGACCTTGGTGCGCAGTCGGCGGACGCAGGCGTCCACGAGCCGGGCGTCGGCGTGGTAGCTGTGGTCCCAGACGTACTCCAGGAGCTGCTGGCGGGAGAAGACCTGCTCGGGCGAGGCCGACAGGTGCAGCAGGAGCTTGATCTCGCTGGGGGCCAGGGGTACGCGGTCGCCGTTCTTGGCGACGCTCAGCCCGGCGCGGTCGATGGTCAGCTCGCCGTGGTGCTCGACGCCGGGGCGGGCGCCCACCGGGTCGCTGAGGCGGCGCAGTACGGCTTTGATGCGGGCTTCGATGACCTCGGTGCGGGCGGGTTTGACGATGTAGTCGTCGGCCCCGGCCTCCAGGCCGACGACGATGTCGAAGTCGTCGCCGCGTGCGGTGAGCATGATGATCGGCACCTGGCTGTTCTCGCGTATGCGGCGGCAGACCTGGACGCCGTTGATTCCCGGGAGCATCAGGTCGAGGAGGACGAGCTCGGGACGGAAGCCGCCCATCAGGGCGAGCCCTTCCTCCCCGGTCTCGGCGGAACTGACCTCGTGGCCGCGGCGGCGCAGGCCGAGGCCCACGCCCTCCCGGATGGAAGGGTCGTCCTCGATCAGCAGTACGCGTGGCATCGGGTCAGTATCCCAGGGTGGTGCGTGGCCTTGCCTCCCGCTACCGGCCCGTCTTGCGGCGCAGGGAGTCCAGCAGGTCGGTGATCTCCGTCAGGCGCAGTGGCCCGGCGAGGAGTACGACGACCAGCGCGAGGGCCGCGGTTCCCGCTCCGACCGCGGCGAAGTTGCCGAAGGGGTCGGTGGCGCGGGCGGCCGCGTACCCGGCGGCGGCCGCGGGCGCGCAGGCGGCCAGCAGCCGGACGTGGGTCCGTACAGCGCTCGCGCGCCGCTCGGTACGGGTGCCCGTGCGCGGGCCGAGCCTGCGGGAGAGGGTGTGGGCGGTGACGGCGGCGCCGGCGAGGAAGGCGACGGAGGAGGCCGCGGCCATGCCGGTGACCGCCCAGCGGGGGGACAGCAGGAAGTAGGCGGCGGCGGACAGCCCTGCGTTGAGCCCGGCGATGACCAGGTTCAGGAAGAAGGGGGTCCGGGTGTCGGAGAGGGCGTAGAAGCCGCGCGAGAGGACGTACTGCGCGGAGAAGGCGACCAGGCCGGGCGCGAAGGCGATGAGCATGCCCGCCATGACCTCGATGTCGGCGGGGCCGGTGCGGCCGTACTCGAAGACGCTGCCCATCACCCAGGGGGCGAGGGCGGCGAACAGCGCGGCGGCCGGCACGACGAGGGCGGCGCTGGAGCGCAGGGCGTAGGAGATGTCGCGGCGCAGGGCGGCGAGGTCGCCGTCGGAGGCGGCCGAGCTCATCCGGGGCATCAGGGCGGTCACGAGGGAGACGGTGATGATGCCCTGCGGGACGATCCACAGCTGGTAGGCGTTGCTGTAGGCGGTGTAGCCGGCGCCGCCGGCGAGGCCCGCCAGGGCGGCGTCCTGGCCGGTGGTGGTGGAGAGCCGGGTGACGACCCAGTAGGCGATCTGGTTGGTGAGGACGAGCATCACCAGCCAGCCCGCGTTGCGCAGCGGGCGGCCGAGGCCGCTGCCGCGCCAGTCGAAGCGGGGGCGCCAGCGGAAGCGGGCGGCGCGCAGCGAGGGGACGAGGGCGAGGGCCTGGAGGACGATGCCGGCGGTGGTGCCGAGGCCCAGGAGCCGGGTCTCGGCGGCGGTGAGGGTGCCCGCCGCGTCGTGGGAGACGTGGAGGAAGAGCCCGAAGACGCCGATGATCACGAGGTTGTTGAGGACCGGGGTCCACATCATGGCGCCGAACCGGCCGCGGGCGTTCAGCACTTGGCCGAGGAGGGTGAAGAGGCCGTAGAAGAGGATCTGCGGCAGGCAGTACCGGGCCAGGGCCACGGTGGTGCTCTCCTGGGCGCCGCTGTAGCCGGTGTAGGTCGAGACGATCAGCGGGGCGGCGAGGACGGCTGCGGCGGTGAGCGCCACGAGGGCGGCGGTGCAGGCGGTGAGCAGCCGGTCGGTGTAGGCGGCGCCGCCGTCCGCGTGTTCCTTGGCGGCCCGGACCAGTTCGGGTACGAAGACGGCGTTGAGCGCGCCGCCGATGAGCAGCATGTAGATGATGTTCGGGACCGTGTTGGCGACGGCGTAGCCGTCGCCGAGGAGTCCGGTGCCCAGCGCCGCGACGACGACGGCGGAGCGGATGAAGCCGGTGGCGCGGGAGACGATCGAACCGGCCGCCATGAGGGCGCCGCTGCGCAGCACCGAGCTCTTCGCCGGTGCCGCGCCGCCGGGGCCCGCGGGAGCGGTCGCCCCGGTGCCGGCGGCGGTGCCGGTGCCGGGGTCGATTCCGGGGTCGATTCCGGGGTCTGCGGCCGTGCCCGTGCCGGTTCCGGTGGCCGTCACCGGCGGGCCAGGTAGGCCTGGAACGCCTTGTAGAGCGCCGCGTTGGCGACTCCGTCCATCGGTATCTCCCACTCTCCGAGCGTCTCGACGACCTGTCCGCCGGTGCCGAGCTTCCAGCGCAGCAGACCGTAGGAACGCGCCGAGGGGTCAAGGGTGGAGGGTACCCCGCGCATGTCGTACTCCTCGGCGCCGAGGGCGTGGGCGTCGGACATCATGCGCCACTGCAGGGCGTTGCTGGGGCGTACTTCGCGGCGGTGGTCGGCGGAGGCGCCGGTCTGATACCAGACGCGCCTGCCGGCGGTGATCATCGTGTGGGCCGCGAGGATCTCCCCCTGGTGGATGCCGAGGTAGAGCCGCATGCGGCCCGGCGCCTCCTCGTTCAGTACCTGGTACTGCTGCTCGTAGTACGCGAGCGAGCGGCCGAGGCGGAAGCCGTCGCGCTCCTCGGTGATGCGCAGCAGGCGGTAGAACTCGGGCAGGTCCGCGAAGGTACCGACGACCGTCTCCACACCGGCCTTCTCGGCCTTGCGCACATTGCGCCGCCATTCCTGGTTGAGGCCCGCCCACACGTCGTCGAGGGAGCGGCCGGCCAGCGGTACGCGGAAGACGTGGCGGGGCTGGGCGTCGCCGTCGTCCTCGCCGCCGCACCGCCTCCAGCCGCGGGTGCGCAGCCGGTCGGCGAGGGCGGCGCCCACCGGGTCGACCTCGGTGGCGAGGACGTCGGATATCTGCCGGCCGGGCCCGGCGCCGGACTTGGCGGTGGCCGCGTCCCAGCGGCGGTAGGCGGGGGTGGGGCCGATGCGGGCGGCGAAGGCGCCGGAGGTGCGCAGGTGGCGCATGAGCGGGGTGAGCCAGCGGTCGATGTGCGGATCGGACCAGTCGGCGACGGGGCCCTCGGGAAGGTAGGCGAAGTATTTGCGGGTTCCGGGAAATTGCCGGTAGAGCACGAGTCCGGCACCCTGAATCTCGCCGTCCGGATAGTGCCATCCGACCCTTTCCGAGCGCCACAGGTCCTTTACCCGGGCCCAGGACGGGTACTGGAGAAAGCTCGCCCCGCCGTGCCGGGAAAGGAACGCCTGGTATTCGGCGACCGACAGGGTGCGCACTCGGAGCTCCCGGTCCTGGTCATGGTCCTGCTGGGCGGGGTTCACGAGCAGTGCACACACGGCTGTCGGCCTTCCTGTTCGTCCTGACGGGCTCTCACAGGACTCTCACAGCCGACCGTGACCGGCGTGCGCGACGTTTGTGACCGAACGATGACCGTTTCGCTGCGGTCGATGTCACAAGAGAAAGGGCGACCTTTTCCCCCGATTGCGGAACCTAAAGTCGCGTCGTCGCATCCTCTTTTGCGTACGCCTTCCACCACCGCTCCTGGAAAGGGCCCTTCGTTGAGCCGTATACGCCGCACCGCCATGGCGGGCACCGCACTTCTGGCCGCCTCGCTCACCGCCTGTTCGGGCGGGAGCGACGGTGGCGGTGACGACAAGGGCAAGGGCGAGGAGAAGCCGAAGGCGCCGATGGCGGTCGCGGTCAACCTCACGGGCGATCAGGTCAAGGCGGGGCAGCCGGTGACCGTGACCGTCACCGAGGGCAAGCTGGCCCAGGTGAAGGTGACCGACGCCAAGGGCGCGGAACTGCCGGGGAAGATATCCGACGACGGAAAGACCTGGACCTCGGAGCGCAACGCCCCGCCCGCCGCGGAGTACAAGGTCGAGGCGCAGAACACCGAGAGCCAGAGCGCCACCGCGCAGTTCAAGACCGGCCCCGCCGACAAGGTGAACAAGGTCTCGATCAACATCTCCAAGGGCAGCTCGGTGGGCGTGGCGATGCCCGTGTCCCTCGTCTTCGACAACCCGGTGACGAACAAGGCCGAGGTCGAGAAGCAGCTCAAGGTCACCACCTCGGACAACACCGAGGGCTCCTGGGGCTGGATCAAGGATCACGACGGCAAGGACCGCGTCGACTGGCGGCCGAAGGAGTACTGGAAGTCCGGCACGGACGTGAAGGTCGAGATGCACCTGAACGGCGTGGACTCCGGCAAGGGCGGCGGGCTGTTCGCCCGGGACTACAACACCGACTTCAAGATCGGCAAGGACCGCCGGATCCAGGTCAGCCTCGACACCAAGAAGATGTCGGTGACCCAGGACGGCCAGGCGCTCAGGACGATCCCGATCTCGGCGGGCACTCCCGGCGGCAAGAAGGCATCCTGGTCCGGGAAGATGGTGATCATGACGAAGGAGGGCACCATCCGGATGGACTCCCAGACGGTGGGCCTGGACAACGCCTACGACAAGATGGTCGATTACTCGATGCGGCTGACCTGGTCCGGCATGTACGCGCACGCCGCCCCGTGGAACGAGGGCGCCTTCGGCCGCGTCAACAGCAGCTCCGGCTGCGTGGGGATGAGCGACGCCGACGCCAAGGAGTTCTTCGGGCAGTCCCAGGTGGGCGACCTCTTCGAGGTGGTCGGCGGGGGCTCGAAGGGTCAGGCGGAGATCGGCAACGGCTACGGCGAGTGGAACCTGTCGTGGGACCAGTGGAAGGCCAAGAGCGCCCTGTCCACCGCTCCGCAGAACGGCTGAGCGCCGGACCGCAGTTGATCCACCCCAACCGCCCAATCGTTACCGGCACGTAACTTACTCACGGGTTACTTTCGGTAACACACTCCCGTTACCGTCGGGTCACTTTGACAACCCCGGCGTACGCGAGGAGCGATCGATGCAACGCACCACCACCGCCGCGGTGCTGGCGACCCTCTTGGCGGCAGCCGCCCTGGGCCTGGCCCCCCACCAGGCCCAGGCGGCTCCCCCCACCCCCGTGGCCGCCGCCGACGCCTCGTCGCAGGTGCGCTTCCACGACATCCCCGGCTCCGGCGGCATCACCCTCAAGGGCAACGTCTTCACCCCGGCCGGAGCCGAGAGCGGCCGGAAGTACCCGCTGATCGTGCTGCCCACCAGCTGGGGCCTGCCGCAGATCGAATACATCGCCCAGGCCAAGAAGCTCGCCGACTCGGGCTACATCGTGGTCAGTTACACCTCGCGCGGCTTCTGGCTCTCCGGCGGCAACATCGAGGTCGCCGGCCCGCCGGACATCGCCGACGTCAGCGCCGTCATCGACTGGGCCCTCGTCAACTCCCCCGCCGACGCGGACCGCATCGGCCTCGGCGGGGTCTCGTACGCCGCCGGCATCACCCTGCTGGCCTCCGCCCACGACCCGCGCGTCAAGGCCGTCGTCGCGATGAGCGGCTGGGCGGACCTCATCGAGTCCATCTACTCCGGCCGGACCCAGCACCTCCAGGCCGCCGCGATGCTCGGCGCCGCCGGATACCTCACCGGCCGCCCCGGACCCGAATTCAAGACGCTCCTCGGCAACTTCCTCGGCTCCCGGCTGGACCAGGAACAGCAGATGATCGAGTGGGGCAGGAAGCGATCGGCGTCCGAGCAGGTGGACCGGATCAACGCCAACGGCGCCGCGATCATGCTCGGCAACGCCTGGGGCGACACCATCTTCCCGCCCAACCAGTACGCGAAGTTCTACGAGCGGCTGACCGGCCCCAAGCGGCTGGAGTTCCGGCCCGGGGACCACGCCACCGCCGAGGGCACCGGCCTGCTGGGGCTGCCCAACGACACCTGGACCAACGCGCACCGCTGGTTCGACCGCTACCTCAAGGGCGAGCGCAACGGCATCGACACCGAGGCCCCGGTGCAGATCAAGTCCCGTAGCGACGACGGGTACGAGGGCTACGCCGACTGGAAGTCGGTCGGCTCCGGGGGCACCGAGAAGCTCGCACTCTCCGACAGCGAGCACCTGTTCGCGAACGTCGACTCCGGCGCCAACGGCGGCATCCTCCTCCTCTCCAGCGCCCTCGACCAGTTCGCCAAGGCCCCGCCGATCGCCTCCATTCCGCTCCTGCCCCGGGCCTTCGCCGGCGTCTGGCAGTCGGAGCGCTACGACCGGGCCCGCCGGGTGCGCGGCACCGTGAAACTGCACACCACCCTCACGCCCACCAAGGCCGACGGCACCTTCGTCGCGTACCTCTACGACGTCGGCCCGCTCGGCATCGGCAAGCTCGTCAGCAACGCCCCGTACACCTTCCACGGGAAGGCTCCCGGCAAGGCCTTCGGAGTGGACCTGGAGCTGTTCTCCACCGCCTACGACGTTCCCGCGGGCCACCGGCTCGCCCTGGTCGTCGACACCGTCGACCCGCTCTACATCGAGCACAACCCCGCCGGTGCGCAGCTGACCTTCTCCTCGCCGCGCACCGATCCCAGCTATGTGTCGGTGCCGCTGCGCGAGCAGTGATCCACGGCTGCTGCCGGGTCCGCCCGGCAGCGGCCGGCCGCGCCAGCGGTGCCGCCGTCGGTGCGGTCCATGCCGTCAGTGCTTGAGGATCTTGGAGAGGAAGTCCTTGGCGCGGTCGCTCTCGGGGGCGGTGAAGAACTGCTCCGGGGTGCGGTCCTCGATGATCTGCCCGTCGGCCATGAAGACCACGCGGTTCGCGGCGGAGCGGGCGAAGCCCATCTCGTGGGTGACCACGATCATGGTCATGCCCTCGCGGGCGAGCTGCTGCATGACCTCCAGCACCTCGTTGATCATCTCCGGGTCGAGTGCGGAGGTGGGCTCGTCGAAGAGCAGGGCCTTGGGGTCCATGGCGAGGGCGCGGGCGATGGCCACGCGCTGCTGCTGGCCGCCGGAGAGCTGGGCCGGGAACTTCGGGGCCTGGTCGGCGAGGCCCACGCGCTCCAGGAGTTCCATGGAGCGCTGGTCCGCCTCGCCCCTGCGGCGCCCCCGGACCTTGACCTGCGCGAGGGTGACGTTGGCGAGGACGGTCCTGTGCGCGAAGAGGTTGAAGGACTGGAAGACCATCCCCACCTCGGCCCGCAGCCGGGCCAGCTCCTTGCCCTCGGCGGGCAGCGGCTCCCCGTCGATCAGGATGGTGCCCGACTCGACGGTCTCCAGCCGGTTGATCGCCCGGCACAGGGTGGACTTCCCGGAGCCGGAGGGGCCGATGACCACGACCACCTCCCCGCGGCCGACGGTCAGATTGATGTCCCGCAGGACGTGCAGCGCCCCGAAGTGCTTGTTGACGTCCCGCAGCTCGATCAACGGTTCGACGGCCATGTGCTGCCCTGTCCACTTGTCGGTGTCGGTGTCGGTGCGGCGAAGTGCCCGCTCCACGCTAACTATCCAGCCCGGGAAGGGCACTTCGCGCGGGACGGGGCCTGCGACACGCCGGGGCCGTCGACCGTCAGCCCTCGGAGGCCTCCGCGTAGGCCTGGCTCAGTTCGGGGGATCCGGTCATCGCCCAGGACACCCCCGACTCGATCACGTTCAGTTCCCGGCCGGAGGCCAGCCGGATCACCGGCTGGCCGTTGGGCCACACCCGCCAGACCGCCCCGGGGATGGTCCTGATGATCACGGTCCCGAGGTAGAACCCGGCGTCGTTGCCGAGCCAGGGCACCGCCTCGGGGTCCCGGCGCCAGCGGGGCATCAGCTGGTCCAGCGCCTCCAACGAGGTCTGGGTCTCGTCGAGTTCGAGGCCGGCCGCCCGTGCCTGGACGCGCAGCATCTCGCACTCCGAGAACAACTCGGCGACGCCCTCGGGGTCGTCCGCGAGGGCGGCGGCGAGTCCCGCACCCTGTTCCTTTTCACGTCGGTTCAGCCAGTTGTCCAGGAAAGGGATGTTCATACCGCCCAGCGTCGCACCAGGATCCGCCGCTGGCCACAGGGCGCGCCTGGATCCGTCGGCCCGGATGGCTACCCGAGATCGAGGTCCACGACGACGGGAGCGTGGTCGGAGGCACCCTTGCCCTTGCGCTCCTCGCGGTCGACGTAGGAGTCGGTGACGGCCTTGGCGAAGGCCGCGTTCCCGTAGACCAGGTCGATGCGCATGCCCTTGTTCTTGGGGAAGGCGAGCATCCGGTAGTCCCAGAAGGTGTACGGACGGTCGTACTTCAGCGCGCGCGGGAACACGTCCGACAGGCCGGCGGCCCGCAGCGCCTCCAGGGCGGCCCGCTCGGCAGGGGTGACGTGGGTGAGGCCCGCGAAGACGGCCGGGTCGTAGACGTCCTCGTCGGTCGGTGCCACGTTGAAGTCGCCGAGCACCGCGAAGGGGCGCTCGGCGGCCGCGTCCGCGGCGATCGCCGTGGCCAGGGCGCGGAACCAGTCCAGCTTGTAGCCGTAGTGGTCGTGCTCGACCTCGCGCCCGTTGGGCACGTACACCGACCAGACCCGCACGCCGCCGCAGGTCGCGGAGATCGCGCGGGGCTCCTGGACGCCCTCGTAGTCGGGGCCGCCGGGCAGTCCGAGGACCACGTCCTCCAGGCCGACCTTGGAGAGCAGGGCCACGCCGTTCCAGCGGCCGGTGGCATTGACCGCCGATTCGTAGCCCAGCTCACGCAGTGCGTCGTGCGGGAACTGCTCCGCCGAGCACTTGGTCTCCTGGATGCACAGGACGTCCGTGCCGGAGCTCTCCAGCCAGGCCAGCAGGCGCGGCAGCCGGGCGGTGATGGAGTTGACGTTGTAGGTGGCGATACGCATACGTGCCAACCTACCGCCCGGCACCGACAGTCACAGTTCGGCGGAGTCCCCCGCGGTGAGTCGCCCGTGGTCGGTGCCCCCGAGGGCGCCCAGGACGTTGTCGTAGATCGGCCGGGCGAGGTCGGAGAGGTAGGCGTCGTGGATGTCGAGGGCCCGGCGCGGCTTGACCTCGCGGAGGTAGTCGATCACCTCGGAGACCTTGTTCCAGGGGGCGTGGACCGGGACCATCAGCGTCTCGACGGGTACCCCGGGCACGGTCAGGGCGTCCCCGGGGTGGAAGAGGGAACCCTCCACGAGGTAGCCGACGTTCGTGACGCGCGGGATGTCCGGGTGGATCACCGCGTGCAGTTCCCCGTGCACCTGCACCTCGAACCCGGCCGCGGTGAAGGTGTCGCCGTGGCCTACCGTGTGCACCCGGCCCGGGTAGGCGGCGGCGAGCTTCTCGGCGACGCTGCGCAGGGTCCACAGCCGGACGGCCGGATCGGCGTCGAGGGCGGCCCTCAGCCGGCCCTCGTCGAAGTGGTCGGGGTGTTCGTGCGTGACCACCAGGGCGTCCGCCCCCAGGCCCGCGTCCGGTTCGCTGAAGGCGCCCGGGTCGATGACGAGCGTGCGCCCGTCCTTCTCCAACTGGACGCAGGAATGCAGCCGCTTGGTGAGCTTCATGATCCCAGGCTAGGCCCTGTCGTCACGGTCCCGCACGGCCCGCGGGGCCGGGGGCCGGGCGGTCAGGGCGTGGTGGTGGAGACCACGTACACCCGGGGCTTCTCGGGGTCCGTGAGGTCCACCGTGATGTCCCGGCTGGGCCGCGGGTCCGCCTGTTCGAGGCTGACCCCGTACCAGAGCGACTTCGGGCTCCAGCTCCAGCCCGCGACCTCCGCGTCGTGCGGGGAGATCGCCACCTCGCCCGGGTTCAGCGCGGCGCGGCTGGTGCCGACGGCGGCGAGGAAGGCGTCGAGGTCCTCCGGGGTCACCGCGAACTGGGTGAACAGGCGGCTGGTGCGCCAGTTGTTCGTCTCCAGGAAGCCGACGCGCCAGGCCTTCGGCGGGATCGGTACCTCGTAGATGCTGCGCTGCACCTTGGAGGGCCAGCCGGGGCGCACCTTGGAGGCGCCGACCCGGGCGGCCTTGTCGCGGCCGCTCTCGCGGCTCTGCTGGGTGGAGATGGCCAGGTAGCCCGCGGGCACGCCGACCAGCAGCAGGATGATGATCGCGGTGATCCAGCGGCGCTTGACGACGTGCCGGCGGTCCTCGGCGGTGGGCGGCGGCGGGCCTTCCGCGTCGGGGGCGGAGGCCTGGTGGGGCAGGGTGGGCGGGTTCACTGTTTGTCCTGGTCCTCGGGGCCGGCGGGGTCGCGCCGGCCCAGCTGCTGCGCGTAGCGCTCGTACCGCTCGTAGCGCTCGACCCGTCGGCGGGTGGCTCGGCGGAAGCGGCGGGCGACGAGCCGGGCGAGGTCGGCGGCGCCGACCATGCCCGCCTCCGGCCCGAGCTGGGCCTTGGCGATACGGGCCTCGGGGCGGTAGCCGCGGCCGGTGAGGTGGCGGCGGAAGGCGTCCCGGGCGGGGCCGATCAGCAGGTCGTCGGCGGCGCTGACGCCGCCGCCGATGACGAAGCAGGACGGGTCGAGGGCGGCGGCGAGGTTGGCGATGCCCACGCCCAGCCACTGGCCGATGTCCTGGAGGAGCTCGACGCACATGGCGTCGCCCTCGCGGGCCAGCTCGGTGATGAGCGGCCCGGTGATCTCGGAGACGTTGCCGCCGACCCTGGCGATGATGTTGTACGCGACCGGGGAGTCGGCGGCGGCCAGCTCGCGGGCCTCGCGGACCAGGGCGTTCCCGGAGCTGTACTGCTCCCAGCAGCCGCGGTTGCCGCAGGGGCAGCGGTGGCCGCCGGGGACGACCTGCATATGGCCGAACTCGCCCGCGACCCCGAAGCGGCCGCGCTTGACCTGGCCGCCTTCGAGGATGGCCCCGCCGATACCGGTACCGAGCGTGATCATGACGAGGTGGTCCTCGCCGCGGCCGGCGCCGAAGCGCCATTCCGCCCAAGCGGCGGTGTTCGCGTCGTTGTCGACCATGACCGGGACCGCGAGGCGGGACTGGAGCGCGTCGCGCAGGGGCTCGTCGCGCCAGGCCAGGTGGGGTGCGAACAGCACGCGGGAGCGGTCGGCGTCGACCCAGCCGGCGGCGCCGATGCCGACCGCGTGCACGTCGTGCCGGTCGGAGAGGTCCAGCACCAGCTCGACGATGGTGTCCTCGACGACCTTGGGGCTCTTGGACTTGTCCGGGGTCTCGGTGCGGATCTTCTCCAGGATGATCCCGTCGGCGTCGACGACCCCGGCCATGACCTTGGTGCCGCCGATGTCGATGCCGACCGTCGGGACCCTCGGGGCCGTCAGGTGCGAGCGGCGCTCCCGGCTCCCGATGGTCCGCAGGACGGTGCTCCGCGCCGACCCCCGGTGGGTGAGCGTGAGGTCCCGGTACGTGCTCATCGAGTCGTGTCGTCCCTCTTGGGTGCGGTGGGTCGGGTGGCCGGGTCGGAGGTGGCGGCCGGGTCGCTCGGACCGGCTGCGCCGTCCGCGGCGGCCGTGGCCGGTGGGGTGCCTGCCCCTGATTCTGCCACTCGCTCCAGTTCGTGGCTCAGCTCGTCGAGCTCGGAGCCGCCCGCCATCTGCCGGGTGAGCTCGTCGAGCGTGATCGAGTCGCGGGTGTGGCTGCCCGCCATGGTGCCGCGCTTGAGGAGGACGAAACGGTCCCCCACCAGGTACGCGTGGTGCGGGTTGTGCGTGATCAGCACCACGCCGAGGCCGGCGTCCCGGGCGGCGGCGACGTACTTGAGGACCACTCCGGACTGCTTGACGCCGAGGGCCGCGGTGGGCTCGTCGAGTACGAGGACCTTCGCCCCGAAGTACACGGCGCGGGCGATGGCCACGCACTGGCGCTCACCGCCGGACAGGGTGCCGATGGGCTGGTCCACGTCGCGCAGGTCGATGCCCATGCGCAGCAGCTCGGCGCGGGTGGTCTCGCGCATGAGGTCCACGTCCAGGCGGCGGAAGGGGCCGCGGCCGCGGGTGGGCTCGGAGCCGAGGAAGAAGTTCCGCCAGACGGGCATGAGCGGGACGACGGCGAGGTCCTGGTAGACGGTGGCGATGCCGTGGTCGAGGGCCGCGCGCGGGTTGGCGAGGACGGTCTCCTCCCCCTCGATCTCGAAGCTGCCGGCGTCGTGCCGGTGCAGCCCCGCGATGATCTTGATGAGGGTGGACTTGCCGGCGCCGTTGTCGCCGAGGACACAGGTGATCTCGCCCGCCGAGACCTCCAGGGAGACCCCCTGGAGGGCGCGGATGTTCCCGTAGAACTTGCTGACGTCGGTCAGCTTCACCAGGGCGGGGGCAGCCCCGGGCCCGGTGGCGGTCGTGCTCTTGTCGGTCGCGGTCACTTGGTCGCCTCCGCCCGCTTGCGGACCCATGCGTTGAGCAGCGTGGCCAGCAGGAGCATCGCGCCGAGGAAGAACTTGAACCAGTCCGGGTTCCACTGGGCGTACACGATGCCGTTGCTGGTCATGCCGAAGATGAAGGCGCCGACCGCCGAGCCGATGGCGGAGCCGTAGCCGCCGGTCATCAGGCAGCCGCCGATGACGGCCGCGATGATGTAGAGGAACTCGTTGCCCACGCCCTCGCCCGACTGGACCACGTCGAACGAGAAGAGGATGTGCTGTCCGGAGATCCAGGCGCACAGGGCGACGCCCATGTAGAGCCCGATACGGGTCTTCACGACGGGTACGCCGGTGGCGCGGGCAGCATCCGCCCCGCCGCCCACGGCGAAGATCCAGTTGCCGGCGCGGGTGCGCAGCAGGATCCAGGTGGCGACGGCGACGATGGCGAACCACCACAGGATGGTGACCTTGAGGGTGACCGAGCCGATGTTCCACTGCGAGGCGAACAGGGCCCGGGCGGAGGCGAAGCCCTCCATGTCGGCGATGGTCTTGGTGGAGACCGTGCCGGTGATCAGCTTGGTGAAGCCGAGGTTCAGGCCGGTCAGCATCAGGAAGGTGCCGAGCGTGATGATGAAGCTGGGCAGCTTCGTGCGGGTCAGCATGAACCCGTTGAAGAAGCCGATGGCCAGGGTGACCAGCAGGGACACGCCGACGCCGACCCAGACGTTGGCGGTCATCTGGTAGCTGAACATCGAGCTGACCAGCGCCGAGGTCGTGACCATGACACCGGCGGAGAGGTCGAACTCGCCGCCGATCATCAGCAGGGCCACCGGGGCGGCCATGATCCCGATGGTGGAGGCCGAGTAGAGGATCGTGCTGAGGCTGGAAGCCTGCAGGAAGCTGGGGGCCACGATCGAGAAGAAGATGAAGACGGCGGCGGCGCCGACCACCGAGCCCAGCTCGGGCCGGCCGAGCAGCTTGCGCAGGACGGAGGTGGGGGCGAGCCGTTCGTCGAGCCCGTCCGCGGGCCTGGCCGTGCTCATCGGGTGCCCCGCTTGATGTACTCCTCCAGCTTGGCGGCCTCGGCGGCCGTGACGATCTGCGGGCCGGTGAGCACCGGGCGGCCGCCGCCGAGCACGTTCGCGTTGTAGCGGTAGAGCCACAGCAGGTCGATGGCCTCGTAGCCCTGGAGGTAGGGCTGCTGGTCGACGGCGAAGCCGAGGGCGCCCGACTTCAGGTCGCGGGCCACCGAGTCGTTGAGGTCGAAGGTGTCCACCTCGGCCTTGCTGCCCGCCGCGTCCTTCGCCTTGACGGCGGTGGGCGCGAAGGGCGCGCCCAGGGTGAGGATCGCGTCGACGGAGGGGTCCGCCTGGAGCTTGGCCTGGAGGGCCGCCTGGACGGAGGGCATGTTCGTGCCCTCCACGTACAGGTTCTCCATGGTGCCGGAGAAGGTCTTCTTCGCCCCGGCACAGCGCTGCTCGTGGCCCACGTTGCCCTGCTCGTGCAGGACGCAGACCGCCTTCTTGCGGCCGCGCTTGTTCAGCTCGGTGCCGACGGCCTCGCCCGCGATCTCCTCGTCCTGGCCGATGTGGGTCAGCGCCCCGTACTCGGCGGACTGGGCGGAGCCGGAGTTGACCGTGATCACCGGAATGCCGGCCTTGACGGCCTTGGCGAGGACGTCCTTGAGGGCCTCCGGCTTGGCCAGGCTGACGACGATCCCGTCGACCTTCTGGTCGATGGCGTTCTGCACGAACTGCGCCTGCTGCTGCGCCTGGTCGTCGTGGGCGTAGACGAAGTTGATGTTGTCCTTCGCCGCGGCCTCCTTGGCGCCCTTCTGGACGATGTCCCAGAAGGTGTCGCCGTCGCCCGCGTGCGTGACCATCGCGAAGGTCCAGCGCGGGGTCGAGACGGCGGGCCGGCCCGCCGCGGCGGCCTTCGCCCGCTCCTCGGCCCGCTTGCCGCCCGTGCTGCTGCAGCCCGCGAGCGAGGCCCCCAGTACCGCCGCGAGCACGGCGCCCACGACGCGTACCCCTGTCCGAACCCTAGCCACGTCGCCGTGCCCTTCCCTCGTCACCATTGCGGTCCGTCGTCGAGCCGGTCACCAATCCGGTCATTACGGCTCCATTCCGGTCCAGCCGCTCAGTATCCGCCACAGTCGACCATGAAGGGTCATCGGGGCACGCCCGAGCAGGTTGACATGCGCGGGCGGATTGACAGGTTCCGCCGACAGGGTCAGGTTGAGTGCATGCGCATCGGGCTCATCGGAACGGGCCGGATCGGGTCCTTCCACGCGGCGGTACTGGCCCGCCACCGGGAAGCCGGCTCGCTCCTGCTCGCGGACGCCGATCCCGCGCGGGCGGCGCGCCTCGCCGACCGGCTCGGGGCCACTGCCGCGCCCTCCGTGGAGCAGGTCTTCACCTGGGGCGTGGACGCCGTGGTGATCGCGTCGGCGACCGAGGCGCATGCGGACCTCGTCGTACGGGCGGTGCGCGGCGGGCTGCCGGTGTTCTGCGAGAAGCCGCTGGCCCCGGACCTGAACCGGTCCCTGGCGGCCCTGCGGGAGGTCGCGGCCGCGGGCGGGCTGCTCCAGGTGGGTTTCATGCGCCGCTTCGACGCGGGCTACGGCACGGCCCGCGAGCTGGTCCGTTCGGGCTCCCTGGGGCGGCTGCACACCGTCCGGACGACGACGGCCGATCCGGCGCCGCCGGCCGCCGGGTACCTGGCGACCTCCGGCGGGCTCTACCGGGACTGCCTGGTGCACGACTTCGACATGGTCCGCTGGGTGACCGGGCGCGAGGTGGTCGAGGTGTACGCGGCCGGGTCGGACGCGGGTCCGGCGCTCTTCCGGGAGACGGGCGACATCGACACGGCGGCCGCCGTGCTGACCCTGGACGACGGAACCCTGGTCACGGCCACCGGCACGCGGTGCAACGGCGCCGGGTACGACGTACGGATGGAGCTGGCCGGGGAGCTCGACCAGGTCTCCGTCGGGCTGGACGACCGGACGCCGATCGCCTCCACCGAACCGCACGGCCCGCCCGCGGCCAGCAAGCCGTGGACGGGCTTCCTGGAACGTTTCGCCCCGGCGTACGAGGCCGAGCTGGCCGCCTTCGTCCAGCTGGTGCGGGGCGAGGGCCCCAACCCGTGCGACGGCCGGGAGGCACTGGCCGCGTTCCGGATCGCGGAGGCCTGCGAGCTCTCGCGCAGGGAGCGGCGCCGGGTGCGGCTGGAGGAACTCCCGGACCTGCCGGCTCTGTAAGGGGGGCACGGGGCCACACTAAGCCGGGTGATCACCTGTGGCTGCGACGCTTTCCGGCCACGCTCAGGGCGTCGTCGCCGGCGTCACGGCGCGCCGTCCCCAGGCGGTGCCGGCGAGGACCAGGAGGGCCCCCGCGTAGCCGAGGACCCCCGGCTCCTCCCCTCCGACGGCAATGCCCGCGACGGCGGCCCACAGCGGCTCGGTGCCGAGCAGCAGGCTGACCCGGGAGGGCGAGGTACGCCGTACGGCCCACATCTGCACGAAGAAGGCGAAGAGGGTGCAGAAGACGGAGAGGAAGGCGAGCCCGGCCCATTCGGCGGCCCCGAAGCCGACGGCGGCGGCCCGGGGGCTGTCACCTGTCCCGGGTACGGCGGCCAGCACGGCGAAGACGACGACCGCGGCGCCGAGCTGCACGGTGGTCAGGGACAGCGGGTCGGCGTCCTGGACGCCCTTGATGCGCGCCATGAGCAGGACGTGCAGGGTCCGGGCGAGGGCGGCGCCGAGGATGAGCAGGTCACCGTCGCTGGGCGCGGTGAAGCCGGCGCCGGCGCCCTGGGTCAGCAGCACGACCCCGACGACGGAGAGGGCGGCGGCGCCCAGGAAGCCGGCGGAGGGCGCCCGCTTCCTGACGGCCGATTCGGCGAGCGGGGTGAAGACCATGGTCAGGCTGATGATCAGCCCGGCGTTGGTGGCGGAGGTGTGGACGACCCCGTAGGTCTCCAGGAGGAAGATCCCCCCGAGTACGAGGCCCAGCACCCCGGCGCCGCGCAGCTGGGCGGGACTCAGCGCGCGCAGCCGCGCCCACCCGGCGACGACCAGGACCGGCATCACGAGCGCGAACCGCAGCACGAGCACGGCGACGACGGTGTGGGTGGTGGTGATGCCCTTGGCGGCGAGGTAGCTGCCGCCCCAGACGACGGCGACGGCCAGCACGGGCAGATCGGCGAGCCAGGCCCGGCGGGGCGCTCCGACTCCGGCGGCGGGCGAGAGCACGGTCACGGCAGGTCTCCATCGGGGCTCATCAGGGGTGGAGACATCGGCGGCTCGCACGGGTGCGGGCACACCGTACCGGAGCCGATCATGCCGGGCGACCCTATTCCTGGCCACGGCCGACGGGCCCGTAGCATCGGCGGCATGGCTGATCTCTACGCCCTGGACCTGGCGTTCGACCTGCTCGACACCACGCCCGACGACGTGCTCGCGGAGGTGCGCCGCCAGCTGACGGGGGACGGACTGCTCTCGACCCGGGGCCCGGCGTGGCGCGTCGGCGGCATGCTCGTCGGCGAGTTCGCCCCGACCGAGCGCGGCGGCTGGGCCCTGACCACCCGCCAGGAGGTCCACGAGGAACAGCTCCCGGACCTGGAGGACCTCCTCCTGCTCCTGGCCCCCCACGTCCGCCCCCCGGGCCCGGTCGGCCGCCTGCGCCACTACGAGAACGAGTCCCCGGACCTCCTGGTCCTGCGCGAGGGCCGCGTGGTCCAACTGGCGCTCGACCGGCGGTAGGCGGCCCGCCCCGCGGTAGCCCGCCTGCACGGCGGCTCGCGCGCGGGCCGAGCCGAGCGGGCCCGGGCCGGTACGGCGGGGCATCCAGCACAACGGCATCGGCCATGGGCGGGCGGCGGCCCGGGGATGAGGCGGGGTGCGGCGCCGGGCCCCGACACCGGGCCGGATCCGAGGCCCCTTCGACTGGCCGGGCGGGTCAGCCGACGGTGCCGAAGGCGGCCCGCCCCGTGGGCCGGTAGGTCTGGATCGCCGGCCCGGCCGGCGTCGTACGGGAGCCCGTCAACTCGTACGCGGTCGGCAGCCCGCCGGTGGGGAACAGCCGCTGCCCCGTGCCGAGGACCACGGGGAAGACCAGCAGGTTCAGCTCGTCGACGAGGTCGCGGGCCAACAGCCACTGCGCGAGCACGCCGCTGCCGTGCACCTGCAACTCCCCGTCCATCCTGTCCTTCGCTCGCACGATTTCGCTCTGCAGGTGCTCCCCGTCGAGCACGGTGGCCGGCCCCCAGGCTGGCTCCGTGAGGGTGGTGGACGCCACGTACTTGTGCAGCCGGTTCAGCTTGCCCGCGACGGGATCGGCGGGGTCGTCGTGCTCGGGCCAGTACGCGGCGAAGATCTCGTACGTCCGCCGCCCGAGCAGAAACGCCTCGGCCCGCCCGAACACCTCGGTGATGAACTCCCCCATCCCCTCATCGGCGAACGGCGCGACCCACCCCCCGTACGCGAATCCCCCACTCGGATCCTCCTCGGGCCCGCCCGGCGCCTGCATCACGCCGTCCAACGTCACGAAACTGGTCAGTGTCAACTCGGCCATGCTCCTGCGCTCCTCGCTCGGTCGTACTCGACGAATGCAGACTCCCGGACAAGGGAACTCTCATCTCTCTGCCACGCGGCACCTGGCCAACTCACCCTCAGAGAGCAGTCCCCTACGCCCCGCGCGGCAACAGTGCGCTGCTCCACATGGGCGGCAAGGAGTGATGCGGCCCCTCGAAGCAGTGAGCGGACGCCGACCGAGGCAAACGGGGGCAATGGGTGTCCACACTCGTGCAACGATGCCCCTTGTTATCTGCTGAGCTGTGGACGTACTCGCACGGCAAGCTCCACCGCCGCGCCGCCCGTTCCACGCTGAGTCCGGCTCAGCGCCTAACCCGATCGGACCGCGCCCTGAGCCGATCCGCCCACACAAACGCTCGGCGGGAAACCCCACCGAGCGTTTGTGAAAATCTGGATGCACCCGGATCAATAGATCAGCATTTAATCTTCTTCATCACCGTACCCGCGACAAGACACAAGGCCACCCAAGAACTCGGAGAAAGACCCGGCGATACGCCTCGGAACTCTATTTTCGTCCACATACGCCACCGCAGGCTCACCCAGTGGACCGCAATCCGAATAGTCGAGCATCACGGTGTCATGTCCACCTGACGGCATCAACCCCAAAACGACCCCCACGTCAGGATATCCCCATTCGGTGATCATGTTGGAAGAAATGATGTCCACACCCCACTCCCCCCCGATTCCCCAGATCACATCAATGCACACATGATCTTGAGCCCACGAATTGGGAAAGTCGGTGGGATAACAACGATTCTGCAATACGCCGCCATTCTGCACCAAGAGCAGATCGATATAGCTCTTCGGGAGTCGAACCTGCAGCGCCTCCTCGGCCTGCCGGATCATAGCCAAATCCACCGGCGGACCAACGTATTCAGAATCACATTCTTGATCGAAAATCACACCCAGACCCCTCTCCTAGCATATCGAGAATCCGCCAGTATGGCCGGTTTTACTATGGACCGACATGCTGACAAGTTGCATTACCCCGCAATTCTGGTGATGATTCCAGGTCCACCGCCCCTTCCTGTATTTCGCCGAGATGCCGGCCGCCTGGTCTGCCGCGGCAAAATCCTTCTTCCTGTCGCCAGTCAAGGTGATGACGACGTCCGGAGTATTGGGATCTCTCCAGTTGCTGAAATCCGGAAACCCGTGGCGATCGAACGGCACACCAGTGACCGGATGCGTCTTGCCCGCCAGATGGGCATTGATCGGACCGACGGGAGTGCCGCCCGTAGCGCACGGGCATGCTGCGGTGTGGCCGCGTACCGTACCGCCGCAGTTGTGGACCAGAACCGGGGTGTCACCCGCCATTACATAATACGTGTGAAGGTCAGCCACTGTGAGGTTGTAGGTCGTACTGAATTTCTCATAGGTGCGGGTTGCGACAATGACAACCGCCGACCCATCGTCGGTACGCAGGGTTCCCGCCGGCTTCAGGTCCGCGGCATCCTTCCACGCCTGGTCAGACTCTGACCAGAACGGGTGATGGCCCGTCGTGGTGATGCTCTTGACGCCGTCTGGAGTCTGGACAGTGAGGTCGACGTAAGTCTTGTCATCCTCCGTGTAGATGGTCGCCGTGACCATCTTCCTTGCGGTCTCACCGGTCTCAGGGTCCGTCGCGAGAACCTCGTCACCTTCCGCCAGCTCTTCGATCGGCTTACTGGATCCGTCGGCAAGAAGGACTTCCGTGCCGGCAACGAAGCTGTTGGGGCATGGGGGGTCGGCTTTCGGAGCGCCTCCCTTGCCCCCTCCGAAGAACTTGAGCAGTCCGCCTTCGAGTGCAAGGGTCGTCATCGCCAGTTCGGCCGTAACATGACCGAGGTTGGTCTGGTTTTCGCATGACACCCCCTCGCGGTCGCACAGGAAGTCCGTAGCCCCATAGGCAAGCATGGAACCGGGGTGAGGAGTGTTACAGCCAGCCCCGTCCCCCATGTTGAGGCAGTCGGCGTAGATGTTGTAGCTGTAGCGACCCTGATTCGGGGCGTGCTTGTAATAGGCCTTCGTGGACGCCTGGAATGTTGGCACGTCCTTGAAGACCACCGTGGTTACGCCGAGCTTGAGAGTGATCGGGCCGTTGAGGTAGTAACTGAGATTCGGGCCCGGAGTGTAGTTCTTGGCGGCCGTGTTGCAACCGCCGCACCCGCCGCTGTCGAAGCCGCCGTCGTTGTCACCTTCGAAGAGCTTCAGGCCGCTGGGGTCCGAGTTGGTGATCGGATTGCCGTTGGAGTACGTGTACCCGTTCATCTGGAGCGGGTCGGTGATGTCGATGATCGGGTCGACCGTGATGAAGCGGCCCGTCGTCGGGTCGTATTCGCGGGCGCCGATGTGGGTGAGGCCCGTGGTGTTGTCGTCGTTGCCGACGCCGAGGAAGGTCCGGTCACCCGGCCAGCTGGCGGGCTGGCTTCCGCGGGGGTTGCCGTACGGGTCCGACTTGCGGCGGGTGACCGGCTGGCCGGCCTTCTGCTCGACGCTGATGGTGGCCGTGTTGTGGTGGTCGGTCAGCAGCTGCGACAGGGTGTGGCCGGTGGTCTTGCCGTTGGTCCGGCGGACCGTCGTGGGGGCGCCGGGGCTGCTGTAGTAGCGGACGGCGTCGATGGCCTGTCCGGCCTTGTTGACCGTGATCTCGGTTTCGCCGAGGTACAGGGTGCGGGCGCTGCCCGTTTCCTGGACTACACGGTTCCCTGCGGCGTCGTAGAGGTAATTGGTGAGGTTGCCGAAGCTCCACTGCTGCGCCGGAGTCGCGGCAGGGCTGGCACACGTGAAGGTGTGCAGGTCGTTGCCGTCGGCGTCATTGTCGTTGGGGACGGTGAGGCACTGGTTGGTGCCGGTGATGAGGGCCTTGTCCGTCTCCCGGTAGGTGAACTTCTGGCTGGGCTCGCCCGGTGCGCACGCCTTCAGGACGGCCTTGCCGTTCTCGGAGGTGAGGCACTTGCCGAGGGCCTGGACGGTGTCGCCGGTGATGCGCCACTGCTGCGGCTTGGTCTCGTTGCAGGACAGCAGCTGAACGGGGGTTCCGTCAGCTGTGCTGCCGCCCTGGACGTCGAGGCACTTGCCCGAGAGGCCGGTGACGGCCACGGCACCGATGCCGGGGCTGGTGGCCGAAAGGAGCTTGCTCCGTCGGTCCCAGTTCAGGGTCTGGGTGTCGCCGTCGATGGTGCGGGTCTTGGTGCTGCCCGCCGCGCTGTAGGTGTAGGTGGAGAGGGAGTCGACCGTGGAGCCGGGCGTCCTGGTGGTCTTGTTGACCTTGGTCAGGGCGTGGGGCTGCTTCTTGACGGGCGGCTGGGCGCCGCCGGAGATGTCTACACCGTAGGTGTAGGTCGTCTCGTCGTTGAGTGCGCCGTTGGTCGGGTCGAAGTCGGTGAGCTTGGTGCGGTTGCCGATCGCGTCGAACGCGTAGTCCTGGCGGTAGGCGTCACCCGGCGTACCGGAAGCGATCTCGGCCAGGGCTGGTCCTGTCGGGCTGGTGGGGCAGCCCTCTGTCTTCCCGGTCCAGGCTCGGACGAGCTGGCCCATCGCGTCGTAGGTGTAGCACTGGCGGTCAACACGGGCAGGGGACTGCTTGGTGGCACCGGGGTAGGTGTCCGTGATCGAGATGGGGTTGCCGACAGCGTCGTATTTATAGGTGAGGGAGGAGAGGAGGTTGGAATCGGAATCGGGGTCGCGCGTCTCGCGGTGGCCGGATGCTGTGGTGATCCGTCCGGTGTGGGGGTCGTAGGTGTTCGTGGTCCACACACGCTGGGGCGCGTTGCCGGAAGCGGTGCGCAGCACTTCGCCGAAGGGGCTGTAGACGGTTTCGGCGGTGTACCAGGACAGGCCCGACATGGTCTGCACCATGCCGTCGGCGTTGTAGCGCGTGATCAGCTTCTCGGCGGCGAGACCGCCGATGGTCGCGGGGAGGGTCGTCGACTGGACCTTGCCCGTGGGCGTGTACGTGGTGCTGTACGCGTAGCTGCCGGCCAGGCCCTTCGTGCTGGGCAGGTCCGGGACGGTGATCCTGGATCCGGTGGGCCGGTACTCGCTGTCGTAGCCGGTGACCTCCGTCTTGTACGAGCCGGCACCCCACTTACGGGTGGAGGCGACGGGCTGGCCCTTGCCGCCAGGGAGGGTGTCGTAGGTCCACGTGGCGATGGGGTCTATCTCGGAGTCGTCGCGCAGCGCAGTCTTACGGCCGAGGGCGTCGTACGTCGTGAACTGGGTGACGTCGTAGACGTTGGTCGTCGAGACCTGCCGGTCGAGGTTGTCGTAGGTGAACTTCGACGTGCCCGCGTCAGGGTCGTCCGAGGCGGTCAGGCGGCCACGGGCGTCGTAGGTGTAGCTCCAGATGTTGCTTGCCGGGTCGGTGACCTTCGCGAGCTTGCCCCGCACGTCGTAGGTGTAACTGGTCTTGCTCGACGTGGTGAGGTCGGTGGCGGTGTAGTGCTCGACCTGGGAGGTACGGCCCAGCGCGTCGGTCGTGGTCTTGACGGCTCGGCTGCCCGCCAGCGGGGTCGCCCCAGTGGGTGACATGGCGCTACGGGTGAGGGTCCAGTCGCCCTCGTACTGGCTGGTGGCGGACTGTCGGGCTTCGCCCTTCTCCAAGGTGGTGATCCGCACCGCGCGGCCAAGGCCGTCGTAGGCGGTCTGGGTCGAGTTGGGAACCTCGGTCACCGACTGCGGGACGAAGAGCGTCGTGCTCAGGGCACCCTCGGCGTGGTAGCCGTTGTTGACCTGGCTGACGGTCCCGTTCGCACTGTGCAGGGTGTCGGTGATCACGCGGCCGCCGCCCGCTGCCTCCGTCTGTGACTGACGGGGACGCAGCAGACCGTCGTAGATCGCGATCGAAGTGTTGTAGGTGCCGTTGTCCTTCAGCGTGCGGGAGATGACAACCGGGGCCTTGTGCTCGGCTATCTGGTACTCGAACGTGTAAGCGGCCTTGTCGGTGGCCGGCTTCTGCGAAGGCGTCCAGACCTGGGTGGTGCGGCCGAGCTGGTCGTACTCCGTGGTGACCTTGCGGCCGTTGGCGTCCGTCGCCTCCAGCACGCTGCCGCGAGCGGGATCCAGCTTGGTCGTCACCTGGTGCCCGAGCGCATTGGTCGTGGTGACGACGAATGCCGGGCCGGTCGCCGGGGCGTAGGCGGTGCTCGAAGGGCTGTTCGCGGCGTCGTAGCTCTTGATGGCACGGCCGAGCGCGTCGTACTCGGTGCGCGCGGAGGTGATCCAGCCGGTGCCCGCCGCGTCACCGGTGTCGACCTGGTACGGGAGGCCCTTCGTGGGCGCCGCCCCGAAGGCGTTCACCGCGTCGTAGGAGGTACGCGTCTTGCTGAGCAGGGTGCCGGGTTCGATGCCGCCTCCGGCGCAGTCGCCGGACGTCTCGCGGTTCTCCGCGG
This sequence comes from Streptomyces sp. Sge12, assembly GCF_002080455.1. Classification (NCBI taxonomy): domain Bacteria; kingdom Bacillati; phylum Actinomycetota; class Actinomycetes; order Kitasatosporales; family Streptomycetaceae; genus Streptomyces; species Streptomyces sp. Sge12. The sequence continues at coordinate 1,653,336 of NZ_CP020555.1, forward strand.
GCAGCCCGATCAGGTTGCTCGCGGGGTTGTGGACGTACGTGGGCTTGCTGCACGACTGCTTGACGGTGGACCAGCCGGTGCCCTTGTTCTCCAGGACATCGGTCTGCGCCGTCTTGAGCAGGCCGTATCCTGCCGCGCCCTCATAGGTGTTGGAGACCCGCACCATGCGGGACTTGCCCCCGCTGACGGACTGGATCGAGTCCGTGCGGTCGACACCGCCGCGGTACGCGTACAGCTTGGAGCCATCGGTCTTGGTGCGCGTGGCGCTCGGGTCGAACTTCGCCGGCTTGGTCAGCTGGCGGTTGTCGACGCTGCCGCCCGCCTTCGTGTAGTTGATGACCTCGGCGGTCTGGCCCTGGTACTGGGGCAGGTCCTCCCCGAGCTCCTCCGCTCCGGTGGAGTCCTTGACCACGACCTTGGCGGTGTCGGTGGACAGGCCACGGAAGTAGCGGGTGCGCTTCTGCGACTGCTCGGTCGCGGTGGACGTGCCCGTACGCGCGGTCTCACCGCGCGTGGTGACCACCTCGGCGTACCCTCGCCACTGGCTGTACGTACGGAGTGCGGGCTTGGTGAACTCGTCGTCCTCAAGTGCCCAGGCGGCGCCACCGTCGTAGCGGTAGGCGGTCGTGACGTCGGGCTGCCGGGCAACCCGGTCCTTCTCGACCACCTTGTCCACGACGTACTTGTTGAACCACTCGATCGGTGTCTTCTCGGGCTCCAGGTCCGGATCGGGGGACCAGCGGACCGGGAAGCACCGCGTCGTGTTCCCCTTCTCCGTCAGACCGCCGGTACCGACCGGGCACGGATCGGAGTAGTCGACGTAGATCTCGCCGCCGGTCTCGGTACGGATCGTCTCCACCCGGAGCCGGTCGAAGTCGGGCGTCGCTTCAGTGGCCGACTTGGCCACCCGGTTGGGCATGTCGACGGTGTTGGCCAGGAAGGAGACCGCCGGCAGGGCGACACCATTGGCGCCGTCCTTGGGTCCGTACCCGGTCCGGGTGATGGACTCGAGCCACAGGGGCGGATGCGTGTCGGTCCGCTGGTGCGGCAGGGACTGGTTCAGTGCCCACTGGTCGACCTTGGAGAGCGCAGTGGAGCCCTCGGTTCGCTGCGCGTAGGTCGTGACGGCGGCCAGACGCTTACGGGACCAGAAGGTCGGAGCGGAGATGTAGCAGTTTTCCGCCTCCATCTTGCAGTACAGGGTGGTGGGGGTGTCCCACCACCCTCGCTTGTCGTCAGCGTTCTTGGAGTCGAACTGAGCGTTCTCACACTTGGTGTCGCGGTCCTCGAAACACCGTTCCTTCACGGTGAAATCGACGCGGCCGGCCGGCGCTCCCGCGAGATTGTCTGCGCGGAGTCCGTAGAGGATGCGGGTCGGGTGGCCCCCGCGGATGTAGCCGACCTTGCTGCGGTCCTTCTCCGTGAAGTTCTCGTTCTTGGCGTAGCGGTTCTCTTCCTTCGCCCAGTCGATGACCATGGCATTGCCGTGGACGTCCTCGACGTAGTCGAGGTTCCAGCGCCATGCCTGAACGCACGAGGAGTTCGCGTAAGCCGTTTGGTAGCAAGGCTCGCCGGGGTGGTTGCCGAAGACCGGGACGGTGAAGACGGAGTCGGTGACCGTCTGCGGTGATGAGCCGTCGCCGTGGGCACCGACGTTGTGCCGGCCGAAGTGGTAGCGAGTGCCGTCACGCGTGGTGACGATCCAGTATTCGCCGTCCTTTGCGCCGTTGGCGCCGCCCGTCTTGCGCTCGACCTTGGAACCGTCGTCGGACGCGGGCACCCACTGCCCGGTGGCGGCGTCGTGGACCAGTTCCGTCGTCGAGCCGGCGAGCGAGAGGACGATGTTGTCGCCGTTCGCGACCCAGCAGAGGTCGCCCTTCTTCTTGTCCGTCGCGTTGTCGTTGTTCGGCTTGCTCGGCTTTGCTTCACGGTCGTCCGAGCAGGAACGGTATCGGCGCTCGATGTAGCCCGGGTGGTAGTCCCACCCGTCGCCGAGCCACGACGCCTGACCGTTGGTCGCGGACGTCTTGCCGTCCACGGCCTGGGACGAGTACGAGAACGCGATGGCGGGCGTAGGGCCGGCTGCGGCGGGAGGAATCGTCAGCGGATAGGTCCAGGAAAATCCGCCACTGCTGCTACCGGCACTCCAGGAACCCGAAGTGGACAGCGATGTGGCCTTGTACGTGCCACCCGCGCCCGCCGCACTGTCGGATGCGGCCAGAACCACCGCGCCGGCTGCACCACCCGTCATGGTGCGCATCCCCTGAACGGGTGCGGTGGTCGGGTCGACGGTGGCGACGACCTTCTGCTTGACCGGGTCGTTCGTGCTCGGAACGTCCTTGAAGACGGAGCACGCGGGCACGTCCGGCGTCGTCAGGAAGCACTCCGGCAACTGCCGCAGCTGCAGGCGCGACGCCCACTCGGAGCCGTAGAGATCGCGGAACTTCGTGTAGTCCAGCTGGACATCGACGGGAGTCGATGCGTCGGCGGGCGGTGTGATCTTGATGAGGGCGCCGTCGATGTTCGCCGCTTCGGTTTGCGTGCGTCCTTCGATGGCCGCCGCCCAGGTGCCTGTCGGGGCCGTGCCGGTGCCTTCGAGCTTGCCGATGCTGACGGGGAGCGCGCCGACCTGGACGAAATCGGGGCTCGTGGGCGAGAGCGAAACCTGGCCGGAGGCGGCGACCGGTGCGGTCTTCTGAGACGCCTCGTACTCGGCGGGTGGCTGCGACGGCTTACCCGCCCAGTCCTTGAGCGCCGCGGCCGCAGCTGCGTCGAGCTTCGCCTCAGGATCCTGCTGAAGGCTCGGCAGATTGACACCGCTGCGGTCGCCCGGTGGTGCCGCCCAGGCCTGGGCGGGTAGAAGAGTTGCGACCAGCACCACGGACAGTGTGATGCCGGCGCGCCCGGCAAGACGCGCGCGTGTTGCGCGCGCCTTTCTGTTTCCGGGCAGGCGGAAATTCGCCGAGAACGGCGACATGCGGACCCCCCACGATCTGCCTCCGCGGCAATGGCACACGGCTGGCAGGAAACTGACAATTAGCCACTGATTCTGTATCCGGCGCGCCTGAAACACCATGGTTCCGATATCCGGTGTGGGCATTGTCACTTGACCAGGTGCATACCTTGGGGTAATCAGCGCAAATCGGCTGCTAACGGCACGCCCCGCGGTCAACTCCGAGGGTGAAGATGTCGGCGGGATAGTTCATGCTCGGCTCGCACGCCCTGCGCCTGAAAAGCCGGGCGGAGTTGGCCGTTGAGGTTCTTCAGGCCAAGGACAGAAGTCATTAGTGAGTGCCGAGGGCTGCCGTGTCGGGCACCCGAGGGGGGAGAAGTACGTCGTGTCTGTCAGTGATTCCGCGGGCGAGAGTCCGCCTACAGGGGCCGGTTCGACGGAAGGCCCCGCACCCGCGCGTCGGTGGTACCGACGTCGGCGCACCCTCGGGGGTCTGGCCGTGCTCCTGGCCGCCGCCGTCGCGGTGCCGGCCGGTGTGCACGTGGTCGGCGACGGGGCGTCGCACGGCCGCCCAGGCAAGGACGTTCCGGTCGACGAGCCGCAGGCGCGGCGACTGGCCGAGGAGTCCGGCAAAGAGGTCGAGGTCACGGCCGCTCGCAGTGCCAACACCACGACGTGGGCGCAGCCTGACGGGACGTTCCGCAAGCAGATCCACAGTGCGGCCTTCCGCGCCAACGTGAACGGCAACTGGAAGCCCATCGACACCGCCCTGGAGCGAGTGGAGGGCGGCTACGCGGCCAAGGCCGTCAACGGCCGCGTCTTCTTCAGTGGGGGGTCGAAGGAGCAGGCCGACGGTGGGGAACGCGCCTCGCGCGGCGTGACCCGCGTGGCGCTGCGGCAGGACACACCGGGCGAAGTGTGGACCGAACTGGTCCGGTTGAACACCGGCGGCCACGACATGACCGTCAGCTGGCCCGGCACCCTGCCCGCGCCCGTCATCGACGGTCCGCGCGCCCTGTACGAGAACGTCCGCCCCGGGCTCGACCTGGTGATGACTGCGCAGGACGGCGGCTACTCGCACCTGCTCGTGGTCAAGGACAAGCAGGCGGCGGCCGATCCGCTGCTGGGGCAGCTGAAGTACCGTCTGGCCAGCCCCGACATGACGTTCCACTTGGATGACGAGTCGGACGCGCTGAGTGCCCGTGACGCCAAGGGCGAAGAGATCGCGGGCTCGCCGACCCCGATGATGTGGGACTCCAGCGGCAAGGTCGCCACCACCGACAACGAACCGGCCTGGAAGCCGACCGACGTCGCGAAGCAGCACCCGACGCTGGCCCTGTCCGGCCTGGCCGGCGCCGAGGGTGCACGCCTGAAGCCCGTCGCGGCGGCGCTCGCCGACAATGCGCTGTCCCTCACCCCGGACAATGCGTTGCTCAGCGCTGCGGAAACGGTATATCCGGTATTCATCGACCCCTCGTTCAAGGGGCACAAGCACGCTTGGACCCTGCTTTACAAGACGGCAGGAAATTCAAGCTTCTACAACGGGCAGAACTACAACGCGAGCGGAACGAACGAAGCCCGGGTCGGTTACGAATCCAGCAGCGGCGGAACATCCCGCTCCATTTTCAACTTCGACTTCGGCAGTCAGCTTCACGGCGCGGGCATCATCTCGGCCAGCGTGCGTGCTCTGCAGACGTATTCGTGGTCGTGCGATCAGAAGCCGACGGACATCTACTCGACTCCGTACATCACGTCCTCGAGCACGTGGAACAACACGACCGGCTTCTGGACCAAGAAGGTCGCTACCGAGCGCGCCGGCTACGGCTACAACAGCTCGTGCCCGGACAACTGGATCGCCCCCGACATCAAGGGGCTCGTCTCCGAGGCCGCCAACGCCCGCTGGGGGGCGCTGTCCCTCGGGTTCGCCGCGCCCAACGAGTCGGACTCGTACTACTGGAAGAAGTTCATCGCCAACGGCGAGACCGCCCCGTACATCGAGGTCGTCTACAACACGCCGCCGGACACCCCGATCGCGGCGAACATGCAGACCTCCCCCGGCGGCCCCTGCCTGACCAGTTGGCCCGGCACCGGCATCGGCAAGACCAACATCACCTTCCAGGTGAAGGGCACGGACCGCGACGACAGGCCGGACCAGCAGAACCTCGACCGGGTCCAGATCGAGGTGTGGAACGCTGCCGGTGGGCCTCCGGTCTACGACCAGTGGTTCACGGCCAACAGCGATGGTGTCGTCAGCGCCGAGGTGCCCTTGACCACCTTCGCCGACGGCCAGACGTACTTCTGGCTCTCCCGCGCCACGGACAAGGACGGCGCGTGGTCGGGCAGCGGGCCGCACGAGTCCGGTAGCGGTGCCTGGTGCACCTTCACCGTCAGCCACACCGTCCCGCCGAACCCGGCCGTCTCCTCCGCCGCTTTCCCGCCCCAGGGTGACAACTTCAGCGACTGGAGCACCGAGCCCGCCAGTACGCCCGGCCAGACCTTCACCATCAAGGGCAGCGGCGCCAAGCCCGAGGACATCCGCGAGTACCAGTGGAGCCTGAACCGGCCCTCCTTCGACCAGAAGGCCGTGCCCGCTGCCGGCAGTGACGTGGCTACCGTCCCGCTCCAGGTGGACACCTCCGGTCCGAACGTCCTGTACGTCCGCACCGTCAGCAAGTCCGGCAACGTCTCCAACCAGAGCATCTACGGGTTCCTCGTCCGGCCCAGGCCCGGCCAGGACAAGCCCGGCGATGTCACCGGAGACGGCAACCCCGACCTCCTGGCCATCGACAAGGACGGCAACCTGCGCACCTACGCGGGAGACAAGGGCGGCGACACCGACGCCTTCATCCCCGGCGCGGTCGACAACGGCCAGCCCGTGGCCCCCGGGTACTGGAAGGACCCGGCCACCGGCCAGTCCGCGCTGATCGGTCACGCCACCGACTGGTACCCCGGCGACGGCCTCACCGACCTGATCGCACGGATGCCCGACGGCAAGCTCTACATCTACCCCGGCACCGGCACCGGCCAGTTCGACGTCGGCCGCCGCATGCAGATGCAGATGCCGCTCAGCGCACCCGACCCGTCCGTCTTCCGGCAGCTCGTCGTCACCGAGGACGTCGACGGCGACGGCCTGGGCGACCTGTTCGCCCTGGACGCCGACGGCTTCTGGGTGTTCTCCGGCTATACCGGCTCCAGCTTCGCCTCCTACAAGAGGATGGCCACCGGCTGGGCGGGCCGCGACATCGTCGGCGTCCGGGACGTCTCCGGGGACAAGGTCCCGGACCTGATCTTCCGGGACAACACCAACGCCAACCGCGGTCTGGCCCTGCGCAAGGGCAAGCCGGGCGTCAACGGCGGCGTCGACCTCACGTCCCTGGAGTCCAAGGCGAACTCCGAGGGCGCCGAGGACTACACCTACGCCACCAGCGGCTGGGGCAGGGCCGCCTACCCCAAGGTCCTCGGTACTCCCGATGCCAACGGTGACGGCATCCCCGACATCTGGGCCGTCGGGAACAACGAGAACCAGTGGCTCTTCCAGGGCGGAACCAGCAGTCTCGGAGGCGCCGTCGGCCGGGACGAGGACGGCTGGAACACCTTCCTGACGATCGGCTAGTCGGGACGGGCAGCCTCAACCGCGAGCGCCCTGCCGGGAGATCACTCCTGGCAGGGCGCTCCGGCGTTTCCGCTGCCATGCGCGAACGCCAGGTCGGATTCCTGCCAGCGGTGGTGATCCCGCGGGGATTTGATTGAAGCAGCAACCAATCCAATGCGGGAGGAACGACATGGACAGCAGCAGCACCGCGGCGCTGGTGACCGGTGGGAGCAGGGGGATCGGGGCGGCCGTCGCGCTGCGGCTCGCCGAGGACGGGAGGGATGTCGCGATCACCTACGTCAGCGACGCGGAGGCGGCCGCCGAGGTCGTCGGGAAGGTCGAGGCGCTCGGACGGCGGGCCGTCGCGCTGCGGGCCGACGCGGGGGACGCCGCGCAGGTCGCGAACGCCGTCGGGGAGACCGTACGGCGCTTCGGGCGGCTCGACGTGCTGGTCAACAACGCCGGCGTCGGGCTGCTCGGGCCGCTGGAGGAACTGGCTCCGGCCGACGTGGAGCGTGTGCTCGCGGTCAATGTGCGCGGGGTGTTCCACACCACCCAGGCGGCGGCCGCGCACCTGCGCTCCGGCGGGCGGATCATCACCATCGGCAGCTGCATCACCCAGCGGGTGCCGGGGCCAGGCGGGACGCTCTACGCCATGAGCAAGTCGGCGCTGATCGGGTTCAACAAGGCGCTGGCGCGGGAGTTGGGCGGGCGCGGGATCACCGCCAACATCGTGCACCCGGGGCCCGTGGACACGGGCATGAACCCGGCGGACGGCCCCTACGCGGATTCGCAGGCGGAGATGACGGCGCTCGGGCGGTTCGGTGCGCCGCGGGAGGTGGCGGCCGTGGTGGCGTTCCTGGCGGGGCCGGAGGCCTCGTACGTGACGGGGGCGGAGTTCGCGGTGGACGGCGGGCACGCCGCGTAGCCCTCCGGCCGGGCGTGCGGGCGGGATCGGGGGCGCGCCCCCGGCGGTCCGGTGCGGGCCGCCTGCACGGGGCTCCGCCCCGGACCCCGCGCCTCAAACGCCGGCGAGGCTGACCTGCGCCGGCCGAGCCGACCGACGCGCGGGCTCCGGACCGCTGACCGTCGGAGCTCGGCCCTCCCGGTGCCCGCCGCCCACGGTCGGGGGCGCCGATCGGGCAGGCCGCCCGGGCCCGGAGCGTCCGGTGCTCGGAAATGGAAGGGACGGCCCGGGCGGGGGTGCATATGCTCGCCCGGCGCGGCCGTTGACTCGCAGCGGAGCGGCATCGACGACGAGGGGAACACCGTGGACGACGTCACCGACCGGCCGGAGCAGTGCGTGGTGCTCGAGGAGATCACGGACGAGAACTGGCGGGCCGTCGCGGACGTCGCGCCGTCGGACGGCCAGCGCCGGTTCGTCGCCGCCCTCGGTGCCCGGTACTTGCTGCTCTCCCTGCGGGGCGGGCTGTGGAATTCGCTCGCGATCCGCGCCGGTGACGTGGTCGTCGGCCACGTGATGTGGGCGTACGACGAGGAAGGCGGCGCCCACTGGATCGGTGGAATGATCGTCGACGCGGCCGAGCAGCGCAGGGGCGTCGGCCGTGCCGCGATGCGGGCGCTGATCCTGCGTCTGGCCGCCCTCGCGTCCTGCCGGGAGATCCGGCTCTCGTACCACCCGGAGAACACGCCCGCCGCGCGGCTGTACGCCGAGCTCGGTTTCGTCCCCACCGGTGAATTCGAGGACGAGGAGGCCGTCGCTGCCCTCGCCGTCTCCCCCGCCGTCGCCTGAGCCGGACTCCCCCTGGCCCGTACCGGAACCACCGCGGGGCGCACCGGTACCGGTGCGCCCCGCGGGGTTGTGCCGCTTCGGGAGTGTCGGCTCCCGGGGCGGTATGGCCTAGCCGCCCAGTTCCTGGTGGCGGGCCGTCAGTGCCGCCGTGCCGGACTCCGTCAGGGAGCCGTACAGGCGCAGGCGGGAGAAGCCGCCGTCCGGGAAGATGTCGATGCGGACGTGCGTGCCGACCGCCGGGGCGTCCAGCACGAAGCGGTGGTTGGTGTCGGGCTGCAGGCGGGTGCGCGGCAGAAACTCCGTCCACTCGCCGTCCTCGCCCGTCTTGACCGACAGCGAGGCCCAGCCGGCCGAGTTGCCCTTGAGGTACGCGGTGTCGATCTCGACGGCGCGGATCTCGGACTCGGCGACGAGCTGGTAGCGGATCCAGTCGTTGCCGTTGTCGCGGCGGCGCGCGGTCTCCCAGCCGTCGTCCATCTTGCGGGAGCGGCCCGGGTTGATGGTGTTGGTCGGCGGGGAGTAGAAGCGGTTGGAGGCGTCCTGGACGGATCCGCCGTTCTCCAGTGCCGCCACGTCGAAGGAGCCGAGCGCGTCGAGCCACTTCGGGTCGGGCAGGACCTCGCCGTAGACGCGCAGGCGGGCGATGCCGCCGTCCGGGTGCTGGTTGACGCGCAGGTGCGTGAAGCGCTGCTCGGCGTCGACCTCGAAGCCGTTGGCCGCGTGGCCGCCGACCGGGGTGCGGGCGACGATGGTCGTCCACTTCACGTCGTCGCCCTGGAGCTCCTCCGGGGTCGGCGCGAGGGCGCCCGCCCAGTTGGTGGCCTCGATGGAGACGGCCTGCGGCATGTTGCCGCGGAAGTGGGCGGTGTCGACGACGATGCCGCGGATGACGCCGGGGGCGCCCAGGCGTACGAGGGCCCAGTCGTGGTCCTCGGCGGTCGGCCAGGGCTGGGTGGCGGAGATGCCGCGGCGGCGGCGGGTCTCCCAGCCGTCCATGACCTTGCCCTTGTGGCCGAAGTCCTCGGGGTCGAAGTGCGCGGCCTCGGAGATCAGCAGGTTCTCGCGCTGGGCGAAGAACTCGTCGTTGGCGGCGATGACACCGGCGCCCAGCTCCCGGGCGGCGAGGTTCGCGTACTGGGTGAACGGGAAGTCCGCGGTGCGGTAGTCCGCGTACGGGTCGCCGCCTCCGTACGGGTTCGCGTTGCCGGTGAAGGATTCAATCGCCACTGGTCAGTTCTGCCTTTCGAGGAGGAGGCCCGTGGGCTCGGTCGGGGTGCCGTGGTCGGCGATCTGCGTACCGCGCAGCCAGGTGGACTTCACGACGCCGTGCAAGGTCTTGCCCGCGTACGCCGTGACCCGGTTGCGGTGGTGGAGTTCGGCCGGATCCACAGTGAACGTTTCTTCAGGCGCGAGCACGGCGAAGTCGGCGTCGCGGCCGGCCTCGATCGCGCCCTTCTGCGCCAGGCCCGCGAGGGCGGCCGGCGCGGCGGACATCCAGCGGACCACGTCCTCCAGGGTCCGGCCGCGGCGGCGCGCCTCGGTCCAGATGGCCGGCAGGCCCAGCTGGAGGGAGGAGATGCCGCCCCACGCGGTGGAGAAGTCGCTGGTCTTCAGGTCCGCGGTGGAGGGCGAGTGGTCGGAGACGATGCAGTCGATGGTGCCGTCGGCGAGCGCGTCCCACAGGAGGTCCTGGTTGGCGGCCTCGCGGATGGGCGGGCAGCACTTGAACTCGCTGGCGCCGTCCGGTACTTCCTCGGCCGTGAGGGTGAGGTAGTGCGGGCAGGATTCGACGGTGATCTGCACGCCCTCGGCCTTGGCGGCGGCGATCAGCGGCAGCGCGTCGGAGGAGGACAGGTGCAGTACGTGGACCCGCGCGTTCAGCCGCTTCGCCTGGGCGATCAGGTTGCCGATCGCGGTGTTCTCGGCGTCGCGCGGCCGGGAGGCGAGGAAGTCGGCGTACTTGGGGCCCGGGACGACGGGAGCGGCGTCCAGGTGGTGCGGGTCCTCGGCGTGCACGATCAGCAGGCCGCCGAAGCCGGTGATCTCGGCGAGGGAGGTGGCCAGCTGCTCCTGGTCGAGCTCGGGGAACTCGTCCACGCCCGAGGGCGACAGGAAGCACTTGAAGCCGTAGACGCCGGCGTCGTGCAGCGGGCGCAGATCCTTGACGTTGTCCGGCAGGGCGCCGCCCCAGAAGCCGACGTCCACGTGCGCCTTGGCGCGGGCGACCTCCTGCTTGACGCGCAGGTTGCCGGTCGTGGTGGTCGGCGGCAGGGAGTTGAGCGGCATGTCGAGGATCGTGGTGATGCCGCCGGCCGCCGCGGCGCGGGTGGCCGTCCAGAAGCCCTCCCACTCGGTGCGGCCCGGGTCGTTCACGTGGACGTGGGTGTCGACCAGGCCGGGGAGCAGGACGTCGTCGCCGAAGTCCTCCAGCCGGGCTCCGGCCGGTACCTCGGCGTCGTGTGCCAGCACCGCCGTGATCTTCCCGCCGGCGACGGCCACCGATGCGGCGCGCGTCCCCTCGGGGGTGATGACGCGCGTCGAGCGCAGTACCAGTTCCACAGCCACGTCGGCCACCGGAACCTCCCCATCTACTTCCACAGAGCGAAATTCAACGTTCTGTTGACGGAGTCTTCCCGGCGATCCGTACCCCGTCAAGAGCGACCGGACGGACCACTGACACACCGGGACCGCAATTGGAGGTTTCCACAGGATGGAATTAAGATTTCGCTATACAGAATGTAGCTACCACCACCGGGATGTGGGCGGATAACTTCCGGAGGACGTCCGCCACCAGGACAAACCCTCTCTGACCGGCGACGACGACCCCGACCCAGCACTGGGGCCGACGCCGACCGCCGGGTAGGCTGCTCCCTTGCCTGCCAGCACCGAAAGGACCGCGCCGTGCCGACGTCCAGCGCCAGCACCACCGACGCTTCCTCAAAGACCCCCGCCGCCAGCGGTGGCGTCCAGTCCCTTGAGCGCGCCTTCGACCTGCTCGAACGCATGGCCGACGCCGGGGGCGAGGTCGGCCTCAGCGAGCTCTCCGCCGCCAGCGGTCTGCCTCTGCCCACGATCCACCGCCTGATGCGCACGCTGGTGGCGTGCGGGTACGTACGCCAGCAGCCCAACCGACGGTACTCCCTCGGCCCCCGCCTGATCCGCCTCGGCGAGTCCGCGTCGCGCCTGCTGGGTACCTGGGCCCGCCCCTACCTCGCCCGCCTGGTCGAGGAGACCGGGGAGACGGCGAACATGGCCCTCCTCGACGGGGACGAGATCGTCTACGTCGCCCAGGTGCCGTCCAAGCACTCCATGCGCATGTTCACCGAGGTCGGCCGCCGGGTGCTGCCGCACTCCACCGGTGTGGGCAAGGCGCTGCTCGCCCACACCCCGGCCGACGAGGTACGGGCCCTGCTGGCCCGCACCGGGATGCCGGCGGCGACCGAGAAGACCATCACCACGCCCGAGGGCTTCCTGGAGGCGCTGGAGCAGGTCCGCAGGGCCGGCTACGCGGTCGACGACAACGAGCAGGAAATAGGAGTCCGCTGCCTCGCGGTGTCGGTGCCGAACTCGCCGACCGCGGCCGCGATCTCCATCTCGGGTCCGGCGGGCCGGGTGACCGAGGCCGTGGCCGAGTCCTTCGTGCCGATCCTGCAAGGCGTGGCCGCCGAACTGTCGGTGGCCCTGGCCAACCAGAGCCCCGCCTAGCCCGTACGAAGCCAAGCGCACACGACGCCGTACGAAGGCCCCGGTGGTCCCTCGCTCCGAGGGGCCACCGGGGCCTTCGCGTACCCGCCCGCTCAGGCCGTCGGGGCCGGCTCCGGGGTGACGGGGAGGGTGAGCCTGCCGTCCGCCATCGTCGCCGTACGGTCCATCCGATCCAGGTGGGCGTGGTCGTGCGTGACCACCACCGTGGCGGTGCCGCGCTCCCGGGTCAGGGTGACCAGCAGGTCGAGGACGGCCGCGCCGCGCTCGTGGTCCAGGGCGCTGGTCGGCTCGTCGACCAGCAGGACGGCGGGCTCGTTCATCAGGGCGCGGGCGATGTTGATCCGCTGCCGCTGACCGCCGGAGAGCTGGTGGGGCCGCTTGTCGGCCTTGTCGGCCAGGCCCACCGCCGCCAGCAGCTCCAGCGCGCGGCGGCGCACGGTACGCGCCGGGCGGCCGGAGAGGTGCGCCATGACCTGGAGCTGTTCGGCGGCGGTCAGCGAGGCCAGCAGGTTCGGCTGCTGGAAGACGATGCCGATCTTCTCCCGGCGCAGGGCCGACTTCTCGGCGGGGCCGAGCCCCGTGGTGTCCTGGCCGGCGACGACGACCCGGCCGCGGTCCGGGGTGACGAGGGTGGCGGCGACCGCCAGCAGGCTGGACTTGCCGGAGCCGGAGGGGCCTATGACCGCGGTCAGCGTGCCGGCGGGCACGTCCAGGCCGACCGCGTTCAGGGCGGTGAGCCGGCTCTCGCCGTCGGGGTAGGTCAGCGTGACGTCGTGGACGAGGAGGGTCATCGGGCGCTCCCGAGGGCGATCAGCGGGTCGACGGCGGTGATCCGACGGATGGACAGGGCAGCGCCCAGCGCGCCGAGCAGGATCATGATCGCGGCGGGGACGAGCACCGTGGCGGCGTCGAGCACGAAGGGCACGGGGCCGCCGCTGATCAGTGCGCCGAAGCCGACCGCGAGCGCGGTGCCCAGCCCGGTACCGATGGCGAGCATCACGACGGCCTGGCCGAGGGCGTCCCTCAGGAGGTACGGGGTGGAGGCGCCCAGTGCCTTCAGGACGGCGATGTCCGCGCTTCGCTGGATCGTCCACACCGTGAAGAAGGCCCCTATGACCAGGGCCGAGATGGCGAAGAGGAAGCCGCGCATCAGCTGGAGCGAGCCGTTCTCCGCCTGGTACGAGCCTATGGCGCCGAGGGCCTCGTCGACGGTTCGGGCCTTGGTGCCGGCGGCCCGGTCCGCCGCGGCGAGGTCCACGCCGCTGCCGGAGACGGCGACGACGGTCGCGAGGGTGTCGATGGAGGTGCCGGGGTTGCCGACGCGCTGCCAGTCGCCCAGGTCCATCCAGACGACGGGGGTGTGGCTGTAGGCGGCGGTCCCGGACACGGCGGCCACGGCCAGTTCGAGCGGGCCGATCTTGAGCTTGGCTCCGGCGGTCAGGCCGCCCAGCTCCTTCGCGGCCTTCTCGGTGAGGACCACCTGCCCCTGGGTGAGCCCGGCGCCGCGCGGTGCCAGCCCGCCCGCGGAGTCCACGCCGAAGACCGAGACCGCGGCGGTGCGCTCACCCGAGACGGCGTTGGTGGTGCGGATCCCGAGCGGCTCCGCCGACTTCACCCCGGGCTGCTGCCGCCAGGCCAGCCAGCCGGGCTCGGCCACCTGCGAGTTGGTGAAGGACACCTTCTGGTCCCCGGCGGGCGCGGCGAAGGCCAGGTGCGTGGCGGGCAGCCCGGTGATGGCCGAGATGTTCTCCCGGGCCAGGCCGGAGGTGAGCCCGGACAGCAGGCCGACCAGCAGCGTGATCAGCAGCACGACCGAACCCATGAGGGCGAAGCGGCCCTTGGCGAACCGTAGATCTCTCCATGCGACGAACATGTCCCCCACCTTGGTCTTCCGCGTGGACACAAGGCATCGCGCCACAGTAGTGATCCTCGTATCGAAGGGTGCGGCCGGACATCAAACTTTCGGTTGACCGGGGCCGGTCCGCCCCCGCTTACGCTGGTCCGGCCATGACTTCTCCCGCCGCTTCGCCCCTTCCCCCGGCCACGCGCGCCCTCACCCCCGTCTCGAAGGTGCTGCGGCTGTGCCTGCACGCGCTGCTCTTCGGGCTGCTCGCGCTCGCCGCCGGCCGGGCCGTCGCCGACTCCGCGCCCCGGGCCGGCTGGGTGATCGCCGCCTGCGCGGTGCTCGCCGCCGTCTACGTGGGCGGCGTACGGGCCCCCGCCGTGCACAGCTCGCCGCGCGCCGGGGCGCTGTGGCTGACCGGGCTCGGGACGGCCTGGGCGGCGCTGCTCGTGACCTCCTCCGACGGGTTGTGGATCGCGTTCCCGCTGTACTTCCTGGAGCTGCACCTGCTGCGGCTGCGCTGGGGGGTCGCGGCCGTCGCGGTGACCGCCTGCGCGGCGATCGGGGGGTACGTGGCGCACAGCGACGCTGTGACTCCCGGGGCCTTCCTCGGGCCGCTGCTGGGCGGTGCGGTGGCGGTGGCGACCGTACTGGGCTACCAGGCGCTGTACGGGGAGAGCGAGCGCCGGCGGGAGCTCATCGAGGAGCTGATCACGACCCGGGCCGAGCTGGCCGCGGCCGAACGCAGCGCCGGGATCCTGGCCGAGCGGGAGCGGCTGGCCCGGGAGATCCACGACACCCTCGCGCAGGGGCTGTCGTCCATCCAGCTGCTGCTGAGGGCCGCCGAGCGGGCGCTGCCGCAAGGGGCTCCGGCGCTGGAGCACATCGGCCGGGCGCGGGAGGCGGCCCAGGACAACCTCGCCGAGGCGCGTCGTTTCGTCCGGGCCCTCACCCCGCCGGACCTGGAGCACGGATCGCTCGCGGCCGCGCTGGAACGGCTGTGCGCGGGGGTGCCGGGGCCGCGCGTGCGGTTCTCGCTGAGCGGGAGCCCGCGGGTGCTGCCCACCCCCTACGAGGTGGCCCTGCTGCGGATCGCGCAGTCGGCGCTGGCCAATGTCGTGCGGCACGCGCGGGCCGGGCGCGCCGAGATCACCCTGACCTTCATGGACGCCTCGGTCACCCTCGACATCGTCGACGACGGGCACGGCTTCGACCCGGCCTCGGTCGCGCCGGGCTCCTCGGGAGCGGGCGACGGCGGCTTCGGACTGCCCGCCATGCGCTCGCGCGCCGAGACCCTGGGCGGGCTGTTCACCGTGGAGTCCGACCCCGGGCAGGGCACCGCCGTGGCCGTCACCCTGCCGCTGCCGCTGGAACACGCAGAACCCCTGCAACCCCTGGACCACGCGGGGCATCCGGACGCCGTGGAGGCCCTGTGACCATCCGTCTCCTGCTCGCCGACGACCACCCGGTGGTCCGGGCCGGGCTGCGCGCGGTACTCGACACCGAACCGGACTTCGCGGTGGTCGCCGAGGCCGCCACCGCCGAGCGGGCGGTGGAGCTGGCCGCCGGCGAACCGGTGGACGTGGTCCTGATGGACCTCCAGTTCGGCCGCGGCATGCACGGCTCCGAGGCGACGGCCCTGATCACCGCCCGCCCGGGCGCTCCCCGGGTGCTGGTGCTGACCACGTACGACACCGACGCGGACATCCTCGCGGCGGTGGAGGCGGGCGCCTCCGGCTACCTGCTCAAGGACGCCCCGCCGGAGGAGCTGGCGGCCGCCGTACGAACGGCCGCGGCGGGCCAGTCGGCGCTGGCCCCGGCGGTGGCGCTGCGCCTGATGGACCGGATGCGGACCCCGGCGGAGGCGCTGACGAAGCGGGAGCTGGAGGTGTTGCAGCTGGTCGCGGACGGACTGTCGAACCAGCAGATCTCCAAGCAGCTGTTCCTCAGCCAGGCCACGGTCAAGTCCCACCTGGTGCACGTCTACGCCAAACTCGGCGTCGACTCCCGCACCTCGGCGGTCGCGGCAGCCGCCACCCGCCGCCTGATCCGCACGCCCTAGGCAACCCAGTGGGGGCGGTCCACCGCCGAGGGCAGGGGGATCCCGTCGTGGAAGGCGGCGGCGAGGCGGCGGATGCCCTCGTCGAGGCGGTCGGCGGGCAGCGTGTACGGGATCCGCAGGCGGTGTTCGAAGGTTCCCGGGTCCACGCCGAAGCGCGCGCCGCGGCCGATGTGCACTCCGGCGGCGACGGCCCGTTCGGCCAGCGCGGAGCTGACGGGTTCGCCCAGGTCGACCCAGAGCGAGAGGCCGCCCGGCGGGATCTGCCAGGACCATTCCGGGGTGTGCCGCTGGAGGGACTGCACCAGGGCGGCGCGCTGGATCCGCAGCTGTGCCAGCCGTGCGGGCAGCGCAGCGTCCATGCCGTCCAGCAGTGGGAGGGCGACGAGCTGGTCGAGCACCGAGCCGGTCATGTCGGCCGAGACCCGTACGGCCGTCAGCTCCGTGATCATCTTCGCGGTGGCGCGGATCCATCCCACGCGCAGCCCGCCCCAGTGCGTCTTGCTCAGCGAGCCGATGGTGATCACGTGGTCCGCGCCGCCGCGCGGGGCGAGGGAGGCCAGTGGGGCGGGTGCGGTCACGTCCAGGGCGATGTCGGCGATGGTCTCGTCGACCACCAGCCAGGTCCCGGTCGCCCGGGTCGCGGCGAGCAGCCGCAGCCGCTGCTCCGGCGGCATCAGGGCGCCCGTCGGGTTCTGGAAGTCGGGGATGACGTACGCGAGCCTCGGCACGGTCTGGCGCAGGGTGGATTCGGCTATCCCCATGTCCCAGCCCGTGTCGGAGACGGCGATGGATCCGGTGCGCAGCCGTGCGTGGCGCAGGGCGTCGAGGGCGTTGGCGTAGGTGGGGTTCTCGGTGACGACCCGGTCGCCGGGCCGGCAGAGCAGGCTGACGATCAGCGCGAAGGCCTGCTGGGCCCCGGCCGTGACCAGGATCTGCTCGGGGCGCGTGGGCAGGCCGCGCCGGGTGAAGCGGTCGGCCACGGCGCTGCGGAGGTCGGGCAGGCCGAAGGGGTGGTAGCCGGAGGTCCGGGCGAGCGCGGGGAGTCGTGCCGCGGCCCGGGCGAGGGCGTCGGCGAGGCCGGCTTCCGGGGCGCCCATGGCGGCGATGGCGAGGTCGACGCCGGGATCGCCGTCGGCGCTGTAGCCGCCGGCGCCGAGGAGTGCGTGGGCGCCGACCGGGCGGTGGCCTTCGGGGAGCTCGGTCCAGGTGCCGGAGCCGCGCCGGCTGCGGACGTAGCCGCTCTCGCGCAGCAGGTCGTAGGCGCCGGTGACGGTGGCCCGGCTGGCGCCGACCGCTTCGGCGAGTTCGCGCTCGGCGGGCAGCCGGACGTGCAGGGCCACGCGGCCGTCGAGGATCAGGGTGCGGACGGCGTCGGCGAGCGCCCGGTAGCCGGGGCGGGCCAGGACCTCGGCGGGCAGCAGGGCTGCGAGCTGGCGGCTGCCGATGGTTCTGTCCGCTGTCTGGACCACTCGCCCGTTTGCCATGCCAACCTCCCCTGATTGGCTCTGACGGCCAGGCCAATCGAGGACCAGACTCGCCGTATTGGCCCCCGATTGGCAAGGAGACGCCGACATGTTGACCGACCGTGACGAACGTGCCCTGTTGTCCGCCGCCGAGAACCGGATCGGCCGTCCGCTGCGGATCGGTGCCGCGCTGGCCTCCGTACGGCGCACCCTCGCGCGGCGGTCACCGGACCGCGCGCAGGAGCGAGAATCGGTGGCATGCCAGCCAACGACCCCGCACACACCGCTCCGCCCCTGATCGCCGGCCTGCTCCTGGCCGCCGGCGGCGGCCGCCGCCTGGGCGGGCGGCCCAAGGCTCTGCTCCCCTACCGCGGCCGCCCGCTGGTCGAGAACGCCGTGCGCGTCCTGCGCGAGGCGGGCTGCGGTCCGGTGCACGTGGTGCTCGGCGCCTCGGCGGCCGAGGTCCGCGAGCGCGCCGACCTGTCGGGCTGCGTGGTCGTGGACAACCCGGACTGGGCGCAGGGGATGGGCTCCTCGCTGCGCGTCGGCCTGGCCTCGCTGGCCGGTACGGGGGCGGACGCGGCGCTGGTCTCGCTCGTGGACCAGCCGGGCATCGGCCCGGCGGCCGTGGCCCGGGTGCTCGGGGCGTACCGCTCCCCCACCAGCCTGGCGGCGGCGGCCTACGAGGGGGAGCGCGGCCACCCCGTGCTCTTCGGCGCGGACCGCTGGGCCGACATCGCGGCGACGGCGACCGGCGACAAGGGCGCGCGGGTGCATCTTGCGCGACATGCCGAGGAGCTCATGCTGGTGGAGTGCGCGGACATCGCGGAGGCCTTCGACATCGACACGCCGCCCGACCTGGCACGACTCCTTTGAGCGCGGTGTGACGGCCCTGGCACTGAGGGCCACCGGCAAGCGGAATCTGTCGACTCAGAGAATCTCGACATCAACAAACCATTGAACTTCCACCATGAGGAAATTACTATCCACTGGTCAGAAGCGCCCTGAACCCCCAGACGGCGCCCGCGACCGTATCCCGGAACTCTCCACACCCGACGGCACTGCGTGCCGTCTCGCGCGAGCATTCCCCCGCGGCCGCCAGGCACCGCCGCTGAAGGAGTGACAGATATGTCCGCACCAGCGCCGTCCCCGCTGGCCATCGTCGACGCCGAGCCCCTGCCCCGGCAGGACGAAGTCCTCACCGAAGCGGCACTCGCCTTCGTGGCCGAGCTGCACCGGCGGTTCGCCCCCCGCCGCGCCGAGCTCCTCGCCCGTCGTGGCGAGCGCCGTGCCGAGATCGCCCGGACCTCCACCCTCGACTTCCTCCCGGACACCGCACAGGTCCGCGAGGGCGACTGGAAGGTGGCGCCGGCCCCGGCCGCGCTGAACGACCGTCGTGTGGAGATCACCGGTCCGACGGACCGCAAGATGACCATCAACGCCCTGAACTCGGGCGCCAAGGTCTGGCTCGCCGACTTCGAGGACGCCTCGGCTCCCACCTGGGAGAACGTCGTCCTCGGCCAGCTGAACCTCATCGACGCCTACGAGCGCCGCATCGACTTCACCGACCCCCGCACGGGCAAGGCGTACGCGCTGCGGCCCGCCGCCGAGCTCGCGACCGTCGTCATGCGGCCGCGCGGCTGGCACCTGGAGGAGCGCCACCTGCAGTTCGAGGGCAGCCCCGCCTCCGGCTCGCTCGTGGACTTCGGGCTCTACTTCTTCCACAACGCGAAGCGCCTGATCGACCTCGGCAAGGGCCCGTACTTCTACCTGCCGAAGACGGAGTCGCACCTGGAGGCGCGCCTCTGGAACGAGATCTTCGTATTCGCCCAGGACTACGTCGGCATCCCCCAGGGCACCGTCCGCGCGACCGTCCTCATCGAGACGATCACCGCCGCGTACGAGATGGAGGAGATCCTCTACGAGCTGCGCGACCACGCGGCCGGCCTGAACGCGGGCCGCTGGGACTACCTCTTCTCCATCGTCAAGAACTTCCGTGACGGCGGCGAGAAGTTCGTCCTGCCGGACCGCAACGCGGTGACGATGACCGCTCCGTTCATGCGGGCGTACACCGAACTGCTGGTCCGCACCTGCCACAAGCGCGGCGCGCACGCCATCGGCGGCATGGCGGCCTTCATCCCGTCCCGCAAGGACGCCGAGGTCAACAAGGTCGCCTTCGAGAAGGTCAAGGCCGACAAGGACCGCGAGGCGGGCGACGGCTTCGACGGCTCCTGGGTCGCCCACCCCGACCTGGTGCCGATCGCGATGGCCTCCTTCGACGCGGTCCTCGGCGAGAAGCCGAACCAGAAGGACCGTCTGCGCGAGGACGTCTCGGTGGCCCCCGGCGAGCTCATCGCGATCGACTCCCTGGACGCGCGGCCGACGTACGAGGGCCTGCGCAACGCGGTCCAGGTCGGCATCCGCTACATCGAGGCCTGGCTGCGCGGCCTCGGCGCCGTCGGCATCTTCGGCCTGATGGAGGACGCGGCCACCGCCGAGATCTCGCGCTCGCAGATCTGGCAGTGGATCAACGCGGGTGTCGTCTTCGAGAACGGCGAGACGGCCACGGCCGACCTGACCCGCAAGATCGCCGCCGATGAACTGGCCGCCATCCGCGCCGAGATCGGCGAGGAGGCCTTCGCGGCCGGCAAGTGGAAGCAGGCCCACGACCTCCTGCTCCAGGTCTCCCTGGACGCGGACTACGCGGACTTCCTCACCCTCCCCGCGTACGACCAGCTGGTCGGCTGAGACCGGGCTTCGACCGAGACCAAGTTTCGACCGAGACGCACAGCGGTCGAAACCCGCCGGCTCCGCCCCCGTCGCCTCACGGCACGGGGGCGGAGCCGTTTGCGTTCCACAACAGGAGGCGCGGACTCCCGAACGACCGGTCGGTCGTTACTCGTTCGTAACGTGACCGTACCTAGCGGTAACAAGTGGGCCCGTGTCACCTTTCCGATGCCACCGGCCGGCGGTACCCCCACTTCCCAGCCACGCGACGCAGTCGTCGCCGACTTCGGCGTGGCCGAACGCAGGAGTTCCGCAGTGATCGGATTCCGCAACGTCAGCAAGGACCGGGACCGCAGTCGGGTGCGACGACTGGCCGGGGCCGGCTTGGTCGTGCCGCTCGCCGTCAGCGCGCTGCTGGCCGGCGGAGCCGGCACCTCGGCCGCCAGCCCGGGGACCGGACCCACCGCCGTGGTGTCCATGGGCGACAGCTACATCTCCGGCGAGGCCGGCCGCTGGAAGGGCAACAGCCTGACCAACAGCGGGAGCCGGATCGGAACCGACCGGGGCTGGGTCAGCGGCAGCACCTACGATCCCGGCAAGGTCTACGGGGCCACGGCCGGCGGATGCCACCGCTCCGACTCCGCCGAGGTGCGCAGCGCCGGGCCGATCGCCGACGTCGCCGTCAACCTCGCCTGCTCGGGGGCGGTCTCGGACAACGTGTTCCGCGCCTCCAACGGCGGTGTCTCCTTCAAGGGCGAGGCCCCGCAGGCCGATCAGCTCGCCGCGGTGGCCGCGAGCCACAACGTCAAGGTCATCGCCCTGTCCATCGGCGGCAACGACCTCGGCTTCGCCGACATCATCAAGGACTGCGCGCTCGACTTCGTCATCTGGAACTCGTACTGCTACGACGACCAGCAGTACGGCGTCGACCAGAAGATCGACGCGGTCATGGGCAAGGTCGGCAAGTCCGTGGACGAGATCCGGGTCGTGATGCGCGCGGCCGGGTACGCGGACTCCTCGTACCGGATCGTGCTGCAGTCCTACCCGTCGCCGATCCCGCGGGGCGCGGAGAACCGGTACACGCAGAGCGACTGGAGCCGGCTCAACACCGGCGGCTGCCCCTTCTGGAACCGGGACTCGGACTGGGCGCGGGACTCGCTGGTGCCGCAGATCGCGGGCCGGATCAAGCAGGTCGCGGCGGCCAAGGGCGTGCAGTTCCTGGACCTGCGGGACATGATGCAGGGCCGCGAGGTGTGCGCGAAGGCGAGCAAGCAGGTGACCACCGCGGTGCCGGCCTCGGCGCGGACGAGCGAGTGGGCGCGCTGGATCGACAACAACGAGACCCAGGGACTCATCCAGGAGTCCATGCACCCCAACTACTTCGGCCAGCTGGCCGCGGGCCGCTGCCTGGCCCTGGTGGTCGCGCAGCCCGCGAGCTCCGGCTTCAGCTGCAAGAACACCGCGGGCACCGACCAGACGGGCATGTTCCTGACGCCGGCGTCGTGACCCCGGCCCCGTGGGAGCCGCCTGCGGGCGGGCCGTAGGGGACCATGGCGGTAGTGCACCACACGTTCCGTCGCGCCGGGAGCCGTCGATGTCCGTTCGCCGTGTCGTACCCAACGTCCGGTCGAAGTCCCTCGCGCAGAGCCGGGAGTTCTACGGCCTGCTGGGCTTCGAGGAGGTCATGGACCACGGCTGGATCGTGACCCTCGCGTCCCCCTCCCGGCCGGCGGCCCAGGTCAGCCTCATGACGGGTGACAGGACGGCGCCGGTCACTCCCGACATGAGCGTGGAGGTGGACGACGTCGACGCGGCCTACGCGGCCGTGCGCGCGAGCGGCGCGGAGATCGTGCACCCCCTCCAGGACGAGGAGTGGGGGGTGCGCCGGTTCTTCGTCCGCGACCCCGACGGCCGGGTCGTGAACGTCCTGAGCCACCGGTGACGGGTGGCGTGCGCCTGCCGGGCAGGCGCACGCGCCGGCCACCCGCGCGGTCAGGGTCGGGGTCAGGGGCCCTCGCCGTTCAGCACCGACAGGATGTTGCCCGCCGGGTCCTTGAACCAGGCGATGGTGGGCGTGCCCTCGTCACCGTGCACGATGCCCTTGGCGTCCGCCTCGAAGCCCTCGTAGCGTTCGAACGTGACGCCCCGGGCGGTGAGCTCGTCGACGGCCCGCTCGACGTCGTCCACGGGGAAGTTCAAGATCGTGTAGATCGCGGGCCGGTGGTCCTCCTTCGGATAGACCATGATCGTGGTGCCGCCCGCGAGGTCCAGGCGGAGCAGGCCCATCTCCTCGTCCTGCGAGACGCTCAGGCCCAGGGTCGTGCCGTAGAACTCCTTGGCGCGCTCCAGGTCGTCGACCGCGAATCCGCTGAATGCCCTGCTGTTTTCGAACATGGCTGTTCCTTCGGTCCGGGGGCACCCCGCTCCCCATGGTCCCCCCGGGACGGCCGGGCGTCGATTCCACACACGGGGCTCCCGGTAAAACGGGGTGATCACGGCGCGGGGTGCTGGCATCCTCGGGCGCATGGCAGCCCGCACCGCACGTCCCAGCCTGTACATCTCCGTCGACATCGAGGCCGACGGACCCATTCCCGGACCGTATTCGATGATCAGCTTCGGGGCCTCGGTCGCCGGCCGGCAGGACGGGGCTTCGTATACGGCCGCCGATCCCGAACAGCTCACCTTCTACCGGGAGTTGCGTCCCATCAGCGAGGAGTTCGTGCCCGAGGCGCTGGCCGTGAGCGGGCTGGACCGCGACCGGCTGGTGCGGGAGGGCGCCGATCCGGCGGTGGCCATGACCGAGTTCCGCGCCTGGGTGCGGGAGGTGTCCGCGGGGGCGCAGCCCGTGATGTGCGGCTATCCGGCGTCCTTCGACTGGACGTTCCTGTACTGGTACCTGATCCGCTTCGGCGCGGACAGCCCCTTCGGCCACTCCGGCTGCCTGGACATGAAGACGCTCTACGCGACGAAGGCGCGCGTGCCGCTGCGGGCCGCCGTGAAGGGCCGGATGCCGCGGGCGCTGCTGTCGCGGCGCCGCCACACGCACCACGCCCTGGACGACGCGATCGAGCAGGCCGAGCTCATGAGCAACCTGATGCTGTGGACTCCCCCGGAGCCGGAGCCGGAGCCGGAGGCGAACCCGGGCGCGGGCGCGGGCGCGGAGGCGCGCTCGCCGCGCATCACGCACCTCTCGTGGGGCCGGATCGAGGCCGAAGGGCTGGCCCCCGGCAAGGACTTCAGGCTCTACCCGGGCGGCGGCCGCCCCTGGGACTGGTCCGAGCACGGCACGCGGCACGAGCCCGGCATCCAGCCGCAGGAGGTGCGCGAGTTCCTCGACCTGGGGGTGACGGCGGTGGTGCTGAGCCAGGGCATGGACAAGCGCCTGGGGATCGCCCCGCAGACGCTGGAGGCCCTCCGGGCGGCCGGGGTCGAGGTGCACGTCGCGGAGACGACGGAGGCGGTGGAGGTCTACAACCGGCTGGCCGCAACGGAGCGGGTCGCCGGCCTCTTCCACTCGACCTGCTGACCTACTGGCCTACTGGCCTGCCGGCCTGCCGAGCCGACGGCCGGGGCGGCATGCGAACGGCGGCGCGCACGCCACACCCGCAGTGGGTGGCGTACGCGCCGCCGTTCGCAATGCCCGGTCGGGGGACGGGCGTCAGTGGACCGGCACCGGGTCCGCCGCGGCCCCCGAGGCCGCGCCCTTCCTGGCGCCGAGGTGGTTGAAGGCCAGATTCAGCACGATGGCCACGACGCAGCCGGTGCTGATGCCGGAGTCGAGGACGACCAGCAGGTCCTTCGGGAAGGCGTGGTAGAAGTCCGGCGCCGCGATGGGGATCAGACCGATGCCGACGGAAGCGGCGACGATCAGGGCGTTCTCGCCCTTCTCCATGGCCGCGCCCGCCAGGGTCTGGATGCCGCTGGCCGCGACCGAGCCGAAGAGCACGATGCCGGCGCCGCCGAGGACGGGCAGCGGGACCACTCCGATGACGGAGGCCGCCATCGGGCACAGGCCCAGCAGGATCAGGATGCCGCCGCCCGCGGCGACGACGAAGCGGCTGCGCACCTTGGTCATGGCGACCAGCCCGATGTTCTGGGCGAAGGCGCTGCACATGAACCCGTTGAACAGCGGGCTGATCGCGCTGCCGAGGGTGTCGGCGCGCAGGCCGCCCTCGATGGTCTTCGCGTCGGCGGGACGGCCGACGATCCTGCCCAGCGCCAGGATGTCGGCGGTGGACTCGGTCATGCAGACCAGCATGACGATGCACATGGAGATGATGGCGGCGACCTGGAACTGCGGGGCGCCGAAGTGGAAGGGGGTCGGGAAGCCGACCACCGAGGCGTTGCGGACCGCGTCGAAGTCGGTCATGCCGAGCGGGAGGGCGATGAGCGTGCCCGCGACGAGGCCGAGCAGGATGGATATCTGCTGGAGGAAGCCGCGCAGGAACTTGCGCATCAGCAGGACGATGACGAGGGTGGCGGCGGCCATGCCGATGTTCTGCATGGAGCCGTAGTCGGTGGCGGTGCGGTTCCCGCCCTGCGACCAGTTGAAGGCGACGGGCAGCAGCGAGACGCCGATGAGGGTGATGACCGTACCCGTCACGACCGGCGGGAAGAAGCGGACGAGTTTGCCGAAGTAGGGGGCGGCGAAGAAGCCGATGACCCCGGCGACGATGATCGCGCCGAAGATGACGGGGATGGCGTCGGCCCCCTCCCCCTTGCCGATCGCGATCATCGGGGTCACACCGGCGAAGGAAACACCGTTGACGAAGGGGAGTTTGGCGCCGATCTTCCAGAACCCGAGGGTCTGGAGGAGGGTGGCGAGGCCGGCGGTGAAGAGCGAGGCGCCCATCAGGAAGGCTGTCTCGGTGGCGGAGAGTCCGACGGCGGGGCCGACGATCATGGGCGGGGCCACGACACCCGCGTACATGGCGGCCACGTGCTGGAGGCCGCTCGTGAACATTTTCAGCGGAGGCAGGGTCTCGTCGACCGGGTGCTTGTCCTCCGTTACTGCGACTGCGTCTTTGCGAAACCTGGGCGGCAGGGCCACGGCTTCCTCCGGTCGGGTAACACGTCGGCAGGGACGTGGGTGTCTTGGAGGTGGTGCGAAAGCTGTGCGAGTCGAGCCTGTATGCGGTTGTGGGTGGTGCGACTACGTGTCCCAAGGGGTGCAGAAACGATTCGCCCATGCATCGGTTCCGCGTGGTGGTGCATGTGGTGCGCGTGGTGCGTGTCGTGCGTGTCGTGCGTGTGGCGCAGTGCCGCTGCCGTGCCAGTGGCGCGATGCGTGCGCCGCAGCCCGGTGGCACGAGTCACCGCCCCCGGGGCGCCTTCGGATTTCCTCAGGCGCTACCCGGGAACGGCTGCCACGGACCCCGCTCGGGTCCGCGGCGGCCGGCCGGGGGCCGTCCCCCCCGGCCGGACTCCGGGGGATCAGGCCTGCGCGGAGATCCGCGCGAGGCGCTGGGCCTCTGCCCGCGTGGACACGGCGATGGCGTCCTCGTCGGCGAAGAGGAGCCGGTTGTTCTCGACGATCTGCTTGCCGCCCACGAACGACGCGGTGACCGGCGCCGCCGCACCGAAGACCAGGGCGGTGACCGGGTCGGCGATCGAGGAGTGCAGGAAGGTGTTCAGGTTCCACAGCACCAGGTCGGCGCACTTGCCGGCCTCCAGCGAACCGATGTTGTCGGCGCGGCCGAGGACCTGGGCGCCACCGTACGTACCGAGGCGCAGGGCCTGGCGCGCGTTGAGGGCGCGCTCGCGGTGGACCGGGTTCAGGCGGTTGATCAGCAGCGCGTTGCGCAGCTCGGTGTGCAGCTCACCGGACTCGTTGGAGGCGGTGCCGTCCACGCCGAGGCCGACCGGGACACCGGCGGCGAGCATGTCCGGGACGCGGGCGATGCCGGCGGCCAGACGGGCGTTGGAGGACGGGCAGTGCGCGACACCGGTCTTGGTCCGGGCGAACGCGGCGATGTCGGAGTCGTTCATGTGGACGCTGTGCGCCATCCACACGTCCTCGCCGAGCCAGCCGGTCGACTCGAAGTAGTCGGTCGGGCCCATGCCGAACAGCTCCTTGCAGAACTGCTCTTCCTCGACGGTCTCGGAGCCGTGCGTGTGCATGCGCACGCCCAGGCGGCGGGCCAGCTCGGCGCCCTGCTTCAGCAGCTCGGTGGAGACCGAGAAGGGGGAGCACGGGGCCACGGCGACCTGGGTCATCGAGTCGAAGGAGGCGTCGTGGAACTTCTTCACGGTCGCCTCGGTGTCGGCGAGCGCACCCTCGAGGGTCTCGACGGCGTGGTCCGGGGGCAGGCCGCCGTCCTTCTCGCTGCGGTCCATGGAGCCGCGGGCGAGGGTGAAGCGGACGCCCATCTCGGAGGCGGCGCGGATGATCGAGCCGGAGAGGTCGCCGGAGCCCTTGGGGAAGACGTAGTGGTGGTCCATCGCGGTGGTGACGCCACCCTTGGCCATCGCGGCGAGGGAGCCCTGCGCGGCCGTGTACGTCATCTGCTCGTCGATGCGCGCCCACGTCGGGTACAGCGCGACCAGCCAGTTGAAGAGGTTGTGGTCGGTGGCCAGACCACGCGTGATCCACTGGTAGAAGTGGTGGTGCGTGTTGACCAGACCGGGGGTCACGAGGTGCCCGGTGCCGTCGATCCGGCGGACGACGTTGTCGAGGTTCTCGGGGGCCTTGCCCGCACCGATGGACTCGATCCTGTTGCCGGCGATGACGATGTGACCCGAGGCGTACTCGGTGTCGTTCGCGTCGACGGTCGCGATCGCACAGTTCTCGATGACGATGCGCTCGACCGCGCTGTCAAGGGCTGCCGATGCTGCCATGGGACTTCCTCGTGCTTTCAGTGGCGGTGGGGGCACGGCAAGGCCCGGGAGATTTGAGTGCCGGAGCCGGGGGCCTTGACAGCTGACAGTACTGCCGCCCCGCGTGATACGTCCGGGTGCCGATTCAGGAAGCTGGGTGGGTGTCGCCGGGTCCCGGGGCCACTGCGGAGCCCCGGGACCGGCGTGCCGTGTCAGAGGTTGGTCATGTCCACGGGGATGCGGGCGTCCACACCGTCACGCAGGACGGTGGCCTCGATCAGACCGTAGGGACGGTCCGCGGCGAAGTACACCTCGTTGTCGTTCTTGAGGCCGAAGGGCTCCAGGTCGACGAGGAAGTGGTGCTTGTTCGGGAGCGAGAAGCGGACCTCGTCGATCTCCGAGCGGTGGTTGATGATGCGCGAACCCATCTGGTACAGGGTCTGCTGCAGCGACAGGGAGTAGGTCTCCGCGAAGGCCTGGAGCATGTGCTTGCGGGTCTCGGCATAGGACTTCTCCCAGTTGGGCATCCGCTGCTCGTCGTCCGACCAGTTGAAGCGCCAGCGGGCCGACACCTGGGTGGCCAGGATGCGGTCGTAGGCCTCCTTGAGCGTCGTGTACTTGTCCTTCACGTAACCCCAGAACTCGGAGTTCGTGGAGTTCATGACGACGAGGTCCTTGAGGCCGGAGATGACCTCCCAGTTCGTGCCGTCGTACGTGATCTGGGTGACCCGGGTCTCCTGGCCCTCGCGGACGAAGGAGTGGTTCACCTCGTCGGAGCCGATGAACTTCGAGTTGGCGTCCGAGGTGGCGATCCGGGACCAGGAGTACTCCTCGATCCGGATGCGTGCCTTCTGGATCGGCTCCTGGCTGGTGACGAACCAGCGCGCCAGGTGGATGCCGAACTGCTCGGCGGACTCGATGCCGTATTCCTTGGCGAAGGCGTACACCGTGTTCTTGGTGGTGTCCGTCGGCAGGACGTTGGCGTTCGAGCCGGAGTAGTGGACGTCGTCCATGTCGCCGGAGAGGGCGACCGAGACGTTCAGGTCCTTGATGTGGTGCGTGTCGCCGTCCCGCGTGATCTTGACGACGCGGTTCTCTGCTTTGCCGTACTGGTTCTGGCCCAGAATCGTGGCCATGCTAGCTCCCTCGGTAAACGGAGTAGCCGAACGGGTTGAGCAGCAGCGGTACGTGGTAATGCTCGCCCGGGTTCACCGCAAAGGTGATGGTGACCTCGGGGAAGAACGCACCGCTGTCCCTTACGCGGGGGGCGTCCTGCTGCGCCTCGGCTTGCTTCTTCTCGAAGTACGTCTCGGTCTCGAAATCGAGACGCACGTGGGTGGTGCCCTCCGGCAGCGCCGGCAGGTCCTTGCAGCGCCCGTCCGCATCGGTGGCGGAGCCGCCCAGGGCCGCCCACTCACCGTCGAGACCCGTACGGGCCGACAGGGAGATGGCGACGCCCTCGGCGGGCCTGCCGATGCTGGTGTCCAGGATGTGCGTGGACACCGACGCAGTGGTCTCGGTGCTCATGGTCACGCTCCTTCTGCTTCTGCGCGTTCGACGAGACGGGTGAGGCGGATCTTGTTGATCTTGACGAGCTCGCCGCGGGCGATCTCCCGCTCCTGCTCCGGCGAGTTGTCGATCCGGACCTTGACGGCGTCGCGCATGAACTCACCGGTCGCACCGGTGGCGCAGATGAGGAAGACGTGGCCGAACTTGTCCTGGTAGGCCAGGTTCAGTTCGAGGAGTTCGTTCTTGAGCTCCTCCGAGGCACCGGCCATGCCACGCTGCTCGCGGGCGGAGGTCGGGTCTCCCGGCTTCGGCCGGCCGATCGGCGCGTGGCCTCCCATCGCTTCGCCCAGGTCGTCCGCGGTGAGCTCCGCCATGGCGGATTCGTTCGCGGCGAACAGGGAGTCGGCGGTGGCGAAGGGGCGCTGGGCGAGCATCTTGCTCCCCCACGCCGAGCTGGCGCACACCTCGTGCAGCTCGGCCGTGGCCGCGCTGTCGTCCAAGGTGTTGAACCGGGTGAGACCCGGGGTCGGACTCGAAGTCACGGTAGGCCTCCGTGGCCTGTTGTTGCTTTGACGGGCTGCGCATAGCTAACGCCCTCGACAACACGGCGTCAACACTTTGTTGAAACTTCCCGTACACAAAAGCCGCCGCCCGGGTGAATTGGGCGGCGGCTCGTCACCGTGAGTCAGACGTCGTTCACTCCTGGCTGTTCTTGCCCGCCCCCTTGGGGGTGCCGGAGTCCCTGTTCAAGTAGTTGTAGACGGTGAAGCGGCTCACGCCCAGGGCGCCCGCGACCGTTTCCACGCCGTGCCGCACGGAGAAGGCGCCTCGCGCCTCCAATATCCGCACGACGTCCTGCTTGGACTTTCGGTCGAGCTGCGCCAACGGTACGCCGAACCGGCGCTCCAGGGCCGCCAGGATGTGGTCCAGCGAGTCCGAGAGCTGCGGCAGGCGCACGGCCAGCAGGTCTTGGCCCTCCCAGGCGAGCACGACGTCGTCGGGCTGCGCCAGGGAGGGATCCAGCAGCTCGCCGCCCATGGCGTCCACCAGCGGCTTGACCGCGGTGATGAAGGGGTGGTCGCGGGGCTCGGTCATGACACCTCCTCCCCGATCACGTTGACCTGGAGCGAGACACGCGTGGCGCCGGCCTCCAGGGAGCCGCGCAGCAGCGCCTCCACCGCGGCCAGCACCCGGTCGGCCTCGCCCTCGGCGGTATTGCCGAAGGGGCCGACGTCCACCGCGTCCAGCTGGGCCTTCTGGATGACCTCGCGGGCCGCCACGGCATGGGCAGGAGCCTCTTCCAGATCGAAGGGCTCGGTCGTGAACTCCACTCTCAATCGCACGCCGTCAAGCTACCGGGGCGAGCGGGAGCGGCGCGACAGCGCCCCCGCAGGGGGCGGCGGCGGAGCGAGCGGCGAGGGGTGGCGGGGCGACGGGCGTGGGGTGGCGGCCGGGCGGCGGGCGAGGGGGATTTTTCGGGAGTCCGCACTTGACATCCGCGCCGAGCCCCGTGCAATCTTCCATCAGACAGAAAATAACTTCCGCAATACGGAAGGAGCGCACACCCCTCATGGGATACACGGACCAGCGCTTCGATGTGAACCTGTCGATCCTCTTCACGGAACTCCCGCTCCTGGAGCGCCCCGCGGCAGCAGCCGCGGCGGGCTTCACGGCGGTCGAGCTGTGGTGGCCCTGGATCGAGACCCCCACCCCCGCGCAGGAGGAGCTCGACGCCCTCAAGAAGGCTCTTGAGGACGCCGGCACCCAGCTCGTGGGCCTGAACTTCTACGCCGGCCAGCTGCCGGGCCCGGACCGCGGTGCGGTCTCGGTTCCCGGTGCGGAGTCGGAGCGCTTCAACGCCAACATCAACGTGGCGGCGGACTTCGCCGCCTCGGTCGGCTGCAAGGCGCTGAACGCCCTGTACGGCAACCGCGTCGAAGGCGTGGACCCGGCCGTCCAGGACGAGCTCGCGCTGAAGAACCTGGTCGTGGCGGCCCGGGCCGCGGACCGCGTCGGCGCGATCCTCCTGATCGAGACCCTCAACAAGCCCGAGTCGCCGCTCTACCCCCTGGTGAGCGCCCCGGCCGGCATCGAGGTGGTGGACAAGGTGAACGAGGCCACCGGCCTCGGCAACGCCAAGTTCCTGCTCGACCTGTACCACCTGGCGATGAACGATGAGGACCTCTCCGAGGTCATCGAAAAGTACGCCGCCAAGACCGGGCACGTCCAGATCGCGGACAAGCCGGGACGCGGTGCCCCCGGCACCGGCGAGCTGCCCCTCGAGGAGCTGCTCGACCAGCTGAAGAAGGCCGGCTACCAGGGCTACGTAGGCCTGGAGTACAAGGCCGCCGACGCCGCCGCCTCCTTCGCGTGGCTGCCGGCCGAGGCCCGCGCCGCCCAGTAGGCGGACAAAGTCCAGGCGATCAGCCAGGCACGTCACGCACTTTTCGTACAAAGCATTAAGAGAAGGACCCTCATCATGAGCAACTCCGCTGCGCTTCCGTCGATCGCCTGGGTCGGACTCGGCATCATGGGCTCCCCCATGGCCGAGAACCTCCTCAAGGCCGGCTACTCGGTCACCGGCTTCACCCTGGAGCAGGACAAGCTGGACCGCCTGGCCGCCGCCGGTGGCACCGCGGCCGGCTCGATCGCCGAGGCCGTCAAGGACGCCGACGTCATCATCACGATGGTGCCCGCCTCCCCGCAGGTCGAGGCCATCTCCTACGGTGAGAACGGCATCCTGGAGAACGCCAAGTCCGGCGCGCTGATCATCGACATGTCGTCGATCACCCCGCAGACCTCGATCGACCTCGCGAAGAACGCCGCCGAGAAGGGCATCCGCGTCATCGACGCCCCTGTCTCCGGCGGCGAGGCCGGCGCCATCGAGGCCGTCCTGTCGATCATGGTGGGCGGCGAGCAGGCCGACTTCGACGCGGCGCTGCCGATCCTCGAGGCCCTCGGCAAGGTCATCGTCCTGTGCGGTCCGCACGGCTCCGGCCAGACGGTGAAGGCCGCCAACCAGCTCATCGTCGCGGTGAACATCCAGGCGTGCGCCGAGGCCGTCGTCTTCCTCGAGAAGTCGGGCGTGAACCTCCAGGCCGCCCTGGACGTCCTCAACGGCGGTCTGGCCGGCTCCACGGTCCTGACCCGCAAGAAGGACAACTTCCTGAACCGCGACTTCAAGCCCGGTTTCCGGATCGACCTGCACCACAAGGACATGGGCATCGTCACCGACGCCGCCCGCAACGTCGGTGCCGCCCTTCCCGTCGGCGCGGTCGTCGCCCAGCTGGTCGCCTCGCTGCGCGCCCAGGGTGACGGCGGCCTCGACCACTCGGCCCTGCTCCGTGCCGTCGAGCGCCTCTCCGGCGCCCAGATCTGAGCGCTTCCCCTCCCGCAGGGGATCTGAGTTTCCGGATGGCGCCGGTGCTGACACCTGTCCTGTCGCGCCCAAGTGCCGGCGCCGTCCGGATTACCACTCACCTTTCAACTTCGTTCAACAAACTGTTGACGTTTAGTTCTCGCCGAAATTAGGCTGTTCCGCATGACGGAAGACGCTTTCCGTCAGCAGTTACCCCGTACGGAAGGTCACCATGTCGAAGCGCACGCTGACGACCGAGTCCGGCGCCCCGGTCGCCGACAATCAGAACTCCGCCACCGCCGGCGTCGGTGGCCCGCTCCTGGTCCAGGACCAGCAGCTCCTCGAGAAGCTCGCCCGCTTCAACCGCGAGCGGATCCCGGAGCGCGTGGTGCACGCCCGCGGCTCGGCGGCGTACGGCTACTTCGAGGTGACCGACGACGTCACCGCCTACACCAGCGCGGCGTTCCTGAACACGGTCGGCAAGAAGACCGAGACCTTCCTGCGGTTCTCCACCGTCGCCGACTCGCTCGGCGGCGCGGACGCGGTCCGCGACCCGCGCGGCTTCGCGCTCAAGTTCTACACCGAAGAGGGCAACTACGACCTCGTCGGCAACAACACCCCGGTGTTCTTCATCAAGGACCCGATCAAGTTCCCCGACTTCATCCACTCCCAGAAGCGCGACCCCTTCACGGGCAAGCAGGAGCCGGACAACGTCTGGGACTTCTGGGCGCACGCCCCCGAGGCCACGCACCAGATCACCTGGCTCATGGGCGACCGCGGTATCCCGGCGTCGTACCGTCACATGAACGGCTACGGCTCCCACACGTACCAGTGGACGAACGAGCAGGGCGAGGCCTTCTTCGTCAAGTACCACTTCAAGACGAACCAGGGCATCCGCAGCCTCTCGGGCGAGCAGGCCGCCGAGCTCGTCGGCAAGGACGCCAACTCGCACCAGACCGACCTGCTCCAGGCCATCGAGCGCGGTGTGAACCCCTCGTGGACCCTGTACGTGCAGATCATGCCGGCCGCCGAGGCCGCGGACTACCGCTTCAACCCGTTCGACCTCACCAAGGTGTGGCCGCACAGCGACTACCCGCTGCAGCGCGTGGGCCGTCTGGTCCTCGACCGCAACCCGGACAACGTCTTCGCCGAGGTCGAGCAGTCCGCCTTCTCCCCGAACAACTTCGTCCCGGGCATCACCGCCTCGCCGGACAAGATGCTCCAGGGCCGCCTCTTCGCCTACGCCGACGCCCAGCGCTACCGCCTCGGTGTGAACCACACCCTGCTGCCGGTCAACGCCCCGAAGGCGACGAAGGCCGACAACTACGGCCGCGACGGCGTCATGGCGCTGCGCAACGGCTCGCGCCACGACAAGAACTACGAGCCCAACTCGTACCAGGGCCCCGCCGAGACCGGTCTGGCGCTGGGCGCCCCGAAGGCCGTCTCCGGCTACACGGGCACCCACGAGGCCCCGGCCCACACCAAGGACGACGACTTCTTCCAGGCCGGTGAGCTGTACCGCCTGATGTCGGAGGCCGAGAAGCAGCGTCTGGTGGCGAACATCGCCGGCGGTCTGTCTCAGGTCACCCTGGAGGACGTCATCGAGAAGAACCTGGCTCACTTCCACGCCGCCGACGCCGACTACGGCAAGCGCGTCGAGGAGGCCGTCCGCGCCCTGCGCGACGCCTGAGCCGATGGATGTACCGGGGGCCTGACGGGAGGTCAGGCCCCGGGTGCTGGCCCGACCCGTGGACCCGGATGAGGGGTGGTACGCGGCGAGGGCAGGACGAGGACCGTGGCGAGCGTGCGAGCCAGTGCGGTGGTAATGGGTTCCGAGGCCCGTCTCTTGACCTGAGGGAGACGGCGCCGGAGTTCTCGTCGCCCGCCCGCCACGGTCCCAGCCAATCCTGTGCGCACAGGGGCTACGCACAGAGCCCCCTGCGCGCGCAGGAACCTTCCTCCCCACCTACCCCGCCCGGCGGTGCGAACGTCCTGTCGCGCCAGCCTCGCTCCGTCGGGCGGTAACAAACCAGAGCGCCGAGTCACGGACGGTCCCGTGACTCGGCGCTTTGCCGTTCCCGCGGTGGCCCGCTGGTGCTGGGGCCGGTCTGCATCGGCCCTTTAGTGTGTGACACCGCGAAAGTCACCGACCGGCCCGGAGTTGCCATGCCACCGCAGCTGAAGCTGTCCGCCATAACACTCGACTGCTCGGACCCCCTGGCGCTGGCTGCGTTCTATCAGCAGGCCACCGGCCTCGAGCCGCATCCGAAGTCCGACGCCGACTTCGCCGGTCTCAACCACGAGGACGGACTCTTCATCGGTTTCCAGCGGGTCGATGACTACCGGGCTCCCCGCTGGCCCGACCAGACCGTCCCCCAGCAGTTCCACCTCGACTTCGATGTCGACGACCTGGACGAGGCTGAGGCATGGCTCCTGGATCTGGGCGCGAGCAAGCCCGAGTACCAGCCCAATGAAGAACGCTGGCGGGTCCTGATCGATCCGGCTGGGCATCCGTTCTGTCTGACGCCCAAGGGCTGATCCCGCTCCGAGCGACCAGCAGCCGACAGCCGGCCATGCAGCTGTGTCGGGCAGATCCGTGGATCGTCGCGCACGGCCGGCGCCCGGCGCTTCGGCGTTGCTGCGTCCGCGCGGGGGCCCGTAGGAGCCCCCCGGGGCCGTCCCGGGGGCCGGGGGGCCGGGAAGACCGCGTACGGGCATGCGAACGGCCCCCGTCCCTCCGGGTGGAGGGGCGGGGGCCGGCGGGTCGTGCGGGGTGGGATCAGACCTGCAGGGCCTTGATCGCGGTCGGGGCGTGGCCCGGCTCCGTCGCGAGCTCCTCGAACTCGGTGACGTCGCTCATGTCGACCGTCTTGCTCATCGCGATGTTGGTGATGCGCTCCAGGATGGCCTCGACGACGACCGGGACCTGGAACTCCTGGGCCAGCTTCTTGGCCTGCTCGAAGGCCTCGCCCAGCTTGTCCGGGTCGGTGACGCGGATGGCCTTGACGCCCAGGCCCTCGGCGACCTTGACGTGGTCGACGCCGTACACGCCCAGCTCGGGGGTGTTGATGTTCTCGAACTCGAGGTTGACCTCGAAGTTGATGCCCAGGCCGCCCTGCGCCTGGCGGATCAGGCCGAGGTAGGCGTTGTTCACGAGGACGTGGACGTAGGGGACCTTGTGCTGGGCGGCGACCGCCAGCTCCTCGATCATGAACTGGAAGTCGTAGTCGCCCGAGAGCGCGACGATCGGGGTCTCCGGCTCCGCAGTGGCGGCGCCGATGGCGGCCGGGATGGTCCAGCCGAGCGGGCCGGCCTGGCCGCAGTTGATCCAGTTGCGCGGCCGGTAGACGTGCAGGAACTGCGCGGCCGCGATCTGGGAGAGGCCGATGGTGGTGACGTAGCGGGTCTCCGGGCCGAAGGCCTTGTTCATCTCCTCGTAGACGCGCTGCGGCTTCAGGGGGATGTTGTCGAAGTGCGTGCGGCGCTGCAGGGTCGCCTTGCGGTCCTGCGCGGAGGCGGTCCAGGCGGAGAAGTCCGGCAGCTTGCCCTCGGCCTTGAGCTCCTTGGCGATCTCGATGAAGAGCTCCAGCGCGGCCTTGGCGTCGGAGGCGATGCCGAAGTCCGGGGCGAAGATCTTGCCGAGCTGGGTGGGCTCGATGTCGACGTGGACGAACTTGCGGCCCTTGGTGTACGCGTCGAGGTTGTAGCCGGTGTGGCGGTTGGCCCAGCGGTTGCCGATGCCGAGGACGAAGTCCGACTCGAGGAACGTGGCGTTGCCGTAGCGGTGCGCGGTCTGCACACCGACCATGCCGGCGGCCAGCTCGTGGTCGTCCGGGATGGTGCCCCAGCCCATCAGGGTGGAGATGACGGGGACGTTCACCAGCTCCGCGAACTCGACCAGCAGGTCGGAGGCGTCGGCGTTGATGATGCCGCCACCGGCGACGATCAGCGGGCGCTCCGACTCCAGCAGGAACTGCAGGGCCTTGGCGGCCTGGGCGCGGGTGGCCTGCGGCTTGTAGACCGGCAGCGGGGAGTAGGTCTCCGGGTCGAACTCGATCTCGGTCAGCTGGACGTCGATCGGCAGGTCGATCAGGACCGGGCCCGGACGGCCGGAGCGCATCAGGTGGAAGGCCTCCTGGAACACGCCCGGGACCTGCGCGGCCTCCAGGACGGTCGTGGCCTTCTTCGTGACGGGCTTGGCGATCGAGGCGATGTCGACGGCCTGGAAGTCCTCCTTGTGGAGCTTCGAGACCGGGGCCTGACCGGTGATGCACAGGATCGGGATCGAGTCCGCGATGGCCGAGTACAGACCGGTGATCATGTCGGTGCCGGCCGGGCCCGAAGTGCCGATGCAGACACCGATGTTGCCCGCCTTGGCACGGGTGTAGCCCTCGGCCATGTGCGACGCGCCCTCGACGTGGCGGGCCAGCGTGTGCGCGATGCCGCCCACGTTCTTGAGCTCTCGGTAGAACGGGTTGATCGCAGCACCGGGGACACCGAACGCTTGTTCGACACCCTCGAGCTTGAGGATCTCCACTGCAGCGGCGGCGGCTGTCATACGAGGCATCGAGTTCTCCTGCGGGTCTGGCGGTCAGGCTTTTCCGTAATCCGGAAGTTTTGTTCTGCTATACGGAACAAGCTAAGCGGCGGCTCCTTCGACGTCAAGGCGGTAAGGGACCCCGGAAGACACCAAAAGCCGCATCTCGCTCGGCGACTTGTACAAATCACTGATCCGCCGGCGGGAATCCCCCGGAAATGGAGCGCACCCGCCCCCCGGCGGTCGCCGGTGGTGGAGCATGTACCTACGCACAGCGACGGAGGGGGTCCAGGTCTCATGGCGGAAGCGGTACCGGTGCGCTGCCCGGCGTGCCTGCGCGAGAACGGCTACACCGCCCCGGTCTTCCCCTGCGCGTGCGGAAGCCCGGTCCATCCCCCGCTGGACCTGTCGGCGCCGCCGGTGCAGCTGACCCACCGGACCTGGTCGGACACCTGGGTGGCGGTGCGGTGCACGTCGTGCGGGCGGGAGAGCGAGTGGCCGCATCCGGAGCTGGGCTGCGGATCGTGCGGGACGGTGGTGCTGATCCCCGTCCACCCGCTGGAGCGGGTGGACGGGGAGTACGAGTACGGGAGCGGCGCGGGGACGGCGGGTGGGGCGGCCGGGGCGGGTGCCGGCGGCTCGGCACCCGGTTCGGCCCCCGGTTCGGCACCCGGCTCGGCTCCGGCAGCGGCCGCCCGGCCGGGCCAGGGGCAGGGTTCGGGGCAGGGGGGCGCCGGGCGCGGAGGCACGGGCGGGCACCCGGCGCACATCCCTCCCCCGCCGGCCACGCCGGTGCCGCGCCCCGCGTTCCGCCCCGTGACCATCCGTACCGCCCGCGACGCGGTGGCCACGGCCGCGCTGTACCTGCGCTGGCTCGGCTTCCGGGACGTACGGCAGCCCGACGGGCGCCCGATCCCCTCGGCTGCCGTGGACCTGCGGGCCCCGGGCCTGGTCGCCCAGGTGGACCCGACCACCGCACCGGCCGGCCTGCGGGCGGTGGAGTGCGTCTGGCTGAACGGGCTCACCGCGTCAGCGACCAGCGTCTACTTCTCCCTCGCCGGGTACACGAAGGAGGCCCGGGCCCGCGCGGACGAGCTCGGCATACCGCTGTTCGTCATGGACCTGACGGGCATGCCGCAACCGGTCAACGACCCGGCGGACGCCCTGGTGGGCCCGGACGCGTAGGGGGTGTCCTGCCGATCAAGCCGGATCAGGGAGCGGGTCCGGTGCCACGGGGTCTCCCCGGGCCCGCCCGGAGCGGGCGGACCCGGCGGAGTCGCGGAGCCACCCCCTAAGCTCGTAGGCATTGCCTACTTCTGCCCAGGAGAGCCCGATGAGCCTGTACGACATCCCGCTGACCACCCTGTCCGACGAGCCCACCAGCCTCGCCGCCCACAAGGGCAAGGTGATCCTCCTGGTGAACACCGCCTCGCAGTGCGGGCTCACCCCGCAGTACTCGGGCCTGGCCCGCCTGCAGT
Source organism: Streptomyces sp. Sge12 (assembly GCF_002080455.1). NCBI lineage: Bacteria > Bacillati > Actinomycetota > Actinomycetes > Kitasatosporales > Streptomycetaceae > Streptomyces > Streptomyces sp. Sge12. The sequence continues at coordinate 1,691,132 of NZ_CP020555.1, forward strand.
TCGCGTACGAGGCGAAGGGCTTCACGGTCATCGGCGTGCCCTGCAACCAGTTCGGCGAGCAGGAGCCGGGCACCGCCGAGGACATCCAGACCTTCTGCGCGGCCGGTTTCGGCGTCACCTTCCCCATGCTGGAGAAGTCCGAGGTCAACGGCGAGCACCGGCACCCGCTCTACCAGGAGCTGGTGAAGACCCCGGACGCGGACGGCGAGGCCGGGGACATCCAGTGGAACTTCGAGAAGTTCCTGATCTCCCCCGCCGGCGAGGTCGTGGCGCGCTTCCGCCCGCGCACCGAGCCGGAGGCCCCCGAGGTCATCGCCGCGATCGAGGCGCAGCTGCCCGCGTAGGTACGCCCGCAGGTGCGCCCGTAGGTACGCCCGCGCAGGTGCGCCCGCGCAGGCACGCCCGTAGGTACCCCCGCAGGCACGCCCGCGCGTACGGCTCAGCCGAGGTCGGCCTCGACGTACTCCGCCGCCGACCCGGCCGCGGTGAGCTCCCGCAGCTCCACCCGGCGGATCTTGCCGGACACGGTCTTCGGGAGCTCACCGAACTCGATGCGGCGGATCCTCTTGTACGGGGACAGCACCGCCCGGGAGTGCTCGAACAGCACCCGGGCCGTCTCCGGCCCGGGCTCCCAGCCGCCGGCGAGCGTGATGTACGCCTTCGGGACCGCCAGCCGCAGCTCGTCCGGGGCCGGGACCACCGCCGCCTCGGCCACCGCCTCGTGCTCCAGCAGGGCGCTCTCCAGCTCGAACGGGCTGATCTTGTAGTCCGAGGCCTTGAAGACGTCGTCGGAGCGCCCGACGTAGGTGAGGTACCCGTCGGCGTCGCGCGCGGCGATGTCACCGGTGCGGTAGAGGCCGTCCGCCATGGCCTCGGCGGTGCGCCGCGGATCGTCGCGGTAGCCGGTGGTCACGCCGGCGGGCCGGGTGCGCAGGTCCACGCAGAGCTCGCCCTCGTCGGCGGACTCCTTGCAGGTGACCGGGTCGAGCAGCACGATCTCGTAGCCGGGCGCCGGGCGGCCCATGGAGCCGGGCTTGACGGGCACCCCGGGGAAGTTCCCGACCTGGAGGGTGGTCTCCGTCTGGCCGAAGCCGTCGCGGATGGTGACGCCCCAGGCGGCGCGGACCTTCTCGATGACCTCCGGGTTGAGCGGCTCCCCGGCGGCGACGGCCTCACGCGGGGGCCTGGCCAGGGCGCTGAGGTCGGACTGGATCAGCATCCGCCACACGGTGGGCGGGGCGCAGAAGGTGGTCACGCCGTGCCGGTCCATCTCGGCCATCAGCCGTTCGGGGTCGAAGCGGGTGTAGTTGTGGACGAAGACGGTGGCTCCGGCGTTCCACGGGGCGAAGAGGTTGGACCAGGCGTGCTTGGCCCAACCGGGCGAGGCGATGTTGAGGTGCACGTCGCCGGGGCGCAGCCCGAGCCAGTACATGGTGGAGAGGTGCCCGATGGGGTACGAGGCGTGCGTGTGCTCGACGAGCTTGGGGCGGTCGGTGGTGCCGGAGGTGAAGTACAGCATCAGTGGGTCGGTGGCGAGGGTCTCGCCGTGTGGCGTGAAATCGCCGTCGGCGGCCTCCGCGTCCGCGAGCCGCAGCCAGCCGCCGGGGGCCCGGTCGTGGTCCCCCGCGGCGATCCGGGTGTAGTCGCCCGGCACCTCGTCGAACTTGGCGGTGTCCTCGGCCCGCGCGATGACGTGGCGGACCTGGCCCCGCTCGACCCGGTCGCGCAGGTCGGCCGGGCCGAGCAGCGGGGTGGCGGGGATGACGACGGCGCGCAGTTTCATCGCGCCGAGCATCACCTCCCACAGCTCGCGCTGATTGCCGAGCATGACCAGGATCCGGTCGCCGGGCGCGACGCCCTGGTCGCGGAGCCAGTTGGCGGTGCGGCCGGACCGTACGGCGAGTTCCGCGAAGGTGAGGCTCCGGCTGCTGCCGTCCTCCTCGACGATGCGCAGGGCGTCGGCGTCGTTCCCGGCGGCGATGTGGTCGAACCAGTCCAGCGCCCAGTTGAAGCGCTGGGGGCGGGGCCAGGTGAATCCGGCGTGTGCGGCCTCGTAGTCGCCGCGGCGTTCCAGGAGGAAGTCCCGCGCGGCCAGGAACTGGGCGGTGGCGCTGTCCCGCGTACTTTCGGTCGTCATGACAGGCATCGTGCCGCGTTCGGTGTACGGACCACCAGTGCGGCGTCAGCCGCGAGTTGACCGCGCGGGGGCCGGGCGGGCGTACGGGGGGATCAGGACTTGATCGCCCCGAACCGCACACCCCCACGGGAGGCACCACCCTCTTCCCCGCTCCCTTCCACCATCCCCTCCACCATCCGCTCCCCCTCGGCGACGATCTCCGCCTCGGCCGCCTTCGACACCCGGCCGAACAGCTCGACGGTGACCTGCGTCCCCTCCAGCTTCCACAGACCGGCGAGGAACCCGTCCACGAGCAGGGTGCAGTGCGCCTGGTTGCCGGTCCACGAACGCCCCTTCACCTCGGGGGCGACCACGCGGGTGCGGTCGGCGTGCGAGAGCAGCAGATTGTCGAATTCCGGCAGGAAGCGCGGCGGCGCGGGGGTGTCCGCATCGGGGCGGGGGGCGTCGGGAAGGTCGAAGAGCTCCACCCCGTTCTCGTCCTGGAAGACGGCCAGGGTCGGGCGCAGTCGTTCGAAGGCCTCGCGCAGCCGGGTCAGTCCCGCCCAGGTCTGCATGTCCTTGACGGAGGCCGGCCCGAAGGCGGCGAGGTAGCGCAGCACGACCTCGTCCACGGGCTGCGCCTCGGGTGCGGGGTTCCCGAGCCAGTTCTCCACGGTGGTGAGCCGGACCTGGCCGCTGCGCCCCCACACCCCGCGGGGCGTGACCTGGACCAGGGGCAGCCGGCAGCGCGCTGCCACGGACAGGGACTGCGGGTCGGCGTCGGGCCACTCCCGGAGCAGTTCCTCGCGGATCTCGCCCATGGTGCGCGGCTCGCCCTCGACGAAGGCACGGGCGCGCTCCGCCAGCCGGTCCAGGTCCACTCCCACGAGCCCCTTGCGGAAGTAGGCGACCTCCCGGTCGCGGGCGGGCTGGACGAGGGGCCTCAGCGTCAGGGCGTCGTGGGCGGTGTGCGTGTGGATCGTCGACCGCATGGTGACCATGCGGACCGCCTCGCGGGACTCCATGAGCCCGGCCAGCTCGGCGGGCCGGAAGCCGGCGAGCCGGGCATGCAGCTGGAAGTACGGCGGCTTCACGTTCTGCGCCTGCAGCCCGAGGAGGTGCGCGACGGCGTCCCGGGCGGACATCTCGGCGCGGCTCAGCAGCAATTGACGGGCGAGCGTGGCACGGTTCAGAGCGCGGGTGCCGAGTACGGGATACATCGTCCTGGAAGCCATGGCCACAAACTAACGGCCCTTGCGGACAGCCTCCGTCCGCAACTCCCCGCCGAGTCCGAGGCGGCCGAAAAGGGGGAGTTCCCCCTATATCCTGCCCCTTGCCCGTAAACGTACGTTCGACCGGGAGCTGACCTGCGATGTCGGAGCGTCCAGACCACCGCCCCTCGCCGTCCGCCGGGAAGCGCGCGGGCCGGCGCCACCCCGCCTCACCTCCGGCGGGACCGCCGTCCGCCCCGCAGCCCGCACCGGCGGCGACCACCGCTCCCCCGAACCACCGCAGCGTGATCGACTCGGCCGTCTACCGCGACGGCCGCCGGATCGCCTCCCCCGCCACCCTGGCCGACACCTTCCGCCGGCTGCGGGAGGAGCCCGACGGGATGGCCTGGATCGGCCTGCACCGGCCAACGGAGCCCGAACTCCATTCCCTTGCCGCCGAGTTCAACCTCCACGAACTGGCGGTCGAGGACGCCCTCGAAGCCCACCAGCGTCCGAAGCTGGAACGCTACGGCGACACCCTCTTCGTCGTCCTGCGGGCCGCCCGCTACCTGGACGCCCAGGAAGAGGTCGACTTCGCCGAGCTGCACATCTTCGTCGGCCCGGACTTCCTGATCACGGTCCGCCACGGCGACGCCCCGGACCTCTCGGCGGTCCGCCGCCGCATGGAGGCGAACCCGGACCTCCTCTCGCTCGGCCCGGAGGCGGCCCTGTACGCCATCCTCGACGCGGTGGTCGACGGCTACGCCCCGGTCGTCGAGGGCGTCCAGACCGACATCGACGAGATCGAGACGGAGGTCTTCCGCGGCGATCCGGCGGTGTCCCGCCGCATCTACGAACTCTCCCGAGAAATGGTCGAGTTCCAGCGCGCCACCCGCCCCCTGGTCGGCATGCTCCACGGCCTGATGGCGGGCTTCGCGAAGTACGGCACGGACGAGGAACTCCAGCGCTACCTCCGCGACGTGGCCGACCACGTGACGCACACGAGCGAACGCGTGGACGGCTTCCGCCAGGCCCTGACGGACATCCTGACGGTCAACGCCACCCTGGTCTCCCAGCAGCAGAACGCCGAAATGCGCGCCTTGGCCGAGGCCGGCTTCGAACAGAACGAGGAGATCAAAAAAATCTCCGCCTGGGCGGCCATCCTCTTCGCCCCCACCCTGGTCGGCACCATCTACGGCATGAACTTCGAGACCATGCCGGAACTCCACTGGGCGGCGGGCTACCCCTTCGCGGTCCTCCTGATGGCGGTCGTCTGCGTGAGCCTGTACGTCATCTTCAAGAAGCGCGACTGGCTGTAGACCGCACCACAGCCCGGCCCGTAGGGCGTCGGTGTCCGACCTCCTGGCTAGCCTTGGCCCCGTGACGCCCACCGATGACCGACAGTTCCCCGCCGCGCTCGCCACTGCGATGGCCGTGCCCTTTGACTACGCCGACGGGAAGACCGGGGTCGACTTCGAGCCCTTCCCGGCCTTCCTGTCCGCTGCCGACACCACCGACTGGTTCCAGGCGTGGACCGGGAACACCGAAGTGGACGGCAGCGACTTCCTCGTGTTCGGACAGGACGGCACGGGCGGGTACGCGGCGTTCTGGATCGTCCGCCCGAGCCGGCCACTGGCCGAGCAGCCCGTCGTCTTCCTCGGGTCCGAGGGCGAGACCGGTGTCGTCGCCCGCGACCTCGGCGACTTCCTGTGGCTCCTCGCCGACGGCTTCGGCCCCTGGGAGGCCGCCACCTCGTACGAGCCCGACTGGAAGGCGCGCCCCAACCCGGAGTTCGCAGCCATCGCCGAAGGATTCGCACCGCACCGGCGCCGGTCGGCGGCAGCCGTGATCGCGCTGGCGGCCCAGGAGTTCCCCGCCTTCGACGACACCATCATGGGGCTCTGCCACTGAACGGACCCGCGGACCCTTGGTCAGGCGCGGGCGAGGACCGCCACGGCGTTGTGGCCGCCGAAGCCGAAGGAGTTGCTGATCGCGACCGGGGACGGGTGGTTCCTGGCCGTGCGTCTCACGAGGTCGATGTCCATGCCGGTGTCGTTCTCGCGCAGCCCGGCGATCGGCGGGACCGTGTTCTCGGCCAGGGCCAGGACGGTCAGGGCCGCCTCGATGGCGCCCGCGGCCCCGAGGGTGTGGCCGAGGGTGCCCTTGGCCGAGGTGACGGGTGGGCGGTGTGGAAGGACGCGCCGCAGGACGGCGGCCTCGATGTCGTCGTTCTGCCGGGTCGCCGTGCCGTGCGCGTTGACGTGGCCGACGTCCTCGGGGGCTACGCCCGCGTCCGCGAGCGCGGCGCGCACGGCCTGTTCGGCGCCGCGGCCCTCCGGGTGCGGAGCCACCAGGTGGTGGGCGTCGGTGGAAGCCGCGTAGCCGATCAGGCGGGCGAGCGGCCGGGCCGTCCGGGCCGCGGCGTGGGCGGGGCGTTCCAGGACCAGTGCGCCGGCGCCCTCGGCGATGACGAAGCCGTCGCGGGCGGCGTCGAACGGCCGTGATCCGGTGCCGGACAGGGCGCCCAGCTGGGCGAACCCGGTCACGTTGAGCCGGGTGACGGGTGCCTCCGCGCCGCAGACGATCGCGATGTCGCACTGTCCGGACGCCAGCAGGTCCCGGGCGAGGCCGAGGGCGGTGGTGCCCGAGGCGCAGGCCGTGGAGGTGGACAGGGTCGGACCGGTCACCCCGAAGCGCAGGGCGATATTGGCGCACACCATGTTGCCCAGATAGCCGGTGAGGAAGTACGGGGAGACGAACTCCGGCCCCCGCTCGACCAGTCGAGCCGCCGCGGCCTCCTGCGTGCGCGCCCCGCCCAGGCCGCCGCCGGTGACGACGGCGACCCTGCTGCCGTCCCAGTCCAGCGGATCGAGTCCGGCGTGGTCGAGGGCCTGTGCGACGGCCGCCAGGCCGAAGCGGTCCACCGGGTCCAGCCGGGCCGAGCCCCGCTGGCGCAGGACCGGGTGGTCCAGCTCGGGGACCCGGCAGCTGAGGGCGAACGGCAGGCCGTCCAGGGCGGGGTCGGGGGCGGCGGTGGAGCGCCCGGCGCGGACGGCCGACCAGGTGCTCTCCCGATCGGCCCCGGCCGCCGTGACCAGGCCGAGCCCGGTCACGACGGCCTCGGGGCGCCGGGTCAACGGTCCGTCCGCCGCGCCTCGACGGATCCGACGAGGTCGGCGAGGGTGGCCTCGCGCAGCTCCTCCTCCTCGACCTTGACGCCCAGCACCTCGTGAACGGCGATCGCCATCTCGACGACCATCAGGGAGTCGGTCAGCAGGTCGCGCATCGGCACCTCGGCCCGTACCTCGTCGGAGGGGATTTCGAATCTCTCGATGAGCAGTTCGCTGATGACGTCGAGAACGGATTCCGGCGCGGAAGTGGTCACAGGGTGCTCTCATTTGCGGTGTCGAGGCCCTTGCAGCATGGTGTCGCAACGACCGGTGGCGAAGGGGAGGGCGGAAGCCGTTTCCTGACTTGGGGCGCTCCCGTGCTCAAATAAGTACCACGGCTCGGTATTTACTCAAAACCCGTTCTGCATAGTCTTCCTGATGGTGCAAAAGACAAGAGTGGGGATCATTTATGTCGGAAAACATGGCCGATGTGATCGAGGTGCTCGACGCGGCGGGGGTCGAGCTCAAGAACGTGAAGCGGCTGCTCGGGAACGCCGGGGAGGCGGCCTGGGACCAGCTTCTCGACTGGCTCGTCGACGACTGGTTCCGGGTGGACGTCCTCGGGCTGGAGAACATTCCGGCCGACGGACCGGCGGTCGTCGTCGCCAATCATTCGGGAGCCTGGGGCCTCGACGCCTTCGTCCTCCACAAGGTGTTCACCCGCAGCCTGAACCGGTCCCTGCACGTTCCCGCGTCCCCCTTTCTTTTCCGGGTCCCGGTCATCGGTTCGTACGCCCGCAAGAAGGGCGCCATTCCCCTCGATCCGCTGCTCGGACTGGAACACCTGAACGCCGGTGAACTCGTCGGGGTGTTTCCCGAAGGCACCGCCGGACTCGAGAAGCCCTTTCGCGATCGATACCGGCTCCGCCCGTTCAGTCCCGGCTTCGCGGTCACCGCGGTACGGGCCGGCGCCCCGGTCGTGCCGGTGTCGGTGATCGGCGCCGAGGAGGCCTGTCCGCGGATGGGTGAGATCCCGGCCCTGGCGCGTCTCCTGGACCTGCCCTACTTCCCGATCACCCCGGTCTTCCCGCTGCCCTCGAAGTGGCTCGTCACCATCGGTGAGCCGATCCCCGCGCCGCCCCGGCCCGCGTCCTTTGCCGAACGCGCTGCCGCCGCAGCGCAGTTGTGCGCCGCATCACGGGCCGCGGTGCAGGACCTGGTGGACCGGGAGCGGCGCAAGCGGGACAACCCGTTCTGGTAATCCCGCCCGGCGCGGCGTCCCGGCGCGGCGGTCCCGGCGCGCCGGCTCATCCGCCCTCGGTCACCGCCCGTACCTCGGGCCAGACCAGCGTGGTCGATCCCCAGGCCAGCCCGGCCCCGTACGCGGTGAGCGCGACCCGCTGCCCGGGCACCAGGGTCCCGGCGGCGGCCGCCTGCGCCAGCAGTACGGGAACCGAGGCCGCGGCGGCGTTCCCGTACGTCTCGATGTGCGACAGCACCTGTCCGGGAGCCAGGCCCAGCTCGTCGGTGATGCCGTCCAGGATGCGCTGGTTGGCCTGGTGGGCGACCACCACGTCCAGCTCGCCGAGCGACCACCCCGCCCGGCCGAGGGCCCGCGTCACCGAATCGCACATCCCGACGACCGCCTGCTTGCGCACGGCCGGCCCGTCCATCCGGAAGTACGGCGAGGGCTCCTCCCCGCCCGGCTCCGCCAGCATCCGCTTCCGGGCCCGCGCTCCACCGCCCGGCACCTCCAGCAGGTCGGCCTGCGTTCCGTCGCTGCCCAGGTCGAACGGCCCGAACGCCCCCGGCGTGCCCGCGACTCCCGCCCGCAGCAGCACGGCGCCGGCCCCGTCGCCGAAGATGGCCGACGTCAGCCAGTCCCGCGGATCGAGGAAGGCGCTGAACACGTCCGAGGCGACCACGAGCACGCTGTCGCAGGCACCGCCGCCGATCATCGAGGAGGCCACGCCCAGGCCGTACAGGAACCCGCTGCAGCCCGATGCCAGGTCGAACGCCGCTACGCCGCCCAGCCCCAGCCTCGCCGCGACCTCCGGCGCCCCGGCCGGAAGGAGCCGGTCCGGGGAGATGGTCGCCAGGACGACCGCATCGGCCCGGTCCGCGCCGGCGGCCGTCAGCGCGTGCCGGCCCGCCCGTACGGCCAGGTCGACGGTGGCCTCGCCGTCGGCGATGCGCCGACCGGCCACCCCGATGCGCTCGCGGATCCACTCGTCGCCGAGGGACCTTCCCCCGCACAGCTCGGCGTTGGTCAGGACGCGCGGCGGTACGTATCCGCCGAGGCCGGCCAGGACCGCTGTCCGCATGTGATCGGCCACCTCAGTCCGCCAGCCGCCGGGCAGCGCGGCGGACGCCGTCGGCGGCCTCCGCGCACCGCTCGGCGTGCCCGAGCAGAACCATGCGGAACCGTTCGCCCGCGTCGTCCTTGTCCCAGCCGCTGTCCGCGGCACAGGCCGCGAGGCTCTGCGCGTGCTGCTCCAGCCGGTCGGCACCGGCACGGGCGAGCGCGCCGTACGCGGCCGGCGCGTACCCGTACGCCGCGGCCGGCACGGCCGTCGTCCTGCCGACGCTCCCGCGACCCTCGCCCGCCCCTGCGCTGCCCTCCTCGAGGTCCTCCAGGGCCACCAGCAGGGTCCGCGGGTCGAGCGTGTCCGGCAGCCGGTCCGCGCCGAGACCCGGCGCGATCAGCACGGGCCGGACCCGCGCCGTGACGACCCGGACGACCCCTTCGGCGACGAGCGCCGCGATCCGCGCCGCCGCGCATCCTGCCGGGGACCCGCACAGCGCCGCGGGGCCCGGATCCGGGTCCGGGTCCGGCCCGGCCGGGTCGTCCCGGCCGCGGAGCCAGCCGGGCGCACGCAGGATCTCGGTCCCCGCCCCGATCGCCAGGTCCTCCCAGACGAACGGCGCCCGCACCGGATGGACGGCGGCGGCCACCGGCGGGTACCGGCGCAGCGCTTCGCCCACGGCGTCCCGCGGGGACAGGGCGGCGCCGGCCGCGAGCAGGGCCAGCGCCTGGAGCGCGGTGCCTGCGGCGGACTCGGAAACCAGCGCGAGAGTGTGCGCGAGGGCCGGGTCCGCGGCGTCCGGATCGACGCCGCGTGCCAGCACCTGCCCGGTCAGGGAGGCGGGGTCCGGGTCGGCCAGGTACAACTCCAGCCGCCGGCGCAGGGCGGCGTACCGGGCCTCGTACGGCCTCTCGCCCGCGGCCGCCGTCGCCGCGGCGGTCACCTCGCTCAGCAGGGTGTCCTCGACGGCCCCGGCGCCCGCCACCACGCGCCGGCTCAGCCGCAGCATGCCGCGGTACCACGCGTGCCATTCCAGCGTGCCGTCCCCGCGGCGGGCCGCGATCGCCCGGTCCACGTCCTCGGCCAGCAGGGCGTCCAGGGCCCGCGGGTCGGCGCCGGCAACCGCCGCGGCCGCCTCCCGGTCCAGCGGCGCGTGCGGCGAAAGCCCGTACCGCCGTCCGCCCGGCGTGAGCCCGGAGGCGGGTCCCAGTACGCCCGCCTCGTCGGCCCGGGTCAGCATCGCCTCGGCGTCGCCGGCGGTCAGCGGCACCAGGAAGGAGCCGTACGGGGTGCTCAGCCGGACCGGGCGCCCGGAGCGGGTGCGGCGCAGGTGGGCGAAGAGCAGGCGCGTCAGTCCGTCCCGGGTCAGCGCGTCCAGTCCCAGCGCGCGGGCCGGGGCGTCCGTCCACGGCAGGCGCTGGGCGACCATGGCCGCGCTGAACACGGCGTTCTCCAGGGGCCAGGCCGTCGCGGGACGGCGCGCCGCCGTGGCCGGGCTGTCGGCAGTGGTCATCGGTCGGTCTCCCTCGTGGTCACTTGTCGCGGAGCATGTACGGCTGGTTGCCGACGACTTCGCCGTCGTAGGCGCTGATCAGCTTGTTGACCTGCTCCCGGTAGTGCGTCAGCTCCCCGCGCAGGGTGTCGGAGTAGGCCTGGGGGGCGTGCGACAGCGGGTAGTCGTACGACTCGTCCAGCCAGGCCATTTCGACCCAGCTGTCGGGGATGTCGTTGGGCGAGGCCGGTCCGCGTCCGTCCAGCATCGGGATCACGTCGTGCTTGTTGACGAGGCTGATCACCTGGGTGGTGTGGTCGGCGGGCCGCTTGCCGTCGATCGGGGAGCCCAGGGTGACCACGTGGGTGACCCGGTAGGTGGACGCCAGTTCCACATCGGCCGCGAGGTTCATCGCGGTGAGCCCGCCCAGACTGTGGCCGACGATCATGATGTCCGACCCGGTCGGGACGCCGGCACGCAGCAGCAGCTTCTTCGCTGCGCGCGTGTACGTGGTGTCCGTGCGCAGCAGGCCGTCGAAGGCGCCGACGAGGTCCTGCGGGGTGCTGTTGCTCAGCAGTCCGAAGCTGGTCCCCGGCAGCAGCAGGACGTGCCGGACGGCGCCGTCGGCGCAGGCGACGCGGCGCAGCAGCGCCAGGCCGTGGTTGCCGAGGGCCCCGATGTCGTTCACGTAGCTGACGATGTCGTTGCGCGAGGTGGCGAGGATCTTCGCCAGGATCGGGTCCGGCTCGGTGCGCTCGGCGCGGCCCGGCCCGGGGTTGAGGAACTTCAGCACCGAACTCGGCAGCCCGAAGAGGGGATCGGTGGCCGGTACTCCGCCGGCGAGCGTCACCCAGGAGAAGTCGTCGTTGACCGGGTTCTCGTCGAGCATCCCGAGCAGGGCCAGCAGTTCCATGATCACGGGGCTGATGGTGGTGAGGGCGCGCGTCACGCCGAGCAGCTCGATCAGTGCGCGCATGGCCAGCAGCGCCTCCAGCCGGTTCCCGGCCACCATGGCGTCGGTGACCCTGCGGGCCGGCGGCGAGTCCAGGTTGGGGTGCTCGACGGCGGCCGCCCTGATGCGCAGGGCGAAGGCGTCCACGGCCATGGCCACCTTGGCGGGGCGCCGCTGGGCGATGTTCCCGGCCATCCGGGCCACCTCGCCGATCAGGCCGCCGTTGGCGCCGAAGCCGAGCCCCGAGGGGCTGGTGAGTGCCTGTGCGCAGGCCACGGCCGTGCCGAGGGCCCAGCCGGGGCGTCGCAGGGCCTGGAGGCCGAACCGCCAGCTGAAGAGGGCACTTGTGAGCTCGGCGCCCGACTGCCTGGCCGTCAGGGCGGCGTCCGCGAGCAGGACCGATGCGGCGACGAGGAGCTCGGCCTCGGCCCGTTCGGGCTGCTGGTCGGCGCAGGCCCTGGGGGCCGGGACCGGACTCGTGCCGGCGGTGTCCGGGCCTTCCCCCGAGGGGGGAAGCCGATCCGTCTTCTCGATCACCCGAGGCGCCACTTTCCGTACCTCTCGTCCCTGCGCACCGGCCTCGCGGCCGTGCCCGCCCGTACCCGCTGTGTGCGGTGGCATGGTGGCACCGAATGTGATCGTTTCCGCGCACTCCGGCGGTCGTCCGCGGGTGGTGGGCGCCTCGCGGGGCGGCGCCGATCGCACGGCGTACGCCGTCGCCGCCCCGGGACCGGGGGGCGCCCGCCGGTGCGCGGGCGCCCGTTCGGGTCCTTGGGAGTCCGTGTGACCCGGAGGGGTGGGCAGGGCCTTGCGGTGTTGACCCGGGGCGCTGCGGGGCCTTCCGGCGGGGTCGCTGTGTTCACGGGGAGGCGCGGGGTGCCGTGCTCCATCCGGCCAGGACGGGGGCCCCGGAGAGGGCCCGCCGGATGATCCGGGTGCCGGTCGATGCTGCTTCCTCCGCTCCGGCGGCGAGGAGGAACAGCGCGATGTCCAGGCGGCCTTCCGCCGGGCGGGCGTAGACGTGCTCCAGGCGGTCCGTGGGGGTGGCGGTGGCCCAGATGACGTCGGTGACGAGGTGACGGTCGAGAGGCCGGGCGGGGTGGTCGGTGGGGGGCGACAGGGACAGGAGGGTCATGACGAGGTGCACGACCCCGGCCAGTCCCGGATGAGGGTGGAGAGGGTGCGGGGCATGGTGGGGAGTCTTCCGGCCGGACCCGGCGCGCGGAAGGGAGGGCGGGTGACAGCAACCGTTCCCGAGCGGTTGGTGTCAGCAGTGCGGGACCCAGGCGTGGGAGCGCAGCCGGTAGGTGCCGCTCAGGTTGGTCCTGGTGCCCACCTTCACGCAGCCCAGCATTTCCTGCCGGGCGGGCTGCCCGTAGTAGAGGACGTCGACCTGGCTGGCTCCCTCGGTGAGGTCGAAGCCGTTGTTGTAGACCGAGCGGGGCGCCTCGCGGGACGACCAGGGGCAGGGGGTGGGGCCGTTGATCCAGTCGGCGCCGCCGTCCACCCAGGAGCACATCTCGCCCCGGCCGTTCTCCTCCGAGAAGAAGCAGACGGCCCCGCGCCGGCACCGTTCGTACCCCGCCTCCCCGGCGGAGTGCCACAACGGCAGCAGGCCCGAGCCCCATACGGCGCCCAGGCCCGCGAGCGCCGCCGTACCGGCCGCGATCAGCGCCCGGCGCCGCCTGCTCGCCGAGGGGTCGCGCGGGGCGGGCGCCCGGCCGGCGGCGGCGGCCCGGACCCGGCCCAGCAGCGCGGCCGCGGTGTACGCCGCCCGGTCCTCGTGCCTGCGGGCCAGGCAGTCCTGGACGATGTCCCGCCAGTGCTCCGGCAGTTCCGCCGACAGGCGCAGTTCCTCCTGGCCCCTGGCGTAGCGCAGGGCGGCGTCCCGGCGGGCGGCGGGGGTGCCGCCGGGCAGCGGCAGGTAGCCGGTCAGGACCACGTGCGCCAGTACGCCGAAGGCCCAGATGTCGGCCGTCGGGCGGATCTTCGTGCCGCGTTCGCCGACTTCCGCCCAGAACTGGTCGGGCGGGGTGTAGTCGGGCGTGGCGAAGGCCGGTGAGTAGGCGTGGGTGCCCTCCAGCTCCGCCGCCATGTTGAAGTCGCCCAGCCGCGCCGTGCCGTCGGCCATCAGCAGGACGTTCCCCGGCTTGAGGTCGCCGTGCACCCAGCCCGCCCCGTGCAGTTGGTCGAGGCCTTCGCAGACCTGGGCGAGGAGGGCCGGGCCGGCCTGCGGCACCGCGCCGCCGGCCAGCAGGGCGTCCAGGGAGCCGGCGGCCTCCTCCAGGACGAGCACGGTGGCGCCGTCGAGTTCGGGCCGGCCGGGGTCGTCGACCGTGAGCACCTCGTACAGCCGGATCAGCCGGGGTGTGCGCACCCGGCGCAGTACCTCGGTCTCGCGCTCGGCGAGTTCGCTCAGGTGCCGCAGCTGGCGCGGGGTGCGGGTGCCGGTCGGCAGGAACTTGAGCGCGGCGCGGGCGGGCAGCGGCGGCCCCTGCTCCGGTTCGGCGCGCCGGGCCGCGTACACGCTGCCGAAGGCGCCGGCGCCCAGCAGATGCCCGACGGCCCAGGCGCCGATCCGGTAGCCGGGCGGGACGGTGAGGGCGCCGGGCGCTCCGGCTCGTCCGGTCAGCGGGGCGTACCGGTCGGGGCGGCCGGGAGGGCCGCCAGGTCCTGCTCGCGGACGAGGTCGAAGCGCAGGGCGAGGGAGACCAGGGTCTCCTTCTTGCCGACCAGGCGCGGTCCCGGATCGGCCGTGTCGGGGCCGGGCTTGAGGCGCAGTTTGACCGCGAGGTAGTCGATGTTCCATTGCACGGTGGCCCGGTTGGCCGCGGGCCACGACGGCCTCAGTCGTTCGACGACCTGCTCGACGGTGGGCAGGGGCGCGTGCGGTGCGCCGCGCAGCCGCGGCTCGCAGAGCGCGGTGAGGACGAGGAAGTAGCGGCTGGTGCGGTCGAGCGGGAAGGGGAGGACGGTCGGCTCCCCGTCGTGCTCGCCGGGCTCGCCGGCCTCGTCCCGGTCGGCGTAGTCGTGGCGCGGCGCCCAGACGTCCAGGGTGAGCAGTTCGGAACCGGCGGGCAGGACGATCCGGGCGAACTCGAAGGGGACGGGTGCGTCCAGCCGGCCGGGGGCGATCTTGATGTGCTCGCCGGCGCCCTCGGGGTTCTCCACCACGTAGGTCGCCGAGCGGGAGAAGTTGCTCAGCGACCAGTACGTGCCGGTGGCGGTGATCAGCCCCGCCGAGCGCGAGACGCCCGCGTGCGGCAGGTACAGGGCGGCCGGGCCGCCGCCGGAGGTTCCGCCGGGCGCGACGGAGGTTCCGCCGGGCGCGCCGGCGGCGGGCTCACGGCCGAACCGGAGGGTCTGCCCCGGTGCCAGGCGGATCTGCTCGGCCGGGGACGTGGTGTGCCCCGGAACCACGATGATGCTGTTCACACTGCTTCCTTCCCCCGGGATCCAGGGGAAGGCTAGTCAGTGGAATGACTCGTTCAGGCAACAAATGGCCCGGACTCAGCACTCGCCGCGCCAGTGGAAGCGGTCGATGGTCCGGCCGCCCGCGGGAAGGTTCCCGCGTCCCTCGTCCCAGCCGCGGTGCAGACAGGCGCTGCCGCCCTCCTTGAAGTACACCTGCACGTGGTCGAAGCCCGGCTGCGTCGTGCCGTTGTTGTAGAAGGACCTGCGCAGCCCGCACGTGCTGCGGGGCTCGTCGCCGGCGGAGCGGCAGACGGTGCCGGTGCCGTCGGGTCCCGAGTAGAAGCAGACGTTGCCGGGCGGGCAGTCCTGCCAGGCGGGGGGCGGCGTACCGGTGCAGTTGCGGCTGGTGACGCTCGGCCACTCCTTCGCGTCGCCCGAGTACTCGACCCCGTCGAAGTGGGCCGGAACACGGTGGCTCTCGTCGGTGAAGTCGCCCGAGGCGAGGTAGCGCTGCTCGTAGTGCAGGTGGGACCAGGTGGAGGCGCCCGTGGTGCCGATGCGGCCGATGCGGGTGGACGGCTGGACGGGGTCGCCCTTCTTGACGTAGGCCGCCGGGTCGTCCTTCAGGTGGTAGTACGCCGTGAACCAGCCGTTGCCGTGGTTGATCTGGATGGTGTTGCCCGAGCCGTTGGTCCAGTACGTGGCGGCCACCGTGCCGGAGGCGGACGCCAGGACGGGCAGTCCGTCGGATCCGGTGTTGCCCTCCACCACGATGTCCAGCGCCGGGTTGTGGCCCCAGGTGTTCAGCTGCCAGTTCGTCCCGCACGCGAAGGGCAGCTGGAACGGCGGCTTCGCCGCGGCCGCCGCCGCCCCCTGGCCCCCGCCGGTCGCCGTGGGGGCGGCGGACGCGGGCGCTCCCGCCAGCACCAGTCCCGCCACGCACATCAGCACCACCGTTCGCAGCCTGCTCAGATACCGCAGCACGTCTTCCCCTCCCGGCCCCTGTGGACGGCGCCCGGACGGGCGGTCCCGGCGCCATGCTCGGGGGCGGGGGCCGCGTGCGCCACCTCGTACCTACGAGGGTGGGCCCGCGGGGCCGCCGGGCTGCGGCTGGGCGCGCGGGGCCGCCGGGCCGCGGCTGCGCCTGCGCCTGCGGGCGCGACCGGCTACGGCTCGATCAGCCCGACGCGGATGGCGTACCGGGTCAGTTCCAGCCGGTCGCGCATCCCCAGCTTCTGGAGCAGATTGGCCCGGTGGCGCTCGACGGTCTTGGCGCTGATGACGAGGAGGTCGCCGATCTCCTTCGAGGAGTGGCCCTCGGCGACGAGCTTGAGGATCTCCTCCTCGCGTTCGGTGATCGCCCGGGCGGGCAGCGGGTCGCCCTGGCGGGCCCGGTCGAGGTAGTTGCGGATGAGGGTGGTCTCGGCGCCGGGGTAGATGAACGGCTCGTCCCGGATCGCCGCCCGGCACGCCTCGACCAGATCGCGGTCGGCGACCGACTTGGGGACGTATCCGGCCGCGCCGGCCTTGAGCGCCTCGAAGAAGTACTGCTCGTTGTCGTACATGGTCAGGATGAGGATGCGCAGCTCCGGCCGGAGCCGGGAGAGTTCCCGTGCGGCCTGCAGCCCGGTCATCCGGGGCATCGCCACGTCGAGGACCGCGAGGTCCACCCCGCCGGTACGGGCCAGGGCGACGGCCTCCGCCCCGTCCCCGGCCTCCGCGACCACCGTCAGGTCCGGTTCGGCGTCGAGGATGAGCCGCACCCCGCGCCGTACGAGGGCGTGGTCGTCCGCGAGCAGGACGCGGGTCGGCGCCCGTTCCGGGGTGGTCACGGCATCCCCTCCCCGGGATCTGCGGCGGCTGCCGCGGCAGCGGCGGCCGCGGCGGCGGGTACGTCCAGCCGTACGTCGGTGCCGCCCCGCGGTCCGTCCCCGATGGCGAGCTCCGCGCCGATCAGCAGGGCCCGTTCGCGCATGCCCTGGATGCCGGCGCCCTCACCGGTGCGGCCGATGCCCCTGCCGTCGTCCCGTACGAGCAGCCGGACCGACCCGTCGGGCCCGCCCGACAGGTGCACCTCGACGGTGCTCGCGCCCGCGTGCCGGGCGGCGTTGGTCAGGGCCTCCTGGGCGACCCGGTAGACGACGAGTTCGGCCGCGTCGTCCAGTCGGGGCACGCCGGGGCCGATGACGTGCCGCACGGTCAGGGAACCACTGGTGAACTCGGCGGTCAGTGCGCGCAGGGCGCTGTGCAGACCGAGCTCCTCCAGGACGCCGGGGCGGAGTCTGCGGGCGATGCGCCGGATCTCGTCCAGGCTGGTGCGGGTCGTCTCCTGCACCTGGTGGAGCTCCTCCCGCAGGGGGGCGGGAGCACGGTCGGCGACGTGCTTGAGCTGGAGCAGGACCGCGGTGAGGGTCTGGCCGACCTCGTCGTGGAGCTCTTGGGCGATGCGTCGCCGTTCGGCCTCCTGCGCGGAGAGGGCGCGGGCGGTGCTGCCGGCCCGTTCGGCCTCCAGCCGGCCGAGCATGGCGTTGAACGAGGTGGTCAGCCCGGCCACTTCGCCGGGGCCCTCCACCCGGGCGCGGCTGCCGGGGCGCAGCAGGTCGACCGCGCTCATCGCGCGGGTCAGCCGGCCCAGCGGCGCCAGGCCGATGCGCAGCAGGACGGCGTTGGCGATCAGCATGGCCGCCAGCCCGGCGAGCAGCACCACGGCCTCCCCGAGGAGGACGGGGGTGGAGACGGTGACCGGGCCGAACAGCAGCAGGACGGCCGTGACGAGGACGGCCGCGTTGAGCAGGAAGATCCGCCAGTACAGCGACACGGTCGTTCCTCCCCTCGGTCCGGCGTCCGCCGCTCGGCGGACCGCTCGCTTCCACTATCCCTGCCGGAGCTGCCCCGCACCTGCGGTGACCTGCGGCGGGATCCATGTCCCCGCTCCACCCTGTCGTCCGCCGAGGGCCTTGTCCATCCGTGCCGACACCCATATCCCGGCGCCCGCGCCAGGTGGCACCATGAGCCCCGCGCCGCCGCCGGACCTGCCGTCCGCACGGGCCGCGCCGCACCACGGCCGAACACGAAGCAAGGGGGGACAGAGCTGTGCCTGCTCCACGGATGAGCACCACGCCACTGCCCGGCATCGGGGTCCAGTACGACCTCACCACCCGCGAACACCGCCACCTGTCGGTGATCGCCCACCGCGACGGGACCCGTACGGTGAACATCTACCGCGCGGACGATCCCGACGCGTGCGCCCAGTCCCTGCACCTGACCGGGGCGGAGACCGCCTCGCTGATCGACGCCCTGATGCCCGCCCACCACAGCCCCAACGTGCTGCACACCACCGACCTCGGGCTGGTCGCCGAGCGCATCGAGCTGTCCGCGCACTCGCACTGGAACGGCCGGCTGCTGGGCGAGACCCGGATGCGGACGGAGACCGGCGTCTCGATCGTGGCGGTACTGCGCCGGGCCGAGGCCCGCCCCTCCCCCGCGCCCGACTTCCGCCTCGCCGGCGGGGACACGCTCATCGTGATCGGTACCCGCGAGGGCGTCGACGCGGCCGCCTCCATACTCGGACGGGAGTGATCGCCTGTGCATTCCGCTGTCTTCCTGATCGAGTTCGGCGCGATCATCCTGGGGCTGGGGCTGCTGGGCCGCCTCGCCGGGCGGTTCCGCTTCTCCCCGATCCCGCTGTACCTGCTGGCCGGTCTCGCCTTCGGCACGGGCGGACTGCTGCCCATGGGCGCGAGCGAGGAGTTCGTGGCCATCGGCGCGGAGATCGGCGTCATCCTGCTGCTGTTGATGCTGGGGCTGGAGTACACGGCCACGGACCTGGTCTCCAATCTCCGGACCCAGTACCCGGCCGGACTGGTCGACTTCACCCTCAACGCCGTGCCCGGCGCGGTCGCCGCGCTGCTGATGGGCTGGGGCCCGGTGGCCGCGGTGGTCCTCGCGGGGGTCACCTGGATCTCCTCCTCCGGCGTCATCGCCAAGGTGATGGGGGACCTGGGCCGGCTCGGCAACCGTGAGACCCCGGTGGTCCTCAGCGTCCTGGTCCTGGAAGACCTGGCCATGGCCGTCTACCTGCCCATCGTCACCGCGCTGCTGGCCGGGGTCGGTCTCGCGGCGGGCAGCCTGACGCTCGCGATCGCCCTCGGTGTGGCGGGGGCGGTGCTCTTCGTCGCCGTCCGCTACGGCCGGCTCATCTCGCGGTTCGTCTCCAGCGACGACCCGGAGAAGCTGCTGCTCGTCGTCCTGGGCCTGACCCTGCTGGTCGCGGGCATCGCCCAGCAGTTGCAGGTGTCCGCGGCGGTCGGCGCCTTCCTCGTGGGCATCGCACTGTCCGGCGAGGTGGCCGAGGGGACGCACACCCTGCTCAGCCCGCTCAGGGACCTGTTCGCCGCGGTGTTCTTCGTCTTCTTCGGCCTGCACACCGACCCGGCGAGCATTCCGCCCGTACTCCTGCCCGCGCTCGCGCTCGCCCTGGTCACCGCGGGCACGAAGATCGCCACCGGGTACTGGGCGGCGAAGCGGGCCGGGGTCGGGATCAACGGCCGCTGGCGGGCCGGCGGCACCCTCGTCGCCCGCGGCGAGTTCTCGATCGTCATCGCCGGGCTCGCCGTCACCGCCGGCATCGAACCGGCCCTCGGGCCGCTGGCCACCGCCTACGTGCTCATCCTGGTGGTGATCGGGCCGCTCACCGCCCGGTACACCGAGCCGCTGGCCGCCCGGGCCCGGGGCCGCCGCGCCGCGCGCCCGCCGCTGCTCGCGGCCGTGCCCTCGCCCGGGAAGTCCCCGGAGTCGGCCGCGGAGCCGGCTCCCGACCAGGACCCCGCCGGGCGTCCGTAGCCGTCCGTCAGGGCGGAGCCGTCGGCTTCGCCCTGCGGGCCGTACGGGGCTCCGCGCCCAGCCGGTTCACCGCCAGTGCGGCCATGACCAGCCCGGCCGCCAGCACGAGCCCGTTGGGCAGGGCGGCCCCGGCCACCGCGGCCCAGACCCCGAGGAACACGGCCAGCCAGGCGCCGGCCCGGCGGCGCGGACGCGGCTCGCCCGGACCGCGACTCCGGCTCCGGCTCCGGCTCCGGCTCCGGCTCCGGCTCCGTGGGGTGTCGGGGCGGGTGGTCCTCGCATCCTCGGATCGCGGCATGGCCCCGCTCCTTTCCGTCGGCCCGGCGAGGGTGCAGGAGCGGGTTCACCGCCGAGGGAGCGCGCCGCTCCGCGTCAACGCCGTCGGGACGCAGGGGGTGTTCATCGACCTGGGCGTGTCCGCGTACGGGCACCGCCACCGGCGCATCCGGCGGCCCCGGCAGGGGCGAACCGCGCCCGCCCGGGAGGAGTTCGCGGACACCCTCAGCATCACCCGGCCCGCCGGCCCCACGCATCGGGGCCGGCACCCATCTTGTGGACCGGTCAGCAGATGCGCGGCAGTTGTTCGCCGATCGGGAGGTCGACCACGCGCGTGCCGCCGAGGGCGGTGCGGGCCACGACCAGGCCCGGGTGGGCGTCGACCGCCTCGCCGATCACCGTCGCGTGGCGGCCCAGCGGATGGGCGCGCATCGCGTCGAGGACGGCATCGGCGTGCTCGCGGGGCACGAAGGCGACCAGCTTGCCCTCGTTGGCGACGTAGAGCGGGTCGAGTCCGAGGATCGCGCAGGCGTTCGCGACGGCCGCGGGGACCGGGACGCGGCCCTCGTGGATCACCACACCGGTCCCGGAGGCGGCGGCGATCTCGTTCAGCGAGGCCGCCAGCCCGCCCCGGGTGGGGTCGCGCAGGACGTGGAGGTCCGGGGTGACCGCGAGCATGCTGCGTACGAGGCCGCCCAGGGCGGCGCAGTCGCTCTGGATGTCCACGCCGAATTCGAGCCCCTCGCGGACGCTCATGATCGCCACTCCGTGGAGTCCGATCTCACCGCTGACGATGACGACGTCACCCGGTACGACGCGCTGCGGCCGCAGGTCCACCCCCTCCGGGATGACGCCGATGCCAGCGGTGTTGATGTAGATGCCGTCCCCGTGGCCCGCTTCCACGACCTTGGTGTCGCCGGTCGCCACCTCCACGCCCGCGGCGCGCGCGGCCGCGCCCATGGCCTCGGCCACGCGCGCCACGACCGACATCTCGACGCCCTCCTCCAGGATGAACCCGCAGGAGAGGTAGGCCGCTTCGGCGCCGCTCATGGCCAGGTCGTTGACCGTGCCGTTGACCGCGAGGTCACCGATGCCGCCGCCGGGGAAGAACAGCGGCCGCACCACGTAGGAGTCGGTGGAGAACGCCAGCCGGACCCCGCCCAGGGAGACGGCCGCGGAGTCCCCGAGCTGGGCGAGCACCTCACCGCCGAAGGCGGGGGCGAAGAGGTGCTGGACCAGTTCGGCGGAGAGTGCGCCTCCACCGCCGTGGCCCATCACCACGCGGGGGCGGTCGCGCAGCGGGGCCGGGCAGGTCCAGCCCGTGATGTCGAGTGCGGTGTCAGACAACGGGGCTCGCCTCCAGCGGGGCGCTCACGGGGGTCGTTGCGGACGCGGCGGTCGTTGCGGACGCGGCGGCTGCGGCGGTTGCGGCGGTCGTTGCGGCGGGCACGGTCCCCAGCTCCAGCCGCCGGTAGAGGTAGTACGCGGCGCAGGCGCCCTCGCTGGAGACCATGGTGGCGCCCAGCGGGCTGCGCGGAGTGCACAGCGTGCCGAAGGCCTCGCACTCGTGCGGTTTCAGCAGTCCCTGGAGCACCTCGCCGCTGCGGCACTCGGCCGGCTCCCGGGTGTTGATGCCGGTGACCGAGAAGCGGTGTTCGGCGTCGAAGTCCCGGTAGCGGGCCGACAGCCGCCAGCCGCTGTCGGGGATGACGCCGATACCGCGCCAGGCCCGGTCGGTGACCTCGAAGACGTCCTCCAGCATGGCGAGGGCGGCCGGGTTGCCCTCGGGGCGGACGGCGCGCGCGTAGGCGTTGTCGACGGTGTGCTCGCCGCGCTCCAGCTGCCGTACGGCCCGCCGTACGCCCTCCAGGATGTCCAGCGGCTCGAAGCCGGTCACCACGATCGGGACCCGGTGCCGCGCGGCCAGTTCGGGGTACTCGCTCATGCCCATCACGCTGCACACGTGTCCGGCGGCGAGGAAGCCCTGGACCCGGCAGCTCGGCGACTGCATGATCGCCTCGATCGCCGGGGGCACCCGGACGTGGGAGACGAGCAGGCTGAAGTTGGGGATCCCCAGCTTCTTGGCCTGATGCACCGTCATGGCGTTGGGCGGCGCGGTGGTCTCGAAGCCGATGCCGAAGAAGACCACCTGGCGCGCCGGGTTCTCCTGGGCGATCCGCAGGGCGTCGAGCGGGGAGTAGACGACGCGGACGTCGCCGCCCTCGCTGCGCACCTGGAACAGGTCACGGCCGGTCCCGGGCACCCGGAGCATGTCCCCGAAGGAACAGAAGATCACATCGGGGCGGGAGGCGATCTCCAGCGCCTTGTCGATGACCTCCAGCGGGGTGACGCACACCGGGCAGCCCGGACCGTGGATCAACTCAACCTGCTCGGGGAGCAGTTGATCAATCCCGTGCCGGATGATCGTGTGGGTCTGGCCGCCGCAGACCTCCATCAGGGCCCAGGGGCGGGTCACCGTGGCGTGGATGTCGTCGAGCAGCCGGCGGGCGAGGTCGGGGTCCTGGAACTCCTCGATGTACTTCACGGCTGGACTTCCTCCTGCGGCGCGGTGAGGGCGGGCTCGGGTGCGGGATCGGGGGCGGGTTCGGGATCGGGATCGGGATCGTCGGCGAAGGGCCAGGGCTCGCCGCCGGCCGCCGCGGCCTGCTCCCATGGGTCGCCGAACTCCGCCTGGAGCATCCCGAGTTGGGCGAAGAGTTCGAGGGTCTGCTTGGCCGACTCCTCGTCGAGGCGCTGGAGGGCGAAGCCCACGTGGACGATGGCGTACTCACCCACTTGCAGGTCGGGCAGGTACTCCAGGCACACCTCCTTCTGCACACCGCCGAAGTCGACGGTGGCCATGCGGGTGCCGTCCTTCTCCCCGATGTCGAGCACTCTGCCGGGCACCGCCAGGCACATGGGCTTCTCCTTGCTGTGGGTGGGTCAGGGGGTGTCGTGCGCGGCGGCGACCATGAGCTGGCCCAGGGCCAGCCCGCCGTCGTTCGGGGGGACCCGGCCGTGCCGCAGCACGGTGAATCCGCGGGCGCGCAGCAGTCGGGCGCATGCCGAGGAGAGCAGGGTGTTGGCGAAGACCCCGCCCGTCAGGGCGACGGTGTCCGGGCCGTGCCGCTCGCGTGCCGCCCCGCAGAGGGCGGCGACGAGGGTGGCGACCGAGGCGTGGAAGCGGGCGGCGATCAGCGCCGGGTCCGTCCCCGCGCGTACGTCGGCCACCACGGCGGCCAGCACGGGCGCCGGATCGGCGGCGAGCGGCCCGCCGCCGGAGTCCGGCGGCAGGTGCAGACCGAAGGCGTATCCGTGTCCCCCGCCGTCACCCTCGCCGTCACCCTCGCCGTAGCCGCGGCCGTCGCCGTCGCCGTGCGCCCGGTACGCCGCCCCCTCCAGCTCGATCGCGGCCTGCGCCTCGTACCCGGCCCGGTGGCAGATTCCGGCCAGGGAGGACACGGCGTCGAAGAGCCGGCCCATGCTGGAGGTCGGGACGCAGTTCAGGCCGCGCTCCAACTGCCGTTCCAGTACCCGCAGTTCCTCGCGCGGGCAGGCGGCGGTGCAGGGCAGGTCCGGTGCCCACCGGATGCCCGCGGCCCGCAGGTGGGACAGTGCCATGCGGTACGGGCGGTGCACGGCCGCGTCGCCGCCCGGCAGCGGGACGTGGGCGAGGTGGGCGAAGCGGGTGTACCCCGCGTAGTCGGCGAGGAGGACCTCGCCGCCCCACACGGCGCCGTCGTCGCCGTAGCCGGTGCCGTCGAAGGCGACCCCGATCACCGGACGGCCGCCGTCCAGGCCGTGCTCCGCCATGGCGGAGGCGATGTGCGCGTGATGGTGCTGGACGCGGACGAGGGGCCGCGCGCCCGCGGCGCGCTCGGCCCACCCGGCGGACCGGTAGCCGGGGTGCCAGTCGGCGGCGAGGAGCACGGGGGTGACGCCGGTGATGGACTCCAGCTGCCGCTCGGCGCGTTCGAGGGCGTACTGGGTGGCGAGGTCGTCCATATCGCCGATGTGCGCGGAGAGCCAGGCCTTGCGTCCTTCGCCGAGGCAGAAGGCGTTCTTCAGGTCCCCGCCCGCCGCGAGGGTCGCGGGGACCGGTACGGGCAGGGTCAGCGGCAGCGGGGCGTACCCGCGCGAGCGCCGCAGGGTCAGCGTCTCCCCGTCGCAGACCCGCACCACGGAGTCGTCGCACGGCACGTGGATGGGGCGGTCGTGGGTGAGCCAGCCGTCGGCGAGCGCGGCGAGCCGGTCCAGGGCCTCGTCGTCGTCGGTGACGATGGGCTCCCCCGCGAGGTTCCCGCTGGTCATGACGAGCAGCCGGGGACCCGGGGGATCCCCGGGCAGGCCGAGCAGCAGGTGGTGCACCGGGGTGTACGGGAGCATCACCCCGAGGTCGGGACAGCGCGGGGCGACCCCGTCCGGGCCGTCGGCGCCCGCGCGGCGGCGCAGCAGCACGATGGGCCGTACGCCACCCGCGAGCAGCTGCCGTTCCTCGGGGCCGAGGTGCGCGAACCGCTCGACGTCGGCGAGGTCCCGGGCCATCAGGGCGAAGGGCTTGTCCCCGCGCGCCTTGCGGCGGCGCAGCTCGGCCACGGCGCCGGGGTGGGTGGCGTCGCAGGCCAGGTGGTAGCCGCCCAGGCCCTTGACGGCGAGGATCGCCCCGGCGGCGAGGAGGCGGCGGGCCTCGGCGACCGGGTCGGAGCCGGAGCTCTCGCGGGGCGGGCGGCCAGTGAGCAGTCTGAGGCGGGGGCCGCAGGCCGGGCAGGCGACGGGCTGGGCGTGGAAGCGGCGGTCGGCCGGGTCCTCGTACTCCCGGGCACAGTCGGGGCACATCGGGAAGGCGGCCATGGTGGTGTGGGCGCGGTCGTACGGCAGCCCGGTGACGATGGTGAAGCGCGGCCCGCAGTGGGTGCAGGTGATGAAGGGGTGGCGGTGGCGCCGGTCGGCCGGGTCGGCCAGTTCGGCGAGGCAGTCGGCGCAGGTGGCCACGTCCGGGGAGACGAGTGTCCGGGCGGGGCCGCCGGTCCGGGAGGCGATGATGGTGAATCCGGCGCCGCCCGCGACGGGGACCTCCCAGTGGTCGACGGCGTCGACCACGGCCAGCGGGGGTGCGTCCGCCGCGAGCCGTTCGCAGAACCGCGAGACGGCGTCCGGGGCGCCCTCGACCTCGGCGACGACGCCCTCGGGGGTGTTGGTGACGTGCCCGGCCAGGCCCAGCCCGGTCGCGCGGGTGTAGACGTAGGGGCGGAAGCCGACGCCCTGGACCACGCCCCGGACGGTGACCCGGCGGCGCTGCACCGCCTCCATCAGCGGGTCTGTGCGGCGGTCTGGACGTGCGGGTGTTCGTGGTCCCCGTCGTGTTCGTGACCCTGGTCCTCGTCACGGCCGTGATCGTGATCGTGGTCGTGGTCGTGGTCATGTCCGTGGCCGTGGCTGTGCCCGTGCGTGTGCCCGTGCGCGTGCTGCTGGCGGGCCATCACCGGGGCGTGCGCCCCGCCGCCCGCCCCGATCGCCAGTGCCCGGTCGAGCAGGACGCCCAGGCCCTCGCCCGCCCGCGCCGAGGTGAGGACGACCTCCACACCGGGGTTGACCTGCTCGACGTTGGCACGGAAGGCGGCCTCGTCGAATTCGACGGCCCGCGCGATGTCGGTCTTGGTGACCACCACCAGCTGGGCCAGTCCGAAGGCGGTCGGGTACTTCAGCGGCTTGTCCTCGCCCTCGGTCACCGAGGCGAGGACCACCCGCAGCGATTCCCCCAGGTCGTAGCCGGCCGGGCAGACCAGATTGCCCACGTTCTCCACGAAGAGCAGCCGGGTGTCCCCGGGCAGCCAGCCGTCCAGGTGCCGGCCGAGCATGGCGGCCTCCAGGTGGCACAGCCCGTCGGTGAGCACCTGCTTGACCGGTACGCCCGAACGCGCCAGCCGCAGGGCGTCGTTCTCGGTGGCCAGGTCCGCCGTCAGCGCGGCCACGGGCACGCCGCGCTCCCGCGCGAGGAGCAGTTCGCGCTCCAGCAGCGCCGTCTTGCCGCTGCCGGGGCTGGAGAGCAGGTTGACCACCGTCGTACCGCGGGCGGTGAGTTCGGTGCGCAGGACCTGGGCGGCGACGTCGTTCTTGGCGAGCACCGCCTGCCGCAGATCGACCACTCGGCACATGGTTCAGGCCTCCTCGGGAATCGGTTCGCGGGTACGGGCACCGGTGGGGCCGTCTTCCCAGCGCACGCTGAGGATCTCCAGCTCACGGCCCGACAGCAGTTCCACGTCGGTGGCTCTGCCGCATCCGGGGCAGCACAGTTCGGGGGGCATGCCCACCGCCCAGGTGCCGGGGCAGGAACCGCAGCGGGCGCGGGCCGTCACGGACTCCGTGACGAGTTCGGCCCCTTCGAGGACCGTTCCGGCGCAGGCCAGTTCGAAACAGAAGGCCAGCGCGTCGGGGACCACCCCCGCCAGCTCACCGACCTGTAGCCGTACGGCGGTGACGGCGTGCGCGCCGCCCGCCCGGGCCGCCTCTTCCACCTGGCCCACGACGGCCATGGCGATCGACATCTCGTGCATCGGACTCCGTCCTGCCGGGGCTCATTGAACCGGCGGGACGGAGTCCGTGCGGTCGGCACGCCGGTGGGCGGCGCGCCCGTACGCCATTCGGGCGCCTGCGGTGGCGCCCCGGGGGTGTCACATCCGGCGCATGCGCAGGTAGCGCCGGAGGTCGGGGAGGAACTGCATCAGTACGGCGGCGAGGGCGGCGGCCGCGGCCCCGCCGATGACGGCCTTCTTCATGGGGTTCTCCTCAGTTCGCGGCGAGGCCGGTCGGTTTCGTCGTGGTCGCGGCCGTGGTCCCGGCCGTGGATCAGGTCCAGGGCCATGCGTACGGCCTCCGGTACGGCGGCGGCCACCGGTGCGCTCAGTCCGAT
Organism: Streptomyces sp. Sge12; assembly: GCF_002080455.1. NCBI lineage: Bacteria > Bacillati > Actinomycetota > Actinomycetes > Kitasatosporales > Streptomycetaceae > Streptomyces > Streptomyces sp. Sge12. The sequence goes on from NZ_CP020555.1 coordinate 1,717,761, forward strand.
GCCCTCCTCGACCCCGGCCGGTTCGCAGCCGAGGACGAGGGTGCGCCGCGGGGGCGTGGCGCCGGTCCCGGCGCACAGGGTGTCCAGCAGGGCGAGGACGGCGTCGGGGGACATGTGGTGGCCGTCGAGGACGGGTGGCGGCGGTGCCGGTTCCCCGTCGCCGCCCGGCTGCGGGCCCGCGCTCCCGTCGGCCTCGATCAGGTACAGCGTGCCCGGCGCGCCGCCGCGGGCGGTGGCGTCGACCAGCAGCAGCGTGTCGTAGCCGTCGAGGAGCTGGTAGGCGAGGTGGACGCCGCGGACGCCGAAGTCCACCACTTCGACGTCTTCGGGCAGCGGGTGCGCGGCCAGCTCCCGTACGGTCTCGACGCCGAAGCCGTCGTCGCCGAGGAAGACGTTGCCGATGCCGGCGACCAGGACCCGGGCGTTCACGCGTCCTCCAGCGGGGTGACCTCGTCGGGCTGGAAATAGAGGAACCTGCCCTGCTCGCGGCGGATGTCCGCGCCCGGGTCGTCCTCCACGGTGACGGCGAGGTGCACTCCCCCGTCGACGTCGTGCAGGACGGCCTCGACCAGGGCAGTACGGCCCTGGAGGAAGAGGTCCTGCGCGTCGGTGCGCCGCAGTCCGGGGCGGAGCAGCACGCGGCTGCCGGGGCCCACGGAGGCGCCGTCGATCGCGATCCGGTCGCGGGCCGGGTCCGCGGTGTCCGCCCGGGCCGGGTCCCACCAGGGGGTGTCGGGCCGGAACACCACGTCCTCGGAGGGGAGTTCCGCGAGCAGCGGCGGCTGTTCCGGGCCGGTGACCTCCCGCAGTGCCCGTACGGCGCCGTGCAGGCGCTCCAGCACTTCGGGGGGCATGGAGTCGGCGAGGTCGATCACGGCGGCCGCCCGGGCGTCGGTGCCGCGGGCCTCGCGCTTCTCCTGCTCGGTCAGGGCGGCCGTGCGCAGGGCGAGGATCTCGTCGATCTCGGTGGCGTCGTACATGGCGCCGAGGCTCTCGGGGGCGATCGCCGGGTGGTCCTCCAGGATGATCGGGGAGGACAGGACCACGTCGGCGCGGCCGGGTTCGCCCGCGAGGACCGGCCAGGTGTGGCGGTTCTCGCAGGCGGCCACCGCCTGCCGGGCCCATTCGGGCGGGTCGGTCATGGACAGGAAGGATCCGGAGTCCAGGCCGAGCAGGAGGTGGGCGGCGACCAGCGAGTGGGGCAGCGCGGCCTCCCGGTCGACGGGACCGGACCCGGCGGGCGGGGTCCACGGGCTGGTGTTCTCCACCACGGCCCGAAGCCGGAACACCCGGTACGCGCCGGGCAGTTCGGTGGCGTGCAGCCGCAGCCGGCCCTCGATCGCCTCGGTACGGCGCACCAGGCGGCCCACCGTGCGCCCGTCGGCGTCGAGAACGGGTTCGGTGTCGACGCGGGCGGGCCGGCCGAACGGGAGGGTGACGCCGTCCTCGCCGAGCAGCTCGGTGACGGGCACGGTCGCCTCGACCCGTTCCTCGGCGCCCTCGTCCCAGGGCACGAGGACCCGGTCGGCGAGGTGCAGCTCGGGCACGTCCGTGAAGGCCCCGTCGGCCTCGGCCTGTTGGACCGTACGCCGCTGCGCGTGCAGGAAGCGCAGTTCCAGGGCGAGGGTGGCCCCGCCCCGGGGTTCCATCAGGATCTCGGTCTGCTGGAGGACGTGCTCCTCGTGCGCGCGGCCCCATGCCGGGGGCACGAGGACGCCGAACTGCCAGCGCAGCCGGTTCTTGGCGGCCGAGGCCCGGTAGGGGTAGAGGACGTACCCCTCCAGGAGGACCGCGTCGGCGACCTGCCGGGCGGCGGCGAAGCGGGCGTCGTGGGTGGTCGTCGTGGTCACGGGGCCGTCCTCCCGGTGAGGCTCGGCAGGATCGCGACGGGCCGGCCCGCCCCGGGCGCGGGCCCGGCCGGGGGCGGCGGCTGCGGCGGGGCGGCCGCGTCCAGCAGGGCCCGTACGGTCGCCTCCCACGAGGCGAGCGCGTGGCGGGAGCGGAAGGCCAGCAGCTCGTCCATGGTGTCGCGGGGCAGCCGGAGCCAGCCGCAGCCGGGGAAGTGCTGTTCGACCATCTCGCGCCACACGGCGGCGGGCATCCGGTACGCGGCTTCGCGGTCCCAGGGCACCGGCTCGACGTGGAAGCCGGCGTCCCCCGTGAAGGCGGTGCCGGAGAAGAGCATCAGCAGCGGCACCTCGCCCTCCGTCAGGGCCTGGAAGTACCGGGTCGCGGCGATGTCCATGTCGTAGGTGCAGGGCACGACGAGGTCGGTCTCGGTCTCGCCGGTGAAGCTCGGGACCATGACGGACACCTGGGCGAACTGCACGGGCTGGAGGGTGTTGCCCCACCGGGAGCGCTCGCCGAACAGGTCCGCGAGGCCTTCCGCCTCGGCGGGTCCGTAGCTGCGCCGGGCCGGTTCGATGCGGATCTGGCAGCGCAGGGCGATGGCGTGCACCCGGGCGCCCCCGGCGGCGGTGATCCGCAGCCGGAAGACGAGGGTGGGGCCGGCGGCGTACGCGTCGGCGCGCACCCCGGTGCAGGTGAAGCTGAATTCCGTCATCGGGCCCCGTCCTCCACCGTCTCCTCGGCCAGGGCCTTGGCCCGCCGTTCGACCTGCTCGAAGAAGGTGTCCAGGGCGGCCCGGGCCTCGGCGCCGCCGTCGAAGCCCTGCCACAGCAGCCGCATCCGCCCCACCAGCTCGTAGCAGATGTCGATCGGCACCAGGTAGCACGCGGTGCGGCCCTCCGAGCGGCGCAGCAGCAGTGCCTCGACGTCGGGTTCGAGGAGGGTGGCCAGCCGGCCGGTGCCCAGGACGGTCTGCCAGGTCTCGGGGTCGAGTTCGCTCTCGGTGGCTCCGGCCGGGCTCGGGTAGAGGGCGACCAGCCGGTCGAGGGCGGCGTTGCGGAAGAAGAACGCGACGCCGACCGGGATCTGGAGGAGTTCCCAGGCGCCGTCGTCGAGCCGGTGCGCGGGGTCGGTGAGGTAGCGGTCGGGTACGGTGCGCAGGCGGCCGGTGCCCGCGCCCGGCCGGTCGAACAGCAGGGCGCAGGCGGTGCAGGCGCAGACCAGTGCGCGCTGCTCGGTCTGCACGAGGTGGCGGTGGGCCTCGGGGGCCACGACGACCCCGCACAGTTCGCAGGTCTCGGGCCGGGGCGGGCGCGGACCCGCGAAGCGGCGCAGCCCGCGCGGGGCGCGCGGGCCGTCGTGACGCGGACCGGGCCCGCTCACGGCACCCGTGCCGGGCTGGGGGGCCGGGTGCCGATCTGCAGCAGGGCGGGGGCCGGGGCCGCGGCGGGCTCCCGCTCCACGCTCGTCACCTCGGGGGCGAAGCAGGCGAGGCTGTCCTCCAGGGTGCGGCCGGCGCCGTCCTGGCCGCCGGATCCGCAGCCGCAGCCGGTGGGGGCGGCGGAGGGGCGCAGGCGCAGGACGCCGGTGCGCTCGTCGAAGCCGAGCAGTTCCAGCGGTTCGCCGTGGGCGGCCAGGGCGCGGCCGATGCGGGTGTGCACGTCCTCGGGGTGCAGGCCGTGCAGGGAGAGCAGGCTCGCGACGAGTTCGTCGTCGGCGACCGCCTTCAGGGGGCCCTCCCCGGCCTTCTCGACGATCCGGGCGAGCCCGGCGCCGTAGAAGTCCATGAGGACGCGCACCAGTTCCTCGGCGGCCTCGCAGGCCGCCCGGTCGCCGGTGGCGGCGAGCCGGTCGAGGACCTCCTCGACCCGGCGCCCGGCCTGCGCGCCGTCGATCGCGGCCCTCATCCGCCCAGTCCGCTCAGGCCGGTGGGCACGTGCATCGTCTTGACCGTCTTGCCGCCGCCGACGTACATGTGGACTCCGCAGGGCAGACACGGGTCGAAGCTGCGGACCGCGCGCATGATGTCGATGCCCTTGAAGTTCTCCGGGGTGTTCTCCTCGAAGATCGGGGTGTTCTGCACGGCGTCCTCGTACGGGCCGGGCGTGCCGAAGGTGTCGCGGGTGCTGGCGTTCCACGGGGTCGGCGGGTACGGGTGGTAGTTGGCGATCTTCCCGTCGCGGATCACCATGTGGTGCGACAGGACGCCGCGCACGGCCTCGGTGAAGCCGACGCCGAGCCCCTCGTCCGGGACCTCGAACTTCTCCCAGGTCTGGGTGCGCCCGGCGCGGACCTCGGCGAGGCCCTTCTCGGCGCAGTGCAGGGCGATGGCGGCCGCGTAGGCCTGGAAGTAGGTGCGCGCGCGGTTGCGTTCCAGCGCGTTGCTCCACTTCGGGATCTTCCACTCGAAGCGGGTCTCGGGCTTGGTCATCGTGCGCGGCAGGGTGATCACGACGCTGTGGCCGGTGGCCTGCACGTAGTCGGTGTGGACCAGCCCCGACAGGGCGGTGGACCACAGGCGGGCGATGGGGCCGCCGCCGGTGTCCAGGGCCAGGTGGTCCTTGCCGTCGAACCAGCGGGGCGACATGACCCAGCTGTACTTGTCGTCGAAGTTCCGCTTCTGCGGGGCCGGGATGGTGTGCTGGTTCCACGGGTGGCGCGGGTCGACCGGGTTGCCGAGCGGGTCGTGCGTGACGAACTGCTCCTGGCCCTGCCAGTCGTCGTAGTACGAGCTGCCGAGCAGGATGCGGATGCCGAGGTTGATCTCGGTGAGGTCGTTGGTGACGAGCTTGCCGTCCACCACCACGCCCGGGGTGACGAACATCTTCCGTCCCCAGTCGGTCATGTTGGCGTACGTGAAGTCGCAGTACTCGGGGTCGTTGAGGGCGCCCCAGCAGCCGAGGAGGACGCGACGGCGGCCGACCTCCTCGTAGCCGGGCAGGGCCTCGTAGAAGAAGTCGAACAGGTCGTCGTGGAGCGGTACGACCCGCTTCATGAACTCGCAGTACCGCATGAGGCGGCTCATGTAGTCCGTGAAGAGCTGGACGGAGGCGATGGTGCCGACGCCGCCCGGGTAGAGGGTGGAGGGGTGCACGTGGCGGCCCTCCATCAGGCAGAACATCTCGCGCGTGTAGCGGGAGACCTGGAGCGCCTCGCGGTAGAACTCGCCCTCGATGGGGTTGAGGGAGCGCATGATGTCGGCGATGGTCTTGTAGCCGTGCTCGCCGGCGTGCGGGGCGGGGGTGCGCTCGGCGAGTTCCAGGACGCCCGGGTTGGTCTCGCGGACCATCTTCTCGCAGTAGTCGACCCCGACCAGGTTCTCCTGGAAGATGTTGTGGTCGAACATGTACTCCGCGGACTCGCCCAGGTTGATGATCCACTCGGCGAGGTGGGGCGGCTTGACCCCGTAGGCCATGTTCTGCGCGTACACCGAGCAGGTGGCGTGGTTGTCACCGCAGATGCCGCAGATGCGGCTGGTGATGAAGTGCGCGTCGCGGGGGTCCTTGCCGCGCATGAAGACGCTGTAGCCGCGGAAGACCGACGAGGTGCTGTAGCACTCCGCGACCCGCTTCTGCTTGAAGTCGATCTTCGTGTGGATGCCGAGGCTGCCCACGATCCGGGTGATCGGATCCCAGGCCATCTCGACCAGGCCGCTGCCGTCTGCGGCCGCCTTCGTCTTCGGTGTCATCGTGTGTGCCGTGACCCTTCTTCGGTGCGGGGAGCGGGAGTTGTCGGGTGCTTCCGGGGGGGCCGTCACCAGGGCGGGCGGTAGCCCGTGGTCAGGCTGCGGCCGCTCTGCCTCCACTTCGGTTCCTCGTCCACGGTGTGGGCGGTGACCGACCGGAGCCTGCGGATCAGTGCGCCGTACGCGCCGCTGGCCTTCGTGGAGACCTTGGCGCCGGGGGGTTCGTCCATGAACGGCATGAACTTGTCGGGGAAGCCGGGCATCGTGCAGGCGATGCAGATGCCGCCGACGTTGGGACAGCCGCCGATGCCGTTCATCCAGCCGCGCTTGGGCACGTTGCACTTGACGACGGGGCCCCAGCAGCCGAGCTTGACCAGGCAGAGCGGCGAGTCGTAGGTCTCGGCGAACTGGCCCTGCTCGTAGTAGCCGGCGCGGTCGCAGCCCTCGTGGACGGTGGCCCCGAAGAGCCAGGTCGGACGCAGCTTGTCGTCGAGGGGGATCATCGGGGCGGAGCCGGCCGCCTGGTAGAGCAGGTAGGTCAGGGTCTCCGAGAAGTTGTCCGGCTGGATCGGGCAGCCCGGCACGCACACGATCGGGATGCCGGCCTTCGAGGTCCAGTCCCAGCCCAGGTAGTCGGGCACGCCCATGGCGCCCGTCGGGTTGCCCTCCATCGCGTGGATGCCGCCGTACGTGGCACAGGTGCCGATGGCCACGACGGCGAGGGCCTTGGGGGCCAGCCGGTCGATCCACTCACTGGTGGTGATGGGCTGGCCGGTCTCGGGGTCGTCGCCGAAGCCGCACCAGTAGCCCTCGGGCTTGATCTTCTCGTTGGGGATGGACCCCTCGACGACCAGGACGAACGGATCGATCTCGCCCCGCTCGCCCTTGAAGAACCACTCGATGAAGGTGTCGGCGCCGCCGACCGGGCCGCATTCGAAGTCGATGAGCGGCCAGTGCACGGCGATCTTCGGCAGACCGGGCAGTACACCGGTCACGATCTCCTCGATGCTCGGCTGCATTGCCGCCGTCAGGGACACGGAGTCGCCGTCGCAGCTCAGGCCCGCGTTGATCCAGAGAATGTGGATCAGCGGGTCCTCGACCGTGTCCTGCGTCGCTGTGGCCATGGGACGGCTCCTCGGGGAGGGGTTCGGGAGGGGTGGGGGGAGGCGGCCTGCCTCACCCACACCTTTCTTGCTAACAGCAGTCCGGCCCGGGCGCCGCGTCAGGTACGGCCAGTCCAGTGACACCGGACGGACGGACGGCCGCGGCACGGACGAGGTGGGGCGGGGTGGTGGCCGCGCGCTCCTTGCGGACGAAAGCGCGGCGCAGGGCGTGGTAGGGGGCGTCCGGGTCGAAGAAGGTCTGCCGCATCAGGGCCAGCTCGGCCTCCCGGTGGGCGGCGAGCGGCCGGACGGCCTCGTCCCGCTCGCGCGCCGCCTTCTTCCCGGCGATCCGGGAGGCGGTGGCGGGCAGCCCGGCGAGGCGCACCGCGAGGCGCTCCGTCTCGGCGGCGAAGGCTCCGGGCGGGCAGGGGAGCGTACGGTCGACCAGGGCGAGCCCCTGTGCGGCGGCGGCGCTGAGCGGGAGGGCCTCGTGGGTGAGACGCTCGGCGAGGGCGGGTCCGACGCGCCGCGGCAGGGTGTACGTCCAGTACTCGGAGCCGTGCAGCCCCATCAGGCGGTAGTGCGGGTTCAGGACGACGCCCGAGCGGCACCAGACCTCGTCGGCGGCGAGGGCGAGCATGGCTCCGCCGGCGGCGGCGTTGCCGCCCAGTGCGCTGACCACGAGCCGGTCGGTGGTGGTCAGCACCGCCTCGACCAGGTCGTTCATGGCGTTGATGTTGGCCCAGGACTCCTCGGCCGGGTCGGCCGCGGCCTCGATGACACCGAGGTGGATCCCGTTGGAGAAGAAGTCGCGGCCGCCGCCGAGGACGAGGACGGTGGTGGGGCGGGTTCGGGCGGTGCGGTACGCGTCCAGCAGGCGGCGGCAGTGCGCGGTGCTCATCGCACCGCCGGGGAAGGAGAACGACAGGAAGCCGGCCTGTCCCTCCTCGTGGTAGCCGATGTCGGACCAGGTGCCGCGGTGCGGGCCGCTGCCCGGGGGCGCGGGGACCTCGGGCAGCGGGGGCAGCAGGTCCGCGAGGGCCAGCGTCGCGGGCAGTTTGGGGGCGGCCGGGCCTCCCGGGAGGCGGCGGGCGCGCAGTTCCGGGATCCAGACGGCGCCGTCGGCCGTGGCCCGGCAGACGGCCCCGTCCCGGGTGGCCAGCAGCTCGCCGGGGCGCCCGCGCAGCGCCTCCTCGCGGTGCCCGCCGTGCAGGAACCACTCGCCGCCGAGCAGTTCGTCCCGTACGCCGGGCTGCGAGTCGGCGGCGCGCAGCGCGCGCAGGACGTCCGCGGTGCGGTGGCGCTCCCAGTCGATCCGCCGTTCCTCCTGGCGCAGCAGGGGCCGGGCCCGGCCGGCGGCCTGCGGCTGCGGGGTCCAGGTACCGGAGGCGAAGCGTTCCACCGCGAGCAGGACGGCTTCCAGGGCGGCGTCGGCGATCTCCCCGCGGTAGAGGTCGCTCTTGCCGACCGGCGGCAGGGGGCATGCGACGCTCGCCCAGACGTCGCCGGCGTCCATCTCCGCGTTGGCCTGGAGAACCGTCACTCCCCACCGGGGTTCGCCGTCGCGGATGGCGTGGTCGAGGGAGGAGGGGCCGCGGTCGCCGACCGGTCCCGGGTGGACGACCAGGCAGGTGTGGGTGGCCCAGACCTCCTCGGGGAGGGCGGTGCGGAGCATCGGGGCGATGACGAGGTCGGGGCGGTGACCGCGTACGGCGTCGGCCAGGGGGGTGCCGGGCAGGGCGAGTTCGACCGCGACGCGGTGGCCGTGGTCGCGCAGCTCGGCGTGGACTCGCTGCGTGAGGCTGTTGAACGCGCTCGCCACGAGCAGGACGTACAAGTGATCTCCCAGCGGCGCGGCCCGGAGCCGCGTGCGCGCGGTGCCCGGCCTGGTCGGCGACCTGTGGCCGGAAGATGACCGGCCGCCTGAGATGGTCGGGGAGTTCGGGCCGCCGGTGGCCGAGGCCCGCGCGGCGGGTCACTCGAAAGCGCCGGTTCCGGGGTCCGCTCGGCCCAAGGGGGCAGGGCGTCCTGCGGGGCGCGGGCGCTATTCGCCCTCTTCGATCCCGATGGCCCTGGACAGCTCCTGGTGCGCGCGGCCCGGCTCGCCCTCGTACTGCTCCAGGAGGGCGGCGGCGATCGCGTCGAGCTTGCGCTGGATCGCGTGTTCGGCCCGGCGTTCGGAGTTCTTCAGCAGGGCGAGGAGCAGCAGGGCGACCGCGGCCATCGCGTCACCCGTCAGGTGCTGCCAGCTCGTGTCCAGGTGGAGCAGGTGGACCACGACGAAGGCGGCCACCAGCAGGACGCAGAAAACGGAGAAGACGGGGGAGCTGGTGAAGTTCGAGGCCAGCTCCGCCAGCTTCGCGAACCGCCCGATCTCCCCCTGGTCACCCTTCTGTGCGGGATGTTCGAAGGCCATGGACAGCAGGTGCCCGATCTCGCCACGGCCAATCACCCCGGGCCGATCAAGCACCCGACCGGCCCAGGTCGGGGAGGCGGCCGGATGGGTGCATCCCAGCGGGCGGAAAGCGTGCCGGAATGGCGGGATCCCCGCCAAGCAAACGATCAATTTCGCTCAGCAAGCATCAACTGCGGTCATCGAGCTCCCGTGCCGTCCTCCCCGCTCGGAGCCGTGACACCCCGCCCCGGCCACTGTCTGCACCCGCCGGAGAATGGCCGGAAATCCCCTCGCCCTTCCGAATTCGAAGCCAACTTCCGGCCACATAATGCGAGTTGACCGATTCCGGGGGCCCGACCTAAGGTTTGGACCAGTACTGCCCAGTACCCCTCTTCCAGCCTTTGGCTGTTTCCGTGCTGTACCTCCGCCAAGCCCACCAAGTTGCAGGTGCTATCGCCCCGGAGTGATAGCCGGCGCCCCCTCCCGGGGCCGCACGAACATGGAACGCGCTCGCAGAACGACCGGACGCATGCGGAATGAATCAATCCTTCCCCGCGTCCGCGCCGTGCTGCGGATCGAAACTCACCGGAAGACAAGGTTGATGTGTGCGGATCAGGATGCGATTGACGCCGGATGCGTGACCTCGGGTCATTCGCCCCGGAGATCCACCCACATCTCTGTCCGCAGATCCGCGGCTCCGTACGGACCGCTGTCGCCGTGAGCCCTGGAGCTCCGGCAATCCCCGAGAACGGGTATCTCGCGCGGAGCGCGCTCCTGGAGCGGAGCCGCGCGCCGCTTTCGCCATTTGCCTGCCGGCCCGCACCCGGTGCGAGCATCCGATCGGCACTGAATGAGGCTGAGAATGCTTGACGAGTCGTTTGCGCCGTCACCCGCCGTCCTGGACGAAGCCCGCTTCGAAACGGTGGTCGACGCACTGCACGCACACGCTGCGCGCATCCCGAATCACGATCTGTTCACCTTCCTGCCCGACGGCGAGGAGGCCGAGCCCTCCCTCACCTTCTCGATGCTCGACACCCGGGCACGGGCCGTCGCCGCGACCCTCCGCGCGCAGGTGGAGCCCGGTTCCCGGGCCCTGCTGCTGTTCATGCCCGGGCAGGAGTTCGTCGTCGCGTACTTCGGCTGCCTGTATGCCGGCGTCGTCGCGGTCCCCGCCTACCTTCCGCACCCCGCGCAGCGTGCGCGGGGGCTCCTGCGGCTGGCCGGCATCGCCGAGGACGCCCGGCCCGCGGCCATTTTGACCACCTCCGCAATACAGGCGTCCATCGAGACCGCGGCCCGCTCGATCCCGGAACTCCAGGAAACCGTCTGGCTGGCGGTCGACACGATTGCGGACAGGAGCGGAGCGGGCTGGTCCGCCCCCGCCCCCGATCCGGATTCCATCGCGTTCCTCCAGTACACCTCCGGATCGACCGGTCAGCCGAAGGGCGTGATGGTCACCCACCGGAACCTCGCCCACAACACCGACCTCATCCGCACATCGCTCGGACTCGACGGGTCCACCGTCGTCGTGGGGTGGCTGCCGCCCTATCACGACATGGGACTGATCTCGATGATCGTCGCGCCGGCGATGCTCGGGATCCATTCCGTTTCGATGCCCACCGTGGCATTCCTGCAGAGCCCGGTGCGGTGGCTGCGCGCGATCTCGAAGTACCGCGGCACCCTGTCGGCCGCACCCAACTTCGCGTTCGATCTGTGCACCCGAAAAGTGACCGAAGAGGACCGCGCGACGCTGGACCTTTCCTCCTGGGCCGTCGCCACCAATGGCGCCGAACCCGTTCGCGCGGATTCGATGAAGCGCTTCTCCGCGGCCTTCGCCTCCTGCGGATTCCGTCCGGAAACCATTGTTCCGGTCTATGGGCTCGCCGAGAGCACGCTTCTGGTGAGCGGGGCGCCGATCGAACAGCCGTGGATCTTCCGCTCCTTCGACGAGAGCGAGCTCGAGGAGGGCCACGCCCGGATCGTGCCGCAGGACAGTCCGAACGCACGCGTCCTCGTCAGCTGCGGCATCAGCCGAACGCTGGACGTCGCCATCGTCGACCCCAAGCGGCACACCCGCTGCGCCCCCGGCGAGGTCGGCGAGATCTGGGTCGCGGGCGAGAGCGTCGCGGTGGGCTACTGGCAGCGGCCCGACCTCAGCCGGGAGACCTTCGAAGCCTCGCCGAGCGACGGCGGACAGGGCCCGTACATGCGCACGGGAGACCTCGGCTTCCGGACCGAGGACGGGCTCTTCGTCTGCGGCCGCATCAAGGACGTCATCATCGTGGGCGGACGCAACCACTACCCCCACGACATCGAACGGACCGCCGAGAGCGCGCACCCCGCGATCCGTCCCGGCTGTGTGGCCGCCTTCGGCGTGACCACGGACGGGGAGGAGAGCGTGGTGGTCGCGGCCGAACTCCGGCCGGGGGCCGCCGACGGCAAGGACCGCGACGGGGCGGAGGCCGTGGCAAACGCCGTACGGCAGGCCGTGGCGCAGGAGCACCGGCTGACCGCGCGGGACGTGGTCCTGCTGCCCGCCGGAACCCTTCCCAAGACGTCGAGCGGGAAGTTGCAGCGCGCGGAGACCAGGAAGGAGTACCTGGCCGGCCGGTCTCCGTGGAACGCGCAGCGCTGACTCGAACCACAGCAGAACACAGGGGGAAGCACATGTTGGACACGGAGCTGGAAACCTGGCTGCGCCGGCGCATCGCCGAGCTGGCCCGTCTCGGTTCGGCCGAGGACATCTCGATCCACGAACCACTGGCCGCCTACGGCCTGTCCTCGATCGACGCGGTCGCGCTCGCGGGCGAACTCGGCGCGCTCCTGGACCGGAAGGTCTCACCCACGATCGCGTACGAGTACCCGACGCTCCGGGAGATCCTGGAGCACCTGCGGGACGGAACGCCCGAGCGGGGCACGGCCGCCGCACCGCACCGCGCGGCCACCGGAGCGGCCCCGGACGAACCGGTCGCGATCATCGGCATGGGGTGCAGGTTCCCCGGCGCCGACGGCCCGGAGGCCTTCTGGGAGCTGCTCGAACGGGGCGGGGACGCCATCGGCCGGGTCCCCGACGACCGGTTCGCCCGCTGGGGCGGCGGGAACGGCGGCACGGACCGCGCCGCCCTCGGCGGCTTCCTCACCGGGGTCGGCGGCCTGGACCTCGACTTCTTCGGCATCAACGAGCACGAGGCGGCCAAACTCGACCCGCAGCAGCGGCTCATGCTGGAGGTCGCCTGGGAGGCGATCGAGGACGCGGGCATCGATCCGTACGGCCTGGCCGGCTCCCCCACGGGCGTCTTCATCGGCATCTCCAGCTCGGACTACCGCGACGTCCTGGCCAACTCGCCCTCCGCGGACGCCTATTCACTGCTGGGCGGAGCCTCCAGCGTCGCCGCCAACCGGCTCTCCTACCTGCTCGACCTGCGCGGGCCGAGCCTGGCCGTCGACACGGCCTGCTCCTCGTCCCTCGTCGCCGTCCACCTCGCTTGCGAGGCGATCCGGCGCGGCGAGTGCGACGCCGCCCTCGTCGGCGGGGTGAACGTGATCCTGACCCCGGCGATCACCGAGGCCTTCGACCACTCCGGTGTCATGGCGCCCGACGGGCGCTGCAAGACCTTCTCGGCGCGGGCCGACGGCTACGTGCGCAGCGAGGGCGCCGGCGTGGTCGTGCTGAAGCCGCTGAGCCGGGCGCTGCGCGACGGCGACCGCATCTCCGCGGTGGTCCGCGGCTCGGCCGTCACCTCCGACGGGCGGACCAACGGCCTGCTGGCGCCGAGCCTCCGGTCCCAGGAGGAGGTCGTGCGCCGGGCCCTCGGCCAGGCGGGCGTCGAGCCGTGGGAGGTCGGCTACGTCGAGGCGCACGGGACGGGCACGGCCATCGGCGACCAGATCGAGGCCGCCGCACTGGGCGGCGTACTGAACCGGGGGCGCGCCGCCGACCGGCCGTGCGCGATCGGTTCGGTGAAGACGAACGTCGGGCACCTGGAGGCGGCGGCGGGCATCGCCGGCCTGATCAAGCTGGCGCTGTGCTTCGAACACGGGGCCCTGCCGCCCTCCCTGCACTGCGACGAGCCCAACCCGGACATCGACTTCGAGGGACTCGGGCTGCGCGTGCAGTCCTCGCTGCGGCGCTGGGACTCCCCCGACGAGGCCGGCGTGGTCGGGGTGAGCTCCTTCGGTTTCGGCGGCACCAACGCCCACGCCGTGCTCGGCCCCGCGCCCGCGGCCGCCGCCGCTTCCGCCGCGCGGCCCGCGCGGCGCCCCGTACAGCTGCTGGCCCTGTCGGCCGCCACCGAGGCGGCCCTGCACGCACAGGCCGCCGGCCACGCGGCGTGGGCCGAGGGGCTGGACGAGGACGAGGTGGACCGCGGCTCGGCCGCGGCGACCCAGGTCCGGGGCCGGGGCGGTCCCCGGGGACGGGAGTTCCGCGCCGCCGTCGCCTTCACGGACCGCGGCGAGCTCCTCGCCCGGCTGCGCGAGCCGTTGACCGGGACGCGGCACGTGCCCGACGGGGCGGGCGTGGTCTTCGTGTTCCCCGGGCAGGGCGCCCAGTGGCTCGGCATGGGGCGGGCCCTGATCGACTCGGAGCCCGCCTTCGACCTCGCCGTCTCCCGCTGCGAGCAGGCCTTCGCCCCGTACGTGGACTGGTCCCTGCGCGAGGTGCTGACCTCGCAGGACGCCGCTCCCCTGCTGGAGCGCATCGATGTCGTCCAGCCCGCCGTCTTCGCGATGCAGGTGGGGCTCGCCGCTCTCTTCAGGTCCTGGGGGGTGCGGCCCGCCGGCGTCATCGGCCACAGCATGGGAGAGGTCGCGGCCGCCCATGTCTCGGGCGCCCTGCGGCTGGAGGACGCGGCGCGGATCATCTGCCGCCGCAGCTCCCTGATGATGCGCCACCGGGGGCAGGGCGCCATGGCGCTGGTCTCCCTGCCCGTGTCGGACGTGCGCAAGGCGCTGGAGCCCTACGGGGAGCGCCTGTCGCTCGCGGCGCACAACGGTCCGAACACGACCGTCGTGTCCGGGGAGACCTCGGCCGTCGACGAGTTCGTCGCCGCCATGGACGCCAAGGGCGTCTTCGGCCGGCGCGTCAAGGTGGACGTGGCCTCGCACTGCGCGCTGCTGGAGGACCTCCGGGAGGACCTGGCCGCGGAGCTCGCCGGACTGTCGCCCCGCCCCGCGACACTCGCCTTCCACTCCTCCCTCACCGGGGAGCGTTTCGACACCGCCGGGCTGGACGCCGCGTACTGGTGGCGCAACCTGCGCGAGCCGGTGCTGTTCGCCGACGCGGTCCGCGGGGCCGGGGCGGCCGGTCACCGCGTGTTCCTGGAGATGAGCCCGCACCCGCTGCTGTCGGTCTCGGTGACCGAGTGCCTGGAGGACGAGGACCGCGACGTCGCCGCCGTACCGGCGATGCGCCGCATGGACGACCGGGCCCCGTACGAGTCGGTCGGCGCGCTGTTCGAGGCGGGCTGCGAGATCGACTGGGCCGCCTTCCACGGCGGCCGGCAGCTCGCCGGCGCGCGGTTGCCCGCGTACCCCTGGCAGCGCCAGGAGCACTGGGTCGAGCCCGCGGGCCCGCGCGCGGAGGGGGTCGTGGTGACCGGCTCACTGCCGGTCATCCGTGACCACCGGGTGCAGGAGCGGGCGATCGCGCCCGCCGCGTGGATGCTCGACGCGGCGCTGCACGAACTCGATCCCGAGGGGGTGGGCGGGTACGGACTCAGCGATGTCCTGGTGACGAACTCCCTGGCGGTCGCCGGGGAGGAGTCCCGGCAGGTACGGGTCTCCCGGCGCTCGCGCGCGGGCGACGGGCCGTACCTGTCCGTCGAGAGCCGGGCGGTGCACGAGCACGGCGCCGCGTGGGAGGAGCACGTCTCGGCCGGCTGGTCGGCCACCGGGCCGGTCCCGGCGCCGGCCGACCCGGCCGCGATCCTCCTGCGGTGCCCGCGGCGCGTGGAGACCGACGCCCTGTACGAGCACCTGGCGGCGTCCGGGCTCTCGTACGGGGACACCATGCGGATGGTGACCGAGATGTGGCTGGGCGACAAGGAGCTGCTCACCCGGCTCGCACCGCCGTCCCCGCGGACCGTGGGCCGCCCGCTGCCCGCGGACGTCGCGGACGGGGCGATGCAGTCCATCGCCGGGCTGTCCGTCGACGCCGGAGCCAGCGGCACCTTCGTGGGGTTCGGCTACCGCCGGGTCGACGTGTTCGCGCCGTGGTCCGGTCCGACCCTGGCCCATGTACGGCTGCACGGCGAACTCGACGCGGACGCCGACACGTTCGACTGCGACGTGACGATCCTCGACCCCGGGGGGCAGGTCCTCGTGGAGTTCACCGGGGTCTCCCTCAAGCGGATGGGCAGCCGGCACTCCCTGCGCTTCTTCGCGGTGGACGCCCGGCCGCAGCCCCGACCCGCGCAGGCCTCCGGCCGCCAGGGCGAGATCGTCCTGCTCACCGGGGACGCCGAACGCTGTGCGCCGCTGGTGGAGGAGCTGCGCAGGGGCGGGGCCACCGTCTCGGTCGCCGCACTGCCCGGCGGCGAGGAGCAGGGGGACGGGTTCCTGGCGGACCTGCCGGCCGCCGCCCGGCTGCTCGTCGTGGAGCCGGAGCGCGAGGCCTTCCTCGCGCTGCTGCGGAGCGCCGCGAGGAGCACGTCGACGGCGCGCCGGGAACTCGCCCTGGTGACCGGCGACGTGGCGCTGGCCCCGCTGCTGCGGGCGCTCGAACAGGAGACCGTGAGCTGGTCGGGGCGGGCGATCCGGATCGAGCCCGACGAGCTCACGACGCGTGAACTCGCCCGTGACGTCGCCGCGGAGCTCGCGGTACGGCCCGACGCGTTCGGTGTCCGCTACCGGCACGGCGAGCGCACGCTCCCGTCCCTGACCCCGGTGGAGGCCTCCGCGGCCCCGGCGGAGCTGAGGCCCGGCGGCGTCTACTGGATCACCGGCGGGCAGGGCGGCCTGGGGTCCACGCTCGCGGTCACCCTGGCCCGCGAGGCGGGGGCGCGGGTGGTGCTCACCGGCCGCCGGGCGGAGGTCGACCCGCAGTTGGAGGAGGCGGTCGACGCCGCGGGCGGACGGCTGCTCTACCTCCAGGCCGATGTGACCGACGAGGCCGCCGTGCGCCGCGCCCTGGACGAGACGCTCCGGCGCTTCGGCGCCCTGCACGGCGTGATCCACACCGCGGGCATCCTCGACGACGCACTGATCGGGTCGACGTCGGCCGCACGCATGCACGCGATCACGGCGCCGAAGGAGCACGGCGCCCGGATCCTGATCGACGCGGTGGCCGCGGAGGACCTGGACTTCATCGTCCTGTTCTCCTCCATGGCCAGCCTGTTCGTGACGGCGGGCCAGGGCGCCTACGCGGCGGGCAACGCCACGCTCGACGCGCTCACCGGCACCGTGCGCAGCCGGCGCACGCCCGTGCGCACGATCAACTGGGGCCCGTGGGCGGAGCTGGGCATGGTCGCCGACCCCCGGTACCAGGAGCGGCTCCTGGAGTCGGGCCTGCACCCGATGTCCCCGGAAGCGGGGGCCGAGGCCTTCCTGAGGGCCCTGACCGGCGCCCACCTGCAACTGGCGGTCCTGGACGTACGGGACGACGTCGCCGACGGGCTCGTGGCCCGGTTCAACCGCGGGACCGGCGCGACCGGCGCGGCCGGTGGGACCAGTGGGACAGCTGGGGCCCGGCCGGGCGTCGCGGGCACCGCACGCGCGGAGGGCGGGGCCGGTTCGGCCGCCGAGTTCGTCCGGGCGGAGCTGGCCCGTGCGCTGCGCCGGCCGCCGGCCGAGATCGACACCTCGGTCCGCTTCGACCGGCTGGGGATCGACTCGCTGCTCGCCGTCTCCCTCACCCGCCGGATCGGGGCCCACTTCGGGCTCGAACTGCCGGCGACCTTCCTGTTCAACCACCGGACCGTGGACGCGGTCGGGCTCCATCTGGACGGCCTGCTCGCGGCGCAGTCCCCGGAGCCGGACGCCCGCCTCGACGCACCCGCCGACGCCACCGGCGGCGGGGCGCCGGTGGAGAGCGCCCAGGAGATCACGCTGGAGGAGGCGGAGCGCCACAGCACCGTACGCGGGTACACCGTCGTGGCAGGGCCGTCCGGGCTCGACATGCGCCTCCAGGACGTACCCGTGCGCAGGCCCGCGCCGAGCGAGGTGGTCATCGACGTGCACGCCGTCGGGGTCAACTTCATCGACGTGCTGGCCTCCACCGGCTTCCATCCGTTCCTCTCCACCCCGCCGTTCGTCCCCGGGCACGAGGTGGCCGGAGTGGTGCTCGCCGTGGGCGACGCGGTCGAGCACATCCGGCCCGGTGACGAGGTCATCGCGCTGACCCTGCAAGGGGGTTACGCGGCCCGTGTGACGACGGAGGCGTACACGGTGGCTCCGCTGCCGGCCGGCGTCCCGTTCACCGATGCGGTGGCCATGCTGATCAGCGGGCTCACCGCGATCGCCTGCCTGGAGCGCGAGGCGCGCGTGGACCCGGGCGACCGGGTGCTCGTCCAGGCCGCGGCGGGCGCGACCGGGACGGCGTGCGTGCAGCTGGCGCTGCACCACGGCGCCACGGTGTTCGGCACGGCGAGCACGGAGGCCAAGCTGGAGCACCTGCGGGCGCTGGGCGTCCAGCACCCGATCAACTACGTGCAGGCCGACTTCGCCGACGCGGTACGGGAACTGAGTCCCGATCAGGGGCTCGACCTCATCGTCGACTCGCTCTCCGGCGACGCCGTGGGCCGGGGTCTGGCCCTGCTGCGTCCGGGGGGCCGCTTCGTCGAGATCGGTGCGGCGGGGGTGCTCGACCTGGCCGTGAACGGCCGGGACCTGTTCATGAGCAGCCGCTCCTTCTGCACGGTGAACGTGGGCGCCCTGGCCCGTGATCCGTCCAGGCTCCGGCCGCTGATGGACCGCCTCGTCGAGCTGATCGACGCGGGCGTGTTCCGTCCCGCCGTGGGCGGGGTCTTCCCCTTCGAGGAGGCGCCCCGGGCGATCACACAGCTCCGCAACCGGGCCAACATCGGCAAGTTCGTCATCACCGTTTCTTAGGATGGTCGTGGAAGAATCACGCAGTCGATCAGAGTGGAAGCGGACGTTCCGCACTTTTGCCGATGAGGTGATGGCGCCGCACGTCCGCCGGTACGACGAGGAGCGGGCGTTCCCCGTCCCGATCCACGAACGGGCGGCGGCCGAGGGGATCCTCAACGCGGCCTTTCCCGAGGAACTGGGCGGCGCCGGGCTCTCCTACACGGAGTTCGCCGAGGGCATCGGCGAACTGTCGGCGGTGTGTCCGGGGATGACCTGGACGCTGGTGTTCAACCGCGGCGCGCTGCACCCCGTGGTCGCCGCCGGCACCGCGGAGCAGAAGGAGCTCTTCGTCACCCGGCTCCTGAAGAACAACGGGTACGCCGCCCTCGGGCTCACCGAGCCCGAGAACGGCTCCAACCTGCTGGCGGCCGGCACCCGCGCCGTGCGGACGGAGTCCGGCTGGCTCCTCAACGGCGGCAAGTGCATGTCCGGGAACGGGACCGTCGCCGACGTGTTCATCGTTCTGGCCAACACGGTGGTGGACAACCGCAAACGCGGTCTGTCGTTCTTCGCCGTTCCGCGGGACGCTGCGGGGGTGAGCGTGAGCGAGGACATCGACAAGGCGGCGTTCCGCTGCCTGCCCACGCCCTCGGTGACCTTCCGAGACGTGGCCCTGGAGCCCGTCAGCCTGATCGGGCGGGCCGGCGACGGGGAGTTCCTGCTGGGCGAGCTCCTCGCGACCATCCGGATCGGCGGTGCCGCCTGCGGGACGGGGATCGTGGCCGCCATGCTCCGGGACGCGCTGACCTGGGTGGGCGAGCGCCGGGTCTACCCGGACGACCGCATGGACACCCTGAGCCATGTGCAACTGACCCTCGGGCGGCTGTACGTGGAACTGTGCGCGGCGCGCAAACTGCTGGAGGACGCCACCGGCCTGGCCGACCGGGGGCTGCCCTTCGGCAGGGAGAGCTCCATGGCCAAGTACGCGGCGACCGAGCTCGCCGTGCGTGCCTCCAACGAGATCCTGCAGTTGTACGGGTGGCGGGGCATCGCCGCCGACTACGGGGTCGAGAAGCGCTGGCGGGACGCGCGCGCCCTCACGATCTTCGAGGGGTCGAGCGAGATCCAGCTGCTGAACGTGTTCCGCGAGATGCGCAGGATGGCCACGAGCGAGGGAGGCCTGTAATTCCGTCCACCGAAGTGACCACGCGGACCGTGCGCGCCGAGGACGGCGCCACGGTCGAGCTCCGGCTGTACCGCAGGCCCGGCGAACCGTCGGCGCCGGTGCTGGTGTGCATGCCCGCCATGGGCACCAGGGCCGTCGCCTACACCCCCCTGGCGGAGGCCCTCGTGGCGGCCGGGTTCCAGGTGGCCCTCGGTGAGCTGCGGGGGCAGGGCACGAGCTCCGTCCAGGTGCGGCGCGGGGTGCGGTACGGCTACCACGAGATGGTGGCGTACGACTACCCCGCGCTGTTCCGGGCGGTCGCGGAGGCCTTCCCCGGCGCGCCCCGCCACCTGCTGGGGCACAGCCTCGGCGGGCAGCTCGGCACGCTCTATCTCAGCCGGGAGCCGCACATGGCCGCGGGCGCGATCCTGGTGGGCGCCCCGTCGTGCCACTGGCGCGGCTGGCCCTTCCCGCGGAGCCTGGGGATGCTCGCGGGGTTCCAGCTCGCGGCCGCCTTCGCCGCGCTGTACGGGTACTTCCCCGGCCGGCGCATCAAGGTGCTGGGCAACGACTCGGCCCAGGTCCTGCGGGACATGGCCACCCAGGTGCGGACGGGCCGCTACGACGTGCCGTCCTCGCCGGAGGACTTCGAGCCCGGGCTGGCGAAGCTGGACCTGCCGGTGCTGGCGGTCACCGTCCGGGGCGACAACATGGCCCCGCCCGGCGGGGTGCGGGGGCTCAGCGACAAGCTCACCGGCGCGCGGGTGACCCACTGGGAGCTCGTACTCGGCGACAGCACGCGGGGCAGCCGGCACTACGGCTGGATCCGCGACAACGCCGCACTGGTCGAGCGGGTACGGGCCTTCGTGGACCGGGGCTGAACCGGGGCTGAACCGGGCCGGCATCCCCGCGTCCCCGCGGGGGTGTCAGCCCAGGCGGGCCGGGGAGGAGGCCCCGGGCGCCAGCAGCCGGGGGGCACCGCTGCCGTCGGCGGACACGGTCCACAGGTCCGTGCTGTCGGCGGCGCCGTCGGTGGGCAGGCCGTAGGCCAGGGTGCGGTCGTCGAGCCAGGCGGCCTGGTCGTCCACGCTGCGCTTCTCGGCGAGCGCGTGCTCGCGCAGCGTCCCGAGGTCCATCACGTGCTCGCGCCACAGCGCGGCCCCGGCCCGGACCCGCTTCTTGTACGCGATGCGCGTCTCGTCCGGGGACAGCGACGGGCACTCGACGTTCTTCGCGAGGGTGGTGACGGAGCGCCCCGCGATCGAGCCCTTGACGAGGTGGGTCTCGCCGCCGGTGGAGAGGGTGGCGTAGAAGGTGTCGTCGTCCTTGGAGAAGGTGACCCCCCAGAAGTTCACGTCCTGGGCGCGGTGTTCCCGGCCGTCCATGGTGATCGTGAACTCCTCCAGGTTGGCCTCCAGTTTCCAGGTGCGGGTGTCCACGATCGCGGTCCGGGTGGAGAAGAACGCGGCGCCGTAGGACTCGCCGGAGACGAAGACCGTCCAGGCGGCGAACCGGCCGCTGGGCGACACCCGGGCCCGGCTGGGGGTGCCCGCGAGGGGGAAGCTGCGCAGGGTGCGCAGTTCGGAGTCGACGATCAGCGCCTTGTTGTCCTGGGCGAGGGCGCCCGGCGTGGAGCGCAGGCATACGCCGGTGCCCGAAGCAGCGTAGAAGCGCTGGCAGTTGAGCTCGGACGCGGTGCGGTCGGAGTCGGGGGCGTCGGCCGGGACCGAGGCGAGGGCCCCGCGGTGCGGGCCCTGGCCGCCGTTGAGGAAGGTCAGGGTGCCCGGACGGGTGAGGGTGACGGTTCCCGGGGCGACCGTCGGGCCGCCCGCCGCGGGCTTGTCGTCGCGGGAGGCGGCGCGCAGCACGAGCACGGCGGCCAGGCCCCCGAGCAGCAGTACCGCCACCGCGAGGACGAGCAGGCGGCGTGACAGCGACAGAGTCATCTGGGGGGCCTCACGGGCTTCCGGTGCGGTTCGGGTCGGGGAGGGGCAGGGGCAGGGCCGGCGCGGCCGGGCGCAGGACGAAGCCGGCGACGGCCGCGCAGCACAGCAGGCCGGCCGCCGCGGCGGCCAGGGCCGGGCCGGTGCCCCACAGCGTCCACGCCGCGCCGAAGGCGAGCGAGCAGCCGAAGCGGGCCAGCGCCTGGCCGGTGCCGACCAGCGCCAGGCCGGTGGCGCGCAGTTCCGCGGGGACGGTGGCGGCGACGGCGGCGGGCAGCACGCCGTCGGTGGCGGCGTAGAACATGCCGTGCAGCGCGAGGACGAGGTAGGGCAGCGCCGGCAGGTCGGGGGCCCACAGCAGCAGCGCGTACCCGGCCAGCAGGAGGGCGTGCCCGGTGAGGAAAACGGTGCGCCGGCCGATCCGGTCGGCGAGGGCGCCGGCGGGTACGGCGAGCAGCAGGAACACGGCGGCGGTGCCCAGCGGCAGCAGCGGGAACCACTGGTCGCCGATGCCGGTGCGGCGTTGCAGGAGCAGGTAGACGAAGGCGTCGCTGACGGTGGTCAGGCCCAGCAGGACGGCGCAGACCGCCAGGTTGCGCAGCCGGGGCAGACGCAGCAGGCCGAGCGCGTCGCGCAGCCGGACGGGGGCCGGGCGCTCCGCGGCAGCAGCGCCGTCGTCGGAGGTCCGCTGCCGGGGCGGTCGGGGCGGGCGGGTCCGGGGCCCGGGCCGGGGGTCACCGTCGCCGGACGGGACGAAGAGCACGAGCACCACGACGCCCAGGGCGGCGACACAGGCGCTGACACCGAAGACGGCGTCGTAGCCGTCGACCGCGACGCTCAGGATCAGGAACGCGGCGAGCGGGCCGAGCAGCGCCCCGGTGGTGTCCATGGCCCGGTGCACACCGAAGGCGCGCCCCTGTAACTCGGGTGGTGTGGAAAGGGAGATCAGTGCGTCGCGCGGGGCGGTGCGCAGGCCCTTGCCGGTGCGCTCCAGGGTGAGGATCACACTGATCGGGCCCAGGCTGTGGGCGAACAGCAGCAGCGGCTTGCACAGGGCGGACAGGCCGTAGCCGAGGCCGGCGACCAGCTTGTGGTTGCGGACCCGGTCGGCGAGGTGGCCGCCGGTCAACTGCACCAGGGCGCTGACCCCGTTGTAGACGCCGTCGAGCGCGCCGAAGCCGAGGGGGCTCAGGCCCAGGCCGGCGATCAGGTAGAGGGGCAGGACGGCGGTGACCATCTCGGAGGAGATGTCGGTGATCAGGCTGACCGTGCCCAGTGCCAGGACGGTCGGGGCGACCGCGGCGGCCCGGACGGACCCCCGGTCAGGAGCGGGCTTCGCGCCCGCGGGCGCGGAGCGGTCCGCGAGGTACATGCTCTGGAGCTCCCGGTGCCGACGGACTGAGTTCACTCGAACGTGCGAGGCAAACCCTAATGGTTGTACGGGCCAACAGTGGGGCGTACGAAGGGATTCGGCCGGATGCCCCCAGGTCGGACCGGGGTCAGCCCTGCCGGCTGCTCTCGTCCCGCAGCCAGGTGGAGAAGTCCTGGTTGCGGATGGCCTTCCGGGAGCCCCGGCGGGCGGCGAGTGCGGCCACCACGAACACCACCACCCCCGGCAGCAGCGCCGGCCGGTCCCGCAGCAGGGCGCGCAGATCGGCCGTGCCGGTGCGCGCGCTCGGCTCCTGCGCCGCAGCCGGCGCCGGCTCCGCCCCCTGCCCCTGGCTCTGCTCCGGCGCTCCGGGCCGCCCCGCCGCCCGGAAGCGCTCGTACTCGGCGGAGGAGGTCGCCGCGCGGACCCGTCGCCTGATCAGGTCGGACCAGGTGCGCGGCGGGCGGACGACGACCCGGGCCTCCTCGACCACGCGCCGCTCCCCCGGCCCGAAGGCGAGGGAGGCCGCCAGGTCGTCGGCCATCAGCGGGGGCAGCGCGGCGATCCGCGCGTGCCCCGGCTCGTTCACCGCGATGACCCCCCGGCCGAACAGGCCCTCACGGACGGCGGGCAGCCGCTGCCACACCCGGTAGTACGCCCGGACCGGCCAGGCGCAGCCGGCGAGCGGAATGTCCCGGCCGGGGGCGACGGCGAGCAGTTCCGGGCTCCGGTCGAGGGCGGCCACGAGGGCCCGTACGTCGGCGGCCCCGACGACGACGTCGGCGTCCACGTACAGCCGGGGGAAGCCCCGGGCGTGCTCGTCGCCGACCCGAAGTGCGTGGTGTTTGGAGGGAGTCGGCACCTCCACCACGCGCACGCGGTCCCCGCGCCCGCCGGCCACGCGGGCGGTGTCGTCCGTACAGCCGTTGCACACCACGACGATGTCGGGCCCGGTCGCCGAGGTGTCGGCCAGGAGCGCGTCGAGGAGCCGGCCGATGACCCGGCCTTCGTTGTGGGCCGGTATCACGATGCTGGTCACCCGGGCAGTATGCACGGTCGAACACCCGCACCAGGTGATTACGTCAACTCTGCCCGGGGGTACGCCCGGTGGACTAGATTGAGCGGCGCCGACCGGATTCGGCACGCTTCGGCGACGCCGGGATCCGGAACGGGCCGAGACGGCCCGGAGCGGTGGCGGTACGGGTTCGGCTGCTTGTGGGGAACAGGCGGTCGGGCCGGGGGGCGAAGCACGCGTATCACGCAGAGCATCGGTTGTGGGGGGCCATCACCGTTGAGCAGGTCACGCACGGGACGCGTAGGCGTCCGGGCTGCCGTCGACGGCATTTCCCTCCCTCACACGCGTCCCGGCCATGCGTTGGCGACACGCCGTCCGGCGTGCGCGGAAGGAAGGGGAACGCCGTGAAGGACACCGCGAAGGACGCGGGGCAGGGCGCGGGCGACACCGGCAAGGGGTCCGCCCCCTTAGGTGTCGCCGTCGTCGGCGCGGGCTACTGGGGCCCCAATCTCGTCCGCAACTTCCAGTCCAGTGACCGGTTCCGGCTGCGGTGGCTCTGCGACCTGAACGTGGACCGGGCCCGGCAGGTGCTCGGCGGATACTCCACCGTCCAGGCGACCGGCGACTACGAGGCGGTCCTCGCCGACCCGGAGGTCGACGCGGTCGCGGTGGCCACCCCGGCGGGCACGCACCTGGACGTCGCCCTGGCCGCCCTGCGCGCCGGCAAGCACGTCCTCGTGGAGAAGCCGCTCGCCGCCACGTACGAGGACGGGCTGCGGCTGGTCAACGAGGCCGAGGAGCGCGGTCTCACGCTGATGTGCGACCACACCTACTGCTACACCCCGGCCGTGGGCCGCATCCGCGAGATGGTCCGCTCCGGCGAACTCGGCGAGATCCACTACGTGGACTCGGTACGGATCAACCTGGGGCTCGTCCAGAAGGACATCGACGTCCTGTGGGACCTCGCCCCCCACGACCTGTCCGTCCTGGACTTCATCCTCCCGGACCACGTGCAGCCGGTCGCCGTCGCCGCCCACGGAGCCGACCCGATCGGGGCCGGCCAGTCCTGCGTGGCCTATCTGACGCTCCAGCTCAGCACCGGCGCCATCGCGCACGTCCACGTCAACTGGCTCTCCCCGACGAAGGTCCGCACCACGATGGTCGGCGGGTCCAAGCGCACCCTGGTGTGGGACGACCTCAACCCCACGCAGCGCGTCGCGGTGTTCGACCGCGGGGTGGACCTGAGCGCCCCGCAGGAGATCGGCGCGGACGAGCGCCGGGACATGCTCGTCTCCTACCGGACCGGCGACATGGTGGCGCCCGCGCTCGGCGAGAAGGAGGCCCTGCGCAGCATGGTCGAGGAGTTCGCCGCGTCCATCAGGACGGGACGGGCGCCGCTCACCGACGGCCGGGCCGGACTGAAGGTGCTGGACATTCTGGAAGCCGCCTCCCGGAGCCTGGAGTTCCGCGGTGCGGTCGTCGGACTGCGCACCGGGCGTTGACCGTTCGCATTCCGACCGCATGCACGACCGTGAACGAATCAGTGGGGGCAGGGCGTTGAGCAGCGTACGAGGCAAGAGGATTCTGGTCACCGGAGGGGCGGGCACGATCGGCTCGCACCTGGTGGACCTGCTGGTGGACAACGGGGCACGCGAGGTCGTCGTGCTCGACAACTTCGTGCGGGGGCGGACCGCGAATCTGGCCCGCGCCCTGCCGAGCGGCGTGGTGGAGGTCGTCGAGGGCGACATCCGCGACGTGGCGGCGGTGCGCAAGGCGACCGAGGGGGCCGAGCTGGTCTTCCACCTGGCGGCCATCCGGATCACCCAGTGCGCGGAGGAGCCGCGGCTGGCGAACGAGGTCATGGTGGACGGCACGTTCAACGTGCTGGAGGCGGCCGCGGCCGCTGGGGTGGGCAAGGTGATCGCCTCGTCCTCGGCCTCCGTCTACGGCCTGGCCGAGACCTTCCCGACCACCGAGCGCCACCACCCGTACAACAACGACACCTTCTACGGTGCGGCGAAGGCCTTCAACGAGGGGGTGCTGCGCAGCTTCCACTCCATGTACGGGCTGGACTACGTGGCGCTGCGCTACTTCAACGTGTACGGCCCCCGGATGGACATCCACGGGCTCTACACGGAGGTACTGATCCGCTGGATGGAGCGGATCGCGTCGGGCGAGCCGCCGCTGATCCTCGGCGACGGCCTGCAGACCATGGACTTCGTCGACGTCCGGGACATCGCGCGCGCCAACCTGCTGGCCGCCGAATCGGACCTGACCGACGAGGTGTTCAACGTCGCGAGCGGCACCGAGACCAGCCTGCTCCAGCTCGCGCACGGCCTGCTGGAGGCGATGGGCGCCGAGGGCCTGGTGCCCGAGCACGGCCCGGCCCGCGCCGTGAACGGTGTCACCCGCCGGCTCGCGGACACCTCGCAGGCCGCGGAGCGGCTCGGCTTCACCGCCGGGATCGACCTGCGCACCGGCCTGCGGGACCTGGTGCAGTGGTGGCGGGCCGAGCGGGCCGCCGACACGGCGGCTGCCGACGCGGCGGCCGCGGAGGCGGGCCGATGAGCGCCCCGGACGCCGCTCCCGCCCGGATCCCCGTGATGGTGCCCTGGCTGGGTGAGGAGGAGGCCAGGGCCGCCGCCGACGCGGTGCTCTCCGGCTGGGTGGCCCAGGGTCCCCGGGTCGCCGAGTTCGAGCGGGCCTTCGCGCAGCGGGTGGGCGCCGAGCACGGCATCGCGGTGAGCTCGTGCACCACCGCCCTGCACCTGGCCCTGATCGCGCTGGACCTCGGCCCCGGCGACGAGGTGGTCGTCCCGTCCCTGTCGTTCATCGCCACCGCCAACGCCGTGCGCTACGTGGGTGCGCGGCCGGTGTTCGCGGACGTCGAGGAGGCCACCGGCAACCTCACCCCGGCCACCGTGGACGCGGTCCGCACCCCCAGGACGAAGGCGGTGCTCGTCGTCCACCAGGGCGGGGTGCCGGCGGACGTGCACGCGCTGCGCGCGGCGTGCGCCGACTGGGAGGTGGCCCTGGTGGAGGACGCCGCCTGCGGCATCGGCGCGACGGTCGGCGGCAAGTCGGTGGGCCAGGGCGCCCTGCTCGCCGCCTGGTCCTTCCACCCCCGCAAGGTGATCACCACCGGCGAGGGCGGCATGCTGACCACGGACGACGCGCAGTGGGCGGAGCGGCTGCGGCGGTTGCGCGAGCACGGCATGAACGTGTCCGCCGCACAGCGCCACGCGAGCACCAAGCCGATCGTGGAGAGCTACCTGGAGGTCGGCTACAACTACCGGATGACCGACATCCAGGCCGCGGTCGGCCTGGTGCAGCTCGGCAGGCTGGACGAGATCGTGGCCCGGCGGCGCGAGCTCGCGGCCCGGTACACGCAGCTGCTGGGCACGGTTGCGGGCCTGCGCCCGGTCGGGGACCCCGGTCACGGCGAGGGCAACTTCCAGTCGTACTGGGTGCTGCTGGGCCGGGACTTCCCGGTCGGCCGGGACGAGCTGCTCGCGGTGCTGTCCGAGGCCGGGATCTCGGCCCGGCGCGGGATCATGGCCTCGCACCTGGAGCCGGCGTACGCGGACCACGGCGCGGCCGCCCTGCCGGTCACCGAGCGGATCAGCCGTGACTCGCTGATCCTGCCGCTGTTCCACACGATGACGCGGGAGCAGCAGGACCGGGTGGTGGCGGTGCTGCGCGAGCAGGCGGGCGGATGAGCGGCCCGCAGCAGCGGACCGAGGACCTGCTGATCGTCGGCGCGGGCGGGTTCGCCCGCGAGACCGCCCAGGCGGTACGGGACGCGGGCGCCGCGGCCGCGGCGTACGGGCGGGCCCCGCGGTGGCGGCTGCTCGGGCACCTCGACGACGATCCGGCGCTGCACGGCCGGGAGGTCGACGGGGTGCCGGTGCTGGGCGGCAGCCACCTCGTGCACGAACTGCCGGCCGCGCGGGCGGTGGTGTGCGCGGGCAGTCCGCGCGACTACGCGGTACGCGCCCGGCTGGTACGGCGCCTGGGCCTGCCCGGGAGCCGCTACGCGACGGTGGTCCACCCCACGGCCGTGGTCTCGGGGTCCTCGCTGCTCGGCGCGGGTTCGGTCCTGCTCGCGCACAGCGTGCTGACGGCGGCCGTCCGGGTCGGGTCCCACGTGGCGGTGATGCCGCACGTGGTGCTCACCCACGACGACCGGGTCGGGGACTTCGCCACCCTCGCCTCGGGCGTCCGCCTGGGCGGCGGGGTGCGGCTGGGGCGCGGGGCGTACGTGGGAGCGGGAGTGCTGGTGCGCGAGGGGCTGTCGGTCGGCGCCTGGTCGCTGACCGGTATGGGAAGCACGGTCCTGGCCGATGTGCCGCCCGGTGAGGTGTGGGCCGGGAGCCCCGCCCGCCGGCTGCACGAGGCGGGTGGCCCGGCGCTCGAGGAGCTGCGGGCCGATGGCGAGGAGACCGGCCGGTGGCCGGAGACACGGATGGGGAGCACAGTCGCATGAACCAGATACCGCTGGTCGACCTGAAGGCGGCGCACGCCGAGGTCGCCGAGGAATTACGTGCCGGATTCGACCGTGTGCTCGCCGACACCGCCTTCATCGGCGGTGCGGAGGTCCGCGCGTTCGAGCGCGAGTACGCCGAGTTCGCGGGGGTCGGGCACTGCGTGGGGGTCGCCAACGGCACCGACGCCCTCGAACTGGCCCTGCGGGCGAGCGGGGTGGGCGTCGGCGACGAGGTGGTGCTGCCCGCGAACACCTTCATCGCCACCGCGGGCGCCGTCGCCCGGATCGGTGCCCGGCCGGTGCTGGTCGACTGCCTCCCGGACACCCTGCTGATGGACCCGCGGGCCGCCCTGGAGGCCGTGGGCGCGGCCACCCGCGCGGTGGTCCCCGTCCACCTCTACGGGCAGTGCGCCGACACCGCGGCGCTCGCGGCGGGGCTGCCCCCGCACGTGAAGATCGTCGAGGACGCCGCGCAGAGCCAGGGCGCGACCCGCGAGGGCCGCTCCCCCGGCAGCGGGGGCATCGCCGCGACCAGCTTCTACCCGGGCAAGAACCTCGGCGCCTACGGGGACGCGGGCGCGGTGGTGACCGACGACGAGGAGAGCGCGGACCTGGTCCGGGCCCTCGCCAACCACGGCGGCATCGCCAAGTACCGCCACGACGTCGCCGGGTTCAACAGCCGCCTCGACGGCCTGCAGGCCGTGGTCCTGCGGGCGAAGCTGGCCCGGCTGGCCGACGGGAACGCGGCCCGCAGGGCCGCGGCCGCCCGCTACGACGAGCTGCTGGCCGATCTCGCGGCCGCCGGGCGGCTCACCCTGCCGGTCACGGCCGCGGGCAATGTCCACGTGTGGCACCTGTACGTGGTCCGGGTCGCCGACGCGGACCGTGACACCGTCGTCGGCAAGCTCAACGCGGAAGGCATCGGCGCGGGCGTGCACTACCCCGCCCCGGTCCACCTCACCCCGGCCTTCGCCCCTCTCGGCCACGGCCGCGGCGACTTCCCGCACGCCGAACAGGCGGCGGACCGGATGCTCTCGCTCCCCCTCTTCCCGCAGATCACCGGTGCCCAGCAGCAGCGGGTCGTGGACACGCTCCGCGACGCCCTGCGCTGACCCCTCGCGCTCACGCAAACAATGAGGTCCAGATGAACAGACGGACAAGGTTGCTCCGTTACGGTCTCTTCACCGTGGTCGCGGCCTTGATGGCCACGGTCATGCCGCCGGCTGCGGTGGCCGGTGCGGCCGATCCCTGCGGTCCCACCACGAACGCCATCGTGTGCGAGAACTCCAAGCCCGGCACGCCGATGGAGGACTGGTTCGCGCCCAGTGCGTACGGCGACATCAAGGGCTTCCCGGCGCAGACCAGCGTCCAGGCCGGCGAAACCGTGCAGTTCAAGATCCAGTCGCCGACGTCGTACAAGGTCTCGGTCTACCGCCTCGGGCACTACGGGGGCAGCGGGGCGCGCCTGATGTCGACCGCGGCCCAGGCGGCCCAGACGTACCCGGCGAACTTCGCGCCGGGCGGCAACCCGGCGACCTGCGCCAAGAAGGCCGCCACCGGTCTGGTCGACTGCGGGAACTGGCCCGTCACCGCGACGTGGACCGTGCCGGCCGACGCCGTGTCTGGGCTCTACGTCGTCAACTTCGACCAGGCGGACGGCAACGGGGTGATGCCGTACCCGTTCGTCGTGCGCAACGACTCCAGCCACTCCGACATCGTCGTGCAGACCAGTGACCAGACGTGGCAGGCGTACAACAACTACGGCGGCCAGGACCTGTACGACGGCGGCGGCCCCGCCCCGGACGGGCGGGCGTACGAGGTCAGCTACAACCGGCCCATGGACATCGGTGGGGACAACGGGATCTACGGGTCCGAGTTCCAGATGGTCGCGTGGCTGGAGCGCAACGGCTACGACGTCAGCTACATGTCCGGGGTCGACATGTCGGTGCGCGGCGGGACCCTGCTGCGCAACCACAAGGTCTTCCTGTCCTCCGGGCACGACGAGTACTGGACCCAGGAGCAGTTCACGAACGCGCTGAACGCGCGCCGGGCCGGGGTCCACCAGACGTACTTCAGCGGCAACGAGGTCTTCTGGAAGACCCGTCTGGCGCCGAGCATCGACGGAGCGGGCACCGCCAACCGGACGCTGGTCTCGTACAAGGAGACCAAGCTGTCCTTCCCGCAGCCGAACGGCATCCCCGACCCGAGCGGGATCTGGACGGGCACCTTCATGGACCCGGCCAGCGCCACGGGCGGCCGGCCCTTCCAGCCGCAGAACCAGCTGACGGGCTCGATGTTCAGCGTCAACGGCTACCGCAGCGACGCGATCACGGTGCCGGGCACCTTCGCCAAGCAGCGGCTGTGGCGCAACACCACGGTCGCGAACCTCACCACCTCGCAGACCGCCACGTTCCCCACGGGCACGCTCGGCTACGAGTGGGACAGCGACGTGGAGAACGCCAGCCGGCCCGCCGGGCAGATCACGATGTCCTCGACCACGGTGGACATCGAGGACGGCAAGCTCCTCAAGGACTACGGCAACACCTACGGGAACGGCACCGCCACGCACAGCCTGGTCGCCTTCCGCGACCAGACCTCGCACGCCCTGGTGTTCGGCGCGGGCACGGTGCAGTGGTCCTGGGGCCTGACCAACATGCCGACCGGCAACCCGGACGACGCGGTGGTCACCGCGGACAAGCGGATGCAGCAGGCCACGGTCAACATCTTCGCCGACATGGGCGTCCAGCCCAAGTCGCTGCAGAGCGACCTGATCGCCTCCACCGCCTCCACGGACACGGTGGGCCCGGGCGTCACGGTGACCAGCCCGGCGGCGAACGCCACCGTGCCGGCGCTGCGGCCCGTGACCATCACGGGTACGGCGGCCGACACCGGTGGCGGCGTGGTCGCCCGGGTGGAGGTCTCCACCGACGGCGGCACGACCTGGAAGGCCACGACCGGCCTCGGCTCCTGGAGCTACAAGTGGACCCCGACCGTCCCGGGTGCCGCGCAGATCAAGGTGCGCGCCGTGGACGACAGCGTCAACATCGGCGCCACCACCACGGTGCCGCTGACCGTGGGTCCCCAGCAGTGCCCCTGCACCGTGTGGCCCGCCGCGGCCGTGCCGGGCACCGTCAACGCCGGTGACGGCAGTGCCGTCGAGCTGGGCGTGAAGATCCGCTCCTCGGTGGCCGGTTCGATCACCGGCGTCCGCTTCTACAAGTCCCCCGCCAACACCGGGACGCACACCGGCAGCCTGTGGAGCAGCACCGGCCAGCGCCTGGCCACCGGCACCTTCACCAATGAGACGGCCTCCGGCTGGCAGCAGCTGAACTTCGCCACCCCGGTCCCGGTCAAGGCGAACACCACGTACGTCGCCTCCTACTTCGCTCCGCACGGCGGCTACTCCTTCGACACCACCTTCGCCGCGAGCGATGCGGGCCTGGCCCCGCTCACCGCACTGAAGAGCGGCACCGACGGCGGCAACGGCGTCTACCGCTACAGCGCCACGGGCGGGTTCCCGTCCACCGCCTCCGCCGGCAGCAACTACTGGGTGGACGCGGTCCTGGACACCGCCACCGCGAGCACGACCCCGCCCACCGTCACCACCACCTCGCCGCAGTCCGCGGCGACCGGCACCCAGATCACGGCGGCCGTGTCGGCCACCTTCAGCAACGCCATCGACGCGGACACCCTGGTGTTCACCGTCAAGGACTCCGGCGGCGCGGCCGTTCCGGGCACCAAGGTGCTGGGCGCGTCCAACAGCGCGACCTTCACCCCGTCCTCCGAACTGGCCCTGAACTCCACCTACACGGCGTCCGTCCAGGCTTCCGACCTGTGGGGCAACGCAATGGCCGCACCGGTCACCTGGAACTTCACCACGAGCGCGAGCCCGCCGACGGTGAACTGCCCGTGCACGCTGTGGAACGGGACCACCACCCCCAGCACCGCCAATGTGGGCGACGACGCCAACTCCGTGGAACTGGGCACCCGTTTCCAGTCCGCGGTGAACGGCTACATCACCGGCGTCACCTTCTACAAGGGCCCCGGCAACACCGGTACGCACACCGGCAGCCTGTGGTCCGCCTCCGGCACCCTGCTCGCCACCGGCACCTTCGGCAGCGAGACCCTGACCGGCTGGCAGCAGCTGCAGTTCGCCACACCGGTGCCCGTCACGGCGGGGACCACGTACGTGGCCTCCTACCACGCGCCGAACGGCAACTACTCGGTGGACGGCGGCTACTTCACCGGCGCGCACCGCTCCTATCCCCTGGTGGCCCCGGCCGACACGGCGGGCAGCGCCAACGGCCTCTACAAGTACGGGGCGGCCACGGCCTTCCCGACGAACACCTTCGGCTCGGTGAACTACTGGGTCGGCCCGATCTTCACCACCACGGCGCCGCCCGCCCTCCAGGAGGGGCTGTCCACGGAGGTGAGCGGGCAGTGAGCACCGTCAGCGTGGTGATCCCCTGCTACAAGTACGGCCATTTCCTGGCGGACTGCGTCAAGAGCGTCCTGGACGAGCAGGAGGGCGTCGACGTACGAGTGCTGATCATCGACGACGCCTCGCCCGACGACTCCGCGGAGGTCGCCCGCGCGCTGGCGGCCGCCGACCCGCGGATCGAGGTACGCGTCCACGAGAGCAACAAGGGCCACATCGCCACCTACAACGAGGGCCTGCTGGAGTGGGCCGACGGGGACTACGTGGCCCTGCTGTCGGCCGACGACCGGCTGGTCCCCGGGGCCCTGGTGCGGGCCGCGGCCCTGCTCGACGCGCATCCGGAGGCGGGCTTCTGCTACGGCAGGCCGCTGCGCTTCCGGCACGGCGGGCCGCTGCCCGCGGCCCGTACCCGGAGCACCGGATCGGTCGTCTACCCCGGCCGGTGGTGGCTGGACCGGCGGTTCCGGGAGGGCACCGGGTGCATCACCTCACCCGAGGTGGTGGTCCGCACCAGTCTCCAGCGCAAGGTCGGGGGCTACGACCCGGAGCTGCCGCACGCCGGTGACATCGAGATGTGGATGCGGCTCGCGGCGCACGCCGACGTGGGCTACGTCCGCGGGGCCGACCAGGCCTTCTACCGGGTCCACGGCAACAACATGTCCACCACGGACTTCGGTGGCCAGCTCGACGACCTGCGCCAGCGCCTCGTCGCCTTCGACTCGGTGCTCGACAAGTGCGGCGGGCTGCTGCCGGGGTCCGACCGGCTGGCACTGGCGGCGCGCACCCGGCTGGCCCGGTACGCGCTGCGGCGCGCCTACCGGGCGTACGACCGGGGGCGCACCGCGGTGGTACCGGTGGACGAGCTGGTGGCGTTCGCGGCCGAGTGCCTGCCCGGGGAGTACACCTCGCTCGGCGAGTACCGGGCCCTGCAGAGGCGCCGGCGCATCGGGGCGCGTGCCATGCCGTACCTCCAGCCGCTCGTGCTCTCGGCCGTTGCCGACCGGGGGCGCGAGTGGCTGTGGTGGCGGTCCTGGAAGCGTCGAGGGATTTGATGATCCCTCTGTCGGGTTCAGCGGGTCGCCCCTGCCAGGGGCGCCCGCTCGGGCTCCTCGGCCCGCACCACCGGACCGGCGTCGGCGGCGGTACGCCGGCGCCGGCTCCGGCGTGTCAGGAGCCGGTCGGTCCACAGGGCCGCGACCACGCCGCCGACCCCGCCCAGCAGGGCCGCGCCGGCGAGTCCCCGGCTCTTGTTGCCGGTCTGCACCACCGCGGTGGGCGGTACCAGCAGGGTGACGGTCATCCGCGCGGACTCCGGGACGCCCTGCTGCGTCTGCAGGTCGGTGAGGTGCTTCGTGTAGATGTCGATGATCTTCTTGACCGCCGTGTCGGCGGCGGCCGGTTCGGCCTGCTCCGCCTGGATCTGGAGCGAGGGGATCAGGTAGCGCGGGGTGACGCTGGTGCCGCTGTTGCGCGGGATCAGCCGGTACGTTCCGCTCACCCCGGCGGCCCGGAGCTCGGCCGCGCCCGCGGGCGAGTCCAGCTGTTGCACCGCCGCGTAGGAGACGGCGGCGAGCGGCGGCTGCAGATTGGCCAGCTGGTTGGGCTGGTTGGCCGTGACCGGGGGCTTGAGCACGACGATCGCCGTGCTCAGGTACGTCTGCGTGGGGTTCAGCACCTGAACGGCTCCGGCGGCGGCGAGCACAGCCGCCACGATCAGGACGTACCAGCGCCGGCGCAGCGCTCGGACCAACTCACCAGGCGACACAGAGATTCCTTCCGTTGTGACCGATCTTTCCAGGACATGGGTAGGCCCGCCATCAATTGCGGCTTCCTCAGGGGGTGTTCATGAGCATCGGTGAGATCGTCGCGGTGCTCCGGCGGCGCTGGTACGTGATGGTGCCGCTGACGCTCATCAGCCTGCTCGCGGGGGCCCACCTCTACCGTTCGGTGCCGGTGGCCTACCAGTCGGAGAGCTCGGTGGCGCTGCTGGACTCGACGGCGGTGGCCGAGTTGGCCCCCGCCTTCGGCAATCCCATCGCGAACGCCGGCGGTTCGCTGGTGGTCACGGCGGACGTGCTGATCAGGACGCTGTCGGGGACGGACGCGGCGCGGGACCTCCAGGGCATCGGGGTGACCGACCCGTACACGGTCGGCTTCGCCGCGAACACCTCGGGGCCGATGCTGACGCTGACGGTCACGGGCACCGACCGGGCGAAGGTGCTGGAGGAGACCAACAAGCTGACCGCCTTCGCCGGGGAGACGCTCAACGCGCTCCAGGCGGCGGCCAAGGTCAAGCCCGCGTACATGGTGCAGACGGCCCCCGTGGTGCTGCCGCAGACCCCGGTGCCGCAGATGAAGAGCCGCTACCAGCAGGTGCTGGGCGTCGTCATCCTGGGCACCACGACCGCCTTCACGCTCTCCTTCCTGACGGACAGCCTGCTGGCGGCGCTGCGCAGGCGGCGCGCGGCCCCGGCCGCCCCGGCGCGGGGGCGCGGCCGCCGCAAGCCGTGGGGACGGCAGCTGGACGCGACCGCCCTGCTCAGCTGCTACCTGGCGCTGGCCTTCTTCATCCCCTCGAACCTGACCCTGCCCGGGATGGGCGGGGTGGGCACCCCGGCCAACGTGTTCGCGCTGCTGTGCCTGTTCTGGTACCTGGCGGCCTGGATCACCGGCCGGATCCTGCCCGCCCCCGGTACTCGGCTGCCGCGGGTGGTGATGTGCCTGCTGGCCTTCTCCGTACTGGGCTCCTACCTCGCGAACGCGATGCGCAGCAGCTCCCACAAGGAGGTCCTCGCGGCGGACCGCGGGCTGATCGGGCTGCTCGTGTGGGTGTCCCTGGTGGTCCTGGTCTCCGCGGGGATCCAGGACCGCGAGCGCCTGGACGTGCTGCTGCGCCGGGCGGTGGTGATGGGTTCGGTGGTGGCCGCGATCGGCTTCTACGACTTCTTCACCGCGACGAACATCGCCGACAGCATCAGCATCCCGGGCCTGAAGTCCAGCGTCGCCCAGATCACCACCCTGGACCGGGGTTCCTTCACCCGGCCGCGGTCCACCACGGCGCAGCCCCTGGAGTTCGGCGGGATGCTCGCCATCCTGCTGCCCTTCGCCGTGCAGCAGGCCTTCGATCCGGTGCGGCGCCACCTGCGCGGCTGGCGGCGCTGGGGGCCCGTGGTGCTGATGGGGGGCGCCCTGCCGCTGACGGTGTCGCGGACCTCCATCATCGGGGCGCTCATCGTGGTGCTGGTGATGGTGCTGCGCTGGAAGCCGGAGCGGCGGTGGGCCGCGATCGGCCTGCTGATGGGCTCGGTGGCCTGCTTCAAGGTGATCATTCCCGGGCTGATCGGCACCATCACCGCGCTGTTCGCCTCGTTCCTGACGAACTCCGACAGCAGCACCCAGGCCCGTACCGTCAAGTACAGCGCGATCGTCCCCTATCTCGGCGAACGGCCGCTGTTCGGAAGGGGCTTCGGGACGTTCCTGCCCGAGCTGTTCTTCTTCACAGACAACCAGTACATGCTCACCCTGGCGGAGATGGGCCTCGTGGGCCTGCTCGCGCTCCTGGTCCTCCTGTTCACCGGGATCCACCAGGGCGGTGCCATCCGCAGGCTGGCCCGCACCGAGTCCGACCGGGAGCTGGGGCAGGCCTTCTTCGCCTCGGCCCTGGTCTCCCTCGTCATCGCCGCAACGTTCGACGCCCTCAGCTTCCCGATGTTCGCCGGGGTGTTCTTCCTGACGATCGCCGCCGGAGGCAGCTACCTCGGGTTCATCCGGCGTACGGCGCCGGAGCCCGCAACCGTGGAGTCCCCATGCAGTCCATCCAGCCAGCCGCCCGCCGACCGGATCCGGGTGCCGGCCCCGTAGCGGTCATCGTCGTCACCTGGAACAGCGCCCGGGTGCTTCCGGAGTTCCTCGCCTCGCTGCCGGAGGGCATGGCCGGGCTCGACTGGCGCCTGGTCGTCGCGGACAACGACTCGGCCGACGGCACCGTGGACCTGATCCGGTCGCTGGCCCCGGACGCGACGGTCGTCCAGACCGGCCGCAACGCCGGCTACGCGGCCGGGGTGAACGCCGCCCTGGCGGCCGCCGCCGCATGGGAGGGCGGCTTCCGGGCCGCCCTGGTCTGCAATCCGGACGTCCGGATGCGCCGCGGCTGCGCCGGGGTGCTCGTGGACGCGCTGGGCGGCGCCGTGCCGGGCGGTGGGCGGGTCGGCATCAGCGTCCCGCTGCTGTACGAGGAGGACGGACGTACGCTGCTGCTCTCGCTGCGCCGGGAGTCGCGCGTGACCCGGGCGCTCGGCGAGGCGGTGCTCGGCAACCGCCGGGCCGGGCGCTTCCCGCGCTGGAGCGAGATGGTCACCGACCCGGCCGCGTACGAGCGGGCCACGGTCGCGGACTGGGCGACGGGCGCGCTGATGGCCCTGTCCGGGGAGTGCCTTCGGGCGTGCGGGGCCTGGGACGAGTCCTTCTTCCTGTACTCGGAGGAGACCGAGTACTGCCTGCGGGCCCGCGACCTCGGCTTCGTCACACGGCTGGAGCCCTCGGCCACGGCCACCCACCTGGGCGGGGACTCGCAGGTATCGCCGCGGCTGTGGACCCTGCTGACGCTCAACCGGGTACGGCTCTACGGGCGCCGGAACGGGCCTGCCGCGACGGCCGCGTTCCGTGCGGCCGTTCTGCTGCGGGAGACCTCGCGGGCGGCGCTGGGCCGGCCCGCGAGCCGGGCGGCCGCCCGCGCACTGGCCAGCCCGTCGGCGCTGCGGGCCACGCCCGGGCCCTGAGCCGGCGTCGGGCGCGCGCGCTCGCCCCGGGCCTCCTCCTCAGCCGACCGTGACGCGCAGGTTGGCGAGCAGGGTGGCTCCGTCGGGGGTGGTGGCGAGGACACGGCCGGAGCGGTGCCAGTGGGTGACCGCATCGCCGTGCCGGCGAAGGCCCGGGACCTGCGTGTCGGCCTGGGGGAGGAACACGGTGGCGGCGGGCGCGGATCCCGCGCCCGCGCCGGTGTGGAGGAGGACTCCGGTGCCGTCGGGGCCGGGCACCGCGAGCGTCCAGTGGTCGCCGTCGACGATCGGGCCGTGCGGTGCGACGCCTTCGATGCTCGGGACGGCGCCGGCGCCGGAGCGGGTGAGCGGGCGCTCGGTGGTCCAGTGCAGGACGGTCCGCTCGGGCGGCCCGTCCGCCGGCTCCGGGTCGGCCGCCAGCAGGCCGCCGGAGGCGAGCGCCGCGCAGTGGCCGGGGCGGAACGCGTCGGTCCGCAGCCGCGAGCGCAGCTCCCAGCCGGGCAGGTCCCAGCGCCAGAGCTCGACGAGCTGCGTACCGTCGGGAAGCGGCGACGCCACGACGCCCGTGCATCCGGCGGGGGTGCGGGCGAGCCGGCCGAGCAGCCGCTCGCCGCCGCCGAGTTCGCGCCAGACCACGGTGGGCCGGGCCGCGAGGGTGTCCAGGACGCTGATGCCGTCGTCGTCGGCCGTGATCAGGTGCCGGCCGTCGAAGGAGGGGACGATCTGCCGCGCGCGCAGCGTCGTCCAGCGCCGGACCGAGCGGGTGGCGAGGTCGAGCCGGGAGACTTCCCGGACCCGCCCGTAGCCCGCCACGAGCAGGGCGGTGCCGCCGTGGTCGGCCAGCACCAGCTGGTCGGCGGGCACGTCCCAGCGGGCCTTGGTCCGGCCGTCGGCGGTGAGCAGCCGGGCGCCCGCCTGGCCGCAGGCGACCAGGACGGAGCCGTTGCCGAGCAGCGCCGCGTCCAGCACCGGCAGCGTGCCGGGCCGGTCGGCGGCGGTGTACGCGGCGAGGTGTGCCGCGGGGGCCGCGCGGCTCGGGCCGGCCAGGTCGGCGGCGACCAGCGGGTCGGCCCGCTTCAGCAGCCGCCGGTGGCGGGCAGCGGCGTCCCGGTCGGAGAGGGTGCCGCCGAAGCCGCCGTCCCGGACGACCGCCCGGGCCGCCGCGGTGGCGAGTTCACGGTCCACGGCCGGGTCCGCGGCCGGGAGTTGTGCCAGTGCGGCGGCCAGCGCCGACCGCCCGGTGGTGTCGGGGTGCCCGTCGCCGTCGAGGACGGCCAGGGCGAGCGCCCGGGTCGACCCTCCGGCGCCGAGCGCCAGCAGGTGGGGCAGCGCCCGGCTCCGGGTCGGCCCGCCGAGCGCGACGGCGTCGCGCAGGTCGCCGACCGCCGAGGGCCGCAGGGTCTCGTCCGCCCAGAGCACCTCGGCGGCGCCCAGCCGGTCGCCGGACTCCCGGCAGTGCGCGGCCCAGGCGACCCGCAGCTCACGGGCGGACGCCGGGTCGACGGCCGCGAGGCGCTCGACGGCCGGGGCGAACGCGCCCCGGCGGTGGGCCGTCCGGACGGCGCGCTCGCGCTCGCCGGCCTGCCACCAGAGCCGGACCACGAGGTCCGCGCCGAGGCCGCGGCCCTCCGCCAGCTCGGCGGCCTGCGCGGTGCGCCGGTGCCGCACCAGCAAGGCGACGGCCTCGTCCGGGGCGCCCCGCAGGTCGGCGAGGACGAATGCGGCCTCGTCGATCCGTCCCGCGCGCTCCAGGTCCTCGGCGGCCCGCTGGTAGAGCGCGGCGAGGTGCTGGTGCACCGTGCGGCCGGACAGCGGGGAGGCGGCGCCGGATCCGCCGGCCCGGGGCGTGGGGCGCAGGGCGCCCTCGTAGCGGCGGGGCAGTCCGAGGGCCAGCCAGGGCTTCTGCTCGGCCGGCCCGTCGCCCGTGAGCCGGATCGCGTCGCGCAGCGCGTCCTCCCAGCGGCGCTGCTCGAAGGCCCTGGTCAGCTCGCGCAGGTAGCGGGCGTGCCGGCCCTGGATCAGCGGGCCGGCCGTACGCATCGCCAGGCGGGCCAGGAGGGCGTCGAACAGCGGGCGGCGGGCGCGGCTGCGCGAACGGCCCTGCTCCGGTTCCGAGGTGGTGGCGCCGGCCCCGGTGCCGGAACCTTCCGGGCCCGGTGCGCCGCCACTGTTGCGCTTGCGGAAGCGGGCGGCGGCCGGGCCTGCGGCGAACGCCAGCAGCAGCATGCCGACGTGGAAGGCGCTGCCCTGCGACGCGACGACGACGAGGAGGGGCAGCACCACGAGGAGGACGACCGTGGCGAGGGCGAGCGGGCCGGTCACGGACGCCGGCCCGGACCGCCCCGCGAGGAGGGGCGCCCGGCGCCGGGTGCCGGCCGGGGCGTCCTCGGTGAGCCGCCGGGCCCGCTCGCTCCGGGGCGCGATGCCGGCGGCGGCCCGCAGGTTCGGCTCCGGCGGCTGCGGGACGGCTTCCACGACGGGTTCGGCCTCGTGCTCGGCGGCGCCGGCCGGCCGCGGGCGGTGGAGCGTGATTCCGGACAGGTCGAGCCACGCGGCCGGGTCCAGCTCCGCCAGTTCCGCGATCGGGTGAATGACCGTCACTCCCCCTGTGGCGACCGCGAGTTGTCCGGCGGCTGCGGCGCGGGGGTCGGCTCCGACCGCGGCGTACGCACCGCGGTCCGTCCGCACGACGGGCAGCCCGGGGGCCCGGTCGGCGCGGATCTCGACGGGTGCGGCCAGGACGTACAGCCATCGGCCGTCCGGCAGTTGCCGCAGCTCGGCGCCGTCCTGCCAGGAGTCGATGGCGCGCCCGGCGGCCTCGGCCGGGCCGATCACGGGTACGTCGAGGACGAACCCGGTGGCCGTGACGGCGGCGTGGAACGCCGCGCCCCGGGTGGCGCTCATTCGGCGCCTCCGATCTGGAACTGGATCCGGCCGGTGTTGGCGTCGCCGACGACGATCCGGCCCTGCCGGGTCTCGGCGGCGATCAGCGGCAGGGAGGGGTGCACGGCCGGGGGCACGGAGCCACCGGAGAAGCGGGCCAGGGTTCGTACGCCGTCGGCGCGCACGCTGCGTACCAGGAGGCCGCTGCGGCTGACGGTGATCAGTGCGGGCGCCCGCTCGTCGTGGACCAGGCCGATCACATCGGCGTTCTCGCGGAACGAGATGCGGCTCTCGTCCCCCTCGCCGGTCCGCGCCGTCCAGGTCCGGCCGTCCGCCGACCAGGCCTGGGAGTCACCGCCGTGCAGGAAGTGGCGGGCTTCGCGGGCCGGCTCGTGGAGCGGTCGGCCGGCGAACAGCCGCGGCTCGCGGAACCGGTCGAAGTGCTGCCGGTCCTGCGCACCCCGGCCGAGCGGTCCGTCGTCGGCGACGCTGCCGTCCGGGGCGATCCGCCACCAGCGGCCGACGAGCGGCAGCAACAGGTCGCGGCCACCGCGCAGGACCGGCAGGACCGGGCGGGCGAACAGCTCCTGCGGCAGGGCGTCGCCGATCCCGAAGGCGGCGAGGTCGCAGGTGTATCCGCCGAGGGGCCGGCCGCTGACGTACGGGACCAGCTTGCCGTCGCGTACGTACAGGGCGATCAGGCGTCGGCCCGTCCGGCCGGCGGCGAGCACCGGGCCGGGCAGGTCGTGGCGGCGCGCCCGGACGGCGGTGATGACGCGGGGGTCGGGGTGCGGCAGGTTGGCGGCGAACAGGGTGGTGCCCTGTGCGCTCCGGACGAGCAGGGTGCGGGCGTCGGTGGTGAAGGCGGGCAGCGCCCGTACGGCCGCTCCCCCGGGGTCGGCGGCCGGGCCGCCGACCGGGACCGGCTCGGCCCGGCGGAACTCCGCCCCGCGCAGCGCCCGTACGGCGATCCCGCTTGCGGGCAGCGGGAGTTCGGCCGTCGCACCGTCGAGCCGGACGACGGCGTGGCCGGCGCCGTCGGCGGACCAGCGGGTGGGCTCGCTCGTCAGGACCCTGGAGCGCGCCGGTAGCCGTTCGGCGAGGCGCGGCGAGGTCAGCAGCCAGGCCTGATCGGCGGCGTCCAGGCCGTCCAGCGCCTGCTGTACGTCCGAGGGCGTCGGGTCGGCCGGTCGGCGTGCGGCCAGCCAGGCCGGCAGCAGCTCGGCGAGGTCGCCGGTGAGCCGGCGTCCGTGCGGGTCGCCGAGGACGAGGACGACCAGTTCGGTGCCGCGCGCGGCCGCCCGGCGGTGCAGGACGAGGAGCGCGGCGAGCTGGACCAGCCGGCCCGCGCCGGCCTGGGTGGGGCCGGTGTCGACCAGGGCGGCGATCCTGCCGCGGACCGCCGGGGTGCGGAACTCGGGGGCCAGGTGGAGCAGTTCGCCGTCGACGAGGCGGCGCAGGAACTCCTCCGGGTACTCCTCGGCGAGCAGCCACTCGGAGGCAAGCAGCCGGTCCGGCCGGCCCGAGCGGGCGAGGCCGCCGAGGCCGTCGGGGTCGCCGACGAGGTCGGCCACGGGCTCCCGCTCGCCGACCAGGGCGTCCAGGCGGTGGAGCAACGGGCCGAAGGCGACGGCGAGTTCGGGGGTGATGGCGGAGAGGGTGCCGGCCCAGGGGGCGAGGGCGGCGGGCAGGCGGGTGGTCTTCATCGGCCGGCACTCCACCCTGGGGCGGCCGAACCGCGGGGCGCCGGGTCGGCGCCCTCCGGCCGGGTGAAGGCGTCCAGCGCGTCCGGGGAGGTGACCGGGGCGGGCGGGTCGGCGACCAGCGCACGGCCCGGGATGAGGACGCAGAGCTGGCCCTCGGCCGCGCCCAGGGCCCGGCGCCAGAGCGGGGCGGCCGGCGCGGGGCGGGCCGTGGTGGGGACCAGCAGGCCGGCGTCACGGCCCAGGTAGCGGGCGCCGTCGGCCCACGGAAGGTCCGCCTCCGCGCCGAGCACGAGCAACGCGCGGTCGGCGGCCGGCAGGCCCGGACCGTCGTCGGCGAGTACGCCGAGGCGGGCGCCGTCGCGGACCCGCGCCAGGGCCGCGGCAGCGAGGCCGGGCACCGCGTCGCCCACCGCGAGGACGGCGGCGGCCGGGAGCGGGGGCTCGCGGCGCTCCCACCGGAGGGGAAAGGACGGCGCAGGGGTGGGCGGCGGGGCGGGTGCAGGGGTGGGCGCCGCGGTGGGCGCAGACGGCTGGGCGGCGGTCACGAGGGGGCGACCGCCGCGACCAGCTCGGCGCGTATGCCCGCCAGCGCGGCCGGCAGGTCGGCCGGCTCGAAGCCCGCGTCGATCTCGCGCAGGGCGGCCTCCAGCCGCAGCCGCGAGTCACGTCCCTCGGGGAGGTCCCGGTGCTCCGCGAGCAGGGCCGTGCCGGTGCGGGCCAGCCGCTCGGCGCGCGCGGCGCTGCTGCGGGACATTTCCTCGGCGGCGTGCGCCAGGCTGCGGTTGGCGGCCTTCTCCACCAGGTCGGCGAGGGTGTCGCGGGCCAGCGCCTGGGTGTCGGCGGTCGGGGCGATCAGCGGCAGTACCCACAGGTCGCGCGCGGATGCGGTGGTCCGGCCGTCCAGGACGGCGGCGGCCGCGACCAGCTTCTGGGAGCGCACCGCCCGGCGGTCGCCGACCGGCACGCCGGCGGCGCGCAGCCGGCGCAGCGCGGTACCGATCAGCGGGGTGACCTCGTCGAGGTCGCAGGCGCGGGCGGCGGCGGCGAGCCGGTCGACGGCGGCGAGCAGGCCGCCGGGGACGGCCGGCGCGGTGGGCGCGGCCGCGGGGCGGCGGCCGGCCTCCAGTAGTTCCTCCAGCCGGGCGTCCGCCACCGGCTCGACGAACACGCGGGCGAGGAAGCGGTCCGCGAAGGCGGCCAGGGCGGGGTCGTCGGGCAGGTGGTTGGCGGCGCCGACGCAGACCCGCAGCGGGCTGTCGAGGACGGTGCGGCCGCGGCGGAAGACCCGTTCGTTGAGCAGCCCGAGGAGGGTGTTGAGCACGGCGGTGGATCCGAGGAACACCTCGTCCAGGAAGGCGATCTCCGCCTCGGGCAGCATCCCGGCGGTCTCGAACTCGACCCGGCCCTCGCGCAGGCCGCGCAGGTCGACGGGGCCGAACAGCTCGTTCGGCTCGGTGAACCGGCCGAGCAGGTACTCGAAGTAGCGGCCGCCGAGCCCACCGGCGATCCGGCGCACGGCCTCGGACTTGGCGGTGCCCGGCGCGCCGATGACCAGCAGGTGCTCCCCGGCGACCGCGCAGAGCGTGACCACCTCCGCGACCGTCTCGCGGTCGATCAGGCCCCGGCCCGCGGCGGCCACGGCGGCGCCGACCGACTCGGCGTCCGCGGCGAGGGCGGACGCGGTGGGCGCGGACGCGGCGGGCTGGGCGGGGACGGCGGTCGGGGCGGTGCTGATCTCGGTCACGAGCACCGGAGTCTACGGGGGCCGGATCCGCGCCCACCAGCGGGTTTCCCTCCAGCCGGACGGCCCGCCCGGCACGGCCGCCGCGCGGCGCGCTCAGCCGTGGCGCAGGGGGCCGACAGCGCTCAGGAGCCGTCCCAGGCGGTGTAGAAGCTCCCCGGGTTGACCAGGTAGCGGACGGTCGCCCGGGGCAGGTGGCGGACCTCGTGGCGGCGGCCGTAGCGGCGCACGAGTTCCCAGTCCTCGCGGGGCAGCACCTCGGGGGTGCGGCGCAGCCGGCTGAAGTACAGGGACCGGTTGCGCCGCGCCACGAAGGCGTTGGTGTCGAGGAAGGCCTCGTGGGCGGCGCGGCGGCGGTCGAAGGGCACGGACAGGACGTCCCGGTCCGTGCCGTCGGGCAGCACCCTGCGCAGCGCGGTGTAGACGGCGTCGGGTCCGTCGGGGGCCTGCAGCACGGCCAGGGCCTGTTCGAGGTGGTCGGGCTCCCACAGGTTGTCGTCGTCGAGGAAGGCGACGTAGCGCGACCTGGTCAGCCGGATGCCCACGTTGCGCACGACTCCGGCGGTCGCCGTGTTGCGGGCGAGGGACACGGCGAACAGCCTGGGATCGTCGGGCAGTTCGGGGAGTCCGGCGCCGTCGTCGACGACGATGACCACCTGGTCGGTGACCGACTGGTCCAGGGCGGAGCGGACCGCGGCGCGCAGCGCCTCGGGGCGCCGGTGGGTGGGGATGACGGTGGCGACCAGAGCGGCCGGGGGCTCGCCCAGGCCGGCGGCGAGCCGGCGGGTCTCGGCGTCCTCCAGGCGGCGCAGCCGCAGGGCGGAGGGGGCCAGCAGGACCTTGTTCCTGGCTTCGAAGAGCACGAGCCAGCCGAAGGTCCGCTTGAGCAGTTCCCAGGGGGCCCGTGCGATCCGGCGCATCATGTCCTGTCGGTCCTCTCGGTGGTCAGGAGGCGGGTGGGGGTTCCACGGGTCTGCCGTCGGACATGCGGTTGCCCTTCCACACGTTCCCGGCGCCGCCCGCGTTCCAGGCGGTGGCCGCGCCGTAGGCCCCGCCGGCGGGGTGGTACTGCGTGGAGAAGACGTTGTTCGTGACCTGGATCCCGGTGGAGCCGGGGCCGCCGCCGTAGAGGGCGTACGCTCCCCCGGCCAGCCAGTTGCCCTCGACGACGACGGAGGAGACCACTCCGGTGTCGGCGAACAGGCCCACGGCGGCGGTCGCGCCCCGGTCGACCGCAGTGG
Organism: Streptomyces sp. Sge12; assembly: GCF_002080455.1. Taxonomy (NCBI): domain Bacteria; kingdom Bacillati; phylum Actinomycetota; class Actinomycetes; order Kitasatosporales; family Streptomycetaceae; genus Streptomyces; species Streptomyces sp. Sge12. Next base: position 1,762,584 of record NZ_CP020555.1, read on the forward strand.
GGTTCAGCAGGGTGTTGCGGCGGATGGTCAGCCGGCCCTTGTTGCCGCCGCCGCTGATGACGGCGTCGGTGTGCTGCCATTCGCCGCCCTGGTTGCGGAAGGCGACGAGGTCGTGGACGTAGTTGTCGTGCAGATCGCCCTGGCCCATGGACAGGGCGTTGCCGAACACAGAGATGTCGCACCAGCCGACCTCGATCGAGCTGCCGCCCATGTTGGAGACGGCGTAGTTGACGCCTCCGTTGTCGGGGCCCTTGCCGGGTACGGCGGTGATCGTGGTGTGCAGGACCTTCAGTCCGCTGAAGCCGGGGCGCAGGTTGATGCCCCACCAGTTGGTCGAGGTGATCCTGCTGTCGATGACGGTGACGTCGTTGGCGTAGATGTCGAGGGAGCCCTGGATGTCCCAGCCCTTGATGACCGTGCCGTCCTTCTTGATGGACAGGTTCCCGGTGTCGTGCCGTTCCAGCCCGATCCGCGGGCCGGTGGTGCTCGCGTCGGGGAACCCGCAGGTGCCGGGCGAGGTGCAGGGCGGGGCGGAGGTGGTCGGCGACGGTTCGCCCGTTTCCGGTGAGGCGGTCGGGGAGGGCGGGGCGGAGGTGGTCGGCGAGGCGGAGGGGGCGGGTGGCGCCGTGGCGGAGGGTGTGGCGCTCGTGCCGGCGCCGGGCGCCGCCGAGTGCTCGCTCATGGCGGTGCGGTCCGCCCGGTACAGGGTGAGGACGACGGCCAGGACCACTCCGGCGAGCAGCCACGCCGTCAGGCGCCTTCGGTGCTGGGTCACGGCCGCCTACCCCTTGAGTAATGCCCGGCCGGGCAGGATGCACAGGACGTAGGCCAGCGTCCCGGCGGCTCCGGTCGCCAGGAGGGCGAGGACTCCGTCGCCCAGGTACCGCTCCAGGAGAAGGAGTACGGCGGCCATGACCGCTCCGCCGAGGAGGGGCCAGGCGCAGGCCCGGGCGACGGTGGCGAGGCGGATGCCGCCGCGGTGCAGGGCGAGGAGGAACACCGGGACCACGACGGCTCCGGCGACCAGGACGTGCCCCTGGGCCACCCCGACGATCCCGCCGGTGCGGGCGCCGATCACGAGGGCCGGGATCAGGACGACCAGCCACAGTGCCTGGACGCCGATGAGGGAGCGGCGCCGGCCGATGGCCACCAGGCAGTCGTAGGCGAGTTCGCAGCCGATGCGGACCAGGCCGAGTGCCATCAGCCAGGGCAGGGCCCGGGCGGCGGGCAGCCAGCGTTCGCCGTAGATCAGGTCCACGACGGGGGCGGCGAGGGCGGCGAGCAGGACGCAGATCGGTACGGTGCCGGCCATCACCACGCCGAGGGCGCGGCTGAATCCGGCGGCCAGCGCCTGCGGCGAGTCGGCAAGCCGGGAGAACCCGGCGAAGGAGACGCGGCGGGCGGCCTCGGAGATGATGCGCACGGGCCAGCCGGAGATGTTGAAGGCGAGCACGTAGAAGCCGAGGGCGAGCGGGTCCAGGGTCGAACCCACCACCATGGTGTCGACGTTGACCACGCCGAGGGCGAGCATGCTGGCCCCGGCGAGCGGCAGCCCGAACCGGAGCAGTGCCCGGGCCTGTTCGCGGTCCCAGCCGAACCGCAGGGTGCCGGGGGCGGCGAGGCAGCAGCCGATGAGCGCGGCCACGTTGCCCACCACGGAGCCCCAGGCGAAGCTCATCGCGCCCCAGCCGTCGACGGCGAGGAGCAGGGTGACGGCGGTGCTGAGGACGAAGTTGAGGCCGTCGACGGCCATCCGCCGGCCCTGCGCGAACTCCCGGGTGAGGAAGCCGGCGGGCACCTGGGAGAGGCCGTCGAGGACCACGCACAGGCACATCACGCGCAGGACCCCGGAGGCCTCGGGCGAGCCGAGCACCCCGGCCACCGCGGGGGCGGCCGCGAACAGCACGGCGTAGAGCAGGCAGCTGGAGGCGGCGCTGAGGGTGAGGACGGTCGGGGCGAAGCGGCGCGGGTCGCCCTCCCAGCGCACGATGGCCAGTGAGACGCCGAGTTCGTTGGCGGAGAGGAGGACCAGCAGGACGGTCTGGGCGATGCCGTACACGCCCCAGGCCTCGGGTCCGAGGAAGAAGCGGGCCAGGACGATGCCGGTGGCGAAGTTGCCGAGCCGCATCACCACGGTGTTGATCAGGCTCCACTTGGCCGCAGAGCCGACCTTGCGTCCCAGCGAGGGCGTCGCCGGGGTGGCGCTCTCGGTGTCCGCCGCGGGGCCGGTCACGGCGATCCGGCCGTACGGGAGCCCGCCGCGCCGGAGCCGGCCGGGTGGGCGACGGTCATCCGCAGGGTGGCCGTCGGGTCACCGGCGTCGAGGGCGGCCGGCTCGCCGCCCTCGCCGGGTGCGGGCCGGTGCCTGCCGGACGACGCGCTCCGGCGCCGCCGCGCCTCCACGAAGAAGGTGGCCACCAGGCTGAGTACGAAGCCCAGCGCGCCCGCCATGATCAGGAACTGGAGCCTGGCCTTGGTCTGCGCCTCGGGTTTCTGGGGAGGCACGATCGTGGCCATCCGGATCATGGCGTCGGGGGTCACCGACTGCTGGTTCTGGAAGTCCAGCAGTCGCTTCTCGGCGTACGTGGTGAGGATCTCGTCCGACTTCAGCACGGCGGCCGGGTCGGTCCCGACGACGCTGAGCCACATGTAGGGGCCCAGCGCGTTGTCGGCGATCTTCGCCTCGTGGACTCCGGTGACGCCGAGGGCCTTGAGGTCGGCCTTGGAGTCGTCGGAGTTGAGGTTGCGGGCCAGGCCGTCGGCCATGCCGGTGAGCGAGGCCTGGGTGCTCAGGAAGGGGTTGCCGTCGAAGGCCACCGTGGCCTTCTTCGAATTCAGCAGGGTCACCGTGCTCTGCGACCGGTACTCCACCGGGACCAGCAGGTACACGGCGGCGGTGAGCACCGCCGTGATCAGCAGTCCGGGCAGCAGCACGTACCAGCGCCTGCGCATGACCCGCCAGATCTCCGCGAGATCCATGGTCTTCCCCTTCGAATTGCGTTTACAGCACGTGCTGTCGATCGGTGGCCGGCTCGCGCGACACGAGGTCGGTCGGGCGCGGCCGGGTGTGCGCGGGCGGCCCGTCGAGCAGGACCGCGGCGATCCGCTCGCTTGCCCGGCCGTCCCAGAGCTCCGGGCAGCGCGGCGCGGGCGGGTGGTCGAGGACCCGGTGCACGGTGGCCGTGATGCGTTCCGGATCCGTGCCCGCCAGCACGTTCGTGCCCTCCTCCACGGTGATGGGGCGCTCGGTGTTCTCCCGCAGGGTCACGCAGGGCACCCCCAGCGCGGTGGTCTCCTCCTGGATGCCCCCGGAGTCGGTGAGCACCACGCGGGCGGCGTCCTGGAGCGCGATGAAGTCGAGGTACCCGGCGGCCGGTACCGTCCGGATGCCGCCGGGCACGCCCAGTTCGGCCAGCCGCTCGGCGGCCCGCGGGTGCACGGGCAGCAGCAGCGGACAGCGGTCGGCGATCTCGCCCAGGGCCTTCAGCAGGCCGCGCAGCGCGGCGGGGTCGTCCACATTGGCCGGCCGGTGCAGGGTGACCAGGCCGTATCCGCCGCGGGTGAGCCCGTACCGGTCCAGGATGTCCGACTGCCGGGCCCGGTCCAGGTTGGCGAGGAGGGTGTCGATCATGACGTTGCCGACGACGTGGATCTGGTCCTCGCGGTAGCCCTCCGCGCGCAGGTTCACGGCGGCATCGGGCGAGGGCGCCAGCAGGTAGTCGCTGAGCCGGTCGGTGGCGACCCGGTTGACCTCCTCCGGCATGCTCCAGTCACGGCTGCGCAGGCCGGCCTCCACATGGGCCAGCAGCGGGCCGGCCTTCGCGGTGACCAGGGCGCAGGCCAGGGTGGAGTTGATGTCGCCGACCACCACGACGGCGTCCGGGGCCAGTTCGTCGAGCAGCGGCTCGAAGGCGCCCATGACCCGCCCGGTCTGCTGCGCGTGGCTGCCGGATCCGGCGCCCAGGTAGCGGTCGGGCGGCCGGATGCCGAGGTCGCGGAAGAACACGTCGTTCATGGACTCGTCGTAGTGCTGTCCGGTGTGGACGAGGATCACCTCGGCGCCGCGGCGCTCCAGTGCGTCCATCACCGGTTTGATCTTCATGTAGTTGGGCCGGGCTCCGGCCACGCAGACGATCCTGGTCACGGGGTCAGAGCACCTCCACGGTGGGTCCGGAGACCCGGTTGCGGCAGTCGAGGACGAAGGAGGCGTGCTCGGTGACCGACTGGTAGTCGAAGGAGTCGTGGTCGGTGAGCAGGACCACCACGTCGGCGGCCGCCAGTTCCTTGCGGGTCGGCTCGACCCGTACGAGGCGGGCGTCGACCTTGATGCTCTCCACCACGTGGGGGTCGGCCGCGCGGACCTTGGCGCCCATGTCGAGGAGCAGCTGGGCGATGCGGACGGCGGGCGACTCCCGGGCGTCGCCGGTGTTCTTCTTGTAGGCGAGGCCCAGCAGCAGGATCTTGGAGCCGTTGACCGAGCGGCGCTTGGCGTTGAGCGCGTCGATCACGCGCCGCGTCACGTACTCGGGCATGTGGTTGTTGATGTCGTTGGCGAGTTCGACGAAGCGGAAGTTCTGGCCGAGCTCGCGCTGCACCCGCCAGTTGAGGTACGAGGGGTCGATGGGCAGGCAGTGGCCGCCGACGCCCGGGCCGGGGGTGAACTTCATGAAGCCGAAGGGCTTGCTGGAGGCCGCTTCGATGGCCTGCCAGACGTCGATGTCCAGGTGCCGGGCGAACATGGCGATCTCGTTGACGAGGGCGATGTTCACGTGCCGGAAGGTGTTCTCCAGCAGTTTTGCCAGTTCGGCCTCCTTGGGGGAGCGCACCGGCACGGTGGTGTCGACGAGTTCCCCGTAGAAGGCCTCGACGGCCTTCAGGGAGCGGGCGTCGACGCCGGACACCACCTTGGGGGTCTGCTGGAAGCCCCAGACGGTGTTGCCGGGGTCGATCCGCTCGGGGCTGTAGCCGAGGTGGAAGTCGGCGCCCGCGGTGAGCCCGGAGCCGTCCTCCAGGATCGGCGCGAACAGCTCCTCGGTGGTGCCCGGGTAGGTGGTGGACTCCAGGATGACGGTGGCACCGGGGCGCAGGAAGCGGGCCAGTGTGTGCGCCGACTCCTCGATGTAGCGCAGGTCGGGGGCGCCGTCCTGTAAGGGGGTCGGCACGGTGACGACGGCGACGTCGAAGCCGCCGCAGTCCCGGGCCAGTTCGCTGGGGCGGTAGGTGCCGCGCGCCAGTGCGCGGGCCAGCCGTTCGGAGGAGACGTCCTCCACGTACGACTCACCTGCGGCGAGGCTCTTGACCCGCCGGGTGTCCACGTCGTAACCGATCACCTGGTGTCCGACCTCGGCGGCCCGGATGGCCAGCGGCAGTCCGACGTAACCCTGTCCGACGACGACGACGCGCATCAGTAACTCCTGTTCGCGGAAGGGGCGGACGGTGTGCGGTGGATGAGTTCCCGGACCGTCATGACGAGGAAGGCGGCGTTGGTGGTGAGGTAGCGCTTGCCGAGTCGGCGCGGCTCCTGGAGGGTGCGGTAGAACCATTCGAGGCCCATCCGCTGCCAGACCAGGGGGGCCCGCTTGGTGATGCCGGCGAGGATGTCGAAGGAGCCGCCGACGCCGTGGACCACGTGGGCGCCGGTGCGCTTGCCGTAGCCGGCGGTGAAGATCTCCTTCTTGGGCGAGGTCATGCCGAGGAACAGCAGCCGCGCCCGGCTGTCGGCGATGGCGTCGGCGATGGCCTCCTGGTCGCCGTCGCCGAAGTAGCCGTTGCGGCTGCCGGCCACGCGCAGTTTCGGGAAGCGCTCGGAGATCTGCCCGAGCATCATCTCCAGGACGTCCTCCTGGGCGCCGAGCAGGTAGACGGGGATGTCCGCGACCTCCGCGGCGGCCAGCAGCCGCATGAACAGGTCGATTCCGGCGACCCGTTCGGGGAGTTTCACGCCCAGCACCCGGCCGGCCCAGACGACGGCCTGGCCGTCGGCGAGGACCAGGTCGCAGCCGGCGACCGCCTCGGCGAGGAGGGGGTCGCGCCGCATGTTGACCAGCTTGGCCGCGTTGACCATGCCGATCTCGATCTGTTCTCCGCGCCGCACCGCGTCCAGGCAGCGCTGCACGGTCTCGTCCATGGTCAGGGGGTCGAGCGGGACCCCGAAGAGGGTCTGTCGTCGAGTCATCTCCGGGGACCCCCGAGCCAGGCGAAGAGCATCCAGCCGAACTCGTACGGTCGGCACTCGCGGTCCACCGCGCCCGGCCGGAAGATCCGGTCGAGCGGTGCGAGGCGGGCGTGCGGTGCCACCTTGGTGGTGAGCCCGCGGGCGGCCCGGACGGCCTTCTTCGGGTCGCCGCGGTAGACCTTGCGCCAGGTGACGCCGAAGTCCTCGCGGATCATCGGCTCGCGCGGGTTCCCGGTGGGATCGGCGAGTTCGGGCACGTCGGTCATCCAGCGCAGCCCGCGCCGGATCGCCGCGCCGAAGTCCGTTCCGCCGGCCTCGGCGAGGTCGAACAGGGCGGTGGGCGCCATCGCGTGCTGGTGCACGCTGTAGACCGGGTAGCCCTCCACCACGCCGCCCTCGCGGGCGTCGTAGTGCCACCACCACTGTCCGCCGTCGCCCTGGAGCTCGCAGATGCGGGCAGCGCAGGCGTCGGCGGCCGCGAGGGCCTCCGGGTCGCCGCCGCTCGCGTGCAGCCGGGCCAGCGCCTGGAGCGGGTAGGTCTGGTCGGCGAAACAGGCCACGTGGGACCGGTAGCCGGGGACCAGGCCGGGTGCGGTGGCGTGCGGGAAGAGCGGGCTGTCGCCGATCCTCGCCGCGAGCAGCCGCCCGCGGGCCGCCGCGAGGCGGTCCTCGACGTCCAGCACGGCGCGGGCGGCGGTGAGGGCGGACAGCACCCAGGCCGCCTCGACCGTGTACTGCGGCCGGCCGGGCACGTCCAGCGCGGCCACCCGGTCGAGCGCGTCGGACAGTTTGGGATGGCCGGTCTCCGCGGCGGCCCAGGCGATGAGCGCCGCGTCGCCGAGGTTCACCACCCCCGCCAGCCGCTCCACGAGTACGCCCGTGAACTCTTCGGCGGAGCGTCCGCCGAAGAGGGCGCGCTGGCGGTCCTCGGGCAGGAAGCGGGCGCCGAGCGCGGTGATCGCCGCGTACCGGGTGCTCGTTCCCCGCCGTTCCAGGCTGCGGGTGCCGTCGGGCGACACCACTCCCGCCCTGGTGAACACGAAGTTCTCGGCGTCCGGCAGGTACATCGCGGGAAGCCCCGCCTCGGCCAGCGCGAGCAGCCGCTCGGCGAGGGCGTGCAGCGACGGATCCTCGTGAGCAAGTGCTCCTAATCGTGTGGTGGTCATCGGGTCCCCACCCCGAATCCCCTGGTGCTCCCCGCACCCCGTATGTCCGAGCTGTTCGGCTCCAACACACCTACCCCCTCTGATCGTTCTCCTCGGACGGACCTGGCGGTCGTCGCTCCGTGGAGGGGGACTGCGCATGACGGCGCCCGTGCCGGCGGCGATGTCACGCCACCGGCACGAACCGTCCGGAGGCCGGCGTCTGGATCCCCCCAGCGATGCCCCGGACCGGGACACACGTGATCGGCAGTGTCGGCAGGCGTGGTGGATCCACGCCGGACATGCCACTGCCCCCGGTGTCCGCGTCGTACACAACCCCCCACTGAACATGGCCTGTTGCCTGCTCAGATCCCGTGTGCAGAGACACGTTATGCCCGCGGATGTTCGTTGATTGTGGTTTTGAGGAAATGCCGGTGCCCTAAATTGCCGACATTCCGTCAGGTTCGCTCGATGAGCGTCCCGTCCTTCTCGTCGTGCAGCGCTCCGGTGCGCGGGCACTCCCACGTGCCCGGCTCACCCTCGCGCTCCACCAGCTTGACCCCGGCCCGCCCCACCCAGCCGATGCGCCGGGCCGGTACGCCCGCGACGAGCGCGAAGTCCGGCACGTCCCTGGACACCACGGCGCCGGCCGCGACGAGCGCCCAGCGGCCGATGTGCACCCCGGCCACGCACACCGAACGGGCCCCCAGCGAGGCCCCTTCGGCCACGACCACTCCGGCAGCCTCCCAGTCGCCGTCGCGCTTGATCCGGCCCTCGGGGTCGACCGCACGCGGGTAGAAGTCGTTGGTGAGCACGGCCGCGGGGCCTATGAACACGCCGTCGCCCAGTTCCGCGGGCTCGTAGACGAGCGCGTAGTTCTGCAGCTTCACGTGGTCGCCGATCCGCACGCCCGGCCCTACGTACGCCCCGCGCCCCACGATGCAGCCGCGGCCGAGCCGGGCCTCCTCGCGGATCTGCGCCAGATCCCAGATCGTGGTCCCCTCACCGAGTTCGGCGCTCTCGTCGACCTGGGAAGAGGGCTGGATACGGACACTCACGGCGCGGTCCCCTAACGGCTGCGAGGCATGCGGAAGCACAGCTGCACGACGTACGGATGTACGCAGTGCGGGTGTACGGGGCGAGCATATGCGCCGACGGGTCACCGCACCCGCAGATCAACCGAGTGTTCATGCAACGCACTTGACGGGTACGAAGGGCCGGCCGGTCAGAGCAGCCGCTCGGGAACGGAACCGAAGGGCACCGCCCGCGCGCGGAGTTGGCCGTCGTACGCCAGGAACTCCACGTCCCCCACGGGATCGGCGGTGACCGCGCCGACGACCGCGGCCCGGCGCCCGTGCGGGTGGGCGCGCAGCGCCGCCAGCACCCGGCCGGTGCGGTCCGGCGGGACGAACAGGCACAGGCAGCCGGCGCAGGCCGCGTCCAGCGGGGCCAGCCCCCGGGCGCCCAGGGCCACCCGGGCCTCGTGGCGCACGGGCAGGGCCGCCTCGTCCACCCGCAGGGTCAGCCCGCGGCCCGCGGCGCACTGGCGCAGCACCTCGGCCAGGCCCCCCGCGACCACGGTCCGGGCATGGCGCAGATCGGCGCCGACCGTCCGCATCAGGCCCGCCAGGGGTGCGCAGTCGCTGGGCACGTGGTGCTCGTACCCGAGGCCGTCGCGCAGCGAGACGAGGTGCGCGGCGTGGCTGCCCAACGGCCCGGTCACCACGATGCGGTCGCCGGGCCGCACCGTGTGCAGGTCCAGGGGCGGTCCGCCGCCGAGCACCCCGAAGGCGGTCGCGGTGACGAAGACCCGGTCGGCCTCCCCCGCCCGGACGACCTGGGTGTCGACGGCGGCGATCGCGACGCCGGCCTCGGCGGCGGCCGTGCGCACGGAGGCGGTGAGCCTGCGGACGAGCTCCAGCGGGAGACCGGCCTCCAGCACGATGCCGAGGGCGACGTGCCGGGGTTCGGCGCCGGTGACGGCCAGTTCGTTGACGGCGCCGCACACGGCGACGCGCCCGATGTCGCCGTTGCCGAAGAAGGGCGGGTCGACGACGTACGTCCCGGTCCGGACCACGACGGCGCGGTCCGGTACGAGTTCCTCCTCGATCAGGTTCCGTATCCCCGGGCCGAAGCCGACCTGGGCCGCGTCCCACCCCTGTGTGTACGTCACGCCATCCCCCGATGCCCGCGATTCATGATCGTCCCGTCCCATCTTCCCGGGGGTGCGGAGCCCCGCATACCCGTGTCACCCCTGCGGTGACGGATGAGGGGTCGCTAGGGGGCGTCCTGCCGATCGGGCCGGATCAGGGAGCGGGGTCCGGACGGCCGTAGCCGCGCAGCAGGGCGACGGCGATCGCGGTGGCGAGGGCCGGGAGGAGGGCGAAGCCGGCCAGCATGCCGAGTTGCGCGGTCTCCGTCTGCTCGGCGGCGCGGCCGGTTCCGGAGGAGACGTAGCCGCTGAGCTGGAGCACGACCCCGTAGAGGAAGGGGCCGAGGGCGACGCCCAGGCCCTCCCCGGTGGTGAACAGGCCGGACAGGATGCCCGCCCGGCGGCGTTCGGTGCGCAGGGCATCCCGGGCGATGCAGTCCGGCAGCATCGCGTACAGGAAGAGCAGTTGGCCCGCGTGGCCGGTACCGGCGAGGGCCATGACGAGCAGGACCGCCGCCTGGGGCAGCAGCGGCGCGGCGAGGAGGAGCAGGCAGCCGGTGGCGAACAGCGCGGAGGCGTACGCGTAGCCGCGGCGGCCGCGCAGCCGGGACCAGAGCGGGACGGTGAGGAGGTTGGGGGCGACGAAGGCGACCACGAGCGCGCCCACCCCGGCGGAGTCACCCAGTACGTGGTCGGCGAAGTAGGGGGCGCCCGCGAGGAGCACACCGGTGGCGACGGACTGGACGACCACGCAGCGCAGGAGTGCCATGAAGGACGCGTTGCCGCGGGCGGCGGCGAACTGGCGGCGCAGCGCGGGCTCGCTCTCCAGGACGCGGTCGGCGCGGGCGGCGCCGGTGGCCCGGGCGGTTCCGGCGAAGACCCACAGCGCGCCGAGTGCGATGACCACGGCGCCGAACACCCCGACCCAGCGGTGCCCGGCGAGGCCGCCGCCCCCGGCGTCGACGAGGGCGGGCCCGGCGGCGCCGGTGACCAGGGCCGCCACGCCGATGACCGCGACCCGGCCGCCGACCAGGCGCATCCGGTCCTCGTCGCGGTCGGCGAGTTCCGCGGGCATGGCGACGTAGGGCACCTGGAAGAAGGCGAACGCGGTGGCGGTGAGGAGGTATCCGGCCGCCGTGAACCAGGCGCCGGCGCTGCCCGGCAGCGGGCCCGCGAAGGTCAGCGCGAAGGCCAGGGCCATGGCGAGGCCGCCGAGCAGGACGTACGGGCGGCGGGCACCCCAGCGGGTACGGGTGCGGTCGCTGGCCCGGCCCACCAGGGGGTTGAGCACCGCGTCCCAGGCCTTGGGCACGAAGACGATCGCACCCGCGAGCGCGGCGCCCACGCCGAGGGTGTCGGTGAGGTACGGGAGCAGCAGCAGGCCGGGGAGGGTGGTGAAGGTACCGGTGACGAGCGAGCCCGAGGCGTAGCCGAACCGGAGCCGGGCCGACAGCGGTGCCGGCTTCGCGGGTGCGGAGTCCCGCGCGCGGGCGGAACCTGTGGTGACCATCGGGGGCTCCCTGGCGGGATCGGGGCGAGCGGGGGCTTCGAACCTCGGGGGATCGAGAGGTTCGAAGCCCCGCCCGGAGGGTGGGGGCGTCCCGGGGGGCGGGGCCTCGGAATCCACGATCGGCCCCACCGCATGGACGCCACTAAAGCCCCGCGCCGCCGGGCCCGAGCCGGGGCGGCCGCGCCGGGACGGGACGGGGCCGGGCGGCCGCGCCGGGACGGGCCGGGGCCGGGGTCGGGGGCCGCGCCGGGGCGGGGCGGGGGTGGGACGAGTTGCTGCCATGCACCTTGATGACACCGGGGGTGGCTGGCCGGCCGGGTGGGGGCGGACCACCATGGGTCTCCGGAGAAGGAGAGGGACGTGGCATCCCCTCCAGCCGGAGCCCCGGCGGTCCACGCCCGGAGGGCGAGCCGCCGTTCCCTGCCCGCGCCGCAGGGGGGTACCCCACGAAGGAGTCCGATGACAGTCGACAACGGCACGACCTCGACCCCCACCATCCACGGACACGCCACCGCGGGCACCCAGCACCTGATCCACCGTCCGCCCACGCGGGCCTACTACGCCCTCGACGCCCCCAGCCTGGGTGAGGAGAACTTCACCCTCGTCGGCGCGACCCCCGTCACCCACCCGCTCTTCAACGACGGCCCCGGCTACTTCCACGACCTCCAGATCGCGACCGAGACGGTCCGCGAGATCGGCGAGTTCGTCGGGCACCGCTACTTCGGCGTGCCCGACGACCGGCCGGGCCTCTTCTACCGCTTCTCCCTCGACTTCACGGACCTCTCCGCCTGGCGCACCGACGCGGGCGGCTCCCGTCCCGTACCGCTGGCGACCCACATCAGGGCCCGTCCCGCCAACGTGGTGGCCGAGGTGCCGCGCGGGCTCGACTTCCACCTCCAGGTGAACATCGACGGCCGCCCCTGCGCGACGGGCGCGGCCGGACTCGTCTTCCTGATGCCGAGCCTGTACCGCAAGCACGTCGAGCACTCCCGCAAGGCCTTGCAGGCCGCGCCCGAGATCGACGACGCGCCGGACGGGCCGCTGCGTCCGGCCGACTCCGCCGAGGCGGGCCGGTACGCCCCCGAGAACATCGTGATCAGCGAACCGACCGACGTCTCGCGCGGCCGGCTGAGCACCTGGCTGCTGTCCAGCGGGATCTCTCCCGTGTTCAACGGCGGGGACGGCCAGTTCTCCGGACTGCACCTGCTGGAGGCGCTGCGCCAGACCTCGCTGCTCGCCTCGGGCCGCACCCACGGGCTCAACCCGGCGCGGAGCACGCTCGGTGCCTGCCAGGTGCACTTCCGCGGGCCGGCCGAGCGCGATCTGCCGCTGCGCTGCGTCGCGGTGGCCGGGCCGCTGGGCCGTGACGACGAGGGGCGGCCGACCGTCCCGGTCACGCTCACGATGACGCAGCGCCGCCGCGCGGTGGCCGAGGCCCGCACTTCCGTGGTCCAGGACTACTGATCGCCATGCGCTTCGGGATCCTGGGCCCGCTCGAGGTCACCGGCACCGGCGACGACACCGACACCGCCGGCTCCGCCGGCCACGCGGCGTCGTACGCCCCCCAGGCCGCCAAACTGCGGGTCGTGCTCGGGACGCTGCTGGTCCGCGCGAACGAGGTCGTGTCGGTGGAGAGCCTCATCGACGAGCTCTGGCCGGACGCGCCGCCCCGCACCGCGACGACGACCCTCCAGGTGTACGTCTCCCACCTGCGCAAGACCCTCCAGAGCGCGGATCCGCGGCACGGCCGGGAGGCGCTGGTCACCCGCCGCCCGGGCTACCTGCTGCGGGTGGACGCCCGCGCGCTCGACAGCGCCGCCTTCGAGGAGCTGTCCCGCCGCGGCCACCAGGCCCTGCAGGAGCAGGACTTCGCCGCCGCGGCCGACCTCCAGCGGCGGGCTCTCGCGCTGTGGCGGGGACCGGTGCTGTCGGACACCCCGCACGGTCCGGTGCTCGAGGGCGCCGCGGTACGGCTGGCGGAGGCCCGTACCGGCGCACTGGGCGAGCGGATCCGGGCCGAGCTGCACCTCGGGCTGCACCGCGAACTGGTCGCCGAACTCCAGGAGCTGGTCGCCGAGCACCGGATGCACGAGGAGTTCCACACCCACCTGATGGTGGCGCTGTACCGGTGCGGACGGCAGGCCGAGGCCCTGCGGGTGTTCGCGCTGCTGCGGGAGACCCTCGTCGAGGAGCTCGGGATCGAGCCGGGTCCGGCGTCGAGCCGGCTCCACCGGCGCATCCTGGAGGGCGATCCGGCCCTGTCCCGCACGGGTGCGGGAGTCAGGCCCAAAAACACCACAGGCACCGGCACAGGCAGCGGCTCCGGCGGCGGTCCGGTCCACGGCGGTGGGGCCGCCGCGGTCGTCGCCGCGGAGCCCTGGTCCCCCGCGGCCGGCGCGCTGCCCGCCCCCGACCCGTACTTCACCGGCCGTTCGGAGGAACTCACCGAGCTGGAGCGGATGGTGCGCTCCGCTCCGGCCGGCGCCTGCGTGGCCGTCACGGGCCTGCCGGGCAGCGGCCGGACGGCGCTCGCGGTCGAGGTCGCGCACCGGGTCGCGGACGCCTTCCCCGACGGGCGGGTCCACCTGGACCTGCGGGACGACGGCACCGGCCGGCCGCCCACCGCCGCGCAGACCCTCGACCGGGTGGTGCGCGCCCAGCGTGCTCTCCCCGCCTTCGCGGACGGCCGTGCGGCGGACGGCCCCGCGGCGCCCCCGCGGGTCCTGCTGGTGCTGGACGGGGTGACGTCCGAGACCCAGGTGCGGCCCCTGCTGCCCGCCCTGCGGGGCGCCGTGGTGCTGCTCGTCGCGCGCCGTGTGCCCGCCGGGCTCCCCGGGTTGCGGTCGATGCTGCTCGGGCCCTGGCGGCCCGAGGAGTCGCGGCGGCTCGTCGGGCTGTTCGGCGGTCGCGCCGGCACCCCGGGCGGGCACCGCGGCGGGGCTGCGGCCCTCGACCCCGGCCCCGGCCCCGCGAGCGGGACCGATCCCGACACGGTCGCCGACATCGCCGAACTGTGCGGCCGGCTGCCGCTCGCCGTACGCGCCGCCGCGGCCCAGCTCGCGGCCCGGCCGCACTGGACGGCCGGCACGCTGGCGGACCGGCTGCGGGACGAGCGCACCCGCCTCGACGCGCTGCGCACCGGTGACGTGGACGTGCGGGCGCGCCTCCTCGAGGTGTACGAGGCCTGCCCCGAGGACCGGAGGCTGGAGTTCCGGCTGCTGTCCCTGCTGCCGCCCGGCCGGTTCGGTGTCCGGCAGGCCGCGGCCGCGCTGGGCCGGTCCGAGCCGCATGCGTCGGTGGCGCTGGAGGCCCTGGCCGACGAGCGGCTGCTGACGGCGGCCCGGGGCGGCTGGCACCTGCCGGAGCTGCTGCGGCTGCTGGCCGTGGAGCGGCTGGCCCTGGAGGATCCGCCCGAGGTGGCGCGCGCGGCCACGGAACGCGTGTGCCGGGCGTACGCGGACGCCGCGGCGGAGCCGGGTCATCTGTCGGACTCCGGGGCGCGTGGGCTCGTACGGCTGGCGCGCGCCGCGCACGGGGCCGGGCTGTGGGCGCTGACCGTACGGCTGACGGACGCCCTGGCCGGGTGGGTGCCGGACGACGGTGAGGCCACCTACGCGCTGGCCCTGGACGCGGCGCAGCGGTGCGGGGACCGCTCGGCCCGGGCGCGGATGCTGCGCTCGCTGGGTGAACTCGCCTGGCAGTACCGGCGGGTGGAGCGGGCGCACGAGCTGTTCTCGTCCGCCTTGGCCCTCGCCCGGGACACGGACGACGAGGAGGAGGCGGCGCGCGCCCTGGTGGGCCTGGCCGAACTGCGCCTCGATACCGGGGAGTCACTGGAGGCCGCCGCCCTGCTGGAGCATGCGCTCGGCGCGCTGTCGGCGCCCGGCCGTGCGCGCGGCCGGTTCGAGGCGAGCCGTGCGCGGGCGCTGCTCGCGCTGGCCCAGGAGGAGCCGGAGACGGCCCGGGTCTGGTTCGGCGCGTGCCTGGAGCTGGCCGGCGCCCTGCGCGACCAGCGGCTGGAGGTGTACGCGCTGCGCTCGCTGCGCGCGCTGGGGCTGCGGGCGGACACCGGCACGGGCTCCGGCTCCGGCACGGGCTCCGGCTCGGCCTCCGGCCACGGCTCCGTGTCGCGTGCCGTGGAGATCCGCCCGGGTCTCTGGCGGATCCACCCGGCGGGTGTTCCCACATGACCGAGAGACACGAGAGACAGTCCCCGCGATCCCCCCACGGAGGGAACACCATGCCGCAGACCCTCGCCCCGGCGGCCGAGCTCGTCGGCCGGGAGCTCGAAACCGCCCTGCTGCACGAGCGGCTGCGGGACCCCTTGGTGCGCCTGGTGACGGTGACCGGGCGGGCGGGCGTGGGCAAGAGCCGGCTGGCCCTGGAGGCCGTACGGGAGGTCGGCGGGGAGTTCGCCCGGGTCGCGGTGCTCGACGCGACGGCGCCCGGCGGCTGGCCGGCGCCGTCCGAGCTGTCGGAGCCGTCGGAACCGCCCGCGCCATCCCGGTCGCCGCAGCCGTCGCAGCCGTCCGGCCGGATCCTGCTGCTGCTCGACGACTGCGACCACGAGGCGCGCCCGGCCGCGGCCCGGGCCCTGGAGGCGCTCACCGCCGATCCGCGCGTGGTCGTCCTGGCCACGTCCGTGGAACCGCTCGGTGTGTACGGGGAGCTGCTGCTGCCCCTGGCGCCGCTGCCGGTGCCGGGTCCCCGGCGGGGCCCGGCCTCGGCCGCCGCCGATCCGCACGCGTTGCAGGAGGTGGCCTCGGTCGCGCTGTTCGTGCGCCGGGCCCGGGAGGCCGACCCGGCTTTCTCCCTCACCCTGGAGAACGCGGCGGCCGTCGCCGAGATCTGCCGGCTGCTGGGCGGACTGCCGCTCGCCCTGGAACTCGCCGCGCGCCGGCTGCGGCTCTTCCCGCCGCACCTGCTGGCGAGCCGGCTGCGCGGCCGTACGACCATGCTGTCGGGCGGGCCGGCGAACGCGCCCGCGCGGCACCGCTCGCTGGCCGCGCTCGCCGAGTGGAGCTGCCGCGGCCTGGACGGTGCGGACCGCGAACTGCTGGGTCAACTCTCGGTGTACGAGCCCGGTTTCGGCCTGTGGGCGGCGGGCCTGTCGGCCGAAGCCGCCGTCGAGACGCTGCTGGACCGGGGGCTGCTGGCCGTGGTGGGCGAGGAGCAGGGGGAGCTGCGCCTCGCCGTGCCCGAGCCCGTACGGTCCTACGCGCGCGCGGAGCTGGCGGGCTCGGGCGGCGAGGCCGCGGCACTGGATGCGCACGCGGAGCGCTACCGGTCGCTGGTGAGCGGGGCGCAGCCGGGCCTGCGGGGCACCGAACAGGCGCGCGTGCTGCGGGAGCTGGCGGCCGAGGGTGCGAACGTGATCGCCGCCCTGCGGCGGCTGCGCGAGCGCGGCGACGGCGAGGCGGCCGCCGCCGTGGTGCTCGGCTGCCGGCTCCCGTGGCTGGCGCAGGGACGGCTCAGGGAGGGCCTGGAGTGGTGCGACCACACCGCCGAGGCGGGCGGGGCGGCGCTGCCGGAGGTCGTGCGGGCCCGGCTCGCCGACCTGTCCGGTGTCTTCGCGCTGGCGCTGGGTGATCCGCAGGAGGCGGTACGCCGCCACCGGCACGCGCTGGCCCTGGGCAAGAACGTCGGCGACCGGCGGCAGAACGCGCTGGTCTCCGCCCGTCTGGGGGCGGCCCTGCTGGAATCCGGTGATCCGGCGGGCGCGCGGGCCGTCCTGGTGACCGCGCTGAGCGCGCTGGAGTCGATGGGCGTCACCGGGGGCGCGGCCTCGGCGGCGGCCTCGCTCGCCGCCGCCCTGCGCGCCGACGGCGACCGGCGCAGGGCGCTGGAGACCCTGGACCGGGCGGTGGAGGCGTTCCGGCGGATCCGGGACGGCCGGGGCCTTGCGGGTGCCCTGCGGACGGTGGCCGCGCTGGCCCTGGAGGGGGACGAGCCGGAGCGGGCGGACCGGGCGCTGCGGGAGAGCCTGCGGCTGTACGGGGCTGTCGGCGAGCGGACCGAACTGCCGGGGCTGCTCGAGGAGTTCGCCCTGCTGCTGATGCGCACCGCGCCCGCGCAGCGGCCGCGCACGGTGCGGCTGCTGGCGGCGGCCGACACCCTGCGCGCCGAGACGGGCACCGAGGTGGCGGACGAGTGGCGGTCGGCGGCCGAGCGGGCCCGTACGGAGCTCAGCGCCCGCATGGACTGGACCGACTTCGCCGTGGCCTGGGCGGAGGGCGTACGGATGGCGGTGCCCGAGGCGGTGGCGGAGGCCCTGTCGGCGCCGGCGCCCTCGCACCGCCCGTCGGCCGCGCCGGCCCCCGAGGACCGGTCGCTCACTCCGCGGCAGGTACAGGTGGCCCTGCTGGTCTCCGAAGGCATGACGAATCGTCAGATCGCGGCCAAGCTGGACATATCCGAGTGGACCGTGGTCAACCACGTGCGCCAGGTGATGCGCCGCCTCGGGTGCTCCTCGCGCGTCCAGGTCGCCGGGGCGGTCGGCAGATGGGCCTGACGGACTCCGCCGGGCCCGGTACGGCGGGCCGCTCCGGCCGTACGCCGTACCGTCCGCTGGACCTGGCGCCGCCCGCCGAGGTCACCGACCGGTTCCGGGCGGCCGGCTGGTGGCGCCCGGAGACCTTCCTCGACGACCTGTACCGTACGGCCGCCCGCGCGCCCGAGCGTCCCGCCATCGTCGCGGACCGCGCCCACCTGCCCGCCGGCCGGCGCCGGATCACGGTCGGCTACGCCCAGCTCGCCACCTACGTCGACCGGTTCGCCGGGGCCCTGCGCGCGCTCGGGGTCGCGCCGGGCGATCCGGTCGCGTACCAGCTGCCGAACTGGTGGGAGACCGTGGCGCTCACCCTCGCGTGCCTGCGGGCCGGCGCGGTCGCGGTCCCGGTGCTGCCGACCGTACGGTCCCACGGCCTGCACCGGATCCTCGACGGCACCCGGGCCCGGATCTGCGTGGTGCCCGACGTCTGGGAGGGCTTCGCCCACGCCGAGGCCCTCGCGGAACTCGCCGAACGGCTGCCGTGGCTGCGCCACCGGGTCGTCCTCGGCGACGCGGCGGCGACCGGAGCGGTGGACTTCGCCGCCCACTTCCAGCACACGGCGCACGAGCGCACCGAGGCGGGGCTGCGCAGCAGGCCGCGCGGCGGGCAGGCCGACCGTCCTGCCCTGCTGATCAGCGTCATGGGGTTGCGGGACGCCTACACCTCGGTGCTGCACTCCCCCAACACCCTGTACGCCAACGTCTCGACCCAGAGCGGCCCCGACGGCCCGGGGCGGCGGGAGGGCGAGGTCTTCCTCAGCACCCTGCCGCTCACCTCCCTCGCCTCGCTGATCTACACCGTCTGCTGGCCGCTGGCGGTCGGCGGGACCGGGGTCCACCAGGACGTGTGGGACCCCGGCCGGTGCCTGGACCTGATCGCGGAGACCGGGGTCGACCAGGTGTACGCGGAGCCCGCCTACCTCGCCGAGCTGGCCACGGCGCAGCGCCGCCGGCCCCGGGACGCGGAGCGGCTGCGGCTGGTGCTGTCGGGGGGCCGCACCAGCACGCCGGCGCCGCTGGCCGCCGAGCTCCGCGCGGTGTTCGGCGTGCCCGTGCTCTCCGTCTGGGGGGCGCCCGAGGTGGGCATGGGCGCGCTCTCCGGGGACACCCCGCAGGGCGGTGACGGCGTCCGCCCGCTGCGCGGGCTGGAGGTGTCCGCGCAGAACGCGACGTCGGCGCTCGAGGTGCGCGGCCCGTCGGTGTGCCTGGCCACCTGGCAGCACGGCGCCCCCGCACCGAGGGCCACCTGGGAGCACGGGGACGGCTGGCTCGACACGGGTGACGTGGCCGCCGCCGACCTGCACGGCGGGATCCGGGTCCTGGCCAGGGCCGGGACCCGCACGGGTGCCATCTTCATGGTGCCCGTGTCCGAGGTGGAGGACCGGCTGCTGGCCCATCCCCGGGTGCGGGAGGCGGCGGTCGTCGCCTACACCGACCCCGAGCACGGGGAACTGCCCTGCGCCGTCGTGGTGCCGACCGCCCGGGACCGGCCGCCGGGCCCGGCGGAGCTGCGCGAGCACCTGATCGCACTGGGGACCGCGGAGGCCTTCCTGCCGACGCGGCTGGAGATCGTGGGCGCGCTGCCGCGCGACGACGGCGGCCGGCTCCGCCGCGGCGCGCTGCGCAGCTGGCTGGCCCGCCTGCGCCCCGGGGCCCCGCGGCCCGCCCCGGACCGGCCGCAGCCGTTTGTCCGGGCGGACAGGACCGAAGAGCCCCCGCAGGACGCCCCCTAGCGACTGCCCTGCCGGATCACGCCGGGCCCCCGCGTCCCGGCACCGCGCCTGATCCGGCCCGATCGGCAAAGCGCCCCTGGGGGCGTCTCTTTCGGGTCCTGTCGGCCGAGCCCGCGGCGTCCCGTGCCGTGCCCGACCACGCGGCCGGGTGCGGGCCGGGCAGCGTGGGCCCGGCGGGATCCGGAAGGCGGCCTGGGCCGTCTGTTCCGGATCTTGTCGGGCCCGGCCCGCCCGGCACGGCACCTCGCCGCGTTGTCGGGGCGCCCCTCCGCCTTGCGATGCTTCCCCTCGGCCCTGGCGGGCCTGGGGAGACCCCATGGCACCGGACGACCCGGGCTCACCCGACAAGACCCGAAAGAGGCGGTCTAGCCGGCGATCTCGCGGGCCAGGGCGCCGAGTTCGGTGCGCCAGGCGGGGGCGATCGGGGCCGCAGCCACGGCCTCGTCCGCGCGGACCACGAGCCCCGCGATCGTCTCCTCGGCGCGTTCGCGCGCCTGCCCGTCGAAGAACACGTCGCGCAGGAACTGCGCGTCGCCGTCGAAGCCCGGGCCGCCGCTGAGGAAGCCGCGGATGCGCCAGGCGGCGTGCACGGCCCGGGCATACTCCTCGTAGGCCTCGCCCAGGTCCTCGCGCCCCGCGAGCGCGGCGCCGATCAGCAGGGAGTGGCGCAGCCCGTACCAGCCCGCGCCGCAGCCGCTGCCGCAGCCCTCCAGGCACTGGCCCGGCCAGGCGTCGTCGAGGTACTCGGTGGCGGCGGCGGCCTCCAGGTGCGAGCCGATCGCCCGCTCCACGCGCAGGTCGTCCCAGAGCTGCCGGGCCCCGTGGGGCAGCCGGCCGGCCAGCCGGTCCCCGTAGGCCAGGGCGAGATCCCCCGCGAGTACGGCGGTGCCCTCCCCGAAGCGGCGCGGTTCGCCCCGCCAGCCGTTGCGCTCGTGCTCGGCGGCGTGGCTGATGTGGAGGGTCGGGATGCCCCGGCGCAGCGGCGCGTTGTCCCGTACGTCCGCGCGGATCACCAGGCAGGTGTCGAGCAGTTCGAGTGCGGCGGCCGCGGCCACGGCGTCCTCGCCGGCCGGGTCGCCGCCCGCGGCGAGGTACCCGGTGACGGATATCGCCGGGCGGGCCCGTTCGCCGCCGGCCTGGACCAGCTCGGCCAGGCCCATCACCAGGACGGCGCTGCGCGGGTCCGACGTACGCCGGTTGCGGTGTTCCTGCGCGAACAGCCGGGCCAGTCGCTCCTCGACCCGGTCGAGCATGGCGTCGCGCACCTGTCCGGGCGTCGCGGTCCGCCACGGCTGGTCGTGTGTCGGTGTGGTCATGGTGCCCTCCCTGCGGGCTGCGTCCTCATGACCGACTTTCCCGGACGCGGCGCGCGGAAGCCACCCGGATCGCGTTCGGGGGCCGAATCCGGCGGAAAGCCGTGCCCGGCATGCCAGTTGTCTGCCGTCCGGTCAGGCCGCGGACCCCGCTTGCCATGACCTTGCCATGCCCCTGCCCGCCCTCACGGTCCCGCCCGCACGCCCCCGCGGCCTCAGGCCGGTTCGGGCACCCCCGGGTGCAGGTCGACCGGGAGCCCCTGCCGGCCGGGGATGTTCAGCTTCCGGTAGACACGTGTCAGGTGCTGCTCCACCGTGCTCACGGTGATGTAGAGCTTCCTGGCGATCTCACGGTTGGTATCGCCGTGCACCGCGAGCAGTGCCACCCGCCGCTCCGACTCGCTGAGGCTCGCCACCAGTCCGGCGTCCGGGGCGTCCGCCGTGTCGACCGCGGCGGCGCCCTCGCCGGTGTGCCCGGGCAGGATGCGCTCGCACAGCGCCTTGGCCCCGCACTCCCCGGCCAGGTGCCAGGCCCGGCGTTCGACCATGGCCGCCCGGGCCGGCTCGCCGACCTCGCGCAGCACCTGCCCGAAGTCGGCCATCGCGCGCGCCAGTTCGTACCGGTCCCCCGAGCGCTGCAGTTCGTCGACGGCCCTGGACAGCATCGCCTGCCGCTCCTTCGGCTCCCGCAGCGAAGCCCGCAGGCGCAGCGTCGTGCCGCGCACCCAGGGGTCGGCGGCGTCACGCGTGGTGAGCTGGTCCGCGAGGAACCGCTCCGCCTGGTGTGCCTCGCCGAGCCGCAGCAGGGCCTCGGCCGCGTCCGTGCGCCAGGGCAGGACCCGTGGCCGGTCCAGGCCCCAGCGCTTCATGTGGCGGCCGATGTCCAGGAAGTCGCCGAGGGCGGCGTGGAAGCGGCTGGTCGCCAGCGCGTGGTGACCCCGTGCACGCAGGTGGGCGAGCCCGTGGACGCTCCGCGCCGCCCCCGCGGGAACGGGCCGGGCCAGCACGGCCCCCGCCTCCTCCAGCCGGCCCATGGCCAGCAGGGCCCGGACCCGGGTGGCCGCGACCGCACCCAGCAGGACGCCGCCACCGGGTGCCGGCGCCGCCGACAACACCTCCGCGGCGGTTTCCGCCGCCCCGGCCAGGTCACCCAGCCGCAGCCGCGCCTCGGCGAGCAGCCCCCCGAACACGGCCTGCCAGCCGGCCGCTTCGCGCAGCGCGGCCCGGTGGGCGAACTCCTCGCACCAGGGCAGCGCGCGGCCCGCACCGTCCAGGTGCAGCAGGGTGCGCAGTGCCTGGGCCACCGGCTCGACCGTGCCCTCGGCGAGGGTGGCGCCCCGGAGGAACAACTCGGCGGAACGGGCGGCCGTGCTCTCCTCCGGCTCCACCGGCAGGGCCCACAGGGCCGCCGGGTGGACGGCGGTCCTGGGCAGTCGGGCGGGCGGGGCGGCGGGCGCGTCGGCCGGTGCGCCGGCGCGGGCGGACACCGCCCACCGGGGGAACGCCGAGAGGCCGTCCAGCGGGTCCTCCCCGCGACCGCTGCCGGGGCGTACGTCCGCGGCCGCCAGCCGCTCCAGTACCTCGACGGACTCGTCGATACGGCCCTGGGCGGCCAGCGTCCGGGCCAGCGGGCCGAGGGCGGCCGGGCCGAGCAGTCCGGCGCCCGCGGCGGCCAGCGGGGCCGCGAGGTGGTGCTCGGCCGCGGCCGGGTCCGTGCGCCCCGCGACGGCGGCGAGCCTGATGCCCACCTCGGCGCGCAGTGCGTCGTCCGGGCAGGCACCGTGAGCGAGCCGCAGGAGGGCCTCGGCCCGGTCGGGGCGGCCCTGCGCGAGGTGCTGGTCGGCGGCGGAGCGCAGGACCGGGAGGGCCCATTCCTCCCCGGTGTGCCGTGCGGCGAGGAGCTGCCCGGCGACCGCGGTGTCGGGCGCCCCGGAGGCGCGGGCCAGCAGGGCGGCCTCCCGGTGCAGGGCCGCTCGGCCGGCCGGGTCGAGCCGGTCGAGTACGGCGGCCCGTGCGGCCGGGTGGCGCAGCCCCCGCCGGCCCGTGGGGGCGAGCAGTCCGGCGGCGGCGAGCGCCTCGAGGGCCCGGTCGGCGGCGGCTTCGGTGGCGCCGCTCAGCCGTGCCAGGTGCGCGGGTGTCGCCAGGTCGTCCAGTACGGCGATCGCCGCGGCCAGTTCGTCGGTGGCGGGCCCGCAGCGGTGCAGGCAGGCGAGGACGGCCTGGGCGTAGGCCTCGCCGGGGCGGGCCTGCGGGTCCTGGAGCAGGGCCCGCAGGAGCAGCGGGTTTCCGCCGGTGGCCTCGTACAGCCGGTCGGCCTCTGCCACTGCCCCGGCCGCCGCCCCGGATTCGGCCCCGGATTCGGCCTCGGCCGCCGCCTCGCTGTCGGTGGCGTCGGGCAGCATCGCGCGGACGGCCTCGGGGCCGAGCCGCGTCAGGCGCAGCGGCACGAAGTGGGGCAGGCGCAGCAGTTCGGTGCGCAGCAGCGGGTCCGCGCCGCGGTCGTGCGCGGATCCGGCGAGCACGAGCAGGACCCTGGACCGGCGGGTGCCGCGCGCGAGGTGGAGGAGGTAGCGGCTGGAGAGCTCGTCGACGTGGTGCAGGTCGTCGACGCAGATCACCACCGGCACGGAGGTGCTGAGCTCACGGACGGCCGCGGCGAAGGCCCGCATGGAGCCGACCCGTTCGGCCGTCCCCGGTGCGGACGGCGGGGGCAGTGCCCCCGCCGGGGCGTCCGCGGTCAGTTGGCCCAGGACGGCCAGCGGGTGACCGCGTTCGGCCGGGGTTCCGGCGGCGCGCAGGACGAGGGCGCCGCGCCTCTCGGCCTCTTCGGCGGCCGTTTCCAGGAATTCGCTCTTTCCGCAGCCGACAGCGCCCTCGACGAGGACGAGTGCGGAATTGCCTTCCGCACAGCAGCCGTCGAGCAGTGCGGAAAGCAGAGAATGTTCCTCGGCACGGCGGAACAACACCATAAGAGTCCCCCAGTGTCCCTCTTCCGCATTCCGTGCATTCGAAAGGAGAATTGCACATACGGAAGAGGGGTGTTCGAGCGGCGATCGAGCGAGAATTCCGGCTCAGTCTAGGCGCGGCATTCTCGGGCGGGGGCGCCCCACGGTGGCCGGAAGCTGCCAGGCATCAATCACCGCGGCGGCCGGCGGGAAAGATCCGGCGCGGGATATCACGCCCGTGGCCGGGGGTCTGCCACTCGCGGGGGTAGCCGACGGAGACCTCCTCGAAGCGCACGCCGTCGTACCAGGTGGTGCGGGGGATGTGCAGGTGGCCGTAGACGACGGCGGCGGCCCGGAAGCGGGTGTGCCAGTCGGCGGTGAGCTCCGTTCCGCACCACTGGGCGAACTCCGGGTGGCGCAGGATGTCGGTGGGGTCGCGGACCAGCGGGAAGTGGTTGACGAGCACGGTGCGCAGGTCGGGGTCGCATGCGGCGAGCCGTTCCTCGGTCGCGGCGACCCGGGCCCGGCACCAGGCGTCGCGGGAGGCGTAGGGGTCGGGGTGCAGCATGAACTCGTCGCTGCACACCACCCCGGCCTCGTACGCCTGCTCCAGGGCCTGCTCCTTGGTGGCGGCCGTGGGCGTGCGGAAGGTGTAGTCGTACAGCAGGAAGAGCGGGGCCACCACGAGGGGGCCGCCCGGCCCCGACCAGACGGGGTACGGGTCTTCCGGAGTGTGCACGCCGAAGGAGCGGCAGATCTCGACGAGCCTTCGGTAGCGGGCCTCTCCGCGCAGTGGCTGCGGATCGTCACGCATGGTCCACAGTTCGTGGTTTCCCGGCGCCCAGACCACGGTGGCGTAGCGCCGCGTGAGGAGGTCGAGCACCCACCGGAGATCGTCGAGCGACTCGCTCACGTCACCGGCCACGACGAGCCAGTCGGCGGGGCTGTCGGGATAGAGCTCCTGGACGATCCGGCGGTTCTCCGGGAATCCGACATGGAGGTCACTGATACCCATGAGGTTTCCGTGCGGCATTCCGTGAGTGTGGACGGCCCGGCGGCCGTTGAACACCCCTTCCCCACCCCTCAATTGCCGATTGCGACCCGACTTCGGGTCCATGACAGGGGGATGGCAATGCCGGCGGGGCCCCTGCCAGGGTCCCGGCAGGGGGTGCGGTCCGCGGGCCGGTGGATGGCAGCAGCCTGGGAGGGATCGGGGTCCCCGGGCGGCCGATCCGGCTGACCTGGACCTTCGTTCCTGGTCCCGGCGGGGCGGCCGGGCGAGCGTGGGAGCTGTCGGACCGAACCAGCGACCCGAGGGAACGCCGTGCTCACAAAGCTCCTGCCCGCGAACGTCGCGACCGCCGAATCCACCACCGATCCCGCCGACGTCTTCCTCTACCCCGAGGAGGAGTTCCTGATCCGGAACGCCGTACCCAAGCGGCGTCTGGAGTTCGGCACGGTCCGGTGGTGCGCCCGCCGCGCCATGGGAACGCTGGGGCTGCCCCCGGCCCCCGTGGTGCCGGGCCGGCGGGGCGCCCCGCAGTGGGCGCCTTCGGTCGTGGGGTCGATGACCCACTGCGCCGGGTTCCGGGGGGTGGCGCTGGCGCACAGCGCCGAGTTCGCCTCGGTCGGCGTCGATGCGGAGCCCAACGCCCCGATGCCGGAAGGGGTGCTCGACTCGATAGCGCTGCCTCAGGAGCTCCGGCACGTGCGGGAGCTGGAGGAGGCGGTGCCCGGGGTCGCGTGGGACCGGCTGCTGTTCAGCATCAAGGAGGCCGTCTACAAGACCTGGTTCCCGCTCACGGGCCAGGAACTCGACTTCACCGACGCGTTGGTGAGCGTCGATCCGGACGAACAGACCTTCCGCGCCCGGCTGCTGCCGGATCCCGAAACGCTCTCCCCGGCCGGACCGACCGCCTTCAGCGGCCGCTGGTCGGCGGAGAACGGCGTACTGCTGAGTGCGATCGCGGTGCCGGCCGCCCGGCTGGCCACCGCGGGTGCTCCGGTACGGAGAAGCGCTCCCCGCATCTGCCGTGCGGGGAGCGCTTTTTGAACCGGGCCCGTCAGCGGCGCCGGGTCACGTCCACTGGTCGTCTTCGGGGGTGGCGACCGGAATCGGTGCTTCCCCCTCGTTCGCGGCGGCGCTCACGGACTGAACGGACGCCTGCGCAACCACCGGGCCCGACACAGCCTGAACTCCCATCGCCAATACCACACTCGCCACGGCAGTCAAGTAAATCGAAGATACCTTAACGGAAATTATCCGCACGACTTCCCCCAGTCGAAGATCGAGAACCACTCACCCGCCCCGTCCGACACTTCCTGCTCGGCGGCTCCAGGTGATGCGAACAGAGTGCTCGATCTCGATCAATCACGCCAAGGGCGGTACGTTGGCGTAAAGTTACGTGGCAGCTAATACACCAACCAGCGGGGGCTGAGATGGTTACTGGGGAAGGGCCGGATTCCGGGTTCGCCGAGCTGGACGACGTCAGTGCGGCGGCGTACGGTCTCGCGGTCGAGTGCGGCCGTTTCTTACGCGATCAGATCGCCGAGCAGCTGTCTCTGACACCCCAGGAGATCGCCCGGGTGGAGCAGGTGCTGACCGGGGTCCGCCTGCTGCAGTCCATGCCGGGGAACCCGTCCGCGCTGACCCCCGTCACCCCCGACGTGGCCGCCGCGTCGCTGGTCGCACCCGCCGAGCGGCACATACGCGACCTCCAGCAGGCGGTCACCGACGTCCGGGCGAAGCTGCTGTCCCTGACGCCGCTGTACTTCGAGGGCCGCCGGGTGCGCAATCGGCTGGAGGCCTTCGACGTCATCACCGACGTCTCGCGGATCCAGTCGATGCTCAACCACCTGACCCAGAACTGCAAGACCGAGCTGCTGACCGTCCAGCCCGGCGGCGCGCGGCCGGCGTACGCGCTCGCGTCGGCCCGCGAGTCGGCACTGACCACCCTGTCGCGGGGCGTCGCGATCCGGACCATCTACCAGCACACCGCCCGCAACGACCTGCCGACGCGGAGCTACGTCCGCGAGGTCACCGAACAGGGCGCGGAGATCCGTACCGCCGACGAAGTCATCGACCGGCTGATCATCTACGACCGGGAGGTGGCCTTCCTGCCGGAGCGCTCCGCCGGTGAACGCATCCCCGGGGCGGCGATCGTCCGCGAGCCCACGCTCGTGGCGTTCCTGTGTTCCGTCTTCGAGTACCTGTGGGACGGCGCCTCTCCGTACGTCGTCGAGTCCCAGCGCTCCCCCGCCTCCTCCGACGAGCTCAAGTGGTCGATCATCCGGTTGATGACCAAGGGCTACAAGGACGAGATGGTCGCCCGCCGGCTCGGCATGTCCGTACGCACCTGCCGGCGCCACATCGCCGAGATCACCGAGGAGCTGGAGGCGACCAGCCGTTTCCAGGCGGGCTACAACGCGGCCCGGCAGGAGATGCTCTCCGGCGGGCCGACGCCCTCCATGTCGTGATCCCGGCGGTGCGGCTCAGGTTCCGGACGCCTCGTCGAGCGCCTCGGTGATGGCGTCCACGCAGTCCTGGTCGAGCATCGTCGTGACGTGGGCGTCCTGGAGCCGGCCGAAGCCCGCGTCGTACACCGCGGCACTGACGACGTAGCCGTCGGCGACCTGGAACGTGCGGAAGATCCACTCGTCCCCGGTCCCGGCGGTCCCGTCCGGCCGCTGGACCCGCACGGCCCTGCCGTCCGGGCCGAAGCCGAACTCCGTGAAGCGGAACTGCATGCCCTGCCCGATCGCCTTGCTGTAGGCCTCCTTGAGGGTCCACAGCCGCACCAGGGCGTCGTTGCGCTCGGCCTGCGGCATCCCGGACAGCAGCACGGACTCGTACGGCGTGCAGATGTGCCGGCCCAGGCCGCTGCCGTGCATCTCGCGATCGGCGCGCTCGGCGTCCACCCCGATGAGCCCGCAGGTCGTCAGGCCCACGAGCAGCAGGTCCTCGGTGTGGCTGAGGCTGATGTCGATCTGGTCGCAGCCGCGCAGGTACGGGCGGCCGGTCGGGCCGTAGGCGAGCTCCAGGTCCGCGGGATCGCTGTCGAGCACCGCGCTCGCCGCGTGCTTCAGGAGCATGCGGGAGGCGATGTAGCGGCCGCGCACATCGGCGTGCGTCAGGTCGAGGTAGCGCGTCCAGTCCCGGCCGAGCAGCTCGCGCAGTCCCTCGCCGGACGGCACCTGCGGCTCCAGGTCCTTCAGCCAGGCGTAGACCAGCGCCGTGCCGTGGGTGGCGAGGTCCTCCCTCACCCGGTCCCACGAGTCGCCTCCCGGTACCACGGCGACGGGCTCACCCAGCGGCGGGCCGAGCGAGGGGCTGCCCGGGGCGGTCATGCGTACTCCTTCACGAGGGTGTGGACGTCGCGGAGGGCGTGCGCCTCCAGCAGACGGTGTACCGGGACCCGGTGGCCGGACTCCTCCAGGAGCGCCACCAGGCGGAGCAGGTTCAGCGAGTCCCAGCCGGGCAGGTCCACCAGCGGGGTGTCCGCGCCCCCGGGAACGGCGATGTCGAGGCCGAGGTCGTCGCGGACGGTCCGCAGGAACACGTCGAGGCTATCGAGGCCCATCGGCCCTCCCTCCGCCAGGGGATTCGGTGATGCGCACGTGCGCGGGGACGTCCGGCAGCCGTGTCAGGTCGTGGTGGAACTCCAGCTTCCTGTCAACGGATGCGGCGGAGTCGTTGGTTCCGCCAGATCCGGTGGATCCGCCGGAACCGCCGGATCGGCCGGATCTGCCGGCGGCGGGATCCCGCTGTGTGAACCCGCAGGACGGATAGACCTCGCGGGCCCGGTGGTTGCGGGCCGTGGGTACGTAAGCGGCGGTCACCGCAGAGAGCCCCAGCGCGCGGGCCCGGACCAGCAGCACCGCGAGGCATGCCTGTTCGACCCCGCGGGCGAGCACCCGGCAGCTGAGCCACATGTTGTCCAGGTGCAGCACCCCCTCGGCGACGGTCCCGAGCACCGCTCCGACCAGACCGTTGTCACCGAACCGGTCCGCACTGCGGGCGGCGAGCAGCAGCCGCTGCGGGTCGGCCGCCAGGGCGGCCAGCTCGGCTTCCGAATGGCCCCCTCCGGTCAGGTTGAACTGATGCGTGCGCAAGGTCAATTGGGACACGCGGGCGAATTCGTGGCGCCGGGGCGGTGCCAGCCCGACGGTGACCTCCAGGTCCCGGAGGAACTCCTCGTGCGAGCCCGAGCCGGCCTGCAGCGCCCGGCGCTCGCGCTGCCTGCGGTACTCGCCGGTCCTGGCCCGGTCCTCGTCGGTCAGGGCCAGGGTGTCGAACCAGCCGTCGGCCAGCAGCCGGGTGACGTGCAGCGCCGGTTCCTCGTCGAGCGCCACGACCGCCACGTCCGGCGCACCGAGCCGCACCCGGGCGCGTTCGGCCGGTGAGTCGTCGGCGAAGACCAGGGCGTCGGGGGCGAGTTCCAGCGCCCGGGCGATGTCGAGGAGATTGCCGTCCTTGGGCTCCCAGTTCGCGTTGACGGCCGCGAAGTCTCCCTCGCGCAGCAGGAGATCGGGGTGGGTGTTCAGTACGTCCCGGACGGGGCCCTCGTCGTTCTTGCTGCTCACGGCGAGCAGCACGCCCTGGGAGGCGAGCTGCTTGACGCACTTCTGGAAGGCGCCGAACGCCTCCCCCCGCAGGGTGCCGGCCGCCGCGATGCCGTCGGGTCCGTCGTCGCCGAGTACCCCGTCCCACAGGGTGTTGTCGAGGTCGAGCAC
The DNA here is from genome assembly GCF_002080455.1 of Streptomyces sp. Sge12. NCBI lineage: Bacteria > Bacillati > Actinomycetota > Actinomycetes > Kitasatosporales > Streptomycetaceae > Streptomyces > Streptomyces sp. Sge12. Next base: position 1,791,837 of record NZ_CP020555.1, read on the forward strand.
CAGGCACTTGCGGACCCGGCCGCGTACCGCACGGGCCAGGTGGCCGATCTCGCGGGCGTACGCGGCGAGGAGTTCCGCGCCGAGCTGGACCTTGGCGTGGCGGGCCAGGCGCGGGTCGGTGACCGGGCCGCCCTCCCCGGCCAGTGGTTCGAGGTCGATCACCACGAGCCGGTCGGCGGACTCGGTGAGTCGCAGCAGCCGCGCGTTGAACTCCCGCCAGACGGCGCCGAGCAGGGCCCGGGAGCGGTGGTCGACGAGCCGGTGGCTGTAGGTGCGCGGCAGTGGAACGGTGTTGAGCACCAGCGTGCCGGGGCCCCCGGCCACCAGCGCGGCGCACCGGTCGAGCACCTCCCGCCCCGCCCGCTCCACGTCCTCGACCCGCCACACCGGCGGTACCTGCGAGAACACCGTCTCGGCGTCGAGCAGGCACAGGGTGAGCTCCGGTGCGGCCCGCCACAGCTCGCTGCCCGGGTCGGTCAGGTCCCGCAGGTAGGTGCCGTGCTCGCCGAGCACGGCACGCAACAGCATGCCGTGCCGGGCCAGTTCGCCCCGGAGCGGATCGACGACGTGACCCACGGTGGACTGGCCGGTGACGGCCACCGTCACGACGGGGGTCCCCGGGTGGTGCTCCAGCACGGCGTCGGCGTCGAGCCCGGCGAGCAGCCGGCCCGCCGCCGCGGGCGCCACCGCGTCCGCGCCCTCCTGTGCGAGCAGCGCCGGCACCCGGTCGTACGCCTTCTCCAGCAGGCCCTGCGCGCGCAGGTCGCGCAGCTGCTCCAGTCCCGTCGTCATGGCCGCCCTCACATCTTCTCCAGGGCGAAGCCCGCCCTGATCCACCGGCTGGACTCCACGCACAGGGCCAGCGCGCGGTCCCCCTCGGCGAACTCGGGTATCAGCCGGTCGAGTTGGAGGAAGGGCAGGGCGTTGCCGGTGTTGCCGGTCTCGGAGACGCAGGAGATCTCCCGGGCCGGGCCCGCGGGGAGCCGGTCGACGATGCGGGCGGTCATCCGCCCGGACAGCTGGGGCGGCAGCAGGAACCCGATGTCGTCGAGGCTCCAGCCGAGCCCGTCGAGCAGTTCCCAGAGGATCTCCACGGAGATCGCGGGCACGTGCTCCTCGATCGCCTTGTAGTCCTCGGCCAGCATCCGCCGCCCCGAGTCGCGGTCGGTGGTCCCGTACCAGTCGAGGAGCTGGCCGGGCGGCCGGCCCCGCCCGGTCCAGGAGTTCAGCACGGCCCGTACGGCGATCCGCTCGCCCTCGGGTTCGTCCGTGAGGACGGCGGCTCCGGCTCCGTCGCCGAACAGGACGTAGTTGACCAGTTCTTCGGTGGGCATCCGCGCGGTGTCCCGCCGGGGCGACAGGAAGCGGTGCGTGACGTCCCCGCCGAGGATCAGTCCGGCCCGGCGGCCGCCGAGGACCAGCGTGCGGCCGAGGTCCAGCGCCTGGACGGCGCCGGAGCAGCCCGCCTGGAGCTGGTAGACGGGCAGGTGGTCCAGGCCCAGCCGGTCGGCGACCTCGCCCGCCGTGCTCGGCAGCAGCATGTCGGGGGTCGCGGTCGCGAGCACCACGAACTCGATGTCGGCCGGGCCCAGTCCGGCGGCGTCCATGGCCTGGGCGCCCGCCTCGGCGCACAGGTCGGCGAGCGAACCGCGGACCTCTCCGGTGACCGGATCCCAGCCGAAGTGCCGGGTCCTGGTGCCGACGAAGAGGTCGATCCACTCCTCGCCGACGCCCAGCATCCGGCCGAGCGCGGCATTGTCCACCGGGTCGCCGGGCAGCGCCGTACCGGTGGCGGCGAGGTACACCGCGGCGCGGTCCGCGGTGTCCGTCCAGCGCATCATGCCGACCTCGCCAGGAGCATGTCGTCGAGGAACTCGGCCAGCGAGCCGACCGACCGCAGTGCGGGCAGCATCTGCTGCACGGACACCTCGCCGACCCGGGGCAGCCTGGCCTCGACCTGGTTCTTGAGCTGCATGATCATCACCGAGTCGAAGCCGAGGTCCTCGTAGAAGCGGGCCTCGCGCACGACGCGCTCCGGCGGATAGCCGCCGACCTCGGTGACGGCCTGGACGACGGCGTCCAGCACCGGATCGGCGGCGCGGGCGGCCGCGGCGGCCGCACGCGCGGCCGTGTCCGGCTCGGCACCGGTGTGCGGGGCCGGCGCGGGCGGCGCGGGGACCGCAGCGGGGGCCGGGGCCGGCGGGGCGGCCGGAGGGGCCGTGGGCACGAACGCCTGCCGGTCCCAGTAGCGCTGCTCCGACGAGAACACGTACGGGGCCAGCGGCTGGAGGACCCGCTGTTCGGGCGCGTACAGCTCCTCCCACCGCGGTTCGAGCCCGCCCCGGTACAGGGCGGCCACGGTTTCCGCCAGCTCGTACCCGGTGGCCGCGGCGCCGGGGGCGGGGTGCAGGTACTCCACCCCCGGTGCCCGCCCGCCCCTGGCGGCGATCCGCAGCAGCACGCCGCGCGGGCCCACCTCCACGAGATGGGTGGGGGCGACGTCCAGGACGAGCGCCTCCAGGGCGGTGTCCATGAGCACGGGCTCCTCGATCTGATCGGCCCAGTAGTCGGCGTCCATGGGTTCGTGGCGCAGCATCCGGCCGTACCGGGTCGAGGCCACCGGCACGGTGGGCGGCGCGCACCGGACCGTCCCCGCGGTGCGCAGGGCCGCCGCGGCCGGGGCCATCAGGGGCGAGTGGAAGGCGTACGGGGCCGGCAGCGGCGCGACCCGTACGCCGCGCCCGGCGAGCTCCCGGCCGATCCGCTCCAGCGCCGCGCGCGGTCCGGAGAGCACCGTGTCCGCGGGGCCGTTGAGCGCGGCCACGACCGTGCCCGGCTCGTCCGCCAGCAGCCCGGCGAGCTCCTCGGGGCCGGCGGCGGCGGCGATCATGGCTCCGCCGCCGGGCAGTTCGGCCGTGAGCGCACCGCGCCGGACCACCAGTCGGGCGGCCTCCGCCAGGTCGAGCACGCCCGCGGTGACGGCGGCGGCGTACTCGCCGAGGCTGTGGCCGAGGACCGCGGCCGGGGTGATGCCGAGCTCGACGAGGGTACGGGCCAGGGCGTGTCCGACGGCGAACAGGGCGGGCTGCGCGAACTCGGGCCGGTGCACCCGCTCGTCGCCGGACAGGATCAGCTCGCTCACCGACTCGCCCAGGTGCGCGGCGATCGCCGCGTCGGCCTCGGCGAGGTGGCGGCGGTAGGCGGGGGACTCCCGGTGGAGCCCGGCCGTCATGCGGGGGAACTCGCTTCCCTGGCCGGTGAACAGGAAGGCCACGACGGGCCTGCCCCAGGGGCGCCCGGCGCTCCCGGTCCCCTCCTGCGGGGCGGCCGCCCGGCGCAGCGCGGCCACCAGGTCGTCGGTGTCGCGGACCGGAGCGGCGAAGCGGTACGGCAGGCCGGTCTTGACGCGGTTGCTGCTCCAGCACAGGGCGGCCGCGCCGCCGCGCGGCCGTGCGGCGACCGCCTCGGCCTGCGCGGCAAGGTTGCGGCGCAGCGCCTCGGGGGTGTCGCCGCTGACGGTGAACACGCCGACGCCGCCGTGCGCGGCGCCGCCGCGCACGCGCGCAGGGGCCGCGGGCCGGGGGGTCCGCGGTGCGGAGCCGAGCACGGCGTGGGCGTTCGTACCTCCCATGCCGAAGCTGCTCACCCCGGCGAGGCTCTCCCCCCGCGGCAGCCGCAGCGGGGACTTCAGCAGCCGCAGGCCCCGTTCGCCGAGGCGCAGTTGCGGGTTCTCGCGGTCGGTGAAGAGGCCGGCGGGGACGATGCGGTGGTGCAGGGCCAGGACGGTCTTGATGAGGCCGGCGATGCCCGCCGCGCCCTCGGTGTGGCCCAGGTTGCCCTTGACGGAGCCGATGGCGCACGGGGTGTCGCGCGGGATGCCGTGCACCGCGCCGAGCGCCGCGCACTCGATGGCGTCGCCCAGTACGGTCCCGGTGCCGTGCGCCTCCACGAAGGCGATCCGGTCCGGGGTGACTCCCGCGCGCCGGTAGGCGGAGGTCAGCACCCGCTGCTGCGACCAGCGGTTGGGGGCGATGACCCCGTTGCTGCGGCCGTCCTGGTTGACGGCGCTGCCGCGCAGTACGGCGTAGATCCGCCGGCCCTCGGCGAGGGCGTCCTCCAGCCGGCGCAGCACCACCAGGCCCACGCCGTCGCTGCGGCCGATCCCGTCGGCGTCCGTGCTGAAGGGCTTGCAGCGGCCGTCGGCGGCGGCCAGGCCGAGCTGTCCGTAGACCATGCCCAGCGAGGGCGAGAGCACGATGTTGACCCCGCCTGCCAGGGCGGTGTCGCACTCCCCGGCCAGCAGGGAGCCCGCGGCGAGGTGCACGGCGACGAGCGACGAGGAGCAGGCGGTGTCGACCGCCAGGCTCGGTCCGGTGAGGTTGAAGTGGTAGGAGATCCGGTTGGCGGCCATGCCGGCGCTGCTGCCGGCGCCGAGCAGCGGGGTGACGCGTGCGAGGTCGCTCATGGTCAGGCGGCCCCATTCGCCCCCCATCACGCCCACGAACACGCCGGTCTCGGTGCCCGCGAGGTCGCCGGGGGCCAGTCCCGCGTCCTCCAGGGCCCGCCAGGCGCAGGGCAGCAGGAGCCGGTGGTGCGGGTCCATCGCGGCGGCCTCGCGGGGGGTGACGGAGAAGAAGTCGCTGTCGAAGACATCGGCGTCGTCGATGAACCCGCCGCTGCCGCTGACGGCGGGGAAGTCCCGGGCCTCCCAGCGCTGCCCGGGGACGGGGCCGGTCCCGTCCCCGCCGCGCATCAGCAGGTCCCAGTACGCCTGCACGCCCGCCGCACCGGGGAACGTGCAGTCGATCCCGACGACGGCAATGTCCCCCATCAGGGCCGGCCCTGCGCGTCCGGTGAGCCGGCCGGCAGCACCGTCGACAGGTGGCCGACGAGGCTCGCCACGGTCGGGTGGTCCCAGAGCAGGGTCGGTTCCACCTCCAGGCCGAACTCGTCCTCCAGGTCGCCGCACAGGCTCAGGGCGGCCACGGAGTCCATGCCGTACTCGGCGAAGGGGACGGTGGGGTCGATGGTCTCGGGCGCACGCCGCAGGTAGAGCGAGAGCCGGGCGTACAGCCACTCGTGCGGCAGTACGCCGCCGGCGGCCGCGGTCGGCCGATCCGTGGGCACGGTCATCGTGGGACTCCTTCGATGCGTACGGCGCATCCGCCGGCGGCCGGGGACACCGGTCAGCCGGGGATGGGGCCGGAGTAGAGGTCGTAGCTGATCTGGGTGCTGAAGCGGAGCTGGACCTCGTGCCGGATCCGGGTCTCGCACTCCGCCGGCAGGTCGGCGACGCGTGTGCCCAGCCGCCGGGCGATGCGGTGCAGGGCGGCGGCGGCCCAGGACGGGTCGGCGAGGAACGGGTCGGGGCCGTAGCGGCCCTGGTCCCACAGGCCGAGGACGGCGGCCGCGGCCAGCAGCAGCGCGTACCGGTCCATGAGGGCGAACCGTGCGGGCCGGGCGGTGGCCGCCGCACCGGCCGCGTCCAGTGCCAGCACCCGGGCGCGCACGTCGCGGAACTCCTCGACGAGCTGTCCGGCGAGCCTGCGCAGGGCGGTCTCGACCGGGCCCGTGCCGTCGATGCCCGCGGCGACGGCGAGCATCGTCGCGCTGAGGGAGTCCCTTCCGCACGCCAGGCTGAGCCGGTCGGTACGCAGCGGCGGCAGGCCTCCGTGCAGCCGGAACAGCCCGGCGGGCGCCTCGTCCTCGACGAACCAGGAGCCCCGGGCCAGGCGCGGCATCTGCGGGATGACCGTCGCCTGGCAGGCGACCGTCCCGGCGTGGCCGAGGCTGAGCACCGGCACGTCCCGGACGTGCTTCTGGAAGATGCCGAGGGTGCCCTCGCGGGTGTAGAAGCCGGATCCCAGCACGATGGACAGGTCGTACATCGTCTCGGTGAGCACCCGGGGCAGCAGGTACTTGAGGGCCGCCGAGTAGACGCTGGTCTCGGCGGGCAGCAGGTGCAGCGCCCTGGTCGCGACCACGGCCAGGGCGTCGTACAGCAGCAGGTTGACGAAGGCGTTGGTGAGGGCCGCCCCGGTCCGGCCGCCGTCCCGGCCACCGCCCGCCTGCCAGCCGCCGGAGCGCTCCCGGTCGAAGCGGACGGCCGTGCGCAGGCTGGTGTCGAGCGCGGCGACGGCCGTCGCCGCGATCACGGTCCGGCTGATCTGGAACGACCGCAGGGCCGTCTCGATGCCGCTGCCCTCCGGGCCCAGCAGGGCGGAGGCGGGCACCGGGCAGTCGTCGAACTCCACCCCGGCGAACCGGCAGCCGCGCAGCCCGACCGGGGTGCGGCGCGCCGTCACGGCCGCCCGTACGTCGCTCAGCTGCCCGGGTTCCAGCAGCAGCACCGAGTGGCTGCGGCTGCCGGGGGCGGGGTCGGTACGGCAGAACAGCACCAGTGCCCCGGCCCGTTCCAGGTTGTTGACCAACGGCTTGCCGCCGCTGATCAGATAGCCGTCGCCGCTGCGGCGGGCGGTGACCTGGCTGCGTACGTAGTCGTTGCTGTGGGCGGTCTCGTGCTGTGCGATGGCCGCTTTGCCGCCGTCGCGCAGCAGCCCGGCCAGCCAGTGCCGCTGCCGGGAGCTGCCGGCCGTCCAGACGTCGGAGGCCGCCATGAAGGTGGTCATGCCGTGGCCCATGGCCAGGCCCACGTCCCGGCGGAAGACCGGGCGCATGATCCTGACCAGGGTGTCCATCCCGTCGAGCCGCCCGCCCAGGGCGCGCGGAATGTACTCGTCGGTGATCCCGAAGTCGTCGAGCAGCGCCTCGCCGGCGGCGAAGGGCACGGCGGCGCGGTCGGCCTCCAGCAGCGCGGTGTAGCCGACCGGGTTGGCCGGGTCCGAGGGATCGCCGAACAGCGCCTCCAGCTCGGCGACCCGGGCCCGGACGGCGTGTTCGCGCTGCTGCGCCGACGCCTGCTCGCCGAGGAGCGAGGTCACCACCGTCTTCCTCCGTCGGCTCCTTCCGGCCTCAGCAGGTCGTCGCCGAACAGCGCGTCCTCGATCCGGACCAGTGCCCGTACGTCCGGGGTCAGCACCTCGTACTCGCCGCGCAGCACCCCGTCGAGGAAGAGGCCGCGCATCAGGGTGCGCTGCACCTTGCCGCTGCTGGTGCGGCGTACGGTGCCCGGGCGTACGAGCAGGACGTTCCCGGCCGGGATCTCGAACTCCTTGCCGATCAGCGCCTGCATGCGCTGTGCGACGGTCCGCAGCTCGGCGCCGTCCGCGCCGCGCACCTCCTGGACGAGGACGAGCTGCTCGCTCCCGGCGTCGACGGAGAAGGCGGCGCCCGCGCCGAAGGTCAGCGCGGGACTGACGGTGCGGGCGGCCCATTCGACGTCCTGCGGGTACACGTTGCGGCCGTTGATGATGATGACTTCCTTGAGCCGCCCGGTCACGAACAACTGGCCGTCCTCGAGCATCCCGAGGTCGCCCGTGCGCAGGAAGTTGCTCTCCTCGCCGTTGAGGCTGGCGAGGAAGGTGTGGACGCTCTCCGCGGGCCGCCGCCAGTAGCCGCGGGCCACGCTGTAGCCGCGCAGCCAGATCTCGCCGACGGCGCCGGCCGGGAGTTCGCGGTGGGTCAGCGGGTCGACGATGCGCACGTCCACGTCGACCGGGGTGCCGCAGCCGACCAGGGTCCGGGCGCGCTCGCCCGATCCGGCCCGCAGCACCTGGTCGCGCTCCAGGGCGGTGCGGTCGAAGTCCTTGCGGACGTGCGGGGTGCCGGGGGCCCCGCCGGAGACGACCAGGGTGGCCTCGGCCAGTCCGTAGCAGGGGTAGAGGGCCTCGGGGCGGAATCCGGCGGGGGCGAACCGTTCGGCGAAGGCGTCGAGGCTCTCGGGGCGTACGGGTTCGGCGCCGTTGAGGGCGAGGCGCCAGCGGGACAGGTCGAGGGCGGCGATCTGCTCGTCCTTGACCCGGCGCACGCACAGGTCGTAGCTGAAGTTGGGGCCGCCGCCCACGGTGACGCCGTACTCGTCGATGGCCTGGAGCCAGCGCAGCGGGCGTTTGACGAAGGACAGCGGGGTGACCTGGACGCTGTGGCTGCCGAGCCAGACGGGGTGCAGCAGGTGGGCCACGAGTCCCATGTCGTGGAAGTAGGGCAGCCAGCTTCCGAAGCGGTCCTCGCGGGTGGTGCGCAGCACCTTCTGCAGGGCGGCCTGGTTCGCCAGGAGGTTGTGGTGCGAGACGGTGACGCCGCGCGGTTCGGAGACGGAGCCCGAGGTGTACTGGAGGAAGACGAAGTCGTCGGGGCGGGCGGGGACGGGCCGCCAGGCGTCGGCGTCGCCGATGCCGGGCGCGTCGGTGACCAGGCAGGCCGCGTCGGGACGGGAGTTGCGGGCGAGCCAGAGGGCGACCTCGGGGGCGGCGGCCGTCTCGGTGAGGACCAGCTTCGCGCCCGTGTCCTTCAGTACGGCGGTGGTGCGGCCCAGGCGCTTGTCGCGGCCCGCCTCCCCCGGCATCGGTACGGGGACCGCCACGGCCCCGGCGTAGAGGCAGCCCGCGAAGGCCTTGAGGAACTCGGTGGTGGCGGAGAAGACGAGGAGCACCGGCTCCCCGGCCACCGCGTACTCCTGGAGGCAGGACGCGATGCGTCTGGCCTCCCGGTCCAGTTCTCCGTAGGTCAGGTGCTCGGCCTCCGCGCCGCCGGCCGCCTCGCGCAGGAAGATGTGGACGTCCTCGTCGGCGAGTTCGGCCGCCCGAACCCGGAGGAGTTCGGTGAAGGTGGCGAAGCGTGACTCTGACATCCGCGGCATCCCCTCGGGTCTGCGGGCCCGTGGAGTGGCGGACCTCGATTCCCCGGATCATGCGTGCGCCTCCTTAAGGGGCGCTTGGGTGCGTCGGCGCGGCCGCCACCCCTACTCCGGTCAGGGGGGTGGTCGCTGTTCTCCGCGCGCTCGGCAGGCGTTTTCAATGGCGGGCACTGCCCAGGGCGCCGCCAGCGGCGCGCCCAGACGGCCGAAGAGACGGGTGGAGCATGACAGTTGCCGATGTCGGTGTCCGAGTGGCCGAACTAGGAGCGATCAAGGAGTCCGCCGGGCTGGGCCCGTCGCCGAGCGCCTCCGAGGCGCAGCACGCCCGCGGCAAGCTGACCGTGCGCGAGCGCCTCGACCTGCTCTTCGACCCCGGCACCTTCCGTGAGATCGAGCAGTTGCGCCGGCACCGGGCCACCGGGTTCGGCCTGGAGGACCGCCGGCCGCACACCGACGGCGTGGTGACCGGCTGGGGAAAGGTCGGCGGCCGCCGGGTGTTCGTGTACGCGCACGACTTCCGGATCTTCGGCGGCTCCCTCGGCGAGGCGCACGCCCAGAAGATCCACAAGGTGATGGACCTGGCGCTGGCCGCGGGCGCGCCGCTGGTGTCGCTCAGCGACGGGGCGGGGGCCCGGATCCAGGAGGGGGTCACCGCGCTCGCCGGCTACGGCGGCATCTTCCGCCGCAACGTGGCCGCGTCCGGGGTGATCCCGCAGATCAGCGTGATGCTGGGGCCGTGCGCGGGCGGGGCGGCGTACTCCCCCGCGCTGACCGACTACGTGTTCATGGTGCGCGACATCGCGCAGATGTACGTCACCGGACCCGACGTGGTGCAGGCCGTGACCGGCGAGCGGATCAGCCACAACGACCTCGGGGGCGCGCAGGTCCACTCTTCGGTCTCCGGTGCGAGCGCCTTCCTGTACGACACCGAGGAGGAGTGCCTGGAGGAGGTACGGCACCTGCTGTCGCTGCTGCCCTCCAACAACCGGGAGATGCCGCCCTCGGTGGCCGGCGGGGATCCGGCCCACCGGCGGACCGGGGCGCTGTCCCACCTGGTGCCGGCCGACCCGGCCCGCTCGTACGACATGCGCGCCGTGATCGAGGAGATCATCGACGACGGTGACCTGTTCGAGGTCCACGCGCACTGGGCGACCAACATCATCTGTGGACTGGCCCGGCTGGACGGCCACGTGGTGGGCGTCGTGGCCAACCAGCCCGCCTCCCTGGCCGGGGTGCTGGACATCAACGCCTCGGAGAAGGCCGCCCGGTTCGTGCAGACCTGCGACGCCTTCAGCATTCCGCTGGTGACCCTCGTGGACGTACCGGGGTTCCTGCCCGGCAGCGGCCAGGAGCACGGCGGGGTCATCCGGCACGGGGCGAAACTGCTGTACGCGTACTGCGCGGCCACCGTGCCCCGGGTGCAGGTGATCCTGCGCAAGGCCTACGGCGGTGCCTACATCGTCATGGACTCCCGCTCGATCGGCGCGGACCTGTCCTTCGCCTGGCCCACCAACGAGATCGCCGTCATGGGCGCCGAGGGCGCGGCCAATGTCGTCTTCCGCCGGGAGATCGCCGCCTCGGACGATCCGGACGCGGCGCGCGCGCAGCGCGTCAAGCAGTACCGGCAGGAACTCATGCACCCCTACTACGCGGCCGAGCGCGGCCTCGTCGACGACGTCATCGACCCGGCCGCGACCCGGCAGGTACTGGCGGACGCCCTCGAGATGCTGCGCGCGAAGCACGTGCCGCTGCCCGAACGCAAGCACGGCAACCCGCCGTTCTGATGAGTGAGCGGGCCGAACCACCCGTGAGGATCGTGCGCGGCGCCCCCGACGGCGCGGAACTGGCCGCCGTCCTCCTCGCGCTGCTCACCGCCACCGGGCACATGGAAGGGGCCGAGGAGGAGACCGCGCCGCCGGCCCGGGCCGCTTGGGGCCCGGCGCACGGCTGGCGTCCGCCGGGCGCCTGGACCACCGGCCCCGCGACCCGGACCGCCGGCCCCGTCAGGGCCACCCGCACGGGGGGCCGGGCCGCCCGCCCCCACCGAAAGGACACCGACCGACGATGACCCGTACGACCCTGACCCCTGCCGCCCCGCGGACGACCGGCGACTGGCTGCGCCGCTTCCACCCCGCCGAGGACGCCCCCGTCCGGCTGTTCTGCTTCCCGCACGCGGGCGGCTCGGCCAGCTACTACTTCCCGATGTCCCGGGCCCTGTCCCCGGACGCCGACGTACTGGCCGTGCAGTACCCGGGCCGCCAGGACCGCCGCCACGAGGCCTGCATCGACGACCTGCGGGAGCTCGCCGACCGCGTCGTCGCCGAGCTGCGGCCCTGGTGCGACCGGCCGGTGGCCCTGTTCGGGCACAGCCTGGGCGCCTCCCTGGCCTTCGAGGTGGCGCTGCGGCTCCAGGAGGCCGGTGACCCGGCGCCGGTGGCGCTGTTCGCCTCGGGCCGGCGGGCCCCCTCGCACCACCGCGAGAACCAGCTGGTCCACCTCGCCCCCGACGACCGGCTGCTGGCCGAGATCAAGGCGTTGAGCGGCACGGACCCGGCGGTGCTGGCCGACGACGAGCTGCTGCGCTCGGTCCTCCCCGCGATCCGCGGCGACTACAAGGCCGCGGAAACCTACCGCTACCGCCCGGGGCCCGCCCTGGCCTGCCCGATCACGGTGCTCACCGGGGACATCGATCCCGCGGTGACGGCCGAGGAGGCCGCGGGCTGGGCCGACCACACCGGCGGACCGTTCGCCCTGCACCGCTTCGCCGGCGGCCACTTCTATCTCAACCAGCACGGCTCCGAGGTGATCGACCTGATCCGGCAGCAGCTCGCCTGATCCGTGCCGCCGCACCCTGCAACCGGGTCCGGCCACCGCCCGCGGTGGCCGGACCCGCCCGTTCCCCCGCGCACTACGGGCGCATTGACGGCGGAAAGTGGTGAAACCCGATCGGCAGTGCGGCGTTAGACGGGTGGGCCGCCGTTTCGCCCGCGGCCCAGACGCGAGCACGAGGAGCACGATGACACACCCGAAGCCGGCCGGACGTGGTCGGATGAAGCTGGCAGCCCGATGCCGGGTGGCCACGGAGGCCCCCGCCTTCGGGATGGTCGTCTTCTGCGCGATCCTGTTCAACGCCGCGCTGATGGGGGTGGAGACGTACAGCGGGCTCGCCGAGGAGTACCGGCTCGTGCTCCAGGGCGCGGAGAACTGCTGCCTGGCCCTGTTCACCCTGGAGATGCTGCTGCGCGTGGGCGCCTGCGCCGACCGGCCGAAAGCATTCTTCCGCGACCCGTGGAACCTCTTCGACCTCGCGGTCGTGGCCTCCGCCTTCATCCCGCTCGTCCGCGAGAACACCACCCTCCTGCGGCTCCTGCGCCTCGCCCGCGTCCTGCGCACCGCCCGCTTCCTGCCGCACCTGCGCATCCTGCTGATCGCCGTCGGCCGCAGTCTGCCGGGCACCGCCAGCTTCCTGTTCGTCGGCGCACTGGTGCTGTACGTGTACGCCATGGTCGGCTGGGTCTGCTTCGCGGAGTCCGACCCCGGGCACTACGGCTCGGTGGGCCGCGCCATGCTCACGCTCTTCCTGCTGACCACGCTCGACGGGCTGACCGACGCGGTCCGCGCGGGACTGCAGATCTCCCGGCTGAGCATCATCTACTACGCCTCGTACGCGCTGCTCGCCTCCTTCGTCCTGGTGAACGTACTCATCGGCGTCGTCCTCAACTCCCTGGACGAGGCCCGCGAGATGGAGGACGAGGCGAACCGCGCCCCGGCACCGGACACGGACCCCGACGTCCGGGCCCGGATCGCCACGGCCCGGCGGGCCCTGGACGAGATCGAGGCGAGCCTCCCGCTGGCCGTGGAGCGTCCGGAGCGGCAGCTGGAGGCCTCGCACACCGGGGCCTGAGGACGGCCCGGGAGCCCGGGCGCGCCGGTGCGGGCCCCGGTGCGGCCGGTCATCCCGGGTCGGTCGTGACCAGCCCGATGTCCCAGGTGCCGTCCGGGCGTTCCTGGACGTCCCAGTGGCCCGGCCGGACGAGGGTGAAGTCGGGGGCGGAGTGGGTGGCCGCATCGAAGCGCACGCCGTCGAAACGGACCCTGCCGCGGAAGGTGGCCCGCTCGAGGTCCAGCGGTCCTTCGAAGGCGGATCCGCTGCAGATCAGGCCGCGGCGCCAGCTCGTCGACGCGAAGGAGACGGGTCCGGCGAAACCGGCCCCGCTCATCCCGGCGACGCCGCCGAAGGAGGCCCCGGTGAAGTCCGCCGACCCGGCCACCTGGACCGCGAACAGGTCCGCGGAGGCCTCCAGCACCGCCCGGCCGAAGGAGACGTCCTCCAGGAAGACCGCCTCCTTGAACCCCGCCGATCCGCGGAAGCGGGCCCGGCGGAAGGTGGCCGCGCGGTGGAAGCGGCTCATCTCGAAGTCGGCGGCGTACTGGAACACGGCGCCGTCGAGGGAGACCGGCCCGCCGAAGGTGGCTCCGCCGAAACCGGCCCTGCCCCCGAAGACGGCCCGGACGAAGGTGGCCCGGCCCGAGAACTCGATGTCCGCCCGGTTCCAGTCGTCCACGAAGTAGGCCCGGTCGAAGGCCGCCGGCCCCACCCGCAGCGGCCCGCGGCCACGCGGTTCCAGCGCCGTGAGCAGCCGTGGCAGCAGGCCGTTGTCGAAGGTGGTGCCCCGGAAGTCCAGCGGCGCGCCCGGCGCCAGGGTGGCGAGGTACTCCCGCTGCTCCTCGTCCCCGAGGTGGGCCAGGCACCTCGCGTGCCCGGGCACCCGGATCCCGATGCAGACCCAGGGCTCGGCCTCCGAGGCCTCGACTCCACAGGTCGGCCAGTCGACGGTCATGTCCAGGAGCCGGTCGGCCTCCGCCAGTACCTGCGCGAGCGGCTCGGCCACGGGTTCCGGGGCGACGCACACCCAGCCCTCGTCCGCGGCGCCCACCCGCTCCAGGGTGACGTGGGCCGGGTAGCCGAACAGGCCTTCGAGATCCTCGTGCAGGCGGTGGGAGAGCGCGAGGACGAAAGACCCGGAGGAGGCCGTCCGCCGCAGCAGATCCGCGATCGCCCGGTGCCGAACCAGCCGTTCGGTCTCCGCCGTGCCGGTGCCCACGGCCACGGCGAGGGAGGGGTGCATGCCGTCCATCCGCCGGTTTCCGTACGTGAGCACGGCCGCGCGCAGTCCGGACAGGAGCCGGCCCGCCTTGGCGTGCGCGCCCGGTGCGTCCAGCGTGATGAGGAGCGGGGCGTCCCCGTCCCCCTCTCTGCCGGACAGCCGCCCGGCGACGTCCGTGTCCGCCATGAGCTCGAGCAGCATGGCGCCCGTCTCCGCCGTCGCCGAGCTCCCGGCCGGGTGGATGCCGTCGGCGCCGGGCAGCACCGCCAGGCACACCGCGGTCCCCGTGTCGGCCTCCGGCACGGCACCCTCCAACACCGCGCGGAAGCCGCGTTGTTCCAGCAGGGCATCGGCGAGCAGGAACACCATGCGGTGGGGCCAGACCGTGTGGACGACCCCGACCAGCCTGCCGTTCTCGGAGACCGGGCCGCCCCGGAAGTGCGTCCAGCTCTCCGGTTCCGCGGAGAGCCGGACGAGTTCACCGTTGCGGGCGCCGTCGTGCGGGGCCGGCGCGCCCGTCAGCGCGACCGGTTCGCCCTGGTCGGTGCGGCCGTCGACCCGCAGCCGGTCCAGGACGTGGTGGCCCTCCGCCGTCAGCAGGCCCAGGGGCTCCGCGCACACGGCAGGGTCCACCAGGTCCTCGTCGGCCTGGAGCAGCAGCATGCGGGGGACCGCGTCGTCCGACCACACCGTGCGGCAGGGGATCTCCCGGTCGCCCGGACGCACCCAGGCCACCGTGCCCGGGGGCAGCTGCGCGTCGCCGACCGTGAGCACCAGCCGCGGTGTCAGCAGGGTGCCGACCTCCTGCGGTTCGGGCATCCCGTCGTGGCGGACCCGGACGACCCGGTCGGCGAGGCCGGGCTCGCGGGGCGGCCGTACGGCGAACGGCAGGGCGTCTTCCGCCACCCGGCGGCGGCCCTCGCGGCCCGTGGTGACGCGGGTCGCGGAGAAGTCCGGGCCGGTGCGCCGGTTGCGGGACACGAACTCCCAGACGCGCCGCCGCACCAGCTCCCGTACGGCGGCCACGTCCCCGCGCAGCTGCGAGCCGAGCAGGGCCTCCCGGACGCCGGGCAGAAACTGGAACTCCACCTCCTGCGGCACCTGTTCGTCCTCCCAGTCCTCGAAGAGCCCGCCGAGGGCGACCTCCGCCAGGTGGCCGTGCTCCGAGTCGCGCAGCAGGGAGCGCCGGACGAGGGTCATCACCGGCAGGGTGAGGGGTACGGCGGCCAGGTGGGCGGCGAGCTGCTGGGCCGTCGGGGAGGCACTCGCCCGGAAGCGCTCCACCACCTCCAGGGCGCTGCGCCCGGCGCCGGGACCGGGATCCGCCGGGGTGCTCGCGGCGCCCGCCGCCGCGTCCAGGCGCAGGCAGGCCAGGCGCCGCCACCGGCCGTCCCCGGAGACCACCCGCACCAGCCGGGCCAGGCTTCCGGAGGCGACCCCGACGACGGGGACGACGGCCGCGGCGGCCCGGCCGGGTCCGGTGCGGCCGCGGCGGGCGACCGGGATGCGCTGCCAGGAGCGGGTGGCGGCGGCGGGCCGTTCGGCGCGGACGGCGAAGGGGACGGGCCGGACGGCGCCGCGCGTCCAGAGCCGTTCGGGCAGGACGTTGAGGACGGCCACGGCGTTGTGCGCGCACCAGTGCCGGAGCATGCCCTGTACGGGGGCCTCCCGCCAGCCGCCCGCCACGGTGTCGGAGAGTACGAGGATCAGCCGGCGCCCCGCGGGGTCGGCCAGTTCGAGGGGGGTGCGGGGCGGGCCGCCGGGGCCGCGGGTGACCATCGGGGTGGCGCCGGCCGCGGTGCCGGTCAGGTGCCAGGTGCGGACGTCGCGGAAGACCCCGCTGCGGGTCAGGACCCGGCGCACCTCGTCCACGTGGTCCGACCAGAGCAGCATGGAGTGGTGGGTGTCGACGACCAGCGCCAGGTCCAGCCAGCGGCTCTCGGCGGGGCGCAGGACCGGGGTGGTCACCATGCGCTCGATGCTGCGCTCCACGGTGAGCTGCTCGTCCAGTTCCTCCCCGGGCCCGCCGATGGAGCGCCGGCCGACGGGCCGCAGGGCGCGCATGAGGGCCAGCGGGTCGTCGAGGGAGGCGGCCCGGGGCAGCCGCAGGGGTGAGCCCCGGCGCCCGGCGCCGTCCTCGGCCGGCTTCCCGTCGGGGTCGCGCCGGGCGGCCGTGAAGAGCTGGACGGGCTCGCCCCCGGCCGGGGTACCGGGCTCGGGCAGCGGCCCTGCGGCTTCGGGCGGCGGGGGGGCGGGCAGCGGTGGCGGGCCGCCCGGCGGGCCGGCGGCGCCGGGGTCCGCGGGCGGGCGGGTGCCGGCGGGGTCGACCCGGGCCGCCAGCCACAGGATGTCGGCGATCTCCTCCGCGCCGAGGCCGGTGTACGGGACGCTGCCGTCGGCGCCGTCGGCGAGGGCCGCCAGCAGCTTCTCGATCACGCCGTGGGCCCGGTCAGGTGCTGCATGACGGTGTCGAGGAAGCGTTCGCGGTCCGCGGGCGCGGACCAGGCGCCGGCGAGGCGGAGCTGGATGGCGTTGAGGAGCTGGTCGGTGGCCAGGTCCCCGTCCTCGCCGCGGTCGAGGAAGGCCCGGACGAGGTCCTGGTACTGCTCGTCGGATGCGACGTCGACACCGAGCCGGCGGCGCACGATCCGGGCGAGCTTGTCCGGTCCGGGCGGCTCCAGGTGGAGGCGGACGCAGCGGCGCAGGAAGGCGGGCGGGAAGTCGCGTTCGCCGTTGCTGGTGAGGACGACGATGGGGAAGTAGCGGCACTGGACGCGGCCCTGGGTGATCCGTACGACCGCGTCGGGGTCGTCGTCGGTGCCGATGGCGACGGTGGGGTCCTCCTGGGCGAGGCGGGCGAGTTCGGGGATCAGGAACCCGCCGTCCTCGAAGACGGTGAGGAGGTCGCCGGGGAGGTCGATGTCGCTCTTGTCGATCTCGTCGACGAGCAGCACGCGGGGCCGGTCCTGCGGCAGCAGGGCGGTGCCGAGCGGTCCCAGGCGCAGGTAGCGGGCGATCGAGGGCGCCCGGGGGGTGTCATCGACGGACGCCCCCGCGGCGGTCGCAGCCGCGGCTGCGGCTCCGGCTCCGGCTCTGGCAGCGGCTCCTGCTCCGGCCGCGGCCGCGGGCAGCCCGCCCGGCGTGCGCAGCTGCTCCATCCCGGCCTCCTGGAGGCGTCCGACGGCGTCGTAGAGGTAGAGCCCGTCGCGCAGTACGGTCCGGCTGGTGATCGGCCAGTGCAGGACCGGCCCCAGGTTCAGGTCGGAGGCGATGCTGTGGGCGAGCGTGGACTTGCCGACGCCCGGCTTTCCGGTGACCAGCAGCGGCCTGCGCAGGTGCAGGGCCGTGTTGACGACGTCCTTCTCCTGCTCGTCGGGTACGTATCCCTCGCCGCGCAGCACGGTGCGCCGCCAGGCCTCTCCCGCGCACCCGGGGGGCGCGTAGTGCGGGTCGGGTGCTCCGCCGAAGTCCCGCCAGGGTGGCGGGGATCCGGCCTCCAGGCGGGCGCGCCGGTCCGCGCCCTCGCCGTTCCCGTGGTACAGCCACCAGTCCTTCGCCACTGCCTCTGCCTCCATCTTCGGTTTCGCCGCCCGTCGGTGGTCGGTGTTCGGGGTCGGAGTCGGGGTCGGGGTCAGGCCAGGGACCGGAGGCCCGGCACGTCGTCGGGATCGTCCCACAGGAGCACCAACCGGTCTCCCCCTGAGGGCGGTTGGTGAGCGCGCGCGGCTTCCGCGGCGGCGCCGGCGGCCGCCCGGCGCACCTCCCGCACGCGTGCGGGCAGGGCGAGTACGTCCAGTGCGCCGGGGTCGGGGCGGCCGTCCGGGCCGGCCGGAGCCAGCAGGCCGAGGAGGTCGGCGGCCGGTGCGCCGCCCCCGCGCCGCCACACCGCCACCGGGAGACCGCCTTCGAGTACGGCCTCAAGCAGTCCCGCGTGTGGGGCTGCCGTGGTGTGGGCGAGCACGCAGGCGGGCTCCGGCCCGGCGGCCAGCTGCATCCCGAGGGTGTCCGTGACCTCGGCGTCCACCACGACCCGTACGGCGTCGGGGTGCCGGCCGCCCCGGTCGTACAGCCAGCTCCAAGTGGCGGACCATTCGGCGCGGGTGTCGGCCCGCTCGTCGGGGCAGCGCACCACCACCTGGTGGAGCAGACCGAGGGCGCGCGGCCGGCCCGCGGGGCCGCGGGGCACCGGCCACTCGTCGAAGTCGGCGTCCAGCAGTTCGTACGGCACGTGGAACTCGACGCGGTCCACGGCCGCGTACGGCTGCCGCCCGGCCGCGGCGCCGGGCTCCGACGCGCCGCCGGCGAGGGCGAGTTGCCGTACGAGTTCCTTCCTGACCGCGTCCAGCGCGACGGGCTTCGCCTCCGACTCCCATATGTGTTCCAGCCGTTCGCCCCGCAGCCACATCCGGGCCAGGAAGCCCGGCTCCCCGCCCGGTGGTGCCTCCAGCCGGACGTGCAGCACCTTCCGGCGGGCCGGGGGCGGGGGCGGCGGCAGCACCGGCAGGGCGAGGCGTTCGCGGGTGGCGCGCACCCAGCCCGTCAGCCGGTCGGCCCAGCACGCGTCGCCCGCGGCGGCGGCCCGGTCCGCGAGGAACCGTACGAAGGGCACGGCCAGCGGCATCCCGCCGCGCCCGCCCTGGCGTTCGTCCAGGTCCTGGACCACCTCCAGCAGGCCGTCCCCGGGCAGGCCGCCGTGCGCCGGGGTGGTGCAGCCGGCCGCCTTGAACGCCCAGGCGTAGGCCTCGTAGGCGCAGCGCGGCAGTTCGCGGCCCTCGAAGAGCTCGCCGAGCGCGTCCCAGGCCTCCTGGTCGAGGCGGGCCGCCCCGGCCGGGCCGGCGCCGGACAGCTCGTCGTCGAGGAAGGAGCAGGCGTCCCAGTTCCGGTCCACGATGAACTGGGGCAGCTGCCAGCCCTCGCCGCGCTCGCGCAGCTCCTGGAAGGAGCGGTGGATGCTGAGGGCGGCGCCGGGCAGGCCGGTGACGCTCTCCCGTACGGTCCGGCCGCCGAGTTCGCCGAGCAGGGCGTCGGTGAAGCGGCCCGCTCCGCGCTCGGGATCGTTCTGCGCGATCTCGCCCTCGCGGGAGGCGTAGAGCCGGAACTGCCGGCGGCCCGGCACCGAGCTCCCGCCGCCGTAGTCGTTGCTGCCGAAGTTCCACCATGCTTCGCGGGGCGCGTCGACCCGGCAGGAGTCGACGAGCGCGGCCTGGAGCGGGAAGCTGCGCGGTCCGACCAGGTCGGTACGCCACCAGCGCAGCGCCGAATCGAGGTTGAGGTGCCTGATGAGGTTGGGGCTGGCGTCGGCGCAGGGCAGCATCAGCTCCTGGCGCGGCCCGAGGTAGCCGTGTCCGGCCCAGAAGATCCAGAGCAGGTCTCCGTCGCACTTGGGGAGTTCGTCGAGCAGCGCCGCCTTCACGTGCTGCTCCGTCGCCGGCCGGTACGCGGTGCGCAGGGCGGCCATGGCCGGGGAGTCCTGCCAGTCGAGGGCGTCGGGGTCGTCGAGCGGGGAGAGCAGCAGCCGGATGTTGCCGGGCGGCACCTCGGCCGGGCCGGTCAGCCACTGGGCGAAGCGCAGGGCGTCGCGGGCCGGACCCCGCAGGTTCCAGCGGGGGCTGATCCCGTAGCGCTCGACGCCGGCGACGAGCGCGAAGGTGCGCTGCGGGCCGAGGGCCGGGGGCAGGAAGCCGGCGGGGGTCACCCGATCTCCGCTTCGGCCACCGCCTGTTCGATGCGCTCGTAGAGGGAGTCCTGTTTCCAGTAGGCGCTGTGACAGGCGGGGAAGGGCTGCCGGCTGCGGACCTCGTGGTCGGTGACGCGCGGGTCGCCGGGGAAGACGGGCCCGGCGAGGTAGGCCAGCACGTCGTGCCGGTCGTAGACGTTGAGCCAGCGCGGGAAGCCGTAGGGGAGTTTCGCGCCGGGTTCGAGCGCGGTGAGCGCGCCGAGCTCGTAGAGGAACGGGGCCTGCGAGCCGACGGTGACCAGCAGCTCGGCCCCGGGGACGGCCTCGCCGCGGGCGGCGGCCAGGGTGAGGAGGTCGACCAGGGCGATCCCGCCGAGGCTGTGGCCGATCAGTACGGTCGGCCCGGGCTCGGCGGTGATCGACTCGTGCAGGAACTCCCGTAGCTCGCGGCCGCGGGACTGGTAGCGCAGGATGTCGCCGAGCACGGGGGTGGCGCCGACGGTGAGCGAGCCGCGCCGGGCATTGAGCAGGGGCTGGGTGGTGGCCCGCAGGGCGAGCCGGCCGAGGACGGCGGCCACGCGGGCGCCGGGGACCCGGCCGTCCCCGCCGAGGCGGGCGGTGAGCAGTTCGACGAGCCGGTCGCGCTCGGCCCCGGTGCAGTCGGCCTCCTCCCCGGCGGCGGCGAGGGCGGCGGCGGTCACGGCCCGGGCGAGGGCGGTGGCCAGCTCACGGGCCTGCGGTTCGCCGGTGGCGCGCTCTGCGGCCCGGGCGGCTTCGGTGGAGCGGGCGGTGGAGTCCAGGGCGGCGGCGAAGCCGGGGGCGAGGCCGGTGCCGTGCAGCAGGGCGCCGAGTTCGTCGCCGGTGCGCGGCGGCTCGGGCGGCAGCCCTTCCAGCAGCTGGAGCACCCGGGCCCCGGCGGACCGTACGCCGGGCATCGCGAAGGGGTCGTCCCCGTGGCCGCCGCCCCCGTAGCCACCGCCGCCGCCCCCGTCCGCGCCCTGCCAACCGGCCTCGGCCAGGACCCGCAGCTCGCACAGCGGGTCGGCGAACAGCAGCGCCCATGCGGCGGTCTCCGCGTCCGCGGGGTCGGGCGCGTCCTGCGGGCCGGGCCGCAGTCCCGGTACGGAGCGGCCGCCCGCGCCGAGGGTCGCGCCGAACCGGTCGCCCCAGTAGCAGGAGTCGACGGCCGCCCCGGGGAATCTCGCCGTCAGCCGTTCCCGGACCTGCGCGAACAGCCGGTCGTGCCGCTCGCGCCGTACCCCCGTACCGTGGACAAAGAGAAAACGCATCGCAGCCCGGCCCCCTCGCACAGTCGTCCCCCGCCCGGCACCATAGCCCGGCACGGGCAACAGGAGCCATGGAACGCGGAGTTCGGTCCGGGGAGGGCGGCGTGCACACGGCGGGGCGGACGGCTGTGAGAACGGACACGTCCCGCTCTCGGAACCCGGGCCGCCGCTCCCCCATCGAACGAAGAGCCGGAAAGCGTCTGGGGTGGGAGAAACACATGGTCGGCAGGGTGGGCGGGCGGGAACGGGAGCGCAGACGGAGCCGGGTCCCCGCAGGGGGATCCCTGGTCGTCGGCCTGCTGTGCACCGTGGTCCTCGCGGGCGTCGGCTACGTCGCCTGGGAGCTGCGCGGCATCGCCGCCAACCGTGCGGACGGCGATCCGGCGCAGGGGGTCTACCAGCAGGACCCCGAACGCGCCGACAAGACGGCGGCCGCCGTCCTGGACGGGATCGTCCGGGACGCCCCGGAGCCGCCGACGGACGGCAAGGCCTTCGCCGGCGGCGGCAGCGCCGCGGACTGGCGCTACGCCGGCTGGCAGCCCTCCGACCCCCTGGAGGCCCGGCCGGCCCCGGCCGAACCCGCCGTCGGCGCGCTCTTCTCCCCCGGCGGCGACGGCGACCCCGACCACCACTGCTCGGCCGTCGTGGTCCACTCCCCCGGCGGCGACCTGATCGCCACCGCCGCGCACTGCGTGTACGGCGGCGGCTTCCGCACCAACCTGGCCTTCGCGCCCGGCTACCGGGACGGTGTGGCCCCGTACGGCATCTGGGTGCCGACCCGGATCGATGTGGACCCGCGCTGGACGCAGGACCAGGACCCCGACCACGACGTCGCCTTCCTCCGGCTGCGCCGGCCCGGCTATCCCGGCCAGCGGCTGGAGGACGTCACGGGGGCCATGACCTTGACCCTCGGCGCCGAACTGCCCGCACCGGCACGGCTCGTGGGCTATCCGAACTTCTCCGAGCAGCCGCTGGAATGCCAGAACACCGCCGTGCCGGCCGGCCCGACCCAGGTGCGGCTGGACTGCGCGGACGTGCCCAACGGCACCAGTGGCGGTCCGGTGACGACGGGCCGCACCGCTCTCATCGGGGTGATCGGCGGGCGCGACGGGGGCGGCGACGAGGAGACCTCGTACAGCGTCCGCTTCGGTGACGACGTGCGGGCGCTGTACGAGCGTTCCACCACGTCCCCCGCACCCTGACCGGGCGGCCGTCCCGGAGGGGATCTCCGGAACGGCCGTCCGGTTTCGCTCAGTTGCTAGGCTCGTCGGCGCAGTTTCAGGACGCAGACCGACGGGACCGCACCATGTCTCCAAAGCAGCAGCGTGGCGAGGCCACCGTCGACCTGCTCCTGACCACCGCGCTGCGGGTGTTCGCCGAGTCCGGCCAGCAGGGCTTCACCGTGAACGCGGTCGTCTCGGCCAGCGGGGTCAGCCTCGGCAGCCTCTACCACCACTTCGGCAGTTTCGACGGTCTCGCCGCCGCCCTCTACATCCGGTGCATGGACCAGCTGTGCGACGACATGGTCGCCGCACTCACCCGGTGCCGGACGGCCCGCACCGGGGTACGCGCCTGGGTGTCGGCCTATCTGACCTTCACTCAGGAGCACCGGGACGTGGCGCTGTTCCTGCACGCCTCCGCCTACTCCGGCTATCTGGTGGCGCACGCCGAGGAGATCGGCGCGGCCAAGGCCGACAAGTTCGCGGCCATCATGCAGTGGCTGGGGGTCCGCATGCAGCGCGGCGAGATCGCCCCGCTGCCGGCCCCCGTGATCGAGGTGCTGGTCATGGGCCCGCTCACGGAAGCGGCCCGTCGATGGCTGTCCAGCACCTACGAGATCGACCTCGCCGAAGCCGCCCGCTACCTCCCCGACCACATCTGGCGTTCCCTGCGCCCCGATCCCGCCTGACCCGATCTGGGTGGTTGTCCGGCTCGTCGTCGTTCATGCCGCAGATTCTGCTGCGGCGGGCGCGCCGGGGGCAGGCCCGGGCCGGGGCGCCCGGGGGCAACCCGGGGGCGGACGGGCTCACATCGGGGCGCTCCGCAGCGGCCCCCTTCGGCCGGGTCAGCGCGGCAGGGCGGCGTACGAGACCCCGGTCAGCTTCTCGGACGCGGCCCACAACAGCTCGCCGGACCGGTCGTCGAGGGTCCATCCGGCCCGCCAGGACGGTGCGGGCGCCCCGCGCCAGCCGAACCGCGGCCCGATGAACGCGTCCGGCCGGACCCCGGGCGCCGTGGCCGCGTGGAGGGTGGGCAGCGCACCGCCGGTGGTGGACTGGGCGAGGAACGCGTTGCCGAAGGCCGCCACCCGCGAGTTGAGGCTGGGACCCTCCAGCTTCGACGCCCCGGAGTGCAGGTTGCTGGAGGCGTAGCCGGGGTGGGCCGCGGCGGCGACGATCGGGGAGCCGGCGGCCGTGAAGCGGCGGGCCAGCTCGTGCGTGAAGAGCAGGTTGGCGGTCTTGGAGCGGCCGTAGGCGACCCAGCGCCGGTAGCCGTGCGCGCCGCCCGGGTCGGCGAGGTCGGCGGCGGTGGGGTCGATCCGCCCCAGCACGTGGAAGCCGCTGGAGACGTTGACGATCCGGGCCCCGGGGGCGGCGGCGCGCAGGCGCGGCAGCAGCAGCCCGGTCAGGGCGAAGTGCCCGAGGTGGTTGACCCCGAACTGCGTCTCGAAGCCGTCGGCGGTCCGCCCGTACGGCAGCGCCATCACCCCGGCGTTGTTGATCAGCAGGTCCAGGGCGCTGTGCTGCCGCCCGTAGGCGGCGGCGAACTCCCTTACGGAGGCCAGGTCGGCGAGGTCCAGCGGCATGAACTCCGCCTCGGCGCCCGGCACTTCCGCGTTCAGCCGGATCACGGCGGCCCGGCCGCGGGCCGCGCTGCGGCAGGCCAGCACGACCGAGGCGCCGCTCCGGGCGAGCTCGCGGGCGGTGACGTAGCCGATCCCGCTGTTGGCGCCGGTCACCACGGCCGTCCGGCCGCTCTGGTCGGGGATGTGCGTGGCGCTTGGGCCGGGCATGGCGACTCCCTCGCGAGGCGATGTGTTACCGAGGGTAGTGCGAGGCGGCCGCGGGAGGGTCCGCAGGGTGTCCCGGGATGGTTCGCAGGGTGGGCGCGGACCCGGATCCGCAGGCCAGTAGGCTGCGGGTCCGCCCGCTTTCCCCATCCCGTCCCCGAGGAACCGCGCAGTGAGCTCCCCGCCGCCCCCCATGCCCGTGTCGGTCGTCGGCCTCGGCGCGGACGGCTGGGCCGGGCTCACCGGCGCCGGCCGCTCCGCGCTGGCCTCGGCCGAGGTACTGATCGGCGGGCCGCGCCAGCTGGACCTGCTGCCGGCCGCCGAGTGCGCCGGTGAGCGGGTGGCCTGGCCGAGCCCGCTGCGGCCCGCCGTGCCGAAGCTGATGGCCGAGCACGCCGGCCGCCGGATCGCGGTACTGGCCAGCGGTGACCCCATGTTCTACGGGATCGGCCGCGCCCTCGCCGAGGAGCTCGGGCCGCGGTCCCTGCGGGTCCACCCGCACCCCTCCTCGGTCTCCTACGCCTGCGCCCGGCTGGGCTGGCCGGTGGAGGACACCGAGGTGGTCACGGTGGTCGGCCGCCCGGTGGCCCGGCTGGCGGCCGCGCTCCACGAAGGACGCCGGGTGCTGGTGCTGAGCGCCGGGGCGGGGTCCCCGGGCGAGATCGCCGCCCTGCTGCGCGAGCGCGGCTTCGGCCCGAGCCGGATGCGGGTGCTGGAACAGCTCGGGTCCGAGCGCGAGGACACGTACGAGGGGCACGCCGACGGCTGGGACCGCGCGCCCGGCGATCCCCTGAACGTGGTGGCGCTCGACTGCCGCCGCGACCCGGCCCACCACGCTCCGCGCCTGGGCGCGACCCCCGGCCTGCCGGACACCGCGTACGAACACGACGGGCAGCTCACCAAGCGCCACGTCCGGGCCGCGACCCTGTGCGCGCTGGCCCCGGCCCCCGGCGAGCTGCTGTGGGACATCGGCGGCGGTTCCGGCTCCATCGGCATCGAGTGGATGCGCACGCACCCCTCGTGCCGGGCGGTGACGGTGGAGCGCGTTCCGGAGCGGGCCGCGCGGATCGCCCGCAACGCGGCGGCGCTCGGCGTCCCGGGCCTGCGCGTGGTCATCGGCGCCGCGCCGGGGGCGCTGGCAGGGCTACCGGCCCCCGACGCGGTCTTCATCGGCGGCGGGCTGACCGCGCCCGGCCTGCTGGACGCGGTCTGGGCCGCACTGCCGGCCGGCGGCCGGCTGGTGGTCAACACCGTCACCCTGGAGTCGGAGGCGGCGCTCACCGAGCGCTACAAGCGCCTCGGCGGCGAACTGGTGAAGCTCGCCGTCGCGCACGCCGTGCCGGTCGGCGGTTTCACGGGCTGGCGGCAGGCCATGCCGGTCACCCAGTGGTCGGTGACGAAGTCGGACGGACCGACCGCGGGGTCGGCCGAGGAGAGGGATCGAACATGACCGTGTACTTCATCGGTGCGGGCCCGGGCGCCGCCGACCTGATCACGGTGCGCGGTGCCCGGACCCTGGCCGCCGCCCCCGTCTGCCTGTACGCGGGCAGCCTCGTACCGCGCGAGCTGCTGGCCGAGTGCCCCGCGGACGCGCGGCTCGTCGACACCTCGCAGCTCAACCTCGACGAGATCGTCGCCGAGTACGTACGGGCCCACGCGGCCGGCCAGGACGTGGCACGGCTGCACTCCGGCGACCCGTCGATCTTCAGCGCGGTCGCGGAGCAGATGCGCCGACTCGACGCGGCCGGCATCCCCTACGAGGTCGTCCCGGGCGTGCCGGCCTTCGCCGCGGCGGCCGCCGCCCTCAAGCGGGAGCTGACCGTCCCCACCGTCGGGCAGACGGTGATCCTGACCCGGATCGCCCAGCAGGCCACCCCGATGCCGCCCGGCGAGGACCTGGCCACACTGGGCCGCAGCGGCGCGCTGCTGGTGCTGCACCTGGCCACCCGCTACGTGGACCGCGTCGTCGACGAGCTGCTGCCGCACTACGGGGCCCAGTGCCCGGTGGCGGTCGTGGCGATGGCCAGCCGCCCCGACGAACTGATCCTGCGCGGCACCCTGTCCGACATCGCCGCCCAGGTGAAGGCGCACGGCCTGGTGCGCACCGCGGTCATCGTGGTGGGCCGCACGCTCGGCGCGGAGCAGTTCCGCGACAGCCATCTGTACTCGGCCGAACGCGACCGGCATGTCTGCTGAACCGACTCCCCGCCCGGCGCACCACGTCCTGATCCTGGGCGGGACGACGGAGGCCAGGCAGCTCGCGGAGGCGCTGGCATCCGACCCCTCGGTCCATGTGACCACCTCGCTCGCGGGCCGGGTCGCCTCGCCGGCGCTCCCGCCCGGCGACACCCGGATCGGCGGCTTCGGCGGCATCGCGGGCCTCGCAGCCTGGATCGTCGCCCACGACGTCACCCGGGTCGTCGACGCCACCCACCCGTTCGCGGAGCAGATGAGTTTCCACGCCTCCGAGGCGGAGGCGCTTACGGGCGTCCCGCTGCTGGCGCTGCGGCGCCCCGGCTGGACACCGCAGCCCGCCGACGACTGGACCTTCGTGGACTCGCTCGCCGACGCGGCCGCGCTGCTGCCCGGCTTCGGCAACCGCGCCTTCCTCACCACCGGCCGGATGGGCCTGCACACCTTCGCGCACCTCACCGACACCTGGTTCCTGGTGCGTTCGGTGGACCCCCCGGCGGCGCCGGTGCCGCCGCGCCTGGAAGTCCTGCTCGCCCGGGGCCCGTTCACCCTGGAGGACGAGCGGGAGCTGCTCGCCCGGCACCGGATCGACGTCCTGCTGACGAAGGACAGCGGCGGCTCGGCCACCGCCCCCAAGCTCACCGCGGCCCGCGAGGCCGGCATCCCGGTCCTCGTGGTGCGCCGCCCGCCGGTCCCGCAGGGCGTACCGGAGGCCGACTCGGTCGACGCCGTCCTGGACTGGCTCGGCGCCTAGACCGTCGAAAGGGCGGTGCCGGTACCGGCACCGCCCTGTCGACTTCGACCCTCGGGTCACATCACGTCACATCACGGGTAGCGGCGCGGCGTCCAGGTGATCCTCGACCCGTCGGCCCGCTCGGTGACCTGCGTCTGCGAGGAGCCGATCAGCAGGATCGTGCGCATGTCCACCTCGGACGGCTCCAGTTCGGCGAGCGTGACGATGCGTACGGTCTGCTCCGGGCCGCCCACGTCGCGCGCGACGACCACCGGGGTCTCGGGCGACCGCAGCTCCAGCAGCAGCTCGCGGGCCTGGGCCACCTGCCAGGTCCGGCTGCGCGAGCCGGGGTTGTAGAGGGCCAGTACCAGGTCGGCCGCGGCGGCCGCGCGCAGCCGCTCCGCGATGACCTCCCAGGGCTTGAGCCGGTCCGAGAGGGAGACCGTGGCGTAGTCGTGGCCGAGCGGCGCGCCCGCCGCGGCGGCGGCCGCGTTGGCCGCGGTCACCCCCGGCAGGACCCGTACCGGCACGTCCTTGTACTCCGCCTGCCCGGCCACCTCCAGGACCGCCGTGGCCATGGCGAAGACACCGGGGTCGCCACCGGAGACCACGGCCACCCGCTGCCCGCGCCGGGCGAGGTCGAGGGCGAACTCGGCGCGCTCCGACTCCACCTTGTTGTCGGAGCCGTGGCGGATCTGGCCCGGCCTGACGGGCACCCGGTCCAGGTAGGTGGTGTAGCCGACCAGCACCTCGGCGTCGGCCAGCGCGCGCCGGGTCTGCGGGGTGAGCCACAGCGGGCCCGCCGGGCCGGTGCCGACGACGACGACCTCGCCCGGGCCGGACGGCACGCTGCCCGGGTTGCCGATGCGGCTGGGGACCACGGCGACGGCGAAGTACGGGACGGACTCCGGGTCCGTGTCGGCGAGGCGGCCGGTGCGCTCGCCGGCCATGGTGGCGCGCTCGACGTACCGGGCCTCGGCGAGCCGGCCGCTGTTCTCCATCGCGCCGCGCACGGCGGGGAAGGTCCGGCCGAGCTTCATCACGACCGCCGAGTCGGTGGCGGCGAGGCGGGCGGTGAGCTCCTCCTCGGACAGGGTGCCGGGCAGGATGGTCAGCACCTCCTCGCCCTCCACGAGCGGGGTGCCGAGCCGGGCGGCGGCGGCGCTCACCGAGGTGACTCCGGGGATGACCTCGGTCTCGTACCGGTCCGCGAGCCGCTTGTGCATGTGCATGTACGAGCTGTAGAAGAGCGGATCGCCCTCGGCGAGCACGGCGACGGTCCGGCCGGCGTCCAGGTGGGCGGCGAGGCGGGCGGCTGCGGCCTCGTAGAACTCCTCCATCGCGCCCTGGTAGCCGCCGGGGTGGTCGGTGGTCTCGGTGGTGACCGGGTAGACCAGCGGTTCCTCGACGTGGTCGGCGCGCAGGTGCTTCGCGGCGATCGAGCGGGCGATGGAACGGCCGTGGCGGGCACTGTGGTAGGCCACCACATCGGCCTCGGCGATCACCTCGACGGCGCGCAGGGTCATCAGCGACGGGTCGCCGGGGCCGAGCCCGACCCCGTACAGCCGCCCCTTGGCCTCGGCGGCGCTCATTCGGCCACGCTCGCAATGGCGTTGACCGCGGCGGCGGCCATGGCGCTGCCGCCGCGCCGGCCGCGCACGATCAGGTGGTCGAGCCCCGAGGGGTGCGCGGCGAGGGCGTCCTTGGACTCGGCGGCGCCGATGAAGCCGACCGGGACCCCGATGACGGCGGCGGGGCGCGGGGCGCCCTCCTCGATCATCTCCAGCAGCCGGAACAGGGCGGTCGGCGCGTTGCCCACGGCGATCACCGAGCCCTCCAGCAGGCCGCGGTCGCGCCAGACCTCCAGGGCGGCGGCGCTGCGCGTGGTGCCCATCCGCGCGGCGAGCTCCGGCACGGCCGGGTCGGAGAGCGTGCAGATCACGTCGTTGCCGGCGGGCAGCCGCTTGCGGGTGACACCGCTGGCGACCATCTGTACGTCGCACAGGATCGGCGCGCCCGCCTCCAGCGCCGCACGGGCGCGCAGCACGACCTCGGGGGTGTACCCGAGGTCCTGCGGGAGGTCGGTCATTCCGCAGGCGTGGATCATGCGCACCGCGACCTGGGCGACCGTGTCGGGCAGTCCGGAGAGGTCCGCCTCGGCGCGGATCGTGGCAAAGGACTGGCGGTAGATGGCCGCGCCGTCCTTCTCGTACTCAAACACGGTGTACTCGCTCATTTCTTCACTACGTCGGGGTCGGTGCGGGCGTCCGCGAGTGCCGCGGCAAGTTCGGGGGGCCGTACGTCGTGGCGTACGGGGCGGCCGGGGGCGGTGATCCGGTATCCGGTGCCGGTGGCGACCAGGTCCACCCAGGCGGTGCCGCGCGGATGGCCGCAGCGGCGCTCGCAGCCGGACCAGTGCACGGGCAGCGGGCCGCGGGCCCGGTCGACGACGGCCCGCGCGTCGGCGCGCACGTCCGCCAGGGATTTCGCGCAACCGGGCCGCCCGGTGCAGGCGGTGACGGTCTCCCAGGGGCTGTCGGGGGCAACGACCAGCCCGGCGTCCTCGATGCGGGCGGGCGCGTCCCCCTTCACCGAGGGCAGGATGACGCTGCGCCACGGGGTGACGCGCAGCTCGCCGCCCCCCTCCTGCGCGACCTGCGCCAGGACCCGCCACTGGGCGGAGTCGACCCGGCCGAGCGGGGGCAGCACGCACAGCGTGGCGCGGGCACGGGTACCCGCGCCCGGGGGCCGGGGCGCCGGCGCGTACGGCCAGTCCACGGCGCCGACGGCCGTCGCGGCGATCCCGGCGGCGTCGAGGCGCCGGACGAACTCGACGGTTCTCAGGGCGTGTTCGACAGGAAGTTCGGACACCCGCCAGGCCTGGGTGCCCGCCTCGGCGGCGGCGCCGAGGAAGTACCGGGCGGCCGACAGGGCCGCCCGGGGTGCGTCCGGCCCGGCCAGCTCCACGGCGTCGGCGGCCCGGCCGAGCCGGACGAGCGCCCGGCCCGCGGGGCGGCCGAGGACGGTCACGTCCGGGCCGAGCGAGGCCACGTCCCCGCGCCCGTCGTCGAAGGCGAACAGGAACCGCCCGGACAGCGCGGCCGCCCAGGGGCTCGCGCACAGCATCCGGTCGAAGTCCATGGCCCAGGCCAGCGCATCGGGCCGGTCGGGCCCCTCCAGCCCGGACAGCGGGGTCGCCACGATGTTCCGTACCCGCTCGTGGCTCGGCGCGGGGAGCAGGCCGGCTCCGTCGAGCAGCTCCGCGAGCGCGCCGCCGCACCCGTCGGCCAGTCCGCGCAGCTGTACGTTGCCGCGCGAGGTCAGTTCCAGGTGCCCGTCGCCGAACCGGTCGGCGGCGAGCGCCAGCGCCGCGGCCTGCGGCCCGGTGAGCAGCCCGCCCGGGAGCCGGACGCGCGCGAGGAAACCGTCGTCCGCCGCGTGCAGCCGCAGCGCGCCGGGGCAGGCGTCACCGCGCTCCCGTATGACGGGTTCGTCCCGCGATGCGGCGGAAGGGGGCTGGGGCATGGCCGCGAGCATACCCACGATCCCACCCCCGGGACCTGTGTCCATCACCACCCCGACCAGCACCATCGACCGATCCGCCCCCACCCACCCCACCCCACCGGCACCCAGGGCCCGGAGCCCCCCACTCCCAGCCCCGCCCACGCTCGACGCCCGACCCATCCAGCCTCGCCGGCGTTTGAGGTGCGGGGCCCGGGGCAGAGCCCCGCACTTCCAGCCTCGCCGGCGTTTGAGGCGCGGGGCCCGGGGCAGAGCCCCGGCAGCGGCGCCGCACCCGGCCACGCCAGCTCCGCCCCGCCCATCCCATCCCGAACCGCCCCGCTACCCCACCCGGTCGGCGCCCAGACGCAGAGCCCCGGCAACGGCGCCGCACCCGGCCACGCCGGCCCCGCCCCCACCCCGCCCGCCCCCACGGGACCACTCCGCCCCTAAGATGACCTTCCGGCGGACCACACGGCCCGCCGTCGCCGAGGACGGCGACATGGGAGGAAGCCCGGTGCGATTCCGGCGCGGTCCCGCCACTGTGAACCCCGCGGAGCGATCCCGCGCCCGGGGTGAGTCAGGAACTCCCGCTGTCCTCACACTGCCCGGGGCGCGGAAACCCCGAGGAAGGCCTGCCGCCGCATGATCCTGCTGCTGTCGACGTCCGACACCGATCTGCTCAGCGCCCGCGCAGCGAACACGGCGGACGGCCCCGTCCCGTACCGGTTCGCGAACCCCTCCCGTCTCCCCCTCGACGACCTGCCCGGCCTCCTCGACGGGGCCGACCTGGTCGTCGTACGCCTCCTCGGCGGCCTCCGCGCCTGGCAGGACGGCCTCGACCTGCTCCTCGCCCCCGGCCAGACCCGTCCGGTCGTGGTCCTGACCGGCGAACAGGCCCCGGACGCGCAGCTCATGGAGGCCTCCACGGTCCCCATCGGCATCGCGGCCGAGGC
The DNA here is from genome assembly GCF_002080455.1 of Streptomyces sp. Sge12. Taxonomy (NCBI): domain Bacteria; kingdom Bacillati; phylum Actinomycetota; class Actinomycetes; order Kitasatosporales; family Streptomycetaceae; genus Streptomyces; species Streptomyces sp. Sge12. The sequence goes on from NZ_CP020555.1 coordinate 1,823,056, forward strand.
CCACGGCTACCTCGCCCACGGCGGCCCGGCCAACCTGGAGCAGCTGGCCCGGTTCCTCTCCGACACCGTCCTGCTGACCGGCCACGGCTTCGAGCCTCCGGCCGCCTCCCCCACCTGGGGCCCGCTGGAGCGTACGCCCGGGACCACCGCGGGGCCGCGGATCGCGGTGCTCTACTACCGCGCCCACCAGATGAGCGGCAACACCTCCTTCGTGCACGCCCTGTGCGACGCGATCGAGGCCCACGACGCCCAGGCGCTGCCCCTGTACGTGTCCTCCCTGCGCACCCCCGAGCCGGAGCTGATCGCGGCCCTGGAGTCGGCCGACGCGGTCGTCACCACCGTCCTCGCGGCCGGCGGCACCAAGCCCGCCACCGCCTCGGCGGGCGGCGACGACGAGTCCTGGGACGCGGGCGCGCTCGCCGGCCTCGGTGTGCCGATCCTGCAGGCCCTGTGCCTGACCGGCTCGCGCGCCGCCTGGGAGGAGAACGACGAGGGCCTGTCCCCGCTGGACGCCGCCACGCAGGTCGCGGTGCCCGAGTTCGACGGCCGCCTGATCACCGTCCCGTTCTCCTTCAAGGAGATCGACGAGGACGGCCTGCCCGCCTACGTGGCCGACCCCGAGCGGGCCGCCCGGGTCGCGGGGATCGCCGTACGCCACGCCCGCCTGCGGCACATCGACCGCCGCGACAAGAAGGTCGCGCTGGTCCTCTCCGCGTATCCGACGAAGCACTCGCGCATCGGCAATGCGGTCGGCCTGGACACCCCGGCCAGCGCCGTGGAGCTGCTGCGCACCCTCATCGCCGGCGGCTACGACTTCGGGCCGACCGAGGACATCCCGGGTCTGGTCTCGGGCGACGGCGACGAGCTGATCCGCGCCCTGATCGAGGCCGGCGGCCACGACCAGGACTGGCTGACCGAGGAGCAGCTGGCCCGCAACCCGGTCCGGATCCCGGCCGCCGACTACAAGCGGTGGTTCGCCGAACTCCCGGCCGAGCTGCGCGACAGCGTCACCGAGCACTGGGGCGAGGCCCCGGGCAACATGTTCGTGGACCGCTCGGCGAACCCGGAGGGCGACATCGTCCTCGCCGCCCTGCGCCGCGGGAACCTCCTCATCCTCATCCAGCCGCCGCGCGGTTTCGGCGAGAACCCGATCGCGATCTACCACGACCCGGACCTGCCGCCGTCGCACCACTACCTGGCCGCGTACCGCTGGATCCAGGCGCGCGCGGAGGACGGCGGCTTCGGCGCCGACGCGATGATCCACCTGGGCAAGCACGGCAACCTCGAATGGCTCCCCGGCAAGAACGCCGGCCTGTCCGCCGCCTGCGCGCCCGACGCGGCCCTCGGCGACCTGCCCCTCATCTACCCGTTCCTGGTCAACGACCCGGGCGAGGGCACCCAGGCCAAGCGCCGCGTGCACGCCACCCTGGTCGACCACCTGGTGCCGCCGATGGCGCGCGCGGAGTCGTACGGCGACATCGCGCGCCTGGAGCAGCACCTGGACGAGTACGCCCAGATCTCCGCCATGGACCCGGCGAAGCTGCCGGCCATCCGCGCCCAGATCTGGACCCTGATCCAGGCGGCGAAGCTCGACCACGACCTCGGTCTGGAGGAGCGTCCGGACGACGACGGCTTCGACGACTTCCTGCTGCACGTCGACGGCTGGCTGTGCGAGGTCAAGGACGCCCAGATCCGCGACGGCCTGCACGTCCTGGGCGGCGCGCCGACCGGTGAGGCCCGGGTCAACCTGGTCCTGGCGATCCTGCGCGCCCGTCAGATCTGGGGCGGTACGACGGCCCTCCCGGGCCTGCGCGAGGCGCTCGGCCTGGACGAGTCCAAGGCAACCCGCACCTCGGCGGACGAGGTCGAGGCCCAGGCCCGCGCCCTGGTCCAGGCGATGGAGGACGCGAACTGGTCCCTCGATGCCGTGTCCTCGGTGGCGTCGGGCCACTCGGCGGACGTCGCGGCGGTGCTGTCCTTCGCGGCCCGCGAGGTGGTCCCGCGGCTGGCCGGCACCACGGACGAGATCGCCCACGTGGTCGCCGCACTGGACGGCCGCTTCATCCCGGCGGGCCCGTCCGGCTCTCCGCTGCGCGGCCTGGTCAACGTCCTCCCGACGGGCCGCAACTTCTACTCGGTCGACCCCAAGGCCGTCCCCTCCCGCCTCGCGTGGGAGACGGGCCAGGCCCTGGCCGAGTCCCTCCTCACCCGCTACCGCACGGACAACGGCGAGTGGCCGGCCTCGGTCGGCCTGTCCCTGTGGGGCACGAGCGCGATGCGCACCTCGGGCGACGACGTGGCGGAAGCCCTCTCCCTCCTCGGCATCCGCCCGGTCTGGGACGAGGCCTCGCGGCGCGTCACCGGCCTGGAGCCGATCCCGCTCGCGGAGCTCGGCCGTCCCCGCATCGATGTCACCCTCCGCATCTCGGGCTTCTTCCGCGACGCGTTCCCGCACGTCATCGGCCTGCTGGACGACGCGGTACGCCTGGCCGCGTCCCTCGACGAGCCCGCCTCGGACAACTACATCCGGGCCCACGCCCAGGCGGACCTGGCCGAGCACGGCGACGAACGCCGCGCGACGACCCGTATCTTCGGCTCGCGCCCGGGCACGTACGGGGCCGGCATCCTCCAGCTGATCGACTCCCGCGACTGGCGTACGGACGCCGACCTCGCGGAGGTCTACACGGTGTGGGGCGGCTACGCGTACGGCCGCGGCCTCGAAGGGCGCCCCGCCCGGGACGAGATGGAGACGGCCTACAAGCGCATCACGGTCGCGGCGAAGAACACGGACACGCGCGAGCACGACATCGCGGACTCGGACGACTACTTCCAGTACCACGGCGGCATGGTGGCCACGGTCCGCGCCCTGCGCGGCACCGCTCCGGAGGCCTACATCGGCGACTCCACCCGCCCGGAAACGGTCAAGACCCGCACCCTGGTCGAGGAGACCAGCCGCGTCTTCCGCGCCCGCGTCGTGAACCCCAAGTGGATCGAGGCGATGCGCCGCCACGGCTACAAGGGCGCCTTCGAGCTCGCGGCGACGGTGGACTACCTCTTCGGCTACGACGCCACGACGGGCGTGGTCGCGGACTGGATGTACGACAAGCTCACCGAGACGTACGTCCTGGACCCGACGAACCGCGCCTTCCTGGAGGAGGCCAACCCGTGGGCCCTGCACGGCATCGCGGAGCGCCTGCTGGAGGCCGAGTCCCGCGGCATGTGGGAGAAGCCGGACCCGCAGATCCTCGAATCCCTCCGCCAGGTCTACCTGGACACGGAAGGCAACCTGGAGGGCGAGTCGGAGTAGCCCTCCGCACCACACAGGCCGTCCCCCTCACCCTGCCGAAGGGTGAGGGGGACGGCCTTTTTCATTCAGGCCCACGAACCCCGAACACGCGGACCCGGCACTACGTGCTACGCCTTGACGGTCTGGTTCAGCGCGACGAGCGCCTGGGCCCAGCGGACGTACTTCAGCTGCCCGAAGTCGGCGACGGTCTTGACCCCGAACGCCTCGTGCAGCAGCTTGCCGTCCTCGTCACTGACACCCTTGAGCGCGGCAACAGGAGCCGCAAGCACCTCGGCGAGCGGCTTGTCGGCCCACGCCTTGTCGAGCACCTTGTCCAGATCGATCGCCATGAACGTCCCTCTCGGAATCCCGAAACGAATATCGGGGCAAACCTAACCCAATCCGACAATCACCCCACGCTCCGACACCCCGGGTCCGTTGCCGATCCGCCGTGCGGGGGCTACCCCAAGACACACCCCCCTAGCCCGCGGCAGGGCCCCATGTCGGGGAACGGGTGGTTCGTCACCTGATGAAGTGAACTCACCCTTGTCCCACGCGCACCAGGGGTAGGGCACTGCTGATCTCGTGCGGGGGGACCGGGGCGACCGGGCTCCCGTACCCATGGACGAAAGGCCGAGCCCGCCGTGACGCAGCCGTTTCAACTGCCGGATTTCTATGTGCCCTATCCGGCACGACTGAACCCCCACCTGGAGGACGCACGGACCCACACCAAGCAGTGGGCCCGCGACTTCGGGATGCTGGAGGGTTCCGGCGTCTGGGAGGAGAGCGACCTCGACTCGCACGACTACGCACTGCTCTGCTCGTACACCCACCCCGACTGCGACCGCGACGCGCTGGCGCTGGTCACCGACTGGTACGTGTGGGTGTTCTTCTTCGACGACCACTTCCTGGAGATGTACAAGCGCTCGCAGGACCGCAACGGCGCCAAGGAGTACCTCGACCGGCTCGCCGCGTTCATGCCGATGGACCTGTCCGGCGGGTTCCCCGAGGCCACCAACCCGGTGGAGGCGGGACTCGCGGACCTGTGGGCGCGCACCGTGCCCGCGATGTCCGCCGACTGGCGGGAACGGTTCTCCTTGTCGACGAAGAACCTCCTCAACGAGTCCATGTGGGAGCTCGCCAACATCAACATCGGGCGCGTCGCGAACCCGCTCGAATACATCGAGATGCGCCGCAAGGTGGGCGGCGCCCCCTGGTCGGCCGGCCTGATCGAGTACGTGTCCGCCGAGGTGCCCGCGCGCGTCGCGCACTCGCGCGCACTCGGCGTGCTGCGCGACTCCTTCTCCGACGCCGTGCACATCAGGAACGACATCTTCTCCTACCAGCGCGAGGTCGCCGACGAGGGCGAACTCTCCAACGCCATCCTGGTGTTGGAGACCTTCCTCGGCTGCACCACCCAGGAGGCAGCCGAGGCCTCCAACGACCTGCTCACCTCCCGCCTCCAGCAGTTCGAGCAGACCGCGCTCGTCGAGCTCCCCCAGCTCTTCGCCGACCACGCGCTGGACCCGGCGGAGATCGCGGCCGTGCTCGCCTACACCAAGGGCCTGCAGGACTGGCAGTCCGGCGGCCACGAGTGGCACATGGTCTCCAGCCGCTACATGAACAAGGAGGCCCGGCCCACCGCCCCCGCCACCCTGCCCTTCCTGCCGTCGGGGCTCGGCACCACCGCGCTCGACCTGCGGTCCGTGTTCACGAAGCGCTCGATGGAGCTGCGCCACCGCTCCTTCACCCACGTGCCCTTCGAGAGCACCGGCCCCTCCGTCATCCCCGAGATCTACATGCCGCACCGGCTCAGCCTCAGCCCGCACCTGGCGCACGCGCGCGAGGAATCCGTGGCCTGGGCCCGGCGGATGGGACTGCTGGACCCGCAGCCCGGCGACCCCGGCTCGGCCATCTGGACCGAGGAGCGGTTGCGCGGCTTCGACTTCGCCGTCTGCTCGGCCGGGATCGACCCCGACGCCACACCGGAGCAGCTGGTGCTCAACGCCTCCTGGCTGACCTGGGGCACGTACGGCGACGACTACTACCCGGTGGTCTTCGCCCGGTGCAGGAACCTTCCGGCGGCCAAGGCGACCACCGCCCGCCTGCTCTCCATGATCACGGTCGACCACGCCGAACAGCCCGAGCCGGTGACCGCGATGGAGCGCTCGCTCGGCGACCTGTGGGTGCGCACCAGCGCCGGCATGTCCGTCGAGCAGCGCACCGAATTCCGGGCGACCCTGGTGAGCATGCTGGAGAGCTGGCTGTGGGAGGTGGACAACCAGATCCAGAACCGCATCCCGGACCCGGTGGACTACGCGGAGATGCGCCGCCACACCTTCGGCAGCCATCTCACGATGTACCTGTGCCGCCTGGGGCACCGGGGCCGGAGCATCCCCGAGGAGATCTACGCCTCCGGGACCATCCGTTCACTGGAGAACGCGGTCGCGGACGCCGCCTGCCTGATCAATGACATCTACTCCTACCAGAAGGAGGTGGAGGTCGAGGGCGAGGTCCACAACTACATCCTGGTCACACAGAACTTCTTCGACATCGACTACCCGCAGGCCCTGCACATCTGCCATGAGCTGATGACCCGGCGGACCGAGGAGTTCGAGCACATCGTGGCCACGCAGCTGCCGGTGCTCTACGACGACTGGAAGCTCGACGCCGGGGCCCGGGAGGCGCTGGACGCGTACGTGGGCGAGTTGCAGGACTGGCACGCCGGCATCCTCAACTGGCACCAGAAGATCCGCCGTTACCGCCCGCAGGACCTGCATCCGCAGCCGGACCTGCTGGCCACCGGGATCCTGGGCAACGGCTTCGGCATGTCGGCCGCCCGGATCTCCCTGCCCGCCTGATCCCGATGCCCTGCGGCGGGGGCCCCGCCCCCGCCCCCGCCGTACGGGTCAGAACTCGTCGCTCGTGTGCGGCATTACCGGCGTACGCAGGGCCGCGTCCAGCGCCGCCGCCGCACCGGGCGTGTGCTCCCGTACCAGACCGGCCGCGACGAGCTCCTCGACCCGGGTCCCGCCGAGGTAGCACGCGGCCAGTTCGCGGACGTCCAGGGCCAGGTCGGCGGCGGCTCCGGAGTCCGGGTGGTCGTGCTCGTACGTCGCCCCGTGCGGCCCCGCCTTGAGCCGGAACCGCCCGGCGTTGGCGGGCAGCCGTACGTCCTGCACCTCCAGCACCACCTCCACCGGCGCGGCCCAGGACCGCGCCGTCAGGGCGGCGCGTACGTCGACCAGGCGCACCCAGAGCGCCGGGAACTGGGCGGTGACCCGCACCTGGTCCCGGTCCGCGGCGAAGTGCAGCAGCGGGTCGTCGACCGGGCGGCCCCACGCCGAGACCTTGCCGGTGAGGTCGAGGGAGGCCACGCACTCCCACAGCGCGGCGGCCACCGCCGGGCTGTCGGCCTCCAGTTCGTCGACCCGGACCCGGCCCGGCACGCGGACGGCCGCGGCGTCGTCCTCCGCCTTGGTGCGGTAGAGCACGTATCCGGCGATCGGCTCGCCGGGGTCCCCGAGGACGATGATCCGCGGCGGGCTCAGCTCCTCGTCCTCCTCGTCCTGTTCGGCCAGCCACTCCTCGCGCCAGCGCTGCGCGCTGCGGGTGGGCCGGCCGGCCCGCCCGGCGCGGGCGGCCTCGTGGAAGGGGCCGATCACGGCGAGGGCCTCCTCGGGGTCGAGGAGCCGCAGCGGCCGCCGGTCCGGTGCGATGCGCAGGGCCAGCGGGCGGCTGGAGTCGATCTCGATGGTGGCGCCGGTGGTGGCGCTGCCGTAGCCGAAGCGACCGTAGATGGCGGCTTCGGAGGCCCAGAGGGCGGCGATCGGACCGGCCGCGGCGGCCGTCCGGCGCAGCATCCGCTCCATCAGCCCGGTGAGTACGCCGCGCCGGCGGTGGGTGGGGGCGACGCAGACGAAGGTGAGCCCGGGGCAGGGCAGGTCCGCCCCCGGCACCGAGAGCCGGAAGTCGTGCGCGGCCATGAAACCGACCAGGGCGGCGCCGTCGTAGGCGCCGATCCGGTCGCAACTCGCGAGCAGCGCGTGGTGTTTCTCCCGGACCTCCTTCTCGGGCCGGTCGTGGAAGACCAGGTAGGCGAGCTCCAGAGCACGGTCGATGTCGGACTCGGGTACCTCGCGGATGTCCACCATGATCGCGAGACTAATCGGTCATGGAGGACTGGTCACCCCATAAAGGTCGAGGTTGCGGCTTTCGGCTGCTCCGGTGGCCGGCCGCCGAGGCGGGGTACCTCGGCGGCTCCGAAAACCCGTCGCCACCATGATCACCTGTGGGTACGGTGTGCCCTCGGATGCCACAGGGACGGGGAGAGGATCAGGGCTTGATCGAGGGAGAGCGCGTCGCGCTGCGCGCACTGCGCGCGCAGGACGCGGAGCACCACCTGCGCTGGCGCAACGACCCCGAGGTGGTCCGTTGGGCGACCGCCGGGGACCCGTGCTTCGGCCCGGTCACCCGGGAGGCGCTGACGATGTTCTTCGAGCGGATGCTGATGCTCCCGCCCCGGGAGTCGGCGGTGTTCACGGTGGAGACCGTGGCGGACCGCCGGGTGATCGGCATGGTCGACTACCGCGACCTGGATCCCTGGGCCGGAACGGCCACGCTCGGGATCACCATCGGCGAGCGGGAGTTCTGGGGCCGGGGGCACGGCTCCGAAGCGTTGCGGCTGCTGGTCGACCACCTCTTCGGCAGCTTCCCCCTCACCCGGCTCCAGCTCGACACCTGGAGCGGGAACGAGCGGGCGGTCCGGGCGTTCACCCGGCTCGGCTTCCGGGAGGAGGGCCGGCGGCGGGCGGCCGTGCTGCTGGCGGGCGAGCGGTACGACGAGGTGCTGTTCGGGATGCTCCGGGAGGAGTGGCGGCCCTGACCCGGCCGCGGTGCGTCCGCCGGGCGCCCGCCGGGCGCCCGGCGGACGAGCGGCCGACGCGGCCGTCGCGTCGGCCGTACCATCCAGGTCGGCGCCCGGCACCGCCCGACGTCGCCGCCACACCCCGGGCACGCGTGTCGCCCGGCCCCGCACCCGAGAGACGGAGTAGCCGCCATGGCCCGACTGCACTCCTACGCCACCCGCGTCACCTGGACCGGAAACCTCGGCACCGGCACCAGCCACTACCGCGCCTACTCCCGGGCGCACGAGGTGGCCGCCGGAGAGCTGCCGGCGATCCTCGGCAGCTCGGACCCGGCGTTCCGCGGCGATGCCTCCCGCTGGAACCCCGAGCAACTGCTGCTCGCCGCGCTGTCCCAGTGCCACATGCTCTCCTACCTGCACTTCTGCACGGTCAACGGCGTGGTGGTCACCTCGTACGTCGACGAGGCGACCGGGACGATGGCCACGGCCGGGGACAGCGGGCACTTCACGGAGGTCGTGGTGCACCCCCGGATCACCGTCGGCGAGGAGTCGATGGTGGCCGCGGCGATCGACCTGCACAAGGAGGCCCACCGGGCCTGCTTCATCGCCAACTCGGTCAACTTCCCCGTCCGGCACGAGCCGACCGTGACGGTGGGCTGAGCCACCGGGCCGGCCCGGTCGCGCCGTGGTCCCGCAACGGGACCAGGACGCCCGCTCCCTAGCGGGTGCCGGGACCGGTCCAGCCGGCCGGGACGTGGCCGAGCCGGATGCGCTGGGGATGGTCGCCGACGGGGACGGAGACCCGCTTGGCGCCGGTGGCGAAGTCGATGGCCGTGACCTGGTCGGCGCCGCTCTCGGAGATCACGCAGCTGCTGCCGTCGCCGTCGATCGTGGCCCAGTACGGCTTGGCGGCGGGCACGAGCGGGCCTTCGGCGAGGGTGGCCCGGTCCACGACGGTCGCGTAGTCGTCCATGGTGCCCGCGATGCAGAGCTTCGACCCGTCGGGGCTCATGGACATGCCGTGGTGGCGGGAGTCGTTGACCCAGGTGGTCCGGTCGGGGCTGGTGGCGGGGTTCGCCGGGAGGTTCTTCAGGCGGGTGATCCGGTCGGAGGGCACGTCGTACTCCAGGAAGCCGCCGAAGAAGGACACCTGGAAGTAGAGCTTCGACTCGTCGGGGCTGAAGGACACCGGGCGGACGGCGTCGGACAGGTCGCGGCGGCCGAAGGCGTCCAGCCGCTCGCGCATGTCGATCACCCGGACCGTGCGGAAGGTCTGCGCGTCGACCACGGTGATCTTGCGGTCGCCCTTCGTCCAGTCCAGCCAGGGCGCGTCCAGGGCCGTGTTGACCTCGCCGATGGAGCTGTTCCACAGAAAGCGGCCGTCGCGGGTGAAGGTGTTCTCGTGCGGCTTGTCGCCGGTGCCGAAGGAGCCGACCTGGCGGCCGGTGGTGATGTCCAGGACGTGCACGGTGTTGGAGGTGGAGGCCGACACGGCGACGCGGGTCCCGTCCGGGGAGACGGCCATGTGGTCGGACCGGAAACCGGACACCGGAAAGCGCCAGTTGATCCGGCCGGAGGTCACGTCGATGGACACGACGTCGGCGAAGCTGGGGCGGGAGACGACGACGACGGAGCCGTCGGGGGTGGTGTACATGTCGTCGACGAACTGGTCGTGCCCCTCGCCGGCGCTCTCCCGGATGCCGAGGAAGAAGGCGAGCTTCACGGGGTTGAGGTAGATCTCGCGCAGCCGTTCCGCCTTGTCGGGGACCACGTCGATCCGGCCGACCTTGGCGAGGTCGCCGGTGGAGGCGAGCACGTCGGCGGTCCCCTCCCAGTTGTTCCCCACGAAGAGCACCTCGCGCAGCCCGCCGCCGGGGCCGCTTCCGGGACCGGAGCCCGGAGCAGGGCCCGCTCCGACCGCCGCCGGGAGCGGCGTCAAGGCGGTGAGGAGGGCGGCCGCGGCCAGCAGGCCCAGGGTCCGCAGAGTGCGCGGGGTGCGCGCGGGTCGCAGGGTGCGCGGGGTACGCGCGGTTCGCCGGGTGCGCACGGTTCGTAACATCCGCTCAACTCCGCTACGGGGGAAGGGATGGAGAGGGTGCCTACTCTTACCGGCCGGTAAGATAGGGGGGACGCCAAAAGGGCGCAACCCCCACGGGTTGCGCCCTTTCCTCACCTTCGGTGACCGGGCGGCCGGTCAGGCAGTCAAGCCACGGATCCGATCCGGTCGATCACCGTCTTCGTGATGTCCGGGTGGATCGGGATGTGCGCGCCGGTCAGGGCCGCGCCGCTGCCGCCGCGGCGGTTCGCGACGATCTCGGCGGCGATGGACAGCGCGGTCTCCTCCGGGGAGCGGGCGCCGAGGTCCAGGCCGATCGGGGAGCGCAGCCGGGCCAGTTCGAGCTCGGTCACGCCGACCTCGCGCAGCCGCTTGTTGCGGTCCTCGTGGGTGCGGCGCGAGCCCATGGCGCCGACGTAGGCGACGGGCAGCTTGAGCGCCAGTTCGAGGAGCGGGACGTCGAACTTGGCGTCGTGGGTGAGCACGCACAGGACGGTCCGGCCGTCCACGTCGGTGGTCTCCAGGTAGCGGTGGGGCCAGTCGACGACGATCTCGTCCGCCTCGGGGAAGCGGGTCTTCGTCGCGAAGACGGGCCGGGCGTCGCACACCGTCACGCGGTAGCCGAGGAACTTGCCGATCCGCACGAGGGCGGAGGCGAAGTCGATGGCACCGAAGACGATCATCCGCGGGGGCGGGACGCTGGACTCGACCAGTACCTGGAGCGGCTCACCGCAGAGCCGGCCGTCGGCGCCGATCTCCAGTACGCCGGTCCGGCCGGCGTCGAGCATGGCGCGGGCCTCCTCGGCCACGGTGCGGTCCAGCTCGGGGTGTCCGCCGAATCCGCCCTGGTGGGCGCCTTCGGTACGGACGAACACGGCGCGGCCCATGAGCTCGGCCGGGCCCTGCGCTATCCGGGCCACCGCCGCGGCCTCGCCGCGGGCCGCGGCGGCCAGGCCGGCCGCGAACACCTCCCGGGCGGGTGAGCCCACGCGGACCGGGGTGACCAGGATGTCGATGATTCCGCCGCAGGTCAGGCCCACGGCGAAGGCATCGTCGTCGCTGTACCCGAAGCGCTCCTGGACGGTTTCGCCGTCCTCCAGCGCCTGGAGGCACAGCTCGTAGACCGCGCCCTCCACGCATCCGCCGGAGACCGAGCCGATGGCCGTGCCCTCGCTGTCGACGGCGAGGGCGGCACCGGGCTGCCGGGGCGCGCTCCCGCCGACCGCCACGACGGTGGCGACGGCGAAGTCACGTCCCTGCTCGACCCACCGGTTCAGCTCTTCGGCGATGTCCAGCATGGGGGCCTCCTCGGTGAGGTTCGGTTCCAGTATCGGATACGGGGAGCGTTCGGTTCACGACGACCGGGTCGACCGGATCGGGTCGACCCGGTCGATCGGGCGGAGCAGGTCGACCACGGGAGCAGTCGACCGGGCGGAGCAGGTCGAGCAGATCGACCAGGTCGAGCAGGTCGATCAGGCCGGTCTCATCGGTGGACCGACCTGATCGGTGCGGGTCAGCCGACCCCGAGCCAGTGCTCGATCGGGTTCAGGGCGAAGAACACCAGGAAGATCCCGGTCAGCGCCCACATGAAGCCGCCGATCTCCCGGGCCTTGCCCTGAGCGATCTTGATGGCCACGTACGAGATGACACCGGCGGCGACGCCGGCCGTGATCGAGTACGTGTACGGCATGATCACGACGGTCAGGAAGACCGGGATCGAGGTCGCACTGTCGGACCAGTCCACGTGGCGGGCGTTCTGCATCATCATCGCGCCGATGACGACCAGCGCCGCGGAGGCGACCTCACCCGGGACGATCTGCGTGATCGGGGTGAAGAAGAGGCAGGCGGCGAAGAACAGGCCGGTGACGACGGAGGCGAGACCCGTGCGGGCACCCTCGCCGACGCCGGTCGCGGACTCGACGAAGACGGTCTGACCGGAGCCGCCCGAGATGCCACCGATGGCACCACCGGCGCCGTCGATGAAGAGCGCCTTGGACAGGCCCGGCATGCGGCCCTTGTCGTCGGCCAGCTTGGCCTCGGTGCCGACACCGATGATGGTGGCCATGGCGTCGAAGAAGCCGGCGAGCACCAGGGTGAAGACGATCATGCCGACCGTCATGTAGCCGACGTCGCCCCAGCCGCCGAAGGAGACGTCGCCGAAGAGCGAGAAGTCCGGCTTCGAGATCGCGGAGCCGCTGAGCTCCGGCGGGCCGCTCTTCCAGGCCTTCGGGTCGATGTCGACGATGGCGTTGAGGATCGCGGCCAGGACGGTGCCGCCGACGATGCCGATCAGGATGGCGCCGGGCACCTTGCGGGCCTGGAGCATGAAGATGGCGATCAGGGTGATGCAGAAGAGCATGACGGGCCAGCCGGACAGCTCACCGACCGCACCGAGCTGGACGGGGGGACCGAACTCCGGACCCCTGCCCACGAAACCGGCCTTGACGAAGCCGATCAGGGCGACGAAGAGGCCGATGCCCATGGTGATCGCGTGCTTGAGCGCGAGAGGGATCGCGTTCATGATCATCTCGCGGAGGCCGGTGACGACCAGGAGACAGATCACGACGCCGTAGACCACACACATGCCCATGGCCTGCGGCCAGGTCATCTGGGGGGCCACCTGCGAGGCCAGCACGCCGGAGACGGAGAGGCCGGCGGCAAGGGCGAGCGGCACCTTGCCGACGAAGCCCATGAGAAGCGTGGTGACGGCCGCGGCGAACGCGGTGGCGGTGATGATCGCCGAGGCGGCCATCGACGTACCGGCGACGTCCTTGCCCGAGAGGAGCAGGGGGTTGAGCAGAAGGATGTACGCCATCGCCATGAAGGTCGTGATACCGCCACGAACCTCATTGCCGATGTTGGAGCCTCTGTGCGTTATGTGAAAGTACCGGTCGAGCCAGGACCTGCCGGCGGGTGGCTGAGAGCCGTCGCCGGCCTCTTCCGCTGCGGTCTTGGGCTCTACTGACGATTGGGTCATGGTGCCTAACTCCCAAGGTTCAAAGGGGCACCCGCTTGGAGATTGGAGATGCGGGATTTGGGATGCTGCGTTTGGCTGCACGACCCGGGGTGACGGCCCGAGGCGACGCGAATGTGCACTGCGTGTACTGCGGGTAGTGCGGGGGTGACCGCTGGTACTACGGGGGTTCTTGCAGGGGTACTGCCGGGTGAAGGGACCGCGAGCGGTGCGGTGCTTCGTTGGTCCTCCGGACGGTGCGACGTGAAGTGTGACGTTCCCATGCGCACCGCCCGGAGAGTCTGAGGAGGTCCGGGGGCCTCTCGGCCCCCGGACCACGCCGTCCTAGAGGGTCCCGGTGAGGGCTTCCGGACGGATCGGCGTCTTGTTGATCTCCAGACCCGTCGCCTGCCGGATCGCCGCGATGACGGCCGGGGTGGACGAGAGGGTCGGGGCCTCGCCCATACCGCGCAGGCCGTAGGGGGCCTTCGGGTCGGCGAGCTCCAGGACGTCGACCGGAATGGTCGGGGTGTCGAGGATGGTCGGGATCAGGTAGTCCGTGAAGGAGGGGTTGCGCACCTTCGCGGTCTTCGGGTCCACGATGATCTCCTCCATGATCGCGACGCCGAGACCCTGGGTGGTACCACCCTGGATCTGGCCGACCACGGAAAGCATGTTGAGGGCCTTGCCGACGTCCTGCGCGGTCGCCAGCTCGACGACCTTGACCAGGCCGAGCTCGGTGTCCACCTCGACGACCGCGCGGTGCGCGGCGAAGGTGTACTGGACGTGGCCGTTGCCCTGGCCGGTCCGCAGGTCGAAGGCCTCGGTGGGCGCGTGACGGAACTCGAGCTCGAGGTCGATGGCCTCGTCCTCCAGGATGTCGGCGATGTCCGCGAGGACCTCGCCGCCGTCGGTGACGACCTTGCCGCCTTCGAGCAGCAGCTCGGCCGTCGCCCACGCGGGGTGGTACGAGCCGTTCTTGCGGCGGCCGATCTCCAGGAGGGCCTCGCGGACCGCCTCACAGGTGTTCTTCACGGCACCACCGGTCATGTACGTCTGCCGGGAGGCGGACGTGGAACCGGCGGAGCCGACCTGCGTGTCGGCCGGGTGGATGGTCACCTGCGTGACACCCAGCTCGGTACGGGCGATCTGCGTGTGGACGGTGATACCGCCCTGGCCGACCTCCGCCATGGCCGTGTGGACCATCGCGACGGGCTCGCCGTTGATGACCTCGAGCCGCACGCGGGCGGTCGAGTAGTCGTCGAAGCCCTCCGAGAAGCCGACGTTCTTGATGCCGACCGCGTAGCCGACGCCGCGGACGACGCCCTCGCCGTGGGTGGTGTTCGACAGACCGCCGGGCAGCGCGCGGACGTCCGCGTTCTCGCCGGCGCTCTCCCACTGGCGCTCCGGAGGCATCGGGCGGGCCTTGACGCGGCGCAGCAGCTCGGCGACGGGCGCCGGGGCGTCCACGACCTGGCCGGTCGGCATGACCGTGCCCATCTCCATGGCGTTCAGCTGGCGGAACTCGACCGGGTCCATGCCCAGCTTCGCCGCGAGCTTGTCCATCTGGGCCTCGTAGGCGAAGCAGGCCTGGACGGCGCCGAAGCCGCGCATCGCGCCACAGGGCGGGTTGTTCGTGTAGAGCGCGATCGCCTCGATGTCCACGTCCTCCAGGACGTAGGGACCCACCGAGAGGGAGGAGGCGTTGCCCACGACCGCCGGGGAGGCGGACGCGTACGCGCCACCGTCCAGGACGATCTTGCACTTCATGTGCGTGAGCTTGCCGTCCTTGGTGGCGCCGTGCTCGTAGTAGAGCTTCGCCGGGTGGCGGTGCACGTGGCCGAAGAAGGACTCGAACCGGTTGTAGACGATCTTGACCGGCTTGTTCGTGGCCAGGGCCAGGAGGCAGGCGTGGATCTGCATCGAGATGTCCTCGCGGCCGCCGAAGGCACCGCCGACGCCCGAGAGCGTCATACGGACCTTCTCCGGGGGCAGGCCCAGGACCGGGGCGATCTGCTGGAGGTCCGAGTGCAGCCACTGGGTGGCGACGTACAGCTCGACACCGCCGTCCTCGGACGGTACGGCCAGGCCGGACTCCGGGCCGAGGAAGGCCTGGTCCTGCATGCCGAAGGTGTACTCGCCCTCGACGATGACGTCGGCGCGCTTGCGGGCCTCCTCCACGTTGCCGCGGATGATCGGCTGGCGGTGCACGATGTTCGGGTGCGGGACGTGACCGATGTGGTGGTCGTCGCGGCCCTCGTGGATCAGCGGCGCGTCGGGGGCGAGGGCGGAGGCCTCGTCGGTGACGAGCGGCAGCTCGCGGTAGTCGATCTTGATCTTGGCCGCCGCGCGGCGGGCGGTCTCCGGGTGGTCGGCGGCCACGAGGGCGACCGGCTCACCGTGGTGCCGTACCCGGCCGTTGGCGAGGACCGGGGTGTCCTGGATCTCCAGGCCGTAGTTCTTCATCTCGGCCGGCAGGTCGTCGTACGTCAGCACCGAGTACACGCCGGGCATGGCGAGCGCCTCGGAGATGTCGATGGAGACGATCTCGGCGTGGGCGACGGTGCTGCGCAGCGTCTGGCCCCACAGCATGTCCTCGTGCCACATGTCCGAGGAGTACGCGAACTCGCCGGTGACCTTGAGGGTGCCGTCCGGACGGAGGATGGACTCGCCGATGCCGCCCTTGTTGTGCTTCTGGGTGACGTTCGTCGGCGTACCGGCGGGCACGGTGCGGGTGTTCTGAGCCATGGTCAGACCGCCTCTGACTGACGGGCGGCCGCGAGGCGGACCGCGTCGAGGATCTTCTCGTAGCCCGTGCAGCGGCAGAGGTTGCCGGACAGGGCCTCACGGATGTCCTGGTCGGACGGGGAGGAGTTCTCCTCCAGCAGGGCGTCCGCCTGGATGAGCAGACCCGGGGTGCAGAAACCGCACTGCACGGCGCCGGCGTCGATGAACGCCTGCTGGATGTTGGAGAGCTCCACGCCCTCACCGGTCTGCGAGTCGCCCGGCTTGGCCTGCCACTGCTTGGCCGCGTCCAGGGACACGCCCTTGCTGCCGCAGCCGCCGCCGGTGCCGCAGGCACCGCCGTGGCCGTGCTCCTCGCGCTGCTTGGAGAACTCCGCCAGACCCTCGACGGTCACGACGTCGCGACCCTCGACCTGGCCGGCGGCCACCAGACAGGAGCAGACCGGCACGCCGTCGAGGCGGACGGTGCAGGAACCGCACTCGCCCTGCTCACAGGCGTTCTTGGAACCCGGCAGGCCCAGGCGCTCGCGCAGGACGTAGAGGAGGGACTCGCCCTCCCACACGTCGTCGGCTTCCTGCTGACGGCCGTTGACAGTGAAATTGACGCGCATGATTACGCAGCCCCTTCAAGCGAGCGGCCGTTGCCGGTTCCGCGGTACTGCTCCCAGGTCCAGACGAGCTGGCGGCGAGCCATGATGCCGACCGCGTGACGGCGGTACTTCGCCGTGCCGCGGACGTCGTCGATCGGGTTGGCCGCGCCGGAGGCGAGGTCACCGAACTGCTTGGCGATCGACGGGGTGATGACCTTGCCGGACTCCCAGAAGCCGCCCTCTTCGAGAGCGGCGTTCAGGAACTCCTCGGCGGCCTTCGCACGGATCGGGGTCGGCGCGGCCGAACCGATGCCGGTGCGGACCGTCCGGGTCTCGGGGTGCAGCGCCAGACCGAACGCGCACACCGCGATGACCATCGCGTTGCGGGAGCCGACCTTGGAGTACTGCTGCGGACCGTCCGCCTTCTTCACGTGCACGGTCTTGATGAGCTCGTCGGCGGCGAGCGCGTTGCGCTTGACGCCGGTGTAGAACTCGTCGATCGGGATGAGGCGCGAGCCGCGTACGGACTCCACCTCGACCTCGGCGCCCGCCGCGAGCAGCGCGGGGTGGGAGTCGCCGGCCGGCGAGGCGCAACCGAGGTTGCCGCCGACGCCGCCGCGGTTGCGGATCTGCGGGGACGCGACCGTGTGCGAGGCGAGCGCGAGACCCGGAAGCTCCGTACGGAGGTTCTCCATGATCTGCGTGTACGGGACGGAGGCGCCCAGACGAACCACGTCCTCGCCGACCTCCCACTCCCGCAGCAGACCGATGCGGTTCAGGTCCAGGAGGTACTCCGGCCGACGGTGGTCGAAGTTGATCTCGACCATCACGTCGGTGCCACCCGCAATCGGCACAGCTGAGGGGTACTCGGCCTTAGCGGCGAGTGCCTCCTCCCAGCTGGCGGGGCGAAGGAAGTCCATGAGCGGCTCTCTTCTTCTTCATCGTGTCGTTTACTTCAAGCCAGGAGGCCCAAGAGCCCTCGACTGGTCGTTCACGTGCTGTTAACGCGGTGTGGACCCAGTACACAAGCCGCCCGTCCCCCGGGTGCAGTCACCGAAACCATGAAGGAGTTGGCTGACGGCCTCCCTCGTCTTGTAGATTCGTATGAAAGGCGGGATGCGACGACCTGCCCGATTTCCAACGGCAACATTCGAGACAGATCGGCGGCGACATCATGCGGCTGCGCGCACTGCTGGAAACCGAGGCGCTGGGGCTGCGGCTGCTCGGCGGCGAGGGTGAACTCGACCGGACGGTCCGCGGGGTCATGACGACCGACCTGCGCGATCCCAGCCGGTACCTGTCGGGGGGCGAGCTGGTCCTTACCGGCCTGGCCTGGAGACGAAATTCAGCCGACTCCGAGCCATTCGTACGAATCCTGGCGAGTGCGGGCGTCGCCGGGCTGGCGGCGGGCGAGGCGGAGCTGGGCGCGATCCCCGACGATCTCGTTTCGGCCTGCGTGCGCAACCGGCTGCCGCTGTTCGCCGTGAACGAGGACGTTGCATTCGCCACCATCACGGAGTACGTCGTACGGCAGGTCTCCGGCGAGCGCGCCGGGGACCTGGCGGCCGTCGTGGACCGGCACCGCCGGCTGATGACCTCGGGTCCGGCCGGCGGCGGCCCCGACGTGGTGCTCGATCTGCTCACCACCGACCTCGATCTCCGGGCCTGGGTGCTGTCCCCCACCGGCCGGCAGATCGCCGGGGCGGGCGAGCCGCTGGCGCCGGGCGTGTGCGCAGCACTGGCGAGCGAGCACCTTGCGGCGGTCCGGACGGGCCGCAGGGGGCCGCATCGGATCTCCATCCAGGGTATTACCTACTCGCTCTTCCCGATCAGGGGACACGGCCGTGGCGCGGCCGGTCCGGCCGCCCGGGACGTGCGCGAGACGGTGCTCTCGGACTGGCTGCTGGCCGTCGAGGCGGACGCCGGCGACTGGCCCGCCGAGCGCCTGGACCTGCTCCAGGGCGTCACCCAGCTGATCGCCGTGGAGCGCGACCGGCGCGACGCGGCCCGCACGGTCCGCCGCCGCCTCGCACAGGAGGTCCTGGAGCTGGTCCAGACGGGTGCTCCGCCCGCCGAGATCGCCGCCCGCCTGCGGGTGGCGGCGCCGGTGCTGCTGCCGGGGCTGGGCGCGGCCCCGCACTGGCAGGTCGTCGTGGCCCGGGTGGACTGGGAGGGCGGGGAGATCCCCGGCGGCCCGGTGGCGCAGTCGCTGCTGGAGGAGATCCTCGTCGACCCGTCGGTCTCGGGGCCCGAGCCCTCGGACCGGATCGCCGTGGCCCACGCGGGTGACGAGGCCATCGCGCTGGTGCCGCTGCCCT
The DNA here is from genome assembly GCF_002080455.1 of Streptomyces sp. Sge12. Lineage (NCBI taxonomy): Bacteria > Bacillati > Actinomycetota > Actinomycetes > Kitasatosporales > Streptomycetaceae > Streptomyces > Streptomyces sp. Sge12. Next base: position 1,841,871 of record NZ_CP020555.1, read on the forward strand.
CGCTGTCCGGGGACGCCGGGGAGGACAAGGGCCCGGACTCGGCCCTGCACGCCGACGAGCTGCTCGCGGCCGTACGGGACCCCCTGGCGGCCGGCCTGGCCGACGACGGCCGGCTCACGCTGGGCGTCAGCGCGGCCGTGCACTCCGCGGAGGGCCTGCGCGGGGCGCTGGAGGAGGCCCGGCACGCCCGCCGGGTGGCCGCGGCACGCCCCGGCCGGGTGTGCGCGGCGGGCCACCACGAGCTGGCCTCGCACGTGCTGCTGCTGCCGTTCGTCCCGGACGACGTCCGCCGCGCCTTCACCGCCCGGCTGCTGGACCCGCTGCGGGACTACGACCGGCGCCACCGCGCGGAGCTCATCCCGACGCTGGAGGCCTTCCTGGACTGCGACGGTTCCTGGACCCGCTGCGCGACGCGCCTGCACCTGCACGTCAACACGCTGCGCTACCGGGTCGGGCGAATCGAGCAGTTGACGGCGCGCGACCTGTCCCGGCTGGAGGACAAGCTCGACTTCTTCCTCGCACTGCGGATGAGCTGAGGAGATCCGCCCCGCGGCCGCAAGGGTTCGGCCACGGGGCGGCTGATGATCCGTCCGGACTTTGTGAAAGAGTTCACCCAACCCCTTGGCCGATGCCGCCGATCCGTGCTCTCATTTCGCCCCAGGGCTCAATGACGCGCTGCTTGGTTGCTTTGGGGAGGGCAATGTGGCGGACACCGCCATGTCGGGTGCCGGAACAACCGGAGGGGACGACCCCCTTCAGCGGGCGATATGGCGGCTGCGCTCGCGCGGCTGTTGGACCGATGCTGCTGCGCTGCTGACGCCGCACGCCGGCAGGGCCGCCAGTGCCGCGGCGGCCGTGCAGCGGACCGCGCTGCTGGTGGAGCGGTGCCTGTTCACCGGTCAGGGCTGGGCCGAGGCCGAGGACGCGCTGCGGATCGCGGAGGCCATCGCCCAGGACGACGACGACCGCGGCGCGGCCGCGTGCGAACGGGGTCAGCTGGCGTACGCCGCGACCGTGCTCGGGGTACGCGACCGGGCCGACGAGGCCCGCTCCGCGCTGGGCCGGGCGGCGGCCCTGCTGTCCCCGGAGTCCCGGACCCGCCCGCTGCTGGACTTCCGGCGCGGGCTCGTCGCGGAGCACCTGGCGGACGCCCCGCAGTCGGCCCGGCCGGCCTACCACCGGGCCCACGCGGGGGCCGAGGCGCACGGGGACACCCTGCTGCTGTCCTTCACCTGGCGGCACCTGGCCGCGCTCGCCCTGCGGGACGGGGAGGTGGCCGAGGCCCGCAAGGGCTTCGCGGAATCCCTGCGCATCCGGGAGGACCTGGGCTTTCTGATCGGCACGGCGCCGGCGCTGGCCGCGCTGGCCGAGGCCGAACCGGAACCGGAGGCCACCCGGCTCCGCGCGGAGGCCCGCCGGCTGTTCCACCTGCTGGGCGGCATCCCCACCTGGCTGGCGGACCAGCTCCACCCAGCCGAATCCACCCCCGCGAGCGTCTGAGGCGGAGCCCCGCCCCAATCCAGCCCCGCCGGCGCTCGAGGCGCGGGGCCAGGGGCGGGGCCCCGATCTTTCAGCCTCGCCGGCGTTTGAGGCGCGGGGCTCGGGGCGGGGTCCCGACCTTTCAGCCCCGCCGGCGCTTGAGGCGCGGGGCCCGGGGCGGGGCCCCGGTCAGGCGGGCGAGCCCGCGAAGTGCTCCCGCACCAGCGATTCCACCACCGGCAGGTCCCGCGCGATCAGCGCTTCCAGCAGCGCCGAGTGCTCCGCCGCATCGGCGACGAGATCCGCCCGCCGCACCCGCGGAGCACCCGGCAGGGGCCACTGGGCGCGGCGGTGGAGCTCCTCCGCCACCTGCACCAGCTGGTCGTTGCCGGCCAGCCGCAGCACCGCCCGGTGGAAGTCCCGGTCGGCCTCCGCGTACCCCGGCAGGTCACCGGCGGCCGCCGCCTCCGCCGTGGCGGCCGCGGCCGGGCGCAGCGCCTCCCAGGTGTCCGCGGGCACGGTACGGGCCAGCCGGAGCATCACGGGGACTTCGAGCAGCGCCCGGACCTCGGCCAGCTCGGCGAGCTCCCGCGGGGTGCGGGAGAGCACCCGGAACCCCCGGTTCGGGAGGCATTCCACCGCCCCCTCCACCGCCAGCTGCTGCATCGCCTCGCGCACGGGGGTGGCGGAGACCCCGAAGCGCTCCCCCAGGGCCGGGCCGGAGTAGATCTCGCCGGGCACCAGCTCGCCGTCGACCAGGGCCGCGCGCAGCGCGTCGAGCACCTGACCGCGCACCGAATGGCGCAACACCTTCTGCCTTTGTGCCGGTACCCGGGGGTGGGCCGTTTCGTGCACGCGGTCCTCCTGCGGGTTTCGACGTCTCCTGAGAATAAGTGACGGCGTGCACGGGGAGGGGGTGCGGAGCGACCGGAGTCAGGTAAGGTAAGGCTAACCTGTTAACGATCGTGTGATTCTGTGATTCGGTGGCCCCTCATGACCGTCACGACCTTCCCGGCTGTCACAACCGCCCCGCTCGGCTCTGCGGTGACGGATGCGTTCGACCGGCTGGCCGAGGCGTACAGCGGGCTTCGGGTGATCGAGCGAACCGCGGACGAACCCCTCCCTCGCGGTGCGGGATGGGTCGGCGCGGACGAGCTCGCGGCCGGCGGACCCGCCCTGGACGCCTTCCTCGCCTGGGACAACGCCCAGGTGTTGCGGGACTACGGCACCCAGGCCCGTCCCGATGTGGTCGCGGGCTTCGGGCTGCACCGGTACGCGTGGCCGGCCTGCCTGCTCATCACGCTCCCGTGGTTCCTGCACCGGCGGGTCCCCCGGTTCCCGGTCACCGAGGTGGCCTTCCATCGCACGCTCGGCCGGATGAGCGTGCGCGTCGGGGAATTCGCCTGCCTGCCGGACGATCCGGCGGCCGCACTCCCGGGGGCCCGTGTCGTGCCCGACGAGGAGGCGCTGCGCGAGGAGGTGCGGGCCGCGGTGGCCCAGCACCTCGGCCCGCTGCTGGAAGGTTTCGGCCCGCGCATGCGGCGCGGCCGCCGCGCCCTGTGGGGCATGGTGACCGACGAGGTCGTGGAGAGCCTCTGGTACCTCGGCAGCCTGCTCGGCGAGGAGCAGCGGGCGATGGCCGAGCTGGAGGCGCTGCTGCCCGGCTCGACGGCCCCGTACACCGGGGGCGCGGGGTTCCGTACGCTCACCGGGCCCGACGGTGAGGCACTGCCCACCCGGGACCGGGCCGGATGCTGCTTCTTCTACACCATCCGCCCCGAGGACACCTGCGTCACCTGCCCCCGTACCTGCGACGCCGACCGCATCGCCCGCCTCGCGGCGACCGCCGCCTGAACCCACCCCGTACGGCTGACCATAATCGAACGCAACACCCCCCGTACGGGCGCCAGTTCGAGCCACAACACCCTATCCGGCGGGCCCCGCCCCCCGATGGCGTCCACTTGCCCCGAAACCCGCGTGCACGGCTCACCGGCTGCGCCACTATGGCGCCCGGAAAGCCGCACAGCCGCATAGCCGCATACGCGAGGCAAGGGACATCCGCATGAGACTGACCGACATATCGCTGGACTGGCTGCTGCCCGGCAGCCTGCTGATCCTGGGCGTACTTGCGGCAGTTGCGGTACTGGCCCGTGGCAAGCGCGAGAGCGAGAAGGCCGCGGCCGACGACAGCTGGGAGCGCAGCGAGGAACGGCGCCGGCGCAAGGAAGCCGTCTACGGGACCGCTTCGTACGTCCTGCTCTTCTGCTGCGCGGCGGTCGCCGCCGCGCTCTCCTTCCACGGACTGGTCGGCTTCGGCCGGCAGAACCTCAACCTCTCCGGAGGCTGGGAGTACCTGGTCCCCTTCGGTCTCGACGGCGCAGCCATGTTCTGCTCGGTGCTCGCCGTGCGCGAGGCCAGCCACGGCGACGCGGCCCTCGGCTCGCGCATGCTCGTGTGGCTGTTCGCGGGCGCGGCGGCCTGGTTCAACTGGGTGCACGCCCCGCGCGGCCTCGGCCACGACGGGGCCCCGCAGTTCTTCGCGGGGATGTCGCTCTCGGCGGCCGTGCTCTTCGACCGCGCGCTCAAGCAGACGCGCCGGGCGGCGCTGCGCGAACAGGGCCTGATCCCAAGGCCGTTGCCGCAGATCCGGATGGTCCGCTGGCTGCGGGCCCCCCGGGAGACCTTCGGCGCCTGGTCGCTCATGCTGCTGGAGGGGGTACGCACCCTCGACGAGGCCGTGGACGAGGTGCGCGAGGACAAGAAGGAGAGGGAGCAGGACCGGCACCGCAGGCGCGACCAGAACCGGCTGGACCGGGCGCGCATCAAGGCGCTGGGCCGGCAGAACCGGGCGTTCGGGCGGTCCCGCGGCCGCCAGGTCGAGCTCCCGGAACTGACGCAGGGGTCGGGCTCCGCGCCGGTCGGCGCGGAGCCGGCCATACCGGATCCTGGACAACTGCCCCTACGACGCCGGCCCTCCCTGCAGGCCGTCAGCGGAACCGAATCCACTGACGTGACCGGTACCCGGACGGTGGACCTCACCGCCGAGGACGACACCCAGACCATTCCCCGGTTGGACTCCCTGGAGCGCAAACTGAAGGACCTGGAGCAGCAGTTCGGCTGACCGGTCCCGATGCCGGGGAAACCGGAGAACCCCGGAGGGCCCGCCGGTCAGGCGGGCCCTCCGCCGTACGGCGCGTCGTGCCGTGCGTCGAGCTCGAACCACACCACCTTGCCGCTGCCCAGGGCCAGTGCGTCCACACCCCAGTCGTCGGCGAGCGCCTGCACCAGCACGAGGCCCCGGCCGTGCGTACCGTCGTCGGCGGTCGGTACGTACGGCCGGGGCCGGCGTGCGGCGTAGTCCCGCACCTCCACCCGTAAGCGTGTGGCGGCGAGGCTCGCGTGCACCTCCGCGCCCCGGTCGGTATGGACGAGCGCGTTGGTGACGAGCTCGGTGATCAGCAGCTCAGCCACTTCGGCGGCATCGGTCCGGCACCGGTGACGCATCAACTCCCGTAACGCTTTGCGGACTTCACCCACGGCTTTCAGATCGGCCCGGCGCACGCTCCGGGTGATGCGCAGCGTGTCCACCGTTCCCCCGTCCTCGTCGGCGGACGGCTCGCGCGGCACCGGCCTGCCTCTCCCCCACAGCTTTCCGGTCTTCGCCCCCACCCGCACGGCGATGTCCCTCCCGTGTCCACGCTCTCGAACAGGTCTACGGGATGCATGCCCCCCGGGCGGTTCCGCACTCCTGCGGGCTTACGGGAGGGGCGCGTTGCGGAGGTCGGATCGAGCCATTCGGATCATGCGGCCCACCCCGCCGTCCCACACGATCCTGCTGGCTGACCGTGCAAATCCGGTCACCGTCCAGGCCCTGGTCTTCGGAGGAATCGACAGGGCGGCCGGGTCCGTCACCACCTCCACCGGAGCGGGTCCCGGGTGCCGGAATGCATCCTTCAAAGCCCCTGTGAGCTGCTGGGGCTTCCCCACGCGGACCCCGTACGCGGCCGCCGCGCGCGCGACGGCCGCGAAGTCGGGGTTCTTGTGCGTCGTCCCTTAGGAGGACAGGCCGGAAACCGACATCTCCAACTCGACCATTCCGAGCGATGAGTTGTTGAAGAGGACCACTTTGACGGGCAGGCCGTACTGCACCAGGGTGAGGAAATCTCCCATCGGCATCGAGAAACCACCGTCGCCCGACATCGACACCACTTGACGGCCGCGGTCGGTGACCTGTGCGCCGATGGCCTGCGGAAGGGCGTTCGCGATGGAGCCGATGATGCGCCGTTCGCCGTTCGGGAAAGATAGCGCGCCGCCCCCACCTTGCACATGCCGGTGTCGACGGTGAGCACGGCGTCCCCATCCGTCCCTGCGTCGCCGGCGCCCCGCCCTCGACGGGTGTCACCCGAATGGAGTAACCAAACGCGCCACCCACATGGGTGAAGATCAAGCTGGTGAGTGCCCCAACCGAGGCAATCCGTGAAAGGGAAACCACATGCGCATTCGACGAACTTTCGCCGCCGTCATCGCCACGGCAGCCCTCGCCGGACTCGGCCTCACCGGCGCCGCCACTGCGTCCGCCGCCCCTGCCACCCCCACCGTCGCCGTCACCGAAAACCCCACCCCCGGTGAGTGCATCGACGGTGGCGGAAAGGTCGGGGCGAACAACATCTGCCAGGGCGGAACGCGCAACGGCGAGCTGGTCGACTGACGACTGAATCCCACCGTGCGCCCCGCGGCCAAGCGCCACGGGGCGCTCCGGCGCGCGTGCCTCCCCGCCGGCCACGGGTGCGCCGGTCAGACGGCCTAGGCCTCCCAGACCGCGGCGGCCGTGCGGTCGTCGGCGTACCCCTTGAGGCGGAGCTGGGTGTCCGCGAGGAAGGCCGCGAGGCCCGGCGGCTCCTGCTCGGCCCAGCGTGCGGCGAGCTCCGCCGGAAGGGCCGCCTCCTCCCTCATCGGCTCCGCCAGCCCGCCCGAGCACAGCAGCAGGGTGTCCCCCGACCGGGCCACGGACGCGCGGAAGCGGAATCCGCCCTCGGTGTCTTCGGCCTGCGCGTCGGGCTCCAGGTCCTGCCACGCGCCCGAGCGGAGCCGGAACAGCCCGCCCGCGCCGGCGCCGAAGCACACCCGGGTACGGCACTGCGGGTCCACCGGGAGCAGCAGCCCGCGCAGTCCCGCGGTGTACGCCGTCTCCGCGAGCCCCAGCTCGGCGGCGCGGGCCCGCAGCCGCCCGTAGCCCCGGTCGGTCAGGCGCTGGAGGCCGGAGCGCAGGGCGTCCCGGCGCCCGGCGCGGATGTCCTCGGCCAGCCGTTCCTGGCTGCGCCCGACGGCGCCCGCGACGGTCCGGCACAGCTCGGCGGCGGCTTCGGCGGCGCCGGGCGCCGCCCGGTCCCCGCCCGCGAGGACCACCAGGACCAGGGCCTCGTCGCCGCTGCCGAAGCGGGCGGTGAGCAGGAAGTCACGGCGGGCCTCGCCGCGGTAGCGCGCGGAGTCCCCGCGCAGGGAGGCGGCGCGCAGCGTGTAGGTGCCGTAACGGGCGCCCTCCAGGACGGTGTCCGGGGTCAGCGCGTCGAGGGCGGCCGGGTCGGCGGGCGGGAGGGCTCCCGGCTCCGGGGCGTACGTGGGGGCGCGGTCGCCGAGGTGGGACACCTCGGGCCGGGCGGCCGCGGGCCCCGCCGGCGCCGGTGCCGCTGCCGGTACCGGAGGCGCGGCGGGAACCGGAGGCGCGGCCGCCGGTGGCTCGAACCGGGCTTCCGTCGGCGGCGACTCCGGCCGCCGGACCGGCAGCTCGGACTCCGGCATCGGGGGCACGGCCACGCCCCCGAGCGCGTACCCGGTGGCGTCGCCCGATCTGGGATCCCGCGGCGGCGGCAGGGTGGGCAGGGTCGGGGTCTTCGCCGGTGCGGCCGCGTCCCCCTGCCGGGGGCCGGGCAGCAGCGGCGGCTCCGACGCCGCACCGCGCCCCCCTGCCGGGCCGACACCCGCCGGCCCCTGAGGCAAAGCCCACCCCTGCCCCTGGTCCGGGGCCTGGCTCGGAGCCTGCCCCTGGTCCGGGGCCTGGCTCGGAGGCGGGCTCGGGTCGATGCCCTGGGCCGGGCCCCAGCCAAGCCCCTGGGCCGGGACCTGACTCTGCCCCGTTGCCGGACCGCGGCCCTCCCCCGGCGCCCGGCCCTGGCCAAGGCCCTGGTCCGGAGCCTGGCTCGGAGGCGGGCCCGGATCGAACCCGTGGCCCGGGACCTGGGCCGTGCTCCGACCCTGGCCTTCAGCCGGGACCTCGCTCTGACCCGATGCCGGACCGAAGCCCTGCCCCGGCGCCCAGCCCTGGCCAAGGCCCTGCCCCGGCACCTGATCCGCGGCCTGGCTCTGACCCGATGCCGGACCGAGGCCCTGCCGCAGCGCCTGATCCGGCGCCCGGCCCTGGCCAAGGCCCTGGTCCGGAGCCTGGCTCGGAGGCGGGCCCGGATCGAACCCGTGGCCCGGGACCTGGGCCGTGCTCCGACCCTGGCCTTCGGCCGGGACCTCGCTCTGCCCCGATGCCGGACCGCGGCCCTGCCCCGGCGCCCGGCCCTGGTCCGGGGCCTGACTCGGAGGCGGCCCCGGGTCAATGCCCTGACTCGGCACCTGGCCCCGCCCCGTTGCCGGGCCGCGGGCCTGGTCCGGGGCCTGGCTCTGGGCCGGGATCTGATTTTGGCTCGGGGCCGGGTCGGGGCCGGGGGTCGGGGGGGCGCCCGGGGTGGGGGCGGGGTCTTGGTCCGGGGCGCGGCCGAGGGGCCGGCCCCGGTTCGGTGCCGGTTCCGTCGTCACGCCCGCCGCCGAGCGGAACCGGTTGTCCAGGGTGTCCCCCGGGTCGGGTTCCGCTCCCGCGTCCGGGCCCTCGTAGAGCTTCTGCCACCAGTCGTCCGCGCCCTGCTGACTCATGGCTTCATTCTCGGCCCCCCGCGGGGGCGGAAAACGCCGAATGCGGGAAAAGGGTCCACCGGACCGCCGTCCGGTGGACCCCTCGCGCCCTACCCGTACGGGTCAGCGCACGTCGTACGCCCGCACGACCGTCTGCGTGACCGTGGCTCCCTTCGCGTCGGTCAGTTCGACCTGGAGGGACACCGGCTTGCCGGAGGCTCCGGCGTGGTCCACGACCGCGGTCCAGCGGCCGCCCCGCTCACTGACCTTCGCCTGCGTCCAGTTCTCACCGTCGTAGGAGTACGACAGCTTCGCCGACTTCAGCGCACCCGGGATGTAGCCCGCGTGCCCGGTGACGCCCAGCCCGATGCTCTGGCCGTCGGCCGCCGCCACCGTCTTCATCCCGTCGAGCGGGGCCGCGTACCGCGGGAAGAGGACCGGCAGCCCCTGCGAGTACGCCGACGCGTCCAGCTTCGAGGTGAAGCCCCAGGTCGTCCGGACGGCGGTGGACCGCTGCCAGACCCGGGCGGGCGGGCCGATCTTCTCGATGCTCTGGGTCAGTTCGTAGCGGCTCTCCTCGGCCGGGACCTCGAAGACGCCGAACGGGTACCAGCTGTCCCCGATGACCTCGCCGTTGCGCTTGAGCTGGAGCCCGCCGATGTCACCGAAGGAGCCCGGCTGCGCGGCGTGGCCGCTGTCGCCCCACATGGCGGGGGCGAAGCCGATCAGGTTGCCCTGCCGCTCGGCGGCGAGGGTCTCCTTGCCCGCGAGGTCGCGCGGCGCGACGGGACCGGTGATCCCGTCGTACCAGTTCGCCCTGCTCTTCTGACCCTTGGTGTAGGTGTGCTGCTCGCCGACCATGAACTCGCCCCAGGGGAAGCTGCTCGAGAGCATCTGGTCCCAGGCGGTGTCCCCGGCGGAGTAGTAGTCCGTCCGGGTGCCCGGGGCCGCGACGGTCTCGATCCCGCCGAAGTACACCGCGCTGCCGATCGGCCGGTAGGCACCGGCCATGTCGATGAAGTCGGCCGCCACGCCCATGGAGTTGTAGGTGGACTCGACCTGGCCGAGGTCGCGGTCGCGCACGCGGTAGGTACGGCCGCCCTTGACCTCCCCCGTCTCGGGGAACGCGAGCGAGTAGGTGTACGGGCTCTTCGCCGTGGCCTTCCAGGACAGGGTGACCCGGCCCGTCTTCAGCCGGGCCAGGAGCACCCGCCCCTCGGCGGCCTCGATGGCCATCGTGGGCAGCGCGCCGCCCGCGTAGCCGGTGAAGGCGACCCAGCGGCCCGGGGTCTCGCGGTGGGCGAGCACCGCCTTGGCGCCGGCGGCCTGTGCGTTCTGCGCGATCTCGTGCAGTGCCCCGTCGACCGCCTTCACCAGCACGATCGCGCCGGCGGCGCCCGCCGCGGCGAGTTCCTCGGGGGTGCCGGAGCCCGCGTCGACGAGCGGCGCGCTGCCGGTGCCGTCGAGGTTGTCGCTGCCGGTGGAGGCGGTGATCGGGTGCAGGACCGGTCCGCCGACGGCCTTCAGTTCGGAGATCTGTGGCGCGGCCGCCCGCCAGTAGCTGCCGAACTCGAAGTCGCCGTCCTCGGCGCGGCCTTCGACGGAGGCGTAGAAGCCGCGGATGGTCCGGCCGCCCATCGCCGTGCCCGCGTGCAGCCATGCGTCACGACCCCAGCTGCGGGCGAAGCCGAGGGTGGTGTTGCGGGCCTCGACGGGCTGGTCGGCCCCGATGTCCAGGCGTCCGGCCCGGCGGGCGTCGAGCACGATCGTGGTGTCCTTCTTCACCTCGACCTGGGGGCGGCCGAGGTAGGTGAGGGAGTCGATCAGCTCGGCGCCCTCCCCCGTGTCGGGGGTGCCGACGAAGGCGGAGAGGAAGTAGGCGCCCGGGCGCACCCGGTAGACCTGGTCGGCGGAACCGTCGTTGAAGCGGCGTTCGCCGGTGGCGTCGTCGGTGCCGATCACGTCCAGGGAGGACGGTCCGCCGGCGGGCTTGCCGGCGCGGTCGACGAGCTTGACGCGCAGGGTCACGGTCTGCGGCTCGACGTAGAGCGAGAACGGGGTGGAGACGCGCACGCCGTTCGCGGTGGCGACGACGCGGCCGGTGACGTCCCCGTACTGGGAGCGCTCCAGCTTCGCGGCCGGGTCGAGGGCCAGCGGCACCTTGACGGTGGCCCCGACCGGGACGGTGACGGTGCGCCGCTCCAGGCGGGCGACCTGGCTGCGGACGGTCGAGCCGTCGTTGCCGGTGACCTTCTCGACGGCGAGGGCGAGCGTGACGGCGCTCCTGCCGAGGTTGGTGTAGGGGACCTCGACGGTGGTGCGGTCGCTGCGGTCCTGCGGCCAGTTGTAGGTGCCGCCCTGGACGGCGGGGGCGCCGGTGACGGTGGTGTCGATCGCGGCCTTCACGTCGAGGCGGCCGCCGCCGGTCTCCCGTACGTCGCCGGGGACCTTGGTGTTCGCGGATCCGACGAGGGCGGCCTTGATCTGCTGCCCGGTCCAGTCGGGGTGGCGCTGCTTGACGACGGCGGCGGCGCCCGCGACGTGCGGGGTGGCCATCGAGGTGCCCGACATGGACTGGTAGGCGTACACCCCTCGGCCGCCCGCCGCGGCGGCGGAGATCCCGACGCCGGGGGCGGCGATCTCGGGCTTGAGGGTGTGCCGGAGTCCGGCCGGGCCGCGGCTGGAGAACGCGGCCGTGGTGTCGTCGCGGTCGACGGCGCCCACGGTCAGCACGCTCGGCGCACAGCCGGGCGAGGAGACCGTGTTGTTGCCGGGTCCCGAGTTGCCGGCGGCGATGACGAACAGCGGGCCCTGCTGGGAGAGCCGTTCGGCGGCGGCGGCCAGCGGGTCGTCGCAGGCGGTCTGGGACGGGTCGCCGAGGCTCATGGAGACCACGTCGGCCTTGGCCTCGACGGCCCACTCCATGCCGGCGATGATCCACGAATCCAGGCCGTAGCCCCCGTCGTTGAGGACCTTGCCGCTGAGCAGTTCGGCGCCGGGGGCGACCCCCTTCTTGGCGCCGCCGCTCGCGGCGCCGGAGCCGCCGACGGTGGAGATGGTGTGGGTGCCGTGGCCCTGCCGGTCGGCGTCGGTGTCGGAGTCGGTGAAGTTCTTCGACGCCGAGACCCGGCCCGCCAGGTCGGGGTGGTCCAGGTCGGTTCCGGTGTCGAGGACGGCGACCTTGGTGCCCTTGCCGTCGTACCCGGCGGCCCAGGCGGCGGTGGCGGCCACCTGCTTCGTGGACCGCTCCAGGTTCGCCTGCACCTTGCCGTCCAGCCAGAGCTTCTTGAGCCCGCCCGAGAGGGAGCGGGCGCGGGCGTCCGTACCGGTGACGTCGGCCCAGAAGGCGGCGGCCTGCTCCTTGTCGGCGGCGAGTGCGACGGCGCCGATGGAGCCGAGGACGAGCGAGCGGTCGGCGCCGCGGGGTGCGGGCGGGGCGCTGCGCGCCACGTTCACGGAACCGTCGTAGACCGCGATGAGCGGCAGCTCCTTGGTGTGCGCGTCGTCGTAGCCCTGCCGGACGAGGCCGGTGACGTTGAAGAGCTCGGGGTCGACCTTGCCGGCGGCGAGCGCCCGCACCGCACCCTCGGGGTAGACGTACAGGTCCTTGCCCGACTGCCGGGTCTGCACGAGCGGCTGTGAGCCATCCGCGCGCGGCATCGCGGTGGCGGCGGTGCGGCCGGCGGTGTCGGTGGACACCAGGATCCGGTCTCCGGTGACCAGGGTCACCGTGACGGGGGCCGTGGGCTGCTTTCCGGCCGCCTCGCTGCCCACGAGTGGTCTCTTCCCCGCTCCGGGCGCTCCGTCGGCGGGCTGTGCCGTGGACGGGCCGACGGCGGTGACAGCCAGGACGGCCGCGGTGGCCGCCCCGACTGCCGTGCGCGATATCGGACGCATCGCTCTCCCCAGGTGAATTCCGGCCAACTACTGCATTGCACGGCGAAAGCGCCGCGTAAATGGCTTCTGGCCAGCGGATGTTGGTGCTGCGGTGGCGTCACCTTGGCAGAGTGGCGGCAGGTGCGGCGATGATGTCCGCGGCGGGTTTGCGCCGTGGCCGCTTCCCGCCAGGCGCGTGTCGAAAGGTGGGCGGACGGGTTGCTGGGTGCGATAGGGCTGGACGAGGGGCAGGAGTCGGCGTACCGCGCGCTGGTCGCGCTGGGGGCGGCGGAGGTACCCGACCTCGCGCACCGGCTGACCCTGCCGGTTCCGCACACCGAACGGGCCCTGCGCCACCTGGAGCGGCACGGGCTCGCGGCGCAGTCCTCGGCCCGGCCCGGGCGCTGGGTGGCCGCCCCGCCGGGGGTGGCCCTCGGGGCCCTGCTGACGCAGCAGCGGCACGAGCTGGAGCAGGCCGAGCTGGCGGCGGCGCTGCTGGCCGAGGAGTACCGGGCGGAGGCGACCGAGCCCGCGGTGCACGACCTGGTGGAGGTGGTGCAGGGCGCGAGCGCGGTGGCGCACCGTTTCCACCAGATCCAGCTGGGCGCGGAGAAGGAGGTCTGCGCGCTGGTCACCGGGCGGCCCCAGGTGGTGACGGGGACGGACAACGACGCGGAGGACCGGGCTTCCGGGCGCGGGGTCGACTACCGGGTGGTCATCGAGCGGGAGGTGCTGGGCCTGCCCAGCGGGATCCGGGAGGCGTCGACGGCGCTGGCCCGGGGCGAGCAGGTCCGCGTGACGGACCGGGTCCCGACGAAGCTGGTGATCGCGGACCGGTCGCTGGCCATGGTCCCGCTGACGGCCCGCGGGGCGGAGCCGGCGGCCCTGGTGGTGCACGCGTCGGGGCTGCTGGAGTCCTTGACCGGCCTGTTCGAGGCGGTGTGGCGGGAGTCGCTGCCGCTGCGGCTGGGCCCGGCCGGTTCGGCGGAGGAGTCCGGGGGCAGCCCGGACGCCACGGATCTGGAGATCCTCTCGCTGCTCCTGGCGGGCATGACGGACGCGAGCGTGGCCAAGCACCTGGAGCTGGGGTTGCGGACGGTGCAGCGGCGGGTCAAGGGTCTGATGGAGCTTTCCGGGGTGACGACCCGGCTGCAGCTGGGCTGGCACGCGTTCGAGCGGGGCTGGGTGGCTCGATAGCCCCTGGTCGGTCACGCTGAGCAGATGGATCTGCCTCAGCTGCTCCTGGTGGGGCTGGTGCTGCTGCTCGGGGTGGCCGGAGTGCTGATCCCGGGGGTGCCGGGCACCTGGCTGGTGTGGGCGGGGCTGCTGTGGTGGGCCCTGCACGTGCGCTCGACGCTCGCCTGGTCGCTGCTGGTCGCGGCGACGGGGCTGCTGCTCGTGGTCCAGGTGGTGAAGTGGCTGCTGCCGCCGCGGCGGGTGCGGGGGCTGGGCGTCACGTCCCAAACGGCGGTGTTCGCCGGAGCCGGTGCGGTCCTGGGCTTCGTCCTGGTCCCGGTGGTGGGAGCGGTACCGGGTTTCGTGGGCGGCATCTACCTGTGCGAGCGGCGCCGCCTGGGCACGCACGGCGAGGCCTGGGCGTCGGTGCGGGCGGTGATGCGTTCGGTGGGGACGAGCGTGCTGGTGGAGCTGTTCGCGTGCCTGCTGGTGGTGGGAGCGTGGCTGGGGGCGGTGGTGGCGCAGTAGCCGCCGCCGCGTCGGTGTGCGCGCGGCCCGCGTACGGCGTACGTCGCCCGGTGTAGGGCTGCGGTCCGATGCGGCCGGGTGCGCGGGCTGCCAGGCTTGCCGGCATGAGGGACTTCGAGGGTTTCGGCGAGGCGGAGCTGGCGTACCTGCGCTCCCAGCACCTGGGCCGGCTGGCCACGGTGGATGCGGCCGGTCAGCCGCAGGCGAATCCGGTGGGGTTCTTCCCGCAGGAGGACGGCACGATCCTGGTGGGCGGGATGGCGATGGGCACGACGAAGAAGTGGCGCAACCTGCAGCGGAACCCGCGGCTGTCCCTGGTCGTCGACGACCTGGTGAGCACCCGGCCGTGGACGGTGCGCGGCATCGAGATCCGCGGCCGCGCCACGCTGGAGACCGGTCCGCACGGGCTGGGCCCCCACTTCGGCCCGGAGGTCATCCGGATCCATCCGGAGCGCGTTCACGCATGGGGGCTCTGACCCGGGCCGGCCGTCTTGCTGACGCTCTGTTTAGGGGCGCAGGGGCGACAGTTGGGGGGTGTGGGCTCGTCACGCCTCAAGGGGGGAAATGCCGGTGCCGATCCGAGTCGGGGGCCACGTCGTCGTGGATGCGGTCGTGGGTGAGCGGCCTTCGCCGCAACGGCGTTCCGTGTCCCGCTTACGTCTCACCTGCCTGTACGGCGGGGTGTTCATGATGGCCGGGACGGTGCTGCTGGCCGTGGTCCACCTGCTCGCGGTGCAGGCCGTGAGCAGGGGCAGCGGTCCGGTCTTCGAGGTGCAGTCGGGAAGCACCGTCGTCCTCGCGCCCGCGGAGGCCCCGGCCCGCGGGCAGCAGCCCGGGGACCCGCTGATGTCGACCACCCTGCTGTTCCTGGCCGTGCTGGGCCCCCTGTCGGCCGTCGCGGGCCATGTGACGGCCGGGTACGCCCTGTCGTCGGTACGGCGGATCACCTACCGTGCGCAACAGGCCTCCCGGCAGCCGGGCTGACGCGTCCGGGGGCGGGGCGGCGGCGAGGGCCGCCCCGCCCCGGACGTACGGCGCTCAGGCCCGGCCCGTCCGCTTCGCGGCATAGTTGGCGCGGCCCTCCGCCGACTTCAGGCGCCAGTCGCGGCGGATCTCCGACCGCAGCCGGGCGTCCGTCTTGGCGACGATGCGCTGGTTCTCCCGCAGCAGCTTGCGGTAGCTCTCCAGGCGCCGCTCCGCGAGCTCGCCGGAGTCCAGGGCGGCCAGTACCGCGCACCCCGGCTCCGCCTCGTGGGCGCAGTCGTGGAAGCGGCAGCGCTCCGCGTACTCCTCGATCTCCGAGAAGACCTGGCCGACGCCGGTCTCGGCGTCCCAGAGCCCGACGCCGCGCAGTCCGGGCGTGTCGATGAGCACGCCGCCGCCCGGCAGGGCGAGCAGGTTGCGCGTGGTGGTCGTGTGACGGCCCTTGCCGTCGACCTCGCGCGCCTCCTGAACCTCCATGACCTCGGCGCCGAGCAGCGCGTTGGCCAGGGTGGACTTGCCGGCGCCCGAGATGCCCAGGAGCACGCTGGTGCCGTCGCCGACGATCGCGGCGAGGACGTCCGTACCCTCCCCCGTGACGGAGGAGACGGTCAGGACCTGGACGCCCGGCGCGGTGGCCTCCACGTCCTGGACGAGGTGTCCGAGGGTCGCCTGGTCGGGGACCAGGTCCGCCTTGGTGAGGACGACCAGCGGCTGCGCCCCCGATTCCCAGGCCAGGGCCAGGAAGCGCTCGATGCGCCCCAGGTCCAGTTCGACGGCGAGGGAGACGGCGATGATGGCGTGGTCGACGTTGGCGGCGAGGATCTGCCCCTCGGACCGCTGCGAGGAGGTGGAGCGTACGAAGGCGGTGCGGCGCGGCAGGTACGCCTTCACGTAGCGCGGGTTGCCCGCCGCCTCGACGGCGGCCCAGTCACCGGTGCAGATGACCCGCAGCGGGTCGTGCGGGGTGACGAAGGCGGTGTCGGCGCGGACGATGCCGTCCGCGGTCATGAGGTCGCACTGGCCGCGGTCGACGCGGACGACCCGGCCGGGCAGCAGGCCCTGCTCGGCGTACGGGGCGAACTCGGCCTCCCAGGCGCTGTCCCAGCCGTAGGGGGCGAGGGCGTGCGGGAGCGAGGTCTGCGGGGTGGAGGGGAAAACGGAGAAGGACGAGAAAGACAAGGGGAACCCTTCACAGGGTGGCCCCGGCCGGGTGCGCCCGCTCGGCGGCGGCGCGCGAAGAGGTGTGAGGTCAGCCGGAGACCACAGAAGTGACATTGATGGTCTTCTGAGTGCGGGCAGCGCCCTGCGCAATGACAGTCATCAACGAACTCACCTCCGGGTCCACACACATGCCGGTCGTTCCCCACCGGTCGGCGGGAACGGCCCCACCGTAACAAGCCCGGCCCGGCCGGGGCCACTTGTTTTTCCGGACCGTCTCAGCCGAGCCGGCGGGCCAGTACCTGTCCCGGCCAGGCGCCGGACAGGAAGGGCTCGGTGGGGGTGAATCCGTTGCGCTCGTAGAAGGCGACGAGTTCGCCCCCGCCGCCGGCCCAGCAGTCGACGCGCAGCAGCCCGACGCCGGCCCGCCGGGTCTCCTCGGCGGCGTGCGCCAGCAGCGCCGCCCCGATGCCCAGGCCGGCGCGGCGCCGGTCGGAGACCAGCAGACGGACGTACCGCTCGGGTTCCGCGGCCGGGGCGATCGGCATCTGCGGGCTGGGTCCGGAGTCCAGCACCAGGACTCCGACGGGTGCGCCGGCCGACTCGGCGATGTACGGGGTGTTCTCGGTGAGGTACCGGTCGACCCGGGCCACCCCGCCGGGCTTCTGCGAGTACGGGGTCGTGCCCCACTGCTCGGTGTTGCCGCGGGCGTTCATCCAGGCCACGGCGGCGTCGAGCATGTCCAGGACGGCGGGAGCGTCGGCGGGTCCGCCCGGCCGGATCCGCAGGTCGTGTGTCGTGTCGTTCACGGTGGAAGCCTAGGGTTCGGCCGCCGGACCCCACGGCGTGGACCGGGTGGGACCCGATCCGGCCGCCGGGCCGACGGGTACCGGGGGAAGGGGGCGGGACACGGTTCGGGCGGTGTCCGATTCGTTCAAGACGGGCGCCCGGGGCGCGCCTAGCCTGCTGTCATGACTCCTCGATTCGATCTCATCGGCATGGTGGTCTCCGACATGGCCGCCTCGCTCGCCTTCTACCGCCGCCTCGGGCTGGACATCCCGGCCGGGTCCGACGGCCTGCCGCACGTGGAGGCCGTCCTGCCCGGGGGCCTGCGCATCGCGTGGGACACGGAGGACACCATCCGCTCCTTCGACCCGTCCTGGACCCCGCCCACCGGCGAGGGCCGCCGGGACCTGGCCTTCCTGTGCGACTCCCCCGCCGAGGTGGACGCGCTGTACGCCGAGTTGACCGCGGCCGGCCACACCGGGCACCTGAAGCCCTGGGACGCCTTCTGGGGCCAGCGCTACGCCGTGGTGCTCGACCCGGACGGCGGCGGGGTCTCGCTGTTCGCCCCCTCGGATCCGGCGGCGTAGGCCCCCAGGGTCGTCCCGGCCAGCGCCCGCACCTCACGGGCGAGATGCGCCTGGTCGGCGTACCCGGCGACGCAGGCGACCTCGGCGAACGGCGTGCCCGCGCGGGCCAGGGCCAGGGCGCGGCGCAGCCGCAGGATGCGGCCGAGCGTGCGGGGGCCGTACCCGAAGGCGTCGAGCGAGCGCCGGTGCAGCTGGCGCTCGCCGAGGCCCACGGCGCGGGCGATCGCGGCCACCGGTTCGCCGGCGCGGAGGCGGGCCGCGACCTCGGCGGCCAGCGGGTCGGGCGGCCCGGCCGCTGCGGCGCGGGTGCCGGCCAGCGCTTCGAGTCCCGCGCGCGCGTCCCCGTACCCCTCGACCAGCCCGGACAGCCTGCGCACCTCGCGGGGGGACCACAGCTCGGTCAGCGGGACGCGCCGGTCCCGCAGCAGGTGCGCCGGTACGCCGAGCAGTGCGGGCGCGGTGCCGGGCGCCAGCCGGATCCCGGAGAAGGCGCCGCCCGGGACCTCCCCGGCCGGATGCGGCCCGGTGTCGGGCCCGGCCACCAGCAGCCGGCCGTCGGCCCACAGCAGGTCCATGCAGCCGTCGGGCAGCACCGTGCGGCCGCCGCCGGCCGCCCGCCACAGCACGGCGCCGGGGACGACCGCCGACGGAGCTTCCTCGTACACGCCTCCAGGTTAAGGACCGGGCCGCCCATTCGGGCCAGGCCCGGCGCGCCTCGGTGGGGCGGTCCGGTGCCGGTGGAGGATCGGGGGGTGGCGGCGCCGATGCGGGCCGCACCCGCCTGCCCCCAGCGCGTGAAGAGGTCCGGACGTGAATCTCCCCGACGAAGACCCGCCGCGTCCAGGCGGCGCGACCGACGGCGCGCGGGCCGGGGCCGCGCCCGCCGGGGCCGCGCCCGCCGGGGCCGCGCCCGCCGGGGCCGCGCCCGCCGGGGCCGCGCCCGCCGGGGCCGCGCCGGCCGGCGGCCGCTACGGCGAGGCGGTGTTCCGCCCGGAGCTGCCGGGCGAGGACGACCGCATCGACCTCGGCGCGCTCGCCTACGACGATTTCACCCTGGCCCGGCTGCTGGCGCTGGGGGCCGGGCCCGGCTGGCGCTGCCTGGACGTGGGCGCGGGTACGGGCACCGTCGCCCGGCTCCTCCTGGAGCGGGCCGGAGTCACGGAGGTCCTGGCCGTCGACCGGGACACGGCCTTCCTGCGGGCGCACCCGACGGCCGGTCTCACCCCGCTGGAGGCGGACATCACCGCCCTGGACTTCAGTCCGGGCCGGTTCGATCTGGTGCACGCCCGGTTCGTGCTGATGCACCTGCGGAACTGGCCGCGGATGATCGGCAAGCTCGCCTCGCTGGTCGCCCCCGGCGGTGTGCTGGTCCTCGGCGACGCGGTCGACCTGACCACCCCCGCCGCGCCCACGACCGTGTACGGCCGGGTGATGCGGGCGATGTGGCAGGGGCTGCGGGAGAGCCTGGGCACCGACGTCTCCTGGGTGCCGGACTGCCCGCGGCACCTGCGGGAGGCCGGCCTGCTGTCCGTGGGGGCCGAGATCCTCGTCCCGCCGCTGCTGCCGGGCAGCGCCATCAGCCGGTTCTGGGCCGGTACGTGGGACCGGGCGCGGGAGCCGATGAAGGCCACCGGGCTGGTGGACGACGCGGCGATCGACGCGGCGATCCGCTACCTGGATTCGCCGGAGTGCGCCGCGCTCTCCCCCGGTCTGCTCACCGCCTGGGGCGTGAGGGGCCCGGCCTGAGCCGGGAGCCGGTCACCGGGCCCCAGCGTGTGCGGCTCAGTGCTTGCGCAGCCGGGAGTGGTAGTCCTCGGGCGGCAGGAACTTCGACCAGCGCTCCGGGAACTCCGACGGCATCCCGGCGTCCTCGTCGTCCTCCGACTCGCCCTCCGCCATCGCCCGCCAGGCGGCGGCCCGCGCGATCAGCTGGGCGGCCTCCGCCTCGCGCGCCCGCTCGTTCGCCTCGCGCGCCGCGGCGGTGGCCACGGAGGGCCAGACCCGGTCGATCGCGGCGTTGACGGCGGCGCCGACCAGCACCGCGAAGGCGGAGATGCCGATCCACAGCAGTACGGCCACGGGCGCGGCCAGCGATCCGTAGATCGTCGGCCCCTCCACGGTGTTGGTCAGGTAGATCCGCAGCAGGAACGAGCCCAGCACCCACATGGCGAGGGCCACCAGCGCCCCCGGCACGTCCTCGATCCACGGCGAGCGCACGGGCACGGACACGTGGTAGAGCGTGGTCAGGAAGGCGATGGACAGCAGGGTGACCGTCGGCCAGTACAGGACCGCGATCACCTCGGTGCCCCAGGGCACCAGCCGTACGACCGCGTCCGGGCCCACCACCATCAGCGGCAGCACGATCGCCCCGATGAGCAGCGCGATGATGTACAGCAGGAAGGCCAGCAGCCGGGTCTTGACGATGCCGCGGTGGCCGTCGAGCCCGTACATCACGGTGATGGTGTCGATGAAGACGTTGACGGCGCGCGAGCCCGACCAGAGGGCGAAGGCGAAGCCGAGCGAGATCAGGTCGGGGCGGCCGCGTCCGGTGACGTCGTCGAGGAGGGGCCGCGCGATGTCGTTGACGCCCCGGTCGGAAAGGACGGTGCCGACCGCCCGCAGGATGTTCTCCTCGATGCTCTCGACCGTCCGGGTGTCGGTCCAGCCGTCGACGTAGCCGAGCAGACCCAGCAGGCCCAGGAAGAGCGGCGGCAGCGAGAGCAGTGTGAAGAACGCCGCCTCGGCGGCCAGCCCGAGGATCCGGTACTCGATGCACGAGTTGACGGTGTCCTTCAGCAGCAGCCAGCCCATCTTCCTCTTCGAGACGTTGCGGTAGAGGGCCCGGGCCCGGTGGAGCCGTCCTGGGATCCGCTCGGGTGTTTCTTTTGCTGGCTGCACGTCCTTACGGTATCCGCATGGCAGCCACCACCCACACAGTCAGCAACCAGGCCCCGCCCCTGGTGGGCCACGACGTCTACGGCGGCGATCGGGCCCTCACGGAGGGCGTCGAGCGTCACCTCGCATCCGCCGATCCCGAACTCCTCGGCGAGGTAAGGCAGGAGCTCACCGACCTCGGGCGCGCGGCGGGTTCCGCGCAGGCCCAGGAATGGGGTGTGCAGTCGAACGAGAATCCCCCCGAACTGCGGACGCACGACCGGTACGGCAACCGGATCGACGAAGTGGACTTCCACCCGGCCTGGCACCGGCTGCTCGGGCACGCGGTGACCTCCGGGCTGACCGATGCCTGGGGGCGTCCGGCCGGGCACCTGCGCCGGGCCGCCGGGTTCTTCGTCTGGTCGCAGGCCGAGGCGGGGCACGGCTGCCCGATCTCGATGACGCACGCCGCGGTGCCGGCGCTGCGCGCCGATCCGGAGCTGGCCGCGGAATGGGAGCCGCGGCTGACCTCGCACGTGTACGAGCGGGGGTTGCGGCCGGCCGCCGAGAAGGGCGGTGTGCTCTTCGGGATGGGGATGACGGAGAAGCAGGGCGGCAGCGACGTACGGGCGAACACGACGGCCGCGGTGCCGCTGGACGCGTCCGGCGAGTACCTGCTGACCGGGCACAAGTGGTTCTGCTCGGCGCCGATGAGCGACGGCTTCCTGGTGCTGGCGCAGGCTCCGGGAGGTCTGACGTGCTTCCTGGTGCCGCGGGTGCTGCCGGACGGTACGCGCAACGTCTTCGCGATCCAGCGGCTGAAGGACAAGCTGGGCAACAAGTCGAACGCGTCGAGCGAGGTGGAGTTCGACGGGACATGGGCGCGGCGTGTCGGTGAGGAGGGCCGCGGGGTGCGGACCATCATCGAGATGGTCGCGGCGACCCGGCTCGACTGTGTCATCGGTTCGGCCTCGCTGATGCGGCAGGCCCTGACGCAGGCCGTACACCACGCGGAGCACCGCTCTGCTTTCGGAGCACTGCTCATCGACCAGCCGCTGATGCGCAACGTGCTCGCGGACCTCGCCCTGGAGTCGGAGGCCGCCACCACCTTGACCCTGCGCCTGGCGGCCGCCAACGACGCCGGGACCGAGCAGGAGAAGGCCTTCCTGCGGCTGGCCGTGCCCGCCGCCAAGTACTGGGTGACCAAGCGCTGTACGCCGATGGTGGCGGAGGCCCTGGAATGTCTGGGGGGCAACGGCTACGTAGAGGAGTCGGGGCTGCCCAGACTGCTGCGCGAATCCCCCCTCAACTCCATCTGGGAGGGCTCGGGCAACGTACAGGCGCTGGACGTGCTGCGCGCCCTGCAGCGGGAGCCGCAGGCCCTGAACGCCTTCCTCCAGGAGGTCGGCCTGGCCCGGGGCGCCGACCACCGGCTGGATTCGGCCATCAAGGACCTGCTGACGGACCTCGCCGATCTGGACGGGATCGAGGCGCGGGCCCGCCGGGTGGTCGAGCGCATGGCGCTGGTGCTCCAGGGTTCCCTGTTGGTGCGGTGGGCTCCGCCGGAGGTCGCGGACGCCTTCTGCGCCTCGCGGCTGGGCGGTGACTGGGGCGCGGCCTTCGGCACGCTGCCGCACACCCTGGACCTGCGCGCAGTGGTGGAACGGGCTCGGATCACGGGCTAGGCGGGAGCCCCCGTCGGGCTCCGCTGCGGTCCCCAAACCGCCCCCGACCGGGATCCGGGCCCGTCGACCGGTACAGGGGTGGCGCCGCGCCGACTCGGCACCACCCCTGATCCGAAGCCCCCGAGGAGGAGCTGCCACGCCGCTCTGCGGCGTCCGGACAGTTTCGGTCGGCCGACCGGGACTTGGCGAGAGTTGCATACCGTTGCAACCTTTGAGTCGGCAGCCGTCCACCCGGGTGCCCGGGGAAGCGGTGGGCGCGGGGCCACCGGGGCGGCTTGTGTCGTACGTCCTGTTCGCACGGGGAGGTTCCGGTGGCCGACACCACAGGCAGCACGGTCGATGTGGCGCGCATCTCGGCCATGGACGCGCGGGCGGCGGCGCGTCTGCTCAAGGGCGTACGGGCGGCGGCGCTCGCCGGGAACCGCCCGCCGGCCGCGCCCAGGCCGGAGATCGCGGAGTCCTGGCGCCGGATGCTGGCCGGCGGGGTGCACCCGGACCGGGACGCGCGCTCGCGGATGCTGTCGGCGGCCGAGACCGAGGAGCGCCGGCACGTGTCGCCGCTGCGGGAGATCCTGCCGGTGCTGCGCGAGGGGCTGCTGCCCGCCCTGGACGAGGCCCTGCACATCATGGTCGTCGCGGACGCGGACGGGCGGCTGCTGTGGCGGGAGGGCCACTCCTCGATCCTGCGCAAGGCGGACCGGCTCGGTTTCGCGGTCGGGGCGGACTGGGACGAGGCCGTCGTCGGCACGAACGGGGTGGGTACCGCCCTGGTGGCGCGGCGCCCGGTGCAGGTGTTCTCGGCCGAGCACTTCGTCTCCAGCCACCACGACTGGACCTGCGCCGGGGCGCCCGTACGGGACCCGCGCGACGGGCGGCTGCTGGGCGTGGTCGACGTGAGCGGGCCGCTGGCGACCATGCACCCGGCGACCCTGGCGTGGGTCAGCTCGGTGGCGCGCCTCGCGGAGCGGGAGCTTCGGGTGCGGCACCTGGAGTCGCTGGAGCGGCTGCGGACGGTGGCGGCCCCGCTGCTGGCCCGGCTCCCGGGGCGGGCACTGGCGGTGGACCCGAACGGCTGGACGGCGGCGGTGACGGGCCTGGTCCCGGCGGAGCGGATCCCGCTGCCGAAGGGCTTCGGGCCGGGCCCGGTGTGGGTGCCGCAGCTCGGGGAGTGCGTGGTGGAGCCGCTGCCGGGCGGCTGGCTGCTGCGGGTCGCGCAGGACCGTACGACGACGGCCGTGTCGCGGATCGTGCTGGACCTCAGCCGGGCGCGCTGCTGGTCGGCGACGGTGTACGGGCCCTCGGGGAGCTGGTCGCAGGAGCTGAGCCCGCGCCACGCCGAGCTGCTGTTCCTGCTGGCGGAGAGCCCGCGCGGGCGCTCGGCGGCGGAGCTGGCCGGGGAGGTGTTCGGGGACCCGACACGGACCGTGACGGTCCGCGCGGAGCTGTCCCGCGTACGCCGCCACCTCGCGGGGGTCCTCGCGCACCGGCCGTACCGCTTCGCGGAGGACGTGGAGGTGGAGCTGGTCCGCCCCCGGGACCCGGCGGCGCTGCTCCCTCACTCCACGGCTCCGGCGGTGGTCCGGGCCCGCCTGGGCCGGACGGGGCCCGGCATGATTCCCTGAGCTGCATGAGCACCATCACACTCACCACCTGGTCGCTGGAGATGACGTCCCGGGCGGACCTCGTCACGGCGGCTCCGGCCGGCCCGGAGATATCCATCGTGCGGTCGGAGGTCCCCTCCCCCGAGTTCAGCCGCTTCCTGTACGCGTCGGTGGGCGGTGACATCCACTGGACGGACCGGCTGAAGCTGACCCGCGCGCAGTGGGTGGAGCAGCTGGAGCGGCCGGGCGTCGAGACGTGGGTGGCGTACGACCGGGGCACGCCGGCGGGGTACGTGGAGCTGGACCCGCAGGACGACGGCGTGGTGGAGATCATGTACTTCGGTCTCCTGCCGGACTTCCGGGGCCGCCGCATCGGGGGGCACCTGCTGTCGGTGGGCGTCGCCCGGGCGTGGTCCCTGGCGGAGCGCTGGCCGGATCGGGAGCCGACCCGGCGGGTGTGGGTGCACACGTGCAGCCAGGACGGCCCGACGGCGATGAGCAACTACGAGCGGCGCGGCTTCAAGGTCTTCAAGACCGAGACGGAAGAGAAGGAAGACACCCCGACTCCCGGCCCCTGGCCCGGCGCGTAACGTCCCGGCGCCCGGCTCCGCCGGGACCCGGGGCTCCGCCCCCGGGACCCCGCGCCTCGAACGCCGGCGAGGCTGAGACATCCAGCCCCTCCGGCGCTTGAGGAGCGGGGCTTCGGGGCCGGGGCCCCGGCAGCGGAGCCGCGGCCGATCAGGGGCTGATGGCGTGACCCCTGTCACGCCATCTCAGCAGTCGAGACGAGTTCGTCCGAATCGTGGACAGTAGTGGACTCGTCCAATCGGCACATGACACGCTTCCGCCATGAATGGAGCTGGAATTGCCTTGGTGAGTCGGCGGCACGTCGACCTCGGCCGCATGTCCAGCGCCATCTGTCTGGCGCGCTGACGGAACCAGCCACGCCGCACATCGCCGCCGTCCCCGCCGCCGCGGACGCGCCGATCACCTGCCCAGCCCCCTGAGGCCGTAGTACCGCCCTGCCCGCCGGCAACCCCGGCAGCGGAGCGGGAATCCGCCACACCCGCTCGGACATCGCCGAGCCGGCAGGGGCGCGCCGCCGCCTCCCCTGCCCTTGCCTCGAGCCGCCGAAGAAGGACGTACCGCCATGGCCGCCACCCCCGAAACGCCCGCAGCCGCACCCGCAGCCGCCGCGCGCCGCAAGACCGGCCGTCACCGCGGTGAGGGCCAGTGGGCCGTCGGACACCACACCCCCCTCAACGGCAACGAGCAGTTCAAGAAGGACGACGACGGTCTCAACGTGCGGACACGCATTGAGACGATCTACTCCAAGCGCGGCTTCGACTCGATCGACCCCAACGACCTGCGCGGCCGTATGCGCTGGTGGGGCCTCTACACCCAGCGCAAGCCCGGGATCGACGGCGGCAAGACCGCGATCCTGGAGCCGGAGGAGCTGGACGACGAGTACTTCATGCTGCGCGTCCGCATCGACGGCGGCCGGCTGACCACCGAGCAGCTCCGGGTGATCGGCGAGATCTCCGAGGAGTTCGCGCGCGGCACCGCGGACCTCACCGACCGGCAGAACGTGCAGTACCACTGGATCCGGATCGAGGACGTCCCGGAGATCTGGCGCCGGCTGGAGGCCGTCGGCCTCTCCACCACCGAGGCCTGCGGTGACACGCCCCGCGTCATCCTCGGTTCGCCCGTCGCCGGCATCGCCCTGGACGAGATCATCGACGGCACGCCCGCCATCGACGAGATCTACCGCCGCATCGTGGGCAACAAGGACTTCTCCAACCTGCCTCGCAAGTTCAAGTCGGCGATCTCCGGCTCGCCGCTGCTCGACGTGGCGCACGAGATCAACGACATCGCGTTCGTCGGCGTGAACCACCCCGAGCACGGCCCCGGCTTCGACGTCTGGGTCGGCGGCGGTCTCTCCACCAACCCCAAGCTGGGTGTGCGCCTGGGCACCTGGGTCTCGCTCGACGAGGTCCCGGACGTCTACGAGGGCGTCATCTCGATCTTCCGCGACTACGGCTACCGCCGGCTGCGCAACCGCGCCCGTCTGAAGTTCCTCGTCGCCGACTGGGGCCCGGTCAAGTTCCGCCAGGTCCTGGAGGACGAGTACCTGAAGCGCAAGCTGACCGACGGCCCGGCGCCCGCGCAGCCGAGCGGCCAGTGGCGCGACCACGTGGGCGTCCACCAGCAGAAGGACGGCAAGTTCTACGTCGGCTTCGCGCCCCGCGTGGGCCGCGTGGACGGCGCCACCCTGACCAAGATCGCGGACGTGGCGCAGCAGCACGGCTCCGGCCGGCTGCGCACCACCGCCGAGCAGAAGATGATCGTGCTCGACATCGAGGCCGACCGGGTCGACTCGGTGGTCGAGGCGCTGGAGGCGCTGGACCTGCGGGTCAAGCCGTCCCCGTTCCGCCGCGGCACGATGGCCTGCACCGGCATCGAGTTCTGCAAGCTGGCCATCGTCGAGACCAAGGCGCGCGGCGCCTCGCTGATCGACGAGCTGGAGCGCCGCCTGCCGGACTTCGCCGAGCCGCTCACCATCAACATCAACGGCTGCCCGAACGCCTGCGCCCGTATCCAGGTGGCGGACATCGGTCTCAAGGGGCAGCTGGTCCTGGACGACGACGGCAACCAGGTGGAGGGCTACCAGGTCCACCTGGGCGGCGCCCTCGGCCTGGAGGCCGGCTTCGGCCGCAAGGTCCGCGGCCTCAAGGTCACCGCGGCCGGTCTGCCCGACTACGTCGAGCGGGTCGTCAAGCACTACGAGGAGCAGCGCGAGGACGGCGAGCGCTTCGCGGCGTGGGTCGCCCGCGCGGACGAGAAGAGCCTCTCGTGAGCGAGCGCGCCGCACCGTTCTACTGCCCGTACTGCGGCGACGAGGACCTGTTTCCGAACGAGACGGGCCACGGCGCGTGGGAATGCAGGGCCTGCAACCGGGCTTTCCAGCTGAAGTACCTCGGGCTGCTGGCCCGGGGTGTCCAGTCGGACTCGGCGGGATCGGCAGGATCGGCAGGATCAGCGGGATCAGCGGGTTCGGCAGGATCAGCGGGAGGGGACGGGATATGACCACCAGTCAAGACGTGCGTCTCACGGCCGGGGAACTCAAGGAGCTGGCCGAGCGGGCGGGCCGGGACCTGGAGGACGCCTCCGCGCCGGAGATCCTGCGCTGGGCGGCCGAGACCTTCGGCAAGCGGTTCGCCGTGACCTCCTCCATGGAGGACGCGGTCGTCGCCCACCTGGCTTCGCGGGTCTTCCCCGGTGTGGACGTGGTCTTCCTCGACACGGGCTACCACTTCGAGGAGACCATCGGCACCCGTGACGCGGTCGAGGCCGTGATGGACGTCAACGTCATCACCCTGACCCCGCGTCAGAGCGTCGCCGAGCAGGACGCCGAGTACGGCCCGAAGCTGCACGACCGCGACCCCGACCTGTGCTGCGCGCTGCGCAAGGTCAAGCCCCTGGAAGAGGGCCTGACCGCGTACGCCGCCTGGGCGACGGGCCTGCGCCGCGACGAGTCCCCGACCCGGGCGAACACCCCGGTGGTCGGCTGGGACGAGAAGCGGCAGAAGGTCAAGGTCTCGCCGATCGCCCGCTGGACCCAGGACGACGTGGACGCGTACGTCGCCGAGCACGGCGTCCTGACCAACCCGCTGCTGATGGACGGATACGCCTCCGTCGGCTGCGCCCCGTGCACCCGCCGCGTCGCCGAGGGCGAGGACGCGCGGGCCGGCCGGTGGGCCGGGCGGGGCAAGACCGAGTGCGGACTGCACGGCTGATGACGACCGGCGAAGAACCTACGGAGACAGAGCAGATGAGCGTGAGCGACCAGGGCGCCACCGTGTGGCTGACCGGGCTGCCGAGCGCGGGCAAGACCACCATCGCCTACGCGCTGGCCGACCGGCTGCGCGCCGAGGGCCACCGCGTGGAGGTACTCGACGGGGACGAGATCCGCGAGTTCCTCTCCGCCGGACTGGGCTTCACCCGCGAGGACCGGCACACCAACGTGCAGCGGATCGGCTTCGTCGCCGAACTCCTCGCGAGCAATGGCGTCAAGGCGCTGGTACCGGTGATCGCGCCGTTCGCGGACAGCCGTGAGGCCGTCCGCAAGCGGCACGCCGCCGAGGGCACCCCGTACCTGGAGGTCCACGTGGCCACCCCGGTCGAGGTCTGCTCCGAGCGCGACGTGAAGGGCCTGTACGCCAAGCAGGCGGCGGGCGAGATCTCCGGTCTGACCGGGGTCGACGACCCGTACGAGGCACCGGAGTCCCCGGACCTCCGTATCGAGTCGCACACGCAGACCGTGCAGGAGTCGGCCTCGGCCCTGCACGCGCTGCTCACCGAGAGGGGTCTGGCATGACCACGGCCGCACACCTGCACACCGATTCCGGCTCCGACGCCCCGTACGCGCTGTCGCACCTCGACGCGCTGGAGTCCGAGGCGGTGCACATCTTCCGCGAGGTGGCGGGCGAGTTCGAGAAGCCGGTGATCCTCTTCTCCGGCGGCAAGGACTCCATCGTCATGCTGCACCTGGCGCTGAAGGCGTTCGCGCCGGCGCCGGTGCCCTTCACGCTGCTGCACGTCGACACGGGCCACAACTTCCCCGAGGTGCTCGAGTACCGCGACCGCACGGTCGCCCGGCACGGCCTGCGCCTGCACGTGGCCTCCGTCCAGGAGTACATCGACGCGGGCAAGCTGCGCGAGCGCCCCGACGGCACCCGCAACCCGCTGCAGACCGTGCCGCTGACCGAGGCGATCCAGAGCCTGAAGTTCGACGCCGTCTTCGGCGGCGGCCGCCGCGACGAGGAGAAGGCCCGCGCCAAGGAGCGGGTGTTCAGCCTGCGCGACGAGTTCTCGCAGTGGGACCCGCGCCGCCAGCGCCCCGAGCTGTGGCAGCTCTACAACGGCCGCCACGCCCCGGGCGAGCACGTGCGCGTCTTCCCGCTCTCGAACTGGACCGAGCTGGACGTCTGGCAGTACATCGCCCGGGAGGGCATCGAGCTGCCGGAGATCTACTTCGCCCACGAGCGCGAGGTGTTCCTGCGCAACGGCATGTGGCTGACGGCCGGCGAGTGGGGCGGCCCGAAGGAGAGCGAGACGCCCGAGACGCGCCTCATCCGCTACCGCACCGTCGGCGACATGTCCTGCACCGGCGCCGTCGACTCCGACGCCACCTCGCTGGACGCCGTGATCGCCGAGATCGCCGTCTCCCGCCTCACCGAGCGGGGCGCGACCCGCGCCGACGACAAGATGTCCGAGGCCGCGATGGAAGACCGCAAGCGCGAAGGGTACTTCTAGAAATGACCAGCACCACCGAGCAGTTCGCCGATGTGTCGGCGACCACCCTGCTGCGCTTCGCGACCGCCGGTTCCGTCGACGACGGCAAGTCCACCCTGGTGGGCCGGCTGCTGCACGACTCCAAGTCGGTCCTCACCGACCAGATGGAGGCCGTCGAGGCCGTCTCCGCCCAGCGCGGCCAGGACACCCCGGACCTCGCGCTGCTCACCGACGGCCTGCGGGCCGAGCGGGAGCAGGGCATCACCATCGACGTCGCCTACCGCTACTTCGCCACCGCGCGCCGCCGGTTCATCCTCGCGGACACCCCGGGGCACGTGCAGTACACCCGGAACATGGTGACCGGCGCCTCCACCGCCGACCTGGCCGTGGTCCTCGTCGACGCCCGCAACGGTGTGATCGAGCAGACCCGCCGGCACGCGGCCGTCGCCGCGCTGCTGCGCGTCCCGCACGTGGTCCTGGCCGTCAACAAGATGGACCTGGTGGGCTACCAGGAGTCGGTCTTCGCGGCCATCGCCGAGGAGTTCACGGCGTACGCCTCGGACCTGGGCGTCCCGGAGATCACCGCGATCCCGATCTCGGCCCTGGCCGGGGACAACGTCGTGGACGCGTCCGCCAACATGGACTGGTACGGCGGCCCGACGGTGCTGGAGCACCTGGAGACCGTCCCGGTCAGCCACGACCTCACGGCCTGCCCGGCGCGCTTCCCGGTGCAGTACGTGATCCGTCCGCAGTCCGCCGAGCACCCCGACTACCGCGGCTACGCGGGCCAGATCGCCTCCGGCGTGCTGCGCGTCGGCGAGGCCGTGACCGTCCTGCCGTCGGGCCGGACCTCGGTCATCGAGGGCATCGACGCACTGGGTGAGCCGGTGGACATCGCCTGGGCCCCCCAGTCGGTGACGCTGCGGCTGAAGGACGACATCGACATCTCGCGCGGCGACCTGATCGCGCCGTCCGCGAACGCCCCGGCCACCACGCAGGACGTCGAGGCGACGGTCTGCCACGTGGCCGACCAGCCCCTCGCCGTGGGCGCCCGGGTGCTGATCAAGCACACGACGCGCACGGTCAAGGCGATCGTCAAGGAGATCCCCTCGCGGCTGACCCTGGACGACCTGTCCCAGCACCCGAACCCCGGGCAGCTGGTGGCCAACGACATCGGCCGCGTCGTCGTGCGCACCGCCGAGCCGCTCGCGCTCGACGCGTACGCCGACTCGCGCCGCACCGGGTCCTTCCTGCTGATCGACCCGGCCGACGGAACGACCCTGGCGGCGGGCATGGCCGGCGAGTCCTTCGCCTCCAAGGCCGGTCCCCCGACCAGCGCAGTGCAGGCGGACGAAGAAGGGTGGGACTTCTAGATCATGCCCGCCGACATCTACTCCACCTTCGCCAAGGAGGGCGGCCGCGTGGGCAGCGGCCGCCTCGGCAGCGGCCAGGGAGGGGTGGCGCGATGTGCGCGATGACGTACGCGCACCGCATGCGCGCCCACACCCCCCACGAGCCGTACCTGCCCCCGCTCCACAGACGAAGACGTGCGTCATGAGATGACCGCGTCACGAGAGGAAGTCCTCCCGTGCCTGCCACCGCCAGCACCCGTACCACCCGCACCACCCTGCGCCGCGGGGTCGTCGCCGCCGCCGCGCTGCCGCTCCTGATCGGCGCGCTCGCCTCGTGCGGCTACGGCTCGGAGGCCAAGAAGGACGACGCCGACAAGGCCGCGAACGCCGCCGCGGACGGCGCGAAGCTGTCGGCCTCCGAGGTCCGTATCGGCTACTTCCCGAACCTGACGCACGCCACCGCGCTGGTCGGCCTCCAGGAGGGCCTGATCGAGAAGGAACTGAACGGCACCAAGGTCAAGCCGCAGTCCTTCAACGCCGGCCCGTCCGAGATCGAAGCCCTCAACGGCGGCTCTCTCGACATCGGCTTCATCGGCCCCTCGCCCTCGATCAACGGCTACGTCAAGTCCAAGGGCTCCAACCTGCGCATCATCTCCGGCTCCGCCTCCGGCGGCGTCAAGCTCGTCGTGAACCCGGACAGGATCAAGACCCTCGACGACCTCAAGGGCAAGAAGATCGCCACCCCGCAGAAGGGGAACACCCAGGACGTCGCCTTCCTCAACTGGATCTCCGAGAAGGGCTGGACGGTCGACCCCGAGTCCGGCAAGGGCGACGTCTCCGTCGTCCGCACCGACAACAAGGTCACCCCCGACGCCTTCAAGCAGGGCTCCATCGACGGCGCCTGGGTACCCGAGCCCACAGCCTCCAAGCTCGTCTCCGACGGCGGCTCCGTCCTCCTCGACGAGACCGCCCTGTGGCCCGACAAGAAGTTCGTCATCACGAACATCATCGTGTCGCAGAAGTTCCTCAAGGAGCACCCCGACGTCGTCGAGGCCGTCCTCAAGGGCACCGTGAAGACCAACGAGTGGATCAACGCCAACCCGGACAAGGCCAAGGCCTCCGCGAACGCGAAGCTCGAGGCGGACAGCGGCAAGGCCCTCGACGCGAAGGTCCTCGACCCGGCGTGGCCCAGCATCGCCATCACCGACGACCCGCTGGCCTCCACCCTCAAGACCCAGTCCGAGTGGGCCGTCAAGGCCAAGCTCATCGAGCAGCCCGACCTCGCCGGCATCTACGACCTCACGCTCCTGAACAAGGTCCTCAAGGCCGCAGGCAAGCCCGAGGTCTCCGACGCCGGCCTCGGCGCCAAGTAACCCCGTAATCCAGCAATCCCAGGAGGTGACGACCATGGCCACCACGTTCGCCGAGGCTGCCGAGGGCTCCGTCGCGGAGCGTTCGCACGCCGCCCGCATCGAGCACGTCTCGAAGTCCTTCTCCGGCCCGGCCGGATCGCAGCTCGTCCTGGACGACATCAGCCTCGATGTCGCTCCCGGCGAGTTCGTCACCATCCTGGGCGCCTCGGGGTGTGGAAAGTCCACGCTGCTGAACCTGGTCGCGGGTCTGGACAAGCCGTCCGCGGGGTCCATCGAGACCCCCGGCGGCCGTCCGGCGCTGATGTTCCAGGAGCACGCCCTCTTCCCGTGGCTGACCGCGGGCAAGAACATCGAACTCGCCCTGCGCCTGCGCGGGGTGGCCAAGGCCGACCGCCGCCCGGAGGCCGAGCGGCTGCTGGAGCTGGTCCGGCTCGGCGGCTCGTACGGCAAGCGCGTGCACGAGCTGTCCGGCGGTATGCGCCAGCGCGTGGCCCTGGCCCGGGCGCTCGCCCAGGACAGCCAGTTGCTGCTGATGGACGAGCCGTTCGCGGCGCTCGACGCCATCACCCGGGACGTGCTGCACGGCGAGCTCACCCGTATCTGGGACGAGACGAACCTGTCCGTCCTGTTCGTCACCCACAACGTGCGCGAGGCCGTCCGCCTCGCCCAGCGCGTGGTCCTGCTCTCCTCCCGGCCCGGCCGGGTCGCGAAGGAATGGACCGTGGACATCCCGCAGCCGCGCCGCATCGAGGACGCGGACGTCGCGGAACTGTCCCTCGAGATCACTGAACACCTGCGTGGGGAGATCCGCCGCCATGGCCAGCACTGACACCACCTCGAAGGCCACGGGCAAGAGCGACGACCTGGCCGGCCTGGAGGCGGGCCTCGACGCCCTCGACGCGGTCCACACCCACCGCACCCCGGTCCGAGAGATCCTCCTCAAGAAGGTCTTCCCGCCGGTCCTGGCCGTGAGCCTCGTGCTCATCGTCTGGCAGGTCCTGGTGGCGACCGAGGTCACCGAGGAGACCAAGCTGCCCGCGCTGTCCGCGGTGTGGGACAGCCTGTCCGACATGTGGGTCAAGGGCACGCTGCTGGAGGTCATCTGGACCAGCGTCTCCCGCGGCCTGCTCGGCTTCCTGCTGGCCCTGGCCATCGGCACCCCGCTCGGCCTGCTCGTCGCCCGGGTGAAGTTCGTCCGCGCCGCGATCGGCCCGATCCTCCAGGGCCTGCAGTCGCTGCCGTCGGTGGCCTGGGTGCCGCCGGCCGTCCTGTGGTTCGGCCTGAACGACGCCATGATGTTCACGGTGATCCTGCTGGGCGCCGTCCCGTCCATCGCCAACGGCCTCGTCTCCGGCATCGACCAGATCCCGCCGCTCTACCTGCGGGCCGGCCGCACCCTGGGTGCCACCGGTCTCGCCGGGGCCCGGCACATCGTCATGCCGGCCGCACTGCCCGGCTACCTGGCCGGCCTGAAGCAGGGCTGGGCCTTCTCCTGGCGCTCGCTGATGGCCGCCGAGATCATCGCCTCCTCGCCGGACCTCGGCCTGGGCCTGGGCCAGTTGCTGGAGAACGGCCGCAACAACATCGACCTGCCGGGCGTGTTCCTCGCGATCATCCTGATCCTGGTGGTCGGCATCGCCATCGACCTGCTGATCTTCAGCCCGGTCGAGCGGTGGGTGCTGCGCAGCCGCGGCCTGCTGACGAAGAGCTGATCCCCATGTCCCCCGCACTCCTGGTCATCGCCCACGGCAGCCGCGACCCGCGGCACGCGGCGACCGTGCACGCCCTCACCGGGCGGGTACGGGCGCTGCGGCCGGGGCTGCGTGTGGAGACGGCCTTCCTGGACTTCAACACCCCCTCGGTGGGGCAGGCCCTGTCCGCGCTCTACCTCTCGGGCGTACGGGAGGTCGTGGCGCTCCCGCTGCTGCTGACCCGCGCCTTCCACGCGAAGTCCGACATCCCGGCGGCGCTCGCCGAGTCGACCTCGCGCCTGCCGGGGCTGTCGGTGCGGGTGGCGGACGTCCTCGGACCGTCCCCGCTGCTGCTGACCGCCCTCGAACGCCGGCTCTCCGAAGCCGGCCTCACCCCGGCGGACCGCGCCACCACCGCGGTGGTGCTCGCGTCCGCCGGCTCCACGGACCCGGAGGCGATCGCAGTGATCGCTGAAACCGCGCGGGAGTGGCGGCGCACCGGTTGGTGTGCCGTGCGGCCTGCGTTCGCCTCCGCCGCACTGCCCCGTACGGAGGACGCCGTACGGGCCCTGCGCGCCGAGGGCTTCGAGCGGGTGGCGGTGGCCCCGTACGTCATCGCCCCCGGCCGTCTCCCGGACCGGATCACGGCCGGCGCCGAAGCCGCGGGCGCGGACGTCGTCGCGGACGTGCTGGGCGCGGCCCCGGAACTGGCCCGCCTCCTGCTGCGCCGCTACGACGCCTCGGCCGCCGCTCCCGCGGGACTCCGGGCCCTGACGGCCTGACCCGCCGCGGAGCGAGGACCGGGGCAGCGCCCCGGCAGCGGCGCCGCTGCCGGGGAACTACGCGCGGGCTGCCGCCTCGTCGGCGAGGGCCGTCAGGTCCACGGCGGACATCGCGCCCGGCGGCAGGCCCTCGCGGGCGAAGATGTTGGCCGCGTGCCGCAGCACGTCGTTGACCGGGGTCGGCACCCCGTGCAGACGGCCCAGCAGGGAGATCTCCCCGTTGAGGTAGTCCGCCTCCACCGAGCCCGTCCCGCGCGCCAGGCTCTGCCAGGACGAGCCGCCCCGCACGCCGGCCGGCTGCTCCACCTTGCCGTCACGCGCCAGCGACTGCTCGGCGTCCGAGGCGTACGGGATGCCCGCGGCCCGGTAGGCGGCCTTGCCCTCGCGGACCGCCCGCAGCAGCAGCGCCGCCTTGGCCGGGTCCGGCTCGGGGCCGGTGGTCGCCTGGATCGCGTTGCCCAGGTTGCCCAGCAGCTTCGCGTACTTCCACCGCATCACGTCCTCGACCGCCGGCGCCCCGAAGCCGGCCTTGGCGAGGTCCGCCGCGACGGCCCGGGTCAGGGCGTCCGTGCCGCCCGCCGCCCGGCCCAGGTGCAGGATGCCGGTCAGCGGCGCGCACAGGGCCGAGACCACGCCCGGCTCCAGGAAGGTCGCGGGCAGCCAGACGCACACCCCGTACGCGCGCGCGAAGCGCCGTAGCGCGAGCCGCTCGCTCTCCACGCCGTTCTGCGCGCACAGGACCGGCAGCCGCTGCGCCGCGGTACCGCCGCCGGCGACCTCCGCGTCGCCCCACGCGTCGAGCGCGGCGATGGCGTCCTGGGTCTTCACGGTCAGCAACAGCACGTCGTCGGGGCGCAGTTCACCCAGTTCGCCGGGTCCGGTGACCACGGGCAGCCGGTGCACCCGGGTCCCGTCGGCCGTGGTGAGGCGCAGTCCGTCGGACCGCAGGGCCTGCGCGTGCGCGCCGCGGGCGACGAGTACGACCTCGCTGCCGGCCTCCGCGAGGCGTCCTCCGATGGTGGCGCCGACCGCGCCCGCGCCGATGATGATGTAACGCATGCCCCGAGCCTGGCACATCCGGCCCCCCGCGTGGGCGTCGGGGCGGGGCGAACCAAATACCGACCGTCGCACGGAGCGGTGGCACGGGGCGGGGGCCGGGGGTCAGTGCCGGTCGGTGCGCAGGTGGGTGCGGGCGGTCTCGAAGAGGCCAATGAGGGCCGAGGTCCCGTCCAGGTGCTGGTCCTCGGCGAGGAGTTGGTACACCTGCCCCTGCTCGCCCGCGACGAAGAGCTCGATGCGCCGGGCGGGGGAGCTCACCCCCTCCCAGCGGAAGTCGAGGTCCAGCCGGACCGCGCTGCGGCCGCCCTGCTCCAGGGTGGAGCTGCGCGCGGTCAGGTCCACCATCTTGGACTCGGCGGCCTTGCGGTACCAGGCGAGCTGGCCGATGGAGGCCGCCTGGGCGGTGCTGCCGTGGGTGCCGTCGCGCTTGACGCCGATCACGTAGCGGCCGTCCGGGGAGACCCAGTTGACGTGCATCGCGTCGTCGTCCTTGATCTTCCATCCGTCCGGCAGGGCGAGGGAGGCGGTGAGCGCCGATGCGTCGACCCGGTGCCAGCCCGCCGGGGGTGCCGGGGGCGTGTCCACGGGGGTGGGGGTGGGCCGGGTCGTGGCCGTGCCCTCGGGTGCGGACGCGGGCGGGGGCACGGCCGTCGCCGTGGGACTGGCCGACGGCCTCTCGGCGGGCGGCTCGGGGCTGCCGCCCGGAGCGCCCGGAGCCGCCGGCGTACGCGAGGAGCCGCCGGATCCGAAGCCGGAGCCCGTGAGCCCGAACAGGCCGAACACCAGCGCCGCCAGGGCCGTCGCGGCCGACACGACGGCCGCCACCTCCGCCATCCGCCGGGTCCGGCCGCCGCGCGGTCCGCCCGGCGTGTCCTCCCCCACGGGCAGGATCTCGCTCATGGGCCCCCTCCCCCTTCGCCCTGACTCCTATTGAATCCGAACGGGGCGGTACCCGGGGCGAGTTCCCGATCACGCGCGGCCGGCTCAGGGGCCGGTCAGCTCCACGAGCTTCGCGACGGTGTTCCAGTTGCGGGTGGTCACGTCGATGCCCTTGACGACGGCGGGCTTGGCCAGGGCCTCGGCCAGCTTGGAGCGGCCGAGGCCGTCGGGGGCGTAGAGGTAGAGGACCCGGTCGCCGAGCCGGTACTCCTCGGGGAGGTACGAGGCTTCGTCGAGCGCGGCGAAGCGCTCCGGGCCGGGCTGCTCGGAGCAGAAGGTGGCGTGCAGCTGCTTGCCCTCCAGCTCGGCGGCCGGGAAGGGGCAGGCCTCGGCGACGGCGCGCAGGTAAGCGCCGTCCAGCACCAGGCAGGCCACGCGGAAGCCGAAGTGGGCCTCGATGGCCGCCTCCAGCTCCCGGGTGAGGACCGCGGGGTCCTGCTGTGCGCTGCTGAAGACGGCGTTGCCGCTCTGCAGGTACGTCTGCACGTCGCCGTGGCCGAGCCCCTCCAGGAGGGAACGCAGCTCGGCCATCGGGACCTTCTTGTTCCCGCCGACGTTGATCCCGCGCAGCAGCGCCGCGTACTTCTTCGTCGTGGCCTTCTTCGTCGTCATGCGCGCACCCTAGGCCCCGGCTGTGACAATGCGGCCTCGATCAGGTCGGCGGCCTGCCGTGTGCCGCCCTCGCCGGCCATCTGTGCGCGGACGGCCTCGGCGCGGGCGGCGACCCCGGGGTCGGCGACCAGCCGCAGGACCGCCTCGCGCAGGGTCGCGGCGTCCGCCTCCGCCATCGGGACGTGGCGGGCCACGCCCAGGGAGACGAGCATGTCGGCGTTGCCGAACTGGTCGACGGCCTGCGGGACGGCGACCATCGGGGTGGCGGTGGCGAGCCCCTCCTGGCTGCCGCCGGCGCCCGCGTGGGTGATGAAGGCGTCGGCCTGGCGCAGGATGTCCAGCTGGGGGACCCAGCGGTGGACCTCGACATTGGCGGGGACCGGGCCGAGGTCGGCCTCGTCGGTGAACCTGCCGATCTGGAGGACGACGTACCAGTCGGGCAGGTCCGCGAAGGCCTCGATGCAGGCGCGGTAGAAGGCGGGCTGCTTGGTGAAGGCGGAGCCGAGCGAGACGAGCACGACCTTCCTGCCCCCGGCCGCCGCGGGCCGCTGCCAGGTGCCCTGGGTCGCGCTGCGGTCGCCCTGGCAGGCGCCGACGAAGGTGTACACGGACGCGTCGACGCGGTCGGCGTGCGGCTGGAGCGCCCGGGGGATGAGGACGATGCTGCGCCGGGGGCGGCCCTGGAACCGGTCGACGTCGTCGCCGAGGCCGTTCTCGGTGAGCCAGGCCGCGAAGGCGGCGTAGTACGCCTTGCCGCGCTCGGAGGCCTTCAGGTCGGCGAACAGCGGTTCCGCCACCTCCTGCTCGTAGCCCTCCCAGGCGACCAGGTTCGGGGAGAGGGAGATGGCGGGGACGCCCCAGCGGTGGGCGAGGACGGGCGCGGGATAGGAGGTGATGTCGTGGAGGACGAGGTCGGGCTCGTCGCCCTCGAAGGCGGCGGCGAGCTGCGGGAGCGCCTGGACGGCGTCCCTCAGGAAGGGCTCCAGGTTCTCGATGAGCTCGGTGCCCCAGGCCTCCGGCTCGTCGTCGGTGGGGAGGGTGGAGGTGTAGATCACGGGCGTGGCGCCGGTCTCGGCGACCTTCTCGGCGAAGGAGGCGGGGATGGCGTAGCTGACGCGGTGGCCGCGCGCCACGAGTTCGCGGATCACCTCGATGCTCGGGTTCACGTGCCCGTGGGCGGCGATGGAGAACATGGCGATGTGGGCGGGCTTCGCTGTGGTCATGATCGGACGATAAACGAGACGATACGTCTCGTGCAACATCTTTACGGGGCTCCGGAAGCACCGGGCGGGCCCGCTGGGCCGGACGGGTGATCCGAGGCCGTGATGCGCCGGATGTCGACGTCCAACGAGTCCAGCCAGGCGAGCGCGGCGAAGAACCGCGGCGAGGAGAGCCCCGGCGGCGCGTCCGCGGCGGACCCGGTGGGCAGCGGCGCGCCCAGCGGATCAGCGGGCTCCGGCTCCACGCCCACCCGCTCGGCCGCCTCCCGCATCCCCGCGGCCACGCCGACCGCACGGCCGTCCAGCCGGGCGCTGTTCGCCGGCCCCACCGCCGGACCACCCCGGACGAACAGCCGCCGCGAGCCCCACAGCACGTGATGGCCCGACATCATGGCCGCCTGCCAGTCCGTCGTCGCGGGGGTCTCGGGCGTCCGGGGCTCGTTCTGGTGCTGCGCGAACGCGGACTCCGCCATCGTCAGCGCGTGCTGGAGCGGCCGGTCGTCGGGGACGTGCCCCGGCCCGCCCTCCACGACGGCGGCCGTGGTGCGCTCGACCGTCTCGGCCTCCGTCGTCAGCAGCAGGGCGACCGCCCGGTGCAGCTCCTTCTGCGCCCCGCGCGGCCAGGCGAGCACCCCGAAGACGACGCCGATCAGGCTGCCGATGATCACGTCCAGGATCCTCACCTCGGCCAGCTGCCAGGTCACGGGCGCCAGCTGGGCGAAGACGAAGGCCACCACGAGGGTGAACATGCCCTGGGCCCAGCCCACGCCCCGGACCGGCCCGACCCGGAACGCGGTGAGCATCACGAACGGCAGGGCGATGGCGTAGACGGTGGTGTGGCCGCCGATCAGGGCCAGCAGCAGCCCGGTGACCAGGGCGCCGAGCAGGGTGCCGGTGATCGCCACGCGTACGGTGGCCCGTGTCTGGGCGGCGGTGGTCCGGGTCAGGCTGAGGACGGCCAGCATCGCCCAGAAGCCGTGGGGCAGGGAGTCCACGCCCGCGACCGTACGGGCGGCCGCCAGCGCGAGGCTGATCCGGACGGCGTTCTGGAAGTACACCGAGCGCGGCCCGGCGTGTCCCGCCAGCCGGTGCCACCACAGGCGCGGCGCGCGCTTGCCCGCGTACCAGAACCGGCCCGAATCGACGTCCTCGGGCAGCCGCGCACGACGGCCCCGTACCGCCAGCTCGGCCGCCGTCGCCAGGGCCACGGCCGCGTCCGTCACCTCCAGCAGCGCCGCCCGGCGGCGGCCCCGCGCGGCGGTCGTGGGGGCCTCCCGGGCGGCGGACGCGGCGGCCTGCTCCCGTACGCGCCGCAGGACGTCGGCCGCTTCGGTCGTGTCGGCCCGACCGTCCAGCAGGGCCGCGGTCTCGGAGACGGACCGGCCGACCGCGGTCAGGATCTCGGGCTCCTGCTCCATCGGCACCGGGCCCGGGGGCGGGGGTGGCGGGGGAAGGTTCACGAGGCGGGCGAGGAGGGTGCGGGCGGCCAGGCCCGCGTGGGACAGGGCGCGGTCGCGCAGGCCCGGCCCGGCCGGGCGTTCGGCCTCGTCGACCCGGAAGGGCCGCAGCGACTCGCCGGCCGCCCGCAGCGTCTGCGCCGAGGCGGCGGACAGCGTGTACGGGGCGCGGCCCAGCTCGTCGACGCAGCGGGCGGCGGTGCCGGCGGCGTCGGCGGCCAGCCGGCGGTAGGTCGGCCCGGGTTCCTCGGGCAGTACGAAGGCCTCGGCGAGGACCAGCAGCAGCAGGCCGAAGGTGGCCCCCACGAGCCGTTCGCCCAGGGTGCCGGGGGCGTAGGGCGGGAAGCACGGCAGGATGTAGAGCAGTTGCAGCCCGGGCGCGGCGCCCGCCGCGCGGGGCCCGGCCGCCGCCACGAAGGCCAGGAAGAAGCCGATCAGGAGCATGCCGACGACGGCGGTCCAGGTCCGGACGGCGAGGAAGGTGCCGAGCGTCAGCAGCACCCAGGCCGTGGGGGTCGCCCTGACCATGACGGCCGCCCGCTGGCGGCCGGTGCCGGGGATGTGGGAGAGCGCCGCCATCGACACCGCGGCGAACAGCGCGTACGTGGCCGCCACCGGCCGGTCCAGCCCGTACAGGCAGACGAAGAACGACGCGCACGCGGAGAGGGTGGTGCGCAGGGCGCGCCGCGTCACGACCGCGGGACCGCGGCCGGCGCTTCCCTCGGGTTGGGCGCCCATGAGTCCAGGATCGGGCCAGTCGCCGGAAGCCACCACATACTGACGGGCACGAGCGGATCAAGGACGAGGGGCGGGAGCGGCGGTATGGACGAGGCGCGGGCGAGGGACGTACTGGCGGCGGCGGGCCTGGGCGGGGGCGATCCCGGGGCGGCGGTGCTCCTCGCACTCGGCGAGAACGCGGTCTTCGCCGTCGGCGACGTGGTGGTCAAGGTGGGCCGGGAGGCGGCGCTGCTGGAGCGGGCCGAGCGGGAACTCGCGGTGTCCCGCTGGTTCGCCGCCTCCGGGGTTCCGGCGGTCCGCGCGGCGGAGCCGGGGCCGCGGCTGGTGGACGGGCACCCGCTGACCCTCTGGCACCGCTTGCCGGAAGCGGTGCGGCCCGCCGGGCCCGAGGATCTTGCGGCGCTGCTGCGCCGGGTGCACGCACTGCCCGCGCCCCCCTTCGCCCTGCCCCCGCGGGACCTGCTGGGCGGGGTCGAGCGCTGGCTGCGGCTGGCGGGCGGGGCCGTGGACCCGGCCGACGCGGCCTACCTGCGGGCGCGCCGCGATGCCTACGCCGGCGAGGTGGCCGCCCTGACCCCGCACCTGCCCCCGGGGCCGGTGCACGGCGACGCGCTGCCCCGCAACGTGCACGTGGGCCCGGACGGCCCGGTCCTCGTCGACCTGGAAACCGTGTCGGCCGATCTGCGCGAGCACGATCTGGTGGTGATGGCGCTGGCCCGCGACCGGTACGGCATGCCCGCCGAGGAGTACGGGGCCTTCGTGGCGGCGTACGGGTGGGACGTCCGCGACTGGGAGGGCTGCGCGGTCCTGCGCGGCGCCCGGGAAACGGCCAGCTGCGCCTGGGTCGCCCAGCACGCCCCGGCCAACCCCCGCGCCCTGGCCGAATTCCGCCACCGCGTGTCCTCCCTGAGGGACGGCGACCGCACGGCGCGCTGGCATGCGTTCTAGGGTGACGGGCACGGCGCCGCCGGGTGGCAACCGCCCTGTGCCGACCGGGCTTTCGTGCGGTTCGGTGCGGGCAGGACGGCTCAGGCGGGGACCAGGCCGCGCAGGGGCCAGGCTTCGTCGATCACCGCGTCCGGGGTGCCCTGGCGGCGCAGGTACGACTGGAAGTCCCGGGCCCAGCGCGCGTGCCAGGTGCTCTGCCGCGCGTGCAGGTCGGCCGGGGTGAGCGAGGCCACCTCCGGGTGGCGCTCGGCTATCGCGCGGGCCACCTGGACCGCGGCCAGCGCGTCCGCGCCCGCGTCGTGCGCGTCGTCGAGGGTGACCCCGTACACCCCGCAGACCGCCTCCAGGGTGCGCTTGCCGCGCCGGTAGCGGTCCACGGCCCGGTCGATGGTCAGCGGGTCCACCACCGGCCCGGTCTGTGCGCCGCCCAGCCGGTCGGCCAGCGACGGCAGCCCGTGGCGGGCCAGCTCGGCCGTCAGCAGGGTCAGGTCGAAGGCCGCGTTGTACGCGACGACCACCGCGCCGGCCCGCCAGTGCCCGACCAGGGCCTCGGCGACCTCGTCGGCGACCTCCCGCACCGGGCGGCCCTCGGCGATCGCGCGTTCCGTGCTGATCCCGTGGATCGCCGAGGCTCCCTCCGGGATCGGTATCCCCGGGTCCGCGAGCCAGCCGCGGCGCTCGCGCACCGCACCGCCGCGCACTTCGACCAGAGCCGCCGTCACGATCCTCGACTCGCCCGGCTCCGTGCCGGTCGTCTCCAGGTCGAATCCGATCAGCACACCGCCGTGCCAGTCCCCCATGCCGTGCCAGTCCTCCACCCCGTGCCCCTCCCCCGTACACCTTCGGTCAACGGGTTTCAGCCTGCCACGGGCCACTGACAGCCCGGCCGCCGGGGCGCGGATCAGATGCCCAGGGACAGCCATCCGAAGGTCTGCCGGTAGGACCGGGCCAGCAGCGCGCGGCCGCGCAGGCCGGCCCGCCAGGCGCACAGCGACGCGAGGAGGTGGACGACCGCCACGGGCCCGCCGACCCACAGGGCGGCGGTGGCCGGCGACCCGAAGCAGCCCACGACCACGGCCGCAACGAGCACCACGGCCAGTCCCCCGTGCGCTTCGCCCGTATCGAAGCGGAACAGCTCCGCCCGGGCCTTCCGGTCCACCCCCAGCCCCGCTTCGTACCGTTCGCGTGCCTTCTGCGGATCGGCGTACTTCCCCTCGGGCCATGGCTCCGGCACCGTTCCCCACCCCCTCGCAGGGCGCGCCCGGCAGGTCGCGTCCCGCTGCTCGTACCTCGTCAGGACACCGGTCGGGAGTCCTCCCACATCGACTCGAACTCCTCGCGGTACGTGGTGAACAGCCCGTGGTCCGCGTCCTTCGGCACTCCGCGCCCGCCGCCCCGCAGCACCAGGACGGGGGACTCCATGCCGCGCGCCCGTCGCAGGTAGGACTGCACCACCGCGATGCCCGAGGACTGCCCCTCCACCAGGTAGGCGGTGAACCGCGGGGTCTCGTCGAAGACGTGGATCTCGAAGCGGGAGGGGTCCCGCAGGCCCGCGCGGACCCGGCGGACGTGCAGGATGTTCATCTCCACCGAGCGGCTCAGCTCGCCCTTGCGCAGCCCCAGTTCCCGCTCGCGCCGCTTCACGGCGCTGCTCGCCGGGTTCA
The DNA here is from genome assembly GCF_002080455.1 of Streptomyces sp. Sge12. Taxonomy (NCBI): domain Bacteria; kingdom Bacillati; phylum Actinomycetota; class Actinomycetes; order Kitasatosporales; family Streptomycetaceae; genus Streptomyces; species Streptomyces sp. Sge12. The sequence continues at coordinate 1,884,629 of NZ_CP020555.1, forward strand.
GGAACAGCAGCCGCACCCGGCATCCGGCCTCGGTGAGCCGGACGAGTCTTCGGCCCGAGAAGTTCTGGACCAGCAGGTTGAGCCCTATGCCGATGGCGTCGAGCCGGCGCGCCCCGCCGAAGAGGTCCTCGGCCGGGAGCTGCCGCTGCAGCCGTACCCGGTCCGGGTGGACCGAGATGACGTCCGCGTACCGGTCGCCGACCAGGTCCTCGACGGCGTCGATCGGCAGCCGCTCGGCCGAGGGGCTGCCGGAGACCCCGCCCAGCACCTCCAGCAGGCGCGCCGAGGCCCGCTCAGCCTGCTCCAGCACGGGCCGGGACAGGGCCCGGTTGCGGGAGACGACGTTGCGGGTGACCTCCAGCTCGTCGAGGGCCAGCTCGATCTCGCGCCGGTCGTCGAAGTACGGCTCGAAGCACGGCCAGTGCTGGACCATCAGCTCCCGCAGCTGGGGCAGGGTCAGGAAGCTCAGCACGTTGTCGTCGGCCGAGTCCAGCAGGTAGCCCTTGCGGCGGCTGACCTCCCGCACGGCGACGGCCCGCTGGACCCATTCCTGCCCGGCGGGCCCGGCGGCCGCGACGACCCAGTCGTCCGTGCCGTGCACCGGTTCGTAGATCGGGCGGAGCACCGCCCCGACCACCGCGCGCAGCCGCTGTTCGATGAGATTCAGCCAGATGTACGCACGGCCGGCCCGCTGCGCCCGGGTGCGGACCTCGCTCCAGGCCTCCGCGCCCCAGTCCAGCTCCACGCCGGCCCCCGCGCTCCCGGCCTCCGCCGGGCCGCCCGCCAGGGAGACCGCCCCGGTCGGGAGCCCCGCCGGTGCCCCGCCGGGGACACCTCCTGGGGCGTCCGCCGGGCCACCCTCGTGACTGCTGTCACCAGGGGGCAGCTCCAGACCTCCCGAGCTCACCCGTGCACCGCCTTCTGCGTCTGGACGCCCGTCTCCAGTGATCACGGAAGGGTACTCCGCGCGCGCGGCCCGGTGCAGCCCGACGGTCCGTACGGCGGGCGTCGGTTGACCCATTATCGGATGCGCAGACAGTCCGCTGACCCGCATATCAGCTCTGCGGGTCACCCGGTAGGACCCCTGCCAAGTCCGCGCTTGGGGCCCCTCTTTCGGGGAAGATCTGCCAGGGACGTGGTCCACGCCGGGTCAGCCGGGACATCTTCGGACAACGAGGGAAGAGTCGTTATCTATGCAGGTCTGGCCGGGACAGGCGTATCCGCTGGGTGCCACGTACGACGGCGCCGGCACCAACTTCGCGGTCTACTCGGAGGCCGCCCGACGCATCGAGCTGTGCCTGCTCCATGACGACGGGTCCGAGTCCGCCGTGGAACTGCGGGAGACGGACGCCTTCGTCCGTCACGCGTACCTGCCCGGCGTCATGCCGGGGCAGCGCTACGGGTTCCGCGTCCACGGCCCGTACGAGCCGGAGCGCGGCCGCCGCTGCAATCCGGCGAAGCTGCTGCTGGACCCGTACGCGCGGGCCATCAGCGGCCGGGTCAGCTGGAACGAGGCGGTGTACGGCTACCACTTCGGCCGGCCGGACTCGCGCAACGACCTGGACTCCGCACCGCACACGATGAGCTCGGTCGTGGTGAACCCGTACTTCGACTGGGCGAACGACCGGCCGCCGCGGCACGAGTACCACCACACCGTGCTCTACGAGGCGCACGTCAAGGGTCTGACCATGCGTCACCCGGACCTTCCCGAGGAGCTGCGCGGTACCTACGGGGCGCTCGCGCACCCGGCGGTCATCGGCCACCTCACCAAGCTCGGGGTGACGGCGCTGGAGCTGATGCCGGTGCACCAGTTCGTCAACGACCACCGGCTGGTCAACGACGGGCTGAGCAATTACTGGGGTTACAACACCATCGGATTCTTCGCTCCGCACAACGGCTACGCCTCGGGCGACCGCGGGCAGCAGGTGCTGGAGTTCAAGTCGGCCGTCCGGGCCCTGCACGAGGCCGGCATCGAGGTGATCCTCGACGTGGTCTACAACCACACCGCCGAGGGGAACCACCTGGGCCCGACCCTGTCCTTCCGCGGCCTCGACAACGCCTCGTACTACCGGCTGGCGGAGGATCCGCGCCACTACATGGACACCACGGGCACCGGGAACTCGCTGCTGATGCGCTCCCCGCACGTGCTCCAGCTGATCATGGACTCGCTGCGGTACTGGGTCACCGAGATGCACGTGGACGGTTTCCGCTTCGACCTCGCGGCGACGCTGGCCCGCCAGTTCCACGAGGTGGACCGGCTGTCGTCGTTCTTCGACCTGGTCCAGCAGGACCCGGTGGTCAGCCAGGTCAAGCTGATCGCGGAGCCCTGGGACCTGGGCGAGGGCGGCTACCAGGTGGGCAACTTCCCGCCGCTGTGGACCGAGTGGAACGGCAAGTACCGGGACACCGTACGGGACCTGTGGCGCGGGCAGCCGCGCACGCTCGCGGAGTTCGCGGGACGGCTGACGGGCTCCTCGGACCTCTACCAGGACGACGGGCGGCGGCCGCTCGCGTCGATCAACTTCACCACCTGCCACGACGGTTTCACCCTGAACGACCTGGTCTCGTACGACGAGAAGCACAACGAGGCCAACCGGGAGGGCAATCGCGACGGCGAGACCCACAACCGGTCCTGGAACTGCGGGGTGGAGGGGCCCACCGAGGATCCGGAGATCATGGAGCTGCGCGAACGCCAGATGCGCAACTTCACGGCCACCCTGATGCTGTCGCAGGGGGTGCCGATGCTCAGCCACGGCGACGAGTTCGGCCGCAGCCAGGAGGGCAACAACAACGCCTACTGCCAGGACAACGAGCTGTCGTGGGTGGGCTGGCCGGAGCCCGGCAAACCGGCGCCGTCGCTGCTGGAGTTCACCCGCCGGATGGTGTGGCTGCGCCGGGACCACCCGGTCTTCCGGCGGCGCCGGTTCTTCCACGGGCGGCCGGTGGAGGGTACGCACGACGAGCTCTCGGACATCGCCTGGTTCACCCCGCACGGGGAGGAGATGCGGGCGCGCGACTGGCAGGCGCAGCACGCGCGGGCGCTGACCGTCTTCCTGAACGGGGAGGCGATCTCCGAGCCGGGCACCCGCGGGGAGCGGATCACCGACGACTCGTTCCTGCTGATGTTCAACGCCGGTGCGGAGCCTCAGGACTTCACCGTCCCGGCGGGCCACGGCGCGCAGTGGCGGCTGGTGGTGGACACGGCGCGGGCGGACGTACTGCCACCCGGCACCGGGCCGCAGTACGCGGCGGGTGACCGGGTGGCGCTGACGGGGCGGTGTCTGGTGGTGCTTCAGCGCCCGGCGTAGGCGGCGCCGTTCTCCCCGGTCACCGGCGACGGGGTCCGCGGGCCCTGAATGCGCGTCCCGGCGGGGTGCGTACGGGCCGCGGGCACCCGGGTGACGAGCGCGAGGAGCAGGCAGAGCGCGGCCGCCCCGACGGCGACGGCGAAGGCCCCGGCGGGGCCGTACGCCTCGGCGAGGCGCCCGCAGAGGACGAGGGCCGTGGCCTGCCCGGCCACCAGGCAGCTCGCGGCGAAGGCCATCGAGGTGGAGAGCCGGGCCGGCTCCACGGCCCGCTCGGTGAGCGCGAACGCGGTGATCAGGTGCGGTGCGTAGGCGGCGCCGAGCACCGTGACGACGGCGTACAGCGGCCACAGGCCGTCGGTGACCAGCAGCGGGGCGGAGAACACCAGGGCCGCACCGGTCGCCACCCGCCAGCGCAGCCGCAGCCCGAAGCGGGCGGGCAGCGCGCCGAGCGAGATGCCGACGACCGCGCTGACGACGCCCATGGCGGAGTAGACGACGGCGGCCTGGTCGGGGACGCCGAGCCGGATGGTGAGCGCGGTGATGCCCGCCTGGCAGGCGCCGAACATGGCGCCCTGGAGGGCGAGCGAGCCGCGTACGGCGTGGACCACCGCGGGCGGCCGGACCCGGCTCCCGGTGCCGCGGTCCCGCGACGCGGGCGCCGCTCCCCCGGACTCCGCCCGGGCGCGGCCCCCTGTGACGGCGGCGGTGGGGTGCAGTGCGTAGACCGTACCGAAGACGGCCACGAGGCCGGCCGCGGCGGCCAGGGCGAAGGCCGGGTGGGCGAGGAGGGCGGCGAGTCCGACGAGGGCGGGCCCGAAGACGAAGGAGACCTCGTCCAGGGTGCCTTCGAGCGCGTGGACGGCGCCGACGACGCTCTCGTCGGCCCCGGCCCGGTGGGCGAGGGCCACGGACCGGGTGCGGGCGAGCGGGCCGATCAGCGGTACGGAGGCTCCGGTGACGGCGCCGATCGCGGCGAGCGGGACGGTGGCCAGACCGGTGAGCGCCCCGGCGACCAGGGCGGCGGTGGCCACGGCGTTGACGGCGGCCGCGGCCAGGACGACGGACCGCTGCCCGTGCCGGTCGGCGAGCCAGCCGAGGACGGGCCCGAAGAGGACCTGTCCGACGGAGAGGGCGCCGCCGACCACGCCCGCGGTGGCGAGGGAGCCGCTGGTCTGGGCGACCAGCAGGAAGATGCCGAACTGGGACATCGCGACGGGCAGTCGGGCGAGGAAAGAGACGAGCGGGAGTAGGGGCCCGGTCAGGGCGATGACTCTTCGATAGGTGTTGACGGTTCCAACCACTTGATCAACACTAACGCGGCGCAGTCACTCGGATGCATTGGGTAATGGCACGGAATCCGGCAGGCTGGGTACGTACGTTCTCATGAGCCAGCCGCGCGCGACCACCGAATCGGAACCTGACGTTCCGGCACCTGTCACTCCGACGTCGACCTACCGTCTCCAGCTGCGCCCGGAGTTCCCCTTCGCCGCGGCCGAAGCAGCCGTACCGCACATCGCCTCGCTCGGCGTGTCCCACCTGCACCTCTCCCCCGTCCTGGAGGCGGCGCCCGGCTCGACGCACGGCTACGACGTCACCGACCACTCCCGGGTGCGGACCGAGCTGGGCGGCGAGCCGGGCCTGCGGTCCCTGGCCGCGGCCGCCCGGGCGCACGGGCTCGGCCTGGTCCTCGACATCGTGCCCAACCACATGGCCGTGCCCACCCCGCTGCGGCTGAACCGGCCGCTGTGGGAGGTGCTGCGGGACGGCCCCGCCTCGCCGTACGCCCGCTGGTTCGACATCGACTGGGAGGCGGGCGGCGGACAGGTGCTGCTGCCGGTGCTCGCCGGGCCGGTGGAGACCTGCGAGCTGAAGGCCGACGGCGATGTGCTGCGCTACGGCGAGCAGGAGTTCCCGCTGCGCGAGGGCACTGCGGGGCTGGCGCTGCCCGAGCTGCTCGCCGCCCAGTGGTACCGGCCGGCCTGGTGGCGCGAGGCCCGCACCTCGCTCAACTACCGCCGTTTCTTCACGATTTCGGACCTGATCGGGGTCCGGGTGGAGGACCCGGACGTCTTCACGGCCACCCACGCGAAGGTGCTGGAGCTGGTCCGTGACGGGATCGCGGACGGGCTGCGGATCGACCACGTGGACGGCCTGGCGGACCCGGAGGAGTACTTGCGGCGGCTGCGGGCGGCGGCGGGCGAGGGCTGCTGGGTGGTGGTCGAGAAGATCCTGGCCCGCGAGGAGCGGCTGCCGTCCGCCTGGCCGGTGGCGGGCACCACCGGCTACGACGCCCTGCACCGGGTGGACGGGGTGCTCACCGACCCGGAGGGCGCCGCGGAGCTGGCGGCCCGGTACGGGGAGAGCACCGGGCTGCCGCAGTGGCCGGAGACGGCCCGGGCGGCCGCACGCGAGGTGCTGACCGGCGACCTGGCCGCCGAACTGGGCACCCTGGAGCGGCAGGCGGGTACAGAACTGGCACCGGCCGTCCGGGAGTTGCTGATCGCCTTTCCCGTCTACCGGCCGTATCCCGGCGAGCCGGAGCTGCCGCCGCGGGCGGTGGAGCAGGCCGCCGCGCTGGCCGGTGCGGACGCGGTGGCCGGCGTACGGGAGCTGCTGCTGCGGGATCCGGCCTTCGCCGCCCGCTTCGCCCAGACCTCGGCGGCCCTGCGCGCCAAGTCCCTGGAGGACCGGGCCTTCTACCGGTACGCGCCGCTGCTGTCGGCCACCGAGGTGGGCGGGGAGCCGGGCCGGCCGGCAGTGCCGCCCGCGGAGTTCCACGCGTACTGCGCCGACCTGGAGCGGCAGTGGCCCGCGGCCGGCACCGTGGTGTCCACCCACGACACCAAGCGCAGCGCGGACGTCCGGGCCCGGATCGCGGCGCTGTCCCAGGCGCCGGAGCTGATGGGCGGCCCGGCCGGGGGCGACCCCCAGCTGGCCTGGGTGGCCCGGCAGACCGCGATGGGGCTCGGCCGGGCCCCCGAGGCGGCGCCCCGGCTGGCCGACGCCCTGCTCAAGGCGGTCCGCGAGGCGGCCCTGCACACCAGCTGGACCGACCCGGACGAGGAGTACGAGGCGAGCGTGGCCGGGTACGCCCGGACCCCGCTCGACCTCCCGGCGGAGCTGGCCGGGGCGGCCCGCGCCAACCTCCTCGGCATGACCCTGCTGCACCTGGCGATGCCGGGCGTCCCGGAGGTCTACCAGGGGGCGGAGACGGAGTACCGGGCCCTGGTGGACCCGGACAACCGGCGTCCGGCCCACTTCCCCCGCAGCGCCCTGGCCCGGCTGGACGAGGGGGCCGCCCCGCGGGACGCGGCCGAGGAGAAGCTGGCCCTGACGGCCGCCCTGCTGCGGCTGCGCCGGGACCGCCCGGAGCTCTTCCGGGGCTACACGCCGGTCCCGGCCCGGGGCGCGGCCGCCGACCACCTGGTGGCCTTCACCCGCGGCCCCGGGCTGCTGGTGGCGGCCACCCGGCTGTCCCACCGGCTGGCCGGGGCGGGCGGCTGGCGGGACACCCGGCTGCCGCTGCCCCCCGGCACCTGGACCCCGCTCGTCCCCGCCTCCCCGGACGGCACCGACCCCCGTGCCGCGCACAGCGGTTCGGCCGAGGTGGCCGCCCTGCTGGCCGACCACCCGGTGGGCGTCTGGCTGCGCCGCTGATCCCGCCGGGCCGGGCCCGCCCGCCGCCCGGACCCGCGGAGCGCGCCCGCCCGCCACTCAGACCCGCGGAGCGCGCCCGCCCGGGACCGGTGCGGCCGGGCGGGCGCCGACCAGCTCCGCGAAGGCGGCCGCGGCGCCGGTCAGCGGGACGCGGGAGAAGGCCGCCAGGGGGCGGTGCCACGGCGGGTCGAGGGAGAGCAGGGCGCAGTCCTCCCCGACCGCGCCGCGGACCATGTGGGCCGGGGCCATGACGATGCCCACCCCGGCGGCCGCCATCCGTACGGCCGTCGAGGTGTGCTCCGTACGCAGCACCGTGTGCGGGGTGAAGCCGAGCGCCCCGCACGCCCGGTCGAGCACGAGGACGCCGTCGACCAGCGGTTCCATCGCACAGCGGATCCAGTTGTGGTGGGCCAGCTCCGTGAGCCGCACGGCCGTGCGGCCGGCCAGGGGATCGTCGAAGGGGACGACGACGACCAGTTCCTCCCGGCCGATCGGGACGAGCGGACCGGACCACGCGGCGGGCTCCGGGCCGACCGCGAGGTCGGCGACACCGCGCTCCAGCTGCTCCTCCAGGGCCTCGGTGGAGCCGTACTCCCGCAGCACCAGGGAGACCCCCGGGTGCAGGGCCCGCCAGCGGGCGGCGACGCCCGGGAGCAGGCCGACGGCCAGCGCGTGCACGGTGGCGATGTGCAGCTCGCCACCGGCCACGCCGGCGGCGGCGCGGGCCGCCCGCTCGGCCTGGTGGGCGCTGCGGACGGCGAGCTGCGCGTGCGGGAGGAAGGCTCGGCCCATGGGGGTGAGCCGGACCCCCCGCGGCATGCGCTCCAGCAACGCGCCGCCCACGGACCGCTCCAGGGCCTTGACCTGGTGGGACAGGGCGGGCTGCGTGACGTGCAGGCTGTCCGCGGCGCGGGTGAAGGAGGACTCCTCCACGACGGCGAGGAAGTACTCCATCTGGCGCAGGCTCATGACCGCGAAGCATAAGCATCCTGCATGGCATCCAGAAGATCATTTCCTTGGACTTGCCCCAACGGGCCGTGGAGGCTTGACGCATGACCAACGACAGCACGGTGGATGTGATCGTGATCGGCGGCGGTACGGGCGGCTACAGCACCGCCCTGCGCGCCTCGGCCCTGGGCCTGAGCGTCCTGCTCGCGGAACGCGACAAGGTCGGCGGGACCTGCCTGCACCGGGGGTGCATACCCAGCAAGGCCATGCTGCACGCGGCCGAACTCGTCGACGGCGTGGCCGAGGCGCGGGAGCGGTGGGGGATCCGGGCGAGCGTGGAGTCGATCGACTGGTCGGCCCTGACCGCCACCCGGGACGACATAGTGGCCCGCAACCACAAGGGCGTGGAAGGGCACTTGCAGCATGCGGGAGTGCGGGTGGTACACAGCGGCGCCCGGTTGACCGGGCCCCGCTCCGTACGGACCGAGGACGGGCAGGAGTTCACCGCCGCCCGGGGCATCGTGCTGGCCACCGGGTCCCGGCCGCGCACCCTGCCCGGCCTGGAGCCCGACGGCCACACCGTGGTCACCAGCGACGACGCGCTGTTCGCGCCCGGGCTGCCCGCTTCGGTGCTGGTGCTGGGCGGCGGGGCGATCGGGGTGGAGTACGCCTCGTTCCACCGTTCCATGGGCGCCGCGGTCACCCTCGTCGAGGCCGCCGACCGGCTCGTTCCGTCGGAGGACGCGGACGTGTCCCGGCATCTGGCGCGGGGCCTGAAGAAGCGCGGGATCGACGTGCAGACCGGAGCCCGGCTGGAGGGGGCGCAGCGGCTCGCGTCCGGGGGCGTCCGGGCCGCCGTGCGCACCGCGCGCGGGGAACTGCGGCAGATCGAGGCGGAGCGCCTGCTGGTGGCGGTCGGCCGGGTCCCCGTCACCGACGGCCTGGACCTCGCGGCGGCCGGACTGGCCACCGACGGCCGGGGGTTCGTGGCCCCGGCCGACTGGTCGCGGCTGGAGAGCGCCGTCCCGGGCATCCATGTGGTGGGCGACCTCCTGCCGCCGCCCTCCCTGGGACTCGCGCACGCCTCCTTCGCGGAGGGGCTGCTCGTCGCCGAGACCCTGGCCGGGACGGCGAGCGCGCCGGTGGACTACGCGGCGGTGCCCCGGGTGACCTACTCGGCCCCGCAGACCGCCGCCGTCGGGCTGACGGAGGCGCAGGCCCGCGAGGCCTCGTACGACGTGGTGGTGAACACGATGCCGCTGACCGCCGTGGCCAAGGGCATGGTGCACGGGCAGGGCGGCACGGTGAAGGTGGTCGCCGAGCGGGGCGGGCGGGTACTCGGGGTGCACCTGGTGGGGCCGCACGTGTCGGAGATGATCGCGGAGAGCCAGCTGATCGTGGGCTGGGACGCGGAGCCGGCCGACGTGGCACGGCACGTCCACGCCCACCCGACGCTGTCGGAGGCGGTCGGGGAGGCCTTCCTCAGCCTGGCGGGCCGCGGCCTGCACCAGCAGTAGCCCGACCCCTCACGGGCCGCGGCCCCGGGCGTTGGCCAGGGGTTTCATCCGGGATTCGGGGAACTGCGGGGCCCGCGGAGCAGTAGGCGGCGGGCCCCGCGGGCATGGCATCCCTTGTGACTCTCCTCCGTGACATGCGCTACCCCACACCGCGGGAACTCGGGCTCGCCGCCCGCGCTCTGGCGGACGAACACCCCGGCGAGGTACGGCTCCGGCAGGCCGGCGCCTCCCGAGCCGGGCAACCGCTCCACGTCCTGTCCGTCGCCGCCACGGGCGGCGCCCCGCTCGGGGCCGACCGCAACGTCCTCGTCGTCGCCGGGGCGCACGCCAACGAGCCCGTCGGCGGTGCCACCGTCCTCTCGCTCGCCCGGCGCCTCCTCGACGACCCGGCGCCGCGGGCGGGCTGCGGCTGGCACTTCCTGCTCTGCGCCGACCCGGACGGCGCGAACCTGCACCGCACGCCCCGCCCGTACTCGCTGCTGGACTACCACCGGAGCTTCTTCCGGCCGCCCGGTCCCGAACAGCCGGAGTGGGCGCCGTCCTTACTGCCTCCGGACCGGCTGCCGCCCGAGACCCTGGCCCTGACCGCCCTCATCGACGAACTGCGCCCCGTCCTCCAGGTCTCCCTGCACGCCACCGACCTCGGCGGCTCCTGGGTGCAGCTCACCCGGGACATACCCGGCCTCGCCGAGCCGTTCGCCAAATCGGCCGCCGAGCTGCGCATCCCGGTGGAGAACGGGGCCTCGGACGCGGCCGGCTGGCCCTCCCCCGGCCCCGGGATCTTCGTGATCCCGCAGCCGGGCAGCGAGGCCGCGGGCGCCTTCCACCCGGAGGACACCCGGCTCAGCACCTGGTACCACGCCCACCGCTACGCGGGCACGACCGCCATCGTCGAAGTCCCCATGTGGGCCTCCGACCTGGTGGACGACCCGGCCCCGCACCCGGACCCGCGCGGCGCCCTGCGGATGCTGGCCGAACGGCTCACCACGGACGCCGCGCTGGTCGCCGCGGTCCGCGGAAGTGCCCGCGTACGGGAGGAAGACCCGCCGCCGCAGCCGGACCCGGCCGCGGCCCCCCTGCTGCGGGCGGTGGACTGGACGCTCTCGCTGATCCCCCAGGTCGCGGCGGAGTGGACGGCCGGGGCCCCGGCGGAGGCCACCGCGGCGTACATCGCCAGCATCGACGCCTTCGGGCGCCGGCTGTCCCTGCGCGCCGCCGCGATGCTGCTACGGGTCCTGCGCACCCAGGAACACCCGGCGGCGCCCGGGCTGGACCGGCTGGTGACCGGGTGGTGCGAGGACTTCGCGGCCCGCTTCGGGGCCCGCTGGGTCCCGGTGGCCACCCAGGTGGAGCACCAGTCCCGTACCGTCCTGGCCGCCTACGACCGGCTGGTCGCGGCCCGGCGGCCGGACGGAACGACCGTCAGTTCCCGCTCGTCCTGAGGCGGGTGGCGGGACCGGACGGCGGCAGGGCGACCGGCATGGCGCCGTCGTGGTCGCCCTCGGCGTCGTGGAGCGGGCGGGTGCCCTCGGCCGCGTCCGCCATCCACTGCGCCGTGCGGGAGAGCCGGGCGTCCGGTCGGGCGTCCGGTCGGGCGTCCGGTCGGGCGTCGGACTCCTCGTCGGAGATCCAGGTGGTGAGGGTGAACCGGTGGTCCGAGAACCGCCCGCTCGGGCAGGTGGAGGGCACGACCTCGTGGAAGGCGCTGGAGGGGAAGAAGACGATGGTGTCGTGCTCGGGTTCGACGGTGCGGTAGGACTCCGCCGGGCGGGCCCTGCCGTCGTTCACCACGGTGTCGTAGAGGCGGAGTTGGCCGCCGCCGAAGCCGCGGGGCCGGCGGTGGAGGTAGTACACGGCGGACAGCGCCGTGCTCACGTCGCGGACGCGGGAGGCATCGGTGTGGGTGCCGAAGTGGCCGCCTTCGCCGTGCGCGGTCAGGACGGTCAGCGACCGGGTGAGGGCGGCGCGGTGGTCCAGGACCTCCTGGACGAGCGGCAGGCAGTCGGCCAGGTGCGCGCTGAACACCTCGCTCGTCACGGGGAGGACCAGCGAGTCCCGTCCCTTGCGGGACACCTGTCCGGTGAGGGGGTCCACGACCGTTCCCGCCGTGAAGTCGTCGGCTCGCGCTATCGCGTACTCCAGCAGGGCGCCGGCCCGCTCGGCCCCGAGGAAGTTCTCGAGGCGGCAGACCGGCGCCGGGACGGCGAGTACGGGGGACCACTGGTCGGAGGACGGCAGTACGCGGGGGCTGATTTCCATCGGCGTGGCCGGTTCCATCGTGTATCCGCTCATAGCCCGGAACCGTACGACGGCGGTCGTCCGCGCCGAAGGGGCACAAAGGGGCGCACGGGTGTGCGCGGCGTACGCCCGCGCCGGGCCTCAGGTCACCGGTCAGGAGTCAGCGGTCGACGGGCAGGCTGTACCGGAGCTTACGGTGGCCGGTGGCCCCGAGGCGGTCGTAGAAGCGGATGGCGCCCTCGTTCCACTCGGGGGTCTGCCACTGGACCTGCTCGAGGCCGAGCTCACGGGCCAGCCCCGCGACGCCGTCCACCAGGGCGGCTCCCAGGCCGTGCCCGCGGGCCTCCTCCGCCAGGTAGAGGCAGTCCATGTGCAGGTAGTGCCGGGCGTCCCAGAAGGCGAACTCGGACGAGCAGGCGGCGTATCCGGCGACCGTGCCGTCCGGGGTCTCGGCGAGCAGCACCCACAGCCGGGCGTCCTCGGCGAACAGCTGCGGTCCGAGCAGGGCGGCGAGGCCCGGCGGGCGCGGCGCGGAGCGCTCGTACGCGACGTGCTCGTGGACGAGTTCTTCGAGGCGGGGCAGGTCCCCGACGCGGGCGCGGCGGACGGCAGAGGTGTGTTCCATGACGGCCATCCTGCGCGGTGGGTCCCGGCGGCGGACCGGCGGGGCCTCCCCCGGCAGGCCGCCGCGGCGGCCCGTCGAGCGGCGACCCTGCGAGCGGCGGCTTGCCGAGAAGGCCCCGGCTGCCGGGCGGCCTCAGCCGGTCGAGAGCCGGAAGGTCATGTTCCCGAAGCTGACCTGGTCCCCCTCGCGGACCACCGCGGAGCCGGTCACCCGGCGCCCGTTGACCGTGGTGCCGTTGGTCGAGCCGAGATCCCTCAGCACCCACACCCCGTCGCGCATGCTGAGCTCCGCGTGCGCCCGCGACACGGTCTCGTGGCTCAGCCGCAGCCCGTTGCCGGGGTCGCGGCCGATCCGCAGGGCCGCCGCGCTCGGGTGCGGCATCAGCAGCTTGGGCAGCTTCTCCGCGTTCCATGCGCGCCGGACCCCGACGGACACGGCGGAGACCCGGCCGACCCAGCCGAACAGCCGACGGGTCCACGGGCTTTCGGCCGCCTCCCGGGACTGGAGGTCGGCGGTGAGCACCGCGAGGTCCTCGGAGCGGCGCGCGACAAGGGCGAGTTCCATCCGGCGCAGGAAGGTGTCGTGGGACAGCTTGCCGAGGGCGGCGCCCTCCCGGAGCTGGCCCAGCGCCCGGTCGCGCTCGGCGTCGGACAGCCGCGGCGCGGGGAAGGAGGGAATCTCGAAACTGGACGTCACAGGGTGATTGTCGGCCCGTCGGGGCCGGAGTGTCCAGAACTCCCCCGCCGCGCCCGAAATGATGGGCAGGATACGCATGCTGGACCCGCCGCCGACGAGGGGACCGTCCGTGCAGTTCGAGGTGTGGGCACCGCTGACAGGCCACGTCGCCATGCGGCTCGACGGGGCGACGTACGACATGACGCGCGATCCGGACCGGGACGGCTGGTGGACCGCCGAGGCCCCGGCCGCCGACGGGAGCCGCTACGGGTTCCTGCTGGACGGTGAGGGGCCCTGGCCCGACCCGCGCGGGCGGCGGCTGCCCGACGGGCCCGACGGGCTGTCGGCGGTGGTCGACGTCGAGGCCCTCGCCCCGCGGCCGGCTCCGGCGCCGGGCACCGGGCTCCAGGACGCGGTCCTGTACGAGCTGCACGTCGGCACCTTCACCCCCGAGGGCACCTTCGACGCGGCCGCCGCCCGGCTCGGGCACCTGACCGCCCTCGGCGTCACGCACGTGGAGCTGATGCCGGTGTGCTCCTTCGCCGGCCGGCACGGCTGGGGGTACGACGGGGTCGCGCCCTGGGCGGTGCACGAGCCCTACGGCGGCCCGGCCGGCCTGGCCCGCTTCACGGCCGCCGCGCACGCGGCCGGGCTGGGCGTGGTGCTGGACGTGGTCCACAACCACCTCGGCCCGTCCGGCAACCACCTGCCCGCCTTCGGCCCGTACTTCACCGACACCCACCACACCCCGTGGGGCACGGCGGTGAACCTGGACGCGCCCGGCTCGGACGAGGTGCGCGCCTACCTCCTGGGCAGTGCGCTGGCCTGGCTGCGCGACTACGGGATCGACGGGCTGCGCCTCGACGCCGTGCACGCGCTGGCCGACGACCGGGCGCTGACCTTCCTGGAGGAACTGTCCGCGGCCGTCGACGACCTGGCCGCCGACACCGGCCGCCCGCTGTTCCTGATCGCCGAGTCCGACCGGTGCGACCCGCGCACCACCACCCCGCGCTCCGCCGGGGGCGTGGGCCTGCACGCGCAGTGGAACGACGACTTCCACCACGCCCTGCACTGCGCGCTGACGGGCGAGTCCCAGGCGTACTACGCCGACTTCGCCGCGGCCCCGCTCGCCGCCCTCGCCAAGACCATGACCCGGGCCTTCTTCCACGACGGCACCTGGTCCTCCTTCCGCGGCCGCACCCACGGCCGGCCGGTGGACCGCCGCCGGACCCCGGCCCACCGCTTCCTCGGCTACAGCCAGACCCATGACCAGATCGGCAACCGGGCGCTCGGCGACCGGCTCTCCGCCTCGCTCTCCCCGGGGCTGCTGGCGTGTGCCGCGACCGTGACCCTGACCGGGCCTTTCGTGCCGATGCTGTTCATGGGCGAGGAGTGGGGGGCGCGGACCCCCTGGCAGTACTTCACGGACCACCCCGACCCGGAGCTCGCCGAGGCGGTGCGCTCCGGGCGCCGCCGGGAGTTCGCGGCGCACGGCTGGAAGGCCGAGGAGATCCCGGACCCGCAGGACCCGGCCACCCGCGACCGCTCCCGCCTGGACTGGTCGGAGCCCGAACAGGCCGTCCACGCCCGCCTGCTGGACTGGTACCGCACCCTCGTCGCGCTCCGCCGCACCCATCCTGACCTGCGCGACCCGGACCTGGCGGCGGTCCGGGTCGCCCACGACGAGGAGCGGCGCTGGCTCACCTTCCGGCGCGGCGAGGTCCGGGTGGTCGTGAACCTCTCCGCGGACCCGGTGACGATCGCGCTGGGCCGCAACGGGGTACGGGTGCTGGCCGCCTGGGAGCCGCTCGACCACCCGGGGCCGGACGGGCGGATCCACGTACCGGGCGAGTCGGCGGCCGTCCTGGCGCCGTGACGCTCACTCCACGACGGCCAACTCGCGCGGGGCGTTGTTGAGGCGGCGCCCGCCGTCCTCGGTGACGGTCACGATGTCCTCGATGCGGACGCCGAACCGGCCCGGGAGGTAGACGCCCGGCTCCACGGAGAAGCACATGCCGGGGACCAGCGGCTGCTCCTCGCCCTCGACCATGTACGGGGGCTCGTGGGTGGTCACGCCGATGCCGTGGCCGGTGCGGTGAATGAAGCGGTCCCCGTAGCCGAACTCGGTGATCACGGCGCGGGCGGCCCGGTCCACCTCCTGGCAGGAGACCCCGGGCCGGACCGCCGCCACGCCGGCCTGCTGGGCCTCGCGGACGATGTCGTGGACCCGCTGCTCCTCGGCGGTGGGCTCGCCGACGTGCACGGTGCGGGAGATGTCGGAGCCGTAGCCGAAGCGCAGGCCGCCGAAGTCGAGGACGACCATGTCGCCGCGGCGGATCACTCGGTCGCCGGCCTCGTGGTGCGGGTTGGCCCCGTTGGGGCCGGAACCGACGACGGTGAAGTCCACCTGGGAGTGGCCGTGCGCGCGCAGCAGGCCGGCCAGGTCGTCGGCGACGTCGATCTCGCGGCGGTCGGCGAAGGGGAGGTGGAGGACCTGCGCGTAGGCGGCGTCGGCGGCGGCCCCCGCCGCGGCGAGGCGGTCCAGCTCCCGCTCGTCCTTGACGGCGCGGAGCATGGGCAGGCAGTCGGTGAGCGGCGCGTAGGAGGCGTTCGGCAACTCCCGCTGGAGGCCGAGCAGATGCAGGGCCCAGGTGTTGTCGCTCACCCCGAAGCGGCCGCGGAAGTCCAGCAGCGGGGCGGTGACGGCGTACGGGTTCTTCCCGTCGGCCCAGTCCCGCAGGGTCAGCGCGGTGGCGCCCGGAGCCTTCTCCGCGTCGGGGGCCTCCAGCGCGGGCACGATGAGCACCGGGTCCTGCCCGGCGGCCAGCACGAGCAGGGTCAGCCGCTCGGTCTCGGCGGTGGGCCGGTAGCCGGTGAGGTGCGTGAGGTCGGGCCCGGGGGCGATCAGCAGGCCGGCGAGCCCCGCGGCGGCGGCGGCCTCGGCGGCGGCGGTCATCCGGGCGGCGTAGTCGTCGGCCGTGAAGGGTGCGGGTTCACGTGTCATACGGGTGATCCTGCCGTGCCCCGCGCGGCGGGGGCGGCGGCCGCGCCGGTCGCCTCCCGGCGGGGGCGGCACCGGGGCCGGCGCCGGGCGCGGCGCCCGCCGCCCCGCGGCACGGCGCGGCCCCGCACCCCGCGGGTCCGGGCCGGAGGCCGATATATCGCGTCGCGGGAGCACCCCTCTGATCGGCTATGCTGTGCTTGCACATCGAACGGGCGGTCCGCCGCCCTTCGTGGTGGGTGTAGCTCAGTTGGTAGAGCACCTGGTTGTGGTCCAGGTGGCCGCGGGTTCAAGTCCCGTCACTCACCCTGTTGATCCCGTGGGGCACGAGGTTTCCTCGTGCCCCACGGGTTTTTTCGTGCCCTTCGCTAGATCCGCAGGAAGGCCTCCACCTCGGTGACGAAGGCCACCGGGGTCTCGTGCGGCGGGTAGTGGCCGGAGCCCGGGATCGTCACGATCCGGCAGTCCGGGTACGAGGCCTGCCACGTGGCGCGCATCACATCCGGGGTGATCGCGAGGTCGTACTCCCCTACGAGGACGAGCACCGGAACGGTGTTGCCCTTCACGGCGGAGGACAGGTCGAGGGGCTGCCAGCTCGCGAGGTACCCGGCGAAGGCCTCGGGGCGGGAGACCGTGAGGGAGTGGGCGACCATCCGGTCGAGCCAGTACCCGCTCACCCGGTTTCCGGTGACCAGGTCGAGGATGGTCCGGCGCTTGCCGGGGTCGGTGGCGGCGCCGTGGAAGAGGGCGTGGGTCGCGTCGTCCATCGCGTAGGGCTCGGCCGGCACGGGCGCGAGGCCGATCAGCTTCTCGACCCGCTCGGGGGCGCGGACCAGGACCTGCTGGGCCGCCTTGCCGCCCATGGAGTGGCCGAGGAGGGAGAAGGTGTCCCAGCCGAGCTGATCGGCGAGTTCGAGGACGTCGTCGGCGATCTCGGCCAGGGTGTGGCGGCCGGCCACGTCGCGCCGGTCGCCGTAGCCGCGGTAGTCGAGGAAGACGTAGCTGAAGCCCTCGGGGTCCAGGTGGTCCAGGACGGAACCCCAGTTCGCGGAGGTGCCGAACCAGTCGTGCAGCACGATGACGCGGACGGGTCCGGTGCCGATCCTGCGGTGGGCGATGGCCATGCGTTCTCCCTCGGTGACGTGGCGAAGAAAACCGACGCCGAGGGTTCTGCCCACCGCTCCCACCGTCACACCGCCACACGTGCGTGCGCATCCCGCGCGGAACTTCCTGCTGCGGGTCGGCCCGCAGCAGGAGGACCGGGTCAGACGGTCTTGATCGCCGGGTCCGAGACGCCCGCGGCGCCCGTCTCCACGTGTCCGGCGAAACGCCGCAGGAAGGTCGTGTCGGCGTCGGAGACGACCTGCACGTCGTACCAGCGGCCCGAGGCGGCGAGGGACACCGTGTGGGAGACCGTCGCACCGGCCGCCACCCGGAGGGTCTGGGCCGCGCCGCCGTAGGAGTTGGTCACCGTGAGGTTGACGGCGGCCGTCCCGGAGTTGGTCAGCGTCAGTGCGAGGTTCCCGGTGGCCGCGACGTGGCGGGCCGTGGCCTCGGGGCCGGCCTTCTTCGCCGGGCCCTTCCAGGTGCGCAGGAAGCCGTTCGGACCCCAGACGGTGAGGTTGATCTGGTTGCCCGTGGAGCTGCTGGTGGACCAGGTGTCGGCAAGGGTCTTGCCCGCCTCGACCGTGTAGGGCCAGGGGCCGTCCGTCCGGTTGCCCGAGGTGCTGTGGAAGTGGGCGCCCAGGGTCGGGCCGGAGGCGAAGGTGAGGGTGAACCGGCCCGTCGAAACGGTGCGGGCGCCGTCCACGTACGGCTGGTAGCCGAGGGCGCGGGTCGGCTTGGCGCCGGCCTCCTGGCGGGGCAGGGCGCCCGTCGCCGGCGGGGTCGGGTGGTAGGACGGGTGGCGGTTCCTGTCCGGCGGGACGTAGCCGGCCGTGGACGGGAGCGCGGCGGGCGCGGCATCGGCCCGGGTGAAGTCGAAGGCCGAGGTCAGGTCGCCGCAGACGGCGCGGCGCCACGGGGAGATGTTCGGCTCCTGCACCCCGAAGCGCTTCTCCATGAAGCGGATCACCGAGGTGTGGTCGAAGGTCTCGGAGCAGACGTAGCCGCCCTTGCTCCAGGGGGAGACCACGATCATCGGGACGCGCGGGCCGAGCCCGTACGGTCCGGCCGCGTAGCCGCCACCGCCCGCGTAGAGGTCCTTCGACACGTCCGCCGTGGACAGGCCCCAGGCCGCGGAGGCCGGCGGGTACGGCGGGACCACGTGGTCGAAGAAGCCGTCGTTCTCGTCGTAGGTGATGAACAGTGCGGTCTTGGCCCAGACCGCCGGGTTGGCGGTCAGCGCGTCCAGGACCTGCGAGATGTACCAGGCGCCGAAGTTCGTCGGCCAGTTGGCGTGCTCGCTGAAGGCCTCGGGGGCGGCGATCCAGGAGACGGAGGGCAGGGCGCCGTTCACCACGTCCGCGCGCAGCCGGTCGAAGTAGCCCTCGCCCGCCTTGGCGTTCGTGCCGGTGCGCGCCTTCTCGTACAGGGCGCTGCCGGGCTGGGCGTTCCGGTAGCTGTTGAAGTACAGCAGCGAGTTGTCGCCGTAGTTGCCGCGGAAGGCGTCATTGATCCAGCCCCAGGAGCCGGCGGCGTTCAGGCCGTCGCCGATGTCCTGGTAGACCTTCCAGGAGACGCCGGCGGACTCCAGCCGCTCGGGGTAGGTCTTCCAGCCGTAGCCGGCCTCCTGGTTGCCGAGGACCGGGCCGCCGCCCGTTCCGTCGTTGCCCGTGTGGCCCGTCCACAGGTAGTAGCGGTTCGGGTCGGTGGCGCCGATGAAGGAGCAGTGGTAGGCGTCGCACACCGTGAAGGCGTCGGCGAGGGCGTAGTGGAACGGGATGTCGTTCCGGGTCATGTACGACATGGTCGTGGCCGTCTTGGCCGGGACCCACTTGTCGTACTTGCCGTTGTTGTACGCCTGGTGGCCGCCGGCCCAGTCGTGGTTGAGCCCCTCCAGGAACTGCATCCCGAGGTCCTGGACCTGCGGGTTGAAGGGCAGGACGTCCTTGGTGCCGTTCGACTGGTGGAAGACGGACTTGCCGTTGTCCTGGAGGACCGGCCGCGGGTCACCGAAGCCCCGGACCCCCTTCATCGCACCGAAGTAGTGGTCGAAGGACCGGTTCTCCTGCATGAGGACGACGATGTGCTCGATGTCCTGGATCGTTCCGGTGGTGCCCTGGGCCGAGATGGCGGCGGCCCGCGCGATGCTGTCGTTCAGCATCGTGAGGGCCGCGGTGCCACCGGCTATCTGCAGGAACCTGCGACGATTGAGTTCTGCCATGGGGTGACGACCTCTGCGGGTGAGGGGGGAGTCGAGGGGCGCCCCAAGGACAGCGGCCCCGGGGTACCGGGCGGGGATCACTTCGTGACGCTGCGCCGTACACCTGGAGAACGAAAAGAGCTCCCGAACGACCTGCGCATCTGCTGAAATGACCTCCCACACACTGCACGGGGGGCGCAGAGCTGATGGCCGGGACCGAGTTCGGGCATGCCATCGGGCCGTCCCGCGCGCTCTCCGGCCTGCCGCTGGCGCCGCTGCAGGGAGGGTACGGGGAACTCCTCGCCGCACAACAGGGCCTGGGCCTGCGCCACTTGGGCGAACTGCTGGTGCCGCCCGGCGGCCGGTTACGGGTGCTCGACGGGATCTTCGCCGTCACCGGCCCCGCCCGGCGCCTGCACGTGGGCACCGGTGTGCTGCGGGCGCTGCGCCGGGAACAGGCGCCCGCGCCGGGCTGCTCCACCCCGGCCTGCACCAGCTGCCTGGGGATCTGGGCGCGCGGCCGCCGCAGCCGGTCGGGGAGCAGGTCGGGGCCGACGTAGGTGACGTGATCGCCCTTCACGTAGAGCCGGTTGCGGGCCCGCAGTCCCTTCAGTCCGGCGATGTGCTCCATCTCGCGGGCGATGAAGCTGTGCAGGTCGACGGCGTCGAAGGGCTTGATGGCCAGTTTGCCGCCGCCCGCCGGATCGTCGGCGGGCCGGCTGACGTCGATGGGCTGCCAGACCATTTCCTTGATCTTCGAGCCGCTGCCGACGAACGGGTTGGTGCGCTCGGCGCTCGCCGTGTACGGAACCACGTTGGCCCGCTTCTGCTCCAGCAGCCGGTCCTCCACCTCGGCGCCGACCCCGGGGGCGAGGTCCTTCGGCCGCTGGGCGCCGTGCTCGACGCCGAGGGCCGCCGTGCGGGCCGCGTCCTCGGCGCCGCGGACCAGCACCCAGGCGGCCGTGTACGCGAGGACGAACGCGGCGGCGGCCGCGAGGGCGAGCGCGGGCAGACCCGCGACCAGCCCGTACAGCGCGGCCGGTACCGCCGCCCACACACCGGCGGCGCAGAGCCCGGCGAGACGCCGGTCGCGCAGGTCGGTGCGCCGGACCGAGGCCCGCGCGTGGCGGGCCAGGGCCACCAGGTCGATGCCGAGCGAGAGTCCGGTGGCGTGCAGCCGGTCCTCGGTGAGCTCGACGTCCACCTCGCGGGCGAAGCCCTCGTCCAGGTGCGCTCCCGCGCACAGCAGACGGGTCACCGCGTCGTCCCGGTACTGTGCCAGCACCGGTAACCGGCGTGCTGCCATATCGCGCCCTCCCCCGTGGCCCACGACCCCCTGGCGTCTCACCCTATGTAAACGGGCCCTGCCTGTCGCGGGGTTGGCGGGGACGGGCGCGGTCCGGCGCGGGCTCAGCGGCCGGCGGCCGCCGGGGCCTGCGCCTTGGTGATGAGCAGGTCGAGCAGGGCGAGCAGGGAGGCGCGGACGTCCGTACGGTCGCGGGCGTCGAGCATGAGGACGGGGGTGTTCGGGTCGCGCAGGTGCAGGGCGGCCGCGATCTCCTCGGCGGTGTAGTGCTGTTCGCCGTGGAAGCAGTTGGCGCCGACCACGAAGGGCAGTCCGCGGCTCTCGAAGAAATCCACGGCCGGGAAGCTGCGGTCGAGGCGGCCGGTGTCGACCAGCACGATCGCCCCGAGCGCCCCGTTCAGCAGGTCGTCCCACATGAACCAGAAGCGTTCCTGGCCCGGCGTGCCGAACAGGTAGAGGACGACGCCGGCGTCGGTGAGGGTGAGCCGGCCGAAGTCCATCGCCACGGTGGTCACCGTCTTGGACTCGATGCCGTCGAGGTCGTCGACGCCGACACCGGCGGCCGTCAGCCGTTCCTCCGTGCGCAGCGGCTCGATCTCGGAGATCGTCTCCACCAGGGTCGTCTTCCCGACCCCGAAACCGCCGGCGACGAGGATCTTGACCGGGGCCGGTTCCCGGTGGGCGGACGCGGTCGTGTCATATCCGGGCAAGGCTGTCCCTGATTCTCATGAGCAGGTGCACGTCGGTGGTCTCGGCGACCGCCAGGGGCGGCCGGTGGTGGATCAGCCCGCGGTCGGCGAGTTCACCGAGGAGCAGCGTCATCGGAGTGAGGCGGATGTTCATCCGCGCCGCTATCTCGGCGACCGCCCGGCCGCCGGGCGGCGCGCACATGGCGAGGATCTCCTGCCACTCGGTGGGCAGGGCGCCGTCCACCTCCGCGCCGGTCGCCGCCGTGATGGTGGTGTCCATGGTGAGGACGGTGTGCGAGGCGGCCGTACGCCCGTCGGTCAGGGCGTACAGCCGCGTCCGGCGGCGGCCGGCGGGCTGTGGCTGTGGCTCGTCCTGCGGCATTACGCGGACGGCTGGCCGCGCTCGGGGGTGCCCAGCCACTCGCCGAGTGCCTGCGCGGTCCGTACGGCCTCGCCGCCCAGTTCGCCGAGGCGCGCCTTGCGGGAGGTGACCACGATGAGCGTGCTGCCCTCGCCGCATCCGACGATGCACAGGTACCGGTCGTCCATCTCGACGAGCTGGCGGATGACGCGACCGCCGTCGACGTCCCGGGATATCGCCTTCATCGTGGACGCGATGCCGGAGGCCGCGGCCGCCATGCGCTCGGCCTGGGGCTCGTCCAGCAGGTAGGCGCTGAGCTTGATGCCGTCGTTGGACAGGAGCACGGCTCCCTGGATGCCGGCGATCCTGCTCAGGTTGTTGTCGAGGACGCTGTAGATCGCGTCGTTGGCTGCCGCAGTGTTCGGTGAGGTGGTCATGGCTGATCCCGTCGGAGCTCTTCTTCCACTGTCTGGGTCCCCTGTTCGTAGTCCGCCCAGGCATCGGCCACCTCTTCGGGTGTCGCGGTGTCGGGCCGGACCACGGTCTCCTGCGCGCGGGGCTCGCGCAGCTGCTCGGCGATGTGGGTCTGCGGGACGCGCTCCGGGAGGGCCGGGCGGCCCGCGAGTGCGGGTACGGGTACGGGTACCAGCGGGGCGGGTGCGGCCGCGGGCACGGCCGCGGGGGCCTTGGTACGGCGGCTCGGCAGCCCGGCGCTCGTGTGCGCGACCGGCTCGGGTGCGGGCTCGGGCCCGCCCGCCGCGGGCGGACCGGTCACGGCGGCGGCCGCGGCGACGGCCGGAGCCGGGACGAGGTCGGCAGCGGGGGCGGGGGTGGGCGCCGGGAGCAGCTCGCGGACGGCGGCCGGGGCCTGCAACGCCCGCTGCGGCTCGGGCTCCCCGGTGGTGCGCGGGTCCCGGTCGCCGGTCGCCACCAGCAGCTCCGCGGGCAGGATCACCACCGCCGAGGTGCCCCCGTACACCGAGCGGCGCAGGGTGACCGTGGCGTGGAGCTGCTCGGCGAGGTGCCCGACGACGAAGAGCCCGAGCCGGTGGGCGTTCTGCGCGAGGACGGAGTACGGCGGGGCCGCGTGCAGGCGCCCGTTCATCTCCTCGTAGCGCTCCGGGCTCACGCGCGGCCCGCGGTCCTCGATCTCGACGGACAGCCCGTCGGTCACCACCTCGGCGCGGATGACCACCTTGGACCGCGGCGGGGAGAACCGGGTGGCGTTGTCCAGCAGCTCCGCGAGCAGGTGGCTGATCCGGCTGATCGCGCTCGGTTCCACACTGGTCTCGTCCAGGGCCTGCCGCTCGATGCGCCGGAAGTCCTCGACCTCCGCGGCCGCTTCGCGCAGCAGGTCGGCCACGCGCATGGGCTCGGTGTGCGGGTCGGGAACCTCGCCGCCCGCGAGGATGAGCAGGTTCTCGATCTGGCGCCGCATGCCGACCGTCAGCTGGTCGGCCCGCATCAGCTCGGCGAGGAGGGCCTCGTCGTGGCCGAAGGTGTCCTGGAGGTCCTCGGTGAGGCTCAGCTGGCGGCTGACCAGGTTCCCGGTCCGTGAGGCGATGCCGGAGGCGAACAGGCCGAATCCGTGGCGCTCGGCGGCGAGCCGGCGGTGTCCGTCGACGGACACCGCGACGGCCCGGGCGAAGGCGTCGCTGATGCGTCCGACCTCGTCCCGGTCACCGCTCACGGCCGGCAGGGCCTCGGGGTCCACGGTCTGTCCGCGCTGGAGCCGGGAGACGACGTCGGGCAGGGTCTCCTCCGCGACGGTCACCGTGCGTTCGTGCAGGTCGTGGAGGCGGCGCAGGACCGACCGGGTGGTGAGGACGACCACGACGACGACGGCCAGCAGACCGCCGGCGCTGCCTCCGATCAGCCAGGCGACCTCGGTCTGCAGCTCGCCGGCCTTGGCGTCACCGCGGGCGAGGACCGAGCGCGCCAGGTCGATGTTGAGCGTGGTCATCTGCACCGAGAAGTTGGCGTGCGCGGAGGGCCAGCCGGCGATCTCGGCGGGCAGTTTGATGCCCGAGACGATGTCCTTGTGCCCGGAGAGGACGGCGCTCTCGATGCGTGTCTTGGTCTGCCAGTCCGAGGAGCCGACGACCCGCTCGTAGAACCGCTGGTCCCGGGCCGTCAGGTGCGGCACGATCAGCGCCTCGTGCAAGTACCGCTGGGCGCCCAGGGCGCTGACGAACTGGTCGTAGCCGGCGAAGGTCAGTTCGCCGGAGGGGCCGGCCAGGGCCAGGACGGTGTCCTCGCGCGCCACCATCTCGGTGGCCTGGAGCATCGAGACCACGGGCCGGCTCGCCTGGGCGAGTTCGGCGTCCTCCGCGTGGCTGAACTCCTGCTGGTACACCTGGATGACCTTGCCGATCACCTCGGAGTAGTAGGCCAGCGTGCTGTCGGCGGTGCCGCTGCGGGCGTCGGCCCGCAGGCGGTGGTCGGGGAGCTTGTCGAGCTGCCGGGTCACTTCGCCGAAGGACCGCTCCGGATCGACCGCCAGGCGTCGGAACTCGGCGGCGGCCAGATCGGTGGCCTCGCGCCGGGCGCGCAGTTCGCCCTCGGACTCGCCGGTGCCCGCCCAGCGGGCGGCGGTCGCCGTCCGCTCGGCCTGCATGTCGACCATGAGCGTGTAGAGCGGGGCGCCGATCCGCTCGGCGGCCACCACGTCGGACCGCAGTTGCGCCGACTGGTCCAGCAACCGCTCCGCGGTCAAAGCCACTTGGGTGCCCATCGCGACGGTGGGGACCACGGCCAGCCAGATGAGCAGGGTGCGCAGGCGCACGGTGCGCCGCCGACGGGGCGTCGACTGCCGTCGTATGCCTTCGGGTTCTGTGGGAGACATCGGTCCTCGCGAGCGGGGGACGGCGGGAGGCCGATCATAACCAGACATGGCGGAGTTTCGGATAGGTGTCTTCCGGGCCCGAAGCGTGCTAGTTGCGGGAAATCCTCGCAGGCCAGAGATCGGATCGGAATCGAACCGCGACGTACTCGACACCAAGGCCGTCCCGCCCGGTTCCGGCCGCCGGATAACCGGTGGAGGCTCCCGCCCGCCCGATGGCAGGGTGAGGCGCATGCCGTCGCACCACGCCGAGCAACTGGTCCGCGAGTTGCACGCCTCGCTCGGGCGCCGCAAACGCCCAGAGGACATCGCCCAGCTGATCCAGGATCTGTTCGCCGCCCGTCAGCTCGCTCCCGATCCCGCCACCGCCGAGGCCCTGGAGAAGGCCTCGCAGCACTCCCTGCGCAGGCTCTGGCACGGATACACCTCCATGCTGGAGGGTTTCGCCGAGCCCGTCGGCGCGCAGCGCCAGCTCGCCCGCGCCACGGCTCTGTTCGCGTCCGTTCCCGTGCTTCCCGCGGCGGTCGGGGACGACCCCGCCGCGATCGAGGCGGTCGTCCGCCGGGCCGGCGAGGAGATCCACCGGCAGTACGGGGAGAACGACTTCGGTCTGGACCGGCTGGACCGGGCCGGGCGCACGGAGGCCGGGATCGGCGGGATGTCCAAGCGCATGTACAACAAGCGCTTCCGGCTGCTGCGCCGGATGGAGGCCAAGCTGGCCCGGCTCCTGCACGAACAGCGCCGCCGCGAGGTCACCATGACCGGCAAGGGCGCCCTCGCGCACACGCTCCCGTACGAGTTGTTCTCCGCGGACCCGGACACCGCCGCGTTCATCGCGTACCTCACCGCCCGCGCGCACCTGCGCAGCGTCTTCACCAACGGCCCCCAGCGCCGGCCGTACGACGAGGTCGCCGCCGCGCTCCTCGGGCGGCTGCGGGCGGCGCCGGAGCGGACGAACTGGTTCGCCGTCGCGCACGTCCACCCGACCGCCGAGGTGCTCGGACACCTGTCCGACGAGGAGCTGATCGGGCTGCTGGTGCGCTGGAACCGCTTCCTGCGCGAGGTGGCCGAACTGCTGGAGGACGCGTGGAACCGCTCCGGCTTCGAAGCCGCGAGCATGGTGGTGCGGCGGGGCGACGACTCCTCGACGTGGAACCAGGCCGCGCAGGCCTGGAGCACCGCCCGCGCGCACTGGTTCGCCCTGATGGCCGAGCTGGGCCGGGAGGAGGTCCTGGACCGCGTCTGCCCGGGCAAGGTGCCGCGGCTGATGGCGGCCGACGTGGCCGCCTGGCACCGCAGGAGCGGCGGCGGCCTGCACCCGGACACCTACGTGTGGGCGGACCTGCCCCGGCCCTGGGAGGTCCTGCGGGGTGAGAAGGAGTGCACGCGCGCTCTGGTGGAGGCCGCCTGTGCACGGCACGGCGTGGACCCCGTCTCGGGCGGCTGGACCGCGCCCCGCCCCGCGGCGGAGGCCGTCGCCT
Organism: Streptomyces sp. Sge12; assembly: GCF_002080455.1. Taxonomy (NCBI): domain Bacteria; kingdom Bacillati; phylum Actinomycetota; class Actinomycetes; order Kitasatosporales; family Streptomycetaceae; genus Streptomyces; species Streptomyces sp. Sge12. The sequence continues at coordinate 1,910,581 of NZ_CP020555.1, forward strand.
TCCGCCGCACGCCCGAACTGGTCCACGGCGTGGCCGTCGCCGACCCGCTGATGGCGAGCGCGATGCGGTCGGCGGGCGTCTTCTCGGGCCGCGGCAAGCGCGCGGCCGCCGAGGAATGGCTCTGACCCCGGGCGGCGCGAAATCCCGTTGACCGGGGAGCCGCCGGGTGCGGATGATCGGGGCGGCGAGGAAGCTCTGCGGAGGAGCGCCCGGCTCGAATCCCGGGTGGACGTAGGTTCGAATCCTGCCCTCGCCGCCACTGCCGCCCCTCGGCGGGCTCGGACCGGCCGGGTGCGGTGCCGGGCGTCGCGGGCCCGGCAAGATCCGAAAGAGACGGCCTTGGTCCTGCGGACGCGGCAGGGCGGCCGCCACCGGGTTCGGTGGCGGCCGCCCTGCCGGGTGCGCCCGCGGCCCCCGGCCGCGGCCGGGGGCCGCGCCTCAGCCCTCCGTCGGGGTCAGGCGCAGGGAGATGCTGTTGATGCAGTACCGCTGGTCCGTCGGGGTCGGGTAGCCCTCGCCCTCGAACACGTGGCCGAGGTGGGACCCGCACTTCGCGCAGCGGACCTCCGTGCGGACCATGCCGTGCGAGGTGTCCGCGATCAGTTCGACCGCGTCGGTGTCCTTCGGGTCGAAGAAGGACGGCCAGCCGCAGTGCGACTCGAACTTCTCCGACGAGCGGAACAGCTCGGACCCGCAGCCGCGGCAGGAGTAGACGCCCTCCGTCTTGGTGTCCGTGTACTCACCGCGGAAGGCCGGTTCGGTGCCCGCCAGGCGCAGTACCTGGTACTCGGACGGGGTCAGCTCCGCCTGCCACTGCTCGTCCGTCTTCTCGACCTCGTACGACATGACTCTCCCGCTCCCTCTGACCTTCAGCTCGACAGCCGGGCGAGGATGGCCGGACCGAGGTCCGTGACGTCGCCCGCGCCCATGGTGAGAACGAGATCGCCGGGCTTGGCCATTCCCGCGATGGCGTCGGCGACGGCCGCCTTGTCGTGCTCGGCGGTGACGTCGGCGCCGGCCGACCGGGCGGCAGCGATGATGAGCTCGCTGGTGACGCCGGGGATCGGGTCCTCACGGGCCGGGTAGATGTCCAGGACCAGGGAGGCGTCGGCGAGGGACAGCGACTGGCCCATCTCCTTGCCCAGCTCCTGGGTGCGGGAGAAGAGGTGCGGCTGGAAGACGACCAGGATGCGGGCGTCCCCGGCGGCTCCGCGGATGGCCTCCAGGTCGGCGGTCATCTCGGTGGGGTGGTGCGCGTAGGAGTCGATGACCTGGACGCCGGCGGCCTCGCCCTTGAGCTGGAGGCGGCGCTTGACGCCGGTGTACTTGCCGAGCGCGCTCGCGAGGTTGTGCGCCGGGATGCCGAGCGCCACGCCCGCCGCGAGGGCCGCGACGGCGTTGTGCGCGTAGTGGCGGCCGGGGACCGAGACGGTGAAGGTGAGCATCCGGCCGTCCAGGACCACGGTGACCTCGCTGGTCAGACCGCGCGGGGTGATCTTGGTGATGCGGACGTCGGCGCCGTCCTCCTCGCCGTACGTGACGACGGTGAGGCCTTCCCTGCCGGCGACCCGGCGGGCGATCTCGGCCGCGCCCTCCTGGCCGTGGGCGACGACGAGGGTGCCACCGGGCACGACCTCGCCGACGAAGGTCTCGAAGGACTCGTAGATCTCCTCGATGGAGGCGTAGTTCGCGTGGTGGTCGAGCTCCGCGTTGAGGATGATCGCGACCTGCGGGGTGTACTTGTGGAAGGTGCGGTCGCTCTCGTCCGCCTCGGCGACGAAGATGTCGCCCTCGCCGTGGTGCGCGTTGGAGCCGGGGGCGTCCAGGTCGCCGCCGATGGCGTAGGAGGGGTCCAGGCCCAGGGCCGAGAGGGACACCGCGAGCATCGAGGTGGTGGTCGTCTTGCCGTGCGTGCCCGCGACGGCGATCGGGCGCAGCCCGTCCATCAGGGCGGCCAGGGCGTCGGAGCGGTGCACGACGGGGATGCCGAGCTCGGCGGCACGGGCCAGCTCGGGATTGTCCGCGCGGATGGCGCTGGAGACGACCACGCAGGTGGAGTCGGCGGCGAGGTTCTCGGCGGCGTGGCCGCCGTGGACGGTCACGCCGTGGGCGCGCAGCGCCTCGGCGGTCTCGGAGTCGCCGCGGGAGTCGCTGCCCGCGACGTGTGCTCCCCGCTGGGCCAGGATCTTCGCGATGCCGGACATGCCGGCGCCGCCGATACCGATGAAGTGGGGCCGTTCCATCGCGGTCGGCAGGCCGGGCTTCATTCAGGTCGCTCCAGGATCGTGTCGTGCGGGTGCGCGTGAGGCTCTGACTGGCCCCAGCCTATTCGTTGTGGGCGAAGAGCTTGAGCACGGGAACGCCGACCTTGTGGCGGGCGCGGGAGGCCCAGTCCCGGTGGAAGAACTCCTCCACGAAGTGCGGGGCGGTCAGGACGATGACCTCGTCGGCGCCGTGCTCGTCCACGACGGTCTTCAGTTTGTCGAGCGGGTGGTCCTCGATGATCTGCCCGACGGCCTTGGCGCCCTTGCTGCGCAGCGCGTTCAGGGAGTGCGCGAGGGCGTGGGCGGCGGGGCCGAGGGCGTCGTCCCCCTCGGGTTCGTCACCCTCGCGGATGGCCTCGGGGAGTTCACCGAGGGCCACGTCGTCGATGGCGCGCAGCAGTCGGTCCTGGTCGCCCCGGGGTTGCATGAGGACGATGAAGGAGACCGCATCGTCCCCGTGCAGGGTGGTGACGAAGTCCACGTCCACCGCCGTCAGCGGCTGCTCGATCATCAAAACGCTCGTGAACACGGACGCCCTCTCCTTCATGGGCCGAGGCCGGCCGGCCGACCCCTGCGGAAACCATCCTGCCCCGCTGTCGCACGGGGCCCTGCGCAGACATACCTGCCCAGTTATGTGCCCAGCGGAAGCAAAGCGGAACGACAAATTCCGCGGCCTTGTCAGATCCGACGGTAGCTCGTGAAGAGGAACCCGGCCTCTTCCAGTACGCACGCGGGCGCGAGCCGGTGCGGAACCGTGACGGAAGGGCCGCCGGCGATCCGCTGGGCCCCGCCCGCCGTGAGCATCGGGGAGATCGTCAGGCAGAGCTCGTCCAGCGCGTCGGCGGCCACGAACTGGCCCAGCAGCCGGGGCCCGCCCTCGGTGAGCTGGCGGCGCAGCCCGCGCGCGGCGAGCTCGCGGACCGCCCGGCCGGTGTCCACGCCCGCGCCCTCACCGGCCACCACGACCTCGGCCCCGGCCCGGACCGCCTCGGCCACCCGGTCGGCGGGCGCGTCGGCCCCGGTGACCACCAGGGTCGGCACCAGCGGGGAGGTGAACAGGGGCAGCGAGAAGTCCAGGTCGAGGCTCGCGGTGACCACGGCGATGGCGGGGGCCGGGCCCTGCCCGGAGGCGGCCCGGCGGGCGGCGAAGGCCTCCCGGGCACGGGCGGGGCGGTACCCCTCCTGGCGAACCGTTTCCGCGCCGACGACCACCACATCGGCCAGCGCCCGCAGGGTGCCGAAGATCCTCATGTCGGTCTCGCCGGAGATGGGCTGCGAGCGGCCGTCGTGCTGGGCGGCCCCGTCCAGGGTGGAGACCATGTTCGCCCGGAGCCAGTGGCCGTCCGCCGCGAGCTCGGGGTACGCGTAGGCCTCCGCCAGCTCGTCGAGCGACCACTCCCGGTCGGCCGCCCCGTGGGCCGGATCCCGGGGCGGGGCTGATGTCTGATCGGTCACAGGGAACAGGCGTCGCATCGGTGCAGTGTGCCACGCCCCGTAGAGTTAAGAGCTGTGTCAACATCTCTCTCCACCTCCGGTTACGGCTCCGGCCGGCCTCCCATAGCCGACGCCGGCCCCCAGGCCCTGTGCGCGCGCGAGCCCCGGGTGCCCGCCGAGCGGCTGGTGGCCGAGATGGTGCCGCCGCCGCGCTTCGACTCGGTGCGCTTCGACACGTACAACCCGGACCCGACCCAGCCGAGCCAGTCCGAGGCCGTCACCGTGCTGAGCGGCTTCGCCGCCGGTCTGGGCGGGGCGCACGCCAGCGGCTCCGGCAAGAAGCGCTGGTTCTCGAAGAAGCCGGCCGCCCCCGCCGCCCCGCGCGGGGTCTACCTCGACGGCGGCTACGGCGTCGGCAAGACCCACCTGCTCGCCTCGCTGTGGCACGCCACCCCGGCCGAGCCCGCGCTCAAGGCCTTCGGCACCTTCGTGGAGCTGACCAACCTGGTCGGCGCGCTCGGCTTCCAGCAGACCGTGCAGACCCTGGGCGGGCACCGGCTGCTGTGCATCGACGAGTTCGAGCTGGACGACCCGGGCGACACCGTCCTGGTGTCCTCGCTGCTCAGCCGCCTCGTCGAGCAGGGCGTGGCGCTCGCCGCCACCTCCAACACGCTGCCCGGCAAGCTCGGCGAGGGCCGCTTCGCCGCCGCCGACTTCCTGCGCGAGATCCAGGGGCTGTCGGCGCACTTCCGGCCGCTGCGCATCGACGGCCAGGACTACCGCCACCGCGGTCTGCCCGAGGCCCCCGCTCCGTTCTCCGACGAGCAGGTCACCAAGGCGGCGTACGCGACCGCGGGCGCGAGCCTGGACGACTTCCCCGGCCTGCTGGAACACCTGGCCAAGGTGCACCCGAGCCGCTACGGCGCGCTCACCGACGGCCTCACGGCCGTCTGCCTGACCGACGTCGGCCCGGTGCCGGACCAGTCGACGGCGCTGCGGCTGGTGGTGCTGGCCGACCGGCTGTACGACCGCGAGGTCCCGGTCCTGGCCTCCGGAGTCCCCTTCGATCAGCTGTTCAGTGAGGAAATGCTGAACGGCGGCTATCGGAAGAAGTACTTCCGCGCCATATCGCGGCTCACCGCGCTGGCGCGCGACGCGAAGCCTCTGGTCTCCCAGTAGGTTTGGGGGCGCCGGGCTCTTTCGGGAGTCCGGCCGTTTCCCACATCTTCGAAGGGATCACCATGGCCACCACGCGTACCGCGCACACCGTCTGGGAAGGCGACCTGCTGAAGGGCAAGGGTGTCGTCAGCCTGGACTCCTCGGGCATCGGTTCGTACGACGTCTCCTGGCCCTCCCGAGCCGAGCAGGCGAACGGCAAGACCAGTCCGGAAGAGCTGATCGCCGCCGCCCACTCCAGCTGCTACTCGATGGCGCTCTCGCACGGTCTCGCCGGCGCGGGTACGCCTCCCACCCGACTGGAGACCAAGGCCGATGTGACCTTCCAGCCGGGCGAGGGCATCACGGGCATCCACCTGACGGTCCGCGCGGAGGTCCCCGGCCTGGACGCGGAGGGCTTCGCCGCCGCCGCCGAGGACGCCAAGAAGAACTGCCCGGTCAGCCAGGCCCTGACCGGTACGACGATCACCCTGAGCTCCGAGCTCGTCTGATCGCTCCAGCTCCGGCGGGGGTGCGGGCCGCACACCGCGGCCCGCACCCCGTCAGGCGGTCGCCAACTGCGGGATCAGGCGCATCGCGTTGCCGTGGTAGATCCCCTGCAGCTGCTCCGGGGTGAAGGCCGGGTCCGCCTCGAGGGCGGGGAGCGCCAGGTCCATGACCGTGTCGGCGGGGGCGGCCGGCCAGTCGGTGCCGAAGAGGATGTGGTCGGCGGGCACGTGCTCCAGCAGGGTCGCGGCGGGCGCCATCGGGCCCGCCGTGTCGTAGTAGAAGCGGCTCAGGTGGTCGCGGACCGCGGCCGGTTCCACGCTCGGTTCGCAGAACCGCCCGAGGGCCTCCAGGCGCGTCGCGATGTACGGCAGGAAGCCGCCGGCGTGCGGCAGCACGATCGAGAGGTCCGGAAAGCGGTCCAGGGTCCTCCTGCTGATCATGTTCACGGCGGCGCGCGTGGTGTCCAGCAGGAAGTCGCACATGAAGTTCGGGATCCCCGGAACCGTCGACGCACCGGGGCCGCCGACCGCCCCCGGCCCGCCGGGCGGGCCGTCGGGCAGGTTGTGCGGGTGGGTGTCCACCACGGCCGCGTACTCGTTCAGCTCGTGGAACAGCCGGTCGTAGGCGGGATCGCCGAGGTAGACGCCCCCGTAGTTGGCCGTCACGTTCACCCCGACGGCGCCGAGCTGCCCGAGCCCGCGGCGCACGGCCCAGGACGAGGCCTCCGCGTCGTCCAGGAACAGCGGAACGTAGTACGAGAACCGTCCCGGGTGGGACTGCGCGACCTCGATCATCGACTGCAGGGTGATGTTGACGGCTTCCCGCAGCTGCGCCGAGGACCGGTAGCGCGCCGGCAGCATCGGCTTGAGGACGGCGGTGGTGATGCCCGCCCCGTCCATGAAGCGGATCGCCGCCGCGGTGTCGAGCCGGCTCCACGGGGGCAGCCGCTCCGGATTGATCAGTCCGTGGTGCGCCGCCCAGTCGCGCCATTGCGGCGCGCAGAAGTGATGGTGCATGTCGATCTTCGAATGGACCGCGCCGGCCGCGCCCTGCGCACCGGGTGCGGAGGGCCCCTGCGCGACCCGGACGACCTCGCTGGTGCCCACCGCGGCGATCCGCAGTTCGTCCGCAGGTGTTCCCAGCAGGCGCACCGCGGAGGTGCTCACGGAATCCGTCATGTCAATCCACCGCCCATCGGCTCTGGGTCACTTTCCGGAGGCCACGGAGGCCAGGGACGCCTCGCCCGGGTCCCCGTCGGGGCGCCCGGGCTCCAGGACGATCCACAGGTGTTCCAGGCCGCGGAACGCCGGTACCGGCCCCTTGAGCCACGCCCTCCCGGTCTCCTGCGCGTCGGCCGGCTCCATGTCGGGGAACGCCCGCAGCAGGCAGGTGAGCGCGATCTCCATCTCGAGCCGTGCCAGGGGCGCCCCCAGGCAGTAGTGCGTGCCGTGCCCGAAGCCCAGGTGGTTGCCCTGAAGTCCCTCGCGCGTCACGTCCAGCTCGTCGGGGCGGTCGAACTTCTCGGGGTCCCGGTTGGCCGCGGAGATCGCGACCGTCACGAGGGAGCCCTCGGGGATGAGCGTGCCCCGGATCTCGGCGTCCTGCGCCGCGTACCGGAAGGTCGAGGTCTCCACCGATCCCTCGAAGCGCAGCATTTCCTCGACCGCCCGCGGGACGAGAGCGGGGTCGCTGCGGAGCAGCGCCGCCTGGTCGGGGTGCAGCAGCAGGTTCAGGACGGAGTTGCCGATCTGGTAGGCGGTGGTCTTGTGCCCGGCGAAGAACAGGACCCACAGCGACGCGACCAGTTCGGGGTCCTCCAGCTGTTCCTCCCCCTGGAGGAGGTCGCTGAGGAAGGAGTCCGACGGGTGGTCGCGGGTGTCCGAGATGAGCCGCTCCAGCCGGTGCTGGAGGCGCTCCTCGGCCGCCTTCAGCTCCGCCCTCCTGCTGGGATCGAACCGGGAGCGGGTCACCACCGCGAACTGCTCCAGGATCTCCGGGCGGTCCTCCTGCGGGATGCCCATCAGCTCGCACAGGACCGCGATGGGCAGCGGGAACGCGAAGGAGGCCATCAGGTCGACCGTGCCCGCCCTGCGGCACTCGCCGAGGATCTGCTCGGCGATCTCGGTGATCCTCGGGCGCATCTGCTCCACCCGCCGGGGGGTGAAGGCGCTGCGCAGGATGCGCCGCAGCCGTGTGTGCCGGGGCGGGTCCGAGAAGAGCACGTTGTCGTCGAGCGCGTCGAAGAAGCTGCCGTAGACGGCGTGGTAGGTGTCGATGGCGCCGTGCATGTTCTTGCTGAACCGGGGGTCTGACAGGGTGTCGCGGGCGTCGTCGTGACGGGTGATGAGGTACGTGTCGACCCCGTGGGGCGGGGTCAGCCGGCACACCGGCGCCTGCTCGCGCAGGGCTGCGTACATGGGGTGGGGGCACTGCCGGTACTCCGGTGCGCCCCTGGACACGGCCGAGACGATCTCGTGCAGCTCTCCGCCGCCGTTCGGTGCCGCATCCTGCTGCGCCATGGTCCGTACCCTCCGTCGCACTCGCCTGCTGGGGACATCACCGGTTCCCCGTACGGATGCGTCGTGAAACGGCGCACTTCCCGTTCGAGTGAGCCGGCCGCGGCGGCGGCCGGGGCGGGTCCGGCCGGGCGTCAGCCGATCGGCGGTCGTCCGTCCGGGCCGAGTGTGTGGCGGGTGCGGCGGCCCGGGGAAGGGCTGCTGGTGCCCCAGCCGGCCCGTCACAAGGAGCCCCCGCGCATGGCCCGTCGTCTCGCCCTGGCCCTCACCACAGCCGCCTCGCTCACCCTGGCGGCCCTCGCCGCTCCGCCCGCCCCGCCCGCCGCGGCGGACCAGGGCCCCGGCCGGGCCACCGGCGACCGGGCCCTCGTGTACGCGGCGACCGCCCGGTTCCAGGTGCACGCCAACGCGGTGGCGGCGGGCTACAAGCCCGACCAGTACTGCGTCGTCGACAAGGAGGGCACGGGCGCGCTCGGCTACCCGCACTTCAACCACAAGTACGACAACTCCGTCGACCCGGCGAAGCCCGCCGCGCTGTTCTACGAGGACGACGGACGCGGCGGCAAGCGGCTCGTCGCGGTCCAGTGGCTGGTCTACGACCGCGACCAGAAGGTGACCACGGACGACGACCGCCCCACGATGTTCGGCACCGCCTTCCAGGGCCCCCGGCCCGGCAACTTCCCCGGCCAGCCGGTGCACTACGCCCTGCACATGTGGCTCTGGAAGAAGAATCCCGGCGGCCTGCACAAGACCTTCAACAAGGCGGTGACCTGCCCGCCGGGCACCACCCGCCCCAAGCCCGCCGCCTGATGCCGTCCGTGCGGCCGCCGGGGTCCGTCACCCGGCGCGGCCTGCTCGCCGCGGGCACGATCGCCTTCAGCGGGGCGCTCGGCGCGCTGTTCGCCGGTGGCGATGCCCGCGCCGCCCGGGCCACCCGCGCGCCCCTGGCCCCCCGCGCCGACCGCGGGTACGGGCCCTTGGTGGCCGATCCGCGCGGGCTGCTCGACCTGCCCGCGGGCTTCACGTACCGGGTGCTCTCCCGGGCCGGCGCGCCGCTGCGCTCCGGGGAGGGAACCGTGCCCGCCAACTGCGACGGCATGGCCGCCTTCGACGCGGGCGGCGGCCGGGTGCGGCTGGTCCGCAACCACGAGAACCGCACCACCGCCGCCCTGCGCGTCCCGGCCGTCCCGGGGCTGACCTACGACGCCGGGGCACTCGGCGGCTGCACGGCCCTGGAGCTCGACGCGGCCGGGCGGGTCACGGGCGAGCGCGTCGCCCTCGCCGGCACCGCCGTCAACTGCGCGGGCGGCCGCACCCCCTGGAACACCTGGCTGAGCTGCGAGGAGACCGAGGACCGCGCGGGCACCTCCGGCTACACCCGCGACCACGGGTACGTCTTCGAGGTGGATCCCGCCGATCCGCAGCGCTCGGGTGCGGTCCCGCTCACCGCGATGGGCCGCTTCGCGCACGAGGCCGTCGCCGTGGACCCGTACCGCGGGGTGGTCTACGAGACCGAGGACGCCTTCGTCCGGCCCTTCGGGCTGTTCTACCGGTTCCTGCCGCAGCGGCCGCTCGGGGGGCTCGGCTCGCTGCGGGCGGGGGGCCGGCTGGAGGCCATGCGGGTCCCGGGGCTGGCGGACCTGGCGGTGGTGGACGAGCCGGGGGCGCGGTTCCCGGTGGAGTGGGTGCCCGTACCGGATCCCTCGGCGGCCGGGACACCGATCCGGCTCCAGGACTTCGGCCCGGGCGGGATCACCCACGCCCAGAAGCTGGAGGGCTGCTACTGGGGCGACGGCGGGGTCCACTTCGTGTCCAGCTTCGCCCGCAGCGCCGAGGGCGCGGCCGCCGACCACCACGGGCAGGTGTGGTTCTACGATCCGCGGCGCGCGGTACTGCGGCTGGACGTGCTGTTCGGCCCGGCCGCCGACATCGCGCTGCCCGGGGACTCCCCCGACAACATCTGTCTGGCCCCGGACGGCGGATTGATGGTCTGCGAGGACGGCGGCGGCGCGCAGTACGTCCTCGGCGTGACGACGGGCGGCGAGGTCTACCCGATGGCCCGCAACGCCGAGGACATCGGGCCGCCCGGGGCCCCGGAGTGGGGGGAGTTCGCCGGGGTCACCTTCTCCCCCGACGGGCGGACGATGTACGTGAACGCCTACACGCCCGGCACCACGTTCGCGGTGACGGGGCCCTGGCGCTGACCTCGCGCTCCCGTTCGGTCTGCTGGAAGATCGTACGGAACCGACGGGATTGGGGTGGTCAGCGATGGCCGGGAAGCAGAAATCGGCGAAGGCCGAGAAGCGGGAGAAGCAGGAGAAGACGGAGAAGGCGGAGAAGGCGGAGAGGTCCGCCAAGGCGGCGAAGGGCTCCAAGGAGTCCAAGGACACCGGGTCCGGGAAGGCTGCGAAGGGCGCCAAGGCCGCGAAGCGGTCCGCGGGCGACGGCGCCGGGACCGGCCCGCTGCGGGAGCTGCTGCGCGTGACCCCGGGCAACCGGCCGGACCTGAGCCGCCTCGACCCCTCCGCCACCCCCGGCGGCCCCGACGGCAAGGCGGCCGGTCTGGCGGCCACCGCCCTGCTCGCTCAGCCGCTCGGCTCCCTCCAGGAGCGGCTCTACGCGTCGAGCACCGCGGGGGACCGCCGCCGGGTGCTGCTCGTCCTCCAGGGCATGGACACCAGCGGCAAGGGCGGCACGCTCAAGCACGTGATCGGCATGTTCAACCCCTCCGGCTGCCGGATCAAGGCCTTCAAGTCGCCCACGGCCGAGGAGCTGAGCCACCCCTTCCTGTGGCGGGTCAAGCTGGAGCTGCCCCTGCCGGGCGAGATCGGGATCTTCGACCGGTCCCACTACGAGGACGTCCTCATCGCCCGGGTCCGCGAGCTGGTGCCGCGCAACCGGGTGCGCGCCCGGTACGCCCAGATCAACCGGTTCGAGAAGGCCCTCGCCGACGACGGCGTGACCGTGGTGAAGGTCTTCCTCCACATCGGCTACGAGGAGCAGCGCAAGCGGCTCCTGGCGCGGCTGGACGACCCGGACAAGCACTGGAAGTTCAACGTGGGCGACATCGAGGAGCGCACCATGTGGCCCGCGTACCAGGAGGCGTACGAGGTGGCGCTGGAGCGGTGTTCCACGGAGGAGGCTCCCTGGTACGTGGTGCCCGCGGACCGCAAGTGGTACCGCAACTGGGCGATCAGCACGCTGCTGCGGGAGCATTTGGAGGAGCTCGATCCGCAGTATCCGAAGGGGGAGTTCGACGTCGAGGAGTGCCGCAGGCTGCTGCTGGCGGGCTGAGTTCCACCCAACCGCCTGTCGTTCATTCTTCTGATCAGTTAGTCATATAGTTTGCGTACGTGACCAATTCCGTACGAAAAGTAGCTGCCGCAGCTGCCACGGCGATGCTCGGCGCCGTCCTCGCGGGGTGCGGGGGCGGCGCGGGCGCGCCGGACGCCGGACGCGAGGCCGCCCGCATGGGCACCCCGGCCGCCCCGGGCTCCGCCTCCGCCACCGCGTCCGCTCCGGCCGCCGGTTCGCCCGCCGGTTCGCCCGCCGCGGCCCCGCAGGCCGGTGCCCCCGCCAAGCCCCCGACCATGGCACCGGGCCCGGGCGGCCTGACCCCCGTCTTCGAACGGGCGAAGCAGCAGACGGACAAGACCGTGGCGCTGACCTTCGACGCCGACATGACCTCCGATCAGGGGCCGCGCGCCGAGGGCGGGGAGCACTTCGACAACCCGGCGCTGATCTCGACCCTGCGCACCCTCAAGGTGCCGTCGACGATCTTCATGACGGGCCGCTGGGCCGAGGAGTACCCGGACCAGGCGAAGTCGATCGGAACCGACCCGAACTTCGAGATCGCGAACCACTCGTACAGCCACCACGCCTTCAAGTCCCCCTGCTACGGGCTTCCCGCGCTGGACGCCGCGGCCGCCCGCGCCGACGTGGACCGGGCCTTCGCCGCCTTCCGGCAGGCGGGCGCGGTCAACACCGTCCCGTACTTCCGCTTCCCCGGCGGCTGCTACGACGACCAGGCGCTGCGGGTCCTGTCCACGGCCAAGGTCACGGCCGTCCAGTGGGACGTGGTCAGCGGGGACGCCTTCGCCAAGGACCCGGTCGCCGTGGCCGAGCAGGTCCTCGCCGGGGTGAAGCCCGGTTCGGTGGTGGTCATGCACTGCACGCGCAGCGCCGCCCCGGTCACCGAGGAGGCCGTGCAGCAGATCGTCCCGGAGCTGCGCAAGCGCGGCTACCGCTTCGTGAAGGTGTCCGAGCTGATCGGCAAGTAGGAACACGCCCTAGCCGGAGCAGGCGGTGCGCTGGGCATCCTGCCACTCGCACACCGGGCAGAGCACCACGCCCGGGGTGGCGACCCCGTACTCGGTGGGCTGTGCGCACTCGACGCAGTCCGCGAACGGCGGTCCCGCCACCCGTCCGGCCGGGGCGGCGGGGGCGGGGCAGTACGACGGGGTCTGATCCGACGGGTCCATACCCGCGAGCCTACCGGCCGGGGGTGCGGAACCCCTGCGGGGAAGGGGAGGCACGGCTTCGCACCACTGCTGTCCGCGCACTGGTAGGAAAGTTTCCTTCCTGTTAGTGTCCCGGGCGGCGGCTCGGCGCGGTGCCCACCCCCACGGGCATGACGCGCTCAGCGAGAGAGCTCTGACCCGGCCGCCGTGGCGCCGTCCCCCGCCCGCGGGCGAGTGCGGCGCTCCGCGCCAGCGTCCAGCTCTCACCGCCCTCAAGGCAGGGAGTTCCAGGTATGCGCCTGAACGCCTCCGATCGTCCTCCGCTGTTACGCGGCGGACTCCGCACCCTCCTCCTCACCGGCGTCGCCGCGCTCGCGCTCGTCGGCGCGCTGCTCATGGCCTGGCCCGAACGGGCCGGGGCCGCCACCGATCCCCTCATATCGCGCGGGAAGCCGGCCACCGCGTCCTCCACCGAGAGCTCCTCGCTCTCCGCGAAGAACGCCTTCGACGGCGACCCCGCCACCCGCTGGGCCAGCGCCGAGGGCAAGGACCCGCAGTGGATCCGGGTCGACCTCGGCTCCCTCGCCACCGTCTCTCGGGTGCGCCTCACCTGGGAGGCGGCCTACGCCCGGGCGTACCGCGTCGAGGTGTCCGCCGACGGCACCGCCTGGACCGCGCTCGCCGCCGAGACCGCCGGCAACGGCGGCGTCGACGACTGGACCGGCCTGTCCGGCAAAGGCCGCTACCTGCGCCTCCAGGGCACCGCGCGCGGAACCTCGTACGGCTACTCGCTCTTCGAGGCCGAGGTGTACGGCGCCGTCGACGGCGGGCCGCCGCCCGGCGGCTCCTTCACGGTCGTCGCCGCCGGTGACATCGCCGCGCAGTGCACGGCGTCCGACAGCGGCTGCGCGCACCCCGCAACGGCCGCGCTCGCCCGGCGGATCGACCCGAAGTTCTACCTGACCATGGGCGACAACCAGTACGACGACGCCCGGCTGTCCGACTACCGCGCCTACTACGACAAGAGCTGGGGCGCCTTCAAGGCCAAGACGCGCCCGGTCCCCGGCAACCACGAGACGTACGACCCGGCCGGCTCCCTCGCCGGGTACAAGTCGTACTTCGGGAGCATCGCCTACCCGCAGGGCAAGAGCTACTACAGCTTCGACGAGGGCAACTGGCACTTCGTCGCCCTCGACTCCAACTCCTTCGACCGGGCCGCCCAGATCGACTGGCTGAAGGCCGACCTCGCCGCCAACACCAAGCCGTGCGTCGCGGCCTACTGGCACCACCCGCTCTACTCGTCCGGCGGGCACGGCAACGACCCGGTCTCCAAGCCGGTGTGGAAGATCCTGTACGCGGCCGGGGCCGACCTGGTCCTGAACGGGCACGACCACCACTACGAGCGGTTCGCCCCGCAGGACCCGGAGGGCCGGGCGACCGCCGACGGGATCGTGGAGATCGTCGGCGGGATGGGCGGCGCCGAGCCCTACCCGATCGAGGAGGTCCAGCCCCACAGCCAGAAGCGGATCAGCGGACCGTACGGCGTGGTGAAACTGGACTTCACCGACTCCGGTTACGGGTGGACCTACGTCGCCACCGACGGCCAGGTCAAGGACACCAGCCCGAAGTACAGCTGCCACTGATGTACCTGGCCGCCAACGGCCGCCCGGACGCGCCGCCCCGCACCCCAGGGGCCCGGCGGCGCGTCCCCGCCACCGTCCTCGCGCTCGGCGCGGTCAGCCTCGTCACCGACGTCTCCTCCGAGATGGTCACGGCGGTACTGCCGCTCTACCTCGTCCTCGGCCTGGGCCTGACCCCCCTCCAGTTCGGCTTCCTGGACGGCATGTTCAACGGGGCGACCGCACTCGTACGGCTGCTCGGGGGCCGGCTCGCCGACCGCCGCGGCCACCACAAGCGGGTCGCCGGCGCCGGGTACCTGCTCTCCGCGCTCTCCCGGCTCGGACTGCTCCTCGCCGGGGGCGCCACCGGCGCGATCGCCGCGGCGCTCGCCGCCGACCGGCTCGGCAAGGGCATCCGTACCGCACCGCGCGACGCCCTGATCTCGCTCAGCGGGCCCACGGAGACCCTCGGCCGGTCCTTCGGCGTGCACCGCGCCATGGACACCACGGGGGCCCTGCTCGGGCCGCTCGCCGCGTTCGCCGTGCTGTGGGCCACCGCCGACGCCTATGACGCGGTGTTCGCCGTCAGTTTCTGCACCGGCCTGCTCGGCGTGCTCCTGCTCGTGGTGTACGTCCCGGCCGCGCCCGGTCCGGCCACCGCACCCCCCACGCCCATCGCGCCCCGGGCCGCCCCACCGCGGCCCTCGGCCCTGCGCGATCCGGCCTTCCGCCGCGTGCTGTACGCCTCGGCCGTGCTCGGCGCCACCACCATCGGCGACTCCTTCCTCTACCTGCTGCTCCTGCGCGGACTCGACCTGCCGCCCGCCCTGTTCACGCTGCTTCCGCTGGGGCCCGCCGCCGTCTACCTCCTGCTCGCCGTCCCCGCGGGCAGGATCGCCGACCGCACCGGCCGCCGGACGGCCTTCCTGACCGGGCACGCCGCCCTGCTCGGCGCGTACCTGCTGCTGCTCGCCCCCGTCTCCCCACCGACCGTCGTGGGGGTGCTCGCCCTGCTGGGCGTCTTCTACGCCGCCACCGACGGGGTCCTGATGGCGCTCGCCGCGCCAGCGCTGCCCGCGGCCGGCCGGGCGGGCGGGTTCGCCGTGCTGCAGACCGGCCAGGCGTTGGCCCGGCTGCTGGGCGCCGCCGGATTCGGGGCGGCCTGGACCCTCTGGGGCGCGCGGCCCGCCCTCTGGGCCGCGGCCCTCGCGCTGGCCGGGGCGCTCGCGGCCGCCTCGCGCCTCATGCCCGCCGACGCGCCCGCCCCATCCCCGACCGCACCGGAGGCCCCGTGAACGCGCTGTCCCGTCGGCTCCGCCTCGCCCTCACCCTCACCGCGGCCCTGCTGCTGGCGGGCGGCTCGCTGGGCTACGTACTCCACGCCCGGCACCGCGAACAGCCGCCCGGGCAGCGGGCCGACGCCTCCTTCCGCATCGAGGAACCGGGCCTCTACTTCCGGGACGCGGCCGGCGGGCGGGTCGCGCGCCAACCCGACGCGGGCCCGCCCCGCGTGACCGGCGGCCCGTCCTGCGACCGCTTCCACACCGCCGGGGACCACGCCCTGTGCCTGCGCAAGCTGCCCGGGGTCCCGGCCCGTACCGAGGCGCTCGTACTCGACCGGGGGCTGCGGGAGGTCCGCAGGGTGACCGTTCCCGGGATCCCGAACCGGGCCCGCGTCTCGGCCTCGGGCCGGATCCTGTCCTGGACCACCTTCACGACCGGCGACTCCTACAACACCGCCGCGTTCTCCACCCGGACGGCGATCCTGGACCTGCGCACCGGCTACCTGATCAAGTCGATCGAGCAGATCCCGCTGACC
The DNA here is from genome assembly GCF_002080455.1 of Streptomyces sp. Sge12. Lineage (NCBI taxonomy): Bacteria > Bacillati > Actinomycetota > Actinomycetes > Kitasatosporales > Streptomycetaceae > Streptomyces > Streptomyces sp. Sge12. The sequence continues at coordinate 1,926,358 of NZ_CP020555.1, forward strand.
CTCGCCGGGGCCCGCCACCACGACTCCGACGTCAACTACTGGGGCGTGAGCTTCGCCGCCGACGACAACCGCTTCTACGCCACCGTCTCCACTCGGGGCGCCACCCACCTCGTCGAGGGCGACCTGCGCGCCTGGTCGGCGAAGGCGCTGCGGGAGAACGCCGAATGCCCCTCGCTGTCCCCGGACGGCGCCCGCGTCGCCTTCAAGAAGAAGGTCTCCGACGACCCCCGGGCACCCTGGCGGCTGTACGTCCTGGACCTGGCGACGATGCGCGAGCAGCCGCTGGCCGAACCCCACGGCGTCGACGACCAGGCCGCCTGGCTCGACGACTCGACCCTCGCCTACGCCCTGCCCGGACAGGACGGCCGCGCGAGCGACATCTGGTCGGTCCCGGCGGACGGCACGGGCCCACCCCGTCTCCTCGTCCCGGGCGCCTCCTCCCCCGCCCACGTCGGCCAGTAGCTAGCGCGCGGCGGCCAGGGCGGCCGCCGTCCCCGCCCCGGCGGCCAGCAGCAGCGCACCGGCCAGGGGCAGGAGCGGCAGCGGCGCCGTCCCCGAGTGCGCGGCCGAGACCAGCGCGGACACCGCGCCGTGGGCCGGGGAAGGTGCGAGCAGCCAGGCCGCCAGGGAGCCGAGGGTCCCGGCCAGGACGCCGTAGCCCCGGCGCCGGACCAGCGGCCGGCTGCACAGGGCACCCACGGCCGCGCCGGTCAGGGCGCAGGCCGCCACCGCGAGGGCTCCGGCGAGGGCGGCCCCGCCCGTGCCGGCCCCGGCCCGGTCGCCGATGAGCAGGGCCGCGGCGGCCGCCGCGGCTCCGGCGAGCAGTGCCCCGGCCAGGGCGGTGAGGAGGGCCGCCGTGTGGACCCGTACGGGACCGGCCGCCGCGGCCGTGCAGTCGCGGGCCGCGTCGGGTTCGCCGGTCACGCAGATCCGGACCAGCCAGGCGGTCACCGGGACCAGGCCGGCGGCCGCGAACCCGAGGGAGTCCAGCGCCGGGTCGCCCGGGCGGATCCCGGCGGCCACGAAGGCGGCGTACGTGATCAGGGGCGCGAGCCATCGCTGGGAGCGCAGGAGCAGGGCGCCCTGGTAACGGAGCAGGGCGGTCACGGGAGTTCCTCCACGGTGCGGATGTGCCAGGGCGGCCGGGCCGTGAGCAGTTCGCGCAGGACCGCGTCGGAGCGTTCGCCGTCGACGGTGAGCAGTACTCCCCCGCCCGGGGCGGGCACTGCGCCCGGGCCCGCATACGGGGGCAGCGGGCTGCCGGGCGCTCCGACGGCGTGGATCCGCACGCGGGGTCCCTGCGCCCCGGTCCCGGGGACGAGGGTCCCGCCCTCGACCCGGTGGTGGGCGTCGGCCACGCCCGCGAGCCGTCGCGGATCGTGGTCGACGAACACGACGGTGCCTCCGGCCGCGGTGCGCTCGGCGACGGCGCGGTCCAGCTCGGCCCGGGCGGGAGCGTCCAGGCCGGTCCACGCCTCGTCGAGGACGAGCAGCCCCGGTTCGGCGAGCAGGGCCTGGGCGACGGCCACCTTCTGGCTGCTCCCCTTGGACAGTTCGGCCATCGGGGTGCGGGCGTACGCGGCGGCGCCGAACCGCTCCAGCCGGTCGGCCGCCCGGCGGGCCGCCTCGGCGCGCGGCAGTCCGTGCACCCGGCCCAGGTGGGTCAGGTAGGAGGCGGCCGTGAGCGGGAGCGCCGCCGGGAAGCGTTCGGGTACGTAGCCGGTGCGGGGCGGGCGGCCCGTGATGCGTCCCTCGGTCGGGGCGTCGATCCCGGCGAGGAGCCGCAGCAGGGTGGACTTGCCGCCGCCGTTGCCGCCCTCGATCCGTACGAGGGCGCCCCGCGGGAGCTCCAGCGTGATGCCGCGCAGCACCCAGGGCCGGCGCCGTCCGTAGCGGCGGCCCACACCGGTCAGGTTCAGTGCCCGGCCGCCGTCTCGGTGACCTCGCTCGGGCGGACGATGACGAAGCCCTCGCCGCTCAGCTTCAGCTGGACCGCCTCGCCGGAGCCGCCGCGGATCATCGAGCCGACCGACTGGGAGCGGTGCAGGCCGGTCTCCAGCTGGGCGCTCCAGCCGACCACCGCGTCCGTGTCCACGTGGACCGGCGCCTGAGGGGTGACCGGGATGATGATCGGGTGGCCGTCGCAGACGACGGCGAGCTTGCCGGTGCCGGTGAAGAGGCTGTTGAAGAGACCGCCTCCGGTCATGCCGGCGCCCTTCACCATCTTGATCTCGTAGGACAGCGTGGGGTCGAAGCAGAGCACGTTGCGGCCGTTGATGGTGAGGGCGTCACCCGGCTCGAAGTCGATGATGAAGCAGTTGCCGGCCTGGTGCGCGAACCAGGCCTCGCCCTGCCCGCGTACGGACATGAGCGCGAGGCCCTCGCCCGTCACGGCGCGCTTGAGCATTCCGCCTATGCCCTGTCCCTTGCGCTCGAACTGGAGGTTGCCGCGGAAGGCGACCATCGAGCCCTGGCGGGCCAGCATTTCACCGTAGACGTTGTACTTCACCGACTTGGCGTTCTGCAGGCTCATGCCGGGGGCGACGGCCGTCCGGGCCAGGTTCTCGGACGCGAAAAGGTCACTCTTCATGGCTGCGATCCTCACCCGGGCCGCCCACCCGGGGCATCATCCTGAAGGTGGAGGCTGGCATCCTTGGCGGGATGAGCAGCCAGCACACCAACGACATCTCCGACGTCCCCGCGGTCGGGGAGGACAGCCCCTTCCGGCAGGAACACGTACGGCGCGACGAGGCCCCGCAGTTCGTGCTGCCGCTGGTGGTGCGGATCGAGAAGGCCGAGCCGCCCGCCCGTACCGACGCCCTGGAGACGGCGGCCCGCGCGGTGCTGGTCCTGCTCACCGACGAGCGGGCGCAGGGCGACGGCGAGTGGGCCGGGGCGGTCCGCGACTGGCAGGACGCACGGATCCGCAAGGTGGTCCGGCGCGCCCGCGGGGCGGAGTGGCGCAAGGCGGAGACCCTGCCGGGCGTCACGGTCGACGGGGACGGCGCGCAGGTACGGGTCTTCCCGCCGGTGCCCCTCGACGGCTGGCCCAAGGAACTGGCCAAGCTCCAGGTGTCGGGCACCGATCTGGACGACCCGGAGCCCGTCGCCGCCGTCACGGAACCGGGCCTGCCGGTGCTGTGGCTCAACCCGGGCCTCGACATGTCGGCCGGCAAGGCCATGGCCCAGGCCGGGCACGCGGCCCAGCTGGCGTGGTGGGAGCTGACGGGGGCGGAGCGGGCCGCCTGGCAGGAGTCCGGTTTCCGGCTGGCGGTACGGACGGCCCCGCGCGAGCGGTGGGCGGAGCTGGGCGGGAGCGGACTGCCGGTGGTCCGGGACGCCGGGTTCACCGAGATCGCGCCGGGCAGCGCGACGGTGGTCGCCGACCATCCGGCACTGCGGGCCCGGCTGTGACGGACCGGCTCTGACGGGCCGGCTCCGACGGGGCCCCGGTCGGCGGGAACCTCAAATGTTCCTCTGAACGTCCCCCTCTGCGGTTGGCGCGACTCCGTCGGGGCCATGACACCGGCACACGGTGCGACGAGAGGGGGCGAGGGGACATGAAACCCATGGCACACCTGGGGGTGGGCATCGGCTGGCGGCCGGAGATCGCGGACGCCGTCGAACGGCTTCCCGGCCTGGACTGGGTCGAGGTGGTGGCCGAGAACGTATGCCCGGGCCACCTGCCCGAGTCCCTGCTGCGGCTGCGCGAGCGGGGCACGCGCGTGGTGCCGCACGGGGTCTCGCTCGGCCTCGGCGGGGCGGACCGCCCCGAGCCGGCGAAGCTCGCGGCGCTCGGCGAACGGGCGGTGGCGCTGGGGGCGCCGCTCGTCACCGAGCACATCGCCTTCGTACGGACCTCCTCGCCGGTGCTGGAGGCCGGGCACCTGCTGCCGGTGCCGCGCACCCGCGACGCGCTGGACGTGCTGTGCGAGAACGTGCGGATCGCGCAGGACTCCCTGCCCGTGCCGCTGGCCCTGGAGAACATCGCCGCGCTGTTCTCCTGGCCGGGCGAGGAGCTGACGGAAGCGCAGTTCCTCACGGAACTGGTCGAGCGGACCGGTGTCCGGCTGCTGATCGACGTGGCCAACCTGCACACCAACCGGGTCAACCGGGGCGAGGACCCGGCCGCCGTGCTGGACGCGATCCCGCTGGAGGCGCTCGCGTACGTGCACGTGGCGGGCGGGATCGAACGGGACGGCGTCTGGCACGACACCCACGCGCACCCGGTCCCGCCGGTCGTCCTCGACCTGCTGGCCGCGCTGCGCTCCCGGGTGGACCCGCCGGGCGTCCTGCTGGAGCGCGACGACGACTTCCCCGCGGAGGCGGAGCTCGCGGGCGAACTGGCCGCGATCCGCGCGGTGGTGACGGCGGGGCCGCCCGCCCCCGGCCGGCCGGCCGTCGCCGGGTCCGGCCCGGCGGCCGCCGAGCCGCGCCCGGACGCGGAGCCGGATCCCGCCGCAGAGCGGGATGCCGCCGACGAGCCGCTTCCGGTCGAGGAGTCGGCCCGGACCCGGGTGGCGCTCGGGCAGGCCGCGCTGCTGTCGGCGCTGGTGGCCGGGACCCCCGTGCCCGAGGGCTTCGACCGCCGGCGGATCCGGGTGCAGGCCCGGGCGCTGGCCGCCAAGCGGGCCGACGTGGTGGCCCGGCTGGCTCCCGAGCTGCCGGAGATCCTGGGCGGCCCGGACCCGTACCGCGAGGCCTTCCTCTCCTACGCCAAGGGCCGCCCGATGACGGCCGGGTACCGCCGGGACGCGCTGGACTTCGCCGAGGACCTGCTGATCCGGGACCTGCCGGCCGACCCCGTCGCCCGGCGCCGGCTCACCGCCTGGTGGCGGGACCGCACCGGGGCCAGGCCGCCGCGCCGGATCGTGCGCTGGGCCCGGGCGCTCGCGGGGAGAGCGGCATGAACCTCCTCGCCGTGGCGATCTGGATCGCCGTCCTCGTCTCCTCCGCCCTGCTGATCACCGGGCTCCGCCGAGCGCGCTCCGCGCCCGCCGGACCCGCCCCCGCCCTGCACGACCTGTCCGAGGCCGCCTTCGTGGTGGGCGGCCCCGGCACCGTCGTGGACGTCGCGCTCGTCTCCATGCTCGGGGACGGCCGGCTGGTGGCCGGCGGTCCGGGCATCGTCCAGGTACGCCCCGGGGCGCGGGCCGCCGACCCCGCCGAGCGGGCCGTCCTCCAGGCCCACCGGGGGGCGCCCTCGGGATGGCTCTACCAGGTGCGCTACACCGCCATGTGCGACCCGGCCGTCCAGGAGATCGGGGACGCGCTGGCCGCCCGCGGGCTGATCACCCCGCCCGGGTCCGGACTGCGGCGCTTCCGCCGCTGGGGTCTGATCCAGGCCCTGGTGTGCGCACTGCTGTTCCCGGTGTCGATGGTGCTGACCTTCGTCGCGCTCGCCGTCGACTCCGGCTCGGCGGTGCCGTTCATCGTGAAGGTGATCTTCGCCCTGGTGGGCGGCATCGTCGTGGGCCTGGTCTGTGCGGCCGGGGCCAAGAGCCGCGTCACCGGGGCCGGGGCGCGTGCGCTGCGCGCGGTCCGCTCCGCCCACCTGAACGACCGGGCCCCGCACGTGCAGACCGCGCTGTTCGGGCTGCGCGGTCTGCGGGACCCGTACCTGCGCCAGCAGTTGGTGCCCGCCGCCCGCGGGACCCGGCTGGCCGCGGCGCAGTCGCGCACGGGCTCCCACGGCACGGGCGGCTCCGCGCACTGGTCCGGGGCCGAGGTGCTGCCGATCGTCTGGTGCGCCGGGAGCGACGGCGGCAGCGGTGGCGGGTCGAGCTGCGGCAGTGGCTCGGGCTGCGGCGGCAGTACGGGCTGCGGCTCCTCGGGCGGCGGCTGCGGCTCGTCCGGCGGCGGCTCCAGCTGTTCGAGCAGCAGCTCGAGCTGCGGCAGTTCGTCGAGCTGCGGCAGCTCCTCGAGCTCCAGCTGCGGCAGCAGCAGCTCCTGACGGCCGGAGGCACGGCCACCGGGCGCGGCTGGCGGACACGATTGGCTGGTACGGCAACCGGGGGCGGAATCCGCGGCAACGGGAGCATCGGCGCCGACACCCGCCGGTGATCCTTTACAACGGCAGCGCCCGGGCCTCTCATCGGTTCATCGGATGAGAGGAAGGAGCCGCCATGCGGACGGGACTCGCAGGTCGCACGGCCCCCGTGGCGGCGCTCGCCCTCCTCCTGTGCGCCCCGGCCCACCTGCCCGCCCACGCCCTGGAGGGCACCCCGCCCGGCTCCCCCGGCGGGACGGCGGCCGAGGCGGCCGAGGCGGCCGGCGCCGCCCTCGTCGCCCGCCGCGCCGCGGCCCGGGGCGGCGGCCTCGACTTCGGCCGCTGCCCCGACGTCGAGGGCCTCTCCGGCCCGGTCCGGTGCGCCACCCTGCGCGTACCGCTCGACTACGCCCGCCCGGACGGCCCGCAGATCTCCCTCACCGTCAGCCGGACCACCGCCACCGGTGCCCGGGGCGCCGCCCGCCAGGGCGCGCTGATCCACAATCCGGGCGGCCCGGGGGCCTCCGGCATGCACTTCCCGCTCGTCGCCGACCTGCCGGGCTGGGAGTCCATCGCCGCCGCCTACGACCTCGTCGGCTACGCCCCGCGCGGCGTCGGCCGCTCCGCCCCGCTGTCCTGCCAGGACCCCGCCACCCGGGCCGCGGGCCCCACCCAGGTACCGGCCGAGCCCTCCCCCGCGTACAAGAGGCAGCGCCTCGCGGCCGCCCGGGCGTACGCCCGCGGCTGCTCGCGGCGGGCCGGCGCGGCCCTGCCGTACTACACGACGCTCGACAACGCCCGCGATCTGGACGTGCTGCGGGCCGCACTCGGCGAGCGGAAGCTGAGCTTCATGGGCGCCTCGTACGGCACCTACCTCGGGGCCGTCTACGCCACCCTGTACCCGGGCCGGGTCCGCCGGATGGTCCTCGACTCGGCGGTCGATCCCGACCCGCGCCGCATCTGGTACCGCAACAACCTCGACCAGTCGGCCGGCTTCGAGCGCCGCTGGTACGACTTCCGCGCCTGGGCGGCCCGCCACCACGACACGTACGGCCTCGGCGCCACGCCCGCGGCCGTGCAGGCGAGCTACGAACGGGTCCGGGACGCGGTGGCCCGTACGCCGGCGGGCGGGGTCGTGGGGACCGGCGAGCTCCGGGCCGCCTACCTCCAGGCCGCGTACTACGACGACGTGTGGCCCGAACGGGCGGCGGCCCTCGCGGCCCACCTGCGCGGCGATCCGGCCCCGCTGACCGCCCAGGCCGGCCCCGCAGCCGACCCCGCGGCGGCGGCCGAGGCCGAGAACGCGACGGCGGTGTACACGGCGGTGCTGTGCAACGACGCCCCGTGGCCCGCGGACTGGGAGACCTGGGACCGTGACCACACCGAACTGGCCCGCAGGGCCCCCTTCGAGACCTGGGCCAACGCCTTCCTGAACCTGCCGTGCGCCTCCTGGCCGGTGCGCGAGCGGCAGCGGCCGGTGGCGGTCGGGGACGGGCCGCAGCGGCTGCCGGCGACCCTGGTGGTGGCGGCGGAGCGGGACGGGGCGACCCCGTACCCGGGCGCGCTCGAACTCCAGCGGCGGCTCGGCGCCGGGGCTTCGCTGGTGACGGAGGCGGGAGCCGGCTCCCACGGAGTGGTCGGCGGACGCAATGACTGCGTGGACCGTCACGTGGAGCGGTATCTGCTGACGGGCGCCACCCCGGGGTGGCGCGTCACGTGCGCGCCGCATCCGGAGCCCGCACCGGTGTCGCTGGACGACCGGGCAGCGGGCGCCCGCAGGGCGCTGCTGCCGCCAGTCGTCTGAACTTCCGGGCGGGATCTCCGGCTGCGTCGTTTCGGGGGCAGGGGCCGTCTTTCGGACCAGCCTCCCGATCCACCGGAGGAACTCACCTGACGGTGTGGTCGTCCTCCGGTCCTTCCCCCCAGGGGAGGTCTCAGGCGAGTCCGGCCACCAGGTCGGCGACGGACTTGCGGCGCCCGGTGTAGAAGGGCACTTCTTCACGGACGTGCATACGGGCCTCGGAGGCACGCAGGTGACGCATCAGGTCGACGATGCGGTACAGCTCGTCCGCCTCGAAGGCCAGCATCCACTCGTAGTCGCCCAGGGAGAAGGAGGCGACGGTGTTGGCGCGCACGTCGGGGTAGCCGCGCGCCATCTTGCCGTGGTCGGCGAGCATACGACGGCGGTCCTCGTCGGGCAGCAGGTACCAGTCGTAACTGCGCACGAAGGGGTACACGCTGACGTAGTCGCGCGCGACCTCGTCGGCCAGGAAGGCCGGGATGTGCGACTTGTTGAACTCGGCCGGGCGGTGCAGGGCCATGTTCGACCACACCGGCTCCAGCGCGCGGCCCAGTCGGGTGCGGCGGAACAGGTTGTAGGCGGTCTGCAGCTCGTCCGCCGTCTCGGCGTGCCACCAGATCATGACGTCGGCGTCGGCGCGCAGGCCGGAGACGTCGTAGGTGCCGCGGACGGTGATGTCCTTGGCGCCCAGCTGGTCGAAGAGCTCCTGGACCTCGTCGGCGTAGCCGGTCCGGTCCTCGGGAAGAACGTCCTTCAGCTTGAAGACGGACCACAGGGTGTAGCGAATGACCTCATTGAGGTCCTTCGCCTTCTTCCCCGCGTTGGGAATCTTCTCTGGTGCAGTCATGTGCCTATTGTCCCGTGCGCTGATCAGTGGTCGGTGCCAGGGGTGCCGTACGCGCGCCCAGCGCGGCGATCACCGTGTCCGCGGCCCTGCCGGCGCTCGCGATGCAGGCCGGAATGCCCACGCCGTCGTAGACGGCGCCGCACACCGCGAGGCCCGGCAGGGCCGCGACGGCGCCGCGGATCCGGGCGACGCGGTCGAGGTGGCCGACCGAGTACTGGGGCAGTCCGCCGTCCCAGCGGGTGACGGTGGAGGCGACCGGCCGGGCCGCCAGGCCGACGGCCTCGCCGAGGTCGGCGAGGGAGACGTCGACGAGCTCGCCGTCCTCGCGCAGCAGGATGCTCTCGTCGGCGTAGCGGCCCACCGAGGTGCGCAGCAGGAAGAGTTCCGGATCCGCTGCCGCCCAGGCCCACTTGTTGCTGGAGAAGGTGGAGGCCTTGATGGTGCGGCCGTCGACGGGCGGTACGAGGAATCCGCTGGCGCCGCCGCCGGAGACGGCCGCCGGCAGGTCGCGGCGGCGGAAGGCCATCGTGATCAGGGCCATCGAGGCGTACTCGACCCCGCGCAGCTCGGCGGCCGCGGTCGGCGCGAGCCCGTCCAGCAGGCGCGCGGCGGCCCCGGCCGGGGTGGCCAGGATCACGGCGTCGGCCTCGATGGCCTCGGCGCCGGCGACCACCCGCCAGCCGTCGGCCGTACGGAGGACCTCGCGGACGGGGGCGCCGGTGACGAGCCGCGCGCCGGCTGCCCGGCAGGCCTCGGCCACGGCGAGCGGGAGCCGTCCGATGCCGCCGTCGATTCCGGCGAAGACCGGGCCGGGCGGCTGGGGTGCGGCCTCGGCCCGGCGCTGGAGTTCGCGTACTCCGTCGCCGAGGAGGGCGTGGGTGCGGGCGGCCTCGAAGAGCTGGGGCACGGCGGCCCGCATGGAGATCCGATAGGCGTCGCCCGCGTAGACACCGCCGAGCAGCGGTTCGACCAGCCGGTCGACGACCTCGCGGCCCAGGCGGGCCGCGACGTACTCGCCGACGGCGACGTCCTCGCCGATCTCGGTGGGCGCCAGCGTGCGCTCGGCCTCGATGCGGGCCAGGCCCTCGGCGGAGAGCACCCCGGAGGCGGCGAGCGGTCCCAGGTCGCCGGGGACGCCCATGACGTGGCCGCGCGGCATCGGCCGCAGTGCGCCGCGGGTCCACAGGTGGGCGGTGGCGGTGGCGGGCGCCTGCACGGATGCGCCGAGGCCGACGGCCTCGGCGAGCGCCACGGCCTCGGGGCGGCGGGCGAGCATGGATTCGGCGCCGAGGTCGACGGGCGCCCCGGCGAGCTCGCCGGCGTACAGCTTGCCGCCGAGCCGCGGTCCGGCCTCCAGCAGGGTGACGCGGACGCCCTCGCCGAGCAGCCGGTGGGCTGCCGCGAGGCCCGCGATGCCGCCGCCGATGACGACGGCGTGGCCCGGGGAGCCCGCGGGCCGGGAGGAGGAGCCCGGCCGATCCGTACGCATGTCCGCTTCGTGCATGGACACATCGTCTCAGATCGATCTCCGAGGCCGGACCGTGACCGCATCGGGATCGGCTCGGGACCGTGGATTCGAAACCCGCGACGGGACTCTGGACGTCGAACCGGCAACACCAGCCGATCCTCGGGGGTTTGCAGCGATGCGCAGCTTCGACAGACACCGTTCCGCGGCGGCCCTGGCCGCCCTCTCGCTGGCCGGGGCGCTCGCGCTCACCGGCTGCGGCGCGAGCGACCAGGGCTCCGCGAGCGACAAGGCGGCGGTGGCGCCCGCCGCCGACGGAAAGGCCCCGGAGGGCGCCGCGGCGGCCCCGGCTCCGGCCGGGTCCGCGGGGGCCGCCGGCTCCGGGTCCGCCGCCAAGAACGACCGGCCGCCGGCCGCGGTCCGCCCGAACGTCATCCGTACGGCGACGCTCGGCATCGAGACGCAGGACGTCCAGAAGACGCTCGCGGCGGCCCGCACGGCCGCCGACGGAGCGGGCGGCTACGTCGGCAACGAGTCCACCAAGCGCGGCGAGGACGGCCGGATGACCTCGACGCTGACCCTCCGGGTGCCGGGCGAGCAGTACGACGCGGTGCTCGGCGCGATGGAGGGCAGCGGGAAGCTCCTGCACCGCAAGGTCGACGCGCAGGACGTCACCGAGAAGGTCGCCGACATCGGCAGCCGTGTCTCCTCGCAGCAGGCCAGCGTGGCGCGGGTGCGGGAGATGATGGGCAAGGCCTCGGCGCTGAGCGAGGTGGTGATGCTGGAGAGCGAGCTGTCGCGCCGCCAGTCCGACCTGGAGTCGCTGCTGGCGCAGCAGACGGCGCTGAAGGACCAGACCGCGCTGGGCACGATCACGCTGGAGGTCACGGAGCCCGCCGCGAAGCCGGAGGCGGAGAAGAAGGAGGAGCCCACCTTCCTGGGGGCCCTGGGCGGCGGTTGGGACGTCTTCACCAAGGTCCTGCGCTATCTGACGGTGGCGGTGGGCGCGGTGCTGCCGTTCGCGCTGACGGCCGTGGTGGTGGCGCTGCTGGTCCGGCTGTACCGGCGGTGGCGTCCGGCGGCCCCGAAGGCGGGTCTGGTTCCGAAGCGGGTGACGGTGCCGGCGGCCCGGAGGGCTCCGGACACCGAGGCCGACGTACAGGACTGAACGCGCGTTCGGCCGTAGCGTGTTCACCATCCAATGGTGGTGAAGGGGCGGTACGGACGATGGCGACGGAAAGACTGGTGGTGGTCGGCGGTGACGCGGCGGGGATGTCCGCCGCGTCACAGGCCCGCAGGCTCAAGGGCCCGGCGGAGCTGGAGATCGTCGCCTTCGAGCGGGGGCACTTCACCTCCTACTCCGCGTGCGGGATCCCGTACTGGGTCGGCGGCCGGGTCGCCGAGCGCGACGACCTGATCGCCCGCACCCCCGAGGAGCACCGGGCCCGGGACATCGATCTGCGGACGCGGACCGAGGTCGTGGAGCTCGACCTTGCCGGATCCCGGGTCCGGGCCCGCGACCTGGACACCGGATCGGAGGGCTGGACGGGCTACGACAAGCTCGTCCTGGCGACGGGCGCCCGCCCGGTCCGCCCCCGGCTCCCCGGGATCGGCGCGCACGGGGTCCACGGCATCCAGACCCTGGACGACGGCCAGCGGCTGATGGACACCCTGCGGCGCACCGAGGGCCGCCGGGCGGTCGTGGTCGGCGCCGGGTACATCGGCGTGGAGATGGCCGAGGCCCTGGTGGAGCGGGGCTACGAGGTCACCGTCCTGCACCGGGGCGCGCAGCCGATGGCCACGCTGGATCCGGACATGGGCGGGCTGGTGCACAGCGCGATGAACCGCATGGGGATCCGTACGGTGTCCCGCGCCGAGGTGACGAAGATCCTCACCGACGCGGAGGGCCGGGCCCGTGCGGTGGCCACGTCGGCGGGCGAGGAGTACGAGGCGGACGTGGTCGTCCTCGGCATCGGGGTGGAGCCGCGCACCGCGCTCGCCCGGGCCGCCGGCCTCCCCCTCGGTCCGTCGGGGGGCATCCTCACCGACCTCTCGATGCGGGTGCGGGGCCAGGAGAACATCTGGGCGGGCGGCGACTGCGTGGAGGTCCTGGACCTGGTCGCGGGCCGCACCCGGCACATCCCGCTGGGCACCCACGCGAACAAGCACGGCCAGGTCATCGGCTCGGGCGTGGGCGGCGGCTACGCGACCTTCCCCGGGGTGGTCGGTACCGCGGTAAGCAAGGTCTGCGACCTGGAGATCGCCCGTACGGGGCTGCGCGAGCGGGACGCGCTGGAGGCGGGCCTGCGGTTCGTGACCGCCACCATCACCTCCACCAACACGGCGGGCTACTACCCGGGCGCGGCGGAGATGACGGTGAAGATGCTGGCGGAACGCCGCACGGGCCGCCTCCTCGGGGTCCAGATCGTCGGTGGCGCGGGGGCCGCGAAGCGGGTGGACATCGCGGCGGTGGCCCTCACCGCGGGGATGACGGTGGACGCGATGGTGTCCCTGGACCTGGGCTACGCACCGCCGTTCTCCCCGGTCTGGGACCCGGTCCTGGTGGCGGCCCGCAAGGCCGTCGCGGCGGTCCGCTCGGCCGTCTAGTGCTGTGGAAACCCGGTGAACCTTGCCGGTCACAGCACTAGGCCGTCTCTTTCGGATCTTGTCGGGTGAGCCCGGGTCGTCCGGTGCCATGGGGTCTCCCCAGGCCCGCCAGGGCCGAGGGGAAGCATCGCAAGGCGGAGGGGCGCCCGTGTACTGGACGTACTCGGGCGCCCCGACAACGCGGCGAGGTGCCGTGCCGGGCGGGACGGGCCCGACAAGACCCGGAAGAGACGGCCTAGGGTGCGGCCGGCGTCGCGAACGGGCCGTCCGCGGCGAAGGCGAGGGCCGCGAACCGCTCGCCCATGCGGCGGTGCGCGGCCGCGTCCGGGTGGAGTCCGTCGGGCAGCGGCAGCTCCACCGCGTCCTGCTCGCCGTAGAGGGCGCGGCCGTCGAGGAGACGCAGGTTCGGGTCGTCGGCCGCGCGCCGGCGCACGATCTCGGCGAGCTCCTCCCGGATGACGCCGAGGGTCAGCTTGCCGAAGGCCCGTTCGGCGGGGTCGCCCGCGGCCCGGAACCGCAGCCGCCCCTCGGCGAGCTCGCTGAAGTCCGGCGCGCTGGGGCCGGGGGTCTCCTCGTGCATGGGGCACAGGATGGGCGAGACGACCAGGAGCGGGACGGTGGGGTGGCCCTCGCGCACGGTGTCGAGGAAGCCGTGCACCGCGGGTCCGAAGGCCCGCAGGCGCATCAGGTCGCGGTTGACGAGGTTGATGCCGATCTTGACGCTGATCAGGTCGGCGGGGGTGTCGCGCAGCGCGCGGGCGGTGAACGGGTCGAGCAGCGCGTTGCCGCTCAGGCCCAGGTTGGTCAGCTCGACGCCGCCGAGGGTGGCGGCCAGCGCGGGCCAGGTGGTGCTGGGGCTGGCGGCGTCGGAGCCGTGGCTGATCGAGCTGCCGTGGTGCACCCAGCGGCGGCGGCCCGTGTCGGGCAGCGGCTCGACGGGGGCGTCCGTGCGCAGGGCCACGAGCTGGGTGATCTCGTTGTGCGGAAGCCAGATCTCGACGTCCTTGGCGCGGTCCGGGAGGCCGGCGAACCGTACGGTTCCGGGCGGGCCGGACCGGGGCCGCACGGCGCCGGTGGCCATGTCCACCTGGAGGACGTTGCCGCCGCCGACGCCGGCCTGCCCGGCCGGCAGGCCGTCGATCAGCAGGTCGTACAGCCCGTCGGGACGGGGCGGGGCGCCGTCGTAGGCCATCTTCGTGCGGAGCGCGTCCAGCTCGATGACGGTGGCCCGGGTGCGGAACACCAGCCGTACGCCGGAGGGCTGCGTCTCGACCGTGGCCAGGTCTCCCTCGGTGAACTGGGCCCGGGCGCGGGCGGGCAGCCGGTGCGGCAGCAGCCCGTGCTCGGTGCGCTCCAGGTCCAGGGCCCCGCGCAGGAGGTCCGGGGTGATGGGCGTGGTGATCCGGTCGGATTCGTGGCTCATGCACACACCCTGCCCGCGGGGTCCTCCCGTACGCCACAGCATTACCGGGCGGCCCTGTTCCGGGTCTGCCGGAACAGGGCGGCGGGTTCAGCGCGCGGTGCGGGTGTGGACGTAGTCCACCAGGCGGGTCAGCGCGTCGGGGTCGGTCGTCGGGAGGACGCCGTGGCCCAGGTTGAAGACGTGGCCCTCCAGGCCGGCGGCGGCCGCGAGGACCTCGTCCGTCTTGGCCTCGACGGCCTCCGGGGTGGAGAAGAGCACCGCGGGGTCCAGGTTGCCCTGGAGCGCCTTGCCGGGGCCGACGCGGCGCACGGCCTCGTCCAGCGGGACCCGGTAGTCGACGCCCATGACGTCCGCGCCGGCCTCGCCCATGAGGCCGAGGAGCTCGCCCGTGCCCACGCCGAAGTGGATGCGCGGGACCCCGTACGAGGCGACGGACTCCAGGACCTTCGCCGAGGCGGGCATCACCGAGCGGCGGTAGTCCGCCGGGGCGAGCGCGCCGACCCAGGAGTCGAAGAGCTGGACGGCGGAGGCGCCGGCCTCGATCTGGACCTTCAGGAAGGCGGAGGTGATCTCCGCGAGCCGGTCCAGGAGGTCGGCCCACAGCTGCGGGTCCCCGTACATGAGGGCCTTGGTGTGCTCGTGGTTCTTGGAGGGTCCGCCCTCGACCAGGTAGCTCGCGAGGGTGAAAGGCGCGCCCGCGAATCCGATCAACGGCGTGGCGCCCAGTTCACCCGTGAGCATGCCGATCGCCTCGGTGACGTACGAGACGTCCTCGGGGGTGAGGTCGCGCAGCTGTGCGAGGTCCTCGCGGCGGCGGATCGGCTGGGCGACGACCGGGCCGATGCCCGGCTTGATGTCCAGGTCGACGCCGATGGCCTTGAGCGGGACCACGATGTCCGAGAAGAAGATCGCCGCGTCCACGTTGTGGCGCCGCACCGGCTGGAGCGTGATCTCGGTGACCAGGTCGGGCCGCATGCAGGACTCGAGCATCTGCGTGCCCTCGCGCAGCTTGCGGTACTCCGGGAGCGAGCGCCCCGCCTGCCGCATGAACCACACCGGGGTGTGCGGCACCGGCTCCCGCCGGCACGCCTTCAGGAAGGCGGAATCGTACGTCTGACTCGGCTGGCCCGTGGGGCGGGTGTTGGCGCTCACGACCCAAATCTTCGCACGTATGAAGAAGTGTCCGCCCCGGCGAGGGTGTCCCTGCGCCGCAGGGGCGCTCGTTCCGCCTAGTCTTCCCCGCATGGCTGCGGCTCAGGGACGATTTTCAGATGGCGCCGAGGGTATGGACAGCGCGAAGGAGAGCTCCGTCCCGCTCCCGTTCCGGCGGGCGGTCGACGGCTTGAAGAAGGCCCGGCTGCGTGCGGGGATCGAGATCGACCCCACGAAACCACCCCAGAGACTGGCGCCGCACGCCTATGCGCTGGAGGCCGCGGTGGTGGACGGCGAGGACGACCTGGCGGACGGCAGGCTGATCCTGCTCCACGATCCGGCCGGGCACGACGCCTGGCAGGGGACCTTCCGGCTGGTGACGCTCGTACGGGCGGAGCTGGAGCCCGAGATGGCCGCGGACCCGCTGCTGCCCGAGGTCTGCTGGTCCTGGCTGACCGGTGCGCTGGACGCGCGCGGGCTGGCGTACGGGGAGGCGAGCGGCACCGTGACCATGGCGGGCTCGCACTACTTCGGCGGGCTCGCGGAGCGGCGTCCGGCCACGCAGATCGAGATCCGGGCCTCGTGGACGCCGCGCGAGGGGGTGGGCGGGGTGCCGGACACCTCGGCGCACCTGTCGGCGTGGTGCGAGCTGCTGTGCCAGATCGCGGGGCTGCCGCCGGTGGGTCCGACGGACACCGCGACGGGTGTGGTCTCCCTGCCACAGCGCCGCGGTCCGCACCACCCGTAGCCGCAGGGCCGTACGGCCGCCGGAAAGGGCGCGCGGCGCAGAACGACTGATCGAGGACCTGGGCGGATTGTCGAAAGACGGCGCCCCTTGCGGGCTTCTGATCAACCGATGATCGATCGTGCGTCCGAATTGCCCGAATTGTTACTCACCAAATCGTGATCATTCCCTAAAGCCGGGCGGGTGACGTGCCGAAGGAGTGAGTGACCATCCGCACGGTTCGCACCGGCTTCCTTCCCCGAGCCGGCCGTCCCGCCACTCCCCCAGGAGGCCTAGGTGTCCGTTCTTCTCGAGCAGCCCGCAAGCCTGGTCGCCTACCGCCCGAACAAGCCGACGGCCATGGTCGTCGTGGCCGACCCGCGCGTCCGCTCCACCGTGACCCGCCACCTGTGGGCCCTCGGAGTACGTGACGTGATCGAGGCGTCGTCCATCGCGGAGGCCCGCCCCCGCGTCGGCAGCCCGCGCGACATCTGCGTGGCCGACGTACACCTGCCCGACGGTTCCGGTCTCACCCTGCTCTCCGAGACCCGGGCCGCCGGCTGGCCCAACGGCCTGGCCCTGTCCGCCGCCGACGACATCGGCGCCGTGCGCAACGCCCTCGCGGGCGGAGTCAAGGGCTACGTCGTCACCGGTACCCGGACCAACATCGGGCTCCCCACCCGGCCCGGCGCCGCCCCCATCGGTGCCGCCGCCGCCCGTATGCACCGCCGCCCCCCGGGTGCCCCGAGCCACCCGGGCGGCTACCGCGAGCTCTCCGGCCGCGAGGTGGAGGTCCTGCGCCTCGTCGCGGAGGGCCAGTCCAACAAGGCCATCGGCGTCTCGATGGGCCTGTCCGCCCTGACCGTCAAGTCCCACCTCGCCCGGATCGCCCGCAAGCTGGGCACGGGTGACCGCGCCGGCATGGTCGCCGTGGCGCTGCGCACCGGGATCATCCACTGACCGGGGGCCGCGACCCCCGGATACCCGCCTCCGGAAACACTGCGGGGGAACCGCCCGGGAGACCCTCGGAGGACGCCGGGAGAACACCCCGCATACCGCTCGCGCCCGTCGACGGAACGTTCCGGCGACGGGCGCGTCGTATACACGGATACCCTTGACCGGTGACCGACGCCCAAGATCCCGCAGCAGACCTGCGCACCACCACCGGGGGCGGCCCCCCGGACGACGTCGTTGTTCCGCCCGGTGGGCTGCCGACTCCCTTGCTGGAGCCCCGTGAGGGGATTCCTCCGGTGGTCGCCGACGCGGACGCCCTCGCCGAAGTGGTCGCGGCCTTCGCCGCGGGCACCGGCCCCGTCGCCGTCGACGCCGAACGGGCCTCCGGGTACCGGTACGGCCAGCGCGCCTACCTGGTGCAGCTGCGCCGCGAGGGTGCGGGGTCCGCACTGATCGACCCGGTGGGCTGCCCCGACCTGTCAGCACTGGGCGAAGCCCTCTCCGGTACCGAATGGATCCTGCACGCCGCCACCCAGGACCTGCCGTGCCTGCGGGAAATAGGCATGGTGCCCACCTCCCTGTTCGACACCGAGCTGGCCGGCCGCCTCGCCGGGTTCCCGCGGGTCGGACTCGGCGCGATGGTCGAGAGCGTGCTCGGCTTCGCACTGGAGAAGGGCCACTCCGCCGTCGACTGGTCGACCCGTCCGCTCCCCGAGCCGTGGCTGCGCTACGCCGCCCTGGACGTCGAGCTGCTGGTGGACCTGCGGGACGCCCTGGAGAAGGAGCTGGACCGGCAGGGCAAGCTCGAATGGGCCCACCAGGAATTCGACGCCATCGCCTCCGCCCCGCCCGCCCCGCCGCGCAAGGACCCGTGGCGCCGTACGTCCGGCATGCACAAGGTGCGCCGACGCCGGCAGATGGCGGTCGTGCGCGAGCTGTGGGAGTCCCGGGACCGGATCGCGCAGCGGCGCGACGTGTCGCCGGGCAAGGTACTGGGCGACGCCGCGATCGTCGAGGCCGCTCTCGCCCTGCCGGCCAACGTGCACACCCTGTCCGCCCTGCCCGGCTACGGGCAGCGGATGGGCCGGCGCCAGCTGGACCAGTGGATGGCCGCCGTGGACCGGGCGAAGGCCCTGCCCGAGAGCGAGCTGCCGCAGCCCGGGGCCACCCCGGCCGGTCCGCCGCCGCCGCGCTCCTGGGTGGACAAGGACCCGGCGGCCGCCGCCCGGCTCGCGGCGGCACGTACCGCCGTCTCGGCGCTGGCGGAGGAGCTCAACCTGCCGCAGGAGAACCTGATCACCCCGGACACGGTCCGGCGGGTGTGCTGGGAGCCGCCGCAGCGGCTGACCCCGGACGCGGTGTCGCAGGCCCTGGCAGGCTACGGCGCCCGACCCTGGCAGGTCGAACTGGTGACCCCGGCACTGGTCACGGCCCTGGCCGCCACCGCCTGACGCGCCCCTGTCCGTGCGAGAGCCCCCGGCCGCGATCGGCCGGGGGCTCTCGCACGTCCGCGCGCAGGGAGTGTCCCGGTTCCGCCACAACGCTCCGACCCGCCTTTTGAACACGCTCAAACCTCGCTAGTTTTTTGAACATGATCAATCGCGAATACGAGGCATGGGTAGGGGACTTCGAGGCCGAGCGGGAGCGCCGCGCCACGCTGGGCGACCCCGCGTGGAGCCGGGGCGCGGCGCTGGATCCGGCGCTCGTGCGGAGCCTGCAGCGGTTCCAGGTGGGCGAGGACGGGGACGGCTCCGCGCTGATCGGGAAGGCGGACCGGGCCGGCGATCCGGTGTACGCCGAGGCGGTGCGGCTGTTCGTCGCGGAGGAGCAGAACCACGCGCGGATGCTGGCGCTGCTGCTGGCGGCCGGGGGCGCGGGCACCCTGTCCGGGCACTGGAGCGACGCGGCGTTCGTCCGGCTGCGCAGGCTCCTGGGGCTGCGGGTCGAACTGCTGGTGCTGATGGTCGCGGAGGTGGTGGCCCTGCGGTACTACCGCGCGGTGCGCGACGGCGCCCCCGATCCGCTGACCGCGGAGGTGGCGGGGCGGATCCTGGCGGACGAGGAACGGCACGTGCCGTTCCACTGCCGGCGGCTGCGCGAGGGGTTCGCGGGACTCCCCGCCCCGGCCCGCCGCGCGGTGGCCGGCGGGTGGCGGGCCCTCCTCGCCGCCGCGACGGTCGTGGTCGCGGTCGACCACGGCCCGGCACTGCGCCACCTCGGAGTGGGCCGCCGTGCGTTCGTCGCGGACGTGATCCGCTCGTCCGGCCCCCTGGCCGGGGCGATGACCACGGCCCCGGGCGAAACCGCCCCCGCCGGAAGGTGAGGCGCGGTGCCCGGGGCGGGGACCCTGCGGAGTGTGACCTTCGCCGCTCCTCCGGGAGGGGGTGTGCACATTGGTTACCCGCAAGTAGCATGGGTCGGGTGAGCGGGCGCTCAGCGACCTATGCCGAACGCCCCCGCGCGCAGCAGTGCACACCCGCACCTGGAGGAGAGCCAACGTGCCTCGTACCGTCAGGGACGTCGTCTTCGTCGACGGCGTCCGCACCCCGTTCGGCAAGGCGGGCCCGAAGGGCATCTACCACGAGACCCGCGCCGACGACCTCGTCGTGAAGGCGATCCGGGAGCTGCTGCGCCGCAACCCGGACCTGGACCCCAAGAAGATCGACGAGGTCGCCATCGCCGCGACCACGCAGATCGGTGACCAGGGCCTGACGCTGGGCCGTACCGCCGGCATTCTCGCGGGCCTCCCGCAGTCCGTCCCGGGCTACTCCATCGACCGCATGTGCGCCGGCGCGCTGACCGCCGTGACCGCCGTCGCGGGCGGTGTGGCCTTCGGTGCGTACGACGTCGCCCTCGCCGGCGGTGTCGAGCACATGGGCCGTCACCCCATGGGCGAGGGCGTGGACCCGAACCCGCGCTTCGTCTCCGAGAAGCTGGTCGACGAGTCCGCCCTGTTCATGGGCATGACCGCCGAGAACCTGCACGACCGGTACCCGACGATCACCAAGCTCCGCGCCGACGAGTACGCCGTGCGCTCGCAGGAGAAGGCCGCCAAGGCGTACGCCGACGGCAAGATCCAGCAGGACCTGGTCCCGATCTCGGTGCGCAACACCAACGCGGAGGTCGGCGAGACGGGCTGGGGCCTGGTCACCACCGACGAGCCGATGCGCCCGGGCACCACGCTGGAGAACCTCTCCGGCCTGAAGACCCCGTTCCGTACGCACGGCCGGGTCACCGCGGGCAACGCCGCCGGTCTCAACGACGGTGCCACCGCCGCGATCATCGCGTCCGAGGACTTCGCCCGGGAGAACAACCTCCCGGTCAAGATGCGCCTGGTCTCGTACTCCTTCGCGGGTGTCGAGCCCGAGGTCATGGGCTACGGCCCGATCCCGGCCACCGAGAAGGCCCTGGCCCAGGCCGGCCTGACGATCGACGACATCGGTCTCTTCGAGGTCAACGAGGCCTTCGCGGTCCAGGTCCTCGCTTTCCTGGAGCACTACGGCATCGCCGACGACGACGCCCGCGTGAACCAGTACGGCGGCGCCATCGCCTTCGGCCACCCGCTCGCCTCCTCGGGCGTGCGCCTGATGACGCAGCTGGCCCGTCAGTTCGAGGAGCAGCCGCACGTCCGCTACGGCCTGACCACCATGTGCGTCGGCTTCGGCATGGGCGCCACGGTCATCTGGGAGAACCCGAACTTCAACGCCGAGGGAGACTCCAAGTGAGCACCACCGCTGAGCTCCTGAAGGGCGCGGCCGAGCTGTTCCCGGACGAGGTCGTCACGTCCGCGCACGTACGCCACCTGGACCTGCCGTTCGGCGCCGGGCGCTTCGCGCTCATCACGCTGGACAACGGCTTCGACCACACCAAGCCGACCACCTTCGGTCCGCAGTCGCTCGCCAACCTGAACGCGGCGATCGACCAGGTCGAGCAGGAGGCCATCGCCGGCTCCATCGTCGGCGCGGGCATCACCGGCAAGCCGTTCATCTTCGCGGTCGGCGCCGACCTCAAGGGTGTCGAGCTGCTGAAGAAGCACGACGAGGCGCTCGCCATCGGCAAGGGCGGCCACGACGTCTTCAAGCGCCTCTCCGCGCTGGCCGTCCCGACCTTCGCGTACTACAACGGCGCGGCCATGGGCGGCGGCGTCGAGGTCGGTCTGCACTGCACCTACCGCACCGTCTCGAAGGCCATCCCGGCCTTCTCGCTGCCCGAGGTCTTCCTCGGCCTGGTTCCCGGCTGGGGCGGCTGCGCCATCCTGCCGAACCTGATCGGCGCCGAGCGCGCGGTCTCGGTCATCATCGAGAACTCGCTCAACCAGAACAAGCAGCTGCGCGGCAAGCAGGTCTTCGACCTGGGCATCGCCGACGCGCTGTTCGAGGGCGCGGACTTCCTGGAGCAGTCGCTCCTGTGGACCGCGAACGTCCTCAACGGCACCACCGAGGTCGTCCGCGACGAGATCGACCGCGGCGAGGCCTGGGACGCGGCCGTCGCCAAGGGCCGCTTCATCGCGGACTCCAAGGTGCACGGCGCCGCTCCCGCCGCCTACCGCGCGCTGGACATCATCGCCGCGGCCAAGTCGGGCGACCTCCAGGCCGGCTTCGACGCCGAGGACGCGGCCCTGGCCGACCTCATCATGGGCGGCGAGCTGCGCTCGGGCATCTACGCCTTCAACCTGGTCCAGAAGCGCGCCAAGCGCCCGGCCGGTGCCCCGGACAAGTCCCTGGCCCGTCCGGTCACCAAGGTCGGCGTCGTCGGCGCGGGCCTGATGGCCTCGCAGCTGGCGCTGCTCTTCCTGCGCCGCCTGGAGGTGCCGGTGGTCCTCACCGACATCGACCAGGAGCGCGTGGACAAGGGTGTCGGCTACGTCCACGCCGAGATCCAGAAGTTGCTCGGCAAGGGCCGCATCAACCAGGACAAGGCCAACCGCCTGACCGCCCTGGTGACCGGCGTCCTGGACAAGGCCGAGGGCTTCGCGGACGCGGACTTCATCATCGAGGCCGTGTTCGAGGAGATGTCCGTCAAGCAGAAGGTGTTCGCGGAGGTCGAGGCGGTCGCCCCGGCGCACGCGATCCTCGCCACCAACACCTCCTCGCTGTCGGTGTCGGAGATGGCTTCCAAGCTCCAGCACCCGGAGCGCGTGGTCGGCTTCCACTTCTTCAACCCGGTCGCGATCCTCCCGCTGCTGGAGATCGTCCGCGGTGAGCAGACCGACGACGCCTCGCTGGCCACGGCCTTCGGTGTCGCCAGGAAGCTGAAGAAGACCGCGGTCCTCACCAAGGACGCCCCGGCGTTCGTCGTGAACCGCATCCTGACCCGCTTCATGGGCGAGATCCAGAACGTCATCGACGAGGGCACCCCGGTCGTCACGGCGGAGAAGGCCATCGAGCCGCTCGGCCTGCCGATGTCCCCGCTGGTGCTCCTGGAGCTCGTGGGACCTGCGATCGGCCTGCACGTCTCCGAGACCCTGAACCGCGCCTTCCCGGAGCGCTTCACCGTCTCGCCGAACCTGGCCGCCGTGGTCAAGGCCGGCAAGCGCGGCTTCTACGTCTACTCCGCCGAGAACGGCTTCAAGCCGGAGCTGGACCCCGAGGTCGCCGCCCTCCTGGTGCAGGGCGATGTCGTCCTGACGGAGGAGCAGGTCCGCGACCGCGTCCTGGACGCGGTGGCGCAGGAGATCGGCCTGATGCTGGAGGAGGGTGTCGTGGCCGAGGCCCAGGACATCGACCTCTGCCTCATCACGGGCGCCGGCTGGCCCTTCCACCTGGGTGGCGTGACGCCGTACCTGGACCGTGAAGGCGTCTCGGAGCGCGTCAACGGCAAGAAGTTCCTCGCCCCCGGTCTCGCGAGCGTGCCGGTCTAGTACCGGTCGCAGACAGCCGTACAGCGGCTCGGCCCGCTCCCTCCGGGGGGCGGGCCGCAGCCGTTCGAATACCTGTCTAAGATTCACCCCCATGACGGAAAAGCACGCGCGGCCCAGGCCCCGCCGCCGCATTCTGCGGATCACTTTGCTGCTGGTCGCCGTGCTGATCCTGGGCACCGCCGGGGCCGGCTGGTGGACCTACAGCCACCTCAACTCCAACATCGACAGCGTCGACCTGGACCGGGCGATCGGTGACAACCGGCCCGCGAAGGTCGTCGCGAACGCGCAGAACATCCTGGTGCTCGGTTCCGACTCGCGCGCCGGGGCCAACGCCGATCTCGACCACGGCGACGTCAGCGGCGCCCGCTCGGACACCGCGATGCTGGTGCACATACCCGAGGGCCGGGCCAAGGCGACCGCGGTGAGCATCCCCCGCGACACGCTGGTCACCCGGCCCGAGTGCAAGGACGGGAAGGGCAAGACCCTGCCGTCCGCCAAGCGGGTCATGTTCAACTCCGTCTACTCGCTCGCCGGCCCGGCCTGTGTGGTCAACACGGTGGAGCAGCTGTCCGGGGTCCGCGTGGACCACTTCGTCGAGGTGGACTTCGCCGGCTTCAAGGGACTGGTCGACGCCCTGGGCGGGGTCACCGTCACCCTGGACAAGCCGATGAGCGGCGCCAAGGGCGGCCTGAAGCTGGACGCGGGCACGCACCGGCTGAACGGCACCGACTCGCTCAAGTTCGTCCGTACCCGCTACGGCTACGGGGACGGCAGCGACCTCGGGCGCATCGGCCTCCAGCAGCAGTTCATGATGGCGATGCTGTCCGAGATCAAGAAGCAGGACGCCCTCGGCAATCCGGCGCGGCTGTACAAGCTCGCGGACGCCGGGACCAAGTCGCTGACCACCGACTCCGATCTCGCCTCGCTCACCGCGCTGTCCGACTTCGCGCAGAGCATGAAGGGCGTCGACCCGGACACCATGGAGACGATCATGCTCCCGGTCGCCTACGACAAGGTGGACCCCAACCGGGTGGTCGTGGCCGAGCCGCAGGCGACCCAGCTGTGGGAGGCCCTGCGCAACGACCAGAAGGTGCCGGCCTCGGCGAAGAACTCCCCCGCCAAGGGCTGAGCCCGCGCGGCCGTGCCGCACGCTCCACGCAGCGGGCCCGTACGGGAGGTGTCTCCCGTACGGGCCCGCTGCGTCGTGTGCGGCCGGTGAGCGGCGCTCAGAACTTCGCGTCCTGGCCGACCTTGTGCAGACGGCTGTTGCGGTAGCCGTAGAGGAAGTAGACGATGATGCCGATGGCCATCCAGATGCCGAAGCGCAGCCAGGTCTCGGCCGGCAGGTTGAGCATCAGCCAGAACGAGGCCGCGATGGACACGATCGGGACGAACGGCACCCACGGGGTCCGGAAGGACCGGTGCAGGTCGGGGCGGCTCTTGCGGAGGATGATCACGCCGAGGGCGACCACCACGAAGGCGAACAGGGTTCCGATGTTCACCAGTTCCGCCAGGGTCTCCAGGCTGGTGAAGCCCGCGACGATCGCGATGATCCCGCCGAGCAGCAGGGTCGCCCGGTAGGGGGTGCGGTACTTCGGGTGCGTCACGGAGAAGACCCGCGGCAGCAGTCCGTCACGGCTCATCGCGAAGAACACGCGGGTCTGGCCGAGCAGCAGGATCATGCACACGGTGATCAGGCCGACGGCCGCGCCGAGGCTGATGGCGCCCGAGAAGAACGGCTGGTTCACCGATTTGAAGGCTTCGGCGAGTGGCGCGGTCGGCGACATCTCCGAGTACTTCTGCATGCCCGTGACCACCAGGGTCACCGCGACGTAGAGCACCGTGCAGACCAGCAGCGAGCCGAGGATGCCGCGCGGCATGTCCCGCTGGGGGTTCTTGGTCTCCTCGGCCGCCGTCGCCACCACGTCGAAGCCGATGAAGGCGAAGAAGATGAGCGAGGCCGCCGTGAAGATGCCCATGACGCCGAAGTTCGTGGGCTCGTACCCGAAGAGCAGCTGGACGAGGGGAGAGTGCCAGCCGCTGACGCCCTCGGCCTGCGGTTGGGCCGGCGGGATGAACGGCGAGTAGTTGTCGGCCTTGATGAAGAACAGGCCCGCGACGATGACCAGCAGCACGACCGTGACCTTGATGGCGACGACGACCGCGGTGATGCGGGCCGAGAGCTTCGTCCCGACGACCAGGATCCACGTCAGCACCAGGACCAGCAGGAACGCCAGCAGGTCGAAGTGGCCGCCGGCATCGGGGCCGGACAGGGAGGTCGGCAGGGTCCAGCCGAGGTTGGTGTCCATGAGGTGGCGCACGTACCCGGACCAGCCGACCGCGACCACCGCCGTGCCGAGCGCGAACTCCAGCACCAGGTCCCAGCCGATGATCCAGGCGGGCAGCTCACCGATCGAGGCGTACGAGAACGTGTACGCCGACCCGGCCACCGGGACGGTGGACGCGAACTCGGCGTAGCAGAGCGCCGCGAGGGCGCAGACGATGCCCGCGGCCACGAAGGCCAGGGCGGTGGCGGGACCGGCGTTGTTGCGGGCGGCGATGCCCGTGAGGACGAAGATGCCGGTGCCGATGATGACGCCCACCCCGAAGACCGTGAGGTCCCAGGCGGAGAGCGACTTGCGGAGGGCGTGTTCCGGCTCCTCCGTGTCGCGGATGGACTGCTCCACCGTCTTGGTACGGAATGGGCTGTTCAGATCCTTGCTCACCGACGCCTCCGAGAGGTGACGACGCACGAACGGGCCGGGAGGCCCACTCCTCAAGAGTGATCTCCCGGCCCGTGACGTGCAACCGCGCGTCGATCTACGAACGGCGCGAGCGGCGGTTTCCGGACTAGTCGACGGCTGCGGCCGGCTCGCTGTCGTAGCGGCCGTCCAGCTTCGCGACGAGACCGGTGACCTGCCGGGCGATGTCCGGCGCGGTCAGGCCGATCTCGGCCATGATCTCCTTGCGGAGGGCGTGGTCGAGGAAGCGCTGCGGAATGCCGAAGTCGCGCAGCGGTACGTCGACGCCCGCGTCCCGCAGGGCCTGCGAGACGGCGGCGCCCACACCGCCGGTGCGGCCGTTGTCCTCGACGGTGACGACCACGCGGTGCCGGTCCGCGAGCGGGGCCAGGGCCTCGTCCACGGGCTTGACCCAGCGGGGGTCGACCACGGTCGTGGAGATGCCCTGCTTGTCCAGCAGATCGGCGATTTCCAGGCACATCGGGGCGAGTGCGCCGACCGAGACGAGCAGTACGTCCGGACGGGTGACCTCGGCGCCCGGGGCGCGCAGGACGTCCATGCCGCCGATCCGGCCGACGGCCGGGACGGCCGGGCCGACGACGCCCTTGGAGTAGCGCACGACGGTCGGGGCGTCCTTGACCTCGACGGCCTCGCGGAGCTGGGCGCGCAGCTGCTCGGCGTCGCGCGGGGCGGCGAGCCGCAGGCCGGGCACGACCTGGAGGATCGACATGTCCCACATGCCGTTGTGGGAGGCGCCGTCGTCACCGGTGACACCGGCGCGGTCCAGGACGAAGGTGACCCCGCACTTGTGCAGGGCCACGTCCATCAGGACCTGGTCGAAGGCGCGGTTGAGGAACGTGGCGTACACCGCGAAGACCGGGTGGACCCCGCCGGTGGCGAGGCCCGCCGCCGAGGTGGCGCCGTGCTGCTCGGCGATGCCCACGTCGTAGATCCGGTTCGGGAAGGCCTCGGCGAACTTGTTGAGGCCGACCGGGTGGAGCATGGCGGCGGTGATGCCGACGATGTCCTCGCGCTCGTGGCCGAGCTTGACCATCTCGTCGGCGAAGACGGAGGTCCAGCTGGCCGCGGCGGTCTTCACCGGCAGGCCGGTGTCCGGGTGGATCACGCCGACCGCGTGGAAACGATCCGCCTCGTGCTCCAGGGCCGGGGTGTAGCCGCGGCCCTTCTGGGTGAGGCAGTGCACGATGACCGGGCCGCTGAAGCGCTTGGCGCGCTGCAGGGCCGACTCCAGGGCCTCGATGTCGTGGCCGTCGATGGGCCCGATGTACTTGAGCCCGAGGTCCTCGAACATGCCCTGCGGGGCGATGAAGTCCTTGA
Organism: Streptomyces sp. Sge12; assembly: GCF_002080455.1. Taxonomy (NCBI): domain Bacteria; kingdom Bacillati; phylum Actinomycetota; class Actinomycetes; order Kitasatosporales; family Streptomycetaceae; genus Streptomyces; species Streptomyces sp. Sge12. The sequence goes on from NZ_CP020555.1 coordinate 1,953,259, forward strand.
GGCCCTTCTTGGCGCCGTGCAGGGTCTCGAAGAGCGGCTTCCCGACGACCGGGGTGCGCTCCAGGATCTCCTTGCCGCGGGCCAGGAAGCGCTCGTAGCCGTCCGTGGTGCGCAGGGTGGCCAGGTGGTTGGCGAGGCCGCCGATGGTGGGGCCGTAGGAGCGCTCGTTGTCGTTGACCACGATGACGAGGGGGCGGTCCTTGGCGGCGGCGATGTTGTTCAGCGCCTCCCAGGCCATGCCACCGGTCAGCGCGCCGTCGCCGATGACGGCGGCGACGTGGTGGTCCTCGCGGCCCAGCACCTCATTGGCCTTGGCCAGGCCGTCGGCCCAGCCGAGCACGGTGGAGGCGTGCGAGTTCTCGATCACGTCGTGGTCGGACTCGGCGCGCGAGGGGTAGCCGGACAGGCCCCCCTTGGAGCGCAGGTTGCCGAAGTCCTGGCGGCCCGTGAGCAGCTTGTGGACGTAGGCCTGGTGGCCGGTGTCGAAGAGGACCTTGTCCTTGGGCGATTCGAAGACCCGGTGCAGGGCGATCGTCAGTTCGACCACGCCGAGGTTGGGGCCGAGGTGCCCGCCGGTCTTGGAGACGGCGTCGACGAGGAAGGACCTGATCTCTGCGGCGAGCTGGTCGAGCTCCTCCTGGCTGAGCCGGTCCAGATCGCGCGGTCCCTTGATGCGGGTCAGCAGCACCCGTGCCTCCTTGCAGTTGCTTGCTGGTCTGTCGAGTCTAATGTTCCGCTCCCGGGCTCGGTCATCGGGCCGTCCCGGGGGAGTCACACCTTTGTCATACATGTACGCACGAATGCTCGGCCACACATCACATACGGGCGTATACCCGCACATGAGTACCCCGTACGTGCAAGCACGGATGCCCGGCGCCACGAGAAGTGGCGCCGGGCACTGTGACCGGTCTTACCGCCGGATGCCGCTCCGGCGGGCGATCGGACGCGCTGTCAGGCGCGTCCGGCCGTCTTCTGGGTCTTGCGGGAGACCGAGTCGATCACCACGGTGGTCAGCAGCACCGCACCGGTGATCATGTACTGGATCGGCGTCGCGATGCCTTCCAGGGCCAGACCGTACTGGATCGAGACGATGACCATGACACCGAGGAGGGCGTTCCAGGTCCGGCCCCGGCCGCCGAAGAGGCTGGTGCCGCCGATGACGGCCGCCGCGATCACGTTCATCAGCAGGTCGCCGGCGCCGGCGCTCTGGTTGGCCGCCGCGATCTTGGAGGCCCAGAACAGGCCGCCGATGGCGGCGAAGGTGCTGGAGATCGCGAAGACCGTGATCCGGATCCGGGTGACGTTGATGCCCGCACGACGGGAGGCCTCGACGCTGCCACCGAGTGCGAAAACGTTTCGCCCGAAGGTCGTGCGGCGCAGCAGGAAGTCCGTGACGACCAGGGCCAGCAGGAAGAGCACCACCGCGAGCGGCAGGCCCTTGTACTGGTTGAACAGCACGGCGGGACCGAAGGTGCACAGCGCGAGCAGGCCGGTGCGCAGCAGGATCTCGACGAGCGGCCGCGAGGGCATCCCGGCGGCCTCGCGGCGCCTCGCGTCGAGGAAGGCCGCGAGGAAGTAGCCGGCCACCGCGAGTGCGGCCAGGCCGTAGGCGACGGCCACGTCCGAGAAGAAGTACGTGGTCAGCTGGCCGACCACGCCGTCGGAGTCGATGTTGATCGTGCCGTTGCTGCCGAGGATCTGCAGCATCGCGCCCAGCCAGAAGAGCAGGCCCGACAGGGTGACCGCGAAGGCCGGGGCGCCGATCTTGGCGAAGAAGAAGCCGTGGATGGAGCCGATCACGGCGCCTCCGACGATGGCCGCCAGGATCGCCAGCCATTCGTTCATGCCGTGGGTGACGGCGAGGACGGCGACGATCGCTCCCGAGACACCGCTGACCGAGCCGACCGAGAGGTCGATCTCGCCGAGCAGCAGCACGAAGATGATGCCGATGGCGATCATGCCGGTGCCGGTCATCGTGATCGCGATGTTGGTGAGGTTCTCCGGGGAGAGGAAGTTCGAGTTCAGCCCCTGGAAGATGGACCAGATCACGATCAGGCCGATGACGACCGGGAGGGAGCCCAGGTCGCCCGCCTTCATCTTGCGCTTGAACTCGCCCACGTACCCGGCGAGGCCCTCCTCGCGGACGAGCAGGCGGGGGTCCACGGCCGGGATCGCGTCGTGCGCGGCCGCGGGGTTGACCGGGTCGATGTGCTCCTGCGCGACGGGGCCCTTGTCCAGGGGACCGGTGGCAGGGTTCTGGGTGCTCACTTGCCGGCCTCCGAGGTGCGGGCCGCCCGGCGGGTCACGGCGTTGTCCGTGGCACCGGTGATGGCGGAGATGATCTCTTCCTGCGAGGTGTCGGCGACGTTGAAGACACCGTTGTTGCGGCCGAGCCGCAGGACCGCCACCTTGTCGGCGACGGCCTTCACATCGGCCATGTTGTGGCTGATGAGGATGACCGCGTGGCCGCGCTCGCGCAGCCGCTCCACCAGGTCGAGGACCTGGGCGGTCTGCTCGACGCCGAGGGCGGCGGTGGGCTCGTCGAGGATGACGAGCTTGGGCTCGCCCAGCATGGAGCGGGCGATCGCCACGGTCTGGCGCTGACCGCCGGAGAGCGAGGCGATGGGGATCCGGACACTGGGGATCCGGATGGACAGGGTGGTCAGGAGCTCGCGGGCGCGCCGCTCCATCTCCACCTCGTCGAGGATGCCGAAGCTCTTGAGCTCCCGGCCGAGGAAGAGGTTGCCGACGACGTCGATGTTGTCGCACAGCGCCAGGTCCTGGTAGACCGTCGCGATGCCCAGGTTCTGGGCGTCGTGGGGCTTGCCGATGGAGACCGGCCGCCCCTCCCACTCGATGACACCTTCATCGATGGGGTGCACGCCGGCGATCGTCTTGACCAGCGTGGACTTTCCGGCACCGTTGTCGCCGACGAGGGCGACCACTTCACCGGAGTGGATCTCGAGTTCTACGTCGGTGAGGGCCTGAACGGCGCCGAACCGCTTCGAGACCCCTCGCAACGCCAGCACGGGCGCAGCGGACACATGAACCATCTCCTTCGCCGCCTGACCGGCGGGGATGTCGTGCAAAAGAGCAGGAGCAGGGCGTATGGGGGAGGAACGTTTCTGCCCGGCGCCCCGCCCGGTGGCGGGGATGAGTGGGAGGGGCGCCGGTCAGGCACGGGGGGCCGTCTCGCGGGGAGACGGCGGGGGCCGCTACTTCAGGCCGGCGGCGGCGCAGGCCGCCGCGTACTTGTCGCTGCAGATCTCGTCGAGCGAGTAGACGCCGTCCTTGACGACGGTGTCCTTGATGTTGGCCTTGGTGAGCGAGACGACCGGGATCAGCACGGACGCGACACCCTTGGTGGTCGGGCTGTCGACCGTGGAGGTGGTGACTCCGTCGAGCTTCTCGCCCTTGGCGAGGGCGACGGCCATCTTCGCCGCGGCCTCGGCCTCGGGGGCGTACGGCTTGTAGACGCTCATGAACTGCTCGCCCGCGACGATGCGCTGCACACCGGCGAGTTCGGCGTCCTGGCCGGTGACCGGGGGCAGCGGGGAGACGCCGGCCGCCTTGAGGGCGGTGATGATGCCGCCGGCCATGCCGTCGTTGGCGGAGTAGACGCCGATGACCTTGTCCTTGCCGAGCGCCGAGAGGGCGGCCGCCATGTTGGTGTTGGCGTTCTCCGGCTTCCACTCGACGGTGTCGTACTCCTTGCCGACGTTCACCTTGCCGTCGAGGACGGAGTGCGCACCGGACTTGAAGAGCTTGGCGTTCGGGTCGGTGACCGAGCCGTTCATCATGACGATCTGGCCGTCCTTGGCCTTGTCGCCCAGCGCCTCCAGCAGCGCCTTGCCCTGGACCTTGCCGACCTCTTCGTTGTCGAAGGAGGTGTAGGCGTCGATCGGGCCCTCGGCCAGGCGGTCGTAGGCGACGACCGGGATGCCGGCCTCCTTCGCCTTCTTGACCGAGCCGGCGATGGCCTTGGAGTCCACCGCGTCGACGATGAGGACGTCCACCTTGTTGGTGATCATCGTGTCGACCTGGGAGTTCTGGGTGGTCGCGTCCTGCTTGGCGTTGGCGTAGACGACCTCGCCCTTGCCGCCGGTGAGCTCGGCGACCTTCTTCTCGATGAGCGGCTTGTCGAACTTCTCGTAACGCGCGGTCTGGTTCTCCGGCAGGAGCAGGCCGACCTTGATCGCGTCGCCCTTGGCGGCGCCGGACTCCTTGGTCTTGTCGCCGGCCTCCTTGGCACTGCCACAAGCGGCGAGGGAAACGGCCATGGCGCCGGCGGCAACGGCTACGGCGGCTCTGCGCATACGCGTGTTCATTACTTGAACCTCCCTGACGAGGCCGCAACGCCGCGGCCGAGGTGGATGTGAGTCAACCCCGGCCGCGTTTTGCCGTCAAGGAGTGAATTCTTAACGAGATGACAACGGTGCCATTCGTTATCTACCTGAAGACAAGACCGCTGGAGCGCGCACTCCACTTCCATGATCTGACAAAAGTGTCGAATCGCCCATCTCGCTGAGTACGAGCGCCAGCGCGCCCAGCACCTCGGCGCGCCCGCCCAGGTTCCCCGTCAGCACCGACAACTGCCGGGCCGCACTGGGGATCGCGTACCTCCCCACCGATTCACGGATGGGAGCGAGCACCAGTTCACCGGCCTCCGCCAGCGAGCCGCCCAGGACCACCCGGCTCGGGTTCAGGAGGTTGCAGAGACTGGCCACGCCACTGCCGATGTGCCGGCCCACGTCCGTGATCACGCGGCGGCAGCCCGGGTCCCCCTCGCGGGCCAGCTCGACCACCCGCTCCATCGTCAACTCCGGCCCGTGCGTGCCCTGGAGCAGCGGCAGGACGTACCGGGCGGCTGCGAAGGTCTCCAGGCAGCCGCGGTTGCCGCAGCGGCAGACCGGGCCCGACTCGTCCAGGGTGATGTGCCCGATCTCGCCCGCCGTGCCGCCGGGTCCGCGGTAGATCTGGCCGTTGATCACGAGGCCGGCGCCGACGCCGCTGGCCACCTTGATGTAGGCCAGGTCCTTCACTCCGCGCCCGCTCCCCCAAACGAGTTCCCCGAGGGCGCCGAGGTTCGCGTCGTTGTCCACGTAGACGGGCACGCCGAGGCGCTGCGAGAGCTCCTGGCGGGGGTTGATGCCCGCCCAGCCCGGCAGGATCGCGGTCGAGCCCAGGGTCCCGGACTCCACGTCGATCGGGCCGGGCACGCCGAGCCCGACGCCGATGACCTTCTCAAGCCCCACCCCGATGTCCGCGATCAGGCGGCCGACCAGGGCTTCCGCCCGGTCGAAGCCGTCCGCCCAGGAGGCGTCGACGTCCAGCGGCTCGGACTCCTCGGCCAGCACCTGGTGGGCGAGGTTCCCCACCGCCACCCGCAGGTGGGTGTGGCCGAAGTCGACGCCGATGACGATCCCCGCGTCACCGCTGAGCGAGACGCTGCGGGCCCGGCGGCCGCCGGCCGAGGTGTCCGTGACCTCGACGGTCCCGCCGTCCTTCAGCTCCCGGACGATGTTGGAGACCGTGGCCGCCGACAGTCCGGTGGCACGGGCGATCTCCGCCTGGGTCAGCGATCCCGCGAGCCGCACCGCCCGCACGACCCGTTCGAGATTCGCGCGATGCAGCGACGACTGCGATCCGGGAGTCTGCACGACTCATCCACTCCTGCCCATTAGCGACGGCGAGCCGTCGCCCCCCGGCCGGGACACATCACGCCTTCACGCTCCGAGACCCCGACATCTCTCCAACTTGTGAACCTTAAGTCGAGCCTTTGCGCATCCAGACGTCAAGAGGCTGACGCGGCACGAATCGGCCGCTAGTGACCTAAAGGGGGAGAGAAGCGGCCCCTTGGATCGTGCTACGGTCGCTGGGACGCCGATCATCTGTGGCCTTTCCGGCCGGATCGGGCGTTTCGTAATGACCGCGCTACGCAAGGAGGTGTTCGGGATGAGTCCCGATCGAAGTCCTTGCAGCGCTCTCGTCGGCTGACCTTGTGACCGGCTGACCTTTCCCTGCGTACGCACGGCCGCGGCGACCCGCTGTCCCGTGCGCGCTCGCGTTGCTGCGCGTTCCTTTCTTCCACACTCCCTTCCTTCCGCATGCCCTGCCAACTCCGCCGGGCGTGCGTCATCCATGCCCATCGGCGTGCCCGCGGCCCATCGGGGCCCCTCCGCGCCGAACTGTGATCACTCCACGTGACCGCTCGGCCTCGCGCTGCCCGGACACCGTGGAGGGAGGTATTCGTCATGACCATGCTCACCCCCCGTACCCCGGCCAAGCTCGCGCCGCCGGGCCGGTCCCGCCGCGAGCGCAGGGCCGCCGAGCTGGCGGCCCGTACCCGGCTCGTCGGCGAGCGCCTCACCGGGATCAGCGCCCGCTCGGGCGTCCAGGTCCTCCAGGAGGTGGACACCTCGCCCGCCGGCCTCACCCACGCCGAGGCCGCCCTGCGCCTGGAGCGCCACGGCGCCAACGTCGTCGCCCACGAGCGCGCCCCCCACTGGTACCTCCAGCTGGCCAAGGCCTTCCGGAACCCCTTCATCGCCGTCCTGGTCCTCCTCGCGGCGGTCATGTACTGGCAGGACCCCGCGGACCCGGGCGTCGTCATCCTCTCCGTGATGGTGGGGATCAGCGGGCTGCTGCGGTTCTGGCAGGAATTCCGCTCGGGCCGCGCCGCCGACGCGCTGAAGAAGCTCGTCTCCACCACCTGCGCGGTGCAGCGCCGGGCCGGCAGCGGCTCCGCGCCCACCACGTTCGAGGTGCCCATGGACCAGGTGGTCCCGGGCGACGTGGTCAAGCTGGCGGCCGGCGACCTGATCCCGGCCGACCTGCGCCTGATCACCGCCAAGGACCTCAATGTCGGCCAGGCCGCACTCTCCGGCGAGTCCCTGCCGGTGGCCAAGGCGGACACCCGGTTGCAGGACCTCGGCAGCCCCGACACCTCCGACCCGGTGGAGGCCGACAACCTGGTCCTGATGGGGACCTCGGTCACCTCCGGCACCGCCACCGGCGTGGTCGTCGCCACCGGCGCCGACACCTACTTCGGCTCGATGGCCGGCTCGCTGGTCGGCGAGCGCCCGCAGACCAACTTCGACACCGGGGTGCGCAAGGTCAGCTTCCTGCTGATCCGCTTCATGCTGGTGATGGTCCCGGTCGTCTTCATGATCAACGGCTTCACCAAGGGCGACTGGGACGAGGCCTTCCTCTTCGGCATCGCCGTCGCCGTCGGGCTGACCCCCGAGATGCTGCCGATGGTCGTCTCCGCCAACCTGGCGCGCGGGGCGGTGGCCATGTCCCGGCGCAAGGTGGTCGTCAAGCGGCTGAACGCGATCCAGAACCTGGGCGCGATGGACGTGCTCTGCACGGACAAGACCGGCACGCTCACCGAGGACCGGATCGTCCTGGACCGCTACCTGGACGTGCACGGCGACGAGGACGGCGAGGTACTGGAGTACGGCTACCTCAACGCGCACTTCCAGACCGGCCTGAAGAACCTGATGGACCAGGCCGTCATCGACCGCGTGGACGAGGCCGAGGAGGTTGTCGTCGACGCACGGTTCTCGATGGTCGACGAGATCCCCTTCGACTTCGCCCGGCGCAGGATGTCCGTGGTCCTGGGGCGCAGTTCCCTCGTGGGCGACTTCGGGAACTCCGAGCACGTCATGATCACCAAGGGTGCCGTGGAGGAGGTCCTGGCCCTGTGCACCCACCTGAGGGACCGCGGTGAGAGGGTCGAGCTGACCGAGCAGCTGCGGTGGCACGTCACCCGGATCGCCGAGGACCACAACCGGCAGGGCCTGCGGGTCCTCGCCGTCGCCACCCGCACGATGGACACCCGGCGCGAGACCTACACGGTCGCCGACGAGGACGAGCTGACCCTGGTCGGCTTCCTGGCCTTCCTCGACCCGCCGAAGGCCGATGCCGCCCGGGCCCTGACGGGCCTGGCCGACAAGGGGATCACGGTGAAGGTCGTCACCGGCGACAACGAGCTCGTGGCCGCCCGGGTCTGCGCCGACGTCGGCATCGACGTCGGGCAGGTGGTCCTCGGCCCCGCGACCGACGACCTCGACGACGCGCAGCTGCGTGCGCTGGCCGCCCGTACGACGGTCTTCGCCAAGGTCAACCCGGTCCAGAAGGCCCGGATCGTACGGGCCCTCCAGGTCGACGGGCACACCGTCGGGTTCCTCGGCGACGGCATCAACGACGCGGCCGCGCTGCGGGACGCCGACGTCGGCATCTCGGTGGACACCGCCGTGGACATCGCCAAGGAGTCGGCGGACATCATCCTGCTCGAGAAGGACCTGACCGTCCTGGAACAGGGCGTCGTCCAGGGCCGGACCACCTTCGGCAACACGATCAAGTACATCAAGATGACCGCGTCGTCGAACTTCGGCAACGTCTTCTCGGTGCTGGTGGCGAGCGCCTTCATCCCCTTCCAGCCGATGCTCGCGATCATGCTGCTGGTCCAGAACCTGGTCTACGACATCTCGCAGCTGGCGACCCCCTGGGACCGGATGGACGAGGAGTACCTGCGCAGGCCCCGCAACTGGGACGCGAAGGGCATCGGCCGCTTCATGGTCACCATCGGCCCGGTCAGCTCCCTCTTCGACATCTCGATGTTCCTGATCATGTGGCACGTCTTCGGGGCGAACAGCGAGGCGCACCAGGCGCTCTTCCAGTCCGGCTGGTTCGTCGAGGGCCTGCTCTCGCAGACCCTGATCGTCCACATGATCCGTACCCGGAAGATCCCCTTCATCCAGTCCCGCGCCTCCTGGCCGGTGATGGTGATGACCGCGCTCGCGGTGCTGACGGGGCTCTGGCTGCCCTTCTCGCCGCTGGCGCCCTCGCTGGGCTTCGTGGCCCTGCCGGCGGGCTACTTCCCGTGGCTGATCGGCGTACTGCTCGCCTACTGCACGCTCACCCAGCTCGTGAAGACCTGGTACATCCGCCGGTTCCGCACCTGGCTGTAGGAGCCCCGGCGACGGAAGGAGAGGCCGATGCTGCTCACCGAATGGCAGATGGCCGCGCACCTGGCCGCCGCGCTCGGACTCGGGGCGGTCATCGGCCTGGAGCGGCAGTGGCGGGCCCGCCTCGCGGGGCTGCGGACGAACGCCCTGGTGGCGGGCGGGGCCGCGCTGTTCGTGCTGCTCTCGCAGTACGGGTTCCTCGGCGCGGCCTCGGAGGTGGGCTACGACGGCTCGCGGGTCGCCGCCCAGATCGTCTCCGGGATCGGCTTCCTCGGCGCCGGAGTGATCATGCGGGACGGCCTGAGCGTGCGGGGCCTGAACACGGCCGCGACCCTGTGGTGTTCGGCGGCCGTGGGCTGCCTGGCCGGCGTGGGCCTGTTCGTACTGGCCCTGTGCGGCACGGCGGGCGTGGTGGGGGCCAACATCCTGCTGCGCCCGCTGGGCCGGCGCCTGGACCGCGAGCCGCGCGGCGGGGCCGAGGTGGCCACCGACTACCACTTCGAGGCGGTGTGCCTGGAGGCGGAGGAGGCCCACATCCGCCACCGGCTGGTGGACGCCCTGGGCCGGCCGGGCTACCAGCTGCGCTCGATCCGCAGCCAGGACGGCCCGGCGCCCGGCCGGGTGACGGTGTCCGCGCTGCTGACCGCCGAGGGCGAGGCGGGCCGGGCGCTGGAGGAGGCGGTCAGCAACCTCTCGCTGGATCCCTCGGTCTCGGCGGTCAGCTGGTCGGTCGTGCCCGGACGAGGTGGGCCCGAAGAATGAATTGAACACGTTCAGCCCGGCTGGCAGGATGGATCCAGGACGCCGCCGGCCGGGCCGGCGCGTTCGTCCGTCGTGCCGCGAGGGGGGATTGAGCGTGCATCAGAAACGGTCGTACGGCCGGATCCTGCTGGTCTCGACGCTGGTGGGAAACCTGGAGGTCGCCCTCGCCGTCGTGGTGGCCCTGCTCTACGTGCGGACGCAGCCGCCGCCGGACGAACCCCCCGACTACGCCGCCATCACCGCGGCCCTGTTCTCCGCCTGGCCCCTCGTCGCCATCATCGCGTTCCTGCTGACGGCGGTCCTCGTTCTGCCGTCGGTCGCGCTGGCCGACCTGCCGGGCCGCCTGCTCGGCGGGCGCGAGTCCCGGTGGTGGTGGATGGTCCCGCTGACGGTGGCGGCCCTGCTGGCGCCCCCGGTCCTGGGCATCGCGGCGTACAACGACGCGCAGACGCGGCCCACGCTGCTCTTCTGGGCCGGTGCCACGGCTTCGCTCTCGGTGTGCGCGCTGATCGCCCGGCCGCGGCAACCGGGGCTGCCGGGACGGGTGGCGCTGTGGGGCACGGCGGTGGTGGCGGGCACGGGCCTGCTCGGCGCGCTCGGACTCGCCATCGGCCTGCTGCCCGCGTACGAGCCGCCGGCGATCGGGCCGCAGACCATGCCCGGCACCTGGATCGACCACACGCGCGGAACGCTGGTCTTCACCCCGGACGGCCGGGTCACGGCCTCCCGGGTCGCCGTGCACCGCCCCGGCGAGCACCCCGACGACCCGTCACTGCGCTGCTCGGGCACCGGCACCTGGTCGTACGAGCCCGGCCGGGACGTGTGGAGCCAGCAGGTCGTGCTCTCCGTCCCGGGGTGCTCCTGGTCCGCGTGGGGCGTCGACGGGACCGGCCGGGAGCCCCGGATCCACCAGGAGGTCGGTGGTCCGGGTTCCGGGGTGCTGTACCGGCTGAGAAAGACCTCCGGCGCCCACTGACGCCCCGGGCCGCAGCGCTACTTCAGCGTCGCCGAGGTGAGGCCCGCCTGGATCTGGCGCTGGAAGGAGAGGTAGACCACCAGCATGGGGATCATCGCGATGGTGACACCGGCGAAGAGGACCGGCAGGTCGGTCTCGTAGCCCTGTTGCTGCTGGAGCTGGATCAGTCCCTGGGTGAGCAGATAGCGCTCGGGGTCCGAACCGGTCTGGGGCTGCATCAGCACGGAGGGCAGGATGTACTGGTTCCACTGGCCCAGGATGTTGAATATCCCGACGCTGATCAGGCCGGGCTTGGCCATCGGCACCATCACCTGGAAGAAGATCCGGGTGTCCGAGGCCCCGTCGATCACCGCCGCCTCGTGCACCGCCGTCGGCAGCGTCCGGAAGAAGGAGTGCATGAAGAAGACGGTGAACGGCATCGAATAGGCGACGTACACGAGGATCAGGCCCTGGTACGTGTTCAGCATGTCGAAGCGCTTGACCATGAAGAAGAGCGGGACGAGCGCCAGGAAGACGGGGAACATCGCCCCGCTGACGAAGAAGTAGTAGACGAACCGGTTCCCCGGGAAGGGGTAGCGGGCCAGTACGTACGCCGCCATGGACCCGAGCAGCATCGTCAGCGGGACCGAGAACACCATCACGATGAGCGTGTTGGCGAAGTAGTCGCCGATGCCCTTGTCCCAGGCCCGGCCGAAGGCGTCGAGGTTCCAGTTGGAGGGCCAGCTCAGGGCCGAGCCGCCGATCTGCGCGTCGGTCTTGAAGGAGCCGAGCGCCAGCCAGATCAGGGGCAGGACGATCAGTATGGCCCAGACGGCGAGGAAGCCGTGGGAGAAGACGTTGAGGACCGTGCCCTCGGAGCCCTTCGCGCCCCGCTCCCCGCTCGGGCCGGCTCCCCCGGACCGCTCCGCCGACTTTTCGCCCGGAGCCTTGATCACTGTGGTCATGAGGGTCTCCCGCTCAGAACTCGATGCGCTCGCGGCGGGTGGCGCGCAGCGTGATGACGGAAAGGATCATGGTGAGGACGAGCATGACCACGCCCATGGCGCAGGCGTAGCCGCTCTTGCCGAAGTAGAGGAAGTTCCTCATCAGCACCGTCGCCATGACCTCGCTGTGGTGGTCGGGTCCGCCGCCGAACTGGCCCGAGGTCATGGTCGACACCAGGACGAACATGTCCATCGCGGCGATGCCCAGGTAGACCGCCGAGGTCTGCACGGAGTCCCACAGCAGGGGCAGGGTGACCTTGAAGAAGGTCTGGGCGCGCCCGGCCCCGTCGAGCAGGGCGGCCTCGTAGATGTCCTTGGGGACGGACTGCATGGCGGCCGAGAACAGCACGAGGTAGAAGCCGACGCCGTGCCAGACGACCACGAGGAGCAGGCACCAGAGCACGAGCCGCGGCTCGTTCAGCCATTCGACCGGGTGCAGCCGGTCGACCAGGCCGAGGCGGATGAGGACGCCGTTGAGCAGGCCGCCCTCGTCGGTGCGGTACACGGCGCCGAAGAGCACCGCGAGGATGGCGAGGGAGAGGACCTGCGGGAAGAAGTAGACGATCTTGTAGAAGCCCGATCCCCGCACGCCCTGCACCCCGCCGGCCCCGCCCCGGCCGCCCGCGTTCACCATGAAGGCGAAGAAGAGGGCGAGCAGGATGGTGACCACCGGGACGAACACCAGGAGCAGCAGGTTGTTCCACAGGGCGCCGCGGAAGACCTCGTCCTTCATCAGGGCCGCGTAGTTGTCCACCCCGACGAAATCGAAGGTCGGCGACTGGCCCGTCCAGTTGGTGAAGGAGTAGCCGAACGTCTGTACGTACGGCCAGATGACGAAGGTCAGGTACAGCGCGAGGGGTGCGAGGAGGAAGCCGGCGATGAAGCCGCCCCGTCCCCTGCCCTGGGCTACTTGGCTCATGGTGTCCGTCCCTGGAGTGCCCGGTGACCGGTGCCCGGTGGTGCGCGTGGTCAGCTGCGACGGTTGTTCTTGGCGTTCGGGTCCTGCGCCGCCTTGTTTACCGCAGCCTGGGCCCGCTTGATCCACTCCTTCGGCTGAATCCGCTTGGCCATCAGCTCATTGGACGCGTCCTGGATCGCCGTGTCCATTTCGCTGTACCAGTCGGTGTAAAGGTAGTTGAAGGTGTTCGAACCCGCCGCCTTGAGGGCCGTCACCGCCGACTGGGTGCCGGGCCGCAGTTTCACGCCCGGGTCCACGCCGTCCTTGACCACGGTGAGCGAGTTCGCCTGCTGGGCGAACATGGTCGACCATTCGCGGGACAGCATCGAACGGATGAACTCCAGGCCGCCCGCCTTGTTGGCCGCCTTCTCCGGAACGATGAAGGGCTCGCCGGCCCCGGCCCGGATGGCCTCGAAGGGCAGCTTGCTGTCGGCCAGCAGCGGGACCGGCAGGAACTGCATGTCGAAGTCGTCCGGCGTCTGCTTGAGCTGCTCGTTCTCCAGCCAGGAGCCGGAGGGGATGAAGGCCGCCTTGTACTGGTTCCAGGCGGTCTGGGACTCCGTGTGGGTCAGGCCGTTGGTGCCCGGGAGCAGCAGGTCCTTCTCGACGACCTCGTAGACCGCCTCGACGGCGGCGAGGGCCGCGGCATTGCCCTCGAAGGCGTTCGGCTCCAGGTTGTCGATCGCCTTCATGGCGTCCAGGCCGCCCTTCTTGGCGATCAGGTCCATGATGACGACGTTGATGTAGTACGGGAACTTGCCCTGGTGGGCGAGGCCGCCGATGCCGGCCTCCTTGGCCTTCGCGCAGACGGCGAGGAACTCGTCCCAGGTCTTGGGCGCCGTCCAGCCCTTCTCCTTGAAGAGCTTGCCGGAGTACCAGAAGCCGAAGACGGTGTAGACGTAGTTGAGCGAGACGAACTTGCCGCCCTGCGTGCCCTGTTCGACGGTGCCCGCGATCAGCAGGTCGCGGACCTTCTTGCTCGGGTCGTCGAGCGACGGTGCGTCGAGCACCGGGGTGAGGTCGGCGAGCTGGTTGCTCTTGAAGAGCACGTCCAGCTTGATCTTCTGGGCGCCGGAGTTGTCGACGACGTCCGGCGGGTTTCCGCCGTTGAAGCGCGTCTGGAGCTTTCCGGTGATCTCCTGGGTGCCCAGGTGGGAGCTGGTGGTGCCCCACTTCTTGTCGAAGGCGGCCTCCCAGGCCTTCGCGTAGTCGTCGCCGAACCCGCCCTTGAAGACGACGACGTCCAGCTTGCCGCCCTTGGCGACGCCGAAGGGGTTCTCCTTGGTCACCGCGCCCTTGTCCGGCCCCTTGGTCGTGCCCTCACCGCCGGAGGCGCAGGCGGACAGGAAGCTCATCGTGGGCACCGAGATCAGTCCCAGCGCCGCGGAGCGCTTGATCAGGTCACGGCGGCCGAGGCCCTCACCAGTGGATCCCATGCTCATGTCCTCGCCTTCGTCAGAAGTGTGAAGGAGGCCGGAAATCACGACGGCACCGCGCGTGCGGACATCACCGCAGGTCCCCGCCATCCCCCGGTCCGGTGCCGCCCAGTACCGCGGCGATCCGGACGGGCACAGGTATAGTCCACTTCCGCTCGTGTGAGCAAGATCATGCACACGGTTGCCTGTCAGCTTTTCCGAGTTGAGACCTCCCCGAAACCTGGCCCCGGCCGGAAAAGGCGGAAGGGCCGTACCCCCTTAACGGGGATACGGCCCTTTGGTGCCGCTACGGTCCTCAGCCTCGGATGAGGTTCCGGAGGACGTACTGCATGATGCCGCCGTTGCGGTAGTAGTCCGCCTCACCCGGCGTGTCGATGCGGACGACCGCGTCGAACTCCACACCGGTGTCGGTGGTGACCTTGACCGTGCGCGGGGTGGTGCCGTTGTTCAGCTCCTCCACACCGGTGAAGGCGAAGGTCTCCTCGCCGGTGAGGCCCAGGGAGGCGGCGGTGGCGCCCTCCGGGAACTGCAGGGGCAGGACGCCCATGCCGATCAGGTTGGAGCGGTGGATGCGCTCGTAGGACTCGGCGATGACGGCCTTGACGCCGAGCAGCGCGGTGCCCTTGGCGGCCCAGTCGCGGGAGGAGCCGGAGCCGTACTCCTTGCCCGCCAGGATGACCAGCGGGATGCCGGCGGCCTGGTAGTTCTGCGAGGCGTCGTAGATGAACGCGACCGGCGCGCCGTCCACGGTGAAGTCGCGGGTGAAGCCGCCCTCGGTGCCCGGCGCGATCTGGTTGCGCAGGCGGATGTTGGCGAAGGTACCGCGGATCATGACCTCGTGGTTGCCGCGGCGGGAACCGTACGAGTTGAAGTCGCGGCGCTCGACGCCGTGCTCGGTGAGGTACTTGCCGGCCGGGGTGTCGGCCTTGATCGCACCGGCCGGGGAGATGTGGTCGGTGGTGACCGAGTCGCCCAGCTTCGCCAGCACGCGGGCGCCGGCGATGTCGGAGACCGGGGTGGTCTCCATCGTCATGCCCTCGAAGTAAGGGGGCTTGCGGACGTAGGTGGACTGCGGGTCCCACTCGAAGGTGTTGCCGGTGGGGATGGACAGCGCCTGCCACTGGGCGTCGCCCGCGAAGACGTCCTGGTAGGACTTGCTGAACATGTCCTCGCCGATGGCGTTCGCCACGACGTCGTTGACCTCGGCCTCGGAGGGCCAGATGTCCTGGAGGAAGACCGGCTTGCCCTCGGTGTCGGTGCCGATGGCGTCCTTGGTGATGTCCACCTTCATGGAGCCCGCGATGGCGTACGCGACGACCAGCGGCGGGGAGGCCAGGTAGTTCATCTTGACGTCGGGGTTGATCCGGCCCTCGAAGTTGCGGTTGCCGGAGAGCACCGAGGTGACCGCGAGGTCGTGCTCGTTGATCGCCTTCGAGATCTCCTCGTCCAGCGGACCGGAGTTGCCGATGCAGGTGGTGCAGCCGTACCCGACGAGGTTGAAGCCCATCTTGTCGAGGTACGGGGTCAGGCCGGCCTTGTCGAAGTAGTCGGTGACGACCTTCGAGCCCGGGGCCAGGGTGGTCTTGACCCACGGCTTGCGGGTCAGGCCCTTCTCGACGGCCTTCTTGGCCACGAGCGCCGCGGCGACCATGACGTAGGGGTTCGAGGTGTTGGTGCAGGAGGTGATCGCGGCGACGGTGACGGCGCCGTGGTCGATCTCGAAGGAGGAGCCGTCAGCCAGGGTGACCAGGGTCGGACGGGTCGGCACGCCGTTGGTGGCGGCCGGGGCGTCGGAGGCCGGGAAGGACTCCTTGCCCGCCTCGTCGTCGTCCTCGACGTAGTTGCGCACGTCCTGCGCGAACTGCTGCGCGGCGTTGGCGAGGACGATGCGGTCCTGCGGGCGCTTCGGGCCGGCGATGGAGGGGACGACCGTGGAGAGGTCGAGCTCCAGCTTCTCGGAGAAGTCCGGCTCGGCGGCCGGGTCCAGCCACAGGCCCTGCTCCTTGGCGTACGCCTCGACGAGCGCGACCTGCTGGGCGTCGCGGCCGGTCAGGCGCAGGTACTTCAGGGTCTCGTCGTCGATCGGGAAGATCGCGGCGGTGGAGCCGAACTCCGGCGACATGTTGCCGATGGTGGCGCGGTTCGCGAGGGAGGTGGCGGCGACGCCCTCACCGTAGAACTCGACGAACTTGCCGACGACGCCGTGCTTGCGCAGCATCTCGGTGATGGTGAGCACCAGGTCGGTGGCGGTGGTGCCGGTGGGCAGCTCGCCGGTCAGCTTGAAGCCCACGACGCGCGGGATCAGCATGGAGACCGGCTGGCCGAGCATCGCGGCCTCGGCCTCGATGCCGCCGACGCCCCAGCCCAGCACGCCCAGGCCGTTGACCATGGTGGTGTGCGAGTCGGTGCCGACGAGGGTGTCGGGGTACGCCTGGCCACCCCGGACCATGACCGTGCGGGCCAGGTGCTCGATGTTGACCTGGTGGACGATGCCGGTGCCCGGGGGGACGACCTTGAAGTCGTCGAAGGCGGTCTGGCCCCAGCGCAGGAACTGGTAGCGCTCCTTGTTGCGGCCGTACTCCAGCTCGACGTTCTGCGCGAAGGCGTCCTTCGTGCCGAACTTGTCGGCGATCACCGAGTGGTCGATGACCATCTCGGCGGGCGAGAGCGGGTTGATCTTCGCCGGGTCGCCGCCGAGGGCCTTCACGGCCTCACGCATGGTGGCGAGGTCCACGACGCAGGGAACGCCGGTGAAGTCCTGCATGATCACGCGAGCCGGCGTGAACTGGATCTCCTCGCTGGGCTGGGCCTGCGAGTCCCAGTTACCGAGCGACCGGATGTGGTCGGCGGTGATGTTCGCGCCGTCCTCGGTGCGAAGCAGGTTCTCCAGCAGGACCTTCAGGCTGTAGGGAAGGCGGGCGGAGCCCTCGACCTTGTCCAGCTTGAAGATCTCGTACGACTCGTCGCCCACCTGCAGCGTGCTGCGGGCGTCGAAGCTGTTCGCCGACACGACAGTCTCCTTCATGCATGAATTCGCGCGTATTACCGCAATCCTGCCGCCACGCCCCTTGGCCAATCCGCTAAGGTAGGGCTAAGTTAGGTAACCCTTACCAGCGGGGGCGGCTGCGGTACGCCTTCGGCAGATATCTCGATGTCGAGATAACTCTAGTACATGTCCGGGGGGAGGGACGAGGCGCGCACCCGTAGCCCCGCCGGGACCGTCAGTTGCCCAGGCGGTTCCGCATGCCCGGATTCGATCAGGTTGACCAGGACAGACACCGCCGAAGCGGCGATCCGCTCCGGATTCAGGGTGACGGTGGTCACGGCGGGTTCGGCCTCGGCGTAGGCCGGATCCTCACTGGCGCAGACGAGCAGCAGCCCGCCGTGCCCCGGCGTGCCGGGTATGTGCAGGCCGTGGCGCGCGGCGGCGGCCAGTACCTGCCGGCCGCCCGGGTCGTACACGCAGTACACGGCGTCGGGCCGGTCCGGTCCGGCGAAGGCCGGGTCGAAGGCGCGCCCCGCCGCGTCCTCGGGGTCGAAGGGGACCAGGAGCGGAGCCCGGCCGCGCTCCGCGCACCACTGTTCGTAGGCCGATGTGACGGCCCCCGTGTAGAACTCCCGGCCGTAACCGGCGTGCAGGGCGATCCGGCGGGCCCCGGACGCGGCGAGATGGTCGAGCACCTCCCGGGTGGTGGCGGTGTGGTCGTTGTCCACCCACAGGTCCCCCGGCCAGGGGTCGGGGGGCCGCCCGTCGAAGACCACCGGCAGACCCCGCGCCCGCAGGGCCCGCAGCACCGGGTCGCCGGCCGGACTGTCGAGCAGCAGCATCCCGTCCACGGCGAGGGTGTGCCACAACGGCTCGGCGCCCCGGTCGGCGGGCAGGGTGGTCAGGGCGTAGCCGTGGGCGTGCGCGGCGGAGGTCGCCGCGGTGAGCAGCCGGGAGAAGTAGGCGATCCCGACGAAGTCCCAGGCGTCCCCCGCGTACGTGGTCACGGCGACGCCGAGGCTGCGGGTGCGCGGGCCGCGGCGCGCTCCGTAGCCGAGCGCACCCGCCACCTCACGGACCCGCCGCCGGGTGGACCCGCCGAGGCGGCCGGTGCCGTTGAGCGCGTGCGAGACGGTCGCGGTGGAGACCTCGGCGGCGCGCGCGATGTCGGCGAGCGTCGGACCGGGGGCGGGCCCGTGGGCGGGCGGGGGTGCGGGCGGGGGCACGGGCACGCCGCCATCGTACGGATTTCGTCGCCGGGGGCGGCTTCTGGTTAAGCGGTTAATCAAACAGTGTCCTGGCCACACCGACGATTGGAGTGGGCATGACGTCTTCGCACCCTTCCGGCCACCTTTCCCGCCGGGGGCTCCTCGCGGCCGCCGGGGTCGCCGGGGTCACCGGAGCGGCCGGGCTGCTGGGGGCCGCCCCGGCCTCGGCCGCCCCCGCGCCCTCGGCCGCGTCCTCCACGGGGCGCGGTTCGGCGGCCCTGGTCGTCCACAGTGCCTCCGTGTTCACCGGGACCGGCGGCCGGGCGCCCGTCGAGGCCGTCGCCGTCGGACGGGACGGCAGGATCCTGGCCACCGGTACGAACGCGGCGGTGCGCCGGCACGTGGGCCGGGACACCGAGGTCGTCGACGCCCGCGGCAACACGGTCATGAGCGGCATCCACGACGGCCACGTCCACCCGCTCGGCGCGGGCGAACGCTCGCTGTCCCCCTCGCTGGAGGGTGCCGAGACCACCGTGGCCGAACTCCGGGAGATCCTGACCGGCTTCCTCGCCGAGACGGGCGGCGCGGCCGCGGAGCCCGACCGCTGGCTGGTGGTAGAGGACTGGAACCCGGTCGGGCTGCTCCCCGCGGGCACCCTTGCGCACCACTCGATCCTGGACGCGCTGGCGACCCGGCGGCCGGTCGCCCTCGTCGGCGGCGACGGGCACAACCTGTGGGCCAATCAGCGGGCCCTGGACATCGCCGGGATCACGGCGGCCACGCCCGACCCGGTCGGCGGCAAGGTCGTGAAGGGCGCGGACGGGCGGCCGACGGGCGTTCTCAAGGACGACGCCCAGAGCCTGGTCCGGCGGCACATACCGGAGCCCACCCGGGCCGACCTGGTCGCGGCGTGCGCGAAGGTGCTGGAACTGGCGGCCGCCTCCGGGGTCACGACGATGATGGACGCGCTGGTGGGACGGCACGAGCTGGAGCTGTACCGGGCGCTCTCGGCCGCGGGGAAGCTGCCGCAGCGGATCGTGCCGGCCATCCGGCTGGAGGCGGAGCAGACCAGGGACCCCGCGGGCTCGCTGGCGTACGCGCGGGGGCTGCGGCGGGAGTTCGAAGGGGTGCGGGGGCTCCGGTTCGGGATGATCAAGGTCTTCCTGGACGGGGTCATCGAGTACCCGGCGCAGACCGCCGCCCTGCTGAAGCCGTACCTCGACGGCAAGGGCGGCCCGACCGGCAACCGGGGCGAGCTGTACACCTCGGCGGCGGAGTACGGCCGCCTCGCCGCCGCCTTCAACCGGGCGGGCTGGCAGATGCACGCGCACGGACTCGGCGACCGCGCGGTGCGCACGGCACTGGACGGGTACGCGTACGCCGCTCGGGCGACGGGCCGGCGGGACGCCCGCAACGCCGTGGCGCACCTGCAACTCGTGGACCCGGCGGACCTGCGGCGCTTCGCGCAGTTGGGCGTCGCGGCGTGCATGCAGCTCCAGTGGGCGGCGGAGGACACCTGGACGATGGAGGCGCTGCTGCCCTACATCGGACCCGAGCGGCACCGGTGGATGTACCCGGCGCGGAGCCTGGAGAAGGCGGGGGCGCGGCTGTCGGGCGGCTCCGACTGGCCGGTGGACGCCCTTCAGGTGTGGAACCAGTTGCGGACGGCGATCGACCGCCAGGGCGCCTTCGGGGCGGGCCCGCTGTACCGCGAACTGGAGGCGCTGAGCCGGGACACGGTGCTGCGGATGCACACCTCGGGGACGGCGTGGCAGCTGCGCCAGGAGGGACTGACGGGCACGGTGGAGCCGGGCCGGGCCGCGGACCTGGTGGTGCTCGACCGGGACGTGAGGCGGTGCCCGGTGGCCGACATCAGCGGGACGGGGGTGCGGATGACCCTCGTCGGGGGCCGGGTGGTGCACGACGCGGATTCCGCGTCGGGCCGGGCGGCCTCGGCGCGGGTGGCCGGAGCGGCTTCGGCCGGCCCGCGGCCGGCCTCGTACGCAGCGGTGCACGCCGGGGGGCGGCACCACGCCTGCAAGCACTGACGGGGCGGAGGCGCGGGGCCCGTCGGGAAGCGGCGGGCCCCGGCCGCGCCCGGCCGGCGCCGCCGCCCGCCCGCCTGCCGGGCCGGATCGCCGCGCATCACGCCTACGGGGACGCCATCATGGGACCTGACGACCGGTAAGACCGGGGCAATACACCCATTTGCCACACCCGACGCGGAGGTCATCTCATATCTGAGATAGCGTGCCCCCATGGCAGACGACTACCTCGTACGCATCGGCAAGCTCATCCGTGACGCCCGGCAGCACCGGGGCTGGACGCAGAGTCAACTCGCGGACGCCCTGGGCACCAGCCAGAGCGCCGTGAACCGGATCGAGCGCGGCAACCAGAACATCAGCCTTGAGATGATCGCCCGTATCGGGGAAGCGCTCGACAGCGAGATCGTCTCCCTGGGCTACGCCGGCCCGATGCACCTGCGCGTGGTGGGCGGCCGCCGTCTGTCCGGCGCCATCGACGTCAAGACGAGCAAGAACGCGTGCGTCGCCCTGCTGTGCGCCTCCCTGCTCAACAAGGGCCGTACGGTGCTGAGGCGGGTGGCCCGCATCGAGGAGGTCTACCGCCTGCTGGAGGTCCTGAACTCCATCGGCGTCCGCACCCGCTGGATCAACGACGGCGTGGACCTGGAGCTGATCCCGCCGGCCCGCCTCGACATGGAGGCGATGGACGCGGACGCGGCCCGCCGGACCCGGAGCATCATCATGTTCCTGGGCCCGCTGCTGCACCGCATGGAGACCTTCCGGCTGCCCTACGCGGGTGGCTGCGACCTCGGCACCCGCACCATCGAGCCGCACATGATCGCCCTGCGCCGCTTCGGCCTGGACATCACCGCGACCGAGGGCATCTACCACGCGAAGGTCGTGCCCGGCATCTCCCCGGACCGCCCGATCGTGCTGACCGAGCGCGGGGACACCGTCACCGAGAACGCGCTGCTGGCCGCCGCCCGGCACGACGGCGTCACCGTCATCCGCAACGCCTCGTCCAACTACATGGTCCAGGACCTGTGCTTCTTCCTGGAGGCCCTGGGCGTCCGGGTCGAGGGCGTCGGCACCACCACGCTCACCGTGCACGGCGTCCCGAGCATCGACGTGGACGTGGACTACTCCCCCTCCGAGGACCCGGTCGAGGCGATGAGCCTGCTCGCCGCCGCCGTGGTCACGGAGTCGGAGCTCACCATCCGCCGGGTGCCGATCGAGTTCATGGAGATCGAGCTCGCGGTCCTGGAGGAGATGGGCCTGGACCACGACCGCTCGGCGGAGTACAACGCCGACAACGGCCGCACCCGGCTGGTCGACCTCACGGTCCGCCCCTCGAAGCTCGAAGCCCCGATCGACAAGATCCACCCGATGCCGTTCCCCGGGCTGAACATCGACAACGTCCCCTTCTTCGCGGCCATCGCCGCCGTCGCCCAGGGCCAGACCCTGATCCACGACTGGGTGTACGACAACCGGGCCATCTACCTGACGGACCTGAACCGCCTCGGCGGCCGCCTCCAGCTCCTCGACCCCCACCGCGTCCTGGTGGAGGGCCCCACCCGCTGGCGCGCGGCGGAGATGATGTGCCCGCCGGCCCTGCGCCCGGCGGTGGTCGTCCTCCTGGCGATGATGGCGGCGGAGGGCACGTCGGTCCTGCGCAACGTCTACGTCATCAACCGCGGCTACGAGGAACTGGCGGAACGCCTCAACTCGGTGGGCGCCCAGATCGAGATCTTCCGCGACATCTAGGAAGTCGCGACTGACGCAGGCCGGTTCACCCGAGACCCCCGCCACTCCCATGAGGAGAGTGACGGGGGTCTCGAGCATCGCCTTCCTGCTCCGTCCGTGGGCTCGCACCCCGCAGGGGAATGCACGGGCCGATGAACCTCCCGTACCGAACCTGCGTCTTCCGGCCCGATCGCCCCTACGCGCACAGGAGAAGAGACCGGTGACCGACAAGGACGTTGACCGGTAGGCAACACCTGAAGGCCGACGGCGTCCGGTCAGGCCCTGCTGATGTTGTAGGAGATGCCGCTGCCGGCGCAGCCTGCGTTCCGGTACGAGCCGGTGACGCGCCATCCCGTCGGGATGGGCGAGAAGGAGCACACGGACGCGTAGTTCGACGTGGCGACGTTCGCGATGGTGTAAGCGACACCGGTACCGGCGCAACCGGCGCTGGAATAGGAACTGGTGACGACCCACCCGGTCGGAAGGGGCGAGAAGGAACACACCGTCGCGTAGTTCGATGTGGTGATCTTCGCAATGCTGTAGGCCACACCCGTACCGGCACAACCGGCACTCGAATACGAGCTGGTGACGACCCACCCGGCCGGAATCGGCGAGAACGAACACACCGTCGCATAGTTCGACGTCGCTACGTTCCCGATGCTGTAAGCCACACCCGTACCGGCGCAACCGGCGCTGGAATACGAGCTGGTGACGACCCAACCGGCCGGAATCGGCGAGAACGAACACACCGTCGCGTAATTCGACGTCGCTACATTCCCGATGCTGTAAGCCACACCCGAACCGGCACAACCGGCACTCGAATACGAGCTGGTGACGACCCAGCCGGCCGGAATCGGCGAGAACGAACACACGGTGAGAGCGGTCTGCCCGGTCGCATCGGCGATGGAGTACGCGACACCGGTGCCGGGGCAGCCTGCGCTCGAGTACGAGCTGGTGACGACCCACCCGGCCGGTATCGGGGAGTTGGAGCAGACGATCGCGCTGCCCGCGAGCTTCTGCGGGGCGGCCTGTGACGGCGCGGCCGCCGCGGACATCATGCCCAGCAGCATCAATACAACCGTCACCACGTGCGGAATGCGGTTCCGTAAGGTTCTCAAAGCCGGCCTCATATTCATCTCTGCGCTTACGCTCGACGACTGCGTCGATGCAGCTGAGATGGTGTCAGAGACGCACCGGGCGTACCAGTGCAGAGAAGAGCAACCCCCTCTGCGAAGGTTGCCGCCTGGCCCGATCTGATCGGCGGCTGCCCTGATGGAGACGGTTCCGCCGCAGCGTCGTCGCCGAGAACGACGTGATCAAGTCGTTCTCGGCGATCCACGGCGTACGCATGCGCGGCCGGCGACGGCGGCTCAGGCCGCCTGGGGGGTGAAGGGGTGGAGGGAGTCCCTGCCCGGTTCGACGATGCCGTAGGTGCTCTCCGGGACCTCGTTCCAGGCGCCCGGCAGGTCACCGAGGGGTTCGGAGACGACCAGGCGGGTGTCGTCCGAGACCTCCTGGAGGAAGGCCATGTCCGGGTGCAGCCTGCGCAGCGCGTCCACGCGGCTGCTGTAGAAGAGCGTCCGCGACGCGCCCTGGCTGGAGTAGCGGAAGGCCCACAGGCGTTCGCCGTCGCTGATGGCGAGCGTCATCTGGATCGGGTACTCCACACCGTGCTCGTGGCCGATGCGTTCCACCACGCCCGTCATCCGGGCCACCGCGCCCGGCGGGTCCTCCTCCAGGCCGTAGGTGAGCGCCAGGTGGAACATCACCTCCGAGTCCGTCGTCCCCTCGACATTGGGATACAGCGCGGGGTCGATCAGCAGTGTGAGTTCCCGCCGCATGCGGTGGAATTCGGCGATGGCCCCGTTGTGCATGAACATCCAGCGGCCGTGCCGGAAGGGGTGACAGTTCGTCTGCTGCACCGCCGTCCCGGTCGACGCCCGGATGTGGGCGAAGAACAGCGGAGAGCGGACGTGGTCCGCGATCTCCCGCAGGTTGCGGTTGTTCCAGGCGGGGCCGATCTCCCTGAGCAGCGCCGGGGTGCCCGTGTGCTCCTCGGTGTACCAGCCGACGCCGAAGCCGTCGCCGTTCGTCGTCTCCACGCCCATCTTGGAGTGCAGGCTCTGGTCGATCAGGGAGTGGGCCGGTTTGTAGAGGATGGTTTCGAGCAGCAGGGGTGTTCCCGAATACGCGAGCCATCGACACATGAGCGATCACCTCGGGGTGCAACGCACGGTAGCCCTATCCATTGTGGGGTCACCCCCTGGTGATCGCCACGCCAGCGGGACCGGGATCAGGCCACTGTTCGGCCTGATGGGGCCCATGTCCTCGCCAGGGGCGCCGCGGGCGCGGCAGAATCGGGATTCCGTAGGACGAAGGGGCGGGGCGGCCATGGCGATGGGAACGAACTCCGGCGTGGACACGGGGTCGGAGGTGCCGGGGCTGGCCGGGGTGCCGTTGCTCGGGTCGCTCTTCGACCTGAAGTCCGACTCGCTCGGCACCTATCTGCGGGCCCAGCACCGGCACGGTGACCTGGTACGGATCACGGCCGGTCCGCCCGGCATGCGCGCCGAGTTGTACTGCGTCTTCTCCCCCGCGGGCGCCCAGCAGGTGCTCGCCACCGACGCGGCCCGCTTCCGCAAGGACAACCACTTCTACCAGGAGGTGCGGGACTCCTTCGGCAACGGGCTGCTGACCAGTCAGGACGAGGACTACCTGCGCCAACGCAGGCTCGTGCAGCCGCTGTTCACCCGGCGCCGGGTGGACGGCTACGCCGAGGCGGTCGCCGCCGAGACCGACGCGGTCATCGCCTCCTGGGGCCAGGCCCTCGACGGCGTCGTCGACGTCTCCGACGAGATGATGCACCTCGCCCTGCGCGCCGTCGCCCGCATCCTGTTCGGCACCGACGTCGAGGCCACCGCCGACGTGGTGGCCGAATGCTTCCCGGTGATCACCGACTACGTGCTGCGCCGCGGCTACTCCCCCGCGAACATCCCGCGCCACTGGCCCACCCCCGGGAACCGGCGGGCGGCCGCCGCGATGGACGAGCTGTACGGGGTCTGCGACAGGATCATCGCGCAGCGCCGGCGGGCCCCCGGCGCCGGTGCCGGGTCCCCCGGCGAGGACCTGCTGTCGCTGCTCGCCGCCGCCAAGAGCTCCGACGACGGGGAGTTCGACGCCTCCGAGCTGCGCGACCAGGTGCTGATCTTCCTCCTGGCCGGGCACGAGACGACCGCCACCTCCCTCTGCTTCGCCCTGCACCTGCTGGCCCGCCACCCCGAGCAGCAGGACCGGGCTCGCGAGGAGGTCTCCCGCGTACTGGGCGGCCGTACGCCCGGGGCCGCGGACCTGGACCGGCTCCCGTACCTCACCCAGGTGCTCAAGGAGGCGATGCGGCTCTATCCGGCCGCGCCGGTCATCGGGCGCAAGGCCGTCGCCGCCACCCGGATCGGGGAGCACACCATCCCCGCCGGCGCGGACGTGATCCTGGCACCGTGGGTGACGCACCGCCACCCCGCGTACTGGCCGGACCCGGACCGTTTCGACCCCGAGCGCTTCACTCCCGAGGCGGAGGCGGGGCGGCCGCGCTACGCGTGGTTCCCGTTCGGCGGGGGTCCGCGGGCCTGTATCGGACAGCACTTCTCGATGCTGGAGTCGGTGATCGCGCTGGCGATGATCCTGCGGGCGTACGCGTTCGAGGCCGTGGACACCGAGATCCCGGTCGGCGCCGGGATCACCCTGCGGACCGACGGACCGGCGCGCTGCCGGATCCGTCGCCTGGACGCCCGCTAGCGCGCGCCGGTCCCGGATATTGAGATGCGGGCAGGTCAGAGCAGGTAATAGGGTCGATGCCCGTGGAACCACTCACCGAGAAACAGATCCGTGCATCCTTCGTGAACTGCACCAAGGGCGAGGCGGCGCGGCTGCGACTGCCGCTCGACTTCACCGAACTGCCCTGGAAGGACCTGGATTTCCTGGGGTGGGTGGACCCGGGCGCGCCGCTGCGTGCGCATCTCGTACTGCCCCGGGAGGACGGCCCGCTGGGGATCTCGCTGCGCGTACCGTCCGTGGGCCGCACCAGCGTGGTGAAGTCCAGCCTGTGCCAGATCTGTCTGACCGGGCACGCCTCCTCCGGGGTCACCCTGCTGGCCGCCCCGCTCGCGGGCGCGCGCGGGCGTGAGGGCAACACGGTCGGCACCTACATCTGCGCGGACCTGGCCTGCCCCCTGTACGTGCGCGGCAAGCGGCAGCCGAAGCTGCGGGCCGGGCGCTACGAGGAGTCCCTGACGCTGGACGAGCGGCTGGCCCGGATGTCCGAGAACCTGGACGCCTTCGTGGCCCGCGTCACCGGGACCTGAGCACATGCGGCCGGCCCGCGTACGGCCTACGTGCGGTCGGCCGCCGGTTTGTGGTTGCCCTGGAGGCGTTCCAGGTCCGAGGGGCGGACCTGGATGACGAACAGCGCGATCACCGCCCCGACCAGGGTGAACAGCGAGGCCACGACGAAGGCCGAGGTAATGCCCGAGGTGAGGACCTGGTCGCCCCACGGCTTCGGGAGCTGCCCGGTGCGCGCGAAGAAGGCCTTCTGTACGGGGCTCGCGGTGCTGAGGAAGGCGGGCACCTGCTCCTTGGCCTCGTTGCGGCTCGCCGTGCCGTAGACGGTCACCAGGATCGACAGGCCCAGCGAGCCGCCCACCTGCTGCATCGTGTTCAGCAGACCGGACGCGGCGCCCGACTCCCGGTCGGTGACGTTGGACAGGGCCATCAGCGTCAGCGAGACGAACTGCAGGCCCATGCCGAGGGCGAAGAGCAGCATCGGGCCCAGGATGCTGCCCAGGTACGTCGAGTGGACGTCGATCTGCGTCAGCCAGGCCAGGCCGGCCGCCGAGGACAGCGCGCCGGTGACCATGAAGGGCTTGGGCCCGAACCTCGGCAGCAGCTTCGCGGTGAGGCCGGCGCCCACCGCGATCACCGCGCTGACGGGCAGGAAGGCGAGGCCGGCCTGGATCGGGCTGAAGCCCAGCACGATCTGCACGAAGAGGGTCAGGAAGAAGAACATGCCGAAGATCGCGCAGGCGAGCATGAGCATGATGCCGTAGGTCCCGGACCGGTTGCGGTCGGCGAACATGTGCAGCGGGGTGATCGGCTGGGGCGAGCGGCGCTCGTTGAGGATGAACAGGGACAGCAGGACCACGGCCGCACCGAAGGAGCCCAGCGTGACCGGGTCGCGCCAGCCCTCCTGGGAAGCCCGGATGAAGCCGTAGACGAGCGAGACCATGCCCAGGGTGGACAGCAGCGCGCCCGCGAAGTCGAAGTGCCCGGGATGGCGTTCGGACTCGTGCAGCACCTTGACGGCCAGTACCGCGATCACGATGGCGATGGGGACGTTGACGAAGAGCACCCAGCGCCAGTCGAGCCATTCGACGAGGATGCCGCCCGCGAGGAGTCCGATGGCGCCGCCGGCGGCCGAGACGCCGGCGAACACGCCGAACGCCCGGTTGCGGGCGGGGCCTTCGCGGAAGGTGGTGGTGATCAGCGCGAGGGAGGTCGGCGAGGCGATGGCGCCGCCGGCGCCCTGGAGGGCACGCGCGGCCATCAACTGGCCTTCGTTCTGGGCCAGTCCGCCCAGGAGCGAGGCGAGCCCGAACAGCAGGACGCCGAAGATGAAGACGCGTTTGCGGCCGAGGATGTCACCGGTGCGGCCACCCAGGAGCAGCAGTCCGCCGAAGGCGAGAGTGTAGGCGTTGACGACCCAGGACAGGCTCTCGGTCGAGAAGTTGAGCGCGCTCTGGATGTGCGGCAGCGCGATGTTCACGATCGTGATGTCGAGAACCACCATGAGCTGACAGGAGGCGATGACGAACAGGGCGAGTCCGTTGCCGCTTCCGCGGACCTTGCCGTCGGTCCCGTTACTGCTCGGCGATGCGTTCGGGTGCACCCTTTCGACGCTAAGCCCGCACTCCTGGGGTCACCACTCGAACAGCCTAGTAGTGGTGACATTTCACATGTCACACTACGATCATGGATGACTTCCTCAGGCTCTCCGCGGCCACGGCCCGCTTCACCCACGGCGCCCCGCGCGCCTTCTCCTTCGGGGACGAAGGCCGTCTGCTCTGGTTCCTCCGGTCGACCGGCCCCACCGACGCCTTCGACAGCCTCTGGGTGCTCGACACCACCACCGGCGCCGAGACCCGGCTCGCCGATCCCCGCGAGCTGTGCCCCGAGCCGGGCCCCCTCCCGGTGGCCGAACGCCGGCTGCGCGAGCGGACCCGGCTCGTCGCCGCCGGAATCGGCTCCTACGCCCTCTCCGGCGACGGCCTGCGCGCCGTCTTCGCGCTGTACGGACGCCTCTTCGAGGTCGCCGCGGACGGATCCGGGGCGCCCGCCGAGATCCCGGCCGCCGGACCCGCGCTGGACCCGCGGCCGAACGCCGACGGCTCGCGCACCGCCTACGTCGCCGACGACGTCCTGTACGTCGCCCCGGGCGGCCGGATCAGCCCCGACGACGGGGCCCGCTGGGGCCTCGCCGAATTCGCCGCCGCCGAGGAGCTCGGCCGTACCCGCGGCCACTGGTGGTCCCCGGACGGGACCACCCTGCTGGCCGCCCGCGTGGACGAATCCGCCCTCCAGCGGCGCTGGTTCGCCGACCCGGCGCACCCCGAACGGCCCGCCGAGGACTTCGCCTACCCCGAGGCGGGCGGACCCAACGCCGACGTCCAGCTGTGGGTGCTCGGCGACGGCGGGGCCCGGATACGGCTCGACTGGGACGCCGAGACCTACCCGTACGTCTCCGACGCGGGCTGGGAATCCGGGAGCGAGATCCTGCTCACCGTCCATGACCGGCTCCAGCAGAACGCCCTGCTGCTCTCCGCCGACCCGGCCACCGGCCGCACCCGGGAGCTGTCGCGCACCACCCACCCGCACTGGGTGGACCCGCTGGTCCCCGGCACCCCGGCCCGCCTCGCCGACGGGCGGATCCTGACCGCCGCCGACACCCCGGGCGGCGCCGCCCGCGCCCTCGCGGTGGACGGCGAACTGCTCACCGGGGACGGGATACAGGTCCGCGCCGTGGCCGGGGTGCACGAGGGCGGGCTGCTGATCGAGGCGGGCCTGCGCGACCCGTCCGAGCAGCAGGTCCTGTTGCTCGACCCGGACACCGGGGAACTGACCCCGCTCGCGGCGGGGCCCGGTGTGCACACCGTGTCCGCATCGGCCGGGACCCTCCTGCTGACCTGCGCCGACGCCGACGGGGTACGGCGCACCGTACGCACCCCCGACGGGCGGGAGTTCACCCCCGCCGACCTGTCCGAGCCGCTGCCGTACCGGGTGGAGGCGATCCTGGAGCGGGTCACCGAGCACGGCGTCCCCACCGCCCTCGTACTGCCCCGCGACCACGTCCCCGGCCGGCGGCTGCCCGTCCTGGTCGACGGCTACGGCGGCCCCGGCGCGCAGGACATCACCGCCGACCAGCGCCGCCGCCAGCACCGCCAGTGGTGGGCCGACCAGGGCTTCGCGGTGGTGACCGTCGACAACCGGGGGACCCCGTACGTCTCCCCCGCCTACACGCACGCCATGTACCGCGGCTTCTCCGGGGTCACCCTCGACGACCAGGTCGCGGCGCTCCATGCGCTCGCCGCCCGCCACACCGACCTCGACCTCGGCCGGGTCGGGGTGCGCGGCTGGTCGTACGGCGGCTACCTCGCGGCCATGGCCGTGCTGCGCCGCCCGGACGTCTTCCACGCGGCGGCGGCCGGGGCCGCGCCGACCGATTTCCGGCACTACGACACGGCGTACACCGAGCGGTACCTCGGTCTCCCGCAGGACCACCCGGAGGTCTACGAGCGGGACTCGCTGCTGCCCGACGCCCCCGGGCTGTCCCGCCCGCTGCTGCTGATCACGGGCCTGGCCGACGACAACGTCCACCCGTCCCACACCCTGCGCCTCTCCCAGGCCCTGACGGACGCGGGCCGCCCGCACCAGCTGCTGGCCCTGCCCGGCGTCACGCACATGGCCCCGGGCGGCACCCGGGAGAAGCTGATGGCCCTGGAGCTGGCGTTCTTCCGCCGCGAACTGGCCTGAGGGACAACAGCCGCACTCACACCGCCGCGTCCCCGGGCACACCCGCCGCGAAGGCGAGGATGGCGGGAACCGCTTCGCGCAGGCTCGCGAAGTGCCGGTGCACCCCGTGCACCGGGGACGCGGTGTTGACCCCCCACACCGTCATGCCGGCCCGCAGCCCGGACTCGACGCCGGACGGGGCGTCCTCGATGACCAGGCAGTCCTGCGGCGCGGCGCCCAGCCGGGCCGCCGCCAGGAGGTAGGGGACGGGTGAGGGCTTGCCCTCGTCGACGGCGGCGGCATCCACGACCAGGCCCGGGAGCGGCAGGCCCGTCCGGGCGAACCGGCCGCGCACCCGGTGTTCGTAGTTCGAGGTCACCAGGGCCCAGCGCGCCGCGGGCAGGCCGGACAGCAGCTCCGCCGCTCCGTCGAAGGCGGTGTAGTCACCGGTCCGGACGTCTTCGTCCTCCAGCGCGTGCAACGCGGCCAGGCACGCCCGCGGGTCCTGCTCGGGGGCCACCGCCGCGAACGTCTCCATCGGGCGCGTGCGCAGCGCCACCGCGTACACGGCCGCGGGGTCGAGTCCGTACCGGGCCGCCCAGGTCTCCCAGACGCGGCGCTGGTTGGCCACCGCGTCGATGAGCGTCCCGTCGACGTCGAAGAGGACATGGCGCGCGGAGCCCGGCCGGGCCGATGTGTTGGTCACGGCGCGATCATGCCATCAGCGCCTCGCCCGGCGGACGGCGGCCGTGGCGGGCGGCACTGGAGGGCGGGACGGCGGAAGAGGGGACGGCGGAAGAGGGGACGGCGGAAGACGGGACGGCGGAAGACGGGACGGCGGAAGGACCCGGGGGCGATGGCGCCGGCCCCGGGTCCTTCCCTTTCCTCCCCGGCTCCCCGTCAGTCGCCGGGGAAGTGACAGGCCACGTCGCGGGAGGCGACGGGGCGCAGGAGGGGGCGCTCGGTGCGGCAGATCTCCTGCGCCTTCGGGCAACGCGGGTGGAAGGTGCAGCCCGGGGGTGGAGCGGCCGGGCTCGGCGGGTCGCCGAGCAGCACGATCCGCTCCCGCCGCCGTTCCGCCGCCGGGTCGGGCAGCGGTACGGCGGACAGCAGCGCCCGGGTGTACGGGTGCTGCGGGTTCTCGTAGAGGGACTTCTTGTCCCCGATCTCGACGATTCTGCCGAGGTACATGACGGCGACCCGGTCACTGACCCGCTTGACCACCGACAGGTCGTGCGCGATGAACACGTACGCGAGGCCGAGCTCCGCGCGCAGCCTCTCCATCAGGTTGACGATCTGCGCCTGGACGGAGACGTCCAGCGCCGAGACCGGCTCGTCGGCGACGATCAGCCGGGGGCTCGTGGACAGTGAGCGGGCGATGCCGATGCGCTGGGCCTGGCCGCCGGAGAACTCGTGCGGGTAGCGGTCGATGTGCTCGGGGATCAACCCGACGAGCTCCATCAGCTCGGCGGCCCGCCGCCGGGCGTCCCCCGCGCTCCAGCCCTGCACCAGCAGCGGGTCGGAGATGATCCGGGCCACGGTCTGGCGCGGGTTGAGGGAGGAGTGCGGGTCCTGGAAGACCATCTGGATGCTCTTGCGCAGCGGGCGCAGCGCGCCCTGGGACAGCCGGCTGATGTCCTTGCCCTCGAAGGCGACCCGGCCCGAGGTCGGCTCCAGCAGCCGTACCAGCATCCGGCCGGTGGTCGACTTCCCGCACCCCGACTCCCCGACGAGACCGAGGGTCTGCCCGGCCGCCAGGTCGAAGGAGACCCCGTCGACGGCGCGCACGGGCGCCCCCCGGCGCCCGGTCACGGATCGCCGGCCGGGGAAGGTCATGGTGAGGTCCTGTACGGACAGCAGCGGTACGGCCGCCTCCGGCCCGGCGGCGGCCCGGGCTGCGGCCTCGGACGCGGCTGTGGCTGCGGCTGCGGAGTGCGCGGAAGGCTCGGCTCCGACGGTCATCGGGACACCTCCGGGGCGGTCGAAGGGAACCGGGCCGCGGAGCCGCCCGGTGAGGTCGCGGCGGATCCCGCGAAATGGCAGGCCGCCAGCCGCCCCGGTGCGCCGTACGGGCCGAGTGCGGGCCGCTCGCCCGCGCAGCGCGCGCTGCGTTCGTCCGGGCCGGCGGCGGCGACGGGGCAGCGCGGGGCGAAGGCGCAGCCGGGGGCGGGTGCGAGCAGGGAGGGCGGGGAGCCGGGGATGAAGGGCAGGGGGGCGTCGTCGGCGGTGTCGAGGCGGGGCAGCGAGTCGAGCAGCCCCCGAGTGTAGGGGTGGGCGGGGTCGGCGAACAGTGCGTCGACCGGGGCCTGTTCGGCGGCCCGGCCGCCGTACATGACGAGCACCTCGTGGGCGACGCGCGCGACGACCCCCAGGTCGTGGGTGATCATCACGACGCCGAGGCCGCGCTCCTGCTGGAGCCGCGCGATCAGTTCCAGGATCTGCGCCTGCACGGTGACGTCCAGGGCGGTGGTCGGCTCGTCGGCGATCAGCAGGTCGGGTTCGCAGGCCAGCGCCATGGCGATCATCGCGCGCTGGCGCATGCCTCCGGAGAACTGGTGCGGGTACTCCCCCGCGCGGCGGGCCGGTTCCGGGATGCCGACCTCGCCGAGCATGTCGACCGCACGCTTGCGGGCGGCGGAGCGGCCGGCTTTGAAGTGCACCCGGAAGTGCTCGGCGATCTGCTCGCCGACCGTGTAGTAGGGGTGCAGGCTGGAGAGCGGGTCCTGGAAGATCATGGCGATCCGGCGGCCACGGACCTTGGACAGTTCCCGTTCCGGGAGCCCGGTCAGTTCCCGGCCGGCGAGCGCCACGGAGCCGGTGACCTCGACCGGGCCGCGGTGCAGGCCCATGACGGCGAGCGAGGTGACGGACTTGCCGGAGCCGGACTCGCCGACGATGCCGAGGGTCCGGCCGGCCTCGACGGTGAAGCCGATCGAGTCGACGGCCCGTACGGTCCCCCGCCCGGTGGTGAACGTGACGCTCAGGTCGCGTACTTCGAGGAGCGGCGCGGCGGTGCCGGCTGCCATCAGTACCTCACTCTCGGGTCGATGACGGCGTACAGGAGGTCGACGAGGAGGTTGGCGACGACGATGAAGAAGGCGGCGAGGAGGGTGACCCCGAGGACGACGGGCTGGTCGGAGTTGACGAGGGCGCCGTAGAACAGCCGCCCGATTCCCGGGAGTCCGAAGATGGACTCGGTGATGACGGCTCCAGCGAGCAGTCCGCCGAGGTCCATGCCGAAGATGGTGACGATCGGGGTCATCCCGGAGCGCAGCCCGTGTTTGACGACGACCGTGCGCTCGGGCATGCCTTTGGCCCGGGCGGTGCGGATGTACGGTTCGGCCATCGCCTCGATCATCGAGCCGCGGCTCTGGCGGGCGTACATGGCGGCGTAGAGCAGGGCGAGGGCGATCCAGGGCAGGGCCAGGTTCGAGGCCCAGGCGAGCGGGTTGTCGGTGAAGGCCCGGTAGGTGGGGTAGGGCAGCAGCCCGGCGATGCGGATGACCCCGTAGATGAGCATCACGGAGGTGAAGTACACGGGCAGGGAGGCGGCGGCGACCGCGCCGACCATGAGGGCCTTGTCGGTGGCGGTGTCCTTGCGCAGGGCGGCGGTGACCCCGGCGCCGAGGCCGAGGACCAGCCACAGCGCGGCGGCGCCGACGGCGAGGGACGCGGAGACCGGGAGCCGGTCCATCAGCAGGTCCCACACGGGCAGCGAGTTCTCGTAGCTGTAGCCCAGGCAGGGGAAGTCGCAGACGACGGCGTACTGGCCGGTGCCGAGGGTGCGGCCGGTGAAGATGCCGGTCAGGAAGTCGCCGAACTGCTGCCACAGGGGCTGGTCGAGGCCCAGGTACGCCCGTACGTCGGCCAGGCGCTCGGCGCTGCAGGTCTTGCCGCAGGCGGCCGCGGCCGGATCGGCGGGCAGGACGTAGAAGATGAGGAAGGTGACGGCGGCGATGGCGAGGAGCACCCCGGCGAGGGCGAGCAGCCGGCGGGCGAGGTAGAGGATCAACTGCGGCCGCCCCTCGGGTCGAGGATGTCGCGCAGGGCGTCGCCGAGGAGGGTGAAGGCGAGCACGGCGAGGAAGAGGAAGACGCTGGGGATGACGAAGTACATGGGGTCGGTCTCGTAGTAGGCCACGGACTCGGCGATCATCTGGCCCCAGGACGGGGTGGGCGGGCGGACACCGACGCCGAGGTAGCTGAGGGCGGCCTCGGTGCTGATCATTCCGGGGATCAGCAGGGTGGTGTAGGCGATGACGGGGCCCGAGACGCCCGGGAGGATGTCGCGGGTCAGGATCCGCCAGGGGCCGGAGCCGGCGACGCGGGCGGCGTCGACGTACTCGCGGTGTTTGAGGGAGAGGGTCTGGCCGCGGACGACGCGGGCGACGCCGGGCCAGCCGAAGACGCCGATGACGGCGGTCATCAGCACGATCCGGTTGACGTCCTTGGCCACGGACAGCATCGCGATCATGAAGATGAGGGAGGGGAAGGACATGGTCAGGTCCATGAGCCGGGACAGAGCCGTGTCGGTGCGCCCGCCGAAGTAGCCGGCGGCGATTCCGGCGGCGGTGCCGGCGACCACCACGATGGCGGTGGCGGCGAAGGCGATCAGGAGGGAGACCTGCGCGCCGTGGATGACGCGGGCGAACAGGTCGCGGCCGGTGACGGGTTCGACGCCGAGCCAGTGCTCGGGGCTGATCCCGCCGAGGGCGCCGAGCGGCTGGCCCCCGAGGTAGGGGTCGATGGCGGTCTTGTCGAACTCGTTCGGGGACCAGCCGCCGAGGGCGCCCAGCCAGGGGGCGGTCACGGCCATGAGGACGAAGAGGAGGACGACGCCGAGGCTGACGCGGACGGCGGGGCGGCGGCGGAGCTCCCGCCGGGCGAGCTGCCAGGGGCTGCTCCCCGGGGGGAGGTCCGGCGCCTCCGGGCCGGCCGGACCGGCCGCGTCCGCGGCGGTTGCGGCGGACGCGTCGGACGCGTCGGATACGGCGGTTGCGGCGGTGGGCGGGGTGGCGGTCATGGCTGCGGGGATCCTTCGGGCCTTCAGCCCTGGCTCTTCGAGGGGTCCTTGAGGCCGACGGTGCCGTAGTCGATCGTGCCGGTCCACACGGGGTGGCCGAAGGCGCCGGCGATGTTGGTGCCGACCAGGAGCGGCTTGCGCTCCAGGAGGAGCGGGACGTTGGGGGACTTGGCCATCAGGGCCGCGTCGAGGTCGATCCAGGCCTGGTTGGCCTCCTTGGCGTCGGCCATGGCGTTGATCTCGTCGATCCGCTTCATGGTCGCCTCGTCGCGGAACTGGCTGTAGTTGCCCTGGTTGCCCTTCTCCTTGATGGTGCGTCCGTCGAAGACGAACGGGATCCAGGTGGAGCCGGAGGGGTAGTCGGGGCACCAGCCGGTGAGAGTCATGTCGGGGGTGGTGGAGAGGTCGCCGATGACGTCGTAGTAGGCGCCCGGGTCGACGGTGTCGATGACGACCTCGATGCCCGCGCGGGACAGGCCCTGCTGAATGGCCTCGGCCTTGCCCTTGTCGCCGGTGGAGACGGACAGGGACACCTGCAGGGTCTCCTTGCCGGCGGCCTTGAGGAGTTCCTTGGCCTTGGCCGGGTCGCCGGCCGGGGCGATCTTCAGGACGTCGGCCTGCTTGCCGCCGGAGAGGGCCGGGGGGAGATAGGCGGTGGCGACCTCGTTGAGGGCCGGGCCGCCGCCCGCGGTGACGACGGCCTCCTTGTCGACGGCGTACTGCATGGCCTCGCGGACCTTCGGGTCGTTGAAGGGGGCGCGGGAGTTGTTCAGGTGGAGCATCTCCGTGCAGCCCTGGGACTCGGCGAGCAGCCGGGCCTTGACCTCGGGCTTGGGCAGCACCTTGGGTGCGCTCTCGGGTCGCATGTCGGCGTACTGGACGGTGGAGGCGTCCGCGCCCTCCCCGGCGATGATCCGGTCGTCGATCTGGCCGCCCTTGAGGCCCATGACGACCACGAACCGGTCGGGGTAGGCCTTGCGGACGGTGTCGGTGCCCGGGTCCCAGTGCTCGTTGCGGACCAGGACGAGCTTCTTGTCGCGGTCGTACGACTCGATCTTGTACGGGCCGGAGGAGAACGGGCGGGCGTCGTACTGGGTGCCCTTCTCCTGGGACTGGGGCACGGGGGCGAAGGTCGGGAGGGTGGCGGTCGCGGAGAACTCGGCCACCGGGCGCTTCAGTTCGAAGACGATCGTGCGGTCGTCGGGCGTCTTGACGGAGTCCAGGTGCTGCCCTTGGAGCGGGCCCTTGTAGCCCTCGGTCCCGGCCAGGTACTGGGCGGCGTAGTCGGGGCCGCCGGTCAGGTCGGGGCTGAAGGAGCGCTCGACGTTGTACTTGATGTCCTGGGCCTTGACCGGGCTGCCGTCCTCGTACTTCACGCCCTCCTTGAGGGTGAAGGTCCAGGTGCGGCCGCCGTTGGAGGGGGTGCCGAGGTCGGTGGCGAGGTCGGGGACCAGTTCGCTGCCGGCCTTGCCGGGTTCGGCCTTGAAGGTGACGAGCGTGCGGTAGAGGAGCCGGGTGCCGAAGTCCATCGTCGGCATGGTCCAGTTGCGCGCGGGGTCGAGGTGGGCGAAGTCCTGGTTGGACAGGACGGTGAGGGTGCCGCCCTTGGCCGGGGTGCCGCCGAGGATCTTCCCGTCGTTGGCGGCGGCCGGGTTGGTGCCGCCCGCACCGGAGGTGCCCTTCTTGGTGTCGGAGCAGCCCGAGGCGCCGAGTGCGAGTGCTGCCACCAGGGCGGTGGCGAGGGCGAGTTGGGTGCGCTTGGTCATGGTCACTCCAGTGAAGGGCCGCGCTCTAGGATGTGACCGGTAACATAGTAATGTGAAATTGTACTGACAAGGGGTTGGCGCCGCCGTTATCCAGCCGTGTCCAAGAACCGCGGCGCGCGCGAATGCCGCGGCGGGGGTGCCGTGAGGGAGGGGGCGGTCATCTCCGCGGGCCGGCCCCGGCAGTGCGACGGCGGCGGCCGTTCACCCTGCCGGGGGCCCGCTCCGCCGGCTGCCTACTGGAGGCCCGAGCCGAGGCCGCCGGGTACGCGGCCGACCGGCTCGTCGCGGCCCTGGGCCCACAGCGAGCGGACGTGGCCGAGGTGGCGGAGCATGCACTCCTGCGCCGCCTCGGCGTCGCCGCCGATCATCAGGTCGAGCAGTTCGATGTGCTCCTCGGCCGAGGAGACCAGCTTGCCCGCCTCGTCCAGGCCGGTCAGGCCGTACAGCCGGGAGCGCTTGCGCAGGTCACCGACCGTCTCCACGAGCCGGTCGTTGCCCGCGAGGGCCAGCAGGGACAGGTGGAAGCGGCGGTCGGCCTCCAGGTAGCCGATGAGGTTGTGCTCGCGCGCGCTGCTGACGATCTCCTCGGCGATGGGGCGCAGGGCCTCCAGCTGCTCGGCCGTGGCGATCTTCGTGATCCGGCCGATGGTCGGCACCTCGATCATCGTGCGCAGCTCGGTGAACTGGTCCAGGTCGCGCTCGCTGACCTCGGTGATCCGAAAGCCCTTGTTGCGGACCGGCTCGACGAGACCCTCCCGGGCCAGGTCGAGCATGGCCTCGCGCACCGGGGTGGCCGAGACGCCGAGTTCGGCCGCGAGGCCGGGTGCGGAGTAGACGCTCCCCGGGCGCAGCTCACCCGCTATCAGCGCGGCTCGGAGTGCGTGGCCGACCTGGTCGCGGAGTCGTTCCTGGGCCTTGATGAGACTGTGCTGCTTCAGGTCACCCATTGCTTTTCCTCCGAGACCCCCGTACACCACCGACGAGGAGAGGAACAGCGTACAATGTCACGTTGCGCTGCTCACACTCCGGCGGCCTCGACCAGCGCGACCGCCACAGCGAGATCTTCCCAGGCCATGCCCACGCTCTTGAAGAGCTGTGGACAACTCTGCCCGCCTCCCGCCGGTATCCGGCCGCCCACCAGGTCGGCGAGGGTGGCGGTGATATGACCGGGCCCGATGGCCCCCTCCGCCTCCGGAACGAGGAGGTCCCCGGCCTCGCGCAGGGCTGCCGCCCGGGACTCCACGTACACCGCCGCCCGTCGCACAAGGGCGGTGTCCGTCTCCCGGGCCGTCGGCTCGTGCGAGCCGACGGCGACGACGGTGGCGCCCGGCCCGACGAGGCGCCCGTCGAAGAGGGGTTCCCGGGCCGTGGTGCAGCAGATCACCAGATCGGCACCGGCCACCTCCTCGGCCGTGCCGGTGCGGGCGGCCGGGCCCAGGGTACGGGCGTGCGCGGCGAGCTCCGCCGCCCTCCCCGGATCCCGGGCGACCACCACCACCTCGGCCAACTCCCGCACGGCGAGCACCGCTTCGAGGTGGCCGTACGCCTGCGGCCCGGACCCGAAGAGCACCATCCGCAACGGGCGCCCGGCGGGGGCCAGGTACCGCAGCGCGAGGGCGGAGACCGCCGGGGTGCGCAGGGTGGTCAGCGCCGCGCCGTCGAGCAGGGCCAGCGGGCGCAGGGTGGGGCCGTCCAGCAGCAGGTAGGAGCCGGTGATCCGGGGCAGTCCGCGGTCCGGGTTCCCGGGCGCGACCCCGGCGATCTTCACCCCGGCGTACGCGCCGGACGCGGCGGGCATCAGCAGCAGTTCACCCCCGCCGGGCACCGCGATCGCCGAGCGCGGCGGGCAGCTCTCCGGGTCGAGGCCGCCGCGCAGGGCGGCGGCCAGGGCGTCGGCGGCCCCGGCCGGGGTGAGCAGCCCGGCCATCCGACCGGCGTCGAGCCGCAGGATGTCCGTCACAGCAGGAAGCCGGTGCCGAGCGCGTCGTGCGGGTCCACCACGAAGGCGTGTTCGCCGGTGCGGTGGGCGGTGCCGGTGACCTCGGTGACCCCGCCCTCCAGCATCCGCCCGGTGAACACGGTGCCGGTGACCGACTCGTGGAGCAGGTCCTCGCCCGGGCCGAGCCGCCCGTCCTCGGCGAGCAGCGCGAGCCGTGCCGAGGTGCCGGAACCGCAGGGCGAGCGGTCGATCTGCCCGTCGGCGAAGACGGTGACGTTGCGCTGGTGCGGCCCGAACGGGGTGTCGGGCAGCTCCTCGTGGAGGATCACCCCGTAGACCCCGGACAGCAGCGGGCCGCCCGGGTGCCAGGTGGCGGGGTGGGTGGCCAGCGCCGCCCGGATCTCCTGCCCGGCCCGCACCAGGGAGGGCAGCGCCGCCCGCGACACGTCCAGGCCGAGGTCGCGCGCGCGGACGGCGGCGTAACAGGCCCCGGCGTGCGCGATGTCCACCTCGGCGAGCCCGAACGAGGTGGCGACGGGCACCTTGCGGGCGCCCACCAGGGCCGGGACGTTGCGGAAGGTGACCCCGGTGGTGCGGCCCGCCGCGCGGTGGACGGTGGCGGTGACCCGTCCCGACGGTACGTCGATGCGCACCGGGGCGTCCCCGTCGTCCGGGGCGGCGACCCTGCCGGTGTCCACGGCCCAGGCCCCGAGGGCCATCGTGCCGTGGCCGCAGGCCGTGGAATAGCCGTCCTTGTGCCAGAACAGCACGCCGAAGTGGGCCCCGTCGTCGTCGGCCGGGACCACGAACCCCCCGTACATCCCGGCGTGTCCGCGCGGCTCCTGCACCAGCAGGCGCCGTACGTCGTCCAGTGCGCCCCGGCGCGGCGCCGTCCCGGATCCGCCGGGGCCGATCACGGTGGCGCAGCGCTCGGCGACGGTGTCCCCGGGGACCGGCGGCATGCCGGTCCCGGCGGAGTCGACGATCCGGAAGGGCTCGCCGGCGGTGTGGTAGTCCACCGTGCGGACGGTGATCACA
Organism: Streptomyces sp. Sge12; assembly: GCF_002080455.1. NCBI lineage: Bacteria > Bacillati > Actinomycetota > Actinomycetes > Kitasatosporales > Streptomycetaceae > Streptomyces > Streptomyces sp. Sge12. Next base: position 1,993,130 of record NZ_CP020555.1, read on the forward strand.
GCAGGAACCCTCCGGGGAAGGGGTCGGTCGGGTCGAGGAAGTACTGGGCGGTGCCGGTGATCCAGGCCCGCCCGGTGACCGTGGGGACCACGGCCGGCAGGCCGCCGACGGCGGCCTCCCCGACCAGCCGTCCGGTGAACTCGGTGCCGATGAAGGACTCGTTGGCGAAGTCGGCGCCGAGCTCCAGCAGGCCGCGGGCGTGCAGCTGGGCCATCCGCGCGCTGGTCCCCGTACCGCAGGGCGAGCGGTCGAACCAGCCGGGGTGGATGGCCATGGCGTGCCGGGAGCGGTGGGCGTCGGAGCCCGGGGCGGCGAGGTAGACGTGCTTGACCCCGGCGATGGAGGGGTTCTCGGGGTGGACGGGCCGGTCCGGGCCGGCGTTGATCGCGTCCATCACCGCGAGCCCGGCGGCGATCAGGTCGTCCCCCCGGTCGCGGTCGAAGGGCAGGCCCAGGGCGTCGAGTTCGACGAAGGCGTAGAAGTTGCCGCCGTAGGCCAGGTCGTAGGTGATCGAGCCGAAGCCGGGCACGTCGGTCTTGAGGTCGAGGCCGACGCAGAAGGAGGGGACGTTGGTGAGGGTGACGGCGGTGGCCGCCCCGTCCTCGACCCGGACGTCGACGCTCACCAGCCCGGCCGGGGTGTCGAGCCGGACGGTGGTGACCGGCTCGACGACCGGCACCATGCCGGTCTCGACGAGGACGGTGGCGACCCCGATGGTGCCGTGCCCGCACATGGGGAGCAGGCCCGACACCTCGATGTAGAGGACGCCGTAGTCGGCGTCCGGGCGGGTCGGGGGCTGCAGGATCGCGCCGCTCATCGCGGAGTGCCCGCGCGGCTCGTACATGAGCAGGGTCCGGACGTGGTCCATGTGCTCGATGAAGTGGAGCCGCTTCTCGGCCATGGTGGCGCCGGGGACCACCCCGACTCCCCCGGTGATGACCCGGGTCGGCATGCCCTCGGTGTGCGAGTCCACCGCGTGGTAGACGTGGCGCGTACGCATTCCGGATTCCCCCCGGTGACTAGTTGAGGCCCTCGGCGAGGGCCTTCTCGGTGGCGGCGCGGACGGCGGCCTCGGTCTCGCCCGTGAGCGGGAAGCGGGGCGGACGGGTGGCGCCGCCGGGACGCCCGGCCAGGTCCATGGAGAGCTTGATGGCCTGGACGAACTCGGTCTTGGAGTCCCAGCGCAGCAGGGAGTGCAGGGACTTGTAGAGCGGCAGGGCGGTGTCGAGGTCCCCGGCGACGGCGGCCCGGTAGAGGGTGGCGCAGGCGTTCGGCAGGGCGTTGGGGTAGCCGGCGATCCATCCGACGGCGCCCGCGAGGGCGAGTTCGAGGAGGACGTCGTCGGCGCCGATGAGCAGGTCGAGACCGGGGGCCAGCTCGGCGATCTCGTAGGCGCGGCGCACGTCCCCGCTGAACTCCTTGACCGCGACGATGCTGCCGTCGGCGTGCAGCCGGGCGAGCAGGGCCGGGGTCAGGTCGACCTTGGTGTCGATGGGGTTGTTGTACGCGACGACGGGCAGCCCGGCGCGGGCGACCTCGGCGTAGTGGGCGCGTACGGCTTCCTCGTCGGCCCGGAAGGCGTTGGGGGGCAGCAGGAGGACGGAGCCGGCGCCGGCCTCGGCGGCCCCCTCGGCCCAGCGGCGGGCCTCGGCGCTGCCGTAGGCGGCGACGCCGGGCATGACGCGGGCGCCGTCGCCGGCCGCCTCGACGGCGGTCCGCACGACGCGCGCCCGCTCCTCGTCGGTGAGGGTCTGGTACTCCCCGAGGGAGCCGTTGGGGACCACGCCGTCGCAGCCGTTGGCGATCAGCCAGGCCACGTGTTCGGCGTATGCGTCGTAGTCGACGGTGAGGTCCTCGCGCAGCGGGAGCGCGGTGGCGACCATGATGCCGTGCCAGGGGCGGGTGCGGGGCGCGGGGGTGTGCGCGTGGGTCATGTGAGAGCTCCCTAGAGTGGTGTGTGACATTTTATTAGTGGGTGCGGCGCGGCCACAAGGGCCCGCGCGTCCCGATCAGTTCCCGGCGGGCGGAAGTTCGGCGAGCTGGCGCAGCGGTACCGGACAGGACAGCGGACGCCGGTCGGCCGCGGCTTCCTCCCCGGCCAGGGCGGCGACGGCGGGGCCGCACATCCGGCCCTGGCACCAGCCCATGCCGGCCCGGGTGAGGAGCTTGACGGTACGGGCGTCCCGCGCGCCCAGGTCCTCGGCCGCCTCCCGGATCCGCCCGGCCGGCACCTCCTCGCAGCGGCAGACGACCGCGTCGTCCCGGAGCCAGCCGGTCCAGCCCGCGCCGGGGCGGTGCGCGGCGGCCATCGCGTCGGCGAAGGCGCGCAGCCGCGCGCGGCGGCGGGTGAGGCGGGCCCCGGGCAGCGCGCCCGCGACGGAGTGCGCGGCCAGTTCGCCCTCGATCATGGCCAGTTGGGCTCCGCCGATACCGCCGGTCTCGCCCGCCGACCAGATCCCGGGGACGGAGGTCCGCTGCTCGGCGTCGAGTGCGAGGGCGACGGTGCCGTCGGCGCTTCGCACGGTGGCGCAGCCGAGGCCGGTGGCGAGTTCCAGCTGGGGCACCAGCCCGTGGCCGACGGCCAGGGCGTCGCACGGGACCCGGCGGCCGGTGCCGGGCAGCGGACGCCAGTTCCGGTCGAGGCGGGCCACGGTGACGGCCTCGACCCGGTCGGTGCCGTGGGCCTCGGTGACGGCGTGCCGGGTCAGCAGCCGGACGTGGTGGCGGGCCAGCGCCCCGCCGTAGCCGGCCGCCTCGACGAGCTTGCCGGGGTTGCGCAGCAGGGCGGGGACCCGGCCCGCGTACGCGGTGTAGGCGGCGGCCTCCACCACGGCGGGCACGGTCGCTCCGGCGGCGGCCAGCGAGCCGGCCACGGCGAGCAGCAGCGGCCCGCTCCCGGCGACGACCACCCGCTTGCCCGGCAGCACCAGCCCGCTCTTGAGCATGGCCTGTGCCCCGCCGGCCCCGACCACTCCCGGCAGGGTCCAGCCGGGGAAGGGCAGTTGCCGCTCGTAGGCGCCGGTGGCAATGAGCACCGCCCGGGCCGTGACGGCCGCGGCCCGCTCCTCGGGGGCGTGACCCGCGACGGCGTGCAGGATCCACTGCGTGGCGGGCGCGGCATCCCCCCGGCGCGCCCCGGCCGCCTCGTCCGCCTCGCCCGCGTCGGCCGGCACGACCGCCCACACGTGGTGGAGCGGGAGGTACGTGATCCGGCCGGCCGACTCGTGCGCGCGCAGGGCGGCTTCGCGCGTCGCGAAATCGGCCCAGCCGTGGTGGAGCGCCTCGGGGCGGGCCGCGCCCAGTCCCGGGGCGGGGTGGCGGTAGAACTGGCCGCCGGGGCGGTCGCCCGCGTCGAGGAGGGCCACCCGCAGCCCGAGGCCGGCGGCGGTGACGGCGGCGGCCAGTCCGGCCGGGCCGGCGCCGACGATCGCGAGATCGGTCCGGGCCGCCGCGGGCCCGTCCGTGGGCGCGGGCACGGCGGCAGGGCCTGCCGGGCTCTCGGGATGCGCGCGGCCCGCGCGGTCCACGCGGTCCGCGCAGCCGGCGGGTTCAGACGGCCAAGTCGGCACGGCCGGTTCCCTCCTGGGTGGTGACGGTGTCCCCGGGCCGGGCGGGGACCAGGCAGGCCCGCTGGTTCGGGCGGCCGTTGACGGTGACGAGGCAGTCGAAGCAGCTGCCGATCCCGCAGAACGCCCCGCGCGGGGCGCCGCCCTCGCGGGTGGTCCGCCAGGCGAGGACGCCCGCGCCCCAGAGGGCGGCGGCGATGCTCTGACCGGGCAGGGCGGGCAGCTCCCGCCCGTCGAAGGTGATCTCGTACGCGGCCACCGGCGTACCGCCGACCAGCGAGCGGGGGCTGCGGCGCATCAGTGCTGCTCCTCGGGGGTGTCGGCGGCGGCCGGGCCGGCGGCGAAGCGGTCCGGGCGGAACGGGTGGGCGGGGAGCGGCGGTTCGTCCCCCGTCAGGGCGGCGGCGACCAGCAGTCCGGTGGCGGGGGCGAGGCCGATGCCGGCGCCCTCGTGGCCGCAGGCGTGCAGCAGTCCGGGGCGCCGCGGGTCCGGGCCGATCGCCGGGAGGTGGTCGGGCAGGTAGGGGCGGAAGCCGTGGTAGGTGCGCATCACCCGGACGTCCGCCAGGACGGGGAAGAGCGCCGCCGCCTGGGAGGCCAGCCGGCGCAGGGCCTCCGTGGAGAGGGTGCGGTCGAAGCCGACGCGTTCCCGGGTGGCGCCGATCAGGACCGGGCCCGACGGGGTGCCCTCGACGACCGCCGAGGACTGCAGGGCGGCGGAGCCGCTGGCCACGTCCGCGATGTAGTCGGCGGCGTAGACCTTGTGCCGGACCACCCTGGGCAGGGGTTCGGTCACCAGGACGAAGCCGCGGCGCGGGAGAACGGGCAGGGTGACCCCGGCCAGTGAGGCGATGTGGCCGCCCCAGGTGCCGGCCGCGTTCACCACGGCGGGGGCCAGGAGTTCACGGCGGGGCGTGCGCACCCCGCGTACGGCGCCCCGGTCCAGCAGGACCTGCGTCACCTCCTCGCCGAGGTGCAGCCGGGCTCCCGAGGCGGCCAGCAGCCGGGCCGCGGCCTGCGCGGGCTGCACCTGGGCGTCCTGCGGGTAGTGGAAGCCGCCCGCCGAGCCCGGGGCCAGGTGCGGTTCCAGTTCGGGCAGGGCGCCGGCCGCCACTTCGACGGCGTCGACGCCGGCCGCGCGCTGGCCCTCCGCGAAGGTCCGCAGTGCCTTGAAGGTGGTCTCGTCGGGGGCGACGACGAGCCCGCCCTTGGGCTCGTACTCGACCTCCGGCGGGAGGGCGGCGGCGAGTTCGGTCCACAGCCGGGTGGACAGCAGGGCGAGGTCGAGTTCGGGGCCGGCCTCCTTGTCGGAGACGAGCAGGTTGCCTTCGCCGGCGCCGGTGGTGCCGCCCGCGACGGGGCCCCGGTCGACCACGGCCACGGAGAGTCCGGCGCGGGCCGCGTAGTACGCGCAGGCCGCCCCGACGACGCCGGCGCCGATGATCACGACGTCCAGGGAGTGTCTCTTGAGCACGGCAGTAATATGTCACATTCTTTAAGGCCTGCCCAGACGCCCGGACCGGTCCCGCACCCCCCTCGGATGCGGGACCGGTCCGGCGCCGGGCCGGGGTCGGCGGCGGACCGGCGGCGGTCAGCTGCGCAGCGGACCCTCACAGCTGTAACTGGAGGTGCCCGCGACCTTGTTGGACCAGATCTCCACCGCCCCGAAGGAGCAGTTCATGTCGGCGAGGTTGTTGGAGGCCGCGCCCGCCCGGTCGAGGATGAAGTAGTCGACCGTCTCCGACATGTCCTTGAAGACCTGGTCGTTGTTGCGCCAGTTCTTCAGGTTCGCGGTGATCCGGCCGGTACAGGTGAAGCGGCGCTTGCCGGGGTCGCCGTTCTCCACGCAGTCCGGGGTGTTGTACGTGGCTGCGGCGAAGGACGACTTCACCGAGGCGAGCGCCGAGTCGCGCAGCCGGTCGTTCGGGGTGAAGGAGGTGTTCGGCACGAAGAGCTGGTCGACCTTGGCGATCTGCGCGTCCAGGAAGCGGTCGTAGTCGCGCTGGAGGTAGGCGTCGGAGCCCATCCGGTGCCGCCAGGCGTCGTAGGCGACCACGTCGTCGGCCCGCAGGTGCGTGTACATCTCGCGCAGCAGGGTGGGCTTCTCGGTCCACAGGAACTCGAAGAAGGTGCCCGCGTAGCTGTAGAAGCGGAAGCCGTCGCCGTCGTAGGTGGCGTTCAGCAGCTGCTCGACGCTCATGCGCGGGCCGCCGCCGGCCGTGTCGCTGATGATGCTCTTGACCAGGGACTTGCGGACGGCGATGCCGTTGTCGCGGGTGGCGCCGTCGAAGAACTCGGCCGTGCCCTCGTCCATGGCGGTCGTCCGGTCGCCCTCGTACCACTCGCCCTCGCCGAAGAAGCCGGGCACCGCGAAACGGCCGTTGAGGTAGTGCGTGTACTCGTGGCGGAAGAGCTCCTCGAGGGTGAGGGAGGAGTCCTGCGGGACGCGGCGCTGGTAGGTGTAGAAGGTGGCGCCGTTCTCGATGTAGATGCCGCCGTTGTTGGTGTCGTAGCCGGTCAGGATCGGGTGGTAGTTCACGTAGTCGGCGCGGGAGGCGTAGAGCACGATGTTCAGCGTCGTGTTGGGGTCGCCCGCGAGCGGCTGGTCGGTGCCGAGCACGCGGTGGTACTGGGCCTTCACCTGCTTGCTCGCGTAGTACAGCTGGTCGACGGTGGCGCGGTCCAGGGCGGTGCGGACCTTGATGGCGCCGTTGTCGTAGGTGTAGGTGTAGGGGAAGAGCTGCTTCTCGATGTCCTCCTTGCACACCCCGTACTGCTTGCAGGCCTCGTAGACGTTGAGCCAGGAGACGATCTTGGCCCAGGGCTCGCTGCCGTCGCCGAAGGCGGCCCGGACGGGGCCGAGCATCGCGCCGAGGTCGGCGACGACCCGGTCCCGCAGGCCCTCGACCTGGCCGAAGCGGGCGTACTCGCTCAGCGCGTCGCGCACCACCCAGGCGTTGCCGGTGCCCTTGAGGTGCGTGTAGGTGGAGAAGGCCTTGAAGGTGTCGCGGTAGGCGGGGTCGGCGGCCACCGCGGAGTGGAAGGCCGCGTCCTGGTTGCCCGGGTAGACGCCCAGGTAGGAGACGGACAGGGCGGCGAGGGCGGCGCCCGCCCAGCCGGCGTCGAGATGGGTGGCCGGGTGGGCCGGGTCCATGGTGGCCAGGACCTTCTTGATGAGGCCCAGCTGGTGCTGGCGCAGGCCGGGCGCGCTGCCGGCGTAGAGGGCCTCGCGCAGGGTGCGGGCGTTGCTGGGGGTCACGTCGAAGGTGCGGGCGGCGCCCGCGAAGTCGGCGATGGCCCGGCGCATGGCATCGACGGTGGGGGCGTCGGTGACGTCGATCTCGGAGCGCGAGTGGTCGTGGTAGGCGACCGCGTGCAGGTACGTGAACATCTCCTCCAGGTGGGAGGAGTTACGGCCGTCGTGGGCGGCGGCCAGGCTGGATATCCGGCGGGAGACGGCCTGGACGTGCGCGTCGGACATGACCGGGGTCAGGCGGGCGTCCCAGGTCCAGATGAGCCCGCGCAGACAGCCGTCGGCGAGGACGGCCTGGTCGCCGAGGAAGTCGGCGAACTGCTCGGGGGTGAGGCCGGTGATCCCGTCGAGGGTGCAGGGGACGCCCGCGGCGACGCTCTTCGCGGTGGGGGCCGCCTTGGGCGCCTTGCCGCGCTTTTGCAGGTCGTCGGCGGGTGCGGCGGCCGTCGCCGCGCCGGGGACCTGGCCGGTGATGTTCTGCCCGCCCGGGGCCGGGGCGGGCGCCGGGGTGTTGTCCTTCGGGTTGGCCAGGCGGTCGACCTCGTCGAAGGGGTTCCCCGTGGGGCCGGGGGCGGGGGCGGCCGGGGCGGCCTGTGCGCCGGTGAAGGTGGCCGGGGCCGCGGATGCGGCGGCCTGCGTGGCGGCCTGTCCCGCGGTGGCGAGAAGGGTCACGGCCACGGCGGAGGCAAGAAGGGAAGAGCGCACAGCTCTGTGCTTGAGCACCGAGAACTCCTGATGGGGAGAGGTGAGGTGGGGGGTGGTGCGTGAACTGCCCTGCGTCACACGGCGTTTGACGGGGGTTAATGCGCCGCGGTGTGAGCTGTAACATAGTAATGTGAAATTGCACTGACAAGACCTGTGCGCCCACCAGTTCGCTCTTTCTTGAGGGAGTCCTCGTGACCGACGCCCCCGCCGACGCCTCCGCCCCCACCCCCGCCCGGCTCAACACGGGCAGTCACGACCGCCCCGTATCCGCCGAGTTGTCCCGGTACATGGCGCGGCATTGGGCCGCGAGCCCGCTGCCCGACTCCGCCCGTGTCCCCGGCCACGCCGTCACCCCGGCCCGCCGGGCGCGGCTCTCCGCCCGCTTCCCCGGCGAGCGGCTGATCGTCCCGGCCGGTGAGCTGAAGGTCCGCACCAACGACTGCGACCACCGGTTCCGCCCGCACAGCGCGTACGCCTGGCTGACCGGCCTCACCGGCGAGGACCAGGCGGGCCACGTCCTCGTCATGGAGCCCTCGGGCCCGCACGCCCACGAGGCCGTGCTGTACCTGCGGCCGCGCTCGCCGCGCGCGGACGGGGACGGGGAGTTCTACCGGGACCGCCGGTACGGGGAGTTCTGGGTGGGCCGCCGCCCGGACCTGGCGGAGGCCGAACGCCTCACCGGCATCCGCTGCGCCCACCTGGACGGACTCGGCTCACCGGCCGGCCGCAACGCGGCCACCGACCCCGAACTCGCCTCCGCGCTCTCGGAACTGCGCCTGGTGAAGGACGCGTGGGAGGTCGAACAGCTCCAGCTGGCCGTCGACCACACGACGGCGGGCTTCGAGGACGTCGTACGGGCCCTGCCGCGCGCACTGGCGCATCCGCGCGGGGAACGGTGGATCGAGGGGGTCTTCGGCCTGCGCGCCCGGGCCGAGGGCAACGGCACCGGGTACGAGACGATCGCCGCGTCCGGCGCCCACGCCTGCACCCTGCACTGGATCCGCAACGACGGCCGGCTGAACGGGTCGGAACTGCTGCTCCTGGACGCGGGGGTGGAGACGGACACCCTCTACACGGCGGACATCACCCGCACCCTGCCGCTGTCGGGCCGCTTCTCCCCCGTCCAGCGCCAGGTGTACGAGCTGGTCCTGGCCGCCCAGGAGGCCGGCATCGCGGCGCTCCGCCCGGGGGCGAGCTTCGGGGACTTCCACCGGGCGGGCATGCGGGTGATCGCCGAGGGCCTGGCCGAGTGGGGCGTACTGAAGGACGCGGAGGGCGACCTGCACCGGCGGTACACGCTGTGCAGCAGCGGCCACATGCTGGGACTGGACGTGCACGACTGCGCGAAGGCGCGTGCGGAGACCTACCTGGACGGCGTCCTGGAGGAGGGCCAGGTCCTGACGGTGGAACCGGGCCTCTACCTCCAGCCCGACGACGAGACGCTCCCCGCGGAGCTGCGCGGCATCGGCGTCCGCATCGAGGACGACCTGGTCATCACTGCGGACGGCGCCCGCCTGATGTCGGGTGCGCTGCCGCGCACGGTCGCCGGCATCGAGGAGTGGATGGGCCGGCTGCTGGAGCGCTGAGCCCCTCCCCCGCCGGCGTGATCGGCCCGGCACCCCGGCCTACGGGGTGCCGGGCAGCCGGACCGTGACGAGGAGGCCGCCGGCGGGGCGGGCGGCGAGCTCGAGGGTCCCGTCGTGGGCGCGGACGATGCTGTCCACGATGGCCAGCCCGAGGCCGACGCCGGCGTGCTCGTCGGTGCGTACGCGTTCCGTTCCGCGCCGGAAGGGCTCGGTGAGGGTCGCCACCAGGTCCGGTGGGAGCGGGCGGCCCGTGTTCTCGACCCGCAGCACGCTCGTGTCCGCGGACGCCTCGGTGTGGACCGAGACCGTGCCGCCGGCGGGGAGGTTGTGGACGACGGCGTTCTGGACGAGGTTCGTCACCATCCGCAGCAGGAGCTCCGCGGAGCCGCCGGTCCGGGCCGTCCCGCCGGTGACGTCGAGCGTGATCCCGCGCTGCTCGGCGAGGGGGAGCAGCGTTTCGGCGACTTCTTCGGCGACGAGCGAGAGGTCGACGCTCTCGGGGCGGAAGTCTCCGCGGTCGCCGCGGCTGAGCAGCAGCAGGGCCTCGGTGAGGTCGATCGCCCGCGTGTTGACGGCCTGCAGCCGTTCGATGAGCTCGCCCCGGTCCCGCGTGGGGTCCTTGCCGGCGACGTCGAGGAGCGTGCGCGAGATGGCCAGCGGGGTGCGCAGTTCGTGGGAGGCGTTCGCGGCGAACCTCTGCTGCTCGGCGACGTGGGACTCCAGTTGCCGGAGCATCGAGTCGAAGGCGTCGGAGAGTTCACGGAACTCGTCCCGGCGGCCCTTCATGCGGATCCGGTGGGACAGCGAGCCGGCGCCGGCCTTGCGGGCCGCGTCCGTGATCCGTGCGAGCGGTGCCAGCATCCGGCCGGCGAGGATCCATCCCCCCACGAGGCCGAACACGAGCAGGAAGGCCATCGCCACGGCCGCGGCGGGGGCGAAGGTGCGTACCAGGAGGTAGCGGTTGGGTGAGATCCCGAGCAGCCCCTGGGAGTTGTCGGGTACGTAGCGCAGCAGGAACACCCACACCACGGCCAGCAGGAGGGCGCCTGCGACCGCGAGGAACCCGGCGTAGCTGAGGGTGAGTTTCAGCCGGGCGCTCGGCCCCGGGCTCCTACGCATGCGCCGGGCCGGTGGGGTCCGCGGCGGTGGTGTCCGTGGCGGTCGGGGCCGTGGCGGTGTCGATCCGGTAGCCGACGCCGGGCACCGTGGCGATGATCCATGGTTCGCCGAGCCGTTTGCGCAGGGCGGAAACGGTGATGCGCACGGCGTTGGTGAGGGGGTCGGCGTTCTCGTCCCAGGCCCGTTCCAGCAGTTCCTCGGCGCTGACGACCCCGCCCTCGGCAGCGACCAGTACCTCCAGCACGGCGAACTGTTTGCGGGTGAGCGCGACGTAGCGTCCGTCGCGGAAGACCTCCCGGCGGAAGGGGTCGAGCCGCAGTCCCGCGATCTCGCGGACCGGGGGCCGGGCGTAGGCGCGTCTGCGGTCGAGCGCCCTCAGCCGCAGGACCAGCTCCCGCAGCTCGAACGGCTTGGTGAGGTAGTCGTCGGCGCCGAGCCCGAATCCGGAGGCCTTGTCGTCGATCCGGTCGGCGGCGGTGAGCATGAGGATCGGGATACCGCTGCCGGAGGCCACGATGCGCCGGGCGACCTCGTCGCCGGACGGGCCGGGGATGTCGCGGTCGAGGACCGCGAGGTCGTACGAGTTGACGCTGAGCAGTTCCAGGGCCGCGTCGCCGTCGCCCGCGATGTCGGCGGCGATCGCCTCCAGCCGCAGACCGTCACGGACGGCCTCGGCCAGGTAGGGCTCGTCCTCCACGATCAGTACGCGCATGTCCGCAGCCTAAGCAGCACGGCCGGCGGCCGACGCATGCGGGGACGCGGACACTCCGGATGCACCGGACCCGCCGGACACGCCGGACATACCGCTCGGGTCCTGCGCCGTGGTGCGCCACCAGCGGCGCGACGCCAGCCCGGCCAGGACGGCGCCCGCGGCGTTGACGAGCACGTCGTCCACCGACGACACCCGGTCCAGCTGCAGGACGTACTGGGCGGTTTCGATCAGGGCCGAGCTGCCCGCCCCGAGCGCCAGGATCCGCGGTACGGACGCCAGGGCCGCGAACCGCATCGGGGCGAAGAACCCCAGCGCCGCGAGGACCAGCAGATTGCCGCCGATGCCGAGCGGCCCCATCGTCGCCAGGTCCCGCAGCGGCACCAGGCTCACCCGGGCGGGCACGATGCCGGCCCCGCCGCCCGGCGTCATGGTCATCCACACGAACGGCACCGTCCCGTGAACCATGCCCACCTCGGCCAGCGACATCCGCCACGCCGACGTGCCCGCGACGGCCCGGCGGCGGCGGGCCAGTACCCACGCCACCAGCACGGCCACCGGCAGCGTGACCAGCGTCATGAGCACCACACCGTTGAAGGTGTCGAGGCAGCCGTGCCAGCGCCCGGCCATGCACGCCGGAGCGGACATCATGAGCGGCCGCCGCAGCACGAACAGGGCGCTCGCCGCCGCCAGGAGCGCCAGGCCGAGGAGCAGGATCCTGCCCGCGCGGCGGGGCGGCGGCGAGGGGAATGCAGTGTGGTTCATGCCCCCATGGGAAACGCGGGCCCGTTGCGGGGGCGTATGCGGTTTTCGATACGCCCGCAATACACGGCGACCGTCCGGTCCGCCCCGTCCGCCCGGGCCGGCCCGTCCGCCACCTACCGTACGCGCCACGGCAGATGGGCCGCCGCGTGTGGGCAGCGGCGGGGTGGCCGGGCGGTGTTCGGGCGGGGTCAGGGGAGGACCGCGGTGCCGTCCAGTTCGACCAGGGCCTGGTCGTCCCAGAGGCGGACCACGCCGATGACGGCCATCGCCGGGTAGTCGCGGCCCGCGACCCGCCGCCAGATGCGGCCCAGTTCGGCCGCGTGGGTGCGGTACGCCGCCACGTCCACCGCGTACACCGTGACCCGGGCCAGGTCCGCCGGGGTGCCGCCCGCCGCGGCCAGGGCCGTCAGCAGGTTGGTGAGGGCGATCTCGAACTGCTCCGGCAGGCCCTGGCCGACCACCTTGCCCGCGCCGTCCAGTGCGGTCTGGCCCGCCAGGAAGACCAGCCGGGTGCCGGTGGCCGCGACCGCGTGCGAGAAGCCCGTCGCGGGCGACAGCTCCGCCGGGTTGATCCGGTCCAGGCTCATCGCGCCGCCACCGCCCCGTACAGCTCCTTCGCGATGATGGTGCGCTGCACCTCGCTGGCCCCCTCGTAGATCCGTGGTGCCCGTACCTCCCGGTAGAGGTGCTCGAGCAGGTGGCCGCGCTGGAGGGCGACCGCGCCGTGGAGTTGGACCGCGTGGTCCACCACGTACTGGGCCGTCTCCGTGGCCAGCAGTTTCGCCATGGCCGCCCGGCGCGGGACGTCCCCCGCCCCGCGGTCGTAGGCCCCGGCCGCCGCGTAGACCAGCAGCCGGGCCGCCTCCGTGCGGGTGGCCATCTCGGCCACCCGGTGCGCCACGGCCTGGAGGTCGCTCAGCGTTCCGCCGAAGGCGGTCCGGTCCGCCGTGTACGCGAGCGTCGCGTCCAGCGCGGCCCGGGCCATGCCCACCGCGAAGGCGCCGACGCTCGGCCGGAAGAGGTTCAGCGTGTCCATCGCAACGCGGAAGCCCCGCCCCGGCTCGCCCAGCAGGTCCCGCGGGCCGACCGGCACCCCGTCGAAGGCGAGGGAGCCGATGGGGTGCGGGGAGAGCATGTCCAGGGCCGCGCCGGACAGTCCCGGGCGGTCCGCCGGGACCAGGAAGGCCGAGATCCCCTTCGCGCCCGGCCCCTCGCCCGTTCGGGCGAACACCGTGTAGAAATCCGCCTCGGGGGCGTTGGAGATCCAGCACTTCTCACCGTTGAGCCGCCAACCGCCCCCGCCCGCAGCCCCGCCCCCCGGGTCCGGCGTCGCCGCCAGCGCCAGCGCCGCCGCGTCCGAGCCGGCCCCCGGCTCGCTCAGCGCGAAGGCCGCCACCGCCCGCCCGGCCCGTACCTGCGGCAGCCACCGTTCCCGCTGCGCCTCGCTGCCCGCCCGCAGGACCGGGTGGGCGCCCAGCCCCTGCAGGGCGAGCGCCGTCTCCGCCTCCGTGCAACCGTAGGCGAGGGACTCCCGCAACAGGCACAGGTCCAGCGCGCCCGAGGCGAACACCCGCTCCAGCAGGCCCAGCTCACCCAGCGCCGCGAGCAGCGGCCGGTTGACCCGCCCCGGTTCCCCCTTCTCGGCCAGCGGCCTCAGCCGCTCCACCGCCAGTGCGCGCAACTGCCCGCACCACTCCTCCTGGTCCACCCCGAGCGCGAATCCGGTCATCCGAACATCCCCGCATCTATCGCGTCCTGTTGACTGCCGTCACCATCACGATACGCTCCTGGAAGGACCTTCCAGCGGTGGCTGGGGGAACTACCGCACGGCCGGCTCCACCCCACCCCGGACCGCTGCAAGGGGGCCACCCGCCTTGGACCTCAAGCCTTCCGCTCACACCGACACCTTCGCCCGCGACCATCTGCCACCCGCGGACACCTGGCCGGAGCTCGTCTTCGATCTGCCCGAACTGGCCTACCCGGACCGCCTGAACTGCGGGGCCGAGCTGCTGGACGCCACCATCGAGCGGTTCGGTCCCGCGGGCGCCGACCGCCCGGCCTTCCGCAGCGGGTCGGGCGAGGTGTGGACGTACGGCGGGCTGCGCGAGCGCGTGGACCGCCTCGCCCACACCCTCACCGCCGACCTCGGCGTGGTCCCCGGCAACCGGGTGCTGCTGCGCGGGCCCACCGGCCCCTGGCTCGCGGCCTGCTGGCTCGCGGTGATGAAGGCGGGCGCGGTGGCGGTCACCGTACTGCCCCAGCAGCGCGCGCAGGAGCTGGCCACGGTGTGCGCGATGGCCCGGGTGGGGCACGCGCTGTGCCACGCCGACGTACTGGACGACCTGGTCAAGGCGGAGGTGCCGGGGCTGCGGATCACCGTGTACGGGGGCAGCTCCCCGGACGATCTGCTCCGGCTGGCCGAGAGACATCCGCAGCCGTTCCCGGCCGCCCCGACCTCCGCGGACGACGTCGCCCTGATCGCCTTCACCTCCGGGACCACCGGACGGCCCAAGGGCTGCATGCACTTCCACCGGGACCTGCTCGCCGTCGCCGACACCTTCTCCCGCACCGTGCTGCGGCCCCGCCCGGACGACGTCTTCGCGGGCAGCCCGCCGCTCGGGTTCACCTTCGGCCTGGGCGGGCTGGTCGTCTTCCCGCTGCGGGCCGGGGCCTCGGCACTGCTGCTGGAGGAGGCGGTCCCGCGCCGGCTGCTGCCCGCGCTCGCGGAGCACCGGGTGACGGTGCTGTTCACCGCGCCCACCGCCTACCGCACGATGCTGGACGCCCTGGGCCCGTACGACGTGGGCATGTACGACCTGTCGGCGCTGCGGCGCTGCGTCTCGGCCGGCGAGAACCTGCCCGCCGCCACCTGGCAGGCCTGGTACGAGCGCACCGGGCTGCGCATCATCAACGGCATCGGGGCGACCGAGCTGCTGCACATCTTCATCTCCGCCGCCGACGAGGACATCCGGCCCGGTACGACGGGCCGGGTGGTCCCGGGCTGGGAGGCCAGGGTGGTGGACCGGGCCGGCCGGCCGGTCCCGGACAACGAGCCGGGGCTGCTGGCCGTGCGCGGCCCGGTGGGCTGCCGCTACCTGGCCGATCCGCGGCAGCGGGAGTACGTACAGGACGGGTGGAACCTGACCGGTGACACGTACGTACGCGATCCGGAGGGCTACTTCCGCTACGTCGCCCGGGCCGACGACATGATCATCTCCGCGGGCTACAACATCGCGGGCCCCGAGGTGGAGGAGGCCCTGCTGCGCCACCCGGACGTGGCGGAGGCGGCCGTGGTGGGCCTCCCGGACGAACGGCGCGGGCAGATCGTGGTGGCGTACGCCGTGGCACGCGACGGTGCGGTGCTGACGGACGAGATCCTGCGCACCTTCATGCGGGCGGAGCTGGCCCCGCACAAGTGCCCCCGGTCCTTCGTCCTCCTGCCCGCGCTCCCCCGCACCGCGACGGGCAAACTGCAGCGCTTCCGGCTGCGCGATCCCGGCGCCCGGCAAGATCCGCAAGAGACGGCCTAGAGTGAACCCGTGGTCGAGCAGCACACCCCGCGATCCCTGATCGTCACGTTCTACGGAGCCTACGGGCGGGCCTTCGAGGGCCCGGTCCCGGTGTCCGCGCTGATCCGCCTGCTGGGCGCGGCCGGCGTGGACGCCCCGTCGGTCCGCTCGTCGGTGTCCCGGCTGAAGCGGCGCGGCTTCCTGGTGCCCGGCCGCGCGGCGGACGGCTCCGCGGCGTACGGGCTCTCCGAGGAGGCGCGGCAGCTGCTGGACGACGGTGACCGGCGGATCTACGGCAGCCCGCAGCTGTCGGAGGAGTGGCTGGTGGCGGTGTTCTCCGTCCCGGAGCAGGAGCGCAGCAAACGGCATCTGCTGCGCTCGCGGCTGGGCCGGCTCGGCTTCGGCGCGGTGGCACCGGGCGTGTGGATCGCCCCGGCCCGGCTGTACCAGGAGACCGTGCACACCCTGGAGCGGCTGCACCTGACCCCGTACGTGGAGCTGTTCCGCGGGGCCCACCTCGGTTTCGCCCCGACCCCCGAGGCGGTGGCCCGCTGGTGGGACCTGGCGGCCCTGGCCAAGCAGCACGAGGAGTTCCTCGACGCGCACGAACCGGTCCTGCGCGCCCTGCAGTCGGGCCCGGAGCCGAGCCCGGAGGAGGCCTACCGCGGCTACCTGCTCGCGCTGGACACCTGGCGCCGGCTGCCGTACGCCGACCCTGGCCTGCCGCGCAAGCTGCTCCCGGCGGGCTGGCCGGGCGACCGGGCGGCGGCCGTCTTCTCCGAGCTGCACGAGCGGCTGCGCCGGAACGGGGCCCTGTTCGCGCGACCGTGACCGGCCGGCGGACGGCCCGGCCGCCGGGCGGGCGGTGGAAAACGGGGTGCGGGGGCTCCGCACGCCGGGCCAGGATGGGCCATGACCTGGACCTTCACCACCGACCTGGCGGCCTACGTGAGCGCCGCGGGACCGGCCGTGGCCGCACGGCCCGTCTCCAACACCCTGATGCTGACGGTGACGGACTCCCTGCTGCGGCGCGGATCCGGCGCCTACGGCGACGACACCCCCTTCTTCGGCTGGTGGACCGGGCCCGACGGCACGGTCGCCGGCGGCCTGCTGTGCACCCCGCCCTACCCGGTGGTCCTCGCCGTGCTGCCCGAGGAGGCGGTCCGTGCGCTGGGGGCCGCGCTCGCCACCGAGCCGCTGCTCGCCGCGGCCCACGGGTTCAACGCCCTCCGCCCGGACGCGCAGACGCTGGCCGAGGCCTGGGGGCGGCCCACCCGGGTCGCCGAGGAGCTGCGCCTGTACCGGCTGGCCGGCCTGGTCGCCCCTGACCCCGCCCCGGCCGGGAGGGCGCGGCCCGCCACCGAGGCGGACCTGCCGCTGCTGCTGGAGTGGATCACGGCCTTCAACGCGGAGGCAGGTGTTCCGGGCAAGGCCTCCGAGACCTTCCTCCGCGACCGGATCTCCTACGGCGGTTTCCTGCTCTGGGAGCACGCCGGCGCTCCCGTCTCCCTGGCCGCCTTCTCCCGCACGATCGGCTCGGCCTCCCGCGTCGGCCCGGTCTACACCCCGCCCGAGCACCGCGGGCGCGGCTACGCCGCCGGGATCACGCACGCGGCGAGCGAAGCGGCGTACGCGGCCGGCGCCACGGAGGTGCTGCTGTTCACGGACCTGGCCAACCCCACGAGCAACGGCATCTACCTGCGCCTGGGTTACGCCCCGGTCGAGGACCGCGCCGAGATCATCCCGGTGTGACGGCCCGGGCCCGGCGGGGCCCGGCGCCCGGTCACGAGCCGGGTCTTGACCTCAAGGGCGCTTGAGGTCGGATCGTGTTCCGCATGACGACACAGAGCGCAGCCCGGACCGCCGACATCGAGGCCATCCACCAGGTGGTGGCCGCCGTCGAGGCGTCCCAGCAGGCCAAGGACCCCGATGCCTTCCTCTCCCTGTTCCACCCCGACGCCCTGTGGACCACCGGCGCCGGCAAGGTCCTCATCGGCCTCGACGCCATCTCCGAGTTCACCCGCGCGGTCCTGCCCGGCGCGAGCTGGGACGGCCGGGTGAGCTACACCGTCACCCACCTCCAGTTCCTGCGCCCGGACGTGGCCGCGGTCAAGGTCAGCCAGGTCTACCTCTCGGCCGACGGCCCCGGGGACGAGGGCGTCCCGACGTACGTGATGACCAAGCAGGACGACGGCCGCTGGCTCCTGACCGTCTGCCAGAACACCCAGGTCCGAAAGGGCTAGTGCGTGCGGGAGCGGGCGGCCTAGCCGCGGCCCGTGGGTGGGGTGCGGCTGCCCGCGCGGTAGGGGGCCGGCCAGGGCGCGGCCGGTCCGGCGTAGGACTGCTCCGCGGCGGCGTGCAGGGTCCAGTGGGGGTCGTAGAGGTGCGGGCGGCCCAGCGCGCAGAGGTCGGCCCGGCCGGCCAGCAGCAGGGAGTTCACGTCGTCCCAGGAGGAGATGGCTCCGACGGCGATGACGGGGACGCCGAGCGCGTTGCGGATCCGGTCTGCGTACGGGGTCTGGTACGAGCGCCCGTACTCGGGGGCCTCGTCCGCGACGACCTGGCCCGTCGAGACGTCGATGGCGTCCGCGCCGCGGTCGGCGAAGGCGGCCGCGATCCGCACCGCCTCCTCGGGCGAGGTGCCGCCGGGCGCCCAGTCGGTGGCCGAGAGGCGGACCGTCATCGGGCGGTCCTCGGGCCACACCGCGCGGACCGCGTCGAAGACCTCCAGCGGGAAGCGCAGCCGGTTCTCCAGGGAGCCGCCGTACTCGTCCGTGCGGTGGTTGGTCAGGGGGGACAGGAAGCCGGAGAGCAGGTAGCCGTGGGCGCAGTGCAGTTCGAGCAGGTCGAATCCGCAGTCGGCGGCGCGGACGGCGGCGGCCGCGAACTCGGAGCGCAGCGCCGTCAGGTCCTCGCGCCCGAGGGCGCGCGGGAGCGCCGAGACGCCGGGCCGGTAGGGCAGCGCGGAGGCGGCCACCAGCGGCCAGTTCCCTTCCGGCAGCGGGTCGTCCATGCCCTCCCACATCACCCGTGTCGAGCCCTTGCGGCCGGCGTGGCCGAGCTGGACGCCGAGGGCCGTGCCGGGCGCGGAGGTGTGGACGAAGTCGGCGATCCGCTTCCAGGCCGCCGCCTGCTCCTGGGTGTAGAGGCCGGTGCAGCCGGGGGTGATCCGGCCCTCGGCGGACACGCAGACCATCTCCGTCATCACCAGGCCGGCCCCGCCGAGGGCCCGCCCGCCCAGGTGCACGAGGTGGAAGTCGCCCGGTACGCCCTCCTCGGCCGAGTACATGTCCATCGGCGAGACGACGACCCGGTTGCGCAGGGTCAGCCCGCGCAGGGTGAAGGGGGTGAACATCGGCGGGGTCCGCGCCCCGTCCGGCTCGTCCGGCTCGTCCGCGGGGCAGCCGAAGTCCCGTTCGACGGCCCGGGTGAACCGCTCGTCGCGCAGCCGCAGGTTGTCGTGCGTGACCCGGCGGCTGCGGGTGAGGAGGTTGAAGGCGAACTGCCGGGCGGGCTGGTCCACGTATCCGGCGATCTCCTCGAACCAGTGCCGGCTCGCGGCCGCCGCCCGCTGGGTGCTGGCGACCGCCGGGCGGCGTGCGGCCTCGTACGCGGCGAGGGCCGCCGGGACATCGCCCGGTGCGGCGCCCACGGCCTCGGCGAGGGCGAGCGCGTCCTCCACGGCCAGTTTGGTCCCGGACCCGATGGAGAAGTGGGCGGTGTGCGCCGCGTCGCCGAGGAGCGCGACATTTCCGTGGGACCAGCGCGTGTTGACGACGGTACGGAACCGGGTCCAGGTGGAGCGGTTGCCGTGCAGCGGGCGGCCGCGCAGGGCCTCGCTGAAGATCTTGGCGCAGCGGGCCGCCGACTCGTTCTCGTCGCACAGGTCGAAGCCGGCGGCCCGCCACACCTCGTCGCGCATCTCGACGATCACCGTGGAGGCGTCGGCCGAGTAGGGGTAGGCGTGCAGCTGCATGACCCCGTGCTCGGTCTCCGCGATCTCGAAGCGGAAGGCGTCGAAGGCGAAGTCGGCGGCGAGCCAGATGTAGCGGCAGCGTCCGCTCGTCAGCGTCGGGCCGTAGTGCGCCGCGTCCGCCTCCCGGATGGCGCTGTGCACCCCGTCGGCCGCGACCACCAGGTCGTAGGAGGCCGCGAGTTCGGCGGCGGCCGGGGCCGCGGAGCGGAAGCGGAGCCGGACGCCGAGCCCGGCGCAGCGCTCGTGCAGGATCTCCAGCAGCCGGCGCCGCCCGATGGCCGCGAAGCCGTGGCCGCCGGAGGTCAGCAGCCGCCCCCGGTGCACGATGTCCACGTCGTCCCAGCGCACGAACTCCGCGCTCAGGGCCGTGTGGACGACGGTGTCGGCCCGCTCGATGCCGCCGAGGGTCTCGTCGGAGAGGACCACGCCGAAGCCGAAGGTGTCGTCCGGGGCGTTGCGCTCCCAGACCTCCACCCGGTGGCCCTGGCGGGCCAGCAGCGCGGCGGCGTACAGCCCTCCCGGTCCCCCGCCGACGACGGCGACCCGCATGGCACCAGGAGTCATGTGGCTACCTGCCCTTCCACTCCGGCGCCCGCTTCCCGGTGAAGGCCGCGTGGAACTCCGCGTAGTCCTGGCCGTGCATGAGCAGGGCCTGCGTGTTGGCGTCCAGTTCCACGGACGCGGCCAGCGGCATGTCGAGCTCGGCGGTGAGCAGCGCCTTGGTCTGTGCGTGGGCGAGGGCGGGTCCCGCGGCCAGGTGCGCGGCGAGTTCGGCGGCCCGTACGTGGGCCTTGCCCTCCTCGGTGAGCTCGCTGAGCAGGCCGATCCGCTCGGCCTCGGCGGCGCGTACGGGCTCTCCGAGCATCAGCAGCCGGGTGGCGTGGCCGAGGCCGACGACGCGGGGCAGCAGGTAGGCGGCGCCCATGTCCCCGCCGGAGAGGCCGACGCGGGTGAAGAGGAAGGCGAAGCGGGCGGTGGGGTCGGCGATCCGGAAATCCGCGGCGAGCGCGAGGACGGCGCCGGCTCCGGCGGCCACCCCGTGTACGGCGGCGATCACCGGGAAGGGGCATTCGCGGATGGCGCGCACGACCTGGCCGGTCATCCGGTTGAAGTCGAGGAGCTGGGCCGTGTCCATGGCGAGGGTGGCGCCGATGATCTCGTCCACGTCCCCTCCGGAGCAGAAGCCGCGTCCCTCGCCGCCCAGGACGAGGGCGCGCACGGATCGCTCGCGGGACAGTTCGCCGAGCAGATCGCGCAGGTCGGCGTAGGCGCCGAAGGTGAGCGCGTTCAGCTTCTGGGGGCGGTCGAAGGTGACGGTGGCGACGCCGTCCTGCCGGGTGACCCGGAGGTGGTGCCACCGTTCGGTCGCTGGAGTGGAACCGGTGAAGGGGCTCACACCACCGAAGGTATCACCAGATCGTGACTGCCGTCACAGAAGCGCGACATATTCGTCCGGTCGGCCGTCGCGGTGCTGCCGGGGTGCCGCACGGGATCAGAATTCGACTTCGTATCGTTGAAACCGGTAGTTCACTTCCCCCGCCGACCGACCCGACCAAGACCCCGGCCTCGACCCCGAACGACACCCGACCCGGAACGGATGGTCCTCCTTGCCCGACACCTCCGCCTGGCGGATCGCCCTGCCCCACACGGCGGCCGCCGTACCCCTCGCCCGCGCCCTCGTCCGTACGGCGCTGGCCGACACCGACGCACCCGCCGACCGGGACACCGCGGAGCTCCTGACGGCGGAGCTGGTCGCCAACGCCGTGGCGCACACCCGCTCCGGCGCCCCGATCGAGCTGGTCGTGGAACTGCTGGCGAACGGCTGTCAGGTCGAGGTCCACGACGGCGATCCGAACCCGCCCGGCGGCCTGTCGGCACGCCCGGGAGCGGACCGGCCCGACCCCTGGCAGGAGCACGGCCGCGGACTGCTGCTGATCCGGAGCCTGAGCTCCGACTGCGGGCACCGCCCGACCCCGCACGGCAAGGCCGTGTGGTTCACCCTGCCCGCACAGCGGACCGGCCCCGCCGGGGCATGACCCGGAGCACGCCGCGGAGCCGACCCTGCGTATGACTATGCGTCACTGCGGCCGGGCCGGCCGAGCGTGGCGACGAGTACGGCCTTGATGGTGTGCAGCCGGTTCTCGGCCTCGTCGAAGACGACGGAGTGCTCCGACTCGAACACCTCGTCCGTCACCTCCAGGGATTCGAGCCCGTGCCGCTCGTGGATCTCCCGGGCCACCTTGGTGCCGAGGTCGTGAAAGGCCGGCAGGCAGTGCATGAACTTCACGTCCGGGTTCCCGGTGGCGCGCAGCACGTCCATGGTCACCGCGTACGGCGACAGGGCCGCGATCCGCTCGTCCCAGACCTCCTTGGGCTCCCCCATGGACACCCAGATGTCGGTCACGACGAAGTCCGCCCCGGCGACCCCCTCGGCGACCTCCTCGGTCAGGGTGATCCGCGCGCCGCTCTCCGCCGCGAGCTCCCGCGCCGCGGCCACCACCGACTCGGCGGGCCAGTAGGAGCGGGGCGCGACGATCCGTACGTCCATGCCCAGCAGCGCACCGGTCACGAGGTAGGAGTTGCCCATGTTGAAGCGGGCGTCGCCGAGGTAGGCGAAGGCGATCCGCTCCAGCGGCTTGGTGGTGTGCTCGGTCATGGTGAGCAGGTCGGCCAGCATCTGGGTCGGGTGCCAGTCGTCGGTGAGGCCGTTGAAGACGGGGACGCCCGAGTGGGCGGCGAGCTCCTCGACGGCCTGCTGGCTGTCACCCCGGTACTCGATCCCGTCGAACATCCGGCCCAGCACGCGCGCGGTGTCCTTGACCGACTCCTTGTGACCCATCTGGGAGCCTGCGGGGTCGAGGTACGTGGTGTGCGCGCCCTGGTCCGCGGCGGCGACCTCGAAGGCGCAGCGGGTCCGCGTCGAGGTCTTCTCGAAGATCAGGGCGATGTTCCTGCCCCGGAGCAGACGCTGCTCGACCCCGGCCTTCTTGGCCGCCTTCAGGTCGGCGGCGAGCGCGATCAGGCTGCGGAACTCGGCGGCCGTGAAGTCCAGCTCCTTGAGAAAACTGCGGCCTGCGAGGTCGGTGGCCATGGGGTCGCTCCAGCGTCACGGTGACAGGGGATGCTGGAAGTCTATACGATCCTCTGTATTGATATACAGACCGGGCCTGCCCAGAAACCGCTCCGGGCCCCGTCGGCCCTCCCGGGCCCGGGGCCCCGCCCCCGGACCCGGCCCGCGTCAGACGGCGTCCCGCTCGACGGGGCAGCTCATGCAGCGCGGTCCTCCCCGGCCCCGCCCCAGCTCGCTGCCCGGGATCTCGATGACCTCGATGCCCATCTTGCGCAGGTGCGTGTTCGTCGTCACGTTCCGCTCGTACGCCACCACCACTCCCGGCTCCACGGCCAGCACGTTGCACCCGTCGTCCCACTGCTCGCGCTCCGCCGAGTGCACGTCCTGCGTCGCGGTCAGCACCCGGATCGAGTCCAGGCCGAGCGCCCCCGCGATGGCCCGGTGCATGTGGTCCTCGGGGTGGTCGGTGACCTTCAGCTCGTGCGGGCCGCCGCCGGGCTCGATCGTGTAGGAGGGGAGCATGCCGAGCCCCGCGTACTGAGTAAACGTATCTCCGTCGACCATCGTCATCACCGTGTCCAGGTGCATGAACGCCCGCGACTTCGGCATGTCGAGCGCCACGATGGTCTTCGCCGAACCGGCCGCGAACAGGCCCCGGGCCAGCATCTCCACCGCCTGCGGGGTGGTCCGTTCGCTCATCCCGATCAGCACGGCGCCGTTGCCGATGACCAGCACGTCCCCGCCCTCGATGGTCGAGGGGTAGTCCGCCTGCCCCTGCGACCAGTAGTGGAAGGCGCCGGAGGTGGTGAAGAGCGGGTGGTGCTTGTAGATCGCCTCGAAGTGGACCGTCTCGCGCTGCCGGGCGGGCCAGCGCATCGCGTTGATGGACACCCCGTCGTAGATCCAGGCGGAGGTGTCCCGGGTGAAGAGGTGGTTGGGCAGCGGGCCCAGCAGGAAGCCGTCCAGGTCCAGCGCGTGGAAGCGCACGGACACCGGCTCGGCGTGCCGTTCCAGGAACTCCCGCTTGGTCATCCCGCCGACCAGCGCCTCCGCCAGATCGGCCGAGGACAGCCCGTCGAAGACCGACCGCAGGTGGTCGGTGGCGAGCGGCCCGTACTCCTTCTCGTCGAAGACCCGGTCCAGGACGAGGTGTCTCGCCTCCGGGATGTCGAGGGCCTCGCACAGGAGGTCCCCGAAGAGGTGGACCTCCACGCCCCGGTCCCGCAGCACGTCCGCGAATCCGTCGTGCTCCTGGCGGGCCCGGCGCACCCACAGCACGTCGTCGAAGAGGAGCGCGTCCTTGTTGCTCGGTGTGAGCCGCTTCAGCTCCAGGTCGGGCCGGTGGAGGATGACGCGGCGGAGCCGCCCGGTCTCGGAGTCGACATGGAATCCCATGACGTACACATTCCCAGACCGAACGGCTTTTTGACCCGGCGTCCGCTCAGCGGGGGGTGGCGAGGCCGAGAAGTGCCGAGGGGGCGCCGGTGAGTTCCGGGGCGGTCAGGCCCAGTTCGGGCGCGACCAGGTTCGGCACACCGGAGTTGGAGGCGTCCGGCATCGTCAGCAGGCCGCCGGCGACCAGCCCGGGGGTCCGGGCGAGCAGGTCGGTGGCCGGCGCCTCGACGGAACCCTCGCCGTCCGTCTCCGGCTTGCCCAGCAGGTTCGGCACCGGGGAGGTGACGAGGGTGCTGCCGAGCTCGGTGCCGAGCGGGACCGACGGGAGCAGGGGCGTCGGGAGCATGTTCCCCTTGTGGAAGCGGGGCGCCTCGGGCGCTCCCACGACCGGCACCGGCACGCCGGTGCCCACGCGCGGGGTGTCCACGCCCAGCGTGGTCTTCACGGCGTCGAGCGGGACACCGACCGGCACCGACTGGGCCACGGCCGGGGTGGCCGCGCCGGCCGCGGCCATACAGGTCATGAGTGCCGCAATGCTTCCGCGCGCGGTCATCTTCATAGGTGACGTTCCGTCCTTCCAGGGTCGCGGACATTCCGCTGCCCTGGATGAACGATCCCGCCGGTGGTTTTCCCGGCGTTCTCCGCGAAAGTTCCCCCATACGACCTAATTAGCAGCCGTACGGGGGCCCCTCCTTTACGGACTGTGCTGACGCGCGGCCCGCGGACCGCGGCCGCACCGGCGCCGATACCGGCTCACAGGCGCGGGTCGACCGGCTCCGACTCCAGCGCGAGCACCGCGAACACCGCCTCGTGGACCCGCCACAGCGGCTCCTCGGCCGCCAGCCGGTCCAGCGCCTCCAGCCCGAGCGCGTACTCGCGCAGGGCGAGCGAGCGCTTGTGCCCGAGGAACCGGTCGCGCAGCCGCTCCAGCTGGTCGGGACGGGTGTACTCCGGGCCGTAGATGATCCGCAGGTACTCGCGCCCGCGCACCTTCACCCCGGGCTGGACCAGCCGGCCCTTGCCGTCCCGGGCGTACGCCTGGAGCGGCTTGACGACCATGCCCTCGCCGCCGGCGGCCGTCAGCTCCAGCCACCAGTCGGTGCCGGCCCGTACGGAGTCCTCGTCCGCGGTGTCCACCAGGATCCGGCCGGTGCGGCGCAGCAGTCCGGTGCCGGCCGCCTCGTCGGCGGCCACCAGGCGGTCCAGCCAGAACAGCTGCTCGTCGTGGGGCACGGCGGCCAGCGACCGCCCGGCCACCGCCAGCAGCTGGAACGGCGCGAAGCGTACGCCGTCCAGCCCGTCGGTGGTCCAGCAGTAGCGGCGGTAGGCCTCGGTGAAGGCGGCCGCGTCGGTGGCCCGGCCCCGCTGGCGCTCCAGCAGGTCGCCGGTGTCGACGCCCCGGGCGGCGGCCGCCTCCAGAGCGGCGAGGGCGCCGGGGAAGACGGCGCCGGAGGCCGCGCCGACGGCGGCGTACTGGTTGCGCAGCAGGCCGGCGGACTTCAGGGACCAGGGCAGGATCTCCCCGTCGAGCAGCAGCCAGTCGGTGCCGAGCTCCTCCCACAGGCCTGCATCGGTGATCGCCGAGCGCAGCCGGGTCAGGACCTCCTCGGTGACCTCGGGCTCCTTGAAGAACGGCCGCCCGGTGCGGGTGTGGACCGATCCGGTCGGGCCGTCGACCCCGAAGCGGTTGCGGGCCGCGTCGGCGTCCTTGCAGACCAGGACGGTGGCGCGGGAGCCCATGTGCTTCTCCTCGCACACCACCTGGGCGATGCCGTCCGCGCGGTACTGCGCGAAGGCCTCGGCCGGGTGCTCCAAGTAGCCGTCCTCCCGCGAGGTCGCGGTCGGCGCCATGGTCGGCGGCAGGTACGGGACGAGGCGGGGGTCCACGGCGAAGCGGCTCATGACCTCCAGGGCCGCCGCGGCGTTCTCCTCGCGCACGGTGACGTTGCCCAGGTGCCGGGTCTCCACGACCCGGCGGCCGTGCACGTCGGCCAGGTCGAGCGGCCGTCCGTCGTGCCCGCCGGGCGCCTCGGCGGCGAGCGGCTTGACCGGCTCGTACCAGACCTTCTCGGCCGGTACGTCGACCAGTTCGCGCTCGGGCCAGCGCAGGGCGGTCATCCGGCCGCCGAAGACGGCGCCGGTGTCGAGGCAGATGGTGTTGTTGATCCAGGTCGTGTCCGGGACCGGGGTGTGACCGTAGACCACGGCGGCCTTGCCGCGGTAGTCCTCGGCCCACGGGTAGCGCACGGGCAGGCCGAACTCGTCGGTCTCGCCGGTGGTCTCTCCGTACAGGGCGTGCGAGCGGACCCGGCCGGAGGTGCGGCCGTGGTACTTCTCCGGCAGACCGGCGTGGCAGACCACCAGCCTGCCGCCGTCGAGGACGTAGTGGCTGACGAGGCCGCGGATGAACTCCCGTACCTCCTGGACGAACTCCTCCGGCTCCCCCTCCAGCTGCTCGATGGTCTCGGCGAGGCCGTGGGTCCGCTGGACCTTGGAGCCCTTCAGGTAACGGCCGAGCTTGTTCTCGTGGTTCCCCGGCACGCACAGGGCGTTGCCGGACTTGACCATGCCCATCACGCGGCGCAGGACGCCGGGGCTGTCGGGGCCCCGGTCGACGAGGTCGCCGACGAAGACGGCGGTGCGGCCCGCGGGGTGGACGCCGTCCTCGTAGCCGAGCTTTGCGAGCAGGGTCTCCAGTTCGGAGGAACAGCCGTGGATGTCGCCGACGATGTCGAAGGGGCCGGTGAGGTGGGTGAGGTCGTTGAACCGCTTCTCCAGGACGACCTCCGCGGTCTCGGCCTCCTCGACCGAGCGCAGCACGTGGACCTTGCGGAAGCCCTCGCGCTCCAGACCGCGCAGCGAGCGCCGCAGGTCGCGGCGGTGCCGCTGGATGACCGCGCGGGGCAGGCCGGCGCGGTCGGGGCGGCCGGCGTTGCGCTCGGCGCAGACCTGCTCGGGCATGTCCAGGACGATGGCGATCGGCAGGACGTCGTGCTCGCGGGCGAGCCGGATCAGCTGCCGGCGGGCGTCGGCCTGGACGCTGGTGGCGTCGACGACGGTGAGGCGGCCGGCGGCGAGGCGCTTGCCCGCGATGTAGTGCAGGACGTCGAAGGCGTCCCGGCTGGCGCTCTGGTCGTTCTCGTCGTCGCTGACCAGGCCCCGGCAGTAGTCGGAGGAGATGACCTCGGTGGGCTTGAAGTGCTTGCGGGCGAAGGTGGACTTGCCCGATCCGGTGGCTCCGATCAGGACGACGAGGGACAGGTCGGTGACGGGAAGGGTGCGCGTACGGGGGGTCTCGGTGCTGGTCATGCTGCCTCGCCCTCCTTCGGGGTATCGGTGCCGGTGCCTGCGGCGGAGCCCGCGGCGTCGGTGGATTCGGCGGATTCGGTGGTGTCGCTGGTGTCGTGCTGGGTGAAGACGGCCATCTGCGTCGGCGGCCCCACCTCGGGGTCGTCGTCGCCGACGGGCACGTACCGCACCCCGTAGCCGTGGCGCCGCGCGACCTCGTCGGCCCAGGCGCGGAACTCCTCGCGGGTCCACTCGAAGCGGTGGTCGCCGTGGCGGACGTGCCCGGCGGGCAGCGTCTCCCAGCGCACGTTGTACTCGACGTTCGGGGTGGTGACGAGCACCGTCCGGGGGCGGGCCGAGCCGAACACCGCGTACTCCAGCGCGGGCAGCCGCTCCGGGTCCAGGTGCTCGATGACCTCGCTGAGCACGGCCGCGTCGTAGCCGGCCAGCCGCTTGTCGGTGTAGGCGAGCGAGCCTTGCAGGAGCGTGAGGCGCGAGCTCTGGCGCTCGCCCATCCGATCCAGCCGCAGCCGCCGGGCCGCGATGTTCAGCGCCCGCACGGACACGTCCATACCGACGATCTCGGTGTGGGCCGGGTCCTTCAACAGTGCCTGGAGCAGCTGTCCCTGGCCGCAGCCGAGGTCCAGCACCCGCTGGGCGCCGGCGGCGCGCAGCGCGGCGAGGATCGCCTCGCGCCGCTGCACGGCGAGCGGCACGGGCCGCTCCTCCGTGTCGCGGTTCTCGTCCACGGCGTTGTCGAGCTCCTCGACCTCGCTGCCGTCGGCCTCGGCGAGGCGGACCAGTTCCAGGCGCTCGATGGCCTCCTGGGTCAGCCGCTTGTGGCGGGCCAGGTAGCGGGAGGTGATCAGCCCGTTCTCGGGGTGGGCGGCGAGCCAGCCGTCCCCGGCGCGCAGCAGCTTGTCCACCTCGTCCGGGGAGATCCAGTAGTGCTTGGCGTCGTCGAGCACCGGCAGCAGCACGTAGAGCTGCCGCAGGGCGTCGGCCAGGCGCAGTTCGCCCTCCAGGACGAGCCGTACGTAGCGGGAGTCGCCCCACTCGGGGAACTGCTCGTCGAGCGGTACGGCCTCGGCCTGTACGAGGTCCCAGCCGAGCGGCTCGAACAGCCGGTGCACCAGCTGCGCGCCTCCGCGGGCGGGCAGGACCGGGACCTCGATGCGCAGCGGCCGGGCCTGCTCCGCGAGCTCCGGGCGGGCGGCGCACCGGCCCTGGAGGGCGGTGCGGAACACTCCGCCGAGCGCGACGGCGAGCAGCGAGGACGCGGCGTACGGCCGGTCGTTCACGTACTGCGCGAGCGCGGCGTCCGGCGCCCCGCCACGGCCCTTGCCCCGGCCGCGCCGCACGAGCGCGACGGGGTCGACCTCCAGCAGGAGGGCCGCCGTGCACCGCTGGACCGAGGCCTCGGGGTAGAACACGTGGGCGGTGCCGTGGGAGGTGGAGAACGCCTGCGTCTTCCCGGGGTGCTTGTGCAGCACATGGCCCAGGTCGGTCGCGGGTCGTTCGGGGGAGCCGGTGGTGGAGATCGTCAGGAACACACGACCGATTGTGGCTGGTCAACCGCCCCGCCTGCCTCTGCTTTTTCGGCTCCCTCCGGCCCGGCCCGGCCCTACGGCCGCCGGTCCGGCAGGAGGGCTCCGAGGGCGGCGATGTGTTCCGGTCCGATGCGGCAGCAGCCGCCGACGAGGCGGGCGCCGGCGGCGCGCCAGGCCTGCAGGGGCCAGGGGGCGGGGGCTTCGGGGGTGTGCCAGGTCCCGGTGGCGGCGTCCCAGACCGAGCCGTCGTTGGGGTAGGCCAGCAGCGGTCCGGCGGTGACGGCGGCCGCCGCGCGGAGGGCGGGCAGCACATCGGCGGGGTCGCAGCAGTTGACGCCGACCGCGATGACCTGGGGGGAGGCGGCGGCGAGGGCGAAGGCCTCCGGGAGGGGGTTGCCGGCCCGTGTGCGGCCGGCGGCCACCGTGTACGAGAGCCAGGCGGGGGCGCCGGTCTCCGCGAGGACCGTGAGCAGCGCCTCGGCCTCGTCGGTGTCGGGGATCGTCTCCACGGCCAGGACGTCGGGGCCGGCGGCGAGCAGGGCTTCGATGCGGGGCCGGTGGAAGGCGGCGAGCCGCCGCACGCTCAGGCCGTACCGGCCGCGGTACTCGGAGCCGTCCGCGAGCACCGCACCGTACGGGCCCACGGAGGCGGCCACCCACACCTCGTGGTCGGCGGCCTCGGCGGCCCGGGCGGCGAGGTGCACGCTGCGGTGCAGCAGGGCGGTGGTCTCGGCGCGGTCGTGGCCGTGGGCCGCGAAGGCCTCGTAACCGACCTGGTAGCTGGCGGTGATCAGTACCTCGGCGCCGGCCCGGGCGTAGGCCGTGTGGGCGGCCTCCACCTGGTCCGGGCGCTCGGCGAGCACCCGGCCCGACCAGAGGCCGCCGGACAGGTCGCAGCCCTGGGCGGCGAGCTGGTTGCTGAGCCCGCCGTCCAGGAGCAAGGCCCGGTGGGCCAGGGCCCGGGCGAGCGGGCCGGATGCGCGGGGCACTGCTGCCTCCTGGGGGTGTCGTGCCGATCGGGCCGGATCAGGGAGCGGGGTCCGGAGCCATGGGGTCTCCCCGGGCCCGCCAGGGCCGAGGGGAAGGATCGCAAGGCGGACGAGGGAGTCGATGCGGAGCATCGCCGACCGAGGACAGCGCGGCGAGGCGCGGTGCCGCGCCCCGCGAGCCCGGCCCGATCGGCACGGCCTAGCGGAGCTGGGCGAGCACGTGGGCGGAGATCAGCTCCAGGTGGTCCAGGTCGTCCAGGTCGAGCAGCTGGAGGTAGATGCGGGAGGAGCCGATGGCGCCGTAGGCGCCGATCTTCTCCACGACCTCGGCCGGGGAGCCGGCCAGGCCGTTGGCCTTGAGCTCGTCCACGTCGCGGCCGATGGCGGCGGCCCGGCGGGCCACCTCGGCGTCGTCCTTGCCCACGCACACGACGAGGGCGTTGGAGCAGCGCAGGTCGTCGGCCTTGCGGCCGGCTTCCTCGGCGGCCTCCCGGACCCGGCCGAACTGCCGCTCGCTGTCCGCGATCGACGCGAAGGGCATGTTGAACTCGTCCGCGTACTGCGCGGCGAGCCGCGGGGTGCGCCGGGCGCCGTGGCCGCCGATGAGGACGGGCACCTTGGTCTGGGCGGGCTTGGGGAGCGCGGGCGAGTTCTCCACCCGGTAGTGCTTGCCCGCGTAGTCGAAGGTGGCACCGGGCTCGGTGGCCCACAGACCGGTGATGACGGCCAGCTGCTCCTCCAGCCGGGACATCCGGTCCGCCGGGAAGGGGATGCCGTACGCCTTGTGCTCGTCCTCGAACCAGCCCGCGCCGAGGCCCAGTTCGACGCGGCCGCCGGACATCCGGTCGACCTGGGCCACCTGGATGGCGAGGACGCCGGGCAGCCGGAAGGTGCCGGCCGTCATCAGCGTGCCGAGGCGGAT
The DNA here is from genome assembly GCF_002080455.1 of Streptomyces sp. Sge12. Taxonomy (NCBI): domain Bacteria; kingdom Bacillati; phylum Actinomycetota; class Actinomycetes; order Kitasatosporales; family Streptomycetaceae; genus Streptomyces; species Streptomyces sp. Sge12. The sequence goes on from NZ_CP020555.1 coordinate 2,023,531, forward strand.
CCGCTTGGTCTCCCGGGCCAGGCCCGCGAGGGTGATCCAGGCGTCGGTGGGTCCGGGCAGGCCGTCGGCGGAGCCCATCCGCAGATAGTGGTCGGATCGGAAGAACGCATCGAAGCCCAGGTCCTCGGTGGCCTTCGCGACGGTCAGGAGGGTGTCGTAGCTCGCGCCCTGCTGGGGCTCGGTGAAAATGCGGAGATCCATACCCCCATCCTGCCCTCCCGCCCCGGCAGGGTGAATCTCCGTCAACCGGACGGTCCACCCCCGGGCGCGCCAGTGACCGGCCCGGACGGGGATCGTTTGCTCGGACGGAGCCGGACCGCCCGGCCCGCGCGCCGGCGGCGTCCCGCCGGTGCGTCCACCGCCCCCTTCCGCCTTGGAAGGGCCAGGGCCGAGGAGGCCGCCATGTCCCACGAGGCCGTGCCGGAGACCCGCCGACACACCGGACCGACCGGACAGGCAGCACACGACGAAGCAGGTCAGGAGCCCGCGGTACCCGCTCAGGGCGGCGCCGCTCCGCAGGGCCTGCTGCAGCAGATGGAAGAACTGATGGCGGCGCTGAACGCCGACCTGTCACAGCTCGACGCCGATCTCCAGGCCTCCACGGACCGCACCCCCGAGGGCGAGCGGCCGTCCTCCCGGTCGTCCTGACCGTACGGGTCCCGCCGCGCACGGCGGGACCCCACCTGTGCCGCCGCTCAGGCCACGCCCGAGGCCGACCCCCGCTCGCGGACCGTCATGCGGCGCAGGATCGCCCGCACCCGGTCGCTCGATTCGTCCGCCGCGTCGATCGACTCTATGCACTGCCAGTACAAGGACTCGTCGTCCGTCCCGCAGGCCACCCCGACCAGGGCTATCCCCACTTCGCCCAGCAGCGCCTGGAGTCCGAGCAGTGCCTGCCGGATGTCCGACACCTCGCTCAACTGCGCTGCCCGCGGCGGATACTCGGGCGCGCTGCCCTCTCCGCGCAGGGCCGCCCGGTCGAGCACCCCGCAGCCTCTTCCTCCCGCTTCCCCCAGTCCCCGTGCCTCCGATCTCAGCTCCGGCGGCCCGGTGACCGCCAGATAGCTCCCTACGCCTTGTGCGAGCGCCTGCGCCTGCCAGGCCTCGCCCACGATGTCCCACGCAGCCCCACTCTGTGCCAGCGCGTGCCGGCCGGCCGCGATGAGCCGTACCGCATCCATATGCCGTCCCCCGTCCGCACGACATCCGCCATCCTCACCACTACCCAGAGTGAGGGCAACGAGTCAGTAAAGCCAGGGGTATTCGGAAAATGTGGACAGAAACGTGATTGTGGATGAGTCCATCACTCCGAAGAGTGACGATTCGGCCTCGATGGGCCCGGAACGGGGAAGCGGAGTTCGTTCCTCTCGATCTTCGCGGCGAGCGCATCGAGCACATCCACCCCGAGAACCTCACAGAACTGCAGCAGATACGCCAGCACGTCGGCCACCTCATCGGCCACGCGATGGGCGGATTCCGGCTTCTCCATGACCTTCGCCGACTGTTCGGGGGTCAGCCACTGGAAGATCTCGACCAGTTCGGACGCCTCCACGCTCAGCGCCACGGCCAGGTTCTTGGGCGTGTGGTACGGCTCCCAGCCGCGCGCCGCCGCGAACTGCGCGAGCCGGCGCTGCAGTCGGTCCAGCCGTTCCTCCGGCCGCCGCTCGGGCGACCGGGGCGGCTCCTGCGTCTCGTTCATGCCCCCAGGTCTACCACCGCGACCCCCTCGAGGTCGCGGGCGGCGGCCGCGGTCCCCTCCCCCACCGCCGCCACCAGCCTGATGTGGCCCCGGCCGCAGGACAGCAGGGCGAGCCGCAGCAGTTCGGCGCTCTGGCGCCGGTCCAGGCCGCGGTCGAAGTCGTCGGCCAGCACCGTCAGGGCCTGCCGCGCGGAGAGCAGCTCTGCGGCCGGGTCCATGGCCAGCACCCCCGGCCCGGTGAGCAGGACCAGCGCCAGCGCCAGGAAGCGGAGTTCGCCCGCGGCCAGCCGGGCCAGTTCCGTGGCGGGCCGGTCCGGGCCGCGGTCCAGGACCGCCGCGACGGGGCCGCCGCCCGAGGGGGCCCGTACGTCCAGCCCCAGGACGGGCCCCGCACAGCCGGTACGGGCCGCCTCCGCCAGCAGCGCGTGGCGGGTGCCGCACTCGCTGCGCGTGCGGCGCAGTACGTCGGCCAGGTTGGCGCAGTCGCCCAGCAGCCGGCCCTCGCCCGGCGGGACGGCCGCGCGCATCCGGTCCGGGCGGGGGTCGCAGGGGAAGACCGCGCGCAGGGCCACGACCACCTGCTCGGCGGCGGCCAGGACCTGGCGCTGGCCGGCCGTGGACCCGGCGACGCGCAGCGGGAGCAGGGCCGTGCCGAGCCGGTCGTCGGGCAGCGGGGCCCGGGTGACGCCGATGGCCCCGCCGGTCAGCCAGGCGGCCTGGACCGAGCGCCGGCCGGGATCGCGCAGGGCGGTGGCGAGCAGGATCTGCCCGCCCTGCGAAAGCCGTTCGCCGACGATCCGCAGCGTGGGCTCGGCCTGGACCGCGAGGTCGAGCCGGACCGCGCCGGCGGGGCCCTCGACGGTGACGCCGAGGCGGAATCCGCGGCGCCGTTGCGCGTCGGGGACGGCGCGGTCGGGGATGCGGGCGCACGGGTCCGGGAAGGCCTCCTCCAGCGTGGCCCCGGAAGCCAGCCCGGCCAGGGCCGCGTAGGCCTCCAGGGCCTGGGACTTGCCGCTGCCGCTCGGTCCGGCGAAGAGGGTGAGGGGGCCCAGCGGGAAGAGCGCCGAGCGGTGCGGTCCGAAGGCGGAGAGCCGCAGCTCGGTGACCACGGGCCGCGGATACCGCTGCGCGGGCTCGGCAGGGCGACCGGCGTCCCGGGGCCCCGCCTGCCCCGGCACGACCGGGTCGGGCGCGGTCCGGGCCGCCGCCCCGGGAGGCCCGCCCGGCGCCGGGGCCGGAGGGCCCACTGGAGCCGGGGGCGCGGTGGCGGGCGGGCCCGCCGGAGCCGTGGCCGCGGAAGCGGTCGGCGTACCGGCCGACCCCGCCGGAACCGGGGCCTGAGCCGGGTCCGCGGAAGCAGTCGGCGTGCCCGCCGGAGCCGTGGCCGGACCCGCGGAAGCGGTCGGCGTGCCGGGCGGGCCCGTCGGGGGCGGGGGCGCCGGGGTGGGCGGGCCTCCCGTGGCACCGGCCGGTCCTGCTCCCGAGGGATCGGTTCGGGTGTCGGCTAACGCGACGGCGGCGGCGGTGCCCACCGCCGTCGCGTCCGAAGTGGCGTCCATGCGCGGGACGGTACGGCCCGCCGGACCCCCCGCGGCTCCGGCGAACCGTTCCCTCGCGCGGACCTTCCTACGATCGGGGGACGGCGGCGGCCGCGATCCCCTCGACCTCGGTCCCCACCGGGGCGAGCAGGAAGACGTTCCGGTCCACGCGGTGCATGCCGCTGCCCAGGCCGAAGACCACGCCGCTGCTGAAGTCGAGGATCCGCTTGGCCACTTCGCTGTCCGCGCCGGTGAGGTCGAGCAGCACCGGGATCTGCGCGATCAGGTACTCCGCCACCTCCCGCGCGTCCGCGAAGATCTGGACTCTGATCACCACGAAGCGCCGCTGCTCCGCCGCCGACGCCCCGGGCGCCGTGGGAATCGTGCGGTGGTCCACCCGGGAGGGCCATTCGTTGCGACTGCGCAGGGGGACCACCTGCGCGAGCCCCTCCCACTGTTCGTCGGTGACGTCGTACCTGCTCACCGGGCCGCCTCGGCCGTGCGCTTCATGTGCATCCCCCCATCCTCTCGCGTTTCACCCGTTCAGCCCAACAACGACACGAGCGTGCCGGGTACTCCCGGAGAGCCAGATAGGTTAGGTTAGGCATACCTAAGTCACCTGGACGATGGAGAGATCCGCATGCGCCTGTTCGGTGCCCCCGCCACCCCGGCCGCCCGGCCCACCGATGCCGAGCGGATCCGGTCGATCCTGACGGCCGCCCACTCCATGAACGTGGTCACCGACGGGCTGCGGTCGGAGGTCCGCCACCTCGACGGAAGCGACCCGATGGGGCGGCTGCACCTGCACCCCGCCGAACCCGGCGGCGAGTCCGAGTACCGGCCCGCGATCCGGCTGGAGTTCACCGACGTGGCCCCCACTCCCGTACGGGACCGGGTGCGCGCCCGCGTCACCGTGCTGGGCCGCCTGCTCACCCCCTACTCCGACCTCGCCGACGACTCCGGCGTCAACTCCACCTGCATGGAATTCGACCGGGCCGTCCTGGAGACCCCGGAGGGCCGCTCGCACGTCGGCCTCGAAGAGCTCGACGCGGCCTGCCCCGACCCGCTGGCCCCGTACGAGGCGGGCATGCTCACGCACCTGCTCGACGACCACCACGACCTGGTCACCCTCCTGCTGCGGCTGGTCCGGCCGCTGCCCACCGCCGCCGTGCTGCGCGCGCTGCCGGTCGCCATGGACCGGTACGGGATCACCCTGCGGCTGGAGGAGCGCCGCGGCCACCGCGACGTACGGCTGCCCTTCCCCTCACCCCTCGACGACGTCGAGCAGGCGGGCGCGCAGATCCAGGCGCTCTTCAGCGCGGCCCGGCGGAACTCGCACCGCAACACCCTGCCGGCCTGACGGGCCGGAATACCCGGCCGTGGCCCCGCGTTGGGGATGATCATGAAGGCCATCACATACAGCGCATACGGAACTCCCGCCACCCTCACGCTCGTTGATGTACCGAAGCCCAAAGTCGGCCCGGGCGAGGTCCTCGTCCGCGTCAAGGCCGCCGGCGTCAACCCGGTGGACTGGAAGCTCGCCGCCGGATACCTCGACCCGATCCTGGAGGTCCGCCACCCGGTCATACCCGGCTGGGACGTGGCCGGAGTCGTCGAAGCGGTCGGCGAGGACACCTTCGACTACTCCGTCGGCGACGAGGTCTACGGCTACGTCCGCAAGGAATGGGTCGAACTCGGCACGTACGCCGAGCTGGTGTCCGCCCCCGTGCGCACCCTCGCCCGCAAGCCCGGCGGGCTGACCTTCGAGCAGGCCGCGGGCATCCCGCTGGCCGGACTCACCGCCTACCAGTCGCTCAAGCGGGCGGGCCTCAAGGCCGGCGAGACCGTCGTCATCCACTCCGCGGCCGGCGGCACCGGGTCCTTCGGCGTGCAGATCGCGGTCGCACTCGGCCTGCGGGTCATCGGCACGGCGGGCGCGCACAACCACGACTACCTGCGTTCCCTCGGCGCGGAGCCCGTGCTGTACGGGGAGGGCCTCGCGGACCGGATCCGCGAGCTGGCGCCCGAAGGGGTCGACGCGGGCCTCGACTTCTACGGCGACGGCGTCATCGAGACGCTCCAGTCCCTGGTCAAGGAGCGCCACCGGGTGGTCTCCATCGCCGACTACGAGGCGGCCGCCAAGGGCGCCCACCAGCTGTGGGTGCGCCCCGACACCACCGACCTCACGTTCCTGGCGGAACTGGCCGAGGCGGGGAAGCTCACGGTCAACGTGGAGCACGCGGTGCCGCTCGCCGAGGCCGCCAGGGCCTGGGAGCTGAGCGCCTCGGGCCGCACCCGGGGCAAGATCGTCCTGACGGTCTGAGCAGGCACGTGCGGAGGGGCGGGCCGGCCCGGTCCCGGCCGGCCCGCCTCCCCCGCCTCCCCCGAGCCCCCGAGCCCCCGAGCCCCCGAGCCCCCGCAGTCAGGAGGTGATCGGCGGCGCCGCCGGCGCCAGTGCCGGTCCGACCGCGCGCAGCGCACCGGGCGTCCGCCCCTCGCCCCAGCCGATCTCCCGCCGGTAGCTGCCGAGCAGCCCGCGCCCCACCAGCCCCGCCTCGTCCCGAACGGCCGGGTCCTGCGGCAGCGGCCGGGTCAGCGGGGACACGTACAGCGCGTCCACCGGGCAGTTGGCCTCGCACAGGAAGCAGGTCTGGCAGTCCTCGTGCCGGGCGAGCCGCGGGATCCCTTCCGGTCCCCGCTCGAACACGTCCGTCGGGCACACCTCGATGCACTTGTCGCAGGCGATGCACCGGGCGTCCGAGATCAGTTCGATCATCCGGTGGCCCCCGCTGCTGCCGGGGCCGCGGGCCGGGTCCACACCCGGTCCAGGCCGCCCACCAGGATCCGGTGGTGCTGCCCCGGGTCCTGGTGCGGGTGGTCCAGGCGCCTGGCCATCCCCCGGCTCTCGGTCCGGGCGAGGGCGGCCGCGTACATCCACCGCGCGTGCGCCGTCATCGCCGCCGCCTGCCGGGCCCGCACCAGCTCGGCCCCCTCGCCGTGGAGGGTGGCCCGCAGCTCGGACCAGGCCGCGTCGAGGACCCGCAGCGAAGCCGCCAGGACCTCACCGCGGCGCAGGTAGTTCTTGTCGTACGGGAGGACCTGCGCCTGTACGAGTTCCACGGCCGCCCGGTGCCCGCCGGGACGGGCCCGGTGCCCCGTAGGGCGCAGCCCCGCCCCGCCCGCCCCGGTGACGGTGCGGTGGGCGGCGTGGCGGGAGCCCGTGGACAGGGCGTGTCCGGCGGCGCCCCGGCCGGCCCAGCTGCCCGACGAGATGGCCCAGGCGGCGTTGTGGCTGCCGCCTCCGGTGAAGCCGCCGCAGATCTCCTCGCGGGTGGCCGCGTCCCCGGCCGCGTACAGGCCGGGGACGCCGGTGGCGCAGTCGTCGCCGGTGATGCGGATGCCGCCGGTGCCGCGGACGGTGCCCTCGGCGAGCAGGGTGACGGCGAAGCGGTCGGTGAAGGGGTCGATGCCGAGCCGGTCGAAGGTGAGGAAGAAGTTGGGCTGCGCGAGGCGCATCGCGGCCCGGGCGGGCTCGTCGGCGCGGTCGAGGCGCGCGTACACCTTGGCGCCCGTGAGGAGTTCGCGGGCGATCACCGAGCGGCCGCCCTGGCTGGCCGCGCCCTGAAGGACCTCGCCGTCCTCCCGGTAGAAGGTGGCGAAGGAGTAGAAGGCGGTCTTGGTGACCGAGGTGCCCTCGGGGGCGATCCCGTAGGCGTTGGAGAACTCCATCCCGGAGAGCTCCGCCCCGGCCTCGGCGGCGAAGAGCGCGCCGTCCCCGGTGTTGGTGTTGGTGCCGAGCGCTCCGCTGAGGAAGGCGCAGCCGCCGGTGGCGAGGACGACGGCGCCGGCCCGTACCCGGTAGGACTCGCGCACCTGGCGGCGGTAGCCGGCGGCGCCCGCTACGGCCCCGTCCGCGTCGGTGAGCAGTTCGGTGACCGGGCTGTGGTCGAGGACGCGGACCCCGGCCCGGCGGATCCGGATGCGCATCCGCCGCATGTACTCGGGGCCTTGCAGGCCGCCGCGCAGCGGCTGCCCGTCCGGGCCGCTGGGGAACGGGTAACGGCCTTGCACGGCGAGCTCGTTCATCCGGTCGTAGGTCTCGTCGAGGACCCGGGCCATCCAGCGGCGGTCGGCGAGGTACCCGCCGAGTCCCTCCCGGGAGGCCATGGCGGCCTCCCGGGCGGCGGGTTCGGGCGGGACGTACCAGACACCGGTACCGCCGGCGGCCGTGGCCCCGCTCGTCCCGCAGTACCCCTTGTCGGCGAGGACGACCCGGGCTCCCGCCTCGGCGGCCTTGAGGGCGGCCCAGGTGGCGGCCGGTCCACCGCCGACCACGAGGACGTCGGTGGCGTACTCGGTCATGAACTCTCCCGGGTGTACCGGTTGGCCGGGCGGGCCAGGCCGTAGTTCTCGCGGAGGGTGGCACCGGTGTACTCGGTGCGGAAGAGACCGCGCCGCTGGAGGATCGGCACGACGTGGTCGACGAAGGCGGTCAGGCCCGTGGGCAGGACCGGCGCCATGATGTTGAAGCCGTCGGCGGCGCCCTCGGTGAACCACTCCTGGAGCTGGTCGGCGATCTGCTCGGGGGTGCCGGCGAAGACGCGGTGGCCGCGGCCCGCGCCGAGGCGGGCGATCAGCTGCCGCAGTGTGAGCCCGTCGCGGCGGGCCAGCTCGGCGACGAGGGTGAAGCGGCTCTTGTTGCCGTTGATGTCCCGCTCCTCGGGCAGGTCCGGGAGCGGGCCGTCCAGGGGCAGCCCGGTGAGGTCCACGTTCAGCATCCCGGAGAGCTGGGCGAGCCCGTACTCCGGCACCTGGAGGTCGGTGAGCTCCTGCTCCAGGGCCTTCGCCTCGGCCTCGGTGGACCCGATGACGGGGGCGATGCCGGGCAGGACGAGCAGGTCGCCCTCGGCGCGGCCGTACTTGGCGAGGCGGGACTTGAGGTCCTTGTAGAAGGTCTGGCCGTCGGCGAGGGTCTGCTGGGCGGTGAAGACGGCCTCGGCGTACTGGGCGGCGAACTCCTTGCCGTCCTCGGAGGAACCGGCCTGCACGAGCAGCGGGTGGCCCTGGGGGGAGCGCGGCACGTTGAGCGGTCCCGCCACCCCGAAGTACTCGCCGCGGTGGGCGGCGGGGTGCAGCTTGTCGGTGTCGGCGTAGATGCCGCGCTCCCGGTCGAGGACGATCGCGTCGTCCTCCCAGCTGTCCCAGAGCTTGGTGGCGACGTCGAGGAACTCGCGGGCGCGCTCGTAGCGCAGGTGGTGTTCGAGGTGCTCGTCGCGGTTGAAGTTGCGGGCCTCGTCGACGGTGCCCGAGGTGACGATGTTCCAGCCGGCCCGGCCGCCGCTGATGTGGTCGAGCGAGGCGAACTTGCGGGCCAGGTTGTAGGGCTCGTTGAAGGTGGTGGAGACGGTGGCGATCAGCCCGATGTGCTCCGTGACGGCGGCGATGGCGGAGAGCAGGGTGAGCGGCTCGAATCCGCCGAGCGCGTTGTGGCGGGCCTTGCCCCACAGGGCGACCCCGTCGGCGAAGAAGATGGAGTCGAGCAGGCCGCGCTCGGCGGTGCGGGCCAGGTCCTGGAAGTACCGCACGTCGGTGATCAGGTCGGGCCGGCTGTCGGGGTGACGCCAGGCCGCGTCGTGGTGACCGGCGTTCATCAGGAAGGCGTTGAGGTGGAGGGTCCGGTTCGCGGTCATGGCTGTTCCTCGTGTTCGGTGGCGGTGCGGCGGGGGGCGCTGCGCGCGGGTCAGGCGGGGACGCGCCAGGTGCTGAGGCGGCGTTCGATCGTGACCAGCAGCTGGTTGAAGGCCACACCGATGGCGGAGATGGTGATGATCCCCGCGTACATCTGCGGGATCGCGAAGTTGTACTGCGAGGCGTTGATCAGGTAGCCGAGGCCCGCCTTGGCGCCGATCATCTCGGCGGCCACCAGGACCAGGATGGAGACGGCGCCTGCCAGCCGGATGCCGGTGAAGATGGCCGGCACGGAGGACGGCAGGATCACCTTCTGGAAGAGCCTCGGGGTGGACAGGTCCATCGAGCGGGCCAGTCTGACGAGGGTGGGGTCGGCGTTGCCGACCGCGCTGATGGTGTTCAGCAGGACCGGCCACACGCAGGCGTACACGACGATCGAGACCTTCGAGGTCTCGCCGATGCCGAGCAGCAGCACGAAGACCGGCAGCAGGGCCAGCGCTGCGGTGTTGCGGAACACCTCCAGCAGCGGGCCGAGCAGCGCGGCGACGGGCCGGTACCAGCCGATGAGCAGGCCGAGCGGGACCGCGACGGCGACGGCGATGCCGAAGCCGCCGAAGGAGCGGGCGAGGCTGGCCCGGGTGTGCTGGCCGAGCTGGCCGTTGCCCAGGAGCTCCCACCAGGCCGTGGCGACCTCGCTGACCGGGGGCAGGAAGGTGGCGTCGACCAGGCCGAGGCGGGGGGCCGTCTCCCAGAGGGCGAGCAGGGCGACGAGGGCCGCGGAGCGCACGGCGAGGGCGCGCAGCCGACGGCCGAGGCCGCGGGCGGCCCTCCCGAGGGGGGACGGGGCGGAGCCGGTTTTCGGTGCGGGCCCGGCCGCCGGGCCGGTCGCGGGAGCGTCGGCCGCGGGTGCGGCAGGGGCGGCGGGGGCTGCGGGTGCGGCCGGAAGGGCGGGTGCGGGGGCCTCCCGTACGGTCTCCTGCTCGGCCGGGGCATCGGTGGCGGGGGTGGTGATGTGCGTGGTCATACGGTGGCCTCCTCCTTCTCCAGTTGCTGGGCACGGGCCACCTCGTCGTGGAGCAGGGTCCAGATCTCGTGGCGGTAGCGGGCGAACTCGGGGCTGGAGCGCAGGTCCTCGCCCTGGAGGCCGGCGCCGCGGGCCCCGAAGGAGACCGGGACGATCTCCTTGACGCGGCCGGGGCGGGAGGTCATGACGGCCACCTTCTGGCCGAGGTAGACCGCCTCCTCGATGCCGTGCGTGATGAAGACGACGGTCTTGCCGGTGCGCTGCCAGATGCGCCGCAGCTCGTCCTGGAGGGACTCGCGGGTCTGCGCGTCGAGGGCGGCGAACGGCTCGTCCATCAGCAGCACGTCCGGGTCGTAGGCGAGCGAGCGGGCGATCGCGACGCGCTGGCGCATCCCGCCGGAGAGTTCGTGCGGATGCCGGTCCTCGAAGCCGGTGAGCCCGACGAGGTCCAGGAACTCCCGGGCCCGGTCCTTGCGTTCGCGGCGCGGCACGCCGGTCGCCTCCAGGCCGAACTCGACGTTGCCGAGCGCCGTCCGCCACGGCAGCAGGGCGTACTGCTGGAAGACGATGCCCCGGTCCAGGCCCGGCCCGGTGATGGGCTTCCCGTCGAGCAGGATGCGCCCGGACGTCGGCCGGGTCAGACCGCCGAGCAGGTCCAGGAGGGTGGACTTGCCGCAGCCGCTGGGGCCCACGACCACCACGAACTCCCCCGCCCCGATCTCCAGGTCGATGCCGTCGAGCGCGGTGAACTCCTCCCTGTTCCTCCTGTTCTTCCTGTCCTTGGTCGGGAAGGTCTTGGTCACTTCCTCGAACACGATCTTCGCCATGCCGGTCAGCCCTTCCCGAAGCCGTTGAACTCGTTCGTGTAGAGGTCGGCGGCCTTGAGCTGCCCCTTCTTGATGTCGCCGCGCTCGCCGAGCCAGTCCAGCCAGAGCTGGAACTCCTTGTCCTCGATCCGGCCGCCCGTCTCGGCGACGCCGTACGAGCGCCAGTACTGGAGGGTCGTGGTGTCCTCGTTGCGGCCGCGCTTCTTGACGATCTCCGTCTGCCGGGCGATGACCTCCTCGCGCGGGGTGGTGCGGGCCCACTCGATGGCCTTGGCCACGCCGGTCACGAAGGTCCGTACGGTGTCCGGGTTCTCCTTGATGAACCGGTCGGTCATGATGTAGGAGCCGGCGCTGAACTTGCCGAGCAGGTCGAAGTCGCTGAACAGCGGTCTGATCCCGCCGGCCGCTACGGCCTTGTCGCGCAGGACGCCGCCCAGCACGCCCACGTCGATCTGCTTCTGGCGCAGCACCTGGTCGGTGTTGACGGGCGGTACGACGAGCGACTCCACCTTGGACGAGTCGGCCTTGGCGAGGCCGTTGCGGCTGAGGTAGATGTCGAGGACGGCCTGGGAGTGCGCGCCCAGGGTGTTCATGCCGACCTTCTTGCCGAGCAGGTCGCGGGCGGAGCGGATCGGGCTGTCCTCCAGGACGTAGTAACCGCTGTACGCGTGCTCGTCGACGCCGTAGTAGGAGATGACGGCCTTGATGGGGGCCTTGCTGGAGGCGAGTTTGACGATCGCTCCGTTGAAGGCGCCGCCGAAGTGGGTCTGGCCGGTCGCGGCGGACTGGATGTCCTGCGGACCGCTGATGGTGTTGCCGACCCACTCCAGCTTGAGGTCGCCCAGGTATCCGAGGTCGGCGGCGAGCTCCGGGAGCGTGACGGCGCCGACCGAGCCCTGGTACTTCAGGGTCTTGACCTGGGCGCCGGAACCGCCGCCGCGCGCGGTGGCCGTGCCGCAGCTCACCGCGGCCGCCGAGATGCCGAGCAGGGCGAGGAACTGGCGTCGGGAGGTGGTGGTCGAGGTGAAGGCTGCGGGCATGACGGGTCCTTGTCGGTGCGGGGTGCGGGTGCCGGGTGGCGGCGGAGCTACGGGGCGGTGGTGAGGGCCGCGGGCGCCGCGGCCACGGGGGCGGAGCGCAGGGCGGCGGCGAACTCGTCGACGGCCTGGTAGAGGTCCAGTTCGGCCTCGGGCCGCAGCCGGTCGGGGCCCGAACCGCGCTCGACGGAGGAGTCCAGGACGAACCGGCCGGCGGTGACGTGGCGGGCGCCGAGGGCGGCGAGCACGGGGCGCAGCGCGTAATCGATGGTCAGGACGTGGGCGAGGCTGCCGCCGGTGGCCAGCGGCAGGACGGTCTTGCCGTCGAGGCCGTCCTGCGGGAGCAGGTCGAGGAAGGCCTTGAGCAGTCCGGTGTACGAGGCCTTGTAGACCGGGGTCGCGATGACCAGGCCGTCGGCCTCGGCGACGGCTTCGAGCGCCCGGCGGATCTCGGGCTCGCCGCGGCGGGCGGCGAGGAGGTCGGCGGCGGGGAGATCGCGCACGGACAGGTGGGCGGTCTCGAAGCCGGAGTGGGACAGGCGGCGCAGCACGTGGTCGGCGACGACGGCGGTGCGGGAGTGGGCGGAGGGGCTGCCGGTGATGGCGAGCAGGCGGGGCACGGGGCGCTCCTTCGAGGTCAGGCGGTGGCGGTGGGGGCGGGGGCTGCGGCGGCTTCGGCGGAGGCGGAGGTGGAGGTGGAGGCTCCGGAGGCGATGCCGAAGGAGGGGTCCGGGACGGCCTCCGGGCTGATCAGCCGGGACGGCTCGCCGTCGGGGCCGACCGGGACATCGCCGTCGACGGTGACGCGGCGCAGGGTGCGCTCGTGGTCGTCGGAGTCGTCCACGCCGTAGTGCTGGGTGGCCCGGTTGTCCCAGATCGCGACGTCGCCGGCCCGCCACTGCCAGCGGACGGTGTTCTCGGGGCTCTCGATGTGCGACTGGAAGAGGTCCTGCAGGGCGCGGGAGTCGCGGCCGGTGAGGCCGCTGATCCGCTGCACGAAGTTGCCGAGGAGCAGGGTGCGTTCGCCGGTCTCGGGGTGGACGCGGACCACCGGGTGCTCGGTGAGGAACTTGGTGGAGGTGAACACCTCGCGGTACTGGGCCAGCGCCTCGGGGAGGGCGTCGGGCTTGAGGGCGGCGTAGTCGTACTCGTTGGAGTGGACGGCGCGCAGGCTGTCGGCGAGGGCGCGGAGCGGCTCCGGGAGGTGGCTGTAGGCGGTGGCGGTGTTGGCCCAGAGGGTGTTGCCGCCGTACGGGGGGAGGGTGACGGCGCGGAGGATGGAGAAGGCGGGGTAGGCGGGGACGAAGGTGACGTCGGTGTGCCACTGGTTGGCGCGGGCGCCGTGGTGGGAGTCGATGCCGAGGGCGTAACGGCCGTCGGCGGAGGGGACGGTGGGGTGCGCGACGGGCGCACCGAGCAACTGGGCGAAGGCCTCGTGCCCGGCCTCGTCGAGGTGGTCCTGCCCGCGGAAGAAGACGACCTTGTGGGCGAGGAGGGCGGCCCGGATCTCGGCGACGGTGCCGTCGGGCAGCTCGCCGCCGAGCTGTACGCCCCCGATCTCGGCGCCGATACGGCCGCCGATCTTGGTGACGGTGACGGCAGTGGCAGTAGCAGTAGCGGTGGCAGTGGCCATGAGGACTCCCTGGTCGGGGCTGCGGCGGGATTATTTCCGCAGCGGAAGAAATGGACGTACGAAGCGCCGCGGCTTCGCTGCGGGTTCGCTGCGCCGGCGGTGCGGTTCAGCTGTGCGGTGCGGGTACGAGGTTGATGCGGGCTCGGGCGTGCGGTACGGGTACAGGGTCGTGCGGGGTCGGGCGACGGTGCGGGCACCGGACCTCCCGAGGGCGCGGAGGCCCCTCGGGTGGCCGGGGATCCCGGAGAGCGGTGCTCCCAGCGGCGGCGTGCGTACCGCCGGCGGGCCTTACGGGCTACCTCCGGAGGCGCCCCCCGCGGGGATCCCTCCGGGAGGAGCGCCCGGCAGGTCACCCCCAGGTGCGACCCGCGCAGGCATTCCGTCCGGGGAACCGGTGAGCAGCACCCCAGGCGGAACCCCGCACCCCGGTTCCCCGGACGGAACCACCCAGAGGCAGCCCCCGCAGGAACCCCGGCGGGTGCGCCGCCCCGGCTCCCCGGACGGAACCGCCCAGCGGCAGTCCCCGCGAGGATCTCTCCCGGAGGAGTGCCCCGCGGGCCACCCTCAGGTGCGACCCGGGCAGGCATTCCGTCCGGGGAACCGGTGGGCAGCACCCCGGGCGGAATCACCCAGAGGCAGTCCCCGCGGGAACCCCGGCAGGTGCGCCGGTCCGGCTGACCGGACGGAACCGCCCGATGGCAGTCCCCCGGAGGGGCCCCGCAGGCGTTGCCCCGTGGGTCTACCCGGGACGCACCGGCGAAGGGCGGGGCGACGCTCCGTAGGGGTTGCCGGTGGGCGCCCGTGGAGCGTCTCCGCGCCGGGGGTCGCCCCCGCAAGAACCCGGTGGAGCGTCCCCCGGGAGGCGACGGCTCCGCAAGGAGCGTCGGTGGGCGGCCGTGGAACGTCCTCCGTGAAGGGGCCCGCCCGCAGGGCATCCGCGGGGCGCGGCGACTCCCGGACGGGATCAGTGGGTCAGAGGTGGCCGGGGGCCGGACAGCGGCCCGGACACTCGCCCGGCTCGGTACAGAGGCCGGGGGTGTGGAGCCGCGGGGCGAGGAATGCGTTCGCGGTCATGTCCCGGAGCCTGTCAGCGGCCCCGACCCCCGGTCAACCCCCGTCCGCAGCCGCCGAACCCTCCCGCACCCGGGCCCCCGGCCCACCCCGCACACCCCCTACGACCTGCGCTTTCGCCCGTACCCCGCACCGCCCGCCACCCCTGTCCCCCGGCCGAAAACCGTGGCCTGATTTCACGCCCCCGCAACGCGGCCGCCACGCGTTCGCCGGGGTACGGGTCCGCCCGGGCGGACCCGGCATGATCGGGGGACACACACCCCACCCCCGAGGAGACCGCGTGACGCGTATGGCCGGCGACAGCCGGGCCTCCGCCAATGCCGCGACCGTGTTGCGGACGGTGCTCGACCACGGCCCGGTGGCCCGCAGCGGGATCGCCCCGCTGTCCGGGCTGAGCCCCGCCGCCGTGTCCCGGCAGACCACCGGGCTGCTCCGCGGCGGGCTGCTGCGCGAGCTGCCCGGGCCCGGCGGCGGCGTGGGGCGGCCGCGGATCCCGGTGGACCTGCACACCGGGGCCGTCGGCGGGCCCGTCGCCGCCGGGCTGCACATCGGGGTGCCGCATTCGACCTTCAGCCTCGTCGACCTGCGGGGGCAGCTGCTCGCCCGCCGGGCCTTCCCGCACGAGGGAGTGCCCGGCGCCGGCCTCTCCCCGGCCATCACCGCCGAACTCCGCCGCTTCCTCGACGCGTTCGACTCCGGGCGGCCGCTCCTCGGCGTCGGCGCCGCCCTGGGCGGCTGGGTCAGCCCCGACGACGGGATCGTCGTACGGCACCCCGCGCTGGGCTGGAGCGGCAAGCCGCTCGCCGCCGAGCTGTCGACCGCGCTCGGACTGCCGGTACGGGTGGACAACCACGCCCGGGCCGTCGCACGGGCCGAGATCCTCTTCGGCCGCCCTGCGGCCCGGCGCAGCCTCGTGCACCTGTTCATCGGCCGGGTCGTCGACGCCGCCTTCGGGATCGAGGGGACCGTGCACCAGGGTCCGGGCGCGGCCGCCGGCGATGTGGCCCATCTGCCGGTGCCGCGGTCGACGGCCGCGTGCGCGTGCGGGCGTACCGGCTGCCTGGAGGCGACCGCGTCCGACACGGCGCTCGGCGCCGAGGCGGTGCGCCGGGGCATCGTGCCGGACCCCTCCGTCAACCTGCTGGTGGACGCGGCCGCCACCGGCGACCCGCGCGCCGACCGGCTGCTGCGCGAGCGCGCCCGCGCGGTGGGCCGGGCGGCGGCCCTTCTGTTGGATGTCTTCAATCCGGCGGTCATGGTCGTGACCGAGCTGGCGAGCGTCCTGGACGAGGGATACCTCCAGGAGATCCGGGCCGCCGCGATGGAGCTCTCGCACGTGTGCGACGACCCCGAGCGGATCGTCGGCCCGCACGCGGGTCCGGCCGTCCTTCCGGAGGCGGCGGCAACCGTGCTGCTCAGCCAGGTGTTCCAGGATCCCTTCGGCATGGCCCGAGAGGGCGAGATCACACCCACCGGTATGGTGCCACCTGAGCGCCCTCCCCTACATTCGAGCCATGACGGTCCTGCCTGACGACGGGCTCTCCCTGGCCGCCGAGTTCCCTGACGCGACGCATGAGCAGTGGCAGCGCCTTGTAGAAGGCGTACTGCGCAAGTCGGGCAAGGAAGTCTCCGGCGAGGCCGCAGAAGACGCGTTGTCCACCCCTATCGAGGACGGGCTCACCACGCGCCCGCTGTACACCGCGCCGCCCGACGGGACGGCTCCCGACACCGGTTTCCCCGGCTTCGCCCCGTTCGTCCGCGGGGGCAGGCCGGAGGGCACCACCGCGAACGGCTGGGACGTGCGCCAGCGCCTGGCGGGCGCCGATCCGGTCCGGCTGAACGAGGCGGCCCTCGCCGACCTGGAGAACGGGGTCACCTCCCTCTGGCTCACGGTGGGCGGGGGCGGTCTCCCGGTCGAGGGCCTCGCCCGGGCGCTGGAGGGGGTCTACCTGGACCTCGCCCCCGTCGCCCTGGACGCCGGAGCCCAATACGCCGAAGCCGCGGACGCGTTGCTGCGCCTGTTCACCGAGCGCGCGGTGGCCCCCGAGGCCGCTCGGGCCTCGCTGGGCGCCGACCCGCTGGGCCACGAGGCCCGCACGGGCGAGGCACTGGACGTGGCCGGCGCCGCCCGGCTGGCCCGGGACGTCGCCGCCGAGTGGCCCGGGGTGCGCGCCCTGACCGTGGACGCGCTGCCGTACCACGAGGCCGGCGGCAGCGCCGCCGAGGAGCTGGGCCTGTCCCTGGCCACCGGCGTCGCCTACCTGCGTGCGCTCACCGAGGCCGGGCTGAGCACGGCGGCCGCCCTCGGGCAGCTGGAGTTCCGCTACGCCGCCACCGCGGACCAGTTCCTGACCATCGCCAAGCTGCGCGCCGCGCGCCGGCTGTGGGCCCGTATCGCCGAGGCCTCGGGGGCCCCGGAGGCGGGTGCCCAGCTCCAGCACGCGGTGACCTCGCCGGTGATGATGACCCGCCGCGACCCGTGGGTGAACATGCTGCGCACCACCGTGGCCTGCATGGCCGCGGGAGTGGGCGGCGCGGACTCGGTGACGGTGCTCCCCTTCGACAACGAGCTGGGCCTGCCGGACGCCTTCGCGCGCCGGATCTCCCGCAACACCTCCACCATCCTGCTGGAGGAGTCGCACTTGGCCCGGGTGATCGACCCGGCCGGCGGCTCGTACTACGTGGAGCGCCTCACCGACGAACTCGCGCACGCGGCCTGGGAGTTCTTCCGGACCCTGGAGAAGGCCGGCGGCCAGGCCGCCGCCCTGCGCTCCGGGCTGGTCGCCGACCGGCTCGCCGCCACCTGGGCCGAGCGCTCCAAGAAGCTGGCCAAGCGCCGCGAGCCGATCACGGGCGTCAGCGAGTTCCCGCTGCTCTCGGAGAAGCCGGTCGTGCGCGAGCCCGCGCCCGCCGGACCCACCGGCGGACTGCCGCGCGTGCGGCGCGACGAGGCGTACGAGGCGCTGCGCGCCCGCAGCGACGCGCACCTGGCGGCGACCGGGGCCCGGCCGAGGATCTTCCTCGCCGCGCTGGGCCCGGCGGCCGCGCACACCGCGCGCGCCACCTTCGCCTCGAACCTGTTCCAGGCGGGCGGCATCGAACCGGTGCACGATCCGGTGTCGGTGGACCCGGCGACGGCCGCCGCGGCCTACGCGGCGAGCGGCGCGGACGGCATGGCCGTGCTCTGCTCCAGCGACGCGCTGTACGAGGAGCAGGCCGCGGCGGTGTCCGGGGCGCTGCGCGCGGCGGGCGCCACGACCGTCTTCCTCGCCGGCCGGCCGGGCACCGCAGAGGCTTCCGTGGACGAGTACGTCTTCGCCGGCTGTGACGCCGTCGCCGTGCTGTCCTCCGTACTCGACCGGATGGGAGTGCCGTCTTGAGCATCCCCGATTTCTCCGAGCTGGCGCTCGACCCCACCGCCGTCGCAGGGGTCTCCGAGGAGCAGTGGCGCTCCGCGGTGAAGGAGTCCACCGGCACCGCGGCCGCCGACCTGCTGTGGGAGACCCCCGAGGGCATCGGCGTCAAGCCGCTGTACACCGGGCGGGACCTGGAGGGCCTGGACTTCCTGCGGACGTACCCGGGCGTGGCCCCGTACCTGCGCGGCCCGTACCCGACGATGTACGTCAACCAGCCCTGGACGATCCGGCAGTACGCCGGCTTCTCCACGGCCGAGGAGTCGAACGCCTTCTACCGGCGCAATCTGGCGTCCGGCCAGAAGGGCCTGTCCGTGGCCTTCGACCTGCCGACGCACCGCGGCTACGACAGCGACCACCCGCGGGTCACCGGCGACGTGGGCATGGCGGGCGTGGCGATCGACTCGATCTACGACATGCGGCAGCTGTTCGACGGGATCCCGCTGGACAAGATGTCGGTGTCGATGACGATGAACGGCGCGGTGCTGCCGGTCCTCGCGCTGTACATCGTGGCGGCGGAGGAGCAGGGCGTCTCCCCCGACAAGCTCGCCGGGACCATCCAGAACGACATCCTCAAGGAGTTCATGGTCCGCAACACCTACATCTACCCGCCCAAGCCCTCGATGCGGATCATCTCCGACATCTTCTCGTTCACCTCGCAGAAGATGCCGCGGTACAACTCGATCTCCATCTCCGGCTACCACATCCAGGAGGCCGGGGCCACGGCCGACCTGGAGCTGGCGTACACCCTCGCCGACGGCGTGGAGTACCTGCGGGCGGGTCAGGCGGTCGGGCTGGACGTGGACGCGTTCGCGCCGCGCCTGTCGTTCTTCTGGGCGATCGGCATGAACTTCTTCATGGAGGTCGCGAAGCTGCGCGCGGCCCGCCTGCTGTGGGCGCGCCTGGTCAAGCAGTTCGACCCGAAGAACGCCAAGTCGCTGTCGCTGCGCACGCATTCGCAGACCTCGGGCTGGTCGCTGACGGCTCAGGACGTCTTCAACAACGTGACGCGGACCTGTATCGAGGCGATGGCCGCGACCCAGGGCCACACCCAGTCGCTGCACACCAATGCCCTCGACGAGGCCCTCGCGCTGCCGACGGACTTCTCGGCGCGCATCGCCCGCAACACGCAGCTGCTGCTCCAGCAGGAGTCGGGGACCTGCCGGTCGATCGACCCGTGGGGCGGCAGCGCGTACGTCGAGAAGCTGACGTACGACCTGGCGCGCCGTGCCTGGCAGCACATCGAGGAGGTCGAGGCGGCCGGCGGCATGGCGCAGGCCATCGACGCGGGCATCCCGAAGCTGCGCGTGGAGGAGGCCGCCGCCCGGACGCAGGCGCGGATCGACTCGGGCCGCCAGCCGGTGATCGGCGTCAACAAGTACCGCGTGGAGAACGACGAGGCGATCGACGTCCTCAAGGTCGACAACTCCTCGGTGCGCAGCCAGCAGATCGCCAAGCTGCGGCGGCTGCGCGAGGAGCGCGACGAGGCGGTCACCCAGGACACCCTGCGGGCGCTGACGAACGCCGCCGAGCGCGGCGACGGCAACCTCCTCGCCCTGGCGGTGGACGCGGCGCGCGCCAAGGCCACCGTGGGTGAGATCTCGGACGCACTGGAGAAGGTGTACGGACGGCACGCCAGCCAGATCCGTACGATCGCGGGCGTGTACCGAAACGAGGCAGGCGAGTCCCCGTCCGTGGAGCGCACCCGTGCGCTCGTCGACCGGTTCGAGGAGGCGGAGGGCCGTCGTCCGCGCATCCTGGTCGCGAAGATGGGCCAGGACGGGCACGACCGCGGGCAGAAGGTGATCGCGACCGCCTTCGCCGACCTGGGCTTCGACGTGGACGTCGGCCCGCTGTTCCAGACCCCGGCGGAGGTGGCCCGCCAGGCCGTCGAGGCGGACGTCCACGTGGTGGGCGTCTCGTCGCTGGCGGCCGGCCACCTGACCCTCGTACCGGCGCTGCGCGAGCAGCTGGCGGAGGAGGGCCGCGAGGACATCATGATCGTCGTGGGTGGGGTGATCCCGCCCGCGGATGTCCCGACGCTGCTGGAGATGGGCGCGACGGCGGTCTTCCCGCCCGGCACGGTGATCCCGGACGCGGCCCACGACCTGGTGACGCGGCTGGCCGCGGACCTGGGCCACGAGCTGTAGGCCGGCCGCGATGGCGAGGATCGACATCGAGGCCTATGCGAAGGGGGTCCTCGACGGGAAGCGCGCGTTCATCGCGCGCGCGATCACTCTGGTCGAGTCCACCCTGCCCGCTCACCGGGTGCTGGCGCAGGGCCTGTTGACAGAGCTGCTGCCGCATGCGGGGCGGGCCCGTCGGATCGGCATCAGCGGTGTGCCGGGGGTGGGCAAGTCCACCTTCATCGACGCCTTCGGCACGATGCTGACGGGGCTCGGCCACCGGGTGGCGGTGCTCGCGGTGGACCCGTCGTCGACGCGCACGGGCGGCTCCATCCTGGGCGACAAGACCCGGATGGAGCGGCTGTCGGTGGACCCGGCGGCGTTCGTGCGGCCATCGCCCTCGGCGGGCACGCTGGGCGGGGTCGCCAAGGCCACCCGCGAGTCGATGATCGTGATGGAGGCGGCGGGCTACGACGTGGTCCTCGTCGAAACCGTCGGCGTGGGCCAGTCGGAGACCACGGTGGCGGGAATGGTCGACTCCTTCCTGCTGCTCTCCCTGGCCCGTACGGGCGACCAGTTGCAGGGCATCAAGAAGGGCGTCCTGGAGCTGGCGGACGTCCTGGCGGTGAACAAGGCGGACGGCCCGCACGAGCGGGACGCGAAGGCCGCGGCCAGGGAACTCTCGGGCGCGCTGCGGCTGATGCACCCGGTGGACGCGGCCTGGACCCCGCCGGTGCTGACGTGCAGCGCGCGGGAGTCGACCGGGCTGGACGAGGTGTGGAACCGCCTCGAACAGCACCGGACCCTGCTGGACGCGGGGGGCCGGCTGGCGGCGAAGCGGGCGGACCAGCAGGTGGAGTGGACCTGGTCGATGGTCCGCGACGAACTGCTGGAACGCCTGCGGGCGAACCCGGCGGTACGGGACCTCGCGCCGGGCCTGGAGTCCGCGGTCCGGGCGGGCACGGTCACGCCGACATCGGCGGCGGACCGCATCCTGGCGGCCTTCGGGAACCCCGGGAACTGACGGCGGGCCGGCGGTGCGCCTTCCGGCGCCGCCGCCGGCCGGTCAGTCTGTGGAGAAGTCCCACTCCTGCGCGTCGTCCCACGCGGTCAGCCGGGGGAACACCGCGCCCAGGCGCTCGATCGCCTCGGACATCGCGCCGTCCCCCTCCGCGCCCACGAGGGTCAGGGCGGTCACGGTGGGCAGGGTGGCGCCGGCCGGCAGGAACGCGAAGGACGCGGCCGACACCGTCAGATGGACGAGTGAGCGCAGGTCGCGGATCTCGCACCAGTCGGCCTCGGAGGCCGGGCTGGACGCCGCGTTGAGGCGTAGCTCGCGCAGCGTGGAGAACGCGCCGAGCCCCCCGAGGCCCGCGGCGGGAGCCACCGCCCCGGTCACCATCAGCACACCCAGCGGGGCGTGGGACGGCAGCAACTGCGGCGACCAGGTCATCCCCGCGGGGCCGCTCAACGCGAACTCCTCCAGCTCCCCGAGCCGGGCCACCACCTCCAGGCCGACGTCCGGCCGGAAGCTCTTGACGCCCAGCCGCCTGATCGGCAGGCCGTCGATGCCGGAGAGGTCGGCCAGTTCCGGGCAGTGGTTGAGGCCGAGGTCCCGCAGGGCGGACTGCCCCCTCAGGAAGCCCAGGTCGGACACCGTGGGATGCGCGAGGATCAGCTCGGTGAGGCCGTACCGGCCGATGTAGCCGGCCAGGGCTTCCAGTGACACCTCGCTCCTGACGTCCAGACTGGTCGGCCGGAGTCCGGGGCGTTCCAGTTGGTGCAGTTGCTCGTCCGAACGGATCGAGTACCTGAGGTCCGACGGATCGAGCTGCGCAATCACCTCGTCGGCGTAGTCGGTGCAGTCGAAGCGCGACCAGGACCACAGGAGCTGGGACCGGACTTCGAGCGAGGGGTGCGTGGCGAACTGGGCGAGGAACCTGATCGCGGCGTCCGACGTGACGTGGGAGGCTGCGACGACCACGAGGACCGCTTGCGCGTGGTCGAGCTTCTCCGGTCCCGGGAGCAGGCCCAGGATCAGCGGACCGACCTCCGCGAGAGCGCGCGCCTGGGTGGGGCTCGACGGCGGGATGAGGGTGGCCGTGCGTTCCTCGACGGCCGCCCGCGTGTCGGGGTCGAGGGTCGTCGCGTGCTCCAGGCAGGCGGTGGCCAGCAGGTAGACGCGGGCGCGGGTGCGCGGGTCGGACGCATCGTCTCCCAGGGCGAGCAGGTCCCGCAGCAGGGTGACGCGCTCGGCGGGCCGTGCGAGGGCGACCGCCATGCGGATGACGTCCTCCCACTGGTCGTCGTCGGCACGGGAGACGAGCAGGCCGAAGTCACCCTCCTCCACGGCGGCCCGCGCGCCGAGGAAGTCCTGGAAGGTGCGGTGGATGAAGACCACCGTGTCGGGAGCCGGTTCCTGGAGGAGCCCGCTGCGCTGGAGGAAGTGCTCGAAGACCGCGGGTGCCTGACCCAGGACGGCCGCTTCCGGGACCGACGGCAGGGCCCGGGCGATGATGTCCTCGGCACGGGTCCGGTCCATCTCGGTACGGCCGTTCTTGATCAGCCAGTACGCGAGGCGTTGCAGGAGGTCGAGCTGTGGCTCCTCCCGCAGTTGCGGGACCTTCATGTCCCGCTCGCGGTCCCGGCGGCTGAGCAGCATGGAGAGCGCCGCCTCGTAGAGGTCCTTGCGGCCCTGCGGGAGGTAGCCGTGCCGGTCCCGGTGGAGGGCGCAGATCAGTCCGCACATCAGGGGGTTGGTGGCGAGGAGCCCGAGATCGGGTTTGATCCGCACGGCGGTGAGCAGTTGGGTCTCGTACGTGCGCAGGCCCTGGTCCTCGTCCCCGCCGTCGCGAGCCGCGCCGTGCCACCGCTTGATGAAGGTGGCGATGTTCGCGGGGCCCATGGCGGACAGGGTCAGCTCGGTGAAGTCCTCCTCCGCGAGCCAGTCTGCCCCGACGGCGGAGGGGCGGGAGGTGACGAGCCAGCGGTTGTCGCCGCCGTAGGTGTCCATCAGGTCCCGCAGCCATCCACGGGCCCGCTCCCGCTCCTGGTCGGGGATCTCGTCGATGCCGTCGATCAGGATCAGGCCGCGGCCGGTCGTCAGGACGCGGTGCGCCCAGCCGTGGGGCTGCTCGGCGGCGAGCGGGCAGCCGGAGGAGGCCAGGAACTCCGCGGCAGCGGGCAGCCGTTCCCCGTGGCGGGTGAGCGTGCGCAGGGGCAGGACGAAGGGGATGCGGTCGTAGAGGTAGTCCATCTGCGGCGCGAGGTCCTGGCGGGCGGCGGTCACGGCCAGCCACTGCACCAGGGTGGACTTCCCGGAGCCCGCTTCGCCCCGGAGCAGCACCCGGGGGCTGCCGGCCAGCGCCTGATCGGCGGGTGCGGGCGCCACCGACCGGCTGATCCCGTGCTCGAAGAAGAAGGCGGACATGTTCTGCAGGACCGCCGCGCGCTCCGCCCTCGGCGCAGCGGCCGGGCGGTCCTGGTCCTGCCGGTCCGTCAGCCGCTGCGCAAGCGGGGCCGACGTCGCCTCCAGGCTCAGGTACGCCGCGTCCAGGGGCCACCGGGTCGGGGTGTTGCTGAGGTCGATGCCGTAGATGGTCAGCCTGCCGTGCTTCTTCTCCACGTACGGGAGGTACAGCTGCTCGAACGCCGCGTCCTCGGCTCCGGGCAGCGGATCGCGGCGGATCAGTTCGTCGACCTTGGCCGTCAGCTCGGCGATCCCCCGGGTCTGCTGCACCAGGGCGTGCGCCACGAACGTCGAGCGCTGCGTGAAGAACTGCAGGATGTGCAGGGACGCGGCGTCGACGAGCCGTTCGTAGAAGTACGTGGCGTCGGCGCTGAGTTCCCGCTCGGGGCGGCCGCTCACGGCGCGCAGTTCCCGGGCGAAGGCCGCGGAGCCGAGCCGGACGGCGTCCAGGTCGGTGATCGTCAGCTCGCCGAGGCCGCGCAGGGTCTGCGCGAGGGCGTCGGTGACGGCCTGCTGTTCGTCCGCGGTGATCGGGCGCTCGCCGGTGCGCAGGGCCTGTTGCACCAGCTTGGCGGCGAGCGTCCGGAGGTCGGTTTCCGTGAGCGAGCGCTTCTCGCCCGTGAAGGAAACGTGGCCCGAGATGCGGATCGGCTTGTCGACGAGGCCTGCCCCGGCGCCCTCGGTGACGAACAGTTTCTTGACGAGGGGCCCGATGGCCGCCGAGGCCAGCCGGATGCCGATGGTCCCGGGCTCCATGCAACCCCCCGCAGCGTAGCGACCGTTACCCGGATCGTAGCGGCCGCACACGCTGCACCGGAGGGTTACGCCCCGACGAGTACCGGGCCGCCGGCGCCCAGCGCCTCGCGCAGGATGCGGGTCTGCTCGACCTTGTTGTCGGTGGCGAGCAGCGCGGACAGGACGGCGATACGGGCCTGGCCGGCGCGCAGGGTGCCGGTCGGGACGGCTCCGGCGGCCACGAGGTCCACCGCGCCGCCGTGCGTGTAGATCTCGGTGACGGGTCCGGCCATGACCCGGGTGGTCAGCGCGACCAGTACGCCGCGGGCGACGGCGGCCCGGACGGCGTCCACGATCTCCGGTGTGGCGTTGCCCGCGCCGGTCCCGACGAGGACGACGCCGCGCGCGCCGGCCTCGACGGCGGCGTTCAGCAGGACCGGGTCGCCGTCGGCGTGGTGCACGACCACGTCCACGCGCGGGGGGATCTGCGGCATCGCGGGCAGCGGGAGGGCCGCCGGGCGCTGCGGGGTGCGCAGGATGGTGACCTTGCCGAAGCCGATCTTCCCGAAGAGTTCCTTCGAGGGGTCGGCGAACGCGTCCAGCTCCACGGCCTGCGTCTTCACGGTGCCGCGGGCGGCGTGGACCCGTCCGGCGAAGGCGATCAGCACGCCGAGCCCGCGCGTGTTCGCGGCGGTGAGCAGGGCGTCGTAGAGGTTCCCCGGGCCGTCCCCGTCGGCGGTGCCCATGGGGCGCTGCGAGCCGGTGAAGACCACGGAGCGCGGGTCGTGGTGGTGCAGGTCGAGGAGGAAGGCCGACTCCTCGAGGGTGTCGGTGCCGTGCGTGACGACGATGCCGTCCACGCCGGGGTCTGCGAGTACCTCGTGCACGGTGCGCAGCAGCGTGAGCTGGTGCGCGGTGGTCAGTCGCGGGCTGTTCACGCTGAACAGGTCGACCAGTTCGACGCTGATGCCCTCGGGGAGCGGTGCGGTGGCGATCACCTCGTTCCCGTCGGCGTCCGCCGCGAAGCCTGAACCCTGCCAGCGGCTGGCTATCGTCCCGCCGGTGCTGATGACGACGATCCGTCCCATCGGCCGTGGCCGCCCTTCACTCGTGTTCACTCGTGTCACTCATAGGTCACTCGTACATATGTGCTCAAAGCAGCAATGATAGAGCGATCTATGCGCAATGTGATTGCGTATTCCACCAGGCCCGTTCACAAACGTTGGGTGATAATTGCGCCATGGACGCCATTGACCGAGATATCTTGCGCGAGCTTCAGGCGGACGGCCGCCTGAGCAACCAGGAGCTCGCCCAGCGGGTGGGACTGACCCCCTCCCCCTGCATGCGGCGGGTGCGGCAGCTGGAGCAGGACGGGGTGATCCAGGGCTACCGGGCCGTGATCTCCCCCGAGGCGGTCGGGCGGGGGTTCGAGGTGCTCGTCTCGGTCGAGGTGCGCCGCGACCGGGAGGCCGTCGAGGCTTTCGAGGCGGCCCTCCAGGACATCCCGGACGTCATCGAGGCCTACCGCCTCTTCGGGAGCCCCGGCTGCCTGCTGCGGATCGCCGTCGCCGACCTGCGCGCGTACGAGCGCCTGTGGATCGAGAAGCTGACCGCCCTCACCGGCATCACCGAGGTCAACTCGCAGATCATCATGAAGCGCATCAAGGAACCCCAGGGCCTGCCCGTCGACTTCCGCTGACGTACGCGGACCACCGGCGCGCGGACCACTGGCGCGCGGACCACCGGCGCTGCCGGGCCCCGGCACGTACGGGCCCCGGCACGTCCGGACCCGGGCGCGTCCTGAGCCCGGCAGCGAAAGGGCCCGTACGCCGGCGGCTCGTGGCCGCCGGCGTACGGGCTGTGCGCCCGGGGGTCATCAGCCCGGGATGTGGGCTTCCTGCTCCTGGCGCCGCTGGGTGGGCAGGACCGGGGTGCCGGTCGTACGGCTGAGCTTCTCGCCCTCGACGTCCATGTTCGGCAGCAGTCGGTCGAGCCAGCGGGGCAGCCACCAGGCCGACCGGCCGAGCAGGGCGAACAGGGCGGGAACCAGGGCCATGCGGACGATGAAGGCGTCGAAGAGGACGGCGATCGCGAGGCTGAAGCCGACCATCTTGACGAAGACGTTCACCTCCATGATGAAGCCGGAGAAGACGCTGACCATGATGATCGCGGCGGCGCCGACCACACGGCCGCCGTAGCGGAATCCGGTGACCACGGCTTCGTCGGGCTGGGCGCCGTGGACGTAGGCCTCCCGCATCCGGGTCACGAGGAAGACCTCGTAGTCCATCGCGAGACCGAAGACCACACCGATCATGAAGATCGGCAGGGTGCTCATGATCGGGCCGGGCTGGTCGATGCCGAAGACGTCCGCGAGCCAGCCCCACTGGAAGACGGCCACGACCGCGCCGAGGGCCGCACTGACGGAGAGCAGGAAGCCGAGGGCCGCCTTGAGCGGGACGAGCAGCGAGCGGAAGACGAGCACCAGCAGGACGAAGGCGAGACCGACGACCAGCCCCAGGTACGGCAGCATCGCGTCGTCGAGGGTCTGGGAGAAGTCGATGAACAGGGCGGTCTGACCGGTCACCAGGATCTCGGCGCCGTTGGCTGCCCCGAGGCCGCCGGTGATGCCCCGGATCTCGCCGACCAGTTCCTCGGTCTCGTGCTCGGCGGGGCCGGTCTTCGGGATGAGGGTGAGGACCGCGGTGTCGCCCTTGTCGTTGGGCGTGGCGGGGGTGACCGCAGCGACGCCCTCGACCTTGCCGAGCTCCTTGCCGACGGCGGCGGCGGCGTTCGCCGCGTCCTTGGCCTGGACCGTGACCATCAGCGGCCCGTTGAAGCCGGCCCCGAAGGACTCGGACAGCATGTCGTACGCCTTGCGCTGCGTGGTGTCCGGAGCCATGGTGCCCTCGCCCGGCAGGCCGAGCTGGAGGGAGGCGGCGGGTACCGCGACGACGCCGAGGCCGACGACGCCGAGCAGCAGGACGGCCAGCGGGCGGCGGACGACGAAGGTCGCCCAGCGGGTGCCAAGGTTCGGCTTCTGGCGTGCGGCCCGCTTGTCGGCCTTGCGCTGCTGGCGCTCGGTGAGCGGCTTGCCGTAGTACTTCTTGCGCTCCCGGCGGGGCATGACCTTGATCGGCGCGAAGCCGAGGAGGGCCGGGACGAGGGTGATCGCGATGAGGACGGAGACGGCGACCGTGCCGGCGGCGGCGAGGCCCATCTTGGTGAGCATCGGGATGTTCACCACGCTGAGGCCCGCGAGGGCGACGATGACGGTGAGACCGGCGAAGACGACGGCGGAGCCGGCCGTGCCGACGGCCCGTCCCGCGGCGTCCTGGCGCTCGCGGCCCTCGGCGAGTTCGGAGCGGTAGCGGGAGACGATGAACAGGGCGTAGTCGATGCCGACCGCGAGGCCGATCATCAGCGCGAGGGTGGAGGTCGTGCTGGACAGGCCGAGGGTGCTGCCGAGTGCGGTGATGGCCGCGCCGCCGATGGCGACGCCCATGATGGCGGTCAGCAGGGGCATGCCCGCGGCGATCATCGAGCCGAAGGTGAGGACCAGGACGATGGCGGACACGAGGATGCCGATGCCCTCCGCGCCGCCGCCGGGTGCTCCGTCCACCTTGACCGCGTCACCGCCGGCCTCGACGACGAGCCCGGTGGTCCGGGCGTCCTCGAGCACCTTGTCGAGGCCCTTGTGCGCCTCGTCGGTCACCTTGAGGGCGGACACCTTATAAGTGGCAACGGCGTACGCCGTGGTGCCGTCCTGGCTCAGGGCGTTGGTTTTGAAGGGGTCGGAGGCGGAGACGACGTCCGGCGCCTTGCCGAGCGCGCCGACGAGGGTTTCGACCTTGGCCTTCTCGGCGGGATCGGAGAGCTTTGCGCCGGCCGGCGCCCGGACGACCACGCGGGCGGTCGCACCGTCCACGCTCATCGTCGGGAACTTCTCCTTCAGCAGGTCGAATGCCTTCTGCGATTCCGTGCCCGGCATCGAGAACGTGTCGGTGGGCGGAGGCGGTGCGGTGGAGGCGGCGAACCCGACCCCGACGAGGACGGCGAGCCACAGCAGTGACACCAGGCCTCGTCGCCGGAAGGCGAGACGCCCCACTTTGTAAAGGAAGGTGGCCATAGCGAAAGAACTCCTGTGTGAATCGGTACAGAACGAGCGGGTGATTCGGGTCAGAGCTGCCGGTCGGGACGGCCGGCGGTCGGCAGTGGGGACGGTGGGCGTCTCACCCCCGGCGGTGCGGGCGGCGCCGCCGAGGTCCGTGACGCCATCATGGCACACATATGGCGCCACTGTCGCGCCACATCGGGGCCAGATTGGCGGGTCGGCCGAAAAATGCCGTCCGCCCGACGCGGGGCAAGGCATTCCGCCGGGGTGCGGAACGGGCGGTCTACCGAGGCGCCCACCACGGGAAACGACGCGGAAACCCCGTGCGCGCAAAGGTCGGTACAGGTTTCTGGAAGCCGTCTTCGACGGTCGCGGCACCTCATGAGATCCCGCCATCCACCCCGGCGCCACTGCGGCACCCATGGCGCCACCATGGCGCCGGCAGGGCCGAGCTGCCACTCCCGGCGGACCCGCTCACGCGAGCACGTCCGCCTCGTCGAGGTCCGGCACGATCACCGTGCCGACCCCTTCGTCGGTGAACATCTCCAGGAGGATCGCGTGCGGCACCCGCCCGTCGATCACCCGCGCCGTTCCGACGCCGCCCCGCACCGCGTGCAGGCAGCCGGTCATCTTGGGGACCATCCCGTCGGCCAGCTCCGGCAGCAGCTTCTCCAGCTCGCGGGCCGTGAGCCGGCCGATGACCTCGTCGCTCAGCGGCCAGCCCGCGTACAGGCCCTCGACGTCGGTGAGCATGACCAGCGCCTGGGCCTGCAGCGCCGTGGCCAGCGCCGCGGCCGCGGTGTCGGCATTGACGTTGTAGACGTGCCCGTCCTCGGCGCTGCGGGCGATCGAGGAGACCACCGGAATGCGGCCGTCGGCGAGCAGCCCCTCGATGGCGCCGGTGTTCACCCGGGTGATGTCGCCGACCCGGCCGATGTCCACCGGTTCGCCGTCGATCCACGGCACGTGTCGGACCGCGGTCAGGGTGTCGGCGTCCTCGCCGGTCATGCCGACGGCGAGCGGGCCGTAGGCGTTGATCAGCCCGACCAGTTCGCGCTGCACCTGGCCGGCCAGCACCATCCGGACCACGTCCATCGCGCGGGACGAGGTGACCCGCAGGCCCGCCTTGAACTCACTGGCCAGGCCGCGTCGTTCCAGCTCGGCGCCGATCTGCGGGCCGCCTCCGTGGACGACCACGGGCTTCAGCCCGGCGTAGCGCAGGAAGACGACGTCGCGGGCGAAGGCGGCCGTCAACCGGTCGTCGACCATCGCGTGTCCGCCGAGCTTGATGACGACGGTCCGGTCCTGGTGGCGGGTCAGCCACGGCAGCGCGTCGCCGAGGGACTGCGCCTTGGCCATCGCGGGATGCTGACGGGTCGTCATGAAAACCTCGCGCGCAGGGTGAAGAGAACGCCGGCCGCGCTGGTGACGCTCATCGGCACAACTCCTTCTGTGGAGGGCTCCGGACTCCCCGGGAACGTGAAAGGGCCGCGGAACGGGCCGCGGTCGCCCGTTCAGCATCGCGTGCGGCAAGCCGGGACCGGAAGGCCATTCCTGCGAACTCGGTGCAGAACGCAGGAGATTCAGGGCAGTGTGTGAGCGCTGTCCCGTCAACAGGACGGCGGGGGAAGGCACATCGGCGTCCGGTGGAGCACGTCATCCGCACACCGGTCTCCACGGGGCGCCCGAAAGATGCCATGATCGGGCACGGCGGTCTCGCCAACTCCATCCCCACTAATGGATGACGATCCGGTTCCCGTCCGGAAATCGGATCGTGAACGGCTTGAATTGGAGTGGATTCATGAGCAGCAACCCGTTCGACGACGCTGACGGCCGGTTCTACGTCTTGGTGAACGACGAGGAACAGCACTCGCTGTGGCCGTCCTTCGCCGAGATTCCCGCCGGCTGGCGCATCGTATTCGGCGAGGAAAGCCGCCAGCAGTGCCTGGAACACGTCGAGGCCAACTGGACCGACCTGCGGCCGAAGAGCCTGCGCGACGCGATGGCCGCGGACCGGGTTTCCGCCGGCGCCGCGTGAGGTGAATGCGGCATTCCGCGGAATGACCGAAGAAGGCCGAAGGGTGGGCCCCGGTGCTGTTCGTCCAGCACCGGGGCCCACCCTTCGGCCATGACCGGGGGGAGCCGGGTCAGGCCCGGCCGGCGGCGGCTCCCGCGACCTGGACGCTGCGCGCCCCGCCGAGCTCCCGCTCGGCCCGCCGCAGCACGATCGAGTCGGCGATCTCGCCGCTGCGGACGGCGATGTTCGACAGCAGGGACGAGGACAGGCCGTGGGTGTGCTCGGTGCCTCCCTGGAGGTAGACGCCGCAGGACAGTCCGGACGCGCTGACGAGCCGGTAGTCGCGCTCCACCCGGGGCCGGCCCGTGTCGTCGCGCAGGAACTCCCGGTCGAAGTCGCCGAGCAGACGCGCCGGATCCATGCCCTCGTAGCCGGTGGCGAAGACGAGCGCGTCGACGTCGAGCTCCTGCGGCTCGCTGTCGAGCATCGCGCCCAGGGTCAGCCGTGTCTCGTTGCCCGTCCGGGCGACGTCGACCACCCGGGTGAGGTTGAGGAAGTGCAGCCGCTTGGCGCCCCGCACCTCGTCGTCGTACGAGCGCTGGTGCAGGTCGCGGATGACCTCGTCGTCGACCACCGAGTAGTTGGTGTTCCGGTGGTAGTGCCAGAACGCCTCCCGCGCCTGGTCGGTGCCGAAGTAGTACTCGTCCACCGCGGCCGGGTCGAACACCTGGTTGGCGAAGGGGGTGTCGTCGGCGACGGAGTACCCGTAGGAGGGGAGGATCGCCGAGACCCGCGCGTGCGGGAGCATGTCGTACAGGAACCGGGTGATCTCGGCCGCGCTCTGGCCGGCTCCGACCACCGCCACGCTCTTGAGCTCGTGCGGGTCCAGGCCGCGGAACCGCTCCAGGAACTCGGAGCTGTGCCAGACCCGTTCGTCGCGGGCCACGCCCGTGGGCATGCGCGGAACCAGCCCCGTCGAGATGACCACGTTGCGCGCCCCGACCCGGCGGACACCGCCCGAGGCCTCACGGACGTCGAGCTGCAGGCACTCGGTGGCTCCGGGGCCGGCTTCCTCCGCGCGCCGGATCGCGGTGACCTCGGAGCCGTAGGAGACCTGGTCCGTCAGGCTCGACGCCGCCCATTCCAGGTACTGGTGGAATTCCTGGCGCGTCGGGAAGAAGTCCTGGTTGTTGACGAACTGCACCAGTCGGCCCGCTGCGTGCAGATACGATACGAAACTGAACCGGGACACCGGATTGCGGAAAGTGGCCAGGTCCTTCAGGAACGAAATCTGCATGGTCGTCGACGGCAGCAGCATGTTGCGGTGCCAGCCGAACGAGGCCTGCCGTTCGAAGAACGCGGCCTTGACCGGGTGCTCCGGAACATTGGCCCGGTGCTCTTCCAGTGCGATCGCGAGCGACAGGTTGGACGGGCCGAAGCCGATGCCGACCACGTCGTATATCTCGTGCTCATGCGTACCCGTTGTACCCATAGACAATTCTCCCGCTAGCGTCTTGGAATCTCGACCGGTGATCCGGGAGACCTTTATTCAGTATTGCGCCGCAGAACGTCCCGGCGCCAACCTGAAAGCGCCGGGAAGGCAATTCGAGCGACCCCGGTACGGGCCGATGAGTGAATATCGGTGTCCGGCCGACAGGACAGCGGTACGGTCGGTCCGGATTTCCATGTCCTGGCGCTCCGCGCCGACCGAAAGGGTGAATTCCGGATGTTCGTCCCCAGTAATTACCGCGAACCGGACAGTTCGTGGATGACCGATCTGATACGCGATAATCCGCTGGCCCTGGCCGTGATCAACGGGACGGCGGAGGACGGCCCGTTCGCGACCCATCTGCCGGTCATCACGGACCCGCAGGCCCCCGATGAATGGGCGCCCGACCTCTCCGGAGGAAAACTGCTCGGCCATATGAACAGGGCCAATCCGCACTGGGCTGCGATCGAGAACGGCAGCGTCATCCTGCTGACCTTCACCGGCCCGCATTCCTATGTCTCGCCGACGGTGTACGAGAAGTCGCCGGCCGCGCCGACCTGGAACTTCACCTCCGTGCACGTGCGCGGAGTGGTGGAGAAGATCGACTCGATCGAGGAGACCATGGGCGTGGTGCAGGCCACCGTCGCGGCCTTCGAGGGCTCGAAGTTCGGCACCGGCTGGGACATGAGCGAGTCGATCGGCTACTTCCGGCAGATCGTGCCCGCGGTCGGCGCCTTCCGGGTCACCGTCTCCGGGGCCGAGGGCATGTTCAAGCTCAGCCAGGAGCAGCCCGGCGCGGTACGCGGCCGCGTACTGGACTCGTTCACCGGGAGCGGGTGCACCCGGCAGCGCGAGACGGCCGACCTCATGCGCCAGCTGCCCGCCTGATCCGCCGGGCGGCGCGCGGCGCCCGACGGACTTCAGGGCCCCACTCCGGAGGGAGTGCGGGCCCTGAAAGAACCTCCGACGGCGGCGGGGCTCCGACGGCCGCGGGATCAGGCCTCGATGGCCAGCCGCCGGCCGGCGCCGGCCGCGTCCGAAGGCCCTTTGACCGCCTCCGGCTCCCCCACTTCATCCGTTTCCGACGCGCCCTGCTCCGCGGACGCGTCCCGGGGTTCGCCCGGGTCCTCGCGTTCCCCCAGCCGCTCCAGCTCCGCCAGGGCCTGCTTGGCCGCGCTGTCCAGGGTCACCAGTACCCAGCGCTCGAAGTCGACCCCGGCCCGCTCCGCCGCCTTGTGCCACCACTGGAGCCGGCTGCCCGGTACCTCCAGCCGACGCGTCGGCTCGGCGGGCAGCCTGACCTGCGCCTCGTCCTCGCGTGCGGCACGGATGGCGCTGCGCAGCTGCTTGGTGGTCCACTTCCGCGCTTCGGCGCGGTCCAGCCACGACTCCTGCTCGTCGTGCGGCAGGGAGGCCAGCTCCGCGTGGTGCTGGAAGCTGAGGGCGCCCCGTCGGCGGCTGAAGTCGAACCGCCTGGAGACCCAGGCGTAGTTGCGCAGGGTCTGGTACTGGAGTCCGGCGGCGCGGATCCCGCGCTGGTAGCGGTCGGTGTAGTGGTCCTTGCCGTACACGAGCCAGTCGCCGAGCCACCACGAGGAGGAATCAACAATTCCGGACAGCTGGCGTCCGGCCTTCTCCCAGTCGTCGAAGGACATCCCGGCGGGCATCTGCAGACCGACCTTCGTGGTCAGCACCTGCCCGCGGCGCGGATCCTCGCCCATGGGCCTGCGCTGCCGGGGCGCCAGGTCCGGGCCCGTACGGATCTGCCCGATTCTCGATCCCTCGATGTCGCCGGCCTGAATCGCCATCGTGCCTCCATGTGAAGGGGTCCCTCCAGAACAGGTGTGGAGGCTCGCAGCCCGTGCTAAAGGCAGGCCAAAGCGGCCCCGGCGGAGCCCTGTCGGAGCCCTGTCAGAGCCCTGTCGGAGCCCTTTTCCGGGCAGCCGCCGCGCCGCGCCGGCGCACGGCCCGTCCCGTCGACGGGACACCGCCGGAGAGCTCGTCGAACAACTGAACAGCCGCCGGTCGTTGTCGGCGTCTTTCTGTTCTCCGCCTCCCGGGCGGGAGGTATGTTCATTCTCGGCCAGAGTTTCTTCGCTGCGGCACATCTGAATTCTCGAATCGCCGCCGACTCGGCTTGTTCACGAGACGGTCGGAGATAAAGCGGACAGCGGGCCGGGGCACCGCTCCTTTTCTGTTTCCCGCACATCCGCACACCCGCAGCACGCCACCTCTCCATTCGGCTGATTCGGTATCGATTCCGCCGTACCGGGAGGT
The DNA here is from genome assembly GCF_002080455.1 of Streptomyces sp. Sge12. Classification (NCBI taxonomy): domain Bacteria; kingdom Bacillati; phylum Actinomycetota; class Actinomycetes; order Kitasatosporales; family Streptomycetaceae; genus Streptomyces; species Streptomyces sp. Sge12. The sequence goes on from NZ_CP020555.1 coordinate 2,057,685, forward strand.
CCGGAAATCTGACCGCCGAACACAACGGGGGAGGACACGCATGAAGCACCGCAGCGCCGGCCCGCTGGGCCCGCTTCCGGAGTTCCTTGGGCAGTACGTGGCCGCGGAGGGACACATTCCGGACGGCATCGACGTCGTCCCGTTCTTCACGCCCGCCGGGGACAAGATGTGGCTGGTGTGCGACTACGCGCTGGCGCGCCGGGTCCTGACCGACAAGAGGTTCAGCCGGGCCGAGGCGGTCACCGCGCACGCCCCGAAGCTCAACGACGCCCAGCCCGTGCCCAATTCGATGATGAGCATGGACGGCGCCGACCACTCGCGGCTGCGCCGCGTCGTCACCAAGGCGTTCACCACCGGCAGGACCACGGCGATGGCACCGGCCATCGAGCGGCTCGCCGACCGGCACCTGGACGCCATGGAGGCATCGGGACCGGGCACCGACCTGATCGAGGGTCTTGCCGCGCCGCTGCCGCTGGCCGTCCTGTGCTCGCTGCTGGGGGTCCCGCCCGAGGACAGCACCCGGTTCCGCGACTGGGTCGAGGTGCTCTTCGACATCTCCGCCAGCACCCCGCAGGAGAAGGCCCGCCGCCGCCTCGAACTCATCGACTACATGGCCGACCTGATCGACGCGAAGCGCCGGCGGCCCGAGGACGACCTGCTCACCTCCATGATCGAGGCGCACGAGCAGGGCGAGCTGTCCATGGGCGAACTGCTCACCATGGGACTCACCCTGCTGATGGCCGGCTACGAGACCGTCGTCGGGCAGCTCGGCCTGTCGGTGCACGCACTGCTGTCCGACCCCGCCGCGTACGCGGACCTGCGCGACCGGCCCGAGGAACTGGCGCCGACGGTCGAGGAGCTGCTGCGGCTGACCCCCTCCACCCCCATCAGCTTCCCGCGCGTCGCGGTGGAGCCGGTGCCGCTCGGCAGTGTCACGGTCCAGGCCGGGGAAGGCGTGATCGTCTCGCTGCTGCACGGGAACCGGGACGGAACGACGTTCACGGACCCTGAGGGGCTCGACCCGCAGGGACACGACGCCGCGCACCTGACGTTCGGGCACGGCGTGCACCGCTGTCTCGGCGCGCCGCTGGCCCGCCTCCAGGTGCGGATCGTGCTGGAGCGCCTGGTACGGCGGTTCCCGGCACTGCGGTTGGCCTCCGGCCCCGAGGCGGTGGTCTGGAAGGACGGCCTCGGTACCCGCGGGCTGTCCCGGCTGCTGGTGGAGTGGTAGCGGCTCCGCGCAGGCCGGTCGTACAGGCGGGTCGCCTCCCGGGTGTTCCGGGCGTCCCCCATGAAGTGCTGCTTCCTGGAACACCTTTGGACTTGGAGTGAGGATCCGCATGTCTGTCGAGACCACCCGCCGCGATGCCGAGCCCGTTGCCGTCATCGGGCTGTCCTGCCGCTTCCCGGACGCGCACGCCGAAGGCGGCGAGGGCGCCGAGGGTGCCGAGGGCTTCGACGCGGGCTTCTTCGGCATCGCGCCCGACGCGGCCGTGTCGATGGACGCACCCCGGCGGCTCCTGCTGGAACTGGGCTGGGAGGCGCTGGAACACGCCGGCATCGTGCCGGCCGCACTGCGCGGCGGCGACACCGGGGTCTTCCTCGGCGCGGACGGCGCGGACAGCACGGAGGCCACGGAGGATGCAGGTCCCGCCGGCGATCTCCGTACCGTACTGGGGCTGAGCGGTCCGGGCCGGACCGTGGCCGACGGCCCGGCGTCCGCCCTCGCGGCCGTACGCCTGGCGTGCGAGAGCCTGCGCACCGGCCAGAGCGGGATCGCGCTCGCGGGCGGGACCGGGACCCGCACCGGCCGGGCGCCCGCGGGCGGGGCCGTTCTCGTACTCAAGACCCTGGCGCGGGCCCTGGCCGACGGCGACCGCGTGCGCGGCGTCCTCCCCGAGGGCGGTACGGCCGCGCCCACCGGGCTCGCCGCACTGGTCGAGGCTCTGGACCCCGCCGCCGCCCGGGTGGCCGCCGGGGACACCGCGAGCCGGCAGGAACGATCCGGCGCCCCGGCCCCGGCCGCCTTCCGCGGCGGGACGCTCCCCTGGGTGCTCTCCGGCCACACCGTCGCGGCCGAGCGCGCGCAGGCGCAGCGGCTCCTCGCGCAGCTCACGTCGAACGCCGAACACCCCGAGCACGCCGAGCACGCCGAGCACGCCGAGCACGCCGACGGCACGGCACGCCCGTTCCCGCTCCCCCGCCCCGGCGACATCGGCCACTCCCTGGCCACCTCGCGCACCGCCTTCACCCATCGCTCGGTCCTGCTGGCCTCCACCGAGGCGGAGTTCGCCGAGGAGCTGACCGCGCTCGCCGAGGGCCGCCGCGGCTCCGCCCGCATCAGCGGCACGGCCACCCCCCGCGACCGGGCCGTCTTCGTCTTCCCCGGCCACGGCTCGCAGTGGGCCGGTATGACCGCGGACCTGCTCGACACCTCCGACGTGTTCCTCGCCAGCATCCGGGCCACCGCCGAGGCGCTCGCCCCGTACGTCGACTGGTCGCTGGAGGACGTCCTGCGCGAGGTGCCCGGCGCGCCCGGGCTGGACCGCATCGACGTCATCCAGCCGGCCCTGTTCGCGACCGCGCTCGGCCTCGCCGCCCTCTGGCGCTCCTTCGGCATCGAACCCGCCGCCGTGGTCGGCCACAGCATCGGCGAGCTCGCCGCGGCCGTCGTCGCGGGCGGGCTGAGTCCGCAGGACGGCGCGCGGGCCGCGGCGCTGTGGGGCCGGGCGCAGGCCCGGCTCGCGGGCCGCGGCTCCATGCTCTCGGTCCTGCTGCCCCTCGACGAGGTGCGGACGCGCCTCGCGGCATGGGACGGGAAGCTGTCCGTGGCCGGGATCAACGGTCCGCGGTCGATCGCCGTGTCCGGCGACGTGGACGCGATCGAGCGCCTCCAGGAGGAGTTGACCGCCGAAGGGGTACGGGCCCGGCGGGTCGCCATCGACTACGCACCGCACAGCGCCCACATGGACGAGATCCACGAGGAGTTGCTCACCGTCCTCGCCCCGCTGCGCCCTCGAAAGGGGAGCATCCCCTTCTATTCCGGTCTCACGGGCGCACAGCTCGACACCCGTTCGCTGGACGCCTCGTACTGGTTCCGCAGCCTGCGCGAGGCCGTGCTGTTCGAGAACGAGATCCGCTGCCTCGCCGATCACGACCTCTTCGTGGAGATCAGCCCCCACCCGGTGATGACCCTGCCCGTCGAGCAGATCCTGGAGACCACCGACTCCACGGCCCTCGTGGTCGGTTCGCTGCGCCGCGACGCCGACGGCCCGCACCGGTTCCTGACCTCCGTGGCGCAGGCGTACGCGCACGGCGCCCCGGTGGACTGGAGTCCCGCCTTCCCGGCGGACGCCGCGGTGGTCGACCTGCCGACGTACCCCTTCGGGCGGGACACGCCCGAGGCCGCTCCGGCCCCCTTCGGGAACGGCGGCGACCCCGAGCGCACGGCCGGGTTCCTGATGGATCTGGTGCGCTCCGAGGTGGCCCTCGTCCTCGGGCGCGGCAAGGGCGCCGACATCGACCCGACCCGCTCCTTCACCGATCTCGGCCTGGACTCGGCGACCGCCGTGGAACTGCGCAACCGGCTGGTCGCCGCGACCGGCCTGAAGCTGCCGACCACCCTGCTGTTCGACCGGCCCACCCCCGAGAAGCTCGTGGCCCGGCTGGCCGAGCTGTCGGGCGTCGTCGCCGCGCACGAACCCGTCTCGCGGGCCCTCGCCCGCCGGACCCCCGGCTCCGACGAGCCCATCGCGATCGTCTCCATGGCCTGCCGCTTCCCGGGGGGCGTGGCCTCCCCCGAGGACCTGTGGCGGCTGCTCGTGGAGGAGCGGGACGCGGTCTCCGAGTTCCCCGGCAACCGCGGCTGGGCCCTGGAGACCCTCTTCGACGGCGACCCCGACCGCGCGGGCACCTCGTACACCCGGCAGGGCGGGTTCCTGCACGACGTCGACCGGTTCGACGCCGAGTTCTTCGGGATCAGCCCGCGCGAGGCCACCGCCATGGACCCGCAGCAGCGCATGGTGCTCGAAACCGTGTGGGAGGCCGTGGAGCGGGCCGGGATCGATCCGGCCGCCCTGCGCGGCAGCGGCACCGGCGTGTACGTCGGCGCAATGGCCCAGGACTACGGCCCGCGCCTGCACGAGGCCGGTGAGGGCGTCGGCGGCTACCTGCTGACCGGCACCTACACCAGCGTGGTCTCCGGCCGTGCCTCCTACACCCTCGGCCTGGAGGGCCCCGCGGTCACCGTCGACACCGCGTGCTCGGCCTCCCTCGTGGCCCTGCACACGGCTGCGCAGGCGCTGCGGGCCGGGGAGTGCGACCTGGCCCTCGCGGGCGGTGTGACCGTGATGGCGAGCCCCGGCATGTTCGTGGAGTTCAGCCGTCAGCGCGGCCTGTCCGTGGACGGGCGCTGCAAGTCCTTCGCGGAGGCGGCCGACGGCACGGGCTGGGGCGAGGGCGTCGGCATGCTGCTCCTGGAGCGGCTCTCCGACGCGGAGCGGGCCGGGCACGAGGTGCTCGCCGTGATCCGCGGATCGGCCGTCAACCAGGACGGCGCGAGCAACGGGCTCAGCGCCCCCAACGGCCCTTCCCAGGAACGGGTCATCCGGGAGGCCCTCGCCGCATCCGGGCTGTCGGCCGCGGACGTGGACGCCGTCGAGGCCCACGGTACGGGCACCCGGCTCGGCGACCCCATCGAGGCGCAGGCCCTGCTGGCCACCTACGGTCAGGGGCGCGCGGCCGACCGGCCGCTGTACCTGGGCTCGCTGAAGTCCAACATCGGGCACACCCAGGCCGCCGCGGGAGCGGGCGGCGTCATCAAGATGGTCATGGCGATCCGCAACGGCCTGCTGCCCCGCACCCTGCACGTGGACACCCCGACCTCGCACGTGGACTGGTCGAGCGGCGCGGTCTCGCTGCTGACCGAGGCCACTCCGTGGCCGGAGACCGACCGGCCCCGGCGGGCCGGCGTGTCCTCCTTCGGCGTCAGCGGCACCAACGCCCACCTGGTGCTGGAACAGGCGTCCGGGCCCGTGTCCGCGCCGCCGGTGTCCACGCCGGGGTCCGATGCGGACGGGGCTGCCGCCCCCATGGCCTCCGCGACCTCCGTCCCCTTCGTGCTCTCCGCCAAGAGCGACCGGGCGCTGCGGGCCCAGGCCGGCAGGCTCCTGGACCACCTCCGGGAGAACCCCGGCGTCCGGCTCGCGGACATCGGCCACTCCCTCGCGCTCGGCCGCGCCCACTTCGACCGGCGGGCCGCCGTGGTCGCCGACGACCTCGCAGGGCTGGAGCAGGGCCTGCGGGCCCTGGCCGACGGCGCCACCGACCGCGGCCTGGTGACCGGGCAGAGCCGGCCCGCCACCCGCCCCGTCTTCGTCTTCCCCGGTCAGGGCGCGCAGTGGGTGGGCATGGCCGCCGGGCTGCTGGAGTCCTCCGCCGTGTTCGCGCGCCGGATGGCCGAGTGCGCGGCGGCCCTGGAGCCGCTGGTGGACTGGTCGCTCCTCGACGTCGTACGCGGGGCGGAAGGAGCCCCCGGCTTCGAGCGCGTGGACGTCGTACAGCCCGTCCTGTGGTCCGTGATGGTGTCCCTGGCCGAGGTCTGGCGCTCGCTGGGCGTCGAGCCGGCCGCCGTGATCGGCCACTCGCAGGGCGAGATCGCCGCGGCCTGCGTGGCCGGCGTGCTCAGCGTCGAGGACGCGGCCCGCGTGGTGGCGCTGCGCAGTCGCGCCCTGACCGTGCTGTCGGGCCGGGGCGGCATGATGTCCGTGGCCGAACCGGCCGCATGGGTACGGGAGCGGATCGGGGCCTGGCGGGGCCGGATCTCCGTCGCCGCGGTCAACGGCCCGGCGCAGACCGTGGTCTCCGGTGACCCGGACGCGCTCCGCGAGTTCCTCGCCCAGTGCAAGGAGGGCGGGTCGAGGGCCCGACTCGTCGACGTGGACTACGCCTCCCACTCCGCCCATGTCGAGGAACTCGAGGGCGAGTTGGCTCGGATCCTCGACGGCATCGAGGCCCGTCCGGGCGATGTCCCGGTCTACTCCTCACTGACCGGGGCGCTGCTGCCCGATGCCAAGGTGATGAGCGCCGGGTACTGGTACCAGAACCTGCGCGAGACCGTGCAGTTCGAGTCGGCCGTCGGCGAACTGCTCGCAGCCGGCCACCACACCTTCATCGAGGTCAGCCCGCATCCGGTGCTGACCATCGGGGTGCAGGCCGCCCTCGACGAGGCCGGTACGCGCGGCACCGCCCTCGGCACCCTGCGCCGCGACGAGGACGAGGCGAACCGGCTGCTGCTCTCACTCGGCGAGGCGCACTGCCACGGCGTGGACGTCGACTGGTCCGCCGTGTTCGACGGTACGGGCGCCCGCCGCGTCCCGCTGCCGACGTACGCCTTCCAGCGGACCCGCTTCTGGCTCGACACCCCGGTCACCGCCGAGGACCCGTCCGGCCTGGGCCTGACGCCGGCCGAGCACCCGCTGCTCGGCGCGATGACCACCCTCGCCGGTGGTGAGGGCGTGCTCTTCACCGGCCGCGTCTCCCGGCGCACCCACCCCTGGGTCGTCGACCACGCGGTCGTCGGTACGGTCCTGCTGCCGGGTACCGCCCTCGTCGACATGGCCGTCGCGGCGGGCGAGCGCTTCGGCCACGACCGGCTCCAGGAACTGGTCCTGGAGGCACCGCTGATCGTCCCCGAGGACGGCGGCATCCACCTCCAGGTGACCCTCGGCGCCGAGGAGTCGGGCACCCGCTCCGTCACCGTCCACTCCCGCCCGGAAGGCGGCGCGGACGGGGCCGGCGGGGCCGAGGAGGAGTGGACCCTGCACGCCTCCGGCCTGCTGACCGCCGGCGAGCAGGCGGTACCGGTTGCCGCGACGACGGCCTGGCCGCCGCAGGGAGCGCGGCCCGTCGCCCTCGACGACGCCTACGACCGTCTCGCCGACCGCGGTTACGAGTACGGGCCGGTGTTCCAGGGCCTGGGCCGGGTCTGGCAGTCGGGCGCGGAGCCGTTCGCCGAGCGCTTCGCGGAGGTCTCCCTCCCCCAGGAGCAGCACGCCGACGCCGCGGTGTTCGCCCTGCACCCGGCGCTCCTCGACGCCGCCCTGCACGCGATGCTCGTCGGGGACGGCACCGGGCTGACCATCCCGTTCTCCTTCAACGGGGTCACCCTGCACGCCACCGGTGCGACCGCGCTGCGGGTGCACGTGATCCCCGTCGACGCCAACAGCGCCTCACTGACGGCCACGGACCCCGACGGGCAGCCCGTCGTGACGATCGACTCCATCACGCTGCGCCCGGCCGGCGACCTCCGGGCGCGCGGCGGCGGCAAGCAGCGGGCGGGCCTGCACCGGATCGGCTGGAAGCCGCTCCCGCAGAGCGTGCAGGGCACGACCGGGCTCTGGGCCGTGCTGGGTTCCGACCCGCACGGGCTGGCCGCGGCCGTCTCCGGGGACACGTACGCGGATGCCGCCGAGCTGCGCACCGCCCTGGGCGACGGCGCACAACTTCCCTCCTTCATCGGCCTGTCCGAGGACGTCACCGAGGTGCACTCGGCGGTCCAGGGCACCCTGGCCACGCTCCAGCAGCTCCTGGCCGACACCGCACTCGACTCCACCCCCATCGTCGTCCTCACCCGCGGAGCCACCGCCCTGACGACCGACGAAGACATCCTCAACCTCCCCGCCGCAGCCCTCACCGGCCTCATACGCACCGCCCAGAACGAACACCCCGGCCGCATCACCCTCCTCGACATCGACACCACCGAACACCTCACCACCGCAGCCCACACCGCAGCCCACACCCCCGACACCCAACTCGCCCTACGCGACGGCCAACTCCACACCCCCCGCCTCGAAACCACCCCCACCACAAACACCACGAACACAACCTTCGACCCCGAAGGCACCATCCTCATCACCGGCGGCACCGGCGGACTCGGCCGCATCCTCGCCCGCCACCTCGTCACCCACCACGGCGCCAAACACCTCCTCCTCACCAGCCGCAGCGGACCCAACGCCCCCGGCGCCCAAGAACTCACCACCGAACTCACCACCGCAGGCGCCCACATCACCATCACCGCCTGCGACACCTCCAACCGCGAAGCAACCGCACGACTCCTGAACACCATCCCCGCCGCCCACCCCCTCACCGCCGTCATCCACGCCGCCGGCACCCTCAACGACGCCACCCTCCACAACCTCACCCCCCACCACATCACCCAAGTCCTCCACTCCAAGACCGACGCCGCCCACCACCTCCACGAACTCACCCAGAACCACCCCCTCACCCACTTCATCCTCTTCTCCTCCATCGCCGGACTCATCGGAAACCCCGGCCAGGCCAACTACGCCGCCGCCAACACCTACCTCGACGCCCTCGCCCACCACCGCCACCACCACAACCTCCCCGCCACCAGCCTCGCCTGGGGACTCTGGGACACCTCCAGTGCGATGACGAGCGGACTGAGCGAGCTCGACATCAAGCGGTGGGCCCGCAAGGGTGTCCGGCCGATCTCCGCCGAGCGCGGCATGGAGATCTTCGACGCGGCCCTCGCCTCGTCCGAGCCGCTGCTCGCCGCGGCCGACCTGGACCTGGCGACCCTGCGTTCCCCGGACCGGTCGGCGCCCGCGCTGCTGCGCACGCTGGTCCGCGCCCCCCGCCGCCGCGCCGCGGCCGCTGCCGTCTCCGCGAAGGGGGATTCCTCCTGGGCCGAGCGCACCGCCGCCCTTCCCCCGGCCGACCGCCGGCGTACCGTCGGTGAGCTCGTACGGGCCACCGTCGCCGCCGTACTCGGGCTGGCCGGGCCCGACGCCGTCAACGACGACGCGGCGTTCAAGACCCTCGGCATGGACTCGCTGACCGGCCTGGAGCTGCGGCGCCGGGTCGTCGCGGTCACCGGTGTCACGCTGCCCGCGACCGCCGTCTTCGACCACCCCACCCCGGACGCCCTCGCCGGCTTCCTGGCGGGCGAGCTGTCCAAGCTGGCCGGTGAGACCGAGGTCGTCGTCCGGCCCGGGCAGCCGATCGTGGCGCGCAGCGGCTCCGACCCGGAGGACCCGATCGTCATCGTGGGGATGGCCTGCCGCTATCCCGGCGGCACCCGCTCCCCCGACGACCTGTGGCAGCTCGTGGCGGACGGCGTCGACGCCATCGGCCCGTTCCCCACGAACCGCGGCTGGGCGCTGGACCGGCTGTTCGACGACGACCCGAACCAGGCGGGCCACTCGTACGCCCGCCACGGTGGTTTCCTCCACGATGCCGACCGCTTCGACGCGGAGTTCTTCGGGATCAGCCCGCGCGAGGCGGCGGCCATGGACCCGCAGCAGCGCCTGCTGCTGGAGGCCAGTTGGGAGGCGGTGGAGAACGCGGGCATCGCCCCGGCCACGCTGCGCGGCAGCCGTACCGGTGTCTTCAACGGCGCCATGTACAGCGAGTACGCCTCCCACCTGCGCAATGCGCCGGAGGCGGTGGAGGCCTACCGTACGACCGGGAACACGCTCAGCGTCGCCTCGGGGCGCGTCTCGTACGCGTTGGGCCTCCAGGGTCCGGCGATCACGGTCGACACGGCCTGCTCCTCCTCGCTCGTGGCCCTGCACCTGGCCGCCCAGGCGCTGCGCCAGGGCGAATGCACCCTGGCGCTGGCGGGTGGCGTGACCGTGATGGCCGTGCCCGATCTGTTCGTGGAGTTCAGCCGGCAGCGCGGGCTGGCGACGGACGGCCGCTGCAAGTCCTTCGCGGACGCGGCGGACGGCACCGCCTGGAGCGAGGGTGTCGGCATGCTGCTGTTGGAGCGGCTCTCCGACGCCCGGCGCAACGGGCACCAGGTCCTCGCGGTCGTCCGCGGTTCCGCCGTCAACCAGGACGGCGCCAGCAACGGCCTCACCGCCCCCAACGGACCCTCCCAGGAACGCGTCATCCGCGAAGCCCTCACCGCCTCCGGACTCACCCCCACCGACATCGACGCCGTCGAAGCCCACGGCACCGGAACCACCCTCGGCGACCCCATCGAAGCCCAAGCCATCCTCGCCACCTACGGCCAGAACCGAACCCCCGACCACCCCCTCCACCTCGGCTCACTCAAATCCAACATCGGCCACTCCCAAGCCGCAGCCGGCGTCGGCGGCGTCATCAAAATGGTCATGGCCATGCAACACGGAGTCCTCCCCCGCACCCTGCACGTGGACCGGCCGACCTCGCACGTCGACTGGAGCACGGGCTCGGTGTCCCTCCTGACGGAGGCCACCCCGTGGCCGGAGACCGACCGGCCGCGCCGCTCCGCCGTGTCCTCCTTCGGCATCAGCGGCACCAACGCCCACGTCGTACTGGAACAAGCCCCCACCACCGAACCCGCGGAGCGTACGGCGGAAGCCCCCGCGGCCCTGCCGGCCGCCCGCCCGTGGCTGCTGTCGGGCCACACGGAGGCGGCCCTGCGGGCCCAGGCCGGCCGGCTGCTGGCCTTCGTCTCCGCGTCCACATCGGACGAGGAGAGCGCGCAGGGAGAGCCGTCCGTCTCGCTGGCCGACATCGGCAGGACGCTGGCCGAGGTTCCGGGGCTGCTGGCGCATTCGGCGGCCGTGGTCGCGGAGGACCGGGACGGCTACCTGCGGGGGCTGGCCGCGCTGGCCGCGGGTGAGGAATCCGCCGATGTGATCGCGGGCCCGCCGGCGGGTCGTGGCGGTGGCAGGACCGCGTTCCTGTTCACGGGTCAGGGCAGTCAGCGTCCCGGCATGGGCCGTGAGCTGTACGCGACCCACCCCGTCTACGCCGCCACCCTCGACGAGGTCTGCACCCACCTCGACCGGCACCTCGAGCAGGCCGTCCCCCTCAAGACCCTGATCCTCGCCGACGAGGACCCCGCCTCACCCCTCCACCAGACCATGTGGACCCAAGCAGCACTCTTCGCCACCGAGGTCGCGCTCTACCGCACGCTGGAACACCACGGCCTCACGCCCGACGTCGTCGTCGGGCACTCCCTCGGTGAGCTCGCCGCCGCGCACGTCGCCGGGGTCTTCTCCCTGGACGACGCCTGCACCCTCGTCGCCGCACGCGGACGCCTCATGCAAACCGCCCCCACCGGCGGCGCCATGATCTCCATCGAAGCCACCGAAACCGAAATACGCGACACCCTCCCCACCCACCACGGCCACCTCGACATCGCCGCCATCAACACCCCCAACTCCACCGTCATCACCGGCGACCACGACGCAGCCCACCAACTCGCCACCACCTGGCGCAGCAACGGCCGACGCACCAAACAACTCAACGTCAGCCACGCCTTCCACTCCCCCCACATGGACCCCATCCTCAACCAATTCCGCACCACCGCCACCACCCTCACCTACCACACCCCCACCATCCCCCTCATCTCCAACCTCACCGGCACCACCGCCACCACCCAACAACTCACCAACCCCGACTACTGGGTCCAACACCTCCGCCACACCGTCCGCTTCAACGACGCCATCCACCACCTCCACCACCACCACAACATCACCACCTACATCGAACTCGGCCCCGACCCCACCCTCACCGCGATGACCACCAGCATCCTCGGGGAGGACATCGCCCGGGGTGCGGTGACGGCCGTGGGCGTGCTGCGCAAGGGCCGCCCCGAGGTGCGGACGCTGGCGGTCGCCCTGGCCCACGCGGCCCTGCGGGGTGCGGCACTGGACGCCGAGCGCCTCTTCCCCGGTGCGCGGCGGGCCGTACTGCCGACGTACGCCTTCCAGGGCACCCGGTTCTGGCTGAACAGCCCGGCCACGGCGGAGGACGTGGCGAGTCTGGGCCTGACGCCGGCCGAGCACCCGCTGCTCGGCGCGGTGACCAGCCTCGCCGGCGGGGAGGGACTGCTGTTCACGGGCCGCGTCTCGCGGAACACCCATCCGTGGATCGCCGAGCACGCGGTCTCCGGGACCGTACTGCTGCCGGGCACGGCGTTCGTCGAGATGGCCGTCGCGGCGGGCGAGCGCTTCGGTTACGACCGGCTCCAGGAACTGGTCCTGGAGGCGCCGCTGATCGTCCCCGAGGACGGTCGGATCCACCTCCAGGTGGCCCTCGGCGCCGAGGAGTCGGGCACCCGATCCGTCACCATCCACTCCCGCGCCGAGGGCGGGGCGGACGAGGAGTGGACCCGGAACGCCTCCGGTGTCCTCGCCGAGGCCGGTCCGGCCCCCGCGCCGGACGCTGCCGTCTGGCCGCCGGAGGGTGCGAAGGAGCTGGCGGTCGGTGACCTCTACCCGCGGCTCGCCGAGCGCGGATACACGTACGGCCCCACCTTCCAGGGCCTGCGGCGGGCGTGGAGACGCGGTACGGATCTGTACGCGGAGATCTCACTGCCGGAGAGCATCGACGGCGACGCGTTCGCCCTGCACCCGGCCGCGCTGGACGCCGCTCTCCACGGTCTGCTGATCGAGGACTCCGACGAGGTGGACGTCCCGTTCTCCTTCAACGGGGTCACCCTGCACGCGGCGGGTGCGACCGCGCTCCGGGTGCGCCTGGTGCCGAAGGACGGTACGAGCTCCGCGTCACTGACGGCCACGGACGCCGACGGCCGACCGGTGCTGACGGTGGACGAGATCGCCCTGCGCCCGGCCGGTGACCTCCGGGGCCGCGGCGGAACGCAGGACGGGCTGTACCGGATGGTGTGGAAGCCGTTCCCGACGACCACGGATGCCGATGCCGCTACGGGTCCCTGGGCGGTGCTGGGCTCCGACCCGCACGGGTTGGGCCCCGCCGTCTCCGGGGATGTGTACGCCGACGTCGCCGCGCTTCGGGCCGCGATCGCAGCGGGCGCTCAACTGCCGCTGTTCATCGGCCTGTCCGAGGACGTCACCGAGGTGCACTCGGCGGTCCAGGGCACCCTGGCCACGCTCCAGCAGCTCCTGGCCGACACCACACTCGACTCCACCCCCATCGTCGTCCTCACCCGCGGAGCCACCGCCCTGACGACCGACGAAGACATCCTCAACCTCCCCGCAGCAGCCCTCACCGGCCTCATACGCACCGCCCAGAACGAACACCCCGGCCGCATCACCCTCCTCGACATCGACACCACCGAACACCTCACCACCGCAGCCCACACCGCAGCCCACACCCCCGACACCCAACTCGCCCTCAGAGACGGCCAACTCCACACCCCCCGCCTCGAAACCACGCTCGCCGGCCCGGCACCGGTCCCCTTCGACCCCGAAGGCACCATCCTCATCACCGGCGGCACCGGCGGACTCGGCCGCATCCTCGCCCGCCACCTCGTCACCCACCACGGCGCCAAACACCTCCTCCTCACCAGCCGCAGCGGACCCAACGCCCCCGGCGCCCAAGAACTCACCACCGAACTCACCACCGCAGGCGCCCACATCACCATCACCGCCTGCGACACCTCCAACCGCGCAGAGCTCGCCGACGCCATCGACGCCGTCCCCGCCGCCCACCCCCTCACCGCCGTCATCCACGCCGCCGGCACCCTCAACGACGCCACCCTCCACAACCTCACCCCCCACCACATCACCCAAGTCCTCCACCCCAAGACCGACGCCGCCCACCACCTCCACGAACTCACCCGCGACCTGAACCTGTCGGCCTTCATCCTCTTCTCCTCCATCGCCGGACTCATCGGAAACCCCGGCCAGGCCAACTACGCCGCCGCCAACACCTACCTCGACGCCCTCGCCCACCACCGCCACCACCACAACCTCCCCGCCACCAGCCTCGCCTGGGGACTCTGGGACACGAGCACGGGCAGCATGGCCGCCCAGTTCTCGGAGGCCGACATCAAGCGGTGGGCGGCCAAGGGCATCCTCGCGCTGACCCCCGAGCGCGGAATGGAGCTGTTCGACGCCGCGCTCGCCTCCGGCGAACCGGGTCTCGTACCCATCGAGTTGGACCTCAAGGCGCTGCGGTCCCCGGAGCAGACCGCCCCGGCCCTGCTGCGCACGCTGGTGCGTGCCCCGCGTCGCCGGGCCGCGGCCGCCACCGGGTCCTCGTGGGCCGAACGCACCGCCGCCCTGCCCCCCGCCGACCGCCGCCGCGCCGCGAGTGAGCTCGTACGGGCCACCGTCGCGGCCGTGCTCGGGCTGGCCGGACCCGCCGCCGTCAACGACGGCGGACCGTTCATCCAGCTGGGCATGGACTCCCTCACCGGCATGGAGCTCCGCCGCCGGCTGGCGTCGGACACCGGCATCGCGGTTCCCGCGACGGCCGTCTTCGACCACCCCACGCCCGGTGCGCTCACCGACTTCGTACTCGCCGAGCTCGCCCGGATCGCAGGTGAGGCGGCTGCCCGCCCCTCGCCGGACTCCGCTGCCGCGGCCACCACCGGCATCGCCCGGGACGACGATCCGATCGTGATCGTGGGCATGGCCTGCCGCTACCCCGGCGGCACCCGCTCCCCCGACGACCTGTGGCAGCTCGTGGCGGACGGCGTCGACGCCATCGGCCCCTTCCCCACCAACCGCGACTGGGACCTCGACAACCTGTACGACCCCGACCCCACCCGCGCCGGCAAGAGCTACACGCGGCACGGCGGCTTCCTGTACGACGCCGACCGGTTCGACGCCGAATTCTTCGGTGTCTCGCCGCGCGAGGCCTTTGCGATCGACCCGCAGCAGCGCCTGTTGCTGGAGACCACCTGGGAAGGTTTCGAGCAGGCGGGCATCGACCCGGCCACCCTGCGCGGCAGCCGCACCGGCGTGTTCGTCGGCACCATGTACGACGACTACGCCTCCCGCCTGTCCTCCGTACCGGTCGAGTACGAGGGCTACCTGAGCACCGGCAGCGCCGGCAGTGTCGCCTCCGGCCGGCTGTCGTACACCTTCGGGCTGGAGGGTCCGGCGATCACGGTCGACACCGCCTGCTCCTCCTCGCTCGTGGCCCTGCACCTGGCCGCCCAGGCCCTGCGCACGGGCGAATGCACCCTGGCGGTCGCCGGTGGTGCCACCGTCATGGCCACGCCCCGGCCCTTCGTGGAGTTCAGCCGGCAGCGCGGGCTCGCACCCGACGGGCGGGTGAAGTCGTTCTCCGCCTCCGCGGACGGTACGACGTGGAGCGAGGGTGTCGGGATCCTGCTCTTGGAGCGGCTCTCCGACGCCCGCCGCAACGGGCACCAGGTCCTCGCGGTCGTCCGCGGCTCCGCCGTCAACCAGGACGGCGCCAGCAACGGCCTCACCGCCCCCAACGGACCCTCCCAGGAACGCGTCATCCGCGAAGCCCTCACCGCCTCCGGACTCACTCCCACCGACATCGACGCCGTCGAAGCCCACGGCACCGGAACCACCCTCGGCGACCCCATCGAAGCCCAAGCCATCCTCGCCACCTACGGCCAGAACCGAACCCCCGACCACCCCCTCCACCTCGGCTCACTCAAATCCAACATCGGCCACTCCCAAGCCGCAGCCGGCGTCGGCGGCGTCATCAAAATGGTCATGGCCATGCAACACGGAGTCCTCCCCCGCACCCTGCACGTGGATGCGCCGAGCCCGCACGTGGACTGGTCGAGCGGCGCCGTGTCCCTGCTCACCGAGGCCACTCCCTGGCCGGAGACCGACCGGCCGCGCCGCTCCGCCGTGTCCTCCTTCGGCATCAGCGGCACCAACGCCCACGTCGTACTGGAACAAGCCCCCACCACCGAACCCGCGGAACCCCGCGAACCGGTGACCGCCGGCCTCGTGCCGTGGGTGGTCTCCGGGCGCGGCACGGACGGGCTGCGCGCCCGGGCCGGACAGCTGCGCCGGCTCGCCGCCGAGGCGGGCACCGAGGGCGGCTTCGGCCCGGAGCACCTGGACATCGGCCACTCGCTGGCCACCACCCGCGCAGCCCTCGCGGACCGTGCCGTCGTACTCGCCGAGGACCCGGCGGCTCTGGTGGCGGGCCTGGACGCCCTGGCGCGCGGCGAATCCGCGCCGCAGCTGGTGAGCGGTGACCCGGGCCGGGCGAACGCGTCCCCCGGAATCGCGTTCCTGTTCACGGGCCAGGGCAGTCAGCGTCCCGGCATGGGCCGTGAGCTGTACGCGACCCACCCAGTCTTCGCCCGGGCGCTCGACGACGTGTGTGCGCGGATGGACGTACACCTGGGCCGGTCACTGAAGGAGCTGATCCTCGCCGAGGAGGGGAGCGAGCAGGCCGCGCTCCTCGACCGGACGCAGTACACCCAGCCCGCCCTGTTCGCCGTCGAGGTCGCGCTGTTCCGGCTGGTGGAGCACTACGGCCTCATCCCCGACGTCGTCGTCGGGCACTCGGTGGGTGAGCTCGCCGCCGCGCACGTCGCCGGGGTCTTCTCCCTCGACGACGCCTGCACCCTCGTCGCCGCACGCGGACGCCTCATGCAAACCGCCCCCACCGGCGGCGCCATGATCTCCATCGAAGCCACCGAAACCGAAATACGCGACACCCTCCCCACCCACCACGGCCACCTCGACATCGCCGCCATCAACACCCCCAACTCCACCGTCATCACCGGCGACCACGACGCAGCCCACCAACTCGCCACCACCTGGCGCAGCAACGGCCGACGCACCAAACAACTCAACGTCAGCCACGCCTTCCACTCCCCCCACATGGACCCCATCCTCAACCAATTCCGCACCACCGCCACCACCCTCACCTAC
Organism: Streptomyces sp. Sge12; assembly: GCF_002080455.1. Taxonomy (NCBI): domain Bacteria; kingdom Bacillati; phylum Actinomycetota; class Actinomycetes; order Kitasatosporales; family Streptomycetaceae; genus Streptomyces; species Streptomyces sp. Sge12. Next base: position 2,074,283 of record NZ_CP020555.1, read on the forward strand.
CACACCCCCACCATCCCCCTCATCTCCAACCTCACCGGCACCACCGCCACCACCCAACAACTCACCAACCCCGACTACTGGGTCCAACACCTCCGCCACACCGTCCGCTTCAACGACGCCATCCACCACCTCCACCACCACCACAACATCACCACCTACATCGAACTCGGCCCCGACCCCACCCTCACCGCGATGGTCCGGACGATCCTGGGCTCCGGCGAGCCGGAGGCACCGCTCACCGCGCTCCCGCTGCTGCGCGCGGGGCACCCCGAGGGGCACACCCTCGCGGCGGCGCTCGCCCACGCCTACGTGAGCGGGGCGGACGTCCGGTGGGACGGGCTGCTGCCCGGTGGCCGGGCCGTCGCCCTGCCCACGTACCCCTACCAGCGGGACAGCTACTGGCTGAGCGCCCCCGCGGCCGCGGTGGCCGCCAGGCCGGCCGGCGGGCATCCGCTGCTGGACGGGGCCGTCGAACTCGCCGCCGGGCAGGGCTGGTTGTTCACCGGCACGCTCGACGCCGAGGTCCATCCGTGGCTGGCGGAGCACGCCATCCAGGGCCGGCCGCTGCTGCCCGGGGCGGCCGTCGCCGAGCTCGCCCTGTACGCGGCGCGCCGGACCGGTGCGGCGCAGGTCGCCGAGCTGACCCTCGAACAGCCGCTGCCGCTCGACGGGCGCGTCACCGTCCAGCTCATGGTGGGCCCGGGCGGGGACGGGACGCGCACGGTCGCCCTGCACGCACGGCCCGAGGGGGTGCCGGACGCCGCGTGGGTGCGGCACGCCTCCGGTGTGCTGGCCGAGGAGGTGGTTCCCGTACGGGCGGCGGACCCGGCGGACCCGGCCGACCCGGCCGGCGAAGGCGTCCGGCCTCCGGACGGAGCCACCGAGATCCCGGTGGGCGACCTCTATACGCGGCTGGCCGAGCGCGGATACGCGTACGGCCCCGCCTTCCAGGGCCTGCGGGCCGTCTGGAGCCACGGCCACGACCTGTACGCGGAGGTCGTCCTCCCCGAGAGCGCCGGCGGCCCGCACGGCGCGGGCTTCGGCCTGCACCCCGCCGCTCTGGACGCCGCCCTGCACACCGCCCTCGTCGGGGCCGGAGCCGGCGACCGGCTCCTGGTGCCCTTCGCGTGGAGCGGCCTGACCCCGGGCGCTACCGGCGCCACCGAGCTACGGGTCCGCCTGCGTCGCGCCCCGGGCGGCGACAGCTACTCCCTGCTGATCACGGACCCGGCGGGCACCCGGGTGTTCGAGGCCGAGGCCCTCGCGGTGCGCGAGCTCCCGGCGGACGCGGCGGCCGCCGCCGGTCCGGTGCACGGGGCCGCCCTGTTCGACCTGCACTGGTCGCCCGTGAGCCGCTCCGCTCCCGTACCGGCCGGTCCGTGGGCCGTCCTGGACGACGCGGACTCCGCCGTCGCGGATGCCGTGCGCGCCGCCGGTGTGGCGGTACGGACCCACGCGGGCCTCGACGCGCTGCGCGCCGCGGTCGACGCCGGAGCTCCGGTGCCGTCCGTGGTGCTGGCTCCCGTGTCCGGCGGGTCCGGGGTGCTCGCCGTCCTGGAGCTGGCCCAACGCTGGCTGGCCGACGAGCGGTTCGCCGACTCCCGGCTCGCCGTCCTCACCGAGGGCGCGGTGGCGGCCGCGGACACCGAGCGACCGGATCCCGCGCTGGCGGCGGTCTGGGGTCTGATCCGCTCCGCCCAGTCGGAGCAGCCCGGCCGGTTCACCCTGGTCGACACCGACGGGCGGCCCGAGTCCGTACGCGCCCTCGCCCCGGCCCTGGCCTCGGCGGAGCCGCAGCTCGCGGTACGCGCCGGACGGGCGTCGGCACCGGCCCTGCGCGGGCACCGGCCGGCCACGGGCGGCGCCGGCGACGCCGCATCCGCCGCGGCCGACCGGGTCGCCTTCGGCGCGGACAGCCACGTCCTGCTCACCGGCGGTCTGGGCACCCTGGGCCGGCTGCTGGCCCGGCACCTGGTGAAGCAGCACGGGGTACGGAAGCTGCTGCTGACCGGCCGCCGCGGTGCGGCGACACCGGGGGCGCAGGAGTTCACCGCCGAACTGGCCTCGCTGGGCGCCGAGGTGACCGTGGCCGCCTGCGACACCGGCGACCGGGCTGCGCTGGCCGCCCTGCTGGCGACCGTACCGGCGGACCGGCCGCTGACGGCGGTGGTCCACGCCGCGGGCGTGACCGACGACTCGGTCCTGGCGGGGCTCACCGCGCAGCGGATGGCAGGGGTGCTGCGGCCCAAGGCCGACGCGGCCCTCCACCTGCACGAACTGACCCGGGACCTGGACCTGACGGCCTTCGTGCTGTTCTCCTCGCTGGCGGGCACCCTGGGCTCGGCCGGTCAGGGCAACTACGCGGCGGCCAACGCCTTCCTGGACGCCCTGGCGCAGCGGCGCCGCGGCGAAGGGCTGCCGGCCCTGTCGCTGGCCTGGGGCCTGTGGGCGCAGGAGAGCGCCCTGACCGGCGACCTGGGCGCGGCGGACCTGAACCGGCTGGCCCGCTCCGGGATCGGGGCGCTGTCCGCGGAGGAGGGCCTGGACCTGTTCGACGCGGCCGTCGCCTCCGGCGCCGCCGTCTTGACGGCCGCGCACCTGGACCTGCGGACGGTGGATCCGGACGCGGTGGCGGTCGTACTGCGGGGGCTGGCTCCGGCCCGCCGCCGCGAGGACGCCGCGCCGAAGGCCGCGAACACGGCTGCCGCCCTGCGCGACCGGCTGGCCCGGGCGCCCCGGCGGGAGCACCACCACCTGCTGCTCGAGACCGTACGGGCCGAAGTGGCGGCCGTCCTGGGCCACTCGGGCCGGGGCCGGGTGCCGGCCGACCGCCGGTTCCAGGACCTGGGCTTCGACTCGCTGACCGCGGTCGAGCTGCGCAACCGGCTGACGGCGGCGACCGGCGTCAAGCTGCCGCCCACGCTCGTCTTCGACCACCCGACGCCGGGCGCCCTGGCGGACCGGCTGCGGGCCGCACTGGCACCCGACCTGCCGGCGCAGGACAGCCCCGGGGAAGCCGCCGACCGCACCGACGGCACGGACGGCACGGACGCCGCCGACGGCACGGACCTGCCGGACGGCGGGAGCGCGCTCGACACGATGAGCGCCGACGACCTGGTCCGCCTGGCCCTGGGCGACCACTAGCCCGGCCCGGCCGCACAACCCACCACCAGACCCAGACCCCAACGGGAAAGTACGGAGAGAACAGGATGGCTTCCACAACCCAACAGCAGGTCGTCGAGGCGTTGCGGGCCGCGCTGAAGGAGAACGAGCGGCTCAAGGCGGACCGGGCCCACCTCCGCGAACGCGAGCAGGAGCCGATCGCGATCGTGGCGATGGCCTGCCGTTACCCGGGTGGGGTCCGTTCCCCGCAGGACCTGTGGCGACTGGCCACCGACGAGGTGGACGCCGTCGGCCCGTTCCCGGCCGACCGGGGCTGGGACCTGGCGGGACTGTACGACGCCGACCCGGACCGGCCGCACACCTCGTACACCCGCGAGGGCGGATTCCTGTACGGGGCGGCGCAGTTCGACGCCGAGTTCTTCGGTGTCTCGCCCCGCGAGGCGCACAGCATCGACCCCCAGCAGCGGCTGCTGCTGGAGACGGCGTGGGAGGCCTTCGAGAACGCGGGCATCGACCCGGCCACGCTGCGCGGCAGCCGCACCGGTGTGTTCGTCGGCACCATGTACGGCGACTACATGTCGCGGCTGTCGCCCGCGCCGGAGGAGTACGAGGGCTTCCTGAGCATCGGTAGCGCCGGCAGCGTGGCCTCCGGCCGGCTGTCGTACACCTTCGGGCTGGAGGGCCCGGCCCTCACCGTGGACACGGCGTGCTCCTCCTCGCTCGTGGCGCTCCACCTGGCCTGTGCCTCGCTGCGGCGCGGCGAGTCCTCGATGGCACTGGTCGGCGGCGCCACGGTGATGGCGACGCCGATGCCCTTCGTGGAGTTCAGCCGGCAGCGCGGGCTCTCCCCGGACGGCCGCTGCAAGGCCTTCTCCGCCTCCGCGGACGGCACCGGCTGGGCCGAGGGCGCCGGTCTGCTGCTGGTCGAGCGGCTGTCGGACGCGCGCCGCAAAGGCCACCCGGTGCTGGCGGTGGTCCGCGGATCGGCCGTCAACCAGGACGGTGCGAGCAACGGTCTGACCTCGCCCAACGGTCCGGCGCAGGAGCAGTTGATCCGCGACGCGCTGGCGGGCGCCGGTCTCGGCGCCGCCGATGTCGACGCGGTGGAGGCGCACGGGACGGGCACCTCGCTGGGCGACCCGATCGAGGCGCAGGCGCTGCTGGCCACCTACGGCCGGGGCCGCCCGGCGGACCGGCCGCTCCACCTGGGTTCCCTGAAGTCGAACATCGGGCACACCCAGGCCGCCGCCGGTGTCGGCGGCGTCATCAAGATGACGATGGCGCTGCGGGAGGGTCTGCTGCCGAAGACCCTGCACGTGGAGGAGGCCACTCCGCACGTGGACTGGGCGAGCGGCGCCGTCTCCCTGCTGACCGAGACGATCCCGTGGCCCGACCAGGAGGACCGGCCGCGCCGGGCCGCGGTGTCCTCCTTCGGCATCAGCGGGACGAACGCGCACGTCATCCTGGAGCAGGCGCCCGCGCCGGAACCGGCGGCCGCCGCCGACCGGCCGGCCGCCGCACCCGCGACCGTACCGGCGGTGCTGTCGGCGAGCAGCGAGCCCGCGCTGCGTGCGCAGGCCGACCGGCTGTACCGGCACCTGACCGAGGCCGACGGGGAGCGGCTGCTGGACATCGGCTTCTCGCTGGCCACCACCCGCGGGCACCTGGCACACCGGGCGGTGCTGCTCTGCGAGGACCGCGACGAACTGCTCGACGGGCTGCGGGCGCTGGCCGACGGCGTGCCGGGGCCGGACGTGGTCCGGGCCACCGCCGGGGAGGGCCGGACCGCCTTCCTCTTCGCCGGTCAGGGCGCCCAGCGCGCCCGGATGGGCCAGGAGCTGTACGAGGGCTTCCCGGTGTTCGCGGCGGCCTTCGACGCGGTGTGCGCGGCCCTGGAGCCGCACCTGGACCGGCCGCTGCGGGAGGTGGTCCTCGCGGCCGCCGACCGTCCCGAGGGTGAGCTGCTGAACCGGACGCAGTACACGCAGCCGGCGCTGTTCGCCTTCGAGGTGGCCCTGTTCCGGCTGCTGGAGTCGTGGGGCATCCGGCCCGATGCCGTGCTCGGGCACTCGGTCGGCGCCCTCGCGGCCGTCCACACGTCGGGCGCCCTGTCGCTGGCGGACGCCGCCGAGCTGGCCGCCGTACGCGGCCGGATCATGCAGCAACTGCCCCCGGGCGGGGCGATGGTGGCGCTGCGCGCCTCCGAGGAGGAGGCGCGGGCCCTGCTCGCGGGCCACGAGGGGCGGATATCGCTGGCCGCGGTGAACGGCCCGGCCGCCACCGTGCTCTCCGGCGACCGCGACACCCTGACCGCCGTCGTCGAGGGCTTCGAGGCGGCCGGCGGCAAGGCCACCCGGCTGCGCGTCAGCCACGCCTTCCACTCCCCTCTGATGGAACCGGCCCTGGCGGAGCTGCGGTCCGTCGTCGCCCGGCTGACCTTCCACGAGCCGCAGTTGACCTTCGTCTCGGACCTGACCGGCCGGCCCGCGGGCGCGGAGGAGCTCGCGGACCCCGAGTACTGGGTCCGGCACGCGCGCAGCGCCGTCCGCTTCCAGGACGGCGTGGGCGCCCTCGCGGAGCTGGGCTGCGGCCGCTACCTGGAGGTCGGGCCGGGTACCGATCTCACCTCGATGGCGGCCGACTGCCTGGAGGCGCTGGAGGCGGCGGAGGGCGGGCGCCCCGCGGGCCACACGCTGATCCCCTCGCTGCGGCGGCGCCTCCCGGAGGTGACCGCGCTGCTCACGGCGGTCTCGCGGGTGCACGCCGTCGGGGGCGGTGTGGACTGGGCCGCCGTGTTCGGGGGCCGGGGGGCGCGGCGGGTGGAACTGCCCACGTACGCCTTCCAGCACCGTCCGTACTGGATCGACCTGCCGGCGGCCGCAGCCGGGGACGTGCGGTCGGCCGGGCTCACCGCGGTCGACCACCCGCTGCTGAGCGCGGTCACCGAACTACCGGACAGCGACGGCCTGTTGCTGACCGGACGGCTCTCCCTGGCCCGTCACCCCTGGCTGGCCGACCACCGGGTCGGCGGCCGGGTGCTGCTGCCGGGCACGGGTCTGCTGGACCTGGTGACGCGCGCCGCCCGCGAGGCGGGCTGCGCCCTGGTGGAGGAACTCGTCCTGGAGGCGCCGCTGGTCGTCCCGGAGGAGGGGGAGGTCCGGCTGCGGGTGTCCCTGGCCGCCCCGGACGGCTCCGGCCGCCGCACCGTCTCCGTCCACTCCCGCCCCGAGGACGCGGACGCGGGCGCCGGCGCGGGCCAGGGCGCGGCCGACGGGCGGGGCTGGTCCCGCAACGCCCAGGGCACGGTCGTACGGGAGGACTCCGGCGGGGCGCAATGCGCCGACCTGGCTTCGGTCTGGCCGCCCCGGGGCGCCGAGCCGGACACCACGCCGGTGGCCGACCTGTACGCGGCACTCGGCGTCAAGGGCCTCGCCTACGGTCCCGTCTTCCGCGGCGTGCGCGCCGTGTGGCGGCGCGGCCGGGAGGTCTTCGCCGAGGTGGCGCTGCCCGGTGAGGGCCGGCGGGACGCCGGCCTCTACGGCCTGCACCCGGCGCTGCTCGACGCGGCGCTGCACCCCATCGCGCTCGGCGGACTGATCGACGAGGGGGACGAGGGGGACGAGCGGACCTTCCTGCCGTACGCCTGGTCCGGCGTCCGCACGCACGGCGGATCCGGGACGGAGCTGCGGGTCCGGCTCGCGCCGGCCGGGGTGAACGCGGTGAGCATCGACGTCGCGAACGCCTCCGGGCAGGCGGTGGCATCGATCGGCTCCCTGGTCCTGCGCCCGCTCCCGGCAGGGGCCTTGCACGCGGCGGCCGGGCCTGGCGACGGCCTGCTGCTGCCGACGTGGGAAGAGCTCCCCGAACTGCCCGCCGCACCCGCCACGCACCACTGGTCGCTGCTGGGCACCCACGCGCACGAGCACGAACTGGGCCTCGGCGGCGCCCTGGCCGACGCGGCGGCCCTGATCGACGCGCTGGCCGCCGGCGCAGCCGCGCCCTCGCTGCTCCTGCTGCCCTGCGCGCTCCCGGCGGGCACCGGCGCCGCGGCCGTGCGCACCGCCCTGCACCAGGTCCTGGACACGGTCGCACTCCTCGTCGGGGACGAGCGGCTCTCCGGCACCCGGCTGGCGGTCCTCACCCGGGGCGCCGTCACCCTGGGCGGCGAGCAGCACCCGGGCGAGCTCGCCCACCGGGCCGTATGGGGGCTGCTGCGCTCCGCGCAGGCCGAGCACCCCGACCGCTTCACGGTCGTCGACGAGGACGGCACCCCCACCTCCCGGCGGGCACTGGCGGCCGCACTGGCCACCGGTGAACCGCAGCTCGCCCTGCGCGGCGGCACCGCCTACCGGCCCTCGCTGACCGCCACGGACACCGAGACCCTGCTGACCCCGCCCGCGGACACCCCGTACTGGCACCTCGACTACGTGGCCAAGGGGACCTTCGCGAACCTGGCCCTGAAGCCCTGGCCGGAGGCGGCGGCCCCGCTGGAGGAGGGCCAGGTACGGGTCCGGATGCGCGTCGCGGGGCTGAACTTCCGCGACGTGCTGCTCTCCCTCGGGGTGATCCCGCCGTCCGTGGACGGGCACGCGGGCGGCTCCGGACAGGGCGGCGAGGGCGCCGGCATCGTCGTGGAGGTCGGCCCCGGGGTCAACGACCTGGAGCCCGGCGACCGGGTGATGGGCCTGTTCTACGGCATCGGTCCGACCTCGGTCACCGACCGGCGGTTCGTGTCCCGGATCCCGCAGGGCTGGTCCTTCCGGCAGGCGGCGGCGGTTCCCGTCACCTACCTGACGGCCTACTACGGCCTGGTGGACCTGGCGGACCTGCGCGCGGGCGAGAAGGTGCTCGTGCACGCGGGCACCGGTGGCGTCGGCACGGCGGCGATCCAGATCGCCCGCCACCTCGGCGCCGAGGTGTACTCGACGGCGAGCCCCGCCAAGTGGGACGCGCTGCGCGGCGCGGGGGTCCCGGACGGGCGGATCGCCTCCTCCCGCACGCTGGACTTCGCGGAGGCCTTCCTCTCCGGGACCGGGGGCGACGGCGTCGACGTGGTGCTGAACTCCCTCGCCGGGGAGTTCGCGGACGCCTCGCTGCGGCTGCTGCCGCACGGCGGGCGGTTCCTGGAGATGGGCAAGACCGACCGGCGCGACGCCGCCGAGGTGGCCGCCGCTCACCCCGGGGTCACCTACCGGACGTACGACGTGCGCGACCCCGGGCCGGACCGGATCCAGGAGATCTTCGCCGAGCTCCTCGACCTGTTCGAGCGGGGTGCGCTCCAGGCGCCGCCGGTGGCGGCCTGGGACCTGCGGCGGGCCCCCGAGGCCTTCCGCCACCTGAGCGAGGCCCGGCACATCGGCAAGGTGGTCCTGGACCTGGCGGACGGGACGGAGCGCTGGGACACCACCAGGGCCGTCCTGATCACCGGCGGTCTCGGCTGGCTGGGCCGCCTCGCCGCCCGGCACCTGGTGGCCGAACACGGCGTGCGGCAGCTGGTCCTGATGGGCCGTGGGCTGCCGGGCGAGGACGCCGCCCGTGACATCGCCGAGCTGCGCGGCCTGGGCGCGGACGTCCGTACGGTGCCCTGCGACGCGGCCGACCGGGACGCGCTGGCCGGAGCTCTCGCCGGGCTGGCCGGGGACGGCGTCCGCATCGGCGGGGTGGTGCACGCGGCGGGCGTCCTGGACGACGGTCTGCTGACCTCGCTGACGGCCGAGAGCCTGGAACGGACGCTGCGCCCGAAGGTGGACGCGGCGCTGAACCTGCACGAGCTCACGGAGCCCCTCGGCCTGGACTCCTTCGTGGCGTTCTCCTCGCTCGCCGGCACGCTCAGTGCCCCGGGGCAGGCCGGCTACGCGGCCGGCAACGCCTTCCTCGACGGGCTGATGGAGTACCGGCGTTCGGTGGGCCGCCCGGGAGTGTCCGTGGTGTGGGGGCTGTGGGAGGGGGCCGGCGGCATGGGCGCCGGGCTCACCGACGCGGACGTCGCCCGCATGGCCCGGGTGGGCGTGGCTCCGCTCACCTCGCAGCAGGGTCTGGAACTGCTGGACGCGGCGGTGCGCCGGGACCGCCCGGTGGCCGTGGCCGCGCGCTGGAACCTCGACGGGCTGCGGGCCCGGATCGCGCAGGGCGCGGCGGTGCCGCCGCTGCTGCGCGGCCTGGTGCCCGCCCCGGCGCCGGCCGCGGGGGCGCGGTCCGCGCCCGGGGCGGCGGTTCGGCCGGAGGCGGCCGACGCCTCGCCGACCGGCGACCGGCTGCTGGACGCGGTGCTGCACGAGGTCGCGGCCGTCCTCGGGCACACCTCCGGTGCGGCCGTGGACCGGGACGGAGCCTTCGACCGGCTGGGCTTCGACTCGCTGACCGCGGTGGAGCTGCGCAACCGCCTCGCCGCCGCCACCGGTGTCCGGCTGCCCGCCACGTTCATCTACGACTGGCCGACCCCGGCCGAGCTGGTGGTCCACCTGCGGGACCAACTCCCGCAGGAGACGGCCGCAGCGAGCGGGGCCGAGGGCGGAGGGGAAGGCGGGGCCGGCACCGTGGCGCTGCTCGCCGACATCGCCCGGCTGGAGGCGGCCGTCGCCGACCGGCCGCTGAGCGACGCGCAGAGCGCCGTCGTCAGCGAGCGGCTGCGCGAGCTGCTGACCGAACTGGGTTCTACGAAGGAGGATCAGTCCGCGTGGGCATGACCAACACCACCACGGCCCCGCCGGCCCCGTCGGCGCCGGCCGGCCGTACCTCCGGGTGGATCCGCACCCCGCACGCCCGGCCGGACGCGACCGCCCGCCTCGTGTGCTTCCCGCACGCGGGCGGGGCGGCGAACGCCTTCACCGCGCTGTCGGCGGGGCTGCCCGAGGACATCGAGCTGCTCGCCGTCCAGTACCCCGGCCGCCAGGACCGGCGCGCCGAGCCCTGCGCCGAGGACGTCTCCGAGCTGGCCGCCGGAGTGGCCGCGGCCCTCGCCTCCCGGTCCGACCGGCCGCTGTTCCTCCTCGGCCACAGCATGGGCGCCCTCGTCGCCTTCGAGACGGCCCGCCTCCTCGAGGAACACGGCCGTGTGGCACGGCTGTTCGTGTCGGCGGCCCGGCCGCCGGCGCAGGACTGGGAGGAACCCGACCTGACCCTCGTCGGTGACGAGGAGCTGGTGGCGGGGCTGCGGCAGCTCGGCGGCATCCCCGAACCGCTGCTGCGGGACCCGGAGATCGTCGCCGAGGTGCTGCGGCTGCTGCGGGCCGACCACCGGGCGCTGCTGCGCCACCGCTGCCCGGAGGGGACCGCCGTGGCGGCCCCCGTCACCGTGCTGCTCGCGGCGGCGGACCCGAAGAACTCCCTGGAGCAGATGGCCGACTGGGCCCGGCACACCACCGGTGGGCAGGACCTCGTGACGCTGTCCGGCGGGCACTTCTCGCTCGTCGAACGCCCCGGGGAGAGCGGGCCGATCCTCACCCACCACATCCGTGCGGACCTGGCACGGGCCGAGCAGGTGCCCGCCCCGGCGGACGCGTCGGCGGACGCGTCGGCCCGGAAGGAACCCCTGGCCGACCTGGTGCGGGAGATCCTGCTCGACGGTCTCGAAGGCCGCGCCCCGAAGCTGTCCACCGACCTGACCACCCTGGAGGCCGCGGCCCGCGAGGTGATGTCCCCGGACGCCTACGCCTACGTGGCGGGCACCGCCGGGTCCGGCGCGACCGGCCGCGCGGGCCGCGAGGCCTTCGACCGGGTGCGGCTCGTCCCGCGGATGCTGCGCGGCACGCGCCGCACGGACACCTCGGTGACCCTGTTCGGGCAGCGGCTGCCGGTGCCCGTCCTGCTGGCGCCGCTGGCCGCGCAGCAGGTGGCGCACCCCGAGGGCGAGACGGCCACGGCGCGGGCGGCCGCGGCCGCCGGGGTGCCGATGGTGCTGTCGACCTTCGCCTCCCGGACCCTGGAGGAGGTGGCCGCGGAGGCGGGGGACGGGCCGCGCTGGTTCCAGCTGTACCTGCCCTCGGACCGGGCGGTGGGCGAGTCCCTGGTACGGCGCGCCGAGGCGAGCGGCTACAGCGCGATCGTCGTCACCGTCGACGCCACCCATCTCGGCTTCCGCCCGGCGGAACTCGACCGCGGCTACTCGCCGTTCCTGCGCGGCACCGGCATCGCGAACTTCACGGCCGACCCCGCCTTCCGGGCCTCGCTGCCCGCCGCGGCGGACGCCACCGCGACCGTCCTGCGCTGGGCGCAGATCTCCACCGACCCCACCCTCACCTGGGCGGACCTGGCCCGGCTGCGGCGGCTGACCCGGCTGCCGCTGCTGGTCAAGGGCATCCTGCACCCGGACGACGCCCGGCTGGCGCTGGAGCACGGCGCGGACGGCGTGGTGGTCTCCACGCACGGCGGCCGCCAGCTCGACGGCGGCGTGCCCGCCCTGGAGGCGCTGCCCGGGGTGCGCGCCGCGGTCGGCCCGGACGTACCGGTGCTGCTGGACTCCGGGATCCGTACCGGCAGTGACGTGGTCAAGGCCCTGGCCCTCGGCGCGGACGCCGTCCTGTACGGCAGGCCGTACGTGTACGGGCTCGCGCTCGACGGCCGGCGCGGCGTGGAGCACGTCCTGCGCTGCCTGCTCACCGACCTCGGCCTGGCCCTGGCCCTCACCGGCTGCGCGTCCCTCGCGGACGTCGGCCCCGGGCTGCTTTTCCCGCGCGAGCCCGTGGGTGCGTACGGTACGCACCCCCTCGCGCGCACCACCTCGGACGCCCCCGGGTCCAGCGGGACCCCGGAGAACGGAGAACGGCGATGAAGCGCACCTACGGGCCGGGCTCCGACCCGACGGGCTGGCTGCGGCAGTACCACCGGCCGCCGGCCGGTGCCCCGACGCTGGTGGTCTTCCCCCACGCGGGCGGCTCGGCGACGGGCTACTACACCCTGTCCTCGGCGCTGTCCGACAGCGCCGAGGTGCTCAACGTGCAGTATCCGGGGCGTCAGGACCGGCTCGGCGAGCGCTGCGTCGACGACATCGGGGAGATGGCCGACCGGGTCGTCGAGGCCCTGCTCCCCCGGGTGGACGGGCCGCTGGTCCTGTTCGGGCACAGCCTGGGTTCGATCGTCGCGTACGAGGTGGCGCTGCGGCTGGAGGCCATGCACCCGGACCGCGCGCCGATCGGCGTGATCGTCTCGGGGCGCCCCGCGGCCGCCATCCACCTGAGCCGGGGCCTGTCCCTGCTGGGGGACGACGACCTCGCCTCGTCGATCTCCGACCTGTCCGGCACCCCGCCGGAGCTGCTGGCCGACAAGGACCTGATGTCGGCCGTACTGCCGTCCCTGCGCGCCGACTTCAAGGCGGCGGAGAGCTACCGAGGCGCGGCGGGCACCCGGCTGGCCTGCCCCCTGTACGCCTACTCGGGCGCGCAGGACCACAACGTGCCGCGGGCCGGGCTGGAGCGGTGGAGCGAGCACACGGCGTCCGGGTTCAGGGTCCGGTACTTCGAGGGCGGCCACTTCTACCTGCAGTCGCAGGAGCCGGAGGTGGCCCGGGCGATGGCGGAGGACCTGCGTGCCTTCGCCGCGGCCTCCCTGGTCGGCAGCGGCCGCTGACCCGCCGGCCCGTACCGGCCCGGATCCCCGGTCAGGGCTCGGCGGGGCCGTCCGGGTCGGGAGTGCCGGGAGTGCCTGGAGTGCCGAGGGACAGGCACCACGGACATTCGTGGAGGTCGCTCCCTGCCCTCGCCGGACGGGGCGGGGGCAGGGAGAAGCCCGCCCGATATTCGTCCTGGAGCACCTGGGACGAGCGTATTTTCGTCCGGGCCGAGCCGACCGCACGGGCCGCGCCCGCCTCGGCGAGGCGGCGTGAAACCCGCATCAGCGCCGCCCGCACTGCGCTCACCACCCGGACTGCCGCCGGCCGGACCCGGCGCCGGGCAGCCGCCCAGGGGCCTCGATCGGATCGGTCACCGTCGCAGGAAGCCATGCTCACGCAGCCTTTCTCGTGGTCGTACGCGGGGCGGGACGGATAGACCTTGCTGCCGGAGGGCGCCCCGGGGAAGGGTGGCACCCCCTTGCGAATTGGCGACCGGAGACCCCTCAGCGATAGAAGGATGATATTTCTTTTATTCTTGACAGTTCTCGCCATTTCCCCGAACAAGGGGCACAGAAGTATATCGAACGGAATTTGGACGAGCCGCGGCCAATCAATTTAGCGCACCCCGATATTACGGCGAGTCAGCAATGTACGAATTGCCGGGGTTTTTATGTCGCCGAACGCGTGCGGATTGCCGGGGTTTTTGAGGAATTCACTGAGGAGTCGGCCGGGGGCGGGGCACCGCCGTAGGGGCCTCGTGCGAAGGGCGGCAGACCCGCTCATGGGCCGACGCCGCGGCTTCCCGGCGGGACAGCCGGATGGCATCCACATGGCAGGACAGGACATGCCGGAAGCGTTGCTGGCGCCGCAGTTCGAGGGCATCCACATGCCACAGACGCCCGGTCCCTGATGACACCAACGCGGTGCAACCTGTACCCAGCGCGGCGGAGATCAGCACGATCCACAGGAGGATGTCTCCCACAGCTGGTCCTTTCGAAGGCTGATGGTTCCAGGGGCCCACACGACCGGAGCCCCGGCGATCGGTGGGCATAACGCAGGGGCATATGCAGGGTTGCGCCCTCCACGCCGATTGCAGCCATGCGCAGCAATCGGCACGGCCCTGGCATCCCATGGTTTCAACTGATGATCGGTCGGCGGCCGGGGGCGGCGGAGCGGATGCCGGGGGGCGAGTGGCCGCCCGATTCGGAGCCGGCTCCGACCCGCCGCCCATCGCCCCTTTGAGCTGCGGCGCGACCCCGCGGGGCAGGACCTGAGTGCCGAACTCTTGCCGTGTTTGCAGAACCGATAAACGGCAGGCAACACCTATTCATCTGCCACCATCACCCGGATGGCGCACACCCTGACCAACACCGACGGCGTTTATGGAATATGACAACAGCAAAGCTCCCCGTCCTCTTCCACAGACCTGAGGAAGAGGACGGACAGGGAGGCAGCTTTCACGCCGGGGCCACCCGGGTCGGAAAGTGGACTTTCACCCCGCGCGCCACAGGGCGCGGCGAGGCCAGGAACGCAACGCTGGAACAAGGGAGCCTGGAGATCGATCTCAGCTACTCGTCCTCGATCCTCGAGGACTTCCTCCATACGATGAGCATGATCCAGGTCGAGTTCGACCGTAGGTCGGGGAGCACCGCACCGGCCGCGGCGTCCGTCGACGAGCAGCCGCGCGGCAGTTCCTGTGTTTGAGCCGTACGGATACCCAGACGTCCACGGCGCCCACCCTCAGCCGGACACGACCGCGTTCCGGCGCCGGCCGGACCACCTACAGCATCGCTCCGGACAACCGCTCGGTGGGCACGGTGAGCCGGACCGGCCGTGGGATCCGGCGGAAGAGCTCGCCATCCTTCTCCAGGAGAGCGCTTCCCCCGGCCGGCCGGAGCCCTTCGGCCGCGGCGGCTACGACGACGCCGGTGACACGGTGAGCACCCTCGGCCTCGTGACGGGGCTGAAGCACACGCCTGCCGCCCGGCCGCCCAAACAGGCCTCCGGCGGGCACCGCCGGAGCCCGTCGAAGGCACCGGTCGTGACCCTGCTGCGAACGGGCAGCCTGTTCACAGCCGTGCTGGTCGCCGTCATCGCCGCCGTGGTGAGCATCCTCAGCGGGTTGGCCATCTGTGACACCCTGCGCCACAGTGCCGGACTCCACACGGCCCGCGCAGTGGTCGGCTGGTGGCCCCTGCTGATCTACGGCCCCTGGATGGTCGCTTCCCTGTCCATTCTCAGATCCGCGCTGCACCAGCGCCGCGCGCTGCATTCCTGGTCCATCGTGCTGCTGTTCTCCACCCTGGCCACGCTTCTGTGCGTGGCCCAGGCGCCCAGAACGATCGCTGCCGGGACGTCCTCCGCGCTTCCCGCGGTCGCCGCCCTGGCCTGCTTCCAGCAGCTGGTACGCCAGATCACCCTCACGCGGCCGCCCCGCCAGGCTGCGCCGCGGCACCGCAACGCGCCCGCCTCGGTGCTCGGGCACGCGACCACGGCCGGGCGCCGCCAGGACGGTGTCCCTCCCGGCTACGCCGCGGCGGAGCGGAAGGCCGTCCGCTCTCCGTCCGGGGGGCGTGGATTCGGGTACGGCGCATGACAGCCGTACGCGTGGGGTGGTGACAGCCACTGGCTTCCTTGACACCCCACTCCTTCCCCACGCCTCACAAGGGTGCTCGCCTGCACCTTTGAAACGAAGATCCAAACCGATAGTCACGGGTCGGACACATACTCAGCCTGACGTTCTATGTCCGTCTCCCGTTGCGGCCCGATCCCGGACCGGCTCGCCGCGCTGCAGGTCAGACCGCATCGCGCCCCCGGCCGTCCGGTCACCGCGGCCCATCCTTACGACGCCCCGCTGGGCATGAGCATGCCCAGCAGCGCTCGCGGGCCGCTCCCGACACCTCACACGCCTATCACGAGAGATCACAAGCATGGCCCACGAAATGACCCACGCCGAACGAACCAGGTACAAGCGGCGCCAGGACTCCGCCTACCGGGCCGGCGAAGAGGCCGTCACCAACCTCCAGGCTGCGCTCGCCCTCGCAGACCTCACCCTTCCTTCCCTGAGCAACGACGGGCCGGTGGCCGGCCACGGCTTCGTCCGCCTCGGAGGCTGCAACGCGGCCTTCGCCAACCGGCTCGCCGAGGTCATCGCCGCAGGGGCCGACGCGCTGCAGGGTCAACGGTGAACGGCCGGAGGAGAGTTGTCGTCACGAGGCACCGATCGTCGCCAGGACGGCCGTCAGGCGGAGCGCTCGCCGGTGAGGCGGACCTTCAAGGTGGCGTGGCCGTTGGCGAAGTTGGAGAACAGGCGGGTGGGCGGGGCCAGCAGTTCGATGTCGGCGACCCGGGTGCGCAGCGACTCCAGCATGGAGATCATGTGGACGCGGCCCAGGTAGGCGCCGAGGCAGAAGTGCGGGCCGTGGCCGAAGCTGACGTGCTTGTTGGGCGTGCGCCCCAGGTCGAAGGTGTACGGGTCGACGAAGGCGTCCTCGTCGAAGTTGGCGGAGCTGTTCCACAGCGTGACGATCTCGCCGGCCTTGACGACGTGGTCGCGGATCGGGATGTCGACGAGGGCGTACCGGCCGAAGTGCATGGTGGGGGTGGTCCACCGCATGACCTCCTCGGTGGCGCTCTCCAGGGTGACCTCGGCGTTCTTCAGCCGGCGCCACTGGTCGTCGTGCTGGCTGAAGGCGTGCACGATGCCGGAGGCTGTGGCCCTGCTCGACTCGTCGCCGCCCAGGATCAGGCTGTAGGCGTTGTATATGATCTCCTCTTCGCTGAGCGGTTCGCCGTCGATGGTGGCGGTGGCCAGTGTGCTGAGGACGTCCTCGCCCGGGTTGCGGCGGCGCTCCGCCATCAGGCCGGAGATGTAGAGCACGATCTCGTTGCGCGCCATCAGCGACACTTCTTCGCCGTCGTCGGCGCTGTACCGGGACAGGGTCTGCGCGTTCCAGTCCACGAGCTGTTCGCGGTCCTCGGCGGGGATGCCCATGAGGTCGCCGATGGTGTGGATGGGGATCCGGTCGGCGACCGCGGTGACGAAGTCCAGTTCGCCGATCTCGACGGCTTCTGAGATCAGCCGGTCGGTGAGCTTCTGGACGTTCTCCACGACGGGGGTCAGGACGCGCGGGGAGAAGGACTTCATCATCAGGTTGCGGATCTCGCGGTGCCGCGGGCCGTCGGTGACGGCGAGCATCTTCCCGGCGGCGGAGTCCTCGCCGAGCAGCAGGGTGCTGAGCACATTGCCCTGCTCGGAGGTGTACCGCTTGTTGTCGCGGTAGGCGGCCATGATGTCGTCGTACTTGGTGAAGACCCAGAAGCCGGGGTTGCCGCCCCTGGGGGCGTGCCAGAACACCGGGTTGTGGGCGCGGTAGGGCCGCCACATCTCGTGGGGGTCGTTGTCGTCGAACGTCTGCGGGTCGGTGAGGTCGAGGGCCGCCGGGTCGGCCGCGGCGGCGAGTTCGGCCACCGGAAGGGTGGGGGCAGTCATGGGTGTGTCTCCTCCAGGGCCGCGGGCCCGGGGGCCCGCGGCGCGTTAAGGGTCTTCGACGGAGGTCGGCGGGGACGGGGACGTGGGCGGTGGCGGCGGCGGAGTACTCAGGCGGCGGCTTCGGCCGGCACGGCGGTGGTGGCGAGTTCGGCGATCGTCTGCTTGCGGAACACGTCCTTGGCGGAGATCACCAGCCCGGCCTTCTTCGCCCTGGCCACCACCCGGATGCCGAGGATCGAGTCCCCGCCCAGCTCGTAGAAGTTGTCGGTGACCGACACGGTCGGGATGCCGAGCACGTCGGACCAGATCTGGACGAGCAGCCGCTCGGTGCCGGTACGGGGCTCCAGGGCGCTGGCGGGCGCCGCCGGGGCGTGCTCGGGGGCGGGCAGGGCCTTGCGGTCGACCTTGCCGCTCGGGGTGAGCGGGAACTGCTCCAGGCACACCAGGGCGGACGGCACCATGTGGACGGGCAGCCGGTCCGAGACGAACTCCCGCAGCTCTGCCGGCTGCGGGGGCTGTCCGGGCACGGCGTGGGTCACGTAGCCGACGAGGCGCTTGTGCTCGCCGTCGGCGAGGGCCACGACCAGGGCGACCCCGACCCGGGGGTGCTGCTGGAGCACGAGCTCGATCTCGCCCGGCTCGATGCGGTAGCCGCGGACCTTGACCTGGTGGTCGGCGCGGCCCACGTACTCGATGACTCCCGCGCTGGTCCAGCGCACCAGGTCGCCGGTGCGGTACATGCGGTGGTCCGGGGCCTCCCCGTGCGGATTGTCCAGGAAGCGGTCGGCGGTCAGTTCGGGTCGGTTGAGGTAGCCCTGGGCCACTCCGGGGCCGGCGATGAACAGTTCGCCGGCCACTCCGATCGGCGCCGGCCGGAGCCGGTCGTCGAGGACGTAGGCCGTGGTGTTGGCGACGGCCCGGCCGATGGGGACGGTCAGGTTCTCGTCGGCCTCGCGGATGAGGTGCCAGGTGCCGAGGACCGCGGTCTCGGTCGGTCCGTACAGGTTCACGAGCCGCTGCGGCGGGGCGGCCGCCAGTACTTCGGACACGCGCACCGAGTTGGCCGCCTCGCCGCCGAAGAGCACGTGGCGCAGTGCGCCGAAGGCGTACGGGTCGGCGGCGACGATCTGGTTGAACACGGCGGTCGTCACGAACAGGGTGGTGACGCCGTGCCGGCGCAGGGCGGCCGTGAGCTCGGCCGGGTCCAGGAGGGTGTCCTTGTCGATGACGACCATCCGGCCGCCCGCGAGCAGGGGTCCCCAGATCTCCAAAGTGGCCGCGTCGAAGGTGACGTCGGAGCCCTGGGCCATGACGTCGTCCGGGCCGAGCGAGACCCAGTCGGCGTTGCAGAACAGCCGGACGACCGAGCGGTGTCCGATCACGGCGCCCTTGGGCGTGCCGGTGGAGCCCGAGGTGTACATGATGTAGGCGGGGTCGTCGGCGGTGACCGCGACCCGCGGGGCCACGGTCGGCAGCTCGGCGACGGCCGCGTACTGCTCGTCCAGCGCGATCATCCGGGTGTCGGCGACCGGGAGTTTGCCGGTCAGCCAGGACTCGGTGAGGCACAGCGGTACCCCGGCGTCGGAGAGCATGAAGCCGAGCCGGTCCCCGGGGTAGTCGGGGTTCAGCGGCAGGTAGGCGCAGCCGGCCTTCAGGACGGCGAGCAGCGCGGTGACGAGTTCGGGGCCGCGGGGCAGGCAGACGGCGATGAAGGTGCCCGGTGCGACCCCGTAGGCGACGAGCAGGTGGGCCAGCTGGTTGGCGCGGGCGTCCAGTTCGGCGTAGGTGAGCGTCTCCAGGCCCGCGGTGACGGCGACCGCGTCCGGGCGCAGCCGGGCCTGTTCGGCGACGAGCTCGTGCACGCACCGGTCCGAGGGAAAGTCGGCCCGGTTGACCGCCCATTCGGTGGTGAGCAGGCGCAGTTCTTCCGCGTCGGCGAGCGGCAGGTCCTCCACGGAGCGGGTGGGGTCGGCCGCGGCGGCGCCGAGCAGCACCGACAGGTGGCGGGCCAGCACCTCCACGGTGACGGCGTCGAACAGCGCGCTGTCGTAGTCCAGTACGACGTCCAGGTCGCCGGCGGTGGTTGGGGTGAACTCCACGGTGATGTCGAACTCCGCGGGCACCCCGGGCGGTGGGAAGGCGCGCACGGCGAGTGCGGGGGTCTGTGCGGGCTCGGCCGCCTCGGCGGCGTCGCGCAGCACGACCATCACCTGGACGCCGGGGGTGTCGCCGGCGTCCTTGCCCTCGCCCAGGGTGCGGCGGACCTGTTCGAAGGGCACGTCCTGGTGGGCGAGGCCCTCGGCGAGGGTGGCGCAGGTCCCGGCGAGGAGTTCGGTGAAGGGTGCCTCGGGCCGTACGCGGGCGCGCAGTAGGAGGGGGTTGTCGAAGGCACCGACCAGGGTGTCGAGCACCGGCCGGGTGCGGCCGCTCGCCCGGGTGCCGAGGGCCAGGTCCTCCTGGCCGGTGTGCCGGGAGAACAGCACCTGGCAGGCGGTGAACAGACCCGCGAACAGGGTGCCGCCGTGCGCGGCGGCCGTCTCGGCGATCCCGCGCGCGGTGTGCTCCGGTACCCGGAAGGTGTGCCGGGCCGCGGCGGCGCCGCGCGCCCGGGACCGGGCGCGGTCGGTGGGCAGCCGCAGTGCGGGCAGGCCGGCGAGGTGGCCGCGCCAGTGGTCGAGCTGGGCCGCGAGTTCGGCGTCGGTGACGCGGGCGCGCTGCTCGGCCGCGTACTGGGCGTAGCGGACCGGGAGTTCGGGCAGCCGGGCGGGCCGGCCGGAGACGGCCGCCGCGTACAGCTCGGCGAGTTCGGTGGTGAGGATGGCCTCGGAGCGGGTGTCCACGGCGATGCGGTGGGCGGCGAGGACCAGTACGTGCTCGGTGGCGCCGAGGCGGATCAACAGCGAGCGCAGCAGCGGGCCGGAGGTGAGGTCGTAGGGTCTCGCGGCGAGTTCGGCGATGCGGGCGTCGAGCCGCTCCGGCCGGGTGTCGGCGGGTACCGGCTCGAGGTCGGTGAACTCCAGCTCCAGCGGCCCGGCCGGCCAGACGTGCTGTGCCGGGGCGCCGCCGGTCTCGGTGAAGGTGGTGCGCAGCGGTTCGTGCCGGGCCACCAGCCGGCGCAGCGCCGAGGTCAGTTCGGCCCGGTCGAGGCTGCCGGTCAGCCGGAGGGCGAGGACCGGGTGGCGGGTGTGCGCCGCTGCGGGTCCGGGCCCGTGCCGGTGGGCGGACCGGATGAGCTCCTGCCCGAGGGTGAGCGGCAGCCGGTCGCCGCCGGCCGCCTCGTGGGCCCTGCCGTCGGTCGTCCCGTCGGTCATCCGTTCAGTCCTTTCATTTCCGTCTCTTCCATCAGGTCGAGCAGTTCGGGGGTGACGAATTCGTCGATCGGGCAGACACCGGACAGCGTGGAGAAGTAGCGGTCCGTCAGGTCCCGGCTGGTGGCGATGGCGCGCAGCAGGTCCAAGTGGTGGGGCGGCGGGTCCAGGCGGGCCGTCTTCAAGGTGGCGTGGTAGTGGGGCAGGAGGTCTTCCAGCCGCTGCTCGGCGAAGGTGTCCAGGGCCACGCGCAGCCGCTCGGGGTCGTGCAGCCCGTCGCCGATGCAGTCCGCGAGGAGCTGGGCCTGGTGGAAGCCGTCGGTGATGCCGCGTGCGGTGATCGAGTCCTTGTGGTGGCCGGCGTCGCCGATGAGCGCCCAGCCCGCCCCGGTGGCCTGCCGGAAGAAGTTGCGCTGGTCGCCGGTGCCGTAGACGCGCTCCAGGCGGGCGCCGCCCGCCATTTCCTCCCGCAGCTCGGGAGCGGTCTTCTCGACGTTCGTGAGCAGGGCGTTCAGGGCGTCGCCGCGGACGCTGTGGAACTGGTCCTGCGGGAAGTAGCCGGCCACGAGAGTCGCGCCGTCGTTGGTCGGTACGGTGCCGACCCAGTGGCCGGGCGTGTCGAACAGCCGGAAGCCGGGTTCGAGTCCGGACCAGTAGGAGTAGTAGGCGCAGGTGGCGGCCGGGTCCTCGACGAGGAGGGGGGCGCCGGCCTTCGCGGCCACGGTCGAGCGCATTCCGTCGGCGCCGATGACGAGGGTGGCCCGCTCGACGGCGCCGCCCGCGGAGGGGCCGAGCCGGACGCCGACGACGCGGTCGCCGTCGAAGACGAGGTCGCTGACCGAGCAGTTCTCGCGGAACTCGACGCCCGCGTCGACGGCGCCCTGCGCGAGGATCGGGTCGAGCAGGTAGCGACGCGGCGCGTAGGCGGCGCCCTGTCCGTCGGCGGCCCAGGAGCAGCCCTCGAGCCGGATGTCGCCGTGGGTGTGGCGGACGTGGTCGAGGGCGGGGGCGCCGGTGGCCACCACGGCGGGCAGCAGGCCCCAGCGGGCGAGGGCGGCGACTCCGGGCTGATGGATGTAGAGCGTGGAGAGGGTGTCCTTGGGGAAGGTCCCGCGCTCGACCATGAGCACCCGGTAGCCGGCGCGCGCGAGCAGCATCGCGGCCGGAGCCCCGGCGCACCGCGCGCCGACCACAATCACGTCGTAGTGGGTCAAGAGATGCTCCTTGTCCTGCGCGGGGTGGCGTGTGCGTGGGGGGGGACGGGGCCCGGCGGCCCGGATCCGGAGGGGGGTCCGGGTCCGGGCCGCCGGGGTTCGAGGGGTGGTGCGGGGACCGCTCAGTCGACGCGGATCGGCAGCTTCCAGACCCCGGTGAACTCCGGGGAGGTGAGGAAGGTCGGCTTCTGGTCCGGGTCCACGCGCAGCTTCGGGAAGCGGTCGAACAGGATGTTCATGGCCACCCGGCCCTCCAGCCGGGCCAGCGGGGCGCCGAGGCAGAAGTGGATGCCCCGGCCGAAGCCGATCTGCGGGTTGGGTGTGCGGGCCGGGTCGAAGACGTCCGGGTCGTCGAAGACCCGGGCGTCGCGGTTGGCGGCCGAGAACCACACCTCCAGGACGTCGCCCTCGGGGACTGTCACTCCGCCGATCTCGACGTCGCGCGTGGTGACCCGGTAGCCCGCCGCGAGCGGGCTCAGGTAGCGCAGCGACTCCTCCAGCAGGGTGGGCACGAGCGAGCGGTCCTCGCGGACCCGCTCGTCGACGTCCGGGAAGGCGTCCAGGCACAGGATCGTGTTGCCCAGCAGCATGGTGGTGGTGATGTGGCCGGCCGAGATCAGCAGGTTGGCGAAGTTGACGATCTGCCGGTCGGTCAGCCGTTCCCCGTCCACCTCGGCCTCGCAGAGCCGTGACAGCAGGTCGTCCTGCGGTTCGGCCCGCCGTTGGGTGACCAGGTCCAGGATGTAGAAGCCCATCGCCATGGCCGCTTCGGCCTGGGTGTCGAGGGACTCCTCCTGTGCCTGGTCGCCCTGGTGGGTGGTGAGCTGGGCGCTCGCCATCAGGGACTGGTCCGCCCACTCCTTGAGGAGGTCGCGGTCCTCGCGCGGGATCCCGAGCATGTCGCAGATGACGATCACGGGCAGCGGGTAGGCGAGCGCCTCGGCGAGGTCGAAGGTGTCGCCCTCGATCTCGTCGAGGAGCTCGTGGGTGAGGGCGGTGATGCGTGACTCGAGCTCGGCCACCATCTTCAGGGTGAAGGTGCGGCCGACCAGCTTGCGCAGCTGCTGGTGCTCGGGCGGGTCCGCCTGGGTCAGGTTGCCGTCGAAGGCGACGGCGGCCTGTTCGGGGCTGACGTAGCGCGCGGCCACCGCGGAGGAGTAGGTCCCGGGATCGCTGAGGATCTCCAGGGTCTCCGGGTATCCGTAGACGTGCCACATCCCGACCTCGGGGTCGTACACCACCGGCTTCTCGGGCTGGATGCCGCGCAGCCAGAAGTGCCGCGGGTGCATCTCCCACTTCTCGACGGGACTGGTCGTGGTGCTCATCGGGGGTCTCCTTCGGCGGCCCGGCCACGGGCTTCGGGTCGGGGCCTCATCGGACGAGGAGCGGGAGCTCCGAGGTCGAGATGACGTGGGGCAGCGGCAGGAAGGCAGGCGGGTTGTCCGGGTCCGTCCGCAGCTTCGGGAAGCGGTCGAGCAGGATGTCCGTCGCGATCCGGCCCTCCATCCGGGCCAGCGGCGCGCCGAGGCAGAAGTGGATGCCCCGGCCGAAGCCGATGTGCGGATTGGGGTCGCGGGTCGGGTCGAACAGGTGCGGGCGGGCGAACTGGCGCTCGTCCCGGTTGGCCGCCGAGAGCGAGATGGCGACCAGCTGCCCCGGGTGCACCTTGACGCCGGCGAGCTCGCCCTCGGCGACGCAGGCCTTGTAGGCCGTCGCGATCGGGCTCAGGTAGCGAAGCGACTCCTCGACGAGGCCGGGGGTCAGGCCCGGGTTGCCGCGGACCGCGGCCAGGTGCTGCGGGTAGCGGTCCAGGCACAGGAGGGTGTTGCCGAGCAGGGCGCTGGTGGTGGCGTGTCCGACGACGAGCAGCTCGTTGGCGAAGTTCACCACCGCGTTGTCGCTGAGGCGTTCGCCGTCGACCTCCGCCTCGACCAGCTTGGTGAGGAGGTCCTCGCGGGGTTTGATCCGGCGCTCGGCGGCGTGCTCGCGCAGGTACTGGAACATCTCCGGGACGACGCGCATGGCGGCCTGGGCGTCGACGTCGTCGTCCAGGTCGCGGTCGCCGGAGGTGAGGGCGACCGCGCTGTGGGCCATCCGGTCGACCCAGGTCTTGAACAGGTCGCGGTCGCTCTGCGGGACGCCGAGCAGCTCGGAGATGACGATGATCGGCATCGGGTAGGCCAGGTCGTCGACCATCTCGATGCTGTCCTGGTCGGAGACCTGGTCGAGGAGCTCGTGGGTGATCTCGACCATCCGCGGCTCCAGGGCCGCGACCATGCCGCGGGTGAACGCCTTGCTGATGATCTTGCGCAGCTTGGTGTGGTCCGGCGGGTCGGACTGCAGGAGGGTGCCGTCGCTGAACTCCGGGTCGATCTCCACGTCGCCGGCGATCAGTTCGGCGACGTCGCTGGAGTACGTCCCCGGATTGCCGACGACCTCCAGCACCTCCTTGTACCCGTACACGTTGACGATGCCGTAGTCGTTGACCTCGACCGGGTGCTCGGGCCGGTGGCCCCGCAGCCAGAAGAACTCCGGATTGATGCCCAGGTCGTCGACGAAGGCCGCGGCTTCCGTCCCGTCCGTGTCGGCGGATGTCCCGGTCATGGTCAGTTCCCCTCGAGGTGCAGGTTGATGATGCGGGCGATCTCCGCCGCGGGCCCGGCCTTCGGCATGCCCATGTGCGTGGCGTCGATGTCGTACTCGCGGACGGTTCCGCCGATGTGCGGGGCCCAGATGCCGGCGTAGGACTCGTCCGGGTTCTGGGTGGCGTTGAAGAACACGGCGTCGCCGTCGTAGACCGGCGAGTCCCACTCCAGGAGCATCTCGGCGTGCGACTTGAAGAGGTGGCTGCCGTTCTCCACCAGCGCCTCGCGGTCCTCGTCCACGCCGGAGCCGATGAAGAACTCCTTGAAGAACTCGCGGACCTCCGGCATGTTCACCGGGTCCTCGATGTGCCGGAACCAGGCGCTGGGCGGGCTGTCCATGAGGGCGAGCAGCGCCACCTCGTGTCCCCGCTGCTTCAGTGCCGCGGCGAGGGCGTGGGCGTAGGTGCCGCCCGTGGAGTGGCCCACCAGGTGGTACGGGCCCTCCGGCTGGACCGCGAGGATCTGCTCCAGGTAGTCGTCGAGCATGGCCTGTGTGGACTCGGCCCGGCCCGTTCCGTCGAACCCGCGGCCCTGGATGCCGTACACCGGCCGGTCACCGAGGAGCTGGGCGAGGCCCACGTAGGACCAGCACAGTCCGACGCCCGGGTGGATGAACCACAGGGGCGGCTTGGCGCCCTCGGTGCGCATCGGGAGGACCACGGCGAAGGGGTCGGCGAAGACCGGCGCCCGGCTGGTCTTGACCTGGGCCTCCAGGTACTCGGCGAGCTTGGCCACGGTGGTGGCGCCGAACATCACGCGGATCGGGACCTTGGCCCCGAGGACGGCGCGGATCCGGCTGATGAGGCGGGTCAGGCGCAGCGAGTGGCCGCCGAGGTCGAAGAAGTCGTCGTCGATGCCGACCTTCTCGAGTTCGAGCGCCTCGGCGAACAGCTTCGCCAGGGTGGTCTCGAGCGGGTTGCGCGGTGCGCGGTAGTCGGCTCCGCCCTTGAACTCCGGGTCGGGCAGGGCCTCGCGGTCCAGCTTGCCGTTCGGGGTGAGCGGCAGCTGCTCCAGCGTGACGAAGGCGGACGGGACCATGTACTCCGGCATCCGGCCGGTGAGGTGCTTGCGCAGGTCCTCGGCCACCACGCTCTCGCCCGGTGCGGGGATGACGTAGGCGACGAGCTGCTTGTCGCCGGCCAGGTTGTCCCGGGCGGTCACGACGCCGTGGTCCACGGTCGGGTGGGCCGTCAGCGCGGTCTCGATCTCGCCGAGTTCGATGCGGAACCCGCGGATCTTGATCTGGTGGTCGGTGCGGCCGCGGAAGACCAGCTCGCCGTCCCCGGTCCACTCGACCAGGTCGCCGGTGCGGTACATCCGCTCGCCGGGCTCGCCGAACGGGCAGGCCACGAACCGCTGGGCGGTCAGCTCCGGCCGGCCGAGGTAGCCGCGGGTGAGGCCCGCGCCGGCGATGTACAGCTCGCCGGGCACGCCCGGCAGGACCGGTCGCAGCGCCGAGTCCAGGACGTAGACCCGGGTGTTGCGGATCGGGCGTCCGATGGACACGGGGGCGTCGGCGAGCAGTTCGCTGACCGTGGCGCCGACGGTGGTCTCCGTCGGGCCGTAGCCGTTGAACATCCGGCGGCCGGCCGACCAGGTGGCCACCAGCTCCGGTGCGGTGGCCTCGCCGGCCACCATCAGGGACTCGACGGTGGAGAGCGAGCCCGCCGGCATGGCGGCCAGCACCGTGGGCGTCAGGATCGCGTGGGTCACCCCGAACGTGTCGGCCGTCTCGGCGAGCGGGGCTCCCGGGGCGAGCCGGTCGGGGTCGGCCATGACCAGGGCGCCGCCCGCGAAGAGGGACATGCACATCTCGCCGACGGAGATGTCGAAGCTCGGCGAGGCGAACTGCAGGACCCGGCTGTCGGCGGTGATGCCGAGCAGCTCCGTCACCTCGGCGACCATGTTGGCGAAGCCGGTGTGCGTGACGGCCACGCCCTTGGGGCGGCCGGTGGAGCCCGAGGTGTAGATGACGTAGGCGGTGTTGGCCACCGCCGCCGGCCGGAACCCGGAGGTGTCGGACAGCGGGGCGCCGTCCGCGGCGGTCAGGGCCGCGGCGAGCTCCGGGGCGTCCAGGTTCAGCAGGTCCGAGGGCAGGTCGGGCAGCCGGTCCACCGTGGCGCCGTCGGTCAGGATCAGCCCGGTCGCCGAGTCCTCGACCATGTACGTGAGCCGGTCGGCCGGGTAGGCCGGGTCCAGCGGCAGGTAGGCGCCGCCCGCCTTCATGACGGCGAGGACCGCGACCGGCCACTGCGGCGAGCGCCGCAGGGCCACGCCGACGACCGTCTCCGGTCCGACGCCCCGCTCGACGAGGACCCGCGCCAGCCGGTCGGCCCGCGCGTCCAGTTCCCCGTAGGTCACCTTCTCGTCCTCGAAGAGCACCGCGACCGCGTCCGGTGCCTCGGCCGCCTTCCGCTCGAACAGCGCGGGCAGCGTCAGCGACGGGGTCTCGGTCCGCGTCCGGTTGAAGTCGAACAGGAGCCGGTCGCGCTCGGCCTCGTGCAGCACGTCCAGCGCGCCCACCGGGATCTGCGGGTCGGCGATCAGCTGCCGCAGGATGTGCAGCACCCGCTCCGCGATCCGCTCGACCGTCTCCGCGGCGATGGCCTGCCGCTGGTACTGCAGGATCATGCGCAGGTACGGCTCGGCGTCGGCCGCCAGGCCCACCGTGTAGGCGGCGCCGGCGGAGGGGCGGATCCCGGTGAACGAGACGCCCGCCGCGGTGTTGGCCGCGCCCAGTGCCTCCTTGTCGACCGGGAAGGACTGGAACAGCACGATGGTGTTGAAGAGCTCCTTCAGACCGGCCTCCCGCTGGATGCGGTGGAGCCCGAAGTGGTGGTGGTCCAGCAGGGCGGTCTGCCGCTCCTGGAGGTTCTTCAGCACCTGCCCGAGCGTCTCGCTCGGCGCGTACTCGGCGCGGATCGGCAGGGAGTTGACGAACAGGCCGACCATCTGGTCGACGCCGGGCACCTCGGCCGGGCGGCCGGAGACGGTGGTTCCGAAGATCACGTCCCGCTTTCCGGTGAGCTGCCCGAGCATCAGCGCCCACACACCCTGGACCAGGGTGCCCATCGACACGCCCAGTTCGGCGGCGCGCTTCTTCAGGGCGCGGGCCTCGTCCAGCGGAAGCGGGATGTCGACCTGCCCGACGCGGGCGTCCTCGCCGGCGTCCACCGGGGTCTCGGAGGTGAGCAGGGTGGGCTCGCTGACGCCCTCCATCTCCTTGGCCCAGGCCGCGGCGGCCGCCTTGTCGTCCCGCCGGGACAGCCAGCGCAGGAACTCCCGGTACTCGGGCACGCGCGGCTGCTGGGAGGCGTCGCCCTCGGAGGCGTACAGGTATGCGAGGTCCCGTACGAGCAGCGGGAACGACCAGCCGTCGAACAGCGCGTGGTGCACCGTCAGCACCAGTTCGGAGGTCTCCTCGGCCAGCTGGACCAGCGAGGCGCGCAGCATCGGCGGCTTCGCCGGGTCGAACTGCGCGTAGTGGTCCTCGGCGAGGATCCGCTCCAGTCCCTCCTCGCGGGCCGCGTCGTCGAGCCCGCGCAGGTCGGCGACCCGCCAGGGCAGTTCGACCCGGTCGAGGACCAGCTGGGTGAGGTCCCCGTTCGCGTCGGTGACGAAGGCGGTGCGCAGGTTGGCGTACCGGTCGAGGAGCGCCTGCGCCGCCACCCGCATCCGGGCCGCGTCGACCCGGCCCTGGACGTGGAAGGCCACCTGCACGATGTGCGGGTCGAAGGCGTTCTCCTCCAGGCGCATGGTCTCGAAGAGCAGACCGAACTGGAGGGGGGTCAGCGGCCAGACGTCGGCCAGGCCCGGGTACTGCGCCTCCCAGTTCTCGATCTCGGCCTGCGTCATGCGCACCAGCGGGAGGTCGGAGGGGGTCAGGCCGCCGGCCGCGGGGGTGGTGACGTGGTGGGCGAGGCCCTCCAGCGCACGGACCCACAGGTCGGTCAGTTCCTGGGCCTCGGCCTGCGCGAGCACGCCCGCCGGGTAGGAGACGCGGGCGTTGAACCGCGGGCCCCGGTCGGTGTCGGTGACGTAGGCGCTGATCTCGACCGTGGCGAGCGCGGGCATGTCCGCGTCCAGGTCGGCGGCGAGACCCAGCGCGTCGGCGGCCAGGCTCCAGCCGGTGGCCCGCTGTCCGTCGGAGGTGTCCGCGGCGGCGACCCGTCCCAGGTAGTTGAACGAGATCTGCGGGGTCGCGCGCCAGTCGAGCTCGGCCGCGGTGGACGGGTTGAGGTAGCGCAGGAGGCCGAAGCCGACGCCCTTGTCCGGGATGGACACGAGCTGTTCCTTGACCGTCTTGAGGACGGCGCCCGCGGCCGCGCCGCCGGCGAGGGCCTCCTGTACGTCGTGACCGGCGAGGTCGAGCCGTACGGGGAACATGCTGGTGAACCAGCCGACCGTACGGGACAGGTCGGCGCCGGGCACGACCTGCTCCTCACGGCCGTGGCCCTCCAGCCGGATCAGCGTCGAGGACTCCTCGACGCCCCGGTCGGCGCGCCACTGGGTCACCGCGAGGGCGAGGGCGGCCAGCAGGCCGTCGTTGACCCCGCCGTGGAAGGCGGTGGGCACCGCCGTCAGCAGGGCCTCGGAGACCTGCTCCGACAGCTCCAGGGAGACCGTCTCCACGGTGGACATGACGTCCACCGCGGGGTTCAGGGCCCGCGAGCCGAGCACCGGGTCGTTGCAGTCCACGATCTCGGACCACTGGGCCAGTTCGGCGATGCGGTCGGGGTCGGACGCCTCGTGGTGCAGCGCGTGCGCCCAGCGGCGGGCGGAGGTGCCGACAGGGGGCAGGGCCGGGGCGGAGCCCGCGGCGATCTGCTCCCACGCCGTGGCGAAGTCCGGGAGCAGGATGCGCCAGGACACGCCGTCGACGACCAGGTGGTGCAGGACCACCAGCAGTCGGCCGGCCCCCTGCTCCGGGGCGAACCAGACGAACTGGGCCATGGTGCCGGCCACCGGGTCCAGCCGGCCGGTCGCGGCGTCCAGTTCGGCCCTGGCCGTCTCCAGCCAGGCCTCGTCCCACGTGCCCTCGCAGGCCACGCGCCGGACCAGCGCGGCCACCGGGGCCGTGCCGGGGGCGGCGATGTCCAGGCTGCCGTCGCCGTCGAGGACGAGACGGGAGCGCAGGATGTCGTGGTGGTCGAGCACCGCCGTCAGGACCGCCGTCAGCCCGTCCTCGTCGATGCCGGCGGGCAGGTCGAGCGCCGCGGACATCGAGAACCGGTCGAAGCTGCTGCCGAGTTCGAGCATGTACTTGGCGATGGGAGGCAGCGGCATGAAGCCGGTGCCGCCGCCCTCCAGCTCCGCGAGGACCGGGCCGAGGTCCTGGCTGCCCGCGGCGGCGGCCAGCTCGGCCACCGTCCGCAGCTCGAAGATCTGCCGCGGGTTGACGACGACGCCGTGCGCCTTGGCGCGGGAGACGATCTGGATGGACCGGATGCTGTCGCCGCCGATGGCGAAGAAGTCGTCGTCGATGCCGACCCGTTCGAGGCCGAGGACCTCGGAGTAGACCCCGGCCAGCACCTCCTCGGTGCGGCTGCGCGGGGCCCGGTAGCTCTCCCCGGCGAAGTCCGGCTCGGGCAGGGCCGCCCGGTCCAGCTTGCCGTTGGGGGCCAGGGGCAGCCGGTCCAGCGGCACGAGCACCGCCGGGACCATGAACTCCGGCAGCCGGCCGGTGATGAAGCGGCGCAGCTCCCGCATGGTGATGCCGGAGGTCATGTCGGCCTCGAACCGGCCCTGCGCGTCCACCTGGCCGCCGGAGTCCGGGGAGCTGACGACGTAGCCGACGAGGCGCTTGGCGCCGTCGGGGCCGATCTGGCCGGTCACCACGGCGTGCTCCACACCGGGGTGCGCCGTCAGGGCGGCCTCGATCTCGCCGGGCTCGATGCGGAACCCGCGGATCTTGAGCTGGGCGTCGCCGCGGCCGACGTACTCCAGCTGCCCGTCGGCCCGCCAGCGGGCCAGGTCGCCGGTGCGGTACATCCGCGATCCGGGCGCACCGTACGGGTCGGCGACGAAGCGCTCGGCGGTCAGGGCGGTGCGGCCGTGGTAGCCGCGGGAGACGTTGCCCGCCACGTAGAGCTCGCCCACCGCGCCCACGGGCACCGGGCCGAGGCCCGCTCCCAGGACGTACGCGCGCATGTTGCCGAGCGGCGCGCCGATCGGGGCGGTGTGCGTGCCGTCCCACTCCTCGTCGGCCGGCAGGGCGAAGGTGCTGGCGTAGAAGCTCTCGGTCTGGCCGTAGGCGTTGATGACGCGGACCCCGGGGACGGCCTCGCGGACCCGGCGGACCAGGGACGCGGGCAGCGCCTCACCGGCGAAGACCACCGCATCCGCGGTGATCTTGCCGTTGACCTGGTCGAGGAGTTCGGCGAGGACCGAGGGGACGGTGCTGATCACGCCGCCGGTCCAGCCGCCCTGCTCGCCGATGACCAGGACGTCACGGGCCAGTTCGACCGTGCCGCCCGCCGCCAGCGTGGTGAAGACCTCGAAGACGGAAACGTCGAAGTTGACGGAGGCGCCGGCGAGGGTACGGGTGCCGGAGTCCACGCCGATCGTGGAGGCGAGCCGCAGCACGCCGTTGACCACGTTGGAGTGGGTGACGGTGACGCCCTTGGGCACGCCCGTCGAGCCGGAGGTGTACATGACGTAGGCCGCGTGGTCCGGCAGCAGGGCCGCCGGGCGGTCGGCGTCGCCGAAGGGGGCGCCGGCGTCCGCGGAGCCGCCGAGGGCCAGGTCACCGAGGTACAGCCGGGTGATCCCGGAGTCCGGCAGGACATCGGCGGTGGCCGCGTCCGTCAGCACCAGCTTCGGCCGGGCGTCGGCCAGGATGTGCTCCAGGCGCCGGCTCGGGTACTTCGGGTCGATCGGCAGGTAGGCGCCGCCGGCCTTGAGTACCGCGAGCAGCGCGGCGACGAGGTCCGCCGTGCGGGGCAGGGCGACGCCCACCACGGTCTCCGGGCCGACTCCGCGGCGCACCAGCTCGCGCGCCAGCCGGTTCGCGCGCTCGTCCAGTGCGCGGTAGGTCAGCGACTCCTCGCCGCAGACCAGCGCGACCGCGTCGGGCCGCTCGGCGGCCTGGAGCTCGAAGAGCGCGGGAACGCTCACCTCGGGGGTGGGCCGCTCGGTGGCGTTGAAGCCGTGCAGCACGAGCTCGCGCTCGTCCGGCCGCACCAGCTCGACCGCGGCCACCCGCTGCTCGGGCGCGGCGGCCAGCAGGCCCACCACGCGGACGAAGCGGTCGGCGACGGCCCGGGCCGTCTCCCGGTCGAACAGGTCGGTGGCGTACTCCAGGAGGCCCACCACCCCCATGCCGGGCAGGTCGGCCATGTTGAAGAACAGGTCGAACTTCGCGGTCTCGGTGCGGACCCGCTCGAACTCCACCTGCAGACCCGGCAGGGCGAAGTCCTTCCGGGCGAAGTTCTGCCAGGCGAACATCACCTGGAAGAGCGGGGAGTAGGCGGTGGACCGCTCCGGGTTCAGCACCTCCACCAGCCGCTCGAAGGGGACGTCCTGGTTGTCGTACGCGGCCAGGGACTTGCCCCGGACCCGCTCCAGCAGCTCCGTGAAGGCCGGGTTGCCCGACAGGTCGACGCGCAGCACCCAGGTGTTGACGAAGAAGCCGACCAGTTCGGCGAGGGCCTCGTCGGTGCGGTTGGCGATCGGGGAGCCGATCGTCAGGTCGTCACCGCCGCCGAGCCCGTGCAGCAGGACCGCCAGGGCGGCCTGGAGCACCATCGAGGAGGTCGCGCCGTGCCGGCGCGCCAGTTCCTCGACCGCGGCCGCCACCTCGGGGGCCAGGGCGAACTCCACGGCGTCGCCGCGGTGGGAGGCCTTGGCCGGGCGCGGCCGGTCGGAGGCGAGCTGCAGCGGCTGCGGCACGCCCGCCAGCTCCTGGCGCCAGTAGCCCACCTGCGCGGCGAGGGCGCTGGCCGGGTCCTCCTCGTCGCCGAGCACCTCGCGCTGCCACAGCGTGTAGTCGACGTACTGGACCGGGAGGTCCGCCCACTGCGGGGCGCCGCCCTCCTTGCGGGCCGCGTACGCGGTGGCGAGGTCGCGGGCCAGCGGGGCCATGGAGGACCCGTCGCTCGCGATGTGGTGGATCAGCAGGACCAGGACGTGCTCCCGGTCGCCGAGCCGGAGCACGGGTGCCCGTACCGGGATCTCGGTGGCCAGGTCGAAGAGGTACGCCGAGGCCTCGGCCATGGCGTCGTCGAGACCGCCCTGCGCCACCTCCACGAGCGGGACGTGCAGCTCGGCCTCGTCGGCCGGCAGCACGCGCTGGGCCGGGACGCCGTCGGCGTCCTCGACGATCAGCGTGCGCAGGCTCTCGTGGCGGGCCACGACGTCGCGCAGCGCGGCCTCGAGCGCCGCCAGGTCCAGTTCG
Organism: Streptomyces sp. Sge12; assembly: GCF_002080455.1. Lineage (NCBI taxonomy): Bacteria > Bacillati > Actinomycetota > Actinomycetes > Kitasatosporales > Streptomycetaceae > Streptomyces > Streptomyces sp. Sge12. The sequence continues at coordinate 2,107,007 of NZ_CP020555.1, forward strand.
CCGGTCAGGCGCAGCGGGAAGGGCGCGTTGTACGTCGCCGAGGGGCCCTCGAAGCGGTCGATGAACCACAGCCGGCGCTGCGCGAAGGACAGCGGTACGGACTCCGGGCGCTCGATCGTGCGGCGCAGCGGCGGCCGGACCGGCGCGCCCGCCGCCAGGTGCAGGGCCAGTTCCACGACGGTGGGCGCCTCGAACACGACCCGGATGGGCAGTTCGACGTCCAGGGCCTCGCGGATCCGGCTGACCAGGCGGGTGGCGAGCAGGGAGTGCCCGCCCAGGGCGAAGAAGTCGTCGTCGATGCCGACCCGGTCCAGGCCGAGCACCGCGGCGAACAGGCCGCACAGGACCTCTTCCTGCGGGGTGCGCGGAGCCCGGCCGGTGGCCGCCGCGGCGAAGTCCGGCGCGGGCAGGGCCCGCTGGTCGAGCTTCCCGTTCGGGGTCAGCGGAACCTCGGCGATGGCGACGACGGAGGACGGCACCAGGTGGTCCGGCAGCCGGTCCCCCAGCCAGTCGCGCAGGGAGCCGACCAGGGCCCCGATCCGGCCCGCGGCGGCCGGCTCGTTGGCCAGCTGCCGGTCGGCCCGGCCCGACGGGGTGAACCCGCCGGTCAGGACCTGGTCGGTGACGGGCCCGGCCGGGAGGATCACCGCGTCGAAGCACTCGGCCGCGGCGGCCGACCAGGTGAGCACGACACCCCAGCCTCGCTCGGCGGCCCACTCGCGCAGGTCCTGCGGGTCGAGGACCGGGACGGCGGCGGCGGGTGCGGAGATCACACCGATCGCGGCGGCGGCCTCGACCTCGTCGGCGAGACGCGCGTTGGGGATGCGGGTGACGCGCACGGGCTGCTCGCCGTGGCTGCGGACGAGCTCCTCCAGGCCGAGGAAGTCCTCGACCTGGCGGCCCCAGGCCGCGGCCGGGACCTCGCCCAGCGGGAGCGCGGCCACGGGCGCCTTGTGCAGCAGGACCTCGTAGCGGTGGCGGGTCAGCTCGTTGTGCGGCCGGCCGGCCTTCAGCCGGATGTCCACACCGCCCGCACCGTGCCGCTCGGCCCACCGGGTGAACCACTCGGGGTCGAGGACGAGTTCCTTCTCCATCAGGATGGCGCGGGCGACCGCGGCGCGGCTCACCGAGGCGGAGGCCTCGGGGTGCAGGGCGCGCTGCACCCCGCTGCGGAAGAGCCGCAGGGTGGCGGCGTTGCGGACGTCACCGATCAGGATCCGGCCGCCGGGGGCCAGCAGTTCCATGGCGCCCGCCAGGACCAGGTCCATGTACTCGGCGTCGGGGAAGTACTGGACGACGGAGTTGATGACCACGAGGTCGAAGTGCTCGCGCGGCAGACCGGAGATGTCGTCGCCGTTCTGGTGCCGCAGGTGCACCCGGTCGCCGAAGCCGGTCTGCTCCACCTGCACGAGCAGCCGGTCGACGACCGCGGCCGACATGTCGGTGCCCCAGTACTCCTCGACCTGTCCGAGGGTCTGCGACATCAGCAGGCCGGTGCCGACGCCGATCTCCATGATGCGGCGCGGGGACCAGTTGGTGATCTGTTCCACGGCGGCGTCGCGCCATACGGCCATCTCGTCCAGCGCGATCGGCAGGCCGCCGGTGTAGCTGGAGTTCCAGCCGGTGAAGTCCTCGCCCCAGCGGGCGTGGGACACGGCGTAGAGGTCGTCGTAGATCTCCTCCCACTCGTCGACCTGCTCCGCGGCACCGGAGGTGTCGGAGCCGTCCACGCGCGGGACCACGTACCCGACGAGCCGCCGTTCGCCGGCCCGGTCCTCGTTCCAGGTGACCACGGCCTGGGCCACGCCGGGGTGCCCGGCCAGGGCGGCCTCGACCTCGGCGGGCTCGATGCGGAAGCCGCGGATCTTGACCTGGGTGTCCACGCGGCCCTGGAAGACGAGTTCGCCGTCCGGGTTCCAGGCGACCACGTCGCCGGTGCGGTACATGCGCTCGCCGGGCTCGCCGAAGGGGGAGGCCACGAAGCGCTCGGAGGTCAGTGCGGAGCGGTGGGCGTAGCCGCGGGCCAGGCCGGCACCCGCGATGTACAGCTCGCCCGCCACGCCCGGGAGCACCGGGCGCAGGGCCGCGTCCAGGACGTAGACGCGCATGTTGTCCATCGGGCGGCCGATCGGGATCGGCTCGCCGACCCGCTCGGGGTCGGGCATCGGGTGGGTGGTGGCGAAGGTGGTGGTCTCGGTCGGGCCGTAGCCGTCGACGACCTCCAGGCCGGGGCAGGCCCGCAGGGCGCGGGTCACCGAGGCCGGGGAGACGACGTCGCCGCCCGTCCACACCTCGCGGACGCCGGCGAAGCACTCCGGGTTCTCGTCGGCGATCACCTTGAACAGACCGGCGGTCAGCCACAGCGCGGTGACCCGCTGCTCGGCGATGACCGCGGCCAGCGCCGCGGCGTCCAGCTTGCCGACGGGGGCGATCACGGCGGTGCCGCCGCCCAGCAGCGGCGTCCACAGCTCGTAGGTGGAGGCGTCGAAGGACTGGGCGGAGTGGACGAGGACCCGCTCGTGGGCGCCTCCGCGGTACCGGCGGTCCAGCGCCAGGCCGGAGACGGCCCGGTGGGTGACGCCGACGCCCTTGGGCACACCGGTGGAGCCGGAGGTGTACATGACGTACGCGAGCTGGTCCACGCGCTCGTGAGCGGCGGCCGGCAGGGCCTCGGCGGAGGAAGCCGCGACGGCCGGGGCGGTGTCCGCGTCGTCCAGGACCACGTACGGGCAGGTGCCGGCGGGCAGGCCGGCGACGATCTCGGAGTCCGTCAGGAGCAACGTGGGGGCGGCGTCGCGCAGCATGAACCCGATGCGCTCGGCCGGGTACTCCGGGTCCACCGGCAGGTAGGCGCCACCGGCCTTCAGGACCGCCAGCAGGGCCACGACCAGTTCCGGCGAGCGCGGCAGGGCCACGCCCACGACGGACTCCTGGCCGACGCCGCGCGCGGCGAGCAGGTGGGCCAGCCGGTTCGCGTCGGCGTCCAGCTCGCGGTAGGTCAGGGTCCGGTCGCCGAAGGCGACGGCGACGGCGTCCGGGGTCTGTGCGGCCCGCTCCTCGAACAGGGCCGGGACGGTCCGCCGCGGGGCGGGCACGGCCGTGTCGTTGAACTCGCCGAGCAGCCGCTCGCGTTCGGCGGACTCCAGGACGTGCACGGAACCGACGCGGGCGTCCGGGTCGGCCACGAGCTGCCGGAGGATCCGCGCGAAGCGGACGGCGATGCCCTCGACGGCGGCCGGGTCGAAGAGGTGGTGCTGGTACTGGAGCGCCACGCGCAGGTGCGGGTCGGCGAAGGCCATCACGACCAGCGGGTAGTGGGCGCCGCTGAGCGGGCTGATACCGGTGACCGTGATGCCGGCGGCGGAGTTCGCCTCCTTGATGGCGACGCCGTCGATCGGGTACGACTCGAAGCCCACGAGGGTGTCGAACAGGACGTTCAGCCCGACCGAGCGGTGGATGTCCAGCAGCCCGTGGTGGTGGTGGTCGAGCAGGGCGCTCTGCCGGTTCTGCAGGTCGCGCAGGAGTGCCCCCAGCGTGGCGCCGGGACCGCACTCCACCCGGACCGGGAGGGTGTTGATGAACAGGCCGACCATCGCGTCCACGCCGGGCACGACGGGCGGACGGCCGGAGACGGTCGCTCCGAAGACCACGTCCTGGCGGCCGGTGAGCCCGGCGAGGACGAGCGCCCAGGTGCCCTGGACCAGGGTGTTGAGGGTGAGGCCCAGTTCGGCGGCGCGCCGGCCCAGTTCGCGGGCGTCGTCCGCGGACAGCGGGATGTCGATCTGGCCGATGCCGGCCGGGTCGGACGCGAGGGCGGCGTCGGGTGCGATCAGGGTCGGCGACTCGACTCCGGCGAGCTCCGCGGCCCAGGCGCGGGCCGAGGCCTCGCGGTCCTGGCCGGCCTGCCACACCAGGAAGTCGCGGTAGCCGGGCACGCGCGGCAGCGCGGACGCGTCGCCCTCGGAGCCGTAGAGCCGCAGCAGGTCCTGCATGAGGACCGGGATCGACCAGCCGTCGAAGAGGACGTGGTGCGCGGTGAAGACCAGCTCCCAGCGGTCGGGGGCCAGCATCACCAGCGACATCCGTACGAGCGGGGCCCGGGTCAGGTCGAAGTGGGAGTCGTGGTCCTCGGCGAGGAAGCGCCCCAGCGCCTCCTCGCGGCCCTCCTCGCCGAACCCGCTCAGGTCGAGGTACTGCCAGGGCAGCTCCACGCGGTCCCGTACGACCTGCACCCGGTCCCCCGCCGCGTCGAAGACGAACGCGGTGCGGAGGTTGGCGTACCGGTCCAGGAGCGCCTGGCCGGCGGCCCGCATCCGGGCGGGCTCGACCTGCCCGGAGAGGTGGAAGACCAGCTGCATCTGGTACGCGTCGAAGGTGGAGCCGGCCAGCTGGGCGTGGAAGAGCAGCCCGTCCTGCATGGTGGTCAGCGGCCAGATGTCGGCCAGGCCCGGGTAGCTCTCCTCCCAGGCCTCGATCTCGCCCTGGGTCACCCGGACCAGGGGCACGTCCGAGGGGGTCAGACCGCCCGCGGCGGGCCGTGCGGCGTGCCGGGCCAGGGCCTGGAGGGCGGTGCTCCAGAGCTCGGCGAGCTCCTCCACGTCCTCCTTCGCGAGCAGGCCCGCGGGGAAGGCGAGGCGCGCGGTGAGCTCCGGGCCCTGCTCGGTGTCGGTGACGAGGGCGCCGACGTCCAGCGTGGAGAGGGCGGGCATCGACCCGTCCTGGTCGGCGATCAGCCCGGTGGTGCCCTCGGCGAGGGTCCAGCCCGGGCCGCGCAGGTGCTCGGCCGCGTCCGCGGAGGACGAGAAGCGGCCCAGGTAGTTGAAGCCGATCTGGCCGGCGGAGTACCGGCGCAGCACCTCGGCGGTCTGCGGGTTCAGGTGGCGCAGCAGGCCGTAGCCGACGCCCTTGTCCGGGAGGGACCGCAGCTGCTCCTTGACGGCCTTGACGGCGGCGCCGGCGGCGGGGCCGCCCGTGAAGGCGTCGTCGAGGTCGATCCCGGCGAGGTCGAGGCGGACCGGGAACATGGTGGTGAACCAGCCGACGGTGCGCGACAGGTCGGCGCCCGGGACGACGTCCTCCTCGCGGCCGTGTCCCTCGACCCGGATCAGGGCGGAGGACTCGTCGATGCCGCGGTTGCGGCGCCAGCGGGCGACGGCCAGCGTGAGCGCGGCGAGCAGGCCGTCGTTGACACCGCCGTGGAAGGCGGCCGGCAGGGTGGTCAGCAGGGTCTCGGTGACCGGGACCGGCAGCTTGAGCCAGGTGTGGTCCACCGTGGACATCACGTCGACGGCGGGGTCCGGGGCTCGCGAACCCAGGAGCGGGTCGGGACCGGCCACGACCGAGCGCCACAGGGCGAGTTCGGCGACGCGCTCGGGCGAGGCGGCCTCCTCCACCAGTGCGTGCGCCCAGCGGCGGGCCGAGGTGCCCACCTCGGGCAGCTCGGGGGTGCGGCCGGCGCGGACCTGCTCCCAGGCGGCGGCGAGGTCCGGCAGCAGGATGCGCCAGGACACGCCGTCGACCACGAAGTGGTGCAGGACGAGCAGGAGGCGCCCGGCGCCCTGCTGCGGGGCGAACCAGACGAACTGCGCCATCGTGCCGCCCGCGGCGTCCAGGCGGCCGGTGGCGGCGTTGAGTTCGGCGGTGGCCCGCTCGAACCACTGCTCGTCCCAGCGGCCGTCGCACTCGACGCGGTGGATCAGCGCGTCGGCGTCGACCGAACCGGGGGCGTCGACCCGGAGGCCGGCCCGGTCTCCGGCGCCCTCGGCGGCGCTCTTGTCTGCGCCCATGTCTGCGCCCTTGTCGGCGGTGACGAGGCGGGAGCGCAGGATGTCGTGCCGGTCGAGCACGGCGCCCAGGGTGGCCGCCAGCGCGGGCCGGTCGATGCCCTCGGGCAGGTCGACGGCCATCGCCATGGAGAACCGGTCGATGCCCTCGCCGAGTTCCAGCAGGTACTCGCCGATCGGCAGCAGCGGCATCCAGCCGGTCCCGCCGCCCTCCAGCTCCGCGAGGACGGGGCCCGCGTCCGCCTCGATGCCGAGGACCGCGACGGCGGCCAGCTCGGCGACGGTGCGCTGGTCGAATATCTGGCGCGGGCTGACCTCCACACCGCCGCTGCGGGCGCGGGAGACGACCTGGATGGAGCGGATGCTGTCGCCGCCGATGGCGAAGAAGTCGTCGTCGATGCCGACCCGGTCGAGGCCGAGGACCTCGGCGTAGGCCGCGGCGAGGACCTCTTCCGCGGGGTTGCGCGGGGCCCGGTACTCGCCGCCGCTGAAGTCGGGCTCGGGCAGCGCCGCCAGGTCGAGCTTGCCGTTGGCGGTCAGCGGCAGCCGGCCCACCATGACGAAGACGGACGGGACCATGAACTCGGGCAGCCGGCCCGCGGCGAAGCGCCGCAGCTCGCGCACGGAGACGCTCGTGGTCAGGTCGACGTCGAGGTCGGCGAGGCTGGCGACGGTGCCGAAGCCGCCCTGGTCGGCGTCGAGCGGGACCACGTGGCAGACGAGCTGCTTGCTGCCGCGGCCCTCGCGGATGGTGACCACGGCCTGGGCCACGCCCGGGTGGGCGGTCAGGACCGCCTCGATCTCACCGGGCTCGATGCGGAAGCCGCGCACCTTCATCTGCGCGTCGTCGCGGCCCGCGTACTCCAGCTGCCCGTCGGCGTTCCAGCGCGCCAGGTCACCGGTGCGGTACATGCGCGATCCGGCCGGACCGAAGGGGTCGGCCACGAAGCGGTTGGCGGTCAGGGCGGGGCGGCCGAAGTAGCCGCGGCCGATCTCTCCGGCGACGTACAGCTCGCCCACCACGCCGACCGGGACGGGCCGCAGGCCGGGGCCGAGGACGTAGGTGCGGACGTTGCCGAGCGGGGCGCCGACGGGGGCGCTGCCGGCGCCGTCCCACTCCTGGTCGGCGGACAGCGAGAAGGTGGTGGCGTAGAAGGACTCGCTCTGGCCGTAGGCGTTGACGACGCGGACGCCGGGGACGGCCTCGCGGACGCGCTGCACCAGGGAGGCGGGCAGCGCCTCACCGGCGAAGACCACGGTGTCCACCTCGATGCGGCCGCTGACCTGGCCGAGCAGTTCCGCGAAGACGGAGGGGACGGTGCTGATCACGCCGCCGGTCCAGCCGCCGCGCTCGCCGATCACGAGCGCGTCGCGCACCAGTTCGACGATGCCGCCGGAGCAGAGGGTGGAGAAGATCTCGAAGACGGACACGTCGAAGTTGACCGAGGTCCCGGCGAGCACACGGGTCCCCGCGCCGACGCCGATCGCCGAGGCCAGGCCGAGGACGTCGTTCACCACGTTGGAGTGGGTGATCGCCACGCCCTTGGGCGTGCCCGTGGAGCCCGAGGTGTACATGACGTACGCGATCCGGCCGGGCCCGCCCGCAGCCGCGCCGGCGCCGGCCTCCGCGTCCTGCGCGTCCTGCGCGCCGCCGAAGTCGATGTCGCCCACGAACAGCTGCGGGATCGACGTCTGCGGCAGCACGCCCACGGTCTGCTCGTCGGTCAGGACCAGCGCGGGCGCCGCGTCCTCCAGGATGAAGTCGAGCCGCCGGCTCGGGTATCTCGGGTCGATCGGCAGATAGGCCCCGCCGGCCTTGAACACACCGAGCAGCCCGGCCACCAGGTCCGCCGTGCGCGGCAGGGCGACGCCCACCAGCGTCTCGGCGGTCACCCCGCGCGCGGTCAGCTCCCGCGCGATCCGGGCGGCCCGCGCGTCGAGTTCGCGGTACGTGAGGGTCTCTTCCCCGGCCTCCAGCGCGATCGCGTCCGGGGTGGCCACGACCTGCCGCTCGAAGAGCTCGGCGACCGTCACCTCGGGCAGCTCGACGGCCGTGTCGTTGAACTCCCTTACCACGGTGTCGAGTTCGGCGCCGTCCAGGACGGGCGCCAGGGCGACCGGCCGCTCCGGGTGCGCGACGACCTCGCGGATGACCCTCAGGTAGCGGTCGACGACGGACTGCGCGGTGGCGCGGTCGAACAGGTCGGTGGCGTACTCCAGGTAGCAGAGCATGCCCGGACCGGTCGGGTCGGAGAAGTAGTTGAACTCCAGGTCGAACTTGGCCGTCGAGGTGGCGAGCACCTCGAAGCGCGCCTGCTCCAGACCCGGCAGCTCCAGATCGATCCAGGCGTCGTTCTCCCAGGTGAACATGACCTGGAAGAGCGGGTGGTAGGCGGTGGACCGCTCCGGGTTCAGCACCTCCACCAGATGCTCGAAGGGAGCGTCCTGGTTGTCGTAGGCGGTCAGCGCCTTCTGCCGGACCTGCTCCAGCACCCGGTCGAAGCTCGGGGCGCCCGAGAGGTCCGTGCGCAGCACCCAGGTGTTGACGAAGAAGCCCACCAAGTCGGCGAGTTCGTCGTCGGTGCGGCCGGCGACGGTGGAGCCGATGGCGATGTCGTGACCGGCGCCCAGGTGCTGGAGCACCACGGCGAGGGCGGCCTGGAGGACCATCGGGACGGTCATGTCCCGCTCGCGGCCCACGGCCTCGACGGCCGCCAGCAGCTCGGCGTCGATGGGGAAGCCGACCGTGTCGCCGCGGTGGCTGGCCACCGGCGGGCGCGGGCGGTCCGCGGACAGGCGCAGCGGTGTCGGCACGCCCGCCAGCTCCTCCTGCCAGTAGCCGACCTGGGTGGAGACGACGCTCTCGGGGTCGTTCTCGTCGCCGAGCAGCTCGCGCTGCCACAGCGTGTAGTCCACGTACTGCACGGGCAGGTCCGCCCACTGCGGGGTCTCGCCGCGCAGCCGCGCGGTGTACGCGGTGGCCAGGTCGCGGGAGAGCGGCTCCATCGACTCGCCGTCGCTGGCGATGTGGTGGACCAGCAGGAGCAGGACGTGGTCCCGCTCGCCGGAGCGCAGCAGGGTGGCGCGGACCGGTATCTCCGCCGACAGGTCGAAGGTGTACTGGGCCGCCTCGAAGACGGCCTCGTCCACCGCCCCGGGAGCGACCTCCACGAGCGGTACGTCGAGCAGTGACGCGTCCACCGGCAGCACCTGCTGCGAGGGGACGCCCTGCTCGTCCATCACGATGAGCGTACGAAGGCTCTCGTGCCGTGCCACGACATCGCGCACCGCCGACTGCAGGGCAGTCCGGTCCAGCTCGCCGGTCAACCGCACGAGGAAGGGGACGTTATAGGTGGCCGACGGTCCCTCGAATCGGTCGATGAACCACAACCGACGCTGTGCGAACGACAACGGGATCATTTTACTGTCCACTCCTGTCCATCTTGCGCAGTCGAGGCCGGCTCGACGTGCCTGCGTTCTTGACCGTGCGCGAAAGTTCTGAAATTGCGTGAGACTCGAAGATCGACCGCAAAGGCACGCTGACCCCGAGCACCTTCCGGATCCGGCTGGTGAGCCGGGTCGCCAGCAGGGAGTTGCCTCCCAGTTCGAAGAAGTCGTCGTTCATGCCGACCCGTTCGACGCCGAGCACCTCCGCGAGCAGCTCGCACAGAGCCGCTTCGTGCGGGGTGCGCGGCGCCCGGTAGGGGCGGCCGGCCGGTTCGGGCTCGGGCAGTGCCGCCCGGTCCGGCCGGCCGTCCGGGGTGAGGGGCAGCCGCTCCAGCGTCATGAGGACCGCGGGTACCAGCGCCGGGGGCAGGTACCGCGCCGCGTGGGCCCGTACCTCCTCGGCGAGGGCGGCGGGCTCGGCGCCGTACGGGTCGGCGGGTACGAGATGGCCCACCAGCTGACCGGTCCCGCCCGGGCCGTGGCCGGCGCGGACGACGACAACCGCCTGCGCCACCCCGGGATGCCCGGTGAGGACCGCCTCCACCTCGGCCGGTGCGATCCGCGTGCCGCGGACCGTCGCCTCGGAGTCGCCGCGTCCGAGCAGCTCCAGCCGGTCGTCCGCGCTGCGGCGGACCAGGTCGCCGGTGCGGAACATCCGCGATCCGGCGGGGCCGTAGGGGTCGGCGACGAACCGCCCGGCGGTCAGGCCGCCGTGCCCCCGGTAGCCGCGGGCGGGAGCGCCGCCCGCGAGGTACAACTCGCCGACAGCGCCCTGCGGCACCGGGGTGAGGCCCGCGCCGAGGACGTACGCACGCACTCCGGCGAGCGGGGTCCCGGCGAGGACCGCCTCGGGGGCCGGCCCCGGCCCGCCCTCCGCCGCCGCGTGTGCGGTGGCGGGGCCGGTCTCGGGGTGCCCGTGGAGGGTGACCAGGCGGGCGCCCGGGGCGGAACGGGCCGCCTGCCGGGCCAGAGCGGCCGGCAGCGCCTCGCCCGTGAACACGAAGGTGTCCGCGTGGAGGTCGTCGACCGCCTCGTCGAGCAGGTCGGCGAAGGCGGACGGGGTCGTCACGAGCACATCGGCCGCGGTGGTGGCCCGCGGGGCGCGGAGCACCTCGACACCGCCACCGCCGCAGAGCGCGGCGACGATCTCCGGGAGGGGAAGGCCGGCGTCCGCCGGGTCCCCGCTCCCCACCAGCAGGCGCGATCCGGCGGCGGAGCCGAGCCCGGCGAGCAGTCCGGGCACCCGGTCGGTGAGGTTGCGGTGGCTGATCTCCACGCCGGTCGGGCCGCCCGCGCTGCCGCACGCGTACGACAGGTACGCGAGCCCGTCGGGCCGCGGGGCGGGTGCGGCCGCCGCGGCGGCTTCGTCGTCCGGGGCGCCCGGGGCGTCCGGTGCGGCCGGTGCGTCCAGGTGCAGGACCGGCACACCGGTGTCCGGCAGCCCGGCCGCGGTGTCCGCGTCGGTGACCACCAGCAGCGGCCGCGCGTCGGTCAGCACGTGGGCGAGGCGGTCGCCGGGCTGCTGCGGGTCGAGGGGAAGGACGGCGGCGCCCGACTTCAGTACGCCGAGCAGCGCGACCGGCAGGTCGGCCGACCGGGGCAGCGCCAGGGCCACCGGGACCTCCGGGCGGACGCCGCGCCGGATCAGGCCGCGGGCCAGCCGGTTCGCCCGTTCGTCGAGCTCCCGGTAGGTCAGGGACCGCCCGCCCGAGATCACGGCGACCGCGTCGGGTGTGGCGGCGGCCTGCCGTTCGAAGAGCTCCGGGACCGTCGTCGCGGGCCCGTCCCCTTCGGCGGCATCGGCCGCGGTGGCGGGCCACTTCAGCAGCCGGTCCCGCTCGGCCGCCTCCAGGACCTCCACGGTGCCCACCCGGCGGCCGGTGTCCTCGGCGACCTGGCGCAGGATCATCCCGAACCGGGCGGCGATGGACTCGGCCACGGCCGGGTCGAGCACGGTGCGCCGGTACTGGACCGCGAGCCGCAGCCGGTCGGGCTCGATGAAGGCGAGCACGGTGACCGGGTAGTGGCTGGCGGTGAAGGAGCGGATGCCGGTGATCGAGATCCCGGCGGCGCGGCTCGCCTCGACGATCCCGGCCCGGTCCATGGGGAAGGACTCGAAGCCGATGATCGTGTCGAAAAGGGCGTCCAGTCCGGCGGCCTGCTGGATCTCGCTCAGCCCGAAGTGGTGGTGGTCCATCAGTGCGGCCTGTCGGCCCTGGACCTCGGTGAGCAGCTCGGCGACGGTGTCCGCGGGGGCGCACCGCACCCGTACCGGGAGGGTGTTGAGGAACATGCCGACCGTGGATTCGACCCCGGGCAGGGCGGGGGGCCGGCCGGCGACGGTGGACGCGAACACCACGTCCTGCCGGCCGGTGAGCTGGGCCAGCAGCATCGCCCAGGCGCCCTGGACCACGGTGTTCAGGGTGACGCCGAGCTCGGCGGCGCGCCGGAACAGCTCGCGGGAGGCCGGGAGGGGCAGCGGAACCTCGGCCTGCCGCATGGCGATGTCGTCGGCGGAGCCGGTGGACGCGGCGGAGTCGGCCGGGTCGGCCGCATCGGCGGGGTCGTCGGCCGGGGCCGTCGCTCCGGAGGCGGCGGTCACCACCGGGGCGAGCAGCGTCGGCTCCCCCACCCCGCGGAGCTCCTCGCGCCAGACGCGGGCGGACTCCTCGCGGTCCTGGCGGGCGAGCCAGCCGAGGAACTCCCGGTAGTTGCGGGCCGGTTCCAGACCCGCGGCCTGCCCGTCCGAGCCGTAGAGGGTAAGCAGGTCCTGCATCAGCAGGGGCACCGACCAGCCGTCGAAGAGCACGTGGTGGGCGGTCAGGACCAGCTCGTACGCCTCCTCGCCGGTCCGGATCAGCGTCATCCGCAGCATCGGCGGCCTGAGCTGGTCGAAGTGGACGGTCAGGTCCTCGGCGAGGAACCGCTCGAAGGCCTCCTCGCGCTCCCCCGCGCCGAGGCCGGACAGGTCGAGGTCCTGCCAGGGCAGGGTCACCGAGTCGGTGTCCAGGACGAGCTGGACCAGGTCCCCGTAGGCGTTGTGCACGAAGGCGGTCCGCAGTCCGGCGTGCCGGTCCAGCAGCGACTGCCCGGCGGCGCGCAGCCGGGCCGCGTCCACCCGCCCGGACAGGTGGAGGGCGTACTGCACCTGGTAGGCGTCGAAGGAGGAGTCCTCGAAGATCGAGTGGAAGAGCAGGCCGGACTGGAGCGCGGTGGTGGGCCAGACGTCCACCAGACCCGGGAAGCGCCGCTCCCAGCCGTCGATGTCCTGCTGGCTCGCGGTCACCAGCGGCAGGTCCGAGGGGGTCAGGCCGCCGGCGCCGGGCGTGACCGCGTACCGGGCGAGCCCCTCCAGGGCGGCGCACCACAGGTCGGCGATCTCCTGCACCTCGGCCGGGGCGAGCACCCCCTCGGGGGCGCTGAACGCGGCGTTCAGTACGGGGCCCGCCGGCCGGTCGGCGACGGTGGCGTTGATGTCCAGCTCGGCGGCGGCGGGCATCCGCGGGTCCTGGGCGGCGTCGAGTTCGGCCAGCTCGGGGATGGCGGCGGCCTCGGGGGCCTGCGTGAAGCCCGGCCCGCGCCGGTCGCCGGGCAGGTCGCCGGGCAGGTCGGAGGCGGCGGAGAAGCGGCCCAGGTAGTTGAAGCCGACCTGCCCGATGGGGTGGGCGGCGAGCGGGGCGGCCGTGTCCGGGTTGAGGTGGCGCAGCAGGCCGTAGCCGATGCCCTTGTCGGGCAGGGCCAGCAGCTGCTCCTTGACCGATCTGACGGCGAGCCCCGCGGCCGGGCCGCCCGCGAAGGCCTCGTCGAGGTCGATCCCGGTGAGGTCGAGGCGTACCGGGAAGGCGGTGGTGAACCAGCCGAGCGTGCGGGCGAGGCTCGCGCCGGGCGCGGCGGCCTCCTCGCGGCCGTGTCCTTCGAGGCGGATCAGCGCGGAGGCCTCGTCGACGGAGCGGGTACGCCGCCACTGCGCCAGCGCCAGGGCCAGCGCCGCCAGCAGCCCGTCGTTGACCCCGCCGTGGAACGCCGCGGGCAGGTCGGTCAGTACGGCCTCGGTGACCGCCGCCGGGAGCTGTACGTGGGTGACCCGCACGGTGGACCGTACGTCCACGGCCGGGTCCAGCCGGCGAGCGCCGAGCAGCGGGTCGGGCCCCTCGACGATGGAGCGCCACAGGTCCAGCTCGGCGACCCGCTCGGGGCGCCGGGCCTCGTCGGCGAGCGCGTGCGCCCAGCGGCGCATGGAGGTGGCCACGGGCGGCAGTTCGGGGGTGCGGCCCTCTCGGACCTGCTGCCAGGCGGAGGCGAGGTCGGGCATCAGGATGCGCCAGGAGACGCCGTCCACGATCAGGTGGTGCAGGACGAGCAGCAGCCGTCCGGTGCCGCCCTCGCCCGGGGACGGGTCGAACCAGACGAACCGGGCCATCGAACCGGCCGCCGGGTCCAGCTGCCGGGCTGCCTCCTCCAGTTCCCCGAGCAGCAGTTCGCGCCAGGACGGGGCGTCCCAGCGGCCGTCGCAGGCGACGCGGCGCAGCAGCGGGTCCACGTCCACGGAGCCGGCGGGCTCGACCACCAGGCCGTCCGGGTCGTCCGGGTCGCTCGCGGCACCGTCGGTGTCGGTGGCGGTGTGGGAGACCAGGCGGGAGCGCAGCAGGTCGTGGTGGTCCACCACGGCCGTCAGGGTGGCGGCCAGTCCCGCACGGTCGATGTCCGCGGGCAGTTCCAGGACCATGGCCTGGAGGAACCGGTCGAAGCCGGGGCCCCAGTCGCGGATCCAGCGGGCGACGGGCAGCAGCGGCATCCAGCCGGCGCCGCCGCCTTCGAACTCCGCGAGGACGGGGCCTGCGCCGTCGCCCTGCCCGTTCGCGACGGCGATCTCGGCGAGGGCGGCGACGGTGCGGTGCTCGACGGCCTGCCGGGCGCTGACGACCAGGCCGCGGGCCCGGGCCCAGGAGACGACCTGGAGCGACTGGATGCTGTCACCGCCGAGGGTGAAGAAGTCGTCGTCGATGCCGACCCGGCCGACGCCGAGGGCCTTGGCGAACAGCTCGGCGAGGATCTCCTCCTGCGGGGTGCGCGGGGCCCGGTAGGTCTCGCCCTTGAACTCCGGTTCCGGCAGGCGGGCCTTGTCGAGCTTGCCGTTCGGCGTCAGGGGCAGCCGGTCCAGCAGGACGAAGGCCGAGGGGACCATGTGGTCGGGCAGGTGCCGGGCGGCGAAGGCGCGCAGCTCGCCGACGCCGAAGCCGGAGTCGAGGGCGATGCTGCCGTAGGCGCTGCCCTGCGGGCCGGCCCCGCCGGGGCGGCCGGAGGCGGCGGGTACGACGTAGGCGACCAGCTGGCGGGTGCCGCGCCGCTCGTGAGGCAGGACCGCGGTGTCGCTCACGCCGGGGTGGCTGCTGAGCACGGCCTCGATCTCCAGCGGTTCGATGCGGATGCCGCGGATCTTGACCTGGGTGTCGGCGCGCCCGTGGAAGACGAGTTCGCCCTCCGGGGTCCACTCGACGAGGTCGCCGGTGCGGTACATCCGCGCGCCGGGCCCGCCGTAGGGGCAGGCGACGAAGCGCTGGGCGGACAGGTCGGGGCGGCCGAGGTAGCCGCGGGCCAGCGAGGCCCCGGACACGTACAGCTCGCCGATCACCCCGGCGCCGACGGGGCGCAGCGCGTCGTCCAGGACGTGTACGCCGGTGTCGGTGATCGAGCGTCCGATCGGCGGCACCCGGCCGTCACCGGCCAGCGGGGCGCTCATCGTGGCGCACACGGTGGTCTCCGTGGGCCCGTACGCGTTGATCATGCGCCGGCCCGCGGACCAGGTGGCGACCAGCTCGGGGGTGGTGGCGTCACCGGCGACCACGAGGGTCTCGACGGACGCCAGCGCGCCGGCCGGCAGGGTGGCCAGCACCGGGGGCGGCAGCGTCACGTGGGTCACGCCGTGGCGGGCGACGGTCTCGGCCAGCGGATCGCCGGGGGCCAGCGCCTCCTTGCCCGCCAGTACGAAGGTGGCGCCGGACAGCAGGCCCATGCACATCTCCCACACCGAGGCGTCGAAGCTGGGCGAGGCGAACTGGAGCACCCGGCTCGAGGCGCTCACCTTCAACCGCTCGGCGTGCGTGGCGAGCAGCGGGGCGAGTCCGTTGTGGGTGACGGCGACGCCCTTGGGGCGGCCGGTGGAGCCCGAGGTGTAGATGACGTACGCGGTCTGCGCCACCCGCTGCGGGCTGATCCGCTCGGCGTCGGTGAGCGGGCCGGCCGGCTGCGCGGAGACCGACGCGATGGTCCCGGGGGCGTCCAGGAGCAGTACCGGTACCGGGAGTTCGGGCAGCTCGCGCCCGGTCGGGGCGTCCGCGAGGACGAGGCGGGCGCCGGAGTCCTCCACCATGTACCGCAGGCGGTCGGCCGGGTAGGCCGCGTCCATCGGCAGGTAGGCGCCGCCCGCCTTGAGGACGGCGAGGACGGCCACCCACAGCTCCGTGGACCGCTGTACGGCCACGCCCACGACCGCCTCGGGTCCGACGCCGCGACCCACCAGGACCCGGGCCAGGCGGTTGGCCCGCGCGTCGAGTTCGCGGTAGGTCAGCGAGGTCTCGCCGCATATCAGCGCGACGGCGTCCGGAGCGGCGACGACCTGCTTCTCGAACATCTCAGGAATCGTCGCCACCGGCACCGCCGTGTCATGGAAC
Organism: Streptomyces sp. Sge12; assembly: GCF_002080455.1. Taxonomy (NCBI): domain Bacteria; kingdom Bacillati; phylum Actinomycetota; class Actinomycetes; order Kitasatosporales; family Streptomycetaceae; genus Streptomyces; species Streptomyces sp. Sge12. The sequence continues at coordinate 2,122,908 of NZ_CP020555.1, forward strand.
GAGCACAAAGCGACCATCCCCCAATGGTTGGACATGAAGACCGGAATCTCGTGGTTTTGATTTCTCAATTAATCGCAGCCGGGCGGCCGCCGCGGCAACCCGAAAAAGCTGCCATACAGGCATTGCCCACCCGGATCTTAGGGCTCCAGGACGGTGGCGGCGATGAATTCGAGGAGCTCGGAGCTCAGTCCGGGCTCGAAGAGATAGAAATGCCCGCTGGGGTAGACACGCAGGTCGAAGGCGGTGTCGGTGTGCGCGCCCCAGGTCTCCATCTCGCCGCGCGGCGCCCGGCTGTCCGACTCACCGACCAGTGCGGTGATGGGGACGTCGAGGCGCGCGTCGACGGGCATGACGTGCTGCTCCCAGAGCGCGAAGTCGTCCATGACGGGCGGCAGCAGGGCCTCCATCGCGTCCTCGTCCTCGGCGAGTTCCTCGTCGAAGCCGCCGAGCCGCAGCACCTCGGCCCGGAACTCCTCGTCGGAGAGTCCGTGCAGCTGGGGACGGTCGCGGAAGGGTACGGGCGAGGCCTGGCCGGAGAGGAAGAGATGGGCCGGCCGGGGGCCGCCGCGCGCCTGGAGCGCCAGGGCCAGCTCGAAGGCCAGCAGGGCGCCGCAGGAGTGGCCGAAGAAGGAGAACGGGCCGTCCAGCACCGGGCGCAGAGCCTGCGCCAGGGTCCGCACCAGCGGGCCCACCTCGGTGGCGGCGTCCTCCAGGATCCGGTTCTGCCGGCCGGGCAGCTGCACCGCGATCACTTCGATGTCGGCGGGAAGGCCGTGCACCCAGTCGGTGAAGGCGCCCGCGCCGCCGCCGGCCTGGGGGAAGCAGACCAGTTGGTGGCGGTGCCCGGGCCGTCGCGCCCGCCATATGAAGGGGCTTTCGACGACCAGGCCGGCGCTGGTTTCCGTTGCGTTGCTGCGCGCGTGTATGACCATGACCCCTCTGCGGTTTTCGTGAAAGAGGAAAGAGGAAAGCGGGAAACGGAATGCGGAAGGCTCGAACCGGAAGCGGGAGCCGAAAGAGAACCCGGGCCGGGGGCCGGGGCCGGGGAAGATTTCCCGCCCTTTCGCATTGATCGTAGGAGTGGCTCCGGGGCGAGGCAAGGAATGCCCGCACAGCCCTGCCGCACGGGTACTGGTGAGCGATTCCTCCTTGCGTTTTCGGCCACCGTGCCCCGTTCTTTGTGTTCCTGCTGTCCCGTCGACGGGACAGCAGGAACACAAAGAACGGGGCTGCCCGGCCGATTGGCCGGGCAGCCCCGTTCACGTTCCGCGCCGTGCGCCGGAGTGCTAGATCTTCGCCTCGCGGTTGAAGGCCGAGCGGGCCCACAGGTAGCCGAGGACGCTGAGGACGACGCCCCAGCCGAGCGCGAGCCACGCGCTGTTGCCGATCTCCGTGCCCATGAGCAGACCGCGGAGGGTGTCGGTCATCGGGGTGAAGGGCTGGTACTCGGCGAACCAGCGCAGTCCGACCGGCATGGACTCCGGCGGGACGATCGCGCTGCCGAGGAAGGGCAGGAAGGTCAGCGGCATGGGCGCGTTGCTCGCCGCCTCGACGCTGCTGGACCCCAGGCCGATCGCCGCGGAGAGCCAGCTGAGGCCGAAGGCGAGCAGGGCCAGGATGCCGAGGGCGGCGAGCCACTCGACGACGGTGGCGTTGGGCCGGAAGCCCACCAGGAGGGCGACACCGATGACCAGGACCAGGCTGATCATGGTCTGGATGACATTGCCCACCACGTGCCCGGTCAGCACCGAGGAGCGCGAGATCGACATGGTCCGGAAGCGGTTGATGATGCCTTCGGTCATGTCCGTGCAGACGGACACGGCGGTCGAGACGGCGCCGGCCGTGGCCGCCATCAGGAGGATGCCGGGGGCCACGAAGTTGGTGTAGTCGCCGCGGTCGCCCGTACCGCCGCCCGGCAGTTCGATGCCGGCGCCGAGCGCGCCGCCGAAGACGTAGACGAACAGCAGGAGCATCAGGATCGGCATCGCGACGATCGAGATCGTCATCGAGGGGTAGCGCTGGGCGTGCTTGAGGTTGCGGCGCAGCATCGTCATCGAGTCGCGCATCGCGTACGTCGTGCTCATCGGCGGGCCTCCTGCGCCGTGTTGGCGGGGCTGGGAACGGTGGTCGCGTGGTGGCGCGACCCGTCACCGGTGAGGGCGAGGAAGACGTCGTCCAGGTCGGGCGTGTGGACGGTCAGCGCGTCCGCCGTGACACCGGCGCCCTCCAGCAGGTCGAGTACGGCGCGCAGTGCGGGGATGCTGCCGTCGCTCGGGATCTGCAGGGTGAGCTTCTCCTCGTCGCGGGCGCCCTCGTCGAGGCCGAGCCGGCGGGAGGCGGCGTCCAGGCTGAGCAGGTCGGAGAACTGGAGGCGGATGTGCCCGCCGGGGATACGGCGCTTGAGCTCGTCCGCGGTGCCCTCGGCGACGATCTTGCCCTTGTCGAGGACGGCGATCCGGTCGGCGAGCTGGTCGGCCTCCTCCAGGTACTGCGTGGTGAGGAAGATCGTCACGCCCTGGGCGGTGAGCTGCTGGATCAGGTGCCACATGGTGCGGCGGCTGCGCGGGTCGAGGCCGGTGGTCGGCTCGTCGAGGAAGATCAGGCTCGGGTTGCCGACGAGGGTCATCGCCAGGTCCAGCTTGCGGCGCATGCCCCCGGAGAAGGTGGAGGCCATCTTGCCGGCCACCTCGGTGAGTTCGAACTGTCGAAGTAATTCGGCGGTGCGGCGCTTGCCCTCCGCGCGGTCGAGGTGGTGCAGGTCCGCCATGAGGAGCATGTTCTCCTCGGCGGTCAGCAGCCCGTCCACCGCGGCGAACTGGCCGGTGACACCGATCCGGGCGCGGATGGCGTCCGCGCTGCGCTCCAGCGAGTGCCCCACCACGGTCGCCTCGCCACCGTCGGCGGCGATGAGCGTGGAGAGGATCTGGACCGTGGTGGTCTTCCCCGCCCCGTTCGGACCGAGCAGCGCGAAGATCGTGCCCGCCTGCACATGCAGGTCAATCCCGTCGAGTACGAGCTTGTCGCCGTACGACTTGCGCAGGCCGACTGCGCTGATCCCCTTGGGCGGGGCCATCTGTTCGGTCGCGGCACTCATCGTGCCCCCTCCATTTCGTAGCTGTTGCGAGGCAGAGCTCTGACGTCAGGCGCCGTGCGCACGCTGGATGGTGATGTCGCCGAGGCTGGTCCTCGCGTGCACCTTGACGGTCTCCGCGCCCTCTGCGGGGCCTTCCGCGGATCCGAGGGTGCTGTAGACCGTCCCGGACTGGGAGTTGATGTCGAGCCAGGCAGCAGTCCCCTGGCGGATCCCGACTTCGAGGTTGCCGGCTTTAGTCTGGAGCTCGACCGTGCCGCGCGCCACTTCCTCGATGCGTACGTTGCCGTTCGAGCTCTTTGACGTCACGGACCCTTGCGCTCGGCCCACCGTGATGTTTCCATTGGCGACCTTCAGTCGCAGATCGCCCGCCACGTCGTCCAGCCACGTGTTGCCGTTGGAGTTCTTGATGTCGGCGTCGCCGCCGACCGTACGGATCCGCACCTCGCCCGAGCCGGTGGTGACATCGACGTCACCCGCCGCCGTGTCCAGCTGGACGTCCCCGTGCTGCGTCTTGAGCCGCGCCGCGCCGGCCTGGTCCAGCCGGATGTCCCCGGCGCTGGTGCGGACCTCGCACTCGCCCAGCGTCCCCTTGCAGCTGATGTCGCCCATCTCCAGCGTGCCGAGCAGCCGCGACCCCTGGGGCAGCGCGACGTCGACCGTGACCGAACCCCGGGCGGAGAACAGCCCGCGCGCCTTCGGGGTACGGATCGTCAGCGTGCCGTCGGTGAACTCGACCTTGGTCTCCTCGGCGGCGCGGATGTCGTCCTTGTCGCCGGCGGTGCGCGGGTGGATCTCGACCACCGTGTCCGTGCGGTCCGTCGCACTGATCCGGGCGACTCCGACCTCGACGTGGATGGTCGCGGTGATGGGTCCCTTGGTCTCGTAAGAAGGCATGGCTGTCCCGTCCTCGTGAGTCTGGTGATCGCCCCCGCGCCGGGGACGTGAAGGAATGAGCGAGAGTGATCGGCCTCTCGCACGCCGAAACGGTGCCCCGGTGGAGCTAGCTCACCCAGCCCGTGAAGCTCTTGCGCCCGCTGCTCCGCTGGGGCGCCGGCCCGTCACCCTGCCGCCCGCCCCCGGGCTCGAGGGCCCCCGAAACGGCCCTGACGAGCCATGCGTTGAGCGACAGCCCCTCCCGCGCGGCCGCCTGCTCCGCACGCGTCTTGACGTGGCCGGGGAGTCGCAGATTGATCCTGGCGGTACTGCTGTCCTCTCCTTCCGGCACGGCGGGGACGGCGGGCAGGGCGTGCGCCTCGTCGAACCCCTGCGCCACGAAGGGCTCTTCCCTCGGCGGCGCCGTCACGACGAACTCGGGCTCGAGCCCGCGCAACCGCACGTCGACCGAGCCCGGGGCAAGCTCCCGGGTGACCTCACCCATGGCGTCCGACAGGGCGTTCAGCAGGGTGAGTCTGGCTGCCGACTCTAGCGGCGCGGTGATGCGCTCGGCGAGAGCGCGAGCTTCCGCGCCACCCGCTTCCGCGGCCACCGCGAGCTCGTTCCGAAGGCTGGCGACATAGGGCGTGAGGTCCATGTCCCACAGCATGACACACATCTGGCGCCATGGCGAGCCAATCTGGCACCACATGCGCCACCGATCTCAAAACCGCAGGTCAAAGCGTGTGCCACCGCAGCACCACCCTGAGCCAACCCGACACCACCCTCCGACGAACCCGCCCACTGTCCCGCCAACAGGACAGGACGACTTCCGGGCCCCGCGAATGCCGCACCCACCGTCTGAGAAGGAAACGGGAAACCGTATCGATCGCCTTGTCCGTCCGGAAGGGGTTGCCGCACTCTTTCGTGCAGCACCGCTTGATCCGGACGGATGGTCCTGGGAGGTTCCGTGCCCGTGCCGTCCACCACGTTCGGTGAAGAACTGAGGAAGCGACGCCTGCAGGCCGGGTGGAGCCTGACGGAACTGTCCGGTGCCGTGCACTACAGCAAAGCGCAGTTGAGCAAGGTGGAGCGAGGTCTCAAGGCACCCGGCCAGGACCTCGTCCGGCTGTGCGACGCCGCCCTCGGCGCGGACGGAGCACTGACCGCCCTGGTCACGACGAGTTCCGACACCACACCTGCCGAACCGGCACCGAGCGAAGTCAGCGAGGAACACTGGATGCTGGAGTTGTCGCCCGAGGGCCGGAGCTCGTTCCGGCCGCTGAGTCGTCGGAGCCTTCTGGGTGCCGGTACCGCCTCGCTGATGACGTGGCGATCGGATGGCACAGGACCGCTCTCCCCTGCCGCGGGCGCCGGCATGCTGGACGCCTCCCGATCATTGTTCACGCACTACCGGAGGCTCGGCCAGAGCGTGGAACCCGGCCTGCTGCTGCCCGTCCTCATCGCCCAGACGCACACGCTCCGGGAACTGTCCCTGCAAGCCGACGCCCACAACCGCCGGGAGTTACTGGCCCTCGGCTCCCGGTATGCCGAGTACGTCGGCTGGTTGGTCCAGGAAACCGGCAACGACCAGGCAGCCCTCTGGTGGACACAACGCGCGGTCGATCTCGCCGCCGCCGGCGGAGACCGGGCGCTGGCCGGATACGCGCTGGTCCGACGCGCCCTGGTCACGTTGTACCGGGACGACGCCGAGCAGACGATCGCTCTCGCCCGACGCGCACAGGACGTCGGGCTGCCCCACCGGATCCGCGGGCTGGCCGCCCAGCGCGAAGCCCAAGGACATGCCCTCGCGGGCGACCGCGATTCCTGCATGCGCGCCCTCGACCGCGCCCGGGCGCTCCTCGACGATCACGAGGACGGATCCGGCGAGCCGGTCATCGGCACCATGCACCTTCCCGACTCCGTCGGAATGGTCACGGGCTGGTGCCTGGTCGACCTCGGCCGGCCTCGGGAGGCAGCCGAACAACTGGACCGGCAGCTCGCCCTGATCGGCCCCGACGCGGTGCGGACACAGGTGCGCTACGGCGTGCGCCGCGCCCTGGCCTACGCCTCGGACGGTGAGATCGACCATGCATGCGCCCTGACGACCCCCCTGCTCGACGGCGTGGCGGCCGTGCGCTCGGCCACCGTCACGACCGATCTCAGGCGCCTGGCCCGGGCGCTGGCCCGCCATGCGCATCACCCGTCGGTACGCCTCCTGGCCCCTCGGCTCGGCGCGCTCACGCACCTGCCCATTTCCTGAAGGGAATTCCACCGTGGTGGACGTGTTCATCAACTACCGCACAGGCGACGGCGAGAAGACCGCTGCTCTCCTCGACCAGGAACTGAAGCGCCGCTTCGGCGAGGATCGTATCTTCCGCGCCTCGAGGTCCATCGCCCCCGGCGAGGTCTACCCCGACGCGTTGCGGACCGCGCTGCAACGCAGTTCCGTCCTGCTGGCCGTGATCGGCCCGGACTGGGCGAACTTCCGTACCCGGCTGAACGATCCGCAGGACTGGGTGCGCAGGGAGATCGAGGAGGCGCTGGCGCGTGAACTTCCGGTCGTCCCCGTCCTGGACGGCAGGAAGACGGATCGGCTGAAGCAGGCGGACCTGCCGCCCGCACTGGCCCGGCTCGCTGATCTCCAGTCCGTCCCGTTCGACACGCACGACGTCGAGACAGGTCTCCGGCGCATCTGTGGCGTGGTGACCGACATGGTCCCGAGCCTCCGCGACCTGGCCGCGGACGGTACGCCGCCGCCCGTGCCCGGCTCGGTGACCAACTCGATCGGGGACGTGTCGGGAACGGCCGTGCAGAGCCGCGACTTCACGGGGGACGTCGGCGGGACCATCGTGAAGGGCGCGCAGGGACCCGTGCACACGGGTACCGGTTCCATCTACCAGAACTCGCGCCACGTGTCCGGTGACCGCCACTTCTCGGGCAACGGAATGACGTACTTCGAGGGCGACAACCAGGGCGAGGTACGACACCAATTCCGTGAGCCGGATCGGCGCGAGAACGAGGGCCGGTGAGCGTGCACACCAGCACACGGGTCGAGAACCCCCAAGGCACCATGCACACCGGCTCCGGCAACATCAATCTCTATGTCGGCGCCCACACACCGGACCCTGGCCGGCCGGCCTTCCGGCGCATCGCCGATGATCATCTCGCCTGGCTGCGCCGTGTCCTGATCGCTCCCGGCAACATGGGGAACGCCCGTGCCATGCTCGCCGACACCGGCTCCGTGATCCTGGACGGCGCTCCGGGCAGCGGGCGGACATCGGCCGCCCGCGTACTCCTCCGCGAGTACCACCACGACACCGGCGTCTTCAACGAGTTGCTGCCCGGCGAGAGGGACGAGCTCTCCCTCCACGACCCTGCTCTGGTCGAAGCGGGTGACCAGTTGCTGCTGGATCTGTCCGCCGCCGACGGCCCCCGGTGGGCCGCGGCGCAAGCGGGCCTTCCGGCCCTTCGCAAAGCGGTCCACGAACAGCATGCGCACCTGGTGGTGATCATGCCTCACGGCGGCCACCTCGACCCGGACCTCCAGTACTACCGGGTGGAGATCCGGCGGCCTCCGGGTCTGAGCGTCCTACGGCGGCACCTGCGCGAGCACGCCGTACCGTACGAGCAGTACTCCCGCCCCGACGACATCGTCACCGAGTTCCTGCACGAACTCAGGCCCATGCGGGACATCGCGCACTTCGCCGATCTGGTGCGCCGCGCCCACGAGGCCGCCCGGCCCGAAGAGGGCTTCGCGCACTGGTGCACAGCGGCCCGCAACGCACAGAACGACCGGCGCAGCGAGGTGGGCGCACTCGTCACCGGATTGCGCGAGGCCCCCCAGCGGGCCCTGCTGATCACCGTCGCCATGCTGCACGGCGCCCACGCAGACATCATCCACCGCGCGTCCGATCTCCTGCTGAGCACGCTCGGCCCCCCGCCCGACAAAGCCCTGCTGCTCCAGCAGCGGGATCTCGCCGAGCGGCTCAAGGAGATCACTGCCGAGACCACACCGAGTGGACACGTCCGGTTCAAGGAGCTGGACTACGACGCCGCCGTTCGCGCCCACTTCTGGGACCACATGCCCGACCTGCGGCCGCACCTCGGCAGGTGGGCCGCACGCACGGTGGACCTGGCCGATCCTCACCTCACGATGGCTGTCCGGGACGGCCTCGTGGAACGGCTGGCCGGGCAGTACCTGAGGACGGGGCGCGGCGAGGGCCTTGCGTCCTTGGCCGAAGGGTGGAGTTCCGGACCGCCGAGCCGGACGCGATGGGAAGCCGCCGTCCACGCCCTCACGTGCGGGCTCGACGATCCGGCCCAGGGCAGGGGCTTCCGCGAACGGATCTACCAGTGGTGCGCCAACCGGCAGCTCAAGGGGGATTTCGCGCAGGTCCTCGTCCAGGTCTGCGCGGATGTACTCGCCTCCAGCCATCCGGACCAAGCCCTCCTGCGGCTCTACTACCTGGCCGAGCGGCACGGCGACTCCACGCGCGCCCCGGAGGCACTGTGCGATCTGGTCAACAGCAGCCGCCGGCTGCGTCGGCGGCTGCTCGACCGCCTCGCGCGATCGGACCCCGCACCGGCCGACCTTGTCATCTTCCTGCAGAACTGCGCCCCGGAACCTCTGACGGAACCCGCCGGAACCTCTCGGGCCCTGGTGCAGGAGGGCGGCGTGCAGCAGTCCCTGTCGACCTGCTGGCGTGCGGTACTGGCCGGGCTGCCGCGGAAGGCGTGGCAGCCCCACGCGGAACGCTGGTTTCACCACGTGGCCGCCAACCCCGGGGACAGGGCCGAGCTGCTGCTCGACCTGCTCGTCGGCGCGGCCCAGCAGTGCGGCGCCCGGCGGGGCGCGGTCTTCGCGTCGCTCTACGCGAGCGCGCGCGACGCCGAGCGCTCCGCTCCGGGCTACCCCGCGCGCGCATCGGGCACCACCGCACTCCTGCTCAGCAAGATCAGCGCGGCCCAGGCCCTGGGCCCGACCGAACCATCCACCGCTTCGGCCAGGGAGCCTCGATCATGACGACCGGATGCAGGACGACGACCGCCTTCCTCACCGTCCTGTGTGGCTTGCTGCTGACCATCGTCGGCCTCGCCCAGCACTGGCCGGGGTGGGCGTGGGCAACGCTGGCGGTACTCCTTCTCCTCGGCCCGGCCGCGGCTTTCAAAGTCGCCTCGCTGCGCCGCGGTTCCCTGCCGGTCGACTTCGAGGAACAGCTCACGGCCGCCCCGGTGGACCGCAGGGAGCACCACGTCAGCCGGGTCGCCCTGCCGAGCCGTTGGGACGACTACGACTTCGTCTTCTCGGCGACCGTCCGCTGGTACCTCGTGGAAGCCCCCGGGAACGACCCCGTACTCAACCCTGCGGGCCTTGCCGTCGAGGCAGTGCTCGACCGTGCCCGCGCCGTCACCGAGCAGCGGGAGCCGAGCCGGGCCTCACTCGTCCAGCACGAACTCAGCGGCGCCTTGAGCACCATGCGCCCGGACCCCACGGGCCACCTCCATGCCATGGCGGAGGACGTCACCCTCACGTTGGCCCAGCACGACCAGGAGCGGCTCGACAAGCTCGCCGAGGTACGCAAGGACAAGGCGGTCTGGGAGCACCAGCGCAAGTACGAACAGAGCAAGCGCCAGTACCTGGGCGAGGACGTCCTGAAGGACACCGGCAGCGCGGTGGTCTGGTGGCTCGCGAAGAACGACGAACACGTGGAACGGACGGTGGCAGACCTGGGCCTACTCGCCCAGCTCACCTCCGCGGCCAATGACACCGACGTCCCCGAACGGCTCCGGGAACTCGTGTGGCAGCAGCCCGACGAGCCGGCCGACGCCGTCCTCCTGACCGAACCCGAGCCTCCCGCCGAACCGAGGCACACCGCTGCGGACCATCTCGCGGGCTTCTTCGACGCCATGGGATTCACCGGGGAGGACGACCGGCGGACCATGCTGGCCGCCATGATCTCCGAACTCGTCAAGGGGCAGGACCGCCCCGAGACGGCCGAGCACCTGCTCCGCCGATTCGCCCCACCGGCGGCGTACACGAGCAACGGCTCCGACCGAGGAGAAGACGATGGACAGCGAACTGACCACTCTGGCGGCGTCGGGAGCAACGACGCTGCTCGCCCTCATGGTGACGGACTCCTGGAGGCACGCCCGTGACCTCGTCGCACGCCGCCTCGCACGCACCCCCACGGGCCGCGCCACGATCGCCGACCTGGACACCGCCCGGGCCCGACTCCTCTCCGCGGACACCGCACAGGAGGGGCAGACCGCCCTGGACATCGCCGTTCACCTTCGCCGAGCGGTCAACTCCGGAGCCCTCACCGCCGACGACCTGCGCGCCCTCTCGATGACCTTGGAGCAACTCGCCGCGCCCTCACCAAGGCACCCGATCACCGTGCACAACGAGATCACCGGCGGCACCCAACACGGCCCCGTCATCCAGTCGGGCCGAATCACCAACCTGACCGTCGACGTCCCGCCCCCACTGCTGCCGTGACCCAGCAGCTCCCCGAGGCCGGAAGACCGACACCTCAGGCGTCGTCGCGGACCGGCTCCAGGATCGCCACGCACTCCACGTGGTGGGTCATCGGGAAGAGGTCGAAGACGCGCAGGGTGCGGACCTTGTAGCCGTTTTCCTTGAAGTAGCCGAGGTCGCGGGCCAGGGCCGCCGGGTCGCATGCCACGTACGCGATGCGGCGCGCCGAGAGGCCCGTGATGTGGCGGACCGTCTGCTTGCCCGCGCCCGCGCGCGGGGGGTCCAGGACGACCAGGTCGCACTCCGTGATCCCCGTCTTCGGGAGGATCTGCTCGACCTTGCCCTGCTCGATGCGGACCCGCGGGAAGTCCGCCAGGTTGTGGCGGGCGTCCTCCACCGCGCGCTTCGTCGACTCGATGCCGAGGACGGCACCGGTCTCGCCCAGGCGTTCGGCCAGGGCGCCCGCGAAGATGCCGACGCCGCAGTAGAGGTCGAGGGCCATCTCGCCCTTGCGCGGCATCAGGCCCTGCATGACGGCCTTGATCAGGGTGTCCGCGGCCTGCGGGTGGACCTGCCAGAAGCCGCCCATGCCCACGCGGTACGTACGGCCGTCCGCGCGCTCCCGTACGAAGGGGCGGCCGTGGACGCGGTGGACGCCGCCGTCCTTCTCCTCCACGCGCAGGACGGAGACCGGCTTGTCCAGCTCGACGAGGGGGAGACGGCCGCCGGGGCGGGGGGTGAGGACGACCTGGCGGTCCTGGGAGCCGGTCGCCGCGATCGCCTCGACCGTGGCCATCTGGGGCCAGTCCTGCTTCTCGATGCCGAGCTCCGAGACGCCCGGGGCGGCGATCATGCAGTGCTCGATGGCCTCGATCTCGTGCGAGCGGTGGCGGCGCAGGCCGACGGTGCCGTCCTCGTCGATGGCGAACTGCACGCGGGTGCGCCACTGCGGCACCTGCCCGGCCGGCAGCTTGTCGCCCTCGGCGGGCATCACGGTGCCGTCCCAGCCGGCCTCCTCCGGGGTGAGGCCGGCGAGCCGCTTCAGCTGCTCGGCGACGACCTCGCCCTTGAGCCGGCGCTGGGCGCCCGGCTTCGCGTGCTGCCAGTCGCAGCCGCCGCACTTGCCGGGGCCGGAGTACGGGCAGGGGGCCGGGGTGCGGTCCTTGGAGGCGTCGAGCACGGTGATCGCGTCGGCGCGCAGGTAGCGGGAGTCCACGTCGCCCTCGGTGACCTTGGCGACGACCTTCTCACCGGGCAGGGTGTGGCGGACGAACAGGACGCGACCGTCCTCGGTCCGGGCGATGCAGTGGCCACCGTGTGCGACGGGGCCGACCTCGACCTCGTACTCCTCCCCGACCAGTGACTGCTTCTCGTTCTGCTCGACGCTCGTCATGGTGGGGAGACTCCAAAAACTGAAACAACGGAAAACGGCCGGACGACCGACCCACCAGTTTACGTGGATCTCGTCCGGCCGTTCACCAACCTGCTCAGCCCTTGGCGGTGGGCTCCTTCGGCGGCTTCGGCGGCCTCGGCGGCCGCGGCGTGTCCACCGGGCCCCGGCGCACCGCACCCGGGGCGTTCCATTCCTGGCGCTTCTTCGCCCGCCGCTTGGCGAGCTCCGAGGACTCCAGCTGGTAGGGCACCGAGGTGACCATCACACCGGGGGTGAAGAGCAGTCGGCCCTTGAGGCGCAGCGCGCTCTGGTTGTGCAGGAGGTGTTCGTACCAGCGGCCGACGACGTACTCGGGGATGTAGACGCTGACCGCGTCGCGCGGGTTCTCGCTGCGCAGCCCCTTGACGTACTCCACCACCGGGCGGGTGATCTCCCGGTACGGCGAGTCGAGGATCTTGAGCGGGACGTTGATCCCGCGCCGGTCCCACTCCTCGCGCAGCGCCTTGGTCTCGGCCGTGTCCACGCTGATGCTGAGCGCCTCCAGGGTGTCCGAGCGGGTCAGCTTGGCGAACGCCAGGGCGCGCAGCGTGGGCTTGTGGACCTTGGAGACCAGGACGATCGAGTGGACCCGGGAGGGCCGCACGCTGTCGTCGCTGGGGCCCTCGGCGGCGGCGATCTCGGCGGAGACGCGGTCGTAGTGCTTGCGGATCGCGCTCATGGTGCCGTAGAAGATCAGCATGCCGAGCAGGGCCACCCACGCACCGTGGGTGAACTTGGTGGCGAGGACGATGACCAGCACCATGCCGGTGAAGAAGGCGCCGAAGGCGTTGATCGCCCGGGAGCGGTGCATCCGGCGGCGGGCGGCGGCGTCGCGCTCCGTCTTCAGGTGGCGGTTCCAGTGCCGGACCATGCCGATCTGGCTCAGCGTGAAGGAGACGAACACGCCGACGATGTAGAGCTGGATCAGCTTGGTCGAGTCCGCGTCGTAGATCCAGACGAGCAGGATGGCCGCGCCGGCGAGGAGCACGATGCCGTTGGAGAAGGCGAGCCGGTCGCCGCGGGTGTGCAGCTGGCGCGGCAGGTAGCGGTCCTGCGCGAGGATCGAACCGAGCAGCGGGAAGCCGTTGTAGGCGGTGTTCGCCGCCAGGAAGAGCACGAGCGCGGTGGCCGCGGCCAGCAGGATGAAGAGGAAGCTGCCGTCACCGAAGACGGCCTCGGCCACCTGCGAGATCACCGGGTTCTGGATGTATTCGGGGCCGACCGGGACGCCGTTCGCCAGCAGGTCCTCGGCGGGGTTCTCGGCCATCCGCACGTCGCTGGCCATGGCCAGGCCGATGATCCCGCAGAACATGGTGACCGCCAGGCCGCCCATGTAGGCGAGGGTGGACGCGGCGTTCTTGCTCTTCGGCTTGCGGAAGGCGGGTACGCCGTTGCTGATGGCCTCGACGCCGGTCAGGGCCGCACAGCCGGACGAGAAGGCCCTCAGCAGCAGGAAGACCATCGCGAAGCCGGCCAGCCCCTGTTGCTCGGGTTTGATCTCGAGGTCGGCGGTCGGCGCCGACAGGGTCTCGCCGAGGACGATGCCCTTCCAGGCACCCCAGCCGATCATGACGAATACGGCGGCGACGAAGACATAGGTCGGGATCGCGAAGAGCTTGCCGGATTCCTTCACACCGCGCAGGTTCATCAGCGTGAGCAGAAGGATCATGACGGTCGCCGAGAGCACCTTGTGCTCGATGACGAAATGCACCGCGGAGCCGAGGTTCTCGACTCCGGAGGAGATCGAGACGGCGACGGTCAGGACGTAGTCGACGAGGAGGGCGCTGGCCACGGTCAGGCCGGCTCTGGGTCCGAGGTTGGTGTTGGCGACCTCGTAGTCGCCGCCGCCGCTCGGATAGGCGTGGACGTTCTGGCGGTAGGACGCCACGACGGTGAACATCAGCACGACGACCGCGAGTGCGATCCAGGGGCTGTACTGGTACGCCGACACGCCCGCGATCGACAGGACCAGCAGGACCTCGCCAGGGGCATATGCCACGGACGACAGCGGGTCGGAGGCGAAGACGGGAAGGGCGATCCGCTTGGGAAGGAGTGTTTCTCCGAGGCGGTCGCTGCGTAGCGCCCGGCCGATCAGGATCCGTTTGGGCACGTCGGTCAGTTTGGACACGCAGAGGATCGTAAGCGTTCGAAATCAGCCTGACGAACCCCCCACCCCCTCATACCGCAATCCCGCCGCAATTCCTCCCCGGCGGCACCACGACTGCGGCGCAAGAGACCCCACCGGTGACCGCCCGTGTGTAGCTTGGGCCATGGTCTGAGACCCTGTTAAACCAGAGCATGCAATGAGGCTGGGAACCAGCGAGTCGCTGACAGCCGGAAGGACGGCCGTGCACATCGTCATCATGGGTTGCGGAAGGGTGGGCTCCGCCCTCGCGCAAACCCTGGAACAGCAGGGGCATACGGTCGCCGTCGTCGACCAGGACCCCACCGCATTCCGCCGGCTCGGCGCCGGATTCGGCGGCCGCCGCGTCACCGGTGTCGGCTTCGACCAGGACACCCTGCGGGAGGCGGGAATCGAGGACGCGGGCGCCTTCGCCGCCGTCAGCAGTGGTGACAATTCCAACATCATCGCCGCCCGCGTGGCCCGTGAGATGTTCGGCGTCGAGAACGTCGCCGCCCGCATCTACGACCCCAAGCGCGCCGAGGTCTACCAGCGCCTCGGCATCCCCACCGTCGCCACCGTGCGCTGGACCGCCGACCAGATGCTGCGCCGGCTGCTGCCCTCGGGTGCCGAGCCGCTGTGGCGCGACCCGAGCGGTGGGGTGCAGCTCGCCGAGGTGCACACCTCCGCCGCGTGGATCGGCCACAAGGTCAGCAAGCTCCAGGAGGAGACGGGCGTCCGCGTGGCGTTCCTCACCCGCCTGGGCGAGGCGATGCTGCCCACGTCGGCAACGGTCCTTCAGGAGGGCGACCTCGTCCACGTGATGATGCGCACGGACGAGATCGACAAGGTCGAGGCGGCATTCGCCGAGGGCCCCGAGGAGGCACACGCATGAGGGTCGCGATCGCCGGGGCAGGCGCGGTGGGTCGCTCCATCGCGGGCGAACTGCTGGAGAACGGCCACGAGGTGCTCCTCGTCGACAAGGCCCCGACCGCCATCTCGGTGGAGCGGGTACCGCAGGCCGAGTGGCTGCTGGCCGACGCCTGCGAGATCACCTCGCTGGACGAGGCCGCGCTCCAGCGCTGCAACGTGGTCATCGCGGCCACCGGCGACGACAAGGTGAACCTGGTCGTCTCGCTGCTGGCCAAGACCGAGTACGGGGTCCCGCGCGTGGTGGCCCGCGTCAACAACCCGAAGAACGAGTGGCTCTTCAACGAGTCCTGGGGCGTCGACGTCGCGGTCTCCACGCCGCGCCTGATGTCGGCCCTGGTCGAGGAGGCCGTCAGCGTCGGCGACCTGGTGCGGCTGCTGCGCTTCAGCCACGGCGACGCCAACCTCGTCGAGCTGACCCTGCCGCCGGACTCCTCGGTCGCGGGTACCCAGATCGGCGACATCAGCTGGCCCGAGGACACCTCGCTGGTCACGATCATCCGGGGCAACCGGGTCCTCACCCCGCACGGGGAGGAGACCCTGGAGCCGGGCGACGAACTGCTCTTCGTGGCCGCCCAGGCCCGCGAGGAGCAGCTGGAGGTCCTCCTCCAGGCCCGCCGGTAGCCCTGCGGGCCCGCTCGACGTCGAAGGGGGCGCGCCCTGCGGGGCGCGCCCCCTCCGTGCTTCCCGCCGCCGGTGACACGGCGCGCCGGCCCCGGCAACCCGCGGGCCCGGCAGCACGGGAAAGGGGCGGGACCGGCCTCCTGGCCGGTCCCGCCCCTTTCGTCAGCTGTGGGCCGTCAGGCCTTCGGCCCCTTGGCGGCGGCCTCCGCGGCCTCCTTGGCCTCCCACTCCGCGATCACGTCGATCGGCGGCGGCGCCTTGGCCAGGAAGACCCAGGTGAAGTACACCGCGAGCACCATCGGCGGGAGCTTCAGGGCGATGAGCACCCAGCCCAGCTGCGTCGCGTCACCCCACCAGTACAGCGGGAAGAGGATCGCGTACTTGGCGAGGAAGATCAGGCCCCAGGCCAGGCTGGCCTTGACGTACGCCTTCTTGCGCCCGGGGTTGCGGGTGCGCCAGGACAGGTTCTCCTTGAACACCGGGCCGAGGATCACGCCCAGCAGCGGGAAGCCCACCAGCGCCGAGAGCGTGAAGGCCACGCCGAGGCCGACTCCGTAGATCATGCCCGGCAGGTAGAAGCCCTTCGCGCTGCCCGTGAACAGGGCGAAGGCCACGCCCACGCCCACCCCGAACACCCCGCTGAAGGCGTGCTTGACGGTGTCCTTGCGCAGCAGCCGCACGATCACCAGCAGGACCGCGACCGCGCCCGCCGCGATGGCGGACCACTTCACGTCCTTGTTGATCGTGTAGATCATGACGAAGAGCAGCCCGGGCAGCATCGTCTCCACGGTGCCCCGGACACCGCCGAAGGCATCGAAGAGCGCCGCCTGGGTCACGGCCTTCTGGTCCTCGGACGGCGCGGCGGCATGGCGCGGCCCCGTCGGTTCCGGGGTGGTCGGTTTGTCGAGTGACGTCACCGGTCAGTGCTCCTGTCCGAGCGGGCGGAGTTCGTACTTCGGGTTGAAGAGCACCCGACGGCCGTGGGTCATGGAGATGCGCCCCGAGGCAATCATGCGTCGGCCGGGCTCGATTCCCACGATCGAGCGACGCCCAAGCCAGACCACGTCGAGCGCGGCCGAGCCGTCGAAGAGCTCGGCCTCCAGGGCGGGTACGCCCGCACGCGGCCGCAGGGTGACCGTACGCAGGGTCCCGGTCACCTTGACTATCTGACGGTCGTGGCAGTCGCAGATCCGCGTGCACCCCGCGGCTTCTGCGTCCTCCTGCAGCTCCGCCGAATGCAGCTCCTCCTGGGAGGTGGACAGCCGCTCAATCATCCGGCGGAACCGGCCCGCAGGCCTGGCCGGCTTCGCGGGCTTCTCGGGACGCGGTTCAGCACTCATACAGGAAGCGTACCGGCGTGCCGACTACCGCTCGAAGCGGTATCCCATGCCCGGCTCGGTGATGAAGTGCCGCGGGTGCGAGGGGTCCGCCTCCAGTTTCCGCCGCAGTTGGGCCATGTAGACCCGCAGGTAGTTCGTCTCGGTGCCGTACGAGGGCCCCCAGACCTCCTGGAGCAGCTGCTTCTGGCTGACCAGCTTTCCGCTGTTGCGGACCAGTACCTCCAGCAGGTGCCACTCGGTGGGCGTGAGCCGTACGTCGCGCCCCTCGCGCACGGCCTTCTTCGCGGCCAGGTCCACCGTGAAACCGGCGGTTTCCACGATGACCTCGTCCTCTCCGGCGCCCGCGGCCGGCTCCGCCCGGCGGACGGCGGCGCGCAGCCGCGCCAGCAGCTCGTCCATGCCGAAGGGCTTGGTGACGTAGTCGTCGGCGCCCGCGTCCAGGGCCTCGACCTTCTCGTCGGAGCTGTGCCGGGCGGAGAGGACGAGGATCGGCACCCGGGTCCAGCCGCGCAGGCCCTTGATCACCTCGACGCCGTCCATGTCGGGCAGCCCGAGGTCGAGGACGACCACGTCGGGGTGGCGGGCGGCCGCGAGCTCCAGTGCGCTGGCGCCGTCGGCCGCGGCGTCGACCTCGTACCTGCGCGCCTTCAGGTTGATCACAAGCGCTCGGACGATCTGCGGCTCGTCTTCCACCACGAGCACCCGGGTCATTGAGGTCCTGCCTTCTGTCGCGTCATCCGATCACGGTCGTGATCGAGTTCCATCGGTTCTGCCGGTTCCATCGGTTCTGCCGGTTCCATCGGTTCTGCCGGTTCCGCCGGTTCCGCCGGTTCTGACAGCCCCGGCGGCGCATCGCCGGCGGCCTCGCCGCCGTCCACGGTGACACGGTCCGGTGCCCGGCCGCCGCGCACCGCTCGCAGCGTGAGCACCATGGTCAGCCCGCCCCCGGGGGTGTCCTCGGCCGCCAGAGTGCCGTCCATGGCCTCGGCGAAGCCACGGGCGACCGCGAGCCCGAGGCCGACGCCGGCCCCGCGCGGGGCGTCCCCGTACCGCTGGAAGGGGGCGAAGATCCGGTCCTTGGCCTCGTCGGGCACGCCCCGCCCGCGGTCGACGACCCGTACCTCGACCCGGTCGCCGAGGCAGCTGGCCGCCACCAGGACGGGCTCCCCCGCCGGGCTGTACTTGACGGCGTTCTCCACCACGTTGGCCACGGTCCGCTCCAGCAGCCCCGGGTCCACGGCCACCATCGGCAGTGCCTCGGGCACGTCCAGCACCACGCTGTCCTCCGGTACGCCGCCCAGCGCCATCGGAACCACCTCGTCGAGGTCGATCTCCCGGATCAGCGGGGTCACGGTGCCGGTCTGCAGCCGGGACATGTCGAGCAGGTTGCCCACCAAGTGGTCGAGGCGGTCGGCACCGTCCTCGATGCCTTCGAGGAGCTCGGCCCGGTCCTCCTCGGACCACTCCACGTCGGCGGAGCGCAGCGAGCTCACGGAGGCCTTGATCGAGGCCAGGGGCGTACGGAGGTCATGGCTGACGGCGGCGAGCAGCGCGGTGCGGATGCGGTTGCCCTCCGCCATCCGGCGGGCCTCCTCGGCCTCGCCGACCAGGCGCTGGCGGTCCAGGACCACGGCGGCCTGCGCCGCGAAGGCGCCGAGCACCCGGCGGTCCTCGGCGGGCAGCACCCGCCCGGACAGGGCCAGGGCCATGTGGTCCCCGATGGGCATGTCCACGTCGGCGTCCTCGGGCCGGGCGGCGGGCCTCGGGCCGACGCTGCCGGCCGGTCTCCAGGGCTCCACGTCGCCCGCCCGCTCCAGCAGGGCCACGGACTCCATGGCGAAGGTCTCGCGCACCCGCTCCAGCAGCGCGTCCAGGGTGGTCTCCCCGCGCAGCACACTGCCGGCCAGGAAGGAGAGGATCTCGGACTCGGCGCGCAGCCGGGCCGCCTGGTGGGTGCGCCGGGCGGCGAGGTCCACCACCGAGGCCACCGAGACGGCGACGCCGAAGAAGACGGCGATGGCGACGATGTTCTTGGGGTCGGACACCGTGAACCGGTGCAGCGGCGGCGCGAAGAAGTAGTTGAGCAGCAGCGAGCCGAGGGCCGCGGAGGCCAGGGCCGGCCAGAGTCCGCCGAGCAGCGCCGCGGCCACCGTCAGCGACAGGAAGAGCAGCATGTCGTTGGCGATCCCGAGGTCCGCCTCGATGTGCGTGAGCAGCAGGCAGAGCAGGACGGGGAAGATCGTTCCGACCACCCAGCCGGCCATGATCCTGGTCCGTCCGAGCCGGGCCGCCGAGCGCACCACGGGCAGGCCGCGCCCCTTGGCGACCTCCTCGTGGGTGACGATGTGCACGTCGAGGTCGGGCCCCGAGTCGCGGGCGACGCTCGCGCCGACCCCGGGGCCGAAGACGTACTGCCAGGAGCGGCGCCGGCTGGAGCCGAGGACGATCTGGGTGGCGTTGACGCCGCGCGCGAAGGCGAGCAGGGCGTCGGGGATGTTGTCGCCGATCACATGATGAAACGTTCCGCCCAGGTCCTCGACCAGGGTTCGCTGGACCGCGAGCTCCTTCGGCGAGGCGGCGGTCAGCCCGTCGCTACGGGCGATGTAGACGGCGAGGATCTCGCTGCCCGAGCCCTTGGCGGCCATCCGCGCGGCCCGCCGGATCAGGGTGCGGCCCTCCGGTCCGCCGGTGAGCCCGACGACGATCCGCTCCCGCGCCTGCCAGGTCGAGCGGATGTCGTGCTCGCCCCGGTACTGCTGGAGGTACTCGTCCGCCCGGTCGGCCACCCACAGCAGGGCCAGCTCGCGCAGTGCGGTGAGGTTGCCCGGCCGGAAGTAGTTCGACAGGGCCGCGTCGACCTTCTCGGGCCGGTATATGTTCCCGTGGGCCATCCGCCGGCGCAGGGCCTGCGGGGACATGTCGACCAGCTCGACCTGGTCGGCCCGGCGGACCACCTCGTCCGGCACGGTCTCCCGCTGCCGCACCCCGGTGATCGACTCGACCACGTCCCCGAGGGACTCCAGGTGCTGGATGTTCACGGTCGACACCACGTCGATGCCGGCCCGCAGCAGCTCCTCCACGTCCTGCCAGCGCTTGGCGTTGCGCGAGCCGGGCACGTTGGTGTGCGCGAGCTCGTCGACCAGCGCTATGGCGGGCCTGCGGGCGAGCAGCGCGTCCACGTCCATCTCGGTGAACCCGGCGCCCCGGTACGTCAGGGCCCTGCGCTCCACCTGTTCGAGGCCGTGGAGCATGACCTCCGTGCGCGGCCGGCCGTGGTGCTCGACGAAGCCGACGACGCAGTCCGCGCCGCGCTCCACCCGGCGATGCCCCTCGGAGAGCATCGCGTAGGTCTTGCCCACACCGGGCGCCGCGCCGAGGTAGATCCTGAGCTTGCCGCGTCCCATGCGCCCCATTCTCCGGGACGCCGCTGCCCCGCACGCACCGATCCGCACCCAGGCGCCGATCCCTGACGCATCTCTGACGCGGGGCGGAAAAGCCGGTGGGCCCCACCCCGAAGGAGTAGGGCCCACCGGCCGAAACGCATGACGGTCCCCCTGTGCGCGGGGGCCGTCCGAGGTCAGCGGACCTCGGTGATCTCCGGGCCGCGTTCGAGCTGCCCCAT
This sequence comes from Streptomyces sp. Sge12, assembly GCF_002080455.1. Classification (NCBI taxonomy): domain Bacteria; kingdom Bacillati; phylum Actinomycetota; class Actinomycetes; order Kitasatosporales; family Streptomycetaceae; genus Streptomyces; species Streptomyces sp. Sge12. The sequence goes on from NZ_CP020555.1 coordinate 2,143,423, forward strand.
GCCACCGCCGAAGCGGGAGCCCTCCTGGTCGTCCGTCTGCACGCCGTCCGGCACCATCTGGGCGTCGTTCGGCAGCTTCAGGACGATCGGGTCGCGGGGAGCCATCGGGCCGTCACCGCGGACGACGACGGTGTCCCGGAAGATCTGCTCCAGCACACCCGCCCCCGCCGATTCGGGACGCACCGCGGCCTGGCCGGAGATGACGCCGCGCAGGAACCAGCGCGGGCCGTCGACGCCCACGAAGCGGACCAGCTGGGCGCCGGTCTGCCCGTCCGGGAGCGGTACGGGCACCTGTGCGCGCAGCTCCCAGCCGAGGGTTCCCTGGGCCTCGTCGATGATGCCGCCCTGCTGGGTGATACCCGTGGCGATCTCCTCGCGGACCTCGCCCCAGATGCCCTCCTTCTTGGGCGCGGCGAAGGCCTGCAGCTGCACGGCACTGTCGCCCAGGACCACGGTCGCGGCCACGATCGCGTCACCGGCGACCTCGACGCGCAGCTCCATGCCCTCGACACCGGGTACGAGGATGCCGCCCAGGTCGACCCGGCCGTCGGCCGGGTTCCCGAGCACCTCGGAGAGGTCCCAGGGGCCGTCGGGCCGCGGGGCCGGAGGCAGGTTCACCCGGCGCGGCTGGGCATCGCTCTCCTGCCCGCCCGCCTCGTCCTGCTCGGCGACGCCGTCTACGACCTGCTCGGCCGCGCCGCCGTCATGGGCGGAGTCGTTCTTCTTGCGACGTCCGAACACGTCACTGTCCTTCCCGGTCGGTTACGACCGAAGCGTAGCCATTCCCACCCTGCTGACCAGCCCCGGATCCGGCCACGGCCGCATGACCGCCGGTGGAGCCGAAACCCCCCTCGGCCCGGGCCGAGCCGGGAAGTTCCGCCACCTCGTGGAAGCGCACCTTCTCGACCCGCTGGACAACCAGCTGGGCAATGCGGTCGAAACGCTCGAACCGCACGCTCTCGCGAGGGTCGAGATTGACCACGATCACCTTGATCTCCCCACGGTACCCGGCATCCACCGTCCCCGGGGCATTCACGAGCGCGAGCCCGCAGCGGGCGGCCAGGCCCGACCGCGGGTGCACGAAGGCCGCGTACCCGTCGGGCAGGGCGATCGAGACTCCGGTGGGCAGGACGGCCCGCTCGCCGGGCGCCAGCTCGGCCGCCTCGGTGGTGACGAGGTCGCAGCCGGCGTCGCCGGGGTGCCCGTACGCCGGAATCGGCACCTCCGGGTCGACGCGGCGGATCAGTACGTCGACCGGCCGGTGGGAGTCGTGGTTGGTCTGGGACATCAGGGGTTCACCTCAAAGGCGCGTGCGCGCCTGACCTGGTCCGGGTCGGCCATCGCCGCCCGGATCTCCTCGGGCCGTCCGTTGTCGATGAAGTGGTCGACCTTCACCTCGATGAAGAGGGCGTCTGCGCGCACGGCGACCGGGCCCTGCGGTCCGCCTATCCGGCCGACGGCCGAGCAGTAGATCTTCCGTCCGGCGACGGCGGTGACCTCGGCCTCCAGGTACAGCACGGTGTCCACCGGCACGGGCCGCACGAAGTCGGTCTCCAGCCGCCCCGTCACCGCGATGACGCGCAGCAGCCAGTTCAGCGAACCGAGCGTCTCGTCGAGCGCGGTGGCGAGCACCCCGCCGTGGGCGAGACCGGGTGCGCCCTGGTGCGCGGGCTTGACGGTGAACTCGGCGGTGACGCTCACGCCCTCGCCCGCCCGGGCCTCCAGGTGCAGTCCGTGGGGCTGGCCCCCGCCGCAGCCGAAGCAGTGCTCGTAGTGCGCACCGAGGAGTTCGCCGGGTGCGGGCGCGTCCGGGTGCCGGACCGGTGCGGCGGCATCGTCCGGGGGCGTCAGCGCTGTGTTTCGTCCACTCACAGCCGCAGACCTTACCCGCGCGGCTACCCACCGGTCGCCTCGTGGCAGGCTAGGCCGTATGCAGCTCTCCACCGCGCACCACGACGAACGTCTGACCGCCCCCCGCTCCTGGTGGGGCATCGCCGTACTGATCGGTCTCGCCTGTGCGCTGATGCTGCTGCCGCTGGGGACGACGGCGCTACTGGCCGGCCTGGTCGGGGGCACCGCGCTGGCGGGGCTGGCGGTGAGTTCGTACGGTTCCGCGCGCGTGCGCGTGGTGGGCGGCGCGCTGGCGGTCGGGGACGCACGGATCCCGGTGACGGCGCTGGGCGAGCCCGAGATCCTGGATGCGGAGGAAGCGCGCGCCTGGCGCACGCACAAGGCGGACACCCGGGCCTTCATGCTGATGCGCAGCTACGTGCCGACCGCGGTCCGGATCGAGATCACCGACCCGGCCGATCCGACCCCGTACGTCTACGTCTCCACCCGCGAGCCCCGGGCCCTGGTCGCGGCGCTGCTCGCCGCCCGGACCCCGGCGGCCTGAACCGGTCCGCGCGGGCTCCCGCCGGCCGGGGCGGACCGCCCCGGCGGGGGCCTCAGTCGTTGAGGGACGGATCCGAGACCTCGAGGGCGAGCTTGGTTGCCTCGGGAAGGGGCTGCACGGGCTGTTCCAGGGGCGGCAGGGAGCGGAGGGTCTCCCAGTCCACGGCCCGCCTCTGCAGGTCACTACGGACCTTCTCGGCGACTTTGCGGGTGTCGCGCCGGTTCATGACCGCGCCGACAGCGGCGCCCACCATGAACGGCATGAGGTTCGGGAGGTTGCGGAACATCCGCTTCATGATCTGCTGGCGCAGTTCGCGCTTCATCTGCCCGCCGAGCGCCGCGTTGAGCGTGGTCGGCTTGGTCAGGTCGACCCCGCGCTCCTCCGTCCAGGCGGTCAGGTAGGCGAGGCTGCGGTCCTTGAGGTTGCCGGGCGGCCGCTGGCCGTAGACCTCGTGGAGTTCGGCGATGAGCTTCAGCTCGATGGCGGCGACGGCGGTGATCTCGGCGGCCAGTTCCGCCGGCATCGCGGGCGGCACGGGCAGCATGGCCGCGGCGCCGACGCCGGCGCCCACGGTCGAGGAGGCGTTGGCGGCTCCCGATATCAGCTTCTCGGCGAGCTGATCGGGGCCGAGGCCCGGGAACTGCGCGCGCAGCGTCGCGAGGTCCCGAACCGGAACGCGCGGGGCGTTCTCGATGATCCTGTCGGTGATGTACAGGGTGATGGCCCTGACACCGTGGCCGCCCTTGCGCATTCCGCTTTTGACGGCTTGCATCGGACGAGCCCCGAAGCCGCTGCGGGACTCCCCGTCGGGCTCGGTGGCCGACGGCACCGCCGGGGCGCTGTCGGACGGCACGGCGACCGCCGCGCTGGCGGAGCCGCCGGGAGCTCCCGGACCCGTTTCCGGATCGATGGGTGCCACCTGCGTCTCCGCCGAATCACCAGTTTTTCGGAAGCGGCGCTTCCGAAATGGTGTGGAGCCAGCCACGGCCGACGCCTCTCAGTCGCAGTCGCGACAGATCGGCTGACCGTTCTTCTCACGTGCCAGCTGGCTGCGGTGGTGGACCAGGAAGCAGCTCATGCAGGTGAACTCATCGGCCTGCTTGGGCAGGACCCGGACGGCCAGCTCCTCATTGGAGAGGTCCGCACCGGGAAGCTCCATGCTTTCGACAGAGTCGAATTCGTCCATGTCCGCGGAGGACGTGGACTTCTCGTTGCGCCGGGCCTTCAGCTCTTCGATGCTGTCGTTGTCGACGTCATCGTCGGTCTTGCGCGGGGTGTCGTAGTCCGTTGCCATTGTTCGCTCTCCCCCTCTGGGTGTTAGCGGTGTCTCAGCGCACGTAACGCACGAGAGGCCGGACTTGTGCCCGACCTGAGGCGGAGATTTTGCCTCACATCAAGGTCTGTTACTCAATCGACACCCAGCCGCCCGCCTGAAGGGCGATTGGCTGGGATGACGAGCGGGACCGTACACGGTCCGGGTGCCGTCATGCACAAACGCCACCCCGTGTATTTCCCGCCATCCGAGGGGCCGGAAACCCGGACTTCCCGGGCGTTCCGGCCGTGCCGGGGTCACTGAACGCACATGGGCCGACACCGGCCACTGTGATCGATCACACAGGACCGGTTGCCTTCACAGGGCAAGCATTCAGCCAAAAGCGAACACCCGGCGGGCGTCTCACAAGGGAAGAGTGACACGCATCACGAGGCCACCGCCTTCCCGGGGCATCGCCTGGATCCTGCCGCCGTGTGCGCGCGCCACGGAGCGCGCGATCGACAGACCCAGCCCGACACCCTTGTCGCTGCCCGTGCGCTCCGTACGCAGCCGCCTGAAGGGCTCGAAGAGGTTGTCCACCTCGTACGCGGGAACAACGGGACCCGTGTTCGATACCAGGAGGACCGCCTGATCGTGCTGGGCCTCGGTCACGACCTCCACCCAGCCGTCCTCCGGCACGTTGTACCGGACGGCGTTCTGCACCAGGTTGAGGGCGATCCGCTCCAGCAGCACCCCGTTGCCCTGGACGACGGCGGGCGCGCGCTCGCCGCGGATCTCCACGCCCTTCGCCTCGGCCTCGCCGCGCACCTGGTCGACGGCGCGCGAGGCGACCTCCGCCAGGTCCACGGGTTTGCGCTCGACGATCTGGTTCTCGCTGCGGGCCAGCAGCAGCAGGCCCTCGACCAGCTGCTCACTGCGCTCGTTGGTGGCCAGCAGGGTCTTGCCGAGCTGCTGGAGCTCGACGGGGGCCCCGGGATCGGAGAGGTGGACCTCCAGCAGCGTCCGGTTGATCGCGAGCGGTGTCCGCAGCTCGTGCGAGGCGTTCGCGACGAACCTCTGCTGGGCCGTGAAGGCCCGCTCCAGCCGGTCGAGCATCTCGTCGAAGGTGTCGGCGAGCTCCTTGAGCTCGTCGTCCGGCCCGTCCAGCTCGATCCGCCGGGTCAGGTCGGAGCCGACCACCCGGCGCGCGGTCCGGGTGATCTTGCCGAGCGGCGAGAGCACCCGGCCGGCCATCGCGTAGCCGAAGGCGAACGCGATGATGCTCAGGCCCAGCAGGGCCATGAGCGACCGGCTCAGCAGGTCGTCCAGGGCGTGCCGGCGCTGTTCGAGCACGCACTGGTTGACCGCCGCGTTGAACTGCTCCGGCTCCAGCGGGCCGCCCATCACGCCCGAGCAGTTGGTGCTGGAGACCTTGACCTGGCCGCCGACGATCTGGAACGGCAGCGCGTTGCCCTGCCGCAGCGCCTGCGCCGCGAGCAGGTAGATGATCGACAGCAGCAGGATGCCCGCGATCAGGAACATCCCGCCGTACAGCAGGGTGAGGCGTATGCGGATGGTCGGCCGCAGCCACGGGAAAGGACCCTCGGGCTGGCCGGGGTCCCAGGTCGGTTTCGGTGGTGCGACCGGTGGCGCCGGGGTGACGGGCACGCGCTTCAAATCCGGTATCCGGAACCGGGCACGGTGACGATGACCGGCGGCTCGCCCAGCTTGCGGCGCAGGGTCATCACGGTCACCCGCACGACGTTGGTGAAGGGGTCGGTGTTCTCGTCCCAGGCCTTCTCCAGCAGCTGCTCGGCCGAGACGACGGTGCCCTCGCTGCGCATGAGGACCTCCAGCACCGCGAACTCCTTCGGGGCCAGCTGGACCTCCTTGCCCTCACGGAACACCTCGCGCCGGTTCGGGTCCAGCTTGATGCCGGCGCGCTCCAGTACGGGCGGCAGCGCGACCGTGGTGCGCCGGCCGAGCGCCCGTACGCGGGCGGTCAGCTCGGTGAAGGCGAAGGGCTTGGGCAGGTAGTCGTCCGCGCCGAGCTCCAGGCCCTCCACCCGGTCGCTCACATCGCCGGAGGCGGTCAGCATCAGCACACGGGTGGGCATGCCGAGCTCGACGATCTTCCGGCACACGTCGTCACCGTGCACGAGCGGGAGGTCCCGGTCGAGCACGACCACGTCGTAGTCGTTGACCCCGACCCGCTCCAGGGCGGCGGCGCCGTCGTACACGACGTCCACGGCCATGGCCTCCCGGCGCAGGCCGGTGGCCACCGCATCGGCGAGCAGCTGCTCGTCCTCGACGACGAGTACGCGCACGTCGTTTCCTTCCTCCGAGCCCAGAAGGGCACACGTGTATTGCGTCGCCCATCCTGCCCGTTTCGGCCATAAACCGGCTGTAAGGCAGTCCGCGCACGGGACCGGCGGGGCGGAAGTGAGGATTCCCTCGCCTCGCGAGGTTTCTGGGCCCAGGGTGCAGGGGAGGACGAGATCACACCCCATCCACTCCCTGAAGGCGGACAGCCACGTGCCGCCGCCGACCCACGAAGAGGGGGCGAACCCACCATGGACGCATTCACCGCGGGTCTCCTGCAGCGCATCAGGACCACGCAGTCGGACCTCAGGCACGCCCGCGAGACGGGCGACGACTTCCTCGCGGAAGTGGAACAGGCGGAGCTGGAGGATCTCCAGCGCCTGGCTGCCGAACACGGTGTCCCGGTCTCGGCCGCCGTACCCGCCTGCTGATCCCCTGCCTGATCCCCCGAGCTGCCGGACCTGCCCTTCCGCACGGCCCTGCACGACGTGAACCCCGGACGCCCGAGCGGGCGTCCGGGGTTCCGTGCTTTCAGTCGTGCCAGGCCCCGGACTCCTCCAGCAGCGGCTGCAGCGAGGCGAAGACGGCCGGGGTGGCGGCCAGGGTCAGCTCGCCCGACGCCGGCTCACCCGGACGGCCCCCCGTCAGGGCCCCGGCCTCCCGGGCGATCAGGTCGCCGGCCGCCAGGTCCCACGGGTTGAGTCCCCGCTCGTAGTACCCGTCCAGCCGCCCGGCCGCCACGTCGCACAGGTCCAGCGCCGCCGACCCGCCCCGCCGGATGTCCCGGACCAGCGGGATGATCCGGGCCGCGATCCCGGCCTGGTGGGCCCGCCGGGCCTGCACGTACGCGAAGCCGGTCCCGAGCAGCGCCTGGTCCAGCGGCGCGGCCGGGCGGCAGGCGAGGCGCTCGGTCCCCAGCCACGCCCCGCCGCCGAGGACCGCGTGGTAGGTCTCGCCGCGCATCGGCGCCGCCACGACGCCCACCACGGTCTCGCCCCCGTACTCCGCCGCGATGGACACCCCCCAGCTCGGAAGTCCGTAGAGGTAGTTCACGGTGCCGTCCAGGGGGTCGACGACCCAGCGCACCCCGCTCGTCCCGGGGGTGTCCGCGCCCTCCTCGCCCAGCAGCCCGTCCTCGGGCCGCCGGTCGGCGAGGATGCCGGTGATCAGCTTCTCCGCCGCGATGTCCATCTCGGTCACCACGTCGATCGGGCTGCTCTTCGTCGCCGCCACCGCCAGATCGGCCGGGCGGCCGTCGCGGAGCAGAGCCCCGGCCTGCCGGGCGGCCTCCAGGCCCACGTCCAGCAGTTCGGCCTTCAGCTCGTCAGAGATCACGGTCCCACTTCCTACGCGTACGGACTGTCCACGCCCGCGGCCGCCGGCCGGGGGCCACGCGCCGGGCAGCAGCCCACCGCGCACCGGTCATGACTCTGCCCGAGCGTGCCGACCCAGCACTCCGCGGGCGCCTCTCCGCGCTCCTTGGCGGCCCGCTCCAGCACCAGCTCCCGTACCGCCCCGGCGAAGCGCGGATCGGCGCCGACGGTCGCGGACCGCCGCACGGGCAGACCCAGCTCGGCCGCCTTCGCGGTGGCCTCGGTGTCCAGGTCGTAGAGGACTTCCATGTGGTCGGAGACGAAACCGATGGGCACCATGACGACGGCGGGCGCACCGGCGGCGTGCAGGGCCTCCAGGTGGTCGCAGATGTCCGGCTCCAGCCAGGGGATGTGCGGGGCGCCGCTGCGGGACTGGTAGACGAGCTCCCAGGAGTGCGCGCCCCCGGTCCGGGCGGCGACCTCGTCCGCGATCACCTTGGCGACGTCGAGGTGCTGCTTGACGTACGCCCCGCCCTCGCCGCCCTCGGTGTGGTCCTCCACGGGCCCGGAGGTGTCCGCGGCGGCGGTCGGGATGGAGTGGGTGGTGAAGGCGAGGTGCGCGCCGGAGCGCACCTCCTCGGGCAGCGAGGCGAGCGAGGCCAGCACCCCGTCGATCATGGGCTCGACGAAGCCGGGGTGGTTGAAGTAGTGGCGCAGCTTGTCCACCCGCGGCAGCTCCACGCCCTCCTCGGCCAGGGTGGCCAGCGCGTCGGCGAGGTTCTCGCGGTACTGGCGGCAGCCCGAGTACGAGGCGTAGGCGCTGGTCGCGAGCACCGCGATGCGGCGGCGTCCGTCGGCGGCCATCTCCCGCATCACGTCGGTCAGGTACGGGGCCCAGTTCCGGTTGCCCCAGTAGACCGGCAGGTCCAGCCCGTGCCCGGCGAAGTCCTTCCGCAGCGCGTCCAGCAGTTCGCGGTTCTGCCCGTTGATCGGGCTGACCCCGCCGAACCCGAAGTAGTGCTGCCCGACCTCCTTGAGCCGCTCGCGCGGGATGCCGCGGCCGCGGGTGACGTTCTCCAGGAAGGGCACGACGTCGTCGGGTCCCTCGGGGCCGCCGAAGGACAGCAGCAGGAGGGCGTCGTAAGGGGCGGCGGAGCCGCCGTCTGGGGCACAGAGCTGGTCTGACATGCCTCGAATCCTGCCACCCGGCGTCCGCCACCGGGCAACGGACCCGGCCCGTCCCACGCTTCGAACAGCAGGTAAGGTCACCCTAACTTCCTGTCGGTGTTTTCCCCATGCGGGTGCCTTGTCGGCAGACGTAATCTGTTCTGGCCCCACCACGTCCCTTACGGAGGGCACCACCTTGCCCAGTCCCTACCGCGCGATATTCGCGACCCCCGGCACCAAGGGGTTCACAGCCGCCGGCCTCCTGGGCCGGATGCCGCTGTCCATGGTGGGCATCGGTGTCCTCACGATGATCACCGAGCTGGGCGGCAGCTACGCCCTCGCGGGCGGGATCACCGCCACCATCGCCCTGTCCGCCGCCGCGGTGGGCCCGCAGGTGTCGCGGCTGGTGGACCAGTACGGGCAGCGGCGGGTGCTGCGCCCGGCCACCCTGATCGCGGGCGCCGCGGTGACCGGCCTGCTGGTCGCGTCGGCGGGCGGCTGGCCGAGCTGGACCCTCTTCGTCTTCGCCGTCGTCGCCGGATGCGTGCCCAGCGTCGGGTCGATGGTCCGGGCCCGTTGGACGGCCCTGTTCCGCGACACCCCGCAGCTGCACACGGCCTACTCGTTCGAGTCGATCGTCGACGAGCTCTGCTTCATCATCGGCCCGCCGCTGGCCGCGACGCTGTCGGCCGGCTGGTTCCCCGAGGCCGGTCCGGTGGTCGCCCTCGTCTTCCTGGTGACGGGCGTGTGGTGGCTGACGGCCCTCACCGCCACCGAGCCCGAGCCGCATCCGCACCAGGAGCACACGGACCGGTCCTCGGCGCTGCGCTCCCCCGGCCTCCAGGTCCTCGTGGCGACCTTCGTCGCGACCGGCGCGATCTTCGGCTCCGTGGACGTCGCCACCCTGGCCTTCGCCGAGGAGCACGGCACCAAATCCCTCGGTGGGGTGTTCCTGGCGATCTGGGCGTTCGGATCCTGCCTCGCGGGCATCGTCTTCGGCCTCATGCACTTCAAGGGCAGGGCCGAACCCCGCTGGGTACTGGGCATCAGTGCGATGGCCGTGAGTATGATCCCCCTCCTACTGGCCGGGAACTTGCCGTTCTTGGCCGTGGCGCTCTTCGTCTCGGGCCTCGCCATCGCTCCCACGATGATCACCACGATGGCCCTGATCGAGGCGCACGTGCCACACGCGAAGCTGACCGAGGGCATGACCTGGATCAGCACCGGCCTCGCGGTCGGAATCGCGCTCGGGTCCTCCGTGACCGGCTGGGTCGTCGACGCAGCGGGTGCGCAGACCGGGTACGTCGTCTCCGTATCGGCGGGAGTGGCCGCGGCGGCGGTTGCGTTCGCGGGATACCGCCGGCTGACGAGGCCGGCGCAAGGGGAGGAGCCAGCAACCGATGGGGACGGCGACAGCAGGGAAGAGCAGCGGGGGACGGACCGCGTGGCATAACTGGGCGGGCAACATCACCGCCACACCGGCCCGCGTGGTGACCCCGGCCTCGGTCGGGGAGCTCCAGGAGGCGGTCCGCCGGGCCGCCGAGGACGGGCTGCGGGTGAAGGCGGTCGGCACCGGCCACTCCTTCACCGCGGCCGCCGCGACCGACGGGGTGCTCGTACGCCCGCAGGCCCTCGCCGGGATCCGGTCGATCGACCGGGCCGCGGGCACCGTCACCGTGGCGGCGGGCACGGTCCTCAAGGACCTCAACCGGGCCCTGGCCGCGGAGGGCCTCTCGCTCACCAACATGGGCGACATCATGGAGCAGACGGTCTCCGGCGCCACCAGCACCGGCACCCACGGCACCGGCCGCGACTCGGCCTCCCTCTCCGCCCAGATCCGGGGCCTGGAGCTGGTCACCGCCGACGGGCGGCTGCTGATCTGCTCCGAGAAGGAGAATCCCGAGGTCTTCGCGGCGGCCCGGCTGGGCATCGGCGCGCTCGGCATCGTCACCGCGATCACCTTCGCCGTGGAGCCGATCTTCTTCCTGACCGCCCGGGAGGAGCCGATGGGGTTCGACCGGGTGACGGCCGAGTTCGAGGAACACTTCGCGGAGAACGAGCACTTCGAGTTCTACTGGTTCCCGCACACCGGCAACTGCAACACCAAGCGGAACAACCGCAGCCAAGGCCCGGCCGCCCCGCCCGGACCGGTGAGCGCCTGGATCGAGGACGAGTTGCTCTCCAACGGCCTCTTCCAGGCCGTCAACTCGCTGGGCCGCGCGGTCCCGGCCACCATCCCCTCCATCGCCCGCGTCGCCAGCCGCGCCCTGTCGGCGCGCACCTACACGGACATCCCGTACAAGGTGTTCACCAGCCCGCGCCGGGTGCGGTTCGTGGAGATGGAGTACGCACTCCCGCGCGAGCGGGTGCCCCTGGCGCTGCGCGAACTGCGGGCGATGGTCGACCGCTCGGGGCTGCGGATCAGCTTCCCCGTGGAGGTGCGCACGGCACCGGCGGACGACATCACGCTGTCGACGGCGTCCGGCCGCGACACGGCGTACATCGCGGTGCACATGTACAGGGGCACCCCCTACCAGGGCTACTTCACGGCGGCCGAGCGCATCTTCACCGCGCACGGCGGGCGTCCGCACTGGGGCAAGGTGCACACGCGGGACGCGCAGTACTTCTCCGAGGTCTACCCGCGGTTCGGTGAGTTCACCGCGCTGCGCGACCGCCTCGACCCGGACCGGGTCTTCGGCAACGACTACCTGCGGCGGGTCCTGGGCGACTGACCCGGCCCCGGCGGCTCACTGCTGCGCGGTGCTCTGCCGCGGCGCCGGTGCCGAGGCGTCAGGACCGGGCGCCGGGACCGACGGCGCGGTGCTCGGGGAGGAGGACGGGGCCTGCTTCGACGGGGAGGCGCCGGGCGTCGGCTCCCCGGAGGTCCCGGGACTCCCGGAGCTCCCCGGGCCGCCGGAGCCCGAGGGGCTCGGCCCGGGGCTCGGGCTGTGGTCGCCCTGCGGGTGCGAAGGGCTCGGCGAGGTACCGGAGCCGGGGGTACGGGTCCGCCCGCCCTTCTCGTCGGCGCCCGGCCCGTCCCGGTGCGGGGCGGGCCGGTCCTCGCCCGCCGTGCGGGTGCCGCCGGAGAAGAGGGTGCCGCCGCCGCTGCTGACCGAGGTGCCGGCCATCGCCTCGTAGGTGCCGAGGCCGCCGATGGCGATGGCGAAGGCCGCGCCGGAGGCGACCGCGGTGCGCTTCCAGCCCCGTACCCGGGTGCCGTGCACGGTGGCCGCGCCGAACTCCCCGGTGGCCGTGGCCTCCGGGGCACCGTCCGCCCGCGACTCCTCGCGGGGCGACGGCACCCGCCGGGCCCCGGTCCGGGCGCTCTCCCGCAGCTGGTCGCCGGTGCGCCGGAAGAAGTGCTGGATGACGGGTCCGCCCGCGGTGGCGACGACGCTGACCACACCGGCCCCGAGGATGGTCCCGTAGACGCCCATCTTCGAGGCGAGCAGGGCCGCCGCGACGGTGGCGAGGGAGGAGCCGGCGACCTGGGCCGCGCTCAGGTCGAGCTTCTTGTCATCCGGTTCGTCCTCGACGTCCCGCGTCGCCTTCTGACCCTTCGTCATCCCCGGTGTGTCCCGCCTCTCGCGCTTCTCCTCTTTCAGGAGTTACCGACCGCTGGGCGAAGCAGATAGTTCCGTTTCTGGTGATTATGTGAAGCAAGACACCCGAAAACGGACCACGGGTGCAGGTCGGACCCGATCGAGGGCAGGCCAACTCCCGCCGTCCGGGGAAAGTTCGGCGGCGCGGCGGTCCACCCAGGTGGCCCGAATGGAGTACTGTGGCGAGCCCTGGGGCCGTCCTTCCTTTCGGATGTCCGGACTCGGGAGAGGGGGCCGACTGATGGAACACGGCACTCAAAGACCGGTGATGCCGCGGTATTGCACGGGCTCCTGCTGCGCACAGTAACCGTTCGGTCACTGTGCGTGCCCAACAGGTAACCGTGCCATAACGGCGATCAAGGGCGCATGCCCGACACGCCGGTTTAACTCGGCAAGGTTGTGGCAGGCTGCACCCGGGCAGGCCACACTCGACTAGCGGAAGCAGCGACGCACGTGACGTCGGCAGGCACCACCCGGGAGGTCCCCATGCCCGAACTGCGTGTCGTGGCCGTCTCAAATGACGGCACACGACTGGTGCTCAAGGCTGCGGACAGCACGGAGTACACGCTTCCGATCGACGAGCGGCTCCGGGCCGCCGTCCGCAACGATCGCGCGCGCCTGAACCAGATCGAGATCGAGGTGGAGAGCCACCTCCGCCCCCGCGACATCCAGGCCCGCATACGAGCCGGTGCCTCCGCGGAGGAGGTCGCTCAGCTCGCCGGCATCCCCGTCGACCGCGTACGCCGCTTCGAGGGTCCGGTGCTCGCCGAGCGCGCGTTCATGGCCGAGCGCGCCCGCAAGACCCCCGTGCGCCGTCCCGGCGAGAACACCGGGCCCCAGCTCGGCGAGGCCGTGCAGGAGCGGCTGACCCTGCGCGGCGCCGAGAAGGAATCCGTCCAGTGGGACTCCTGGCGCCGCGACGACGGCACCTGGGAGGTCCTCCTCGTCTACCGGGTCGCGGGCGAACCGCACTCGGCGAGCTGGACCTACGACCCGCCGCGCCGCCTGGTCGTGGCCGTCGACGACGAGGCCCGTTCGCTGATCGGCGAGTCGGAGGACCTGCCGGCGGCGCCGGAGCCGAGCTTCCCCTTCGTACCGAGGATCGCGCGGCTTCCGCGTGACCGGCCGCTGGACCGCGCCCTGGACCGGCAGCTGGAACGGGCCGAGAACCGGCCGGCGCCCGCGCCGGAACCGGAGGAGGAACGGGACACCCTGACCAGCCTGCTGGAAGCCGTCCCGAGCTTCCGCGGCGACATGGTCGTCCCGGAGCGCACCGAGGCCCCGGACACGGAACCGGAGGCGGAGGAGCCGCCGGCCCCCGCCGCCTCGGCGGGCGCGGGCGCCGCGTACGCCGATGTCCTGATGCCCCGTACGGTGGCGGGTCACCGCGACCGGCTGACCGGCACCACCGACCGGCAGGCCGAGGCCGACGGGGTTCGCCCCGGGCGCCGTGCGGCCGTACCGAGCTGGGACGAGATCGTCTTCGGCACCCGGCGCAAGAAGCAGGAGTAGCGCAGCTGCCGCCGGGCCTTCCCGGCGGCAGCTGCGCCGGTCGGCCTACCGGGGGTCCGGGCCCGTGGCCACCGGGCGGGCCGGGTCGGCGGACCATTCGGACCAGCTGCCCGCGTAGAGGTCCGACGCGATGCCGGCCACTTCCAGGGCCAGTACCTCGTGCGCCCCGGACACTCCCGAGCCGCAGTACACCCCGACCGAGGTCCCCTCGGACGCGCCGAGCCCCTCGAACCGGGCGCGCAGGGCGTCCGCCGGCAGGAACCGCCCGTCCGGGCCCACATTTTCCGTGGTCGGGGCGGACAGCGCGCCCGGGATGTGGCCGCCGACCGGGTCGATGGGCTCCACCTCGCCCCGGTAGCGCTCCCCCGCTCGGGCGTCCAGGAGGACCCCTTCCCGCGCGCGCAGGGCAGCCGAGTCCGCGTCCAGCAGCCCGACCGCCCCCGGAGTTGGCTTGAAATCGCCCTCCGCCGGAGTCACCCGATCGGCCGTCACCGCGCCACCGGACGCCGTCCACGCGGTCAGGCCGCCGTCCAGAACCCGCACGTTCGGGTGACCTGTCCAGCGCAGCAACCACCACGCCCGGGCGGCCGCCCAGCCCAGACCGCCGTCGTACACGACCACCGGCCCGTCCGCCGGGACGCCCGCCCGTCGCATCGCCTCGCCGAAGGCCTCCGGGTCCGGCAGCGGGTGCCGGCCGCCCGACCCGGGCGGACCTGCCAGTTCCCGGTCGAGGTCGACGTACACCGCCCCCGGGAGGTGTCCTGCCTCGTAGGCGGGCCGCTGGTCGGGGCCGCCGAGCTGCCAGCGGACGTCCAGCAGCACCGGCGGACGGGGGCCCGCCAGCTCGGTCCTCAGTTCGGTGGCGGAGAGGATCGCAGATTTCGCAGTCATGCCGGCCATCTTCCTCCCCGCCCCGCACACGCGTAACAGGCCCGTCATCGGCGGGCCGCACCGATCCGGTCAACTCCGCGCCACGCCCCCTCGATGCGGCCCGGTCGGGGCGCGCCGAGTCCCCGGGAGTGGAAGCATCAGCACCGGTAAGCGCCACGACGGAGGAGACGGCTGACATGACCGAGGCAGCGGAACCAACCCGGCGCACACCCGGTACCCCGTGCTGGGTGAGCCTCATGGTGCACAGCCTCGGGACCACCGAGGACTTCTACGCCGACCTGTTCGGCTGGGAGTACGAACCCGGCCCCGAGCAGCTCGGCCCGTACGTCCGCGCGGTGCTGAACGGCCACGACGTGGCCGGGATCGGCGAGATGCCGCCGGACCGGCATCTTCCGGTGGCCTGGACGACGTACCTCGCCACGGACGACGCCGACGCGACCGCCGAGTCGATCCGCGCCTGCGGCGGCACGGTGGCGGTGGGTCCGCTGGATGCCGGGATCGCCGGGCGGGTGGCGATCTGCTCCGACCCGCTGGGCGCCATCTTCGGCCTGTGGCAGGCGCAGAGCCGGATGGGCACCCGCCTGCACGGCGGGCCGGGCACCCCGGTGTGGAACGAGCTGGTCACCCAGGACACCTCGACGGTCGGGAAGTTCTACGAGCACGTCTTCGGCCACGAGGCGCAGACGCACGCCACGGCCTCGGACGACTTCGACTACCTGACCCTGCACCTGGAGGGCCGTCCCGTGGCGGCGGTGCACGGTGTCGGCCGCTCGCTGCCGCACGACCGGGGACCGCACTGGATGGCGTACTTCGAGGTGGAGGACACCGACGTGGCGGCGGCCCGGGTCGTGGAGCTCGGCGGGCGCGTCGTCGACCCGCCCCGCGAGGGCACGCGCGGCCGGCAGGCGACGGTCGCGGACCCGGAGGGCGCGGTCTTCGCCATCGTGCCGGCCCGGCGCTGAGCCCGGTCAGTCCGTCCTCGGCCCGGGCGCCCGCCCGAAGTGGCGGGCGGTCGGTACGAGGGCGGCCGCGGCGGGGACGAGGAAGCAGGCCCCGGCGCACACGGCCAGCACCGCAGTGACGCCGAAGACGCCGATGGCCGGGGCCATCAGGGCGAGGCCCACCGGGGCGAGGCCGTAGGACAGCAGGAAGTCCAGCGAGGAGACCCGGGCGAGCTTGTCCGGCGCGACCTCGCGCTGGGTCGCCGTGAACCAGGGCACGTTGAACAGCTCGATCCCGATGCCGGCCACGGCGTAGGCGGCGACCACCACGGCCGGGTGGACCGGCAGCATCAGGCTCAGCGGCGCGAAGCCGTAGAGGGCCAGTCCGGCGAGGGCGCTCCAGCCCTGCGAGCGCGGCCGCCTGCGGGCGGTGACCAGGGCCCCGCCGAGCGCGCCCACGGTGTAGGCGGTCATGGCCGCGGCCAGAACCCACTCGGTGCCGTAGCGGTCCCGGCTGACGAGGGGCAGCGCGACGCCGGTGGCGGAATAGCCGAGCGCGATCACGGCGGTCAGGGCGCCGAGTCCGGCGAGGAACCAGGGGTGCCGGCGGGCCTCGCGTATCCCGTCGACGAACTCGGCGCGCAGCGATGCGCGCGGGGCGGCGGCGGGGGCGGCTGATACCGCGTCGGCACGCGGTGCGGTGGCGCCCCGGCCCGGCAGGAGGGCGGCGACCAGCCAGAGCAGGCCGATCCCCAGCAGCAGGGTGCCGGCGTCGACGAAGGCCGCGAGCAGCGCCGTCAGGGTGGGGCCCGCCAGCGTGGAGGTCCGGATCGCCATGGTCATGGCGGCGTTGGCCTGCTGCCTGTGGCCGACGGCGACGGTCTCGGCGGTGAGTGCCTGGAAGGCGGGGCGGCAGGCACCCTGCCCGGCGCCCGCGAGGGCGGCGGCCAGGGTCATCAGCACCAGCGACCGGCCGAGTCCGAGGGCGAGCAGCGGGGCGGCGGCCGCGGCCGCGAGGGCGGACCAGAACACGACGGCGCGGCGTGAGTGACGGTCCGCCAGCACGCCGCCGACGGCGACGGCGGCGAGGAAGCCGGCCGTCCGGGCGGCGAGGACCAGGCCCAGGCCGGCGGCGCCGAGTTCCCGGTGCAGGACCGCGAGCCCGAGGACGAAGGGCAGGGCCCAGGTCGCGAGTCCGGAGGCGGTGGTGCCCGCCCACAGGCGCAGGAACGCGGTGTCGCGCAGGACGGAACGGGCGGGCGGCGGACCGGTCTCGGTCGTTCCGGTCGTCCCGGGCTGGGGTGTGGTCGCCACGGTGGGGTGCTCCTCATTCGTCGGCAGGTACCGGATCGCGGCTCGGTGAGCGCCGACCCGGGGGTGTTAATGAAAACGATAACCATTACAGTACCTTTGGAACGAGGCACCCCTGCCCGGTGCACGACCACACCCATGCCCTGCCCCCTCCCCCCGGACCGGAGAAACCCATGCGCCACCGCGCCCGAACCGGCATTCCCCTCACACTCGCCCTGGCCCTCGCAGCCACGGGCTGCTCCGCCACCACCACCGAGGACCGCGCGTCCGCCGAGCGGCCCTCCGCCGCGGCGACCATCGGCAGTTGCGGCCGGCAGCTCTCCTTCGACCGGCCCCCGGAACGCGCCGTCGCCCTGGACCAGGCCTCGACCGAGACCCTGCTGGAACTGGGGCTCCAGGACCGGATGGCCGGCACGGCCAACCTCAAGACGAAGATCCCCGCGCGCTACCGGGACGCGTACGCCAAGGTCCCGGTCATCGCCCCGAAGATCGCCACCGGTGAGCAACTCCGTTCGGCCACACCCGACTTCGTGGTGGCGGGCTCCGCCGACCTCTACACGAAGGACCGCGCCGGCACCCGCGAGGAACTGGCGGCCGTGCAGGTCCCGGCCTTCGTCAGCGCCGTGGACTGCCCCCAGCAGAACGAGCCCGGGAAGACCCCCTTCGAACTGCTCTTCTCCGACTACGAGCAGCTCGGCAAGGTCTTCGGCAGCGAGCAGCGGGCCGCCGCCCTCGCCCGCGAGCAGCGCGCCGCCGTCGCCGAGGCCGGTGCGAACGCCGGCAGGGTCACCGCGGGGGACGGCGGGCAGCCCACCGTGGTCTACCTCTACTCGGTCTTCAACGGCATGCCGTACGTGGCGGGCCGGACCGGTCTGCCCAGCGAGATGAGCCGGATCGTCGGCGCGAAGAACGCCTTCGACGACGTGGCCGAGGACTGGCCGGAGGTCACCTGGGAGGAAGTCGCCGCGCGGGACCCGGACTTCATCGTGATCGGCGATCTGGGCGAGCGCGGCCGGCCCGGCGACAGCGCCGCCGAGAAGCGCACCGCGATGGCCGCGGACCCGGTGGTCTCCCGGCTGAAGGCGGTGCGCGAGAACCGGATCATCGAGGTGCCGGGCATCGAACTGGACCCCTCCGTACGCTCCGTGCACGCCCTGGGGCTGCTGGCGGCCGCGGTGAAGGACCTCGGGTATGTCCGCTGAGCCGGGGGTGGTGGACCTGCTGCTTCCGGCCGCCCGCGACGTCCGGGTGGCCGGCGCGCCGCCCTCGCGTGCCCGGGGCGGGCCCCGCGGCGGTGCGGCCCGGGCGGGGCTCCTCCTCGCCGGGGTGCTCGTACTCGCCGTCTCGGTGGCGGCCAGCACCCGGATCGGCGCCGCCGACGTGGGATGGACCGACCTCGGCCGGGTGCTCGGGGCCCGGCTGGGGCTCGGCACCGCACCGCTGCCGCCGCTGCTGGACTCGCTGGTCTGGGACCTGCGGCTGCCGCGGGTCCTGATGGCGGCGCTGGTCGGCGCCTCGCTCGCGGTGTGCGGCACCGTACTGCAGGCCGTGACCCGCAACGCGCTGGCCGACCCGTACCTGCTCGGGGTGTCCTCCGGCGCCTCGGCCGGGGCCGTCACCGCGGCCGTCCTGCCCCTGGCCCTGGCCGGGCCGGGCGCCGGCACGCTCGGGGTGACCGGCGGCGCGCTCGTCGGCGCCGTGCTCTCCTTCGGGCTGCTGCTGGCGCTGCTGCGCCGCACCGGCCTGGACTCGGTCCGCATCGTCCTCACCGGTGTGGTCGTGGGGCAGCTCTTCACCGCCCTGACCTCCTTGGTCCTGATGGCCTCCGCCGACGCCGACACCACGCGCGCCCTCACCCACTGGCTGCTGGGCTCGATGGCTCCGGCCCGCTGGGACGCCGTCGCGGTCTGTGCACTCGTCACCCCGCTCGGGCTCGCGGCCGCCTGGCTGTGCGCGAACGCCCTCGACGGCCTCGCGTTCGGTGCGGACACCGCCGCCTCGCTGGGCATCGGCGTACGGCGCACCCGGATGCTGCTGCTCGTGATGACGGCCGTGCTGACCTCGGTGGCGGTGGCCACCGTCGGCGCCATCGGCTTCGTCGGGCTGATCGTCCCGCACGGGGTGCGCCTGGTCGTCGGCCCGCTGCACCGGGTCCTGCTCCCGCACGCGGCGCTCGCGGGCGCGGTGTTCCTCGTGTGGACCGATGCCCTGGCCCGGGTCGCCTTCGCACCGCGCGAGATCCCGGTCGGCGTGATCACCGCACTGCTCGGGGTCCCCCTGTTCCTCCTCGTCCTGCGCAGGAAGGGGGAGCTGTGAGGATCACCGCCGAAGGACTGGGCTGGTCGGCCTCGGGCACGCCCGTCGTGCGCGGGGTCGGCCTGGACATCGCGCCGGGCGAGACGGTCGGCCTGGTCGGCCCCAACGGCTCGGGCAAGTCCTCGCTGCTCCGCTGCCTGGCCGGGCTGCGCGTGCCCGACACGGGCACGGTGCGCTACGACGGCCTGCCCGTACGGGACTGGAGCGCCCGGCGGATCGCCCGGCGGGTCGCCTTCGTCGAGCAGGACTCCGGACTCGACACCGACCTGAGCGTCGCCGACGTCGTGGGGCTGGGCCGGACGCCCTTCCGCGACCGCTGGCGCGGACCCGACGCCACCGACCGGGCGGTCGTCGCCGCCGCGCTGGACCGCATGGGCCTGACGGGGCTCGCCGGACGCTCCTGGCGGGGGCTGTCGGGCGGCGAGCGGCAGCGCGCCCACATCGCCCGCGCGCTCGCCCAGCAACCGTACGCCCTGCTGCTCGACGAACCCACCAACCACCTGGACGTCAGGCATCGGTTGGAGCTCATGGAGCTGCTCGCCGGCACCGGGCAGACGGTCCTGGTCGCGCTGCACGACCTCACCCTGGCCGCCCGCCACTGCGACCGGCTGCTGCTCATGCACGACGGCCGCCTGATCGCCGCCGGGACCCCGGCCGCCGTCCTCACGCCCGAGCACCTCGCCCGGATCTTCGAGGTGGACGCCGAACTGGCCACCGACGCCCTGGGGCGGCCCGCCGTCTGCTACCGGGGGCCGCTGCGCAGCGCCGCACCCGTACCCACGTCCCCTCCCGCACTCGCACCCGTACCGACACCCCGCGAAGGAACCTCATGACGACCCGGACCACCACCGCGCCCGCACCGACCGTCGACGCCCTCATCGCGTCCGTACTGGCCGGTGAACACGGCCCGTTGCCCTCCGGGCTCGTGGCGACCAGCGTGTTCTGGATCCACCACGGCACCCGGCTGGCCGGCGGCGCGACCACCTACCTCAACCAGTACGTCCTGGTGCGCCTCGGCGGCTCGTTCGGGGGCTGCGCCTTCGAGGCCGGCGAGATCGACCCGGCGGTCTGCCGCGACTCCTCGGGCGCCCCGCTCGACGTCCTGCTGCGCGAGGCGCCGCGCCCGCTGCGGATCGCCGCCCTCGACGCCTACCTGGCCGAGCAGCGCCCGCACGGCGACGCCGGGGCCGAACCGGTCACCCTCCCCGCCGGCACTCCCGAAGTGCGCGCCCGGGCCCGTGACGCGGCCATCGCCGGGCTGCTGGACATCGGCGCCGGCTCCCGGGTCGGCCTCATCGGCGTGGTCGACCCGCTGGTCGCGGCCATCCGCGAGCGGGGCGGCGTACCGCTGCCGTGCGACTTCAACCTCAGGTCCACCCGGTGGGGCGATCCGGTCACCGCCGACATGCACGAGGTGCTGGAACGCGCCGACGCCGTCGTCGCCACCGGCATGACCCTCGGCAACGGCTCCTTCGACACCGTCCTCGACCGCTGCCGCGCCCGGGGCGTCCCGCTGGTCGTCTACGCGCAGAGCGGCAGCGCGGTGGCCCGCGCCTTCCTCGGTTCCGGGGTGACCGCCCTGTCCGCGGAGCCCTTCCCCTTCTCCCAGTTCAGCGCCGACCCGACGACCCTCTACCGCTACCGGGCGGTGGCGCAGCCGTGATCGCGCCCACCGCCCGCCGCGGGATCGGGCACGCGCCCTGCCACCACGGCGAGATCCTCCAGGGCGTCTTCCTCGACGCCGGCGGGCGCCGGTGCGCGGGCCTGGTCACCCTGCCGATGACCGGGCCGGGCAGCCGGGCCGAGTTCACCCGCAGGCCCGGCACCGCGCCGGAGCGGATCGCCGTCCTGCCGGGCGGCCGTACGAAGGCGGCCCGGGCGGCGGCCCTGGCCGTGGCGGAGTGCGCGCCGCGCTGCCAGGAGGCGCCCTGCGGAGGCGAGTTGCGGATCGTCTCCGACATCCCGGTGGGCCTCGGCATGGGCAGCTCCACCAGCGATGTCATCGCCGTCGTACGCGCCGTCGCGGACTCCTACCGGGTGCGGCTGGCGCCCGACACCGTCGCCCGGCTCGCGGTGCGCGCGGAAACGGCCTGCGACCCGCTGATGCTCGACGCCCGCCCGGTGCTCTTCGCCCAGCGCGAGGGGCGGGTGCTGGAGGTGCTCGGCCCCCGCCTGCCGCCCCTGGTCGTCGTGGGCTGCGCACTGGGCGGGGGCGCGCCCGTGGACACCCTCTCCCTGCCGGTTCCCGCGCACGACGCGAGCGACGTACGCGCCTTCGAGCGGCTGCGCGCCCTGCTGCGGCGGGCCGTGGCCACGGGGGACGCGGCCCTGCTGGGCCGGGTCGCGAGCGCCAGCGCGCGCCGGGGCCAACAGCGCCTGCACCACCGGGAGTTCGACACGCTCACCGATATCGGCCGGCGGCTCGGGGCGGTGGGGGTCCAAATCGCGCACAGCGGCGCGGTGGCCGGTCTGCTCCTCGACCCGGCGACCAGGGGCCTGCGCCACCGGGTGCGGAGCTGCGTACGGGCCCTGGAGAGCAACGGCATCGCCGCGACCCGCACCTTCACCACCTTTCCGACACGACCTCAGACGAACCGGGAGTTCCCGAGTGGACCAGCACATCGCGGAGGCCATCGGCCGACCCGACCTGATACGCCTCGACGAGCGGCTCGTCTGCCTGCGCTTTGAGACCATGAAGGTCGTCTCCGCCCTGGCCGCGGTCCGCCACCTGCTCGACACCGGGGTGGTGCGGCGCGGGGACACCCTGCTGGACAGCTCCAGCGGGATCTACGCCTACGCCCTCGCGCTGGCCTGCCACCGCCACGGCATGCACTGCCACATCGTCGGCTCGGCGACCGTCGACCACACGCTGTGCACACAACTCGCCGTGCTCGGGGCGACCCTGGAGCGGATGGAGCCCTCCAGCGACCTGAAGCTGGACCAGAAGCGGCGGGTCGAACGCATCCACGAGATCCTCGCCGAGCATCCCGAGTACCACTGGATGCGGCAGTACCACGACGACATCCACTACCTGGGCTACCGCGCCGTGTCCGACCTGGTCCGGAGGTCGACGGGCGGGGCCGGCCTCACCCTCGTCGGCGGGGTCGGGTCGGGCGCCTCCACCGGAGCCCTCGCCCGCTACCTCCGGGAGGACTCCGCCGACGTCGAACTGGTCGGCGTGCAGCCCTTCGGCAGCGTCACCTTCGGCGCCGAACACGTCGCCGACCCCGAGATCATCATCGCCGGGATCGGCAGCTCCATCCCCTTCGGCAACGTCAGCCACGCCTCGTACGACACGCTCCACTGGATCTCCTTCGACGCCGCCCTGGCCGGCAGCGTCGATCTGCTCCGGCGGCACGCGGTGTTCGCCGGGCTGTCCACCGGGGCCGGCTACCTCGCGGCCCGCTGGGAACGCTCCCGGGCGCCGCAGCGCACGGTGCTGTTCATCGCAGCCGACACCGGCCACCGCTACGTGGACACCGTGTACGCCCGCCACCGCGAGGCGGTCGCCGTGGACTCCCTGGCACCGCACCCGGTCACCGCCCGGGCCGAGCTCGCGCTGCCCTGGTCCCGGATGCGCTGGAACAGGGCAGCGGGGACGGAGGCGACCGATCGCAGCTGATCCGAGGGCCGTCCCGGATCAGGCGGGACGGTCCTCGAAGTGGTGCACGACGATCCAGTAGTCGTCGTCCTCCTCGGTGAGGGCGCACAGCCGCCGGCCGTCCGGGGACATCGCGATGACCATGGAACCGGCCCCGGGGACGAGGGCGGCGGAGAGCGCGGTGTGCGCGGTACGGCGCACCACCACCCAGTCGCGGTCCGCCCCCCGGACCAGGAAGCAGCCCTCGTCGTCGATGACGGCAGCGGCCCGCGCGTGTTCCAGCCACAGCCGGTCGGCCTCCTGAAGCGCCCCCGGCGCGGTGCGCGGCACGGTGGCCTGCGGGGCCACCTCGACGTTGACGACGGCCTTGAAGGCGCGCGCGTACGGGGGCAGCCCCTCGGCGACGTCCCGGTCCACGACCTCCAGCCCTGCCGCCGCCAGCTGCGGCGCCGGCGCGCCTGTGCCCGCGCCCGCGCCTGCACCCGCGCCGTGATCCTCGGTCATGCTCAGCCACCGTTCTCGTAGAACAGGTGATGGTCGCCGCCTTCTTTGTTGATCTTGGCGTAGCGTTCCATCTCCTTGTAATTACTGTTGTCCCAACCGAAGTTGACGAACTGGCCCCCGTCGGGCCGCTCCCCCATGGCCTTCGGCATGCCCGCGTGGAAGTGCGGTCCCGCCGGGTCGTGGGTGTGTTCCACGACCACCCGGGAACCTCCGCCGTTCTTCAGCTCGTACTGCCAGAAGGTACCGAGGTGGGAGGCGTTGTCGGAGTAGGTGTAGCCCTCCACGTGCTTCAGGCTGATGTCGTCGGTGACCTTCCAGGTCGCCCACAGGTCGTCCACGTCGGGGTCCACGCCGGCCAGCTTGTGCGCGGCCTGACGGGCCTCCTCCCGGGTCGAGAACGGGTTGCTCTTCTCGCCCTTGGGCGGGCAGCCGTCCGGAGCCAGACCCAGCGGATCGGCCCAGGTGTGCGGGTTGACGACGTACGTGGCGGGGTTCGGCGCGGGGGCCAGGCCCAGCGGATCGGGGCTGAGGTAGCGGGCCGTCTGGGGATCGTAGTGGCGGAAGACGTTGTAGTGCAGGCCCGATTCGGGGTCGAAGTACTGGCCCGGGAAGCGCAGCGGGGTGTAGGCCGTCGCGTCCCGGTTCCAGGTGGTGCTGCCCCAGAGGGTGGAGCGGGTGCGCCAGGCGACGGCACCCCGCTCGTCGACCAGCTCCGTCGGGGTGCCGACCAGATCCGTGACGATGGCGAAGAACCGCTGGTCCACCTCGCTCCGGTCGGCCGTGCGGATGCGTTCGGTCTGCGCCAGCGGATGCAGGCCGCGGTACTCCCAGGTGAGGATCACTTCCTGGGCCGAGGCGTCCGTGCGCGTCGTCTGCTCGCACAGCGCCGAACCGTCCCAGGTGAACAGCACCTCCTCGGCGACCTCGCCGGCTTCCGTCAGCCGCTGCTTGGCCGTGCGCCGGCCCACCTCGTCGTACCGGTAGCGCCAACGGGTTCCGTCCGGCGTCCGGACCGCCACCAGCCGGTCCTGGGCGTCCCACTCGTAGCGCCAGGTGTCGGGCTTGCGCGAGAGCCGTGACTGCCGTCGCAGTACGACGCGTCCCAGCGCGTCGTACTCGTAGCCGACCCGGCCCGCCCGGGTCAGCCGCGTGCCCTCGTACTCGCGGGTGCCGGTGGCGGACCCGCCGCCCGGGTGGGACTCGGGCCAGGACGCCGAACTCTGGTTCCCGGCCTCGTCGTACGCGTAGCGCTCGCTCCACTGCTCGGCCTGCACGGCGGTGACCCGCCCGGCCGGGTCCAGCTCGAACCGCCTCGGGCCCGCGTGCATGTCGTCGATCCCGACGAGGGACCCGTCGGGGCGGTAGGAGTACCCGCGGCGCTGGATCAGCCTGCCGTCGTGACCGGTGACGGCCCGGTCCGCCAGCCGGCCCCGGTCGTCCCAGCTGCTGGAGAGCGTGAGGTGCTCGCCGATCCGGCGCACGAGCTCGCGTCCGGCCGTGTCGTACTCGAAGGCGATCGTGCGGCCGGAGGCGGTCATCTCGCGGCAGTGGCCGGCCTCGTCATAGCTCCAGGTGCTCACGGCACCCGCCGGAGTGGTGCGCCCGGTGCGACGGCCCAGCTCGTCGTAGGCGTACGTCAGGGTGCGCCCGTCGACCGTCTCCGAGCGCAGCCGGCCGGCGCTGTCGCGCAGGCGGGTCAGCGTGCCGTGCGGTCCCGCCGCGTGGGCGAGCTTCCCGAACACGTCGTACTCCAGGGTGGTGACGGCCCCGTCACACTCCCGGCGGACGATCTGTCCGAGATCGTTGCGGTGGTAGACGGTCTGCCCCAGGGCATTGGTCCGGCTCATCAGCACGCCCGCCGCGTCGTAGGCGTACTCCACGGTCCGGCCGTCGAAGTCGGTCTCGTCGACCAGCCGGCCGGCCGGGTCGTAGCTGTACGACCAGTGCAGGCCCTGGGGGTTGGTGACCCGGGTGAGCTGGAGGTCGGCGTCGTGCTCGAAGGTGTGGCGCGCCATGTCGGGCCCGGTGCGCGCCACCAGGAGGTCGAAGTCGCCGTACTCGTAGGAGGTGACCGCGCCGAGGGCGTCCGTGTGGCGCACGCAGTTGCCCTCGCCGTCGTACTCCCAGGACTGCTCGGTGCCGTCCGGTTCCGTACGGCGCAGCAGGCGGCCCTCGGTACTCCAGGTCAGCCGGGCGGTGTGACCGAGCGGGTCCGTGACGGCGACGGGGCGTCCGAAGGCGTCGCGCCGGTAGCGGGTCACGGCGCCCAGCGGGTCGGTGATCTCCAGCGGCAGTCCCGCGCGGTCGCAGCGGATGGAGGTGGTACGGCCCAGCGCGTCGGTCAGCGAGGCCAGGTTTCCGCGCTCGTCGTAGGTGAAGGTGGTGGCGCTGCGGGCGCTGTCGGTGGCGGAGGTGATGTTGCCGCGGTCGTCGTAGGTCCGGTGGATCGTGGTGCCGTCGTGGCGGGTGAGGTGGGTCGGTCCGCCCTGACCGTCGTACCGGGCGGTGGCCTCGCGGCCGTCCGGCCGGACCAGGGAGACCAGCCGGCCGTCCTCGTCGTACGCCATGCGGCTGGTCCGGCCGAGCGGATCCGTCCGGGAGACCAGCCGGTTGAATCGGTCGTGGACGAAGCGGGTGACGGAGCCGGTGGCATCGATCTCGGCGACGATCTGGGCCCGCTCGTTGACCCGGTACTGCCGCCGGTGTCCGAGGGCGTTGACGACGGTGGTGACGCCGTCGCCGTATTCGAACCGGGCGTTGAGGTGACCGTTGGTGCCGGACTGGGCGACGCAGCGGTCGCGGTCGTCGTAGGCGTAGTCGAAGTGGCGGTCGTTGGTGTCGGTCCAGGAGATGATCCGGCCGTGCTCGTCGTAGCCGAACCGGAAGGGCCGGCCCGACGAGTTGGTGACCTCGGCGAGGTGGCCGTCGGTGTACCCGTAGCGCAGGATCTCGGTGCCGTCGGCCAGGGCGAGCCGGGAGATCCGGCCCCCGGCGGTGGTCAGCTTCAGGTGGTAGCCGCCGCTGTGGACCACCTCCTGAGGGGTGCCGGCCTCGTCGTGGACGAAGGTGATGTGGTTGCCGTTGCGGTCGTCGATCTGCACCAGGAGCGCCAGCTCCTCGCTGTGGACGGCGAAGTGCCGTACGAGGCCGGTGCGGGGGTCGGTGATGCGGTACCCGCGGCCGTCGGCGTCCCGGGACAGCGGCCAGCGGTGGCCCCGCGTGGGATGGACGGGGACGCCCGGCGCCGGGTGCGGGTAGGCCAGGACGCTGGAGTCCTCCCGCAGGAAGACGATGCCCTCGGCGTCGATCTCCAGCCGCTGGTCTATGGTGCTGGCCCAGGCCGGGCCGAACCACCGGCCCGCCCGGTAGGAGGACTCGAAGGTCCGCTCGAACAGGAGCGGCAGGGTGCCGGGCAGCGCCACGTCGGTCTGGGTGAGGATCATGCGGCCGGTCGCGACGTCGACCGGGTCCTCCTCGCAGACCTTGTCCTTGGACGAGTCGCGGGAGGGTCCGTCCGGGCCGTCCTTGTCGAGGTGGCTGCGGCCGGGGCCCGGGAGGTCGTCGGCGTGCTTGGCGATCGACGCCGTCTTCTTCAGGGCGCCGAGGCCCTTGGTGCCGACGAGTTCCGGGAGGAGCTTGCCGATGCCCTCGCTGGGGTCCTTCATGAACTCGTCGAGCATCTGCTTGCCGGCGCCCATGGGGTCGTTGACCGCCACGGTCAGTCCGGCGACCGTCGAGTTGAGGCTGGTCAGGTACTCGGCGGGGTGGGTCAGGTTGTAGGGGTCCATCGGATTGACCGAGCGGACGAAGTTGCCGAGGCCCGCCGTGCCCTTGAGGACACCGCCCGCGAGGTGGGTCTGCGCGAGGTCCAGGTAGTCCATGCCGTCTTTGAGCTGCTCGGCGTACGAGGGCTTGGGCGGGGCGGCGTCACGGGCCGCGCGGACCGCCGTACGGGCCGTCTCCGCGACCTCGTTGCGCTGGGTGCGGGCGGTGTCGAGCTTGTCCTGGGCCGCCTTGATCAGCGGGCTGCCGGGGTCGGTGAAATCGTCCGACGGCCTCGGCGGGAGGGTGTCCTTCTCCGCCTCGACCGCCGCCTTGTAGTCGGTGATCGACTTGTTGTAGGCGGTGCGCGCGTCCTGCGAGACCTTCTTGGCCTTGTTGTAGTCCTCCAGGGCCTGCTTGGCCTGGCCCTGCGCCCACTCCACGGTCTCCGCGAAGCGGCCCATCGCGTCCGCGGCCTTGCCGAAGGCCTCCGCGGCCTTGAACCAGCGCGGCGGCTCCTTGGCTATCGCCTCCCGGAACGCGTCCGCCGACGCGCCCTTCAGACCGTCGCCCTCCAGGCCCTTCAGGCCGTTGCCGACCAGGGTGAAGGAGGACTTGAAGTCGTTCAGGTGCGAGACCTGCGCGCGGATCTTCGACACGCTGCCGTAGACCAGCTTGTTCGGGTCCTCGGTCTGCCCGAGCTCCAGCTCCGAGACGTCCGCGCCGAGCTGGTTGGCGGCGGAGCGGCTCTTGTCGCGGATCCAGTCGCCGGCGTCGTCGAGACCGACCTCGTCGGCCACGTCGGCGACCTTGTCCCCGGTCCACTCGATCGCGTCGCCGACGTCCTTGGCCCGGTCCTCGACCCAGTCCTCCGCCGAGTCCGGTACGAAGTCCTTCCAGCCCATCAGTTGCCGTCCCCGCCGGCCTGGTCCAGCAGGTCCTTCAACGAGCCGATCTTCCCGCTGGAGGTCAGCTTGTCACCCGTGTCCGACCAGGTCTGCTTCATGTCCTGCCGGCTCTTCTCGAAGGACTCCGCGCTGTAGTCCGGCTTGTAGACGTCCGCCCGCCAGATGTCGTCCCAGCTCTTCTGCTCGATCTCGTCCTCGCTCGCATGCGGATTGCCGTACGCGGCGTTCGCCACGACCTTGAACGCGCCCTGCATGTACTGCTCCTCCTCCCACACCGTGCCCGCCGCGATGCCGAGGTTCCCGGCGAGGGTGCTCGCGTTCTGCACGAGACTGCGCACCCCCCACTCCCAGCGCTCGCAGAAGTCCTCGAAGTCGGTGGCCAGACCCATGTGTCCGGCCTCCATCCCCGTCATCGACAGATCACTGAAACCGGCACCCTGGGAGGCGCCTGCCGCGTCACCGGACTCCCGCAACTCGGCGATGGCCTTGCGCAGACCGTCCTGGATGTTCTTGACCGCTGCCGGCGAGACCTCGAGGTCCCCGTCGCCCGCCATCAGACGGCTTCCGCACGATCGGGCTGCGCATCCACGGCATACGCGTCCGCGACGATGCCCACGACCGGCGGGAACAGCATGGAAGCGTCCTCGTCCGCGACATCGACGGCCACCCCGGTCGGGCCGTCGACCGTGGGAATCACCGCGTCGACGAGCCGGGCCCCGAGGATCGCCAGGTACTCCCACTCACGGGCCCCGGCGGCCGCACCGCGCGCCACCGCGAAGCGCGCCAGCGCCTCTTCGTCGGTGAAGGCGTAGATCCAGCGGACACCGCCCTGCCACCCCGACATCAGACCGCCGTCCTCGCCCTCGGACAGCGGCACGAGGAGCACTGCGCGGCGAAATTCCCCCAGCAAACGACCGGAATGCCCCGATCCGACACGCATGGCGGCTATTTCCTCGGCCAGTCCCATCACATCCCCTGTCCCCGAGGACAGTGGGCAGCCCCCGGATTCGCATACGTTACTAAGAGGCGCGGGGGATGCGTACAGTTCCACGACGGCCGCCGCGGGCACGCCGGCCCGGTGCGGCACTTCCACGCGATGGCCTCGAGCGTTCGGCGGTGGTCGGCCCACCGCCGTGCGCGGATCAGATCGTGACCGGGCCGCGGGCGGTGGCGAACTCGACCGAGACCAGGCCCGGTTCCTCGTCCTCGACCCAGGTGACGTCGATCTGGTCGAGGGGGTGGTCGGCCGGTTCGCCGAGGAATTCGGCGATGGAGGAGGCGTCGCCGGCGATGGAGACCCCGTGGATGGTGGTGGGGGTGCGCGGGTCGGCGCTCGGGCGCTCCTCGGTGGGGACCAGCCACTGGAGGAAGTAGGGCAGTTGCGGGTCCTCCATCAGTTCCAGCAGGCCGATCTGCTTCCACCTCAGGTCGAACCCGTCGGGGCGGACCCGGTGGCCCTCGGCCGAGGTGCGGCCGAGGCGGGCCTCGACCGGGGCGATGTC
Source organism: Streptomyces sp. Sge12 (assembly GCF_002080455.1). Classification (NCBI taxonomy): domain Bacteria; kingdom Bacillati; phylum Actinomycetota; class Actinomycetes; order Kitasatosporales; family Streptomycetaceae; genus Streptomyces; species Streptomyces sp. Sge12. Next base: position 2,172,722 of record NZ_CP020555.1, read on the forward strand.
GTCGACGGAGACCACCCAGCCGAGCCAGCCGCCGCCCTCGGCGGCGCGGCGCGCGACCGCCTGGCCGAAGGGTGCGCGGTCGGCGGCGGGGTGGTCGAGTGTGGTGACGACCTCGACGTAGGTGCCGCCGCTCAGCGGGAGGATGAAATTGCGGGTGCCGAAACGCGGGTGCACGCCCCCGTCGACGAAGCCTCCGCCGAGGGCCGATCCGATCCACTGGACGGTCGAGACGAAGCTGTCGCGGGCCACCGCATAGGACACGTGATCAAGTCGCACTTCGCCATCATCACCCGACAACCCGCACAAATCCCCACGCCACGCCCGCCGCCGCGGCCGGGTCCGCGTGGACTCAGCCGTGGAGCGGATCGAGGGCGAGTTCGCGCACCGTGGCCATGTCGCTGAAGGGGAGCAGCTGCTCGCCGATGATCTGGTGCGGTTCGCTGCCCTTGCCGGCGATCAGGACCGTGTCGTCGGGGCCCGCCTCGGACAGGGCGAAGCCGATCGCCCGGCGGCGGTCGGTGTAGCGCCGGAAGGGGGTGCCGGTCGCCGCGAGGCCGGTGGAGACCTGGTCCAGGATGGCCTCGGGGTCCTCGTTGCGGGGGTTGTCCGAGGTCAGGACGCAGAGGTCGGAGTGGTTTCCGGCGATCTGGCCCATCTCGGCCCGTTTGGTGGTGTCGCGGTCCCCGCCGCAGCCGAAGACCGTGATCACCCGGCCGCGGGCGAAGCCCCGGATGGTGGTCAGGACCTTGTCCAGGGAGTCCGGCGAGTGGGCGTAGTCCACGATCACCGACGTGCCCAGCGGGGTCCGGAAGCGCTCCAGCCGGCCCGGGACCGGCGGCATCCGGTCGAGCGCGTCGACCAGGGCGCCCAGCTCGTGCCCCAGTACGTGGCAGGCCGCCACCGTGGCGAGGGCGTTGGCCACCGAGAACCGGCCGGGGACGGGGATCGAGGCCGGGTAGGCGCGTCCGTCGTGGTGGAGGGTGAACCGCGTGCCCGCGGCGCTCACCACGAGATCGGTGGCCCGGTAGTCGGCCGGGCGGTCGAGCGCGTACGTGGTCACCGCACCCGGCATCATCGACACGATGGACGCGCCCACCGGGTCGTCGGCGTTGACCACCGCACGCCGGCACAGGCCCTGGAAGAGCCGCAGTTTGGCGTCCCGGTAGTCCGCCATGGTCCCGTGGTCGTCCAGATGGTCCTGCGTGAGGTTGGTGAAGACCCCGACGTCGATGAACGTACGGTCCACCCGGTGCGTCAGCAGCGCCATCGAGGTGGCCTCCAGCACCACGCCGGCGGCCCCGTGGTCGCGCATGTACCCCAGGAGGTATTGCAGGTCGGGGGATTCCGGCGTGGTCAGCACCGATGGCGGCATGGGGATCGGCTCGTCGCCGATCCTGCTGCCGGCGGTTCCGATGACCCCCACCCTGGATCCCTCGGCGATCCGCAGGACGGACTCGACCATGTACGAGACGGAGGTCTTCCCGTTGGTGCCGGTGATCGCCACCATGTCCATCCGCCTGCCGGGCTCGCCGAAGTAGCGGGAGGTCACCACCGCGGCGGCCGTCCGCGTGTCGGGTACCCGGACGACGCAGGCGCCCAAGGGCCACACCGCGGCCGGCAGGGCGGGTTCGCTGCCGTCGACGAGCACGGCGGCGGCGCCCCGGGCCAGGGCGGGCAGGACGGAGCCGGGGCCGCCCTCCCGGTGTCCGGGTACGGCGATGAAGAGCGAGCCCGGGGTCACCCGGTCGGCGTCGTAGGTGGTTCCCGCGGTGATCAGCGTCGTGTCCGGATCACCCTGGAGGACGTGGTGCTCCTGCCCGGCCAGCAATTCGCTCAGCTTCACAATGGTCCCTTCGAGGGGGCTCGGGCCCGGGCGTGCGGCCGTAGCCAGGCGGCAGCGCCGGCGGCATGCCGGGAAGCTGCTGTGGTGATGTGGAGCGGAGGCGCCGGAGGCGCGAAGCGCTAGCCGTGCCCGTGCAGGGCGGTACGGCGCGTCTTGGGCGGTACGGCGAGGGCCGCGTCGGCCGGGTCGACGACGGTCGTGAGCCCGGCGGCCGGGCGCATCCCGGAGGCGGCCTGCTGCAGGCACTGCCTCGAGGAACGTGTGCGACCCATGGGCCGAGTGTACGGCCCACCCGGCGGCCCGGGGATCGCCGCTGCCGGCCCGCGATGTCCGCCGGTCCGGCCGGGCCGGCGACCGGCCGTCCCCGTGCGTGGACGCACCGGCGGAAGGCGGCGGCGCGGGTGGGGCGGGTGGGGGCGGCGCTCGTCCCGGCGCGCACGGACCACGGCGCCGTCCGGCGGCTTCTCGTACTGCTGCTCGCCCTCGGCCGCCGTGCCGCAGGAGCGGCAGCCGGGAGCCGTCAGGTGTCAGGTGTCAGGCGTGGTTGACGGGGAGGACGTCCGGGGAGAGGGTGCCGGCCCGGGCCGCGGCCGAGGTCATCCGCCTGCGGTGGTGGCGGCGGCAGAGGACCTCGTAGCCGATCTCCTCCGCCGGACGGTTCACATCGCCGACGACGACCTGGGCGCCCTCGACGACCATCTCCCCGCCCACCGTGCGGGCGTTGTGCGTGGCCCGGGCGCCGCACCAGCACAGGGCCTCGACCTGGAGCTGTTCGAGCCGGTCCGCCAGCTCGATCAGGCGCTGGGAGCCCGGGAAGAGCTTCGTGCGGAAGTCCGTGGTGATACCGAAGGCGAAGACGTCCAGCCCGAGGTCGTCGACGATGCGGGCGAGCTGGTCGATCTGCTCCGGGGTCAGGAACTGCGCCTCGTCCACGATCACGTAGTCCGCCTTGCCGCCCTTGGACAACTGCGCGACCAGGTAGGCGTACAGGTCCATGTCCTCCGGCGCCTCCACCGCCTCCGTCACCAGCCCGAGGCGCGAGGACAGCTTGCCCTCGCCCGCCCGGTCGTCACGGGTGAAGATCACGCCCTGGAGTCCTCGCGCATCGCGGTTGTGCGCGATCTGGAGCGCCAGAGTGCTCTTTCCGCAGTCCATCGTTCCGGAGAAGAACACCAGCTCGGGCATGGGAAGTACGAGACCTTTCGGGTCGTGGGCAGGTGGTGGGCGGCAGGGGGTCGGGGCGGTGGGCCGACGTGGGTCAGGTGCGGATCTCGAGCAGCGGGACGAGCTGCTCCGCCGCAGTCATGGATCCGTGCATTCCGGCGAGGGCGGACTCGTTCGGCTCGTTGCGCGAGGCGGTGATCGCGGCATCGGCCTGGGCGGCCGCGACCACGTCGCCGATGCGGCCGAGCACCCGCTCGTCGCACTCCCCCGGCGTGCCGAACCAGCCCAGCTCCAGGGCCTCATCGCGGCTCGCGACCCAGAACCGGTCGCCGAGCACCTCGCGCCACACGGTCAGCACGTCGGCCTGCGCACCCGGCACGGCGTACACGTGCCGGGCCCGGCCCTCGCCGCCCAGCAGGGCCACGCCCGCGCCGAGCTCCCAGTCCTCGTCGAAGTCGATCCGGGAGTCCTCGTCGAAGGGGACGTCGACCATGCCGTGGTCCGCGGTCACGTACAGGGCGGTGCGCGGCGGCAGCTGCTCGGCGAGCCGCTGGACGAGCCGGTCCACGTACATCAGCTGGCCGCGCCAGGCATCGGAGTCCACGCCGTGGCGGTGACCGGCCCCGTCGAGCTCGCTGTAATAGGTGTAGACGAGCGAGCGGTCACCGGCCGCGAGGCGCTCAGCCGCCAGGTCCATCCGCTCCTCGCCGGTCATCCGGCCGAGGAAGGTGCCGCCGCTCAGCGCGATCTTGGTGAGCGGGGTGGTCTGGAAGGCGGGCGAGGAGACCTGGGCGGTCGCCACCCCGGCCTTGTCCGCCTGCTGGAAGACGGTCGGGTACGGCTGCCAGGGCTTCGGCGGGGTCCACGGGTGCCAGCGGAGCTGGTTCATCAGTTCGCCGGTGGCCGGGTTGCGGACGGCGTAGCCGGGCAGGCCGTGGCGGGCCGGCGGCAGGCCGGTGCCCACGGAGGCCAGCGAGGTGGCGGTGGTCGCCGGGAAGCCCGCGGTGATCGGGCGGCCGGTGCCGCCGCGCGAGCTGCCGAGCAGGGAGGTGAGGTACGGGGCCTCGTCCGGGTGGGCCTTGATCTGCTCCCAGCCCATGCCGTCGACAAGGAACACGCAGTTCCGGTCGGCCGGGGTCAGCTCGGGGATCGCGGCGGTGAAGCCGGGTACGCCCTGGCCCGCCACGAGCGTGGGCAGCAGATCGGCGAGCGACCCGCTGCCGTACTCCGGGACGGGGGCGCCGGCCAGGTCCAGGAGCTCCGGCTCGGGCCACTCCTGCGCCGCGGAGTACGCCATCAGCGGGCGGGGGTGGAGGTGGACGTCGCCGCTGTGGCTTCGGAGAGTGCCTGTGCGAAGACCAGGGTCTGGCGCACCGCCTCCGGGCCGTCGCCGGCCTCGCTGACGCGCAGGCTGAGGTCGTCGGCGGTGGAGTTGCCGGTGTAGCCGTGGTCGGAGTCGCAGTTCGGGTCGCCGCAGGCGGCCGGCTCCAGGTCGATCCGCGAGACCGCGCCCCAGCCGATGGTCAGGACGACCTCGCGGGGCAGGGTGCCGGGGGTGTAGGACTCCGGGTTGGCGACGACGCGGCTGAGCACCACGGAGGAGATGCTGGACAGCTTGACCGACTCGGTGGAGGTGGTCGCGTACGGGGAGGGGGACCCTGCGTCGGCGGCCTGCTCGTCGGTGTGGCTGACGATGAAGCGGTTGCCGGTCAGGACCAGCACGGTGACGTGTCGGCGCACCTCGTTGGAGTCGAAGGTCGTCTCCTGGTGGACCAGGTACGACGAAATCGGCTCGCCGCCCACCGCGGCCTCCACGGCCTCGGCCACGAGGGCCGGGTAGTAGCCGCTGCGCTCGATCGCCGTGCGCAGCCCCTGGGTCGTCGTACCGGATTTCGCCATGAGGTCCATCCTAAGGCCCGTACGGGGCCCTCAGGCCGCGCCGTACCCGGTCAGTAACTGGGGAGGGTCCGCGGGCCGAGGTCTCCGCGGGCGGGCGCGTGGGCGACGCGGACGGTGGCGCTGAGCACGGACACCCCCTCGGCGGCGACCACGACGGGCTCCAGACGGACGTCGATCACCTCGGGGTGGTCGTCCACCAGGCGGGACAGGCGCAGGAGCAGGTCCTCCAGGGCGGGCGTGTCCACCGGGTCGCTGCCGCGCCAGCCGAAGAGGAGGGGCGCGGTCCGGATGGACCGGATCAGCCCGGCGGCGTCCCGGTCGGTGGCCGGGACCAGCCGGTGCGCGGTGTCGCCGAGCAGCTCGGAGGCGACCCCGGCGAGCCCGAAGGAGAGGACGGCGCCCGCGGCGGGGTCGATGACGGACCGCACGACGGTGTCGACCCCGCGCGGCACCATGGCCTGCACCACGGGCAGGAGCTCGGCCGGCTTGCCCAGCGCGTCGGTGAGCTCCTCGTACGAACGCCGCAGTTCGGCCTCGTTGGTGAGGTCGAGCCGTACGCCGCCCAGGTCCGCGCGGTGGCGCAGGTGCGGGGCGGTGGTCTTGAGCGCCACCGGGTAGCCGAGCACCGCGGCGGCCCGGGCCGCCGCGTCGGCGCTCGGCGCGGGCAGGGTGGGCAGGGCCCGGATCCCGTACCGCGCGAGCAGCTCGCGGGCGTGCCAGTCGGTCAGGGTGAGTGCGGCCCCGGCGTCGACGTCCGCGAGCAGGGCGGCCAGCTGGGCCGCGGCTCCGGTCTCGTCGATGTCCTCGTACTCGGGGACCCGCCCGTCGTCGTCGGCGAGGGCCCGGCGCCACTGGCCGTACCGGACCGCTTCGGCGACGGCTTTGACCGCCCGCTCGGCGGCGGGGTAGCTGGGGATGGAGGCCCCGGCAGCGGTGGGCACGCCCGCCCGGGACTGCGGGTCCGGGGCGGGGCCGCCGGCCGGGGAGGGGGCGGGGTGCGGCAGGCCCCGTACCGCGGACAGGGCCTCGACGAGCTCCTCCAGTTCGACGTGGACCACCGCCACCGGCTTGCCGGGGTGCTCGGCCACGGCGTCGCGGAGCGCACCGGCCAGGTCGTCCGTGGGGGCGTCCTCGCTGACCCAGGGGATGGCCGTGACCACGACCGCGTCGCAGTCCTCGGAGCGGAGCGCGTCGGTCAGGGCGGTGCGGAAGTCCGCCGGTGAGGCGGCCGTCGTCAGGTCCAGGGGCGGCAGCGGCCGCAGGCCCTGGGTGAGGCAGGCGTCGTAGGTGAGGATCCCGAGGGACTCGGAGTTGCCGAGGATGGCGATCCGGGGCCCGGCCGGCAGCGGCTGCGCGGCCAGCAGGAGGCCGACGTCCACCAACTCGGTGACCGTGTCGACGCGGATGACGCCGGCCTGGCGCAGCAGCGCGGAGACGGTGGCCTCCGGGAGCCTGGTGCCGGGGACGACGTGCCCGGCGGGGCTGTGGCGGCCGCCCTTGGCCACGACCACCGGCTTGACGGCCGCCGTCCGGCGGGCGAGGCGGGTGAACTTCCTTGGGTTGCCGAGGGTTTCGAGGTAGAGCAGGGCGACATCGGTCGCCTCGTCGTCGTACCAGTACTGGAGGATGTCGTTGCCGGAGACGTCGGCCCGGTTCCCCGCGGAGACGAAGGAGGACAGCCCCTCGCCGCGCCGGAGCAGCCCGGAGAGCAGGGCGATCCCGATCGCCCCGGACTGGGTGAACAGGCCGATCCGGCCGCGCGTGGGCATCGGCGCCGGGGTGAGGGAGGCGTTGAGTTCGACGTCCGGGGCGGTGTTGATCACCCCGTAGGCGTTCGGGCCGATCAGCCGCATCCCGTACGAGCGCACCTGCCGCACCAGTTCGCGCTGGCGGGCGAGGCCGGCCGGGCCGCTCTCCCCGTAGCCGGCGGACAGGACGACCAGTCCCTGGACCCCGTGCTCGCCGCAGGCGGCCACCGCTTCGGGGACCCGTTCGGCCGGGACCGCGATCACCGCGAGGTCGACCGGGGCGCCGATGGCCCCGATCGCGGGGTAGGCCCGGACGCCGTCGAGGAGGTCGCGGGTGACGGCCTCGTTGACGGCGTAGAGGTGGCCGCGGAAGCCGCTGTCGCGGAGGTTGCGCAGCGCGGCCGCGCCCACACCGGCGCCGGACCGGCTGACCCCGACGACGGCCACCGAGCCGGGGGCCAGCAGCCGCTGCACGGAGTGGGCCTCGGCGCGCTGTTCGCGGGCGCGCTGCACGGCGAGGGACTCGGCGGTGGGCTCGAGGTCGAGGGTGAGGTGGACGGAGCCGTCCTCGAAGCTGCGCTTCTGCTGGTACCCGGCGTCCGTGAACACCTTGATCATCTTGTTGTTGGCGGGCAGCACCTCGGCGGCGAACCGCCGGATGCCGCGCTCGCGGGCCACCGCGCCGATGTGTTCGAGGAGGGTGGAGGCGACCCCGCGGCCCTGGTGGGCGTCCTGGACGAGGAAGGCGACCTCCGCCTCGTCGGCGGGCCCGGAGGCGGGCCGGCCGTCGGGGCCGATGCGGTCGTAGCGGACGGTCCCGATGAACTCCCCGCCGATGGTCGCGGCGAGCCCGACCCGGTCCACGTAGTCGTGGTGCGTGAAGCGGTGCACGTCGCGGTCGGAGAGCCGGGGGTAGGGCGCGAAGAAGCGGTAGTACTTCGACTCGTCCGAGACCTGTTCGTAGAAGCTGACGAGCCGGCCCGCGTCCTCGGTGGTGATGGGCCTGATCCGGGCGGTACCGCCGTCGCGCAGGACGACGTCGGCTTCCCAGTGGGCCGGGTACGAGGGGTCCGACTCGATGGTCATGGGCCTACCTTACGGCCGGATCGGGCGGGACAGTGCTCGCGCGGCGTATTAGGCAGGATGGGACAAACCAGTGCAAGCTGGGGAAGGTCGAACGGCGAAAAAATCAGGCCGAAGGTCGGTCCGAGCATTCCGGACGTCGTGAGAGACTGGTCTAGACAACCGTAAGAACCTGAAGGGCATCACCATGGCAGAGCGCCGCGTCAACGTCGGTTGGGCCGAGGGCCTGCACGCTCGTCCCGCCTCGATCTTCGTCCGTGCGACGACCGCTTCCGGCGTCCCGGTGACCATCGCGAAGTCCGGCGGCGACCCGGTCAACGCCGCCTCCATGCTGGCGGTTCTGGGCCTGGGCGCCCAGGGCGGCGAGGAGATCGTCCTCGCCTCCGAGGCCGAGGGTGCGGACGCCGCGCTCGACCGCCTCGCGAAGCTGGTCGCCGAGGGTCTCGAGGAGCTCCCCGAGACCGTCTGACCCTTCGGGTTCGACCTCACGCACGAAGCCGCGGCCCCCGCTCCCGGGACCGCGGCTTCGCCGCATCCGGCACGGGGCCCGCCCCGCCCCCTCGCAACCCCCCTGCCGGGCCGCACCCTTGCCGCCCGCCCCCGGCCGGGAGCCGCGGCCGTCCCGCAGCACGGGCACACGGTGCACAGGGCCGCAGCCCGCAGGGTCCGGCACAGCATCGCCGCCCAAGCGCAGACCGCCGCCGGCCCACCGGGTGCGACGACCGCCCGGGTCGCGATGCACTCGCGGGCGCAGATCTCCGGCACGGCCCCGGCCCGGCGGAGCGAGGGCGCACACCTACGGGCTCGCGCCGGCGCCGTACCCATACCCGTACCCGCACCCGCACCCGCACCCGCACCCGCACCCGCACCCGCACGCACAACGCACCGCGTCGGTCCGCGCCGTCGGTGCTCGACCTGCCCGGGCGCCCCGCGGGGCGCTCCCGCACTGCCGGGTGCGACCCGGCGTCGGCCGCTCGCGGCGCACCGGGAAGATCCCGCTCGGCCGGAAAAGGGCCCCGCACAAATCCGCCGTACTCCGAATTGAGCTCCGCAGGAATTCGGCACGGAAAATCGGCCCGGCGCACAATCCGACCGGCCGCCGTGCAGCGAATTCACGCGATGCGCGATTCCACCCTTTGTATACGGGTCCTGTTAATGCCGGCCGCTCGACATGTTTACGGCAGGTTGCGAAGTCCTCACCGCCGCGCGCACCCGCAGCCGGTGCGCCCCCGCCGCCCGTTCGGCGTGGAGCACGGTCAGCGCCCGCGCCCGCTCGGCGTCCCCGCGCGCCACCGCGTCCACGATCGCGCCGTGCTCCGCCCAGGACTCCACCGGCCGGGCCGGCGCCTCCACCACGTACATCCAGGCGACCTTGTGCCGCATCTGCGTGAGCAGCGCGATCAGCCCGGGGCTGCCGGAGGACTGCGCGAGCGTCTCGTGGAACCAGCCGCCCAGGGAGCGCAGGTCCTCCCCCTGGCCCCGCCTGGCCCGCTCCTGCCCCAGCCTGACCAGCCCCCGCAGCACCTTGAGGTGTGCGTCGGTGCGCCGCCGGGCCGCTCTGGCGGCCGCCAGGGGCTCCAGCAGCATCCGCAGCTCCAGCAGGTCCGCGGCCTCCTGCTCGGTCGGCTCGGCCACGCAGGCCCCCGCATGGCGCCGCGTGGTCACGAAGCCTTCGGACTCCAGGGTCCGCAGGGCCTCGCGGACCGGGACGCGCGAGACCCCGTACCGGCGGGCCAGCACCTCCTCGGTCAGCCGCGCGCCCGGCTCGAACGCCCCGGAGACGATGTCGTCGCGGATTGCTGTGCATACCGCGTGCGCAGGAATACGCAAGACCGAACCTCCGCCTATTTCCGACTGCCAGCCTGATTGCACGCACATGCGCGTACCGAGACTCTATTGCAACACACGATAATTTCCGAGAGCAGCCGAAAATGCGAAACATTTGCACAGGGACGCGCAACACAAAGACCCCGGCTCGGGGAGCCGGGGTCTTCGGTGGAGCAGAAGGTGGAGCCGAAGCTGCTCGGGGCAGCGTCAGAGCTCGACGCCGTGCGAGCGCAGGTACGCGATCGGGTCGATGTCCGAGCCGTACTGCGAGCCCGTGCGGGCCTCGAAGTGCAGGTGCGGGCCGCTGGAGTTGCCGGTGGAGCCCGACAGGCCGATCTGCTGGCCGGGGGTGACCTGCTGGCCGACCGAGACGTTCAGCGAGGTCATGTGCCCGTACTGGGTGTACGTACCGTCGTTGTGCTTGATGACGACGTTGTTGCCGTACGCGCCACCCCAGCCGGCCTCGACGACGGTGCCGACGCCGACGGCGTGGACCGAGGTGCCGGAGGCGGCGTGGAAGTCGATGCCCGTGTGGCTGCCGGAGGACCACATGCCGCCGCCCGCGTGGTACTGCGTGCTGACGTAGGAGCCGTCCACCGGGGCGACGAAGGTGTTGAGGCGCTTGCGCTCCTCCTCGCGGGCGGCGCGCTCGGCGGCCTCGCGCTCGGCCTTCGCCTTGGCCTCGGCGAGGCGCTTGGCCTCCGCGGCCTTCTGCTTCGCGTCGGCCTCGGCCTGCGCCTTGGCGGCGGCGTGCTCGGCGGCGCGGTGCTGGGCGTCGGCCTGCTCGGAGATGTCACCCGCGAGCTCGTCGGCGACGACGACGGCACCGAGGCCGTTGTCCTGGCCGATGTTGCTGCTGTGGTTGTCCGCGGCGAAGGCCGGGGCGGCGAGGGAGCCGACGACACCCGTGGTGGCGATCGCGGCGATACCGGCGTAACCGGCGGTCTTGCGGCTCAGACGGCTGGAACCACGGTGCTTACCGGAACCAGCGGGACGACTGCCAAACGCCATGAAGGGTTTGATCCTTTCCTTCCTTCTCGCCTACCGGGTTAGCTGACGGGTTCGGAGCAGGAAGGTCTCCTACGGGCCTCCTCTTACGAGGGGGTCCGATTCACCCCAGGGACTCATGTGGGTCCCCGGCTCCCCAGGCTCGCGCCTGACGGGGACTCGGCGATCGCTGCCCGGTGCCGCGGGTGCGGCGGGCACAACTGACGGACAGCACGGCCGACGCTAGGCGGATCATCAGTCAATCGCCAAACAGACGCGGCTTTTTGTTGCGTACGCCACACCGCATACAAGCAACCTCACCATTAAACGGACAAAAGGGGTTCCGGTGAACAAGTCACCAGAACCCCTTGCTGAAACCTTCAGCCGGCCCTCAAGGAGCCGTCGCCCGACCGTCAGTTGGAGACGACCGTGACCTCACCGATCCCGAGGGCCCGCACGGGCTCCTCGATGAGCGACGCATCGCCCACCAGGACGGTGACCAGCCGGTCCGCCGGGAAGGCCTTCACGACCGCCGACGTCGCCTCCACCGTGCCGGTTTCGGCCAGCTGGGCGTACAACTGCGCCTGGTAGTCGTCCGGCAGTTCCTGCTCGACCTGGTCCGCGAGGGTGCCCGCGACCGAGGCCGCCGTCTCGAACTTCAGCGGGGCGACGCCCACCAAGTTCTGTACGGCGACATCGCGTTCGGCGTCGGTCAGACCGCCCTCGGCGAGGGTGCGCAGCACCTTCCAGAGGTCCTCCAGCGCCGGGCCCGTGTTCGGTGTGTCCACCGAGCCGCTGATGGCGAGCATCGAGGCACCCTTGCCGTCCGCGGTGGAGCGCAGCACCTGGCCGAAGGCGCGCACCCCGTAGGTGTAGCCCTTCTCCTCGCGCAGCACCTTGTCCAGGCGCGAGGTGAGGGTGCCGCCCAGGCAGTACGTGCCGAGCACCTGGGCCGCCCACACCCGGTCGTGGCGGTCCGCCCCGATCCGGCCGATCAGCAGCTGCGTCTGGACCGCGCCGGGCCGGTCCACGATGACCACGCGGCCGGTGTCGTCCGCGGTCACCGGCGGCACCGGGAGGGCGGCGGCGGTGTTGCCCGTCCAGGTGCCCAGGGTGTCCGCCAGCACGGCGTCCAGGTCGATGCCGGTCAGGTCGCCGACGACCACCGCGGTGGCGGTGGCGGGCCGTACGTGGGCCTCGTAGAAGGCGCGTACGGCGGCGGAGTCGATCCGGGCGACCGTCTCCTCGGTGCCCTGGCGCGGCCGGGACATCCGCAGGGTGGCCGGGAAGAGCTCCTTGGAGAGCTGCTTGGCGGCGCGGCGCTGCGGGTTGGCCAGCTCGTGCGGGATCTCGTCGAGCCGGTTGCGCACCAGCCGGTCGACCTCGGCGTCGGCGAAGGCCGGGGCGCGCAGCGCCTCGGCGAGCAGGCCCAGCGCCTTGGGCAGGCGGGAGGCCGGGACCTCCAGCGAGACCCGGATGCCCGGGTGGTCGGCGTGCGCGTCGAGGGTGGCGCCGCAGCGCTCCAGCTCGGCCGCGAACTCCTCGGCGGAGTGCTTGTCGGTGCCCTCGGAGAGCGCCCGCGCCATGATGGTCGCCACGCCGTCCAGGCCGGCGGGCTCGGCGTCGAGCGGCGCGGCGAGATTGACCTCGACCGCGACGACCTGCTGGCCCGGCCGGTGGCAGCGCAGCAGGGTCAGCCCGTTGGACAGCTGCCCGCGGTCGGGGGCCGGGAAGGCCCACGGCTGCGGCTCGCCGGCTTGGGGCTGCGGGTGGAAGCTCATCGTGACGGCTGCGGTGTCGCTCACTGCTCCGCCCCCTCGTTCTCGTCGGACTCGTCGTGCTGGTCGGCCTCGTCGGCGGCGATCGGCTCGTAGACGAGCACCGCGCGGTTGTCCGGGCGCAGTCGGGCGGCGGCCACGGCCTGCACCTCCTCGGCGGTGATGTCCAGGACGCGCTGGACGGCGGTCAGCGCCAGCTGCGGGTCGCCGAACAGCACCGCGAAGCGGCACAGTTCGTCGGCGCGCCCGGCCACCGTGCTCAGCCGGTCCAGCCACTCGCGCTCGAGCTGCGCCTGGGCCCGCTCCATCTCCTCGGCCGTCGGGCCCTCGGCGGCGAACCGCGCGAGCTCCTCGTCCACGGCCGCCTCGATGGCGGGGATCTCGACCCCGCTGGAGGTCTTGACGTCCAGCCAGCCCAGGGAGGGGGCCCCGGCCAGGCGCAGCATGCCGAAGCCGGCCGCGACGGCGCTCTGGTCGCGGCGCACCAGCCGGTTGTGCAGCAGCGAGGACTCGCCGCCGCCCAGGATGGTCAGCGCCACGTCGGCGGCGTCGCACTCACGGGTGCCGTCGTGCGGCAGCCGGTAGGCGGCCATCAGCGCACGCGCCGGGACCTCCTCGACGATCTCCTCGCGCAGCTGCTCCCCGATGATGTCGGGCAGCGAGCCGTCGCGCGGCGGCTGCTTGCCGTCGTGCGCCGGGATGGTGCCGAAGTACTTCTCCACCCAGGCGAGCGTCTGCTCGGGGTCGATGTCCCCGACGACGGAGAGCACCGCGTTGTTGGGCGCGTAGTACGTACGGAAGAAGGTGCGCGCGTCCTCCAGGGACGCGGCGTCCAGGTCGGCCATGGAGCCGATCGGGGTGTGGTGGTACGGGTGGCCCTCGGGGTAGGCCAGGGCGGTGAGCCGCTCGAAGGCCGTGCCGTAGGGAACGTTGTCGTACCGCTGGCGGCGCTCGTTCTTGACGACGTCGCGCTGGTTCTCCATGGACTCGTCGTCCAGGGCGGCCAGCAGGGACCCCATCCGGTCCGCCTCCAGCCAGAGCGCGAGCTCCAGCTGGTGGGTCGGCATCGTCTCGAAGTAGTTGGTGCGCTCGAAGCTGGTGGTGCCGTTGAGGGAACCGCCGGCGCCCTGGACCAGTTCGAAGTGGCCGTTGCCCGGTACGCTCGCCGACCCCTGGAACATCAGGTGCTCGAAGAGGTGAGCCAGACCGGTGCGTCCCTTGACTTCGTGGCGCGAGCCGACGTCGTACCAGAGGCAGACCGCGGCGACCGGGGTCAGGTGGTCCTCGGACAGCACCACGCGCAGGCCGTTGGCCAGCCGGTGCTCGGTCGCTGTCAGGCCGCCGGAGCCGGCCTGGGCTGTGGCCGTGTGACCCATGGGCATGTGGTCCCTTCGATCGCGATGCAGAGATTTCTTATCGACCTGCCACTGTATGCAAGCGCGTCGGCCGCCGGATAAGTTCCCGGGTCACTCCCCCGCACTCCGTCCGGGGGACCCCCGGGGTCGGAGTCGGCGTTGTCGGTGCGTCGGGCCACAATGGTCCGCGTCGTACCCTCGCCGGACACCACAAGACCGTCAGACCGAGCCAGACACCCCGCCAGACACCCAGCACACCCCATTTTGGTTAAGGAGCCGCGCAGCGATGGCCCGCCGCAGCACGAAGACCCCGCCGCCGGAGGATTTCGAGGAGAAGATCCTCGACATCGACGTCGTCGACGAAATGCAGGGCTCCTTCCTCGAGTACGCGTACTCGGTGATCTACTCCCGCGCCCTGCCCGACGCCCGGGACGGCATGAAGCCGGTGCACCGGCGCATCGTCTACCAGATGAACGAGATGGGCCTGCGCCCCGACCGCGGCTACGTGAAGTGCGCCCGTGTCGTCGGCGAGGTCATGGGCAAGCTCCACCCGCACGGTGACGCGTCGATCTACGACGCCCTCGTCCGCATGGCGCAGCCCTTCTCGATGCGGCTGCCGCTGGTCGACGGCCACGGCAACTTCGGTTCGCTCGGCAACGACGACCCGCCGGCCGCAATGCGTTACACCGAGTGCAAGATGGCCGACGCCACGTCACTGATGACGGAGTCGATCGACGAGGACACCGTCGACTTCACCGCCAACTACGACGGCCAGGAGCGGGAGCCGGTCGCGCTGCCCGCCGCGTACCCGAACCTGCTGGTCAACGGCGCGTCCGGGATCGCGGTCGGCATGGCCACCAACATGCCCCCGCACAACCTGGGCGAGGTCATCGCGGCCGCCCGCCACCTGATCCGCCACCCGCAGGCGGACCTGGAGGCGCTGATGCGCTTCGTGCCGGGTCCCGACCTGCCCACGGGCGGCCGGATCGTCGGCCTCTCGGGCATCAAGGACGCCTACGAGAACGGGCGCGGCACCTTCAAGATCCGCGCGACGGTGGCCGTCGAGGACGTGACGGCGCGCCGCAAGGGCCTGGTCGTCACCGAACTGCCCTTCACGGTCGGCCCCGAGAAGGTCATCGCGAAGATCAAGGACCTGGTCGGCTCGAAGAAGCTCCAGGGCATCGCCGACGTCAAGGACCTCACCGACCGTGCGCACGGCCTGCGCCTGGTCATCGAGATCAAGAACGGCTTCCACCCGGAGGCGGTGCTGGAGCAGCTCTACAAGCTGACGCCGATGGAGGAGTCCTTCGGCATCAACAACGTGGCGCTGGTCGACGGGCAGCCCCTGACCCTGGGCCTCAAGGAGCTGCTGGAGGTCTATCTCGACCACCGCTTCGAGGTCGTCCGGCGGCGCAGCGAGTTCCGCCGCACCAAGCGCCGCGACCGGCTGCACCTCGTCGAGGGCCTACTGGTGGCCCTCATCGACATCGACGAGGTCATCCGGCTCATCCGGGACAGCGAGAACTCGGCCCAGGCCAAGGCCAGGCTGATGGAGCGGTTCTCGCTGAGCGAGATCCAGACCCAGTACATCCTGGACACCCCGCTGCGCCGGCTCACCAAGTTCGACCGCCTGGAGCTGGAGTCCGAGCGCGACCGGCTGGCCGGCGAGATCGACGAGCTGACCGGGATCCTGGAGTCGGACAGCGAGCTGCGCAAGCTGGTCTCCGCGGAACTGGCGGCGGTCGCGAAGAAGTTCGGCACCGAGCGCCGCACGGTGCTGCTGGAGTCCGCGGGCACCGCGGTGGCGGCGGTTCCGCTGGAGGTCGCGGACGACCCGTGCCGGGTGCTGCTGTCCTCGACGGGCCTGCTGGCCCGTACGGCGAACGGCGAGGCGCTGCCGGAGGAGGAGGGCGGCGCCCGCGCCAAGCACGACCTGATCGTCTCGCAGGTCGCGGCGACGGCCCGGGCCGATGTCGGCGCGGTCACCTCGTACGGGCGGCTGCTGCGGCTGTCGGTGATCGACCTGCCGCAGCTGCCGGACACCCACGCCGCGCCGAACCTGGCGGGCGGCGCCCCGGTCTCGGAGTTCCTCTCCGGGCTGGAGGCGGACGAGAAGGTGATCTGCCTGACCTCGCTGGACGAGTCCTCGCAGGGTCTGGCGCTGGGCACCGAGCAGGGCGTGGTCAAGCGCGTCGTGCCCGACTATCCGGCGAACAAGGACGAGCTGGAGGTCATCACCCTCAAGGACGGCGACCGGATCGTCGGCGCGGTCGAGCTGCGCACGGGCGAGGAGGACTTGGTCTTCATCACCGACGACGCCCAGCTGCTGCGCTACCCGGCGGGCCAGGTCCGCCCGCAGGGCCGCCCGGCGGGCGGCATGGCCGGCATCAAGCTCGCCGACGGCGCCAAGGTGATCCACTTCTCGGCCGTGGACCCGGCGCGGGAGGCCGTGGTCTTCACGGTGGCGGGCTCGCACGGCACCCTGGACGACTCGGTGACGTCCGGGAAGCTGACCCCCTTCGACCAGTACCCGCGCAAGGGCCGGGCCACGGGCGGCGTGCGCTGCCAGCGGTTCCTGAAGGGCGAGGACGTGCTGGTACTGGCATGGGCGGGCGGCTCCCCCGCCCGCGCGGCGACGGCGAACGGCACTCCGGCCGAACTGCCCGCCGTGGACCCGCGCCGGGACGGCTCGGGGGCCGCACTGCCGGCGGTCGTCGCGGCGCTGGCGGGAGCCGCGCTGTAGGGACGCAGAAGGGCATTCGGGTGGTGCGACCGGGGGGACGTACCACCCGAATGCCGACTAGTGTTTTCCCCGTGGACGCGGTGGGGGGAGAACACAACTGATGAGCCGTCGAGCGGGAAGCGGACTGATCGGGAACTGGGCGGAGGCCCAGCGTCGTCAGCAACAGACGCAGCAGATCCAGCAGCGGGAGGCCGAGCGCCGGCAGCGGGCCTACGAACGGGACGCGAACCGGAGCCACCGGCAGTACCGCGAGGCCGAGGCCCTCAGGCGCACCGCGCAGCTCGACGCCGAGGTCACCGCCCTCAAGGGCCTGTTGGCCGCGGGATGCCGGGCACCGGCGTTCCGGATATCCGACCTGGCCCGGCCCGACCGGCTGGAGCCCTTCAACCCGGGGGCCCTGGCGCAGCCGGTGCCGATGCCCCGCATCGAGGACTTCCAGCGGCAGAGCAGCGGCTGGACGCTCGGCTCGAACCACCGGGCGCAGGCGGAGCGGGAGGCCCACGCCCGCTACACGCAGGCCTGGCAGGCCGCGAACGCCGCTGAGGCACAGCGGCAGCAGCAACTGGCCGCGTACCGGCAGCAGTACGACCGGTGGGCGGCGGAGCAGCTCGCCGGGGTGCGGGCGCACAACAGCGGGCTCACCGAGCTGGCCGACGCGCTGCGCGCGGGCGATGCCGAGGCTGCGGTGGAGTACTTCTCGGCAGCCCTGTACGCCTCGAAGGCCTGGCCCGAGGGGCTGCCCCGGCAGGTGGCTGCCGCCTACGACCCCGCCGCGCGCCAGCTGGTGCTGGACTGGGAACTGCCCGGGTACGCGGTCGTGCCGGAGGCCCGGGCCGTGCAGTACCTGCCGAGCACGGACCAGGACAAGGTGAAGCCGCGCCCGGTCACGGAGCGGCGGGCCCTGTACCGGGACCTGCTGGCCCAGTGCGTGCTGCTGGTGGTGCGCGAGCTGTACGCGGCGGACGAGTTCGGCGTACTGGACTCGGTCGTGGTCAACGGCTTCGTGGACTGCCACGATCCGGTGACGGGGCAGGAGGCGCGGTTCGTGCTCTCCACGGTGCCGGCCGAACGGAGTGCCTTCTCCGGGCTGCGGCTGGAACAGGTCAGCGCGGTGGACTGCCTGGTCTCGGGGCTGGGCGGGCTGTTGTCGGCGCGGCCCGACCAGCTGACGGCGGTGCGCCCCGGGCGCCGGCCCGACGAGGTCGGCGGGGGTGTCGTCAGCCACGGCGGGCACGGGGGCGGCGCGGACGAGGACGAGCCGGATCTCTTCGTGATGGACCCGATCGCCTTCGAGAACCTGGTCGCCGAGCTGTTCCGGGCGATGGGCATGGAGGCGGTGACCACGCAGCGCTCTGGCGACGGCGGGGTGGACGTGGAGGCGGTGGACCCGGCGCCGATCCGGGGCGGGCGGATCGTGGTGCAGGTCAAGCGCTACCGGAACACGGTGCCGCCGACGGCCGTGCGTGATCTGTACGGCACGGTCCAGGACAAGGGGGCGAACAAGGGGGTGCTGGTCACCACCGCGTCCTTCGGGCCGGGGTCGTACACCTTTGCCAACGGCAAGCCGCTGGAGTTGGTTCCCGGCGCGGACCTGGTCGAGCTGCTCCACCAGTACGGGCTCCGGGGCCGTCTCGGGGGCGGCAGCGCCGCGGCGCCCGCGCGGCGGGCGCCCGAGCCCGAGCCGGCTCCCCCGGCGGACCACAACGTGCTCGGCATGTCCTGGTCGGGCGCGGTCGCCCTGGACGTGTGCGCCCTGGTCTGCACGGGCAACCGGGTGCTGAGCGAGGACCACTTCGTCTTCTTCAACAACCCGCGCACCCCGGACGGTTCGGTCCGCTCCCGCGAGCACGCGATGCCCGACAAGGCGGCGCTGGAGGTCTCCTTCGACGCCCTGCCGTCGCAGGCCGACCGCTTGGTCCTGGTGGCCGCGATCGACCCGGAGGTGGATCCGCACGCCGACCTCGCCGGGTTCACCGACGCCCATATCCGGCTGCTGTCGGCCGGCGGGGAGGAACTGGGCCGGCTCGACGTCTCTGACGGGCGCGCCGGCGAGACGGCCCTGGTCCTCGGCTCGTTCCGGCGGCGCGCCAACGGCGACTGGGACTTCGTGATCGGCGGCAAGGGGTACCGCGGCGGCCTGGAGGCCCTGCTGGGCGAGTACGGGGTCGAGGTCGCCTGAGCGGTCGGGCGGTCGCCCGAAGCTCGAGGCCGGGGGTCGTCCCGGTGACAGCAACCCCGGCCCGAAGTAAGGGTGTCGGCTCCCTCAGCCCTCGTGCGAGCCGGTCCCGGAGTCGGCCCCCTCCGCGGGCTCTGCCGGCTCTGCCGGCTCCGCGGGCCGGGCGACGTACCGGAGCACGCCCCACATGCTCTCGGGGCGCGCCTCGTGCGGGGCCGGCTCGCGGCAGGCCTCCAGGTCGCGCAGCAGCCCCGGGCCGTCGGTGCCCGCGCCGATCAGGACGAGCTGCGTCAGGCGTGCTTCGCCCCGCCCCCAGGGCCGTGGGGCGAAGCGGAGGAAGCGGCCGACCGCGTGGACCTCGTAGCGCTCCTCGTGCCCGGGTACGCCGAAGTAGACGAAGCCCTTGATCCGGTACAGCCCGGCCGGGCGCCGGTCGAGGAAGTCGATGAACCGGCGCGGGGACAGGGCCTGCTCGGAGGTGAACTCCGTGCTCTCGTACGCGGCGTGCACGTGGTCGCAGCCGTCGTGATCGTGGCCGGCCGCCTCGGAGAGGAGGTCCTCGAAGGAGAGCTGTCCGCGGGTCTCGGTCCAGGGCCGCCGGTCGAAGAGGAGCTCCGGGTCGATCCGCCCGTGATCGGCGCCCACGACCGGGGTGCCGGGGGCGCACAGCGCGGCGAGTTCCTTCTCGATCCGGGCCCGCTCGGCCGCGTCCACCCGGTCGGTCTTGTTGAGCACCACGAGGTCGGCGACGGCGAGGTGGCGGTCGGTCTCCGGGTGCCTGGCCCGGGTCGCGTCGAATTCGGCGGCGTCCACGACCTCCACCATGCCGCCGTACCGGATGTCCGGGTTCTCGCTGGCCATGAGCATCCGGATCATCTCCTGGGGCTCGGCCAGCCCGCTCGCCTCGATGACGATCACGTCGATCCGGTGGACGGGTGCGGAGAGCTTCTCCAGGTAGGCGTCGAGTTCGCTGCCGTCGACGGCGCAGCACAGGCAGCCGCCGCCGAGGGAGACCATCGAGTCCCCGACCTGGCCGGCCACCGACATCGCGTCGACCTCGATCGATCCGAAGTCGTTGACGACGACCCCGATGCGGGTGCCTCCGCGCCCGGCGAGGAGGTGGTTCAGCACGGTGGTCTTGCCGGATCCGAGGAAACCGGCGAGGACGACGACGGGGATGGGCTGCCTGCTGTTCACCCGGTCGATCGTAGCCAGGATCATGCAGGGCACGATCCCGCAGGGCGGGATCCCTCAGGGCAGGAGCGGCACCGGCTGGGGCGGGGTGGGGCCGGTGTACCGGGCGGCCGGGCGGATGATCTTCGAGTCGGCCGCCTGTTCCAGGATGTTGGCGCTCCAGCCGACCACCCGTGCCGCGCAGAAGGTGGGCGTGAACATCTCGCGCGGGAGCCCGCACAGTTCCATGACCACGCCCGCGTAGAACTCCACGTTGGTGTGCAGTTCCCGGCCCGGCTTCAGTTCGGCGAGGATCTCCTCCACCTGGCGCTCGACCTCGACGGCGAAGTCCACGAGGGGACCGCCGAACCGGAGGGCGATCTCGCGCAGCATGCGTGAGCGGGGGTCCTCGGTGCGGTAGACGGGGTGACCGAAGCCCATGATCCGATCGCCCGCCAGGACCCGCTCGCGGATCCACGGACCGATCCGGTCCACGGTGCCGATGGCATCGAGGGTGTCCAGGGCCCGGCTGGGGGCGCCCCCGTGCAGGGGGCCGGAGAGCGCGCCGATCGCCCCGGTCAGGCAGGCCGCGACATCGGCGCCGGTGGAGGCGATCACGCGGGCGGTGAAGGTCGAGGCGTTGAAGCCGTGGTCGACGGTGGATATCAGGTACTGCTCGACGGCACGGGCCCGGGCCGGATCGGGTTCCCGGCCGGTCAGCATGTAGAGGTAGTTGGCGGCGTACGGGAGGTCGTCGCGCGGCTCCACGGGCTCCAGGCCCTGCCCCAGCCGGTGCAGGGCGGTCAGCAGGGTCGGTACGGCAGCGCAGGCGGCCAGCGCGTCGGCGGCCCGGCGGCCGGGGTCGAGGTCGTAGACCGGGCGGAAGCCGGCGGAGGCGCCGAGCAGCGACAGTGCCGTGCGCAGTCCGGCGAGGGGGCCGGAGAGCCGGGTGGCCCGGGCGAGGTCCGGCAGGGCATCCCGTACCTCTTGGGGCAGTCGGCGCAGGGGCGCGATCTCGGCGGTGAAGGCGGCGCGCTCCGCTGCGTCCACCGGGAGCGTGCCGCGGAACATCAGGTGCCACACGTCCTCGAAGCCGCGGGTGGCCGCGAGCTCGACGGCGGAGTACTGGCGGTAGTGGTAGAAGCCCTCCCGGCCCCGGACATCGCCCAACCCGGTTTCGGTGACCACGACTCCCGCGAGACCGCGGGGTACTTCCAGAGTGCTGTCCATGGATTGACCATCCATGATGGATTCAATCCTTGTCAATGTTGATTCAATCAATGCATCGATCATCTGTAGGGTGTGGTCATGAGCGACCAGACGGACGGCGGGCGCAGGCTCAGCACACAGGAGGCGGCGCGCGCGCTCGGGGTGAAACCGGCGACCGTGTACGCGTACGTGAGCCGCGGCCAGCTCACCAGCCGCCGCGACCCGGCCGGGCGGGGCAGCAGCTTCGACGCCGCCGAGGTGGAGGCGCTGGCCCGGCGGAGCCGCCGCGAGGCGGCCGCCCCCACCGGGGACCTCACCGTGCGCACCGCTCTCACCCTCATCGAGCCCGACCGCTACTACTTCCGCGGCGTGGACGCCGTCGAACTGGCCTCCCGCTACCGCTATGAGGCGGTCGCCGAGTGGCTCTGGACGGGCGCCATCGCGCCCGGGGCCCGGTTCACCGCTCCCCCGCAGGCCCTGGCGGCGGCCCGGCGGGCGGTCGCCGCACTGCCGGAGCACGGTGGCCCCATCGACCGGTTGCGGGTGGCGGTCGCCGCGGCGGCCGTGGCGGATCCGCTGCGCTTCGACCTGTCCGAGGAGGCGGTGCTCGGCTCCGCGCGCGCCCTGGTTCCCACCCTGGTCGGGGCGTTGCCCGCGGCGGGCCCGGACGGGTGGGCCGGGGACGGCCGGATCGCCCGGCAGCTGTGGTCGCGGCTGACCGCGCGGGAGCCCGACCCGGACGCACTGGCCGTACTGGACCTGGCGCTCGGGCTGCTGGTCGACCACGATCTGGCGGCCTCGACCCTGGCCGTACGGGTGGCCGCGTCGGCCCGGGCCCATCCGTACGCGGCCGTGTCCGCCGGGCTCGGCGCCCTGGAGGGGCCGCTGCACGGCGCGGCGGGGCGGCTCGCGCACCGGATGCTGGTGGAGGTGCTGGAACAGGGCGGGGCCGCGCCGGTGGTGGCCGAGTACCTGCGGGCCGGACGCCGGGTCCCCGGGCTCGGCCACCGGCTGTACCAGGGCGAGGACCCGCGAGCGCGGGCCCTCTTCGCCCGCCTGGAGACGCTGGAGCAGGCCGGTCCGGCGCTGGGCGCGGCGCGCGAGGTGGCCGCGGTGATGGCCCGGCAGGGCGGGCTGCACGCCAATGTGGACCTGGCGCTGGCGGTGCTGACGGTGTCCTGCGGAATGCCGGCCGAAGCCGGGGAGACGGTCTTCGCGGTGGCCCGTACGGCCGGCTGGATCGCGCACGCGCTGGAGGAGTACCAGGAGCGACCGCTGCGGATGCGCCCGAGCGGGCAGTACCACGGCCCCCGCCCGCCGCAGCCGATGCCGGTGCCGGTGCCGGAGGCCTAGGCCGTCTCTTCCGGATCCTGTCGGGCCCGGCCCGCCCGGCACAGCACCTCGCCGCGTTGTCGGGGCGCCCGAGTACGTCCGGTACACGGGCGCCCCTCCGCCTTGCGATGCTTCCCCTCGGCCCTGGCGGGCCTGGGGAGACCCCATGGCACCGGACGACCCGGGCTCACCCGACAGGATCCGAAAGTGACGGCCTGGGGGGCTTGCCGGACCCCCCGAGCCCTGCGACACGCACTTCACCCGCAGCGAGTCCTGGAGCACGGCCCGGACAAGACGGGAGTGGCGAACCCGACAAGCCGGGCGGAAGCATTCCGCTTGCGCCGAGGCCGACCTACCGTTGCTGCCCATGCGGTTCCCCCTCATGAGCGCTCGGCGCCTCGGGCTGCCCAGACGGGCCGTCTCCCAGATCCTGCTGACCCAGCTGGCCATCGCCGCCGGGGTCGTCGTCCTGGCCACCGGACTGTTCCTGGCGCCCCTGAGCTCCCAGCTCGACGACCAGGCCATGCGGCGCGCCCTGGCCATCGCGCAGAGCGCCGCCGCCGACCCGTCGCTGGCCGGCGGGCTGCTCGCCTCGGGGCCCTCTCCCGACAGCCCCGTACAGGCCTCGGCCGAGCGGATCCGCCGCGCCACCGGGGCCGAGTACGTGGTGGTGCTCGACCTGGACGGCATCCGCCGCTCGCACCCGAGCGCCGACCGGATCGGACTGCCCGTCTCCACCGACCCGAGCGACGCCCTCGCGGGGCGCGAGGTGATGGAGATCGACGACGGCACCCTGGGCCGGTCCGCCCGGGGCAAGGTCCCGCTCCTCGCGGCCGACGGCGAGATCGTCGGCGCCGTCTCGGTCGGCATCGCCTACGACAGCGTCCGCGACCGGCTGCTCGGCGCGATCCCCGGTCTCCTCGCCTACGCGGGCGGCGCCCTGGCGGCGGGCGCCCTCGCCGCCTACCTGCTCTCCCGGAGGATCCAGCGGCAGACCCGCGATCTGGCCTTCTCCGACATCGCCGGACTGCTCGCCGAGCGCGAGGCCATGCTGCACTCCATCCGCGAGGGCGTCATCGCCCTCGCCCCCGACGGCCGGGTCCGGCTGGTCAACGACGAGGCCGCGCGCCTGCTGGGCCTCGCCCCGGACGCCGCCGACCGCTGCGCCGGGCGCCCGCTGGACGACGTACTCGGTGCGGGCCGCACCGCGGACGTACTGTCGGGCCGCGTCACCGGCCGGGACCTGCTCACCGTCCAGGGGCCCCGGGTGCTGGTGGCCAACCGCATGCCCACCGAGGACGGCGGCGCCGTCGCCACCCTGCGCGACCGCACCGAGCTGGAGCGCCTGGGCCGCGAACTCGACTCCACGCGAGGTCTGATCGATGCCCTGCGCGCCCAGGACCACGAGCACGCCAACCGCCTCCACACCCTCCTCGGCCTGCTGGAGCTGGGCCTGCACGAGGAGGCGGTGGAGTTCGTGACCGAGGTCGCCGGGGTGCACCGTACGACGGCCGAACAGGTCACCGAGAAGGTCCACGACCCGCTGCTGGCCGCGCTGCTGGTGGGCAAGGCGACCGTCGCGGCCGAACGCGGCGTCCCGCTGCGGCTGGCGGGGACCACCCTCCTTCCCGACCGCCTGGTGGACCCGGGCGGTCTCGTCACGATCCTCGGCAACCTCGTGGACAACGCCCTCGACGCGGCCGCCGGTTCCGCGGCGCCGCTGGTCGAGGTGGAGCTGCGTGCGGAGGGCCGTACCGCCGTGCTGCGGGTGCGCGACAGCGGCCCCGGGGTTCCCGCCGCCCGCCGCGAGGAGATCTTCACGGAGGGCTGGTCGACCAAGCAGCCCCGGGCCCACCGCGAGCGCGGGCTGGGGCTCGCCCTCGTACGCCGCCTCGCGGAGCGGCAGGGCGGCAGCGCCCGGGCCGGCGAAGCAGAGGACGGAGGGGCGGAGTTCTCCGTCGTACTCCCGGAGGCCCTGCGATGAGCGAGACCCCGAGCAGGGTTCATGTCGTCCTGGTCGTCGACGACGACACGCGTGTTGCCCGGATCAACGCGGCGTACGTGGCGAAGGTTCCCGGTTTCCGGGTGACGGCGCAGGCGCATTCGGCGGCCGAGGCCCTGGAGTTCCTCGCCACGCATCCGGTCGACCTCGTCCTCCTGGACCACTACCTGCCCGACGAGAACGGCCTGGACCTGGTGCGGCGCCTGCGCCAACTCGGCCACCGCACCGACGTGATCATGGTGACCGCCGCCCGTGACCTCGCCACCGTGCAGGCCGCGATGCGTCTCGGAGCCCTGCAGTACCTGGTCAAGCCCTTCACCTTCGCCGGGCTGCGCACCCGGCTGGAGGCCTACGCGTCCCTGCGCCGCGCACTGGACACCGGCGGCGAGGCCGAGCAGGCCGAGGTGGACCGGATCTTCGGCGCGCTCGCCACCGCGGGATCCTCCAACGAGCTCCCCAAGGGCCACTCCGCCACCACCGCGGAGCTGGTCCGCCAGGTGCTGCTGTCCGCCGAAGGACCCCTGTCCACCCAGCAGATCGCCGACCGCGCCGGCATCAGCCGTCAGACCGCCCAGCGCTACGTCAAGCTCCTGGAACGCACCGGCCGGGTCAGCCTCGCCCTGCGCTACGGCGAGACCGGCCGCCCCGAGCACCGCTACACCTGGCTGCCGTCGGAGGGGCCGGCCTGACCTCGCTCAGACGGCCCCGGCGCCGGTCAGGGAACGGACCTCCGTCTCCGCGTGCTTCGCCTCGTCCGGCTCCTCCCGCGAGGTGACCGTGCCCAGCCAGCCCGCCAGGAAGCCCAGCGGGATCGAGACGATCCCCGGATTCTGGAGCGGGAAGTACTGGAAGTCCACTCCGGGGAAGAGGGACTCCGCACTGCCCGACACCACCGGCGAGACCAGCACGAGCAGCACCGCCGGGATCAGGCCTCCGTACACCGACCAGACGGCCCCGCGGGTCGTGAAGCCGCGCCAGAACAGCGAGTAGAGCAGCACCGGCAGATTGGCGGAGGCCGCCACCGCGAAGGCCAGTCCCACCAGGAACGCCACGTTCAGGTTCTGGGCGAGCAGCCCCAGGGCGATCGCGACCGCCCCGATGCCGACGGCGGCGACCCTGGCCACCGCGACCTCGCTGCGCTGCCTGGCGTGCCGGCGCTTGAGGGAGGCGTAGAGGTCGTGTGCCACGGAGGCCGAGGAGGCGAGGGTGATGCCGGCGACCACGGCCAGGATGGTGGCGAAGGCGATGGCGGCGACGAAGGCGAACAGCACCGCGCCGCCGGTGGAGCCCGCGCCCCCGCCGAGGAAGGCGGCCAGCAGCGGAACGGCCGTGTTCCCGGAGGCGTTGGAGGCCCGCACCTCGTCCGGCCCCACCAGGGCGGCCGCCCCGAAGCCGAGGACGATGGTCATCAGGTAGAAGCCGCCGATCAGCGCGATCGCCCACACCACCGAGCGGCGGGCCGCCCGCGCGGTGGGCACGGTGTAGAAGCGCGACAGGATGTGCGGCAGCCCGGCCGTCCCGAGGACCAGCGCGAGACCGAGGCTCATGAAGTCGATGCGGGCGGTCCAGTCGCCGCCGTACTTGAGGCCGGGGCTCAGGAACGCCCGTCCGTGACCGCTGCGGTCGGCGGCGCTGGTGAGCAGCTGGTCGAAGTTCCCGTGGAAACGCAGCAGCACGAGCACGGTCAAGGTGATGGCCCCGCCCATCAGGAGCACGGCCTTCACGATCTGGATCCAGGTGGTGGCCCGCATCCCGCCGAAGGACACGTAGACCACCATCAGCGCCCCGACCCCCACCACGGTGAGGGTGCGGGCGACGGGGCCCGAACTCCCGAGCAGCAGGCCGACGAGGCTGCCCGCGCCGACCATCTGCGCGATGAGGTAGAGCACGGAGACGACCACCGAGGAGGTGCCGGCCGCGATCCGGACCGGGCGCTCGCTCATCCGGGCGGCGACCACGTCGGCGAGGGTGAAGCGACCGCAGTTGCGGACCAGTTCGGCGACGAGGAACAGCACCACGAGCCAGGCCACGAGAAAGCCCACCGAGTAGAGCAGCCCGTCGTAGCCGAAGAGGGCGATCAGACCGGAGATGCCGAGGAAGGAGGCGGCGGACATGTAGTCGCCCGCGATGGCGAAACCGTTCTCCATGGGGGAGAACAACCGCCCGCCCGCGTAGAACTCCTCGGCCGACCCGTGCCGGTTGCGGCTGACCCAGGTGGTGATGCCGAGGGTCACCGCGATGAAGAGGCTGAACAGGATCAGCGCGAGGGTCTGGTGCTCGGTGGTCACCGGCCCGCCCTCCTCGCCCGGTTCCGCTCCTGGCCGCGCTCCTGCTCGAAGACGGTCCAGCGCAGGTCGAGCGCGGCCCGGTCCCGGCGCAGCCGCGCGTGCCGGGCGTACGCCCAGGTCAGCAGGAAGGTGCTGAGGAACTGGCCGAGGCCCGCCAGCATGGCCACGTTGACCGCGCCGACGACGGGCCGGGCCATCAGGCCGGGCGCCGCGGTGGCGGCGACCACGTAGGCGACGTACCAGAGGAAGAACCCGGTGGTGGCGGGGACGACGAACCGACGGTAGCGGCTGCGGACCTCCTGGAAGGCCGGGCTGCGCTGCACTTCGAGGTAGATGTCGGATGCGCCGGGCGCGGGGCGTCCGCCGCCGGGGGCCGGGGCCGGCTGGGACGTTTCCTCACCCTCGCCCCACCCGACGGCCAGCGCGTCGTACCAGGGGTCGTCCAACCGGATCGTTCCGGTATCACGACCTTCGTGCTTGTCCACCGAACTCTCCTTGTCCGCTGCCGCATTGGCTGCGTGCCCACAAGGATGTGCGGAATCGGCGCTTTCCGGACTGGTGTACCGGTGCTCTTCACTCCAACAGGTGATGGAGTGAAGAGCACCGGTGTGCCGTGGCGCCTTCGGTGTCAGTCTCTGCCGGGGTCCGGCAGCACCGGCATCAGGCGTCGATGCGCGATCGGTCCAGGGTCGCCGCGGAGCTCGTGATGAACTCCTTGCGGGGGGCCACCTCATTGCCCATGAGGAGGTCGAAGACCTGCTCGGCCGAGTCCAGGTCGCCGATGTTGATCCGGCGCAGGGTGCGGAAGCGGGGGTCCATGGTGGTCTCCGCCAGCTGGTCCGCGTCCATCTCGCCGAGGCCCTTGTAGCGCTGGATCGAGTCCTTGTACCGGATGTTCTTGCGCTGGTACTCCAGCAGGGTCTGGCGCAGCTCGTTGTCCGAGTACGTGTAGACGTACTTGTCCTGGCCCTTCTTCGGCTGGACCAGCTCGATCCGGTGCAGCGGCGGCACGGCCGCGAAGACCCGGCCCGCCTCGACCATCGGACGCATGTACCGCTGGAAGAGCGTGAGCAGCAGGCAGCGGATGTGCGCGCCGTCGACATCGGCGTCCACGAGCAGCACGATCTTGCCGTACCGCGCGGCGTCGATGTCGAAGGTCCGGCCCGAGCCGGCTCCTATGACCTGGATGATCGCCCCGCACTCGGCGTTCTTGAGCATGTCCGAGATCGAGGACTTCTGGACGTTGAGGATCTTGCCGCGGATGGGCAGGAGCGCCTGGAACTCCGAGTTCCGTGCGAGCTTCGCGGTACCGAGGGCGGAGTCGCCCTCGACGATGAAGAGCTCGCTGCGGTCCACGTCGTCACTGCGGCAGTCGGCCAGCTTGGCGGGGAGCGAGGAGGTCTCCAGCGCGGTCTTGCGACGCTGCGCCTCCTTGTGCTGACGGGCCGCGATCCGGGTCCGGGCAGCCGCGACGATCTTCTCCATCACGGCGCGGGCCTGCTGCTTGTCGTCGCGCTTGGTGGAGGTCAGGAAGGCCTTGAGCTCCTTGGCGACCACGGCGGCGACGATCCGGGTGGCCGCGGAGGTGCCGAGCACCTCCTTGGTCTGGCCCTCGAACTGCGGCTCGGCGAGGCGGACGGTGACGACGGCCGTCATGCCCTCCATCGCGTCGTCCTTGACCACGTCGTCCTCGGCGACGCGCAGCAGCTTGGCCGAGCGCAGGACCTCGTTGACGGTCTTGGCGACCGAGCGCTCGAAGCCGGAGACGTGGGTGCCGCCCTTGGGGGTGGCGATGATGTTCACGAAGGACTTGACGTTGGTCTCGTACCCCGTGCCCCAGCGCAGGGCGATGTCCACGCCGAGCTCGCGGGTGACCTCGGTGGGGGTCATGTGGCCGCGGTCGTCGAGGACCGGGACGGTCTCCTTGAAGGTGCCCGTGCCGCTCAGGCGCAGGACGTCGCAGACGGCCTTGTCCTGGGCGAGGTACTCGCAGAACTCGCTGATCCCTCCGTCGAAGCGGAAGGTCTCCTCGGTCTTGCCGGCCCCGTCGATGCCGCGCTCGTCGCGGACGACCAGGGTCAGGCCGGGGACGAGGAAGGCGGTCTGGCGGGCGCGCTGGTAGAGCGTGTCCAGATTGAGCCGGGCGTCCTTGAGGAAGATCTGCCGGTCGGCCCAGTAGCGGACCCGGGTGCCGGTCTTCCCCTTGGCCACCCGCTTGACCTTGCGCAGGCCGTTCGCGGGATCGAAGGGGCTCTCGGCGCCCTGCTCGGTGAACATTCCCGGCACGCCGCGGCGGAAGCTGATGGCGTGGGTCGAGCTGTTGCGGTCGACCTCGACGTCGAGGCGGGCGGAGAGGGCGTTGACCACGGAGGCGCCGACGCCGTGCAGGCCGCCGGAGGCCGCGTAGGAGCCACCGCCGAACTTGCCGCCGGCGTGCAGCTTGGTCATGACGACCTCGATGCCGGACAGGCCGGTCTTGGGCTCGACGTCCACGGGGATGCCGCGGCCGTTGTCCCGGACCTCGACGGAGGCGTCCTCGTGGAGGATCACCTCGATGTGGTCGCAGTAGCCGCCCAGGGCCTCGTCGACGGAGTTGTCGATGATCTCCCACAGGCAGTGCATGAGGCCCCGGCTGTCGGTCGAGCCGATGTACATGCCGGGACGCTTGCGGACGGCCTCCAGCCCCTCGAGGACGAGCAGGTGCCGCGCGGTGTAGTTGGAACCGTCCCGGTCTGCTCCGGACAGCAGCGCGCTGGAAGGCACGGACGTGTCGGCGGTCACGCAGTTCGCTCCTCGCTGAATTTCTTTTCTGGCCCGGTGGGGCGCAGGGGTGGCTCGGGTGCCGCTCGAAGGGTACCGAGGCCAGGTAGAGCCGATGCAACGCCACCCTCGCGCATTCTTCAGCCTAGTCCAGATCCGCACGGGTGTTCGATCCCCCACGCGGGTGAAGGAAACATCACGTTCCCTTCCGCGCATGAACCATTTAGGGTTCGGGCACGTCCTCATGAACAACCTGGCACTCGTGCCGGGGGAGGATGGAACTGCAAGAAGCGCACGACTGACAACGCGAAACCGTAAAGCAACGCAATACGGCTCCTTCGCCGCCAACCGGCAACAGCCGGCCAGCTTCGGAAGGAAGTTTCGAGGAAAAGCCGCGAGCGGGAACGTTTTCGGCCTGGTTGGATGTTGACCCTGGTACGACAGCTCGTCGAGCTAGAGAAGAGGCGACGTGACTACTGTTCTGACACCCGCGACCCCGCTGACGGCCGCTGACCGATGCGACCGTTGCGGCGCCCAGGCATATCTGCGCGTCGTCCTGCTGAGCGGCGGTGAACTGCTCTTCTGCGCCCACCACGGGCGCAAGTTCGAGCCGGAACTCAAGAAGATCGCCGCGGAAATACAGGATGAGACCGAGCGGCTCACGTCCGCTCCGGCTGCCAATGCCGAACCCGAGGACCGCTGACACAAGGCCTGCACCTCGCATCCGACGAGCCAGGACCGGCTAGGCCGGTCGACGGGCGGCACCCCTGAGACCCAGGGGTGCCGCCCGTCCTCACGTCCGCGACCCGCGGCTAGGGCGCGCGATGCCCCCGTACGGGCCCTGCGTCCGCCCCGGAGGCCCTGTGGGACCCCCACCGGACTTCCCGTACCTCCCCCGGCTGCGAGCCCGTCTCCGGGGCCAGCACGAAGTCGACCAACGGAGCGATCCGCGTGTAGACCCCCGGGCTGTCCGCGCGGCCGCAGCCCCGCCCCCACGAGACCAGGCCGATGAGCCGCCCCTGGGCGACCAGCGGCCCGCCGCTGTCGCCCTGGCAGGCGTCCTTGCCGCCGCCGCTGTCGCCGGCGCACACCATGGACTCCGCGCGGTACTGCCCGTCCGCGTCCCCGGGGTAGGCGCGCGCGCAGACCTCGTCCGCGAGGACGGTCACCGCGGCGGCCCGCAGCGCGTACGCGTAGTCACCGAAGCCGCTCGTGTCGCCCCAGCCGTAGACGGCCGCCCCGGTCCCAGCCGCATAGGCGCCGTGTCCGGTCTCCGCCATGGGAAGCACGTGGTGTGCCGGCACGGGCTCGGCCAGCTCCAGAACGGCGAGGTCCCCGGCGTTGCTCACGGGGTCGTAGGCCGGGTTCACCCGCGCCCCGCGCACCGCGATCTCCCGGCCGTCGGCCGCCCGGAGCTCCGTACGGCCGGCGATCACCCGGAAGTCGGCCACGGACTCGACGGGGCCGCCCAGTACCTGGGCGCCCAGGCAGTGCGCGGCGGTGACCACCCTCGTCGGGGCCACCACGACGCCTCCGCAGAACTGCCCGCCCCGCGTACCCCCGAACCGGTCACGGCTGGCGAGGGCGACGACCCAGGGGCTGTCGGCGACCTTCACCGGCTTCCCGCCGATCACCACACTGTCCGCGGCCGCCTGCGGCACCTGGGCGAACGGCGCCGCTGCCGCTCCCGCCGCCAGGGTCAGCGCTCCCGCCAGAGCACGGGCAAAGGGACGACGCATGAGGCCTCCTGACTCCGAGTGTGCATGACTCCACCCAGAGTGGGATGCCCGGTGGCCGAGCGCACCCGCGCGGCCACCGTCGCACCGTGGAAAGCCGGCCGGTCAGTCCAGGTAGTCGCGCAGCACCTGGGAGCGGGACGGGTGCCGGAGCTTCGACATCGTCTTCGACTCGATCTGGCGGATCCGCTCGCGCGTGACCCCGTAGACCTTGCCGATCTCGTCGAGGGTCTTGGGCTGGCCGTCCGTGAGGCCGAAGCGCATGGAGACCACGCCCGCCTCGCGCTCGCTCAGGGTGTCGAGCACCGAGTGCAGCTGCTCCTGCAGCAGCGTGAAGCTGACGGCGTCGGCCGGGACGACCGCCTCGGAGTCCTCGATCAGGTCACCGAACTCGCTGTCGCCGTCCTCGCCCAGCGGGGTGTGCAGGGAGATCGGCTCGCGGCCGTACTTCTGGACCTCGATGACCTTCTCGGGGGTCATGTCGAGTTCCTTGGCCAGCTCCTCCGGGGTGGGCTCGCGGCCCAGGTCCTGGAGCATCTGGCGCTGCACGCGGGCGAGCTTGTTGATGACCTCGACCATGTGCACCGGGATGCGGATGGTGCGGGCCTGGTCGGCCATGGCGCGCGTGATCGCCTGGCGGATCCACCACGTGGCATAGGTCGAGAACTTGTAGCCCTTGGTGTAGTCGAACTTCTCGACCGCACGGATCAGGCCCAGGTTGCCCTCCTGGATCAGGTCCAGGAAGAGCATGCCGCGGCCGGTGTAGCGCTTGGCCAGGGAGACCACGAGGCGGAGGTTGGCCTCCAGCAGGTGGTTCTTCGCCCGGCGGCCGTCCTCGGCGATGATCTCCAGCTCGCGCTTGAGCTTGGGCGCCAGCTTGTCCGAGTTCGCGAGCTTGTCCTCGGCGAAGAGACCCGCCTCGATGCGCTTGGCGAGCTCGACCTCCTGCTCGGCGTTGAGGAGGGGGACCTTGCCGATCTGCTTGAGGTAGTCCTTGACCGGGTCGGCGGTGGCGCCGGCGACCACGACCTGCTGGGCGGGGGCGTCGTCCTCGTCGTCGGAGATGACGAAGCCCTTGTTCTCCCCGCCCTCCTCCTCTTCCTCGGCCTCGGCCTTGGCGGCGTCGGGACCCTCGTCCGGGGTCTCGTCCTCGGCGCCCTCGTCCGCGTCCTTCTTGGCGGCGGTCTTCTTCGCCGCCGTCTTCTTGGCCGCGGTCTTCTTGGCGGGTGCTGCCTTCTTCGCCGCCGTCTTCTTCGCCGCCGCCTTCTTGGCGACGGGCTCCGTTCCGGGCTCCCCCGCGATCGCGTCCACGGTCTCCGGGTCCGCCGTCGCGGCTGCCGGGGCCGCGGTGGCCGCGGGCTGCGCTGCCGTCGTCCTGGCCGCGGTCTTCTTGACGGTCTCGGTGGCCGTCCGCTTGGCCGGGCTCTTGGCTGCGACGCTCTTGCGGGTGGTGCGCTTGGGCGACTCCGCGGCACTGACCATCAGCGTCACACCCTCTTCCTCGAGGATCTGGTTGAGGCTGCGCAGAACATTCTTCCACTGGGTCGCAGGAATCTGGTCAGCCTCGAAGGCCCGACGCACGTCATCGCCGGCGATCTGCCCCTCGGCCTTGCCCCGCTCGATGAGCGCCATCACAGACTCGGAATCGGCGATCTCCGGCGGGAGCGTACGGGATGTGCTGGCCGACACGAACAACCTCTCGGAACGATGGGAACGGCTTCCGACCCCGGGCCTGGTGGTGCTGGACCGGAGCCGACGACCACCGACCGGGGATGGGCCGGCGGCGCGGGCAGGGGCCGGGGAGCTGCACAGCACCCCCAAGGGCTGCTGTCTTCCCTCCGTCGGCCATCACCTCTTAAGTCATCGCGTGACCTCGCAGAGCGTTACGCCCAATCTTCGTGGCCCGAGTCACACCCCGTGTGCACCCGTGCCGGTCATAGGGTCGCACCCGATGCCCCGCCGGGGCGGAACCGCCGCGAAAAGAGGGCCTCAC
Organism: Streptomyces sp. Sge12; assembly: GCF_002080455.1. Lineage (NCBI taxonomy): Bacteria > Bacillati > Actinomycetota > Actinomycetes > Kitasatosporales > Streptomycetaceae > Streptomyces > Streptomyces sp. Sge12. The sequence continues at coordinate 2,205,818 of NZ_CP020555.1, forward strand.
GCCGGTGTCGCCGGACCCGACCGGGCCCGGCGACACGTCCTGCACCCCCGCGCCCCCGCGCGTTCGCCCGTCAGTGCTCGCGCGGGGCGGGGACCACGCGCTCGACCTCCGGATGAACCGTCAGGAGCTGCCGCATGGCGTTCTCGGCGCCCGTCGCGTCCCCCGCGGCGAGGGCCTCGACCATCCGCGCGTGGTGCGCGACGCCGGCCTCGCTCGGGCGGTCGCAGGCGGTGATCGGGCTGCCGGAGACCTGGAGGGCGGCGGAAACGATGCCGGACAGGTGCTCCAGCATGCGGTTCCCGGCGACCTGGATCAGGAGCGCGTGGAACTCGTTGTCGGCGCGCGCGAAGGTGATCGCGTCCCCCTGGCCGAGGGCGTGGCCCATGATCTCGACCATGTCGGCGAGGCGCTGCTGGATGTCCGGCCGGCCGTGCCCCGCGGCGAGGCGGGCGGCGAGCGGCTCGATGGTCCAGCGGAGCTCGCCCAGCTCGCGGCGCTGGTCGTCGCGCTGGGGGCCGAAGGCGCGCCATTCGATGATGTCGGGGTCGAGCAGGTTCCAGTCGGCCACGGGGCGGACCCGGGTGCCGACGTTGGGGCGGGCGCTGACGAGGCCCTTGGCCTCCAGGACCCGCAGGGATTCGCGGACGACCGTACGGGAGACCTCGAAGCGCTGGCCGATCTCCTCGGGGACCAGCGGGCGGTCCGCGCCGAGGTCACCGGAAACGATCATCTGGCCGAGCTGCTGGACGAGTTGGCCGTGCAGTCCGCGTCCGCGGCTGCCTGCCGCGCGGCGGCCGACGCGGCTCAACTCGACGTCGGCACCGTCCCAGTGGGGTACGCCGACGCGGTCGGACCCGGGGGTCTCCGCGTAGGGGTAGCGGTCGAGATCGCCCGGGCCGGCGAGGCCGGAATCGGCAGCATGGCGGGCGGCGGTCATCATGGTGTGCGCAAGGGTACTCACGAATCCTTTGTCGGCCGTGCCTCCATGACCCTTGAGGTCTTTGGTGAAAAGCACACGAAAGGGTGATCGGTGCCACCTACGCAATTGACGACTTATCGTAAAGAACCGGGCGTTTTGCGGGGAGTTGCGGTCCGATTGACGTGACACGGACCGCAACGGTCCGTCCGGGACTTCTCCCGAACCGGAACGATCACCAACGGACCCGGCTGCGCAGTCCGGTGAACCCATAGGCGCACAACAGGACCATCAGCGACAACACGAGCGCGGTCCCGACGGGTTGGGCCATCACCCGCAGCGCGCCCACCAGCAGGCGGTCGACCTCCGGGGGCCACTGGCCCCAGGTCAGGCCGCGCAACCGGGGCCCGAGTCCGGTCGACGGGTACGCGGACGTGCCCTCCAGCGCCTTGCGCACCAGCGGAACCACCATCACCGGTACGGCCAGCACCGCGGCCAGTCCGGCAGTGGCGGACCGGAAGACCCCGGAGGCCAGTACGCCGGCCCAGGCGCAGCCGATGAGCAGCCCGGCCCAACTCGCGGCCGGGGAGAGCCACTCCACCGGGGTGCGCAGCGGGCCGCTGTCGAAGACCAGCGCCAGGGCGGCGGCGTCGGCAACCACGGTCAGGGCGCCCAGCAGCAGGGCGAGGGCGGCGCAGACGCCCAGCTTGGCGGTGAGCAGCCCCATCCGGCGGGGCACCGTGCCGCGGTCGGCGGCGAGCGCGGGGTAGCGGTACTCCTCGCCGAAGGCCAGGGCGCCGAGCAGTCCCGCGCCCAGGGCGGCGGGTGGCAGGGGCAGCAGCTCGGGCCAGGCGGCGAGCAGCCGGTTCTGCGGGGTCTGCCCTAGCCGGGCCAGCACCAGGGCGGTGAGCACCGAGACGACGACCACGAGGGCGGCGGTGAGCACCGGGGTGGCCGTCCCGAAGACCCGGAGCAGCTCGTAGCGCAGGGGCCGCAGCGGGCCGCCGACGCGGCGCACGGCCGAGGCCGGGCGCCCGGAGCGCAGCTGCCGGGGGTGCTCGCGGGTGGTCCCGGTCGGGTCGGCGCCGGCCTCCGGCGGAGCCCCGGCCTCGGTACGGGCGGCCGGGACCGGCGCCGTCGGGGCGCCGGCGTCGCCCGTCTCGTCGGCGAGCTGGTGGACCAGCACTCCGTGCCGGAACGCCGCCTCTCCGACCTCGGCGCAGTTGCTGCCGTACACCGACAGGCGGCTGCCGCTCTCCGCGACGATCTCCACCGAGCGCCGGGCGGCGCGCGCCTCCCGGCCGAGCACGTCGGCCAGCCGGGCCGCGTGCGGGGTACGTACGGCGACCCGTGGCCGCAGCCGGGTCCGGGCGAAGTCGGCCGCGTCCTGGTCCGCGACGAGCCGGCCCGCCTCGATGCTGACGACGCGGTCGGCGCTGCGGGCGGCCTCCTTTGCATCGTCGGTGGTGAAGAGCACCGCTCCGCCGAGGGAGGCGTGGCCGCGCAGCAACCCGTGCAGCCAGCCCCGCTCGCGGGGAGAGAGTCCGGCGCCGGGCTCGTCCAGCAGCAGGGTGCACGGATCGGCGAGCAGCGCCGAGGCCAGTGCGACGCGGCGCTCCATCCCGACCGAGAGGGAGCCGAGCCGCTGGTCCCGCAGCCCCCCGATACCGACGACCTCCAGCATGGTGTCGGCCCGCGAGGCCGGTACCCCGGCGGCGGCGCAGAGCATCCGCAGCTGGTTGCGGACGGTCCGGGCGGGGTTGCCGGGGACGTCGCCGAGGAGCACTCCCACCTCGCGGCCGGGGTGCGGGATCCGGTGCAGCGCGCGGCCGCGGAAGTAGGTGACGCCGCGGCCCGGCTCGAGTTCGAGCATGAGCCGCAGGGCGGTGGTCTTGCCCGATCCCGGCTGACCGAGCAGGGCGGTCACGTGCCCCGGGCGGGCCTCGAAGGTGAGGTCGTCCACGAGGGGCGGGGCGTCGGGGCGGGTCTTGCTGGTGAGTCCGATGGCCTGGAGCATCGCTTCTCTCGCGGGGGGTGAGACCGCTCAGCGGCAGGGTGGGTACCGCAAGCAAGATAACGCGATATGTCCGATTTTCTGCGCAACCGGTCCGATGGACTGCCCATCCGGCCGCCGTTGCCGCCCGTGACGCGGTGTCAGACCTCCGGACGCAGCATCGGCGGGTTGAGCAGAGTGGCCCCGCCCGCGCGGAACAGCTGGGCCGGACGCCCGCCCTGACGTGTCGTCGTCCCTCCGGCCGGCACCAGGAATCCGGGGGTTCCGGTGACCTTGCGGTGGAAGTTGCGCGGGTCGAGGGAGACTCCCCACACCGCCTCGTACACCCGGCGCAGCTCGCCGACGGTGAACTCCGGAGGGCAGAAGGCGGTGGCCAGCGAGGAGTACTCGATCTTCGAACGGGCCCGCTCGACACCGTCGGCGAGGATCCGGGCGTGGTCGAAGGCGAGTCCCGTGGTGTCCTCGCCCGTATCGGCCAGCACCTCGTCGACCGGGGCCCAGCGCGCGCTGTTGGCGTCGCCGCCGGCCCGGGGCGCAGGCAGGTCCGGAGCCAGCACCAGGTGCGCCACGCTGACGACACGCATCCGCGGATCCCGCTTCGGATCGCCGTAGGTGGCCAGCTGTTCGAGGTGGGCGCCGTTGCCCGCGCCGGGCAGCGCCGGGTCGTGCGCGCACAGGCCGGTCTCCTCGGAGAGCTCCCTGGCGGCGGCCCCCGCCAGGTCCTCGTCCCCGCGGACGAATCCTCCGGGCAGCGCCCAGCGCCCCTGGAACGGCTGCTCACCTCTTCGGACGACCAGCGCGCAGAGCGCGTGGCGGCGCACGGTGAGCACGACCAGGTCGACGGTGACGGCGAAGGGCGGATAGGCCGACGGGTCGTAGGGCGACATGCGGCGATCATAGTCGTCTGCCTGACGATAAACAGCGCTTTGGTGACCTTGAAGGCACTGCCCCTGAGGTGGGAGCTGCTCCGCGGGAGCCACGGTCCGGCAACGGCGGGGCGTGAGGTCTCAGCCTCCCAGTTGGAGCGCATCGGCCGCCTCCTCCACCATGCCGAGGCCGAGCCGGCTGATCCGGACGGCGAACGGCTCCCCCGCCACGCGCAGGCCCGAGAGCCTGAGCGCGCCCAGGGGCGCACCGGGAAGGGGGACGAGGGCCACCGTGCCCGCGGGGGCGTCCGGGCGGATTCCGGCGAGAGCCGTCAGCGCGTGGATCCCGGCCGCCGCGGACACGGCGGCCGGGCGGCAGGCCGCCGGATGCGGCACCGGGGCACTGCCCGCGGTGCGCTGCTCGGCGGCGAACATCTCCGGCAGCCGGTACCCGAAGCTCTCCGCCGCGTCCAGGAGGCCCCGCAGCAGGCCCGCGGCCTCCTTCTCGAAGCCCGCCGCGGCCAGGCCCGCCACGGCCACCGCACTCTCGTACGCCCGCACGGCGCCCGAGCGGTGGCCGAACGGGTTGTGCCCCGGCTCCTTGACGGCCATGCTCCGCAGTCCCCATCCGGAGTCCATGCCGGGGGCTCCGAGCAACCGGGCCAGCTGCTCGGCGCGCGTCCGGTCCAGGAGCCCCGGGGCGAGCCGGCCGCCGCTGAGGAGCCCGGTGTCGAACAGGTGGGCGGCGGCCCCCGTGAGCCGGGGCAGTGGCCGTCCGTCGGGGTGCAGGGCCGAAGCGGGCCGGCCGCCGTCCGGACCGTCGATCCAAAACCCGGCCCGGAACCGCTCCCGCAGCGCGGCCGCCCACTCCCGCCACTCGTCCGCGCCGGGCCGCCCGCAGGCGGCGAGCAGGTCGGCGCCGAGCACGGCGGCCCGGTGGGCGTGAGCCTGGGTCTCGCAGCGCCGCGGCCCCGGATCGGGGTCGGCCAGGAGGCCGTCCTCCCCGAGCGCGCCCCGCAGCCAGTCGAGGCACCGCTCGGCGGCCGGCAGCAGGCGGGCCACCTCATCCTCCGGCATGCCCCAGAGCCGGGCCTCGGCCAGCACCGCGGGGAAGGCGAGGGTCGCCTCCGTGCCGGTGCACCCGGGGGGAAGCTGCGCGCCCGCTCCGCGCAGCGGGCCCGGAATCCTGCCGAGGCCGGGTCCCCTCACCTCGGTCTGGGTCCGGGCGAGGATGCGCAGGGTGGCCGCCGCGAGACCGGTACCGAGCGGCAGTGCCATCCGGGCGGCCCACAGCGATTCCGCCGGGGCCAGGCCCAGCCGCCACGGCGCCCCGGCCGCGGCGAAGGCGTCGCCCGGCACCTCGGGATCCCTCAGGAGCAGCGCGCCCAGGTCCTCGACGCTGGTGCGGAACCACGCCTCGGCCCTCGGTTCATCCCCCTCGGCCCGGGCGTCGGCCAGCGGGTTGGCCACCTGTCCGGCGGAGGCCCGCACCACCCGGTGCTGCGTGGTCCGCAGCTCGATGGTGCGGGATTCGCCGGGGGCCAGTTCGAGCTGCCAGCGCAGCAGTCCCGCCGAGGCCAGCGCGTCGTCGGGCGGCGGTTCGGCCGCGGTCACCGCCTGGGCGTCGCCGGTGCTCCAGCGCAGCCCGGCCGCGTGCACCCCGGCGGGCAGCTCCGGCCCGGCCCGGCCGGCGGCCACCGCGGCCAGCTCCGCCAGGTCGGTGCCGAGCAGCACCTCCACGGGCAGGCGCAGCGGCCGGGCCGTGAAACTGCGCAGGGTGATCCGCTCGGTGCCGTCCGCGTGCCGTACCCGTTCCACCCCGATGTCGGGGTCGGGGCCGGGCTCGGCCCCGGTGCGCACGGTCGCGGTGAAGGCCGCCCGGTCCGCGCCGAGGCTGCGCCCCAGTACGGCGACCGGGTCCCGGCCGCCGACCCGCAGCACGCAGCGGGAGAGCAGCCGGCGCCCGGACCGGTAGATCCCGTCGATCCCCCGCCCGGTCAGCTGGCCGTGTTCCGGGGAGATGACCAGGCAGGGCGCGGCGACGCAGATGACGGCGCCGTGCACGGGCGGCAGTTCGGACCGGCGGGCGGCGGGCACGCCGGCCGGGCGGGGAGGTGCGGGGTGAGACATGTGCCGCCTTGTCTGCGCTCCGGTCGGTTCAGCTGGGCGGCGGCGTGGCCGGGCCCCCACCACCCCCCAGCTGAACGCCCCCGACCCCGCCCGGGTCACGGGCCGGGGCTCCGACCGGGCGTACCGGGAATGGGACCCGCGCCGCCGGGGCGGGCCCTGGGCACACCGCAGCAGCCACCCCGGGCCGCTGCGCGAGGGCCGGCCCGGGTTCACTGCTCGCTCCGCGCGGTGCGGCGGGATCCGCGCCGCGAGGCCGCCCGGCCCCGTCGGCCGGGAGGGCGGGTACCGGCCGAGGAGCGCCCTCGCCGGGGCTCACGGCGGCGCCGCTCCTCCCGCAGGCACTGCCGCAGCCCCTCGGGGTCGATTCCCTCGTTGCAGGCGTGGTGCAGCAGCTGGGCGAAGCGGTACTCGGCGTCGGCCCGCAGGGCCAGCCCGAAGGCGATCCGGGCGGTCGGCTCGTCCCCCGTGGACCAGCAGACCCACCCGGCGAGGGTGAGCGGGGCCGCGGCGTGCTCCGCGTACGCCCCGACGCAGCGCCGGGCCAGGGCCCGCCACAGCCGCAGGGCCGGGGCCGCCTCCTCGTCCTCCATCCACTCGGCCGCGATGTCCCGGATCTCGCGGTCCTGGAGGCCGAGGATCAGCGAGGCGGCCTCGTCGTGGCCGAGCAGCGCGTCGTCCCAGTCGTCGCCGAGGGCTCCGCCCTCGACGGGCGGAGCCAGCGTCATCCGCCGCATCAGGGCCCGCGCCAGGGCGATGGTCTCGGCGCCGACCTCCTCCCGGGTCGTCCCGTCGAGGATCCTCGGCATCAGGGCGGCGGCGGCCCTGTCGAGGGCCCGTTCCGCCTCGTCGGCCACGGCCCCGCGCAGCGGTTCCAGCCTGCCCTCGATCTCCTTGAGGGAGCCCCGTACCTGGAGCCCGGCGAAGGTGGCCGTCGCGGCCAGCACCGAGGTGCCGACGGCAGCGAGCCGGGTGCCCTCGGCCGGGCAGCACCGCCCGTCGGGGCAGACGTAGGACCAGAACCGCCCGGCGGAGAGGCACAGGGCCTCCAGCACGGGCACGTCCAGTGCGCCGCAGGCCAGCCGGATCCGCTGGGCGAGCGGCCGCAGGCGGTCCATCACCTGTCGGCCGTCCTCCTCGCCGGCCGGTTCCTGGCAGAGGTAGACGACGATGCCGTCGGGCTTGCCGGCGCGCCGTTCGCTGCCCCGGATCAGGCAGTCGGCGACCTGTCGGGCGGTGTCCTCCCATTCGGCCGGCGTGCTCGGGATGCCGACGCGGAGCCGGCCGCCGAAGCGTCCGCCCTCGCCGTGCACGGCGACCATCACGAGGGAGTCGGTCGGGTGGAAGCCGAGCATGTAGGGAAGCGCATCGGCCAGTTCGGCCGGGCTGCGCAGGGTGATCTGGGGTCCGGTGGCGGCACCGGACGGGCTGATGGAGGGCCGGTCGGACGGGATGCGCGATTCGTGGTTGTTCGTCATGCCACGAAGGTCCCGCGCATGATCCGATCCCGAAAGCCCTGTGGATAACTCCCCGCGCTGCTGTCCACAGGCCCACAGCCGCATTGGCGCGATGTCGGAGGCATCAGGTTGCATGGGGGCATGAACGCAGACCTGAGGTCATCGGCCGACTCCGTACTAGCCCGTCTCGTGGGCGACCCCACGGGCGCCGCCAGGCTGCGCGAGGACCAGTGGCGGGCGATCGAGGCCCTGGTGGCGCACAAGCGGCGGGCCCTGGTGGTGCAGCGCACCGGCTGGGGCAAGTCCGCGGTGTACTTCGTCGCGACCTCGCTGCTGCGGGCGAGCGGCGCCGGCCCCACCGTGATCGTCTCCCCGCTCCTCGCCCTGATGCGCAATCAGGTCGAGGCCGCGGCGCGGGCCGGCATCCGTGCCCGCACCATCAACTCCGCCAATCCCGAGGAGTGGGAGGGGATCCAGGCCGAGGTCGCGGCCGGCGAGGTCGACGTCCTGCTGGTCAGCCCGGAGCGGCTCAACAACCCCGACTTCCGGGACCAGGTCCTGCCCAAGCTGTCCGCCGCCACCGGCCTGCTCGTGGTGGACGAGGCGCACTGCATCTCCGACTGGGGTCACGACTTCCGCCCCGACTACCGCCGGCTGCGCACCATGCTGGCCGATCTGCCGCCGGGCGTTCCGGTGCTCGCCACGACCGCCACGGCCAACGCCCGTGTGACCGCCGACGTCGCCGAACAGCTGGGCACCGGGGCCGGCACCGACGCCCTGGTGCTGCGCGGCCCGCTGGACCGGGAGAGCCTGAGCCTGGCGGTGCTGACCCTGCCCGACGCGGCGCACCGGCTGGCCTGGCTCGCCGACCACCTCGGCGACCTCCCCGGCTCCGGAATCATCTACACGCTGACCGTGGCGGCCGCCGAAGAGGTCACCACGTACCTGCGCCACCGCGGCCACACGGTGTCCTCGTACACCGGCAAGACGGAGAACGCCGACCGCCAGCAGGCCGAGGACGACCTCCAGGCGAACCGGGTCAAGGCGCTCGTGGCCACCTCCGCCCTCGGGATGGGCTTCGACAAGCCCGACCTCGGCTTCGTGGTGCACCTCGGCTCGCCCTCCTCCCCCATCGCCTACTACCAGCAGGTCGGCCGCGCCGGCCGAGGCGTGGAGCACGCCGAGGTCCTGCTGCTGCCCGGCCGGGAGGACGAGGCGATCTGGCAGTACTTCGCCTCGGTGGCCTTCCCGCCGGAGGAGCAGGTGCGCCGCACGCTCGACGTCCTGGCCCAGGCCGGCCGTCCGCTGTCGCTGCCCGCCCTGGAGCCGCTCGTCGATCTGCGCCGCACCCGGCTGGAGACCATGCTCAAGGTGCTCGACGTCGACGGCGCCGTGCACCGCGTCAAGGGCGGCTGGACCTCCACGGGCGAACCCTGGGCGTACGACGCCGAGCGCTATGCGTGGGTCGCCCGCCAGCGGGCGACGGAGCAGCAGGCGATGCGGGACTACGCCGCCGCCACCGGATGCCGGATGGAGTTCCTGCGCCGCCAGCTCGACGACGAGGAGGCCGCGCCCTGCGGCCGCTGTGACAACTGCGCCGGGGCCCGGTTCACCGCGGAGGTCTCCACCACCGCACTGGACACCGCCCGTGGCGAGCTCGGCCGCCCCGGCGTGGAGCTGGAGCCGCGCAAGATGTGGCCGACCGGACTCGCGGCGGTCGGCGTCGACCTCAAGGGGCGCATCAATGTCGGTGAACAGGCCTCGACGGGCCGGGCTCTGGGCCGGCTGTCCGACATCGGCTGGGGCAACCGGCTGCGCCCGATGCTCGCCCCGCAGGCTCCGGACCAGGCGATCCCGGACGATGTCGCGCAGGCCGTGGTCGCGGTGCTGGCCGACTGGGCCCGGGGCCCCGGCGGCTGGGCCTCGGGAGCGCCCGATGCCCCGGCCCGGCCGGTGGGCGTGGTCGCCCTGCCCTCGCGCAGCCACCCCCAGCTGATCGGTTCGCTGGCCGCGCGGATCGCGGAGGTCGGACGGATGCCTCTGCTCGGCACGCTCGCATACACGGATCAGGCACCGGAGTTCGGGTCGGTCTCCTCGAACAGCGCCCAGCGGGTGCGGGGGCTCCACCAGTCCCTCACGGTGCCCCCGGCGCTGGCCGAGGCACTGGCCGGGGCCGCGGGCCCGGTGCTCCTCGTGGACGACCGCGCGGAGAGCGGGTGGACGCTCGCGGTGGCGGCCCGGCTGCTGCGGCGCGCAGGCGCAAAGGAGGTGTTCCCGCTGGTGCTGGCGCTTCAGGGATAGCCGAATGCGTCATCTTCGGCGTGGCGGGGCAAGGATATGAACGGCATACCGGCGAATTCCGGTCGGCGGCGTCAATTGCTCGTTGCCGCACGCTCAGAAGCCACGCGAGAATTGGGGTGCTCCCGCTCGGCTCCTCGGCACCCTCCTGGGCCGCGCTGCGGCGCGCCCTGACTCCACCGTGCCCGTCCGCGGGCGTGTACCCGAAGGGAGGACCGTGACCTTCGGATTCGCGCCGCCCCCGACCACGTCCCTGGCAGCCACCGGCGGCACCAGCCGGCACGGCAGGCTGCTGGAACCGGCGGAATGGACAGCGGCGGGCATCCCGCTGCTGCGCAATCCGCGCGAGGTCGTCAGCGGGCTGCACTCCCGGCACAGCCCGGTGCCCTCGACCGCGGTGATCGCCGTCCTCGGCCCGGAGGAGCAGCTCGTCGCGAGCGCCTCCTTCGTGCAGCGGACCGCCTCTGCCGACGGCTGGGAGTACCGCAACGCCCTGTTGTCCCGGCTGCGCCGGGTCCTCCCGCACGACCTGCGCCGACGGACCCCGGTGCGGACGGCCGTACTGCTCTACTGCCGCGAGGGCGACGAGCGGTGGACCGAGGAGGACGGCGCGTGGATGTGGGGGCTGCGCGACGCCTGCACCCTGCACGGCCTGCGCTGCGGTGCGTACATCACGCTGACCCGCGGCGGCTGGCAGGTGCTCGGCGAGGGCCGCGGCGGCCGACGGCCGAGCTCCGACTCACGGCCGCAGCACCTCGGCGACACCGTCGCCGACTTCTCCCCGCTGGCGCTGCACACCGGGGGCGGCTCGGTCGAGGTCCTGCGGCGGACCGCCGCGCGCTGACCCTCGTGGCCGACGCCGGGCATGCCTCACGGCCGTACACCCGGGAGCGGGCGTACGGCGGATCAGGCTCCGGGCTCCGTCCCGGGCCCGGAGCGGGCTACAGCGGGGCCGGCCGACGGCCCGCCCCGCCCCTCGCCCGTACCGGGGTACAGGGCGTCAGACGCCCGCACCCAGCACGGAGTTGATCTGCTGCGGGTCGCCGCACACGATCAGCAGCGCACCCGCCCGGGTGAGCGCGACCGGCAGGGCCCCCGCGATGGTGTCGACCGCTCCGCCGTTGGCCGCGAAGACCACGACGGGACGGCCCGCTGCGCGCTGGACCTGCGCCGCGTCCGCGTAGAAGACGTCGTCCCCGGCGTCGTGCAGGGCCCAGTACGCGGCCTCGCCGAAGGACAGCTCGTGCGCGGCCCACGGGTGCGGGTCGCCACTGGTGAGCACCAGGATGTCGCCGGGCGCGCGCCCGGTGTCGAGCAGCAGGTCGACGGCCTCTTCGGCCGCGTCCAGCGCGCCCTCGGCGGAGGCCGGGATCAGCTGGATCTGCGGCACCGCCGCGGAGACGGACGGTGCGGTGGGGGCAGCGGCAGGAGCTGCGGGAACGGGTCCGGGGGTGGCCTGCGGCGCCCGCTGCGCGGGCGGTGCGGGCCGGACGGGACCGGGGCGGCCGGGCCGGGGTACGGCGGCGGGACGCGGACCAGGTACGGGGCGGGGGGTCTGCGCGGTGCGGCTCGCGGCCGGCGTGACGCGGGGACCCTGGGCACTCTCGTGAATCTGAGGCTCCTCGATGGCGGGGGTGAGAGGCATGAGTTGATATCTATCAAACACCGGTACGAAACGTACCGGCCGGTGGCACGTGCGTGCGATCAGAAATCGAAGCCGAGTTGGCCTCCGTTTTCCAGCTCCATCGACTCCTCGCTGCGGCGCACCTTCTTGAGGTGGCGCCACCGGGGCAGCGCGTCGAGGTACGACCACGAGAGCCGGTGATAGGGGGTGGGCCCCAGCTCCTCCAGCGCAGCCCGGTGCACGGGCGAGGGGTAGCCGGCATTGGCGGCGAAGGCGAAGTCCTCGATGCCACCGCCCTGTTCCCCGAGTGCGGCCATCATGCGGTCGCGGCGGACCTTGGCGATGACCGAGGCCGCGGCGACGGCGATGCAGGACTGGTCGCCCTTGATCACCGTACGAACCCGCCAGGGCGGGCCGAGATAGTCGTGCTTGCCGTCGAGTATCACCGCGTCGGGGCGCACCGGCAGGGCGCCCAGCGCCCGCTCCGCCGCCAGCCGAAGGGCGGCCGTCATCCCCAGCTCGTCGATCTCCTCGGGCGAGGAGTGCCCGAGTGCGTACGCGGTGACCCAGCCCTCCAGGACATCGAGAAGGGCGTCGCGTCGCTTGGGGGTGAGCAGTTTGGAGTCGGTGAGCCCGGCGGGCGGCCGGCGCAGACCGGTGATCGCCGCACACACGGTGACGGGTCCGGCCCAGGCCCCTCGTCCGACTTCGTCGACCCCGGCGATGACCTTGGCGCCGGTGGTTGCACGGAGGGAGCGTTCGACGGTGTGGGTGGGTGCTTCGTACGGCATGGCGCCAGCAAGGTTACGCCGCCCCGAGCCGACTGCACACCCCCGCCCGGGTCGGACCGGCCCGGGATCGGACGTGAACCGCGTTCCACGCGCCCCGCGCCGCCCCCTGCGCGTCTCACACCCTGAGCAGCGGCACCATCACCTCGTCGATCAACGCCGCGATGTCCGCATCCTCCCATTCGCTTCCGCACACCTTGGCGCGGTACATCAGCATGGCCGGGATGACATCCACGACAAACGGACCAGTCGCGTCCGGCCGCACGTCACCCCGGTCGATTCCGCGCCCGACAAGCTCCCTGATCAGACGCTGGGCCGGCTCGTGCAAACCGGACCAGATGACTCCGTGGAACCGGTCCGCATGCATGTGATCGCATTCGTGAAGCACTGACCGCAGGGCCTGACCGGCCCGCGAGTGCATCACGTCCCGCGTGCGCACACACAGCAGGTAGAGGTCTTCCCGCACCGATCCACAGTCGGGAATGTCACCGATCCGCGGCAGACCGGTGCGCAGCGCATCGGCCACCATGTCCGCCTTCGACGGCCAGCGGCGGTAGAGCGCGGCCTTCCCCGTGTGAGCCCCGGCCGCGACGCCCTCCATGGTGAGCGCGTTCCAGCCGATCGTGCTCAGCTGCTCCAACGCGGCGTCGAGAATCGCCCGTTCGAGTTCCGGACCCCGCCTGCGCCCCGGCGACGCCGCTGACCAGCGCGAACCCACCATCTCCCCACCTCCGACCGGCTTGCGCGTTCGACGCACGTATTTTCCGCCTTAGTGAACGCTTGCGTTCACTAAGGCGCGGCTCCTACCGTGGTCCCGCAGTGAACGGATGCGTTCACTATTTCACTTTGGGGGGGGATCCTCAGTGACAAGCTCTCAACTCGCCACACCCCGGATACCGGGCGCGGCACGCCGTGAGGGGCGCCCCGGAGTGGCGCTCGCCGTCATCGCCGCATGCCAGCTCATGGTCGTCCTCGACGCGACGATCGTGAACATCGCGCTCCCGCACATCCAGAGTGCCCTCGACTTCACCACCACCGACCTGTCGTGGGTGCTCAGCGCCTACACCCTCACCTTCGGCGGCCTGCTGCTGCTCGGCGGCCGGGCGGGCGACATCCTCGGGCGGCGCCGGGTGTTCCTGACCGGAATCCTGCTCTTCACCCTGGCCTCCCTCCTCGGCGGCTTCGCCCAGGAGCCCTGGCACCTGCTCGCGGCCCGCGCCCTGCAGGGGGTCGGCGGCGCGATCGCCTCGCCGACCTCGCTCGCCCTGATCACCACGACCTTCCCCGAAGGCCCGGAACGGAACCGGGCGTTCGGTGTGTTCGCCGCCGTTTCCGCGGGCGGCGGCGCGATCGGCCTGCTGGCCGGCGGCATGCTGACCGAGTGGCTCGACTGGCGCTGGGTCCTCTTCGTGAACGTGCCCATCGGCGTGCTGATCGCGGTCCTCACCCCGCTCTTCATCAGCGAGTCCGAGCGCCACCCCGGCCGCTTCGACATCGCCGGAGCCCTCACCTCCACCGGCGGCATGGCCTCGCTCGTCTACGGTTTCATCCGCGCCTCGGAGGAGGGGTGGCGCGACGCGCTCACCCTCGGCTCGTTCGCGGCCGCCGCGGTCCTGCTCGCGCTGTTCGTCGTCATCGAGTCGCGGGCCCGCGAACCGATCATCCCGCTGCGCATGTTCGCCGACCGCAACCGCACCGGCACGTACGTGATCATGCTCGGCCTCGCCGCGGCGATGTTCGGCATGTTCTTCTTCATCGTCCAGTTCGTGCAGAACGTGCTGGGCTTCTCACCGATCCAGTCCGGTCTCGGCTTCCTGCCCGTGACGGTCGCCATCGTCACCGCCGCCGGCCTCTCGCAGCGGTTCCTGCCGCGGTTCGGCCCCAAGCCCTTCATGGTCCTCGGGTCCGCGCTCACCGGAACCGGGCTGGCCTGGCTGACCTTCATCCGGACCGACAGCTCCTACGTCTCCGGAGTGCTCGGGCCGATGCTCCTGTTCGGCTTCGGCATGGGCCTCAACTTCGTGACGCTCACCCTCACGGCCGTCTCCGGCGTGGCACCGAAGGAGGCGGGCGCGGCCTCCGGGCTGCTCAACGCCAGCCAGCAGGTCGGCGGCTCCCTCGGACTGTCCATCCTGGTCACCGTCTTCGGCACGGCCAGCCGCAATGAGGCCACCCAGCAGGTCCCGGCCTTCATGGCCCAGGCCGGTCCCGAGCAGATCGCCGCCTTCAAGGAGACCGGTTTCCTGCCCGACCCCTGGGGTGATCTGGTCCTCACCCAGGGCATCTCCACCGCGTTCTACGCCGCCGTCGCCATGGCGGGCCTCGCGCTGGCCACCGCCCTGTTGGTGATCCGGGTGCGCAAGAGCGATCTGGAGGCCCTGGCCGGCACCGCCGCGGAGGCCGGCCCGGCCGCCTGAATCCGGCTCACCGTACGGGGCCGGGCGCGGGGAACGTCCCCCGCGCCCGGCCCCGTACGCGCTTCCCGCGAATCCGCCGGTCCGCGACTCGTGCCCGACTAGGACTCGACGCGGGCGCCGAAGGCGCCCATCCGCGAGCAGACCTCGTACGACGCGGTCACCGGACGCTCGCGCAGGATCTGCCGGGCCCGGTACTCGCCCAGGCTCATCGCGTACCAGGGCACGTCTCCCGCCCAGGCCATCTCGTCGTTGATCCCGCGCAGGGCGCAGGAACGCCGGGGCTCGGGCAGCCGGTCCAGGGCCGGAACGGCGTCCGCCGACAGGGACTGGAAGTAGGCCAGGTCGATCTTCGCGTCCTCCTCGAAGCGGGCCACGTTCCGCTCGGCGACCATCCCGTCCGGCGACAGCAGGCCGAAGGCGAGGACGGCCGCGCCGACACTGCCCGCGACCGCGCGCGCCAGCCAACGTCCGCCGAACAGCCCGGCCGCCATGATCAGTACGATCACCAGCCCGAGCCACAGCTCCATCGCGGCCACCGACACGCGCAGCCTGGTCAGCCCGTACGCGTCCACGTAGAGGTCCATCCGGCGCAGCGCGGCGGCGACGACGACCAGGGTCAGCGCACACAGCAGCCCGAGGACGATGCGGACGAGTCGGCGGTCGCCCGGTCCGGAGCGCGGGGCCCAGCGCAGGGCGAGCGCGATCACGGCGAGGGTGAGCAGGGTGGCCCACAGCAGCTGCCAGAAACCCTGGCGGGCGTACTCGGCGTAGGTGAGGCCGGTGCTCTGCAGCACCTTGTGGTAGCCGCCGAACAGGACGGCCAGCTGGACGGCGTTGAAGCCGGCGAAGAGCAGGTTCATGACGATGAGCGGGAGGGCCCATTCGACACGGGAACGCGGCTTGCCCGGGGCCACCTTGATCCGGTCCCAGCGCTGCGGGGCAGCGGCCGTGCGGGCCGCTGCGAGTGCCAGGACCGCGCCGAGGGCGAAGAGCACGACCCGGACGGGCCCGTCCTCGATCGACACGTCGGGCATCAGGTCGCCCAGCAGGTCGGCGAAGGCCGCATCGGCGGAGGCGAACAGCGCGCCGAAGAGCACCAGCAGTACGACGGCCACCCCGGTCGCCTTGGCGAAGGGCAGCCAGCGGTCCTTGCTGACCCCGCTGCGCGCACGCAGCCCGATCAGCAGCCAGCCGATCCCGGACACCGCGGAGTTGACGAATCCGAGCGGGCTGAGCAGGACTCCGGGCCAGGTGCGGCTGCCGTGGAGGGCCAGTGCGCCCAGCAGGACGGCGGACAGGATCGCCAGCGTGGCCGGCCAGGCGGAGTCACGCAGGGCGGGTATGACGAGAAGGGCGAGGCAGCCGATCACCCAGGCCAGACTCCAGGGCCGGGCACTGCGGCGGGCCGTGCGGGCGGCGATGTACGCGGCGACGACGGCGGGCACCACGGCGATCAGCAGGCCGGGGCCCATGCCGTCGGCGAGCAGCAGCGCGGCGGCCAGGCCGGAGGCGAGGACGGCGACGAGGGTTGCGGTCCGGATCGGTGCAGGTTCGGCGGGCCGCACCAGCGTGCTCCAGGCGGGCGGGCCGGAACGCTGCTGCACCTGCCAGGGGTTCGCGGCCACCGCGCCGGCGTACGCCCCGACCGGTGGGCCGGGGATCCCCATGGGTGTCCCGGTGGGTGTCCCGGTGTGCGTACCGGTGGGTCTGCCGTCGGCCGGGGCCGGCTTGGCGAGCGGATCCCCTGCCGTGGCTCCTGGATTCGCCGCGTCCGCGGGCCTGGTTTCGCCGGCTCCGCCGGTGTTCTCTGACATCGGGTTCCCTCCCCTGTCGGCCGCCCCGCGGTTCAGGGTGGGGCGGCGATGCGGACAGAGTAGGCCGGTCACCTACGCTTTTGAACAGGATCAAAAGACTGCTGTGGCAGGACCGTGACAATCGGAACGCGAGATTTCACCTCGTGTCACCATGCGTCAGCTCGCGCCGGACAGCGCCGACTCGGCGGGATCCACCGGCTTCACGGGCATCAGCCCGCCGCGACCTCCGGCAGCCAGGCCGGCAGGGCCTCCGTACGCGCCAACCACGCGGCCGGCAGCACGTCGTCCCCGCGCGCGCCCAGCACTCCGCCGACGATCGCGCAGGTCGTGTCGACGTCCCCGCCCACCTGTGCGGTGGTCCAGAACGCCCTCTCGTAGTCGTCCAGCGCCCGGGCCGCCGACCACAGGGCGAACGGCACGGTGTCGTGCGCGCTCGTACGGCGCCCGCAGCCCAGCACCGCCGCGACCGTGGTGGCGTCGCCGTAGTCCAGCATGTCCCGGGCGCGCCGCAGCCCGGCGCCCACGGCGCTGCGCGGCACCAGCGCGATCACCCCGTCCAGCAGGTCGGACGCCTTCGGCGGGCCGTCCGTACTCGCCGCGAGCGCGGCCGCCGCGGCGACGGCCATCGCCCCGCACACGGCCTCGCGGTGCTGGTGGGTGGTGTAGGCGGAGATCTCCGCCTGGTGCGTGGCCTGCTCCGGGTCGTCCGCGTACCAGGCGCCCAGCGGCGCGATGCGCATGGCGGCGCCGTTGCCCCACGAGCCCTGCCCGTTGAAGAGTTCGGCGGCCAGCGTGCGCCAGTCCTGCCCCTCCCGCACCAGACGCAGCATCCGGTTCACCGCGGGCCCGTAGCCGCGGTCGAAATCGTGGTGGTGGGCGAAGGAGAGCGCGAGCGCGTCCTGGTCGATACGGCCGTGATCGGCGAGCACGGCCACCACCGAGCAGGCCATCTCGGTGTCGTCGGTCCACTGCCACGTGCCGGCGCCGGCGGGCAGCTCGCGCCGCTTGAGGAGCGGGTAGTTCACGGGGACGAAGTACTGGGAGCCCAGGGCGTCACCCAGCGCCAGCCCGCGCAGGCTGGACATGGCGCGCGCGTAGCGCCGTTCGGGAGTGGAATCAGGCGTCATCGCGGGCAACTCTAGCCGTCCAGGTCATAAGGCTCGGGTGTGGTCCACCGCTCAAACGGGCGGTCCATCCGGTACCTTCCGTCCGGGCCGAGCAGGAGGACACGGTATTCGGCGTTGCCCGGATTGGACAGGGCCTCGAATTCGGCCACGGACCAGTGGAACCAGCGCATGCAGAAGAGCCGCATCGTCAGCCCGTGCGTCACGAGCAGCACGTTCTCGGGGTGGTCGGGGGCCTCGAAGCTGCGATAGAGGCTTTCCAGGAAGGACCCGACCCGGTCGTAGACGTCGGCCCCCGACTCGCCCTGGGCGAAGCGGTAGAAGAAGTGCCCGTACGCGTCCCGGTACGCCTTCTGCAGCCGTACGTCGTCCCGGTCCTGCCAGTTCCCCCAGTCCTGCTCGCGCAGGCGGGGCTCCTCGCGCATCCGCACCCGCGTGGGGTCCAGCCGGAGCTCCCGGAAGGTCTGCAGGGTCCGCCGGTAGGGGGAGACGTACGCGCTGATCGTCTCGTCGCCGAAGAGCTCGCGCAGCCGGACTCCGGCCGCCGAAGCCTGCTCGCGCCCGTTGCGGGTCAGCCGCAGGGCGTGGTCGGGCTCCCTCTCGTACACCGTGTCGTCGGCGTTTCCCTCCGATTCCCCGTGTCGGACAAGGACGATGCGCCGTGGTCGAACCATCCCACGACCCTATTCGGCCATCGGGCGGTGCGCCGACCGGGCTCGCCGACCGACCCGCCGGTCATCGTACGGTCATACCGTCCAGGAGGGTTCGAGGTCGACGACGTCACCGGTGAGGGCCTCGACATCGGCCTGGATCTGGGCGCGCAGGGACAGCCGCTCGACCCGCTCCTGCCGGTACTTGCCGTGCTCGGCGGCGGCGTGCCACATCGACAGCACCAGGAACTCCCGGCCCGGTGCCTCCCCGAAGAGG
The DNA here is from genome assembly GCF_002080455.1 of Streptomyces sp. Sge12. Classification (NCBI taxonomy): domain Bacteria; kingdom Bacillati; phylum Actinomycetota; class Actinomycetes; order Kitasatosporales; family Streptomycetaceae; genus Streptomyces; species Streptomyces sp. Sge12. Next base: position 2,224,190 of record NZ_CP020555.1, read on the forward strand.
CCGCGAACCATCCCGGGCGAGCCCGCCATGGCCGGATTCCACACCTTCTCCTGCATGAGGGCGAAGTGGTCGACCCGGCCCTCCCGGACCCGCGTGTGCGCGACCCGTACGACGTCGGCATCGGTGAAGCGCGGCTCGAAGCCGGTCTTCACGTCGAAGCGGTGGTCGAAGAGGGTGACCCGCAGGTCGGTGTAGGTGCCGTTCTGGGAGGCGGCCAACCGGTCGTGCGAGCGGGCCATGAAGGAGTCGTAGAAGGACCGGCTCTCCCAGAACGCGAAGACATGCGCGACCCCCTGCCGGCCCCGGCTCCAGCCGCCGCCCTGCCCCCGGAATCCCGGCTCGCCCGGCAGCCCCGCCCATTTTCGCTGCCCGCGCTCGAACCCGCGTCGGTCCGTCACCGTGCAGCGAATCCACTTGACCAGCACTGCGCCATCGTACGGGCCAGGCGGGGCCCCGGTCAGTCCCCGGCGCGGTGGATCCGCACCAGTTCCGCCGCGTCCCGCTCAGGCAGCCGAAGCCCGAACTCCCGGTCGAGCACCGCGAGCAGTTCGTCCGGGCCGACGCACTCCTGCTCGGCCCGACCGTCGGGATGCAGCCGGGTGAGTTCCCTCCCGACCAGCGCCCGGCGGACGCCGTCGCCCGGGTGCTGGACGACGAGCCGCCCGACGAAGGAGGAGGCGGGGTGGCTGGAGCTGTAGTGGTTGAGCACGACGTAGTCGACGGGGTGGTACGGCTGCGGGGAGAAGGCGTACAGGTCCCGCCAGGTGTCGCCGCGCAGCAGGCACACCACGAGGACGCCTTTCTCCTCCTGGCGGACGCGGTACGTCCACTCCCCCTGCCGCACCTCGGTCCCCGGCCGTCCCAGCGGGAGCGGCTCGCGAGGGCCCTGGTGCCCGAATCCCGCGTCGCACAGCCAGGGTTCGCCCTCGACGGTGACGACGAGGACGGCATGCGTCACGGCCAGCAGGGAGTCCCCGCGGGTGCGGTTGCGGGCACCGCGCCCGGAGACCTCGAAGCCGATCCGTTCCAGGGCGGCGGCCAGCAGCGAATTCTGCTCGTAGCAGTAGCCGCCGCGACGGTCGTGCACGAGCTTGGCCTCTATTGACTTGAGGTCCAGCGCGACGGGGCGGCCGAGCAGGACGTCCAGGCTCTCGAAGGCGATGGCGGCGGTGTGGGCCCGGTGCACTGCGTACAACGTGTCGAGGTCCGGCCGGAGTTCCCGGGGCTGCCCCTCGTCTCCGGAACTCCCTGCCCATCCGATCCGGGCCAGATAGGCGTCCAGGTCCAGCTCGTCACCGCTCCACATGGCCGACCATCTCCCCGTTCGCACCGTTCACGCCGTTCTCCCCGTTCCCCGTGTGCCCGCCCGCGCGCGCTGCCGGAAAATCCCGGGGCGCGCGGGCGCGGGCACCCCGCACAATGATCGCCATGACCGCGCTGCACACCAACCCGCTTTTCGACCGCCTCGCCGACGCCGAAAGCATCCTGGTCGCGGGGGCGGGCGGCGGCTTCGACATCTACGCCGGCCTGCCCGTGGCCCTCTCGCTCATGCACCAGGGCAAGCGGGTCCACCTGGCGAACCTTTCCTTCAGCTCGCTCGCCGGACTGCCCGCCGAGGACTGGGCGGCCCCGGACCTCGCCGCCGTCACCCCTTACTCCGCGCCCCACCTGTCCTACTTCCCCGAGCGGACCCTGGCCCAGTGGCTGGACAGGCACGGCTACCCGGCCACCGTGTACGCCTTCCCCCAGGTCGGCGTGCAGCCGCTGCGCGCCGCCTACCGCGAGCTGGTCGGCCTCCACCGCATCGACGCGATCGTCCTGGTCGACGGCGGGACGGACATCCTGATGCGGGGCGACGAGGCGGGCCTGGGCACCCCCGAGGAGGACCTGACCAGCGTCGCGGCACTGGCCGCGCTGGACGACGTACCGGAGCGCCTCGTCGTGTCGGTGGGCTTCGGCGTGGACGCGTACCACGGGGTCAGTCATGCCCTGGTGCTGGAGAACATCGCGGCGCTGGAGCGCGAGGGCGCGTACCTCGGCGCGTTCTCCATACCGCGCGCCACCAGGGAGGGCGCGCTCTTCCTGGACGCGGTCGCCCATGCCCAGGCGCAGACCCCGGACCGGCCCAGCATCGTGAACGGCTCCATCGCCGGGGCCGTCCGGGGCTCCTTCGGCGACGTGCAGTTCACCACCCGCACCCGGGGCAGCGAGCTCTTCGTGAACCCGCTGATGTCGCTGTGCTTCGCCTTCGACCTGCCGGGGCTGGCCGCGCGCTGCCTCTACCTGGACCGCATCGAGGACACCCTGCTGATGCGCCAGGTCCACTCCCGGATCGCCGAATTCCGCGACGAGCTCGTCACCCGCCCGCCCCGCCGCATCCCCCACTGACGCTCCCGCGGGCCGCACGGTGCCGGGACGCCGAAGAGGGTGCCGACCCGTGGTCGGCACCCTCTCTCATGCGCGGTTCAGCGCCGTCGGCGGCAGATGCTCACCGCTGATTCCGGCACTGTCCTGCCAGGTGTCAGCTGCAGCCGCTGGTGGAGCCGCAGCCCTCGCAGATGTAGCAGGAGCCGGCGCGCTGCATCTTCGTACCGCAGGAGAAGCAGAGCGGGGCGTCGGCGGAGACGCCGAGCTGCATCTCGACCAGTTCGGCGCTGCTGTGCGCCGTCTTGGGGGACGGCACGGACACGGCCGCGACCGGCTTCGGGGCGGACGGGACCGCCGTCAGCGGGGTCGCCTGCGTCAGGGACTCGGTGTCCAGCTCCTCTTCGAGGGGCTCGTAGGAACCGGTGTCCAGGTGACGCTGACGCTCCTCGGCGGAGTGGATGCCGAGGGCCGAGCGGGTCTCGAAGGGCAGGAAGTCGAGCGCCACACGGCGGAAGATGTAGTCGACGATCGACTGCGCCATCCGCACGTCCGGGTCGTCCGTCATACCGGCCGGCTCGAAGCGCATGTTCGTGAACTTCGAGACGTAGGTCTCCAGCGGAACGCCGTACTGGAGGCCGACCGAGACGGCGATCGAGAAGGCGTCCATCATGCCCGCGAGGGTCGAACCCTGCTTGGACATCTTCAGGAAGACCTCGCCCAGACCGTCGTCCGGGTAGGAGTTCGCCGTCATGTAGCCCTCGGCGCCACCGACGGTGAAGGAGGTGGTGATGCCCGGGCGGCCCTTGGGGAGGCGCTTGCGGACGGGGCGGTACTCGATGACCTTCTCGACGGCGGCGCGGATGGTCTCCTCCGCCTTGGCGGTGACCTCCTCCTTCTCCTCCTCCTTCTTCTTGGCGGAGAGGGGCTGGCCGACCTTGCAGTTGTCGCGGTAGATCGCGAGCGCCTTGACGCCCAGCTTCCACGCCTCGAAGTAGATCTCCTCGATCTCCTCGACGGTCGCCGACTCCGGCATGTTGACCGTCTTCGAGATCGCGCCGGAGATCCAGGGCTGGATCGCGGCCATCATGCGGACGTGGCCCATCGCGGAGATGGAACGCTCACCCATGGCGCAGTCGAACACCGAGTAGTGCTCGGTCTTCAGGTGCGGGGCGTCGACGACCACGCCGTGCTCGGCGATGTGGGAGACGATCGCCTCGATCTGCTCCTCCTGGTATCCCATGCGGCGCAGGGCCTGCGGGACGGTGCCGTTGACGATCTGCATCGAGCCGCCGCCGACGAGCTTCTTGAACTTGACCAGGGCCAGGTCCGGCTCGACACCGGTGGTGTCGCAGGACATCGCGAGACCGATGGTGCCGGTCGGCGCGAGGACGGAGGCCTGGGAGTTGCGGAAGCCGTTCTTCTCTCCGAGGCGCAGGACGTCCTGCCAGGCCTCGGTGGCCGCGGCCCAGATGCTGTTGTCCAGGTCCTCGGTGCGCGGGGCGACGGCGTTGGCGTCGGCGTGCTGCTTCATGACGCGCTTGTGCGAGTCGGCGTTGCGGGCGTAGCCGTCGTACGGGCCGACGATGGCGGCCAGCTCGGCGGAGCGCTTGTATGCGGTGCCGGTCATCAGCGAGGTGATCGACGCGGCGAGGGTGCGGCCGCCGTCCGAGTCGTACGCGTGGCCGGTGGCCATCAGCAGGGCGCCGAGGTTGGCGTAGCCGATGCCCAGCTGGCGGAAGGCGCGGGTGTTGTCGCCGATCTTCTGCGTCGGGAAGTCCGCGAAGCAGATGGAGATGTCCATCGCGGTGATGACGAGCTCGACGACCTTGGCGAAGCGCTCGGCGTCGAAGGACTGGTTGCCCTTGCCGTCGTCGTTGAGGAACTTCATCAGGTTGAGCGAGGCGAGGTTGCAGGACGTGTTGTCCAGGTGCATGTACTCGCTGCACGGGTTCGACGCGGTGATCCGGCCGGACTCGGGGCAGGTGTGCCAGTTGTTGATCACACCGTCGTACTGGATGCCCGGGTCGGCACAGGCCCACGCGGCCTCGGCGAGCTTGCGGAAGAGTGCCTTGGCGTCGACCTTCTCGATGACCTCGCCGGTCATCCGGGCGCGCAGGCCGAACTCGGTGCCGTTCTCGACGGCCGTCATGAACTCGTCGTTCACACGGACGGAGTTGTTGGCGTTCTGGTACTGGACGGACGTGATGTCGTCGCCGCCCAGGTCCATGTCGAAGCCCGCGTCGCGCAGGGCGCGGATCTTCTCCTCCTCCTTCACCTTGGTCTCGATGAAGGCCTCGACGTCCGGGTGGTCCACGTCCAGGACGACCATCTTGGCCGCGCGGCGGGTGGCGCCGCCCGACTTGATCGTTCCTGCGGACGCGTCGGCGCCGCGCATGAAGGAGACCGGGCCGGAGGCGTTGCCGCCGGAGGAGAGGAGCTCCTTGGAGGACCGGATGCGGGAGAGGTTCAGGCCGGCGCCGGAGCCGCCCTTGAAGATCATGCCCTCTTCCTTGTACCAGTCGAGGATCGACTCCATGGAGTCGTCGACGGCCAGGATGAAGCAGGCGGAGACCTGCTGCGGCTGGGGCGTACCGACGTTGAACCACACCGGGGAGTTGAAGCTGAAGATCTGGTGCAGGAGGGCGTAGGTGAGCTCGTGCTCGAAGATCTCCGCGTCGGCGGGCGAGGAGAAGTAGTCGAAGTCCTCGCCGGCCTTCGTGTACGTCTTCACGATCCGGTCGATCAGCTGCTTCAGACCGGTCTCGCGCTGCGCGGTGCCGACCGCACCGCGGAAGTACTTGCTGGTGACGATGTTGACCGCGTTCACCGACCAGAAGTCGGGGAACTCGACGCCGCGCTGCTCGAAGTTGACCGAGCCGTCGCGCCAGTTGGTCATGACGACGTCACGACGCTCCCAGCTCACCTCGTCGTAGGGGTGCACGCCCGGGGTGGTGTGGATGCGCTCGATACGCAGGCCGCCCTTGGCAGCCTTGGTCCCCTTGGCGCGGGAACCACGTGCCGAGCCGCTCGCCGTCTCTGTCATGCCGCTTCCTCCCATATGCGGGCAAAAACGCCCTAAAGTGCCCGCGATATTCCGCGGCACGGTGCTGTGTCTTGTATCTACGTCTCTTCGCCTGGCCGACCGGCCGTGTCACGGAGCGTGAGCGCCGCGGCACGGGTGCCCGGTCAGTCGGCGGCGGAGGCGGGCACGGGGACCTGAGCGGTCCCACCGAGCTCGCACTCTTCGGGGTGAGGCCGCGACACGCGGAGTTCCGCGATGGCGGTCTCGAAGTCTTCAAGGGTGTCGAAAGCTTTGTAAACGGAAGCGAACCGCAGGTACGCGACCAGGTCGAGTTCCTGCAACGGGCCGAGTATGGCCAGACCCACGTCGTGGGTGGTCAGCTCGGCACTCCCGGTGGCGCGCACCGCCTCCTCGACCCGCTGGCCGAGCTTGGCGAGGGCGTCCTCGGTGACCGGCCGCCCCTGGCACGCCTTGCGCACGCCGGAGATGACCTTGGTACGGCTGAAGGGTTCCGTCACCCCGCTGCGCTTGATCACCATCAGCGAGGCCGTCTCCACCGTCGTGAAACGACGGGAGCAGTCGGGACACTGACGGCGCCTGCGGATCGACGTGCCGTCATCCGTGGTGCGGCTGTCGACGACGCGGCTGTCGGGGTGCCTGCAGAAGGGGCAGTGCATGGTTCCCTCACCCTCCCTCTTGGCACGACTGAATCACCCCACGGAGCCCCTGAACGGCGGAGGCGGACTCCGTCGGGGGCTCGTGCAGCAGCCACCAGCATATGCGATCCGAAGAGCCGCGGGAGACCCGAGGACCACAACTTCTGGGCGGCAGCGCTCATCCAACCACTAGATCTTGGGTTGTGGCGGATTTACGCGACTCCGCGTGTCGCGGCGTCCGATGAGCGGACGCGGGGCCTCCCGGTGCCACACTGGACCCACGCCCGGACGGCGGCCGCCCGACCGGGAAGGGTACCGTAAGCGGCGGACGGCGAGCCGAACCCTCGTTCGGCGAACCGATCGTCCATACACCTCTTGATATGCCCACGCAGGGCGATCTCCGATTTTTCACTCGAACGTGTGTTTGGCGCAACCTTTCGAAAGCTACTACCGTTGTCCAGCTAGGGAGAACATTTCGAGAGGGGCCGACGTGACCACCACCGCAGACAGTGCCGCCATCACTGCCCAGAACCGCTCCCAGAGCCGACTCGAGCCGGTGCATGCCATGAACGATGCAAACGTGAACCCGGAGGCGGAGCCCGTCGTACGCCCCGCACGTTCGCTGCCAGGTCGACCTCCAGGCATCCGCGCCGACAGCTCCGGACTCACGGACCGGCAGCGGAGGGTCATCGAGGTCATTCGCGACTCCGTGCAGCGGCGGGGTTACCCGCCGTCGATGCGGGAGATCGGTCAGGCGGTCGGCCTGTCCAGCACGTCGTCCGTCGCCCACCAGCTGATGGCCCTGGAGCGCAAGGGCTTCCTGCGTCGGGACCCGCACCGCCCCCGCGCCTACGAGGTGCGCGGCTCGGACCAGCCCAGCTCGCAGCCCACGGACACCACCGGCAAGCCCGCCGCCTCCTACGTTCCCCTGGTCGGCCGGATCGCGGCCGGCGGCCCGATCCTCGCCGAGGAGTCGGTCGAGGACGTGTTCCCGCTCCCCCGGCAGCTCGTCGGTGACGGCGAGCTCTTCGTCCTCAAGGTCGTCGGCGACTCGATGATCGAGGCCGCCATCTGCGACGGCGACTGGGTCACGGTCCGTCGCCAGCCCGTCGCGGAGAACGGCGACATCGTCGCCGCGATGCTCGACGGCGAGGCCACCGTCAAGCGTTTCAAGCGCGAGGACGGCCATGTCTGGCTCCTCCCGCACAACGCCGCCTACCAGCCGATCCCCGGCGACGAGGCCACCATCCTCGGCAAGGTCGTCGCGGTACTGCGTCGGGTCTGACCCCGCCGCCCCCATACAGCCCCCGGGTCCACTGCGCCGGTCCCGGGGGTTGTTCCATGCCCGGAACCGGCTGGCCGGCGCGTGCGCCGGCCCGGCCCGTGGACTACGCGCCGTCGGCCTTGGCCGTCGCGTCGATCGCCGCCAGGGAGCGGCGGACCTGGTTGCGGTCCGTGGTGTACCAGAAGTCCGGCAGCGTGGCCCGCAGGAAGCTGCCGTACCGGGCCGTTGCCAGCCTGGGGTCCAGGACCGCGACGACGCCCCGGTCGCCCGAGGCCCGTACGAGACGGCCCGCGCCCTGGGCCATCAGCAGGGCGGCGTGCGTGGCGGCGACGGCCATGAAGCCGTTGCCGCCGTGCTCCTCGACCGACTTCTGGCGGGCGCTCATCAGCGGGTCGTCGGGACGCGGGAAGGGGATCCGGTCCATCACCACGAGCTGGCAGCTGGGTCCCGGTACGTCCACGCCCTGCCAGAGGGACAGCGTCCCGAACAGGCAGGTCTTCGGGTCGGCTGCGAAGGACTTGATCAGCTCGCCGAGGGTTTCCTCGCCCTGGAGCAGGATCGGGTTGTCGAGCCGGCCGCGCAGTTCCTCGGCGGCGGCCTTGGCGCCGCGCATGGAGGAGAAGAGGCCGAGGGTGCGGCCGCCGGCCGCCTGGATCAGCTCGGCGAGCTCGTCCATCATGTCGCCGCGGGTCCCCTCGCGGCCCGGCGTGGCCAGGTGCTTGGCAACGTAGAGGATGCCCTGCTTCGGGTAGTCGAAGGGCGAGCCGACATCGAGGCCCCGCCACACGGGCACGTCGTCCCCCTCGACGCCCTCGGGGGACAGTCCCAGGGACGCCGCGACCCCGTTGAAGTCGCCGCCCAGCTTGAGGGTGGCGGAGGTCAGCACCACGGAACGGTCCTCGAACAGCTTCTCGCGCAGCAGCCCGGACACCGACAGCGGGGCGACCCGGAGGGTGGCGCCGAAGCGGTCGTGGCGCTCGTACCAGACGACGTCGTACTCGGAGCCGTTGGTGATCCGCTCCGCCACCCCGTGAATGCTCTCGACGGCGGCCAGCGCCTGCTTGCGCACCGCGTCCTCGTCCTGGACGGACTTGTCCCGGGTCGCTCCGATCGCCGAGATCACATTGCGCGCAGCGTCCCGCAGGGACATCAGCGCATAGCCGAGGTCCTCGGGAATCTGCTCCAGCCGGCCCGGGAGCGCCAGCTCCATGACCCGCTCGAAGGACTCGGAGGCGGTCTGCAGGGAGTCCGCGGTCTTCTCGTCGACCAGCTTGGCGGCACGCTTCACGGCCCGGTTGACCTGCCCCGGGGTGAGCTCGCCGGTGGCGACCCCGGTCACCCGGGACACCAGCTCGTGGGCCTCGTCCACGATCAGCACCTCGTGCTGCGGCAGCACCGGAGCGCCCTCGATGGCGTCGATGGCGAGCAGCGCGTGATTGGTGACGACCACGTCCGCGAGCTTGGCCCGCTCACGGGCCGCCTCCGCGAAGCATTCGGCGCCGTACGCGCACTTCGTCGCGCCCAGGCACTCGCGGGAGGAGACGGAGATCTGGGACCAGGCCTTGTCGGAGACGCCCGGGGTCAGGTCGTCCCGGTCGCCGGTCTCCGTCTCGTCCGCCCAGTCCCGCATGCGCAGCAGGTCCTGGCCGAGCTTGCTGGTGGGTGCGGCCGCCTCGAACTGGTCGAAGAGGCCGTCCTCCTCGTCCTGCGGAGCACCCTCGTGCAGGCGGTGCAGGCACAGGTAGTTGGACCGGCCCTTGAGCATGGCGAACTGCGGGCGGCGGCGCAGCTGCGGATGCAGGGCGTCGACCGTCCGGGGCAGGTCGCGCTCGACGAGCTGCCGCTGGAGGGCGAGCGTCGCCGTGGCGACGACCACGCGCTCGCCGTGCGCGAGGGCCGGCACCAGGTAGCCGAGGGACTTACCGGTGCCGGTACCGGCCTGGATGAGCCGGTGGGAGTTGTCGTCGATCGCTTCGGCGACGGCTTCGGCCATGGCCACCTGGCCGGGGCGCTCCGTGCCGCCGACGGCGGAGACGGCGGCGTGCAGCAGGTCGGGGAGGGAGGGCTTCGTCATAGCACTGCCAACCCTACGGGGCCGCACTGACAGTGAGCGCACCGGCGAGGAATCATGGCCGGTACAAGGGGTTGGGGACGGTGCCGTACTGCACGGCGTGCGGGCGTTCGGGGCGGTCGCGGTAGCCGTCCTCGTAGAGCCGGTTCCGGTTCAGGCAGAGCCGGCCGATGTGTTCTCCGAGCAGGTCGAAGAGCTCGTAGCGGTCCTTGAGCTCCGGGAAGCGGGCCTGGTGGCGCAGGATCTCCGCCCGTACGAGGGACCAGAAATCGCCCTCCGGGACGCCGAGGCGGTCCTCGCACAGGGCCGAGAGGTAGCGGAAGACGCCGATGAAGAGCCCGGAGTGGATGAACTGGGGCAGGAAGTCGGCGGGCTCGCGGAGCAGGACCGCCCGGACCTCGTCGGGCAGGGACGCCAGCTCGGGAAGGGGTTCGTCGCTGATGTTCACGTCGTCCACGAAGTCCTTGACCGCGAGCCGGACCGGCACGTCCTGCTCGTCGAAGATCACGACGGCGTTCTCGCCGTGCGGGGAGAAGACGGTGCCGTAGCGGTAGAGGAAGTGGAGCAGCGGAGGCAGAAGGGCGGCGAAGAGGCGCTGCAGCCACACGGTGGGGGCCAGCCCGGACCGGGCGACGAGCTCGGCGGTGAAGGAGCGTCCGCGCGGGTCGGTGTGGAGGAGCGAGGCGAGGGTCCGGGCGCGCTCCCCGGGTGCCAGCAGGCCGGTGAGGGGTTCGCGCCAGATCGCGCCGAGGAGCTCCTTGTACTGGTACGGGACCTCGGGCAGCGCGTCGTAGACCGGGTGGCGGACGGTGACGGAGGCGACCTCGCCGAGCAGGACGACCCTGCACTCGTCCCGCAGGAAGGGGTCCCCGTCGCGGAGGGAGTGGATCCAGGCGGTGACGGCGGGGGCGGCGAGCGTGAGGTCACTGGGCAGTCCGCGCCAGACCATGGTGTTGAAGACGGAGAGCGCAAGTTTGACGCTGTGCCGGTCGGGCCGGCTGAGGTTGAGGAAGGTACGGACCGACTGCTGCGGGAGGCGCAGGTCGGGATCGGCGGGGAGCGGCACCAGGGCGCCGGAGGCGAGCGCCGGGGCGAAGAGGGGGAGGACGACCTCGTCCCACTGCCAGGGGTGGACCGGGAGGTAGAGGTAGTGGAGCGGGTCGAGGCCGCGGTCGCGCAGGGTCCGGTCGAAGGTGGCGCGGGTGACGGGGTCGAGCTCGGCGGTGTAGAGGCGGGCGGGGTCCTCCAGGCCGGCGGTGCCCCGGTAGGTGGCGAGCGAGGTGTGGGCGGCGAGCCAGGGCAGCCGCTGGCGGGTGCGGGCCTCGGGGGCCCAGGCGGCGGTGTCTGCGGCGGAGAGTCCGATGCGGCCCTTGTTGGGGACCAGCCAGGGGTGTCCGGTCTGGTGGCCTTCGAGGGCGGCGTAGTCGAGGTCGGCGAGGACGTCGGCGGTGAGGGCGTTGTGGTCGAGCCGGGCGTCGGCGGTGAGGGTGGCGCTCAGTTCGCGGACGAGGTGGCCGAGGGTGGGTCCGTCGAGGCCGAGGAGGGTGCGGGCCCGGATGAGGAAGGCGTACGGGTCCCCGAAGGGGGTCGGGGTCCCGACGTCGCCCGGGTTGTCCGCCCCGGCAGGCACGCTCGGTGACGGCGGTGCGGGCGTCGGCGGGGTGAGGGTGATCGTGTCCGGGGTGACGTGCCAGCTGCCGTACGAGCGGCGGCGGGCGCGGAAGCCGAGGCTGCTGCCGTCGTCGAGGGTCAGGGTCCAGGCGTCGCCGGCGGCCGCCGGTGCGGGGACGGGCCGGATGATCTCCTCGTACGCGAACTCGCCGAGCATCTTGGCGAGCAGCCGACGCGCGGCGAAGTCCCAGGTCGCACGGTTGAGTTCGGGTGGAGTGATGGGGTGCTGGGGGGACGGGGGCACGGCGGGCTCGGACGCGTCGGGGGCTGCGGGGAAGTGCGGCACGGGACTCCTCGAAGATCGGGAACTTTGCTTCGTCACGCAGAGTTATCGAAGGGAGAGGTGCGAAGCGGCCGACGACGGTCGGGGCTTGCGGGGTGGCACTCAGAGGAGATTGCGCAGCACCCGCTCCCGGACCATCAGGGCGGCCCGCTTCTCGGGAAGGTCGATTTCCGCGGAGCAGCGGAAGCCGGAGTTCAGGAAGGCCGATACGGAGGGGGTGTTGCGGATGTCGGGTTCCGCGACGACGCGCGTGCAGCGGGGGCGGTTGCCCAGGACCAGGTCGGCGACGGCGCGCAGCAGAGCCGTTCCCAGTCCGCGGCCGCGGTTCGTGCCGTCTCCGATGAGCAGGTGGATACCCGTGTCGTGGGGGCGCGCCGGGTAGTACCGGGAGAGCCGGTCGAGGTCGGCCCGGTAGATCTCCCAGTAGCTCATCGGCGTGCCGTCGAGGAGACCGAGGCAGGGAATGCTCCGGCCGTCGCCGTCGAGCTGGGCCCGCAGGTGCGCGGCGGTGACCGCGGCGGGGCCGGCGAGCTCCCAGTAGGCGGCCACCTCGGGGTCGTTCATCCAGCCCGCGAGGAGTTCCAGGTCGCGGCCCGGTCGTACGGGTTCGAGGCGGAAGGCTCCGGCGGGTGTGCTGACGCTGCCCCAGGTGGCCGGGGAGTCGAGCAGATCGGCCTCGGCGAGCAGGGGCAACAAGTGTGCGTTGAGGCGTGGTTCAGGCCTGCCTTCGAGATGTTCCAGGACGCCGGTGGCGGTACGGGTTGCGTAGGCGGTGAAGGCGGCGTGGGTGGATCCGGCGGCGGGGGCCGGGGTGCCGGTGGTGGGCATCGGGGGCTCTTCTCCGCGTCGGAGCCGACGCGTCAATCGTGGAGGGGGTTGGTGATGGTGACGTAGACGGACTGGGTGTCGACGGGTCCGACCAGCTCGTCGAGGCCGCCCAGGCGGGTGAGCAGATTCGCCTTGCAGCGCAGGGTGGGCGAGTCGAGCAGCTGGGTGGGGAGCGGGCCGAGGCCTGCGGCCTTGGCGAGGAAGCGTCGGAAGGCGGCGAGCAGAACGCGTTCGTCCGCGAGTCGCTGGGATCCGAAGGCGCCGATGAGGCCGAGCACGTTGTTGATGCCGAGGTAGTAGGCGAAGCGTTCGTCGGTGACGGCGTCGGAGACGAAGGTGTCGCTGGCGCTTCCGATGCCGGGGAGCCGGTGCTCCAGTTCTGCGCGGCGGGATTCGCGGAAGTAGTAGCCCTGGTTGTCGCGGTAGCGGCCGCCGATGGGCCAGCCGGCCGGGTCGAGGAGGACCAGGGTGTTCTGCTGGTGCGCTTCGAGGGCGATACCGGCGAGTGCGTCGAAGGCGAGGACCGGCAGGACCACGTGGTCGAGGTAGCGCAGGAACCACTCGGCGGCGACGGCGGACGTGGTGTGTCCGGTGGCGTCGGCGAGACCGGTGATGAGCTCGGATAGGCGTGAGCTCATGGTGGTGCGGCCGGGCCACGGGCGGGGAGCGGTGAGTGCGGCGATACAGACGGGGTCGTCGCCCGAGCGGAAGGGGTTGTGGCGCAGCAGGGCGTCCAGGCCGGGGACGGGGGTGCCGTCCGGGGCGTCCACGGCGACCCAGGCGGGGTCGCGGACGATGTCGAAGCCGGGGTGGGCGGCTTGCCACTGCTCGGCGAGGCCGGTGCGGAGCAGCCGGTGCACCTCGACGCCGCGGTGGAGTTCCTTGCGGAGGTTCTCGCGGCGGGAGTTGGTGATGCGCAGGCCCAGGGAGAGCTTGAGCATCGCGGGGGCGCCCGGGCGGTGGACGGTGCGGACGGAGGAGGTGGGGTACCAGGGTTCGCCGTGCGGGCCCAGGTCGTGCAGGAGTCCCGCGTCGTGGAGGGCGGCGACGGCGGGGCGCTGGAGCAGGTCGCGGGCCTGCCAGGGGTGCAGGGGAAGAGGGGTGGTGCCGGGGGGCAGCGGAAGTCCGGGGGCGAGCCGGCCGAGGAGCTGGGGTGCGGAGACGGGGCGGCCGCTCTCGGTCCAGGCCGATTCACCGGCGAGGACGGCCGGTTCGACCGCGAACCAGTGCAGGGGGAAGGAGCCGTGGAGTTCGGGTGAGTAGCGGCGCGCTTCGGCCTCGGAGAGTCCTTCGCGGCTCTTGGGGTCCGGCTGGAGGGGGTGACCGAGGAGGAGTGACTGTTCGGCGGTGAGGAAGCGGTCCCCGCCCACGGGGGCCGGGGCGGTGGGGCGTTCTCGCCGGTCGGCGATGAACTCGGCGGTTCGGCGGACCGAGTCGGCGACCCGGCCGACGAGGTCGGCGGCTCCGCGGCCGCCGCTCGTGCCCTCCCGGGCGATGAGCGCGGCGACGGTGACGGCGTCGAGCGAGGGGGCGGAGGCGGTCGTGCCTTCGAACCGGGCCGGTCCGAAGCGGTGCCAGCCGGCGTGCGACCAGTGGCGGACGGGAACGAGCAGGGCGGTTCCCGAAGCGGGAAGGGGGATGCGCAGGGGAGTTCCGGCGGGGGCGTCGGGGCGGCCGAGCCCGGATTCGCGGACCCAGCAGCGCAGCAGGTTCTCCACCGCCGCGGTCTCGGCGGCGACGGCCGGATCGGGGTGGTTCAGGAGGTCGGGCAGGGTGGTCGGCTCCAGCCGCAGGGGGCTCGTCCACACGGAGCGCAATCGGGGCGTGCCGTCCTTCTGCCGCGGGACGGTGGCCGCCGCGTCGGTGGCGGCCAGGGGCGCGCGGGCCTGCTCGGCCGGCGCGCGGGGTGCTCTTGCCGGGCTCGGCGGCGGAGGCTCGACCGTGGCCGCGTCAGCGTGGGCCGGTGTTCCGGCCGGGGGCGGGGCCGGTGTGTCCTCGGCCGGTACGGGCCGCGCCGTCGGGCCGCCCGCGAGCTCGGCCGCCTCGGTCGCGGTGGTGTCGGGCCGCGGCATCGGGGACTGCGGCTCGGCGGGCTCCCGTACGGGGGCGGCGAGGGTCGGCGGAGCGGGATGCGCCGGCGCGGTGGACCCGGGGTCCGGGAACGGCTCCGGCCGCGCCGGGCCCGGCCGGGCGGCGGGCCGGTCGGGGGCCGGCCCCGCGGGCGACGGGTCGGGCTGGGTCCCGGTGACGGGGCTGGAGTGGTGCGGGTCTGGCATCGCGGGTCCTCGGGGTGCGGGTCAGTGGGTCCGCCGGACGGCGGCCGGGATGGCGTCGGCCAGGCGGTCGAGGACCGCCGCGGCCTGCTCGTCGGTCAGGGTCAGCGGGGGCAGCAGCCGGACCACGGCGCCGTGGCGGCCGCCGAGCTCGACGATCAGCCCGCGGTCCAGGCACTCCTGGCGGACGGCGGCGGCGAGGGCCGGTGCGGCGGCCCCGGTGTCGGGGTCGACGAGTTCGACGCCGATCATCAGTCCGCGGCCCCGGACGTCACCGATGCAGGGGTGGGCGCAGGCCAGCCCCTGCAGGGCGGCCAGCATCCGCTCCCCCAGGGCGGCGGCGCGCTCGGCGAGCCGGTTCTCGCGGACGAAGGCGAGCGTGGCGGTACCGGCCGCCATGGCCAGCTGGTTGCCGCGGAAGGTGCCCGCGTGTGCCCCGGGGGCCCAGACGTCCAGGTCCGCCCGGTACACGATCACCGCGAGCGGCAGGCTGCCGCCGATCGCCTTGGAGAGGACCATCACGTCGGGCACCACCCCGGCGTGGTCGACCCCCCAGAAGGCGCCGGTCCGGCCGACCCCCGTCTGCACCTCGTCGGCGATCAGCGGGATCCCCCGCTCCGCGGTGATCTCGCGCATCCGGCGCAGCCAGCCGTCCGGGGCGGGCAGCACCCCGCCCTCGCCCTGCACGGGTTCGACGATCATGCCTGCCGGGGCGGGCACCCCGCCCTTCGGGTCGTCCAGCAGGTTCTGCGTCCAACGCGCGGAGAGTTCCGCGCCCTCGGGGCCGCCGACGCCGAACGGGCAGCGGAGGTCCTGCGGGTAGGGCAGCCGGGTCACCCGGACCTCGGGGGCGCCCCCGGAGGCGTCCAGCGCCCCGGCGGTCATGCCGTGGTAGGCGCCGGTGAAGGCGAGGAGCCCGGGGCGTCCGGTCGCGGTGCGTACCAGTTTGAGGGCGGCTTCCACGGCGTCCGTACCGGCCGGCCCGCAGAACTGGATGCGCGCGTCCGCGGCCAGTGCGGGCGGCAGGTTGGCGAACAGCTCGGTGGTGAAGGCGTCCTTGACCGGGGTCGCGAGGTCCAGCACGTGCAGCGGGGCGCCCGAGTCGAGGACGCCCCGGATGGCTTCGAGCACCGCCGGGTGGTTGTGCCCGAGGGCGAGGGTGCCGGCGCCGGAGAGGCAGTCGAGGTAGCGCCGCCCGTCGGCGCCCTCGATGGTCAGTCCGCGGGCCCGCACCGGGACGATGGGCAGCGAGCGGGCGTACGTCCGCGCCGCCGACTCCCGTTGTGCCTGCCTGCGCAGGATCGCCTCGGGGGCGACGGAGCCGCCCGGACCGCCCGCGCCCGGGACCCGGTTTCCCGGCGCCGGCACCTGCCCCGGCACCTGGGACGGCCCTTGCGGCGGCGCTTGCGGCGGGATCTCTGTCGCGGCCGCCGCCGCGGCCGGCTCGGTGACAGCCACGAGTGTCGGTCCTCCCGCAGTGATTGCTCTTCCGGATTGCGTCTCGAACATGAACGCTGCTCCCCCATCCCCCGTACGTACCAACGACGGTGACGGCGAGGGATCACGGGTTGACTCAAGATCCTTGTCCCGCAAGGGCCGAGCGCCAGGAACCGCGGCCCCGGCCTGTGTCGTCCTGGGCGGCAGCGGCATAGTGGGGGACGCACTCCACGCCTCGAACTCCCAGGGGGACGAAAGACATGCGACCGAACCGACCGGTCACCGCGATCCTGTGCGCGGCCACGCTCGCGCTGACCGCGGCTGCCTGCGGCCCCGGCGACGGGGAGGCCGGCGGCGACGCCAAGCCGACCGTGGCGGTGAGCCTGCCCAACACGGACGGGATAAAGATCCCCGACCAGCTCAAGGACAAGCTCAAGGAACACGGCATCGACCTGGAGAAGTGGAAGGGCGGTGAGTGGAAGAACTGGAAGAAGGAGGACTGGCTCCGCGAGGCGGGCGACTACATCAACCCGATCATCGAGGACCTGTGGGACCCGGACCGCATGCGTGACGCCGAGCAGCCGCAGCGCCCGGCCGTCGACCCGGACGCGGGCAAGGACCAGGGCGTCACCGACCCGACCCCGGCGCCGGTGGCGGCCAAGCAGGCCAACCCGCCCTACCACCAGAGCGTTCCGGAGTCCGGCAAGGTCTTCTTCGACGGCCCCGAGGGCTCGATGGTCTGCTCGGCGACCGTGGTCAAGGACCCGGCCCACCCCGGCAAGTCCAACATGGTCTGGACGGCGGGCCACTGCGTGCACGCGGGCAAGTCCGGCGGCTGGTACCGCAACATCGCCTTCGTCCCGTCCTACAACAACGCGGGCAAGCCCGCGGCGCAGCTCAAGGGCGCGCCCCGCGAGCAGGTGGCCCCGTACGGCGTCTGGTGGAGCGACTGGGCCCAGACCTCCGACCAGTGGATCGCGACCGGCGGCCCGACCGGCGGCGCGGGTGCCCCCTACGACTTCGCGGTGCTGCACGTGACGCCCGAGAAGGGCAGCGGCAAGTCCCTGGAGGAGACCGTCGGTTCGGCGCTCCCCGTGGAGTTCAACGCGCAGCCGGTGCCGAAGGTCGCGGGGATCACGGCGACGGGTTACCCGGCGGCGGCCCCGTTCGACGGGCAGCGCGCGTTCCAGTGCACGGACAAGCCGGGCCGGCTGTCCCTGAACGCGACCGACCCGGTGATGTACCGCATCGGCTGCACCATGACCGGCGGTTCCTCCGGTGGTGGCTGGGTCGCGGCGGGCGCCGACGGCAAGCCGGCGCTGGTGTCGAACACCTCGATCGGCCCGGCCAAGGCCGGCTGGCTGGCAGGTCCCCGGCTGGGGCCGGAGGCGAAGGGCATCTTCGACGCCGTCAGCCGCAAGTACAAGTAGTCCCGGCTCCGGAGCACGACCCAACGGCTGAGGCCCCCCTGCGGTGCAGGGGGGCCTCAGCCGTCAGAAGGTCCGGCGCTCAGACCGGCGGACCGGCGGACCGTCAGGCTCGGTCAGTGCTTCGCGAGCGCGTACGGCGCCAGGTCGGCCGCCAGTTCCTGGTGGACCCGCGCCTTGAGCAGGGTGCCGTCCGGGGTGTGCTCCTCGGAGATGACCTCGCCCTCGGCGTGCGCCTTGGCGACCAGCGAGCCGCGCGTGTACGGAACCATGGCCTCCACCTCGACCTCGGGCCGCGGCAGCTCGGAGTCGATGAGCGCGAGGAGTTCCTCGATGCCCAGGCCCGTGCGCGCCGAGACGGCGATGGAGTGCCGCTCGATCCGCAGCAGCCGCTGCAGCACGAGCGGATCCGCGGCGTCCGCCTTGTTGATCACGACGATCTCGGGCACGTTCACCGCGCCGACCTCGCGGATCACCTCGCGCACCGCCGCCAGCTGCTCCTCCGGCGCCGGGTGCGAGCCGTCCACGATGTGCAGGATGAGGTCGGAGTCCCCGACCTCCTCCATCGTGGAGCGGAACGCCTCGACGAGGTGGTGCGGCAGGTGCCGGACGAAGCCGACCGTGTCGGCCAGGGTGTAGACCCGGCCGCTCGGCGTCTCGGCCCGGCGCACGGTCGGGTCGAGGGTGGCGAACAGTGCGTTCTCCACCAGCACGCCCGCGCCCGTGAGCCGGTTGAGCAGCGAGGACTTGCCCGCATTGGTGTATCCGGCGATGGCGACCGAGGGCACCTTGTTGCGGCGCCGTTCCTGCCGCTTGATGTCACGGCCGGTCTTCATCTCCGCGATCTCCCGGCGCATCTTCGCCATCTTCTCGCGGATCCGGCGCCGGTCGGTCTCGATCTTGGTCTCACCGGGGCCTCGGGTGGCCATGCCGCCACCGCCGCCGCCGCCCATCTGCCGGGACAGCGAGGCACCCCAGCCGCGCAGTCGCGGCAGCATGTACTGCATCTGCGCGAGCGCGACCTGTGCCTTGCCCTCTCGGGACTTGGCGTGCTGGGCGAAGATGTCGAGGATCAGGGCGGTCCGGTCGACCACCTTCACCTTGACGACGTCCTCGAGGGCGATGAGCTGGCCGGGGCTGAGCTCACCGTCGCAGACGACGGTGTCGGCGCCGCTCTCCATGACGATGTCACGCAGCTCGCGGGCCTTGCCCGAGCCGATGAAGGTGGCCGGGTCCGGCTTGTCACGGCGCTGGATCACGCCGTCGAGTACGAGGGCACCTGCCGTCTCGGCGAGGGCGGCGAGCTCCGCGAGGGAGTTCTCCGCGTCGTTCACCGTGCCGGAGGTCCAGACACCGACCAGCACGACGCGCTCCAGGCGCAGCTGCCGGTACTCGACCTCGGTGACGTCTTCGAGCTCGGTGGAGAGGCCGGCCACGCGGCGCAGGGCCGCGCGTTCCGAGCGTTCGAACTGCTCGCCGTCCCGGTCTCCGTCGATCTCGTGGCTCCAGGCGACGTCCTCTTCCATCAGGGCATCGGCCCGAAGGCTCTCGGTGAAGCTCTGCGGATCCCGCACGTCCTGGGTGTCCTGTGCGTCCCGCGCGTCCTGGGAAGGGGAAGAAGAGGAGGTCATTGGATCCTTACGTCGATTCGAATAGCAGTGTCACGTTAACTGTCACGTCCAACGTGTCACACCGCCGGGGGATTCCCCGCGCGGTCCTGTCGATGGTGACATGCCCGTTCCTCAGCGGTCACACCCTTTATCGGGCGCTCCGGCCGGCGGGAGCGGCGGCGGCCTTGCCGCTCCACTCCGGGTGCCCCGGCATCGGCGGGGTGGTGGCTCCGTACAGCCAGGGCTCCAGGAAGGCCCCGAGGTCCCGGCCCGCCTCCTGCGAGGCCAGGCGTACGAAGTCGGCCGTGCCGGCGACGCCGTCCCGGTTCTCCGTGACCCAGCGGCGCTCGATCCGGTCGAAGGCCCGCTCCCCGACCTCCTGCCGCAGCGCGTAGAGGATGAGCGCGGCACCGTCGTAGACCACCGGCCGGAACAGGCCGATCTTCTCGCCGGGGGCGGCAGCCTTCGGGGCGGCCGGGGGCCCGCCCGCCGCCCGCCACTGGTCGGAGCGCTGGTACGCCTCGCGCATGCGCCGCTCCAGGGAGTACTTGCCGAGCCCGTCCGCGTACAGGGCCTCGTACCAGGTGGCGTGTCCCTCGTTGAGCCACAGGTCGGACCAGGTCCGCGGGGAGACGCTGTCGCCGAACCACTGGTGGGCGAGCTCGTGGACCATCACGGACTCGACGTACCACTCGGGGTAGCCGTCGCCCGAGAACAGGTTGCTCTCGAAGAGCGAGAGGGTCTGCGTCTCCAGCTCGAAGCCCGTCGTCGCCCGCGCGATGAGGACGCCGTAGTTCTCGAAGGGGTAGCGGCCGACCCGCTCCTCCATCCACGCGATGTGGCCCGCGGTCTTCTTCAGCCAGGGATCCAGCCGCTTGCGGTCCTGGGCCGGCACCACGTCGCGCAGAGGCAGCCCGTGGGGTCCGGTGCCGCGCACGACCTCGGAGCGGCCCACCGAGACCTGGGCCAGCTCGGTGGCCATCGGGTGCCGGGTCCGGTACGTCCATGTCGTCGTGGGGCCCAGTCGCCGGGCGGGGGCCACCGCCTCGCCGTTGGCGACGGCCGTCAGACCGGCCGGGGCGGTGATGCGGAAGGTGAAGATCGCCTTGTCGGCGGGGTGGTCGTTGCAGGGGAAGACGCGGTGTGCGGCGTCCGCCTGGTTGGCCATGGCCAGGCCGTCCTCCGTGGGCACCCAGCCGCCGTCCCCGCGGCCGCGCGGGTCGCTGGTGTGCCGGACGGTGATGCGCAGGGGCATGCGCGCGGCCACCGGGCGCGCGGGCGTCAGTACGAGGTCCTCCCCCACGCTCTCGAACCGCGCCGGCTCCCCGTTGACCTCGACGGACGCCACCTTGCCGTGGGTGAAGTCCAGGTTGATGCGCTCCAGCGGCTCCAGGGCGCGGGCGTCGATGACGGTGACCGCGTCGAGCGGGCTCAGGTTGTCCTTGTAGGCGAAGGACAGGTCGTACGAGAGCACGTCGTACCCGGGGTTCCCGAGCTCCGGGAAGAGCCGGTCGCCGATGCCCAGCGGCGTCGGCGGGGGCAGTACGGCGGCGACGAGGGTGAGGGAGGCCGCGGCGAGCAGGGCGGCGCGCAGGCGCGGGGAGGAGAGCTGCATCCACCATCGCTTACCAGCGCCCGCCGCACGGTCGCGAACGGCGCGCGACGGGTCCACCCGAACGGGACCTTCCGGAGCCGTCCCGGCCTACGCCCGGCTGACGCCGCGGCCCCGCGCGACGGACGGCCGGAGCTACGCGCGACGGACGTCCTCGGGCTTCGCGCGTAGGACGGCCGGAGCCACCTGCGGCGGACGGCCGTGGCCGCGCCCGGCGGACGGGGCCGTGGCTACGCCCGGCGGACGTCGTACACGCCCGGTACGTCCCGCATCGCCCGCATCAGCGCGGGCAGCCCGGCCGCGTCGGGCAGCTGCAGGGTGTACGTGTGCCGGACCCGCTGCTCGACCGGGGGTTCCACGGTCGCGGAGACCACTTCGACCCCCTCGCGGGCGATGGCTTCGGTCAGGTCGGCCAGCAGGTGCGGGCGGCCGAACGATTCAGCGAGCAGGGTGACCCGGCAGTCGGCCGTCGCCCGCCAGTGCACGGCGACGGAGGTGCGCCCCACGGCGCGCATCTGCGCCACCGCCGCACAGTGGATGCGGTGCACGGTGACGGCCCCGCCGCGGACCAGGAACCCCGCGACGGCGTCGGGCGGCACCGGGGTGCAGCAGCCGGCCAGTCGCACGGTGGCGCCCGGCAGGTCGGCGACGGCGTTGGCCCCGCCCCCGCGGGCCCCGACCACCGAGAGCGGCGCCCGCGCGGCCGAGGTGGGGGCCAGGGCCCGGTCGGGATGGGATTCGAGCCAGCTGCTGATGGCGATCCGGGCGGCGGGGGTCCGCGCGTGGTCCAGCCACTCGGCGGCGGGGCCGGAGGAGGCGTCCTGCGCCAGCAGGAGCTGGACGGTGTCCCCGTCGGACAGCGGGGAGGACAGGGAGGTGAGGCGCCCGTTGACCCGGGCGCCGATACAGCCGTGGGCGGCCTCGCCGTGCTGCGCGTAGGCGGCGTCGATGCAGCTGGCCCCGGCGGGCAGGCTGATCGTGCCGGTGGCGCTGCCGTCGTCCCGGAACACGGTGATCTCCCGGTCCTGGGCGAGTTCCGCCCGGAGCACGGTCCAGAAGGTGTCGGGGTCGGGCGCGGACTGCTGCCAGTCGAGCAGCCGGGAGAGCCAGCCGGGCCGCGTGGGGTCCACGCGCTCCTCGTCCGGGTCGGTGGCGGCGTCGGCCGTCGCGGTCGCGGTCGCGGTCGCGGCAGTTTCGGCCGTCGCGGTCGCGGCGGTGTCGGGCGTCGCGGTGGCGTACGGATTGCCGAGGGCCACCACACCGGCCTCGGCGACGCGGTGCATCTGCCGGGTCCGCACGATGACCTCGGCCACGTAGCCCTCGGGCGTGGCGACGGCGGTGTGCAGCGACTGGTACAGGTTGAACTTCGGGGTGGCGATGAAGTCCTTGAACTCCGAGATGACCGGGGTGAAGCAGGTGTGCAGCTCGCCGAGGACGCCGTAGCAGTCGGCGTTCTCGCCGACGAGGACGAGGATCCGGCCGAAGTCGGAGCCGCGCAGCTCGCCGCGGGTGCGGGCGATGCGGTGCACGGAGACGAAGTGCCGCGGTCGTACCTGGACTTCGGCGGCGATCCCGGCGTCGCGCAGGACGGCCCGTACGGAGTCGGCGATGGCGGGGAGCGGGTCGCGTTCGCCGGCGTGGGCGGCGATGAGCGCGCGGGTGCTCTCGTACTCCTCCGGGTGCAGGATCGCGAAGACGAGGTCTTCCAGCTCGGTCTTGAGGGCCTGGACACCGAGGCGTTCGGCCAGAGGGATGAGGACGTCGCGGGTGACCTTGGCGATGCGGGCCTGTTTCTCGGGGCGCATCACGCCCAGCGTGCGCATGTTGTGCAGCCGGTCGGCGAGTTTGATGGACATGACGCGGACGTCGTTGCCGGTGGCGACGAGCATCTTGCGGAAGGTCTCGGGTTCGGCGGCGGCGCCGTAGTCGATCTTCTCCACCTTGGTGACGCCGTCGACGATGAAGCAGACCTCGTCGCCGAACTCCGTACGGACCTGATCGAGGGTCACGTCGGTGTCCTCGACGGTGTCGTGGAGCAGAGAGGCCGTCAAGGTGGTGGTTTCGGCGCCCAGTTCGGCAAGGATCAGGGTGACGGCGAGCGGATGTGTGATGTACGGCTCACCACTTTTTCGCATCTGACCGCGGTGCGAGGTCTCCGCGAGGAGATACGCGCGGCGCAGAATGGACAAATCGGCGTCCGGATGGTGGGCGCGATGCGCCTCGGCGACATGGCCGATCGCGTCCGGAAGCCGGTCCCGGGACGTCGGCCCGAGCAGGGCCGCACGCCCGAGTCGGCGCAGATCGAGCCTGGTCCGCCCACGTCTGCGGAGCTCAGGGCGCGCTTCGGGGTGTGCTTCGGGGTTCGTGGCCTCTGCACTCATGGGCACCTCCGGCGGCTTCGACCGGCGGTGGCGGGCATGGGGTGAGCCCTCAGGGCCGGTGCCTGATGTTACCGACCCCACCACGTGGCGCAGTCCACCTCTCGCTCAGCGTGAAACGGATCACCCATTAGAGGGAAGCTTCAGCCGAAAGCCGTTTCGGTGAGCCAGGCCCTGTCGAACTCCCCCGCAGCCACGATCACGGCCGGTCCGGTCATGTCGATCTGCCCGTCGGGGTGTTCGGTGATGATCAGCGTTCCGCCGGGGAGGTCGACGGTGTACGCGACCGGTTCGCCGGTGGCGGCCGGGTCGGCGCCGTCGCGGCGGATGGCAGCCACGGCGACGGCGCAGGCGCCGGTGCCGCAGGAGCGGGTCTCGCCGGAGCCGCGCTCGTGGACGCGCATGGCGACGTGCCGGGGGCCGCGGTCGACGACGAACTCGACGTTGACGCCGGTCGGGTAGGCGGACGCCGGGCTGAACGCGGGGGCCGCGTACAGGTTGCCGGCGTGGTCGAGGCTCTCTACGAAGGCCACCGCGTGCGGGTTCCCCATGTTCACGTTCCGCGCGGGCCAGCTCCGGGCGTCGACGCTGACCGTGACCTCGCCGGCGGGCAGCTCGGCGCGGCCCATGGAGACGGTGACGTCGCCCGTCTTGTCGAGGTGCACCCGCTTGACGCCGCCCCGGGTGGCGACGGCGAGGTCGCCGGGCTCGACGTGTCCGGCGTGCTGGAGGTAGCGGGCGAAGACGCGGACGCCGTTGCCGCACATCTCGGCGATGGAGCCGTCGCTGTTGCGGTAGTCCATGAACCACTCCGCCTCGTCGGCCAGGTGCGCCGCCTCCGGGTGCGCGGCGGACCGGACGACGTGCAGCACGCCGTCGGCGCCGATTCCGGCCCGTCGGTCGCACAGCTTCGCGACGGCGGACGCGGGCAGCTCGATGGCGTTGTCCGGGTCCGGGACGATCACGAAGTCGTTCTCGGTGCCGTGGCCCTTGAGGAAGGGGAGGGTGGTCTGCGTCACCCGCCCATGGTACCCAGCCCCTGCTCAGAGGGGTGGAGCTGTCCGAGGGGCGGTCAGCGGAGCCGGGCGACCCGGTACACGGCCAGGCTTACGACGGCCAGTACCACCACGGCGTACAGCGCGGCCATGCGCCAGTCGGGGCGGCGGCCGCTCCCCCGGGCCGGGAGACCGGGCCACGTGTAGCCGACGCGGCGGGCGGCCATCATTCCCCAGCCTCCGGCGCAGCAGCTGATCAGGAAGCCGAGCATGGCGACCACGGCTCCGCCGTCACCGAACTCGAAGGCGAGCGGGAAGGCGAACATCAGCGAACCGGTGGCGGCGAGCATCGCGATCGGGGCGATCTGCCACAGGCGCAGGCGGCGCTGGGGACGCAGTTCGACCTCGAACTCGGGTCCCGCCGCGGCCTGGGCCTCGGCGGAGTCCGGTGCGTCCGGGCCGTCGGGGGTCAGGCGCGCCGGGTCGGCGGGCAGCCCGAGCCCTGCGGGCCCGTCCGTCCCGTCCAGAAGCATCGGGTCCGCTTCCTTCCGGGTGTCGTCCCGCCCGGTGTCACGAGGGCCGGCCTCCATCGCCACGCGCCCTCCCCACTCGGACTCAGTACGCCGCCGTTCATCGCAGGTGATCGCACCCGCTGAAGTTTGATGATGGCACGCCCCCGGCCCCCCTCATGGCGCGTGAGGCGTCCCGATGCCATCACGTGATCAGGCTGTGACCGCTCGTTCGACCAACGACTGCGCGAGTCCGGGGAGTTCCCCCCGGTCGGCGACGGCTCCGCTGAGCCAGTGCACGCGCGGGTCGCGCCGGAACCAGGAGTCCTGGCGGCGGGCGAACCTCTTGGTGGCCCGGACGGTCTCGGCCCGGGCCTCGTCCTCGGTGCACTCGCCCGCGAGGGCGGCGAGGACCTGCTGGTAGCCCAGCGCCCTGGAGGCGGTGATTCCGTCGCGCAGCCCCCGGGCCTCCAGCGCGCGGACCTCGTCCACCAGACCGGCCTCCCACATCCGGTCCACGCGCAGCGCGATCCGCTCGTCGAGTTCCGGCCGGGCCACGTCGACGCCGATCTGCACGGTGTCGTAGACGGACTCGTGGCCGGGCAGGTTGGCGGTGAAGGGGCGGCCGGTGATCTCGATGACCTCCAGCGCGCGGACGATGCGGCGGCCGTTGCTGGGCAGGATGGCCCGGGCGGCGGCCGGATCGGCGGCGGCGAGCCGGGCGTGCAGGGCGCCGGGGCCGCGCAGCGTGGCTTCCTCCTCCAGCCGGGCGCGGACCTCCGGGTCGGTGCCGGGGAACTCCATGACGTCCAGGGCGCCGCGGACGTACAGGCCGGATCCGCCGACGAGTACGGGGGTGCGGCCCTCGGCGAGCAGCCTGTCGATCTCCAGGCGGGCCAGTCGCTGGTAGTCGGCGACGTTGGCGGTGTCGGTGACGTCCCAGATGTCGAGGAGGTGGTGCGGGACGCCGCCGCGCTCCTCGGTCGTCAGTTTGGCGGTGCCGATGTCCATCCCCCGGTACAGCTGCATGGAGTCGGCGTTGACGACTTCGCCGTCGAAATGGCGGGCCAGGGCTACGCCCAGGTCGGACTTTCCTGCCGCGGTGGGACCGACGACGGCGATGACCCGCGGGGCGGGGGCTGCTTTCCTCACGGCACCAGTCTCGCAGCCCCTGGTCAAGGCACGGGCATGTACCCGATCGAGCTACGTGACGGGGTGCGGTCGGCGTCGTTGCCCTGGCGAGGTTCCGGCCGGGCATACGCCCCGCGTACGCCCGGCGCAGGCCGGTCCGGCCACCGCGGAACTTCACTCACACGAGTAACGTTACGGGAGTAGACATGGGCGTTTTTGATCGGTTTTTTCGTCGTAAGGACGAGGTTGTGACCACGGAGGTCGCGCCGGAGGATCCGACGGCGAAGTCCGGCGCGGCCGACGAGGCCGCGCCTGTTGCCGAGGAGGCTCCGGCGGCGGAAGCCGTCGAGATCCCGAAGCAGCAGTCGGCCGAGGTGGCCGCGGACAGCGAGACCGGCGAGGGCGCCCGCACGTAGTGACGCCAACGGAAGGTGACCCATGGGCCTGCTGGACAATCTGAAGGCCAAGCTCGGTCCGGCCAAGGACAAGGTCGGCGACCTCGCCCAGCAGCACGAGGGCCGGATCGGCGAGAGTCTCGACAAGGTGGCCAAGGCCGTGGACTCCAAGACCAAGGGCAAGTACAGCGGCCAGATCACGAGCGGGACGGGCAAGGCGAAGGACGCCCTGGGGAAGATCGCGCACAAGGACGCTCCCGGCGGGACGACGCCGCCGGCCACTTCCTGACGCGCTGCGCCGAAGGGGCGCGGGACCGGCACCGGCCGGTCCCGCGCCCCTTCGCCGTTCCGGCCCGACAGGATCCGGAAGAGGCGGGCTAGGACCAGGCGGCGACGAAGTACCCCACGCCGTACGGCGCGTCCTCGTACAGCAGGCGCCCGGTCAGCCCCGCACCCTCCGCGGCGCCGGCCAGCACCTGCCAGGGCGCCCGTCCGGCGGCCTGGAGTTCGGCCGCCAGCCCGGGGTCGAGGGCGGCGAGCGCGGCCACGTCGGCGGCGCCCAGCGCGCGGGCGGCGGCCTCGTCGAAGCCGGCGGCGCGCTCGTCGAGGTACCCGGGGGCCTTGAGGGTGCGGCAGGCGCTGCCGTCGCCGAGGACCAGCATGGCCACCCGTTCGGCGGAACCGCCCAGATCCGCACCGAGCAGGCCGCAGCCGCTCGGGGCGAGGTCCGCGGCGACGGCGACTCCGGCGACCGGGGCGGCCGCCCAGCTGGCCTGCCCGAGCAGCCAGCCCGCCACCGCGAGGGATGCCGGGAGGGTGCCCCCGGTGGCATGGCCGCTCGGCGGTTCGCCCAGGTCGGGGCCGAGGGTGACGGTCAGGTCCACGCCGTACCCGGCGAAGCTGCCGGGGGTGCCCTGGTCGTACGCGCCGCCCTCGGCGGAGGCCCCGACCACGACCAGCAGGTCGGGCCGGGACGCGGCGAGCACCGCCAGCGCGTCGGAGCAGGCGGTGCGGGCGGCGCCGAGTTCGGCGGCGGCCCCCGCCGCGACCTCCGGCACGAGCAGCGGCGGGGCGGGACAGACGGCAGCGGCTACGAGCATGATCCGCAGCCTATCGCCCGGCGCAGCCCGGGCCGTGGGGGTGCGGTACCGCTCGCGCGGTTTCGGCGCAGGGCCCGGGGCTCAGGCCTGCGGTACCGCGCAGCCCGAGGTGGCGACGGGGAGGGGCGCCGGGACGCCCAGCGTCGGGATGCCGAGCATGACGCCGGCCGGCTGGGCCGGGGCCGCGTTGCGCTTCTCCCAGGCGTCGCCGGCGCGGGTGCGGCGCACCGTCAGCGTCGGGCCCTCGGCCAGCAGGTGGTGCGGGGCCGCGTAGGTGATGTCCACGGTGACCACGTCGCCCGGGCGGACCTCCGCCTCCGGCTTCGTGAAGTGGACCAGGCGGTTGTCGGGCGCGCGGCCGGAGAGGCGGTGCGTGGCGCCGTCCTTGCGGCCCTCGCCCTCCGCGACCATGACCTCCAGCGTGCGGCCGACCTGCTTCTTGTTCTCCTCCCAGGAGATCTCCTCCTGGAGGGCGACCAGGCGCATGTAGCGGTCCTGCACGACCTCCTTGGGGATCTGCCCGTCCATGTCGGCGGCGGGGGTGCCGGGCCGCTTGGAGTACTGGAAGGTGAAGGCGTTCGCGAAGCGGGCCTCGCGCACCGCGTGCATCGTCTGCTGGAAGTCCTCCTCCGTCTCACCGGGGAAGCCCACGATGATGTCGGTGGAGATCGCGGCGTGCGGGATCGCGGCGCGCACCTTCTCGATGATGCCGAGGAAGCGCTCCTGCCGGTACGAGCGGCGCATCGCCTTGAGGATCGGGTCCGATCCGGACTGCATCGGCATGTGCAGCTGCGGCATCACGTTCGGGGTCTCGGCCATCGCCGCGATCACGTCGTCGGTGAAGTCGCGCGGGTGCGGGGAGGTGAAGCGGACCCGCTCCAGGCCCTCGATCCGGCCGCAGGCGCGCAGCAGCTTGCTGAAGGCCTCGCGGTCGCCCAGGTCCGAGCCGTACGCGTTCACGTTCTGGCCGAGCAGGGTGATCTCCGAGACGCCCTCGGCGACCAGGGCCTCCACCTCGGCGAGGATGTCGCCGGGCCGGCGGTCCTCCTCCTTGCCGCGCAGGGCCGGGACGATGCAGAAGGTGCAGGTGTTGTTGCAGCCGACGGAGATCGAGACCCAGGCGGCGTACGCGGACTCGCGGCGGGTCGGGAGCGTGGAGGGGAAGGCCTCCAGCGACTCGGCGATCTCGACCTGCGCCTCTTCCTGGATGCGGGCGCGCTCCAGCAGCACGGGGAGCTTGCCGATGTTGTGCGTACCGAAGACGACGTCGACCCAGGGGGCCCTCTTGACGATCGTGTCGCGGTCCTTCTGTGCGAGGCAGCCGCCGACCGCGATCTGCATGCCGGGGCGCTTGGTCTTCATCGGGGCCAGCCGGCCGAGGTTGCCGTACAGCTTGTTGTCGGCGTTCTCGCGGACCGCGCAGGTGTTGAAGACCACGACGTCGGCGTCGCCGTCGGCGCCCTCGGGCGCCCGGACGTAGCCGGCGTCCTCCAGCAGACCGGAGAGCCGCTCCGAGTCGTGCACGTTCATCTGGCACCCGTAGGTGCGCACCTCGTAGCTTCGCTTCACGTCCACTGCCTGGCTCCGGTCGCTGCTGGTCATGCAATAAGGGTAGGCGGTACCCGATGGGCCTCCGGTCCCCCGTTCGGCCGACCCGGCGGAAGGCGGCGGCCGAAGAGGACGAGCAGCAGGTCCTGGGCTTTCCCGTGCACCAGGGTTCCCTCGCCGTGGGACCAGTCCAGGGCGGGCGGTGCGGTCGGTCATCCGGTGCAGGCTCCCGCGGGCCCGCAGCAGCTCGGCGGCGAAGCCGGGGAGGGAGGTGCGTAACCCGAGGGACATGTGGGCGGCGACCTCGCGGACGCGAGCTGGGGCAGCGGCTCCTGGACCGCTCCGGACGGCGGGTCACGCCGATCGAGGCGGGCCGGGCGGTGCTCGCGTACGCGCGGGCCGCGCTGGCGGCGGTGGAGGGCGTACGGCGGACGGCGGACGGCGGACGGCGGACGGCGGGGGAGTTCTCCGGCCTGCTGCGCGGGCGGGTGGCCCTCGGGCTGGTCCCGGGGGCGGCCGGGGCGGTGGTCGACGGGTTCGACGTGGTGGAGGCGCTCGGGGAATTCCACGACGCACACCCGGGGGGGGGAGAGATCGCGCTGTCCGAGGACACCTCGGAGCGGATGCTGGCCGCGCTGCTGCGCGGGGAGCTGGACCTGGCGGTGGTGGGCCTCGGCGGGGAGCCGCCGCCGGGCGTCCGCGTGCAGGTGGTCCTCGACGAACCCCTGGTCGCGGCGGTACGGGCGGACGATCCCCTGATGGCGGTCGCCGTGGCCGGGGCGGTCCCGCTCTCCGCCCTGCGCGACCGGCCCCTGATCAGCCTGCCGCGCGGGACCGGGCTGCGCGGGGTGCTGGAGCGGGCGTGCGCGCAGGCCGGATTCGCCCCGCGGGTGGACTTCGAGGCGGCGGCGCCCGCCGCCCTCGTACGGCTGGCCGCGCGAGGGCTGGGGGTGGCGGTGGTGCCCTCCGGGGCGGAGTCGGCGGCAGCCCCGCGGACGGCCGCCGGCACCGAGCGCACCGAACGCCACGACGGCGACGGCAGCGACGGGAGCGGGGACCGGAGCGGCAGCAACCGACTGTGCGCGCTGCGGATCACCGAGCCCGAGCTGAACGGGCGGATCGCCCTGGCCCGGCGCGCCGACGGGCCGCCCGGCCCCGCCGCCCACGAGCTGCTGCGACGGCTCCGCTCCGGGCCCCCGGAGGGGCCGCGCCGTGACAGGACGGCGGCCGGGTGGCAGGATCGCGGCCATGCCTCTCGTACCGCCCCGGATCAGCAGGCGCCACGCCCTGCGGGTCCTGGTGGCCGTACTCGCCGTCCTCGGGGTCCTGACCTGGTGGCTGAAACCCTTCGGGCAGCCGGAGCTGCAGGGCGAGCTGACCTTCAGCACGGGCGCGCGGACCGGGGTCTACCACCGGTACGGGCAGCTGCTGGAGCAGGCGCTCGGGCGGGACATGCCCGGGGTGGACGTCCGGCTGGAGACCAGCGAGGGCTCGCAGGAGAACCTGAAGCGGCTGGCCACCGGTGAGGCCGATTTCACGGTGGCGACGGCGGACGCGGTGGCCAAGTACCGCCTCGACGGGAAGCCCGGCGCCGACCGGCTGCAAGGGGTCGCACGGCTCTACGACGACTACGTGCAGCTGGTGGTCCCGGCCGGGTCCCCGGTGCAGTCGGCCCGTGACCTGCGCGGCAAGCGGGTCGCCATAGGCCAGCCGGGCTCCGGGGTGCGGCTGGTCTCGGAGCGGCTGCTCAGGGCCGCCGAGATCGACCCGGTGCTGGACGTCACGCCGGTGTCCATCGGCATCGACACGATGCCGGGCGAGCTGGAGGCCGGCCGGATCGACGCGTTCTTCTGGTCCGGGGGCCTGCCGACGAACGCCGTGCGCGAGCTGTCGGAGCGCTTCGACATCCGGCTCGTGCAACTGGGCGACCTGGTGGAACAGCTCCAGGAGAGCGGCAGCCCGGCGCGCTACTACCGGACGGCGGTGATGCCGCAGGACGCGTACACCCGGGCGCGCAACACCAGCTCGGTGGCGACCCTGGCCGTGCCGAACCTGCTGGTGACCACGGCGGGGGCCGACCCCCAGCTCACCGAGCAGCTGACGCGGACGGTGATCCTCAGCCGCGACCTGGTCGGGCGCGAGGTGCACGCGGCGCAGCTCGTGGACCTGCGGACGGCGATCTACACCGCCCCCCTGGAACTGCACGAGGGCGCCCGCCGCTACTACCGGTCCGTCAAGCCCTGAGTCCGCTGCGGGCCCGGTGGGCCCGCCCGGCGAACCCTCCGGTTCGCCCTTCGGTTCGCCCTCCGGTTCACGAGGACGACGACGGCAGCAGCATCGTCGCTGCCGCGGCCGCGCCGATCAGCCCCGCATGGGTGCCCAGCACGGCCGGGACCACCTGGATGTCCTTGACGAAGGAGAGCGTGGCGTAGGCCGCGAGGTGGTGGCGGATCGGGGCGAAGAGGGTGTCCCCGGCGGCGGCCACTCCACCGCCGATGACCGCGATGTCGGTCTCCACGAGGGTCGCGGTGGCCGCGATGGCGGCGGCCAGGGCCCGGCCCGCCCGGTCGAACGCGGCCAGGGCGATCGGGTCGCCCGCGGTGGCGGCCGCGGCCACTCCCGCCGCCGTGGCATCGCCTCCGCCTGCGCCTGCGGACCCGGCCGACCCGGTGTCCGACCCCGTGTCCGACGGGGTCCAGCCCTGGTCGAGCGCCCAGCGGGCGATCGCCGTGCCGGAGGCGATCGACTCGACGCAGCCGCGGCTGCCGCAGACGCACGGTTCGCCGTCGAAAGCCACGCTGATGTGACCGATGTGCCCCGCGTTGCCCGTGGGGCCGGGGTGGAGCTGGTTGTTCAGGATCAGGCCGCCGCCGACACCGGTGGAGACCACCATGCACAGCGCGTTCGCGTGGCCGCGGGCCGCGCCCAGCCAGTGCTCGGCGGCGGTCATCGCCACCCCGTCACCGGCCAGCACCGTCGGCAGATCGGCGCCGTGCGCCGCGAGCTCCGCCACGACCCGCTCCTGGACCGGGAACTCCCGCCACGCGCCGATGTTGACCGGGCTGACCGTGCCCCGGGAGGCGTCCACCGGCCCGGCGCTGCCGATCCCGCAGCGGACCGCCGCGGACCACAGCGGCGACTCGGACAGCTCGGCGACGACCTCGGCGACCGCCGCCATCACGCCGTCCGCGTCCACGCCGCGCGGGGTGGGGCGGCGGGTGGTGGCCGTCATCGTGCCGTCGGGGTGCACCAGCGCCCCGGCGA
Organism: Streptomyces sp. Sge12; assembly: GCF_002080455.1. NCBI lineage: Bacteria > Bacillati > Actinomycetota > Actinomycetes > Kitasatosporales > Streptomycetaceae > Streptomyces > Streptomyces sp. Sge12. The sequence continues at coordinate 2,256,052 of NZ_CP020555.1, forward strand.
TCTTCGTACCGCCGATGTCGATCGCCACCGTCGGGCCCGAGGACGCTGCGGCGGCTCGCGGTGCGGGGAACGGGGCGGTGGGAATGATCACGGTGGCGGCTCCAGGAAGGGTTCAGGATTCAGTATGCGCCGGGGGCGGCGCCGTGCTCTCGCGAGGCTCCAGCCGCGGCTGCTCGCTGATCCGGATCCCGGGCGGACTGCCCGCGAGGACGGCCAGGAGTTCCTCGGCGGCGAGCCGGCCGAAGCCGGCGGTGTCCCGGACGAGCGCGGTGAGCCGCGGGTGGGTGACCCGGCAGAGCGCGGAGTCGTCCCAGGCCACGATCGACAGCCGGCCCGGGACGGGGATGCCGAGCTCGGCGGCGACCGCGCTCCCGGCGACGGCCATCACGTCGTTGTCGTAGACGAGCGCGGTGGGCGGCAGCGGCTCGGCGAGGACCCGGCGCGTGGCGGCCGCGCCCTCGGCGTCGGAGTAGTCGGTGACCACCGAACGCACCTGGTCCGGACCGAGCCCGCGCCGGGCCGCCTCGGTCCGCAGGGACTCCATGCGGCGGACCGTGTGGGCGAGGCCGGGGAGTCCGGCGATGTGCGTGATGCGGCGGTGGCCCAGCTCGTGGAGGTGGTCGAGCACCTGGGCCATGGCACGGGCGTCGTCCGCCCGGACCGAGGAGAGGGTCCCGGCGGGAGCGCGCCCGACCCCGACGCCCGCCCCGGCTCCTGACCCGGCCACCGGCCCGGACCCGGACCCCGACCCGCTGTCGTCCGTCGGCGCCGCCTCGCCGATCGTGACGGCGGGCAGGGCCAGTTGTTCCAGGAGCGCCGGTCGGGGGTCGCTCGTACGCGGGTCGACCACGAGGACGCCGTCGACCCGCCGTTCGGCCCACCAGCGGCGGTAGACCGCGCATTCGGCGTCGATGTCCTCGACGACCTGGAACAGCAGGGCGGTCCGGGCGGTGGAGAGCACCTCCTGGATGCCGGAGACGAGCTGGAGGAAGAACGATTCGACGCCGAGCGTGTGCGCGGGCCGGGCGAGGACCAGGCCGACGGCACCGGACCGTTCGCCGGACAGGGCCCGGGCGGCGCTGTTGGGCTGCCAGCCGAGTTCCTCGGCGACGCGGCGGATCCGGGCCCGGGTGTCCTGCGAGACGCCCGGCCGGTCGTTGAGCGCGAAGGACACGGCGCTCTCCGACACTCCGGCCTGCCGGGCGATGTCCTTGATCGTGGGTCTGCGGGCCATGGCCTGTCTATTCGTCCTTCGAGTACGTCACGCGGGGCGGAATGCGGAGGGCAATGGCCGGACCGTACGCGATCCTGCCCTGACAGACCGCCTTGACGAGCATCCAGTACTCACCGGGAGGGGTGTCGAGCGGCGGCCGCAGCGCGAACTCCACCTCGGCCACCCCGTCCGCCGGGACGTGCAGGGGCCGCGCCGCGGGGCCGATCAACCCCCAAGTGCCGTACGGGGAGACGGCGTGCGCCCGCCCCGTCAGCGCGGTCCGTACGCCGGTGGCGCCGATCAGGGCCCGTACGCGTCCCCGCTCCCCCGGCGCCACGGTCACGGCCGGCTCGGGCGCCCGCACCCACAGCCCGGCCGGGACGGGTCCGCCGGACACGGTCACGGTCAGCACGTCCGCGAACTCCCCCGCGGGGGTGGCGGCGAGGATCCCGACCAGGTGTTCGCCGGGGCCGGGGCGCGCCCCGGGGGCGGGCACCACGCTCAGCGGGATCCGCTCGTGCCCGCCCGGTGCCAGCTCCACGACGCGCCGGGTCCAGGAGGCCTGCCAGCCGTCGGGGGCACGGACCGTCAGCACGACGGGGCCGCCCGCGCCACCGTGGGAGGCGAGGGTGACCGTCGCGGCGGACGGCTCCCCGTCGCATGTCACCGTGTACGGAGCGTCCCCCAGTGGGGCGGTCCCCGTGTTGTGCAGCCAGTAGCGGCTGAACACCGGCTGCTGCGGCTCCCGTTCACCCTCCCGCAGCGGCATGCCCGAGGCGGTGGGCAGCAGCAGTGTGGTGGTGGCCGCGCCCCGGATGCCCGTCGCGGAGGGGCCGCACGGCCGGTCCAGCAAGTCCGCCCCGACGACCGGACCGGCCGCCCGGCCAGGACCGGCGCCGGAGCCAGGAGCAGAACCGGTGCCGGGGCCGCAGCCGGAGCCGGAAGCAGTGCCCGGACCGCGCACCTCGGGCTCCGCCGGGCGGCCGTGCGTCTCGCGCAGCCGGACCGCGAGGTCGCCCTCCGCGCCCCGTTTCACGGCCTCGACCAGAACCCGGTCGGCCGGCTGCACACCGAGCAGGGACCGGGTCGCCGGCCGCGGACCGCCCGTCGGGGCGCTGACGACGGCGGTGAGGGGCTGGTTGAACTCCCGCCCCCGGCGCGGCAGGTCCAGCGCGCGCCAATCCCCCTCTCCCGCGACCAGCGCGTGCTCGAAGACCTGCGTCCAGTGCTGGAGCTGGAAGGAGCTGCCGTCCGGGGCGGTGCGCCGCGGCGGGGTGAGGCCAGTAGTGCGCGGGCAGGTAGTGCAGCAGCAGTCCGTCTCCGCCCGGCGCGATCCACTCGTACTCGGCGGGCAGCTGCATCGCGGCGGGTGCCCGCAGGGGGTCGCCCCAACGGTCCGCCATCGGGCCCCAGTGGTGGTGGGGGCCGCGCGCGAGGACGGCGGAGTCGAGTCCGCAGCCCGCCATCAGGGCGGGGAAGGACGGGTCGTGGCCGAAGGCGTCGAGCTGCCAGGCGGTGCGCGGGTCGGCGCCCAGGGTGCCGCGGTGCAGGGCGAGGCCGTGGAAGGCGCCGCGGAGTGTGGTCCCGGCCGAGACGAGGTTGGTGGACGGCTCGTTGTAGGCGCCGCCGACGATCTCGACGCGGCCTTCGGCGATCAGCGCGCGCAGTTCGGCCCGGTCGGCGGGGTGGGTGTCCCAGTACGGCTTGAGGTAGTCGACCGCGGAGAGCACGAAGCGGTACGCCGGGTCCTCGCGCGCCTGCTGGAGGTGGAGCGGGATCAGGGTGAAGGCGGGGACGCCCTCGTACTCCCAGCCGCGCTCCGCCTCGCCGGGCCGCAGCGGGGTGTCCCACAGGGCGGTGTAGGCGGCCTGGGTGTTCCACCACATCGGGTCGTAGTGGAAGTGCGGGACGAGCCGGACGGTCCAGCCGGGCTCGGCGACGGTCAGCGCGAACGGCAGCTCTGCGAGGGGCCGCCCGTCGGGGGTGGCGACGCGGGCGGTGGCCGACAGCAACTCGCCCGGCGCGGCGGCTCCGGTGCGGACGGCGACCTCGACGGTGGAATCCGGTGCGCGCCGCTGCGCGCGCAGGACGCGCGGGTGCGGCGTGGTGAGGCCCGCGCCGTGCACGGTGACGTACAGCGGGCCGACGGGCCGGTCCCTGCGGATCCGTACGCGGACCACCTGCGCGGGCGCTCCGGGCGGTCCGGTGAACAGGGCCGGAGTGGTGACCGCAGTGACCGAAATACCGCTGTCCATTTCCACACACTTCCATGTTGCAGGCAACAACTAAAGCGCATTAGTCATCACAGGTTCGGCCGAACACAACCCTTGTGTCAACTGGGCTGAAGCGCATAAGTGAATAGCCTGGGAGGCCTTGTTGACTTTCCTCATCGACACCGGCAGGTTGTGGCGCATCCGCTGAATTCCCGCAGAACTCCAGAACCCCGGGACGCCCTGTGCACGATGACGCGCTCCGCTTCGGTGCCAACTACACGCCGGCCCGCGGCTGGTTCCACCACTGGCTGGACTTCGACCTCGACGAGGTCCGGGCCGACCTCGACTCGATCGCCTCGCTCGGGCTGGACCACGTCCGCGTCTTCCCGCTGTGGCCGGTCTTCCAGCCGAACCGGACGCTGATCCGGCCGCGGGCCGTCGAGCAGCTCGTCGCGCTCGCCGACGCGGCCGCCGAGCGCGGGCTCGACGTCAACGTGGACGGTCTGCAGGGGCACTTGTCGAGCTTCGACTTCCTGCCCGCCTGGACCCGGACCTGGCACCGGCGCAGCATCTTCACCGACCCGGACGTGGTCGCCGGACAGGAGGAGTACCTGCGCACGCTGGCCGCGGCCCTCGCGGACCGGCCGAACTTCCTGGGCATGACCGTCGGCAACGAGATCAACCAGTTCTCCGACGCCCCGCACCCCGACCCCGACCGGATCACCCCGGACCAGGCGGCCCGCTGGCTGGAACGGATGCTCGCCGCCTGCGAGCGGGGCGCGCCCGGGCGGCTGCACCTGCACGCCGAGTACGACGCCGCCTGGTACCAGGACGGGCACCCCTTCACCCCCGCCCAGGCGGCCCGGCTGGGCGCGGCCACCGCCGTGCACTCCTGGGTGTTCAACGGCACCGCGCAGCGCCACGGCGGGAGCGGGGCGGCCACCGAGCACCATGCCGCGTACCTGATCGAGCTCTCCAAGGCCTGGTCCCTCGATCCGCACCGCCCGGTGTGGCTCCAGGAGGTGGGCGCGCCGGCGCCGCTGATCCCTCCCGAGCGCGCGGCGCGGTTCACCGAGGCCACGGTCGCGAACGCGCTGGACTGCCCGGACGTGTGGGGCGTGACCTGGTGGTGCTCGCACGACGTGTCGCGCGGGCTCGCGGACTTCCCGGAGCTGGAGTACGGCCTCGGCCTGCTCACCAATGACCGCCGGACCAAGCCGGCCGGCGCCGCCATCGCCCGGATCGCCGGGGAGTGGCGGGGCCGCGCGCACCGCCCGGCCCCGCGGACGACCGCGCTCGCCGTGGACGCCGGTGCGGGCCGCGGCGGGACCGGCCGGGGCCCGGACGGTGCGGCGGGGGCTGCGCAGGCGGCGCCGGGGCGGTCGGTGTGCGCCCCGGGCGGCGCGTTCTTCGAAGCCTGGGCCACGCTCGCGGCCCGGGGGGTGCGGCCCGCGGTCGTGCTGGCGGAGCACGCCGCGGACCGGGCCCATCTGGCCGCGCGCGGAATCACCGAGGTACTGCGCGTGCACGACGTGACCTGACCGATCCCGATCCCATCCCGATCCCGATCCCGATCCCGAGCTCGATCCCGATCGCCTCGTGAGGAGCCCCGCATGCCCGACACCGACACCGACACCGACACCGCCCCCGATCCCGGCGTCGGTCCGCGTACGCCGCCGCGCGCCGCGATCCGGCCGACCCGGCGCAGAGTGCTGGCCACCGGGGCGGGGGCCGCCGCGCTCCTGGGCCTGGCGGGCCGCGCCCGGGCCGCCGCCGCGCCGTTACCGGCCGCGGCCCCGGCGGCCCCGGCCGACCTGGCCCCGGCCGACCTGGCCCCGTACGCCTCGTACTGGTTCCCGGACTCCCTCCCGGCGGGGACCCCCGGCCCCGGGATCGTGTGGCGCTCGCTCAGCCGCTGGACGCCCGAGAGCGACCCCGATCTGGCGCACAACACCGCGACCGTGCCGCTGGCGGAGCGCTTCACCCCGGTCCCGGCGAACCGGGACGCCCGCGCCGGCCGGGCCCGGATCTCCTCCCTCGTCTCCTTCGGGCCCACGGCCGGGAACCCCGCCCAGGGCTCCCCGACCGCCGACCACTACGCGCTCACGCACTGGGCGTACATCGACGAGCTCGTCTTCTGGGGTGGCTCCGCCGGCGAGGGGATCGTGCTCGCCCCGAACGCGCCCGTGGTCGATGCCGCCCACCGCAACGGGGTCCGGGTGCTGGGCAACGTGTTCCTGCCTCCCGTCGCCTACGGCGGCGACCTCCGGTGGACCCGGGACCTGGTGCGGCGGGACGCCCTCGGCCGCTTCCCGCTCGCGGACCAGCTCGTGCGGGTGGCGCGGACGTACGGCTTCGACGGCTGGTTCGTGAACGCCGAGACCGACGGCGGGGACAGCGCGCTCGCCACCCGGATGCGGGAGTTCCTGCGCGCGCTGCGGGCGGCCGGCGAGCCCCACGGGCTGCGCATCACCTGGTACGACGCGATGAACAGCACCGGCCGGGTGGGCTGGCAGGGCGCTCTCAACGCCCTCAACCAGGAGTTCTTCGAGGACCGGGCCGGGAAGGTCGCGGACACGATGTTCGTGGACTTCCGCTGGACCCCCGGCAGCCTGGCCGCATCGGGCGCGCTCGCCGACCGCCTCGGCCGCTCCCGCCACGAGCTGTGGGCCGCCGTGGACACCGAGTCGCGCGGCTGGGACTCCCCCGTCGACTGGGACGCGATCGTCCCCCGAGATCGCGACCATGTGGTCAGCTACGGCTTCTACCGGCCCGAGTGGACGCGCAACCACCTCGCCGACCGCTCCCCCGGGGCCTTCCACCGCGCCGACGACCGGTTCTGGACGGGCGAGTCCCTGGACCCGGCCCGCCCCGCGCCCGGGGCCGGCTGGCGGGCCCCGGCGACGGCCGTCGCCGACCGGTCCACCGTCACCGGGCTCCCCTTCGCCTGCTCCTTCAACACCGGGCACGGGCTGCGCTGGTACGAGAACGGCACGGTCGCCTCCGACACGCCCTGGAACCACCTCGGGCTCCAGGACCGGCTGCCGGGCCGCCGCTGGGTCGTGGACACCGCCGGGGTGCGCCCGTCGGTCACCCTCGACTTCGCGGACGCCTGGCGCGGCGGCTCCAGCCTGCTGGTCGAGGGCGCCCTGACCGCGCCCGTGGTCGTCGGGCTGCACTCCACCCGGCTGCCGCTGACCCGCGGGTCGGTCCTGGAGCTGGTGCACGCCCCCGGGCCGGAGCCGGTCGCGGTGGAGATCGGGGTGGCCGTCCGCGAGCCCTCCGCCCCCGGCGAGCCGGTCCCGTACACGTGGCTGCCGGCCGGGAGCCGGGACAGCGGGCAGGGCTGGCGCACGGCGCGGGCCGCGCTGGCGCCGCTGGCGGGCCGGACCGCGTACGGCCTGGCGGTACGGATCACCGCGCCCGGGACGAAGCCGGTGGTGTGGCGGATCGGCGCCCTGTCGGTGCACGACGGGCCCCGCAGCCGGCGGCCGGCCCCGCCCACGGCTGCGGTCGTGGACGCCTCGGCCCGGCAGGACGGCCGGGCCTGGCTGCGCCTGTCCTGGCGGGCGGCGGCCGGTCCGGGCGCGCGGCCGCGCCACTACGAGGTGTGGCGGATCCTGCCCGACGGCGGGCGCCGCTTCCTCGGGGGCACCTGCGGCACCGCCCTGTACCTGCCCGCGGTCCCGCGCGCCGGGCGGGAGCGGGCCGCGGCCTTCGAGGTCCGGGCCGTCGACGAGCTGTACGCGGCGTCGGCCCCGGCGCGGGTCTCGCTCACCTGGTAGCGGCAGCGGTGGCGGCGGGGTCGGGGCAGGAGCAGCGGCGGAGGCCCGGGGGGCGATGCCCTGAGGGCTACGCGCCCTGCGGGTCGGTGCGCGGGACGGCCACCGTCACCCGCAGCCCGTGCGGCGGGTTCGTCTCGTAGGACAGGGTCCCGCCGCCCGCGGCGAGCAGGGCGCGCGAGATCGACAGGCCGAGCCCGGAGCCCTTGATGTTCTGGTGGTGGCCGCTGCGCCAGAACCGGTCGCCGACCCGGAGCAGCTCCTCCTCGGTGAGGCCGGGGCCGCGGTCGGCGACGACCACGCGGACGGAGCGCCCGGCGGTGGAGACCGAGACCTCGACCTCCTCACCCGTGGGGGTGAACTTGAGGGCGTTGTCGATGACGGCGTCGAGCGCGCTGGACAGGGCGATGGGGTCGGCCCAGCCGGTGACGGCGGTCCGACCCGCCTCGGTGAGCCGTACGCCCTTCTCCTCGGCGTACGGGCGCCATGCGGCGACCCGCTCGGCCGTCAGCGCCCCGATGTCGGTCAGGCTGATCTCGGCGGAGGCGTGCTCGGCCAGCGCCAGGTCCAGCAGGTCGTCCAGGACCTGGGTCAGGCGCTTGCCCTCGGTACGGACGGAGGCGATCTCCTCGTTGCCCTCGGGCAGTTCCAGGGCGAGCAGCTCGATCCGCAGGAGCAGGGCCGCGAGCGGGTTGCGCAGCTGGTGCGAGGCGTCGGCGACGAACGCCCGCTGCTGCTCCAGGACCTCTTCGACGTTGTCGGCCATCTCGTTGAACGAGTGGGCCAGGCGTTGGAGTTCCGGGGGCCCGCCGGCGGCCGCGACGCGCGAGTTCATCCGTCCCGTGGCGATGCCGTGGGCGGCGGCGTCCAGGGTCTGGACGGGCTTGAGCACCCAGCTGGTGAGCCGGAGGGCGGCGCCGAAGGCGACGAGCATGGCGGCCGCGAGCCCGCCGGCGATCAGCAGCCAGCCCTCCAGGATCCGGGCGCGCATCTCGTCGGTCGGGGATTCGGTGGCGACGACCGCGACGACGTCGCCGTCGAGGACCACCGGGGAGACGACGAGCAGCCTGCCGTCGGTCTGCCACGGCCACACCTGGGGCGGATCGTGGCTGCGCCGGCCGGCCAGCGCATCCTGGAAGGCGCGGCGCCCCTCGCCGGATTCCGGGAGCCGCCACCAGCCCGGGGAGCGGACCATGGCGTTGTCGTCGCGGTAGAAGATGCCGGCCCGGATTCCGTACAGGGTCTGGTAGCGGGCGAGTTCGAGCCGGAGGGTCTCGCGGCGCTCGTCGACGCCGGTGGCTCCGGAGCCCTCGGCGTCGATGAAGAACTGCGCGAGGGCGGCGAAGCGGGCGCTGTCGTCGATCCGGTCGACGACCACCCGCTGCTGCTGCCCGGCGGCCAGGCTCACCGCGAGCGGGAAGCCGAGGGCGAGCAGCGTGCCCGCCATCAGGATGACGAGCAGCGGGAGCAAACGGGCACGCACGGCAGAGGACCCCTAGGGAGCGCCCGGAGCGACGAGCCGGTAGCCCACCCCTCGGACGGTCTCGATGAGGGCGGGCATGCGCAGCTTGGAGCGCAGCGAGGCGACGTGGACCTCCAGCGTGCGGCCGGTCCCCTCCCAGCTCGTGCGCCAGACCTCGCTGATGATCTGCTCGCGGCGGAAGACGACGCCGGGCCGCTGCGCGAGCAGGGCCAGCAGGTCGAATTCCTTGCGGGTGAGCGGTACGTCGGCGCCGTCCACACTGACCCGGCGGGTGGGCAGCTCGATGCTGACGGGGCCGAGCCGGACCGTGGCGGGCGTACCGGTCCCGGGGGCGGCTGCCTCCTCGGCGGCGCCGGTGCGCCGGGCGACGGCGTGGATACGGGCGAGGAGCTCGCCGGTGTCGTAGGGCTTGACCACGTAGTCGTCGGCGCCCATGTTCAGGCCGTGGATGCGGGAGCGTACGTCGGCCCGCGCAGTCACCATGATCACGGGGGTGGCGGTGCGCTTGCGGATCTTGCCGCACACCTCGTAGCCGTCCTGGTCGGGCAGGCCGAGGTCGAGCAGGATCACGCCGTAGGGCTGGGCGGTCGGCGTACCGGCGGGCAGCAGCGCCTGCAGGGCCTCCTCGCCGTTGCGGGCGTGGGTGACCTGGAAGCCGTGGCGGGCGAGGATCGCGGACAGGGCCGCCGCGACGTGGTCGTCGTCCTCGACGAGCAGCAGTCTCATGGGTCCCCCTCTCCTCTTTCTCTCGCTTCTGGCGCGGGCTGCACCCGGAATGGTCACACGCGGGGCCACCATGCATCCACGCCCATGGGGAGTCCCACGTCAAGGGGGTCCCTCCGCGGCGCGCCTTCCGTTATGCACCCGGTACGCGTACATGATCGACCAGATCGGTGTCGCGCACGGAGCGTATCCGGAAGAGGCCGGATCGTTATCCTCAATTCTCCCTCAGATGTGATGACGTTGTGCGCGTCACGTCACTACTGTCCTCCCAACCGAGGAGGACGGAGCAAGAAGCCGATGAGCGGAGTATCAGTGACCAAGGACGTGCAGGACGCGGCCGGTGCCGCAGACGACCTGGTCGTGCTGAGCAACGTCAACAAGCACTTCGGCGCGCTGCACGTGCTTCAGGACATCGATCTGAGCATTGCCCGCGGTGAGGTGGTCGTGGTGATCGGTCCTTCGGGATCGGGCAAGTCCACGCTGTGCCGGACGATCAACCGCCTGGAGACCATCGACTCGGGCACCATCACGCTCGACGGCAAGGAACTGCCCTCGGAGGGCAAGGAACTCGCCCGGCTGCGCGCCGACGTCGGCATGGTCTTCCAGTCGTTCAACCTCTTCGCGCACAAGACGGTGCTGCAGAACGTCATGCTGGGCCAGCAGAAGGTCCGCAAGACCGACCAGGCCGCGGCTCACGAGAAGGCGGTGGCCCTGCTGGAGCGGGTCGGCGTCGGCTCGCAGGCCGACAAGTACCCGGCCCAGCTCTCCGGTGGCCAGCAGCAGCGCGTGGCGATCGCCCGTGCGCTGGCCATGGAGCCGAAGGTGATGCTCTTCGACGAGCCGACCTCGGCCCTGGACCCGGAGATGATCAACGAGGTGCTGGAGGTCATGCAGCAGCTCGCCCGCGAGGGGATGACGATGGTGGTCGTCACGCACGAGATGGGCTTCGCGCGCTCCGCCGCCAACCGTGTCGTCTTCATGGCCGACGGAAAGATCGTCGAAGAAGCGACTCCCGAGCAGTTCTTCAGCAACCCGCGCAGTGATCGGGCGAAGGACTTCCTGTCGAAGATCCTGCACCACTGAGGTTTCCGTCTGGTAGTCATCCGTATGCGGATCACCACCGGATCGGTTCCTGTCGGCCGTGCGTGCGCCGTAAGCGTCGCTCGTCGTTCAACAACGTCTCATCCGAGGGAAGTTCACCATGAAGATCTCCAAGGCCGCTGCGGCCGCGGCCGTCGCCGTCGCCCTTTCCCTGACCGCGACCGCCTGTGGCGGCAGCAAGCAGGACGCCGCCAGTGACGGCGGTGCCTCCGGCGGCGCCAAGGACAAGATCGTCGTCGGCATCAAGTACGACCAGCCCGGTCTCGGTCTGAAGACCCCGGACGGCAAGTACACCGGCTTCGACGTCGACGTCGCGACCTACGTCGCCAAGGAGCTCGGCTACGAGCCGAACCAGATCGAGTTCAAGCAGGCCGTCAGCGCCGAGCGCGAGAACCTGATCGCGAACGGCGACGTCAAGTTCGTCGTCGCGACCTACTCGATCAACGACAAGCGCAAGGAGAAGGTCGACTTCGCCGGCCCGTACTTCCTCGCGCACCAGGACCTGCTGGTCCGCGCCGACGACACGAGCATCACCAAGGCCGAGGACCTGAACAAGAAGAAGCTCTGCTCGGTCACCGGCTCCACCTCGGCGCAGAACGTCAAGACCAAGCTGGCCCCCGAGGCCGACCTGCTGGAGCAGGGTGGCTACTCCGAGTGCCTCACCGGCCTGGAGAACAAGGCCGTCGACGCCCTGACCACGGACAACTCGATCCTGGCGGGCTACGCGGCCCAGGACAAGAACAAGGGCAAGTTCAAGCTGGTCGGGCTCAGCCTGAGCAACGAGAACTACGGCATCGGTCTGAAGAAGGGCGACAAGGAGCTCCAGACCAAGATCAACGCCGCGCTCAAGAAGATGGTCGAGGACGGCAGCTGGCAGAAGGCCGTGGACAAGAACCTCGGTCCGGCCAACTTCAAGAGCGAGCCTGCCCCGCAGATCACCGAAGGCAGCTGATTCATCGGTGAGGAGCGTCGCCGCCCGCCTGCCGCGGGCGGCGGCGCACCTCACCGGCCATCCTGGGGAGAGCGCAGGGCATCGTGTTCGATTTTCTTGATTCCGGGCAGTACGACGTGCTCGGAGCCTTCTGGGTGACGGTTCAGCTCACCCTCTACTCGGCGGTCGGGTCCCTGATCTGGGGCACCGTCCTGGCGGGGATGCGGGTCAGCCCCGTCCCGCTGCTGCGGGGCTTCGGCACCGCGTACGTCAACCTGGTGCGCAACACCCCGCTGACCTTGCTGATCATCGGCTGCTCGCTGGGGCTCAGCCAGACCCTCGGCATCAATCTGGGCGGCGAGACCTTCAAGGAGACCGGTTTCCGGCTCGCGGTCCTCGGACTGATCGCCTACACCGGCACCTTCGTCTGCGAGGCCCTGCGCTCCGGTATCAATACCGTGCCCGTGGGTCAGGCCGAGGCGGCCCGCGCACTGGGTCTGAGCTTCTTCCAGGTGCTCACCCTGATCGTGCTCCCCCAGGCCTTCCGGGCGGTCGTCGCACCGCTCGCCAACGTACTGATCGCGCTCACCAAGAACACCACGGTGGCGGCGACCATCGGCGTGGCCGAGGCGGCCCTGCTGATGAAGGAAATGATGGAGAACGAGGCGCAGGCCCTCTTCGCCGTCTTCGCGATCTTCGCCCTCGGCTTCGTCCTGCTGACCCTGCCGACCGGCCTGCTCCTGGGCTGGGTGGCCAAGCGAGTGGCGGTGAAGCGATGAGCTCCGTGCTGTACGACACCCCGGGCCCCCGGGCCAAGGTGCGCAACTGGATCTACAGCGGGATCTTCGTCGTCCTGTTCGCTCTCGTCATGTGGTGGGCGCTGTCCCTCATGGCGGAAAAGGGCCAGCTCGCCGCCGACAAGTGGACTCCCTTCGTCACCGACGGCCAGGTCTGGACCACCTACCTGATCCCCGGTCTCCTGGAGACCCTCAAGGCCGGCGCGCTCTCCATGGTGATCGCCCTCCCGCTGGGAGCGGTGCTGGGCATCGGCCGGCTGTCCGACCACGCCTGGGTGCGGGGGCCGGTCGGCACGTGGGTGGAGTTCTTCCGTGCCATCCCGGTGCTGATGCTGATGCTGTTCAGCTCCGCGCTGTACGCGCCGCAGTTCATGGACGTCCCGTCCGACACCCGGCCGTTCTGGGCCGTCGTCACGGGCCTGGTGCTCTACAACTCGGCCGTCATCGCCGAGATCGTCCGGGCCGGTGTGCTCTCCCTGCCCCGCGGCCAGACCGACGCGGCCAAGGCGATCGGCATGCGCAAGGGCCAGACCATGACCTACGTGCTGATCCCGCAGGCCGTCACCGCGATGCTGCCGGCGCTCGTCAGCCAGCTCGTGGTGATCCTCAAGGACACCGCGCTCGGCGGCGCCCTGCTCGGCTTCGCTGAGCTGCTCTCCATGAACCGGCAGATCTCGGCCAACTACAGCAACACCATCGCGACGCTGTTCGTGATCGCCCTGATCTACATCGTGGTGAACTTCGCCCTCACCAGCCTCGCCTCCCAGCTGGAAGGCCGGCTGCGGAAGTCGAAGAAGGGCACCGGCGCCGTGCTCGGCGCGGAAGAGATCGACGACCCGGTCCCCGGCGCCAACACGGCGGCCGGAGCATGACGCCGGAGCCCCCTTCGGGCGGCTCCCGGGGCTGACATCCGGTCAGTCATCCTGCGCAACAAGTGTGGTGCGGCGGAACTCATCCGCCGCACCACGCTGCGTTGCGCCCTCGGGTGTCACTTGACGCAGACACCTCCAATGGGTTGCATACGTTCTGTGATCACATACCGGACATCGGGAGCCGCGCCATGGACCCGGTGATCGTCGTCGGCGCGGGGCCCGTCGGACTGTCCCTGGCGCTCGCCCTGGCGGGCGCGGGCGTGCCCTCCGTCGTGCTCGACGAAGGGCCCGGCAAGGAGGAGGTCCGCCCGGCCCGCACGGTCGTCCTGCACGCCGACACGGCGGCCATGGCCCACCGGCTCGGCTGTACGACGCTGCGCGACGAGGGGGCGTACTTCGCCGCCTGGCGCACCATGCGCCGGCGCCAGGACGACCGGCGGATCACCTTCGAGGACCACCCCGCCCCGCTGCACGTACCCCAGCACGCCCTGACGCGCGGACTGCGCGCCGCCGCCGTGGCCCACCCCCTCGTCCAGCTGGTCACCGACAGCAGGCTCGACGCCGTGGAGCAGGACGACCGGGGCGTCACCGCGCACACCCTGGGCGCCGAAACCACGTGGTGGCGCGGCAGTTACCTGGTCGGCTGCGACGGCGCCCGCTCCACCGTCCGCAAACTGCTCGGCATCCGCTTCCCCGGCCGCACCGCCGTGGAACGGCACGCCGTGGCCGCGCTGCGCACCGAACTGCCCTGGCCCGGCGAGGCCCTGCTGCACCGCAGCCCGCCGCAGGAGGTCACCTCCCGGCCGCTGCCCGACGGGGTGTGGCGGCTGGACTGGCTGCTCCCGGCCCGCGGGGAGCTCGTGACGCCCGACGCGCTCGTGACCCTGATCCGCGACACCCTCGCGGTGTGGTGCGGTGGCACGACACCCCCGTACGACCTGATCGACACCGGGGTCCACACCCTGCACCACCGCCTCGCCCGGCGCTGGCGCGACGGTCGCGCGTTCCTGGCCGGTGACGCCGCGCACCTGCTGGGCGCGCTCGGCACCCAGGGCGTCGAGGAAGGGCTCCGGGACGCCGAGAACCTCGCGTGGAAGCTCTCTCTGGCCTGGCACCAGGGGGCCTCCGAGGCCCTGCTCGACAGCTACGAGGGCGAGCGGCGCACGGCAGTCGCCTCCCGGCTGCGCGCGGCCGACCAGGCGATGCCGACGCTGCGGGCGGGCGGCGGGCTGCGCAGCTACCTCCCGGGGGCCGCGCGTTCCGCCGAGTCCCTCCTCACCGACGGCCACCTGGGGCGGGGGCCGCTGGGCGCGGAGCCCGCGTACGCCCCGCCGGTCGCCGTGCGCGAGGTCCCGACGGCCACCGAACCGGGTGGTCCGGTGGCGAACGTCCCGGTGACCGCCCCGGACGGGGCCACCGTGCCCCTGCGGGACCTGCTGGGGCAGGGCCGGCTGCTGGTGGTCCTGGTCGCTCCCGGCACCGGGGTGTGGGACCGGCGCCACTGGCTCGGCGCCGGGCTGATGCCCCGCCTCGCCGCAGCGGTGAGCGCGCTCCCGGTCCGCACCGACCTGCTCGTCGCGGACAGCTACCCGGGCGCCCCGGCGCACACCGTGCTGCTCGTGCGGCCGGACGGACATCTGGCGGCGACCTTCGCGGGGGTCAGCCCGGCGGAGCTGTACGAAGCGGCGGACACCGTACGGGCGGGCGCGCCGGCGTCGCGGCTGCCGGCGCCCTCCACGCCGTCACCGGCGAACCCGAACGTGTCGACGAACACGTCGACGACCGCGACACCGATCGTGGTGATCGATTGACCGTCTCCGGGACTCCGTGGTTCACTCGCGGAATGACCGGCAACGACGTACGCCTGTGGCGGAGGGTCCATATGGACCTGCTCCGCTACGCGGGCTGCGTGTGTCGCCCTTCCTGCTGATTCGCCCTTTCCTCCGCGCGCCCCGTGCCGTCCACCGGCCTGCGCGCACCTCCGCGAACCCAGGAACGGTCTCCCTTCATGTCTGCACCCGTATCCGCACCCGCGCACGCCCCCGAGCATGTGCCCGCCGGGGGCCCCACGGCCGCCGAACTCCTCGACTTCGCCCTCCGCACGGCCGCCGACCCCGCGGTCGTGGCCTCGCTGCCGCTCGACCCCGAGGGCCGCACCTGGATCCGGCTGGAGGGGCCGGGCGGCAGTGAGGCGTGGCTGATCGGCTGGCCGCCGGGCACCGGCACCGGCTGGCACGACCACGCCGAATCGCGGGGCGCGTTCGCCACCGCCCGCGGCCGGCTCACCGAGCACTCGCTGACCGTGCGCCTGCCCTCGGAGGGCTGGAAGTCCCTGGAACTGGCCCCGGACGTCGACCGCCACCGCACGCTGACCGCGGGCTCGGGGCGGGCCTTCCGGGAACACCACGTGCACGAGGTCCTCAACGCCTCGCAGACCGAGCACGCCGTCTCCGTGCACGCCTACTACCCCCCGCTCCCGCTGATCCGCCGCTACAGCCGCAGCGGCCCGGTGCTCAGCCTGGAGCACGTCGAGCGTCCGGCGGACTGGCAGTGAGCGCCCCGATCGGCATCGACGAACTGCTGGAGCGGGTCCGCGCGGGCTACGCGCGACTGGACGCGCAGGAGGCGTACGCGGCCTCCCGCGCCGGGGCCCTCCTGGTGGACATCCGGTACCAGGCCCTGCGCGAGCGGGACGGGTTGATCCCGGGCGCGCTGGTGATCGAGCGCAACGAGCTGGAGTGGCGGCTGGACCCGCGGGGCAGCCACCGTGTCCCCGAGGCCACGGACCACGACCTCCAGGTGGTGGTGATCTGCAACGAGGGCTACGCCTCCAGCCTCGCCGCGGCCTCGCTCCACGCCCTGGGCCTCCACCGCGCCACGGACCTGACCGGAGGCTTCCAGTCCTGGAAGTCCGCCGGCCTCCCGGTCACACCCGCCTGACACGCGGGCCCGGTCCCCTTCAGCCCCTCCGGCTTTTGAGGCGCGGCAACGGCGCCGCACACGCGGGACTTCGGGGGTCGCGGCGGCGAGCCGCCGTTGGGCCTCGGCGTCGCAGAGGAAGAGCGCGCTCCGGTGGGCGAGGTCGCCCCGGTACGTCCTGGGTTCGGCGGTGGGGCCGGCCTTGCGGTTCCTGACGGCCTGAAGGGCTTGGCGCGGCATCATGCGAGCACCTCTGCCGCCGCACACGGCGCCGCCTGGCATTGGCGTGCCCCGGTGTCCGGTCCCGGGGGCGCCCGCCACCCCGGGGCCGCCGGCTCACTCCCCCGGGTACCCGAGGTCGTCGGCGTCCTCGCCCTCCGTCTCCAGCGCCCGGCGCACCACCCGCAGGGCCATGCCCTCCGGGTATCCCTTGCGGGCGAGCATTCCGGCGAGGCGCCGGATCCGCTTGTCCCGCTCCAGGCCGCGGGTGGAGCGGAGCTTGCGCTCCACGAGCTCCCGGGCGGTCTGCTCCTCCTGATCGGAGTCCAACAGCTCCAGGGCCTCCTCCACGAGGGTGGCGTGCACCCCCTTGGTCCGGAGCTCCTGGGCCAGCGCCCGACGGGCCAGGCCCCGGCCGCGGTGCCGGGACTCGACCCAGGCTCCGGCGAAGGCCGCGTCGTCGATCAGGCCCACCTCCTCGTACCGGGAGAGGACCTGCTGCGACACCTCCTCGGGGATGCCCCGCTTGTGCAGGGCGTCCGCGAGCTGGCGCCGGGTGCGCGGGCTCCCGGTGAGCAGGCGCAGACAGATCGCCCGCGCCTGCTCCTCGGGGCTCTGGGGCGGCAGCTCCGTACGGCCCTCACGGCCGCCTCGGCGCTCGCCGCCCCCTTCCTGCTCCCGCACGGGTCAGCTCTTGGCCACGGCGGCCTTGGCCGTCGTCTTGGCCTTCGTTGCCGGGGCGGGCACGGCGGTGGCCGCGGCGTCGGTCGCGTCGGCACCGGCCTCGGCGGTGGCGGCGTCCTTGCGGACCCCCACGCCCAGCTTCTCCTTGATCTTCCGCTCGATCTCGTTGGCGAGGTCGGGGTTGTCCTTCAGGAAGTTGCGGGCGTTCTCCTTGCCCTGGCCGAGCTGGTCGCCCTCGTACGTGTACCAGGCACCGGCCTTGCGCACGAAGCCGTGCTCCACACCCATGTCGATCAGGCCGCCCTCGCGGCTGATGCCCTGGCCGTAGAGGATGTCGAACTCGGCCTGCTTGAACGGCGGCGCGACCTTGTTCTTGACGACCTTGACGCGGGTGCGGTTGCCGACCGCGTCCGTGCCGTCCTTGAGGGTCTCGATGCGGCGGATGTCGAGGCGCACGGAGGCGTAGAACTTCAGCGCGCGACCACCGGTGGTGGTCTCCGGCGAGCCGAACATCACACCGATCTTCTCGCGGAGCTGGTTGATGAAGATCGCGGTGGTCTTGGACTGGTTGAGCGCACCGGTGATCTTCCGGAGGGCCTGGCTCATCAGGCGGGCCTGGAGACCCACGTGCGAGTCACCCATCTCGCCCTCGATCTCCGCGCGCGGCACGAGCGCCGCCACGGAGTCGATGACGATCAGGTCGAGGGCGCCGGAGCGGACGAGCATGTCCACGATCTCCAGCGCCTGCTCGCCGGTGTCCGGCTGGGACAGGATGAGGTTGTCGGTGTCGACGCCGAGGGCCTTGGCGTACTCGGGGTCGAGCGCGTGCTCGGCGTCCACGAAGGCGACGGTGCCGCCGGCCTTCTGTGCGTTGGCCACGGCGTGCAGGGTCAGGGTCGTCTTACCGGAGGACTCCGGGCCGTACACCTCGATCACACGGCCGCGGGGCAGCCCGCCGACGCCGAGCGCGATGTCCAGCGCGGTCGACCCGGTGGGGATGACCTCGATGGGGTCGTTCGGCTTGTCGCCGAGGCGCATGACCGCACCCTTGCCGAATTGCCGTTCAATCTGTGCGAGCGCGGCGTCGAGAGCCTTCTCGCGGTCGGTGCCTGCCATGGGTTCCACCCGGTTTGCTTGAGTCGATCGCTTCACGCCACTGACGCTAATGCCTGCCACTGACAATGCGCCTCCACGAGCGCTTCGGCTGTGGATAACTCATCAGAATGGATGTTCGATTTCCCTGTCAAGCGCACCACGCCCACCACCGGACGCCCACCCTCCCGCTTCCGCCGGCGGGAGCTGGTCGTCCTCGTCCGTCAGCGTGTCCCAGGTCGGCAAGGTGGTCCCCTCCGCGGTCGTGATCCGGAGCACCTCGCACCCCATGAGCCCGACGGCGGTCAGGAGGCGTCGGCGGGCGTCCTCCGCGTCCTCGGGCGGGAAACCTATCCGGATCCGGTGAGGGCGGGACACGTCGTAGGTGAGCAGCCAGTCGGTGTCGAGCGTCGCGAAGTGGTCCTGCCCCTCGTCGTCGCCCGACCGCCACCCACCGCGGTCGGCGGTGGGAGCCAGCGCCGTGCGCAGGATCTCCAGGCGTTCGGGGTGGGCGAGGGGGCCCTCCGACAGGATCAGGCACCGGTCGACGCGGGTCCGGAAGGTGTTGAACCAGGGCGCCAGGTCCGGCTCCATGGTGCCGAGCAGCGCGGACTCGAGGCGGCCGCCGGTCCAGCCCTCGATGAACCCGGCCGCGCCCGTACGGCGCGTCTCGTAGCGGCCCTCGCTGCTCCACACCACTACGGGCCAGTCCTCGGGCTTCCCCTCGGTGAGCCAGCACAGCCGGTCGGCGTCCATGGTGGTGCCCCAGATCAGCAGTCCGCCCGGGGTGGGGTGCAGCGGATACGGGTACTCCTCCCTGTCCGGATCGGGCAAGTCCGGCGGGTAGGTGCGCTGCCACTCGATGCCGTTGTACTCGCTGGTGCCGAAGGGGGTGCGGAGGGAGAGGAAATCGCAGAACTCCCCCCATCCGTAGGTGGCCACCAGCCACTTGTGGTCGCCGGGCAGTCGTACCCCGACCGCGGTCTCGGCGGCGTCCCAATCACCGTGGGCGTCGACGGGTACGGCCGGCGGCGCCACCGGCCGCGCCGGCGTCGGGTACCCGGTCACGGCTGGTCACGCCGTACGAGCGCTTCCGCGAAGGGCTGCTTGTACGAGGCGGGGCAGGGCAGGCAGACGTGGGAGGACCTCCGGCCGCTGCGTCACTTGTGCGCCAGGGCCGCCTTGAGGAGCGTGACGGTGCTCACCAGTTTGGGGAGGCCTTCCGTCTGGACCGTCCTGATGCCCCGGGAGACCTGGCTCGCTTCGTTCTTCGCGGCGCCGTCCGCGCACTCGGCCGCTCCCCGCCTGAATCCGCCGAGGGCCTCCTTCCAGTACCGCTGGACGGCCTCGTCCGGGATCGGGTCGAGTTTCTCGGCCTTGGCGGTCCGGGCCAACAGGTCCTGGCAGGCGGGCCCTTGGACGTCGATCGTCCGCATGCTCACCTCGTTCACCCGGCCGGCGTCATCGGTCAGCTTGCGTATCTGCGACTCGCCGCCGGAGCGGTACCAGTCCTCCAGTTGCTCGGCCGGAGTCGAGGAGCAGCCGCCGAGCAGCACGGCGGCGGACGCGAGGGCCGTGACGGAGACGGTGACACGGGTCAGTACGGGGACACGCACACGTAATGGCATGGAACCTGGAACCCCCCTGGATCGGTCCGACCGATGCTGCCAGCGACCGTCCGGGCCCGTGCCCCTCGTGATGGTTTCGTGACGGGCCGTCCGTCAGCGGGAGACCGCCGTCCCGAGGGAGTCGGCGCACAGGACCTTCGGCCCCGCGTCGTAGAAGACGTCGAGGGAGGTGATCGTGAACCCCTCCGCGGTCAGCAGGTCCGGGGCCGACCTGGTGAGGTGGCAGCCGCCCAGGAGCTTCATGTTCAGCGGTTCGAGCCGTCGCTGGCGGCGGCGCACGCGCCAGTCCCCTTCCGGGGCGAGACCGTGTTCGAGGAAGTGCAGGGGCGCGCCGGGCTTGAGTACGCGCCGCAGCTCGCGCAGGGCGGCCACGGCGTCCGGGATGGTGCACAGCGTCCAGGTCGACAGCGCGGAGTCGAAACGGGCGTCCTCGAAGGGCAGCGACTGGCCGTCCAGGCCGGCCCGCCGCACGGGTACGCGCGAGTCCCGTACGCGCTCCCCGGCCAGCCGCCATGCGACGTCGGAGGGCTCGACCGCCGACACCGCGGTGACGCCGGGCGGGTAGAAGGGGACGTTGTGCCCGGCGCCGAAGCCGATCTCGACGACCTCGCCCACCAGCCCGCGGCAGACCCGGCGGCGCAGCGGCCGGGCCGTCTTGGCTCCGCAGGCGGCCCAGAGGATGCGCGGTACGACCTGATCGGCATAGAACCCCATGACGGCCTCCGCGTCTCGCTGCTCCCCCTGGGCCCAGCATGGCACCGCGGCCCGCCGCACCACCGCCCCCACGCCGCCCCACGCCGTGCCCCACTCCGTCCCCGACGCACCGCCCCGCACCGCCCGCACGCCGCCGCGGGGACACCCCACCGAGTGACAACCCAGGGTTGACACCCTTCGAGGTGTCAACCTACGGTTGCACCTATGACGAACCCTTCAGTGGAACCCGTTCGCATGACCAATCCGGTACGCCTCGACGACCTCATCGAGGCCATCAAGAAGGTCCACACCGACACCCTGGAGCAGCTCAGCGACGCCGTCGTCGCCGCCGAGCACCTCGGTGACGTGGCCGACCACCTCATCGGGCACTTCGTCGACCAGGCCCGCCGCTCCGGGGCCTCCTGGACCGACATCGGCCGCAGCATGGGCGTCACCCGCCAGGCCGCCCAGAAGCGCTTCGTCCCCAAGGCCGACAAGGAGGGCGACGGCGGCATGGACCCCCAGGCGGGCTTCGGCCGGTTCACCCCCCGCGCCCGCAACATCGTCATGGCCGCGCAGAACGAGGCCCGCGCCGCCGGCAACGCCGAGATCCGCACCGAGCACCTCGTCCTGGGCCTCCTCGCCGAACCGGAGGGCCTCGCCGGGTACGCCCTGCGCGCCCAGGGGGTGGCCGCGGACGACGTACGCAGCGCCGCGACCGCCGCGCTGCCCCCGGCCCGGCCGGAGGTCCCCGAGCTCATCCCCTTCGACGCCTCCGCGAAGAAGGCCCTGGAGCTCACCTTCCGCGAGGCCCTGCGGCTGGGCCACGACTTCGTCGGCACGGAGCACATCCTGCTCGCGCTCCTGGAGCTGGAGAACGGCGAGGGCCCGCTGAGCGGCCTCGGCCTGGACAAGGCCGCCGTCGAGACGACCGTCAGCGAAGCCTTGGCAGTCGTACGCGTCGCCGGGGACGGGAAGTAGAGGAATCCGCGTCCCGGGTCAGCTCGTAGCGCTTGACGTACGCGCCGAGGAAGGACTGCAGGGTGGCGACGGCCGGGATCGCGATGAGCGCCCCGACCGCACCCAGCAGGGCGGTGCCCGCGACGACCGATCCGAAGGCCACCGCCGGATGGATGTCCACGGTCCTCGAGGTCAGCTTCGGCTGGAGGACGTAGTTCTCGAACTGCTGGTAGACCACCACGAAGCCCAGTACGTACAGCGCGTACCAGGGATCCACGGTGAAGGCGAGCAGGACCGGCAGCGCGCCCGCGAGATAGGTGCCGATGGTGGGGACGAACTGCGAGACCAGCCCCACCCACACGGCGAGCGCGGGCGCGTACGGCACCCCGAGGACCGCCAGCAAAATGTAGGTCGCGACACCTGAGATCAGCGCCATCAGCCCGCGCGAGTAGAGGTACCCGCCCGTCTTGGCGACGGCGATCTCCCAGGCGCGCAGCACCTCGGCCTGCTTCGCGGGCGGCAGTACGGAGCACAGCGCGCGCCGCAGCCGCGGTCCGTCGGCGGCGAAGTAGAAGGAGAACAGCCCGATCGTCAGCAGCTTGAAGAGTCCGCCGAGCACCGTGGCGGAGACGTCGAGCACGCCGGACGCGCTGTTCTGCACGTACTTGCGCAGCCAGTCGGAGCGCAGCACGCTCTCCTGTATCTCCAGCCGGGACAGTTCGGTGTGGAAGGTGGAGTTGATCGCCTTGATCACCGAGTCGAGATAGCCGGGGAAGCCTTCCACCATGGCGACGATCTGCCCGGCGAGCAGTGAGCCGAGCAGCGCGAGGAAGCCGGCGGTCACGACGAACACCGCGAGGAACATCACGAAGGTGGCGAGCCCGCGGCGCATGCCGCCGGCCGCCATCCTGGCCACCGCCGGTTCGATCGCGAGCGCGAGGAAGAACGCGATCAGGATGTTGACGAGGAGGCCTATCAGCTGGTGGAAGGCCCAGCTGCCGAGCTGGAAACAGGCCACGAGGGCCAGTACGAGGATCACGGCGCGCGGCAGCCAGCGCGGCATCCGCGCGTCCTCCGCGGCGGGGGCCGCCCCGGACGGCGGCGGAGCCGGCGGCGCGGGCGGACCCGGCGAGCTCGGCGGACCCGGCGGACTCGGCGTTTCCGGCTCCTCCGCCTGCACCGGCGGTGTCACTCCTCGCGCCTCGGCGGGCTGATCGGTCGTCTCTTCGCTGGCTGCCACGGCGCCAAGTCTGTCCCACCCGGGCCCGCCACCGCGAAACAGCGCGCTGGTCAGCGCAGCGAAGCCGGTACGTCCATCGCCGAACACACCGCGCGCCACACGTCCTTGGTCTCCCAGCCCGCGTCCAGCGCCTGGTGGACGGTGCGCCCGCCCAGCTCCGTCATGACGTGGTCCCGCGCGAAGGAGTCCGCATAGCCCTCGCCGAAGTGCTCCGCCACCCGTTCCCAGAAAATCGTCAACCGCATGCCCCCAGTATCCCGCCCCGGGAGAGTGCACCGCCCGCGTTCGGCCCTCCCCCGCGCACCGCCGCGTCCTACGTTGCAGGCATGCCCGGAGACGAAGCTTCCCCGCACCCCCCACAGACCCCGGCGGCCCCACTGGCGCGCGCCGAGGGCTTCATCTGGCTCACGGCCCGCGTGCTGGAGCAGCGGCGGTTTGCGTTCCACTTCCTCGGCGGGGACGCCGACCCGGTGGACACGGCCCTCGGCTCGTACCTCAACGGAGACGGAGGCTACGGTCACGCACTCGATCCGGATCTGCGCGGTCCGCTCAGCCAGCCCCTGCACACCGCCCACGCGCTGCGCGTGCTCGACAGCCTGGGCCGCTGCTCCGGGCAGCGCATCGAGCGGCTCTGCCGCCACCTGACCGGGGTCTCCACCGCTGACGGCGCGCTTCCGGTGGTCTTCCCGGCGCCCCGCGACTACCCCGCGGCCCCCTACCACCCGATGCACGACGACCCGCCGGGCGAGCTCCTGACCACCGGCCCGGTGGTCGGCGTACTGCACCGCAACCGGGTCTGGCACGCCTGGCTCTTCCGGGCCACGGACTTCTGCTGGGACCGGATCGAGAACCTGCGCCACTCGCACCCGTACGAGGTCCAGAGCGCGGTGGCCTTCCTCGACGGCATCCCGGACCGGGCGCGCGCGGCGGCGGCCGCCGACCGGCTGGGCCGGCTGGTGCGCGAACAGCGGCTCGTCGTGCTCGATCCCGGGCGGCGCGGGGAGTACCCGGCCCTGCCCGGCTACGCGCCGGACGAGCAGCTGTTCCCGCACGACTACGCGCGGCGGCCCGAATCCCTGGCCCGCGGCTGGTTCACCGACGAGGAGCTGGGCCGCTCGCTGGACTTCCTGGCCGCAGAGCAGCAGCCCGACGGCGGCTGGCCGGTGCGGCGCCGGGACTGGGCCCCGGGCAGCACGCTGGAACGGCGGCCGATCGCCACCCTGGAGGCCCTGCTGACCCTGCGGGCGTACGGGCGCCTGCCGGAGGGGCACCCGCCGGACGGGGTCAGCCGCCCAGGGCCCGTACCCCCGCGGTGACCACGACGGCGGCCGCGACCACGATCAGGAAGGGGGCGCGCAGCAGCAGAGCCAGCCCGGCGGCGGCGAGCCCCGCGGCGCGAGCGTCGACGACGAGGGCGGACCCGGTGCTGAAGGTCTGCTGGGCGGTGAGCGCGGCGAGCAGCGCGACCGGCAGCAGGGCGGCCAGACGGCGCACGAGCGGCCGCTCCAGGGCCCCGGCGGGGACGAGCAGGCCGGCGAGCTTGACGGCGTAGCAACCGACGACCGTGATGGCGATGGCGATCCAGACGTTCACGAGCGGCGTCCCTTCATCCACAGCACCACGGGGGCGGCCAGGGCGGCGATCAGCACGGGCACGCCGGCGGGCAGCACCGGCAGGAAGCCGAGCCCGAGGACCAGCGCGAGGGCGGCGACGGCCCGCTCGGTGGAGGTCTTCAGCATCGGCGCCAGCAGCGCCAGGAACACGGCCGGGCCGGCGGCGTCCAGCCCCCACGCCCTGGTGTCCCCGATGGCCTCGGCGCCGAGCGCGCCGAGGAGGGTGGTGAGGTTCCACAGCGCGTAGAGGGTGAGCCCGGTGACGGTGAAGCCGAGCCGGGCCGACTTCCGGTCGGGCTGGGCCAGCGCGACGGCGGTGGTCTCGTCGATCACCCAGTGCGCGGCGAGGGGGCGTACCGCGCGGGGCAGCTTGAGCAGCTGGGACAGCCGCAGCCCGTAGAAGGCGTTGCGGGTGCCGAGGAAGAAGGCCCCGGCGGCGGCGGTGAACGGGTTGCCGCCCGCCGCCAGCGCTCCGACCAGGGCGAACTGCGAGGCCCCGGTGAAGACGAGCAGGCTCAGCACGCAGGCCTGGAGGGTGCTGATGCCGGCCCCGGCGGCGGTCACCCCGAATGCGAACCCGGACAGCCCGACGGCCACCCCTACCCCGAGCGCGTCCCGCACGACGGCGGCCCGCGGCCGGCCCTCGGCGACCCCCTCGGGGGTCTCCTGTATCACTGCTTGATGTTCTCCCACGCCCCGAAAGTACGCAGGCCGGGGCATGTGGGTCTTGTACGTTCTTGCGCGCCCGGGCCGTCCGCCCCATCGGCCCCGTCCCGCCGCGACCGGCCCCGACCGGCCCCGACCGGCCAGGCAGGATCCGAAAGCGACGGGCTAGCCCGCCCGCTCCCGCCGGTACGCGCCCGGGGGCACCCCCACGATGCGGGTGAAGTGCCGGTTCAGGTGCGGTTGGTCGGTGAACCCGACGGTGACGGCCGCCTCGGCGGGGGCCGTGCCCGCGTCCAGGAGCCGGCGCGCCCGCCGGACCCGGGCGTCGGTCAGCCAGGTGTGCGGGGGCATCCCGTACCGCTCGCGGAAGGCCCGCAGCAGGGCGAAGGGGCTCGTGCCCAGCTCCGCCGCGAGCTGCTCCAGCGACGGCGGGTCGGCCATCCGCTCCTGCAGTACGGCCCGGGCGGCCGCCGCGTCGGCGCCGCCCGCGCCACGGACCGTACGGGCGGGCAGCGGTCCGGCGTGCCGGGTCAGCATCCGCGCTACCACGCTCCGCAGCAGCGTGTCGGCGGCCAGCGCGTTGCCCGCCTCGGCGGCCCGGTGGATCTCGGTGATCGCCTGCGCGCCCCGGGGGTCCGCGACCATGTCGGCGGTGAAGCCGGGGGTGCCGCGCAGGGTGCCGATCTCCTCGGCGACCTCGGTGATCAGCTCGCTGGACGGGTAGAGGGTGGCGTAGGCCCAGCCCTCGGGCACCCCGGCGCGCGCGGTGTGCGGCACCTCGGGGTTGATCAGGACCACGCTGCCGGGCCCGGCGCGCACCACGTGCCCGGGGAGTCCGATCTCCTCGATGCCTCCGGTGACGGCCGCGATGACGTACCCGTCGTGGGCGTGGCGCGGGAAGGTGTGCCGTACGTAGTGGGCGCGCAGCAGGTCGAGCCCGGGCAGTTCCGCGTACTGCCAGTGCCGTGCCCACTCCCGGCGCCCGCCGGCGACCCCGTCCGTCCCCATCCCCCCATTCTGCGCCCCGACCCGGTCGCGCGTTTCCCCAGGTCCGGCCGGTTGTCAGTGGCCGGGTGCACGATGGGGGCATGGCAGGCGCTGCGCTCGACTCGTTCTCACCCGCGACCCGCTCGTGGTTCACGGGGGCCTTTGTGACGCCCACCGCCGCGCAGGAGGGCGCGTGGCGGGCGATCGGGGAGGGCTCCGACGTGCTGGTGGTGGCCCCCACCGGCTCCGGCAAGACCCTGGCCGCGTTCCTCGCCGCCCTCGACCGGCTCGCTTCGACCCCGCCGCCCGCGGAGTCGAAGAAGCGCTGCCGCGTGCTGTACGTGTCGCCCCTGAAGGCCCTGGCCGTCGACGTGGAGCGCAATCTGCGCAGCCCGCTCACCGGGATCCGCCAGGAGTCGGTCCGCCTGGGCCTGCCAGAGCCGGACATCCGGGTGGGGATCCGCTCCGGCGACACCCCGCCCGCCGAGCGGCGGGCGCTGGCCACCCGGCCGCCGGACATCCTCATCACCACCCCCGAGTCGCTGTTCCTGATGCTGACCTCGGCGGCCCGGGAGGCCCTGACCGGGATCGAGACGGTGATCCTGGACGAGGTGCACGCGGTCGCCGGGACCAAGCGCGGCGCCCATCTCGCGCTCTCCCTGGAGCGGCTGGACGAGCTGCTGCCCCGCCCGGCGCGCCGGATCGGGCTGTCGGCGACGGTCCGGCCGGTGGACGAGGTGGCCCGGTATCTGGCGCCGCGCGGCAGGGTGGAGATCGTCCAGCCCCCGTCGACCAAGGAATTCGACCTGTCGGTGGTCGTCCCGGTGCAGGACATGGGCGAGTTGGGCGGATCCCCGGCGACCGAGGGCAAGGAGGGCGGGGACAAGCCGTCGATCTGGCCGCATGTGGAGGAGCGGATCGTCGACCTGGTGCAGGCGCACCGCTCGACGATCGTGTTCGCCAACTCCCGCCGGCTCGCCGAGCGGCTGTGCAACCGGCTCAATGAGATCGCGTACGAGCGCGCCGTGGGCGAGAAGCTGCCGGACGGCAAACCTCCGGCCGAGATCATGGCGCAGTCGGGCGCCGCGCTGGGCGCCCCGCCGCTGCTGGCCCGCGCGCACCACGGCTCGGTGTCCAAGGAGCAGCGCGCGCTGGTGGAGGAGGACCTGAAGGCGGGCCGGCTGCCCGCCGTGGTCGCCACCTCCAGCCTGGAGCTGGGCATCGACATGGGCGCGGTGGACCTGGTGGTGCAGGTGGAGTCGCCGCCCTCGGTGGCGTCCGGGCTGCAGCGGGTGGGCCGGGCCGGGCACCAGGTGGGCGCGGTCTCCACCGGCGTGGTCTTCCCCAAGTACCGCGGCGACCTGGTGCAGGCGGCGGTGGTCACCGAGCGGATGCGCACGGGGGAGATCGAGTCCCTGCGGATCCCCTCCAACCCCCTCGACGTGCTGGCGCAGCAGCTGGTCGCGATGGTTTCGATGGACACCTGGCAGCTGGACGACCTGCTCGCCCTGGTGCGGCGGGCGGCGCCCTTCGCGGCGCTGCCGGAATCGGCGTTCACGGCGGTCCTGGACATGCTGGCCGGGCGCTATCCGTCGGACGCGTTCGCCGAGCTCCGGCCGCGCGTGGTCTGGGACCGGGTGGCGGGGACGATCACGGGCCGGCCGGGGGCCCAGCGCCTCGCCGTCACTTCGGGCGGCACGATTCCCGACCGCGGCCTCTTCGGTGTCTTCCTGGCGGGCTCCGACCCCAAGAAGGGCGGCGGCCGGGTCGGCGAGCTCGACGAGGAGATGGTCTACGAGTCCCGCGTCGGGGACGTGTTCACGCTCGGCACCACCTCGTGGCGGATCGAGGACATCACCCGCGACCGGGTCCTGGTCACGCCCGCCCCCGGGGTGCCGGGCCGGCTGCCGTTCTGGAAGGGCGACCAGCTCGGCCGCCCGCTCGAACTGGGCCGCGCCGTCGGTGCGTTCCTGCGCGAGCTCGGCGGCCTGAGTGACGAGGACGCCCGGCTGCGGCTGGTGGCGGCCGGCCTGGACGCCTGGGCCGCCGAGAACGTCCTGGCGTACCTCACCGAACAGCGCGAGGCCTGCGGCCACGTCCCCGACGACCGGACCATCGTGGTCGAGCGGTTCCGCGACGAGCTGGGTGACTGGCGGGTCGTGGTCCACTCCCCCTTCGGCGCGCAGGTGCACGCCCCGTGGGCGCTGGCGCTGGGGGCCCGCCTCGCCGAGAAGTACGGCATGGACGCGCAGGTGATGCACGCCGACGACGGGATCGTGCTCCGCCTGCCCGATCTGGACCTGCTGTCCATGGACCTGCTGGACCACGACCCGGCCGCTCCGCACGCCTTCGAGTTCGACGACGAGAAGGCCCCGCTGGGCGCCGCCGATGTGGCCTTCGACCACGGTGACATCAACCAGATCGTCACCGACCAGGTGGGCGGCTCCGCGCTGTTCGCCTCCCGCTTCCGTGAGTGCGCGGCGCGCGCCCTGCTGCTGCCGCGCCGGAGCCCCGGCCGGCGCACCCCGCTGTGGCAGCAGCGCCAGCGCGCCTCCCAGCTGCTCCAGGTGGCCTCGGAGTTCGGCTCCTTCCCGATCGTGCTGGAAGCCGTACGCGAGTGCCTCCAGGACGTCTTCGACGTGCCCGGCCTGACCGAGCTGATGGGTGACATCGAGGCGCGCCGCGTGCGGATGGTGGAGGTCACCACACCGGAGCCCTCCCCCTTCGCCCGTTCCCTCCTCTTCGGGTATGTGGCCCAATTCCTCTACGAGGGCGACTCGCCGCTGGCCGAGCGCAGGGCGGCCGCGCTGTCGCTGGACTCCCGGCTGCTCGCCGAGCTGCTCGGCCAGGCGGAGCTGCGCGAACTCCTCGACGCGCAGGTGCTGGAGGAGCTGGAGCGGGAGCTCCAGTGGCTCACCGAGGACCGGCGGGCCAAGGACCCCGAGTCGGTGGCCGACCTGCTGCGCCTGCTGGGCCCGCTGACGCGGGACCAGTTGACCGAGCGCGGGGCGGATCCCGCCTGGGCGCAGGAGCTCGCCGCGGCCCGTCGCGTCATCCCGGTCAGGATCGGCGGTACGGACCACTGGGCGGCGATCGAGGACGCGGGCCGGCTGCGGGACGCGCTGGGCACGGCGCTGCCCGTCGGCGTCCCGGAGGCGTTCACCGAGCCGGTCAAGGACCCGCTCGGGGACCTGCTCGCCCGGTACGCCCGCACCCACGGGCCCTTCACCACGGCGGCGGTCGCCACCCGATTCGGGCTGGGCGCGGCGGTGACGGAGGGTGCCCTGCACCGGCTGGCCGCGGCCGGGCGGGTGGTGCAGGGCGAGTTCCACCCGGCGGGCATCGGCCAGGAGTGGTGCGACGCGACGGTGCTGCGCAGGCTCCGCCGGCGCTCGCTCGCAGCCCTGCGCCAGGAGCTGGAACCGGTCCCGCCGACCTCGCTGGCCACCTTCCTCCCCCAGTGGCAGCACCTGGGCGGAGCCCTGCGCGGCCTCGACGGCCTGGCCCGGGCCATCGAGCAGCTCCAGGGCGCCCCGGTGCCGGCCTCGGCGCTGGAGCGCCTGATCCTCCCGTCCCGGGTGAGCGGCTACTCCCCCGGTCTCCTGGACGAGCTGACCACCGCGGGCGAGGTGGTCTGGGCGGGGGCCGGAGCCCTCCCGGGCAAGGACGGCTGGGTCTCTCTCTACCTGGCGGAGGCGGCGCCGCTGCTCCTGCCCCCGCCGCACCCGCTGGAGCAGAGCCCCCTCCACCAGGCCGTCCTGGCATCGCTCGCGGGCGGGTACGGCCTGTTCTTCCGGCAGATCGCGCAGTCGATCCGCGGGGACTTCCCCGAGGTGTCCGACGTCGCGCTCTCCGAGGTGGTGTGGGACCTGGCCTGGTCGGGCCGGCTCACCAACGACACCCTGGGCCCGCTGCGCTCGCTGCTCGGCTCGGGCCGCACGGCGGGCTCGACGGCCCACCGGGCCCGCCGCACCGTCCCCCGCGGCCGCTACGGCACGATCGGCGCGACCGTGTCCCGTACCGGCCCGCCCACGGTCTCAGGGCGCTGGTCCCTGCTTCCTGCCGCGGCACCCGACCCGACCCACCGGGCCCACGCCCTGGCCCGCACCCTGCTGGACCGGCACGGCGTGGTGACGCGCGGGGCGGTCGCCGCGGAGGGGGTGGAGGGCGGCTTCAGCGCGGTCTACCGCGTCCTGTCGGCCTTCGAGGACAGCGGGCAGGCCCGCCGGGGCTATGTGGTCGAGGGGCTGGGTGCGGCCCAGTTCGCGATGGACGGGGCGGTGGACCGGCTGCGGGCCGCCGAGCGGACCCCGCCCCCGCTGGCGGCGGTGGTCCTGGCCGCCGCCGACCCGGCGAACGCCTACGGCGCGGCCCTGCCCTGGCCGGAGCCCCCGGCCGGGGCCACCCACAAGCCGGGCCGCAAGGCGGGCTCCCTGGTCGTCCTGGTCGACGGGGAACTCACCCTGTACCTGGAGCGCGGCGGAAAGACCCTGCTGGCCTGGCCCGACCCCGAGGACCCCCGTCTCACGGCGGCCACGGCCGCGCTGGCCGCCGCCTCCCGGGCGGGCACGCTCCCGGCCCTCACCGTGGAACGGATCAATGCCGCGGCGGCCCTGACCTCCCCGCTGGGTCCGGCGCTGGAGGCGGCCGGCTTCCATGCCACCCCGAGGGGTTTGCGTATGCGCTCCTGACCGTTGCAAACGGCCCCGCGTGTTCGCCCGCGCGCAGCCCACAGGCGGAGCCGGGCCCGGCCCGCGGCCGGCCAGCGGGTCAGCGCCCGCCCCCGGGGCCAAGAGCCGCAGCCGGGGCGGGCCCGAGGCGCCGGCGCCGTGCGGAGTACCTCCCCGCACAGTCCCCGGTGAGGCAGCCGGGGAGTGCGCCGCAGCCGGACACCGGCACGCGTCCGGGCCCCGCCCTGGACCGCCTCCTCGCCCCGCCGGAGCGGGACGGAGCCGGGGCGGGGCCGGGAGCGCACAATGAGGCCATGCCCGAAGGTGACAGCATCCGGCGCGCGGCGACCCGGCTCCACACCGCCCTGGCAGGCCGCACCCTCACCCGGAGCGACCTGCGCGTCCCGCGCTTCGCCACCGCCGACCTCACCGGCCGCCTCACCCTCGACGTCACCCCGCGCGGCAAACACCTCCTCGCCCGCTTCGAGGGCGGCCTCACCCTGCACAGCCACCTCCGGATGGACGGCGCCTGGCACATCTTCGCCACCGGCCAGAGGTGGCGCGGCGGGCCGGACCACGAGATCCGGGCCATCCTCGGCACGGCCGACCACACCGCCGTCGGCTACCGCCTCCCCGTCCTGGAGCTGATCCGCACCGCCGAGGAGGACCGCGCCGTGGGCCACCTCGGCCCCGACCTCCTCGGCCCGGACTGGGATCCCGCCCGCGCCGCCGCCAACCTCCTCGCCGCCCCCGAGCGCCCCCTCGGCGAGGCCCTGCTCGATCAGCGCAACCTCGCCGGGATCGGCAACATCTACAAGGCCGAGCTCTGCTTCCTGGCCCAGGTCACCCCCTGGACCCCGGTCGGCGCCCTGCCCGAGTCGACCCTCCCCCGGCTGGCCTCCGCCGCCCACCGCCTGCTGTCCGCGAACACCGGCGAGCGGCCCGGCCCCCGCAACACGACCGGCAGCCGCCACCCCGGCCAGAACCTCTTCGTCTACGGCCGCGCGCACCGCCCCTGCCTGCGCTGCGGCACACCCGTGCGCGAGGCCCCCCAGGACGACCGCCCCACCTACTGGTGCCCCCGCTGCCAGTCGGGCCCGACGCCGTAGAGCCCGTCCAGGCGACAGGACGCCACAGGACCCGACCGGACGGGACCAGGCGGGACCGGACGCAACGGCGCACGACGATTGACGCTCCGTCAGATCCGGTCGTACGGTCCCGGCATGCCCACACCCACAGCCCCGTACGGACTCACCGGCCGCACCGCCCTGATCACCGGCGCCGCCAGCGGCATCGGCCGGGCCACCGCCGTCCTCCTCGCCGAGGCGGGCGCCCACGTGCACTGCGCGGACCGCGACGAGCAGGGCCTCGCCGAGACGGCCGCCCTCGTCACCAAGGCCGGCGGCGCCGCCACCGTCCACCCCCTCGACGTCACCGACCGGGCCGCACTCCGGGCGGCCGTCACCGCGGCGGGCCCGCTCGACATCACGGCCGCCATCGCCGGGGTCATGCACACGAGCAGCGTCCTGGAAACGGCCGACGAGGACCTCGACCGGGTCCTGGACATCAACTTCAAGGGGGTCCTGCGCACCTGCCAGGAGGCCGCCCGTTCCATGATCGCGGCAGGCCGCCCGGGCTCGATCGTCACCATGGCCTCGGGGGCCGTGGACGCCGCCCAGCCCGGTCTGCTCTGCTACAGCGCCGCCAAGGCCGCCGTGGTCCAGCTGACCAAGACCCTCGCCACCGAGGCCGGCCCGCACGGCATACGGGTCAACGCCGTCGCCCCGGGCTGGATCCGCACGCCGATGACCGGCCGCCACAGCCCCGAGGTCCAGGAGCAGACCGAGGCGGCGATGGTCCGGATGTCCCCGCTGCGCCGGGTCGGCGAGCCCGAGGACATCGCCCGGGCGGTGCTCTACCTGGTCTCGGACGCCTCGTCCTTCATGACCGGTCAGATCCTTCGCCCGAACGGTGGGGTGTCCATGCCCTGGTAGCCCCGTCGTCACGGCCGCTCCCGTCGTCGCAGCCGCTCCCGCTGCCCCGGCGGGTTCCACTGCCCCGGCGGTCCCCCTCGTCCGCGTCGCCCCCGTCGGCCGCCCCCAGCGCCCTCCGCCGCGCCTTCCGCACCGGGCCCGGCACACAGTGCACCGGCAGCAGCCCCAACCCCCAGCCGCCCACCGCCACCGCGCCCTCCACGGCCCCGGACTCGGCAGGTGCCAGCACGAGGCGCAGCACGGCCCACCACCACAGCACCCCCACCGCCAGTGCGAGGGCCGGCACCGCAGGTATGCGCAGCAACCGCCGCACGGCCACCTCCCAGGGGCCGGAACCCGGACGGGCCCATCCTCCCGCACCCCCCGCGCGCCCGCACCCAGAACGGCCGGGAGCCCCGGCCGGTGCACAGGGCACCAGCCGGGGCTCCGGCCACGCTCAAACTTCACACACGCACGTGCTCGCTCACGCGGCTACGACATTCACCGCTTCCGCAGGCGCCTTGATGGTCACCCGCTCCGGTCCACCCGCGACCGAAGCCATGGAGACCGAATTGAGCATCGGGCGGACCGGCACACTCACCGGTTCGCTTGCCGCGGCCGACTGTGCCAGCTCGGCCAGCGACAGTTCGTCACTGACTTCGCGCATCAGCTCGGACATCCGTACGTCCAACGCGTCGCAGATCGCGGAGAGCAGCTCGGAGGATGCCTCCTTCTGCCCCCGCTCCACCTCGGAGAGATAGCCGAGAGAAACTCGGGCCGACGAGGAGACTTCGCGCAGAGTACGGCCCTGGCGCTGGCGCTGCCGACGCAGCACGTCACCCAGCAGGCGACGGAGCAGAATCATCGGTGGCTCCCTCCTCTGACCGTGTAGCCGCATCCTTCACGCCCCACCGTACCGCCTCGCGCCGCGGCCGTGCGGGGAGCGATGTCGTGTTCACTCAGGGCTGCAAACATCAAATCCCCCCGTTCTGTTCCGTATCCTGCCTCCGCGCATTCTCACGGAGTTGGTCCACGAGAAGCCCGAGCACTGTGCGTGCACTCTCCCTACGAATTTCCGCACGGGAGCCGTTCAACCTCAGACGGACCGTTTTCCTGCCCCCCGGACCGTCCAGCGCGACGAAAACGGTGCCCACCGGCCGGCCGTCCTGCGGCTCCGGACCGGCCACCCCGGTGGTCGCGATTCCCCACGAAGCGCCCATCACCCGCCGCACGCCGGCCGCCATCTCGGCCGCCACCTGCGCGTTCACCGCGCCTTCGGCCGCCAGTAGCCCCGCGTCCACCCCGAGGACCAGGTGCTTGATCTCCGTCGCGTACGCCGTCACCGAGCCGCGGAAGGATCGGGAGGCGCCGGGGACGGCCGTGAGGTCGGCGGCCACCATGCCGCCGGTCAGCGATTCGGCCACGGCGAGAGTCTGGTCACTCTCGGTGAGCAGGCGCAGCGCTTCCGCAGCCACTCCGGTCGCATCCACCGCTCCGGAACCGGCTTCCGCCCCCGGAAAATCCCCCGCCGCGTCGGTCACCTCGCGGCTCGCTCCGCAGCCCGCTCCGCGGCGAGACCCTGGCGGCGCAGCACGACCGCCTGCCGGATGTAGTCCAAACCGGTGACGACGGTCAGCACGACGGCGATCGCCATCACCCAGAAGCGCATGGTCGCGAGCGCCCCGGTCAGTGCCAGCACGTACATGCCCACGGCCGTGCCCTGGGCCAGGGTCTTGAGCTTGCCGCCGCGGCTGGCCGGAATCACTCCGTAGCGGATGACCCAGAAGCGCAGCAGCGTGATCCCGAGCTCCCGGCCGAGGATCACCCCGGTCACCCACCAGGGGAGGTCGCCGAGCCAGGAGAGACAGATCAGCGCCGACCCCATGATCGCCTTGTCGGCGATGGGGTCGGCGATCTTGCCGAAGTCCGTGACCAGGTTGTACGTCCGGGCCAGGTGCCCGTCGAAGATGTCCGTGATCATGGCGACGGCGAACGCCGCCCAGGCCCAGGCCCGCCAGGCCGGGTCGTAGCCGCCCTCGGCGAGCA
Organism: Streptomyces sp. Sge12; assembly: GCF_002080455.1. Classification (NCBI taxonomy): domain Bacteria; kingdom Bacillati; phylum Actinomycetota; class Actinomycetes; order Kitasatosporales; family Streptomycetaceae; genus Streptomyces; species Streptomyces sp. Sge12. Next base: position 2,290,557 of record NZ_CP020555.1, read on the forward strand.
GCAGGAACACGAAGCCCGGCACCAGCACGAGCCGGATCATCGTCAGGATGTTGGCGATGTTCCACAGGCTGGCCTGATCGACCGCCGCGGCCCCCAGCTTCGCGCCGGGTACGGGCCGGCGGCCGGTCCCGCCCGCCGCAGATGCCGGGACTCCGGTCATCCGGCCGCCTCCTCAAGATCCATGCCGAGCGGCTCGGCCACCAGGTCCACACCCAGGGTGCCGACCACCTTTGCCGTGACGATACGCCCCGGGACCAGGCCCGTGCTGTCCGTGAAGACCACCTGGCCGTCCGTTTCGGGCGCCTGGTGGGCGGCGCGCCCGTAGGCGCCCTCGCCGTCCTCGTCGACCGCTTCCACGGTCTCGACGAGGACTTCCAGGGTCTCTCCGATGCGCTCCTCGGCGCGCTGCGAGGTGAGCTCCTCGGCGAGCCGCTGCATGTGGGCCAGCCGCTCGGCGATGGTGTCCTCGTCCAGCTTGTTCTCGTAGGTGACGGCCTCGGTGCCGTCCTCGTCCGAGTACCCGAAGACGCCGATGGCGTCGAGGCGCGCATGGGTGAGGAAACGCTCCAGCTCGGCGAAGTCCGATTCCTTCTCGCCGGGGAAGCCGACGATGAAGTTGGAGCGGACGCCGGCCGTCGGGGCCTTGGAGCGGATGGTGTCCAGCAGCTCCAGGAAGCGGTCGGTGTCGCCGAAGCGGCGCATCGAGCGCAGCACGTCGGGGGCCGAGTGCTGGAAGGACAGGTCGAAGTACGGCACGACCTTGGGGGTCGAGGTGAGTACGTCGATCAGCCCGGGCCGCATCTCGGCGGGCTGGAGGTAGCTGACGCGGACGCGCTCGATGCCGTCCACCTCGGCCAGCTCGGGCAGCAGGGTCTCCAGCAGCCGGATGTCGCCGAGGTCCTTGCCGTACGAGGTGTTGTTCTCGGAGACCAGCATGATCTCCTTGACGCCCTGCTCGGCCAGCCAGCGGGTCTCGCCCAGCACATCGCTGGGGCGGCGGGAGATGAAGGAGCCGCGGAAGGACGGGATGGCGCAGAAGGAGCAGCGCCGGTCGCAGCCGGAGGCCAGCTTGACCGAGGCGACGGGGCTCTTGTCCAGGCGGCGGCGCAGGGGCGCGCGCGGACCCGAGGCGGGCGCGAGCCCGTCCGGCAGGTCGGCGGGGGCCTCGGCGACCGGCTCCTGGGCGTGGCCCGGGAGGGAGACGTCGGCGGCCTGGCGCTCGGCCGGGCTGATCGGCAGCAGCTTGCGGCGGTCGCGCGGGGTGTGGGAGGCGTGGATGCCGCCGTTGAGGATGGTCTGGAGGCGGTCGGAGATGTCGGCGTAGTCGTCGAAACCGAGGACTCCGTCGGCCTCGGGGAGCGCTTCGGCGAGTTCCTTGCCGTAGCGCTCGGCCATACAGCCGACTGCGACGACGGCCTGGGTCTTGCCGTGATCCTTGAGATCGTTGGCTTCCAGGAGGGCGTCTACGGAGTCCTTCTTGGCGGCTTCGACGAAGCCGCAGGTGTTGACGACGGCTACGTCCGCATCGGCGGCGTCCTCGACGAGCTCCCAGCCATCCGCCGCCAAGCGGCCTGCGAGCTCCTCCGAGTCCACCTCGTTACGGGCGCAGCCAAGAGTGACAAGGGCGACGGTACGGCGTTCGGGCATGGACTCAAGACTACTTCGTCCCGGCGTCGGCCCCTGCCGCAAGTCCCCGTACAGCAAGATCCCCGGGGTGCGGCGCAGCACCCCGGGGATCCGGATCAAGCCTTCCGCCCTAGGGCGGTCCCGCTTCAGCCCGCCTGGGGCTGGTCCTGGAGAGGGTCGCCCTTCGTGTATTTCAGACGCTCCACCTGACCCGGCTGGAAGTCGTCCTTGATCTCCTTGCCGTTCACGAAGAGCTTCACGGCGCCGGCGTCGCCGAGCACGAGGTCGACGGACTCCTTGTCGGTGAAGGTCTTGGACTCACCCTGCAGGAGGGTGCCGTCGTAGAGCAGCCGGCCGGTGGAGTCCTTCGCGGAGATCCAGCTCTCGCCCGTGTCGGCCGTCAGGACCACGGTGACGAGGTCCTTGGGCGCGGCGGCGATCGCACTGTCCGAGGGCTCCGGCTTGGGCGCCTGCGGGGTCTGCGGGGGCTGCCCGGCCGGCTTGCCGCCACTCTGCTTGGGTGCGGGCTTGGGAGAGGCGGAACCTTCCGCCACCGGGCGCTTGTCCTTCTCGTCGCCACCGCCGAAGGCGGTGAAGCCGACGAAGCCGATCACGGCGACGATGGCGGCGACCATGGCCGCGGTCCAGTTGGGCCGCTGCCGTTCGGGACGGATCCGTTCGGCTTCGAACATCGGCGCGGCGGGCGTGGGTGCCGGCCGGCCGCCGTGGGCCGCGTCGTAGCTCTCGACCAGCGGTGCCGGATCGAGGCCCACGGCGCGGGCGAGCGTACGGATGTGACCGCGGGCGTAGACGTCGCCGCCGCACCGCGTGAAGTCGTCCTCTTCGATCGCGTGCACGATCGGGATGCGCACGCGGGTGGTGGAACTGACCTCGTCGACGGTGAGCCCGGCGGCGATCCGGGCCTTCTTGAGGGCCGTCCCGATGGACGGGCCTTCGACGGGACGTTCGACGATGCGGTCCTCGGACCGGTCGTCGGTCGAAGGCCGCTCTTCTTCGGGGGAGTTGGAGTTGCCGATGGACACGTGGGCGCCTTTCGAGCGTGTAGCCACCTGCTGGATGTCCAGTCTAGGGGGGTGACGAAAGGGTGGAGCAACCGGAGGGTGCACTTCCTACGCCATCCGAATGGCGAAGGGAGGTCCTCCCCGGTGCGGCGGGCCCGGCGCTGTGCGCGAGCGTGCGCGCGGTACCGCCACCTCTCTTCAACTTGACGCGGGCCCAAGGGAAACGGTTGCCCGCGATTTCATTACGGATGGGCCTCACCGCGGATGACGGCCAGCACTCCGTCCAGGTCATCGGCCTTCAGCAGTACGTCGCGCGCCTTCGAACCCTCGCTCGGGCCGACGATTCCCCGCGACTCCATGAGGTCCATGAGCCGCCCGGCCTTGGCGAAGCCCACCCGCAGCTTGCGCTGGAGCATCGAGGTGGACCCGAACTGCGTCGACACCACGAGCTCGGCCGCCTGGCACAGCAGGTCCAGGTCGTCGCCGATGTCCTCGTCGATCTCCTTCTTCTGCTTCTGCCCGACGGTGACGTCGTCCCGGAAGACGGGCGCCATCTGGTCCTTGCAGTGCTGGACGATCCCGGCGATCTCGTCCTCGGTGACGAAGGCGCCCTGGAGCCGGACCGGCTTGTTGGCGCCCATCGGCAGGAACAGCCCGTCGCCCTTGCCGATCAGCTTCTCGGCGCCCGGCTGGTCGAGGATGACCCGGCTGTCGGCGAGCGAGGAGGTGGCGAAGGCCAGGCGCGAGGGCACGTTCGCCTTGATCAGGCCGGTGACCACGTCCACCGAGGGCCGCTGGGTGGCGAGCACCAGGTGGATGCCGGCCGCGCGGGCCAGCTGGGTGATGCGGACGATCGAGTCCTCGACGTCGCGCGGGGCGACCATCATCAGGTCCGCCAGCTCGTCGACGATCACCAGCAGGTACGGGTACGGGCTGAGCTCCCGCTCGCTGCCCGGCGGCAGTTTGATCTTGCCGTCCCGGATGGCCTGGTTGAAGTCGTCGATGTGCCGGTAGCCGAAGGCGGCCAGGTCGTCGTAGCGCAGGTCCATCTCGCGCACGACCCACTGGAGCGCCTCGGCGGCCCGCTTGGGGTTGGTGATGATCGGCGTGATCAGGTGCGGGATGCCCTCGTACGCCGTCAGCTCGACGCGCTTGGGGTCCACGAGCACCATCCGGACGTCCTCGGGGGTGGCCCGGACCATCACGGAGGTGATCAGGCAGTTGATGCAGGAGGACTTTCCGGAACCGGTGGCGCCGGCGACCAGCACGTGCGGCATCTTGGCGAGGTTGGCCATGACGTAGCCGCCCTCGACGTCCTTGCCGAGCGCGACCAGCATCGGGTGGTCGTCCTCGGCCGCGTCCGCCAGGCGCAGCACGTCGCCGAGGTTGACCATCTCCCGGTCGGTGTTCGGGATCTCGATGCCGACCGCGGACTTGCCCGGGATCGGGCTGATGATCCGGACGTCCGGCGAGGCCACGGCGTAGGCGATGTTCTTGGTCAGGGCGGTGATCCGCTCGACCTTGACCGCGGCACCCAGGGTGACCTCGTACCGGGTGACGGTCGGGCCCCGGGTGAAGCCGGTGACGTCCGCGTCGACCTTGAACTCGGTGAAGACGTTGCGCAGCGAGGCGACCACCGCGTCATTGGCGGCGCTGCGGGTCTTGCCGGGCCCGCCCTTCTCCAGCAGGTCGAGCGAGGGCAGCGCGTAGGTGATGTCCCCGCGCAGCTGGAGCTGCTCGGCGCGCGGCGGCAGCGCCTGGGCCTGCGGCGGGGCCTTGGTCAGGTCGGGCACCGAGAGCGTCCCGGAGGCCGCTGCGGTGGTGGCGTGCGGCTGCTCCGCGAGGTCCTCGGGGGCGGCCCCTGCGGCGGCCTCGGGCGGGGCGTCCGCCACGGGACGCCCGGCGCGGGCCGTCGGCACGGGAGCGGTGGGCTCCGCACCCTCCCGCTCGACGCCGATCCCCTGCGTGAGGTCGGCGACGAGCGGGGACGGCGGCATACCGCCGTAGACCGCCCCGTCCAGCGCGGCGGCGGCCGCCGCGGCCACGTCGACGGCGTCCATCTCCCGCTCCATGCCCGGCCGGGCCGCGGCCCTGCGCGGCCGGCGGCGCCGGGCGAGCGCCGCCTCCTCGGCCTCGTCCGCCGGGTCGCCCGGGCCCGGGCCGGCTCCGGTGCGGGCCCGCCACTGCTCCGGGTCGTGCCGCTCCGCCGCGGCGCCCTCGGCCTCCCCGTAGCCCTCGTCGTACTCGTTCGGGGCGATGATCCCCAGCCGGATGCCGAGCCTGCGCAGCCGCTGCGGAATCGCGTTGACCGGGGTGGCGGTGACCACGAGCAGCCCGAAGATCGTGAGCAGCACCAGCATGGGCACGGCCAGCGGCGCACCCATGGTGAAGATCAGCGGCTTGGAGGCGCCCCAGCCGATGAGCCCGCCCGCGTTCTGCATCGCGGTGGTGCCCTCGTCCCGGCCCGGCGCCCCGCAGGCGATGTGGACCAGGCCCAGGACCCCGATGACGAGGGCGGAGAGCCCGATCCCGATGCGGCCGTTGGCATCGGTCTGCTCGGGATGGCGGATGAAACGCACCGCCATGACGCCGAGCAGGATCGGTACGAGCAGGTCCAGCCGTCCGAAGAGGCCGGTGATCAGCATCGTGACCAGATCCCCGACCGGTCCGCTCAGATTCGACCAGGTACCGGCGGCGACGATCAGCGCGAGGGCGAGCAGCAGGAGCGCGAGGCCGTCCTTGCGGTGGGCGGGGTCCAGGTTCCTGGCGCCCTGGCCGATCCCGCGGAAGACGGCGCCGACCGCGTGGGCGCAGCCGAGCCAGAGAGCGCGCACCAGCCGCACCACGCCCCCGGTCGGGGACGGCGCGGGCTTGGCCGCCGCCTTCTTGGCCGGGGCCCGCCTGGCTGCCGCGGCCTTCTTCGCCGCAGGCTTCCGCGCGGGCGCGGCCTTCTTCGCCGGGGCCGCCGTACGGCCGGTGCGGCCCTTCGCGGTGCCCGCCGTGCTCTGGGAACCCTTACCGGACGTACGTGAGGCCATGGGGCCGAGGTTACCGGTGCGCACGCCGGTGGACACGCGTGCCCACCCCTTCACCCGTTCGTGTCGTCGGCTCCGTAGGCGCTTTGACGCACCGCCAGTACCGACGCGCGTACGGTCAGTTCTGCGCGGGCAGGGCCGTGGGCCCTCCGGCCGTCCCTGGCTCCAGGGCGTCGAGTGCCCGCCGCAGGCCGGTGAGTTTGCGCTCCAGGTGTGCCGCCGTCGCCACCACGCCGGCGTCGGCGGAGTCCTCGCCGAGCTGCTTGGTGAGCGCCTCGGCCTGCTCCTCGACGGCCGCGAGCCGCGCGGAGAGCTCGGCCAGCAGGCCGGCCGTCTCCTTGCTCGCGTCCACGCCGTTGGAGCTGTTGCCGCCCTCCAGCTGGAGCCGCAGCAGGGCCGCCTGCTCGCGCAGTTGGCAGTTCTTCGTGTACAGCTCCACGAAGACCGAGACCTTGGCCCGCAGCACCCACGGGTCGAAGGGCTTGGAGATGTAGTCGACCGCACCCGCCGCGTAACCGCGGAAGGTGTGGTGCGGACCGTGGTTGATCGCGGTGAGGAAGATGATCGGGATGTCCCGGGTCCGTTCCCGCCGCTTGATGTGCGCGGCGGTTTCGAATCCGTCCATGCCCGGCATCTGGACATCCAGCAGGATGACCGCGAAATCGTCCGTCAGCAGCGCCTTGAGCGCTTCCTCCCCCGACGACGCCCGGACCAGTGTCTGATCGAGCGCGGAGAGGATGGCCTCCAGCGCCAGCAGATTCTCCGGCCGGTCGTCGACCAGGAGGATCTTGGCCTTCTGCACCATGCCCTGTCCTCCTCGCCCCGGCATGGGGCCTCCCCGGCTCCGGGCTCCGGCCTGTGCGCCGGGCCCCGCCCCAGAGGACGGCATCCTTGCGCCGTCCGTCCTTGTGCCGGTCATCGTAGCCCCAGTCCCGAGATCGCCACACCCTGTCACCAAGATGTCACTGTGCACGAAGCAGAAACGTGGTGGGAGAGCAGAAGGTTCCCCGTTCACCGCTCTTCCATACCCCTGCGGGCACAGTGAGTCAGCTACCGGCGTCCTTCCGCTCTCCCCGCGATCACTTGCCGCGCATCCACTGCTCCATCACCGACAGCAGGTAGTCGGGATCGACCGGCTTGGTGACGTAGTCGGAAGCCCCGGAGTCGATCGCCTTCTCCCGGTCCCCCTTCATCGCCTTCGCCGTCAGCGCGATGATCGGCAGCCCGGCGAACTGCGGCATCCGCCGGATCGCCGAGGTGGTCGCGTACCCGTCCATCTCGGGCATCATGATGTCCATCAGTACGACCGTCACATCGTCGTGCTGCTCCAGGACTTCGATGCCCTCCCGGCCGTTCTCCGCGTACAGCACGGCCAGCCCGTGCTGTTCCAGCACGCTGGTGAGCGCGAAGACGTTGCGTACGTCGTCGTCGACGATCAGCACCTTCTCGCCGTGGAAGTCGTACGTCCGGGGCACCACCGGAAGCTCCTCGTCCGCACTGCCCCAGCCGTCCTCGGCCCCCACCACGTTCGGCTGCCCCGGCACCGCCGTACGCGGCTCCAGATCGCTCGGGGTCTTGCGGCGCCGCCGGAACAGTGTGGCTCCGCCGCCCTGCCCCTGCGCGGCCGGCTCGGCGGCCGACAGCGCCGGCCGCGCCGGCTGTGCCTGCACCGCCGGTACGGAAGCGGACTGCCCGCCTTGGTTCCCGGGCAGCCCGGGCCGCCCTCCGTCCAGCGACCTGCGGTACAGCTCGCCGCGGGCACCGCCGGGGGTCGGCGGCGCGTACCCCTGCGGGGGCAGCTCGCTCGGGTGCAGCGGCAGGTACAGCGTGAAGGTGGACCCGCGGCCCGGCTCGCTCGCCGCGTGGATCTCCCCGCCCAGCAGCCGGGCGATCTCCCGGCTGATGGACAGGCCCAGCCCGGTGCCGCCGTACTTGCGGCTGGTCGTCCCGTCCGCCTGCTTGAACGCCTCGAAGATCACCAGCATCTTGCTCGCGGCGATCCCGATCCCGGTGTCGGTGACCGAGAAGGCGATCAGGTCCGCGTCCGCCTCCCGCAGCGAACCGGCCTCCAGCAGCTGCTCGCGGATCGCCGTCGGCACATCCGCGCCGGCCGGCCTGATCACCAGCTCCACGGCCCCGCTGTCGGTGAACTTCACCGCGTTCGACAGCAGGTTGCGCAGCACCTGGAGCAGCCGCTGCTCGTCGGTGTGCAAGGTGGCGGGCAGCTCCGGGGAGACCCGCACCGAGAAGTCCAGGCCCTTCTCCGCCGTCAGCGGCCGGAAGGTCGCCTCGACGTAGTCCACGAGCTGGACCAGGGCGATCCGGGTCGGCGAGACGTCCATCTTCCCGGCCTCGACCTTCGACAGGTCGAGGATGTCGTTGATCAGCTGCAACAGGTCCGAACCCGCGCCGTGGATGGTCTCGGCGAACTCCACCTGCTTCGGCGACAGGTTGCCGTCCGCATTGTCGGCGAGGAGCTTGGCCAGGATCAGCAGCGAGTTGAGCGGGGTCCGCAGCTCGTGCGACATGTTCGCCAGGAACTCGGACTTGTAGCGCATCGAGACCGCGAGCTGCTCGGCGCGCTCCTCCAGGACCTGCCGGGCCTCCTCGATCTCGGTGTTCTTCACCTCGATGTCGCGGTTCTGCTGGGCCAGCAGCTCGGCCTTCTCCTCCAGCTCCGCGTTGGCGGCCTGGAGCGCCTTCTGCCGGTTCTCCAGCTCGTCGGAGCGCTCGCGCAGCTGCTCGGTCATCTCCTGCGACTGCTTCAGCAGCATCTCCGTCTTGGAGTTGACGCTGATGGTGTTGACGCTCGTACCGATCATCTCGGCGATCTGGCTGAGGAAGTCCTTCTGGATCTGCGTGAAGGGCGTGAAGGAGGCCAGCTCGATGACGCCGAGCACCTTCCCCTCGAAGAGCACCGGCAGCACGATCACGTGCGCCGGCGGCGCCTCGCCCAGACCCGAGGAGATCTTCAGGTAGCCCGGCGGGGTGTTCTCGACGAGGATCATCCGCTTCTCCTCGGCGACCGCCCCGATCAGCCCCTCCCCCGGCCGGAAGGAGATGGGCATCTGGCCGCCCGCGTACGCGTAACTCCCGCGCATCCGCAGCTCGTACGAGCCGTCCGCGCCCCCCTCCGTCCCGATCTCGGTGGTGCCGCCGGCCGGCAGCGCCAGGAAGAAGGCACCGTGCTGCGCGGAGACCACCGGCGTCAGCTCGCTCATGATCAGCGAGGCGACGTCGTCGAGCTCCCGGCGGCCCTGCATCAGCGCGGAGATGCGGGCGAGGTTGCCCTTGAGCCAGTCCTGCTCCTTGTTGGCCAAGGTGGTGTCGCGCAGGTTCGCGATCATGGTGTTGATGTTGTCCTGGAGGACCTGGATCTCGCCCGCCGCGTCCACGTCGATCTTCAGGTTGAGATCGCCGCGGGTCACCGCGGTGGCCACGGCCGCGATCGCGCGCACCTGCCGGGTGAGGTTCCCGGCCATCTCGTTCACGGACTCGGTCAGGTCCCGCCAGGTGCCGTCGACGTCCCGGACGCGCGCCTGGCCGCCCAGGATGCCCTCGGTGCCCACCTCGCGGGCCACCCGGGTCACCTGGTCGGCGAAGGACGACAGCTGGTCGACCATCGTGTTGATGGTGGTCTTGAGCTCCAGGATCTCGCCCCGGGCATCGATGTCGATCTTCTTGGTCATGTCGCCCTTGGCGATGGCGGTCGTGACCATGGCGATCTGCCGCACCTGACCGGTGAGGTTGGAGGCCATGAAGTTCACCGAGTCGGTGAGGTCCTTCCACGTCCCCGAGACGCCCGGCACGTGCGCCTGACCGCCCAGGCGGCCCTCCGTGCCCACCTCTCGGGCCACGCGCGTCACCTCGTCCGCGAAGGACGACAGGGTCTTCACCATCGTGTTGACGGTGTCGGCGAGCTGCGCGACCTCGCCGCGCGCCTCCACGGTGACCTTCTTGGTCAGGTCGCCGTTGGCGACCGCCGCCGAGACCTGGGAGATGTTGCGCACCTGGGAGGTCAGGTTGTTGGCCATCAGGTTGACGTTGTCGGTCAGGTCCTTCCAGATGCCCGTCACCCCGCGCACCCGGGCCTGACCGCCGAGGATGCCCTCGGAGCCCACCTCACGGGCCACCCGCGTCACCTGCTCGGCGAACGAGGACAGCTGGTCGACCATCGTGTTCACGGTGGTGACCAGTTCGAGGATCTCGCCCTTGGCATCGACGGTGATCTTCTTGGAGAGGTCGCCCATGGCCACCGCCGTGGTCACCTCGGCGATGTTGCGCACCTGGGACGTCAGGTTGTTCGCCATGAAGTTGACGGACTGGGTGAGGTCCTTCCAGGTACCGGAGACCCCCTTCACCTCCGCCTGGCCGCCGAGGATGCCCTCGGTGCCCACCTCGCGCGCCACCCGCGTCACCTGCTCCGCGAAGTTCGAGAGCTGGTCGACCATGGTGTTGAGGGTGTTCTTCAGCTCCAGGATCTCGCCCCGGGCGTCCACGTCGATCTTCTGCGAGAGGTCACCGCGGGCCACCGCCGTCGCGACCTGCGCGATGTTGCGCACCTGCGAGGTCAGGTTCCCGGCCATGCCGTTCACGGAGTCCGTCAGGTCGCGCCATACGCCGGCCACCCCGGGCACCTGCGCCTGGCCGCCGAGGCGGCCCTCCGTACCCACGTCCCGGGCCACCCGGGTCACCTGCTCGGCGAAGGCCGAGAGCTGGTCGACCATCGTGTTGATGGTGTTCTTCAGCTCCAGGATCTCGCCCCGGGCGTCCACGTCGATCTTCTGGGACAGGTCGCCCCGGGCCACTGCCGTCGTCACCTGGGCGATCTGGCGCACCTGCGACGTCAGGTTCCCGGCCATGAAGTTGACGGAGTCGGTGAGCTCCTTCCAGGTGCCGGACACCCCCTCCACCCGGGCCTGGCCGCCGAGGCGGCCCTCCGTACCCACGTCCCGCGCCATCCGCGTGACCTGGTCGGCGAAGGACGACAGCTGGTCCACCATCGTGTTGACGGTGTTCTTCAGCTGGAGCATCTCGCCGGAGACGTCCACGGTGACCTTCTGGGACAGGTCGCCGTTGGCCACCGCCGTCGTCACCTGCGCGATGTTGCGGACCTGCCCGGTGAGGTTGCGGAAGGCGGTGTTCACCGAGTCGGTGAGGTCCTTCCACGTCCCGGCGGCACCCGGAACCTGTGCCTGGCCGCCCAGCTCACCCTCGACGCCGACCTCACGGGCCACACGCGTCACTTCAGCACCGAAGGACGACAGCTGGTCCACCATCGTGTTGACGGTGTTCTTCAGCTCCAGCATCTCGCCGGCCACGTCGACCGTGACCTTCTGCGACAGGTCGCCGTTGGCCACCGCCGTCGTCACCTGCGCGATGTCCCGCACCTGCGTGGTGAGGTTGCGGAAGACCGTGTTCACCGAATCGGTGAGGTCCTTCCACGTCCCCGCCGCACCCGGCACCTGCGCCTGGCCGCCGAGCAGGCCCTTGGCCCCGACCTCGCTCGCCACCCGCGTGACCTCGTCCGCGAAGGTCCGCAGCGTCTCGGTCATCTGATTGATCGTTTCGGCCAGCTGCGCCACCTCGCCGCGCGCGCTGACCCGTACCTTCTGCGACAGGTCACCGTTCGCGACCGCCGTCGTCACCTGCGCGATCCCGCGCACCTGGGCCGTCAGGTTCCCGGCCATGGTGTTGACCGAGTCGGTCAGGTCCTTCCACACACCCGCGACCCCGGGCACCTTCGCCTGGCCGCCCAGCTCACCCTCCGTACCAACCTCACGGGCGACGCGGGTCACCTCCGAGGAGAAGGACGACAGCTGGTCCACCATCGTGTTCACGGTGTTCTTCAGCTGGAGCATCTCGCCGGCCACGTGCACCGTGACCTTGCGCGACAGATCGCCCTTGGCGACCGCCGTCGTGACGAGAGCGATATCACGCACCTGAGCGGTGAGCCGGTACGCCATCGTGTTGACGGAGTCGGTCAGATCCTTCCAGGATCCCGACATCCCGCGCACCTGGGCCTGACCGCCGAGCTTGCCCTCGGTACCCACCTCCAGCGCCACCCGCGTCACCTCGTCGGTGAACGCGGACAGCTGGTCGACCAGGTTGTTGACCGTACGCCCGACCTTCAGGAACTCCCCGCGCAGCGGATGCCCGGCCCCCTCGGCCGCCTGCGTCCGCAGATCCATCCGCTGGTCGAGATCGCCCTCGGCCACCGCCGACAGCACCCGGCCCACTTCGGACACCGGCCGGGCCAGATCGTCCACCAACTGGTTCGAGGCATCGATCGCGGCCGCCCAGGAACCCTCACAGGCACCCGTTTCCAGCCGTTCGCTGAGCTTTCCCTCACGACCCACCATCCGCCGCACCCGGGACAGCTCCCCGGTCAGGTGGAGATTTCGGTCGGCGACCTCGTTGTAGACGGCGGCGATCTCCGCCATCACGCCCTCGCCGGACACCGTCAGCCTCTTGCGGAAATTCCCGTCCCGCATCGACACCAGGGCCGTGAGCAGCCGGTTCAGAGCGGCGGTATCGACCTCCGTCGTGCCACTGCGCCGGGAACGTCCGCCCTTCGGCCGCGTTCCCGTACGCCGCACCGCTGCGCCAGACTCCACCGTGTCCCTCCCGAAAGGGTCGACCGCTTTTCCACCGGACACCTGACTCATCACAAGCCGGCTCTGCAAGCCTGCCCAGTGTTTCACCCTGGCCGAACCCGGCCATAACACTTCGGCACCATCGCACACCCGCCGTACCCTGCGGGTGGAATCCCGGACGACGGCACCATGCCGTCCGCGAAGGTAAGTAACCTGGCACCCGATGTCCAACCGCGTCGAAGGAGATTCGTGATCACGGCACGGGCGGCTGCCAGCTTCGATCCCCTCGGGCGCTCGGTCGCCGCCGCCCGCGGGTTCGTCCGCGACACCCTGCACGGCTGGGGTTTCGCGGACATCGTCGACGACGCGGTGGTCCTGACCAGCGAGCTCGTCACCAATGCCGTCGTCCACGCCGGAACCCGGGCCGAGGTCCTGTGCCTGCGCGCCGACGGCGGCGTACGGGTCGAGGTCGCCGACCGGTACCCGGAGCGCGAGCTCCCGCTCCAGCACCCCGGAGAGCGCCCCTACGCCGACCCCGACCGCGAGAACGGTCGCGGCCTGATGCTCTGCGCCGCCCTCGCCACCCGCTGGGGCGTCGAGTACACGGCCACGCACAAGCACGTGTGGTTCCGCCTCGACCTGCCAGACCGGCCGGTCGGTACCCGCTCCGCGGGCCCCGTCGTCCCCGACCAGCTGCTGCCCCTGGCCGACAGCCGGGTCCGCGTCGCCGTCCTCCAGATCGACTCGGACGACGCCATCTCCGCCTGGAACGAGGACGCCGAGCACATCTTCGGGCACCCCGCCGAGAAGGCCCTGGGCCGCCCGCTCGCCGAGCTCGCCGCCTGGCCGCAGACCCCCGGCACCGGCACGGGCATCGCCGAGGCCCTGCGCCTGTCCCGCTGGGAGGGCAGCTACGGCGTCCGCGGCGCCGACGGCCGCGTCATCCCCGTCTTCGCCTCCCACCTACGGGTCCGCGACGCCCACGGCGAACCGTCGATCGTCTGCCTCCTCGTCCACGACGACGAGCGCGCCCTGCTCCAGACCCCGGTACGGGTGCCCACCTCCGACAGCGGCCACTTCACCGATCCGCGCCCCACGGACCCCTTCGAGGTCTTCATCGGCTCCCCCGCCCCCGACGACCTCGACGGGCTCCTCCAGCGCACCGTCGAGCGCGCCCGCGACCTGCTCGACGCCGACGCCGCCTTCCTGCTGCTCGCCACCGACGACGAGACCGAGCTGGAGGTACGCGCCACCACCGGCCTGCCCTCCACCCGCCAGCGCTTCGCCCGCGTCCCCGTCGAGGCCGGCACCAATCGCTACGGCTCCGCCCGCATGCCCGCCGTCCACGACGACCTCATCGCCTCACCGGGAGCCGTTCCGCTCCTGGAGGCCACCGGCATGCGCTCCGCCGTCACCGTCCCGCTCAAGGTGGAGGGCCGCCTCACCGGCTCCCTCGGCGTCGCCGCGGAAACCCCCGGCCGCTACTCCAACGAAGAGGCCCTGCACCTCCAGTTCGCCGCCGACCGCATCGCCCTCGCCGTCGAGTCCGCCCGCCTCGGCGAACTGGAACGACTGCGCCGCGGCTCCCTCTCCTTCCTCGTCGAGGCCTCCGACCTGCTGGCCGGCACCCTCGACCGGGACCAGACCCTGGCGCTGATGGCCCAGATGACCGTCCCGACCCTGGCCACCTGGTGCGCCGTCTACACGATCGCCGACCAGTCCTCCGACCCCTACCTCTCCTACGTCCTCCACGAGGACGAGGAGCGCATCGACGGCCTCAAGGAACTGCTCTCCCGGGTCAGCCCGCCGGAGCCGGTCCGCGAGGCCGGCGCCCTCCCGTGGGCCGAGGCGACCCTCGCGGTCGGCGGCGAGACCGTGGTCCTGCCCCTCCTCGCCCGCAACCGCGTGATCGGCATGCTCACCCTCGGCAAGCCGCGGGAGGAGCACTTCCGCCAGGAGATCCTCGAACTCGCCGAGGACCTCTCCCGCCGGGCCGCCCTCGCCCTCGACAACGCCCGTCTCTACTCCGAGCGCACCGCGATCAGCCGCTCGCTCCAGCGCAGCCTGCTGCCGCCCGGCTCGCCCGCGATCCCCGGCATGGAGGTGGAGGTCATCTACCGTGCGGCCGGCGAGGGCAACGAGGTCGGCGGCGACTTCTACGACGTCTTCCCGATCCGCGACGGCGCGTACGGCTTCGCCATCGGCGACGTCTGCGGTACGGGCCCCGAGGCGGCCGCCGTCACCGGCCTCGCCCGGCACGCACTGCGCCTGCTGGCCCGCGAGGGGCTCGGCGGGCCGGCCGTACTGGAGCGGCTCAACGCGGCCATCCTCGACGAGGGCGCCCGCAGCCGCTTCCTCACCCTCCTCTACGGCGAGCTGCACCCGCAGCCCGACGGCGGCGCCCTGATGAAGGTCGTCTGCGCGGGCCACCCGCTGCCGCTGCGCCTGCGCCCGGACGGCCGGGTCGACGCGGCCGCCGACCCGCAGCCGCTGCTGGGCGTGATCGAGGACCTGGACCTCTACGAGCAGACCCTCACCCTCGACCCCGGCGATGTCCTGCTGTGCGTCACGGACGGCGTGACCGAACGCCGCGAGGGCACCCGCATGCTCGGCGACGACGGCCTCGCCGAGGTCCTCACCACCTGTACGGGCCTCACCGCGGGCGCCGTGGCCTCCCGCGTTCTGCGCGCGGTGGAACGGTTCGCCGCCGAACCCGCCTCGGACGACATGGCCATCTTGGCCTTCCGCGTCCCGGAGCAGCGCACGGGCGACTGACGGGCCGGCGACTGTCCGGGCCGGACCGGCCGGACCGGCCGGATCGGTCCGGCCGGGCCCGGTCCGGGGCCGGACTCAGGAGGTCCGGCGTGTGGCGGAACGCAGCGCGAAGGCCATCACCAGCTCGAAGACGCCCAGCAGCACGAGCCAGAGCCCCAGCAGCCGGGTCAGGGCGACGGCGGAGTCCACGGGGAAGCAGAGCACGACGATTCCGGCGACGGCGCCGAGGGCGCCGAGGGCGAAGCGCATGCCCCGGTGTACGAGTGAGTGGTCCGCGATCGCGGTGAATGCGGTGAGCACTCCGGTCAGCAGCCAGAACACTCCGACGATCAAGGTCAGTGCTCCGATCGTCTGCATCGGATGCCGCAGGACCAGGACGCCGGCCAGGAACGCCAGCATGGCGATCAGGACCCCCGCCAGTTTGCTGCCGCCGTCGCCGCTGTGCGAGAAGGCCGTGACGAAGCGGAAGACCCCCGCCACCAAGAGTTGGAGGCCGATGATGACGGCCAGGATGTGAAGCGTCTCGTCGGGCCAGACCAGCACCAGAATGCCGGGGATCAGGGTGGCGAGGGCGAAGCCGAGGGCCCAATGCCATGTGGCTCCGACCTGCTTGAAGAGGTCCTCGGGGTCGCTCTGCGCGTGCTTCGTGTGCTGCGGCGCCGCGTCGGGGGGTACGGTCATCACGCCTCCTGGGCCAACCGGACGGCCGGTGGGGGCAGGGGACACCTGGAGCCTCGAAGCCGCCGAACGTACCTTCCTTATCTTCCCTTCACATCCACTTTAGGCAGGTACGCGCCGGCGCGCCCGGCGACTGTGCCCGTGCCCGGCCTCGGGGCGAAAACAAAAAAGGCCCCCGCCTATTGGCGGGGGCCTTCTTATTCGGAGCCCTTTAACGGAATCGAACCGTTGACCTTCTCCTTACCATGGAGACGCTCTACCGACTGAGCTAAAAGGGCGGGTTGTTCGGCGGCGTCCTACTCTCCCACAGGGTCCCCCCTGCAGTACCATCGGCGCTGAAAGGCTTAGCTTCCGGGTTCGGAATGTAACCGGGCGTTTCCCTAACGCTATGACCACCGAAACACTATGAAATTTGAACGCTGGCATGAACACAGCTGTTCGTTATTTCAGAACTAACACAGTGGACGCGAGCAACTGAGGACAAGCCCTCGGCCTATTAGTACCAGTCAGCTTCACCCGTTACCGGGCTTCCACATCTGGCCTATCAACCCAGTCGTCTACTGGGAGCCTTACCCTCTCAAGGAGGTGGGAATACTCATCTTGAAGCAGGCTTCCCGCTTAGATGCTTTCAGCGGTTATCCCTCCCGAACGTAGCCAACCAGCCGTGCCCTTGGCAGGACAACTGGCACACCAGAGGTTCGTCCGTCCCGGTCCTCTCGTACTAGGGACAGCCCTTCTCAATATTCCTACGCGCACAGCGGATAGGGACCGAACTGTCTCACGACGTTCTAAACCCAGCTCGCGTACCGCTTTAATGGGCGAACAGCCCAACCCTTGGGACCGACTCCAGCCCCAGGATGCGACGAGCCGACATCGAGGTGCCAAACCATCCCGTCGATATGGACTCTTGGGGAAGATCAGCCTGTTATCCCCGGGGTACCTTTTATCCGTTGAGCGACGGCGCTTCCACAAGCCACCGCCGGATCACTAGTCCCGACTTTCGTCCCTGCTCGACCCGTCGGTCTCACAGTCAAGCTCCCTTGTGCACTTACACTCAACACCTGATTGCCAACCAGGCTGAGGGAACCTTTGGGCGCCTCCGTTACCCTTTGGGAGGCAACCGCCCCAGTTAAACTACCCATCAGACACTGTCCCTGATCCGGATCACGGACCGAGGTTAGACATCCAGCACGACCAGAGTGGTATTTCAACGGCGACTCCACAACCACTGGCGTGGCTGCTTCAAAGTCTCCCACCTATCCTACACAAGCCGAACCGAACACCAATATCAAACTGTAGTAAAGGTCCCGGGGTCTTTCCGTCCTGCTGCGCGAAACGAGCATCTTTACTCGTAGTGCAATTTCACCGGGCCTATGGTTGAGACAGTCGAGAAGTCGTTACGCCATTCGTGCAGGTCGGAACTTACCCGACAAGGAATTTCGCTACCTTAGGATGGTTATAGTTACCACCGCCGTTTACTGGCGCTTAAGTTCTCAGCTTCGCAACCCCGAAAGGTCACTAACCGGTCCCCTTAACGTTCCAGCACCGGGCAGGCGTCAGTCCGTATACATCGCCTTACGGCTTCGCACGGACCTGTGTTTTTAGTAAACAGTCGCTTCTCGCTGGTCTCTGCGGCCACCCCCAGCTCACGGAGTAAATCCGATCACCAGTGATGGCCCCCCTTCTCCCGAAGTTACGGGGGCATTTTGCCGAGTTCCTTAACCATAGTTCACCCGAACGCCTCGGTATTCTCTACCTGACCACCTGAGTCGGTTTAGGGTACGGGCCGCCATGAAACTCGCTAGAGGCTTTTCTCGACAGCATAGGATCATCCACTTCACCACAATCGGCTCGGCATCAGGTCTCAGCCTTAATGAGGGACGGATTTGCCTACCCCTCGGCCTACACCCTTACCCCGGGACTACCACCGCCCGGGCTGGACTACCTTCCTGCGTCACCCCATCGCTTACCTACTACAAGTCTGGTTCGTCGGCTCCACCACTTTCCTTTCCCCGAAGGGTCCGGAACGGCTTCACGGACTTAGCATCGCCTGATTCGATATTGGGCGTTTCAAAGCGGGTACCGGAATATCAACCGGTTGTCCATCGACTACGCCTGTCGGCCTCGCCTTAGGTCCCGACTTACCCTGGGCAGATCAGCTTGACCCAGGAACCCTTAGTCAATCGGCGCACACGTTTCTCACGTGTGTATCGCTACTCATGCCTGCATTCTCACTCGTGAACCGTCCACAACTAGCTTCCGCTGCTGCTTCACCCGGCACACGACGCTCCCCTACCCATCACAGCGGGCGTTGGCCCTATTGCTGCAATGACACGACTTCGGCGGTACGCTTGAGCCCCGCTACATTGTCGGCGCGGAATCACTTGACCAGTGAGCTATTACGCACTCTTTCAAGGGTGGCTGCTTCTAAGCCAACCTCCTGGTTGTCTCTGCGACTCCACATCCTTTCCCACTTAGCGTACGCTTAGGGGCCTTAGTCGATGCTCTGGGCTGTTTCCCTCTCGACCATGGAGCTTATCCCCCACAGTCTCACTGCCGTGCTCTCACTTACCGGCATTCGGAGTTTGGCTAAGGTCAGTAACCCGGTAGGGCCCATCGCCTATCCAGTGCTCTACCTCCGGCAAGAAACACACGACGCTGCACCTAAATGCATTTCGGGGAGAACCAGCTATCACGGAGTTTGATTGGCCTTTCACCCCTAACCACAGGTCATCCCCCAGGTTTTCAACCCTGGTGGGTTCGGTCCTCCACGAAGTCTTACCTCCGCTTCAACCTGCCCATGGCTAGATCACTCCGCTTCGGGTCTAGAGCGTGCAACTCAATCGCCCTATTCGGACTCGCTTTCGCTACGGCTTCCCCACACGGGTTAACCTCGCTACACACCGCTAACTCGCAGGCTCATTCTTCAAAAGGCACGCAGTCACGACCCATTGGGTAAACCCAATGAGCGACGCTCCCACGGCTTGTAGGCACACGGTTTCAGGTACTATTTCACTCCGCTCCCGCGGTACTTTTCACCATTCCCTCACGGTACTATCCGCTATCGGTCACCAGGGAATATTTAGGCTTAGCGGGTGGTCCCGCCAGATTCACACGGGATTTCTCGGGCCCCGTGCTACTTGGGAGATGAGCAAGCAAGCCGCTGATGTTTCGTCTACGGGGGTCTTACCCTCTACGCCGGACCTTTCGCATGTCCTTCGACTACATCAACGGTTTCTGACTCGCCGACCGGCCGGCAGACCGATCAAGCTCATTCCCACAACCCCGCATGCGCAACCCCTGCCGGGTATCACACGCATACGGTTTGGCCTCATCCGGTTTCGCTCGCCACTACTCCCGGAATCACGGTTGTTTTCTCTTCCTGAGGGTACTGAGATGTTTCACTTCCCCTCGTTCCCTCCACACTGCCTATGTGTTCAGCAGTGGGTGACAGCCCATGACGACTGCCGGGTTTCCCCATTCGGACACCCCCGGATCAAAGCTCAGTTGGCAGCTCCCCGGGGCCTATCGCGGCCTCTCACGTCCTTCATCGGTTCCTGGTGCCAAGGCATCCACCGTGCGCCCTTAAAAACTTGGCCACAGATGCTCGCGTCCACTGTGTAGTTCTCAAACAACGACCAGCCACCCATCACCCTGACCCATACGGATCAAGTTCACTGGGGCCGGCACTGAAGACATGACCTTACGGCCGTACCTTCAGGACCCAACAACGTGCCAAGCACGATCCCTCATCAGTGAGTCACTTTCCACGCCGAAGCAGTACTTGTGATCCATCCGCGAGAAACCGTGCCAACTAATCAACGTTCCACCCATGAGCTGACCGTGCAGAACATTTGTCTGCAATCGGTACTGTGCTCCTTAGAAAGGAGGTGATCCAGCCGCACCTTCCGGTACGGCTACCTTGTTACGACTTCGTCCCAATCGCCAGTCCCACCTTCGACAGCTCCCTCCCTTACGGGTTGGGCCACCGGCTTCGGGTGTTACCGACTTTCGTGACGTGACGGGCGGTGTGTACAAGGCCCGGGAACGTATTCACCGCAGCAATGCTGATCTGCGATTACTAGCGACTCCGACTTCATGGGGTCGAGTTGCAGACCCCAATCCGAACTGAGACCGGCTTTTTGAGATTCGCTCCACCTCACGGTATCGCAGCTCATTGTACCGGCCATTGTAGCACGTGTGCAGCCCAAGACATAAGGGGCATGATGACTTGACGTCGTCCCCACCTTCCTCCGAGTTGACCCCGGCGGTCTCCTGTGAGTCCCCATCACCCCGAAGGGCATGCTGGCAACACAGGACAAGGGTTGCGCTCGTTGCGGGACTTAACCCAACATCTCACGACACGAGCTGACGACAGCCATGCACCACCTGTATACCGACCACAAGGGGGGCACTATCTCTAATGCTTTCCGGTATATGTCAAGCCTTGGTAAGGTTCTTCGCGTTGCGTCGAATTAAGCCACATGCTCCGCCGCTTGTGCGGGCCCCCGTCAATTCCTTTGAGTTTTAGCCTTGCGGCCGTACTCCCCAGGCGGGGAACTTAATGCGTTAGCTGCGGCACCGACGACGTGGAATGTCGCCAACACCTAGTTCCCAACGTTTACGGCGTGGACTACCAGGGTATCTAATCCTGTTCGCTCCCCACGCTTTCGCTCCTCAGCGTCAGTAATGGCCCAGAGATCCGCCTTCGCCACCGGTGTTCCTCCTGATATCTGCGCATTTCACCGCTACACCAGGAATTCCGATCTCCCCTACCACACTCTAGCTAGCCCGTATCGAATGCAGACCCGAGGTTAAGCCTCGGGCTTTCACATCCGACGTGACAAGCCGCCTACGAGCTCTTTACGCCCAATAATTCCGGACAACGCTTGCGCCCTACGTATTACCGCGGCTGCTGGCACGTAGTTAGCCGGCGCTTCTTCTGCAGGTACCGTCACTTTCGCTTCTTCCCTGCTGAAAGAGGTTTACAACCCGAAGGCCGTCATCCCTCACGCGGCGTCGCTGCATCAGGCTTTCGCCCATTGTGCAATATTCCCCACTGCTGCCTCCCGTAGGAGTCTGGGCCGTGTCTCAGTCCCAGTGTGGCCGGTCGCCCTCTCAGGCCGGCTACCCGTCGTCGCCTTGGTGGGCCATTACCCCACCAACAAGCTGATAGGCCGCGGGCTCATCCTTCACCGCCGGAGCTTTCAACCCCCGCCCATGCAGGCAGGAGTGGTATCCGGTATTAGACCCCGTTTCCAGGGCTTGTCCCAGAGTGAAGGGCAGATTGCCCACGTGTTACTCACCCGTTCGCCACTAATCCACCCCGAAGGGCTTCATCGTTCGACTTGCATGTGTTAAGCACGCCGCCAGCGTTCGTCCTGAGCCAGGATCAAACTCTCCATGAATGTTTACCCGTAATCGGGTGCACACATCACTTAGAGCGGGCACGTCATGTCGGAATAAGACCGACGCGCCACAACGTCCTCGCTGTGTTTGTCGCCTGCCAGTGCCCGAAGGCCCGACAGGTCTTTTTCAAAGGAACCTCATCCACCGAAGTGGACGGGGTATAAACTTCTGGCGTTGATTTTTGGCACGCTGTTGAGTTCTCAAGGAACGGACGCTTCCTTTGTACTCACCCTCGCGGGCTTTCCTCCGGGCTTTCGTTCTGTTCTTGCGTTTCCGACTCTATCAGACGCTTTCGTGTCCGACTTCCTCGGTGCTTTCCAGGTTTTCGCTTTCGCGTTTCCCTTTCCAGCGGTTCCAACCTTACCAGACCATTTCCGCGCCGATTCCGGCTCGGATTTGAATTGGTGGCCGTTGGAGAGGCCTTTCCCTTTCGGGCGGATCAGACTTTATCAGGTCTCCCTGGGTCGTGATTCCCGCCCGCCCGCATGACGCGTCCGGACACACGTGTGTGCCCGGGTGTCGTGCGAGGTGGAGACGTAAACGTACTGGAGCGGGGCCCCCGGATGCAAATCCGGTTGCCCCGCTCCCGTGCGGTCGCTACGGCGAGGGTCAGACCTCGACGACAACCGGGAGGATCATCGGACGGCGGCGGTAGCCGTCCGAGACCCACTTGCCCATCGTGCGGCGGATGAGCTGCTGGATCTGGTGCGGCTCGGCGACGCCGTCGGCCGCTGCGCGGGCGATGGACTCCTCGATCTTCGCGATGACCGAGGAGAAGGCCGAGTCCTCGATGCCGGAACCGCGGGCCTGGATGTTCGGGCCGCTGACCACCTTGCCGGTGGTGCTGTCCACGACGACGTAGACCGAGATGATGCCCTCGTCACCGAGGATCCGGCGGTCCTTGAGCGAGGCCTCGGTGACGTCGCCGACCGAGAGGCCGTCCACGTACACGTAGCCGGCCTGGACCTTGCCGGAGATCCGGGCCTTGCCGTCGATCAGGTCGACGACCACGCCGTCCTCGGCGATGACGATGCGGTCCTTCGGGACGCCCGTCATGGCACCGAGCTCGGCGTTGGCACGCAGGTGGCGCCATTCGCCGTGGACCGGCATGAGGTTCCGCGGCTTGCAGATGTTGTAGAAGTACAGCAGCTCGCCGGCCGAGGCGTGGCCCGAGACGTGCACCTTGGCATTGCCCTTGTGCACGACGTTGGCGCCCCAGCGCGTCAGGCCGTTGATCACGCGGTAGACCGCGTTCTCGTTGCCCGGGATCAGGGACGACGCGAGGATCACGGTGTCGCCCGGGACGATCCGGATCTGGTGGTCGCGGTTGGCCATGCGGGACAGGGCCGCCATCGGCTCGCCCTGGGAACCCGTGCAGACCAGCACGACCTCGTCGTCCGGCAGGTCGTCGAGCGTCTTGACGTCGACGATCAGACCGGCCGGGACCTTCAGGTAGCCCAGATCACGGGCGATGCCCATGTTGCGGACCATCGAGCGGCCGACGAAGGCGACCCTGCGGTCGAACTCGTGGGCGGCGTCGAGGATCTGCTGGATGCGGTGCACGTGGCTGGCGAACGACGCCACGATGATCCGCTTCTGGGCACTCGCGAAGACCCCGCGGATGGCGTTGGAGATGTCGCGCTCGGGCGGGACGAAGCCCGGGACCTCGGCGTTCGTGGAGTCGGAGAGGAGGAGGTCGATGCCCTCCTCGCTCAGCCGCGCGAATGCGTGCAGGTCGGTGAGGCGGTTGTCCAGCGGGAGCTGGTCCATCTTGAAGTCGCCGGTGGCCACGACCAGGCCGGCGCCGGTACGGATCGCCACGGCCAGGGCGTCCGGGATGGAGTGGTTGACCGCGATGAACTCGCAGTCGAAGGGGCCCAGGGCCTCGCGCTCGCCCTCCTTCACCTCAAGGGTGTAGGGGCGGATGCGGTGCTCCTGGAGCTTCGCCTCGATGAGGGCCAGCGTCAGCTTGGAGCCGATCAGCGGGATGTCCGCCTTCTCCCGGAGGAGGTAGGGGACGGCGCCGATGTGGTCCTCGTGGCCGTGCGTGAGGACGATGCCGTCGATGTCGTCGAGGCGGTCCCGGATGGACGAGAAGTCCGGCAGGATCAGGTCGATGCCCGGCTGCTCCTCCTCGGGGAAGAGGACGCCGCAGTCGACGATCAGCAGACGGCCGTCGTACTCGAAGACGGTCATGTTGCGGCCGATCTCGCCGAGACCACCCAGAGGGGTGACTCTGAGGCCGCCCTTGGGCAGCTTCGGCGGCGGACCGAGTTCCGGATGCGGATGGCTCAAAAGTGTCTCCTCACCACGCACGCCACGTACCCCGGAAGGCACGTGGCGCGCATGTCATTCGTGCACTTGCTGTTGTCTGTTCTGTATTCGTTTGGTCGTGCTTATTGATTTGTGAAGTCTGTTGTCAGAGCTGTACCCCGCCGGCGGCAAGGTCGATCTTGAGCTGGGCGGTCTCTTCGGCGGACAGCTCGACCAGCGGGAGCCGCAGCGGGCCCGCGGGCAGGCCCTGCAGGTTCAGCGCACCCTTGGTGGTCATCACACCCTGAGTGCGGAACATACCGGTGAAGACCGGGAGCAGCTTCTGGTGGATCTCGGTCGCCTTCTGGACGTCTCCGCCCAGGTGGGCCTCCAGCATGGCGCGCAGTTCGGGGGTGACCACGTGGCCGACCACCGAGACGAAGCCGACCGCGCCGACCGACAGGAGCGGCAGGTTCAGCATGTCGTCGCCCGAGTACCAGGCCAGGCCGCTCTGCGCGATGGCCCAGCTGGCGCGGCCGAGGTCGCCCTTGGCGTCCTTGTTGGCAACGATACGGGGGTGCTCGGCCAGCCGGACCAGGGTTTCGGTGTCGATCGGGACACCACTGCGGCCGGGGATGTCGTAGAGCATGACCGGCAGCCCGGTGGCGTCGGCGATCGCCGTGAAGTGCCGGAAGAGGCCCTCCTGCGACGGCTTGCTGTAGTACGGGGTGACGGCGAGCAGGCCGTGGGCGCCGGTGCGCTCGGCCTCGCGGGCCAGCTCGAGGGTGTGGCGGGTGTCATTCGTACCGATGCCGGCGACCACGTGGGCGCGGTCTCCGACGGCTTCGAGCACGGCTCGTACGAGGTCGTTTTTCTCCGCGTCGGTGGTGGTCGGCGACTCACCGGTGGTGCCGTTGATGATCAGGCCGTCGTTGCCTGCGTCCACCAGGTGGACGGCGAGCTGCTGCGCGCCGTCGAGGTCGAGTGCGCCATCCGCCGTGAACGGCGTGATCATGGCGGTGAGGACCCGCCCGAAGGGGGTCTGCGGAGTCGAGATCGGAGCCATGGGTAACACGCTACTCGCTGCCATGCTCGCGGTGTCCCCTCGGGGGACGTCAACGGGGTGTTGGACGCCGGCACTGCCTGCTCGGGGGTTCAAGCAGTGCCGG
Source organism: Streptomyces sp. Sge12 (assembly GCF_002080455.1). Taxonomy (NCBI): domain Bacteria; kingdom Bacillati; phylum Actinomycetota; class Actinomycetes; order Kitasatosporales; family Streptomycetaceae; genus Streptomyces; species Streptomyces sp. Sge12. The sequence goes on from NZ_CP020555.1 coordinate 2,315,120, forward strand.
GTCCGTTTGATCAGCCTAGATGAAGTTTACGAAACGTCGCAATACGGACACTTAGGACTTAACGCCGTACATCTGTACGCCGCAGGTGTACCGGCCCTTACGGGGCAACGCGACCGTTGCCGTTGAAGGCCGCGTACGTCAGCGGCATGAGCTTCGCCCAGTGCTGCTCCATCTTCTCGCCGACCATCTCGATCTCCCGCTGCGGGAAGGACGGGACGGCCGCGAGCTCGTGCTGCGTCCGCAGACCGAGGAAGTGCATCAGCGAGCGCGCGTTGCAGGTGGCGTACATCGAGGAGAAAAGACCGACCGGCAGGACCGAACGGGCAACCTCCCGGGCCACGCCCGCCGCGAGCATCTCCCGGTAGGCCTCGTAGGCCTGCACGTAGGAGTCCTCCATGACGCGCGCGGTCAGCTCCTGCTGCGCCTGCGTGCCCTCGACGAAGATGTACTTGCCCGGGCGGCCCTCCTGGACCAGCTTGCGCTCGGCGTCCGGGACGTAGAAGACCGGCTCGAGCTCCCTGTAGCGGCCCGATTCCTCGTTGTACGACCAGCCCACGCGGTGCCGCATGAACTCGCGGAAGACGAAGATCGGAGCGCTGATGAAGAAGGTCATCGAGTTGTGCTCGAAGGGGCTGCCGTGGCGGTCGCGCATCAGATAGTTGATGAGGCCCTTGGAACGCTCCGGGTCCTTCTGCAGCTCCTCCAGCGACTGCTCGCCGGCCGTGGAGACCCGGGCGGCCCACAGCACGTCGGAGTCGGCGGCTGAGTGCTTCACCAGCTCCACCGTCACCTCGCTGCGGAAGCTGGGTTTCAGATCTGAAGCGGCGGTTTCGCTCACCGGGGGTCCTTCCAAACGTGCGTCCTGGGGCGCGCCCACTCTACGGCGCCGCTCGCGCGCCCCTCGCCGACGCACGCGGTGCGCAGCCCCCGCGAGAGGTCTTCCACAGCTGACGCACAGCCATGAATTTTTCCTAATGTCCGGAAATCCGGCACCGATTGAGGGGCTCGTTCGTCCTACCCGGTAGAACACACACCCATCGACCCCGAGGAGATTCGCTCTGATGTTCCTCCGGCGCGAACCCGTTCCGTTCGCTTTCGTCTCCGAGGCCGACCGTTTCCGAAGCAACGTCACTCCGCCGCCGCGCGAGCGCCTGGGCCGGACCCAGTTGGCCGCCCGTACCCTGGTCGGACTGACCGTGGTTGCGGGGCTCGCCGGCTCACTGCTCTTCGGTATGCCCGCGCTGCAGCCGGCCAAGGTGCCGGAGAAGTCGCAGCAGTCGGAGGCGTCCCAGGGGCGGTAGCCTCACGGGCACAGCCCAACCGAACGTGCATGTGAGTGAGGTCCAGCCGTGCCCCTGCCCTTTCTGACGGCCGACGGCGTGTCCGATGTGGATGACGACGTCGACGGCGACGAGATCCTGGCCCATGCCGACCAGGACCGCTGGCGCCGGCCCTACCGGCCCGGGCCCTGGCGCGTGGGGATCGGCGCGCTGCTGCTCCTGCTGTCGGCGTTCATGCTGCTGGCCACGATGATCATCGCCTTCGCGGGCAGCTGGGGCGGGACGGTGGTCTGCCTGGTCGCCGCCCTCGCGGTCGTCGGTTCGGCGGTGCAGACCCTGCGCGTGGGCGTGTGGGTGAGCCCCGCGGGGCTGCGCCGGGTGGGGTTCTTCGTGACCCGGACCCTCCCGTGGAGCGAGGTCGGCGAGCTCCGTACGGTGCAGCAGCCGGTGCGCTGGCTCGGACTGCCGAGGACCGTACAGGGCCAGGCGCTGACGATGTCCGCGCCGGGCGGGGCGGAGCCGCCGGTGCTGCTGACCGACCACAACGCCGATTTCCTGTCGCGGACCGAGGCCTTCGACCGGGCCGCCGACACGGTGGGGGCCTGGGCCGACGAGTACCGGCCCGTGGCCGCCTGACCCGCCCGACCGCCCGGGACCCCGACCGGGGCCCCGCCGGAAGCCCGTACAGGATCAGACCTGTACGGGCTTCTTGTCGTACAGGGCGATCGCCCGCTGCATGGCCTTGCGCGCCCGCGGGGTGTCCCGGGCGTCGCGGTAGGCGACGGCGAGCCGGAACCAGCTGCGCCAGTCCCCCGGCGCGTCCTCGGTCTCGGCCTTGCGGCGCGCGAAGACCTCGTCGGCGGAGTCCCGCAGGATCCGCCCGTACTTGTCCCGTTCCAGCTCGTCGACGGGCAGTCCGCCCTCGGCCTCCAGCTCGGTCGCGAGGTGGTTGGCCCGCGTCACGAACCGGGTGTTCTGCCAGAGGAACCAGATGCCGATGACCGGCAGGATCAGCACGGCCACCCCGAAGGTGACCGTGAGCAGGGTTCCGTGCCGGATCAGCATCAGGCCCCGGCTGCCGGCCAGGACGAAGTAGACCACCAGGACGGCGGCCGTGAGGAAGTACGTGATCTTCGCGCGCATCGTGAAATCAGTCCGGTCAGCCCAGGTCGAGGAAGTGTTCCAGGCCGAAGGTGAGGCCCGGGGTCTGCGTCACTCGGCGCGTGCCGAGCAGGATGCCCGGCATGAAGCTGCTGTGGTGCAGGGAATCGTGACGGATGGTCAGGGTCTCGCCCTCGCCGCCGAGGAGCACCTCCTGGTGGGCCAGCAGGCCGCGCAGGCGGACCGCGTGCACCGGGACTCCGTCGACGTCGGCGCCGCGCGCCCCGTCGAGGGCGGTGGCGGTGGCGTCGGGCTGGGCGCCGAGGCCGGCCTCGGCGCGGGCGGCCGCGATGAGCTGCGCCGTACGGGTCGCCGTGCCGGAGGGGGCGTCGACCTTGTTCGGGTGGTGCAGCTCGACGACCTCGACGGACTCGAAGTAGCGGGCGGCCTGGGCGGCGAACTTCATGGTGAGGACCGCGCCGATGGAGAAGTTCGGGGCGATGAGCACACCGGTCTCCGGCGAGCCGGAGAGCCAGGTGTTCAGCTGGGCGAGGCGGTCCTCGGTCCAGCCGGTGGTACCGACCACGCCGTGGATGCCGTGGCGGATGAGGAAGTCCAGGTTCCCCATCACCGATGCCGGGGTGGTCAGCTCGACCGCGACCTGGGCGCCGGCGTCGGCCAGCGTCTCCAGCTTGTCGCCGCGGCCGAGCGCCGCGACCAGTTCCATGTCCTCGGCGGCCTCGACGGCCTTGACCGCCTCGGCGCCGATCCGGCCCTTGGCTCCGAGGACTGCCACGCGCAGCTTGCTCATATTGCTTCCTTACTCACGTACGGAACTAGGCGACCGCTTCGTCGAGACGGGCCGCCTGCTTCTCCTTCAGCGGGCCGATCACCGCGAGCGAGGGCCTCTGGGCCAGTACATCCTGTGCGACCGAGCGGACGTCGTCCGGGGTCACGGCGGCGATCCGGGCCAGCATGTCGTCGACCGACATCTGGTCGCCCCAGCACAGCTCGCTCTTGCCGATGCGGTTCATGATCGCGCCGGTGTCCTCCAGTCCGAGGACGGTGGATCCGGAGAGCTGGCCGACGGCCCGCTTGATCTCGTCGTCGGCCAGGCCTTCGGCCGCGACCTTGTCGAGCTCGTCGCGGCAGATCCGCAGCACGTCGTGCACCTGGTTGGGCCGGCAGCCCGCGTACACGCCGAAGAGGCCGGTGTCGGCGAAGCCCGAGGTGTACGAGTACACGCTGTAGGCGAGGCCGCGCTTCTCCCGGACCTCCTGGAAGAGGCGCGAGGACATGCCGCCGCCGAGGGCGGTGTTCAGTACGCCGAGCGCCCAGCGGCGCTCGTCGGTACGGGCGAGCCCCGGCATGCCGAGGACCACGTGGGCCTGCTCGGTCTTGCGGCCGACCAGGTCGACGCGGCCGGCGGTGCGGATGCGCTTGGTGCCGCTGCGCGGGCCGATCGGTTCGGCGTCGGTGCGGGTCAGCGCGCCGGCCTTCTCGAAGGCGGCGCGGACCTGGCGTACGACCTTGTTGTGGTCGACGTTGCCGGCGGCGGCGACGACCAGGTGGGTCGGATCGTAGTGCTTCTTGTAGAAGCGGCGGATCCGGTCGGCGCCGAGGGCGTTGATCGTGTCGACGCTGCCGAGGACCGGGCGGCCGAGGGGGGTGTCCCCGTACATGGTCTGCGCGAACAGGTCGTGCACCATGTCGCCCGGATCGTCCTCGGTCATCGCGATCTCTTCGAGGATGACTCCGCGCTCGGCGTCGACGTCCTCCTCACGGATCAGCGAGCCGGTGAGCATGTCGCAGACCACGTCGATGGCCAGCGGCAGGTCGGTGTCGAGCACCCGGGCGTAGTAGCAGGTGTACTCCTTCGCCGTGAAGGCGTTCATCTCGCCGCCGACCGCGTCGATCGCGGAGGAGATGTCGAGGGCGCTGCGCTGGTGCGTGCCCTTGAAGAGGAGGTGCTCCAGGTAGTGCGTGGCGCCGTTCAGCGTGGGCGTCTCGTCACGGGAGCCGACGTGCGCCCAGATGCCGAAGGTGGCGGAGCGGACGGAGGGCAGCGTCTCGGTGACGACGCGCAGTCCGCCGGGCAGGACCGTACGCCGGACGGTGCCGATGCCGCTGCGGCCCTTGAGGAGGGTTTGGGTACGGGCGACGGCCCGCCCCTCCGAAGAGGGGCGGGCCGTCACACGGGAACTACGCGACATCACTTGTCGGAGTCGTCCTTGTCAGCGTCGTCGCCGGCAGCCTCGCCGTCGATCACGGGGATCAGGGAGAGCTTGCCGCGCTGGTCGATCTCGGCGATCTCCACCTGGACCTTGGTACCGACCGCGAGCACGTCCTCGACGTTCTCCACGCGCTTGCCACCGGCGAGCTTGCGGATCTGCGAGATGTGCAGCAGGCCGTCCTTGCCGGGCATCAGGGAGACGAAGGCACCGAAGGTGGTGGTCTTGACGACCGTACCCAGGTAGCGCTCGCCGACCTCCGGCATGGTCGGGTTGGCGATCGAGTTGATCGTGGCGCGGGCGGCCTCGGCGGCCGGGCCGTCGGAGGCACCGATGTAGATGGTGCCGTCGTCCTCGATCGTGATCTCGGCGCCGGTGTCCTCCTGGATCTGGTTGATCATCTTGCCCTTGGGCCCGATGACCTCACCGATCTTGTCCACCGGGATCTTGACGGTGATGATCCGCGGGGCGAACGGGGACATGGCGTCCGGCGTGTCGATCGCTTCCATCATCACGTCGAGGATGTGGAGGCGGGCGTCGCGGGCCTGCTTGAGGGCGGCGGCCAGGACGGAGGCCGGGATGCCGTCGAGCTTGGTGTCCAGCTGGAGCGCGGTGACGAACTCCTTGGTGCCGGCGACCTTGAAGTCCATGTCGCCGAAGGCGTCCTCCGCACCGAGGATGTCGGTGAGGGCGACGTAGTGGGTCTTGCCGTCGATCTCCTGGGAGATCAGGCCCATGGCGATACCGGCGACGGGGGCCTTGAGGGGCACACCGGCGTTCAGCAGCGACATGGTGGAGGCGCAGACCGAGCCCATGGACGTCGAACCGTTGGAGCCGAGGGCCTCGGACACCTGGCGGATCGCGTAGGGGAACTCCTCGCGGGTCGGGAGGACCGGCACGATCGCGCGCTCGGCGAGCGCGCCGTGGCCGATCTCGCGGCGCTTCGGCGAACCGACGCGGCCGGTCTCGCCGACGGAGTACGGCGGGAAGTTGTAGTTGTGCATGTAGCGCTTGCGGGTCACCGGGGAGAGGGTGTCCAGCTGCTGCTCCATGCGGAGCATGTTGAGGGTGGTGACGCCCAGGATCTGGGTCTCGCCACGCTCGAACAGCGCCGAGCCGTGCACGCGCGGGATGGCCTCGACCTCGGCGGCGAGGGTACGGATGTCCGTGAGCCCGCGGCCGTCGATGCGGACCTTGTCCTTGATGACGCGCTCGCGGACCAGAGCCTTGGTCAGGCTGCGGTAGGCGGCGGAGATCTCCTTCTCGCGGCCCTCGAAGGCCGGGAGGAGCTTCTCGGCGGCGATCTCCTTGACGCGGTCCAGCTCGGCCTCGCGGTCCTGCTTGCCCGCGATGGTCAGCGCCTGGGAGAGGTCACCCTTGACGGCGGCCGCGAGGGCCTCGTACACGTCGTCCTGGTAGTCCAGGAAGACCGGGAACTCGCCCTCGGGCTTCGCGGCCTTGGCGGCCAGGTCGGCCTGGGCCTTGCAGAGGACCTTGATGAACGGCTTCGCGGCGTCCAGACCGGAGGCGACGATCTCCTCGGTCGGGGCCTCGGCGCCGCCCTTGACCAGGGCGATGGTCTTCTCGGTGGCCTCGGCCTCGACCATCATGATCGCGACGTCGCCGTCCTCCAGGACGCGGCCCGCGACGACCATGTCGAAGACGGCGTCCTCGAGCTCGGTGTGCGTCGGGAAGGCCACCCACTGGCCGCGGATCAGCGCGACGCGGACGCCGCCGATCGGGCCGGAGAAGGGCAGGCCGGCCAGCTGCGTGGACGCGGACGCGGCGTTGATCGCGACGACGTCGTACAGGTGGTCGGGGTTGAGCGCCATGATCGTGGCGACGACCTGGATCTCGTTGCGCAGGCCCTTCTTGAAGGACGGGCGCAGCGGGCGGTCGATCAGGCGGCAGGTGAGGATCGCGTCCTCGGAGGGGCGGCCCTCACGGCGGAAGAAGGAGCCGGGGATTTTGCCGGCCGCGTACTGCCGCTCCTCGACGTCCACCGTCAGGGGGAAGAAGTCGAGCTGGTCCTTGGGCTTCTTCGACGCGGTGGTGGCGGACAGCACCATCGTGTCGTCGTCCAGGTAGGCAACGGCGGAGCCGGCGGCCTGGCGGGCCAGACGGCCCGTCTCGAAGCGGATGGTGCGGGTGCCGAAGGAACCGTTGTCAATGACGGCCTCGGCGTAGTGGGTCTCGTTCTCCACTAGCGTTTTCTCCATTTTCGTCGTCTCCGTCCGCCGCCCGTGTGGCGGTGGACGGTTGCGGAGAAGCGCTCCTGGCGTGCGGGCCGGTCTTCGATCGAAGCATCCGGTTCGGTGCCCCCTGGGGGCATTCCGGGTGCCACTACCGAGGACCGGCGGCGTGGGAGGGCGCTCCTCCTCTTCAGTTGTGCACGTCTTCCTCAGACGTACACGTGCGTCCGTTCCAGACTACAAAGGGTCCGGTCCGGTGCGCACGTACAGCAAAGGGAGCGGCCCCCTGATGTGGGAACCGCTCCCTTCACGGCGTGTTACTTGGCGCCGGCCGCACCGCGGCGGATGCCGAGGCGCTCGACCAGCGTACGGAAGCGCTGGATGTCCTTCTTGGCCAGGTACTGCAGCAGGCGGCGACGCTGGCCGACCAGGATCAGCAGACCACGACGGGAGTGGTGGTCGTGCTTGTGCGTCTTGAGGTGCTCGGTCAGGTCCGAGATGCGGCGGGAGAGCATCGCAACCTGGACCTCGGGGGAGCCGGTGTCGCCCTCCTTGGCACCGAACTCGGTGATGATCTGCTTCTTCGTAGCGGCGTCGAGCGGCACGCGTACTCCTCGTTTTAGGTCTTCGTTGCCACCGAGTGCCCCAGGTCTGAGTCTCTGGGGAGCTTCCGTTACTCGGGAGGCGGGGTCCGCTGAGCGCAGTCCACAGACCCTTCGGAGAGGATCCGGGGGACGCGTACACAAACGGCCGTCACACAGCGTACCAGGCTGCCGGGACGCGACGTCTCAGCTGGTGAGAGCGCGGGCCCGGGAGTAAACGTCCAGCACAGCCAGGGTAAGGGGCACGAGGCTGAGCAGGACCGCCGCCTCGGTGAGGTCGAGCAGCCTTCCCCAGAAGGGTGACAGGCCCTTGCGGGGGATGACAAGCGCAATTCCCGCGAGGAGGGCCGCGCCGGCCGCGACGGCGGCGGTCAGCCAGATCGTACGGAGGTCCAGGCCGCTGCGGTCGTGCTCCAGCAGGAGGGCTTCGAGCAGGTCGGTCGGCGGGTGCAGGGCCATGCCGAGGATCAGCAGTGCGATGGCGGCGAGGCCCGCGGCCAGGGCGCAGACCACCTGGGAGGTGTAGCGGAAGAGGCGGGCGCGCAGCAGCATGGCGAGGCCGGTGGCCAGGGCCAGCAGGCGGCCCCAGGTGTTGTCGGAGAAGCCGAGGACGGCGGCGGCTCCGACGGCGACGGCGGCGCAGCCGCCGACCAGTCCGAGGAGCATCTCGTGGCCGCGGCGGGCCTGGGCGGCGATGGCCTCGGCGTCGAGCGGGGTGCCGCCCGGCTCGTGCTGGTCGGAGCCGGGCTGGTCACCGTACGGCTCGGTCTCGTAGCGGTCCGGGGTCTCGTAATCCTCGGTGGCGCTCTGCGGGGCGGCGTAGCCGATGGGCAGGCGGGCGAAGCGGGCGGAGAGGCCGGGGAGGAAGGCGACGAGGCCGATGGCGACGGGGGCGCAGGCGGCGGCGGTGTAGGTGGCGGAGGCCTCGGTGGCGATGGCCGCGAAGGTGGCGATGGTTCCGGTGGCCGCGACGAAGGTGGCCGCGACGAAGGGGGCGTCGCCGCTGGGGGTGAGCGCGACCAGGGCCACGGAGGCGACCAGGGCGCAGACGCAGCCGAGCAGGAACTGGAGGCGGCCGGGGCCCTGGCCGACGGCCGGGGCGACGATCCCGGAGCCGGCGATCATCAGGTGCGGGAGGGCGCTGAGGCCGAGCGCGACGGCGGAGAGGCGGTCGCGGTAGACCCGGGCGCGCACCCCGGCGACGGCGGTGAGCAGCACGCCGACGGCGCCCGCGATGATCCCGGGCAGGCCGTGCATGTCGTGGCGCAGCGGGTCGGCGTACCAGAGGACGAAGCCCAGCATGACGAGCAGCAGGGCGGCGCCGGCCAGGCCCGCGCCGCGCAGCATGTCGTCGCTCCAGCGGTGCCGGTCGCGGACCACGGCGGAGGCGACCGCGTCGGACACGTCGTCGAACACGGCGGGCGGCAGGGACTCGGCGAAGGGGCGCAGGCTCAGCACCTCGCCGTCGAGGACCTGCTGGGCGGCGAGGGTGCGGGCGCCGTCGAGGACGGTGCCGGAGCGGCGTACGAGGTGGAAGCCGGTGGGGGCGCCGACGGGCTGGGTCTGGCCGGTGAGGCGCAGCAGCTCGGGGTAGACGTCGGCGACGGCGATGTCCTCGGGGAGGGCGACGTCGATGCGACTGTCGGGGGCCACGACGGTGACCCTGCAGAAACCCGTCGTTGCGGCCGTACTCACCTGTGTGACCCCCCTGGTTGGTGCCCGCACCGGCGGGCGATTCGCGGATGCGCATGCTGCGCGCGCCACCCTACCGGGCTTATGACCGACTGTCGGCAAGTAGGATCACCGTCGCGTGGGGGAGACCCCCTTCGCGCCCGGGACTTGGGGGCGCCGGTTGCGACGTCCCGTCCGTTTTCGAGGGATTGATGCTCCGGTGAGCCAGATCGTCGTCAAACGCCCGCCGCGGTCCCTGCCGCCCGAGGTTCCCGCGGAGGAGCTGCGGCTGGAAGCTCCGCCCGAACTTCCGCGCGGGCAGCAGGAGGGCATGCTGATGCAGCTCCTGCCGATGCTCGGCATGGGCTCCTCCGTCGTCTTCTTCTTCATGCCGGGCGCGGCTCCGTTCATGCGCATCATGGGTGTGCTGATGCTGGTGTCGACGGTGGCCATGGTCATCGCGCAGCTCGTGCGCCACCGGCGCGGTACGCAGGGGCAAATGGCCGATGTGCGCCGGGACTACCTCAAATATCTTGCGCAGACGCGCCGTCAGGTACGCAGGACCGCCCGGGCGCAGCGCGATGCGCAGCTGTATCTGCACCCGTCCCCCGAGCAGTTGTGGTCGGTGGTGGCGGAGGGCTCGCGGCTGTGGGAGCGGCGGGTCGGCGACCAGGACTTCGGGCAGGCCCGGCTCGGGCTGGGCGCGCAGCGCCTGGCGACCGCGCTGGTGGCGCCGGAGACCGCGCCGGTGGACGAGCTGGAGCCGTTGACCGCGGGCGCGATGCAGCGCTTCCTGAAGGTGCATTCCTCGCTGGACGGGCTGCCGATGGCGCTGTCGATCCGCGCCTTCTACCACGTGACGGTGTCCGGGGAGCCGGAGTCCGCGCGCAGTACCGCCCGGGCGATGGTGGCGCAGCTGGCGACGTTGCACTCCCCCGAGGACCTGATGGTGGCCGTGGTGGCCGCGCCGGGTGCGGTGCCCTCGTGGGACTGGACGAAGTGGCTGCCGCACACGCAGGTGCCGGGTCAGGTCGACGGGGCCGGCACGAAGCGGCTGTTCGGGGACGACCTCGCCGAGCTGGAGGGGCTGCTGGCGCCCCGGCTGGAGGGGCGGCCGCGGTTCAGCCGGGACGTTTCGCCGGTGCTGGACCAGCCGCACCTGGTGGTCGTGCTCGACGGCGGGATGGTGCCGCCGGACTCGGTGTTCGCGGCGGCCGAGGGGTTGCAGGGCGTCACCATCGTCGAGGTGGTCGCCGGTGAGCTGGACGAGCCGCGCGGCGGACTGTCGGTCGTGGTGCGGCCGGGCCGGCTGCGGCTGGAGTCGGGCGCCGGGGTCGCGTACGAGGGCGTGCCGGACACCCTGTCGCTGCCCGCGGCGGAGGCCCTCGCCCGGCAGCTGGCGCCGATGCGCACGGGCGGCGGGGACGACGACGAGCCGCTGCTCGCCAACCTGGACTTCACCGACCTGCTGAACCTGGGCGACGCGGCCGCGGTCGATGTCGCGCGGACCTGGCGGCCGCGGTCGGCCGGTGAGCGGCTGCGCGTGCCGATCGGTGTCGGCGAGGACGGCGCCCCGGTCATGCTGGACCTGAAGGAGGCCGCGCAGGAGGGCATGGGTCCGCACGGCCTGTGCGTGGGTGCGACCGGTTCCGGCAAGTCGGAGCTGCTGCGCACGCTGGTGCTGGGTCTGGCCGTCACGCACACCTCGGAGACCCTGAACTTCGTGCTCGCCGACTTCAAGGGCGGTGCGACCTTCACGGGCATGGGGCAGATGCCGCACGTGGCGGCGGTGATCACCAACCTGGCGGACGACCTCACGCTCGTGGACCGCATGGGCGACTCGATCCGCGGTGAGCTGCAGCGGCGTCAGGAGCTGCTGCGTTCGGCGGGCAACTACGCGAACATCCACGACTACGAGAAGGCCCGCGCGGCCGGTGCCCCGCTGGAGCCGCTGGCCTCGCTGGTACTGGTCATCGACGAGTTCAGCGAGCTGCTCACGGCGAAGCCGGACTTCATCGACATGTTCATCCAGATCGGCCGCATCGGCCGTTCGCTGGGTGTGCACCTGCTGCTGGCCTCGCAGCGCCTGGAGGAGGGCAAGCTGCGCGGGCTGGACACGTACCTGTCGTACCGGATCGGTCTGCGGACCTTCTCGGCCGCGGAGTCGCGGACCGCGATCGGTGTGCCGGACGCCTACCACCTGCCGTCGGTGCCCGGTTCGGGCTACCTGAAGTTCGGTACGGACGAGATGACCCGCTTCAAGGCGGCGTACGTCTCGGGCACCTACCGCTCGGGCGGGCCGGACCTGTCGGTGGGGCAGTTCCCGGTGGAGCGGCGGCCCGCGCTGTTCACGGCGGCCCCGGTGCCGGTGGTGTACGCGGCCCCGGACCCGGCGTACCTGGCGGCGCAGTCGCCCCGCGAGGACGACGCCCTCGCGGACACCGTGCTGGACGTGATCGTGAGCCGGCTGGAGGGACAGGGGGTGCCCGCGCACCAGGTGTGGCTGCCGCCGCTCGACCAGGCCCCGCCGCTGGACCAGTTGCTGCCGACGCTGGCGCCGAGTGCCGAGCGCGGCCTGCACGCGGAGGGGTACACGCGGCCCGGCGGGCTCATCGTGCCGCTCGGCCTCATCGACAAGCCCTTCGAGCAGCGGCGCGAGGTGCTGTACCGGGACTTCTCGGGTGCGGCGGGCCACATGATGGTGGTCGGCGGCCCGCAGTCGGGCAAGTCGACGCTGATGCGGACGCTGATCTCCTCGTTCGCGCTCACGCACACCCCGCGCGAGGTGCAGTTCTACGGTCTGGACTTCGGCGGTGGCAGCCTGTCGGCGGTCGCCGAGCTGCCGCACGTGGGCGGAATCGCCTCGCGTCTGGACCCGGAGCGGGTGCGGCGCACGGTCGCGGAGGTGGGGGGCATCCTCAACCGCCGCGAGGAGTTCTTCCGCTCGAACAACATCGACTCGATCAACACCTACCGGCGCCGGCGGGCGGCGGGTGACCTGCCGCACGAGCCGTGGGGCGACGTGTTCCTGATCGTCGACGGCTGGGGCACCTTCCGGGGCGAGTACGAGGGCCTGGAGCAGATCGTCACCGACATCGCCTCCCGCGGCCTGGGCTACGGCATCCACGTGGTGATCACCGCGGCGCGCTACATGGAGGTGCGGGCCGCGCTCAAGGACCAGATGCTCAGCCGGCTGGAGCTGCGGCTCGGCGACACCATGGACTCCGAGTTCGACCGCAAGGTCGCGGCGAACGTCCCCACGGGCATGCCGGGCCGCGGCCAGGTGCCGGAGAAGCTGCACTTCCTGAGCGCGCTGCCGCGGATCGACGGATCGCACGAGGCGGGTGACCTCTCGGAGGCCACGACGGCCTTCGTGGACGCGGTGAAGCAGAACTGGGCGGGGCAGGCGGCGCCGGGCGTCCGGCTGCTGCCGCGGCTGCTCCACGCCGACCAGCTGCCCAAGGGCGGGGAGTACCCGCAGCGCGGGATCGCGATCGGCATCGACGAGAGCGACCTGGAGCCGGTGTTCATCGACTTCGAGTCCGACCCCTTCCTCCTCGTCTTCGGCGAGAGCGAGGCGGGCAAGACGAACCTGCTGCGGCTCATCGCCAAGCAGATCTCGGAGCGCTACACCCCGGACCAGGCGCGCCTGGTCGTGGGCGACTACCGGCGCGGCCTGCTCGGGGCGCTGCCGGAGGAGCACCTGCTGGAGTACGCGCCGATGATGAGCTCCCTGCAGATGCACATGGAGGCGCTGGGCGGGGTGTTCTCGCGCCGGCAGCCGCCCACGGACGTGACCCCGCAGCAGCTGCGGGACCGCAGCTGGTGGACGGGCCCGGACGTGTTCATCATCATCGACGACTACGACCTGGTCTCCACGAGCCAGGGCAATCCGCTGGGCCCGCTGGTGGAGTACCTGCCCTTCGCCCGGGACACGGGCGTCCGCTTCATCATCGCGCGCAACTCGGCGGGTGCCTCGCGCGCGCTGTACGAGCCCTTCATGCAGCGGTTCAAGGAGCTGGGCGCGCAGGGTCTGGTGCTGTCCGGCGACCCGTCCGAGGGCGACCTGATCGGCACGGTGCGGCCGCGTCCGATGCCGCCGGGCCGGGCCTTCTTCTCCTCGCGCAGGCGGGGGACCTCGCTGGTCCAGCTCGGCCGGATGCCGGGCGGCATGTGAGTCCGCGCCCGGCGGCCGGTCACCGGGCCGGTTGCCGGGCCGGCCGAGGGGCGGGCCGCAGGGCGGATCGGGTGGAAACCCGTCCCGGTCGGCGGCGCAGCCCGGATAATCGGCGGTGAAGACCGCGCCACCGAAGGAAGGGCCACCCATGGGCACCCAGCAGGAGAAGGACGAGCTGTACGCGCTCGACATCAGCGGTGTGGAGTGGGAAGGGCCGCCCGGGACCAGCCCGGAGGAGGAGCGGGTCGAGATCGCGCGGCTGCCCGAGGGGGCGGTGGCGATGCGTTCCTCGCTCGACCGGGACACGGTGCTGCGCTACACGGCCGCCGAGTGGGAGGCCTTCGTACTCGGTGCCAGGGACGGCGAGTTCGACCTGGACCGCCACGAGGCCTGAGGGGCCGGCAGAACACGCCGAAGGGGCGCGCCCGGTGCGGGCGCGCCCCTTCGGCGCGTACGGATCGACGTGGGACCGGGCTCAGTAGGCCTCGGTGAACAGGCGCGAGGCCTTCACGTCGGTGGCGCGGTAGTCGCCCTTGCCCTGCTCGATGAGCTTGGCGATCTTCTCCAGATCCGTGTGCATCTGGTCGGCCTTGCCCTTGTACTTGGTCTGGAGGTTGACGTACTCGCGGTGCGCCTCACCGTCCCAGGTGTCCGTGACGACCTTCAGGGCCGCGCCCATCGCGTCCAGGTCCTTGAGGATGTTCCCGGAGACGATGCGGATGCGGTCCGCCATCTGCTGGACGGTCTCATACCGGACCCGGGTCCCGTCGTTAACCGACATGTTCTTCTCCTTCTCGCTGCGGCCTACTGGAAAGCGACGCGTTGTCAGACGGACTCGAGGCCCGAGCGGGGGCCGGTGCCACCGCCGGAGGGCGTCCCCTGGACGGCGTTCTTGAACGCCGCGCGGACCTCGTCGTCCTGCGCGTTGCTGAGGTTCTTGGTCTGAGCCACCGCGTTGTGCAGGACGCCGAGCAGCCTGCGGATCTCGTCGTGGCTCTCGTTGAGGGTGCTCTGGGCGGAGGTGAAGCCCGAGGCGCCCACACCGGTCCAGCCGGCGCTCGCCGTGGCGAGGATGTCGGCCAGCTCGCGGGCCTGCCTGGTGACGGCGTTGGCCGTCTCCTCGATCTTGTTCTTCGCCTGGACGACCGGATCGTCTGCAAGTCCGAAGGTGTTCGTGCTCATCGAAGCTCCTCACTTCTCAATTCGCCGGCAGAACCGGCGGATTGCGTGGCGGAGCGGCGGACTTTGCCGGGCGCGGATACGAGCCACGCACCTCGGGCGATCCCCCTCCGCTTCACGCGATCCCCCGATCACACTCGTGAAGCCTGGTGTCACTCTAGCCAGTTCATCGCCCGCCCCCAACACCGGTCGGGCGCTTCCGTTGATGAACTGTGACCGTTCACTGCAAACGGCGTCGGCGACTGCGGGAGTCCCGCACGACCGTCGCGGTACCCGCGATGACGGCGATCAGGACGGCGCCGATGCCGAGAGCGTACGTGCCGAACCTCTCCTCCCGCTCCTGGGCCGTCTCGGTGAGCCGCAGCGCCGCCGCCTCGGGGGCGGCCGCCGGGGGCGGGCCGGGGTCCGGGACCGGCGCCTTCGGGGCCTGCTGGTCGTGGGAGAGCGCGCGGACCGGGTCGATGACGCCCCAACCGACGTAGTCGTCACGGCCGTTGACCGCGCGCTCGGCGGTGTTCTGGATCTGCCAGACGATCTGCTGCCCGGACCAGTCCGGGTGCTTGGCGCGCAGCAGGGCGGCGACGCCGGCGACGTACGGGGCGGAGAAGCTGGTGCCGTTGTCGATGCACTGGCCGAAGCCGGGGACGGTGGAGACCATGTCGACGCCGGGCGCCGCCACCCCGATGAAGTCGCCGGGCTGGGAGAACACGGCCCGCTCGTTGTTGCGGTCCGAGGCGCCCACCGCGAGCACTCCGGGGAAGGCCGCCGGGTAGGTCCTGCGCTTCTCGCCGCTCGTACCGTCGTTGCCCGCCGAGGCCACCACGACGATGTTGGCGGCAATGGCCTTCTGGACCGCCTTGCCGAGCTCGGAGTCGGCGGACAGCTGTGCGTCGGTGTCCTGGGAGATGTTGATCACCTGGGCGCCCTTGCCCACCGCGTGGTCGATGGCCTGGGCCAGCGACAGTGCGTTGCCCTTGCCCTGGCCGTCGTTCTGCCGGATCGGGATGATCGTCGCGTCCGGTGCCAGGCCGACGAAGCCGGTGCCCTCCTGCGGGCGCGCCGCGATCAGCCCGGCGACCTTGGTGCCGTGGCCGACGGTGTCGGTCATGCCGTCGCCCCCCTTGGGATCGACGAAGTCCTTGCCGGCACCGGTGTCGAGGGCGGCACTGAGCTGCGGGTTCGCCCGGTCCACGCCGGTGTCGATGACCGCGACGCGGACGGCGGCGCCGTTCTTGTCCTTGCCCTTGGTCTGGGCCCAGAGCTCGTCGAGCAGGAGCCGCTGGAGCGCCCAGGGGCGGTCGGCGATCTGCTTCTTCATCGGGAAGGTGCACTCCCCCGCCCCGTCGAGCCGCAGCCCGTACGGGGCCTGCGCGTACGGGGCCTGCGGCGCGGGGGCGGCCTCGGCGGCCGAGGCCGCCCCCGCTCCCGCCCCGGCGGAGGCGAGGGTGAAGGTGAGGGCGAAGGCGGCGGCCAGGAGCGGCCGCCGGGGCGCGTGGATGCGGTTCATCGGCGGCCTCCTCACGAACCCTGCGGCTGGCGCGCGGAGTTGGTGTCCAGCCGCGGCCCCTTGGAGAGGAACTCCGACCAGGCGATGGGCACCATGGCCGGGCTGACGTTCCCGTAGCCGAGCCGGACCTGTGCCTGGCTGGCCTCGGGGCGGGCGTCCGTACCGGTCTTCGACTGGTCGGGCGCGCCGATCTTCGACTGCTCGGAGTCGCTGTCGCCGTTGGCCTGGACGGCGTACCGCAGGCCGGTGTCGGTGACCAGGAACAGGGAGCCGCCCGCCGTCGTCTGCTTGCCCTGGACCTGGGTGTAGAGCAGGCCCGAGCCGGGGGTGACGTACGCGCTGGTGCCACTGGCGGTGATGTCGATGGGGAAGCCGGTACCGGCCCAGGTGCTCAGGGTCTGGTTGCCCTGGCCGTCGACCGAGCGCAGGACGCCGCACACGGTGTCGCGGTTGTTGGCCCCGCCGGTCCCGCCGCCGGCGGCCGGTGTCGTCTGGTTGATCCGGTCGGTCTTCTTCTGCGGCCACCTCACCTCGCCCGCGAACGGGGCGGCGTCCGGGTTGATGGACTGGAGGTCGACCTCGCGGGGCTTGCCGTGCATGTTCAGGCCGTCCGTCGCGGGCGCCGAGATCAGCAGCCAGGCCACGAAGTCGGAGACCGGCGCGACCTTCCCGGGCAGCACCACGTAGTGCTGCGCGCCGGAGCCGGTCTGCGCCTTGAGCACCATGCCGACCTTGTTGTCGGCGGTGCCGAGGCCCTTGACCCCGGCGTCGGAGCCGGGCCGGCCGGGCAGCTGCGGGAACGACAGGTCGTCGCCGGCGTTGAGGGTGCCCAGCCATTCCGGGGTGACCTGCTGAGGGGTGGCACCGGTGCCGACCAGCGCGTTGGTCATCGTCCCGGCGGCCGGGGTGCCCTCCGGGAACTTGTACTTCGTCCCGGCCGCGTCGATCAGGTAGCGCTCCTGGCCCGCGCCGGTGCTCTGCACGTACAGCGACTGGGTGTCGGTGAGCCTGCGGGCGTCGTCCGTCATGGCCGCCTCGCGGTCGGCGAGGACGAAGGTGGCGGTCTGCACGCCACGGCCGTTGCCGCCCGGCTGCTGGCATACGGCCCAGCGCTTGGCCTTGCCCGCGTCGTCCTTCGAGGGCAGCCGGTCCGGTGCGTACGGGATGCCGATGATGGGGCCGCGCGGCGGCTTGCCCGCGTCCAGGACCTTGTCCTCGACCTGGATCACCTTGAACTTGGAGGGATCCAGGAGGAGTCGGGCGGAGGCGAGGTTCAGCACCGGGTGCAACCGGGTCTGCTCCTTGCCGTTCACCTTGGTCTTCAGGACCACGTAGCGGGTCGTCGAGTCCTTGCCGACGATGACCCTGGTACCCGGCTCCGACCAGCCCTTGGGGGCCGTCGGCTTGAACATGCCCCAGGCGCCGAACCCGGCGAGCACCAGCGCGCCCACGATCACCCCCGGCAGGACCGCGCGCAGCGGGCGCGGCGCGCCCTCCTCGGTGCCCGTGGCGGATGGCTGGAGGAACGCGGCCACCGTGCGCCGCTTCGCAAAGGTGTACGCGTTGAGCTCATCACGTCGTGATGCCATGACCGCCTGCTTCTCCCCGCACGGCCCGGCCGGTGAGTACGGTCCCCGGGCCTCGATTGTCCGACCGGGCACCTACTATGCCTCTTGACCGACGGTATGCAGGGGCCGGGTAGGGTGAGGCTGCCGCTCAGCCCCTTCCGCACCGGGTTAATCAGGGCTTGTTGGGGTGGATTGGGGAGGTTCCGGGGCCGTGCGGCAGTCGTCGCGCAGCACCGGAACTCATGGGGTCCGGCCCCGGAAAGGGGAAGTGCGCGAGTGATGGCCACCGCGACGGAGCAGCAGACCGGCGCGCCCGCACCGGCGCGCGGCGGGGTGACGCCGCATCCGAAGTCGAGCCCCGGCCGCTTCGGTCCGTTCCGACTGCAACAGCTCGTACTGCTTCAAGTCGCGGCAGCCGCGCTGCTGGTGGCCTGGGTGGTCGAACCGCTGCTGCTGGTGCCCACCGGTGTACTGGCGCTCGTCCTGGTGGTGCTCGCGGTCGTACGCCGCCACCAGCGCTCCCTGCCCGAATGGATCGGCGGCGCGCTCGCGCTGCGTACGCGCCGCCGCCGGGCCGCGGCCTTCGCCGTGCCCGCGGGCACCGAACCGGGCCTCGCCCCGCTGGTCGAGGCCGACCCGGCGCTGCGCACCCTCACCTTCAGCGACCGCGACCGGCGGCCCGTCGGGATGATCGGCGACGGGACCTTCCTGACCGCGGTCGTCCAGGTGGACACGGACGCCACCGCGCTGCGGCCCGACCGGGCGGCGCGGCCGCTGCCGCTCGCCGTCGTACGGGACATCCTCGAAGTGGACGGCATCCGGCTGGAGTCCGCACAGCTCGTGCAGCACACCCAGCCCGCGCCCGCCCCGCACCTGCCCGCCCAGTCGATGGCGACGCGCAACTACGCGCCGTTGCAGGCCCGGACGGGCACCCCGGCGGTCCGCCTGACGTGGATCGCGCTCAAGCTCGACCCGGAGCTGTGCCCGGAGGCCGTCACCGCGCGCGGCGGCGGGCTGCCCGGAGCCCAGCGGTGCCTGGTGCGCGCCGCGGACCAGTTGGCGAGCCGGCTGGCCGGCGCCGGGTTCACGGCCACCGTGCTGACCGAGCAGGAGCTGACGGCGGCCCTCGCCACGTCCTCGTGCGCCAACCCGATGGCGATCACCCAGGCCGGGCGGTCGACCAGCACCGGGCGGCGCACCGAGGAGACCTCGCGGACCTGGCGCTGCGACGACCGGCGGCACACGACGTACTGGATAGGCCGCTGGCCGCAGCTGGGCGGCGCCGGCGCGGCCGCGCTGCCGCAGTTCGTGGCACTGCTGACCTCGCTGCCCGCGCTGGCGACGAACTTCAGCCTGACGATGGCCCCGGCGGAGCGACAGGGCGTCACCCTGACCGGACACGTACGGGTGACAGGACGCAGCGATGAGGAACTCGTCGCGGCGCGCCGGGAGTTGGAGAGGACGGCGCGCGGCGTGAAGACCGGACTGGTGCGGCTCGACCGTGAACAGGTGCCGGGGCTGCTGGCTTCGCTGCCGCTGGGAGGGGCTCGATGAGGGGCGGTTTCGGGCTGGTCGGCCCGCGTCGGGAACGGCACGTGGTGCCCGCCGCGGACCTGGACCTGCTGGCGCTGCCCGTCGGGGACGACGGGGTCGTCATCGGCGTGGACGCCGAGGGCCGGTCGGCGGTGCTCGGCATCAACCGGCCGACGCCGTACGAGGTGACGCTGATCGGCGGCCTGTGGACGGCGCAGGTACTGGCGCTGCGCGCGGCGGCCACGGGTGCGCGCGTGGCGGTGGAGACCGGACGCGGCCAGGTGTGGTCCGGGCTGGCCCAGGCCGCCGGCGGCGGACAGCAGTGCGTGACCCTGCACGAGGTGGGCCGGATACCGCCGCAGGGCGCGTCGGCGGGCAGCCCGGTGCTGGTGATCCGCGACTGCGGGATGCGGCCGCCGCGCGGGCGCGTGGTGGCCGGGCCGTGGCAGTCGGTACTGACCCTGCTGCCGTACCTGAGCCCGACGGCACCGCGGCTGTTGCAGCAGTCCTCCCTGGTGGGCGTGCAGCGGGTGTCCCCGGACGAGGCGGAGCAGATCGGCCGCCTGATGCGGCTGCCCCGGCAGGCGGTGGATTCGCTGCCGACGCTGGGCGACGGGGTGACCCTGTGGTGCACGCCGCGGGACCGGCAGTTCGTGATGACGCAGGGGACGGAAGCGGAGACGGGTCTGCTCGGCGGGGCCCGGCGCATCGACTGAGCGGGCGTCCCCCGAGGGGGGCGGACAGCGATGTCGGGGCGCGATTAGGCTGGGTCCGGGCGCGGCGAGGTGGGCGCCGGACCAGTGTTCGACAGACCAGGAGGACCAGTGAACGGCGATCGGAACGAGAGGCGCGGCGGGACGTGGGACGTCCCGACGGACGACCAGTCCGACGCGGAGTCCGAAGTCACGGGCGAGTTCACCATCGACTACACCCCGCCGGCCTGGTACATGCAGGGCGGGACCCCGGCCGCGCAGGTACCGGGGCTCCCCGAGGGCAGCGGCTTCGAACCCCACCGCCCGTCGGAGCTGGAATCGCCCTCGACGATGCGGATCGCTCCGCCCGCACCGCGGACGCCGTCCGACGGCGCGGGCCTGCCGGCCCCGTTCCCGCCCGCCCCCGCGGCTCCTTCCGACGCGGCACCCGAGCACCCGGCGCCGGTACCGGCTCCGGCTCCCGTCGAGGCCCCGGCTCCGGAACTTCCGTACGCGACGCCGGTCCCCGCGCAGGCCGAGGTGCCGCCTGCGGCCCCGGCTCCGGTCGCACCGGCGGCTCCGGTGGAGTCCGCCCTGCCTCCCTTCACGCCTCCGGCTCCCGCCCCGTTCGAGACCGCGCCTTCGGCTCCGGTCGAGGCCCCGGCTCCGGAACTGCCGTACGCGACGCCGGTTCCCGCGCAGGCCGAGGTGCCGCCTGCGGCCCCGGCTCCGGTGGAGTCCGCTCTGCCGGCCTTCACGCCTCCGGCCCCGGCTCCCGCTCCCGCTCCCGCTCCGATCGAAGCCCCGGCTCCGGTCGAGGATGCGCCCCCTGTGCTCGAGGCCCCGGTCCCGGTCCCGTTCGACGAGGCGCCCGTCGGAGCGCCCGCGGCTCCGGTCGAGGACAGCACCCCGGCGCCGGTCGACGCCCCGCCCGTGACGCCCTTCCCGGCACTGCCGCCCGTCGACGCGGTCACGCCGTACCCGGCGCTGCTGCCGGTCGCCGACCCGGTGACCGAGGTGCCGCCCGCGCCCTGGGCCGGACCGCAGGACACTCCCGCCGAGGGCACGCCCGTACTGCCGCCCGCCGAGCAGGCGGCGGCTCCGGCCCCTGCCCCGGTCGGCCCTGCCGACGCGCCGCCGGCGCCCTTCGCGGAGAACCCGTTCGGGGGACCCGCGGGCGAACTGCCGTCGCCGCCGCCCGCGTTCGGGACCCCGGACGAGTACTCGTTCCCGCCTCCGGCTCCCGTACCTCCGCAGCCCCAGCAGCCGCAGCAGCCTCAGCCGCAGCACTACGACCCCCGCACCGCCGGGCAGTGGTCCGCCGGGCCCGGTCAGCAGCCCTCGCAACACCAGCCGCAACCGCATCCGCAGCACCAGTCCCAGCCGCACGACCCGCGCTACTCGGCCGGCCAGACCGGCGGCGGGGCGCCCCTCGGCTACACCGCCGCCGTCGAGCTGTCCTCCGACCGCCTGCTGCGCAACAAGCAGAAGCCGAAGAACAACAACAACGGCGTCGGCGGCCGGTTCCGCTTCGGCGGCAAGGCGGCCGAGGCGGAGCGCCAGCGCAAGCTGGAGCTGATCCGCACCCCGGTCATGTCCTGCTACCGCATCGCCGTCATCAGCCTCAAGGGCGGCGTCGGCAAGACCACGACCACCACCGCCCTCGGCGCCACCCTCGCCACCGAGCGCCAGGACAAGATCCTGGCCATCGACGCGAACCCCGACGCCGGTACCCTCGGCCGCCGCGTCCGCCGCGAGACCGGCGCCACGATCCGGGACCTGGTGCAGGCGATCCCGTACCTGCACTCGTACATGGACATCCGCCGGTTCACCTCGCAGGCGCCCTCCGGT
Organism: Streptomyces sp. Sge12; assembly: GCF_002080455.1. Lineage (NCBI taxonomy): Bacteria > Bacillati > Actinomycetota > Actinomycetes > Kitasatosporales > Streptomycetaceae > Streptomyces > Streptomyces sp. Sge12. Next base: position 2,336,704 of record NZ_CP020555.1, read on the forward strand.
CTGGAGATCATCGCCAACGACGTGGACCCGGCCGTCTCCACGACCTTCAACGACGAGGACTACCGCCGCGTCATCGAGACGCTGGGCCGCCAGTACCCGATCATCCTCACCGACTCGGGCACCGGCCTCCTCTACTCCGCCATGCGCGGCGTCCTGGACCTCGCCGATCAGCTGATCATCATCTCGACCCCGTCCGTGGACGGTGCCAGCAGCGCCAGCACCACCCTCGACTGGCTCTCCGCGCACGGGTACGCAGACCTCGTCTCGCGCTCCCTCACCGTCATCTCCGGGGTCCGCGAGACCAGCAAGATGATCAAGATCGAGGACATCGTGCAGCACTTCGAGACCCGCTGCCGCGGTGTGGTCGTGGTGCCCTTCGACGAACACCTCGCGGCCGGCGCCGAGGTCGACCTCGACATGATGCGGCCCAAGACGCGCGAGGCGTACTTCAACCTCTCGGCGCTGGTCGCCGAGGACTTCCTGCGGGCGCAGCAGCAGGCCCCGCAGGGTCACTGGGGTGCGCCGCAGCAGCCCCAGGCTCCGCAGCAGGCGTACCAACAGCCCCCTCAGCAGCCGCAGCCGCCGCAGCAGCCCCAGCCGTACGGCCAGCCCCAGGGGCAGCCCCCGTACCAGCAGCCCCCTCAGCCCTACGGCCAGCCGTACCCGCAGCCCGGCCAGCCCTGGCAGCAGCCCCCGGCCCCGCAGCAGCAGCCGCCGCACCCCCAGCAGCCGCCGCGGGACCCGCGCCTCGGCTGACGGCGACCGGCGGAAGCAGAAAGGGCCCGTACCACCCCGAAGGTGGTACGGGCCCTTCCGCGTCGTTCGTCAGCGCCTCGCGTCGTACGTGTCCGTCAGCACCCGCGCCCGCTTCACATCGTCCGCGATCGCTTCCAGCAGCCCGTCGAGCGACTCGAACTTCGCCATCCCCCGCACGTAGGCGAGGAAGTCGACGGCCACGTGCATCCCGTACAGGTCCAGCCCCACGCGGTCGATCGCGTACGCCTCCACGGTCCGCTCGGTGGCGTCGAACTGCACGTTCGTCCCCACCGAGATCGCCGCGGGCATCCGCTCGCCGTCCGCCGTCAGCCAGCCCGCGTAGACCCCGTCGGCCGGGATCGCGGTGTGCGGCTGCGTCTCGACGTTCGCCGTCGGGTAGCCGAGTTCCCGCCCGCGCTGCGCACCGCGCACCACCACGCCCTCGACCCGGTGCGGACGCCCCAGGATCTCGGCCGCGCCGTCCATGTCGCCCTCGGCGACCAGCCTGCGCGCCAGCGTCGAGGAGAACGGCACCCCGCCGCCCGCCTCGCCCCGCTCGACCAGGTCCACGACGTCGACCTCGTAGTCGTAGGTGGAGCCCAGCTCGCGCAGGAAGTCGACGTTCCCGGCGGCCCGGTGGCCGAAGCGGAAGTTCGGGCCCTCGATGACGGCCCGCGCGTGCAGCTTGTCGACGAGGACCTTCACGATGAAGTCGGCCGGGGACAGCTGGGAGAACTCCGCCGTGAACGGCAGGATCAGCAGCGCGTCCACACCCAGCCCGGCCATCAGCTCGGCACGGCGGTCGTACGGGGCCAGGATCGGCGGGTGGCTGCCGGGGCGCACCACCTCGCTCGGGTGCGGGTCGAAGGTGACCACCACGGAGGGAACGCCGAGCTCACGCGCGGTGGCCACCGCCCGTCCGATGATCAGCTGATGTCCCCGGTGCACGCCGTCGTAGGAGCCGATGGTGACGACGCTGCGTCCCCAGTCCTGGGGGATGTCCTCCAAGCCACGCCAGCGCTGCACTGTGACCGCTCCTCGCCCGAACCCGGTTGGTCCTTGAACTGATTGCCGATTGCAGGTCTAAGACTGCCATGCCCGTGCCCGGTGCCCCGCATCGGCATCTGACTGGATCGGCCACCGTGTCTGTCGTCACGTCACATCCGCGGCCGCCCTGCTGAGGGTCTCCACCGTCCGCCGGGCGCTCGGCCCCAGCAGGGCCGCCGCCTCCGCCTCCGCCGTCACCAGCCAGCGGGCCACCAGCGCCCCGAAGGCAGGTTCGGCCCGGGCCAGCTCGACCGTCCGCCGCTCGAAGACAGCCGGCCCGCCCGGAGCCCGCAGCAGCTGCCGTCCGGTGCGCCGCAGCAGCTCCCGCGTACGGTCCTCCGGGCGGGCGGAGGCCCCGGCCGCGACGGCCCCGAGGAACACGTCGAGCACCTGCGGATCGGCCTCCTCGCGCAGCAGGGTGTCGGCCAGGTCCCCGCGCAGCGGGTGCGAGGCCTCCCCGCCGGGCGCGGCCAGTACGAGGGCCAGCTCGGCACGGACCACGGCCGGGGCGCCGAGCAGCAGGTCCAGGACCAGGGGCCGCACCACCGAGGCGGCGGCCGGTCCCTGGTCGAGCCGCCGGTCCACGAAGAAGGCGGCGTGCGGCGCGTCCCCGGGGTTGCGCGCGAGGTGCTCCCGTACGAGGTCACCGGCGCGCCGGGCCAGCCCCGGCGTGGTCAGCGCGGCCAGGGCGCGCACCACCTCCCCGTCGGCCCGGGCCCGCAGGGCGGCGAACACCTCGTCCGGGTCGGGCAGCACGGGCAGGGCCGCGACCAGCGCCTCCGCGGGCAGCCGGGGGCCGAGCTCGGGATCGCGGAAACAGGCGAGGGCGTCGGGCAGGTAGCGGCCGCGCACGTGCGGGTCGCGCAGCAGGATCGCGAGGGCGCTGCCGTGCAGGGTGGCGTCGGCGGGGCGGGCGAGCAGGGCCCCGGCGGCGCGGCGCAGCAGCTCGCGGTCGGCGGGGGTGCGGACGTGCGGGGCGGTGGCGAGCCCGTAGGCGGCGGCCGCGACCCGGCGTTCGGGGCGCTCGTCGTGCGCCCAGCGGTCGACGGCCCGGCACAGGGCGGAGGGTTCCTCCTCGGCGAGTACGGCCAGCAGCTCGTCGGCGCGCGGGTGCGCGGCGGTGACGAGCGCCTCGGTGAGGTCGTCCGGGGCGAGGCCGCGGTGGGTGTGCAGCAGGGCCTGGGCGGCGGTGGCGACGGTGGCCCCGGGGCGGCCGCGCAGCCGGCGGCCGTCGGTGAACCAGGCGCAGAGCAGTGGCTGTGCGCGCTGCGGGTCCCGGGCGAGGCGGCGGGCCGCGGCGTCGAGGTAGCGGTCGCCGGGGACCGCCTCGGCGGGGTCGGCGGGCAGCAGCCGGCGCAGCAGGTCGAGGCGGTCGGACTCGGGCAGCCGCAGCCGGTTCCAGAACCAGCCGCCGAACTCCCCCGGGCCGGCGCGGGCCACGTGCTCGGCGAGGGCGTGCAGGACGGGGAGGTGGGGGCGGGCGTCGGGGGCCCGGAGCAGGGTCTCACGCAGCAGCCGGGCGGCCCACCAGACGCGGTCGGGGGTGGCCCGCTCGGGTTCCTCTTCCTGTTCCTCTTCCTGTTCCTCTTCCTCGGCGAAGCGGTTGAGGCGGTCGACGAGCGCGATGAGCTCCCTGCGCAGCGGGTCGGGGGCGAGCCGGCGCAGGGCCTCCAGGACGGGCCCGATCCGGTGCCGGGGCACGGGCAGGCCGGGCACGGCGGGGCCGTGGACGAGGAGGCCGAGGGCGGTGGGGACGTCGAGGTGGCCGGCCTGGATCCAGTCGGACAGCTCCTCGTGGGCGAAGCGGTAGCCGGGCCCGGCTGGCACCAGCAGGCCCTCGGTGAGCACGGCGGAGGCCCAGCCGGTGCGCCACGGGAAGAGTTCCTCGAAGGCGGCCCGGTCCAGCTGCCCCTGCCCGGGCCCCAGGGCGCGCCGCGCGGCCTCGTGCACCCGCCCGGCCACGCGCGCCGCGAGCCGGCGGACCCCGGGGCCGTGCACCCGGGCGCCCCCGGCGTCGGCGCAGGCCGCGGCGATGCGGACGGCGGCGCGCAGGCACAGCAGGTCCAGGTGCGCGGCGAAGACCTCGTCGCGCCCGGGGCGGCCGGCGGTGACCTCGGCGGCGCGGATCCCGGCGAGCAGGTGCAGGGTGAGCGGATGCCGGGCGTCGGCCTCCCGAACGGCGTCGGCGGGGATCCCGAGGCGGGCCCGGGCGGTCTCGGCCTCGGCGGCGGTGAGGTCCGCGAGCGGGAGGGCGGGCGGCAGCCGCCGGGCGGGGCGGGCCGGAGTGTGCAGTGCCCCGGGCGGGTAGAGGGCCCCGGCCCGTTCCCAGTACTCGGGCCGGGCGGCGACGACGAGCCGGGCGCCGGTGCCGCGCAGCCACTCGGCGGTGGCGGCGGTCCAGGGCCCGAGCCGGTGGGCGAGCTCCGGCGGCATCTCCTCGGGGGCATCGAGCACGACGAGCAACCCCCGCCCGGCCCCAGCAGCCAACCGCGCCACCTGCTCCCCGATCCCGATGCCGACACCCCCGCCCGCGCCGCCCGCGCCGATGTCGGCGCCCGGGCCCGCCCCCCGGTCCGTGCCGGTGCCCGGTCCCGGACCGATGGCAGCGCCGAGGCCTGCGCCCCAAGCCGCGCCGGCGGCCGGACCGGCCCCTGTGCCGGTGCTCGCCGCCGGAGCCGGGCAGTCGGCAGCGCCCGGGCCTGCGCCCCACTCCGTGCCACTGGTCGCACCGGCACCCGAAGCCGGACCGGCGGCCGCGTCACGGCCGGTACCCACGGCCGGGCTGCCGCCCGAGCCGGCGCCGGCCCCCACGGCCTGGTCAGCGACCCAACCGCGGCCCGTACCCGGGCCCGAATCCCACCCGGGGCCCCCGACGGGGCCCGAGTCCCAGCCGACGCCGCGGTCGGCGCCGATGGCCGGGCCCGGGTCCGCACCGATGCGGGTGTACCCAGCCGGGCCGATGCCCGCTGCCGGGTTCGGACCCGTACCCGGGACCATGCCCCGCGTCGGTCCGGCCGCCCCGGCACGGCCACTACCCGCGGACGGGCTGCCGACCGAGCCGGTGCCGGCCCCCATGGCCCGGCCCATGCCCCAGCCAGTGCCGCTCGCCGGAGCGGCGACCGCGTCACGGTCTGTACCCGCAGCCGGGCCGCTGCCCGATCCGGCACAAGCTCCCACGGCCTGGTCAGGGGCCCAACCGGGGCCCGAGTCCCAGCCGGTGGCGGCGTCGGCGCTGTTGGCCGGGCCCCGACCCGCACCGATGCCGGTGCCCGCAGACGGGATCGGGCCGCGCGCCGGAGCGGCGGCCCCGTCGCGGCCATTGCCCGCGGACGGGCTGCCGACCGGGCTGATGCCCGCGGCCTGGTCAGCAACCCAACCGCGGCCCGTGGCCGCGCCGGTGCCCGGGCTCGGGGTCGGGTCGGGGTCTCGGTGCGGGGCGACGCTCGTACGCGTGGTCCGGTGGGGGTGCGGGGCCGGTGGCGGCGGGGCGTCAGCCGTGGCGACGATGCGGGCGGCCGTCGTCAGGGTCCGGGTCGCGGCGTCGGCCAGGGAGGTGTCCCCGGCGCGCAGGTCCGCCCCGCGCAGCCAGAGCGTCGGGGCGGGGCGGGCCCCGTGGGCGCGGCGCACGGCCAGCGCGGCCAGTTCCGTGGTGCGGCCCGTGCCCGGCTCCCCGACGAGGCCGAGGACCGGGCGGTCCCCGGCGGTGAACGCGGCGAGTTCGGCGGCGACGGCCGGGCGCTCCACGGGTTCGGGGCCGTCGGGGCGCAGTGAGGCGCCCAGGGTGGTCGCGGTCAGCTCCAGCGCCCCGGCGAGGTTCAGGTCGGCGCCGTGCCCGGGCACGGTCGCGGCGTTGCGTTCCAGGAGGGCGGCCAGCGGTCCGTCCGGGTCGGCCCCTGCTGCGGCGCGCAACGCCACCGCGAAGCCCCCGGAGCGGTGCTCCGCCCGCAGAGCGGTGCCCAGGACCGCGAGCACCGCTCCGGTCCCGGCATCGAGGACCGGGCCCCCGCAGGCCTCGCCGCCCAGCCGCAGCGCGTCCCGGCCGTCCGTGCCGATCGCCAGTTCCACGGCCACGCCCGCGGGCACCGCGTGGGTCCGTTCCGCCGCCGGGTACGTGGCCTGTGCGCCGCCCAGCACCCGCGCCTGCCGCCATCCCCGCGCGAGCAGCCGTACGTACGTCCCGGGATCGATCACCTCGCGCAGCGCCACCGGCAGGGGGCGGACCCCGAGCCCGTCGGTCCGTACCAGCGCCAGCGCGAGCCCCGGCAGGACGGTCACGTCCGCCGCCTCGGCCAGCCAGGTCCGCCCGGTGGGGCCCGGCGCGTGCAGCACCACCCGGGTCAGGCCGTCGACGGCCTCGTGACTGGTGACCACCGTCCCGCGGTCGTCGGCGACGAATCCGCTGCCGCGCGCCCGACCGCCGGGATCGCAGATTTTGACGAGCTCCGCCATGGCCGCACCACTCCCCGCACCGCTCCCCCGCAACGCCCCGTGGTCCGACGGTAGGCAGGTGAAGATCAGCACGAAAAGCACGCGAGGCGAAAGCGCCCCCTTACGCTCCCTCCATTCACTCCGAGCGCCTGCTCGGACGGGTGAATACAGGGCTCCGGGTGGATAGAGACCTACCCGAGGGGGGTCGTGGAGCGGTGAGCGGCAGTACCTGTGCGCTCACCGCTCCACGTCAAACACCCGGTGCGGCCGACGACCGGCCGAAGGCCCGCCGCCCGGCCGAAGCCCGCACGAAGCCCGGCCGCCGCCCGCCGGAGACCGGCCGGCGATGCGGATCAGGCGAAGACCGCGAGGGACTTGGCCTTCCCGTTCTTGTTCTCGACGAGCCCGAGCAGCTGCCCCTGCGGCCCGAAGACCGCGACCGTGCGACCGGCCTCGTACTCCTGCGGCATGTCGATCCGCACGCCGTTGGCGAGCAGCGAGGCCCGCCGGGCGTCCAGGTCCCAGCGCGGGAAGGCCGCGGCGGCCGCCTCGCCGATGGGCATGACGGTCAGCTCCTCCTGGAGCTGGTCCAGGGTGCGCGCCCGGTCGAGCTTGTACGGGCCCACCCGCGTGCGCCGCAGCGCGGTCAGGTGCCCGCCGACGCCGAGGTCGGCGCCCAGGTCACGGGCGAGGGCGCGGATGTACGTACCGCTGGAGCAGACGACGGAGACGACGAGGTCGACGACCTTCGTGCCGTCCTCGGCCTCCGCCTCGCGCATGTCGTACACCTGGAACGACGAGATGGTCACCGGCCGGGCCGGGATCTCGAAGTCCTCGCCGTCGCGGGCACGCTTGTAGGAACGCACGCCCTTGATCTTGATGGCGCTGACCTTGGACGGGACCTGCATGATCTCGCCGGACAGCTTGGCGATGCCCGCGTCCACGGCCTCCCGGGTGACCCCGGTGGCGTCCGTGGAGGAGGTGATATCGCCTTCGGCGTCGTCCGTCAGGGTGTTCTGGCCCAGGCGGATCGTGCCGAGGTACTCCTTCTCCGTGAGCGCGAGGTGGCCGAGGAGCTTGGTGGCCTTCTCCACGCCCAGGACCAGCACGCCGGTCGCCATCGGGTCGAGCGTGCCTGCGTGGCCGACGCGACGGGTCTTGGCGATCCCGCGCATCTTGGCGACCACGTCGTGCGACGTGAAGCCGGACGGCTTGTCGACGATGACAAGGCCGTCCGGCGTCTTCCGTGCGTCGGTGCTCATTCCGCGGCTGCGTCCTCGTCGGAGTCGTCGTCCTCGCCCGGCTTCTTGTACGGGTCGGCGTCGCCGGCGTACTTCGCGCCGGAGGAGACCTCGCGCACCTGGGCGTCGGAGGTCCGCGCCTTTTCGAGGAGGTCCTCGATGGTCTTGGCGTTCTCCGGGAGGGCGTCCGCGACGAAGGTCAGGGTGGGCGTGAACTTGGTGCCCGCCGCCCGGCCGACCGCGGAGCGCAGAACGCCCTTGGCGCTCTCCAGGCCCGCCGCCGCGCTGGCGCGGTCCTCGTCGTCACCGTAGACCGTGTAGAAGACCGTGGCCTCCCGCAGGTCGCCGGTGACCCGGGTGTCCGTGATGGTCACGTGCGTACCGAGGCGGGGGTCCTTGACACCGCGCTGCAGCTTCTCCGCCACCACCTCCCGGATGAGGTCCGCCAGCTTCTTCGCCCGCGCATTGTCGGCCACTGGTCCGTCTCCTTCTTCTGTCTTGCAGACAAGCTAAAAGTCAGTCTTCATCACCGTGGAGGCGCCGTCGTACGGACAGCAGCTCCACTTCCGGACGTGCCGCGACCAGCCGCTCGCAGCGGTCCAGTACGTCCGAGAGGAACCCCGCGTCCCCACTGACCAGGGCGACTCCCAACCGCGCCCGGCGGTGGAGGTCCTGGTCGCCCACCTCGGCCGCGCTCACGGAGAACTTCCTCTGGAGCTCGGCGACGATGGGTCGGACGACGGAGCGTTTCTCCTTCAGCGAGTGGACATCGCCGAGGAGCAGGTCGAAGGACAGAGTCCCCACGTACATGCAGTTCCGGATATCCCGCCGGTGCGGGTTCGGTGGCCTGCCGGGCCGTCGCCCGGCAGGATCACCCGGCGCTCGCGCGGCCGGGTCACCAGAACCGTACACGCAACGGCCGGGGCCGATCGACGGATATTCCGCCGACCGGCCCCGGTGTTACGAGCTACGACACGTGCGATGTGCCTTGCGCTTACGCGCGGGGCTTCTCGCGCATCTCGTACGTCGCGATGACGTCGTCGATCTTGATGTCGTTGAAGGAACCGAGGTTGATACCACCCTCGAAGCCTTCGCGGATCTCGGTGACGTCGTCCTTGAAGCGGCGCAGACCGGAGATGGTGAGGTTCTCGGCGACGACCTTGCCGTCGCGCAGGAGCCGCGCCTTGGTGTTGCGCTTGACCTCGCCGGACCGGATGAGGACACCGGCGATGTTGCCCAGCTTGGACGAGCGGAAGATCTCGCGGACCTCCGCCGTACCGAGCTCGACCTCTTCGTACTCCGGCTTGAGGAGACCCTTCAGGGCCGCCTCGATCTCCTCGATGGCCTGGTAGATCACCGAGTAGTAGCGAACGTCGACGCCCTCGCGGTCCGCCATCTGCGCGGCACGGCCGGCCGCACGGACGTTGTAACCGATGACGATGGCGTCGGAGCCCATCGCCAGCGAGATGTCGGACTCGGTGACCGCACCCACACCGCGGTGCAGGACGCGGATGTCGACCTCTTCACCGACGTCGAGCTGGAGCAGCGAGGACTCGAGAGCCTCGACCGCACCGGACGCGTCGCCCTTGATGATGAGGTTGAGTTCCTGGACCAGACCGGCCTTGAGGACCGAGTCGAGGTCTTCCAGGGACACCCGGCGGACGCGCTTGGCGAAGTTGGCGTTGCGCTCACGCGCAGCACGCTTCTCGGCGATCTGACGGGCGGTGCGGTCCTCGTCGACGACGAGGAAGTTGTCGCCGGCGCCGGGGACGTTGGTGAGACCCAGGACCAGGACGGGGGTCGACGGACCCGCTTCCTCGACGTTGTTGCCCTTGTCGTCGAGCATGGCGCGCACGCGGCCGTAGGCATCGCCCACGACCATCGTGTCGCCGACGCGGAGGGTACCGCGCTGGACGAGGACGGTGGCGACGGCACCGCGGCCGCGGTCGAGGTGGGACTCGATCGCAATACCCTGAGCGTCCTGCTCCGGGTTGGCGCGGAGGTCGAGCGAGGCGTCGGCGGTGAGGACGACGGCCTCGAGCAGGGAGTCGATGTGCAGACCCTGCTTGGCGGAGATGTCGACGAACATCGTGTCGCCGCCGTACTCCTCGGCGACCAGACCGAACTCGGTGAGCTGACCGCGCACCTTGACCGGGTCGGCACCCTCGACGTCGATCTTGTTGACCGCGACGACGATCGGGACGCCGGCGGCCTTGGCGTGGTTGAGCGCCTCGATCGTCTGCGGCATGACGCCGTCGTTGGCCGCGACCACGAGGATCGCGATGTCGGTCGACTTCGCACCACGGGCACGCATGGCGGTGAACGCCTCGTGACCCGGGGTGTCGATGAAGGTGATCTTGCGCTCTTCGTCGTTGACCTCGGTGGAGACCTGGTACGCACCGATGTGCTGCGTGATGCCACCGGCCTCGCCCGCAACGACGTTCGTCTTGCGGATGGCGTCGAGCAGTCGGGTCTTACCGTGGTCGACGTGACCCATGACGGTCACGACCGGCGGACGCGGCATGAGGTATTCCTCGCCGCCCTCGTCCTCGCCGAACTCGATGTCGAAGCCCTCGAGGAGCTCGCGGTCCTCTTCCTCCGGGCTGACGATCTGGACGACGTAGTTCATCTCGCCGGCCAGCATCTCGAGCGTCTCGTCGGAGACGGACTGCGTGGCAGTGACCATCTCGCCGAGGTTCATCATCACGGCGACGAGCGACGCCGGGTTGGCGTTGATCTTCTCCGCGAAGTCGGTGAGGGAGGCACCGCGCGACAGGCGCACGGTCTCGCCGCCACCGCGCGGCAGCATCACGCCGCCGACGGACGGGGCCTGCATGGCCTCGTACTCCTGGCGCCTCTGACGCTTGGACTTGCGACCACGACGGGCCGGACCACCGGGACGGCCGAAGGCGCCCTGCGTGCCACCACGGGCACCGGGACCACCGGGACGGCCACCGAAGCCGGGACGACCGCCGCCACCGGCACCGGCCGGACCGCCGCCGAAGCCGCCGCCACCGGGACGCGGGCCGCCGAAGCCGCCACCGCCGCCGGGACGCGAGCCCGGACCGGCCGGACGACCGGCGAAGCCGCCGCCCGCGGGACGACCGGCACCGCCGGGACGACCTGCGCCGCCCGCACCGGGACCACGGCCACCGGGGCCGCCACCGGGACGGGGACCGGGACCACCGGCAGCGGGACGCTGCGGCATCATGCCCGGGTTGGGACGGTTACCACCGGGAGCACCACCGGGACGCGGGGCGCCGCCCTGCGGGCGGGGCATGCCGCCCGGGGTCGGACGGGCGCCGCCGGGACCCTGCGGACGCGGAGCGCCGCCGGGACCACCCTGCGGGCGCGGAGCACCCTGGCCGCCACCGGCGCCGGGGGCACCGGGACGGGGCGCACCGGCCGGACGGGGCGCCTGCGGGCGCGCCATGCCGGTCGAGCCGCCGGAGGTGAAGGGGTTGTTGCCCGGACGGGGACCGGCCGGACGGGCGCCCTGGGGGCGCGGGGCCTGAGCACCCTGGGGGCGCTGCGCCGGGGCACCGGGAGTGGCGCCGGCCGGGCGCGGGGCGCCGGGACGGGCGCCGGCCTGGCCACCCTGGCCCTGGGCCGGACGCTGCTGCGCCGGACGGGGGCCGGGAGCGGCGGCGGGACGCTCGGTGCGCGCCGGGGCGGCGGGAGCCGCCGGGGGCGCGGAGAACTCGGTCGCCACGGGCGCCGCCGGAGCGGGCTTCGGGGCGGCCGGAGCCTTCGGACCGGGACGCGGGCCGGAGGCGGCCGGCGTCACGGGGGCTGCGGCCGGAACCTCGGCGGCGGCCGGCTTGGGGGCCGGCGCTCCGGGCTTCGGGGCAGCGGGACGTGCCGCAGCGGCCGGGGAGGGCGCTGCGGGCTTGGCGGGCGCGGCCTTGCGGGGCGCGCCGGGCTTTGCAGCGGACTTGCCGGCGTTGCCGCCGGGCCCCTGCAGTGCGTCAGTCAACTTGCGTACAACCGGCGCCTCGATCGTCGAGGACGCCGAACGGACGAATTCACCGAGTTCTTGGAGCTTGGCCATGACGACCTTGCTCTCCACCCCGAACTCCTTGGCGAGTTCGTATACCCGGACCTTAGCCACTTCGCTCCTTTTAGGTCCGGGTTACGCCGGACCGTCGCTACTTCATGGGCGTACTCATCGCGTACTCATCGAGTGCTCATCGCAATCTCGACCTACTTCCAACTCGCGAGGTACCTGACCGCACGGGGTATCCGTGCCGTACTACTTCTTTACGGTGTGCCCGGCCTCACCGGCCACGGCATTGCGCAGGTTCTCCGTGTCGAGCGCTCCGGCGGACCGAAGGGCCCGGGGGAACGCACGGCGGCGGATCGCCTGGTCGAGGCAGACCACGGCGGGGTGCACATAAGCACCCCGTCCTGGCCGCGTACCGCGTGGATCGGGGACGCAAGCGTCCCGATCCGCCACGACGCGCAGCAGATCGTTCTTGGCCGCTCGCTCCCGACACCCCACACAGGTGCGTTCGGGGCATGCGCGGGCTTGCGTCCGGCCAGACACGCCTAAGTCTACCTCCCCGCACCGACCTCTCTCCCGACAAGTGGCGGGGGAAAGATCGAACGGCTGTCGTGTTGTCTTGTATCCGCCGCCGGAGCGGCGGATCGTGCACCCTGTCTACCGTCCGGGGAAGCCCGGACGGTACCGGTTTATTCCCCGTCCCGGTCCCGGTCGGCGTCGGGCGCCGTCTCGGTGTCGGGGCGGATGTCGATGCGCCAGCCGGTGAGCCGCGCGGCGAGGCGGGCGTTCTGGCCCTCCTTGCCGATGGCCAGCGACAGCTGGTAGTCCGGCACGGTCACCCGTGCGGAGCGGGTGTCCCAGTCGACGACCTCGACCTTGCTCACCCGGGCGGGTGACAGCGCGTTCGCGACCATCTCCGCAGGGTCGTCCGACCAGTCGACGATGTCGATCTTCTCGCCGTGCAGCTCGGCCATCACGTTGCGCACGCGGCTGCCCATCGGGCCGATGCAGGCGCCCTTCGGGTTGAGACCCGAACGGGTGGAACGCACCGCGATCTTGGTGCGGTGACCGGCCTCACGGGCGATCGCCGAGATCTCGACGCTGCCGTCGGCGATCTCCGGGACCTCCAGCGAGAAGAGCTTCTTCACGAGGTTGGGGTGGGTGCGCGAGAGGGTCACGGACGGACCGCGGACACCCTTCGCCACCCGCACGACGTACGCCTTCAGGCGCAGACCGTGCGTGTACTCCTCACCGGGGACCTGCTCCTGCACCGGCAGGATGGCCTCCAGCTTGCCGATGTCGACGAGGACGTTCTTCGGGTCCTTGCCCTGCTGGACGACGCCGGTGATGACGTCGCCCTCACGGCCGGCGAACTCGCCGAAGGTCAGGTCGTCCTCGGCGTCGCGCAGACGCTGCAGGATCACCTGCTTGGCGGTCGTCGCGGCGATCCGGCCGAAGTCCGACGGCGTGTCGTCGAACTCCTTGGGCTCCTGGCCCTCTTCGAGATCCCTCGGGTCTTCCGTCGCCCACACGACCACGTGACCATTGGTGCGGTCCAGCACGACGCGAGCGCGGCGGAAGCTCCCCTCGGTCCGGTGGTACGCGATGAGGAGGGCCGACTCGATCGCCTCGACGAGCAGGTCGAAGGAGATCTCCTTCTCCCGGACCAGACCCCGCAGGGCACTCATGTCGATGTCCACGGCTACGCCTCCTCTTCCTTCTTGTCCTTGCGGTTGAACTCGATCTCGACACGCGCCTTGGCGATGTCGGTGAATGCGATACGCCGGGCGGTCGCCTTGCGGCCCTTCACGCCCGGGACTTCGAGGTCCAGGCCCTCGTCGTCGACTTCGAGAATGCGGGCGATCAGTTCCCCGCCCTCGGCGAGCTGGAACTTCACGAGGCGGCCGATCGCCCGTACGTAGTGACGGTGCTCGGTCAGCGGGCGGTCGGCGCCCGGCGAGCTCACTTCGAGGACGTACTCGTCCTCACCCATCACATCGGTTTCGTCGAGCTTGTCGGAGACCTCGCGACTCAGCTCCGCACACGCGTCCAGCTCCACGCCCTCGTCGGAGTCCACGATGATCCGCAGCATCCGGCGCTTGCCCGCCCGGGACATCTCGATCTCTTCGAGGTCCAGGCCCTTGGCGGCGACGAGCGGCTCCAGCAGTCCGCGCAGCCTGTCGCTCTGGGTGGTGCTCATCCGGGTGACTCCTCGGCCGCGTGTGCTGTTGTGATTACCGTCGTGTGTCAGGTCAAAGGGTATCCGGTGTCGGAGGGTGTTGCCGTCCGCCCTGTGGACAGGGCCCCGGGTACCGTGATCACACCCTGCCCCGCCATCACCCCGCCATCACCCGGAGGACGTCGCCGTGCCCTGGACTCTGCCTTCGAGACCCTCGCGACCCTCGCGCAGGAGCCTGCTCGCCGGAGCCGCCGGTGCGGCCGGCGCCGGATTGCTGACCGGGTGTTCCCTCGACCGTGCGACCGACGCGGCCCTCACGATTCCACTCGAACGGCGGATGCGTGAGACGGCCGTCCGTGACAGTACGCGACTGCTGGAACGTTACGACACCACGGCGGCCGCCCATCCGGCCCTGGCCGCCCGTCTCGCTCCGCTGCGCGCCGCCGTCGCCGCGCACGCCGCGGCCCTGTCCCCGACCCCTTCGGACCGGCCCTCGCCCGCCCCGTCCCGGTCCGGCGGTACGGGGGCGGCCGCGCCCGCGGCGAGCGGTGAGCCGGTGCCGCCGAAGCCCGAGGAGGCCCTGACCGCCCTCGCGGACGCCGAGCGGAGCCTGTCCGAGTCCCGCACGATCGACCTGGCCGGGGCCCCGGCCGAGTTGGCCCGGCTGCTGGCCTCGGTGGCCGCCTGCGGCGCCGTACACGCGTACCTGCTGACCTCGAACCCGGGAGCGACCTCGTGAAGCCCGAACCCTCCGCCGCCGGCGGGGCCCTGGAGGCCGCCCAGGCCGCGCTCGCCGCCGAGCACGCGGCGGCGTACGGCTACGGGGTGATCGGCGCCCGGTCCACCGGCGCCCGCGCGACGCAGGCCCGCGAGTCGTACGGCGGCCACCTCGCGCGCCGGGACGCCCTCGCCCGGACCGTGCGCCAGCTGGGCGGCGCGCCCCGGCCCGCCGAGGCCGCGTACGCCCTGCCCTTCGAGGTGCGCACCCCGGCGGACGCCGAACGGCTGGCCGCCGAGATCGAGGACCGGGTGGCCGGCGCGTACTCCGATCTGGTGCGGGCGGCGGAGGGTCCGCTGCGCCGCGAGGCGGCCGACGCGCTGAGCGCGGCGGCAGTGCGCGCGGCACGCTGGCGCGGTGTCGGCGTAGCCTTCCCTGGGCTCGCGGAACGCGCTGACGAGGCGCAACGGGCCCAGCACAGCTGAAAGGGACCACGCACGCATGGCTTTCGAACCGCCGCAGCGGCTTGTACGGGCGCTCGGCGAGATGCCGCAGACGGCGCAGGACGCGGACTGGCTGGGGCAGCTGCCCCGGCTCACCGAGGCCGCGCTGTCCCGGCGCGGGGTGGAGGCCCGGCGGGTGCAGGCCCCGGGCGGCCGCAGCAGCCTGGTCGTCCTCGTCACGTACGCCGACGGGACCCCGGCCGCGCTGAAGCTGGCGCCCCCGCACGCCCGGCCCGACCGGGAGCTGGCCGCCCTGGCCCACTGGGGCGGCTTCGGGGCCGTACGGGTCCTCGACACCCGACACCACGAAGACGACGGGGCGCTGCTGCTGGAGCGGCTGCACCCGGAGGTGTCGCTGCGCTCGCTGCCGGAGGCGAAGGCCCTGCTGGAGGCGAGCGGCACGCTGCGCAGGCTGTGGGTGGCGCCGCCGGCGGCCGGGCACGGCTGGGAGACGGTCGCGGAACGCACCGAGCAGCAGTCGGCGGTCCTGCAAGGGGCCCCGGCGGAGGTCCGGGCCCTGGCCGACACGGCGCTGGCGATGCGGGCGGAGCTGGTGGCGGCCGCGCCGGAGGAACTGCTGCTGCACGGGAACTTCCGGCAGGGCAAGGTGCTGGCGGGCGAGCGGGCGCCCTGGCTGACGGTGGGTCCCGATCCGCTGGTCGGTGAGCGGGCGTACGACCTGGCGCGGCTGGTCCGCGACCGGCTGGAGGACCAGGTGGCGTCCTCGGCGGGGGCGGCGGGGGCCCGGCGCCGGGTGAACAAGCTGGCCGACGCGCTGGACGTGGACCGGGAGCGGCTGCGGGGCTGGACGCTGTTCCGGGCGGTCGAGTCCGGCAACCGCGCGCTGGCCGCGGGGCGGCGCCGGGACGCGGAGCTGCTGCTGGAGTTCGCGGCCTGGTTGTAGGGCATACCGTAGATATCAAGGTATGTCCGGCAGGGGGCCGTCATGGTCGAAGAACTGCTGACAGCGGCGATCGCCACGGGTGTGGCCGCCGTGGTCTACGTGGGCGCCGCGGCCCGGGTGGTGAAGCAGTACGAGCGGGGCCTGGTCTTCCGCTTCGGCAGGCTGCGCGAGGAGGTCCGCGGGCCCGGCTTCACGACGATCGTCCCGTTCGTGGAACGGCTCCGTAAGGTCAACATGCAGATCGTGACGCTGCCGGTGCCCGCGCAGGAGGGCATCACCCGGGACAACGTCACGGTGCGGGTGGACGCGGTCGTGTACTTCAAGGTCGTCGACCCGGCGAGCGCGATCGTGGCGGTGGAGGACTACCGCTTCGCCGTCTCCCAGATGGCGCAGACCTCGCTCAGGTCGATCATCGGAAAGTCCGACCTGGACGATCTGCTGTCCAACCGGGAGATGCTCAACCAGGGCCTCGAGCTGATGATCGACAGCCCGGCGGTGGGCTGGGGCGTGCAGATCGACCGGGTCGAGATCAAGGACGTGTCCCTGCCCGAGACGATGAAGCGGTCGATGGCCCGGCAGGCGGAGGCGGACCGGGAGCGGCGGGCGCGGGTGATCAACGCGGACGCCGAGCTCCAGGCCTCGCACAAGCTCGCGGAGGCGGCGGAGGTCATGTCGGAGCAGCCGGCGGCGCTGCAGTTGCGCCTGCTGCACACGATCGTGGCGGTCGCCGCCGAGAAGAACTCCACGCTGGTGCTGCCGTTCCCGGTGGAGCTGCTGCGCTTTCTCGAGCGCTCGGCGCCTCCGCCTGCGGCGGGCCCCGCGCGGGAGAAACCGGCCCCGGCCGGCCCGGCTTCCGAAGGCCCCGGGCCGGCCGAGGTCGCTGACGCGGACGGGCTCGACGCGGAGGAGCTCGAGGGAGCTCCGGTGCCGGACGCGCTCGGCGCCCCGGTGGACGGGCTGATGCTGGATGCGCCGTCGCCGGAGGAGGAGCGGGAGGGGCTGCGCGAGTAGCCGCTGCGCCTCCCGGGCGCTGCCCGGACCCGCGCCTCAAACGCCGGCGAGGCTGAATCAGCCGGCGTTACGGAATCAGGCGGGCGAGGGCTTCCGGCAGGGAAAGCTCTTCGCGGGTGCCGGACGCGCGGTGCTGGAGTTCGACCACGCCGTCGGCGGAGCGGCGGCCCGCCACCAGGATCCACGGCACGCCGATCAGCTCCGCGTCCGTCAGCTTCACGCCGGGCGACAGGCCGGGCCGGTCGTCCAGCAGGACCCGCAGCCCCGACGCGGCCAGCGCGGCCGCCGCCTCCTCCGCCAGGGCCAGCGGCACGGCCTTGCCCGCCGCCACCACGTGGACGTCGGCCGGGGCCACGGCCGCCGGCCAGCACAGGCCGCGCTCGTCCGCCGTCTGTTCGGCCAGCGCCGCCACCGCCCGGGAGACGCCGATGCCGTACGAGCCCATCGTGACCCGGACCGGCTTGCCCTCGCGGCCGAGGACGTCCAGCCCGAAGGCGTCCGCGTACTTGCGGCCCAGCTGGAAGATGTGCCCGATCTCGATCGCCCGGTCCAGCCGCAGCCCCGCCCCGCAGGACGGGCAGGGGTCGCCCGGCTCCACGACCACGACGTCCACGTACTGGTCCACTTCGAAGTCGCGCCCGCAGACCACGTTCCGGGCGTGCGTGTCCGCCCGGTTGGCCCCCGTCACCCAGGAAGTGCCGGGCGCGACACGGGGGTCGGCCAGGTAGCGGACCTTCTCCAGGCCCTGCGGGCCCACGTAACCGCGGACCAGGTCCGGGCGGCCCACGAAGTCCTCGGCCGTCACCAACTCCACCACCGCCGGGGCCAGGTGCTCGCCCAGCTTGCCGAGGTCCACCTCGCGGTCCCCCGGCACGCCGACGGCCACGATCTCGCCGTCGACCTTGACCAGGAGGTTCTTCAGCGTCGCGGAGGCCGGTACGCCCAGGTGCGCGGCCAGGGTCTCGATCGTCGGGGTGCCGGGGGTGTCCACCTCCTCCAGCGCCGGGTGCTCGGCCGAGACGGGAGCGAGGGCGAAGGTGACGGCCTCCGTGTTCGCCGCGTAGGCGCAGGAGGGGCAGTCCACGAAGGTGTCCTCGCCCGCTTCGGCGGGGGCCAGGAACTCCTCCGACGCCGAGCCGCCCATCGCCCCCGAGACCGCCGACACGATGCGGTGGTCCAGGCCGAGCCGCTCGAAGATGCGGACGTACGCCTCGCGGTGGAGCCGGTAGGACTCCGCGAGGCCCTCGTCGGACACGTCGAAGGAGTACGAGTCCTTCATCTGGAACTCGCGCCCGCGCAGCACCCCGGACCGGGGCCGTGCCTCGTCGCGGTACTTGGTCTGGATCTGGTAGAGCATGACCGGCAGGTCCTTGTACGAGGTGCACTGGTCCTTCACCACCAGGGTGAAGATCTCCTCGTGGGTCGGCCCGAGCAGGTAGTCCGCGCCCTTGCGGTCCTTGAGCCGGAACAGCAGGTCCCCGTACTCCGACCAGCGTCCGCTGACCTCGTACGGCTCCTTCGGCAGCAGCGCCGGGAGCAGCACCTCCTGGGCCCCGATCGCGTCCATCTCCTCGCGGACGATGCGCGAGACGTTGTCCAGGACCCGCTTGCCGAGCGGCAGCCACGTCCACACCCCGGCGGAACTGCGCCGGACGTAGCCGGCGCGGACCAGCAGCCGGTGGCTGAGGGTTTCGGCGTCGGCCGGGTCCTCGCGGAGGGTCTTGGCCATCAGACGGGACATGCGCTGCACGTGTTGCGTAGACATGCCGGGAGGTTACCGGGGGCGCCGCCGCCCGCGGTACTCGTTTCGGTGCCTGGACCCCCAGGTCAGGGCCTGGTCAGCGGCAGGGTGGCGCCCATGACGGCGTACGGGAGGCTCGCGCTCGGGAAGTGGACCTGGCGGGCGAGGTCGGCGTAGCCGAGGGCCCGGTAGAGGCCGCGGGCGGGGCTCTCGGTGTCGATGGCGGAGAGGATCGAGCGGGACTCGTCGGCGGCGTCGGTGATGTCGGTGATCAGCGCGCGGCCGATGCCGTTTCCCTGGAATCCGGGGTGCACGTGCAGTTCGGTGATCACGAAGGAGCCGTCGAGCCAGTGCTCGTGCCCGCCGGCCCGCAGATAGGGCTCGACGACGGTGGACCACCAGTGCGTACGGTCGTTGGGCATCCCGTACACGAAGCCGGTGAGCGCCCCGTCCTCGGCGAAGGCCCCGAGGGCGCGGGCTCCGCGGCAGGTCATGTGGCGCTGGACGATGTAGCGCCGGATGCCGACCTCTTCCTCGCTCAGGCCGAAGGCGACGGCCTGCACGCGCAGGGCCTCGTCCACGCGGGCGGCGAGGTCGAGGGGACCGATGCGGACTCCGGAAGGCAGCATGCGGCGACCTTACTCGGCGGTACCGGGGCGCCGGAATGCCACTGCCGAGACTGCCGGGGTCGGTGGCCCGCCTTTCGGATCGGGTCGGGCCCGGTTCAGAACAGGACGCTCATGAAGGCGCCGACCTCACGGAAGCCGACGCGCTTGTAGGCCGCCCGCGCGGCGGCGTTGAAGTCGTTCACGTAGAGGCTGACGACGGGCGCCACGTCCCGCAGCGCGTACGCCACGACGGCGGCCATCCCGGTCTCCGAGTGGCCGAGGCCGCGGAACTCGGGGTCCACCCACACGCCCTGGATCTGGCAGGCGCGGGCGGTGGCGGCGCCGATCTCGGCCTTGAAGACGACCTTGCCGTCGTCGACGCGGGCGAAGGACCGGCCGCCGGCGACGAGTTCGGCGACGCGGGCCTGGTAGAGCAGCCCGCCGTCACCGGCCATCGGCGAGATGCCGACCTCCTCGGTGAACATGGCCACGCAGGCGGGCATGATCAGCTCCATCTCGTCCTTGCGGATCCGGCGGACCTGCGGGTCGGCCTCGACCGTGGTGGACGGGCGCTCGATGACCATGAGCGGCTGGTGGGAGCGGACCTCGCGGGCGGGGCCCCAGCTGGGCTCCAGGAGCTGCCACAGCAGCCGGGTGGCCTCGGCGGGGCCGACGATGGAGGAACAGCGGCGGCCGGTGCGGCGGGCCCGGTCGGCGAAGGCGCGTACGGCGTCGGGCCCTGCGCAGACGGGGACCAGGTTGGCGCCCGCGTAGCAGAGCGAGCGGAGCTCGCCGTCGGCGTACCAGCCCCACATCTCGCCGCCCAGGCGCCACGGGTCGAGTCCGGCGACCTGGACCCGTGAAGTGACGAAGGCGTTCTCGACCGGCTCGCGTCCGAGGATTTCCATCGCGGCGTCGAGATCACTGGGCTCAAGGACCCGGGTGGTGGTCTGCGTCAACACTGGGGCCTCACCATGCAAGTCTGCTGATCTCCGCACTGTACCCGGCGGCGCCCGGGGATGCCGTGTCCGCGGTCACGAAACAGCCCCGGACCGCCCCCGAACTGCGGGAACGGCACCGGGGCCACGAGCGGGACGAGCGAGCGGGCCGAGCCCGAAGGACTCAGACGCCGATGGCGACGGTGGGCTCGCCGCTCATCACGCCGTCCTTCTCCATCTGCTCGGCGATCTTCATCGCCTCTTCGATGAGGGTCTCCACGATCTTCGACTCGGGGACGGTCTTGATGACCTCGCCCTTGACGAAGATCTGGCCCTTGCCGTTGCCGGAGGCGACGCCGAGGTCGGCCTCACGGGCCTCGCCGGGGCCGTTGACGACGCAGCCCATGACCGCGACGCGCAGCGGGACCTCCATGCCCTCCAGGCCCGCCGTGACCTCCTCGGCCAGCTTGTAGACGTCGACCTGGGCGCGGCCGCAGGAGGGGCAGGAGACGATCTCCAGGCGGCGCGGCTTGAGGTTCAGCGATTCCAGGATCTGGATGCCGACCTTGACTTCCTCCGCCGGCGGGGCGGAGAGGGAGACGCGGATGGTGTCGCCGATGCCCTCGGAGAGCAGCGCGCCGAAGGCGACGGCGGACTTGATCGTGCCCTGGAAGGCGGGGCCGGCCTCGGTGACGCCCAGGTGCAGCGGGTAGTCGCAGGCGGCGGCGAGCTGGCGGTAGGCGTTGACCATGACGACCGGGTCGTTGTGCTTGACCGAGATCTTGATGTCGCCGAAGCCGTGCTCCTCGAAGAGGGAGGCCTCCCAGAGCGCGGACTCGACCAGCGCTTCGGGGGTGGCCTTGCCGTACTTCTTCAGGAGTCGGGCGTCGAGGGAGCCGGCGTTCACACCGATGCGGATCGGGGTGCGCGTCTCGTTCGCGGCCTTCGCGATCTCCTTGACCTTGTCGTCGAACTGCTTGATGTTGCCCGGGTTGACCCGGACCGCGGCGCAGCCGGCGTCGATCGCGGCGAACACGTACTTCGGCTGGAAGTGGATGTCGGCGATGACCGGGATCTGCGACTTCTTCGCGATCACGGCGAGTGCGTCGGCGTCGTCCTGGGTCGGGCAGGCCACACGGACGATGTCGCAGCCGGAGGCGGTCAGCTCGGCGATCTGCTGGAGCGTCGCCCCGATGTCGGAGGTCCTGGTGGTGGTCATCGACTGCACGGAGATCTGTGCGTCGCCGCCGACGGCCACCTTGCCGACCTGGATCTTGCGGCTGACCCTGCGGTCGGCAAGCTTCGTCGGCACGGCCGGCATTCCGAGAGAGATGGCAGTCATCTGCTGTGCAACCCCAAGGTGTGGATCAAGGTCCCGAGATCGGCGGGCTCCAGGCTTCGAGATTACGCCAACCACGGGGCGGCCCGTGCATCCGAGGGGGTGCGCCACCCGAACGTAGGGAGCCGGGCACGAAGCGTGCCCGGCTCCCGTACGCCTGGGGTAGAGCCCCCGCAAACTAGGTGATCTTGATCGGGTTCACCACGTCGGCCACCATCACCAGCAAGGTGAAGCAGATGAACAGGCCCGCGACCACGTACGCGACGGGCATCAGCTTCGCCACGTCGAACGGGCCGGGGTCGGGGCGCCGGAAGATCCGTGCGACGCCCCGCCGGACCGACTCCCACAGGGCGCCGGCGATGTGCCCGCCGTCGAGCGGGAGCAGCGGCAGCATGTTGAACAGGAACAGCGAGAGGTTGAAGCCGGCCAGCAGGTTGAGGAAGAAGACCAGCTGGTGCTGGGCGGGGATGTCGAGGGTGAAGATCTCACCGCTGACCCGTGCCGCGCCCACGACGCCCATCGGGCTGTCCTGCTTGCGCTCGGCCCCGTTGAAGGCCGCGTTCCACAGGTCCGGGACCTTGGAGGGCAGCTCGACCAGCGACTGGACGCCGGCCTGCATCATCTCGCCCATGCGGTCGACGGACTGGCCGAAGGACTGCGGGACGTAGCCGGAGGCGGGGGCGAAGCCGAGGAAGCCCGCGGTGACGTACTCGTCCTTGACGTACCGGCCGCTGCCGTCGGTCTTGGCGACCTTGTTCTCGATCAGGTTCGCCGTGAGGTCCACGCGCCCGCCGGCCCGCTCCACCGTGATCGTGGCGGGGCCGACGGTGGCGCGGATGTCCTTCTGGAGGGCGGACCAGTCGCCGACCGCGCGCCCGTTGAAGGCGACGATCTTGTCGCCCGCCTTCAGGCCGGCCGCCTTGGCGGGGGCGGCCGGGTCGCCGGGGGCGCACTTGTCGCGCTTCTCGCTCTGCTGGATGACGCAGTCCGAGACGGTGGCGACGGAGGTGGTCTGGGTGTTCAGCCCGAAGGCCATCAGGGTGGTGAGGAAGATCGCCACGGCCAGGATCAGGTTCATGAACGGTCCGGCGAACATCACGATCACGCGCTTCCACGGCTTGCGCGTGTAGAAGAGCCGGCTCTCGTCCCCGGGCTGGAGCTCCTCGTACGCCGCCGAGCGGGCGTCCTCGATCATCGACCGGAACGGCGAGGTGGAGCGGGCGGTGACCTTGCCGTCCTCGCCGGGCGGGAACATCCCGATCATGCGGATGTAGCCGCCCATCGGGATGGCCTTGATCCCGTACTCGGTCTCGCCCTTCCTCCGCGACCAGATGGTCGGCCCGAAGCCCACCATGTACTGCGGCACGCGGATGCCGAAGACCTTGGCCGTGGAGAGGTGCCCCAGCTCGTGCCAGGCGATGGAGACCAGCAGGCCGACCGCGAAGACCACGACCCCGAGCACCGTCATCAGTAGTGTCATGCGCGCGCCTCCACGGCGGCCCGTGCCGCCATCTCCCGCGCCCGGGCCCTGGCCCAGGCCTCCGCTTCTAGGACGTCCTGGACCGTCAGGGAGGTTCCCGACTCAGGTGTCCCGTGCTCATCGACCACGGCAGAGACCGTATCCATGATTGCTGTGAACGGCAGCCGACCTGCCAGGAATGCCTCGACGCACTCCTCGTTGGCCGCATTGAACACCGCCGGGGCGGTGCCGCCGAGCGTGCCCACGTGCCGGGCCAGGCCCACCGACGGGAAGGCCTCGGTGTCCAGCGGGAAGAACTCCCAGGTGGAGGCCTTGGTCCAGTCGAAGGCGGGGGCCGCGTCCGGGACCCGCTCGGGCCAGCCGAGGCCGATCGCGATGGGGCCGCGCATGTCCGGCGGGGTGGCCTGGGCGAGCGTGGAGCCGTCCGTGAACTCCACCATCGAGTGCACGTAGGACTGCGGGTGGACCACGACCTCGATGCGGTCGAAGGGGATGTCGTAGAGCAGGTGCGCCTCGATGACCTCCAGCCCCTTGTTGACCAGGGTCGCGGAGTTGACGGTGATCACCGGGCCCATGGCCCAGGTGGGGTGCGCGAGGGCGTCCTGCACGGTGACCTGTCCCAGCTCGGCGCGGGTGCGGCCGCGGAAGGGGCCGCCGGAGGCGGTCACCACGAGCTTGCGGACGTCGGCCCGGGTGCCGGCGGCGAGCGCCTGGAAGAGCGCGGCGTGCTCGGAATCCACGGGGATGATCTGGCCGGGCCGGGCCAGCGCCTTGACCAGCGGGCCGCCGACGATCAGCGACTCCTTGTTGGCCAGGGCCAGGGTCCGGCCCGCCCGCAGGGCGGCGAGGGTCGGTGCGAGGCCGATGGAGCCGGTGATGCCGTTCAGGACGGTGTGGCACTCGGAGGCGGCGAGTTCGGCCGCGGCGTCCGGGCCGGCCAGGATCTCGGGCAGCGGCTCGGCCGCGCCGTACTGGGCGCTCAGCGCCTCTTTCAGGGCCGGTACGACGTCCTCGCGGGCGACGGCCACCGTCTTGACCCGCAGCAGCCGGGCCTGCTCGGCCAGCAGCTCCACCCGCCCGCCCGCGGCGGACAGTGCGGTGACCCGGAACCGGTCCGGGTTGCGCAGGGCGAGGTCGATGGCCTGGGTCCCGATGGACCCGGTGGACCCGAGGATGACGATGTCCCGGAGGCCGGCCGCAGGGTCGAAGAGGAGGTGCGGATCGGCGAGGGGGGCTGGGCGGTCGCTCATGCCCCCCATTGTTGCCGCAAGTCAGGAGCGGCCGGACACGGAGCCCCCTTCCGTTACCCGCAGAAGCAGGTGCGGGAGCGTTCCGGCGAACTCCGGGAGCGTGCGCGCCGTACGCCACCAGGCCTGCGGGTCCTCGCCGAGGGCCGCGGTGAACAGCCGGTCCGCCTCGGCGCGGGCGGTGAGGACGGCGTCCGGACGGTCGTGGCGGTCGGGGTGGTCCACGTCGCCGAGCCAGTGGTCCTCGTCGAGGGCCCAGCAGGCCGGCAGCTTGAACCGGACCACGTCGATGCCGGTCAGCAGGCCGCGGTCCAGGCAGTCGCGCACCCAGCGGATGTCCTCCAGGGCGCTGTCCATCGGGACGGCGAGGCTGGCCAGGGCCAGCTCGCGCTCCACCTCCCCGGTCGGCTCGGCGGGCGTCGGCGCCAGATGGCGGACGGCCCGGATCAGCTCGGGCCCGGGCTGATCCGCTGCGGCCGGCTCGGGCAGGGCGTCATCGGCCACGGCCGCCACCAGCGCCGGCAGCGGGCCCGGGTGGCCGGGGGCGTGCCGCAGCAGCTCGGCCCACAGGCGGGGGTCGTCCCCCAGTGGGCGCAGGGCCCGCTGCACGGCCGTCTGCATGCCCGCCTGTTCGGGCAGGGTCCAGCGCAGGGACCGCCGTACGGGGAGGTGGCCGAGGAGCAGGGTGTGGCGGGCGGGGACGACGTGGGTGACCAGTTCCTCGTGCGTGACCCGGCCGGTCCGCACGGCCCGGACGGCGGGCCGGTGCCAGGAGCCCCCGGTCGTGGCCTGCTCCCCGGTGGCCAGCAGGGCGTGGACGCCGTCGGGGGGCAGGTCGGCGACCATCAGCAGGGCCTCGACGGAGCCGACGGGCAGGGGCAGCCGGGCGTGCTCGGCGCGCAGCAGGTCCGGGTCCGCCTCGTACGGGAGCGCCAGGATGTCCAGCGGGACGCGCGGGCCGCGGCGGCCGTGCCGGCGCAGCAGGCCGATCAGCTCGGCGGCCGTGAGCGGTCCGTCGTCGGGGTGCCGGCCCAGCTCGGCGCGGAGCACCGGGAGGAGTTCGGGCGGGGTCCGGCGACGGGCGTACCGCGTGGGGCCGGGCAGGCCGGGCAGCGGTCGTCCGACGACGCGGGGGTTGCGGGCGATGTAGTGGCGGTCCTCCTCGCTGCCGTGGCGCAGCAGGAGGGTGACGGTGGAAGCCGAGAGCCACTCGTCCCGGCACAAGTATTTGCGGGTGGGCCGGTCGAGCCGGCCGATCATGTCGGTGACGACGTGGTCCGGTGCGTGGCGCAGCAGGTGCGCCACGCACCAGGCCAGCCGCCGGCTGGTGCGGTCTTCCTCGGCCGTCGACATCGTTCTCGTCCGCCTCGCGCTGTGCTCGTACGCGTACCAGTACTCGTACTCATCCTCGTACGTCTGTCCGACGTGCGGCGATGATCGCAGGTCAGCGGATGGGGCGGTGCACGTTTTTCTGAGTCGACGGTCCGGGGGCGGCGTCCGCGATCCAGGGGCCCTCGCCGGAGGGGTCGAGGACGCCCTCCTCCAGCCAGGCGTAGGTCCCGGACATGACGCCCGCGACCACCTTGCGGTCGAGGTCGTCGGTGTTGGACCAGAGCCGGCCGAAGAGCTCCTCGACGCGCAGCCGGGACTGCTCGCAGAAGGCGTCGGCCAGCTGGTACGCCTCGCGGCCGTGGGCGCCGGTGGCGCGCAGGTGCTCGGCACGGACGCAGGCGGCGCTCATGGCGAACAGCTCGGCGCCGATGTCGACGATCCGGCCGAGGAAGCCCTGCTTCGTCTCCATGCGGCCCTGCCAACGGGACATGGCGTAGAAGGTCGAGCGGGCGAGTTTGCGGGCGCTGCGCTCCACATAGCGCAGGTGGGTGGAGAGGTCGGGGTGGCCGCCGGGGTGGAAGGCGCGGTAGGTGCCGGGGACCTGGCCGGGGCCGGTGGCGAGCTTGGGCAGCCAGCGGGCGTAGAAGCCGGCGGCCCGGGCTCCGGCCTTCGCCTTGTCGCCGAGCGCCTTGTCGGGGTCGATGAGGTCGCCCGCCACCGAGAGGTGGGCGTCCACGGCCTCGCGGGCGATCAGCAGGTGCATGATCTCCGTCGAGCCCTCGAAGATCCGGTTGATGCGCAGGTCGCGGAGCATCTGTTCGGCGGGTACGGCGCGTTCGCCGCGGGCCGCGAGGGAGTCGGCGGTCTCGAAGCCGCGCCCGCCGCGGATCTGGACCAGCTCGTCGGCCATCAGGCAGGCCATCTCGGAGCCGTAGAGCTTGGCGAGGGCGGCCTCGATGCGGATGTCGTTGCGGTCCTCGTCGGCCATCTGGGAGGCGAGGTCGACCACCGCTTCGAGGGCGAAGGTGGTGGCGGCGATGAAGGAGATCTTGGCGCCGACCGCCTCGTGCTTCGCGACCGGTCGGCCCCACTGCTCGCGTACGCCGGACCACTCGCGGGCGATCTTCAGGCACCACTTGCCGGCGCCGACGCACATGGCGGGCAGGGACAGCCGGCCGGTGTTGAGGGTGGTCAGGGCGATCTTTAGGCCGGCGCCCTCGGCGCCGATGCGCTGGGCCGCGGGGACCCTGACCCGGTGGAAGCGGGTGACGCCGTTCTCCAGGCCGCGCAGGCCCATGAAGGCGTTGCGGTGCTCGACGGTGATGCCCGGTGAGTCGGCCTCCACGACGAAGGCGGTGATTCCGCCGCGGTGGTGCTCCGACTTGGGAACGCGGGCCATGACGACGAGCAGGTCCGCGACGACCCCGTTGGTCGTCCACAGCTTCACGCCGTCGAGGACGTAGTCGTCCCCGTCGGGGACCGCCGTGGTGGCCAGGCGTGCCGGGTCGGATCCCACGTCGGGCTCGGTGAGCAGGAAGGCGCTGATGGCGGTGGTGGCGCAGCGGGGCAGGTAGGCGTCCTTCTGCTCCTGCGTGCCGAACATCTTCAGCGGCTGGGGCACGCCGATCGACTGGTGGGCGGAGAGCAGCGCCCCGATGGCGGGGCTCACCGAGCCGACGAGGGCCAGCGCCTTGTTGTAGTAGACCTGGGTGAGGCCGAGGCCGCCGTACTTGGGGTCGATCTTCATGCCGAGGGCGCCGAGCTCCTTGAGCCCGCGCACGGTCTCGTCGGGGATCTTCGCCTCGCGTTCGATGCGGGCCCCGTCGATGTGGGTCTCGCAGAACTCCCGCAGCCGGGCCAGGAAGGCCTCGCCGCGCCGGACGTCCTCGTCGGCGGGGAGCGGGTGGGGGTGGATCAGGTCGAGCCGGAAGCGCCCGAGGAAGAGTTCCTTGGCGAAACTGGGCTTGCGCCAGTCCTGTTCCCGGGCCGCCTCCGCGACCTGCCGTGCCTCGCGCTCGGTCACCTTGGGCTGTGCGGGCTGTGTTGCGGACATGCGGGGACTCACCTCGCCGCCGGAGTCGGTTCACCGGACTACCAGCCGGTGCTACTTGTGAGTCGTACCCCGTCCGGCTCCACCGGAAAAGCCGGGACGGTCCAGTCGGGGGAATCGGCGGCCGGGGCCCGGGGGGCCGGTACGGGCCGGGTACAGACGTTGAAGCCGGAGCCGCCGTCGTTGGTGTTGATGCCCGCCCCGCCGTCCTGGACGTCGTTGCCGGCGCCGCCGAACTGCGGCGCCCGCCGGCCCCGGTCCCGGCACGACCCGATGTCCGATGCAGCACGGTGAGCGTCACGATCAAGGCTCCTGGGTGAGGAGGGACCGCGGTCGGACGGGACGCCGACGGCATTCCGCCCCCGATCAGGGCCGCCCGAGCATCCAGTCACACACAATCCGACAAATCCGCCACCTGACGCGCGACGGGGCCACCGCTTTCCTCCCATCGGCCGACGGCCTCGGCAGTCGGCCGATGGGAGGAAAGCGGTGGCCCGGAAAAGGGGGACGGCCGGAGCCCCCGCACAGTAGGCTCCGGCCGTCGGCTTGTGGGCCGTACGAGATCAGATGTCGAGGCCGGTCAGGACCAGGACCCGCTCGTACGTGTAGTCGTCCATCGCGTAGCGGACACCCTCACGGCCCACACCGGACTGCTTGACGCCGCCGTACGGCATCTGGTCGGCGCGGTAGGACGGCGCGTCGCCGATGATGACACCGCCGACCTCGAGCTCGCGGTGGGCCCGGAACGCGGTCTGGACGTTGCGGGTGAAGACGCCGGCCTGCAGGCCGAACTTCGAGTCGTTGACGGCGGCGAAGGCCTCGTCGGTGTTCTCGACCTTCTTCAGCGTCAGGACCGGTCCGAAGACCTCCTCGGTGGCGAGCTTGACGCCGTCCGGCACGTGGGCCAGGACGGTGGGCTCGTACGAGGCACCCGCGCGCTTGCCACCGGTGAGGAGCTTGGCTCCGCCGGCCACGGCCTCGTCGACCCAGGCCTCGACGCGCTGGGCGGCGGCCTCGGAGACGAGGGGGCCGACGTCGGTGGCGGAGTCGGACGGGTCGCCGGTGACCTGCGCCTGGACCTTCTCGACGACCTTCTCGACGAGGCGGTCGTAGACCGAGGCATCGGCGATCACGCGCTGCACGGAGATGCAGGACTGACCGGCCTGGTAGTTCGAGAAGGTCGCGATACGGGTCGCGGCCCAGTCGAGGTCGGCCTCGGAGGACCAGTCGTCCAGGACCACGGCCGCGGCGTTGCCGCCGAGCTCCAGGGTGCAGTGCTTGTGGGGCACCGACTGCTGGATGGCGTAGCCGACGGTGTCGGAACCGGTGAAGGAGATGACGGGCAGACGCTCGTCCTTGACCAGCGCCGGCATCTTGTCGTTGGCGACCGGCAGGACCGACCAGGAACCGGCCGGGAGGTCGGTCTCGGCGAGCAGCTCGCCCAGGATCAGCCCGGACAGCGGCGTGGCCGGAGCGGGCTTGAGGATGATCGGCGCGCCGACGGCGATGGCCGGGGCCACCTTGTGGGCGCACAGGTTCAGCGGGAAGTTGAACGGCGCGATGCCGAGGACCGGGCCCTTGACGAAGCGGCGGGTCAGCGCGAGACGGCCGACACCACCGGCGTCGGTGTCCAGGCGCTGGGCCTCTCCGCCGTTGAACCGGCGGGCCTCTTCGGCGGCGAAGCGGAACACGGACACCGCACGGCCGACCTCACCGCGGGCCCACTTGACGGGCTTGCCGTTCTCGGCGGAGATCAGCTGGGCGATCTCCTCGGTGCGCTCGACCAGGCGCTTGGACACGTGGTCCAGCGCCGCGGCACGTACGTGGGCGGGGGTCGCGGAGAACTCCGCCGTCACGGCGTACGCCGCGGCCACGGCCTCTTCGACCTGCTCGTCGGTGGGCACGCTGACGGCGGCGACCAGTCGGCCGTCCCACGGGGAGTGGACGTCGAAGCTGTCCTCGCCGGTGGCCTGGCGGCCGGCGAGCCAGAAGGCGTGGGTGGAAGTCATGCGAATCCCGGCCCTTCGAAAGTGTGCGGTGGGTCCTGACACCTCCACCGTAGGACTCCGTGGGCGATTCGGCGTTTGTCCGGCGTGTAGTACCCGTCGCGAAGGCTGCGCCGCTTTGTCAATGTCACACGTCCGGCCGGTCTGCTGCTGCGGCCGAGGTGGGTGCGCTGCGGCGGACCCGGTCGGTCCGCTGCGGCGGCCGCGGTCCGGTCAGGCGGCGGGCGGGCTGGCCTTGAGGGCGAGCCACAGCTCCATGCGGACGTCCGGGTCCTCCAGGGAGCGGCCGAGGATCTCCTCGACCCGCTTCATCCGGTAGCGCAGGGTGTGCCGGTGCACGCCGAGGTCGGCGGCGGCCGCGTCCCACTGCCCGTGCCGGGAGAGCCAGGCCTGGAGCGAGGCCACCAGGTCGCCGCGCCCGGTCGCGTCGTGCTCCCGCAGCGCGCGCAGGGTGCCGTCCGCGAAGGCCCGTACGGCGTCGTCGGCCAGCAGCGGCAGCACCGAGCCCGCCGCCATCTCCTCGTGCTCCACCATCGGCCGCCCCCGGCGCCGGGCCACGGCCAGGGCCTGGTCGGCCTGCTTGAGAGCCGCCGCCACGGCGGCCGGTCCGGCCGGCGCGGACAGGCCGACCACCAGTTCGTCCGGCTCGGGTCCCGCCGCGTCCCGGCCGCGGCGCGCCTCCAGCGCCTCCGCATGGTCCACGCACGCCTGGACGGCCGAGCCCCCGTCGGAGGCGAGGATCACGAGCCGGCCCGCCTCCGGGACGACCAGCAGGGTCTCCCCGGTGCGGGCGGCCGCCGACTCCACGGTGTCGGAGAGCAGTGCGAGCCCTTCCGGCTGCGCGGTCCCGGCCAGCGCCGGCTCGGCCACGATCAGCCGGAACGGCGCCTCCAGCAGGGCCCCGTACAGGTCCCCGGCCACGGACCGCGCATGGTCCGCCTCGCCCGCCAGCAGCATCCGCAGCACCGCCGCCCCCAGTCGGGACTCGGCGTCGTGCAGGGAGCGCGAGCGCTCGGTGGTGAGGGTGAGCAGCGCGACCGCGGAGTGGACGGCGTACCGCTCGGCCGTGCCCAGCGGGGCCGCGGTACCGACGGCGAGCGCGCCGCGCGCCCGTCGGCCGGTGCCCAGGGACTGGAGTTCGACGCGGTCCTCGGACCCGCCGACCACGGCGCTCGCGGGCGCCGGGCGCTCCCGCAGCCGTTCCACGTCGGGGGTGAGCCGGGCGGCGCGGCGCGCGGCCCAGTCGGGGGCGGCCGCGACGACGGCGCCCGAGGTGTCGTAGAGGGCGGCCCAGCCGTGTACGTGCGCCGCCAGTTTGGCGAGCAGCTCGGCGGGGCCGTCGACGGAGAGCGCGGCGCGCGTCAGCTCGCGCTGCGCCTCGAAGCCTGCGGTGACGGCCCGGTACTGGTCGGCCGCGAGGGCGGCGGAGACGGCCTTGCTGATCGCCAGGAAGGGGGTCCGCCGCGGGACCTCCAGCAGCGGCATGTCCTCGGCACGGGCGGCCTCCACCAGCGCCTCGGGGATCTCCTCGTAGTTGACGCCGATCGCGAAGCCGATGCCGACGACGCCGGCCGCGGCGAGGCGGCGCACGTAGGCCCGCATCTCGTCGGGGTCCCCGGCGTCCAGCTTCATCGCGGTGATCAGGAGCAGCTCCCCGCCCTCCATGTACGGGACCGGGTCGGCGAGCTCGCTGACGTGGGCCCAGCGCACCGGGGTCTCGAGGCGTCCCTCCCCCGCCCGGACGCTGAGCTTGAGCGCCGAGTGCTGGACGAGTGAGGCGAGGGTGAGCGGCATCGGTTACCAGTGGCCTTAGCGGGAGGGGGCGGCGGAGCGGGGACCGGCAGGGGCGGCAGGGGCGGCAGATATGGAGGAGGGGCCGGGAGACCGCCGGGGGTTTTCGCCGTGTCGTACGAACGACTCCCCTCGATTCTGCCACCCCGTACGGGTCGGGGTGCGGGTCAGGACGTTCCGGCCAGGCGGACCAGCAGCGGCGCCGCCCGCTCCCCGCGCACCGAGGTCAGCGACAGCACCGCGTGGCCCGGCGGCACCGCGTGCGCGAGGTCCGAGGCGGACCACCGCTCCCGCTCCACCTGCCGCACGGTCACCGCGTCCGTGGTGACCGCCTTGCCGGTGACGAGCTTGCGGAAGGAATGCATCAGCCGGGTCAGCGGCTGGTCGGCGAAGACCGTGCGGTGGGTGACGTCCCGCGTCTCCACCCATTCGGTGCCCCAGGCCTCGGCGAACCGCTTGCCGTCCCAGGTGGTGACCCCGGAGAAGGCCATCCGACAGCCGACCGCCCCGAGCAGCGGCGTGCGCAGCTCCTCGGGTACGTCGTCCAGTGTGCGCAGCGTGAGCAGGACGCCCGCGTGCGCCGAGCGCAGCCGCTGCACGCCGCGCACGGTTCCGGCGGTCAGGGTGTGCGAGGCGTCGTCGAGGGCGAGGAAGGCGAACAGGGAACGGTCGGTGCGGGCGGCCGCGGCGGCGTTGAACTGGGCGAGCAGCAGCCGGGCCAGCATCCGGGAGGCGTCGGCGTGCCCGCGCTCGGGCAGGTCGACGCGGACGCGGATCGGGTGCTCCAGGGCGCGCAGCGAGAACGGCCGGCCCTGGCCGGTGGTGTCGAAGAAACCGGCGAAGGCGGGCCGGTCCAGCAGCGCCACCCGGTCGGCGAGGGCGGGGCCGGGGTCCGCGGGGGCGCCGTGCTGGCGGGCCCGGGCGTCGAGCTCGCGCAGCATCGCGTGCTGCCCGGCGAGGTCGCGGCGCAGGGCGTCGAGGGCGGTGGGGATCCCGTCGAGCAGCTCGCGCAGCTCGGGCACGGCCGGGAAACGCTCGTGGGCCGCCCGGAACGGCCCGAGGAGCTGGGCGAGGGCGGTCGCGGCGCGGCGTACGTCGATGCCGGGGACGTCCCCGACGAAGGCCTCGGCGAGCAGGGTGGCGGCCTCGTCGGGGTCGGTGGCGCCGCCGTAGAGGTCGAGGTCGTAGACGGAGGCGGTGTCGCCGACCCGGACCACCACGTCGAAGGCGGCGTCCGGCCCGAGCTGGGCGCCGGCCGCCCCGACGGCGACGACGGCGGCCTGGCCGGCGAGTGCCTGGAGCGAGAGGGACTCGACGACGGGCCGCACCAGCTGCCGGGTCTTGCCGGTGCCGGAGGGCCCGACGGCGAGCAGGGAGGTGCCGAGCACGTCGGGGTCGAGGGCGAGGGCGGTGCCGCGGCGGGAGTACGGATTGCGCGGGCCGTCCTCGACGGTGCCGAGCAGCACCTGCCGGGCCAGCAGATCGTGCCGGGCGGCCCGCACGGGCAGGTCCCGCGCCCCGGACGGGTGCGCGCAGGCGCCGGCGCCCTGGGCGCGCACGGCATCGGCGAAGGCGCGCATGCGGGACGGGTCGACGCGCACGGAATCCCACGCCCGCCGGATCCGGGCGTAGTCCACGTCGTTCATCCGCCCGCCCCCGGCCTCCACCTCCAGCCTCTCGGCCACCTCGGCAAGCCCAACCCCCCGCAACTCCGGCCACCGCACAGGATCGCCCTCCCCACCCGCCTCGGGACCGGCGGGGTTGGCGGTGTGCACGGGCTGCACCACCCGCAGGGGCCGGCTGCTGAGCAGCCGGCGGCCCAGTTCGGGCCAGCGGCCCAGGCGTCCGAAGCCAATGATCAGGACGATGGCGACCACTGCGTACCAGACGTACGAGGCCACGACGGAAGGGAGCGTTCCGGCCCAGGAGTCCGGCGTGAACATATAGAGGGGCCAGAGCCAGAAGCCGCCGAGGTAGCCGTTCCACAGCAGCGACCACAGCAGGAGCCCCGCCAGAAGGGAGATCAGGGCGCCGCTGATCAGCTGGCGGGTGGGGGTCTCCTCGGGTTCTTCGGCGGCGCGCGGCACGTGCCCGTACGTCCATACGCCCGGCCCGTCCGAGGAGCGGGGGAAGCGCAGCCAGTCCCCCAGCGTCGGGCCGGCGGTCGGGGCGTGCGACGGCTTCGGGGGCAGGCCCGGGGGCGGCGGGCCGGCCGGTCTCGGGACGCGGTCCGAGCGGGTTGCCCGTCCGTCGTGCGTGCCGTCGGTGTCCATGAAACCCCTGCCCCCTGCCCGTGCGTGCGCTGCGTCGCTCAATGTAGTTGCCCGGCGTCGGCCGTGGGCCCGTACCCGCGCTCCGATTCGACGTGCCGTCCGCAGGACGCCCGCTCGGGTCCTTCCTATGGCCGTCGCGGACAAGGACACGCGGTGATCACTACCGAACGGAGCATGCAGGACCCCCGCTCCCGGGCCTAGCCTGCGGACAAAGAGACAAGTGCGTCCGAAAACACCCCCCAGGAGCCCCCTATGACCGCTGTTCCGCAGGAGCGCAAGATCGTCACCGCGATCCCCGGCCCCAAGTCGCAGGAGCTGCAGGCCCGCCGCCTCCAGACCGTGGCCGGTGGCGTGGGCTCCGTGCTGCCCGTCTTCACGGCCCGCGCGGGCGGCGGCATCATCGAGGACGTCGACGGCAACCGCCTGATCGACTTCGGCTCCGGCATCGCCGTGACCTCGGTCGGCGCGTCCGCCGAGGCCGTCGTGCGCCGCGCCTCCGCGCAGCTCGCCGACTTCACCCACACCTGTTTCATGGTCACCCCGTACGAGGGCTATGTAGAGGTCTGCGAGGCCCTCGCCGAGCTGACCCCGGGCACCCACGCCAAGAAGTCGGCCCTGTTCAACTCCGGCGCCGAGGCCGTCGAGAACGCCGTCAAGATCGCCCGTTCGTACACCAAGCGCCAGGCCGTCGTCGTCTTCGACCACGGCTACCACGGCCGTACGAACCTCACCATGGCGCTGACCGCGAAGAACATGCCGTACAAGCAGGGCTTCGGTCCGTTCGCCCCCGAGGTCTACCGCGTCCCGGTCGCCTACGGCTACCGCTGGCCCACGGGTGCCGAGAACTGCGGTCCCGAGGCCGCCGCCCAGGCGATCGACGAGATCACCAAGCAGATCGGCGCCGACAACGTCGCCGCGATCATCATCGAGCCGGTCCTCGGCGAGGGCGGCTTCATCGAGCCGGCCAAGGGCTTCCTGCCGGCGATCGTGAAGTTCGCCAACGACAACGGCATCGTCTTCGTCGCCGACGAGATCCAGTCCGGCTTCTGCCGCACCGGCCAGTGGTTCGCGTGCGAGGACGAGGGCATCGTCCCGGACCTGATCACCACCGCCAAGGGCATCGCGGGCGGTCTGCCGCTCGCCGCCGTGACCGGCCGCGCCGAGATCATGGACGCCGCGCACGCGGGTGGCCTGGGTGGCACCT
The DNA here is from genome assembly GCF_002080455.1 of Streptomyces sp. Sge12. Taxonomy (NCBI): domain Bacteria; kingdom Bacillati; phylum Actinomycetota; class Actinomycetes; order Kitasatosporales; family Streptomycetaceae; genus Streptomyces; species Streptomyces sp. Sge12. The sequence goes on from NZ_CP020555.1 coordinate 2,371,503, forward strand.
ACGGCGGTAACCCGGTGGCCTGCGCCGGTGCGCTCGGCTCCATCGAGACCATGAAGGAGCTCGACCTCAACGCCGCGGCGAAGAAGATCGAGTCCATCATGAAGGCCCGCCTGACGGCCATGCAGGAGAAGTACGACATCATCGGCGACATCCGCGGCCGCGGCGCCATGATCGCGATCGAGCTGGTCAAGGACCCGGTGTCCAAGACCCCGTTCCCGGAGGCGGCCGGCGCGCTCGCCAAGGCCTGCCACGCCGAGGGCCTGCTCGTCCTCACCTGTGGCACCTACGGCAACGTGCTCCGCTTCCTGCCGCCGATCGTCATCGGCGAGGACCTGCTGAACGAGGGCATGGACCTCATCGAGGCCGCGTTCGCGGCCATCGGCACGGCCATCTGATCGAACGGCTAGAACGTGCGCACGCCGCGACCGGCTCATACCGGCGGTAACGGGCGGACGCTGTGAAGAAGCTGTGGGGGGCCGATGGCGGGAGCGCGATCCTGCTGTCGGTCCCCCTTTCGCTGCCGTACGGTTTCTGCAGATGAGTGAGACACCCCGCTCCAGGGAAACCGGGGGCGACACCAGTACTGGGCTTCCCCAGCACCGTACTGGGCATGCGTTCGCGCACACTCCTCACCGATCGGACAGCCGTTCGCCCCAAACCCCCCGGGGCGCCCGGCAACCCGATCCGGGCGGCCGTCCCGGAACCATCCCCCCTGTTCCGGGACGGCCGGCCACTCCTCTTCTGATCGCCGCGGTCTGCGGCATCCTCTTCTCCCTGGTCACGTGGCAGGTGCTGGTCCACGGCCCGCTGCTGGCCCCGGACCACGCGCTGAGCCGCGCCCTGGTGCGCGCGCTCCCGGACTCGGTCACCGAGCGCCTCTCCGACCTCGGCAACATCCCGGTCGCCGTACCCGTTCTCGTGCTGGCCATGGCCTACGCCGCCCGGCGCGGGCGGCTGCTCGCCGCCGGGGCGGCGGGCCTGGCCATGGCCCTGGTGCCGGCCCTGGTCATCCCCTTCAAGGAGTGGACCGGCCGGCCCGGACCGCTGGAGCCCTGGGCCGCCGGCTACTTCCCCTCGGGCCACACGGCCACCGCGGCCGTCGCCTATCTCGGCGCGGCCCTGCTCGTGCGCCCGTACACCCGCCGGGCATGGCCGACGGCCGTCGCCCTGGTGCTCACGGGGGCGACGGCCGTCGGGCTGATCCTGCGGGGGTGGCACTGGCCGCTGGACGTGCTGGCCAGCCTGCTGCTCTGCACTCCCCTGCTGCTCGGCGTGGCGTGGGCGGACCGGGTCGGCCGGATCCGCGGCGCCGACCCGGTCCAGCCGGGTCAGCCGCCGAAGTAGGCGTCGAAGTTCCGGCTGAACTCCCAGCCGCCGAAGCGGTCCCAGTTGATCGACCAGGTCATCAGGCCGCGCAGCCCCGGCCAGGTGCCGTGGGTCTGGTAGGTCCCGCAGTCGGTCTTCTTCGTCAGGCAGTTCAGCGCCTTGTTCACCTCCGCGGGCGAGGTGTGCCCGTTGCCCGCGTTGGTCGTGGCCGGCAGGCCGATGGCGACCTGGTCCGGGCGCAGGGCCGGGAAGACCCGGGCGGTGTTCCCGGCGACCGGGAAGCCGGTGAGCAGCATGTCGGTCATGGCGATGTGGAAGTCGGCGCCGCCCATGGAGTGGTACTGGTTGTCGAGGCCCATGATCGAGCCCGAGTTGTAGTCCTGGACGTGGAGCAGCGTGAGGTCGTCGCGCAGGGCGTGGATCACCGGGAGGTACGCGCCGGCGCGCGGGTCCTGTCCGCCCCAGGGGCCGGAGCCGTAGTACTGGTGGCCCAGCTGTACGAAGAAGGTCTCCGGGGCCATGGTCAGCACGAAGTCCGGGCCGTACCGGGCCTTCAGGGTCTTCACGGCCGCGATCAGATTGACCACGACCGGTGTGGTGGGAGCGCGGAAGTCGGTGTCCCCGGTGGCCAGGGACAGCGAGTGGCCCTCGAAGTCGATGTCCAGGCCGTCGAGACCGTACTCGTCGATGATGCTGCTGACGGAGGAGACGAAGGTGTCCCGGGCGGCCGTGCTCGCGAGCTGGACCTGGCCGTTCTGGCCGCCGATCGAGATCAGCACCTTCTTGCCGGCCGCCTGCTTGGCCTTGATGGCCGCCTTGAACTCCGCCGGGGATTCGACGTTCGGGCATTCCGCGACCGGGCAGAGCCGGAAGCGGATGTCGCCCGAGGTCACCGAAGTGGGTTCACCGAAGGCGAGGTTGATGACGTCCCAGGAGGCGGGGACGTCTGCCATCCGGACGTAGCCGGAGCCGTTGGCGAAGCTCGCGTGCAGGTAGCCGACGAGTGCGTGCGCGGGCAGGCCGCCGCCGCCCCCGCCACCGCCACCGCCGGGCGTGGTCGCGGAGACGGGCGCGCTCTGCGGGGACGCGCCCGCGGCGTTCACCGCGCTGACCCGGAAGGTGTAGGTGGTGGCCGCGGTGAGGCCGGTCACGGCCGCCGAGGCGGAGGTGACGCTCACGGGCGCGGCGCCGTCGCGGTGGACGGTGTACGAGGTGGCGTCCGGGACCGCCGACCAGGTCAGCGCGACGGAGGTCGGGGAGGTGGCGGAGGCGGCCAGGCCAGTGGGGGCGGCCGGGGGCCGGGGCTGTCCGGGACCGCCTGGGTCCGGGCCGATCAGGCTGAGGTCGTCGGTGACGTGGGCGGGCTGGCCGTACCAGCCGTGGGTGTAGACCGTCACCGAGGTCGTGGACGGGCCGGTGCGGAAGGTGGTCGCCAGCTGCTTCCAGGCGCCCGGTGTCTGCGTCCAGGTCGATACGTCGGTGGTGCCAGTGCCGCTCGCGCCGAGGTAGACGTAGGCACCCTGCACCCAGGCGGTGAGCGTGTACGCCGAGTCGGGCTTGACGGTGACGGTCTGGGAGCAGCGGGCGTTGTCCTGGCCGGCCGGGGTGGCCCGCAGGGCGGAACCTCCGCCGTGGACGGGCGTGGTGACGATGGCTCCGCTGCCGCCCGAGCAGCTCCAGCCGTCGAGTCCGGCCTCGAAGCCGCCGTTGCGCACGAGGTCGGCGTCGGCCGCCGCGGCGGGCGGGCCCGCGGCGAGGAAGCCGGCCACCGCGAGGGCGGCGGCCGTGAGGAAGGGGAGGGCTCTGCGCACAACTGCCTCCGGTACATGGGGGGATGGAGGGGGTCAGCGGCGCCCAAGATGGTCCAGACCAATACCCTTGTCAAGACTTCCGGCCTCCATGCGTCAGCACACATGCGGCCGCCTCGTGCATCGCGAGCTCCAGCACGGCCGGGTCGGTGAGCGTCCCCTCGCCGTCCGGGAGCACCAGCCAGCGCACTCCGCCGGTCGCCCGGCCCGGGTACGGGACCACGATCCAGGTCCCGCGCCCGGCACCCCGTACGCCCGTGCCGAGCCACCGCGAGGCCGTGCCCGCGGGCACGAAGAAGCCCAGCCGGGAGTCACCGAAGTCGGCGAGCACCGGGCCGGGCCGGCCGATCAGGCGCAGTACGTCGAGGGTGGGCCGCCCCAGCTCCCCGGGCAGGATCAGCACGTCCCAGCGCCGGCCGGCGGGCAGCAGGGCGACCCCGAGGGGGTTGCGCTCCCACTCCCACCGGCAGGCCCCCGGATCCGGCGCCACCGATACCAGCCAGTCCACTGCCGTCTTGGCCCCCGGGATCGTCATCGCCCGGCCTCCGTTCCCTGTAGGTGAGGGGTTCTCACCTGGAGAGAGCGGGGCCGGGCGGGGGTATGACGCGGGTTTCGTTACTCCATGGTAGTGAATCGGGTCACACGGTGGCGGGTGGTCCGCGCCGGGCGCGCGCGGCGCACGGCCGACAGCCCGCGACGGGGGGCGGACTAGCTGTCGAACCCGAGGCCGAAGCGGTCCAGCGTCTTGAGCCACAGGTTCCGGTGTCCGCCGCGGGCGTCCGCGCGGGCCAGCGACCACTTGGTGAGCGCGATCCCGGTCCACGCGAAGGGCTCGGGCGGGAACGGCATCGGCTTGGACTTCACCATCTCCAACTGCGTGCGCTCGGTGGAGATCCCGTCCAGCAGGTCCAGCATCACGTCCGCGCCGAACCGGGTGGCCCCCACGCCGAGACCGGTGTAGCCGGCCGCGTAGGCCACCTTCCCCGTGTACGCGGTGCCGAAGAAGGCGGAGAAGCGCGAGCAGGTGTCGATCGCGCCGCCCCAGGCGTGACTGAACTTCAGCCCCTCCAGCTGCGGGAAGGCGGTGAAGAAGTGCTCCGCGAGCTTGAGGTAGGTCTCGGGGCGGTGGTCGTACTCGGAGTCGAGCTTGCCCCGGTAGGGGTAGATCGCGTCGTAGCCGCCCCACAGGATCCGGTGGTCGCGGGTGATGCGGAAGTAGTGGAACTGGTTGGCGCTGTCGCCGAGCCCCTGCCGCCTCTTCCAGCCGATGGCGGCGAGCTGGGCCTCGTCGAGCGGCTCGCTCATCAGCGCGTAGTCGTAGACCGGGACGGTGAACGGGCGGACCCGGCGGACCAGCGAGGGGAAGATGTTGGTGCCCAGGGCGACCCGGCGGGCGAGGATCGTGCCGTAGGGGGTGGTCACGGTCATTCCGGAACCGGCCGCGGCCAGCTTGAGGGCGCGGGTGTTCTCGTAGATCCGCACCCCGAGCTCCAGGCAGGCCCGCTTGAGGCCCCAGGCCAGCTTCGCCGGATTGAGCATGGCGACTCCGTCGCGGTCCCAGAGGCCCGCGAGGAAGGTCGGCGAGTCGACCTCGGCGCGCACCGCCTCGCCGTCCAGCCATTCGGAGCCGTCGGCGAGGCCCAGGCGCAGCGCCTCCTCGTGCAGTTCGCGCAGTTCCTCGACCTGGTGCGGTTCGGTGGCGACGTCGATCTCGCCGGTCCGCTCGAAGTCGCAGTCGATGCCGTAGCGGGCGACGGCCTCCTCGATGGCGTCGAGGTTGCGGGCGCCCAGTTCCTCCAGCTTGGCCAGCTCGCCGGGCCAGCGGGCCAGTCCGTTGCTGAGGCCGTGGGTGAGGGAAGCGGCGCAGAAACCGCCGTTGCGGCCGGAGGCGGCCCAGCCCGCCTCCTTGCTCTCGATCAGTACGACGTCCCGTTCGGGATCGCGCTCCTTGGCGATCAGTGCGGTCCACAGGCCGCTGTAGCCGCCGCCGACGACCAGCAGGTCGCACCGCTCGTCGGAGGTCAGCGCCGGCTCGGGCGCGGGCTTGCCGGGGTCGTCCAGCCAGTACGAGACCGGCTTCGCTTCGGAAAGGGATTTCGCAACACTACGCATGGCGACTGGGGCCATGGCTTCCAACTCCCTACGGAACTGATGACGTGCTTCCGAATTACTTCGGTTGTGCCTTCTTGCGGCGGTTGCCGACCATCTGGCCGGCGAGGACCACCAGCACCGCGATGACGAACATCGCCGTACCGATGACGTTGATCTGCACGGGCGTACCGCGCTGGGCCGATCCCCACACGAACATGGGGAAGGTGACGGTGTTGCCCGAGTTGAAGTTGGTGATGATGAAGTCGTCGAAGGAGAGCGCGAAGGAGAGCAGCGCACCCGCCGCGATACCGGGTGCCGCGATCGGCAGCGTGACCCGTACGAAGGTCTGCACCGGTCCGGCGTAGAGGTCGCGGGCGGCTTCCTCCAGCCGCGGGTCCATGGACAGGACGCGCGCCTTGACGGCGGCGACGACGAAGCTGAGGCAGAACATGATGTGCGCGATCAGGATCGTCCAGAAGCCCAGCTGGATGCCCATGTTCAGGAAGAGCGCGAGCAGCGAGGCCGCCATCACGATCTCGGGCATGGCCATGGGCAGGAAGATCAGCGAGTTGACCGCGCCGCGGGCCCGGAAGCGGTAGCGCACGAGCGCGAAGGCGATCGCGGTGCCCAGCGCGGTCGCGACCAGGGTGGACCAGAGGGCGATCTGGAGCGAGAGGGAGAGCGAGCCGCACATGTCGGCGACCCCGCAGGGGTCCTTCCAGGCGTCGAGGGAGAACTCCTGCCAGGCGTAGTTGAACCGCCCGGTGGGGTTGTTGAAGGAGAAGACGGTGACGACGACGTTCGGCAGGATCATGTACGCGAGCGTGCCGAGGCCCGCGATGACGACCAGGTTGCGCCGCAGCCAGGTGACGGGATTGCGCATCAGACCAGGTCCTCCGTCCCCGCTCGGCGGATGTAGATGGTGACCATGATCAGCACGATCGCCATGAGAATGAAGGACAGCGCGGCCGCCGTCGGGTAGTCGAGGATCCGCAGGTACTGCGACTGGATGACGTTGCCGATCATCCGGGTGTCCGTGGACCCGAGCAGTTCGGCGTTCACGTAGTCGCCGCTCGCCGGGATGAAGGTGAGCAGGGTCCCGGAGACCACGCCCGGCATCGAGAGCGGGAAGGTCACCTTCCGGAAGACCGTGGCGGGGCGGGCGTACAGGTCCCCGGCCGCCTCGTGGAGGCGGGTGTCGATGCGCTCCAGCGAGGAGTACAGCGGCAGGATCATGAAAGGGAGGAAGTTGTACGTCAGACCGCACACCACCGCGAGCGGCGTGGCCAGCACCCGGTCCCCCTCGGTCATCCCGAGCCAGCTGGTGACGTCGAGGAAGCCGATGCTGTTGAGGACGCCGACCACCGGCCCGCCGTCGGCCAGGATCGTCTTCCAGGCCAGCGTGCGGATCAGGAAGCTGGTGAAGAACGGGGCGATCACCAGCACGAGGAGCAGGTTGCGCCAGCGGCCCGCCTTGAAGGCGATCAGGTAGGCCAGCGGGTAGCCGAGCAGCAGGCACAGCGCGGTCGCGGTGCCCGCGTAGAGCAGGGAGCGCAGGAACTGCGGGTAGTACTCGGTGAAGGCGTCCCAGTAGGTCCCGAAGTGCCAGGTGACCTTGAAGCCCTCTTCGAGGGAACCGGTCTGCACCGAGGTCGAGGCCTGGTAGACCATCGGCAGCACGAAGAACACCAGCAGCCACAGGATGCCGGGTAGCAGCAGCCAGTACGGGATCAGCCGCTTGCGCAGGGACGGCTTGTGCACCGGGGGTTCGGTGGCGGCGGGCGCCTGGGGCGGCGCCGCGGTGGTCGTCATGCGCTTTCCTCCACCGTCTCGATGCCCGCGTCGCCCATCGTCCCTGCAAGCATGGACTGGGCCGCGTCGAGGCCGAAGGTGTGCTCCGGGTTCCAGTGCAGGATCACCTCGGCGCCCGGCACCAGGCGGCTGTCCCGCTCGATGTTCTGGGCGTACACCTCCAGCTCCGGACAGACCTGGCTGTCGATGACGTACTGCGTGGAGACGCCGATGAAGGAGGAGTCGGCGATCCGCCCGGTGATCTTGTTGCGGCCGGTCGCGATGGTGTGCTCCTCGTCCTCGTGGACCAGGGAGATCTTCTCGGGGCGCACCCCGACCAGGAGCTTTCCGCCCGTACGGGGGGTGGTCGCGCAGCGGGCGGCGGGCAGCCGGAGGGTGGCGCCGGAGGCGGACACGACGATCTCGGATCCGGAGCCGGCCGCGGCGCCGGTGCCGGCGGTCTCCACGGTGGCCTCGATGAGGTTCGAGGTGCCGAGGAAGTTGGCGACGAAGGTGGTGCCGGGGTTCTCGTACAGCTCGGCGGGGGCGCCCAGCTGCTCGACGCGGCCGCCGTTCATCACGGCGACCGTGTCGGCCATCGTCATGGCCTCCTCCTGGTCGTGCGTGACGTGCACGAAGGTGATGCCGACCTCGGTCTGGATCCGCTTGAGCTCCAGCTGCATCTGGCGGCGCAGCTTGAGGTCGAGGGCGCCGAGCGGCTCGTCGAGGAGCAGTACCTGCGGGTGGTTGATCAGGGCGCGGGCGACGGCGACGCGCTGCTGCTGGCCGCCGGAGAGCTGGTGCGGCTTGCGCTGGGCGAACTGGCCGAGCTGGACCAGCTCCAGCATGTCGTCCACCTGCTTCTTGACCGACTTTATGCCGCGCCGGCGCAGTCCGAAGGCGACGTTCTCGAAGATGCTCAGGTGCGGGAAGAGTGCGTAGCTCTGGAAGACCGTGTTGACCGGGCGCTTGTACGGCTGCAGGTCGGTGACCTCCCGGTCGCCGAGGTGGACCGTGCCGGTGGAGGGCTCCTCCAGGCCGGCGATCATGCGCAGGGTGGTGGTCTTCCCGCAGCCGGAGGCGCCGAGCAGCGCGAAGAAGGAGCCCTGGGGGATGGTGAGATCCAGCGGGTGCACGGCGGTGAAGGTGCCGTAGTGCTTGCTGATCCCGGAGAGGCGGACGTCGCCGCCCGCGGTCTTGTCAGTCATGGATGGTCCCGGGGTTGGGTGGGGCAAGGGGTCGAAGGCTCGGCGGAGCCGGCCGGGCCGCGCCGCCGCCGGAGTCCTCCGGGGGTCGGTGCCGCGGTCCGGCGGGCTCGCCGCAAGGCGTGCGTCAGGCGCCGATGAGCTTGGCGAACTTCTCCTCGTACGCCGTCTCTTCCTCGCTGGTGAGGGAGCGGAAGGCGTGGGCCTTGGCGGCCATCGCCTTGTCCGGGACGATCAGGGGGTTGTCCGCGAGCGCGGGATCGATCTTGGCCAGCTCGTCCTTGACGCCCTCGACCGGGCAGACGTAGCTGATGTACGCGGCCAGCTGGGCGGCGATCTCCGGCTCGTAGTAGAAGTCGATGAGCTTCTCCGCGTTGGCCTTGTGCCGGGCCTTGGCGGGGACCAGGAGGTTGTCGCTGGAGGTGATGTATCCGGGGGCGGGGATGGCGTACTTGATGTCCGGGTTGCCGGCCTGGAGCTGGATGATGTCCCCGGCCCAGGCGAGGCAGGCGGCGAGGTCGCCCTTGTCGAGGTCGGAGGTGTAGTCGTTGCCGGTGAAGCGGCGGATCTGGTTCTTGTCCACGCCCTTCTGGAGCCGGCCGATCGCCTCGTCGAAGTCGGCGGTGGTGAAGGTCGCCGGGTCCTTGCCCTGGTCGAGCAGGGTCATGCCGACGCTGTCGCGCATCTCGGTGAGGAAGCCGACGCGGCCCTTGAGGGAGGGGTCGTCGAGCATCTGGGTGACGGAGTCGACCTTCTTGCCGCCGGTCGCCTTCTCGTTGTAGGCGATGACCGTGTCGATGCCGGTCCAGGGGTAGCTGTACGAGCGCCCCGGGTCCCAGTCGGGGGTGCGGAACTGCGGGATCAGGTTGGCGTACGCGTGCGGGAGGTGCGCGGGGTCCAGCTTCTGCGCCCAGCCGAGGCGGATGATGCGGGCGGCCAGCCAGTCGGTGACCACGATCAGGTCGCGGCCGGTGTCCTGACCGGCCGCGAGCTGGGGGCGGATCTTGCCGAAGAACTCGACGTTGTCGTTGATGTCCTCGGTGTACTTGACCTTGATGCCGGTCCGCTTGGTGAACTCCTCCAGCGTGGGACGGGACTTCTCGTCCTCGCTGGTGTCCATGTACTCGGTCCAGTTGGAGAAGTTGATCTCCTTCTCCCCGGCCGAGTGGTCGTCGGAGGCCGCGGCCGCGTCGCCCTCGCGTTTGGCGGGCGGGATTCCGCATCCGGCGAGGGTGGACAGCCCTCCGAGGGTGAGCGCTCCGACTCCGGAGGCGCGCAGCAGCGAGCGGCGGGTGAGGGCGCCGCGCCCGCTGGTGAGGCTGCGCCGCATCGCGGCGAGTTGCGCCGCCGAGAGGCGGTCGGGCTCGAACTGCTCCATGCGCTGTGCCCTTTCGGGAGGTGTACCGCTGGTCAGGCGGTGGGCCCACGCGGCGATGAGCCGCAGATGGTTACGGACGGTCCCCGAAGATCGTGCGGTGCCAGTCCTTCTCGGCCACCGCGGTGTTGTCGTACATCACGTGCTTGACCTGCGTGTACTCCTCGAAGGAGTAGGCCGACATGTCCTTTCCGAAGCCGCTGGCCTTGTAGCCCCCGTGGGGCATCTCGCTGATGATCGGAATGTGGTCGTTGATCCAGACGCAGCCCGCCTTGATCTCGCGGGTGGCCCGGTTCGCCCGGTAGAGGTCGCGGCTCCAGGCGGAGGCCGCGAGTCCGTACGGGGTGTCGTTGGCCAGCGCGATGCCCTCGTCGTCGGTGTCGAAGGGCAGGACGACCAGGACCGGACCGAAGATCTCGGACTGGACCACTTCGCTGTCCTGGGCGGCTCCGGTGATGAGGGTGGGCCGGTAGTACGCGCCCCGGTCCAGGTCCCCCGCCGGGATCTCGCCGCCGGTGACGACGGTGGCGTAGGCGCGGGCCCGCTCGACGAATCCGGCGACGCGGTCGCGCTGGGCGTGCGAGACCAGCGGGCCCAGGTCTGTGGTGGGCGCGAAGGGGTCGCCGAGGCGGACGCCCTCCATCAGCTCGGCCACCCGGGCGACGAAGGCGTCGTGCAGGGGGCGCTGGACGTAGGCACGGGTGGCGGCCGTGCAGTCCTGGCCGGTGTTGATGAGGGAGGCGGCGACAGCGCCGTGCGCGGCGGCCTCCAGGTCGGCGTCGTCGAAGACGAGGAAGGGGGCCTTGCCGCCGAGCTCCAGGTGGAGCCGCTTGACGGTGGCGGTCGCGATCTCGGCGACCCGCTTGCCGACGGCGGTGGAGCCGGTGAAGGAGGTCATGACCACGTCGGGGTGGCCCACCAGGTGCTCTCCGGCTTCGCGGCCGGCGCCGGTGACGATGTTGATCACGCCGTCGGGCAGGCCCGCATCCTTGGCCGCCTGCGCGAACATCAGGGAGGTCAGCGGGGTGAGCTCGGCGGGCTTGAGGACGATGGTGTTGCCGGCGGCGATCGCCGGGAGGATCTTCCAGGCGGCCATCTGGAGCGGATAGTTCCAGGGCGCGATGGAGCCGACGACCCCGATGGCCTCACGGCGTACGTAGGAGGTGTGGTCGCCGGAGTACTCGGCGGCCGCCTGCCCCTGGAGGTGGCGGGCCGCGCCCGCGAAGAAGGCGGTGTTGTCGATGGTCCCCGGTACGTCGAACTCCGTGGACAGCTTGATCGGCTTGCCGCACTGGAGGGACTCGGCGTACGCGAAGTCCTCGGCCTGCTCGGCCAGTACGGCGGCCAGCCGGTGCAGGGCGTCCGAACGCTCGCCGGGGGTGGCGCCGGACCAGCCCGGGAAGGCCCTCTTGGCGGCGGCGACGGCCTCGTCGACGTCCGTGGTGCTCGCGAGCTCGTAGGTGAGGACCTCGTCGCCGGTCGCCGGATCGACCACGGTGTGTGACTGTCCGGAGGTGCCGGACCTCAGCTGCCCGTCGATGTACTGCGCGCCGTCCGCGAAGCGGTCTTTGACCTGGAAGCGGTTGCCCATAACGCTCTCACGCTCTCCGTAGCTACAGTTCGAGCTACAGCTCGAATTGAGTGCCGATCCTGGCAGAGGTGATGCCCTCGGCCAAGTGATTCCGTTGTTGCCTTTTGATTACGCGACGGAATCGGTCGACCATGTGTCGAGGCACACCGAAAATCCCGTACGAAGTGTCAGTGGCGACTGCCAGACTCGCGTGCATGGAGATGATCGACGATCTGATCAAGCAGGTCAGCCGTGGTGAGCGGGTGAAGTACCTGCCGTTCTGGGGGCACCGGCCGCAGCCGGACGGCCGGCTCGGACCGAGCTGTATGAGCCAGTGGTGGCCCTCTGCCTTCACTGTCGGTGACGTCCGTTATGCGACCGCGGAGCACTGGATGATGGCCGGCAAGGCCCGGCTGTTCGGCGACGCCGAGGCGGAGCGGGCTGCACTGGCGGCGAAGAGCCCGGCCGAGGCGAAGAAGGTCGGGCGCCTGGTGCGCGGCTTCGACAATGCGATATGGGAGCGGGAGCGCTTCGCCCTGGTGGTGGAGGGCAGCGTGCACAAGTTCGGCTCGGACCCGGCGCTGCGCGGGTACCTGCTCGGCACCGGCGAGCGGGTCCTGGTGGAGGCGAGCCCGATGGACCGGATCTGGGGGATCGGCCTCGCGGCCGACGACGAGCGCGCCCTGCAGCCGGCGCGCTGGCGCGGGCTGAACCTGCTGGGCTTCGCCCTCATGGAGGCCCGGAAGCGGCTGCGCGAGGGCGACGCGTGACGGAGCGGCGCCGGGTCGCCGCCGTGATCATCCGGGACGGCTGCGTGCTGATGGTGCGCGAGCGCGGCCCGGGGCCGACGGGGCGGCACGACGGGCCGGAGTACTGGACGCTGCCGGGCGGCGGCCTGGAGGCGGGCGAGGAGCCCGAGGACGCGGTCCGCCGTGAGGTGGCGGAGGAGGTCGGCCTGCGCGCCCTGAGCGTGCGGTACGCGTACGACGCGCCCTACCCCTCGGGCCGGACCTCCTGCTTCCGCGTGGAGGTCGGGCCCGGCGAGCCGGTCCTCGGCGTCGACGCGGACCTGACGTGCGACTGCCCGCGGATGGTCGGGCTCATCTGGGTCCCGCTGTCGCGGGGCGCCGCCGACGGGCAGGTCATGGTGGCGACGCTGCTGTCCTCGGCCGAGGTCTGAGGCGGAGGTCGGCGGAAGCCCGCGGCGCCGCTTCGAGCGGGAACTATTGCGTGGCGGCCGGCGCGGGCGGTGCCCTACCGTGATGTTCGTCCAGGTGCGCAGGCGAGACCTCCTTCGAGTGTCACGGGTTCGAGTCCCGTCATCGGCTCCGGCCGGTGTAGCTCAGCAGGTAGAGCACCGCATGGTTTCGCCGATGTCGTTGTTCTCTGGACACCTCACGTCACGCACCTCCCGGTGCGCGGGCTGCGGCTCCTTCCTTGCAGAGAATCAGGCCGCCGCCACCTCGATCTCGGGAGGCACGCGTGCGGGATGCCCGGTGCGCAGGCGACGGTTACTTCCAGGGATCAGGAGGGGGCGGGTTCGAATCCCGCCCGGCCCCCGGGCCGGTAGCTCAGCTGGACAGAGCACCTGACTCAGTCCGTCGCCGACCTCTGATCTCGGGCATCCCGCACGTCCCGCCTCCCCCCATGTCTCACTGAATTCGGGGGGATTCACATGGCCCGCTTCAACCTGCGGGCGCGCAGGTCTGCGCCCGCCTCGCCCACATCGCCCGTCCGCTCCGCCGGACCCGCCCGCACCCACCAGGGCGGCCCGGGCCACCTGCGCGACCCGCGCTCCGAGCTGTTCCTGCTCGCCGTCGCCAACTTCGTGACGCAGCAGACCGCCTACGAGAGCGGCGAGGCGCGCGACGACCGCTTCGCGGCGCTCGTGCGCACCCTCGCCGTCGAGGATCCCACCTGGACGGCCGGCCTGCTGGGCTGGCTCCGCGAGGACGCGAACATGCGGACCGCCTCGCTCGTCGGCGCCGCCGAGTACGTGAAGGCCCGGCTCGACGCGGGCGCCACCGACGGGCCCTCGAACCGCCAGGTCGTGGACCGCGTGCTGCGGCGCGCCGACGAGCCCGGCGAGCTGCTGGCCTACTGGACGGCGACGTACGGGCGGGGCGTGCCCAAGCCCGTCAAGCGCGGCATCGCCGACGCGGTACGCCGGCTCTACTCCGGCAGTTCGCTGCTGAAGTACGACACCGACTCCAGGGCCTACCGCTTCGGTGACGTCCTCAACCTGGTGCACGCCTCCCCCGACCCGGCCAAGCCCTGGCAGGGCGAGCTGTTCCGGCACGCCCTCGACCGCAGGCACCACCCGGAGAGCGCGCAGGTCCCGGCCGGCAACCGCACCCTCGCCGCCCACCGGGCGCTGATGGAACTGCCGGTGGAGCAGCGGCGGGCCGTGGTCACCGCCCCGGACGCCGCCGAGCGGCTCGCGGAGGCGGGCATGACCTGGGAGGCGCTGGCCGGCTGGCTCCAGGGGCCGATGGACGCGGCCGCCTGGGAGGCGGTCATCCCGTCGATGGGCACGATGGCGCTGCTGCGCAACCTGCGCAACTTCGACCAGGCCGGGGTCTCGGACGCGGTGGCCGCGCAGGTCGCGGCGAGGATCTCCGACCCGGAAGTCGTCGCCCGGTCGCGGCAGTTCCCCTTCCGCTACCTGGCCGCCCATCAGCACGCGCCCTCGCTGCGCTGGGCGTACCCGCTGGAACAGGCGCTCGGCCACTCGCTGGCCAACGTACCGGCGCTGCCCGGGCGGACGGTGGTCCTCGTCGACCGCTCGGGCTCGATGTGGTGCCCGCTCTCGGACCGGTCCCGGCTCAACCGGGCGGACGCCGCGGCCGTTTTCGGTGCGGCGCTGGCGCTGCGGGCCGAGGAGGCCGACCTGGTGGAGTTCGGTACGACCAGCCGGGCGGTCCCCTTCTGCCGCGGCGAGTCCGTACTGAAGGTGCTGGACCGGTTCGGGAATCTCGGCGGGACCTGCACGGCCAAGGCGGTGAAGCAGCACTACCGGGAGCACGACCGGGTGTTGATCATCACCGACGAGCAGGCCGCCGCGTACGGCCACGGCGGCGATCCCACGGCCGAGGTACCGTCCGCGGTTCCCGTCTACACCTGGAACCTGGCCGGCTACCGCGTCGGGCACGCGCCCTCCGGCGCCGCGAACCGGCACGCCTTCGGAGGGCTCACGGACGGGGCCTTCCGGATGGTGTCCCTGATCGAGGCCGGCGGCAACGCCGACTGGCCGTGGGCCTCCTGAGGGGCCCGGTCAGACCTTCTCGCGCAGCCGGGAGTTGTCGTAGGGGCTGTCGTAGGGCGAGTCGTCATTCGACCCCTCGTCCATGAATCCGGCGAATATGACCGCGATCATCAGGGCGCCGAGCACGATGCCGATCGCGCCGAGGATGATGCCGGCGAGCGCCATCCCGCCGTTGTCTGCCTCGCCGCGGCTCACCTTGCCGCGGCCGAGGGTGGCGAAGACGATCGCGGCTATGCCGAGGGCTATCGCGAAGAAGCTGGTGAAGCAGCCGACGACCGACAGGATCCCGAGGACGAGCCCGGTGATGCCGAAGCCATTGCTGCGCCCGGCCCCGTAGGGCGGGTACGGGCCCTGGCCCGGGTAGCCCTGGTAACCGGGATAGCCCTGGTACCCCGGATGGCCCGGATAGCCCGGGTGGCCGGTCTGCCCGGGGTGTCCGGCGTCGCCGGGGTACCCGTAACCGGGCTGGGCCGGGTACCCGTACGCCGCCGACGCGGGCGGCCCGGTCATCGGGGGCGGGGTCGGCGTCGGGGCCGACGGATAGGGCTGGGCCGGGGCCGGCGGGGGGTACGGGTCGCCCGGCATCCCGGCGAGCGTCGGCTGGTCGTGCACGGACGGCGGGCCCGACACGCCCGGTGCACCCTGCGCGCCCTGCGGCTTGCCCAGCTCGACCGCCGGCCGCTCCGGCGGCGCCCACGGGTCCCCCGGCTCAGGACTGCTGTCGGTCATACGGCGCCCCCCTCTCGTACAGCCATGCTAAGCGCTGCCACCGACAGTCACCGGCGTGCCTACGATGAATCCCGAACTGACCGCACCCGCGTCCTCCCGGAGGCAACCCCATGACCGACCTGCACCCCTTCATCGCGGGGCTGCCCAAGGCCGAACTGCACGTCCACCACGTCGGCTCGGCATCCCCGCGCATCGTGGCCGAGCTCGCCTCCCGGCACCCCGACTCGAAGGTCCCCACCGACCCCGAGGCGCTCGCCGACTACTTCACCTTCACCGACTTCGCCCACTTCATCGAGGTCTACCTGTCGGTGGTCGACCTGGTCCGCACCCCGGACGACGTCCGCACCCTCACCTTCGAAGTCGCCCGCGACATGGCCCGGCAGAACATCCGCTACGCCGAGCTGACCATCACCCCGTACTCCTCTACCCGCCGCGGCATCGACGAGAAGGCCTTCATGGAGGCCATCGAGGACGCCCGCAGGGCCGCCGAGACCGAACTCGGCGTCATCCTGCGCTGGTGCTTCGACATCCCCGGCGAGGCCGGCCTGGAGGCCGCCGCCGAGACCGCCCGGCTCGCCGTGGACCTGCACCCCGAGGGCCTGGTCTCCTTCGGCCTGGGCGGCCCCGAGATCGGTGTCCCGCGGCCGCAGTTCAAGCCGTACTTCGACGCGGCCCGCGCCGCCGGTCTGCACAGCGTCCCGCACGCCGGCGAGACCACCGGCCCGGAGACGATCTGGGACGCCATCCGCGATCTCGGCGCCGAGCGCATCGGCCACGGCACGAGCGCCACGCAGGACCCGGAGCTGCTCGCCTACCTCGCCGAGCACCGGATCGCCCTGGAGGTCTGCCCGACCTCCAACATCGCCACCCGCGCCGTGACCGACCTCGACCTGCACCCGGTCAAGGAGATGGTCGCGGCCGGCGTGCTCGTCACCATCAACAGCGACGACCCGCCGATGTTCGGCTCCGACCTCAACAACGAGTACGCGGTGGCCGCGCGCCTGCTCGACCTCGACGAGCGCGGGCTCGCGCAGCTCGCGAAGAACGCCGTCGAGGCCTCCTTCCTGGACCCGGCCGGCAAGGCGAAGCTCACCGCGGAGATCGACACGTACACCACGAAATGGCTCGCGCGCTGACGCCGTTGCGACAACTGCGCCCCTGAGAATGGGGACATGAGCACTCTGACTGCCGTCGGCCACCGCGGCGATCCCTACCGTGTCCGTGAGAACACCCTTGCCTCGATCCGCTCCGCGTTCGCGCGCGGGGCGGACGACGTCGAGATCGACGTACGGCTGACCCGGGACGGGGTGCCGGTCCTGCTCCACGACGAGACGCTCCAGCGGCTGTGGGGTCACGACGTACGCCTCGACGACGTCACGGCCCCGCAGCTGAAGGAGCTGACGCTGGGCGGGGTGCCCACGCTGCGCGATGCCCTGATGGCCGCCGGCCCGGGCCGGCTGATGCTCGACCTCCCGGGCGCCACTGCGGAAGCGGTACGGATCGTCGTGGGCCAGGTCCGCGAGTGCGGGGCGCGCGAGCGCACGTACTACTGCGCGGGCCCGAACACCATGCTGGCGGTCCGCGCCGCCGATCCGGGTGCGGAGATCGCGCTGACCTGGACCTCGCTGTCGCCGCCGCGGCGGGCCCTGGTCGACGCCCTGGCGCCGCGCTGGCTCAACTACCGCTTCGGGCTGGTGAGCCGGGAGCTGGTCGACGCGCTGCACGCGGACGGCCTGCTGGTGTCGGCCTGGACGGCCGACACCAGGCGCACGATGAAGGCCCTCGTCGCGGCGGGGGTCGACTCGATCACCACGAACCGGCTGGACGCGCTGGCGTCCGTCCGGGCCGGGCTCGGGCGGTGATACGGGCCTTCGGGGAGCGGATCCGGAGCGCACCTCCCCGCTGGCAGGACCTGGGGCTGATGCTGCTGGTGCAGGTGGCGACGACGATCCCGTTCGTCGTGCCGCGCGACCCGGAGGAATCGCCTGCGAGCTGGCCGGCGTACCTGCTGACCACGCTGGTCAACGTACCGCTGGTGTGGCGCCGACGGGCTCCGGTGTGGGTGATGTTCGGTGTGATCGCGGCCGGGTCGCTCTACCGGCTCTCGCTGGACGGTCCCGGGCAGCCGCTGCCGTACGCGGCGCTGATCGCCGTCTACACGATCGCGCTGATCTGCGCGCCGCGGGTGCGGCTCGTGATGGGGGTGGTCGTGACGGCGGCCATCCTGGGCTCCGTGGCGCTCAACACCGCGACGGCCAAGGAGCTGCTGTTCTCGCTGTTCGTCTTCGGGGCGGCGGTTGCGCTGGGCCGGCTGCAGGCGACCCGTCAGGCGTACACGGCAGCCGTCGAGGACCGGGCGGCTCAGCTGGAGCGGGCGAACCGGATCGAGGCGGAGCAGGCGGCGGCGCGCGAACGGGCCCGGATAGCCCGGGAGATGCACGACATCCTGTCGCACTCCGTCAGCATCATGATCGTGCAGGCCGAGGCCGGTCCGGTCGCGGTGCGCCGGGCGCCGGCCCGGGCCGAGGCCGCCTTCGAGGCGATCGCCGAGACGGGTCGGGAGGCGATGGCGCAGCTGCGGACGATGCTCGGCGTGCTCCGCGCGGCGGAGGCGGAGGCTCCGCGTGCGCCGCAGCCCGGGACGGGGGCGCTGCCGGCGCTCTTGGACCGGGTGCGGGCCAGCGGGCTCCGGGTGTCGTACGAGCGGTCGGGCGAGGTGCGCGAGCTGCCGGCGGCGCTGGAGGCGACGGTGCACCGGGTGGTGCAGGAGGCGCTGACGAACGTGGTGAAGCACGCCGGGGCCGCGGCGGTGGACGTCCGGCTGGAGTACGGCCCGCGGGCGCTCACGGTGACGGTGACGGACGACGGCAGGGGGCCGGGCGGGAAGTCCGGCGGCGGGCACGGCCTGATCGGGATCCGCGAGCGGGCGGCGGCGCACGGTGGAACGGCGTGGACCGGCCCGGGGCCCGACGGGCGCGGGTACTCGGTACGGGTGGTCCTTGCAGCCTCGCCGCAGGAGGTGGGCAGTTGACGATCCGTGTGGTGGTGGCCGACGACCAGGAGCTCGTGCGCAGCGGGTTCGCGATGATCCTGGACGCCCAGGAGGACATCGAGGTCGTGGCGGAGGCGGGGGACGGCGCGGCGGCGGTGGAGGCGGTGGCCCGGCTGGCGCCGGACGTGGTGCTGCTCGACATCCGGATGCCGGTGCTGGACGGGATCGAGGCGTGCCGGACGATCTCGGCGCGGAGCTCCTGCCGGACGGTGATGCTGACGACCTTCGACTCGGACGAGTACGTGTACGAGGCGCTGCACGCGGGGGCGAGCGGTTTCCTCCTGAAGGACGTGCGGCGGGACGATCTCGTGCACGCGGTACGGGTGGTGGCGGCGGGCGAGTCCCTGCTGGCGCCCTCGGTGGCGCGCCGGCTGATCGAGGAGTACACGGCGGTGACGGGGGCCGCGGCGCGGCACGGGCTGCGGGCGGAGCGGCTGGAGGTGCTGACGGCGCGGGAGCGGGAAACGCTGCTGCACCTGGGGCGGGGGCTGTCGAACGCGGAGATCGCGGCGTCTCTGGTGGTGAGCGAGCACACGGTGAAGTCGCACGTGGGGAACGTGCTGGCGAAGCTGGGCCTGCGGGACCGGATCCAGGCGGTGATCTGCGCGTACGAAACGGGCCTGATCGCGGCGGGTACTCCCTCCGGGGAGTGAGGTGCGGCGTGTCGCCTCCCTCGCGCCGGTGAGTTGTCGTACCGGTGAAGACCCCTCTCGTTGGTGATCCGCAACTACCCGGGTGAGCAGGAGCATTGAGGTCATCGGGGCAGTCGGGCCCCGGGTTCTCACAGGGGGAGCACACACCATCATGAACGCCACGACGCGCACGCTGACCGCCGCCGCTCTGGTGCTGGGGATCGCTTCCGGTCCGGCCGTCGCGCATGCCGCGACCGCTGCGGCGCCGGCTCCTCTTTCACAGGGGTTGGTCACACCGGCGATCGCGACGCCGCCGAACGCGGGGGCGCTGGAGAAGGCGATCGCCGGGCTCGGCCCCGGGCACGCGGATGCGACGGCCGCGCTGGTCCGCGTGGGCGGTTCGAGCGGCAGCTGGCAGGGGCACTCCGGTGTCGCCGATGTCCGTACGGGGCGCCCGGCGCTGGAGCGGGGCCGCTTCCGGGCGGGGTCGGTGACCAAGGCCTTCACCGCGGCGGTGGTGCTCCAGCTGGCCGCCGAGGGGCGCGTGGAGCTGGACCGTCCGGTGCAGGAGTACCTGCCGGGCCTGCTGCCGGGGACCTTCAAGCCCGTCACGGTGCGGCAGTTGCTGAACTACACGAGTGGCATCCGTCCGGCCGACGGCCCGGGTGACACCTTCGAGGACGCCTTGGCCCACCGGTTCGACCGGGACGATCCGCGGGCGTTGATCGCCAACGCGGTGGCGAAGGGGCCCGAGTTCGACCCGGGGACCCGTCAGCACTACCTCAACATCGACTACACCATCCTGGGCGTGCTGATCGAGAAGGTGACGGGCCGGTCCTACGAACAGGCCGTGACCACGCGGATATTCAAGCCGCTCGGGCTGCGCGACACCTCGTTGCCGAGCCGGACGCAGACGCGGATACCGGGTCCGCACAACCGCGGCTACCAGGCGGTGACGCGGGCCGACGGCACGCGGGAGCTGGTGGATGTGACCGAGTGGAACTCCTGGTCCAACTGGGCCGCCGGGGACCTGATATCGACGACGGCGGACCTGGAGCGCTTCACGGTGGCCCTCTTCGGTGGGCGGCTGGTACCCCCGGCGCAGCTGGAGGAGATGTTCACGGTGCCGGAGGTGAAGGACTTCGAGAGCGGGGAGGACGCGGAACAGACGGCGGGACTGAAGCGGCTTGTCCTGCCGGACGGCACGGTGGCCTACGGCAAGACGGGCTCGCGCCACGGCTACAGCACCGTCATCGGCGGCACGCGGGACCTGTCGCGCACCCTCGTCTACTCGGTCAACTCCGTGGACGCCAAGGGCCGGGACATGAACAAGGTGGCCTTCGACATCGTGATGGCGGCCTTCACCCGGTAGCCGGCACGGCTTCCCGGTGCTCCAGGCCCTCCAGGCCCTCCAGGCGCTTGATCATGCGGCGGAGGACCAGGAGCGGGATCACCCCGAAGACCCCGAACGCCATGTCGATGACGCTCCACCAGAGGGGGATGCCCCGGATCGGGCCGCAGATCAGGGCCACCGGTATCACTCCGGCACAGGCGATCATGCCGGCGTCGACGATCCAGATGTTGCGGACCGGGTCGCGGTGGACCCCGTAGAAGAAGACGGCGATGACGAGGTGGGCGAAGGCGAGCCAGTCGGTCCCGTAGAGGAGGAAGGGGTAGGCGGCATCGGCCTGGTCCAGGCCGTCGCCCACGCGTCGCAGCCACTCGTTGTCGATCAGGGCGTTGGCCCAGCGGAGCTCGCTGACCAGGGGGAAGGCGGTGAGGCCGCTGAGGACCAGGCAGACGATGAACAGGGCCAGCCAGACACGGATCCGCCGCTGAAGGGCGCTTCTCTCGCTCATGGAAGGAAGCGTACGCCGGTTTCTGAACGCGTTCAGCCAAATTGCTGAACGCGTTCAGAACCGGCGGGCGGAGTCGGTCCGCGCCGGTCAGAGGCCGACGATCGCGTTCCAGCGCCTGGCGAGGGAGCGGCGCTCGGCGGAGGAGATGTCCCGTGCCACGACCAGCCTCTTGCGCATGTCCTCGTCCGGGAAGATCAGCGGGTTCTCGGCCAGTTCGGCGGTCTCCTTGTCGTCGGAGGCGGCCAGAACCTCCCGGGCGGCCGGGACGGGGCAGACGTAGTTGACCGAGGCGGCGAGCTCGGCGGCCACCTCCGGGGCGTAGTAGTAGTCCATGAGGGCCTCGGCATTGGCCTTGTGCCGGGCCAGGTTGGGGACGAGCAGGCTCTCCGCCCAGAGCTCGGCCCCCTCCTCGGGGACGACGAACTCGATGTCCGGGTTGTCGGCCTGGAGTTGGATGGCGTCACCGGAGTAGGCCTGGCAGGCGAGGACATCGCCCTTGCTCAGATCGGAGGTGTAGTCGTTGCCGGTGAAGCGGCGGATGTGCTTCTTCTTCACCATGCTCTCGACCTGGTCGCACATCCGGTGGAAGTCGGACTCGGTCCAGCGCGTGACGTCCACGCCGTTGCCCTGCATCAGCAGGGCGAAGGACTCGTCCAGGCCGGAGAAGAGGGTCACCTTGCCCGCCAGGTCCGGCTGCCACAGGTCCTTGACCGATTTGATCTCCCGGCCCAGGGCCTTGCGGTTGTAGGCGATGCCGGTGATCCCCGACTGCCAGGGGACGGTGTGCAGCCGGCCCTCGTCGAAGGCGGGGGAACGCAGCTGCGGATCGAGGTGCCTGGCCACATTGGGCTGGACCGACCGGTCCAGCTTCTGGGCCCAGCCCAGGTGGACGAAGCGGGCGGCCATCCAGTCGCTGACCACGATCAGGTCGTGGCCGGTCTCCTGGCGGTTCATCAGGGCCGGGCTGACCTTGCCGAAGAACTCGTCGTTGTCGTTGATCTCCTCGGTGTACCGGACCTCGATGCCCGTCTGCTCCGAGAAGGCCTCCAGCGTGGGACGGCGCTCCTCGTCCTCCTCGTCGGTGTCGATGTAGAGCGGCCAGTTGGAGAAGACGACACTGCGGTCCCGCTCCGAGCGGTCCGGGCCCTCGCGCCCTTCCTCGGGCACATAGGCGGCGGGCACGCCGCAGCCGGCGAGGGCGGCCACGAGGCCCGCGGCACCGAGGCCGTACAGCGCAGAACGGCGGGAGAAGGCGAGTTCAGGCATGGGCACAGCCTCGGGGAACGCGGAAGGGCGGGCAATAGACATGTTGTCTACTGCCCGCCCCGTCAACGCTGTGCTGTGATCGATGCGGCCGATCAGCCGTCGAGCGAGGTCATCACGTGCTTGATGCGCGTGTAGTCCTCGAAGCCGTAGGCGGAGAGGTCCTTGCCGTAGCCGGACTTCTTGAAGCCGCCGTGCGGCATCTCGGCGACGAGCGGGATGTGGGTGTTGATCCACACGCAGCCGAAGTCGAGGTTCTTGGACATCCGCATCGCACGGCCGTGGTCCTTGGTCCACACGGAGGAGGCGAGGGCGAACTCGACGCCGTTCGCGTACTCCAGGGCCTGGTCCTCGTTGGTGAAGGACTGGACGGTGATGACGGGGCCGAAGACCTCGTTCTGGATGATCTCGTCGTCCTGCTTGAGGCCGGAGACCACGGTCGGGGCGTAGAAGTAGCCCTTCTCGCCGACCTGGTGGCCACCCGCCTCGACCTTGGCGTGGGCGGGGAGGCGCTCGATGAAGCCCGCGACCTGCTTGAGCTGGTTCGGGTTGTTCAGCGGGCCGTACAGCACGTCCTCGTCGTCCGGCTGGCCGGTCTTGGTGTCGGCGGCGGCCTTGGCGAGCGCGGCCACGAACTCGTCGTGGATCGACTCGTGCACGAGCACGCGGGTAGCGGCGGTGCAGTCCTGGCCGGCGTTGAAGTAACCGGCGACCGCGATGTCCTCGACGGCCTTGGGGATGTCGGCGTCCTCGAAGACCACGACCGGGGCCTTGCCGCCGAGCTCCAGGTGGACGCGCTTGACGTCCTTGGACGCGCTCTCGGCGACCTGCATGCCCGCGCGCACCGAGCCGGTGATGGAGGCCATCGCCGGGGTGGAGTGCTCGACCATGGCCTTGCCGGTCTCGCGGTCACCACAGATGACGTTGAAGACGCCCTTGGGCAGCACCGAGTCGATGATCTCCGCCATCAGCACGGTGGAGGCCGGGGTGGTGTCCGAAGGCTTGAGCACGACGGTGTTGCCCGCCGCGATGGCCGGGGCGAACTTCCACACGGCCATCATCATCGGGTAGTTCCACGGCGCGACCTGGGCACAGACGCCGACCGGCTCACGGCGGATGATCGAGGTCATCCCCTCCATGTACTCGCCGGCCGAGCGGCCCTCCAGCAGACGTGCGGCACCGGCGAAGAAGCGGATCTGGTCCACCATCGGCGGCAGTTCCTCGCTGGCCGTGAGGCCCAGCGGCTTGCCGGTGTTCTCCGACTCGGCGGCGATGAGCTCCTCCGCGCGCGCCTCGAAGGCGTCCGCGATCTTCAGCAGCGCCCGCTGGCGCTCCGCCGGGGTGGTGTCGCGCCAGCCCGGGAAGGCTGCCGCGGCGGCGGCCATGGCGGCGTCGACATCGGCCTGGCCCGAGAGCGGGGCGGTGGCGTACACCTCGCCGGTGGCCGGGTTGACCACCTCGGTGGTCCGCCCGTCGGCGGCGTCCTTGAACTCCCCGCCGATGTAGTTGCGCAGACGACGCAGTTCGGTGGTCACTACAGCCACACTCCTGATCACATGTCCAACGATTGAGACAAAAGCCAAGCCTAGCCCCTCGGCGGAGGCTTTCGACAGACCCGGACGCCACCAACTACGAAATCAGTGAGATCAGAGTCGTCAAACAACGGATTTCATCGATTCCGTCTTGCGGAACAGACGACCCTCGTGCACAGTGAGGTCGTGGTCAGTCGAAGCGCAGATTCCAGGAACAGACAACCGTCCCCTTCGGTCGATGCTGTGTCCCTGGCGATCATCGAGCAACTGCAGGAGGACGGTCGCCGTCCCTATGCATCGATCGGCAAGGCCGTCGGCCTGTCCGAAGCGGCGGTGCGCCAGCGGGTGCAGAAGCTGCTCGACCAGGGCGTCATGCAGATCGTCGCCGTCACCGACCCGCTCACCGTGGGCCTGCGACGCCAGGCCATGGTCGGCATCAACGTCGAGGGAGACCTCGACCCGGTGGCCGATGCGCTGACCGCCATGGCCGAGTGCGAGTACGTGGTCATGACCGCAGGGTCGTTCGACCTGATGGTGGAAATCGTCTGCGAGGACGACGACCACCTGCTCGAAACGATCAACAAGAAGATCCGCACGCTCCCCGGCGTGCGATCAACCGAAAGCTTCGTTTATCTGAAGCTGAAGAAGCAGACCTACATGTGGGGAACTCGATAGCCCGTGAGCCAGGACCTCTCCAAGACCGCATACGACCACCTGTGGATGCACTTCACCCGCATGTCGTCGTACGAGAACGCACCCGTCCCCACCATCGTGCGTGGTGAGGGCACCTACATCTTCGACGACAAGGGCAAGCGCTACCTCGACGGTCTCGCCGGACTGTTCGTGGTCAACGCAGGTCACGGCCGCAAGGAACTGGCCGAGGTCGCCTACAAGCAGGCTCAGCAGCTCGCTTTCTTCCCCGTGTGGTCGTACGCCCACCCGAAGGCCGTGGAGCTCGCCGAGCGCCTCGCCGACTACGCCCCGGGCGACCTGAACAAGGTCTTCTTCACCACCGGTGGCGGCGAGGCCGTCGAGACGGCCTGGAAGCTGGCCAAGCAGTTCTTCAAGCTGCAGGGCAAGCACACGAAGTACAAGGTCATCTCGCGTGCGGTCGCCTATCACGGCACCCCGCAGGGCGCCCTGTCCATCACGGGCCTCCCCGCCCTGAAGGCTCCCTTCGAGCCGCTGGTCCCCGGCGCGCACAAGGTGCCGAACACCAACATCTACCGCGCCCCGATCTACGGCGACGACCCGGAGGCCTTCGGCCGCTGGTGTGCCGACCAGATCGAGCAGGAGATCCTCTTCGAGGGCGCCGACACCGTCGCCGCCGTCTTCCTGGAGCCGGTGCAGAACGCCGGCGGCTGCTTCCCGCCGCCGCCCGGGTACTTCCAGCGGGTCCGCGAGATCTGCGACGAGTACGACGTCCTGCTCGTCTCCGACGAGACGATCTGCGCGTTCGGCCGCCTCGGCACGATGTTCGCCTGTGACAAGTTCGGCTACGTGCCGGACATGATCACCTGCGCCAAGGGCATGACCTCGGGCTACTCCCCGATCGGTGCCTGCATCGTCTCGGACCGCATCGCGGAGCCGTTCTACAAGGGCGAGAACACCTTCCTGCACGGCTACACCTTCGGCGGACACCCGGTGTCCTCGGCGGTGGCCATCGCCAACCTCGACATTTTCGACAAGGAAGGCCTCAATCAGCACGTGCTGAAGAACGAGGACGCCTTCCGCTCCACGCTGGAGAAGCTGCACGACCTGCCGATCGTCGGCGACGTCCGCGGCAACGGCTACTTCTACGGCATCGAGCTCGTCAAGGACAAGGTCACGAAGGAGTCCTTCACGGACGAGGAGACGGAGCGCGTGCTCTACGGCTTCCTCTCCAAGGCCCTCTTCGAGAACGGCCTGTACTGCCGGGCCGACGACCGCGGCGACCCGGTCATCCAGCTCGCGCCGCCGCTGATCGCGGACCAGGGCACCTTCGACGAGATCGAGGCCATCCTGCGCTCCGTGCTCACCGAGGCGTGGACCAAGCTGTAACCGGACCCCCATCGTCCGAGCCGCAGTAGTCCAACCACACGGCCCGGATCCTCCGTTCGAGTGAGAACGCGGGGGTCCGGGCCGTGTGCTGTCACCATCCAAGACGTTCATCTCTTTACATCTCAGTGCGGCGCCAGTGACTTCAGCAGGTTCCGCTTCGTTCCCCCGGACGGAGGTGTACGCCATGGTGGCTCCACCGGACAATGCTGCCCCGCCTGACAATGACGTCCTGTGGGCTCGGTCCCTTCACTACTCCCACGACGGTTCCCCGGCCCTCGTCGAGGTCTCCGTCGCAGTCCGCCAGGGCGAGATCGTCGCCCTGACCGGTCCCCGCGGCAGCGGCAAGACCACCCTGCTGCGCTGCCTGTCCGGGCAGCTGCGCCCCCAGCAGGGCGAGGTCTGGTTCAACAGCCTTCCCGTGCACACCATGGGTGCGGTCGTCCGCGAACGGCTGCGCCGCGACCGGTTCGGCTGGATCGGCCACGAGCCCCAGTTGCTGCCCGAGCTGAAGGTCTGGGAGAACGCGGCCCTGCCCCTGCTGCTCGCCGGCGCCTCCCACCGCAGCGCCCGCAGCGCCGCCTGCGAATGGCTGGACCGCCTCGACATCGGCGGCTTCGCCCGCAAGCGCCCCGGCGCCCTCAGCCGCGCCGAGTGCCAGCGCGTCGCCCTCGCCCGGGCCCTGGTCAACGACCCCGCGGTGATCTTCGCCGACGAGCCGACGGCCCCGCTGCACCGCACCGACCGGGCCCTGCTGCTCCGCGCCCTGACCACCGCGGCCCGCTCCCACGACGTCACCGTGCTGCTGGCCACCCACGACGAGGCCACCGCGGCCGTCGCGGACCGCCGGATCGCGCTGCTCGACGGCCGCCTCGCAGGGGCCGCGGCCGCCGCCTCCCCCGTCGCCGACACCACGGAGGACCAGACCGCGTGCTCGCTCTCCGCCTAGCCCGCGGTTCCCGGCCCCTCGTCCAGCTGCGGCGCCTCCTCGTCGCCGCCGCCTCGGCCGGGACCGGCTTCCTGCTGCTCTACGTACTCGCCGGGGCCGTGGCCCAGCCCGCCGGATCGTTCCCTCGCCTGCTGTGGGCGCTGATCCCGCTGGCCGTCACCGTCCACCTCGCCGTCGTCGTGGCCCGGGCCGACCCCGCCACCCAGCCCCGCGAGGGAATGGACGCCGCCGGACTGGGACCGCTCCGGCTCACGCTGGTCGCCGCGATCTCCACCGCCGTCGCCTGCGCCCTGGGCGCCGCCCTTGCCCTCGCCGTCTTCCTCCACCTGCGCGGGGACGTGGCCGGGCTGCCGTTCGACGGGGCCGGGGCCGAGCTCCTCCACGCCGACCAGCCGCTGCCCGTGGCGGGCGCCCTCACCCTGCTGGGCCTGATCCCGGTGACCGCCTCGGCCGCCACCGCCCTCGCGCTGCGCCCGCACCAGCCGCTGGCCCCGCAGACCGGACTGCCCTGGGGCATCGCCCTGACCGCCTGCGGGCTCGCGGTCCTCGCCTACGCGGGCCCCACCGGCGGCGGGGTGCTCGCCGGCTGGTCGCTGACCGCGGTCGGGCTCGCCCTCGCCGGACCGGGACTCGCCTACGCCTGCGGCAGCCTGGTCCAGGCGGTCCGCCCGGGCGCGCTGCGGCTGCTGGCCGGACGGGTCCTCCAGCAGGAGGCCCCCCGGATCGGGCCGCCGCTGGGCGTGCTGTGCTCGGTGGCCGCCGCCGCCCTGACCGCCCTGGCCCTGCGCGACCGGGGCGGACTGCCCGTCCCGCTGGGCCCGCTGACCTGGCCGGCCGCCCTCCTGGTGGCCCTGTGCGCCGCCGCGACCCTTCTCACATCCGTGGTGGAGGCCCGGCGGGGCCGGGAGCCGGGACGCACCGCGCTCATCGACCTCGGCGCCCCGTCCAACGTCCTGCGCAGCGCCGCGAGCCTGCGGGCCACCGCCCTCGTGGCCGTGTGCCTTCCGCTCAGCTGGGGTGTGGCGCAACTGACGTCGCTGGCATTGACCCGCTGAGACGAGCAGCCCTTAGGGTGGGCCGAATGGTCACCCCAGACATCGAGATCGAGACGCTCGCCGAATTCGACCAGGTCGTGGCACGCGGCTCGCTCAGCGGCTACCGGATCCAGTCGGTGAACCTGCTGGAGCGGACCTTCGCCCTGCTGGCGACCGACACCTCGGCGTCGGTGTTCCTGGGCTGCGCGATGGAGCCCGACGCGGCGGTGAAGGTCCGCGCCGACGGTGCGCTGGTCTTCCCGCCCGTGCCGGACCTGCCGTTCGACCCGTACCGGGGCCTGCTCTACACGCCCGAGGAGCTCTTCACCGGGCTGCCCGACGGGTACGAGGCCACCCCGGACGCCGAGGCGTACGCCTGGTTCCAGGAAACGAAGTCCGACGGCGACGTCTTCTCCTCGATGCTCCGGTCCATCCACGACGACGCCATCTCCGACGCCCTGGACGAGCACCTCGCGGGCGCCCGGGTCGTGGGGGTGATGGGCGGCCACGCCATGGCCCGCGGCGCTGCGGACTACCGCGGTGCGGCCGAGCTGGGACGGGCGCTGACCCGGTCCGGGCTGACGGTCGCCACCGGCGGCGGCCCGGGCGCGATGGAGGCCGCGAACCTGGGCGCCTACCTGGCGCCGGCCCCGGACGAGGCCCTCCCGGAGGCCCTGGAGCTGCTGGCCAAGGCCCCCTCCTTCACCCCGTCGGTGTCCGAGTGGGCGCGCGCGGCCTTCGACGTGCGCGAGCGCTTCCCGGCCGGTGGTGACTCGGTGGGCATCCCGACCTGGTTCTACGGGCACGAGCCGCCGAACGCCTTCGCGGGACACGTCGCGAAGTACTTCGCGAACGCCGTCCGTGAGGACGGGCTGCTGGCCCGGTCCACCGCGGGCGTGGTCTTCCTGCCCGGCGCGGCGGGAACGCTCCAGGAGATCTTCGACAGCGCGACGCCGAACTACTACGGGTCCCGGGGCGAG